>PADC01000012.1 GCA_002700385.1 Cycloclasticus sp.
TTGGCGTGCAAGTTCAGATAAAATGCAACGCATACCGGATGCATACATTTTTTTATTCAGTTTTTTACTGTAATCCTGTGGTTTAGCAGCAAATGTAACGCCACCACTACGCCAAATTGGACTTCTAATCGTGCCTGCACGAGCACGGCCTGTTCCTTTTTGTTTCCAAGGCTTTATGCCACCACCGCTCACTTCAGAACGTGTTTTCTGAGCACGAGTTCCAGCCCTGGCATTTGCCATATACGTTACAACGAGTTGGTGAATAATACCTTCGTTATAGTCTTGACCAAAAACGGCTTCAGAAATATTTTTACCTAAGACAGGCGATTCTGTATTCATAATATTTGCCTATTTATTTTTTTTGACAGCAGGTGTTATAACGATGTCACTGTTTTTAGCACCTGGAATCGCACCCTTAATCAACACCACTGATTTTTCAGTGTCAATTTGTACAATCTCAAGGTTTTGAGTCGTCACGCGTTCATTACCCATGTGACCAGACATCTTTTTACCCTTAAGTACACGACCAGGCGTTTGACACTGACCAATAGAGCCAGGTGCGCGGTGAGACAGGGAGTTACCATGTGTTGCATCTTGCATCTGAAAGTTATGACGTTTAATCACACCCGCATACCCTTTACCAATGCTTTGACCTCGGACATCAATTTTTTGTCCGTTTTCAAACATATCTAGAGAAAGATCTGAACCCACTTCAAGCTCTGAATCTTGCTCAAGCCTAAATTCCCATAAGCCTCTCCCAGCATCAACACCTGCTTTAGTGAATTGACCTATTTCGGCTTTATTGACCCGTGAATTCTTAACACTACCTGTTGTCACCTGCACTGCAGAATAGCCATCAGATTCTTGACTTAATACTCGTGTAATACGGTTCGGCAAAATATGTACTACAGAAACAGGAATCGATTCACCCTCTTCTGTAAATAATCTTGTCATACCGCATTTACGGCCTACTAAACCTAAAGACATGATTTATCCTTTCTTTTATCGTTAGAGTTGAATTAATTCAACTTAATTTGAACGTCAACACCTGCTGACAAATCTAGCTTCATCAATGCATCAACTGTCTTATCAGTTGGCTCAACTATATCCATCATACGTTTATGTGTGCGAAGCTCATATTGGTCTCTTGCATCTTTGTTTACATGCGGTGAAATCAGCACAGTAAACCGCTCTTTCTTTGTCGGCAATGGAATAGGACCCATTACTTGAGCACCTGTTCTTTTTGCTGTTTCTACTATTTCACGTGCAGCATGATCAATTAATCGATGATCAAAACCTTTTAAACGTATTCTTATGGATTGTTTAGACATTTTAATTACTCAATAATTTTAGCAACAACACCGGCACCTACAGTTCGGCCACCTTCACGAATCGCGAAGCGTAAGCCTTCTTCCATCGCAATCGGGTTGATTAGTTTAACTGTCATTTGTACGTTATCACCGGGCATGACCATTTCGACACCTTCTGGCAGATCACAAGCACCTGTTACGTCCGTTGTTCTGAAATAGAATTGTGGACGGTAGCCATTGAAGAACGGTGTATGACGACCCCCTTCGTCTTTGCCCAGTACGTATACTTCAGCTTCGAAGTGTGTATGCGGGGTAATGGAACCAGGCTTGGCGAGCACTTGACCACGCTCGACTTCTTCTCGCTTGGTTCCACGTAGTAAGATACCAACGTTATCGCCTGCTTCGCCTTGATCAAGGAGTTTGCGGAACATTTCGACACCGGTGCATGTTGTTGTTGCGGTTTCTTTGATGCCAACGATTTCGATTTCTTCACCCACTTTGATCACTCCACGCTCAATTCGACCAGTAACCACGGTGCCACGACCTGAGATTGAGAAGACGTCTTCTACGGGCATGATGAAGTCGCCATCGACGGCACGCTCTGGCAAGGGGATGTAGGAATCCAGGGCTTCAACGAGTTTTCTAACTGCAGGCGCACCGATTTCTGAGGTGTCGCCTTCTAGTGCTTTAAGCGCTGAGCCTGTAATAATTGGTGTGTCATCGCCTGGGAATTCGTACATGTCGAGTAGCTCCCGTACTTCCATTTCAACGAGCTCCAGTAGCTCTTCGTCATCGACCATGTCGGCTTTGTTTAGGAAGACGACAATGTAAGGAACACCGACTTGACGCGATAACAGGATGTGCTCTCTGGTTTGTGGCATGGGGCCGTCGGCTGCTGAGCAAACGAGGATAGCGCCGTCCATTTGGGCGGCACCTGTGATCATGTTTTTTACGTAATCGGCGTGACCTGGGCAGTCTACGTGTGCGTAGTGACGTGTATCTGATTCATATTCTACGTGTGAGGTGGCAATCGTGATACCACGCTCGCGCTCTTCTGGGGCGTTGTCAATCTCATCAAATGCTTTGACTTCTCCACCCATCGCTTCTGCCATGACTTTTGTGAGCGCCGCCGTTAACGTTGTTTTACCGTGATCAACGTGACCAATTGTGCCTACGTTTACATGGGGTTTATTTCTTTCAAATTTTTCTTTAGACATTATTCAATACCCATCATTTACTTAATATTAATAAAAAATTCTGTTCTTAATTTTTTCTTCCAGCACCTTCGGCACCTCAGCATATTTTTCAAACATCATGCTGTAAGTTGCTCTACCCTGAGTGGCTGAACGCAAATCTGTGGCATAGCCGAACATTTCAGCCAGCGGCACTTCCGCATCAATCACTTTTCCAGCTGGAGCCTCATCCATACCATGGATAAGCCCTCTACGCTTATTAAGATCACCAACAACATGACCCATGTATTCCTCTGGTGTTACCACTTCAACTTTCATAACTGGCTCTAAAACCACAGGATCTGCTTTTATTGCCCCATCCTTAAAACCAAGAGAGCCCGCTATTTTAAACGCCATTTCGTTTGAGTCAACATCATGATAAGAACCATCATATAAAGTGACCTTTACATTTATCATGGGATAACCCGCCAAAACCCCATTCTTCATCTGTTCTTTAACACCCGTTTCAACAGCACTTATATATTCTTTCGGTACTGATCCACCAACCGTCGTATCAACAAATTCAAATTCGTTATTTTCAAGTGGTTCTATTTTCAACCATACGTGACCATATTGCCCACGCCCACCTGATTGTTTTATAAACTTACCTTCCTGCTCAACTTTCGTTCGTATTGACTCCCGATAAGCAACTTGAGGAGCACCAACATTCGCCGCCACTCCAAACTCTCTTAACAGGCGATCAACAATAATTTCTAAATGGAGCTCACCCATCCCAGAAATAATCGTTTGACCTGACTCATCATCTGTATGAACCTTAAATGAAGGATCTTCTTGAGCCAACTTAGTCAACGCCAAAGCCATTTTGTCTTGATCTTGTACTGTTCTCGGCTCAACTGCAATTGAAATTACAGGATCCGGGAACTCCATCCGTTCAAGCGTAATGGGTTCTTTTATTGAACATAAAGTATCACCCGTAGTAACATCTTTAAGCCCTATCGCCGCCGCTATATCGCCAGCGTAAACCTCTTTAATTTCTTGCCGGTCATTTGAGTGCATTTGCACCAAACGTCCAATGCGTTCTTTCTTACCTTTCAGTGGATTTAATACCGCATCCCCTGTTTTAAGAACACCTGAGTAAACCCTAAAAAAAGTTAATGCTCCTACAAATGAATCACTCGCTATCTTAAAAGCCAAGGCAGCAAATGGCGCATCATCATCTGCTTCTCTAACATCTGGCTCTTCACCATCTGCTGACTTAATCGCAGGGACATCAACTGGTGAAGGCAGATAATCTACAATGGCGTCCAACATGCACTGCACACCTTTGTTTTTAAATGCGCTACCACACAGCACCAACACCACTTCATTTCTTAGCGTTCTTAAACGCAAACCTTTTTTTATCTGAGCTTCTGAAAGACTTCCTGAATCAAGGTATAACTCCATCAGCTCATCGTCTCCCTCGGCAGCCACTTCAACTAACTGTTCACGGAGAGCATCACACTCATCTTTACAGTACAAAGGCACATCATCGATCCGATGCACAACACCTTTGTCTTCCTTATCCCAATAAAAGGCTCTCATTGATATTAAATCAACGACTCCCTTAAAATCATCTTCAGCACCTATCGCATATTGCAAAGGCACCGCATTAGACCCTAACCTTTCTTTGAGCTGCTGAACGACTCGTTTAAAGTCAGCTCCTGCCCTATCCATCTTATTCACAAAGGCTATACGCGGGACCTTATATTTATTAGCCTGCCTCCATACTGTTTCAGACTGTGGCTCGACACCTCCAACAGCACAAAACACCGCACAAGCTCCATCCAAAACCCTTAGGGACCTTTCAACTTCAATCGTAAAGTCTACATGACCGGGCGTATCAATAATGTTGATACGGTGTGTTTTAAATTGTTTCTCCATACCGGACCAAAAACAGGTGGTCGCAGCCGAGGTGATCGTAATCCCCCTCTCTTGCTCCTGCTCCATCCAATCCATCGTCGCAGCACCATCATGAACCTCGCCCATACGATGCGAAACACCGGTATAAAATAATACTCGCTCAGTCGTTGTCGTCTTACCGGCATCTATATGAGCCATGATGCCAATATTCCGATAACACTCAATAGGTGTAGAACGAGGCATCTTTTTTTCCTAAAATCTTTCTAAAATAAAACTACCAGCGGAAGTGCGAAAACGCTTTATTTGCCTCTGCCATACGATGAGTATCTTCACGCTTCTTGAATGCTGAACCGCGACTTTCTAAAGCATCAATAATCTCGCCAGCCAATCGTGCTGACATTGATCTTTCACTGCGTTTACGTGACGCATCAATCATCCAACGCATTGATAAGCCCATGCGTCGATTAGGGCGCACTTCAACCGGCACCTGATAGGTTGCACCACCTACTCGTCTTGATTTTACTTCTACAGCAGGTTGAACTTTTTCCAATGCCTGGATCAGAACCTCTACGGGCTCTTCATGGCCTTTACTCTCAATAGTATCTAGCGCGCCATACACTATTTTTTCAGCGATAGATTTTTTTCCATCAACCATGATCATATTCATAAATTTAGCCAAAACTAAATTTCCAAACTTTGGGTCTGGGAGTATTTCTCTTTTAATCGCTTTTTTTCTTCTAGACATACTTTACTCGCTTGATATTAGTTTTTAGGGCGCTTAGCACCGTACTTAGAACGACCTCTCCGACGCGCTTCAACGCCTGACGTATCCAAGCTCCCACGGACCACATGATATCGAACACCCGGTAAATCTTTAACACGACCACCGCGTATCAGCACCACTGAGTGCTCTTGTAGATTATGGCCTTCACCACCAATATAACTGGTCACTTCAGCACCGTTCGTCAAGCGCACACGAGCAACTTTACGTAAAGCAGAGTTTGGTTTCTTGGGTGTCGTGGTATAAACACGTGTGCAAACACCCCTTCGTTGAGGGCAAGCCTCAAGAGCAGGAACATTACTTTTCTCTACTTTTCGTTTTCTTGGCTTACGAACTAGTTGGTTAATCGTGGTCATAACTTATTTAGAGCTCCAAAAACTCGTTCAAAAATACTAGCCGCATGTCGTTTATTACATGCAGTTAATTTATAAATTTAGTTTAATTCCAGTTCTGATTGCGAATCCAATCCACTGAAGAGCGGGAATTTTAGGCAGATATTAGCACTCTGTCAAGCAGAATGAAGACGTAATTAATTGGATCGAAAAAATACCAGCCTTATAAAAGGCTGGTTTTTTTTCATGCATCGATTATTCTTCCATATTGAGCGCTTGCTTTAAGGCTTCTTCTGCTTCATCGTGTGCTGCCGTTGTAGTCACCTCTTCAACTGACTCTGTTGCCAGCGAGACAGATTTATTTTTTCTACGCTCGGCATGATGCGCAAGGCCTGTTCCAGCAGGTATCAATCGACCCACAATGACATTTTCCTTTAGGCCATGTAGATTATCTCGAGTACCTCTAACTGCAGCATCGGTCAGTACACGCGTCGTTTCTTGGAATGAGGCCGCAGAAACAAAAGATTCTGTTGCAAGGGAAGCTTTCGTAATGCCCAACAGTACGTTATCGGCAGTTGCCGGCACTTTACCTTCAGCTTCCAACTGATCATTCATTTCCAAGAAACGAGTCTTCTCTACTTGTTCCCCTTTAATGAAAGAACTGTCGCCACCTGAAGTAATCTCAACCTTTCTGAGCATTTGTCTAATGATAACCTCGATGTGTTTGTCATTAATTTTAACGCCTTGTAGCCGATAAACATCTTGAATTTCATTGACTAAGTATCGTGCTAATTCAGAAACACCTCTAAGTCTTAAAATGTCATGAGGCGTTAATTCACCTTCAGCAATTGTTTCCCCTTGCTCGACATGCTCGCCCTCGAAGACGGTAATATGCCTCCATTTTGGTATGAGCAATTCTTTACTTTCACCATCCTTGTCGGTAACGATTAAACGACGTTTACCTTTAGTTTCTTTGCCAAAACTAACCGTTCCCGTCATTTCTGCCAAAATAGCAGGATCTTTTGTCTTACGTGCCTCGAATAAGTCAGCAACACGAGGAAGACCCCCGGTGATATCACGTGTTTTGCTCGACTCCTGAGGAATGCGCGCTAAAATATCAGCCTCCTCGACATCCATCCCATCCGTTACGTTAACCACCGCTCCGGCTGGCATCACATAGTGGGCAACAATAGTTGTTCCAGGAATAAATACGGGTTCACCATTGGCGTCAACCAGTGTAATGGCTGGCCTTAAATCCTTTCCAGAACTACCGCGTTGTTTAGCATCGGTCACAACCAAGGTCGACAAGCCGGTTATTTCATCCGTATGTTGTTGAACAGATACGCCGTCTACAAAATCTGTAAAGATAATCTTACCCGCCACTTCCGTGATAACCGGGTGTGTGTGTGGATCCCAAGTAGCTAATACTGCGCCAGCTGATAGCTTGTCTCCTTCTTTTGCAGATAATTCAGAACCGTAAGGAATCTTGTAGTTTTCACGTGTTCGTCCGTATTCATCAAGTAAACTGATTTCACCTGATCGTGATATAACAATCAGTTTTTTATCTTTGTTTTCAATTGTTTTTAATTTATCACTGAATGTTAACGTGCCTTCAGATTTAATTTCTATACTATTGATTGCCGCTGAGCTAGAAGCCGCACCACCAATATGGAAGGTACGCATTGTTAATTGCGTTCCCGGCTCACCGATCGATTGAGCCGCCACAACGCCAACAGCTTCTCCTAAATTAACAAGGTGTCCACGCGCTAAGTCACGTCCGTAGCACATCTTACAAATACCTTTTCTATTGTTACAGGTAATTGGAGAACGAACTTTGACTTTGTCTATACCTTCTTTATCAAGTCGCTCGATCCATGATTCATCAATCAGTGTATTCCTTTCAACCACTATGTCGTTTGTCACCGGACTGATCACATCTTCTGCAACAACACGACCTAGAATTAGGTTACCCAATGGCTCAATAACTTCTCCACCTTCAATTAGGGGCGTTATTTCAAGTCCATTTTCTGTATTACAGTCATCCGCCAAGACAACCATATCTTGAGCAACGTCCACTAAACGACGTGTTAAATAGCCAGCGTTCGCTGTTTTTAAGGCCGTATCAGCCAGTCCTTTACGAGCACCATGCGTAGAAACAAAGTACTGAAGAACGTTTAGACCTTCTCTAAAGTTAGCCGTGATTGGTGTTTCAATAATAGAACCATCTGGTTTTGCCATCAATCCGCGCATACCCGCTAATTGACGAATTTGGGCAGCTGAACCACGGGCCCCTGAATCAGCCATCATATAAACTGAGTTAAATGATTTTTGCTTAACTATATTGCCTTCAGCATCGTTGACGTCATCACTGCCCAAGTTATCCATCATGGCTTTTGCGACTTGTTCATTCGTATGCGACCAAATATCAATCACTTTATTGTAACGTTCGCCATTTGTAACAAGACCAGAGGCATATTGACTCTCAACATCTTTTACCTCTTTTTGAGCCGATTTAATTAACGTATCCTTACTGTCTGGAATAACCATATCGTTTATGCCAAACGAAACACCCGATTTCGTCGCGTTTGAGAACCCTAGGTACATTAATTGGTCAGCAAAAATAACCGTTTCTTTATCGCCCAACAAACGATATGACGCGTCGATTAACTGCATGATTGCTTTTTTAGTTAAGTCTTTATTTACTAAATCAAAATCTAAGACTTTAGGCACGATACTCCAAACTTTTGCACGACCCGTTGTTGTTTCGACCAGCCGTCTCGAGATTTGAATCTCACCATTTTCATCAACGTGCTTCTCTTCAATTCTGATTTTTACTTTGGAATGAAGCCCAACCACACCGGCTTGAATTGCACGTGCAGCCTCATCAACATCACTAAAAGCCATCCCTTCGCCGAGTCCGTTAACGCGTTCTCTGGTCATATAATAAAGACCAAGAACAACGTCCTGCGAGGGAACAATGACCGGGTCACCGTTCGCAGGTGACAAGATATTATTCGTTGACATCATCAACGTTCTTGCTTCCAACTGCGCCTCGATCGATAGTGGAACATGGACGGCCATTTGATCACCATCAAAGTCAGCATTAAAGGCAGAGCAGACCAACGGGTGTAACTGAATCGCCTTCCCTTCAATCAGTATCGGCTCAAAGGCTTGAATCCCAAGACGGTGAAGTGTTGGTGCCCGATTGAGCATGATAGGATGTTCACGAATAACTTCAGCAAGAATATCCCATACTTCTGGGCCTTCGCGCTCGACCTGTTTTTTAGCAACCTTGATCGTTGTTGCCTCACCACGCATCTGAAGTTTGTTGAAGATAAACGGCTTAAACAACTCAAGCGCCATTTTCTTAGGCAATCCACATTGGTGTAACTTTAATGTCGGCCCAACAACAATCACTGAACGGCCAGAATAATCAACACGCTTGCCTAATAAATTTTGACGGAAGCGCCCTTGCTTACCTTTAATCATATCCGCTAATGATTTTAATGGGCGCCGGTTTGTACCCGTAATAGCGCGGCCTCGTCTTCCATTGTCCAATAAGGCGTCAACAGACTCTTGAAGCATACGTTTCTCATTGCGCACAATAATATCTGGTGCGCTAAGATCCAATAGCCTATGTAGACGGTTATTTCTATTGATCACGCGACGGTACAAGTCATTTAGATCGGATGTTGCAAAGCGGCCACCATCCAAAGGAACAAGGGGTCGTAATTCTGGTGGTAAGACGGGAAGCACCCTAAGGATCATCCACTCTGGTTTATTTTTAGACGCGACTAAAGCCTCGAGAACTTTTAAACGCTTGGATATTTTTTTAATTTTGGTTTCAGATTTAGTCGCATTAATTTCTTCGCGACACGCTTCCATTTCAGCATTCAAATCAAGTGCCTTTAGTAGCCCATCAATTGCTTCGGCTCCCATCAAGGCGGTGAATTCATCACCGTGTTCTTCAAGAGCCTCTAAATGCTCCTCTTCTGTCATCAGTGTGCCTGTTTCAAGCGCAGTTAAACCTGGGTCAACAACAACAAAAGATTCAAAATACAAAACGCGCTCAATGTCTCTAAGCGTCATGTTCAGTAGTAATGCGATACGAGACGGCAATGATTTTAAGAACCAAATATGCGCAACAGGAGACGCAAGATCAATGTGGCCCATACGTTCACGACGAACTTTTGACAAAGTCACCTCGACGCCACATTTTTCACAGATCACACCTCGGTGTTTTAAACGCTTATATTTTCCGCAAAGGCATTCATAATCATTAACCGGACCAAAGATTTTGGCACAGAACAAACCATCTCTTTCAGGTTTAAATGTGCGGTAATTAATTGTTTCAGGTTTTTTTACCTCGCCATAAGACCATGATCTAATCATGTCAGGTGAGGCTAAACCGATTCGAATAGCATCAAACTCTTCAGTCTGGTTTTGTTGCTTTAAAAAATTGAGTAGATCTTTCAAGACCGTATCTCCTTGTTATCTGTTTTGTTCAAATAAATGCCAATAGAACAAGGCATTAATCTTGTTCCAGCTCTATATTGATACCTAGCGCTCTAATCTCTTTGACAAGCACATTAAACGATTCCGGCATACCCGGATCCATTGTATGGTTTCCATCAACAATGTTCTTATACATGCGTGTACGTCCTGAAACATCATCCGATTTAACGGTTAACATTTCTTGCAAGGTATAAGCAGCACCGTATGCTTCTAGCGCCCATACTTCCATTTCACCGAAGCGTTGCCCACCAAACTGAGCCTTACCACCCAACGGTTGTTGCGTCACCAAACTGTATGGACCCGTTGAACGCGCATGCATCTTGTCATCAACCAAGTGATTCAATTTAAGCATATACATGTAGCCGACAGTTGTTTCTCGGTCAAACGCTTCACCTGTACGGCCATCGTACAGTTGAACTTGACCCGTGTCAGAACGGCCACCAAGTTTTAACATTTGCTTAACTTCAGCTTCTGACGCACCATCAAATACCGGCGTAGCCATTGGCACACCTTGTTTAAGGTTATTCGCTAATTCCAGTATTTCATCATCAGTAAATGAATCCAGGTCTTCTTTGCGCCCACTTGTGTTATAAATTTTTTCTAAGAACTTGCGAAGTTTCTCGACCTTAGCTTTCGCCTCCAGCATTTTGCCGATTTCATTACCCAACCCTTTAGCAGCCCAGCCCAAATGCGTCTCTAATACTTGCCCAACATTCATCCGTGAGGGAACGCCCAGCGGGTTTAATACAACATCAACCGGTGTTCCATCTTCCATATAGGGCATGTCTTCTTCAGGAACGATCATCGATATCACACCCTTGTTACCATGGCGGCCCGCCATTTTATCACCGGGCTGAATACGACGTTTCACCGCAAGATAAACTTTAACCATTTTCAACACGCCTGGCTGAAGGTCATCGCCCATGGTAATTTTCTTTCTTTTCTCTTCGTATAACTCGTTGAGGTCTATTCGCATTTGTTCAATCTGTTCACTAACGGCTTCCAGTTGAACATTAAGCGCTTCATCTTTAAATTTAATCTTTAACCAATCCTTATGCGCGAGCCCAGACAAATATTCTTTGGTGATCTTCGTGCCTTTTTTAATTTTTTCAGGGCCAGAAGTCACCTCCTTATCTAAAATCAACTTTTCTACTCGTAAGAAAATATCGCCTTCTACGATACGCGCTTGATCATCTAAATCTTTCTTGACACTAGCCAGCTCGGCATTTTCTATCTCAAGAGCACGCGAGTCTTTTTCAACGCCATCTCTAGTGAAAACCTTCACATCTATTACAGTGCCTTGCATACTGGATGGGACTCGTAATGAAGTGTCTTTGACATCAGATGCTTTTTCACCAAAAATTGCCCTAAGTAGCTTTTCTTCCGCTGTTAATTGAGTCTCTCCTTTTGGCGTTACCTTGCCAACAAGAATATCACCGCCTTTAACTTCTGCCCCAATGTAAACAATGCCTGACTCATCCAGTTTTGATAACGCCCCCTCTCCAACATTCGGGATATCAGCCGTGATTTCTTCTGAGCCTAGTTTAGTATCACGCGCAACACAGACTTTTTCTTCGATATGAATCGTAGTTAGACGATCTTCCTTAACAACTTTTTCAGATATAAGAATAGAGTCTTCAAAGTTATAACCATTCCAAGGCATAAAGGCGACCATCATATTTTGGCCTAGCGCGAGCTCTCCCATATCAGTTGATGGCCCATCCGCTAAAACATCTCCTTTTTTAATCAGGTCCCCTGGCTTAACCAACGGACGTTGATTAATGCATGTGTTTTGGTTCGAGCGGGTGTATTTGGTACAATTATAAATATCCACCCCAGACTCGCCGGTTTCTGTTTCATCATCATTCACACGAACAATGATCCGTGACGCATCAACGTCATCGATTATACCGCCACGTGACGCAACTATTGTCACGCCTGAGTCTTCAGCAACTGCGCGCTCCATTCCTGTTCCGACTAAAGGCTTATCAGCTTTTAGTGTTGGCACAGCTTGGCGTTGCATGTTAGATCCCATCAAGGCACGGTTAGCATCATCGTGTTCTAAGAATGGAATAATAGAAGCAGCAACGGACACAATTTGTTTCGGAGAAACATCCATATAATCTATTTTATCTACGGTCGCGATGGAAAATTCTTCCGCATGACGACAGGTCACCATATCTTCAACAAATTTGCCTTTATCATCAATTTCGGCATTTGCCTGTGCAATGTAGAACCGCCCTTCTTCAATAGCAGATAAGAAATCAACCTGATCAGTCAACTGCCCATCCACGACTTTTCTGTAAGGCGTTTCTAAAAAGCCATAATCATTGGTTCTTGCATACACAGCTAACGAGTTAATTAAACCAATGTTTGGTCCCTCAGGTGTTTCAATTGGGCAAACTCGGCCATAGTGTGTTGCATGAACGTCCCGGACTTCAAATCCTGCTCTTTCACGCGCAAGCCCACCCGGGCCTAATGCAGAAACACGTCGTTTGTGAGTAATTTCTGACAATGGATTGTTTTGATCCATAAATTGTGACAATTGACTTGAGCCAAAAAACTCTTTAATCGCTGCCGCAACAGGTTTAGCATTGATAATCTCTTGTGGCATTAATCCTTCAGAATCTGCAATTGAAAGACGCTCTTTAACCGCCCTTTCAACACGAACCAAACCAACTCTGAATTGATTTTCAACCATTTCTCCAACAGACCGTATCCTTCTGTTGCCGAGATGATCAATATCATCAACAGTCCCTTCACCATTTCGGATATTTATCAGTTCTTTAAGCACATCAATAATATCGTCATTACTCAACACGCCAGGCCCTGTGATTTCTTCACGTCCAAGGCGGAGGTTAAATTTCATGCGGCCAACCGTTGAAATATCGTAACGATCTAATGTAAAAAATAAGTTTTGAAAAAGCTTTAGTGCGGACTCTTTTGTAGGTGGCTCACCAGGACGCATCATCCGATAAATCTCTACCAATGCATCCAGTTGATCAACCGTTGAATCAATTTTCAACGTGTTAGAAATAAAGGCACCCTTGTCCAAATCATTTACGTATAAAGACTCAATTTTCTTAACACCACTATTGATGATTTCATCAATATTGTCTTCTGTTACCTCAGCATTTAAGTCAACGATTATTTCACCTGTTTCTTGGTTAATAATCGGTTGCGCCAAGATTTTGCCCAACAAGTACTCATTAGGCACATCGATTTTTGTCACTTTTGCTTTTTTAAGGTCGCGAATGTGTTTAGCAGTTACTCTTCGGCCTTCCTCGATAAGCACTTTTCCTTTCACTTTGACATCAAAACCTAGAATTTCACCTCGCAGCCTCTCAGGCACAAGATCCATTGAAAGACCTGATTTAGTCAAATGGAAAACGTTCTTTTCAAAGAACATATCAATAATCTGATCATTGGTAAATTCAAGCGCTTTAAGCAGCACAGTCGCTGGTAATTTACGACGGCGATCAATTCGTACATAAACAATATCTTTATGATCAAATTCAAAATCCAACCAGGAACCCCGGTAAGGTATCACTCGTGCAGAAAACAGTAATTTTCCTGAGGAATGTGTTTTACCTTTATCATGATCAAAAAACACACCCGGTGAACGATGCAGTTGTGAAACAATAACTCGCTCGGTACCGTTAATAACAAACGTGCCATTATCAGTCATCAGAGGTAATTCGCCCATATAGACTTCTTGTTCACGAATGTCTTTGACACGTTTTGATCCAGCGGGTGAATCTTTATCATAGATCACCAACCTAACTTGCACCCTTAAAGGTGAAGCATACGTTGCACCACGAGATTGGCATTCCTTAACATCAAACTTGGGTTTACCTAAACGGTAACTCACGTACTCCAATACTGCATAACCCGTATGACTGGTGATGGGAAATACACTTCCTAAAGCTGCATGCAAACCGATTGAATCCAGTTCATCTGCCTGTGTCACGTCGGATTGAAGAAAACGTTTGTAAGAACTGATTTGTGTTTCCAACAAATAAGGTGTTTTCGTAACGCCTTCTTGCCGACCAAATGTTTTACGAATACGTCTTTTCTCAGTATATGAGTACGCCATTTTTAAACCCTTTTTAATCGTTTATTACTAATTTGCCCATCGCAGTAAATTAAAGATTTAATGTCCTACAACGGGAATTAGGCCGGCAGTTAAAAACTACCGACCCGATTCTTTTAAAAGCCTTTATAGCTTTTCAGCAACAACAAGAATTACTTGATTTCAGCAGCTGCGCCTGCTTCTTCTAGTTGTTTAACTGTTTCTTCAGCTTCTTCTTTTGATACACCTTCTTTCAGCGGAGCAGGTACACCTTCAACTAATGCTTTGGCTTCTTTTAAACCAAGACCAGTAATACCCCGTACAGCTTTAATTGCTGATACTTTGTTGTCACCGAAGCTTGTCATAACAACATCAAACTCAGTTTTTTCTTCAGCAGCACCACCCGCATCACCGCCCGCAGCCGGTGCAGCAGCAACAGCAGCCGCCGCAGATACACCAAATTTCTCTTCCATCGCTTCAACTAGTTCCACGACATCCATAACACTCATTTCTGAAATTGCTTCTAAAATATCTTCTTTAGAGACAGCCATTTTCTTAACCCCTATAAATTAAATTTGTTAAATAAAATAATACCTATGCAGCCTGTTTTTGTACTCGGACCGCATCGACAGTTCTCACCAATTTTGCATGCGGCTCAGCAAGCGTTCTGACGAACTTCTCGACAGGCGCTTTCATAACAGCCATCAACATTGCAATTGCTTGGTCTTTTGTCGGTAGTTTTGAAAGTCTTTCGAGCTCTGACGCTTCTAGTAATTGCCCACTAACGGAAACAAATTTTGTTTCCAATTTAGCGTGCTCTTTACTAAAATCCTTCACTAATCGCGCTGCAGAACCCGGATCTTCCATCGAGAAAGCCATTACTAACGGCCCCGATAAAGCCGGCTGAATACACTCAAAATCAGTGTTTTCAACCGCTTTACTTACCAACGTATTTTTAACTACGCGTAAGTAAACACCAGACTCACGAGCCTTTTCACGAAGCTCAGTCATCTCTCCAACAGTCAAACCTCGGTATTCTGCTGCAACTGCTGAAAATGCATTTGCAGCCACCTCAGCCACTTCAGCAACTACCGCTTGTTTTTGCTCAAGATTTAGTGGCATATATACCTCCTGACTCCTGTATGTAACAACGTATTGTTATTACGGTTAATAAAACCCAAAAGGGCACCCTTTAACGGGGCCATCCTTTAAAAATAATAAGGACTTTACCGTCTACGCAGGATATTAAGCACCATGTGCTCCTGCGGTCTTTGACGATTGCTAGCTATCTAGCAATCCAAAGTCATTGCTTCGTATTGAAGCCTTCTAACCTACGCTCAGGCTAGATTGATCAACGGACAGGCCAGGACCCATCGTTGTTGATACACTGATTTTTTTCAAGTAAACGCCTTTAGCTGACGCTGGTTTAGCTTTAAGTAAATCTGACAGCAATGCTTCCATATTTTCCTTTAAAGCCTTTTCCTCAAATGTTGTCTTACCAATGCTGCAATGAATGATGCCGGCTTTATCAGTTCTATAACGAACTTGACCACCCTTTGCATTTTTTACCGCTGTCGCCACATCTGGTGTTACCGTTCCAACTTTTGGATTAGGCATCAAGCCCCGTGGCCCTAATATCTGGCCTAATGTCCCAACGACGCGCATTGCATCAGGAGACGCAATAACAACATCAAAATCCATATCGCCTTCTTTCACTTTTGCAGCCAAGTCATCCATGCCAACCACATCGGCACCTGCTGCAGTTGCTGCCTCAGCATTTGCACCTTGTGTAAACACGGCGACACGAACTACTTTACCCGTTCCGTTAGGAAGCACGGTAGACCCCCTGACATTTTGATCAGATTTACGCGCATCAATGCCCAAATTTACGCTGACATCAACAGACTCCACAAAGTTAGCGGCTGACAGCTCTTTTAAAAGGCTAAAAGCACCATTTGCATCATAAGACTTACCAGGTTCAACTTTTTCTTTTATTAATTTTGCTTTTTTTGTCAGTTTAGCCATTTAGATACCCTCCACATCAATACCCATGCTACGCGCACTTCCAGCAATTGTTCTAACTGCCGCATCCATATCGGCTGCAGTCATATCAGCATCCTTAATCTTGGCTATCTCTTCGATTTGCGCACGCGTTACTTTTGCTACCTTATTTGTATTTGGTGTACCGCTACCCTTCTGAATGCCTGCCGCTTTTTTTAGCAAAATAGACGCGGGAGGTGTTTTTGTGATAAAGGTAAAACTTTTGTCATTAAACACAGAGATAACAACAGGGACAGGCATCCCCTTCTCTATGTTTTGAGTTTGCGCATTGAAGGCTTTACAAAACTCCATGATATTAACACCGTGTTGACCCAACGCTGGACCAACGGGTGGACTCGGGTTTGCCTCACCTGCTTTTACCTGTAATTTAATGTAGGCATCTATTTTTTTTGCCATTTCTTTCTCCTAATTGGGTCAAGCGCCTTTCGGCTCCCCTGTTAATATTAATCAGACTTTCTCAACCTGACTAAACTCCAAATCTACAGGTGTTGCACGGCCAAAAATCAGCACAGAGGCTCGCATTGTACTTTTGTCATAGCTCACCTCTTCAACCGTGCCATTGAAATCCTTAAAGGGGCCATCGTTAATCCGGATAACCTCACCAACTTCAAATAAGACTTTTGGCCTTGGCTTCTCAACACCTTCTTGTATTCTGTTAAGTATTTTATTTGCTTCTGCTTCAGATATCGGTGCAGGTCGATCACTTTTACCACCAATAAAGCCTAACACTTTATCTGTATCCTTCACTAAATGCCATGTATCGTCATCTAATTCCATTTGAACCAACACATAGCCAGGAAAAAACTTACGCTCACTGCGTTTTTGCTGGCCGCCCTTCATCTCAACGACTTCTTCAGTCGGAACCAAGATTTCACCAAACTTATCTTGCATACCTTCGCGCTCTACCGCTTCTTGAAGTGAGTTTTTTACTCGATGCTCAAAATTTGAATACGCATGCACCACATACCAACGCAACGTCATATTATTTACCTTAACCCGTTATATACCCAACGCCCCACATCAGCAGACCATCAAACATCCACAATAAAACCCCAACAAGTAAAACCATCACCGCAACAATTAATGTTGTTTGCATAGTTTCTTTTTTAGTTGGCCAAACGATCTTTTTAAGCTCAATTTTCGACCCTTGAGCAAAATACCAAAATGACTTACCCAGCTTAGTTGCATAAACCAAACCAACTGATACAGATAAAGCAACAAGCAAGCCAACAACCCGTAGCAACAGTGATTGATCTGCGTAATAGTAAAACCCGCCTATTCCGAAGACCACCACCATCACAGCAAGTGCTAATTTTGCTACGTCAAATTGACCAGACT
Source organism: Cycloclasticus sp. (assembly GCA_002700385.1). Lineage (GTDB taxonomy): Bacteria > Pseudomonadota > Gammaproteobacteria > Methylococcales > Cycloclasticaceae > Cycloclasticus. The sequence continues at coordinate 17,502 of PADC01000012.1, forward strand.
CTTGCTCCGCTTCTGTATTCATAGTTATTAGTTTCTCTTGTTTAACGACTACAGCCATTCATCTGCCTAATGGCAGGCCAGGAGGGAATCGAACCCCCAACCTGCGGTTTTGGAGACCGCTGCTCTGCCAATTGAGCTACTGACCTAAACTTCCTCTAAATATTTATTAGCCG
>PADC01000013.1 GCA_002700385.1 Cycloclasticus sp.
TTCCGCGTCCTTGCAATACTGTGTTTACATACAGTCTATCGCTTAGCGGAAAGTTCTTTTACCCTCAGCCGAAATGCCTGCCGTTGCTAGATGTGACTTCTCTATAGGTTGTTCACTCGGGGCTTACCCGGAGAATTGGAGTTACGACACAACCAACGACTCCGAGGGCCCCAAATGAACAACCATCAGAATGCACGATTGACGTTTCATGGTCGATACCTTCTTGTCCGCCGAGTCCTTGAAGAAGGACTCAGGCCCGCCGAGGCGGCCCAGGCCATGGGTGTGAGTCCCCGCACCGTTTACAAATGGCTACGCCGCTACCGTGAAGAGGGCGAGCGCGGCTTGATGAACCGGCCCTCCACCCCGCGGCATAGCCCACGAGCCACCAGCGAGGCGGTGTGCGACCAAATCATCGCCCGCCGGCGCCAACGTCAGACCTTTTGCCACATTGCCCAGGCTCTGGGGGTAGGCCGCAGCACAGTGGGCCGGCTACTCCAGCGATGGGGACTGAACCGCCTCTCCGCACTGGAACCGGCCAAGCCGAACAACCGCTATGAACACGAAGCCCCGGGGGATCTGTTGCACCTGGATATCAAAAAACTTGGTCGGTTTGAGCGGCCCGGACATCGGGTTACGGGCGACCGCCAGCAAAACTCTCGCGGTGCCGGGTGGGAGTATGTGCATATCGCAATCGACGATCATAGTCGCATTGCCTTCGGCTCCATTCACCCCGACGAAAGGGCTAAGAGCGCTTGCCAAGCCCTCCTGAGAGCCCTGCGCTACTATGCTCACCTGGGTATCCGGTTCACCCGTGTATTGACCGACAACGGCGCCTGCTATCGGTCACGTCGGTTTGGCCGTCTCTGCCAGCGTCTGGGCCTGAAGCACAACCGAACCCGGCCTTATACACCGCGAACCAACGGAAAGGCGGAGCGCTTTATTCAGACTGCCCTGCGGGAGTGGGCCTACGCCCGTGCCTATGAAAACTCGGCGCAGAGAGACAGCCATTTGAGGCGATGGCTACATCAATACAACTGGCATCGACCACACGCCAGCATTGGCGACTTGCCTCCAATCAGCCGGGCCGGCCTTTCCGTGAACAACCTTATGGGTTTACACAGCTAGACATTGCCAGCCAGTGCCCGTCACTCCCACTCTATTGTAAACAAGACATACAAAACAACGTACTCCAGTACTTCATCTCGACTCACGGTGCCCGTAAAGGTCTGGCAGATACCGCCTTGAAGACAGCGAACACCAGTCTACCAGCGCAGATGCCAGCACACCACTACCGGTGTAGGGCAAACCGAGGAATTCCAGGGCACCCTGGATAGTTCCGTCTTCGCCACCGGGACCATGGAGAACGATAAACACCCGATCGGGGTTTAGTTTTTCCAGCTCGGCAATAATGGACTTGCCGACATCAACCTGCTATAGTTTAGTTCTTCGAAAATAACCATAAGGAGTTGTGATCATGCGAGTTTACTTTCCACCTGAGCAGATGGATGACCCCGCCGGGCATCTGATGGAAAACTACGGTTCCAGCATCCTGGCCTCAGGGTTGGCTTTTTCAACTGAAGTTTACAAGCACTCCACGCTATCGTTACGGGAGTTCGAGGCAGCACGTGCTCGTACAGCCGAAATCAACGGTTGTCGTTTATGCCAGCAGTTTCGTGCAGAACGGGATTTGCCCGGCTATCTGAATGCGGTTGAAAGTGGCAGTGCAGAGCACTCGGTACTGGCAAATGGCGATACCCCGGATGAGGCGTTTTATCGCAACGTATCGAACTGGAAGTCCTACGAGGACTATAGCGATCGCGAACGTCTGGCCATTCGCTACGCAGAAGGTATGGGGCTGGACCCTCAGGGCCTGGCGCAAGTATCATCATTACGGTCAACTTGAAACCCTGCATCAAGCGGCGGCAAGTGAGGTGTTCAGGCGAGTGGTTGATTATTACGTGCCAGCCAGTCAAAAGGGCAGTGTTGAACAGAGTATTCGCGATAGTTGGCACTTGTTTATTCAGTTTGCCAATGACAAGCCATTAATTTATTCCTTTATTAATTCACAAATTATAAAAGGCCAATTGCCTGAGTCGATCGACAGCGCTTTTCAGGCTTTGGTTGACGACTTGGCCGAATTGAATAAGACCAAAGCTTTGACATTAAGCCCATTTAAGGCTGCGCAGTTACTATGGGCTGGGGCGAATGGTGCGGCCACTGCTGTAGCGGCTGCTAAGGCTCGACCAGAAGTGACGGTTGATGTCAGTGAGCAAATGCTGGCGGCATTGCTTAAGTTTATGTTGGCAGCTAACGAATAGCGACTATCTTTGGCTTTACGCCGGTCAAACGAAAGCTTTTGCCTAGGGGCTGACTTAAGCTTAATGTCTAGAGCTATCGGTGCTGAGCGTTCAAACAATAATAGGCTTAGCGCTTTCTAACGCAGAGGCGGAATTTACCATGGATTTTCGAATTAAAGGCAGAGTTGCTTTTGTGGCTGGTGGCAGCCAGGGCATGGGGGCTGCCGCGGCTGAAATGTTGGCGGCAGAAGGCTGTCGTGTGGCGGTTGTCGCTAGAGATCAAGGTCGCATTGATGCAGCGGTTAAGACGATACGCGAGGCAGGTGGAGAGGCCATGGGTATTTCAGCAGACCTCGCCACAGAAGCGGGGATAGCCGCAGCGGTTGCTGAGGTGAAGGCAAGCTTCGGCGCGCCAGAAATTGTTGTTGCACAAACTAATGATATGACGCACGGCAACTTTTTTGATGTCACCGAGGCAGACTTTAGCAGAGTATTTCAGGTCTTGACGATGAGCTTTTCAGCCTTGGCGCGAGCGGTTATCCCCGATATGAAACAAGCTGGCTGGGGGCGCATCGTTCATATTGGGTCCTTAGCGGCGAAAGAACCGCCAAAAGAGTTACATCATATTGTGCACAGTACAGTGAGGGCGGCGACTTCTGCCTTGATCAAATCCTTGGCAGATGAAGTTGCTCGCTATGAGATAACCATTAATACGGTTGCGCCCGGTTATATTATGACTGATACGATGCGGCAGTATTTCGAAGAGAAATATGGCGTACTGGACGGCACGGTAGCTGAGTGGGTTGAGACAACGCGGGGTATTCCAGCGCAACGCCATGGCACCACAGAAGAAATATCAAGTTTGATTACGTATTTATGTTCACAGCAGGCCGGTTATATTAATGGCGAATGGATAAGTGTCGATGGGGCGCTACATCAATCAGTAATGTAACGGTGTCTTGCTGAGTGCGGGGCGTAGCCAGAAGGCAATAGAAGTAACTTACGATGAAATAATAACGAGGCAGTGATGGAACTTAACCCCAGTAGATTGATTGATCGTATCGGTATTGTGACCGGTTCTGGTAAAGATATAGGCGCAGCCACTGCCAGACGTTTGGCTGCTGAAGGGGCTACCGTAATTTTGGCCGATATTGCGATTGATGATGCGCAAGCTACAGCCGCATCAATAGCGGCTCAAGGTGGCAAGGCGTGGGCAATTGCCTTGGATTTAGCAGAAGAAGACAGTATTCAAGCCTTGTTTGAGGCAGTTAAAGCCAAGCATGGCCGCTTAGATTTTCTGCATAATAATGCTGCTGATACACGCCCAGAACAAATGGCTGGAGATATGGCACTGCTTGATATGGATGCGGCGATTTGGGATAGAGCGTTTCATGTCAATGCCAGAGGCACCATGTTAATGATAAAGCATGCACTGCCGCTCATGCTGGCTCAACAGCGCGGTTCAATAGTAAACACCAGCTCTGGTGCCGCGTTAATGGGCGATTATTACGGCCCGGCATACGCGGCATCTAAAGCGGCTATTAATACCTTGAGCCAATATACCGCGACGCAATACGGTAAGCAGGGTATTCGCTGCAATGTCGTGTCGCCCGGTATGACGGTAACTGAAGGCGCTAAGAAAACAGTTCCTCCCGCCCAATTAGCTCGCATTGAAACCCACAAATTAACCCCTTATTTGGGCGCCCCTAATGATATTGCCGCAGCAGTAGCATGGTTAGTATCAGATGATGCCCGCTTTGTCACAGGTCAGGTTATTCAGGTCGATGGCGGGATAACTGCCCACGTACCTTATTTCGCTGAAGTAACCTCGGCGTTTCAGAGTAACCCCGGCATTAGGCCAGATGAATTGTAGCTGTGTTAATGATAGCTGTGGTGGCAGGCTATATATTATTGGCCACCCAGCATTCGCCCGCCATCGACGACATAGTTGGTGCCGGTTATAAATGAAGCTTTATCAGAAGCGAGGAAAACAGCCAGTTCGACAATATCTTCCGGCACGCCAGCTCGTTTAATCAGGCCGTGGTCGATCATTTGTTGATGGGCGGGGGTGTCAGCTAGAAAGGCTGTACCAGGGGTTTGAATATAGCCTGGGCTGATGCAGACGCATCGCATGCCAAATGGCGCACCTTCAATTGCCCAATGCACGTATAGGAAGAATAAACGCCCACGTATAGGAAGAATAAACGCCCTTTTCACCCAAGTCCAACAGCTTTGGACCGCAGTTGACTCTTTCGACACCCCTGCGATGCAACCCAATCCGGCTGACGGGGAGCCAGCAACGCTGAAAATTTACCCTCCTCTTTCCCACTAGCGGCTCCTTTTCCGACAACCAGCACGGCGGATCCCTGCCGCGGCGCTGTGAACGCAGCATTTTGATTGGTATCGTTGGCCTTCAGGCTCGTCAGTCAAACAGACCCAGGAGCAGCTCAGCCGGTGGCGCCCGGCTTTCGGGTAACGCCCTGGTCCCGCTGGTTTCGGCTTTGTGCTTCAGGTGATCAAGGATCTGCTTGATCACTATAGGGTCTTCAATGCAGGCGATGACTTTCATGGCGCCGCCGCAGCCGCTGCAGGTCTCGATGTCGATATTGAAAACACGCTTGAGCCGTTGCGCCCATGTCATCGACGCTCGCCGTTGTGCTGGTGTTGCCGGTTCATCAGCCACCCTGACCTTGTTGCCCCTGCCCCGTTTTGCCGGCGTGACCAACGCCCGGTGCCGACTGTTGGGTGCGAACACCCCGTGGAAGCGGGTTAGGTTGACTCTGGGCTTCGGTACCAGGGCGGCCAGCCTTGCAATGAAATCCAATGGTTCGAAAATGACGTGCGTGGTGCCGTCCCGGTACGGCGTCTTGAGCTGGTAGCGCACGTTGCCGCCTCGTGTTAACGACAGCCGCTTCTCGGATACCGCCGGGCGGCTGATGTACCGGCACAGCCGTTCGAGCTTCTTGCGTTCATCGGCCCTGGCCGCCACGCCGGCGTGCAGGCTGAACCCGGCTACCTTGCCAATCCCGTCACCGAACGGATCACCACTGGTCGGCAGAGTTTGCAAAGTGAACACCTTTCGCCCCGCCTGTGAACCGACAGCGATACGGTAAGTGATCGAGTGCCCCAGCAGGGGTGTCATCGGGTCGTCATCCACCGCATCCGAGGCCAGATAGCTGTTTTCGACATCCCGTTCCAGCAGGCCTTGCCGTTCCAGATAGAGGGTCGGCCGTCATTCTGGAAAAATTCGCCAATTGTACCTTAAATTATTGATATATAAGTCTTATTTCGCTTTTTCTGTCTCCAGTATCTTGATTCCAAAATCCAGCGGCGGAATTACTTTTTCCAGATCCAAATTGTAGTGACCAAAGCGATTAATATTAGAATTTCGGTATGGTGAGAGCCCATTAAGCAGCTCTTTGTTGATTATCACACCCTCTTTCGACAAATGCTTCAGAACATGGGTCATTTTCTCAACGTTATAGAGAATCACCATATTAGCTACTAGCTGGTTGTATTTAACGATTTTCCGCTGCTCATGACGGACGTTTTCTGCAATGATGCCCTCACCTCCAAAAAAGAGCCATTTAATAAAACCGTTAAATTCCTCACTTTTGTTTGTGGCTGATTGAATGGTTTTTCGAAGCTCAATTTCATCGATATAGCGCAGTAAAAAGAGTGTTCTTATCGCCTTTCCCAGCTCTTTAAATGCCAAATATAGCTTGTTTCTACGACTGTAGGTCCCAAGCCTACGCAAAATCGTTGAGGCGGTAATTTTGCCTTTCTTGATCGATATGACGACGCGAAGCATATCTCGAAGATGCCGCTCGATTAATTTGAAGTCTATGCTTCCTGCAAACAAGGGCTCAATATTTTTGTATCGATATCGATTGTCAGGTCGGAAAAGCAACAAATCCTGAATGTTGCGGATTCGAGGCATGAGATTGATGCCCAGCAAATGTGACAAACCAAATACTGGATAGCTTTGCGCCTGTGTGTCGCCATGTAACGTATCGGGCTGGATGTCAGATTTGTTGTTCATTAGTCCGTCTAGTATGTACACCGCTTCATAGACACCGCATGGAATAAAATGACTGAACAATGCAATGTAGGTATCGGAAACATGGTAGTAACCAATACCACCATAACCGCCATATCGAATATGGTATTCCGTTAACAGGTTCTGTTCGTACAGATCCCACATCGTTCCATCAGCCGACGCGTGCTTGCCGCTGCCCCAGTATTTAGGTAGATCAAATTTATTGTAAGCATTGACGACTTGGGTGATCGCTTTGTCCAAGCGATCTTCGGAAGCATGTCTAAGGTTGAGCCAGGCAATCTGCTTTCTGCTGATATTCTTCACAGACTTGGCTGTTTGAACTGGCCCTAGATTACAGCCATAGCAAAATAACGTGGTGATGAAACGCTTTTCGGGTTCATCTATACGTAATTCATTCCCTGACAACGGCCCAAATAGTTTATGCAGACCAAGCCACTTTTCAGTGTCGGTAAGGATGTCAATAATGCTTACTTCAGGGAGGTTTTCCGTAATCAGTGCATCGAGTTTTTGCAGTTCGGCTAACGGTTGTTCACTTCTTATCGGACTGATTGTAGTGGTTCAATGATTTTGGACACGCTTTTAGGTGGTAGCCTACCACCGATGGAGGAGTGTTCAGATGCGTACGAGACGTACTTTTACCCGAGAGTTCAAACGAGAAACTGCCTGCTTGGTCTTGGATCAGGGATTCAGTGTTAAAGAGGTCTGTGAGCAGTTTGATCTTCAGGATGGTGCGCTACGGCGCTGGGTTAAGCAGGTTCAATTTGAGCGTAACGGTGGTGTACCAGAAACGGCGGCACTGACTCCGGAGCAGCAGGAAATTCAGGCCCTCAAGGCCAAGATCAACAAGCTTGAGCGGGAGAAATCGATCCTAAAAAAGGCTACCGCACTCTTGGTATCCGACGAGATCGATCGTTCGCACTGATCGACGCGCTGAGAGTGCATTTTAGGGTCAACGAGCTGTGTGAAGCGCTGGCCATCAACCGGTCCAGTTACTACGCATACAAAGCAAGAAAGCGGAAACCGGATGTGAAGCGAATCAGATTACGCATCAAAATCATGGAGCTCTTCAACGACTCCCGGGGCTCTGCTGGCAGCAGGACACTGAAGGATCAAATGAACGATGCCGGCTTCCCTATCGGTCGGTTCAAAGTCCGCAGCCTGATGCGCGAAGCAGGATTGAAGTCTCGCCAACCAGGGCCCAGTCCTTACAAGAAATACGGGCAGGCCCGCGTTGATATACCGAATCTTCTCGATCGCCAGTTCGATGTGCCAGAGCCAAACAAGGTTTGGTGCGGCGACATCTCCTACGTTTGGGCTGGTGATCGTTGGCACTACTTGGCGGTCGTGATGGATCTATGTACTCGTCGCGTCGTGGGATCAGCGATTAGCGACAAACCGAATGCCCAACTCGTTATCGACGCGCTAGAAATCGCTCTTGAATCACGTGGTTACCCCAAGGGCCTGATGTTCCATTCTGATCAAGGCAGCCAATATGGCAGCCGGCGCTTCCGGCGTGTTCTGTGGCGCCACCGAGTTCAGCAAAGTATGAGCCGGCGTGGCAATTGTTGGGACAACTCACCGATGGAAAGACTGTTCCGAAGCTTGAAGTCGGAGTGGGTGCCACCACTCGGATACAGAAGCCTCGCTGCAGCGAAGGCCGACATCAACGATTACTTTATGCGGTACTACAACTGGCGACGACCACATGCTGCCAATGGCGGGGTATCACCGGGAGTGGCTGAGAATCAGATTAATTTGGTGTCCAAGATTGCTTGACCACTACACTTTGCTCTCAGGCCGTTCGTCTGGCGTTGGAAGAAAAAGGTATTAGCTGGAAATCGCGCCCCATCATTCTCAATGAACTGGTACGGGAAGGCGACAACTTCAAACCCGAGTACCTCCGTATTAACCCGAAAGGCTGGTACCTACCCTTGTTCATAACGGCCAGCCCGTTTACGACAGCTGGGTGATTATTGATTATCTGGACAAGCAGATTTAAAGCGGCACCATGCTGACCCCGCAGAATGCCAATACTCAGACGCAAATGCGTGCATTTATCGAACAGGCTTCACTGGATGATTCCCGTGCCCTGGGCGTATCACTCGGCACCTCAACTCCCGTGCTCACACTACCGGTGTTGCGCTACTGCCTTAAGCAACAACCGGCGCTCTCAGTATTGTGGAAGTACCGCAAGCACCCTATTCCCGCACGCCGCTGGGGTATAAGTATGGCCCGCTCGCTACCGTTACCGCCCTCACTATCCAGAAAATCACTGCAAAATGTGGGCGAGGAATTGAAAAACATCGAGGCTATGCTGCAATCAGGACAGGAGTATTTGTTTGGCGAATTCAGCCAAGCCGATATTATGATGGCGGCACACTTCCACCGACTGGAAGAAGTTGCACTCGGCGCAATTCTTGAAGAAGAAAAGCTCCCAAATATCGCCGCCGCTTGAAGAGTCGCCCCGCCTACGAAAAAGCGATTACCGAGTGGCACGACCCAATCTGGCGGGAAGCGCTGGACGCGGTATTTAAAGGCCAGCCTTCACCAGATTTGGAAAAAATCCGAACAATAGCCACCGACTGAACAGCAAACGGCTCTTGGTCTTGCTTATATGGCGCGCTAAGTGAGGTTCTGCAAGTAGGATTCAGCAAAATGCCGAGCCAATACAGAGAAGAGTGCTTGCTTAGGCAAACTCTTCTGTATCGATCTCCTGCTGGGTCGCCGCCGGGTAACGCGGCCCCTGAACCGTATTCGGGTTAATCAGTTCGTTGAGTTTGCCCAGAGTTTCTTCAGACAAGACCAACTCCAGCGCGCCCACGTTTTCTTCAAGATGAGCCAGTGAGGTGGTGCCGGGAATAGGCAGCACATGCTCACCACGGGTCAGCAACCAGGCCAGACAAAGCTGTGCCATGCTGCAATTATTCTCGGCCGCCAGAGTGGCAAACTTCGCCATCCATTCCTGGTTCGCGCTTAAGTATGGCTCTTGAAAACGCGGCATACCCCGACGAATATCGCCCTCTACAAGCTGCTCGGGGCGGTCGATACCGCCACAGAGAAAACCGCGACCAATCGGTGAAAAGGCCACAAAGGTCGCGCCGATTTCACGGCACAAATCCAGCACTGCAATTTCCGCATTGCGTGTCCACAGCGAATACTCGGTCTGCACGGCAGTAATAGGATGTACAGCATGGGCCTTGCGCAGGGTATCCGCCGAAACTTCCGACAAACCCAGTGCGCCGACTTTGCCCTCCTCCACCATTTTCGACAGCGCACCCATGCTTTCTTCAATGGGTACGCTTTTGTCCCAGCGGTGCAGGTAGTAGAGATCGATATGGTCTGTCTGCAAGCGTTGCAGGGCTTCGTCAATGGTTTTCACTAGGGTTTCCGGCCGACCGTCGATCACCCGCTTGCCATCAACCCCGGTCATACCGCATTTGCTGGCCAGATGGATTTCACCGCGCAGCGACTTAAGCGCCTTGCCCACCAGGGTTTCGTTACTGCCAAAACCGTAGAGTGCCGCGGTGTCGAAATGCCGCACGCCCAGTTCAAAGGCGCGATGCAATAGCGTAATGGCATCGGCTTCACTCGGCGGGTGGCCGTAAGCGTGACTGAGATTCATACAGCCCAAGCCGATGGCCGGAACCTGATGACTGCCGATATTACGCTGTTGCATTGCCCTTCCCTTTCTTTCTCTTTGGTGTTTGTTTAGCCAGCCAGTTGTTGCTCGAGGTCGTGCAACACTTTATAGCAAGGCAGTACTTTGCCAACGCTGGAGTTAGGCTCGCGGCCTTCAGCAATCGCGGCGAAGAATTCCCGATCCTGCAGCTCAATACCGTTCATGGACACATCGACTTTCGACACATCAATTGCTTCTTCCTTGCCGTTCACCAGATCGTCGTAACGGGCGATATAGGTGCCGTTATCACAGATGTATCGGAAGAAGGTTCCCAGCGGGCCATCGTTATTGAACGACAGCGACAGCGTACAGATTTTGCCGCTGGCGGTTTGCATCTGGATAGACATATCCATGGCAATGCCCAGCTCGGGGTGAATCGGCCCCTGTACCGCATTGGCTTTCACAATCGGATCGCCAGCCTGGTAGGCAAACAGATCGACAGTGTGAGCCGCATGGTGCCACAGCAGGTGATCCGTCCAGCTACGCGCCTCACCCTTGGCGTTAATGTTCTGGCGACGGAAGAAATAGGTTTGCACATCCATTTGCTGAATATTCAGCTCGCCATTCTTAATACGGTTGTGCACCCACTGGTGAGAGGGGTTAAAGCGGCGGGTGTGACCCACCATGCAAACCAGGCCAGTTTCCTGCTGGGTTTTCATTACCGCCTCAGCATCGGCCCAGCTGTCAGCCAGGGGAATTTCTACCTGTACGTGCTTGCCCGCCTTCATGCACTGAATCGATTCAGAGGCGTGTTGCTGAGTCGGGGTACACAGAATCACTGCCTCGGCTTCGGTCTCTGCCAGCGCCTGAGCCAGATCAGTCGAGACGTGCTTGATGCCGTAGTTATCGGCGACTGCCTGGGTTTTTTCTAGGGTGCGGCCAACCAGCGACACCACTTCTACACCATCAATAATTTTAATGCCGTCCAGGTGCTTGATACCAAAAGCGCCGGGGCCAGAAACCAGAACCTTCATTGCGTTCTCCTTATATCGTTAATTCATTTGGCGTCGTTGATGTTGCAACATCACTCAGGGATTTTCCAAAATCATATGGCCTACTGCGGTATTCGAGGCAGGCACATGGTAGAAGCGGTGCTTCTGCACGACCTTGCTCTGCATGGCGCCACGAGCAACCAGCCACATTACCAGCTCGATACCTTCTGAGCCGGCCTGACGAACGTAGTCAATGTGGGGAATATCCACCAGCGCCTGAGGATCATCCGCCAGACGATCAAGAAAGGCGTTATCAAACTCCTTGTTAATCAGCCCCGCACGCGGCCCCTGCAGCTGGTGGCTCATGCCACCAGTGCCCCAGATCTGCACGTTCAGGTCTTCGTCGAAGGACTCGACTGCCCGCTTCAGCGCCTCGCCAAAGGCAAAACAGCGCTTGCCTGATGGTGGCGGATATAGCACTACATTGACCGCCACAGGAATCACCAGACAAGGCCATTCTTCCGGCTGACCAAACATCAGTGACAGCGGCACGGTCAGGCCGTGGTCAACGTCCAGAGAATTGACCACCGTCAGGTCAAACTCGTCCTGAATCACGGATTGAGCAATGTGTGCCGCCAGACGCGAATGGCCTTTGACCACCGGCACCGGGCGCGGCCCCCAACCTTCATCGGCGGGCTGGAATTCCTCACCGGTGGCAATGGCGAAGGTGGGGACAAAATTGGAGTCGAAGGCGCTGGCGTGGTCGTTGTATACCAGCAGCACCACATCAGGTTTGTTCTCGCGGATCCATTCCTTGGAGTAGTCGTAACCGGCAAAGAGTGGTTTCCAGTAGTCCTCACCAGACTTGCCGTTATCGAGTGCCGCGCCGATGGCCGGCACGTGCGACGAGTATACACTCGCGGTAATTTTTGCCATTGTGGTACCTCATTGCGCCCCAACCGGAGCGTATTAAGTGTAGAGCGTTACTTGTACATATTGCCTTCTGGAGAACGACCCCCATCCAGCATCATCTGCGCGTATTCAGGCTGACTCATGCCGGTCATAGTCGCCGCTGCGTGCTGGAAGCTCAGTCCATCCGACGAAAAAATCTTGGCCAGAAAATAAATATTGCCGCCCAGTGACATCATGCGGTTGTAGTCCCGCGCAAGTACCGCCAGCTTTTGGTCTTCGGTCATCGGCCACTCATCTAGGTAAGCGCGCTGATCCGCCTTGAAGCGCTCGCGGTTTTCCGCCTTCATCAGCGACATACAGAACTGATTGAGGTGGAAACCCTGGCGTGCCATATCGGCGTCAAAAATCGTGGTACCGGGAATATCCTGATAGGGTTTGTCTAGTGCCATAAATAGCCTCCTGTTATTCCAGCCGCTTAATCCGACCAGTAGAGCCGCATCGGGTTAGCCACCAGCAGTTTTTGCTGCAACTCGGCGGTGGGTGCAATGCGGGGAATCATATCAACCAGATGGCCGTCGTCGGGCATATGGCTTTTCATATTCGGATGCGGCCAGTCTGTGCCCCACAATACGCGGTCGGGAAACAGCTCTACAATGCGGCGGCCAAAGGGCACAAAGTCGTCATAGGTCGGTGCGCCACTCAGCGACAAACGCTCGGGGCAGGTCACCTTCGACCAGAAATTCTCGTTCTCACGCAGCAGCTTGACGAACAACTCAAACTCGGGCCCGTCAACCGGCTTGCTGACATCGGGGCGACCCATGTGGTCCACCACCACAGTGGTGGGCAGCGCCGTAAAAAAGTCATACAGCTCGGGCAGTTCCTGCGCCTCGAAATAAATCACGATGTGCCAGCCCAGCGGCTTGATACGCTCGGCAATACTGCTCAGGCTGTCAAAGGGCAGCGCATCCACCAGACGCTTCACAAAGTTAAAGCGCACACCGCGCACGCCGGCGGCGTGCAGCGCTGCTAGTTCCTTGTCGGTGACACTGGCCTTGACCGTGGCCACGCCGCGAGCCAAACCATTGGAGTGGTTCAAGGCATCAACCAGCGCGCGGTTATCTGCGCCGTGGCAGGTTGCCTGAACAATGACATTACGGGAAAAGCCGAGATAATCCCGCAACGCCCACAACTGATCTTTGGAGGCGTCACAGGGGGTGTACTTGCGCTCCGGCGCAAAGGGGAATAAATCCCCGGGGCCAAACACATGGCAGTGGGCATCTACCGCGCCAGCAGGTGGCACGTAGCTCGGTTTGCTGGGCGACTGGTGCCAGTGCAGCCAGTCGGCGTCGGGGGTGAACTGGCTCATTCTCCTCGCTCCTTCAATGAGGCATCCAGTCGTGGATACACCCGGCGGGCATTGCCTTCAAAGACCTTGTAGCGGTCTTCGTCGGAAAGCGGCAACGCATCCAGATAACGTTTGGTGTCGTCGAAATACTGTCCGGTTTGCGGGTCGATACCGCGCACCGCACCGACCATTTCCGAGCCAAACAGAATATTGTCGATGTCGATCACCTTGAACAGCAGGTCGATACCGGGCTGGTGGTAAACACAGGTATCGAAGAACACATTCTTCATCACGTGCTCGTCCAACGGCGGCTGCTTGAGCATGTCGGCCAGACCACGGTAGCGACCCCAGTGGTAGGGCACCGCGCCGCCGCCGTGGGGAATAATAAAGCGCAGCTCAGGGAAATCCTTGAACAGATCGCCCTGCAGAAACTGCATAAACGCGGTGGTGTCGGCGTTGATGTAGTGGGCACCGGTAGCGTGGAAGTTGTGGTTGCAGGAACCGGACACGTGCACCATCGCCGGCACATCCAGCTCAACCATTTTTTCATAGAACGGGTACCAGCTTTTATCGGTCAGCGGCGCGGAAGTCCAGTGACCACCGGAAGGGTCGGGGTTCAGGTTACAGCCGACAAAACCCAGCTCGTTGACGCAGCGCTCCAGCTCGGCAATGGAGTTGGCAATCGGCACACCGGGCGACTGAGGCAACTGGCACACGCCAATAAAGGTTTCGGGGTAGAGATCGACTACTCGCTTAATCAGATCGTTACAGGCGCTGGTCCATTGCTTGGACACCGCCTCGTCGCCAACATGGTGAGCCATGGTGGAGGCGCGTGGCGAGAAGATGGTCATGTCGGCGCCACGCTCTTTCAGCAGGCGCATCTGGTTCTGCTCGATGCTCTCACGAATCTGGTCATCGCTGATTTGCGGCACTTCAGGCAGCGCTTCGCCTTTTTTAAAGGCTTCCAGCTGTGCCTCACGGAACAATTGATGGGGTTCTGGAGCAGTAGTGTAGTGCCCGTGGCAATCGATAATTTTCATAATTCTAGGCTTCTCCATTCATAGTACTAATTTGGGCGTTGATCGCGTCCAGCAAAGGGTTCAATTCTGTTTCACTCAGCTGGGCTTTGAATTTTGCCGCCCAGTCCTGGCGCTCGGCACAGGCCGCGCTCATCCACGGTGACAAACCCGCTTCGTTGACGGTCTTGGCCACTTCACGCATTTCTGCCGCGCGCCGCTCTCCGTGCAGTAGTGAGCGGGTAATCAGGTAGTGGGCATGTTCCGGCCAGTCGGGGCGGGGGAACAGGTTATTCAGCGAGGCCAGCACCACCTCATCAACACCGTAGTGCCGCGCGGCCAGTAAGGACTCGGTTACCAGTGCCTCCATGCCTTTAATAATCACACTGCGACACATTTTTGTAGCCGCCGCGATGCCCAGCTCCGCCGAAGTGGCACGCATGTCGCTAAAGCCCAGCTGCTCTCCAATAGCTTCGAAGGCCGCCGCGTGGGGGCCACCCAACAAGATCGGCGCGTCGGTGCGCTTGGGGTGAATCGGCGACATCACCGAGGCCTCGACAAAGCGTCCGCCTGCGGCCGTCACCATTTCTGACAGTTGCTTTTTGGCTGCCGGCGAGATGGAGTTAAGGTCGACAAACCAAGCCTCGGCAGCTAGTCCCGCCAACACCGACTCCGCGGCGGGCACCGCCTGCTCGGCGGTCACCATCGACAGCACCAGCTGGCAGTCTTTGGCAGCACTTGCCGCATCCGCAGCCCGACTCACCCGGTCAGAGGATGCCAACGACGCCCAGTGCGCTTCTGCCGCACTGCCGGTCGTGCCAAACTGCGCGTCCCACAGTTGCAAGTCCAGTTCGGTTTTCGCCAGCAGGTCCTCGGCCACGGCCAGGCCCACTTCGCCTAAACCAATCAGCGCGATGCGCTTCACTTTAGCCAGCTCAAGGTCAGCCATGCTCGCTCTCCAACTCGGCGGGCACCATCACCTCACCGCGCATCAGCAGCCGCGCCGTGCGCAACAGGGCCGCGCGCTTAACGGTAAAGCTATCGAGGCTATCGCTACCGGCCACTTCCATCTCTACAGTGAAAAACCCGGTCGGGTGCTCCACCTCCAGCTGACATACGCCATCGGCCGCAGGCACCGCTGCCACGGACTGCGCGACCGAACCCGGCAACATGCAGCCGGAGGCCACACTGACCGAACCCAGCACACCAATGGCTTCGTGAACCCGGTGAGGGATAAACGTGCGGGTATTGATCGAACCGCCGGCCAGCGGCGCAGAGATCAGACTCATCTTGGGCACGGTTTTGCTGGTCACGTCACCCAGATTCATCAGTTTGCCCGCCGCCAGACGGATGGATTCGATGCGCGCTTTCAACTCGGCATTGGCTTCCAGCTCCGCCGGAGACTCCAACCCGCTCAGGCCAAAGTCTGCCGCCCGCAGTAAGACCACCGGCATGCCGTTATCGATGCAGCTCACCTCAATTCCTTCGATCACATCGAGGGTGTTACCTGTGGGTAACAAGGCACCACAACTGGAGCCGGCAATATCGAGAAAATCGATTGGGATCGGCGCTGCCGTACCCGGCACGCCGTCAATACGGGCCTGCCCGACGTAATTTACACAGCCGTTGGGGGTTTCCACCCGAGCCACCGCGCGGGCACCGGTATTCACCATATGGATGCTGACATCGGTGTGTCCGTTCTGAGCCGCGACCAAGCCATTCTCAATGGCAAAAGGTCCCACCCCAGCCAGAATATTGCCGCAGTTTTGGGCGTCACTGACCTCGGCCTTATCGACCACCACCTGTAGGAAAAGATAGTCCACATCGACGCCGGGCAGCGATGACGGCGAGATCACCGCCACCTTGCTGGTCAGCGGGTGAGCACCGCCCATGCCGTCAATCTGGCGGGCATCCGGAGAGCCCATCGCCGCCAGCAACAAACGGTTGCGAGCTTCGGCGTCGGCAGGCAAGTCACTGGCCAGAAAATACAGGCCCTTGGAAGTGCCGCCGCGCATAACCTGACAGGGAATCGCCTTTTGCATGATTAGGCTTCGTCCAGCGACTTCACGTAACGCAGGCCTTTTTCCGCCAGACGCTCGCGCATATTGTAGATATCCAGCCCTAGTTCACCGGCGACCAGGCGTTCGCGCTTGCTGTCTTCGTTAGCCACCCGCTTGAGCACACTGGTGTGCACCGCCTCGGCTTCCTGGCGGCGCACTACCACCACGCCATCATCGTCGGCCACAATCAAATCACCGGGATTGACCAACGCGCCCGCACATACCACCGGCACATTGACGTTGCCCACGGTTTCTTTAACCGTGCCCTGACCAAACACCGCTTTGGACCACACCGGGAATCCCATCTCGGTCAAAGTGGCAATGTCCCGCACGCCAGCATCGATAATCAGCCCGACAACCCCCCGCGCCTTCAATGAGGTGGCCAACAGATCACCAAAATAACCGTCTTCACAAGGGCTAGTCGGAGCAACAACCAACACATCGCCTGGTTGGCACTGCTCTACAGCCACATGCAGCATCCAGTTGTCACCTGGCGCCACTTCACAGGTTACGGCGGTGCCAACGATTTTGGCTGGGCGGTAAATAGGGCGCATATACGAAGCCATCAAGCCCTTGCGGCCTTGCGCCTCGTGAACAGTGGCCACTTCAGCACCTTGGTACTGTTCCAGCACCTCAGCCGAAACACGCGTAATATCGGTTACACAAACAGGCATGGTCGCTTCCCCTATTTACTAAAATTCCGAACTTTATTATGGCCCAGCGTACTCATCTCGGCATGTTCGAAAGCTGTACCCAGGTATAAGTTTTTTCTATAATGTTCTTATTTCACTGCACCTCGACTCAGTTATGTCCATGAGAGACACCGCTCCCTCACCACCCAACTTGCGCCACCTCAGCGCCGCTCTGACTATATGGAAATTGGGCAGCATCAGCCGCGCCACCTCTAGCGTGCATCTATCCCAATCAGCCATCACCCAAGGCCTGGCCAAACTGGAGCAAGAACTGGATATATTGCTCTTTACCCGCTCAAGTACTGGCCTGCATGCCACCGAGGCAGGCGAAATTTTTCTTCGCCGGGCCGAACGGGCAGTGAATTGGCTGACCGCCATTGAGCAAGCCACCAGCCTACGCTCAGGCCGAAAAACGCAGCCCCTATACCGACGCCTCACCTCCACCCAACTCAGAACCCTACTCAGCGTTGTCGAACAAGGCAGTTATTCTCGGGCAGCACAGCACCTTGGACTGACCCAGCCCACAGTGCACCGCGCGATAAAAGAATTGGAAATTGTTTGTAACCAGGAGCTATTCCAGCGTTCACCAGCGGGTATGGAGCCGAGCTGGTTGGCCAGAAAAATGGCTCGACTCACAAGCCTCTTTCTTTCCGAAATTCGCCTGGGTCGCGAAGAAGTCGAAGAGCTGAAAGGGCTTAGCGCAGGTAGTGTGCGGATTGGCTGCCTGCCACTAGCGCGAACCAAACTGGTTCCGCATGCGGTCACGCACTTACTGAATGAATTTCCTGCAGCACATATCAGTATTATCGATGGGCCTTACGAGGAACAGCTACACGCCTTACTGCACGGCCAGCTGGACATGATAGTCGGCGCGCTGCGCCACCCCAGTCCTAGCCCAGAGATCGAGCAACAATTTTTATTTCGGGATTCCCTCCACTTGGTGGTACGTGCAAGCCACCCCCTGGCTGGCCGCGCTGCGCCACCCACAGCAGAACTGCGCAACTTGGGATGGATTGCGCCCAAGCACAATACCCCTGCGCGAGAAACCTTCAGCCGTTTTTTTGCCGATTCGGGCTTTGATCCGCCTACACAAATGATTGAATGCAGTTCGTTGGTTGCCATCCGTAGTCTGCTACTAGACAGCGACCGGGTCGCCCTGCTCCCCGCCCGGCAGGTTGAACTGGAAGTGGAGATGGGGATACTCGCTGCCAGTCCCCAGCCTCTCGAGGGAACGGGTCGCGATATAGGAATAACCGTTAGGAAAAACTGGCAGCCGACACGATTGCAGAAACGCTTCCTAGCGCTTCTGGACAACTTTTAGGGAACCCCGATCTACATAACCGATTCCACAGCATGAAAAGCTGCCGCCTAGAAGTCGATAGTTTGAAGGTTTTCACTGACGTGATGAAGCACCATCAGGCACTTTTCCAATTCCCGCTTTGAAATGCCTTTAGTCGCAGCTTCATTAATTTCAGGCGCAATGTGCATAAGCTTCTTTTCGAGATCACGCCCCTTCGGAGTCAAATAAACACACATCTTGCGACGATCAATTTCGTCCCGCTTTCTGGTTAGCAATCCATCTTTTTCCATGCCCAGAATCATCGCTACCGTGGTGTTTTCCTTGACATTGATAGCATCACCCAACTCCTTTTGCGTCAGGCCCTCACGCAGCCAGAGTACCCTCAAGTAGTACCAGTAGCCCGCCTTAAGACCAAACGGCGCTAGTCGAGCTGCCAGTAAACGATCAAAAGCTCTATGCGCTATGCGAACCTGATAGCCCAGACTCGCCTTCGGTGGAAGTGACGCCAATGTTTATCTCCCTTGCCCGCCGTACCCGCAATCGCCCGCATCCTCAACTTACCGCTAGCTGGGAGAAAGAAGTCGAAGCCTAATTCCAGAACGAAGACTCGCAACGCAATTCGGTCGCCAACAGAGAAGGCAAGAATAAAAAACCAAACTCTACCAAGCCCAGCGCAATGCTGCGTCTCGCAGCAAAACCCACAGATCACAACGACGCAAGCTACGACCGCGCCGCCTGACCTGCCAACTCAAGACCAAGAGCAATAACTTGCTCTGACAAGTCCCCCTGCTTCTGGACCAAATTCCGAACTGCAATGCCCTTCACCATATTCCACAAAAAACTGGTGATTTGGTAGGCCTTACCGGCCTCAACCCCCGATTCCATCAAACGGCTCGCCCACTGGTTCTGAGCGCCCGGAGAATAGCGCTCCTCCAGCGCTTTGCGCACCTTTGCCAGAGACTCATCTTTTCCAGAAGCGATCAGTATATCCAGCGTGACTTTATAAGAATCATCAAAGAAACGCGCCTGAGCATCCTCGACAATAGCAGATAGGATGTCTGCATCTTTAGTTGCGCCAATTCGACGCAAACTGTCCTGTTCTATCCGGTCTACTATACGCTCGTATACCGCTGCAACGAGTAGGTCCTTGGTAGGATAATGGTGTAACAGCCCGCCCCGGGAGACTCCTGACTGATCGATAACCTTGGCTGAACGGAGTCCAGCATGCCCCAAATCCCGCATAATTTGGTACGTTGTATCGAGAATTTGGTCCCGAGTGGAGGCACTGCGCCCTTGTTGGCCTTTATGATCGACTGCCCCTTCCACAGGTATGCCATTGCCTAGCTTCGACCCGGGCGGACTCGGGGGAGAGCTTGGCAGAGCGGGAGAGCCAAGTCTTTTCGACTTGAGATAACCGGTAAGAAGGCCTACAGCAAATTCGAGCTCGCCAGCATTTTTCTTCCCACGTCCGCCCTCTATTTTTCGGCCAACAACGTAACCCCTCTGAATACTCCACAACAGCACGAGGATTGCTGCAGCTTCCTGGCGGCTGATACCTGACTGGGCAATTCGATGAACCCACGCTTCTTCAATTGGTACCCGACTATTTGCTGAGATTTCTCTGACGCCGTCAGCAAGATGCTCCTCTTCGCCCGCAGAAACCAGCATATTTAAACTAACGGTATATAATTTGCTCGTTAAAAAATCTTGAGCGTGGCGGGCCGCCTGATCAATAACGTCCTCATCCGCTGTTTTGGCCGCATCAAACTCGGCCTGCCCCACCTCACTCTCGAACAGACGCTCGATTGCCGCTTCAATAAGTTCCTTTTTGGTGGAAAAATGGTGGGTTTGACCACCCCTGGAGACTTTAGCACGAGCAGCAGCATCGGCTATTCGAAAGCGCGAATAACCATTTTCAAGAAGGAGGTCGACGGTGGCCTTAAGGAGTTTACCAGACGTTTCACTGCGGCGCTCTTCTTGCGTGCGTCGCCTTTTTCTGGGGCTACTCTTTTTTGTACTTGGAAGCATTGTCTGCAGACATGTTACCTAGGGGGGATGACAGAGCCGGAAAATCAACGAAACAAATTCAGAATACGGCAGTACCCTGTGATGTTAAATGGGTTACTCCTTAAAGGCAAGGAAGTATAACCATGCCTCGAAGAGCCAATCCTAGAAAACGAAAGCGCGAGAGGCCTTGAAGGCATGACACTTATAAACTATTCAATACTTGGTCAGTACCTGGGTTTTCGAATTGGACTGTCAACATGCCTGAGATTGAACGCAGACCACCCAGGGTGTTTTATAACTACCTTCAGCTCGATATTTCCATAACACCCCGCAGCATGAACAATATGCAGATCAAAATAGGCAGCAGTGCAGATGATAGAGGCCAGCCCGCTCCATGCTACTTCAACCAGCCTCTTCAACGCTTTGTGCGACGCTGTCGAAATTGTGCTAATCCTTTACGCCTGCTTCAAATCAACTTAAGTTCGACAACACAAAGGCGATCGTTATGACGTCAAAGACCTTGGGTTATGTCCATAACCCTCACCGCTCCATGCTTGCTGACGATTACTCAGGCGCATTGAATCGCATTGCTTCTTTGAGCTCTTCGTCAGAAAGATAGCCAAGAGCGTCAAACATCGGCCGTGGAATCGGCGTCGGGTACATAGCGTTATCCAGACTGGGTTGCTTCACCGCACCTCCTTGACTGGCAAACGCCGGTGGATTGAGGTAGCGTTTCAAATCCGCTTCGCTCATTCCGAGTGTCTTAGCGGTACTAGGGTCGACCCAGTCTTCCGCTCGCACTGGCTCACATTGATCCGTGGTAGCAAACTCAAGTTGCATCCCTTCAGGACCACCAAAGTACATGGAGTGACTCATGCCATGCTCCAGCGGACCAAAAACAGCGTAGCCATTGCTTCTCAGGCGATCCCTCAGGGTCATCATTTCCTCAAGACTGTCGCAACCGAAGGCCATATGTTGCATTGCACCGCCAGCCACCGGGTGCGCGGTGTCAATTGCGTGGCTCACGCCATAGACAGGCTCGACATTGACGTCCTTTATTTGCACGAAGCTCACATATGCGTCTTTCCCCGCTTCAATAAAGCAATGAGAAGCACCAGGAACTCCGTGCATAGGAAAAATCCCAACCAGCTTCATACCGAGAACCTGGGTATAAAACTCAATTTGCGTTTTCATATCATTTGTTATGAAAGCGGCATGGTGTACACCAGTAAATGCCATGATATCTCTCCAAAAATAACTTGCGTCAACGACCTTAAGTACTTTGACGGATGAGCTCCGAGCCCACCTTCGTATTTAGAAAATAAACCATCAAAATCCAAAAGCTATCGTTCGGGCATACCGAACATTCTACGCATTTCATTGGCGGTCGCAGGTCTGCGACCGTGCATTTCGGCAATCTCCTTTGCGCGCTTGAACATTTCTAAGTTGCTGGTGAATTTCTCATCAGAGTTAGGATACTTGAATTCGGTATCCTCAGTACCAACTCGAATGTGCATACCCAGCATGGTCGCCAGCGTGGTGAAGTACATCGTGCCACGACCTGCTGCACAACCAATGAACTGGGCGTTGGGATCGATTTTCCGTATCTGGTGCTGCAGCAGCAGCATCTGCCGAACCAAATCATCCATATCCATTACCGTATTACCTGACAACAGCGTGCGCCCTACGTCAAAAGGCAGACCGAACAGCAGCCCCCACAGAACCGGCCCCTTCATCAGCCCTTTGTCGATAATACGGCGCTTCATCAACTCGATTTCACCGGAGTTGTGAATTGCCACTTGGGGCAGTACGCCGTATTCGAACAATGTCTTGACCGCATTGGTCACAAACACTTCTGGGTGACCCGGAGCACAGGGTGCAGTCTCCGCCAAACCGGCTTTCACCGGGCTCATGCACTCTTCGAAGGTCGCTCCGTTCAGAACATTCAGGTCTGCCATAAAGCTATAACCATAACGCTTGCGCAGCGGCTCAAGCACCATCGGGTAAGCTTCAGTAGGGGGAATCTGGTCCAAACGGCGGCCCTTCTCATCCGTCACCCAGGTAAAATCAATGTGGACAGACCAAGCACCTTCCTCAATTACTGCAGAGGCCTCATCAATGTACTTTTCAACAGAAGATTTGGATGCACCGGCCTTTGCGTCATCGCCAAAACGATTTGATACTGCACAGGAGATACCAATAATTTCAGGCACATCCCACTTTGGCTGCACGTAGTCCCCAAGGAAGCTGTATCCCTCCATTTCCTGCTTTGCAGCCTCCCACAGGGACGGAATGTTTTTCATATCGATATTGTCACTCATTATTTTTCCTCAGCTACCTTATCCAGAAGTTATAAGGCCCGGACCTTTCGGGCATGTTACAAACAGGTTGTACTGTCTATATAGTTGTGGATTCAAGCACAATTCCAAGCTCTGCGCAACCATCAAACCGTGCCTACAGAACCATCGATAAAGTGCAAAAACCCTCACCTCTTACCGGCATTACCAAGCGGCAACAACAAGTAGCCGCAACTATTTGTAATACGGACAACACTGCAGCTCCCTACAATTCCATGCCGCTCACTATTCCGGGGCAACTTCCGAAACACAATAGTTGGCGAATCGCGATAGAGAGTAGCCGCTAAAACACCCAAAGCATAATAATCAGCCCCATCAAGATATAAGGTAGGTAACTTAGAGCCTTGAAAATTTTAACAATGCGCTCAATTTCATGGGCCTCATTCACCCGCGGATATGGCTCAGCAGGAATATCCTTCCCCAGGAATTCACACAGCGGTTGCCATCCATCAGCGGGGTGGTGCACCAGCAGGCGCTCAGGCGGGTAGTACGCTTTGACGTCTTCAGTATTTTGCAGGAACACCTGTTTCGCATACGCCTCGTCAGCGAATCGACCGCCAAACACCCCATCCCAAACAACCCCTGTCACCATTTGATGGATGGTGCGCATCCGCGGACTTAACCAACGCAACCAGCGGGGCATGCTCTGGGTAAAAGCAAATATAGTGCTGCGGGTGCTGTCGTACCATTTGTCTGCGTCACGTACAGAAAGAACAATTTTGGCATCGGGATAATGGGCTGCCAGCTCTTTATGAAACTTGGCCGAGGGCCAGTCGCAAGCCGCCTGAAAGCCCTCAAAGATGACACTCCATTCAACCGCCTCCCCCGCACCTGCTCGATTAAACAAATCGACCTGGTCGCGCCGAGGCATCACTTCCTTCATATGGTGGCATGGGGCATAACCCAATCTCTCCAAAGCGACCTTAAGAGAATTTGTACTCGTCCGACCGAAACCGGCCCCAATAACCTGCAAGGTCACAACAAGCTCCCAATGATTAAAGTACGTTTATCCCCTGCACCAAAGCCAGACGCATAACACATTATTGACAGGCTTCCATTGCTCTGCGGGCCAGCTCCGCCAGGGTCGGGAAAGATGCCGCGCGATCTCGGGCATGAGCAGACGCGGCGCTGCCTTTTATCACCCGCCCCTTGATACCATGGAAAATCGCGGCCAGTCTGAAAAAGTTGAAAGCAATATAAAAATCATAGTTGGCGATAGCACTGCGCCCGGTACGACGACAGTAGTCAGCAATATAGTCTTCCTCCGTCGGAATGCCTAGCTCATGCAGGTCCGCCCCCGACAGGCCCGCAACGATATTCGGCGGCATCCGGTACATCATTGCGTGGTAAGCAAAATCCGACAGGGGGTCACCCAAAGTAGACAGCTCCCAGTCTAGCACTGCGAGTATGCGCGGCTCTGTAGGGTGAAAAATGACATTGTCACAACGGAAGTCGCCGTGAATAAGCGTTGTAGTATTGCCCTCTGGTATGTTTTCCGGCAGCCATTCAATAAGGCGATCCATATTGGCATCTCTGCCAGCGTCGCCGTCGTCCAGGTACTGCTTCGTCCAACGGGCAATTTGGCGCTCAAAGTAATTACCCGTGCGACCATAATCGCCCAAGCCCAATGCTTGGTAATCAAGGGTATGCAACTGCGCGATAGTCGCATTCATGGCGTCAAAGTAAGCGCGGCGTTCAGACTTGGCCACATCTGGGAAGGTAGCATCCCAAATAATGCGACCCTCAATCATCTCCATAATGTAAAAATTGCTGCCAATAAGCGTTTCATCAGTGCACAATCCGTAAACATGAGCGACAGGGTAGCCCGCTTTACCCAGCCCAATCAGCACAGTGGCTTCACGCTCCACCGAGTGCGCCCCCTTGACCAGCTTTCCCGGCGGTTTGCGCCGCAAAACGTAACTTCGGCCAGAAGTGATCAGTTTATAGGTGGGATTGGATTGCCCCCCCTTAAACTGCTCAACTCGAAGAGGTCCCTCAAAGCCCTCTACATTGGCCTTCATCCAGTTAGCCAGCGCGGCTTCATTAAAGGCAAACCCTTCCCGAACTGGGGTTGATCCAGAATTTGATGAATGATCGGAAGCACTCATAACTACATCGCTTTCCAATCGCGCTTGATTTTTTTAGCCAGGGACCACTTATGAACTTCGGTTGGACCGTCGTAGATGCGAAAAGCACGAATCTCACGAAAGACCTGTTCAACAACTGTATTCTGAGTCACACCAGTCCCGCCCATAACTTGAACACAACGGTCAGCAATGCGCATGAGAGCTTCAGAAACCGCCACTTTTGTCATGGAACTCTCCACAGTCGCAAGCGATCCACTATCAAGCACGGCGGCACACCAGTCGATCATTAGTTCGGCCTGTTTTAGATCAATCAGATTCTCCGCAAGCATAAAGCCTACACCTTCATGATCAACTAGCAGTTTCCCAAAAGCCTCTCGCTGACAGGCATAATCAGTCGCGATTTCATGGGCGCGCTTGCACGCACCGAGCCAGCGCATACAGTGCGAAAGCCGGGCTGGGGATAGACGCACTTGAGCATACTTGAAGCCCTCACCAGCCTCCCCAAGCATCTGCTCAGCCGGCACCCGGAGATTGTCTATCGTGAAGGTGCCGTGCCCGCCAGGCATAGCATTATCGATGGTGTGAGGGAGCTCATCGAGGCGAATCGCCGGGTTGGGGAGATCCACCAAAAACATACAGGCCCCCTCTTCGGCGGCGGCCATAACAATACCGACCTTTGCACCTATGGCACCAGTAATAAAAGCCTTCCGACCATTGATCACCCAATCATCACCATCCCGACGACAGGTGGTTTTCATCATAGATGGATCGGAGCCTGCACCGTTCTCACTCGCTGGCTCGGTCATAAAAAATGCTGACCGCGCCTCGCCGGAGGCTATCGGCTCCAAAAAGCGCATCTTGAGGGCGGGGCTGGCGACATGCCCCATTAGGTACATATTGCCTTCGTCCGGCGCCGCTGTATTACAGGCTACAGGACCGATGGGAGACAATCCTGAATTTATCAATACTAGAGCTGTCTCCCGCTGAGTGAGATGATGACCATCTGGTCGAATATGGGGTGTCATTACCCCAGCTTCCCGCGCCT
Source organism: Cycloclasticus sp. (assembly GCA_002700385.1). Lineage (GTDB taxonomy): Bacteria > Pseudomonadota > Gammaproteobacteria > Methylococcales > Cycloclasticaceae > Cycloclasticus. The sequence continues at coordinate 25,790 of PADC01000013.1, forward strand.
TGTGACGCATCTCCATCACAAGCTCTTCGGTGGGCGCACCATGACTATCCCGACGGGCATCTTTCTCATAGGGAACAATCACATTGCGCACAAATTTTTCTACCCGCGCTGCCATCTCCACAGCGTAATCGCTCACCGGAGTCGCCAGGGAGGATTGTTTCATACCACATCTCCACTCAATTACGTCACGCCCCCGCGCAAACGCCAACACAGGGATTCCGAAGGCTCAACCTCGCAATTTAGGTGAATCAGCGCCCAGCGAGAAAACAGTTATTCCTTCAGGAAGCGGTACCCATTTCTTCACCTCATTTCCCCACACAGCAGCAATCGGCGGCGGCATATCCACTCCTGACAATGCGCCCAACGCGATCCCCCAGGAATTGGGCCGTCCCTCCGCGCGCCAAAATACAGTACTGCCGCACTCCGGACAAAAATGAAACGTGACCGTATTGCCGCTGTCAGCTTTGCGGGCGAATACTTTATAGTCACCCTCTATTTTTACACCGCTTTGGGCAAAAAATGCGTGCGTGCTATACACGCTACCTGTTCGACGTTGACACTGCTGACAACCGCAGATCGCAACAATCTCTGGCTCACCGTCTACTGCCATTACTACCTGACCACAGGCGCAGCTTGCTTTTCTTAGGCTCATCTCCTTACCCCTTTACTTGTCAATCAAAATGGTTTGGTTAAGGCCAAAATTAATACGGCAGGGATAAATACAACAATCGGATACGCTAGCCTTGTGAGGTATTTGTAGTAAAATTTCCGAAAAGCTTCGTATTTTGGTCTGTCGGCTTCTTTGTTTCGCTCCATACGTGGCGCTTTCACATGAGTCAACCAGATATCGTAAATTTCCATAGGCACAAAGAATCCAACCACTATCAACATCTTTGCAAAAAACCACCCACTGGCAAAACTCGCCACTCCAGAGGCGTAAAGCATTAACCCGGTTATTAACAGCACTGCCAGCGCAATATGTTCAAGAATAACAACCCGGTCCATCTGTTCCAGAACCCATTCCCCGCGACGCTTTAGCTCTGGATCATCGGGATTGGCCTTTAGCTTTTTCATTGTCGGATTGACGTAAAACAGCATTGGAGAAATGGTGGTAAATGACCACAAAAAAGCCGAAATGATATGAGCAGCTTTGACGCTCAAAAAGTGGCTCAGCACGAAGTTCTGAATAACGTCCACTAGTACATCCTCAAAGTAAATTATGACAAGAAGACCTGAATACCCACTCAACAGATCATATATTCCAGACGCCTAAAATTCGGCGGCCGCCTGCTTTAGAATTTCGGAAAATTCTGCAATATACTGAGCACGCTCTTCAGACGTTGGCCTAGTTGTACTCTCAGCCACCACAACTCGATGATCCAAGATACCCATAAAGCCAAAAATGGATCTGAGATACGGCAGCTGATTATCGAACGGATCACCAACCGGTACTGAGGAGCGTGTGAGAACGAACTGCAATGGTCGATCTTTCAGCAAACCAAAATGCTCCCCAGTCTCTGGGTTAAAGCCAAAGGTCACCAGAGGTTGTACAATTATGTCGATGTAGTGTTTAAGTTTGTAAGGAATCGAACCATTCCACATCGGCGTGGAAACGATGATTTTGTCAGCCTTATCAAAACGCGAGATCACGTCGAGAATAACCTGCCACTTCTGCTCTTGCTCCTGAGTTAGCTGATCGCCAAAAATGGGCGCGAACTTGGCTGTAGTCTGATCAAAGCCAAACTCGGGCAAATCACTCTCAAACAGCGATAGGGTTTCAATCTCGTGAGCGGGATTAATTTTCCGGTATTCATCAAGAAAGATATCCGCCATCTGGCCGGAAGCTGAATATTCCCTTTTGGGACTTGCATGAACATGAAGCACTTTTGTCATTATCATTTCACCATCTGTTTCAAGCTGACAAGATAATCATAGGCCACCCGCGCCAAATGCCTGACTGATAGCGTCCTCAACCACCAGCAGAACCCGCCCAGGGCAACCCACATGTTACAAATTGGGTTTTATTAAAAATTTGGACCCCGTCGAACGCGCAGCCGCCACCCGGATTTTTTCGGGGCAGAGAATTTCTCTAATGGTGGCCGAATGCCCAAACTCACTGGCAAATGTTGTATATATTTCCCGTTCGACACGTGCCTTTAATGCCGCCGTCGCCTCGTTGCCAATCTTTTCAAGGAAGGGGAACAACAACCAACCACCTGCCCCCCAGGCCATACCGTAGTTCTTACGCAGGACAATGGGACTGGTGTCGAGCCCTCCGTAAAAATACACCTGCTTATATACGTTTGATCCGTAACGACTGTAAGGTGTTTTTCCGGTGTTTGCCCTCTCCATCGCTGCAAGTATGCGGCTGGCAAGGTCACCACCACCAACAGCGTCAAAGGCAATGGTTGCCCCCGTCTCGCCGATAGCAGCGACCAGTTCATCGTCGAACGTGGGCGAGCTGCTATTGCATACATACTTGGCGCCCAGACCTTTTAACAACGTCACCTGAGCCTCGCTGCGGACAACATTTACCAGGCCAACGCCATCTGACTTGCAGATTTTTACTAGCATCTGACCGAGATTTGAGGCTGCAGCAGTATGAACCAAGGCCGTATGACCATCTCGGCGCATCGTCTCAACCAAGCTCAGGGATGTCATCGGATTTACAAATGCGCCAGCGCCATCTTCAGGGCTTGTGCCATTGGGCAGCGCCAGACAATCACCAGCATTAATCTTGCGGTACTGGGTGTACATGCCTCCGCCGACCATGGCAACCACGTTGCCGACCAAGTGCTGGGCCAGCTCCCCGGCGGCCACCACGGTGCCCATTCCTTCCAAACCTACTCCAATGGACTGGCCAACTCGCTCAGAAAGCCGCCCAAAATCGGCTTCTGGAATGTCCGCAACGAGCCCACCATTGTCGGTAAGCCGAAATGCATCAGCGGACACACCACCCAGCATAGACCCAAGATCGGAAGGGTTCATCGGCGCTCCTTCGACCCTCACCACCAACTCATCCCCCACAGGACTACCGATCTCCACTACCTCCAGCGATAAATACAGCCTTGCGTCTTCACCAACGAAAGAACGCAACTCGCAATTAGCCAGTGGGAACTCTACTTTTTCAGTCATAACCGCCTCTGAGAAAAATAACTATGCAAACAGGGATGGGCCGTAGAATATTCTGACCCACTCCATGTTTCTTAGATCTCTAAACCTGCAAGCACGAATCTCGGATACTGCGAGCCGGGCTTAACCCCTAGGATTCTTAGAAACAGGTTATACTGTCTTTACGCTGCCATTTCAAGAGCACTTTTCCCCACCAAACCTGAAGCCGGTCATCACCCTTCAATTGAACCATGTAAACGATTAACCTGCAGGTAGGCATCCATCGCCCCAAAGCCCGCGTACTCAGCGCGAACACGCGAAGTGCCAGCCTTAATCAGCGCCAATGACAAACTTCAATTGACCCACAATAAAAACAGGTTATACTGTGTTTAAAATGAAAGAATAAATCGCTCTGATCTAGCACAGCAATAGATGTCCGATACCGAAGTATCGAAAAATTGAACGGTATACAGCGCCGTTCTGGATGATTGCAGCTGTACAACCTCAACAGCTCCTAATCAGGCAATTATTCACCGCTGAGTTTTACTCGGCCGTACAAAGTGAGAGTTCGATGCGCACACAACTGCATAAAGAAATTTTTACTCCACACCTGCTCATCCGAGCACTTCAGGACAATGCCGACCGCGAAGTTATCTTTCTACCCGACGGCAGCTCAAGAACCGGAAGAGAGATTGCCGATGAAACCAGTCGCTACTGCCAGGCGTTCCGAGCCCAAGGACTCAATCGCGCTAGCCGTATTGCCTTACTGTCCGGCAATAGAGTAGAAGTTATTCACGTCACTGATGCCGCGCTGTTGGAGGCAATGCTTATCACCTCTCTACACCCAATGGGCGCAGTCGATGACTTCGCGTACGTCGTCGAAGACGCCAATATCGACACCATTATTTTCGATCCCAAATTCGATCACTTGGTTGGCGAACTTAAACAGCGCTGCCCCCAGCTAAAACGTGTCTGGTCGCTGGGACAGAGTAACTCCGGCGAGAACCTCCTGCCCTTTGTGTCTAATCACGATGCGGCGCCGCTAATTGCCCCCGAGGTAAATGGAGAAGACGTATACCGGCTAACCTATTCCGGCGGCACAACGGGCAAACCCAAGGGAATCGAAGGCTCATACCGCTGCTTTATGACAATGACCCAAATCATGATGGCGGAGTGGGAATGGCCCGAAAACACGCGCCAACTTCTAGTCTCGCCCCTGAGCCACACTGGCGGCACCCTATTTCTACCCACCCTGCTTGCCGGTGGCTCCATGTACGTGATCCCCGCGTTTGAACCAGTCAAAGTCATGGAAATGATTCAGGAGCATAAAATTAACTGCATGTTGATGGTGCCAACCATGATCTACGCTCTGATGGATCACCCTCGTGCACCCGAGTTTGACCTGAGCAGCCTGGAAACCATAATTTACGGCGCCTCGCCAATGTCAGTACCACGCCTGCAGGAAGCCATCAAAAAATTCGGCCCGATCTTCTTCCAATTCTACGGCCAGAGCGAGTGCCCAATGACGATTTCGGTGATGCGCCGCAGCGAGCATTTGGTTGACGACCCCAAGCGCCTGTCGTCCTGCGGCCGCCCCGTGCCCTGGATTGATGTTGCGCTTCTCGACCACCAGGGCAATCCAGTGCCCGATGGCGAGCCCGGCGAAATCTGCACCCGCGGGCCCTTGGTGATGCCAGGTTATTACAACAAGCCCGATCTTACGGAGGAAGTCTTTGCCCACGATTGGCTCCACACTGGAGATATTGCAATTAAGGACCCCGATGGTTTCTTAAGAATTGTCGACCGCGCTAAAGACATGGTCATTACCGGCGGCTTCAATGTGTTCCCGCGGGAGGTAGAAGATGTAATTGCCACCCATCCGGCCGTCTCTGCGGTCTCGGTATTTGGCACTCCAGACGAAAAGTGGGGCGAGGCGGTCACTGCAGCAGTCGCGCTGAGACCCGGCATGGAAGCCTCTGCCGAGGATATTTCCAAACTGGTGCGCGCCACAAAAGGCCCCCACCAGACACCAAAAATTATCCATTTCGTCGACGCCATCCCCGTCACCAATCTGGGAAAGCCCGACAAAAAGGCCCTCCGCAAACAATTTAGTGGTTAATCGACAATTTTGGACTTGGGCGCGGTAAAATTCCGCTGTGGGCATCGAGAAAATTCCGCTAGAAGTTTGCAGTGAAGTGCTTACAACTGATTGGAAGTCGCTATAAACCACCGCGTTATGCCGACTACAAAGGCAAAGGTGGCATAAACCGCCACCTTATCCTTCTCCGGAAAGGTCGTTGCTACTATGTCAGCCCCCAGATTTCACGACAATTTTGATCTGGAAAACGGCATACTCATCATAAAAAAGAACTCGATCGCTACCTAGCTACGGCGTTATCTGAGGTGACAGTCTCACTCGGCAATTAAGATTTCATCACTTTTGAGCCGTTTCCGCCGGACAAAAAGGCATGTCTGCCAATGTCAGAAGGCGCGTTATTTTTTGAACCCCAAACCGTGTACCGCAGGGGCCCTTTTAATTTATCTTCTTGAGAATTTTTTTGTCACCAGTCCCTCAAAAGGAGCCCTCAAATTGACGCACGATAACCTTGATCGGAATTCCGGCGCAACGGTGGTTATATCTCACCGGGTTCACCACAACAGAAAGCCAGAATACGAAAGCTGGCTTAATGAGATTATACCGCTTAGCGAAGCCTCTCCCGGTTTCCTAGATCGTCATATCGTCAGGCCGGTACCGGGCATCACCGATACCTATTCAATTATGATCCGCTTCCGAACGGCGGAACAATTAAAAAGCTGGATGACTTCTCCAAAACGGCAACAGCTAATCGATAAGGCTAGGCCTTTCATTTCCGGAAATGATGATTTCAATATCACTAGCGGGCTGGACTTTTGGTTTACTCCAAGAAACGTCCGAGCAAAAATCCCGGTGCGCTGGAAACAGTACCTGCTAACCTGGTCTGCGATTTACCCTTTAGTGCTTTTTATTCCCATTATACTTAGCCCCCTGTTTAACCTACTAGGCATCCAGCACAATCGCTTGCTTAATACGCTCGCAGTTACTGCGGTCGCCGTTTTCCTTATGGTGTACATGATCATGCCCAGATATACCAGACTAGTTCACAAATGGCTTTTCAAATAGACCTTAAGTATCACAGCGCGACCACCAATAAATAAAAGATTTAATTATCGAATATGGCCTTCAACACGCGATCCTAAAAGACGCTGCGCTACTCTTCTTATTTAATTTGCAACTTAACCTCGCAGTAACGAGCCGGTTTCATTGTCTAATTGCTATGAAGCCTACGCACAAACCCAGTGATGCGAGATAACTGTTCAAACATCAAAAGGCTAAGGATTCGGCAGGGCCTGCTCCCGTAAATTGCATATGGTTTTATGCTTTTGGCCAAGTTGGGGAAAACGGCTCCGCCGGGCACTACCCAAATAGTAGGAATGGAGTGCCACAGCAAACCCAATTGGTCATGCTGCTCCTTCGGCTACCGTTGTTATATATCACCGGAGTGATCCGGCGATGGAGGATGTACTGTACAAAATTGAGTTCAGGCAAACTCTTCCGTATCAATTTCCAACTGCGACGTACTGCCATAGCGCGGACCGTGAACGGCGCCCTGATTAACAAGGCCATCAAGCCGCTCAATGTCACTATCTATTATGGGGACCGACGCCGCCTTAAAGTTTTCTTCCAGACCGATCAGCGAGGTGGTGCCGGGAATCGGCAACACGTGATTACTCGGGCCAGCAACCAGGCTAGCGAGAGCTGAGCCATACTTGATTGACACTAAAATTCGGCTCTGCAAATCGCGGTATCGCATTGCAAATTTCCTTTGTCGGGAACTAATCCAGGTCTTCTACCGCCCCTGCCAGAAGGCCCCGCCAAAGAGGAGAAAAAGCAACAAAGGTTGCGCCGATCTCGCAACAAGCATCAAGTACGGCGATTTCAGGATTTCGCGTCCAAAACAAGTACTCTGTCTGTACCGTCGAAATGGGGTGCACGGCATGCGCTTTGCGTAGTGTATCAGCCGACACCTCCAACAATCCCAACGCCCCAACATTGCCTTGCTCTACCATCCTGGCCATGGCTCCCAGACTTTTTTCAATGGCAATTTATTTGTCCCAGCGATGCAAGTAATTCCGATCGATATGCTCCACCCGCAGACGCAACAGCGCCTCGTCGACAGTTTTCAGCAGAGTTTCGGGGCGTCCATCAATTACCCGCTTTCCATCTACACCGGTCATACCGCACTTACTGGCGAGATGGATGTGATGGAGTTTGGACTTAAACGCCTTACCAATCAGGGCTTCATTGGCGCCAAAGCCGTAGAGTGCAGCGGTATCAAAATGCCGGATACCTAAGTCGAAGGACCGCTCCAGCACTAGCGTCGCCGCTGCCTCAGTCGGCGGATGACCGTAAGCATGGCTCAGATTCATACATCCCAAACCGACAGCTGGGACTTGCCAGTGTCCAATCTTACGGTATTGCATTTAGCTCAGATCGCACACCAATTGGCGGCGCAGTTACCCGCTTTATACGCCGCCGTACAACTCTGACTACGGAAAGGAAGCCCGGGCCAAATACCTTCCTGGCTTATTTTCAACGCTGCGTCCCGGCCACAGCAATTAGATTAAATACTGTAGCCTTCCTGTGTAGCAGGCCAGAACAACTCATCGGCCTTCACGGGACGTTCGGACAGGCCTTGCCGGTAGTGATGGTCCAGGAAGGTTTCCAGGGTTTTCAGATTGTTTTTGTAGCCGTAGGAAAAATAGTCGTTACCCATAAGCTTGCGCGCGTCTTCAATCTGCTCTTCCACAAAGGGCAACGTCACTTTAGTTGCTGATGTGTCAGACAGTGCAGCCAACGCTGCTGCCTTGGACTGCTCGAATGCCTTCAGCAGAGCCATCGGCAGCCAGTTGTGCTGCTCCACCAGTGAACGGCGAACGCCAACAACGTGCATAATCGGGAAAACGCCAGTTTTTTTATAGTACTTGGTGCCCGCAGCGCGGGAGTCCGAAAACAGACGCACGACATTCGGGTGGCCTTTGTCGAAGCACGACAGGGTCCGAGGCCCAATAAAGCCGTCGATCTCACCCTCTTCCAGCAGCGAATTCAACGTGCGGCCCGCCGCTGCAGGCTCCATAACTACACCCTTAGGCAGGGTTAACTTAACCTTCTCCGGGCGATCGGCCACTTCCATACCACCGCGAACCCAAGTGATGTCAGAGGGGCAAACACCATATTCTTCTTCCAGCAGTGCGCGCGCCCAGACGTTAGCGGTAAGCTGGTATTCGGCCACACCAATCCTTTTGCCCTTCAGATCTTCCGGACTGTTGATGCCCTTGTCATTGCGGATGTATATACAACTGTGGCGGAAGGCTCGGGACAAAAAGGCCGGAATGGCAATATAGTCGTTGGTACCGCGGCTGACGCTCAGCGTATAACTGCTAAACGACAGCTCACAAATATCGAATTCCTGATGACGGAAGGCCCGGAAGAAAATTTCCTCCGGTGACAATTTCATAAATACGGGGTTAACACCATCGATCTGGACTTCGCCGTCGATCAAAGCACGGTTGCGATCGTAATTCCCGATGGCCACAGAAAGGGACAGGTTTGACATAGATTTCTCCGTTCTATTACCTAGCTAATAGGTAATTTCTGATTATTGCGCAGCGACTTAGTCAGACATCCTGATTTCAACCCGCTGCTTGCTCCGAAACGATTCGTAAATGCCTTCACAAAGCGCCACATTGACATACCCACGACGGGCCGAATGCACCGGGGACATACCATGGCGCACCAATGCATAGAGCTCTGCAACAACCTCGGCCCGGGGAGATCCCTCCAAGGGCAAGGGAATAAACTCGTAACCATCGTCGCTATAGACATGAATGCCTTTGGCAGTGGGCCGCAGGTCAGCTTTCTCACAACTGATCACAATATTGCCGAAGTGCTCATGAAATTTCGGAACATCGCCGACGTGACTGCCCGCGACAAAACCACGGCTTTGTTTTGCCGTCACTTCGTTTTTTACCTGCGATAGATTTTTTCGAGCCACTGCATATACGTTAGGCGGCTTCAGCGCACCCATTTCCCCTATCCAACCTTGGTCGGCATCGCTGTCGTAATGACCATAGCCGCTATAAGTTACTGAACCGATACATCCATTGTCGAACTCAATTAAGGCGCTATATGCACCATCACAGGGACGCCGGGCGTCAAGGTTGCCAACGCATCCATAAACACTCACTGGCATCGCTCCAGTCAATGTTAGTAGCATATCTACCTGATGGGCGCCCTGATTAAACACCACTCCCCCACCGTGAGCGGAGTCCAATTCTTCAGGGCGTCGGGGGCGGAAAACAAAGTCAGTGTAGTAGTGAGCGTGAATCATCCCGACCCGACCATACTTGCCGCTGGCAATCAATTTTCCCGCCTCCACTATTGGTACGTCAAAACTGTGGCTGGGGCCGACGATCACTTCCCTTTGGTATTTTTCCACCGACTCAACAATGGCTGCCGCGTCGCTTACACGAATCGTCATCGGTTTTTCCACCAGTACATGCTTCCCCGAAGCCAGCGCCTCAATCGCATTGTCGCGATGCATCTCGTGAGGGGTTGCGATATAGACGGCCTCAATATTCGGGTCGGCGTACAGTTCTTCTGTCGTCGACACTGCACGATAGCCAAACCGCTTTTCAAATTCCTGCTGCTTCAATTCACTGGTCGTTGCTGCACCGACTAATTCAACTCGAGGGTCGTCCAAAAAGGTCGGCAACATCAACATAAAACCGCGGCCCAAGCCCACCACGCCGAGCTTGACTGGTTTGATATCGGCGGTATCCGCACTCATGCAATGCACCTAGCTCTGATTAATCTTAAATTTTGACGGTAATGGACTCACCCGCGGCACGCGACACGCAAGCCATTAGATAGCTTTTCTTCTCATCGCCTTCTAGAACGAGGTCGCGGTGATCCACCTCTCCGTCTAGGTAAGCAACCTTGCACGAGCCACAAGTTCCACTCTCGCAGGAGCTATGCACTTTAATACCCTGGCGCCGCAGAGCATCCAGCATTGTCTCGGATTCTCCGACTTGAACCTCGGTATCGAACCCGGCCAGACGCACGATGAAAGGCTTATCATCTACCCGCACCGCCTCAACAGGTTTGAAGTCTTCAAAGTGCAGCTGAGACTGACGCCAGTGGCCGCTCATATCTTTGATTTCGGACATCAATCCCTTCGGGCCACAGCAGTAAATATGCTGTGCCGTCGGCCTTTCCAGCATATCCCAAAAGTCGAAGCGCTCTCCAACCTCGTCACTGTGATGAATCAACACATGCTCCTTGTACTTAGCTTGTGATAACTCTTCTATAAAGGGTGCGTCAGCAACGCAGCGACTCAGGTAGATCAGCTTGAAATCGGGATGCCCGATTTTCATCAGGTGTTTAAACATCGCATAAATAGGGGTGATACCAATGCCGCCTGCTATCAGCAAATAGCCTGGGGCGTCGACAAACTCGAACTCGCACTCCGGCTCACTGATGGTCAGCACCGAGCCAACCTCAGTATCGTCAATCAGACTGACCGAGCCACCGCGACCGCCTGCCTCGCGCTTAACAGCGATAAAATAGGACTGGCTATTCTCCGTCACATCACAAATGGAGTACCAGCGATGCGCCCCGCTGGGCACCTCAACCGAAATGTGTGATCCAAGCTCACAGCCTGGCAACGCCGCACCGTCGGTCCGCACCAGCTCAAATTGATAGATATTGGTTGCAATTTGACTTTTGCTTTTAATAACAACTTCTAAACTCGGTTCGTTCCCACTCATACTCGCTCAGACCACAACTGAAACACTCACAAATATACTTCTCTATAGAAGCTTAATAGTGTACACCCTTCGATATTCGCTTTGCAATATTCCCCACTCTCTCTCGGACTCACCACCATCAACTTGAAACCAAGCAGCCTAAAAAGACCAAGCGTCAGCGAAAAATAGTCACTCATAGACCAAAATCGAGATCTGAGAATTCACGGAAATTGCGTTCGCAGCGCCTTTTTCAACACGGTGCACACATAACTTGGAGCCTCAATTGCGGCAAAACAAAAGGCTTGAATAAATATCTATATAGAAGTATATTTATGGGCATCAAATGCAATTCTTTTGCTCGTGGTCTATTAGGAGGCAGAATGCTAACCCCAGCCGAAAACGAACTATTGTGCAGAGTTGAGGGCGACGCCCCGATGGGGAAAATCATGCGTCACTATTGGATGCCCGCGTGCTTATCGGAGGAAATTCCAGAAGCCGATGGCAAGCCCATCCAGGTAAGGTTGCTGGGGGAAAACTTCGTTGCGTTTCGCGATAGTAATGGCGAAGTTGGTGTTATGGATGAGCTTTGCCCCCACCGCCGCGCCTCACTGGTGATGGGACGAAATGAAGAATGTGGCCTGCGCTGTCTTTACCATGGATGGAAAATGGACCGCCACGGCAACATCGTGGATATGCCCTCTGAGCCGCCGGAGAGCCCCTTGAAAGACAAGGTCAAGCACCGCGCTCTCCCTGTCAAAGAATGGGCAGGCTTGGTGTGGGTTTTCCTTGGGGAGGCAAATAGCGTACCTGAATTTATTCCGCCGGCATGGGCCCCCAACGCTGATACCAAAGTCAGTATTGCCAAGATCAAAATTCCGTGTAACTGGGCGCAGATTCTTGAGGGCGCGATTGACAGCTCACACAGCTCCAGCCTTCACTCCAGCGACATGGTTCCTTCACGTGTCGTTCAGGCTGAGGCTGATGACAACGCTTGGTACCGACCCTCTACGGACAAGAACCCGAGCATGCGCTCCAAATCAACCGAGTATGGCTTCCACTACGCTGCTATCAGAAGACCTATTAAAAAGGCGGATACTCACAGTTATGTGCGGACCTCAGTCTTCGTTTCCCCGATGACCGTGCTGATCCCGCCGAACGCGTCTTACAATGTCGCAAACATCAATGTTCCTATTGACGACACCAACACCGCATTCCATTTCATTGGTTGGGGTGAGAACGCCATGGACACCGAAAAATGGCGCGCCTTTCTAGGTGCGACACTGGGCGAACATCTAGATCAAAATTGGGTTTCTAAGCGCAACCTAAGCAATTGGTTCCAACAAGACCGACAGATGATGAAGGACGGTAACTTTACCGGGATCATCGGCATTCCCAATCAGGACATGGCTATGTGGATCACCATGGGCCCCATTGCCAATCGCTCTGAAGATACACTAGGTGCTGGCGACGCTGCGGTAGTGGAATTTCGCCGCTATATGATGGCTCAGTTGAGCAAGTACCAAGAGGAAGGCAAGGCGTTCGAAAAATCCATATTTCGCAAAGGACCTGAGCAGATTATTCCCTCTTGGCAAGGTATTATCCCGAAGGAAACCGACTGGTCTGATCCTCAAGAACGTGAGGAGAAGAAGCTCCAGCAATGGTAAGGGCTTGGCAAAAAAGGGATTTCGTGACTCTCAGGATTATTCTCGGCCAGTTTTGAGCTCATCTGTTCCACCCAGCGTTATTTCCGGCTCTTTATGGGCCGGCTTTTTTTTGAATGAGGCAAAGCCAGCTCATGATTGATTTAGACGTTCTTAATGCAGCAATAAAGCAAAATGTGGATGCAGCGCTAGCCGAAGATATCGGCACTGGCGATATTTCTGCACAGCTCATCCCGCTGGATACAACCGCCCGCGCAAAAATTTATTCGCGTCAGGAGGCGACTCTTTGCGGCACTCCATGGGTCGACGAAATATTCCGTCGTCTTGATCCCAATATTGCAATTTCGTGGCAAGTCGAAGAAGGACAGCAAGTAGCTAAAGACCAATGTCTTGTAGAAATAGCGGGAAATGCCAGAGCACTGCTAAGTGGCGAACGCACTGCCCTCAACTTCCTGCAAACCCTCTCAGGTGTGGCGACCGTTTGCAGGCACTACGCCGGACTAGTGTCATCAACGAAGGTAAAGTTGCTCGACACCCGAAAAACTCTCCCCGGTCTGCGAATTGCTGAAAAATACGCCGTAACCATTGGAGGCTGCTTCAACCACCGTATTGGCCTGTATGACGCTTTTCTAATAAAGGAAAATCATATCAACGCCTGTGGTTCCATTGCAGCGACAGTCAGGGCTGCCAGAGAACTTGCGCCAGGTAAATCCGTGGAAGTTGAAGTGGAAAACCTAAATGAGCTTGAACAAGCCCTAGAAGCAAAGGCCGACATTATCATGCTGGATAACTTCTCCGTTGACGATATGCGCGTAGCGGTAAAAAGAACCAACAAGCAGGCCAAAATTGAGGCCTCCGGGGGAATCAATGAACAGACACTACTGTCGATAGCAAAAACCGGTGTAGATTACATATCCATTGGCACTATTACGAAGGACTGTAAAGCTGTTGACCTGTCCATGCGCTTTGTCTAGTGCGAGGCCAGCTAAGAGCGAGCATGCGAGCAAAGCAGCGAATTGATGTGAAGTCGTCCGGGTAATTCGGACGACGCTCGCTATCTGAACTAATACAACTACAGCTATCTGAAATACCCCCGTCATTGAAGCGGTGTACACCAGAAGAGATGTCTAATCTACTTGCCGCTCTAAGTTTTAGTCTGTCGGTTACCTTTCCAATTTATGTAGTTATGGCTCTCGGATTCTTGCTGCGGCGGCGCCAGTTTACTGATAAGAACTTCATTGATATCAGCCCCAAGCTCACTTTCAACGTAACACTTCATGCGCTACTTTTTATTAGCGTTGACAAACCCACGTAGATTCTTCAAATAATCTTATGCTAATACATTTCGGACTAGCAGTTACCTTGATCGCATTTGTTCTACTAGAGTAGCTCTCAAAAGTACTGGTTCCAGACAGATGCAACCGAGGAGTGGTAGTACAAGGACTAGCGGGGGCATTTGAACAGAAACTTACGGTTTCGCCTTCACGGATCCACCTCAAACCGTAAATTCCTGCGCAATATTCACCTGCCTCATTTCATGGCCGGGGATTGAGATCTAGCGGATACTTCTTTAAATCCAGGTAATCCCAGTTATTTCTGCATACCCAGTTCATCACTGTACCCGGTGGATCCGGGTTTTTAGTAAAGGTCTTTACCGCGCTTTCGTACTGCTCTAAAGAGCAGCTGTCCTCGCCAAATTGTTCTTGGTTGGTACGTAGTCCCGCAAGGTCTTGGGCCTCGAATTGTGATCGAAAGGCTGTGACGGTTTGATCCGGATTGATGGCGAAGAAAAAGTAGTCCTGGGTATCCAGCATGGTTGCAATTACGGCCTGAATGATCGGATTTCCGGCAGGTACCAGGCCGTGATACGTCGCATGGCCATAGAATTCAAACCCAAAGTGAAGCACCTTGTACTGGCTTGTGCCAAGAACTGAGTGGCCGAAGTTCATGCCTCGCTGCGTTACCTGGTTCGGTATTGGACTCTCTGGCCGCACCGCGATGAAACCGCACTTTTCTTTCCGATCCTCCACATAACCCAAGGCGAAACACGGCGCTTGCGCGGCCATAAGATCGCGGATCAACAATTGATTGACTGTCAGGCGTGGCAGGAAGTTGTGGATTTCGCCCATCTATTTCGTATCCTCTTGTTCAATAAAGTAAGTGCCATTGGGCAATACATGTTTATATGGCAATAGGGAGATATGAGCCAGCAGGTCGTCATCCACTGTCTCACCCTGCTTTCTGAGTTCATCAACGATATTGCTGATCCTGGAGGTGTTCCAGTACAGGATCGCATTGGACACCATGCTTAAAGCGCTGGCCTTGTTCATAATCTCTAGGTAATCACCGGTGGTGAACTCGCCTTGGTTGGCAAAGAAGATCCAGCGCGGCAGGTTGTGCCGATACTCGCCTTTGTTGAGTTGGAGCTGAACCGTGCGGCGCAAATCCTTGTCGGTAATGTAACGCAGGATGTATTCGGTTTTTATGATCCTGCCCAGGTTGGTGAAGGCCTTCGCCAGCCGGTCGGAGGGAAAGCTGTTGGTCAGTCGCTCCACAATCACATGTGCCGGAGCCGTGCGTTCCTTTAACGACGTGGCCACATGAATCATTTCATCCCACTGCTCTTCAACAATATCCAGATCCGCCGTCTTGTTCAGTAAGGGCGTGAACACGCCGTAATTGACGTTACGCTCCACCCGGTAGAGCTGTTGATCCTTGAGGTCGCGGATCCGGGGCATGAAGTAATACCCCAGCAAATAGCACAAGGCGAAGATAATTTCGGTGTAGCCGTGGGTGTCGGTGGTATGTTCGCGGATCTTCAGAATGGTGTTGTTTTCCAATATTCCATCGAGGACGTACAGCGCTTCCCTGGGATTACAGGAAATGGCCTTGGTGCTGTACACCGAGTATTGATCGGACACATGGGTGTAGATGCCGATCGCTTTCTCATAGTAGCCGTAGTACCGGGGATAATAGGCCGCCAACAGGCTGTCGGCCCGGATCCGGAAGCGTTGCGCATCCGATGACGACACCTGGCCGGATCCGTGTACCTCACTGAACGGTAATTGGTGGTGCTGGTTCACGATCTCGGCGCTGGCCGCCGTAATGGTTTCTTCGCGCACGTAAAACTGCAAGACGTGGCGCAGCATGTCCACAGTTACGTCATCAACGCTTGCACTCATGGCCACGACACCAAGATTGGTGGCCTGGGAAATCAGGGCCGAAATCAGCGTTTTATAGAAATTCTTGGGCCTGGAGTGATGTTGCTGCACCGGGATAAAGTGCCGGGTGAAATTGGTTTCCCTGTCCACCTCCATCAGCAATTCTTCAATGCGAATGGTGGGCATACTGGCATCGATGACCTTCTGGAGTTTCTTCACCGCCTCAGGGATTTCTGCCTTGTCATCGCGCTTCAGTTTAAGGTTGCCATCCTTGATGTCGGCAAAGGTATCCAGGCCGAAACGCTTGTCCGCTTCCCCCACACTTTGGTGGAATTGCAGAATCAATTGCGCTTTCACCTGGTCTTTGAACGGTTGCTGTAGGTCTTCATAAGCGGCTTCGCGGGTGTCCTCCCAGCGGTGCTGATTCAACATCAGATCCCAGAAAGACACGTGCTGTTTGCTTTTGGGTACAAACAGATCCCCGGAGCGCAAGGCCTCCTTCATGGCCATAGCCACGCCCAGCTCCCAGGCGTTGCGTTGGATCTTGCCGTTTTTGCCTTTCAGGCAGCGCCGCAGTTCTTTGGGAATGAAATAGGTCGGCACGTCATCGGGCAGGGTTTTCAGCTCCCCGGCATCGAGCTGGCGAATCAGTTGTATGGACTTCAGGAGGGGTTCAGTACCGGGTTTGGCCTGGAACGGCAGGTGCAGGAACTCCGGGAAATACTTGCGCAAACTGGGATAGCGAGCCAGCAGCAAATCACCGTAGCCGCGCTCTTCCAGGCGCTTGAAGATATGCAAATCATCCACCGATTCCAGCAGCTTCTTTTCATCGATGCGTTGCCACAGATCCACCTTGGTCAGCGGCTTCTCATCCGGCCAGTCCAGAACCAAGTGGGTCGCGTCCAGCACTGTATCGATGGCTTTCTTTTGGCGTTTGCGAAATTCACGGTGCTTTTTCTCATGAACCTGCTTGCCCTTGCGCAGCATGTCCAGGATGTACTGATCATGCATTTTCACCAGGTGATCCAGCAGTACCTTGCGCGTTTCCAGCAGGAAACACAGCATCAACGAGTAACGCTTGTTTTCCTTGAACCGTTTGATGTCCTTGGCGTTGTAGCGGCGAGCCAGTTTGTAGAGGTAATCCATAAACGCCGGATCCACGATTCTGGATTCAATGGCATCGATGCCGGTACCGTCAAGGGAGCGATAACGCTCCAGGTAGCTTTGAATCGAGGTGATGGTGGCTGAAGGTGGATATTCTTTCAGAAGGTAGAACAGTGATCGTTGATCACCTGGTGCGGCAATCAACAGCTCATCGATGGCCTGCCGGATTTCCACGGACAGTTGCTGGTAGAGAGATTCAAACAGTCGCTCATGAACATCGGAGCAGACACTGATAATCAAGCGCTCCATGACACTTGGCCCCGGCAATATTACCTTGGTACTCAGAAGATATTGCTCTGCACGCAGAAACAATTCGTCAGGCAAGTAACCTTGTTCCGCTTGCTTGGATAACCACGTTTCCAGACTGGCCTGTGCGGTATCGTCGTATTTGGAAAAGCCCAGGTAGGTCAGGATGTTCTTGCGTTGCTCGGAAAAGGTGGCATCTCGATCCGGGGTGCTGATGGTCAGTGATGGCGGCAATTCAAGCTGGCTATTCAGGTAGCTCACAATGCGCCGCGACAGGTCGTTGACCTCCACTAGGAAGCGGCCATACAGGCGCACGGCGCAAAGCTGGATGGCAATGAATAAGCGGGAGTTGGTGCGGTAGCGATTGACTTCTTTCTTGTCGGTCTCAGATAGCGTCCAGTCCCTGGCCATTTCCTCATCGGAGAAGTCCTGCGGCAATGTCACCGGCTGGTAACGCTGCCTCTGGGTCAGGAACTTCTCTTTGGCGGTCATGACGAAATCCCAGGCTATTTCTTGAAGGCGATATTCCAGACCCCTTCAAAACGTTTTCTCAGCAAGGGTTCCGGGACGTGCGGGGTAAAAGGCGCGTACTTTTTTACGGCCTCGTAAATCTGCTCTTTCTCCTTACCCTTGATTTCTTTCAACAGGCGCACCGCATCCTGAATGTCTTTGTCATGGCGTGAGGCGTGAACTTTGTGGGCCAGGAGTTCTTCCCAGCTCGCGGCTTTTAAGACCAGGAAGGGATGCTGAAAAATAATAACATTGGACGTGGTTTCCAGACCGAAAAAGCTCACGCTGTCATTGAACCACAGCGATTTTTCATCAGCCGCCAACCCCATTTCTTCACCGACCTGCTTGATCAGTTTAATCAGCAACTGTTTGTTGGCCGGATTCTCGGGAAAGATAGCATCGACATCCTGAGTCATGGCGCGGGAGTGGAAATACATCAAGCTGATAATGCCGCCGCAACAGGTGAGTTCCAGCCGCTTGTTTTCCTTCTGGAGCAAATCACCCAAGCGTTTAAGTGCTTGGGTCAAGGTATGGATACTGATTTGTTTGCCGGTGCTGGAATACTGGTACATGAAAAGTCCTTATACAAAAAACATGAAGTCGCGTGGCGCAAAAATATTGCGCTTGCTGAAAATGGGCGACACCAAGTCTCCCTCGTAAAATTCCCGATATTCTTCAGGGATGACAGAAAATTCTTTTTGTACTGCCGGTACGCGCTGACACCAGTCAGGTGCTTGCGCAGGGTGAGACTTCGGCGGCTCCGACCAGACTTCGGCCATGCGCTCCAGGAAGCAGGCCTTGAGCGCATATTTCAGCGCATCTTTTTCGTGGGGATCCGGCACCAGGGCCAAATCCCACTCCTTGCGCCAGAAAAGCTGCACGTCATCCATAAAGGCCACTGTGTCTTGTTGAATGGCTGATTCGCACATGCGATCCAGAACACCACCGGGCGTCAGAACATCCCGCTTAGGGAGTGCATCGACCTCCAGGGATACGTTCAAACCCAACTTGAGCGCCATGTTGACCAGGGCGTCCACGCGGAACTCTCTGGCTTTGCCTTTAAGCAACGCACTTACCCGTGGCTGGGAAATGCCAAGACGCTCGGCGGCTTCGATTTGGGTCAGATGGTTTTGAACCAGAGTATCGCGCACGGCGCGAGCCAGGGTTGCCCGGATTTTCAGATTCTCTACCTGGATGGCTTCATCATTTACGGCCTGCATCGCGGTACCTCCAGCAAGTGCTCAATGCCAATTACAGGCACTATACCACAATAACTATAAAATATATATTTACTTTAATAATTGTAGAGTAAAGAAAACCCTCGTTTTATTAACTGATTCGCACAGGCCTTGAAAGATGTCATTTTTAGAAGACGACTGCACCAGTTGATTGGGCGTAATGGCTGTTGTGCAGCCAGCTCCTGACAGTTCAATATCAGAAGTGATCTGCACCAATCTCGACTATGCTCAATACTCGTGTGCACCAAAGCGAGGTGAGCATGGCGACGGACACCCCACGGATTCCAGAACAAGGCGTGGCCACTCTGCCTGATGAGGCTTGGGAGCGTGCGCGCCGTCGTGCGGAGATCATCAGTCCGTTGGCGCAGTCGGAGACGGTCGGGCACGAAGCGGCCGATATGGCGGCTCAGGCGCTGGGCTTGTCTCGGCGCCAGGTATACGTTCTGATCCGGCGTGCCCGGCAAGGCAGCGGCCTCGTGACGGATCTGGTGCCCGGCCAGTCCGGTGGAGGTAAAGGTAAGGGGCGCTTGCCGGAACCGGTCGAGCGCGTCATCCACGAGCTACTGCAAAAGCGGTTCCTGACCAAGCAGAAGCGCAGCCTAGCGGCCTTTCACCGCGAAGTCACTCAGGTGTGCAAGGCTCAAAAACTGCGAGTGCCGGCGCGCAATACCGTGGCCTTACGGATCGCTAGCCTTGACCCGCGCAAGGTCATCCGCCGGCGGGAAGGCCAGGATGCCGCTCGTGACCTACAAGGTGTGGGCGGCGAGCCTCCTGCCGTGACCGCGCCGCTGGAGCAGGTGCAGATAGACCATACGGTCATCGACCTGATCGTGGTCGATGACCGCGACCGGCAACCTATTGGCCGCCCGTACCTGACCCTCGCCATCGACGTGTTCACCCGCTGCGTGCTCGGCATGGTCGTCACGCTGGAAGCGCCGTCTGCCGTTTCGGTTGGCCTGTGCCTCGTGCATGTCGCCTGCGACAAGCGCCCTTGGCTGGAAGGACTGAACGTGGAAATGGATTGGCAGATGAGCGGCAAGCCCTTGCTGCTCTACCTAGACAACGCGGCCGAGTTCAAGAGCGAGGCCCTGCGCCGGGGTTGCGAGCAGCATGGCATCCGGCTGGACTATCGCCCGCTGGGACAGCCGCACTATGGCGGCATCGTGGAACGGATCATCGGCACGGCGATGCAGATGATTCACGACGAACTGCCGGGAACGACCTTCTC
>PADC01000008.1 GCA_002700385.1 Cycloclasticus sp.
TACACCACGCCCGAACCGAATACGGGGCTTCGGTTGACCAACGGGTGGATACGCCAAGTACCAATCTCGACGACCCCGGTATTGGCCTGCGCAACTTAAGCCAGCGTGGGCTGCGCCCACAGGGACACCGCGTGCTGACGCTGGCCGACCTGAAATCCATCGACGGTGTACTGGATGACCGCCGCCCGCCAGCGAGGGAGCTGGAACTACACCTCACCGGCAATATGGAACGCTATAGCTGGTCCTTTGACGGACTGGAGTTCGGCAAAAGCACACCGGTCTCCCTGCGCCACAATGAGCGCGTTAGAATCATTCTACAAAACGACACCATGATGACCCACCCCATGCACTTACACGGTATGTGGAGCGAACTAGAAACTGCCCAGGGCGAATTGCGGGTTCGCCGCCATACCATTCCAGTGCAACCGGCTCAACGTATCAGCTACCTGACTACACCTCACGATTTGGGTCGTTGGGCCTGGCATTGCCATTTGCTGTTTCATATGGATGCGGGCATGTTCCGCGAGGTGGTGGTGTCATGAGGCTGATTGCGATAAAACCCCTGACTATTCTGGCTTTTACTGTCGGTGCTTTTCCGGTGAATACCGTACTGGCGCAAATGGATCACAGCGAAATGCAAATGCAGGGCGGCAGCGCTCCTGCCGATGCCCGCGATCCCCATGCTTATTCCGACGGTTACACCTTGACCGAAGGGCCCTATGCACAGCCGGGGTCACGGCAACTGAAACTGGCGGACGAACACGCTTTCTGGTCCATTCTGGGTGATCGCCTGGAGTATCAGGAAGATAGCGATAGCACGGTTTACGATGTCCAGGCCTGGTATGGCACCACCTACGACCGCTTTGTCATCAAAGCGGAGGGTGATATCGCAGACGGCACGCTGGAGGAGAGTTCAACCGACCTGTTGTGGGGCCATGCGCTTAATGCCTATTTTGACACGCAGCTCGGCGTTCGACTCGACCAGTATAACGAAGGTAAGGATCGCCAGTGGCTCGCGTTCGGTGTCCAAGGCCTGGCGCCCTACTGGTTTGAGCTGGATGTGACTGCCTATGTGGGCGACGACGGTCGGACCGCTCTCTCCGCCGAAGCCGAGTACGAGTTGCTGCTGACACAAAAACTCATCCTTCAACCCAGAGCAGAACTCAACCTGTACGGCAAGGATGACGCTGAAAATGGCCTGGGCTCGGGTCTCTCGGATCTCGCGGTGGGCTTACGCCTGCGTTACGAATTCAGCCGTCAATTCGCTCCCTATATCGGTGTGGAATGGACAGACACCTATGGTGACACAGCCGATTACCGCCGCGCAGCGGGCGAAGATACCTCAGATACCCAATTCGTTGCCGGATTGCGGTTCTGGTTCTAACCATGGGCACATGCCTATCTCCATCACTTTTTCTTCAAGAGGAACACCGCTATGAAAACCAAACGCTTCACGCCCATCATCGCCCTCGCCGCTCTGGGCATCGCTTTATCTGCACAGGCCCATGATCCTAAAGAGCACATGAAAGACGCTGAAAAACCGGATTGTGCAGCCATGAAAAATATGGATCACAGCAAGATGGATATGAATGATCCCGTGATGCAAGCCATGATGAAACAATGCATGAATGACATGCATCATAACGACTCTGAAAAGGATCAAGCGCAGGCTGATCATCAGGACAACGAAAAAAGCTCAGGCGAGCAACATTCAGAACACCAACACTGATCAACCCAAGGAGTTTTCATGTCGGCGCTCACCACCTTTATCAAGAGTCTGGTCATTACCGCTGTCATCGTGCTGGTGGGTGGTGGGCTGTTTCTCTATTCAGGTCTCTACCCCATGGGAGCCGATGTACCACACAATCGGCTGACCTACTGGCTGCTGGAAACCTTGCGTGAACGTTCAGTTGCCCGCGCTGCCAGTGATATTAAGCTTCCTGGCGACCTAAACGCACCGGAGCGGTTATTGGCAGGTGGCGCCGACTACAATGATATGTGCGCCGGCTGCCATCTGAAACCCGGAAAAACCCAGAGTGATTTCACCCTGGGACTGTATCCCGCACCACCCAATCTAACTCTAGCCGGTGATAAACATGGGCACGAGCATGCCGATAACACCGAAAATGACGACCCGGCCATTAAGCGACAATTCTGGATTATTAAACACGGCATCAAGGCCTCGGGTATGCCCGCCTGGGGACCGGGGCACGATGATGAGCGCATCTGGAACATGGTGGCATTCCTGCAGCGATTGCCGAGACTGACAGCAGAGCAGTACCAAATATTAACAGCGCGCAGTAACTCTTCAGTGGAGCATGGCCACTAAAATGAGTGGGCATATTTCTGAATATCAAACAGAGGATAAATCGACAAAAAGATCTTCACATAGTTTTCAGGCGGTTGCTTTTTTACAAACCATTGACGCACAGAGCATCAGGGACGTTGATACACAATAGAGACCACGCCCATGCAAATTAAAACCCTGGAAGATGTCCTGCACTGGACCACCGCGTATCACGAGCTTTTGAGTGACAGTATAGCTCATGCCGTCGAACGGGCGGAAAATGGTGCCGTCAGTTTGTTGCTGGATTACCTGGCAAAGCACGAAAGCACGCTAGCTCAATTGATCCGTCTCTTGGAGCAAACAGCGGACGCTAAAACGTTGAGCACGCTCTGTTCCGAATATCTTGACTCACGCCCTGTTTTTCAATATCACCAGCGCAATGAAGATCTCGCTGAACTTACAATTAATGACATTGCGACAAAACTGGTACGCGAGCACCAGCAACTTATCGAGCTATACCGTTTCCTGTATTGGCGGGCCGAAACCGGATCGGCACAGGATCTTCTTAAACAGCTGCTGATGCTGGAAGAACATCAGGCCATGAAAATGAATCAGGCGGTCAACCGTTCGTAAAGGTCCCGAGTCGAGGTATCTTGCTGTGGCGTTGACGGCATGCTCTTCCTCGACTTCAGTGGCAGATCATTAAAGACTGAGGGCCGATGCCATGCGCTATGTTCCTTTGCTGCTCATTGTTGTTTTACTGGCTGCTTCCGCAGTTTTACCCTTTATCGCGTACCGTCCCAGCCATCACTGGAGCATCGTGGTTTTACTGCTCATCGCCACCATCGGGATCTGGGATTTTCTTCAACGCCGACATACCCTGCTTCGCAACTATCCGTTGATTGGCCACTTCCGATGGCTGGCAGAAGCGATACGGCCACAGGTGCGTCAATATTTCGTCGAATCGGATACCGACGGTCGACCATTTGACCGCAACGAGCGCTCGGTGGTTTACCAGCGCGCCAAGAAAACGGCGGGCGTTGTGCCGTTCGGTACCGAACTCGATGTCACGGCAGAAGACTATGAGTGGATCGGTGCTTCCTTGGCTACCCCGGGTGACGTCTCCCCGTCACCACCCCGCGTGATGGTCGGCGGACCCAAGTGCTCACAACCCTACTCTTGCTCTGTTTTCAATATCTCGGCCATGAGCTTTGGCGCTATCGGACAAGCGGCAATACGTGCCCTGAACAAGGGCGCCGCCATGGGCGACTTCGCCCATGACACCGGTGAAGGTGGCATCAGCGATTATCACCAGGAGTTTGGCGGCGATCTGATTTGGGAAATCGGCACTGGCTATTTCGGGTGTCGCGATCGCAAAGGCCGGTTCGATCCCAAGCGATTCGCTGCCCAAGCCACCCTGCCCCAGGTCAAAATGATAGAAATCAAGTTGTCCCAAGGAGCCAAGCCCGGCCATGGCGGCGTCCTCCCCGCCGCCAAGGTCACCTCGGAGATCGCCAGGGCGCGGGGTGTCGATGAACACCTCGATTGCCTCTCCCCAGATCATCACTCGGCATTCACCACGCCGCGGGAGATGATTCACTTTGTCAGTGAACTTCGGGAACTTTCCGGTGGTAAACCGGCCGGCATTAAGCTCTGTATCGGCCATCGCTGGGAGTTTCTGGCCATTTGCAAGGCGATTGTGGCGGAAGGTGTCGGACCGGATTTCGTCGTAATCGACGGTGCAGAAGGGGGCACCGCGGCCGCCCCCATGGAGTTTCCTGACCATGTCGGCATGCCCTTGCGCGAAGGTCTGGTGTTTGCCCATAACGCATTGCTCGGTTACGACTTGCGCGATCAGATTCGGCTGGCGGCGAGCGGCAAGATTATTACGGGCTTTCGATTGGCTGCAAACCTGGCGTTGGGTGCCGACTGGTGCAATTCGGCGCGGGGGTTTATGTTTGCCTTGGGCTGCGTGCAGTCACTGAAATGCCACACCAACCGTTGCCCCACCGGTATCACCACCCAAAGTCGTGCTCGACAACGCGGTCTGCATGTCGAGGAAAAGTCACACCGAGTGGCGAACTTTCACCGTGAAACTGTCGCGGCACTTGTCCAAATCCTGCGAGCCGCCGGGGTTTCATCGCCCGCTGAACTCCAGCCCCATCATTTGTCTCGGCGCTTGTCGGCTACGAACATTCAACGTCTTGACGAGCTTTACCCCTCCCTGTCGCAGGGCAGTCTCCTGGGCAATCCGCCCCCCCATTGGGCCGCGGATTGCCGGGAAGCCAGTGCAGACAGCTTCCTACGCTCTTTATAAGCATTTCGTAGATATCAGCTGTACTTTCAAACTGTATTGCTCTATTGACAGCCGCCTGAGAAAAATGAGCCAACGTATCATCAGATATACGTCATCCGTCAACCCTCCGATAGGAAGGTAATTCATACCGCACAAGCAAAACCCAGAAGCCTTCGTTTGTTGCAAATTTGTCCGAAATATTTACCCAGATTGTAATCTGACAGAACTGTAATCTGACAGAACTGTAATGGTATTAATAATGATTATCATTTATAGTCGTTGTCAGCACTAAGCACCAAACCAATCACTTTTAGCGTAAGAAACAAATTTAACGGAAAGACATGACCATGAAAAAATCAGCGATAAGCGTCGCCTTCCCGGCAGCCATGTGCAGTTTAGCCGTCGCGGCCGCTCCAGCTCCCCAACAAAAGGAAGCTAATCCTTACCTAGAAACCATTACAATCATTGGTTCTCGGGAACAGGCCCAGAACATTGCCGGTTCTGGTGCGGTTATTGACGAGGAACAACTACGCATTGAGGCTGCCACTGACATCAACCAGTTGCTGAAGACCATACCCGGCACCTATATTCGGGAAGAAGACGGCTTCGGCTTGCGTCCCAACATCGGTATCCGCGCTGCGGGTTCCGAGCGCTCCAGCAAGGTAACGTTGCTGGAGGACGGCGTGTTGATCGCCCCCGCACCTTACTCCAACCCTGAGGCCTACTATTTCCCCACCACGATGCGCATGAGTACGGTGGAGGTCCTCAAAGGCGCACCCCTTCTGCGTTACGGCCCCCAGACCACCGGCGGTGTCATCAATATGGTCAGCACACCGATTCCTGAGGACTACTCAGGCAGCATCACGGCGGTGGCAGGTGAATACGGCAGCCGTGACATAAATGCCCATTATGGTGGTAAAAGCGGTAATTTCGGCTGGCTGGTAGAAACCGTCCAGCGGAAATCCGACGGTTTTAAGGACATTGACCGCAGCGACAGGGACGCTGACTTCGATATTGAGGACTACGTAGTCAAGTTGGGCTGGGAAGGCGACAAGCAGCGACTGCTTTTCAAAGCGCAGTATTCCGATGAAGTCTCTAATGAGACCTACTTGGGTCTTACCGACACCGATTTCGATCAAGACGAGAACCGCCGTTACGGGTTGTCCGCAATCGATCAAATGGACAATAAGCACGAAGGCTACAGCCTGGTCTACAGCCTGGATCTGACTGACCGGATCACTGCCACAACAACCGCCTATTACAACGAATTCACCCGAGACTGGTTCAAGCTGGGCGGTGGCGGCAGTATCGTTTCTGCCGCAAACACTGGCGATGCCACGGCACAGGGTGTTCTCGACGGTACCGTGGACGCCACTGGACTGGAGTACGTACACAATAACCGCTCCTACGAGTCTCAGGGTGTCGAGCTGAATTTTGCCGTCGACATGGATGCCCACCAGTTGGAACTCGGTGGTCGTGTCCATGAGGACGAGATGGATCGCTTCCAACCTATTGAGGTTTACGACCAGATCAACGGCAGCCTGGTATTCCAAAACGTAGTCCAGCCCACGGGAAGCAACAACCGTCTGGAAGAGGCCGAAGCGCTATCTTTATGGATAACGGACAACTGGCAGGTGACCAAAGCCCTGCGCCTTAATCTGGCGTTGCGCTACGAGGACGTGGAAACCGCCCGTGAACAATTCAACGATCCGGCGCGCACCCTGTTAGGCAGTAAACGCGGCAATACCACCGACGCGTGGCTGCCTGGGGCCTCCTTCACCTATGACCTAAACGAGAGCTGGCAAGTGCTGGCCGGCGTGCATAGGGGCTTCTCGCCCCTCGGTGGCGGCGCCCAGGAATTCGAGGAACCGGAAATCAGCATCAACTACGAGGGCGGTGTGCGTTACAACGGCGCCCCGCTGTTCCTGGAAGCCATCGGTTTTTACAGCGACTTCGAAAACAAGACGGAAAACTGCTCCCTGGCCAATCCCTGTAGCAACGGTGCCACCTCCGGCAGCTTTGCCACCGGCGAGGCGGAGGTCACGGGGCTGGAACTGCAGGCTGGTACGGCCTTCACCGCCGGCAGTATCATTGTGCCCGTGAACCTGGCCTATACCTACACCAAGGCGGAGTTGAGCAAGGACAACCCGGCAGAAGGCTTCCAGGACGGCGACACCCTGGCGGACATCCCGGAGAACACCTTCAGCCTGCGGGTCGGCCTGGAAAACCAAAATGGCTGGAACAACTATGTGGTAGCCAAGTATATCGACGAGATGTGCGTCTCCGTGGGCTGCAACCGCGCTGGCGGTCGGTTCGAAGAAACGGAATCCCTGTTCGTGGTGGATTTCATCAGCCGCTATGCCCTGAATCCAAAAGCGGTCGTATTCCTGAAGGTGGACAACCTGCTCGATGAGCAATCCATCGTGTCGCGGGTGCCAGACGGCGCCCGCCCGAACAAGCCCCGTACCGCCTATGTTGGCGTGGAGTATAATTTCTGATCTAGCGTGTCTTTCAAAATGGCTACCTAAACACATAAGGGGACAAATTTGAAAACTGTAAAACTGCAAATGAAACATATGCTGGCGGTATTGATCTTTCTACCCATAATTGCCGAGGCCCACTCGTCAGATAACCCGGTGGACGACATCGCCAAATACGATCAAACCGTCACCAAACGGCAGTCCGAATTTAAACAATCTCAGCAGACTGAAGAAAAAATACAGAACTTGCAAGATCAGATCAGCGCCCTCGAAAGCAAAATTCTCACCCTGAGAAACTTGATGGCCAGCGACTACCCTCATATCAAGGAAAAGATGAGCAAATACAAATTCGACTATATGGAAAGCGTTGACGACACCTTGGTACAGCTCAAAAAAGTGATAACGCAAACTGATACCTTGCTCAATCAGTGAAACATCGCGCTTCTTGAGTAACTACAGCGCCAATAAGGGAGTCAGGAGTTATCGCTAACAAATCGAACCGTCTTTTTTCACCTGTTGCCCTCGGCGCCATTCTAACCATGGCGTTATGGGCTATTTGCTACCCACTCATCACTCTCAGCCTGCCCTATGCGCCAATTATGCTAACCGCATTTATCAGAGCAGCGATGGCAGGCTGTACTTTGATTCTTATCGCTGTTCTTTTGGGTCGACCTGCTCCCAAAGGCATTAAAGAGTACGGTTACATCCTGGCTATTGGTATCACAGCGACCAGTATTGGCTTCTGGGGCATGTTCTACGCGGGCAGTTTAATTACACCTGGCCTGGCAACCGTGCTCACCAATACGCAACCACTGATTGCCGGTATTCTTGGCTGGCACCTTTTAAACGAGCGCATCGGAAAACAGGCATTACTGGGCACACTACTCGGATTTGCCGGCATCGTGGTCATCAGCGCGGAAAGCCTGCTGGCAAAGGAGAGCCAACCATTAAGCGGTGTTGTTTTTGTTGTCATAGCGGCTACAGGGATAGCAAGCAGCAATATCCTGTTGAAGAAAGCAGCCAACAGCATCGATATTCTTTTCGCCATGGGTTTCCAATTACTACTGGGATCAATACCCTTGGGCTTGTTGATGTTGCTTCAAGCCCCCTTGCCATCCCTGAATTTGAACTGGGAGTACACCTGGATATTACTCACACTGGCAATACCCGGTACGGCACTACCGTTTATTGTGTGGTTTTGGCTAATGGACAAGGCACCGCTTTACAAACTCAATGTCTATAGTTTTTTAACACCCGTGTTTGGATTGTATTTCGGCTACGCCTATTTTTCTGAAACGCTATCGCCGGTTCAGTGGCTGGGCATACTTCTGATTATAGGAGCAATTCCCATGGTGACCTCGTTGTCCAGAAAGCCGGAAGCATGAGTGAAATTAAGAACAGTTGATTCCTAAGGTAAAACCATGACCAAATCAGCGAAGACAAAACAGTCCTATAAAACACAGCTTAAAAATCTGCAAATTCAGCTCGTCAGGTTGCAGCGCCACATTATCAAGAACGATCTGCAGCTACTGGTCATTTTCGAGGGAAGGGATGCAGCTGGTAAAGACGGCATGATAAAGCGGATCACCGAACATTTAAGTCCGCGAGAGACGCGAGTGGTCGCGTTGGGTAAACCCTCAGAGAAAGATACCAACAGCTGGTACTTCCAACGCTATGCAGCCTTTTTGCCGAGCCGCCAGGAAATGGTACTCATGAATCGCAGCTGGTATAACCGTGCAGGCGTCGAAAAAGTTATGCAGTTTTGTACAGAAGCGGAATACGATCAGTTTCAAAAAACAGTCGTCCCTTTCGAAAAAATGCTCTGTGATTCCGGCATACAAATCATTAAATACTATCTCGACATATCGAAAGAGGAACAGCAACGGAGACTGGAGGATCGAAGAGTAAACCCCCTGAAACAATGGAAAATCAGCCCTATCGACGATACCGCTATCAAACATTGGGATGATTACTCGACCGCCCGCGACGACATGTTACAACACAGCCATAGCGAGCATGCCCCCTGGTATATTGTCAAAGCCGATAACAAAAGGCGCGCCCGCTTGAATGTCATACGGCATTTATTGTCTATTGTTGATTGCCCTGACAAAGATCAACATTTGACGAAAGCAGATGCTAAAGTCGTATTCCAATTTAGCAGGTAATTTATCGAGAATGAAACAGAAGATCTCAAGCCTAAAGCTTAACTTGTAGTGGTCAGTTACTGCCGCCACTACCGAGCCATAACCAGCATCATAGAAGTCAAAAATAGTTGGTATCGGAAAAATACATCACCAATTGGCCACACATGAGGATTTCATTACTCGCTAGAATATTAAAGGAGCTTCGGGAATTGTTACTGCAACCGACGTCGAAATATACCCAATGACAAAATCAACATTGGAATTGCGATGGCGATCAGGCATAAGCTTTCATCCCACAGATCCCTCCAGCCGACACCTTTTAAAAACACACCGATAATAATATCCATGTAATAGCGCAACGGACTCAGGCGGGATAACGCCTGGAGAACGTCTGGCATCGCCTCCACGGGCGTCAGGGTACCCGATAGGAACATCACCGGAAACAACCCAAAAAAAGACAATAACAGGGCTTGTTGCAGGGTTCGGCTATAGGCGGCGATCAGCACCCCAAGAGCAACGGCACTGAGCAGGAAGAATCCCGTAAGGATCAGAAACAACGCGAGGCTGCCACGCATTGGCACGTCAAAGGCACGCACAATCAACAGGCTGGGAAACACGGCCAATAGGCCTATGATCATGGTCGGGGCAATTTTGGCGAGGAACAGCTGGAACGTGGAAATCGGCGCAACTAACAGTTGCTCTAGGGTACCACGTTCCTTCTCACGCACAATCGAGGCGGCGGGATGAATGACGCCCACCATCATACCGGCCAGGGCAATCATCGACAGTACCATGAAGCTCGATGTGGTCAGTTGCGGATTGTACCAGACGCGTGTCACCGCGATTGCACCGGTGTTCGCTGCAAACGGCAGTTGTTCGCGGACCAGCCTGGCAAGAACACCTCTCGCGTTATACAGCGAGTTAGCGGCAATATTGGAATCGGTGCCGTCCAATAACAATTGTAGTGTCGTCTGCTCACTGGAACGAATCGACCGCTCAAATCCCGGCGGTATCACGAGGATGGCAGTCACCTTGCCGTGCGCTAAGTGCGTTTCCGCAACCGATACCGCGCTTTCCTGATACTGAAGGTCAAAGGATTCACTCAGGGCAAATTTTTGCACCAACTCGCGACTGATAGTACTGCGGTCCTGGTCAACAATGGCCAGCGGCACATCTTCCACGTCAAAGCTAAGCGCGAGGGTGCAAAACACCGCTTCGACGGTGTATAACCACAAAATCAACACCAGGATCACTCGATCGCGAAAAAACTGGATAACTTCCTTGCGCAGCAGGCCAATCATCGCTATGGACATATCAGGCCACCTTCTGCTTCATACGCCAGACAGCAAACACGAATACCACCAGGGTGTACCCTATCAACAGCAGCAGATTGGGCAACACTGCCTCAACACCCAGCCCTTTTAATAAAATCCCTCGCGACACCTCCATAAAATAACCGGCGGGGAATAACCGACTGTAGAGCTGCAGGCTGTAAGGCATTGTAAAAATGGGGAACAAAAATCCGGAAAACAGGAAAGACGGCATCAGGGTGACGATCAGGGTAATCAGCATGGCGGCAAGCTGCGTTCGCGCCAGGGACGAAACCAGCAACCCGATGCCCACCGTGGTAAACACATAAACCAGTGAGGCGACAAACAACAACGGCAGGCTACCGGCGATAGGAATCTCGAACCAGACAAAGCCGACCAGGATGACCATCAGGATTTCGAGAAAAGCCACCAGGGCATAGGGCAGCAGCTTTCCCAACACATACTCAGCGGAGCGCAATGGCGAGGCATAAATCTGTTCCACGGTGCCTGTTTCTTTTTCCCTGACGATGGCCAAGGTGGTCAGCAACGGCGGAAAAGCCATCAAAATCACCGCAAACAACCCGGGAATGACAAAGTTGATACTGTTCAGGGACGGGTTGTACCAAACGCGGGTCTGCATCTCAACGGGCTCGGGCCGCGGCGCGGGAAAATAAGCGATGACGGCGTCGATATACGCCATCCCCAACCCGGCAACCATTGGATAGCCGCCATCGACGATCACCTGCACCGGCGCCGGCTGATCCCTTAGCAGCGCCCGGCCAAAACCGGGAGGAATCACAATGCCTGCGCGGATACGGGATTGCTGCAGGCTGCGGTCAAGGTCGCGAGTATTGTGACGGTATTCGATGATGTCGAAATAGGGAGAACCAGCAAAGCGCGCCACCAGCGCACGACTGGCAGGCGTATTGTCCTGATCGTAAAGACCCAACGCCAGCTCATCAACATCCATATTGATGGCATAGCCAAACAAAAAAAGCATGACCAGCGGCATCACCACGGCCAGCGCCAGCGTCACTGGGTCCCGCACCAGTTCCCGAGTTTCCTTGAGCAGCAAGGCAACAATGCGACGCGCGTTCATCCCTCACCTTCGCTCAATGATGCGCTATCGGCCCGTGCAACTGCGGTGAGAAAAAGCGTTTCCATATCGGTATCGGGCGACAAGGCGAGAGATTCAATGAGTGCATCGCGGCTACCATGTGCGATCAGGCGACCGTTCATCATCAGCGCCAATCGATCGCAGTAAGCGGCTTCGTCAAGATAATGGGTGGTCACGGCCACGGTCATGCCTTGTGACGCCAATACCCGGATGACCTCCCAAAAGCGGTAGCGCGAGGCGGGGTCAATACCGGATGTCGGTTCATCGAGAAACAGTACTGCCGGCCGATGCAGAATACTGCCAGCGAGCGCCAGCCGCTGTCGGATGGCGCCGGACAAATCCCCGACCATGGTCCGAAGAGGCACCGTCAACCCTGTTACTGCACTGGCCCATGCCACGGCGGCACGCGCGGTATTGCCCGACAATCCGTAGAGGTTGGCAAAAAACGCCAGATTCTCCCCCGCCGTCATATCCAGATAGAGCGAAAATTTTTGCGACATATAGCCGATTTGCCGTCGCAGATTGCGATTTTTCAAACTCACTGCTTCGCCACCGACAACCGCCCCGCCCTCGGCAATTGCCGTCAGACCACAGATGGCCCGGATCAACGTGGTTTTGCCCGCGCCGTTGGGTCCCAACAGCGCCAGCAACTCCCCTCTCTCAATCGTCAGATTAATGCGATCGACGGCGGTGAATTCGCCAAAACGGATACTGAGGTTTTGCGTTTGCACGCCGTTGCGATCTTTATCCGCATCAAGTTTGGCTGCTGCTACAGGGAATCTACTGGCCTGTTCACCATTCCCCATAGCAGGTGGTTCAACACAGTCCATTTCAACCTCCGTACGGCTATCCAGCACGAACAGATCTTCAAGCTGTGGTTCAGCTGGCGTAACCACGGTATTGGCTGGCAGCTCGCGCATGGCTAGTTGTTTGAAATCGTCGGCATCAGTGACGCAGCGCAGACGATCCGGCAGCCGCTGTATGGCGCGCATCCCTTGCAGTCGACGCAGCTTTACCGAGACATCGTCAAGCGGCTCGGGCGATGTCGAAAATGTTACACTGAACACCCGCCCCCTGAGCTGTTCCAGCAGTGCCCCGGGTGTCCCATCCGCCAGCACTTGACCTTCCCGCAACAGAACCACACGGTCGCAGCGCATGGCCTCATCCATATAGGAAGTCGCAATAACGCTGGTGACTTGCCGCTGCTGAAAACGATCCAGCATTTCCCATAACTGGCGACGCGACAGTGGATCGACGCCCAGACCCGGCTCGTCCAGAATGAGCAGTTCAGGCTCATGAATCAGGTTGGTACAAAGGGAGAGCTTTTTGCGCATGCCACCGGAAAGCTTGCCCGCCGGCCGCTGCGTAAAGGTCGTGAGGCCGGCCATCTGTAGCAAGCTGTTGCGTCGCGCAAGGTATTGATCTTGAGGTACGTCGCGGATGCGAGCGGAAAACGCGAGGTTTTCATCCACGCTCAAGCGATCATAGAGGGTAAAGCCCTGCGACATATAGCCGATGCGAGCGGCAATGATTTTGGACTCGCGGCGTGTATCAAGGCCAAACACCCGACAGTCACCGCTGCTGGGGTCGAGGATGCCCGCCAGCATTTGCAACAGCGTGGTTTTCCCGGCACCGTCTGCGCCGACGACACCGACACGCTCTCCCCGTCGCACGGCAAAGCTGATATCACCCACTGCAACCGTCTCCCCGAACCGCCGCGAAAGTTGTTCAGTCTGTAAGATAAGTGCCTGGGGCTGTTCAACAATGGCGTCAGGCATGTTGTATCAACTTGCCGGAACCGGTAGCGAAGCCGGCCATTGTTGGGTGGCGTCCCAGCGAATCCAGGCATCGGCCGGCATCCCCGGTTTCAACAGGCCATCAGGATTGTCCAGTGCCAGGGTAACCCCGTAAACCATGCGCTGGCGTTCATCCGGCATATGTACATCCCGCGGGGTGAATTGAGCAAAATCATCAATACGGCTGACATTGGCGACAAACTCTCGATCGACACCATCGACGCGAATACGCGCCTCATCACCCAGGTGCAGGCGGTTCAGGTGGTTGGCGGAGACATAGACTTTCAACTCCAGACGGTTGAGATCGACAATCAACGCCAGCGGCTGGCCGGCGGCGACCACCTCGCCGGTCTCCACTGCACGAATCAACACCGTGCCCGACAAGGGGGCTGCCACCTCCAGTTTGTTGCGTTGGGATTCGGCCAACGCCAACGTAGCACCAGCGGCTTCCATCTGTGCGTTGAGCGCGTCGCGCTGCTTCTGCAACGCCTGCAAGCGCCCCATTGCTTCTTTAACAGCATTTTCTGCCGTATCGACATCCTGCTGCGTACCCAGTTTCTTTGTCTGCAGGGCGCGTACACGTTCCAATTGGCGCTTTGCAGTCGCGGCGTGGTGGCGCCAGGTATCACGTTCACTGTCAATTACGGCGATGTTCTCCTTAAGTGACTCAAGTTCGCCCTGGGCACCACGGATCTGTTCGTCGGCATCCACCGGATCGATCTCGACAAGTACGTCACCCGTAGAGACCGCTTCGCCTTCCAACAGGCGATGTCGCAGCACCCGGCCACCGCGTTCAGCGGCAAGCTTTACATCACGCCCCTCGATATACCCGTTACCATAAACGAAGCCCTCGGGTAGCGGTTTACCCTGGGTGAGCCAAAAGAGCCCGTAAGAAACAACGGCAACCAGGACTATCACCGCTAACGACCAGATCCAGGATGGATTTTTCATCTTTTTTCCTTGGTTCGCACATCAACTCAGTCGAGCAATAGCCCTCGTATCAGGGCGCCATAGACCACCATGCTAATTCTCACTCTATGGAATCGCTCTCTGAACAGGGCTGACAAAATTTCATCCGGTTCATCGCCAGCAACGAAAAAGAGGCCGACCAGGTGATCAGCACCAGTCCGTTAATGGCCTCCAGCCCATAGAGAATTTTAAACCATCCCGAGGCCGACAAATCGCCGGCACCCAGCGAGCTGTAGGCAACAAATGAAAAATACAGGGTATTGATCCAGTCTTCGAAGCTGGAGCCCGGCAGTTCGCCAAACCCCGGAATAAGATGCGCAAAATAATAAACAAAGGCATAAACCACTACTTCGACGACATGGGCAACAAACAATCCGCAAATGATGGCAATCAATTTAATCGACTGCGCCCATCCGGTATCCAATATTGCCATCAACCGCGTCAAAAACCCATAATGCACCGTCACGGTTAATACCAGTAGAAAAGGAAATAAAATTATCAGAACCATCACATTACCTTATCGAAAATAACCAGGGTTAGGATGTTTTTACACGCAACCAGTGTCGGTGTTCATAAAACGCGCTCCACATTGCGCCAAGGGAAAAGGCAAATAACAACTCCTCTACCGGAATCCCGGCAACCTGTATACCGCTGATATTGGCATGATTCCAATACAGCGCCACAAAACCCGGATGNGANGCNGCCATGGCGCTAAAAAACAGAAAATACAATCCCGTAAACATCAGGGCACCTTTTNTTGCCTGCNATAACAAATCCGGCCGGCAAACTANCGTTGTCATTGCACCTCCCAGCAAACNCANNGAGGCGGTATAGATGGCATTCCANNTGGTAAGTCCCTCAAGCCCGAGAAACAGCCACACCGGCGAGCTGAGCAAGAATTTATGGTAGCGNTGACGNNTGCTGGATTTCTCGCAATCAGCCAGCGGCTTGAGCACGTATTTATCCGACACNCCAAAGAGACTACTTGCCAAACCACCNACCGCGAAGGAAAAAATCAGGCTTTCGATATCGAAGCCAGTGGCTTCGCCCAAACGAAACAAGGTCGGTGGAAACCAATAGTCCGGGTAAAACAGCGGTTCAGACAGTCCCAGCGGTGCCGTCCCGATACTCATCGTCATCATCTTTACATGCTGGCTCTTTTGCACAATAAAAACGACCAGCCAAATCAGCAACAGAATAAGACTCCAGACGAAGTAAGTGTATTGCATATCCATCATTGACCGTTTTCACTCCGGGGATCGAGATGATTCGCCAGCACCGGTATGACACTGGAGGCGATAATGGCGGTCGCCAGCGTCATCAGTACCAGCGCGATCATGGCGTGGTGGGACAAATGCCCTTGTTGAAGCCCTACACTGGCAACAACCAGCGCAACCTCTGCCCGAGGCAATAGCGCAAACCCAAGCAACCATCGTTCACGCAGTGACAGGAAAGAACCCATTACCCAGGGCGCAAGCAACTTACCGATAACCGCCGCCGCGATGACCAATAGCACGTACCCAATCAACTCATCGTCCGCCAGAGCGAGCTCCGTAATCTGCATACCGATGGCCAAAAAAAACAGCGGCGAAAAAAACCTGCTGACGCTGGCAAAAAATTCACTGTCCGTTGTTTTGGCCGCTTTTGTTGATTGTGCGAATCGCGTTTTAAATACGGCGGCAACCGCACCCGCCGCAAAACCACCGACCACCGGTGAGAGTTCAAAACTTGCCGTCACCCATGCAGCCAGCAGCGCCGTCAAAACGGCAAAAACCCTGCGCAAAAGTGTTAGTCGTCTTAGCGATGAGCGCACCAGCAAGGTATTCAACAGCCACAGAAGAACACTGAGTCCGGACAAGACGAGCAAACTCATTAACAGCGAAAACAAGATGAGGCCCAGACCATTGTCACTGCTCAGCCCCGCATGGGTGGCAGATAACAAATACAACACCAAAATGTCATCGACGATCGCTGCCGCCAATAATATTTGGCCCACCTTGCTCTCAAGCACCGCAGCATGATGCATCAGGGCGACACTGAGTCCGATACTCGTGGCTGACAACGCGATACCCACATACAGGGCTTCATCAATGTCCTGCGATACGATATAAGCGGCTGCAAATCCCGACAGCAGACTTAAGATTATTCCCGCCAACCCCACCAGGATTCCCGGCTTGATTGCAGCGGTAAAATGTGACCATTGAATATCGTAACCCGCTGAGAACAGGATCAGGATAACCGCCAGTTCCGATAGAACGTGCTCAGCCTCACCAATCCGAATCAGGCTGAAACCCGCCGGCCCCAGCAGCACGCCAACGACAATAACCACCGCCGCCTGCGGCAACCTAAATCGCTCAGACACCCCATCACAGGCGACCATCAACAGTGATGCGGTTAAAAACAATGTCAGGTTAAAAAACAAAGCTGAATTCCCTGTAGCGTGGTTTCATTGCTGTCTCAAAGATTGTCATAACGACTCACATCGAGCAGACCTTCGCCACCACCCATACGGCCTCGATAGTGATGAAGCTTATCCAGGATCAACCAAATTCGGCGGTCTGTCCTGCGGACACCATAACGCTCGACCCATCGATCCATAGTCACCGGGTCGGTGATTTTGTTTGCTTGGCTGGTAAATTTATCAAGCTCGCTGCGCTCTACCAAAAAAATAAAATTCGGATAACTGCCGATAGCCCCGTCCACCAACATCAACATATCTTCATCAGGTATACGACGATCTTCCTCGCCGAAAATAAATGACACATTCGCGTGAGCCTTATTGATAATCATCGACACCACCTGCTCAATCTCACCGTCTTCGTTATGAATCACCAAATAACTCAGTTCGGGCAGGTTGCGTATCCAGGCTGACTGCTTTGCCGACAGGTGATCCAGAGGTTTAAGCGCGTTGGGCACGCGATCACCGATGGGAACGGCTTTATCCCGCGTGAATGAAGATCGATCACGGATCATCTCGACCAGTTCGCTTTTGACATCATGACCGGCATATCGGATGGCTGCCGGGGTATCAATCAACAACTTGGAATGGCCGTAAAATACCTTGGCCTGTGCCAGCGCCCCCCGATACCAGCGTTTNAGAATGGGTTCTCTATCGGCAATGGGTAGGAAGGAGAGAAACAATCCCTCNCTTTCCATGCGCAGATAATCCATGTACATGCGAGTCAATATTTGGTGTGACACACTGCCGAACACATCGAAGTTCACCACCAGGTCGTAGTAAATGCGCTCCAGTGTCGGGTAATCAATGACCCAAACGGTATTGGGATCCTCGCCAATCAAACCCTCCGACACAGAAGCACTGTCGAAATGTCTGAACACGGTGAGCACCGGCGTTGATTGATTTTCACCCTTCCAGATGGCTGTGATCGGTAGGCCCTGCCGGGTGAGCTCGTGCGATCGATAGGCGTTGTCACGGAATTCCAGATAGCGCCGGTGGGCATGAAGTCCTTCGTGCCACAACGCGGTAAAGTCCAGAGGACCAGCGCTTGTCGGCGGGAGATCCAGAAAGGGTATTGTGTTAAAAAGATAGGCGTTATCGACCACCGACAAGTCATACTCCGGCGACAGGAAGGCCACAAAGAAATAATCGTTAATCACATTCAACGCGACCTGCCCGCGACAGACCGGACCTTTGATAAAGGATTCAACAAAAAATTGGACGTTATCCAGCATAAATCGATAACGNGCATCGGCGGGAATAGCACTGAACGTCAAGAACGGATTGGTCGCATTTTTCGTGGTGTAGCCAGCCGACTCAGAAACCTTCCAGTCACTGNAGAAAAACAGGGAGTTCCAGCGNGCCATACGACGCTGNTCNAGTGNATANACGNTATGTGTTTTATCCAGGAGTGTTTCCCTGANAGGAATGANCCGNTAGTAAAACGGCTTTTCCCCNGGNTCACTGTTAGGNCGACGNGNNGCGATTTCATTCGGNGCAATAGCCGTCGGTGTCGATGATCGGATCAACCGAAANTAATANGTTTGCTCCTTATCGGAAATCGCCAAATGCCCCAGAAACAAATGTTCATACAAATAGCGGGAAACCAGTTTATGCCGGGGTGATTTTTCGTTGAAAAATGCCTCCCACTGGTCGACTTGCGCGATCACACTGGATGGCAGATCAAGAGGTGGATCAAAATCCGGATAGCCCTGCTTTATCCAGTTTTCCAACTGCAGTTGTTCCTGGCGCGGTAAGGGCGCCATGCCATAGGGCATGGCGGCCATCGGCTGTTTGGCAAGAAAATTATCAACTTCTTCGATTGTTGCCGCACAGGACAATTCACGGTTGATATCCAACGGAAAGTCCGTGGGCAATTTTCCTCCGGAGGGAAAGGTATTCTCGGGTTTGCGTGTAACAAGCCTGTATAACGCGTCGTCCAGATAGTCGGTATTTTTGGGCGAAGCTGAGGTGGCGGTAATCACCTCGTGAAAGCCTAGCTTGCGCCAGTCGGTGACGGAACGGCCATCAATAAAAAGCCTTGTGGTGACGTCTTCTGAGAATCTGGAGGGGTTATAGACAGTTTGAGGGGTCGCTCCGCGCAAGAGCCCCTCATAAGCACCAAGTTTTAATTGACAGGGGGCGTCATAACAGCCATGGCACACCACGCAGCGTGTATCCAGGATGCGCTTTACGTCGGTGCTTTCCGAATATTGGGTGGCGTCAGCCCAACCATTGCCGATCATCAACAGAAAGGCGGCGATCAATATTGATATTGTTTGTATTGGAATCATTGGCACCAACCTGTTCACAGCCAGCGTTTAACCATCATGGCAATCCGCTCCAACCATCGCGATACCCCATCGCGCCGTTCCCAATCCTGAGACTCGATGCTTTCCGACTGCGATAAATCCTGCAGGAACTGCACTTTAAGTTCGGCGGCCAATCCCCTATCGGCTGTTGCCAGATTGAGTTCGTAGTTAATAAATAAACTGCGGTAATCCAGATTGGCCGTTCCCACCATCGACCAGTTGTCGTCGACTACCACCGTTTTTGCGTGCAGCATTCGCGGCAGGTACTCAAAAATTCGAACACCGGACTCGAGCAAGGAGGCATAAATATGACGGGCGGCCCAGCGCGCAATACGCACGTCACTCTCACCGGGAACCAGTAGCCTGACATCCACGCCACGCTCAGCGGCCTGACACAATTGCCTGAGGGTATGACTATCGGGGACAAAATAAGGGGTGGTCAGATAAATAAACGTCTTCGCCTTGTCGAATGCCGCGCCGTACACACATCGCAAGCGGTGGCGACAGGTCAGCGTATGATTGTGCAGCAGTCTGCTACCCGCTTCCTTTTGCATGGGCTGCCAACGCAGACGACCTTGCCAAAATGCGTCAAACAATTGCGCGGCCACGTCGACAAGTGAACCGCCAAAACTCACATGGGTATCACGCCAGCGCGCATCCCCGTAATACTCCCTGGAATTTTCCTGATGTATATTGAAGCCACCGAGAAAGGCGACACGACCATCCACAATCAGCATTTTGCGATGATTACGGCGGTTATAGCGCCAGGGCCTGCGCCAGCTCCAGCGGTGAAACCAGCGCAATTTCACGCCGTTACAACGCAGGTGATTTTGCATCTTGCGCGAAAACCAGAACAGCGAGCCCGCCGCATCAATATGCACCTTTACCGCGATACCCGCCTGTGCCCGTTCAATAAGCGCCTGACAAAACCGATTGCCTACTGCGTCATCGGCAAAGATATAGCATTCCAGCCGGATACTCTCTTTAGCACCCGCTATCGCCGAAAGCATGGATGCATATAAATCATCGCCCTCGGTAAACAGCTGAAAGGTTTCCATAGCATGAACAGGTAATGTGGCGCAATCGTTGCCGTTACACTGGTTTTCCAGTCCGTCCGGCCTCACGTTCAACCCGGCGCAATATTCAATCATCAGAATTCAAACTGGAACTGCCGACAAACGCTCGCCATTGCTCCCGTCGAGGAATAAACATAGGCACCCGTTGCTGGTAGGCGCGATAGGTTTCGCCAAATTTCGCCAACACCTGGCGTTCTTCCTTGCGGGCCAGCATGAAGTAGGCAAATACGATCACGGGGAAAAGCCCCACGGAAAAAAGAGTGGGCCAGTGCACTACACCCTCGCCAAACAGCGCGATAAACAGGCCCGTGTATTGAGGATGCCGGACAAAACGGTACAACCCATCGGTCACCAGCGTGTTTTGTTGACGTGCGCGATGCACCTGTCGCCAGCCCTGGAAAAAAATGCCAATCCCGAGTAGCACCAACGCATAACCCAGAATCATCGAAATCATCATGCCCGTCTCGCCCATGCCCAATAAGGTGGACCATAGGCTGGCATTCAGATCGTACCGATCAAGGCCAAAGAACCGTGACAGCAAATATATGGTTAATGGGAATCCATACATTTCAGCGTATAGCGCGATAATAAATGCCTGCACCACGCCCGCACTGGCCCATTCATGCCAGGATTTGGGTGCCAGATAGCGATAAAAAAACCAGGAAATCACCACGATCATAATGATCGCGAGCGCCCACGCGCCTGAATGTTGTATCGTTTGTTCCATCTTTAATCCTCCAACTCACGTGCTGTTATGGTAAATTTCATATTTGTTCGACAATAGCCTGTCCAGCACCAGACAAGCGGTAATATCGCCGGTGACGTTGATAGCTGAACGCTTGAGATGTCTTTTCTTCATGCGCTTTACTTATGTCGTAAATTGCATAGACCTTATCTACCAACGACCGAGGCAGAACCGTGCTACTACGGTCGGCCCAATTCCACCTGCATCACATTGATCCCCCCGGCACGAAACATGCCAGCACAACTGGCCAGGTAGAACCGCCATTTGCGTATAAATTTTTCGCTGTAGCCTAGCGCCTGTATTGCCGGGATGTGTTTATCAACGTTTGCCAGCCATTGTTCCAACGTAATGGCATAATCCAGACCGAATTCAAAAACATCATTCAGCACCAGGCCGCTGTCCACAGCAATCGCTTCAAAGCGTTCCCTGGAGGGCAGCATACCGCCGGGGAAAATATGCTCTCTGAGAAAATCACTGCCAGCCCTATACTGCTCAAACCGCTCTTCTGCGATGGTAATCGTCTGTATCATGGCCTTGCCCGCAGGTCTTAGGTAGTTGTGCACATCCTTCATATACGTGGACCAATACGACTCGCCAACGTGTTCAAACATCCCAATCGATACCACGTAATCGAACGATCCCGTCAGTTCGCGATAATCCTGCAATCTAACCTCGGTATTCGCGTCCAGTCCGGCAGTGTAG
The DNA here is from genome assembly GCA_002700385.1 of Cycloclasticus sp. GTDB lineage: Bacteria > Pseudomonadota > Gammaproteobacteria > Methylococcales > Cycloclasticaceae > Cycloclasticus. Next base: position 21,693 of record PADC01000008.1, read on the forward strand.
AGTCGTTCAACCGCAAATTGCGCCTGCTCATTCGATAGCGTCACTCCCATAACATGGCAATCACTCGCAGCCGCGACTTCCATAAATCCACCCCAACCACAACCGATTTCCAGCATGTGGCTTCCGGGTGCCGGGGCCAATCGCTGAAGGATCCGTTGGTATTTGGCTTTTTGCGCATCAATCAGTGGAACGGAGGCATCGCCGTTAAAGAGAGCGCTGGAATAGGTCATGCTCTTATCCAACCAGAGCCGGTAGAAGTCGTTGCCCAGATCATAGTGCTCGTGCACGTTTTGACGGCTACGTTTGAGCGTGTTGGAGAATAGGTGGTGTTTGCACCAGTACAGTAGTTTTAGCCATAGGTTGGTCTGTAAATACCGGTCGAAAACGGCCAGATTGGCGGCGGCTAAACGCATGAGCGCCAGCAGATCGGGCGTGGACCACTTGTCCGCCATATAGTCCTCTCCCAGACCCACGTCACCGTGGGTGATCAGGCGATCAATCACACCCCAGTGATATACAGTCATTTCTGCATTCACACAGGCACTTTTCCCTTCATGGTATGTCGTCTGTCCATTGGGCCAGGTAAGCGACAGAGAACCGAACTGAAGCGACTTCAAAGCCTGCAAGAAAAGCTTGCGGTGGATATTGCTCACTTTTCCTTTATTTGCTTCAGGTATCTCAGATTCACTGTTTTCGGAAAAATATGCTTTGTCCATGCTTCCCCTCCTCACAGTGTTTCCAACAAATCCAGTAGACGACAGGCATAGGCGTATTCGTTGTCGTACCACACTTGAAGCTTTATGGTTCGGTCACCGATGAGTCGTGTGGATAGCCCGTGAACAATGGCAGAATGGGCGTTGCCGATAATATCGCTGCTCACCCACTCCTGCAGAGTAAAATCCATGACACCTTTAAGAGCGTTTCCACAGGCATCCAACAAGCGTTGATTGACTTCATCAACCGTCACTGGTTGTTGCAATCGCACCGTAATATCGGTCAAGCCACCATCAGCTATCGGCGCCCTGACCGCCAGGGCGGAAAACTTCCCGGCAAGATCGGGCAGCACAGCCGCGACCACCTTGTCCGCACCGGTGGAAGTGGGCACCAGGTTGAGGGCCGCCGCGCGACCGCGAATGCGCTTTCGGGAGGCGACATCCACCAGCCCCTGAGAGGAGGTGTAGGCATGAATGGTGGTGGCCGACGCCGTCTCAATACCCCAGGCCTCCAGTAGCACAGCCAGCGGCGGCACCAGGGAATTGGTGGTGCAGGAGCCGCTGGAAATGATCTGGTGTTGCTCCGGGTTAAATGCACCCTGGTTAACGCCATAGATAATGGTTAGATCAGCCGATTCAGACGGGGCGCTGATTAACACCCTTCCCGCCCCTGCCGCCAAGTGCTTCGCCGCATCGTTGCGCTTTCTGAAAACGCCCGTGGCTTCAAGCACCCAGTCCACCGCCAAATCCGACCAGGGCAACTGCCCGGGATCAGGCTGATGACACACCGGAATGGACACACCGGACACGCGCAACTGATCACCACTGATTTCAACAGGCGCCGCGAGACGACCATGGACCGAGTCATATTCCAGCAAATAGGCCAGCGTCTCGCAGTCGGTCAAATCATTAAGCGCAACCAGTTGCAGGTTTTCAGGCATGCGTCGCAGGTATTCGCGAATAACTAACCGGCCGATTCTGCCGGCGCCATTGATTGCAAATCGTTTCATGGCTCTTCTCCCTGTTTGCGTATGAATGTCAGTTAGTGGTACTGATTCAATCGGGCAGTACCACCAGCTTGTTGGGCAACTCATTTTTCTCTTGCATTGCCGGGTAATGCTCTGCCAGTAAGCGACCACAGGATTGAATGCACTGAATAAATCCCTCAGCAATTTGCTTGCGCTTTACCTGTTGGACAAAGGCAGAAACAATGTCCTGCCATTGCTCATCCGCTATTTTTTGGGCGATACCCCGGTCGGTAAGGATTTCCACATAGCGTTCCTGCGCTGACACAAAAATCAGTAGGCCCATCCCTTCCCGCGTATGATGCAGACCGTTCTCCAGAAACTGCCGCCTCGCCATATTGGCAGCGCGCCAGTAGCGAACCGGTTGGGGAATAATGCGCTGAAAAAATGGCTGCCAGCGAAATAGCAGCCAGGACGCGACGAAGACCAGCAACTGCAACAGTGACACTGCGCTACTGTGTCCCCACCAGGGTGTTAATACCAATAGCAGAGGTGACACCAACGCGAGCAACGCTGCCCAAAGGGCTGGAATGTAATAATAATCATCGCTGCGTGGCGCAAGCACGCACACCACTTCCGCATCGGTGAGTTGTTCGACGTCACTGATGGCCTGACTGATCTGTTGCTGTAACCGTTTTGAATACTGCATCACCAACCTCCCGAGGCGCCGCCGCCACCAAAACCACCGCCACCGCCGCCGAATCCACCGCCCCGGCGCGAACCACCGTAATGGCCACCATGGTGGCCATAAAATCCCCCCATGCCAAAGCGCCGTAGAAAGATCAGGGGAAGAAAGAAAATCACCCACCAGGGTGGCAATTCATTGGATTGATTCTGGGGCGGTCTGTAACTGTATTGTCCACCCATGGCCTGAATGATGGCATCCACACCTTCGGTAATACCCAAGGCGAAGTTGCCATCACGAAACCGCGGCAGAATCACCGCCTGAATGATGTTGGCGGACAATGCATCTGTCAGCACACCTTCCAGCCCATAACCTACTTCGATGCGCACTTTGCGAAGGCTGGGCACCACTATCAGCAGGACGCCATTGTCCTTACCCTTCTGGCCGATGCCCCATTCCCGCCCCAATTGGTAGCCGTAGTCTTCGATCGCCAGCCCTTGCTGCAGATCCTTCAGAGTGACCACCACCAGTTGATTGCCGGTAGCGGCCTCGTGGGCCTGCAACTGCTGTTCAAGCCGCGTGGTAGTTTCGACATCCAGTAATCCGGCCTGATCAACCACCCGACCGGTGAGCGGGGGGAATGAGATCTCTGCAATAAGCGGCAGACTGACCCAGAGCAACAACAGGCCGATGCTGATTCGACTTGACCTAGTCATTGAAATCTACCTTGGGCGCCTGTTCTGCATTCTGGTTCGTAGCCTCATAGGTTTCCCGTAGCGGCATATCACTGTAAAGAATCCAGTGCCAGATCCTGCCAGGAAAGGTTCTTATCTCCCTGTTGTATTGGTTGACTGCCTGAATAAAATCGCGACGGGCGACGCTGATTCGGTTCTCAGTGCCTTCCAACTGGGATTGCAACGCCAGAAAATTTTGATTGGCTTTCAAATCGGGATAGCGCTCAACGACGACCATAAGACGCTGTAGCGCACTTCCCAGCTCGCTCTGAGCTGCCTGAAACTGCTGTAGCTTCTGTGGATTATCAAGTAGATCTTTGCCCGCCTGAATGGAACCGACTTTGGCGCGAGCCTCGGTCACCGCTATCAGCGTTTCTTGTTCATGGGTGGCATAGCCTTTGACAGTGGCGACCAGATTGGGAACCAGGTCCGCACGCCGCTGGTACTGATTCTCCACCTGGGCCCAGGCAGCTTTCGCCTGCTCATCGTAGGTGGGGATGTTGTTAACGCCGCAACCGCTTAACCACGGCAGCGTGAATAACAAAACCAGCAGAGAGCGCGGGAATAATGGCCTGAGTTCCCATCGAGCAGTTATCAACGTCGTCATAATCTTCTCCATCGTCAGGGTTATAGGGGTTACAACAAACGATCCGCAGCGATACCCAACGCGATGCCGATCAACAAGGTTAAAAAGCCCATGGCCACCGGAAGACGCAAAGTCTTAGCCCCCGCCGTCAGGACAATCGCGTACTTAAAAATCAGGTTGGCTACGAAGGCGATAACGATTGCGGTTACCGCCACTGGTGAACTGAGTGTCTGGCTCGATACCAATTTAAGATTGGAAATGGTAATGGCATCCAGGTCCGTCAAACCTGAGATAAAGGCCACGACATAAACACCGGTATCGGCGAAGTTGTCGTTCATCCACGATACCAGTAGCAATACCACAGCGAATGCCGCCGCAAAGCCCAGCGCCGTTTTCAGCTCCGCCGGATTTCTGACCTCCAGATCCGGGAGGGCTTTTTGTGCACTGACAGCACGACGATAAGCCCAAAGCCCATAAACACCACCCACTAAACCGCCGCCTAATAACCAAGGCAACATGGGCCGCAACATCGAAGGCTCTACCACTGAAACCAGGATACCAACGCGAATGAACAGGACAATGTGCGAGAGCAGGATGATGGTGCTGGCAACGGTGGAAAATCCCCGTAGGCTCTTACTGTGTCGCGCATAGACGAGGGTCGTCGCGGTGGTGGAAACCAGGCCACCAAACAAGCCGAGAATCAGCAGCCCTGCCTTGCCGTCCAGACAGCGTAGCGCTACGTAACCGGCGAGACTGATACCGCTGATCAACACCACCAGCCAACCGGTTTGATACGGGTTAAACACCGCATAGGGACCATAGGTGGTATCAGGCAGGATGGGCAGCAAAATAAACGCGACCGCCGCAAACTGGAAGAACGACCGGATATCCTTATCCGTCAACTGCTGCGGCACCTGCCGCAATTGCTCGCGGAAATACAAAATAGCGGTGATAGCGATGGCTAAAGCAGCCGGCAACAACGGATGTCCTAGCCACAAACTGTAGCCCAGTGCAAAAGCAATCAACCCGGCCATCACCGTGGTCGTATCCGACTCTTCGGATGTGGACTTTGCCTGGGCAACGACCAATGAAAGACCGACCAACAGACCAAGCACAATGGCCAGCCCCACATTCTGATCAGGTGTAGCAATATAGCCGGCCAGACTGCCGGAAAGCGCAATCAGGGTAAACGTGCGCACACCGGCAATGGCGTTATTGTGGCGCTCACGTTCAAGCCCGATCAAAAAGCCGATGCCGATACTTTGCGCAAACAACATCAGATGGGAAAGTTGCGTTTGGTATTCATTCATTAATCTGATAATTCATGGTTCACATAAATTTCCTAGTGCAGTTTCAACACAGGCCGCAAGCGTCGATTGATGCGCCCAACCAGTACCAGTAGCGCTGTCTTAACGTAACCGTGTAAAGCAATTTGGTGCAGGCGATACAGCGATATATAAAGATATTTGGCAATACCTCCCTCCACAAATATGTCGTTTTTAAATAACCCTGCGAGAACACCAACGGCATTGTAGTCCGCAAAAGAAACTAATGAACCGTGGTCTTGGTAGGCAAACGTAACAAGCGGACGATTTTTCAGTTGCCTGACTATATTTCGACAAACAGCATTCGCCATTTGGTGAGCGGTCTGGGCACGTGGCGGCACTAAAGCTCCATCGCTTAGCGTGCAGGCAGCACAATCACCCAATGCATAGATGGCGCTGTCATCAATTGAGCGTAGATTCTGGTCTACCACTACCTGGTGGAGTTTATTAGTTGTCAGCCCATCGATATTTTCCAAGACTTTCTGGCATTTCACTCCCGCACACCAGATAACAACATCAGCTGGTATCCGCGTGTCATCGTCGACTAGGATCCCCTCATGATCAACGGCTTTGACGGTGACACGGGTGAATATCCGTGCACCCAATTTCGACAATACCTTGGTCGCTTTTTGCGAAATATGCTCCGGCAATACACCGAGGAGACGATCCGATGCCTCGATGACATTGACCTCCAAAGTGTTCCGGTTTACGGACCTAAATCCGTACACCTTCAATGCATCAGTGGTTTTATACAATTCCGCAGCCAGTTCAACGCCGGTGGCACCACCTCCAACAATGGCGATTCGCAATGGCCCCTCAGCACCCGACGCTTTGACTTTCAGAAAGGCATTGAATAAGCGCTGATGGAGGCGGCTGGCCTGGTCAGTGTCGTCAAGTGTGAAACAATGCTCTCTAACACCGGGCACCGAAAAATCGTTAGTGACAGAACCCACTGCCAATACCAGGATGTCGTAGTTCACGCATCTGGGGGGCACCAGCACTTCGCCCGATTGATCACAGATTGCTTCGAGCGCCACTTCCCTGCTGGGTCTGTCCAACCCTCGCAGTGTCCCCAACTGAAATTCAAATCCGTTATTGGCTGCATGAGCACGATAGTCCACCCCATCCATATCAACATCGAGAGACCCCGAAGCCACTTCATGAAACAAAGGCTTCCAGATATGAAACGGATACTTGTCGATCAATAGAATGGATACACCCGGTAGTTTTTGAGCTGCACGCCCAAGGCGCGTCGCCAATTCCAGGCCGCCTGCGCCTCCACCCACAATCACAATCCGTGAGCTTGTTGTCATCGGGCCACCACCGGCCGGTACTCGAGCTCCCGGTGGTTCAACCAGCGCTGCCATTGACCGCCCAGCCAGAACGCAGCTAATAGGCCAATAAACAGATAAACCAGAACAACCCAACTCACTCTTCTCTGCATTAACGGTGCTCCCCAGAAAGATAACGGGAAAAAGCCGCCTGTTCGATTGCATCGGATACGCTGATTTTCTGTTTAATGGTCGCTAAGACGTGGTCATCCAGGGTTTCCTCCGCCAGTAACTGCTGAGCGGTTTCCTCCAATACTGACTGGTTAAGCGACAAGATATCCGTTGCCAATTGGAACGCCTCGTTCAACAGTTGATTGACGGCAGCCGATACCCGTTGTGCCATGTCAGGGCCGAAGCGCAGACCGGAATCATCGATAGATTGATCAAGAAACTGTGACTTCTGTGATTCGATGGACAACATACCAATCTCGTCCGACATGCCATACTGGGTCACCATGGCTCGGGCAATATCAGTGGCTTTCACCAGATCATCGGCGGCGCCGGTGGTCACTTCGCTAAATATCAATTGTTCTGCTGCCCTCCCCGCCAACAGCACGGCAATGCGATTCTGCAAATCTTTTTTGCTCATTAAATAGCGATCCTCCGAGGGGCGTTGAATGGTGTAGCCAAGCGCCCCCACTCCACGGGGGATGATGGAGACTTTTTGAATCGGTTGCTCCGGGCTGAGCGCCATACCCACTAAGGCATGACCCATTTCGTGGTGCGCGACGATGGCTTTTTCCTGAGGGTTAATCAGTTTATTTTTCTTTTCCAGACCGGCAATGATGCGCTCGATGGCATTGACAAAATCCTCCATGGAAACACTGTCGGCACCGCGCCGGGTGGCGAGCAGCGCCGCTTCATTAACCAGGTTCGCCAGGTCCGCGCCACTGAATCCGGTGGTTAGCGACGCAACTGCTTCTATGCTGACCGTATCATCGGCCTGTATCTTTACCATATGGACGCGAAGTATCTGTCCACGGCCGACTTTATCCGGGCGGTCGACCAATACCTGACGGTCAAAGCGGCCAGCGCGTAGTAAGGCCGGGTCGAGGATTTCGGGCCGGTTGGTGGCTGCGAGAATGATCACGCCTTCAGAGGGATTAAAACCATCCAGTTCGCTGAGTAACTGATTCAGGGTTTGTTCACGCTCATCGTGGCCCCCGGACATGGGGCCTACACCGCGCACACGACCCAAGGCATCCAGTTCGTCGATAAAAATAATGGCGGGGGCATGTTGCTTGGCCTGTTCAAACAGATCCCGCACTCTGGCGGCACCAACACCGACAAACATTTCGATAAATTCCGAGCCGCTAATGGAAAAGAACGCCACTCCGGCCTCCCCCGCCACGGCGCGGGCGATCAGTGTTTTACCGGTACCCGGCGGGCCAACCAGTAATACCCCCTTGGGAATATGGGCACCCAATCGGCTATATCTCCCCGGTTCTTTTAAGAACTGCACCACTTCCACCAATTCTTCCTTGGCCTCATCCACCCCAGCCACGTCATCAAACGTGACGCCCGTATCTTTCTCAACCAACACCTTGGCTTTGCTCTTACCGATATTCATCATGCCGCCCATGCCCTGCTTGTCGGCAAACTTGCGGAACATCAAAAACCACACCAGGAAAAACACCAGTGCCGGAGCGATCCAGCCGATTAATGTGGCAAGCGGCCCACCGGAGACAACACCCTTGTAGTCCACGTTATAGGGGGCGAGTTTTTCCGCCAGGTCGATATCGACCCGGGGTGTAACGAAGTGGTCTTTGCCCTCAATCGGCTCCTTGAAGCTGCCGCGAATGGTTTGCTGATCAACCACCAGGTCTTTTAACCAGCCCTGTTGCAGGTAGCGCTCAAACTCGCTGTAACTCAGTTGAGCCTGACTAGCTGTGTGTCCCCAGAAGCTCTGAAACAGCACAACCCCCCACAGCGCCACAAACAGGTAGACCAGATTCAATTGCTGCTTTTTATTCATTGCATTTTCCTCAGTGACAACCACCGTCCTTGGTCAGGTGTGCAAGGTTGTCGAGTTCACACTCCTCGCTGTAATGAATCAGTCCCCGTTTAACCTGATCCAACACACCTTTGCGAAACCCAACTGCCGCTTTCTCGATGGCTTTTTCAATATCCTCCAGAGAGACTTGAATGAGGTCGTAAGTCACGTACAAGTCTTCACCTTCAAACACAATTGCTTCAACACCCATCAGCATCTGCAGTGAGGCTTCCAGTTCTGCTTTAAGGGGATCGCTGATGGCTTCGCAAAATCGAATGCGACGCTTCTTTAACACCACCTGGTCTTTCTGCTTGGGTGACTTGCCATGTTGGGGGTCACCCACAAACAGATGTGGATGGGACTTAAATCGCTCCAGACACTGGGTCGAACAAAAATAGTGATCAACGCCCTGATAGTTCACCAACAGTGATCGGTTGATTTTTGTCATATAACAAACAGGGCAGTGAATCGTGAATTCCAGTTTGTTCATCAAAACCGCCTCCGGGTTACTGGCCCACACCATTCAACAACTGGTACAACTCGCTTTCGGTGGTTAATACCAGCGTGGTGGAAGGATCAATCACCTGCTTGTAGGTTTCCAATGTCTTCACAAGGTCATACAGTTCACGTGACGACTTGGTTTGGTTGTAGGCCGCCGCATAGATTTCTGTGGCTTTGGCATCGGCCACACCTTGAATAGATTGAATTTTTCGGTACGCTTCGGACTCAATACGCTGCAGGTCTTTTTCCTTGTTGCCGATAATTTTGGCGGCCTCACCGGCACCTTCGGAACGAAACCGCTCAGCAATCTGCTGGCGTTCACTGATCATTCTGGCGTAGATTTTCTGCCGGACGCTTTCGTTATAGTTAATCCGCTTAAACCGGATATCGAGCAACTCAATACCGAATTCCGCCAGTTTTACGGACGCGGCGGAAAAAATATCCTCTTCAATTTGCCGCCTGCCGCGCTTAATCGGTAGCAATTTTCCAACGTCCGCTTCTGCCAGCAGGGGATCAACAGCAGGCGTTCGGTCTTTGGTGGTGCGAACGATTTCAATCAGTTCGTGTTTGGCAACGGCGTTGCGGGTTTCACTGCCGAGAATATCTTCCAGCCGGGACTGGGCACTTCGCTCATCCCGTAACCGCAGGAAGTACTGCAGCGGATCTTTGATTCGCCAGCGGCCGAAGGTATCAACCGTGATATAAAGCTTGTCCTTGGTCGGCATATCGTTGGCGGAACCATCCCAAAGCAATATCCGTTTTTCGATACGATTGACTTTCTGGATAAAGGGAATCTTTAATTTCAGGCCGGCTTCATTAACAATTCCGCCCACGGGTTTACCGAACTGCGTCATGATCACCTGCTCGGTTTCGTTCACGGTATAGAACGCTTCATAGGCAACGATCAGTAGCGGAAATAATACCGCCAGCGCGATGTAGATGAATCTGTTCATCGGGGTTCTCCTTGCATGGCGTTGAGTTGCAGCAACGGCAAAACGGACGCTGCTTTATCGTCGAGCACAATTTTGTTTTTCACGACTGGCAATACCTCCTGCAGGGTTTCCAGGTAGAGTCGCCGCTTGGTAACCCCCGGTGCCTTGATATATTCAGCCAGCAGCGCGTTAAATTTGGCCGCGTCCCCTTCCGCCTGATTGACACGCTGGATCGCATACCCTTCCCCTGCCTGGATGGAGCGTTCCGCCGTACCCCTGGCTTGGGGTACGGCCTTGTTGTACTCGCCGCGGGCTACATTAATCATGCGCTCACGTTCCTGCTGCGCTTCGTTGACTTCATCAAAGGAAGCCTTTACCGGTTTCGGCGGATTGACGTTCTTGAGCTGCACCTGATCTATGCGCAAGCCCATTTCATAGAGGTTAACCACCTCCTGCATCTTGGTCTGGGCATTGGCCTCAATGTCCTGACGACCGATGGTCAACACTTCATCCACCGTACGATCACCGACAACTTCGCGCATCACCGATTCGGAAATGTCCCGCAGGGCATCCCCCGGATCGCGCACTTTGAATAGGAAGTCGAAGGCGTTCTCAATGCGAAACTGAATCACCCACTCCACCAGCGCCGCATTCAAGTCTCCGGTAACGATGGTGGTTTCCAGCTCCCATTCCCTGGGATCGGACATCTGTCGCGTAAACGTCGCGCCGGGTGTACCGAAGCCAAATTCTTCTTTGAGCTGACGTTTCACTGGGACCTGAACCACCTGATCAACACCGAAGGGAATTTTGAAATGCAGGCCAGGATCGACGACATAGTGGTAGTGACCAAAGCGCTGTACGACGCCGACGGATTCCGCCGAGACTGTGTAAAAACTGCTGTAGCCCAGATACACCGCGAGCGCGATGACAATACCCAAAGCAATCTGACGCGGTGAAATGGGTATGTCCGGCAATGATTGTTCAAACTTATCGTTCATGGCTGTTTCCTTTTCTTTGATTGCTTAGGTGGCGCGGTTTTGGCTGAATGGCGCTAGCTGGTGGTGGCATCGGAACCGATCTCCAATACGTTGTTTCCCAAGTACTGATGCGGAGGAATAATCAGGTTGGTAGGGGCCGGCACCCCTTTAAATACCCGCCCGGCCAGATCGAACTTGGAGCCGTGACAGGGGCAGAAGAAAAGTGCGTGCTTCACCTCTGCTCTGCCATCCGGCTCATAGTTGGGTACACACCCCAAATGGGTACAAATACCCACCGCCACAAAGATATCGTCCCGGATACTGCGAACGGCATTCCTGGCGTAATCCGGTTGTTGATTAACGTCGGAATCGGGATCTCTTAATTCGCCGCTATGCTCTTCCAGAGCCAGGTTTTTTAAATTTTCGGCAGTGCGCCGAACGACCCACACAGGTTTTCCCTGCCACGCCACGGTAATCATGGCACCTGGGTCAATTTTGCTGATATCCACCTGTACCGGAGCTCCGACAGATTTGGCCTTGGCACTGGGATTCCAGGATTGAACAAAGGGCGTGGCGACTCCGACCACACCCGCACCTGCAACAAAGGAGGTGGCTCCTATCAGAAACCGGCGCCGAGGTTCATTCACTTCAGTCATTTCATGCCTCTCCTCTGCCTATTTTCTGCATAACCACTGTGGCAATGGACTGCGCATCAGACTGATTCGCCCGTAATAAACCTGGCGTATCCAAGGTACCGCCTTGATTGCGGTAACCAAAAGCGATACATCGATCAACGCCAAGATCCAAAGGGCGGCAGACACCGAGCAATATTTCCGGTCGCAGGTGCGATACAAAAATGCGCAAACGAATGTCATCGGGAAACAGGTTTATGCGGGTAGCCACATCGCAGACATAAGTCTTCTCATAGGGATCTCGCGGCTGCCGGAAGCGACCCGGTTCTAACAGGTACGTTATGTGGCATTGAATACCTTGTTTAGATAAAGTGCGTTTTACTTCCTGACAAACGCCTAATTGATAGGCACCTACCGCGACAAGTTGTACCGGTGCACCGTCAGTCTTATCCAACGTCAATGCGCCCTGCTCTGCCAACTGGGCTGCCTGCTTGGGTGTGAATGCTGTAACAACCTCATTTTTGGGAATCGTCATCCCCCAGATTTGACCCTGGGTCTGGTAACAGGCATCGAGGCAGGCTACAGCACTATTGGCATCGGCGGGATACACAACTCTCGTCATATCGCTCATTTCCCCCAGCAGCACCTCACCAAAGGCGGAATCCTGATGGGATTGCTCATTCTTGCCGTTCTCCCATAAGTGCGAGGTGGCAATCACCGGCACCGACAGCCAGCCCGGCGGGCGCCCCAGCGCTTTTTGATGGCGCGCAAAAATGATTTCCTGGCGCAGCGCACCGATCATTTTCATGGCGAAGGCTTCATAGCTCACCACCAGGTTCAGACCGCCTTTGTTTCCCAGCGCCGCATTTACGACCGCCTCTTCATTGAGTGCGGTAATCACCGAGCCGTGAATGGATTCGGCCACACCCTGTTCCGGCTTCAGCACCCGGTGCTTAAGCAGATCAAGCGTCTTGCCCATGCGATTACTGCGCAGCTCATCCGGGTTGCCGATCCGCACCCGCCTATCGGGATTAGCGAGGTGCCATTCACAAAAGCGTGTGTCCACCGCTGCCATCGGGGATGTCGGGTCACCCTCGGTATGCCATTGTGGCTCTGTGGGAGATTGAAGCCTGACGTTGCGCATACACAGGGCATGGTGTTTTTCCGGCACTCGATTATCCGCCTCATGCTGCGCAATTTGTGAGATAGCCAGTTCCAACTCACTTCGTGGAAGAAATAATTTGGCCGCGTGTTCGTTAAATAGGTTGCGGGAGCGTTCATCGCTACCGGGGTTACCCGGTAGCGGTGTGCCATGAGCAGCATTGGTACCGGCGCCGTAGAATCCGTAGCCTTTTTCCGTTTCAGCAATCAGATATGGCAGTTTCACCGGATAGTGCATATGGCCTTCACGGATGTGCGCACTGCAGGCTTCGAGCCGCGCTTCGGATTCAAAAATTCCCCAGATAAACGCCGCCGGATCACGCCCGTCGATGGCGATGGGGTGAAAATCATTCTGTTCCAGGTGCTCGTAGAACCAGGACAAACCGCCTTGCTGGTACATGGTGGAGCGCTGGTCAATTCGCCTGCCATTGGCAATCATCACCGGTGTCACCAGCCCGCAATCCTCGGCGCGCCACCAGCGACTGGCCCAGTCGCTACCGCGCTGTTCTTCAAAAGCACCGTCACTTAAAAACGCCACTAGCCGTTCCCCGGGCAGCGGCATATGCACATATTGCAGTTCGGCAAAACCCAGATAGCCGCCTTCAATCAATCCGCCAGCGGTCTGCGGGTTTACGTGACTACCCAATGGAACACCAGGACGACCATCATCCGCCATGGCATAGCTGTAAAAATCCCGCGCCAACTGCGTCAAACCCTGCTCACTCAACGGATAGCGTTCGGCCTGTTCCGGATAAAGATTTTGCAACAGCACATTGACCGCATCGATGGCGGCCACACAGTGCCCCTGTCCCATCAACCAGCTGCGGGTGATACCGGCCAGGCGATTGGCAACCATATAGCCCGCATAGGCAGGCACCATATTCAGGGAACCGCCGGTATGCCCCTGTGGGTTGGATTTAAAGTCGTCTGCATCGAGTGCGCTGCCGTTGAAATTCACTTTGTTGGTGTAGGTCATATGCACCACCAACCACATGGCCGCAGTCGCCAGGCGGTCAGCGGCAGATAGTATCTCCAACACTTCATCGATCTGTCTAAACCGTCCTGTACACAGCAGTTGCTGGCAAAGATCGAACACTCTCACCTGCGTTTCATCCCGGTGTTGGATCACGCCATAACCTTCCGACCAGCGCGCAAAGGCAGGATATGTATCGCGATATAACTTTGCCCGCTGTTGTGTCCGATGATCGTTTTGTTGATCTATGGCATACATGGAATTTCCTCAATCAGCCAACGACTGAAATTCATTCTCAAAAGAAAAGTGATGGTGTACGGATCGCAACATGGCCGCTGCCTCATCGGCGACCACTACCCAACACTGCACCGGCGATGCCGGTGACGATAAAAGTAATGGTAAAGGGGAGCGAGCCAGGGGATCTTTTAACGTAATGCCTAAGTGGGAAAGACCGGACAACAAGCGACAGCAAATATCGACGTTGTTTTCCGCAATACCGCCGCTAAGAACGACACCGTCCAGCCCGCCCAGAATGGCGAAATACGCGCCCAGTGCTTTCTGGAATCGATAACGGAAAAAATCAAACGCCAGTTGGTGTTGCGGCTGTTTACTCGCAAACAAATCCGCCATGTTATCGATTCCGCCGGACAGACCCCGCCAGCCGGATTCGTGATTTAAAACATGATCAGTCTCTTCCGGCGTCCACCCCTCCTGCCGCTGCAACCAGGTCAGTAATCCGGGATCGATATCACCGCTGCGCGTGCGCATCAACAACCCTTCATTGGGTGTAAACCCCATGGTGGTATCGACCGGTTTGCCATCGCGGATGGCAGCCATGGAACAGCCGCTTCCCAGTTGCGCAGTCACCAGGGTGTAGTGTTCGATATCGGGATTCACTGTCTCCCACTGTTTGACCATGGACTCATGAGCAAAACCGTGAAACCCGTAACGGCGTAATCCATATTTCTCAGTGAGCGCGACGGATAGTCCATAAATCTGTGACAGCACCGGCAGGTCGCTGAAAAACTCACTATCGAAAACCGCAAAAACGGGAATGGAAATTCGGGTATTCCGAAGCTGCTCAATCAGTTCAATGGCCGCTTTATTGTGCAGTGGCGCCAGTGGTATCAGGGTTTGCAGTTGCCGAAAGTTATCGTCGTTGATGGGGAGAGGTTTAAGATATTCAGAGCCCCCGTGTACGACTCTGATAATCACCGCGCGAACATCATGATTTGTCAGCACATCGGTCAGCCAAGGGGGTGCGCCAGGATAAGTCTGCGCAGCTGATTGGCCGACACCGGCTTGCCCAATAGCAACAGGCGCCGTTGCACCCGCATATTCAAGCGCCGAGACGTTATGCGTGCTCCACTTGATGGATGAACTACCCGGATTCAACACCAACAGAACCGGTTTGTCATAGCGCGGCAAACTGCTCATCAGCCGGATAATCAGTCGGATGACTGCAAGCGGTTATAAATGGCCGCCAGCAGCCAACCGGCGATACCCGCTGCCACGAACCAGGCCACCAGCCCGATAACGACACCAGTGAGAGTCAAGTGCCAACCCATCTCATTCAGTTGCATATGCACCATTTCTCCAGACATGGACAACATCATGGAAGGCATTAACATCACCAGCAGACTGCAAGCCAGCCACAGTATCGCCGCGGTAATCGCGCTGGCCATCCCGAATTTGAACGCATTAAGTGTCATGATTATTCCTCCGTTTATGGTGGTGTATCTGTGAGAAATTAGTGTCTCTACAAATCCCCGAACCGGTTGGCAGACTGCGCCATACGCATCATTTCGTGCTCTTCCAGCGACCGGAGTGATTCCATCAACTCTTTGGCAGAGGGGATATCCGCCCTGGAGGCGAGATAGCGATACAGTTCAATCACCTGCTGGTGTTGATCGACTATCACCTCCATGATTTGCGTGGCATCCAGCTCGGCAAAGGGCGCGTCGCAATGCGCATGCCGAACGATGGGGTGCTTTGCCACATATTCGTAACACCAGGTATTCAGTGCATGCTCGTCGCCTGAGGTTTCAAACCCGCTGACTACCTTGGTCAGTGCCTTCTCATGATCGGACAGATACGCAAGGATCATCCGGGCCCGTTCATCCATATTCTTGTCCGCACAGTGGGATAAACACTGGCTGAGGTGTTGGTGGAATTCCTGAGTCCAATGAAGAACATCTTTTAAGGTTTCGATTTGCATAGTATTTTCCTCTTGTTCTGGCCTGACTCAATTGTCACAAACGCAAAATGTCGCGGTATCCCGCCACTGCAACTTTATATTTTGTATTTTCCTGTAAATGCACTCGCAGGCCCTCTAACGCTTCCGGATCACCATGAATTAATTGAATCGATGTGGTATCTGCTAATTCTGATTGCGTTAACCATTGAGTGAGTTCGAGGTAATCGGCATGACCTGATAGGCCTGAAATGACCTCAACCGTGGCGCGAAGCGGTATCCACGCACCGTGAATTTTTACCGCATTGACGCCCTCCAACATTTTTGCACCACGAGTACCGCCCGCTTGATAACCGGTAAACAATACAGTGGTTTTCGAGTTATCTAACAGGCGTTTAAAATGGTGAAGAATACGCCCACCTGTGGCCATGCCACTGCCTGCAATTATGATGTGTGGGAAAGCCTGCCCAGCAATAGCCTTAGATTCATCCACTGACCGGGTATAGGTCACGGCATCACACATGCGATGGCATTGTTCGTGGCTTAGGCGATGTTGATCACTGTACTGACAAAAAATATCCGATACTTTGATTGCCATAGGGCTGTCGAGATAGATCGGCATTTTAGGGATATCGCCCTGATCCATCAGGGTCGCCAACAGATGTTGCAAGGCCTGCGCCCGCCCTACCGCAAAGGCCGGGACTAGCAGCACGCCGCCGCTTTTGGCGACACGGTTAACAATTTCCGCCAACTGCTGAAACGGATCTTGGGTGTCGTGCCGGCGGTTGCCGTAGGTGGACTCCATCAACAGCAGATCCAGCTCCGGCAATGGTCGAGGGGGGGGCATCAGCACATCATCGAAGCGACCGACATCACCAGAAAAGCCGATTCGTTTCCCTTCCGCTTCAACGATAATGCTGGCGGCGCCGAGAATATGACCGGCAGGCTGTAAATAAAAACGGATATCCCCGACCTCGATCTGTTCATCAAACTCCACAGACNGAAATAGCCTCATGCTGGCTTCCGCCGTTTGACGGTCGTAAAGCGGCTCAGGGTGCGCGTGCTTGCCCAATTTATGTTTGCTGTAATACTTAGCGTCTTCCTCCTGGATATGGCCGCTGTCGGCCAATAAAATCTGACACAGGGCCTTAGTGGCGTGATGGGTAAACACCGGGCCGCGAAAGCCGCGCTTGTATAGCACCGGGATATAACCGGAGTGATCCAGATGTGCGTGAGTGAGCAGCACCGCATCCAGTTTGTCGATGTCCAGGGGCAAGGTTTGCCAGTTGCGTTCCCGCAGCCACTTGTAGCCCTGGAACAAACCGCAATCGACTAATACGGTTGTCGTTTCAGTTTCCAGCAGAAATTTTGAGCCGGTAACGGTCTCGGTGCCGCCGACAAAGGTAATTTTCATAATGATTTTCCTGGCAATTTAAGCATGCTGATAACGGGCGCAATCAGTTGCGACGTAATATCAATAGCGTTGGAAGGATGGGGGATGGTATTGGATGTGACCAGTTGGCTCAGGCCTGAGGCCAGTAAGGTTTTATCGGAGTGATCGGCAAATATGCCGTGCACCGCCACGCACTGAATGTTGTCGATACCTTTGGACCGAAGTGTTTTAACGCATTCCAGGATTGTTTGCCCGCTGGAAATAACGTCGTCGATAATCACTGCCGTTCTATCCCTGAATTCGTTGATGTCGGGCAGCATCACTTCGACTTGGCGATCCCCGAAGCGCTGCTTTTCTCCAATCACAAAAGGATGTTGACTAAAGGCAGCAATCTCATCAACCCATTGCTCGCTTTCGCTGTCGGGCCCTACCAACAGTAGGTTGCTTTGCGTTTTGAGCCAGTGCGCCAATGCCGGAGCCCCTTGCACAACACGACTGGGTATGGAATAGATTTCATCCAGAGAATGATAGCGATGCAAATGTGGATCGACCGTAACCAGCCAATCAGCATGTTGAGAAAGGCACTTGGCAAAAATACGTGAAGTAACCGCTTCCCCATCGACAAAACGGCGATCCTGACGCATATAACTGAGGTAAGGCGCCACTAACCCCACTTGCGACGCTCCCAGCTCCCGCAGTGTTTCCAATAAAAACAACAACGGCAGATATTTGATGTTTGGGTGTGACAGATCAACCACCACAATACAGGCGCGATTTTCTACATCAGATTGAATACGCAGATAGGACTCCCCATCAGGAAACTGCCGAGCGTTAAACTCGCCAGGTTGACCACCAATCGCGTTACTGAGTGACTCAGCCAACGGATGATTGTTCAGGGAAAACACCACTGGAGATTTATCTTTCACAGCCATCGCCTCGCTCATCGTTCCTTCTCGACCGTAAAAATTGTCGATTGGCGATAAAACGCCATCGCATACTGTTGCTCTCCGATCGTATCGGAACAGAGCGTAAATAAAGGTTGTCCGACGGTGACCTTGTCGCCGACTCGAGCATGTAGACGCAACCCCGCAGCCGCTGTCGCCGGAGCGCCTGCCAGCTTCGCCAGACGCGCGAGTTGACGATTATCGACAGCGGTCAGTGTGCCCGCTGCTGTGGCCGCTTCAGTATGTTGGTAGCTGGGGTCAGGCAGGGCTTTCATCCCACCCTGCGCGGCCAAAATGCGCTGGAACTGCTGCCAGGCTTTACCTTCATCCAAAATCGCGATNGCTCTTTCCANCCCTTGTTCATAACGCTCTNNATAAGCNAGTGAAAANAGATGTGCAGCNANAAANANNGCNCGCTCNCGNANATCCTGNGGTGCANTNTNCTCGCNNTGCAATACCGCCAGCACATCCCGCGCNTCTTNTACCGGGCCGATACCAAGCCCAACCGGTTGGCTACCATCCGTAATNAGGCAGCGAATTTGAATACCACAGGCNGCTCCCACCTGGGTAAANAGTGAGGANAGNCGNTCGGCGTCNTTNTGNGAACGCACNTTAGCGGTNGGGCCNACGGGAATNTCTATCACCGCATGAGTGGAACCNGCAGCGATTTTTTTNGATAAAACCGAGGCGATCAACTGCCCTTCACCATCCAANTCCAGGGCCCGTTCAATGCGAATCAACAAATCGTCGGCNGGACTCAGGTTGACAGCGCCACCCCAAACAAGACAGGCATGGGTCTCAGCCACTACACGTTGAATCTCATTGAGCTCCAGATTGACGGTAGTCAGTGCCTCCATAGTATCCGCAGTACCGGCGGGAGAGGTGATCGCCCGCGAGGAGGTTTTAGGGATGGTGAGTCCCGCAGCGCTGACAATGGACACCACGAGCGGTGTGGTGCGGTTGCCCGGCAGCCCACCGATGCAGTGTTTATCAAGAACCATGGCTTCGTCTGGCCAGTTCAGCCGCTTACCACAGGCCACCATGGCCTGGGTGAGACTGATGATTTCATCTACGTCTAAACGGCTACCCGCGCACACACTGAGGAAGCTGGCGATTTCGATATCCGAATAGCGGTGGTCGCCGATGTCCTCGACAATAGCGGTAATCTCTTGATCACTGAGTTTGTGTCCAAAGATTTTTTTGCGCACGGCGGCAAGTGATGTCACTACCGGTGCGTGGTCGACACTAACCGCGGCGCCATCATCGACGTCCAAGCGCTGCATGGCACTTTTAGACAACCCTGCACTCCCGGAACTCAGTACCTGTTCGTCCACCACATTCAGCGTGGCGATAACGCTGTTTTCCCCGTACCGCAGCATGACACGGCTGTTGGCAGTGAAACCTTCAGAGCGGCAGATGTGACAATCACTGCGCATATACACCACCGGTTCCTGGTGGGTGTCGATGCCCATGTCGATCACCTTAAGTGTGTTAATTTGATCCATTAGCATTTCCTGAACAACAAAATTTAGCCATTGCCTTTCTTTCAGTGGCCAGCAGGCTTTCTCCACCACCATTTTTAATGGTGATGTTCATTATCCTGACTCAGGTGCACAACCTGCTTTCGTTTTTTAGATCCCAGAAATAGTTGCTCGCCGATAGCGATTAGCATCATTGTGACAACGGCCACACCCAACACAAATGGGTCTGAATTCAACTTCACCCAAACAAACCCGCTTAGTGCAAGCAAATCTAATATAATCGCAGTGACGGGAACCCAGCTTTTAGCTTTAACATCGTCCAACAAGTAGCGCAGAACACCCCAATGAATGGCGATATCCATCACTAGATAGAAAACGATGCCAAGTGCTGCTATACGGGAAAGATCAAAAAACGCTGTGAGCACAAGACCGAGTACCACGGTGTATACCAATGTATGTTTCTGAATGCTGCCAGGCATACCGAAGTGTCGGTGAGGCACCAACTTCATCTCTGTTAGCATCGCGAGCATCCTGGAGACCGCAAAAACACTGGCAAGAATCCCACCCGCCGTCGCAAGCATGGCAATCGCAACAGTGAACCACACGCCATACTCACCGAGTGCGGGTCGAGCGGCTGCAGCCAGGGAATAATCACGGGTCTCGATAATCTCACTGAGTGAGAGGTTACTGGCCACCGAAAAACCAACCAATGTATAGATGACGACACAAGCAGCAATCGAAATAACAATCGCGCGACCAACATTGCGGTGTGGATCGATCACCTCGGAACCACTATTGGTAATCGTGGTAAAGCCTTTGAATGCCAGAATCCCCAGCGCTGTGGCACCGAGGAAATTACTAGCTGAACCGGTCTCGCTTACATGGTCAAAGTCTACTGCCAGGCTATCAGCTAACCAGATGCCTACGAGGCCAAAAATCAGGATCCCGCCAATTTTCAGTAGACCGATAAACCCTGCAACCCCTTGAATCAGCCGATTACCCAGCAGGTTCACAATGAACGCCGCCAGAATTAGGGAGACGCCGAGTATAGGCGTCATTTGTCCTGATGGGTCACCGCCAAACAATTGCATGGTGTAGGAACCGAACGTGCGCGCAAGAAAGCTCTGAGCGATGACCATCGAAAAATACATTAGTAGCGCATTAAATGCAGTGGGCAACCGGTCGCCATAGGCCTTATGCAAATACATGCCAATCCCCCCTGCTGATGGGTAGGCATTGGACATTTTGATGTAGGAGTAAGCGCTGAAACCAACGATGATAGCGGCCGCGAGAAATGCCAGTGGGAATAATGCACCAGTCATCTCTGCCATTTGACCGGTTAGCGCGAATATTCCCGCCCCGATCATCACCCCAGTACCGAGCATTACCGTACCTGATAGAGTGAGGCTACCTTCGTCGTACTGTGTCGAACGAGCGTCTTTTTCGTCCATTCAGGACTCCTTTTAATAAAAGTTAAGCCCCCTGTCTGGGCTTTCGGTGCAAGGTATGCAGGATGCTTAAAAATGCAATTCTCTGTTTATCGACATAAACCATGGAGGTATACACTAGCGCTTGCGGCCAGCGACCAAGGGAATTTGATGACAGCTCCAAGGTTCGTGGTTGGCGTTGTCTTTAACATTCCCATCGATACATTTGTAATAGCCTTCCTTAAAGTGCGTCCACCAATCATGACTTACTTCGACGCCATGCTTTTTCAACACATCTTCGATACCATCCAGACGAATCCTGGTGGCGTCATAAGCAAGATTCAGAACATGACTTTTTTCGTCAAAGGAAATGGCGTCGAGTCCGTAAAGCTGATCGACCTCAGCAACCATTGCTTGCAGGTTGTTCTGATCGACAGGTGCCAGTTTCAAATGGCGCACCACAAGATTGATTTCTGATACGCCTAGCCGATGTTCTTTTTTGCCCATTTCGATTTCCTCTACTGAGGCGGCATCTTGTTGCAACAATGCGCTTCATGCTTGGCGTTATCCTTGATATTTTTATCTGTCTGCCGTTGCCAACCCAGCTTGGTGCGACTCCACCAATTGTCTTTAATTACCGCGCCATGCTTTTCGACAATGGCTATCATTTCATCGATATTATGGTGAGAGGCGTCATAGGCGATTTTGAGATTACCTTTCGTCATGTTCAGCCAAACACGGTCAACACAAGGAAGTCCATCCAACTCCACTGTGATAGCATGCGCGTTGCTTTCATTCACCCCACGTAAACTTAAGGTGTGCTTCGCTAGAAAACCTGGATTGATTCCTAATCGATGCTCTGCCACCACTTTCTCCAAATTATCGATTACTAACGATCAATAGTCCGCTTTGCTTATTTCTTAATGTGTTTAGGACGACTCTTGCGAGCTTCGACCATGTTGTCCATCATCTGCCCCATCATCATCTGCATCATCCCCATACGCTCTTCCATCATTTTCATGCGCTCTTCGGTAGAGCTGGATGCCATGTCGCCTTCACCCTGATTTAGCGTCATCATGCATTGCTGCATCTCTTTCATATGTGCTTCGATGAGTTCATCCCGTTTGCCTTGGTCTGCTTCCTTTTTCAGCTGACCCATCAGGCGCTCCATGGATTTTTTGTGTTCTTGCATCATTGGCATCATTCGCTCATGGCTCATCATCATGCTGCCTTGCTTACCCTGTGTGTTCGGGTCACCGTCATGTTGATGCTCACCTTCGGCGAAGGCCGGAGATGCTAATAATGTTGAAATGGCAAGTACTGACATTAGTTTTTTCATCGGTTTATCCTCAGACAGTTTCAGTTTCATTGATTTTAAATTTCGGAATCCACGCTGGCGTAGATTCCATATAATGGCGATAAACATCGCCAAATTCTTCCAGTGCCATCCGCTCCTCACGCTTTGCGAGTCGCACGTAAACCATTACCAGTATCGGAAACATCACCAGCGTTGGAATGGTCGGCCACTGCAACAGGAAGCCGAACATAATCAGGATAAAAGCAACATACTGCGGATGGCGACAACGAGCGTACCAGCCGGTAGTGGCCAGCGACCGGGTCTGCTGTGCCTTGTGCAGTACATTCCACGCTGAGGCAAGCAGGAAGAAACCCAAAATGATCAGGACATTGCTGGCGATATGCAGCGGATCAAAATGAGGGTTACCTTCAAAACCGAAAAGGGTATGCAAAAGATGGCCGTTCTCGTGGGACAAGAAATCAATACCTGGATATTTTTCCGCCAGCCAGCCGGAGAGGAAATAAATGGTTAAGGGAAAGCCATACATCTCGGTAAACAGTGCAATAATAAACGCCGAGAAAGCACCAAAGCTTCGCCAGTCAGTTTTGGTTTTCGGTTTGGTAAAACTGAAGGCAAAGAAAATAAATATTGCTGAATTGAGTATCACCAGCGTCCAGAGGCCGTAAGCGGATTCACCGTGCATACTTCATCTCCTGTTATGTATTGGGTTAATGGTGATGACGATGTTCGTTTTCCCGGCGACCTTCTTCCAAGCCACGTTGATAAGCATCCTGGTCGGATTCATCCTCGTGCTGGCCATGGTCACCGTGGCCGCCGTGCCCCCCATGTCCTCCGTGCATAAACAAATGCATAAAAGGACAGGCTAAGAGAATCAAGAAAGGCAAAAACTGCCAGACGTGTTGCCGATGCTCGATCAATAGGAAATAGCTTGCCGCTGCAATTAAACCCAGGGCGGCCAGGCCTTTGGGAGTCAACCAGAATGATGATTTTTGGGTTGCCATGTCACACCTCACCTGTGAAATTGAAAATCGTTGTCTGTTGCGCTGCGTTTATCGTGTATCCACAGCAGATCGTTGACTGGCACGATGCAGACCAGCCCTTCGCTATCGGCATTAACATGCGCCGCATCCACAATCAGCTGCGCAATTTCCTTCGCCTGCTCCGCCTTGGCATAAATTTCCATTTGAATATGCTTGATCAAGTGGTTTTCGTTAAAACTGTCGAAGTAATAGCCCCGGCCGCGAACCGGGTGTAAGGTAAAGCCCTTCACACCGTGTCGTATCAGGGTTTCTTCCACTTCTTTCAGGCGAAACTCATCAAAAATGGCCGTGACTTTATTGATGTCCATCAGATCCTCCTGCCTATTTCACCGTGATCTGTCCACGGTACATCTGCATCTGGCAATGAAACGCGTATTCACCTGCTGCCAACGCGGGCAACTGAATGGTTTTCAATTTATTCAGTGGCAGGGTGTCGCTAATTTGCAGTTCAGGGATCAGTAAAGTCTCAGAACAGGGTGATTGATCTTTGCGGATAAATTTAATTTCGACCGGTTCTCCGGTTGGCACTTTAATCCGCGAAGGCGAATAGGTGCCATTTTCAACAGTAATCACCAGATCGTTTTCCCCCAGCTCAGCTTCTTTCGGCTTGTAAAGCCAGAACCACCACACAATCAGAGCGATTAACGCCAATCCGGCTATATTGATCAGTAACATGTGGTATTTCTCCTGGTGTTGGGCTTAGTGTTCCTGCGCTTTAAACAAACGCAATCGATTGGCGTTGGTCACGACAGTGAGTGATGAAAACGCCATCGCGGCCCCGGCAATCACCGGGTTCAACAACAAGCCCAAGAATGGGTACAGCACGCCAGCCGCAAAAGGCACGCCGGCCACGTTGTAAATAAAGGCGCCGAATAAATTCTGTTTGATATTGCGCAAGGTCGCTTTACTCACTGCAATGGCATCGGCCAAACCATGTAACGAACCCCGCATCAGGGTGATGTCGGCACTTTCAATGGCCACATCGGTACCTGTGCCAATAGCGAAGCCGACATTGGCGATGGCCAGGGCTGGCGCGTCGTTGATGCCGTCACCGGTCATGCCCACCACTTCACCTTCCATCTGCAGTTCCTGCACTTTTTTGGATTTTTCTTCCGGCAGCACTTCGGCGAAAAATTCCTTGATACCGGCTTTTTCCGCTACCGCCTTGGCTGTGGCGCGGTTATCGCCGGTGAGCATCACCACCCGGATGCCGTTATGTTGCAGGCGCTTGATGGCAGCAATGGAGTCTTCCTTAATTGGATCGGCTACTGCGATAATCGCTGCGAGCTTATTATCAACGGCGAAATACATCGGCGTTTTAGCCTCGGCGGCCAGCATCTGGGCCTTTTCAACAAAATCACCCAGTTCGATAGTGCGCTCGCGCATGAGCTTTTCATTGCCGAACAACAGTGTTTTTCCGTCCACCTCCGCCTGCACACCGTGGCCGGCAATGGCGTTAAAATTTGAGACCTTGCCCATTTCGATCCCTCTTTCCTGAGCACTTTCAACAATAGCCATGGCCAACGGATGCTCGGAGCCGGATTCAAGCGTTGCTGCCAATCGCAACACCGCCTGCTCGTCATGTTCACCTGCCACCAACACATCGGTAACCTTCGGCGCGCCCAGGGTGATGGTGCCGGTTTTATCCAGAATCATCGCCGAAATCTTCGACGCGGTTTGCAAGGCCTCGCCGTTACGAATCAGCACGCCCGCCTCCGCGGCCTTGCCCACGCCCACCATCACTGACATCGGTGTTGCCAGGCCTAGCGCACAGGGACAGGCGATAATCAATACAGTGGTCGCCGATACAATCGCAAAAGCTACCGCTGGTTCCGGCCCAAAATTCAACCAGGTCAGGGCGCTCGCTACGGCGATAATCATGACCACCGGAACAAAATAGGCTGAGATGACATCAGCCAAACGACCAATGGGCGGCTTAGAGTTTTGTGCGCGCTTGACCATATTGATGATTTGCGCCAGCGCCGTGTCTTTACCAACGCGGGTAGCTTTAAACAGAATTGAGCCTGACTTATTGATGGTGCCCGCCGCCACGGTATCCCCAGTAGCTTTTTCTACCGGCATCGGCTCGCCGGTGAGCATGGATTCGTCAATAGCGGTATGCCCTTCGATTACCTCGCCATCGACGGGAATTTTTTCACCTGGCCGCACACGGACCACATCGTTCAGTAGAACCTGTTCGATAGCAATATCCAGTTCTTTGTCATCGCGAATGACTCGGGCGGTTTTCGCCTGCAATCCGATCAGGCGCTTGATGGCTTCTGATGTACGACCGCGGGCTTTTAGTTCCAGAGCAAGGCCGAGATCAATCAAGCCGATAATGATCGCCGTAGCCTCGAAGTAGACATGGCGCGCCTGATCGGGAACGGCGTCGGGGAAAAACACCACCACCATGGAATACAACCACGCCGTGCCAGTACCCAAAGCAATCAGCGTATCCATATTGGCAGAGTGATTGAGAAAGGACTTCCAGGCGCCGACAAAAAAGTGCTTGCCGGAAAAATAGAGAACACCAAAAGTCAGAATACCCACGACCAACCAGGCGATGCGTTCTGTGGTGGTGTTGACGTTGACTTCACCAGTGATCAGCGCATAGGCCATCAAAGGGCCACCCAGTGAGAGAGCAATCCAGGTTTCTTTCATCAAGCGCTTGTAATAAGCCTGATCCGCCTTCTCTTTTTCGGCCAATGCATCATCTTCATTCTCAGCAGCCGCAAGCTTGGCGTTATAGCCCACCTTCTCCACCGCCTTAAGCAAGTCAGACGCGGCTGCATTGCCAATCACATCGACGGTGCGCTGAGCGAAATTCATTTCCGCGTTCTCCACACCCGGCACCGCCTTCAAGGCTGATTCAATTTTTCCCACACAGCTGGCACAACCGGCACCCTCAATAATCAGTTCCTGGTGCGCCGCGCTATCAACATGAACATGGGGATCAGAACCGTGTTCATGATTATGATGCTGCGTGTTGTTATCGGTATCTTTATGACAACCCGGTTTGCCGGATTCCGTGTTCACTGAACTCATGGGATCGCTCCTGAATTATTTGATGACCGCCGCGGGAAAACCCGCCCGATCCAACGCCTCTATCAGAGCGTTAGACTCGACCCTGCCAACGGCCGAAGCGACACCCGTCGCCAGATCCATACACGCATCGCTTACGCCGGAAACAGCGCGTAGCGTTTGCTCAATGCTTCTTACACAACCACCGCACGTGGCGCCTTGCACCTGTAACCGCTGCAGCGGGATATCGCTATCTGAGCCAACACTGCTCCGAGTGTTAGCTGCAGTGGATGACTTGCTGGCGCAACAGCAGCCGCCCCGGTGATGAGTAGGGCTCTCGAATTTCTGTGTATTCATGGCAAATCCTCTATGTTGATTTACTGGGCAAACTCTTCAATCAGGTGACAGATCATATGGCCAGTCGGCACCTTATCTGGCTTTTGGCTCCACTCAACCACGGCCTGCTGCATGCGTTCCCGCAGTTGCAGAGTCTCCGCGAACCGTTGTTCAGTTTCATTCAGGCGTTGGTCAATCAAGCGGCGTACCGTCGGGCAAGGTGATTTCTTCTTATCCGCGTGGTTCAAAATTTCCTGAATATCCTCAACGGAAAAGCCCAGTTGCCGTGCACTCAGCACGAATCGCAAGCGGTTGTAATCCTTTTCGCTGTATTCCCGATACCCATTGGCTTTGTTCTTACCCGGTTTCAGAATCTTGATCCGGGTATAAAACCGCACGGTATCGGCCGTAACCCCTAAACGCCTGGCCATTTCGATCACTTTCACACAGCTCTCCTCGCAGCTCAGTCTGACTATCGCGGGATTCAGATTAACCCCGAAGATCTGTTCCTTGCCTCGATATGAGTTAATCATCAGTTTTAAACCCGAGAGAAAACCCAAAGAATTTGTCCGGCTTTTTGTCACCTTACACCTGTGTCCAAGACACAGGTCAAGCAATTTTCATTAACAGGTATCAGGCTTCTCGTACTCACTATTACACGCCCTCGATCTGTAGCCTGTACGCCGTCAACCGTCAATATTGGCCCGATATCCTGTCACGGCGTTTCTGCATTGAATCGACCCGTACACAACTCCCAAGCTGCACCTGGACTTATCCATTGTCATAGTAGAGCGGCGTTTCTGACCTTAAGATGACCCATGTATTACATTCCAGTAATGTATGTGTAATCCTGTTTACCCTGGCAAGTCGGAACATGCGTTGCTCCCAGCACAAAGCGGGAGAACCACCAGCAGGGATTTCAAAGGTTCAAGAACCAGGGCCCGCAAAGGCGGAACCCTTCAGGAAACAGGTATCGCGGTTGTTATACCAGCGGGCTTACCGGCCTGATCAGGCCGTTTTGGGAGGGTGAAAAATGCGTGAGGGGAGCCGTGCCAACAATGGTTCCGGCGCAGTATTGAACATGTCGCAGGCGGCATGATTCATAGTATTTTTAAAAAATGAACCGACCGCCCCAACTGTTCCCGAGGCTGAACAGGTTGACGCACAGTGACTGGCCGATAGACAGCCTGAGTCGCAATGACCGGCTAAGCACTTACCGCGGGGTTTGGGCGAATCGCTCTTGGCAATCTGATGACAGGGCATTGTCGAAGCAGTGAGGCTATGTCCGGCCGCCTGTTCACCACGGTCATTCGGGTTGAGAGAATCGGAAGTGGGCGCTGGGACTGGTCGCGTATGGTCCAGATCCAATATCGAGGCGATCGAGCCATGGTTGAGCGCGTTTGCCGGTATTGGAAGGTGAACCTGCATATCCCTGGGCAATGCAGCCATCAGTGGTTGCGCAAGCAACCCCCAAATGACCAACATAATACCCAGATAATGAACCATATCGGCTCCCTTTATTGACCGTTTTAATCTAGCAGATCTGATATCGCCAGTTCTTGACCTGAATCAAATGTTTGACACCGACGTGTTCCCCATCGGTTGCAGCTCCAGAAGCTACAGAGAGGCCAAGAATATAGGGTTAGAATTCAGAACGGCGCACCCAAACTTTATAATCGGGTACGCCAGGTCCATAGCTTAAGTTCCGTCTTTACCCTTACTCTGCTTCCAAAGCAGATAAACCGCCGGCAATACCAGCAAAGTCAACACCACGGCACTCAGCATTCCACCCACCATAGGCGCCGCAATCCGACTCATGACTTCCGAACCGGTACCCGTGCCGTACATAATAGGTAACAGCCCCACGATAATCGCCGCTGCAGTCATCATCACGGGTCTTACCCTTAGGCCGGCACCGTGCAACACCGCGTGGCGCAATGTTTCCTTTCGCGGTTCAACACCTTTCTGCTCACACTCTTCCAGCATATGGCGATAAGCCTGATTGAGGTACACCAGCATGATGACCCCGATTTCTACTGCCACACCTGCCAGCGCAATAAAGCCCACGCCAACAGCGACAGAGAAGTTGTAGCCGAGCACGTACATCAGCCAGATCGAGCCCACCATGGCTAGCGGCAGAGTGCCCATGATGATCGCGACCTCGGCAAAGTTGCGAAAATTGAAATAGAGCAGCACGATGATAATGGCCAGCGTCAGCGGCACCACATAGGTGAGTTTTTCCTTGGCTCTCAGCATGTATTCGTACTGCCCCGACCAGTTCAGGGAGTAGCCTGCTGGTAGCTCGACCTGATCGGCCACCACGGCCATGGCATTTTTTACATAACTGCCAATATCCACGCCATCGATATCAACAAAGGTCCAGCCGTTGAGGCGGGCATTCTCGCTCTTGATGGCCGGGGGGCCGTCTTCCACATAAACACGAGCGACATCCCCCAATGCAATGCGCTGGCCACTGGTTGTTACAATGGGCAGCAAGGCCAGTTGTTCCGGCGAATTACGATAGTCCTGCGGATAACGCAGATTGACGGGATAACGCTCCAACCCTTCGATTGTCTGCGCGACGTTCATGCCGCCGATAGCAGTGGCCACCACCTGCTGCACGTCAGCGATATTGAGACCATAACGCGCTGCTTTTTCCCGCTGAATATCCACCTTGATATAACGGCCACCCGCTACTCGCTCGGAATATACTGAGGCGGTGCCAGGTACATCTTTGAGCACCTGTTCCAGACGCTTGCCGATTTTTTCGATTTCCCTCAGATCAGGGCCAGCCACCTTGATGCCTACCGGGGTTTTAATACCCGTGGCCAGCATGTCGATACGGGTTTTGATCGGCATCACCCATGCATTGGTCAGTCCAGGAAATTTCACCAGAGCGTCCAGTTCTTTTTTCAGCGATTCCGTAGTCATGCCATCGCGCCACTCCTCTCTCGGTTTCAACTGGACAAAGGTTTCAATCATGGTCAGGGGCGCTGGGTCAGTGGCGGTTTCTGCCCGACCGATTTTGCCGAATACACTTTTCACTTCGGGCACCGTGGCAATCAACTTGTCGGTCTGTTGCAGGATCTCCCGTGCTTTACCTATGGACAGCCCCGGATAGGTGGTGGGCATATACATCAAATCGCCCTCATCCAAGGGGGGGATAAATTCGCTACCTATCTGGCTGACTGGCCAAAACCCGATAACCGTAATCACCAGGGCTAACACGAGCGTGGATTTAGGGTAATTGAGCACGGCTTTAAGCGCAGGCATATACACGCCAATCAACGCGCGATTGAGTGGGTTTTTGTGCTCGGGCAATACTTTGCCACGAATAAAATAGCCCATCAGCACGGGCACCAGCGTTACCGCTAATGCAGCGCTCGCGGCCATGGCATAGGTTTTGGTGAATGCCAGTGGCGAGAACATACGGCCTTCCTGCGCCTCCAGGGTAAACACCGGCACAAAACTCACGGTAATGATCAGCAGGCTGAAAAATAGCGCCGGCCCCACCTCGGCGGCAGATTCCGCGACTACCTGCCAGCGATTTTCGTTGGTCAGTGGTGTTCGCTCCATATGCTTGTGCATGTTCTCTATCATGACGATGGCGCCGTCGATCATGGCGCCGATGGCAATGGCAATCCCGCCCAACGACATGATATTGGCGTTGAGTCCTTGCGCATGCATGACGATAAATGCGGCAAGAATACCCACTGGTAAACTGACAATTGCCACCAGACTGGAACGAACATGGAACAGGAACACCATGCAGACCAGAGCCACGACAATGAACTCTTCCAGCAACTTGTGCCACAGGTTTTCCACGGCGCGCTCAATCAGGCCGGAACGATCATAGACCGTCACGACTTCCACACCCTCTGGCAACCCGGCTTTAAGCGTTTCCAGCTTGGCTTTGACGCCAGCAATGGTTTTTTGCGCATTCTCGCCAAAACGCATGACCACAATGCCGCCTACTGTTTCACCTTCGCCATTGAGTTCGGCAATGCCCCGGCGCATCTGCGGCCCGACGTCGATGTCCGCCACATCTTTTAACAGTATGGGAGTGCCGTTGACGTTCAGGCCCAAAGGGATATTGGCCAGATCATCACGCCCCTGGATGTAGCCCGATGCGCGCACCATATATTCCGCCTCGGCCATTTCCACCACCGACGCCCCGACCTCCTGGTTACCCCGCTGGATCGCCATTTGGATATGGGACAGCGGGATGTTGAAGGCCCGTAACTTATCCGGGTGAACCCTGACCTGATATTGCTTCACCATGCCACCCAAGGCGGAAACTTCCGACACGCCGGGAACCGTTTGCAGCTCGTATTTCAAGAACCAGTCCTGCAGGCTGCGCAGCTGGCTGAGATCGTGCTGACCGGTGCGGTCCACTAGCGCGTAGAGGTAGACCCAACCCACACCAGTCGCATCCGGTCCCAATTGTGGTCTGGCACTGGGTGGCAGCGTCGGTGCCACCTGCGACAGGTATTCCAACACCCGCGAGCGGGCCCAGTAAGCATCGGTATCTTCATCAAAAATGACATAGACATAGGAGTCGCCAAAAAACGAGTAGCCGCGTACGGTGACCGCACCCGGTACTGACAACATGGCAGTAGTCAGCGGATAGGTGACCTGATCTTCCACCACCTGCGGCGCCTGCCCCGGATAACTGGTTTTGATAATCACCTGCACGTCCGACAAATCGGGAATAGCATCTACCGGTGTATTTTTAAGGGACCAGCCACCAATTCCCACCAACATCAAAGTGGCCAGCAGCACAAAAAAACGGTTATGAACGGACCAGCGAATAATGGATTCAATCATGCTTTACTCCCCGTCACCTGAGTGCTGTTGCTGATTGGAGTGATCCATCTCACCGTGATTCATCTGACTATGATCCACTTTCTCTTCGTCCTCCGAAGATATGTCCTCCTCACTCTCGCCATGCATAATATGTGTGCCAGTCATTTCATACTGCCCGTTATCGAGCTTGGTAATTTCCATGTGCAGCTGAGTACCGAGTGTTAACGCCTCAAAATTAACTTTTGGATTAACCTGAAAATCCATGGTCATTTCTGGCCATTCCCAAGCATCAATCGCTTCATGCTTGACTGTCACCATTCGATGATTCGGCATCACGCTCTTGATCGTGGCGGCAACCCAAACTGAGCTAGGCTGATCTTCGCCGTGGTGCATCCGCTTAAAGTCTGAGGTTTTGCTGGATTCGGAATCAATCAGGAACTGGGCAGACGTAACAATGCGCTCACCGTCTTTTAAACCAGAAAGGATTTCCACCTTATCTTCACCAATTCTGCCTACCTTCACTGCGATGGACTTAAAACGCCCTTCACCTTTTGCCAATACCACTCTTGATTGGCTACCGGTACGAATCAGTGCTTCACGGGGAATGAGTAACGTCTCCCGCGAGGGCTTGGTAACTATTGTCATTTGCGCAAACATGCCCGGCCTCAGGAATCTATCCGAGCTGTCAAAATGCACCCTCACCTGAGCGGTACGCGTTTTGGCGTTCAGAGAGGGGTAAATATAATCAACATTTCCTTTCCACTCGCGACCGGGTAAATAATCCAGTCGCATGCGCACTGCATCACCCACTTGCACACTGGCCGCCTGCCGTTCAAATATTTCACCAATCACCCAGATATGCTCCAGTTGGCCTATGGCCATCATCTCCATACCCGGCTTAACAAACATCCCTTCCCGAGTGTTCAGATTATCCAATACCCCAGATTGAGGTGCGGTGATGGTAATGGTCTGACTAACCTTGCCGGATTTTTTTAGGCGATTGATTTCTGAATGAGGCACTTGCAAGGCCGATAGCCGCTCCATGGCAGCCGTGATTAGTGTTGGATTATTTCGTTTTAATGCCAGCAACAGTTCTTCCTGGGCATTGACCAAAGTCGGCGAATACAACGCATACAGCGGCTCACCCTGTATAACCGGATCACCCGCAGCTTTGACATGGAGCTTTTCGATCCAACCCTCCACCCGTGGATGAATGTGAACAAGGCGATCTTCATCGTATTGCACATAACCCACTGTACTGATGGTTAGATCCAAACGCCCCCGAGTGACAGGGGCTGTACGTACCCCCAGATTGTTAACTACATCCGGAGAGATGGTGACGGTACCTACTTCCTCGTCACCCCCCATTTGTTCGTAAACCGGAATCAGATCCATACCCATGGGAGATTTTCCCGGTTCATCCCGTTTGTAATTAGGGTCCATTGGCGCAACCCAGTAGAGGGGTTCTTTGCTGCCCTCCGCTTCGCTGGTAGCGCGCTTTTCTTCGATGCGCCACAGGGCCGAATAGTGGGCAAGCGTTGCAGTAACAATCAGTAACGCAATGGTGATGAAGAATGATTTATTCAGTGGAATTTTCATGGGAGATGTCATTGGGTTAATCCTTCCGCATTGCCGTCGTTGGCTGCGGTTAAAAAGTAGTTCAGCTCGGCAATCGTTTTCAGCCTATCAATCCTGATGTTTAAAAAGTCAATCTTGGCGTTTAGTTCCGCGATGCGGGCTCGCACAGCTTCAGCAAAATCACCGTCGTCATTGTTATAGGCAGCCAAGGCTGCTTCTGCCTGTTCTGACATCTGCGGCAATAACTGCTGCCCATAGAGTGCACGGCGCTCATTCAGGCGCTGTAGCTGGACGATAGCCGTATCGAGTCCCGCCATCAGTTGCCGCGCCATAAGCAGCTTGTCAGTTTTGAGCGCCTCAGCCCTGGAGTTGGCCGCACTGACTTCTTTATCCTGTCGATTACCCGTGAAAAGTGGTAAGTCAAACGTCACGCCAACGGAAAACAAATCGGCACGATCACGACCTAATGGATCGTCGTCCCGGTAACCATACTGTGCCGAGAGGCCCCACTCGGGTTTGTATTTCTGACGCGCCAGTTCGACACCGGTCTGCATCGAGTTGATGCGTTGGTCAAAAGCCTGCAGAACAGGGTGCTGATTGATCCAGTTATAGCGCTGCCGATCACCACCTGATGTATTAAGTAAGCTCATCTCGTGAAAACCAAGTGCAGAAGGCTCCTGGTCAGGTGATACTTGCCTGACCGGAATGTGGGCTTGTGCACCAATCCACTCAGAAAGGCGCTGCTGGGCGGATTCTAATTGCTGGTGTAACACCGTCAGGCGATCATCGAGCCGAGTCAGCTCCAACTGGGCACGGATAATATCCTGCTGCCGTGCGCGCCCCAGTGCCGATGAATAACTGGCTCGCGTTGCGTCTACCAAATGTTCGAATAACGAACGGTCCCCTTCAATTAAGCGAATGCTCTCCTGGGCCTTGAACGCGTCCAGCCACAACTTGGCTACACTCGCGGTCACCTTGGCTTGACGATCCTGCCGAAGCAGTGGCTCCTGTGCCGCCAGCTCCTGCTTTTGGCGACTTGACAGTGCCAGACTATCGCCTCGCGGAAACATTTGACTGACACCCACAGTGAGCTGGGTCATAGCTTCCTGATTAATATCAAAAGTATCTGTTGGAAAATTTGCAGCCATCAGGCTGATCTTGGGGTCTGGTAGAGTGGAAGCAGATATCGATTCGTTATTTAAAGCATCTTCCCGGTAACGACTCCCGTTGAGCCATGGGTCCAACGCAACGGCCTGAGAAATGGCTGACTCCAGCGTCAATTCCGGCCCGGATTCCTGTGCGAAAACGATGGTTGCGCTACAAATCAAACAAAGTGCAGTCAACGTTTTCATGGGTGCTCCCCGCTTGAGCTGTCTCCGACACCAGGCAATCCACTTTGCGCATTTGCCATATGAATATAAACTTCGCTGCTGCCATCCGTCATTAGTAGCAACACATCGTAGGGATCGAAGCGATCACCCACCTCCATACCGGGGCTACCCACAGGCATACTAGGCACAGCCAAACCAATGGCATTTTTAGGGGGATCGGCAAGAAACTGCTGGATGATTTGACCAGGGATATGGCCTTCAAATACATAACCATCACTTGAGACAGCGGTATGGCAGGACTGATAACGGGGTTCTATGCCTTTATCAGATTTTATCTTGTTCAGATTCGCGGGGTGATGCACTTCGGATTCAAAGCCGAAATCCTCAATATGCGAGATCCATTTTTTACAGCAACCGCAAGTTCGACTTTTATAGACATCCAGCGAGACTATTTCGCTGGCAATTGAACTCGATGCAGTGGTTAAACTTTCCTTATCGGAACACGCAACAACACTCATCAGTAACAGCGTGGTGGTGGCAAACCACCCCAAACTTCTAACAACCCATTTCATGGTAACTCCCACAGAGCACAAGGCCTTTTCAGACTTTCTATTCGGGAGTTTGGTGACTCCCGCCAACAACTATCGAGCAAGAAGCGCCGAATTTCAGGCGCACTTACCCTGTATTAGCGGGAAATGGGAGGGCGAAAGAGGGAGACAGCCAGTTGAAAGTCCGCAGACTCGTCATAGTGACCAGTTATCGATTTAAGACTAGAAGAAAAAATGGACTGGCATGCAGGCAATGCTACTGAGGAGCACCCACCCAAACTGCAATCGCAATCAGGACAGCAATCGGCGGTAGCCGCACCATCTAACGAGAACGCATTTGAGCCCATATGCTGAGAGTGATCCATCATACCCGAATCCATCATCTGCTCCTGAGCTTGCAAAGGGGCAGACAGGCTTTGGCAAGACATGCTCGTAGACGCAACGACCTGACCGATGAATGCCATCATCAGTAGCGCAACGATCAACTGTCTGTATTTTACTGTCCGCATGATTCGGTTTATTGCAAGTAGTGGGTCAATTTAGCTTCAGCTTTCATAGAGTACATCGTGGTTAGAATAGTTCAATTATTTTACTTCCGCAAGGGCTTGCCACGCCTTATCACAAGACACCTGACCTCAAAAACAGTCCTAACCAACTGTTTTTATATGATTTAATCCAAATATGCGCTGATCACATTTTGATCACCCTTCAGCTTCATCAGTCTATTCCGCACTGGGCAGTTTATAGCTATTACGTGCGTCCTTATCAATCAGTCCTGCCAAATACAGGTGCATCAGTACTTGTCTGATTGCATCCATATCAAGCTCATATTGCGCTGCCTTGATCTTCCGAATAACTGGCTGTATTTGGCCTCGAATAATGTCGTTAGAAAGATTGACTATCTTTTCTCGCTGCACAGAGTCATCGACAGATGCTTCCGGCTTGATAGCATCGGCCGTCGCTTTATCAGAACACAAAGCTTCGCGCCGCATCGAATTTGCTAAACTAATGGCACCTAATGTAATGACTTCCAACAACAACGCCAGTAGTCCATAGCCGAAGTTTCTAACGGTTTCTATACTCACACCAAAAATCCGCCCCAAGACCGCAAAAAAGCGTGTTATTGGCACTTCATTCAACGCCGTATTCTTGCCTGCATTTGAAGATAGCTCCATCAGCCTTACCAGTGAACCTTTTAGTTCACGTATTCTCTCAGCGTTTTTTTCCCCTTCGACCCACTGTCGATGAAACTCACTATTGAGGCGTTTCTCCAGCAAACGCTCATGGTGGTTTATCTCCTGTCTAATCGCATCAGCCCTCTCTTGCAATACCCTATATTCCATGGATTCTAAGCGGGAGTTGTTAATAGCGACGAATTCTGCGGAAAGGAAAAATGCGCAACTAGCCAACAACGAAAATCCTGTAAGGATCAAAGCCATAACCCCATAACAATAACTACGCTTCCTTTCGGACCAAAATAAATATTTACCAAAATCGATACAACATCCGATCAGGATAAACAAACCCGCTGCCAGTAGATTTTTACTTAGCCCATTCCCATTCATGAAATCACTGGATGACACGGCCGACAGAGAAAGAGCAAACAGACTCGTCAGAATCATGCTGACGAGGCAAAAAATAATTTTAGTGATTTGAATTAGACGGTGCATAGGAGAGGAACCACCACAAAGTAATGTAGCCCTAATGCTGGTCATAGCCGCTTATAACAGCAATCGAATAACTATCGGGCCATCAATAAACTTTCCATCTAACGCTATTAATCAGGTCTCAATTGTTAACAACTTAACTCAGCGACAATTACAGATGTGAACTGGATCACACAATTTTTGGCAAGCCAGGTGCCAACACATAAAACCCCGCTCTGTTGAGACGTCACGGGCAATACTTTCTTGTTGTTATGAAAAGTTTCTCAACGTTATTTTTCCTCATTGTCAATAGTATGGAACCACAATCAACAACAAAGGACAGAGTGACTGTCAAGGAACGATGGTGTTACTGCTTATGGGAAATTTTGAGGATAAAATGTGCCGCTCTGCGGCCAAGACATTGATGTCATCTCTTGAGTCTCTTCAGTCAATTCATTTCAAGACAAATACCCTACCGGACAATCTGATTACCTTGATGTCCAAACTCAATCTCACCGAGCAGAAATCTCTGGTACAAAGTGCACAGCATTATGTCGTTATCAATATCAACACATCCGCACTGGAACGCCAAATCAAAGAACTAGAAGATAAGCGAGAAGAAAAAGAGCTCGAAGATATCTACCTTCTACAAGGCGCACCACTCATACTGATGCGTCGGTTGTTTGGCATGCATGCTTCAGAGTTCTCCCGTCGCCGAAATGTTCTTAACATTCGTGGAGTAGGTAGTGGCAGGCCACCTCTATGTGATGAAGAGTCCGATCATCTGGTCTGGAAGCTTTGGCAGCACCATAAACAACTGGAGGAACGTGAACGTTTTCTCAAGATAGCCGACGAAACCAGCCTGGATCTTCACCTTATATGGAGCGCTTTACGCGAGTATATTGATAACTGACTGCCAAAATGTGACCTCAGAACCTCATTTATCACACCATTTACAGTATAATTGTAGCTTCCTACATGGACTCCCCACTTAAGGAGAACAATGGATGTTTACTCAAAGCTCATTCCGCATCTCATGTATCTTTGCCATGCTGCTTTTGTCCACGTCGGCAACAGCGGGGCAAAATTGGGAATATCTGGTAAAAACCTACCCCTTACTGGGTAATGACGGGGCACTAACCCAAACGCTGAATAAATTAGGTGAGCAGCAGTGGGAACTTGTGAATTGCGCCAAAGGCAGTGCAAAGCTTACTTGTATTTTTAAGCGCCCTGCAAAAGGTGCCTAATCTGATGAAATGGCTCAAAACATCTTATCTGTTCATTGCCGCATTAATTGTCGGTATGCTCAGTTTGTGCTGGCGCACCCTGCTATTTTTAATTGATCTAGTCGATGGCGGCGATGACGAAAATGATCACGCCCCAACCGACAACATTATTCATTACAACCATCGAAGCGGTGAGATTGATCCGGTAAAACGTGCTGACGGCCTTTACGACAATAAGTTATAGAAAATGCCCGTAAAACCGAAGTTCTACGGGCATTGGGTTTGATCGACTAAAGCAATCCTCGCTCAGCAAACGATTCCACTGTCTCATCACCTACTATAAAGTGATCCAGTACCCGGATATCTATCAATGACAAAGCCTCTTTCAGCCGTTGAGTGATATTTCTATCACTCTGACTGGGCTCAGCCACTCCAGATGGATGATTGTGAGCAAAAATCACTGCAGCAGCATTCACCTGCAAAGCGGCCTTGACCACTTCACGGGGGTAAACACTGCAGCCATCAATGGTGCCCGCAAACATTTCCCGATACTCAATCAGCCTATGTTGGCTATCAACAAAAAGACAGATAAATACTTCTCGCTGCTGCCCTGCGAGCTGTAAGCGCAGATAGTCGCGTACTTCATGCGGGGAACTAAACACCTGGTCACGGGTTTTCAATCGTGCATAGAGCAAGTGTTTGGCTTCAGCAATCAGTTGGTTTTCCTGCTCGAATGCCGTTTCGGCGGAATACATTTCATTCGAAGGCTTAACGGTTTTCATAATGTGCTCCCATAGGAATAGGGAACACACCAGGTCCTTATGGGAACGGTGGTTCCCATAAGGATGAAATGGACAGCATATAAGCGTTAGATCAATACTGCCCTGGTGGCGTGTTATCCATTTGCAACTTGAGGTGCGCCCTCATGATCATCAAAAGTGCGTTGGTCTTCATAGACCAGTTCACCGTTAATTTTCATGGAGTGAATACGCGTCAAGAAGCCACCTATCGCAGCCCCCAATTCACCAGCACGTTCACCTTGTTTATAGATGAATGCTTTGGCACGAGGGTTAGCCATATTAAAGCGAATCAGCACATTGGCATCCTCGGCTTCGATAGCTTCCCGGTGTTCTAACACAACACCGAGCAAGGTTTCAGACGAAATAACGAGATCATGATATTCATAATGCACGTTATCCGCTGGCCCCTGGATAACCGATACTTGAGCTGCATAGCGCTCAGGTTTACCTTCAGCACCGAATTCACGAATGCTGTTCAGATAACCGATGCCATTGGCATACTCGTTGAAGTACCGATTGTTTTCTGCAGTAGCAGAGGAGGTTTTTGTATTTTCAGTTGGTTTACTCATAGCAGTGCTCCTGATTCAATGAGTTGATGCGATAAAAAGAGCCGCCGACCCAATGGGGCAACAAGCTCCCAGGTTGGGTGAGTGAACAAACAGATCATTCAGTATTTCCGTAGAAATAACTGCATACCACACCGAAGCGTTGATCCGGGTATGTAAGGTGCTATTGAGACAGCAATAGCGACTGTTGGTAACTGTTAGGCTGGCTGACAACATCATTTACTTGCCCCTTTCTTCCCCTTAAAACGCCCTCCTAGTCTGGGATTAATACGCCCCGCCCCGGCTGTGCCACGGGTGATCGCCTGGGTAGCACCATCAAGCTGAGAGGCGGCTCGAATACCTGCCAAACCGAGATAAACGGATAGCAGTAACGGCAATACCAAATACAACCCACCAGTGAGAAAGTTAAGAATGATCCGCTTGAGC
Organism: Cycloclasticus sp.; assembly: GCA_002700385.1. Taxonomy (GTDB): domain Bacteria; phylum Pseudomonadota; class Gammaproteobacteria; order Methylococcales; family Cycloclasticaceae; genus Cycloclasticus. The sequence goes on from PADC01000008.1 coordinate 61,282, forward strand.
GTGAGGTCAGTGCTAAACAGCGTGGTCACGCTGCCGGGGTCGGGATAAAACGCCTGAATCAGGTTTTGATCCACCCACCAGGCAAAGAACCAAAGTACTGTCCAGAACTTCACTGTGAACAAAATCAATGCGCCAATAATCAACAAAGAAAACTTGTAGCGGCTGATTAAGATAAAGAACGGCAACAGCGCGTAGAGTCCCATTAGGATCAGCGCTTGCACCATCGGTGCCGCTTCAAGGAATACGCGCAAATAGGCGGCAAAAGACACACTGGTCTTTCCAAGGCCGTAAGCAGCCAGACCTTGTTGCGCAGCATTCTGCACCGATACCATCACTCCAGGCTCCCCGACGCTGAAATCGACCAGATTCCCATAGGCAAAGTCGTAACCGCGAGTAGTCCAACGCGGCGGAGAGTTGATCAATGCAATTTGTATAACCGCATCGCGACGTGGCGCAGGGTCCCACCCCGGTTCAGCGGCAGCAGAGAGTAAATCGAGATCACCTAGCTCATTAAGAATCGATTGTTGAATGCCTTGCCACCATTCTGTGCAGAATGGCTTTCCATAAACAGGGTTATTAGACGCATCCCACTCTACGTCCCTGAGGACCGACCAGGGGTATCCTTCCCTGACGGTATCAGCACGGATGCTATCGTAATATCCCGGTATTTCCTGATACACATGCGAGCCAATCCAATCAGGGTCACTCTCCCCATAACGGTTCAACAATGCAGTGATTGCAACGGTACTGGGCCGTTCGGCCAGGTATTTTGATCGCGCCTCAACGAAACAGTCTCGAAAGAAATCGTTGATCTCATGTTGCAAATTAGGGTCTTGAATGGATGCATCGCGCAATTCATCGACATACCCCCGAAAATTCAGCGTGGGCGGTACATCTTCCATCACTGCGCGGTTAAAACCCGAACTAAAACTCATCACCGCATACCAGAACACGGGCACATTCACTGTCACCGGTGCGGCATTAAACGAAATGCCTCCCCCATAGGTAGTACGTGAGTTATTGACCGTGGCCACTGGCTGCGCAGGCGTCCCAATGACTGCGCGTGGCGTAAACGACAAATCGACAGCATTCAGCGGCGTCGCCGGCACGGCTGCAATCAGAATCACGAAGAAAGCCACAAAGAATTCCACCTCGACAATACGTAATGTGGTATTGCCCGCTTCTTCGGCATCTTCACCCGCATACGAGCGAATAATAGTATCGAGAAGAATACCCAGAAACGGCAGAAACACGATGCCGGTAGCCACCAGCACGTCCCAAATGCTGTTATAAAACAGCCAGCCAAATAACGTGGTGTAGAGTTCTAGCGTACTATCAACAGCCATACCGTTAAGCCACCCAGCCGAGCAAAACCGCTAAAGGATTCTGAGCAATCAAACATTCATAAAGGATGATCAAAATAACTAATGGGCGACGGCTTGCTGAGGATGAAGAGTCATGCCAACGATGACGGGTAAGTTGGCAGACAAGCCGAGGCCAAAACACCACCAGCAAACTATAGATACCAGCGCGCCACCAACCCAACGGCAAGTTCGCGACCAGTGAACCTATCGCCTGAGGAGGCTGCGAACTCCCCCAGATACTGACCGCGACTCCTACTATGAGTAGTAATACCAACGCAGCGGAGGTATACCCCCAAAGCAAGAACTGTCTCTTTAAAGCGGCAAATTTCATTGCTCTTCTCTCATTGTTCAACACCACCATTTTTCAGAGGACGAGGATCAGTCGGTACTGTGGCAGGCGTATTCACAGACGATTGGCGGATCGCATTGTCCCGCAGCAATAGCTCTACAACGGTCGAAGTGACAAATTTATCGCGGGCATCTTTCTCGAAAATCACATTACTGATTTCACTTTCCAGCTCATCCAGCGCCTGGATTACCTCTTGCTGCGCGATCTCATTCGCTGCGACATAGCCCTCCTTGCGACCAGCCAATAGCAAGCGTCGAATGATCATCGCCTCCTCCATGATCCTCGCTTCGGCAATCTCCTGGCTGAGCTTATTAATCACAATTGATATTTCGTCGGGAGACTGATTTCGAATCGCCAGAATGACTTGCAGCGTCACCGCAATACCCGGTGCTTCGACTTGCTCCAGGTTTGCCCGTGTAGGTGGTGTTGAACCTGAAACCAGATCCACTAGAAGCTGCACAATATCTTCTGTGGTTTCCTCAATATAGGGAATCAATCCTTTTCCAGGCCTTGTCCCTTTGGTACAGCTGTCGCAGAGGCCTACCTCAATCTCGCCCAGTACATTATTGATCCATCGATCAACTGCGTTAGGACCGGCAAAATGCTGAGCAAGGGGTGCGCTATTAGGTAAGTTACTACTTGATTCTGGAGGCCGTTGCGACAATATATTCAATCCAGCTTTGGCAACATCTGACAGCACGCGGATCGGAGGTTGGTTAACACCACCAGCCCTCAGCCCCCCCACCCATTCAATCCCCTCGTTAGGCGCATCTTCGGCATCATCGACCGCATCGTGGATATTGGCTCCACCAATTCCCACCGAACGCTTCCAGGAATCGCCCCAACTGACTGTAATCCACTCATCAAAGGGGTTTGTGTTATTGGCGATCTCGTACTGGATACGCTCACAGCTTTTAGTGGCCAGCGAAAAGGATTCGTTGGCGCGCAATAAGGCGTTTTGAAACAGGTCATACAGGCCAGGATTTGCCTTTTGAAGAATATAACCAGGCAAATTTGCTATCGCGGCTGTGGCTGCCAATTCAATGGCATTAACAGCGTTATCGACACCGTTTCTCAAATTGTCCAATGAGCTTTCGATAGCCACCATTGGATCAAAACCGCTGCAACTGAGTGCAGAGGCTTGTCCGCTTAGTGATAAATCAATCGTAGTGATATTGAGGCTGGGGGGAATTGAAATATCCCGCCCCCCACCAATCTTGTAATAGAACAGGCTATCGTCGCTTGGCGCTTCTGCGGCAATGAGCGGATAACAGGTTATAAAACTAACAATCAAGATCATTACCCGCCAACAAAACCGGGGGCCGCATATTCAAAAATCATAAGAAAATCCTCACCGGAACAGTGAATAAGTAAGCACCTTTTGCCTCACAGCACTCGTAGGGACGCCACAAGGTAAACGCGTATCGGTTATCTTCAGAATGACGCCCCTGGGACCACGAAGTACTCAACACATCGTTTTCACCAAAGGCATAACATTGCTCATCGACTTCAGGTGCCAGCATTTGCCATACCCCCGTATCCGGATCGTTCTCAACCAATTCACCGGGCAACCAGGTACGGTTATAGCCATTGCCATCAAGTGCGTTATAAATATGAGGTTGGCGGGTTTGGGTAACGATATTGCCAGCCCGCTGTGCAACCACCGCAGCCGCCTTGGCATCATCCTTTTGATTGATAAATCCTGTACGCGGCCAAACCGGCCCCCATTGTTGCTGGATTCCATCGCCCACGACACGCCGACCGGGTAGCAGGTTTTGCAAATACAACATCTCGGGCAAACCAAGACGCCAGGTCAATGCATCCAGAGAAGAGAGCAGGTAGGGATTAAAAGACTCGGCTTCGGACGGGCAGTAATACCCTGTGTTGCCAATAAAGTCAGAAACTGAGGAAAAAGGGTGGCCGATTGCGGTTACTTCTTTAAATCGCAGACTCTGATCCGTCGCCGGATTCCCACCCTCGGTTCGATGCCCTCCTCCCACGAAGGCACCGTGAAAGGTACTGACGATCCCGCTGACTATTCCTGAATCTAACGAGCCAAATATGGATTCCATCTCCTGCCATGGGTTATCGCCGGGCTCGTCGTAGACACTCACCACCAGATCCGGATTGTAGTGTGCGACTCGGATGCTGGTCTCGATAGAACATTCATAAATACTGCAACGCAGCCAGACACAGACGCCAGTAATGCAATAGTTCAAGCAGGAACGATCCAGCGTAATTGCTCCAACAATATCCGCAGTTGTTATCGTCGTCGGTTCTGCCTCAAAGGCCTGTAGTTTGTATCCTTGCAACAGCACAAATAGCATGACTACTTGAATAACTTTATTCATCAATTACCCCCTCCATTTTTATCTTTAAGCCACTGACGATGCCGATTGATGGCTAGAGAGAGATCGGTCATTCCATAGATCACCTCTCGCTTATCGAAAATAATTACTGGATAACGGTCAAGGCCATACGCCATCATAGTGCCCAGAGGAAGATAAGCAGTGCGTAATTCGTCTTCCAATTTTGAACGTCCTATTTCAGCAATTTTCTGCTGAACCAAGGCGCGCGCCAACGTTTCATCATTGGGCAGCCCTTCGCTCAATTGATCCTGGATAGACTGGACTGCATCAAGACTTAAGATGGTAATTTCTGGGTTGTTTTTGGAAGGGCTCGCACTCTTCCAATTGACTGACTGAATGGGCCGCTGATTAGAGGTGATTGCAACAATTGATTGTGGCAAAGCGTCAGCGCCAGCTTCTAATATGCTCAGTGCCGCGAATACGATTGCAGCAGATACAACAAAAATCTTCAGTTTCGACACGCTCTAATCTCACACATAGGCTCAGTTGGCTCTATGGTTAATCAGCAGACGAAATAGAGCGATAGAAAAGCTTTCATGCTGAAAAGTAAGATATTTGGAGACTTAGTGGTGCTTTTCCGGGAATTAGATCAGGAAGCCGTCCAATGAGTACCACCTCGACAAATGACCGGCGGGAATAACTACGCCAAGTATCGTAACTATGAATATCGAATACAACTCAGCTTGACTCTATAGCTACTATAGACATTACAATTGCGAATAATTATCAGTTAGCCCAAGGAAAACCCATATGCCGCCGCTTGTAATGACCCTTTCATCTGAACGAAAGCATTCTATTAGGCGTATTTATGCGTTTTGCCTTTTATTTGTGTTCGTATCTTGGTCAATCGTGGGCCTTGCCGCATCCGAAGATCACCTGGTGGAACTACGGCAGATTGCACAACTAGCAGAATATATCGGTGTTGATTACTCCGAAGCTGTCAACGACGGTCAGATAACTGACAACGGTGAGTATCAGGAGATGCTGGAGTTCTCCAGCCTAATTACTACGAAAATCTCGCGTGTAGCTGAATCTTTTAGCAAGCTCCAACCTATTGTCCACCAAGCAAAGTCGCTTCAATCATCTATCCAGAACAAACAAAGCATCAATACCGTGCGAGTGTTAACCGCTGAATTGAGGTATTCAGTACTGACACTGGCACCACAATCATCTCTGCCCACTGCGCTAATGGCGATAGCTAAAAGGCAACAGATGTATGAAAACAACTGTGCTAGCTGCCACGGTGTAACCGGACAGGGAGATGGAATTGCAGCTGCAAATTTAGAGCCATCCCCTACTGATTTCACTGACAAAGAACGCGCATTAAACCGATCCATCCTCGGCCTATATGATGCGATTGCCAACGGTATCGACGGCACGGCTATGCCTGCTTTTGCTCAATTAACCGACCAACAGAAGTGGTCGCTGGCGTTCTATGTGGGTAGCCTTGCTTTCCAGCCATCTGAGCAACTTCCCGCTCAAGCCGACCCCGCCATTTCTCTGCACCAGCTTGTAAACTATAGTCCCTCGTTGTTAGCCAAAGAGCTGCCCGACAAGCACACAAATGTCATTGAACAACTTCGAGCCAACCCAAACCCATTGTTTGTCGCAAAGAGTACACCATTAACTGTCACCCGAGAACGGCTTAAAGCAGCGCAATCTGCGTACCACATGGGCGAATATGATCGGGCACACAATCTCACTGTTAGCGCTTATCTGGATGGTTTTGAATTAGTTGAAAACAACCTGGATGCAAGAAATCAAGCATTGCGGAAAAGTATTGAAACCACCTTGATTAAACTTCGTCATGCTATCAGCCAGCCACAAAATGACCCCGAATTGGACAGCGTGATGTCCAATGCATTCAATCAATTGGATCAAGCCGAACGGCTTTTAACTGAATCGGCCCTATCGAATGGAACGCTTTTTTCAGCGAGTTTGGTGATTCTGCTACGCGAAGGCTTGGAAGCGCTGTTAGTCATTATTGCGTTAACGACAGTGCTGATACGAACGCAACGCCGGGATGCACTAAAGTATGTGCATGCTGGGTGGATTTCCGCGCTATTCGCTGGTGGTGCCACATGGCTGGTAGCCCAAACACTAATCAGTATAAGCGGTGCCAGTAGGGAAGTAATGGAGGGTGTCGCCGCGATGTTAGCCGCGGTGGTGTTATTTTATGTCGGCATCTGGATGCATGACAAAACTCATGCTGAGCAATGGCAAGCCTATATCCAGCAACATATTAACACCAAACTTAAGTCTGGAACCCTCTGGGGATTAACCGCCCTTGCATTTATCGCAGTGTACCGCGAAGTATTTGAAACGGTTCTCTTTTACCAATCGCTGCTGACACAATCTGTTGATGCTCAATTGTCTTATGTCGCAGGGGGGTTCTTTCTCGGCACAATTATACTCTTCGTGTTGGCGTGGGTATTGATCAAGTATTCAATCAAGCTCCCCATAGCTCGCTTCTTCGCGACAACCACCTATTTATTATTGACCCTCTCGTTCGTACTAATGGGCAAGGCTGTATCAGCTCTTCAAGAAGCTGCTTTTATCGATATTTCACCATTGCCGGTTAGTTTTTCAATTGAATGGATTGGCGTTAATTCAACATGGCAGGGAGTATTGTCCCAGGCACTGATACTACTCGCTTTCGCTGTGGTCATACTACGGTCGAAAGTTAGGAGGAATTCGATACGGCAGGCATAGCGTCCAATAACAAGGAATAGGCTTCACGGATTCTCCAGTTGCTTTGCCGACAAGTTTCTCAAAATACCGCACTCCTCGACAGTGCGGTTAGTTGAGCAGCTATCCCGTAGCGATGTTAGATGTCGCCGAAGCCCTTCCAGTTCCTTCATACGTTGCTCCACTTGCTCAATATGATTATCAATCATCTTGTTCACATCATCACAATGCATACCAGGCGATTGGTTTAATTCAATCAACTGACGAACCTCTGATAAAGCAAGGTCAAGGCTACGGCAATTTTTAATAAACATAAGTTGTCCAACAGCCGACTGGTCATACAGACGAAAATTCCCTTCACTGCGCCTTTTCGATGCAAGCAGTTTCTCTTTTTCGTAATAGCGTATTGTCTGCACGGAGCATCCGGTCAATTTGGCTAGCTCACCAATTTTCATCCTTCTTCCTCAAAGCTTGACTCTATAGTTACTATAGAGTTTAAACTATGCAGTAATGGTAAAACAAGGGCTCAAATATGACTGATTCGTGTGATGGGGGATGTGCTGACTCTGCTGATAAAAGCATAGCCATGCCGCTGCATAGAACGCGGGGCTCTGGAGGCTTCGCCAGCGTATTTACGATACCCAAGATGGACTGCCCCTCTGAAGAAAGCATGATCCGAATGGCTGTTAGCGCCATCGACCCTTCTGTCGCACTCGAATTTGATACACCGAATCGTAAGGCCACCGTGTTTCATGGCGACAATTTTGCACCCATTCAGGCCGCTATCGAAAATCTTGGACTGGGGGCAACCGTAGATGATACGCGACCCATTGATGGGGAGGACTTCTCAGCAGCGGTCACCTCCGCGCAGGCAACCAACAGCAAGGAAGCTGGCGTCCTCAAGTGGCTATTAGCGATCAATGCCCTCATGTTTGGGGTAGAAATCAGCATCGGTTGGGTTGCACAGTCGACTGGATTAATTGCCGATTCCTTGGACATGTTTGCTGATGCTGCCGTATACGGCCTAGCGCTCTATGCGGTAGGTCACAGTGCTCAAATGAAGCTGCGTGCAGCGCACCTTTCTGGCTGGCTACAACTGATCCTAGCGCTCGGCGCTCTGAGTGAAGTGATCCGGCGATTTTTGTTTGGCAGTGAACCGGAGTCGATGCTCATGATGAGCTTTGGTTTACTCGCATTGATTGCCAACTCCCTGTGCCTGGTACTGATCAACAAGCAAAAAGACAGTGGTGTACACATGAAAGCAAGTTGGATTTTTTCGGCCAACGATGTGATCGCTAATTTAGGGCTTATCATGGCAGGTTTACTGGTTGCACTAACCGATTCACGTTATCCGGATTTGGTGATTGGTTTCGTGATCGGCTTAATCGTTTTGAATGGCGCACGCCGTATTTTGCAATTGAAATCGTGAATGCAAAAAAGGTAACTTAATCCGTTATGCATAATCACAATCATGAATCATCTGACTCACGCATTGGTTGGGCGTTCTTTCTCAATCTTGGATTCACCATTGTGGAATTTATTGGTGGCTGGCTCACCAACAGCACAGCAATCATGGCGGATGCCGTGCATGATCTTGGCGATAGCTTATCAATCGGGCTCGCCTGGATTTTAAGCAAAATAGCGCATAAACAAGCTAACGACACCTATAGTTATGGCTATCAAAGATTTTCCTTGTTAGGCGCACTGGTTAATGGCGCGGTTCTCATCGGCGGGTCTATATGGGTATTAAGCGAAGCAATTCCCCGCTTATCCGATCCAGAAATGCCCCATGCACAGGGCATGATTGTTCTGGCCATATTTGGAATAGCCGTCAATGGATTCGCCGCTTATAAGCTTAGCCATGGAAAATCATTAAATGAGCGCGTTTTGAATTGGCACTTATTAGAAGACGTTTTAGGCTGGGTGGCAGTTTTACTCGTTGCTGTTGTGCTTAGCTTTGTCGATCTCCCTGTGCTCGATCCACTTTTATCCATCGGATTTACCTTGTTCATATTATTCAATGTCACCAAGACACTCATCGACACCATTAAGATTTTTCTTCAGGCAACGCCAGACACAAAAGTTCGGCAGGATATCATTAGCGACTTGAAATCTCTTGAGAAAATTAGGAGTGTACATCACGTCCATATCTGGTCGCTTGATGGTGCTAATGATGTATTAACCGCACACCTTGAACTCGAAAAGGCGATAAGCGATTTAGGCCAACAGGAGCTAAAACGAGAAATTTCAAGGACTCTACAACGCTACGACTTATCGCATACAACGATAGAATTAGAATTCCCCGATGAAGACTGCCGAGATAGCGAAGCAACTTCAACCAAAACAACATTGCCAACAAGTCCTTGAAGTCAACCATAAATGAAAACAGTCGAATTTTTAAACAATTCTACTAAGAATCTTGATCAGATAGACATATTTAGTATCAAACGCATTAACCGTATAGATTATACAAACCGAATGGTATAGAATTAATAGTATGTTGCGGCCATTCATCTCATACCTGTTTATCTTTTCGCTACTCTTTATGGGTATCGAAAGCGCTGTCGATATTACCGGTGGTGAACACCCCCACGGTGACGAATATGCGCATGTCCTGGACAGCGATGACTCGCATTCATCTGATTCAACTACTGACAACGACCACTGCTCACATTGCTGCCACGGTCATACCGGCAGCATTGCCGGTCATGCTCCAGTACTGAACTGTGACATGGCTAATCAACAGTTTTCTTTCTACCAGCCACACTTCCTCAACTTTACCCAAGCACCACCCACTCCGCCGCCCAACGTATAAATCATTTCTGATCTTTATCAGCATACCTACTGTTGTGGAGCGACATTCGCTTACAACAACTACGTGTGCACGAATGTTTATGGAATATCGGACTATGATTTATGCAAACACGAAACATTATTGCTGCCTTACTTTTAGGTAGCCTATCCTTGGTGAGCTGGGCGGATTCGATTAAATCGCCTATGCAAAACACCGAACAAGTGTCGCGGCGCGTCAATGCTTCCACAGCGCTAACGCTGGAAGATGCCATCACCCGCACCCTGAAAAACAACCCGCAGTTGTACCAATACCGTTTTCGTCAGCAGAGCCTTGTGGCACAGCGCGAAAGCAGCTCGCTCTCTCCAGCCCTGAATCTGGGACTGGAAGTCGAAAACATCGCGGGCAGCGGAGAGTTTAACGGGCTTGATAGCGCGGAAACTACCCTTGCACTGTCTTCTGTGATTGAGCTGGGAGCCAAGGCGCGTTCACGGGTTGCGGTGATTGATGCCAGAACCGACCGCTTGAATTTTGAGCGCCAGGCGACAACGCTGGATGTACTCGGTGAACTAACGACAACGTTTATTCGTTCTCTTTCCACCCAAGAGAGCATTGCTCTTGCAATGGAGGCTGTTGCGCTATCAGAGCAAATGCTAAAAACCGTTGAACAGCGAGCGTCTAAAGGTGCTGCCCCTGAGGCGGAGGTTATGCGCGCTAAAGCAGCACACACTCGTACATCTATTCGCCTACAGGCATTGCGCAGCAGTTTTAAGCGTCAGAAGGTAATGCTAAGCAGCTTCTGGGGGAGTACCAATCCCCACTTTACTGAACTCAGCGGTAGCCTATCTGCGCTTGGCTCTTCGGATGATTTTGCCAGTTTATTACAACGCGCCAAGCATTCCCCTGCCATTGCTATTTTTGCCAGCGAGGCTCGGCTAAAAGATGCCGAAGTCAATCTGGCTCAGGCACAAAGTCGCGTGGATATAGGCTGGCAATTGGGTGTCAGGCGTTTCGAAGCAACCGATGACACTGCGTTAACGGCGGGCATTTCGATTCCGTTGTTCAGTGGTAAACGTAACCGTGGGAGCGTCGCCTCGGCATTGGCCGAGCGCAATGCCGTGGACTACCAACAAGCTGATGCCCAGCTCAAGCTACACAACCGCTTGTTCGCTGCCTTCTCTCAGCGTGAAGAGAATAAGGCTGCTGTCGAGCAGTTCAGCACTCAGGTCTTACCCGCGCTGGAGCAGGCATTACTTTTGACACGACAAGCCTACGAAAACGGTCGCTATCGCTATCAAGACTGGATTGCCGCACAGGAAGAACTGCTCACTGCCAAGCAACAACATATTGAAGCCGCTACTGCAGCACAGCTCAATCAAACACTCATCGAGCAATTAATTGCAGAACCACTGGCAGCTAACGCTTTATCTTATTAACACAGCATTTTGGCAAATAAAACACTTTGCCAAGAGCGCAAGGAATTAACGATGAAAACTTTACCACTCTATTTAACCCTGACAATCGCAGTGATTATCGGCGTAACAAACCCTGCTTTTGCTCAGGCAGACTCTGATGATCACGACCACGATCATGAAGCCCATGCCACCGAAGATACCCAACAGGGTGAGAGCGAGGATCATAAGCACCAAAATGAACATGGCGACACAGACAATCAGTCCCACGATGACGAAGAAAATACCAGTCGTATTGATAGCGATATGGCTGTCCAAGTCGGTATTGGTACAACAGCCGCCACAGAAAAAACCCTTCACCAAACCATCACCAGCTATGGTGTGCTCTCAACCGGGCCGGAACAACTCAGTCATATGCGGGCACGTTTTTCTGGGTTGATTACCTCTGTTAAGGCCAGTATCGGCGATACGGTCAAAGCAGGCGACTTACTCGCCGAAGTGGAATCCGATGAAAGCCTGAAGAAATATTCGGTGCGCGCTCCCATTTCTGGGACGGTCGTACAACGTCACGCCAACACCGGCGAAGTCACCAAGGATCAGGTGTTATTTTCCATCGCCGATTTTGGCACTCTATGGGCCGAACTGCGTATCTACCCAGCGCAACGGGATAACGTCTCTACAGGGCAAACCGTTGAAATTGCCTCAGACAAACAAACCATTACTGGCAAGATCAGCCATATCATTCCTTCCCTAAACAAACCCTATCAACTCGCTCGCGTACAGCTGGATAACAGGCAGCTGGGGCTATCGCCCGGCTTGCTGGTCGAGGGGCATATCGTCATAGCCGAATTTAAGGTGCCGTTAGCTGTTGAAAAAGCGGCTGTGCAACAGTTAGGCGGACGTTCCGGTGTTTTTATTCAAGAGGAGGAGACTTACCGCTTCGCCCCCTTAACACTTGGCCGTGCCGATGAGCATTACGTCGAAGTACTGGGAGGTATTAACGCGAGCCAGCGCTATGTCAACCAAAACAGCTATCTGATCAAAGCAGATATCGAAAAATCCGAAGCCGAACACGAACACTAAGGGGCGCACCATGATTGATTCTATACTGCGCCTTGCCATTGAACGGCGCTATTTATTTCTCAGTTTAATATTTGTTGTGATCGGTATTGGCGTCTGGAGTTACCAAAAATTACCGATTGATGCCGTGCCTGATATTACCAATGTGCAGGTACAGATTAACACGGCAGCACCCGGTTATTCGCCTTTAGAAGCAGAACAACGCATTACCTATCCGGTAGAAACGGCGTTATACGGGCTGCCCAAATTGGCATACACCCGGTCGCTATCGCGTTATGGCCTCTCACAAGTCACCGTCGTCTTTGAGGAAGGCACAGACATCTATGCCGCGCGCAACCTGATTGATAATCGATTGGGGGCGATTCAAAGTGTGTTGCCACCCGGCATTGAACCAGAGATGGGGCCAATCTCAACCGGGCTGGGTGAAATCTTTATGTACACCGTGCAAGCATCGCCCGATGCCACCATGGCGAATGGTCAACCTTATGATGCGACCGCCTTGCGTGAAATTCAGGACTGGATCATCAAGCCCCAGTTGGCACAGGTCAAAGGTGTGATCGAAGTCAACAGCATTGGTGGTTTCAACAAGCAATACCACGTTACGCCCGACCCAAAAAAGCTGCTGTACTACCGCATCAGTGTCGAAGAACTGGTCAATGCCCTGCAAGCGAATAATGATAATCGCGGCGCGGGATACATCGAGCGCAACGGGCAGCAATTACTGGTGCGTTCTCCCGGTCAATTGGCGACCGTGGAGGACATCGGCAATGTGATCATTACCGAGCACGACAGCGTGCCGATAAAAATTCAGGATGTGGCCGACATTGGCATTGGCAAAGAGCTACGCTCTGGTGCTGCCACGCAAAACGGCAAGGAAACTGTACTCGGTACAGCCATGATGCTAATCGGTGCTAACTCCCGCACCGTGGCGCGCGATGTCGCCAACAAACTCGAAGCCGTACAAGACTCATTACCCGATGGTGTCAGCGCGGAGCCGGTCTATGACCGAACCCGTCTGGTGGACAAGGCCATTGCTACTGTTGCCAAAAACCTGCTTGAAGGCGCACTGCTGGTGATTGTCGTGCTGTTTACTCTACTTGGCAATTTTAGGGCGGCACTCATTACCGCTGCGGTCATTCCACTTTCCATGCTAGCCACCATGACCGGCATGGTACGCACAGGGGTTTCCGCTAACCTGATGAGTCTGGGTGCACTGGATTTCGGCCTCATTGTCGATGGCGCTGTCATCATTGTCGAAAATGCAGTGCGGCGTTTGGCAGAAGCACAACACAATGGCAACCAACAAACATTGCGCGAGCGTCTGGATACGGTATATGCAGCCACAGCTGAAGTCATCCGGCCCAGTTTATTCGGCGTGGCGATCATTACCGTTGTCTATATCCCCATTTTCTCTCTTACCGGTGTTGAAGGAAAAATGTTCCATCCGATGGCAGCCACGGTGGTGATGGCATTGCTGTCGGCGATGGTGTTTTCTCTGACGATTGTGCCTGCCGCTGTCGCTGTTTTCCTACGCGGCAAGATCAGCGAAAAAGAAAGCGTGGTGATAACCAAGACTAAATCCTTTTATAAACCACTCTTACTGCTGGCGCTTAAATTTCGCTGGGTAGTCGTCAGCTTTGCTGCGCTACTAATCGCGGGGTGTATCTGGTTGGCGACTACGCTGGGTTCAGAATTTGTCCCACAGTTAAACGAAGGGGATATTGCGCTACACGCCATGCGAATTCCAGGCACAGGGTTAGAGCAGGCGGTAGAGATGCAGGAAATTCTTGAACAGCGCATCAAATCTTTCCCGGAAGTTGATAAGGTGTTTGCACGCATTGGCACGGCAGAAGTCGCCACCGACCCTATGCCACCCAATGTTGCCGATAACTTCGTGATATTAAAGCCGCGCAATGAATGGCCTAATCCTGATAAAACCAAGGATGAGCTGGTCACTGAAATGGAAACCGCACTCGAAGAACTGCCCGGTAATAACTACGAGTTTACCCAACCGATACAAATGCGCTTTAACGAGCTGATATCCGGTGTACGTGCAGATCTCGGCATTAAAGTCTTTGGCGACGACCTCGATCAACTGGTATTGACGGCTAACGATATACTCAAGGCAATCAACCAGGTGCCGGGAGCCGCAGATGCTCGTGTTGAGCAAGTCACTGGCCTACCGACCTTGTCGATAATTCCCAAACGTACCGCCCTGGGTCGATACGGGTTAAATGTGGTGGAACTGCAAGACTGGGTCTCTGCGGCAATTGGTGGTGAATCGGCAGGCTTATTGTACGAAGGTGACCGGCGCTTTGAGTTGATTGTTCGCTTACCTGAAACGCTACGCCGCGATATCGACCGTCTCTCGTTTTTGCCCGTACCTCTGCCCAATGGCGACTACATCCCTCTGGAGGAAGTCGCTACATTAGATATTTCACCGGGGCCAGCACAAATCAGCCGCGAAAACGGGAAACGTCGGGTAGTAGTGACTGCCAATGTTAGAGGTCGTGACCTCGGCAGCTTTGTTACCGAAGTCAAAGCACGCATTAACAACGACGTTGATATACCACCGGGTTACTGGATCAATTACGGCGGTACCTTTGAGCAATTGGAGTCTGCCAGCCAACGCTTAGCCCTCGTGGTACCCATCACCCTGCTTATTATTATTGGTTTATTGGTGATGGCCTTTGGCTCACTCAAAGATGCGCTAATTATTTTTACCGGCGTCCCTTTGGCGCTAACCGGTGGGGTTCTCTCTCTATGGTTGCGGGATATGCCACTGTCGATTTCGGCAGGCGTTGGTTTTATTGCCCTATCTGGAGTCGCCGTGCTCAACGGTTTAGTGATGCTGGCCTTTATTCGTGATCTCTGGCATGAAAAAGGTGATCTTCTGACATCAGTTGTTGATGGTGCATTAATTCGATTGCGTCCAGTATTAATGACCGCACTGGTTGCCAGTCTCGGTTTTATACCCATGGCACTCAATACGGGAACTGGTGCTGAAGTACAGCGACCTCTGGCAACTGTCGTGATAGGGGGAATTATTTCGTCGACACTGCTAACACTTTTTGTCTTGCCCGTGCTGTACCACTGGGTACATCGTCATAGCAAGCAAGGTGTCGAAGCCGGATAAACTTGAGAGCACACCCTCCTTTTTGAGGGTGTGCTAATTTTCTCGTTGGCCCAAAAATCTATAGGGAGCTGTAAATGTCTCCCCTACTTCGTCGACCCCAAACCATCAGCAACAGTAAACACCGCTTCCAACTCGGAGCAATGCTGAGACTTCATAATTTCAGCACGTTGCTGCTTCTCGTGCTTTTCAGTCATGGCTAGTGCCAAGGCTAGCGGGGGCGGCACGTTTCGGAACAAGCATTGCAGCTTATCCGATAGCACGACGCCCTCAGTATAATTGCCAGGCTCTTTTCTTGCCGCACGAAGCATACCCTTTTGCTCCTCGGTCAGGTCTTTAAAGCGTGAGATTTGTTCAATCTCTTCCTTGGGACAAACCATCGCTATCCACCACTCGAACATACTGAGTAGTTTTTTGGCAGCGTCGGGAAAGTCTTCCAGATTCTGGGTGGCCAACCATAACCAGGCACCCAACTTGCGCCACATTTTCACGATCTTAACCAGGAAAATAGCTAATAAGGGATTCGTCGTAATCAAGTGCGCTTCATCGCCTAGCACGAAGGTCGGGCGATGATCATATTGCTCACGCTCCACGACACCATTGATCTGATTCATCAACCCCATAAACCCTAAAGCCAGCTGATCTTCATAGCCTTCATTGGCGAGCAGCCCCATTTCCATGATGGTGACATCGGCCTCAGGCCAGGCCTTTCCCACGCGATTAAAAAAATGCCCGGCGGTTCCTGAACAATACAATGCCATTGCATCAGCCATGTCTCTGGCACGCTCTTGGCGTTTCGGCGTGCTGGACTCCTCCACCGCCAACTTGTTCAACGCATTAACCACATCCTCGGTTAATACAATTTCTCGACTGCCAGCCGCTTGCTTTTCCTCCGCAGCGAGGATGATCGCTCTACGAATCGTTAGGCGATCCGCCCGCGTCATCACAGCTTCTTCCTTACTATCCCCGCCGGTAATCATAATGCGGGCCTTCAATTCCATCTCGCCCAGCAGATCCCGTTCTTCGTCATCATCACTGTTATCCGAAGCATCCAAAGATGCTTCTTCATAAGCTGAAGGCTCTTGATTAGCTGAAAGCTCTTCACCAAACGAAGCCTGCTGTGCTCGTTCTCTTTTGAGCATTTCATAGGCGTCAGCAAAAGGCGGCAGGCTAACGTCTTCCTTGGGGTGAAGCGTCACCTGATTAACGCTCAACCCGAAATATCGACAATAATCACCCAGCAGTTTGAACGACCCGCCCTTTTCAATAATGTAAATTCGCGCACCGTAGATCGCTGCGACCTGTAACAGGATGTACACCATTAATGCCGACTTACCAGAACCAGGAGGCCCCAATACCAAACCAAAGGCATTCTTGGCCCGATCCTGCTTGTTCAGCGGATCGAAGGTCAAAGGCTCACCGCCTCGATTAAAGAAAACCAGCCCCGGATGCCCGGTTCCCCGACTGCGACCGTAGAACGGTAATAACTTGGCCAGATCACTGGAGAACACCAGACGACTCTTTTTGTTGACCTTCTCCCTTTTCGGTTCATAGTTCATTGGTAACTGGCGAATATAGGTATCCAGTGGCAACAGTTCATCTTTCTCTCGAATAGGATGCAAACCATTAGCCAGTAGCAACGCGTTGACTTCATTGGTCCTCTTTTGCAGATCAGCGAGGGAATCCCCACGGGTGAACAGCGTTATAACGGTGGGCAACAGGTAGTCCCCGTGGGACATCCATTTCAAGGCTTCCTTGGCATCCTGCTCAGCCGCCATCGCTTCTGCCGTTTCACCCTTTGCTGAATTGAGCACTTGCACCACATGATTTTCGACGAGGTCTTGAGGCTGAAGTGTCACGCATAGGGAAAGAATGCTGCCCTCTGGCAACTTATCGAACAAGGCATACAGGTTATCGCCAACCTGTCGCTCACCGGTAAAGTGACCGGGCAAGGGCTTCCTTCGCAATGCATCCACAGTGATCGCTCTATGTGGAAAATCATCGAAGTACCAAACGCCGTGACCGCCATCGGATGAGGGCTGAGAAAGAAACAATAGGTCGGACAGATCGTGACTAAATGCCCGTTCCTGCTTTTCGGGAAGTGACATTAGCTCAGTGAGCCTATCCAAATCCCCTTCCGTCACTTCAGCCTTAGGGTTAAACCAACGTAATAACCACGCATAGAGATCATGGTCATCACATCGTCGAATACCAATGCCTGTGGCTGCCATCTGGGTGACAAAGCGCTCCGCGACCTGGTTGATCTCGGTAACAGGGTCGATATGTTCGTTATCGTTTAACTCTCTCCGACGATACAAAAATACTCGCACACGGCGCACCTTTCCTCGCCAGCTACCGCCGGTCACTGTGTTATCTTCGAATAGCCCGGCGCTCTGTGTCATTCGTTTAAAATGCCTTTGCATACGGGCAACAAAGTTACTGGCTAACAAACGATGCTCTGGGGTTTGCCTGCAATGGCTCTCTGTATAGGTATTTAAGGATCGTGATAATGCCGATAGCGAGTCTTCATCTGAGACAAAACATTGCAATACAAAGGGGTTATCGTGTGCCGGAATTGTGTGGTTGATACAGGTTTGTATATTGGCCTGAACTTCTTGCAAGAATTTACTTGAACGCGCTTCCGTGGAAACACCAGTAATTTCAAACATCGCTGCAGCACTAAAACCATCTTCAAGAGTAAACGTCTCTGAGGACTCATCGTAGTCTACCCACGGTAACCAATCGCTTAACGACGCGGGGTGACGATAGAGTGCATCCACATCAGCATCCGTAATCGCTGAATCACGCTTTGGTTGCTTGCCTATTAATTCCTTATCTGCCATGTCTATTCCCACCCTGCCTGTTCACCCGGAGCCGCAATATGATCCTGGGTGTAAAGCCGGAAAAAGGTGCTATATCCCGGTATCGGGTGGCCTGCAGCAGTCAGATGCCTGAAAACATACATTCGCAGCGTCGGATTAGGTAACCACTGAAACTCGTCTTGTCCAGCATTGGCCTCACCGCCGATGGCACGTTTCGACCTCACCAGCGGTTCATCGTTAGCATTGTGGAATTTTTCATCGTGAATGCTCTTCATAGAAGGCATATCAGTGCCAAATACTTTTGCCTTTCTGTCACCGTAAAAGGAAGTGGCGCAACCAGACAGTAACCCGGCATTAATCCAAATCGTGATTAATATCAGAATCATTTTTCGCATAGCGTAATCTCCTTGCAATCGAACTTTTATCCAGTGGCAAACTGCGGTCTAAATGGACGGATACCTCTACCCCCGGATTCACCACCACCGCATCAAAACTCTGTTTTTGTCGTGCCAGCAACCACCGGCTGACTTCATCCGTTGCGGACTGCACTGCCTCGCCAGCAACCAGTTTATTAATGTCACCCACGACCGTACTCGTTGTTGACCCGGTTAATGATGATGTTTGCCTCTGCTGCTGTGCTTCGGCGTAGGCGGAACCCGCCGCCCCCAGTCCTGCCAGCCCAATACGCTGGGAAATAAACGAGGGTGCGTTGGTGACAAAGCGCCCGGCCACACAGGGCACACCGCTAGGGTCAGAAATGTAGCCCAATGGTTGCCCCTGGCTACTGTGGTTTACGATAGAGCCGTCCTCAAAGATGAACGTTGCCGATGTTAGGCGAGCGCTGACACAGGAGAGATTCCAGTCACCAAAACCCAAACCACTGAAAATCATGCCCTCGACCTCTGGCATATCGTGACCATTGGCTAACAGATTTTCTTTGCCGATATAGATTTTTACCGGATAAGGATCGGGTGTCTGTCCCTCTACCGGAATACGGCCAATCAAAGCCGTTAGTGCCAGTCCGTCCGTCAATGTTGCATCTTTGGGTATCGTATAAATCGGCTCGACAATAATCTGATGTTTCTTCTCAGAATCTTGTACCTCGTTATTCGCTTCAGCCGTATTAGGTGAGCGAGGTAGCAATCCAGTAAAGCGGCCTTTATTACCTTCTGTTGTTTCTGGCTCAACATAATCAAGAGGGTTATACCAGGCACCCTGATCTGGATTGATCGGAATCACATTCTGACCATCAAAACCAAAACCAACAGGCAACCCGTCCTGATTTAATTGCCTAATGTCAGCTGAGCTTTTATCTTCTTTCAAATCCTTAATTTCACGTCTTAGCTGACTGAGATGCTGCTGAAGCGAACCTATGGTCGCCGTGGTTTCATTCAGTGCTTCCTG
This sequence comes from Cycloclasticus sp., assembly GCA_002700385.1. Classification (GTDB taxonomy): domain Bacteria; phylum Pseudomonadota; class Gammaproteobacteria; order Methylococcales; family Cycloclasticaceae; genus Cycloclasticus. Next base: position 80,694 of record PADC01000008.1, read on the forward strand.
GGCCTGCTGATTTGCCGCTTCCAGCTTTGATACTTTTTGCTGATTCTCCAGCACTTTACCCATGTTCTCTTTAGTCGATGCGTTCAGCGTATCTGCTTTTTTTACCGCTTCTCGGGCGTAGGCCTGCAATGCTTTGATAGTATCGGTCTGCGTATCACCGTCCTGAGGCTTGGCCGCAGGGTCATATCCAGGCATCTGTTCAACAGGCTGGTAACTTTCCTGTGGCTCCGAGCACATCACGAGTGACAGGCAGCCAATGGCCAGCGCAGCACCTCCAATCAGTAACGGATTCATGCGCTTTTCAGCCATCTTGCATTTCCTCTTTACCGGTTTGCCCACTTTGAAGAACCCGGCTGTCAATCGGCAAGGACAGGCTTTCCACGAAAGACCGGTTCGAGACCAGATACAAGGTGGTTGTATCGGTTTCATCGCCCATTGCCCCCAAACGATCATGTTGTAATGTCGCCGTCAGCCAATCTCCACGGACAAGATAACTTAGGTCTAGCGCCTGGTGAGAATCGGATCGATCAAACTGTAGCTGCAGTGACTGCCGCGACAAATTACGCACTCTAACCGCAGTCACTGTTAATCCATGGCCTTGCCACGAAGCTATAGGCACCGTTTCTATAAGACCACCGCGAATCAGTGGCACTGACGTTTTTGATTCAACCGGAATTCGTTTAATCGCGCTGTCACCATCGACTAACCGCTCCGGCGCATAGAGTTGTTGCGCAGCATAACGGGTCAATCGGATACGCCAGTCCTCTGTCGTTCTGTACGCAGTTGCTTCCTTACTGCGATTCCGAGTGTTTTTCTTTGTCATCACAATCAATTCATCGCTAACTGCCGCGACTTCACTGGCTGTTATATCTAACAAATAGACTTGATGATCGTTCAGCCCCTGAATACGAAGACGGGTTGTCGGAAATGGTTCCATTGCCCTGATATACAAAACGCCGTTTGCCGACAGCACTGATACATGGCGTTTAACCGTATCAGGCAACCAATAACGCACATTATCTGGGAAATGAATAATGCGCTCACTACCGACTTGCAGATGAACGTTAATGGGGCGTTTATCCCAAAGCACGCGCTCTGATGCATCGGCTAGGACGGTAGCAGAGGCTAAAGTCAGTAAGATCACAAACAACCTTTGGATACAGCTTTTCATAATTCACCTCCAGGACGCCGGAACGGTTTTCCAAGCTGATCCTCTGATAACAGCACTGGGCGCATGGCTTCATTGCAGGCTAATGCCAACCCCCAAGGGTTAACCTCTTTATCCACGTCGAATCGAACAATACGCAGGGGGTAACGCAACAGCACATCCTTAACTGGATGGCCTCCAATCGATTCCGTGACATTGACATCCAGCCAGATACTCCACGCACTGCTGGTTTCTATCTGGACACGTTGACGGGTATAGCTTTGACCGAGAATTTCCTGTACCGAACGAACCCGTTGTCGCAGCTCACCCAGTTCCTGTTTGGTATTCATATCCGTTTCCAGCGCAGCTCGACATCCCGGTGTAAGAAAACCCTGGAGTGCGTATATCTGCTTGGGATAGTCCTTCTCTCCGTCACTTGGCCAGCGGTTCAATTGCTGGAAAATGTAATAAGCGAAGGTATATACCGTCGGAGCTGGCACACTATCAAAATTAGTTACCAGCCCTTGAGTTAAATCGGGAGGAATATAGAGCCGTCGAGTTTCCTGCAATACACCGTTACGCCACCAAAGCGCGACTACTGCAACAAGCAAACACACAACAAGGATACGCAAAGTACGGATATGATCACTGGTGGCCAGCAATCGCTGCCGCGCCTGGTTGTTTCTGATTACCGTTGGTTTATTGAGTGGCTTTTTCATCATTTTGCTCTCTACCTCACTTTCCACTTCAGTCGGCGTCCAACATCCCAAACCCGGCTTTGTCGTATAAACGAGGAACGCAACAAGTGAAGGTCTTCAAGCCATAAGCGTAGTCGCAACTGGTAGTAACCCAGTGGCCTGCCCCGTTTAAGTTTCTGTAATACCGTTGCCCCAATGACGACCCAGACAATCACCAATAGCAAACCGATGCCGACGCCCATCATGAGATAGCCAAACAGGCCGCACACAATGACACTACCGGGCACCAGAGCGATACCGCCCACAGTGACCAGCAGCATCAATTCTGAGAGCGAACAACCCCTGAAGATCGACGGCTCGGCATTCAAGCGCACCGGTAACAGTTCGTTATCTTGCTGCGATTCCATGCCTCAGATGATTCCAACGGCTTCGTTCAGGAAGAAAGACACGATGGCCAACAGCACGCCAGCTATGACTGCAGTAAGGCCCACGGAGCCCCAATCAGGATCATTGGAACTGCGCGCTTCATTGAATTTGGAAAGCAGTATCCAGCCGATCCACAAAAAACCAGCGCCTGAGATAACCAGGGCGATATAGTCAATGGCATCTCCCGACCATCCCTGCATAAAGGCCAAGTAGTTGCCATTAGGCGCACCGCTCGACGGATCGACGGGTGTAGGCAACTGTGCCTGAGCTGATATTGAAACCAGCCACAACCAAAACATCGATAAAGGAGCGATATTGCGCTTCTGTATAATAGTAGATTCATGCATTACGGGGTTCATAGTCTTCCTCACTTTACGTGCTAAAATTTTCGCGTTTTATGTTTTTCGTTAGTGCTATCGCAGTAGGAAGCCAAGAACGAGAGTTAAAAATATTGAGCGGACTGACCGAGTCAGAAAATCATAGAAATTTATTTTTCGGTGTGACCAGGCTTTCCACTGAGTGACAATGACCCAGGCGACCCAGATATAAAGCACCGAATACAAGATCAATAGAATCGTTAGACTAAAGCTACCCATAGGTACGCCTAGCGTTGCACCAGTGAAAGCCGCCTCTTGGGCAGCGGAGACAGCCATCAGTGGTAATCCCCTTCAATCGGAGGCAAGGACCGCGGCTCTCTTCTTCGATTCTTGAGTGCATCCTCAATACCTTGCTGTATCGCCTTTACATCTTGCCTGAGTTGGTCATAATCAACCTGAAATCGTGCGTGAGTACTGGCGTTGTGCGCTGCTTGGTCGATAATCGACTCTATTGTGGTCAATTCGAGCTGGAGCCGGTGGAGTCCTGCACGCTCTGTATCGGTGATGGCATAACAGGGTGTCAGGTAGGCGATGGTTAACAACCCGGCAACTACTATCAATAAACGCATAATCTTCGTCCTTTGGTTAGGACAATGATCAGGGATAATCGGTAATTTGGGCTATGGAAAAGCTTTCAGCGCATCAATTAAGTTTTCTAAAGCACCCTCATAAAGGAAATGTGGATAGCGTTCAATTGACGGAACTAAAGTCAGTGCTACAGCGCCAATCACTAATAGGGGTATTTTAGCTATGAAGTGTCTTAACTTTCTTGTGCAATATGATATTGATTATTGATACAACTTGATGTGTATGACAGTTATCAACCAAAGCGGACATTGAGTCTCTTGCTCTGTCCTCAAAATTCGGTTTTTAAATTTGACAAATTCTAAAAACTCATTGCTGTAGCAACACATGTGCAAAATTTTGTTTGGAAAGCCTCTGGAGGTGACTTATAGTCATCACAGCAATTGACTCGACGAAAATGTGACTTATAATCCGTTGGGTTATAAGTCACATAAAAGACCATGTATTTCTTTGGAGCGGCAGCTTGGCAAAAGAAAAGAAACCCTTTCCCTGCCCAGAATTTGGAGGGTACTTGAGGGAACTAAGAAAAGCAGCTGGGTTTACTCAAGAAAGCTTTGCTGTTGCTGCTGGCTTCGATAGAACTTATATCAGCGGAGTTGAGCGCGGCGAGCGTAATGTCAGTCTTATCAATATATGCAGGTTTGCCGACACACTAAATATTCATCCGGCTAAGCTGTTTGAATTTTATGAACCCTTAGAGCAGGCCTGGGGTTAAGCAGCGTGACTGAAATTCAAGTAACTCAAAGTAGTATATTTATTTCTAAAGGATTTTTTAATGGTTAATAAGTCCAATAAGAAGTATGTAGGTACCTACATCGACTTATTTTCCGGTTGTGGTGGTCTTTCCTTAGGACTAGGTAACGCTGGTTGGCAGGGATTATTTGCTGTTGAAAAAGACCCCATGGCATTTTCGACATTCATACATAATATGGTTGATGATAACAGTAAATATGCTCACTTCAACTGGGTAGATTGGCTACCCAAAGAAGCTACAACCATCCAAAAGTTATTAAGAAAATACCCAGACCAGCTGGCAAAACTGGAAGGTAATATAGACCTTATTGCTGGCGGACCACCTTGCCAAGGCTTTTCTCTAGCTGGCATGCGTAATTCGAATGACCCTAGAAATAAAATGTCCCAAGAATATATAAAAATGGTTGGGATAATTAGGCCAAAATTTCTCCTTCTTGAAAATGTTCGTGGGTTTAATGCTGTATTTAAGAATGGCGTAGGCAAAGCTAAAAAAGTGCCCTATTCGCAAATAGTTAAGAAAGCTATAGAAGGACTAGGGTACAAGGTTTCCAAAAACTATGTTCATAGCGAACAGTTCGGCGTACCTCAGCAGCGGACGCGCTTCATCATGATAGGAATTCGTGAAGACCTAATTGCAGACGATAATGAGGTAAATCCTTTTGAAATACTGAATGGTATTCGTGAAAGTTTTCTGAAAGATAAAGGACTTCCTCAAAATCCGGTTTCTGTAAAAGATGCGATCAGTGATCTTGAAATTAGTCGAAAAGGTGCGAAGCTCATTGAACACTCAGGTTCGCGTGAAAAAGGGTTTAAACAACTAGATTACAAACCTCCTGCTAATTTAACGCCATTTCAAGCGTTAATGAGAAAAGGACTTAATGGGACAAAGCCATGTAGTATGCGATTAGCTCGGCACAAACCTACAACGATTGCGAAATTTGAACTTATACAAGAAATTTCTCGTCCAGGTATTACGCTGAGTCATGAGGAAAGGAAGATCATTGGCACAAAAAAACAAGCGATCTGCGTTCTTGACCCTAAAAAACCCTCTAAAACTATTACAACCCTGCCTGATGATGTCTTGCACTACAAAGAGCCACGTATTTTGACAGTAAGGGAAAGTGCCAGAATACAGTCGTTTCCAGACGATTTCGAGTTTAAGGGAAAATACACAACTGGCGGGAAAGATAGAACTAAAGAGTGCCCAAGGTATACGCAAGTAGGAAATGCCGTGCCTCCCCTTTTAGGAGAGATATTCGGGATATGGGTTGGGGAAATTCAAGGAAAGATATGACCAGAAAACACTTTAAAGTAAGTTCCGCGCTCAAGAACATCATTGGGAAAGACTTAATTACTGATGATTTTGTTGCAATATTCGAGTTAGTTAAAAATTCATTTGACGCGAATGCTAAGCGCGTAGATGTAGTCTTTGAAAAAACCTTGTCTGATGATGGGAGAATCATCATTTCAGACAATGGAAAGGGAATGGATTTAAAGGATATTGAAGAAAAATGGCTTTTTGTAGCTTACTCCGCCAAGAAAGAAGGTGTTGAAGATTATCGCGACGAAATAAAAACGAAAAGAATACATGCTGGAGCAAAGGGGATAGGCCGGTTTTCATGTGATAGATTGGGTAAAGTTTTAACTATCTACTCTCGAAGAAGCACTAATGAAAAGATTTCCAAGCTCACCGTCGAATGGGAAGCATTCGAAAAAAGCATGCAAAAGAAGTTTGAAAACATCCCTGTGGAATATGAGCTGATCGATAGCTGTGAACATAAACTGACTAAAGGCACAGTACTTGAAATAGCTAATGTTAGATCTGTATGGGATGCTTTCAAACTTCGAAAACTTCGTCAATCCCTTGAAAAGCTGATCAACCCCTCCCAATCGAATGTAAAGACTCCATTTTCTATCTATCTGAAAGCTGAAGAATTCAAGCCTTATGATTCCGAGGCTAAGAAAAATGGCCAAGATCATGAAGTTATCAATGGCAAAGTAAATAACTTCCTTTTTGAAAAGCTAGATTTAAAGTCTACCAGCATCAAAGTCGATATCGACAAAAAAGGAGAGTTGATAACGACTGAGCTTTTTGACAAGGGGCAGTTCGTTTATCGAATGGCAGAAGAAAATCCGTATAAAACGGAAAACTGGACGCTATCTAATATAAGAGTTCATCTTTTTGCCATGAATCAAACTTCCAAGTCTATGTTTACAAAATATATGGGAGTTAGACCCGTTCAGTTTGGTTCTGTCTTTGTGTATAAAAATGGATTTCGAATTCATCCTATTGGTGAAATTGGTCGGGGTGACGTTTTTGGTCTTGACGGACGAAAACAACAAGGCACAAGCAGATTTTTCGGCACTAGGGATTTGGTTGGAAGAGTCGAAATTGATGGAGACAACGAAGAGTTTAGAGAAGCTTCAAGTCGCGATGGCGGACTAGAGAGAAACGAAGCCTTTATTTATCTTCAAGATTTTTTTATAGACCATGTCCTTAAACGATTAGAGCGATTTGCTATTGGAGTCGTCAAGTACGGGAATATTGATGAATTCGATGTGCACGACTTATCTTCTGCCTTCCCGAAAGAAAAAGCCTTAGAATTCATTGAAGCACTTACAAAAAGCGATTCAATTCATGACATTGAATTTAATCCAGATATTTTTGACATTGTAAGCAATGCTTCTGAAAAAAGTTTAAATACGCTTCTTAAAAACTTGAGCCGAATTGCATCGGATTCTGATTCCCCTGAGTTGGATGGCGAAATTTCAAAAATAGAATCTCGACTGAAGGATTTTTCAAAAGCAACAAAGGATGCTGAAAAAGAAGCGAGAGAGGAAAAGAAACGGCGCAGAGAGGCAGAAGAGGCAGCAAGAGATGAAGCTGAAAAAGCTCGCGCTGCTGAGCAGGAAGCACAAGCAGAGAGAGATAAAAGTGCGTTAGTTACTAAGCAATCGATTTTTCTTAGATCAATGGTTTCATCTGATTTGGAAAATGTGGTCTCGCTCCATCATCATATTGGAATAGCTGCCGGAACAATTGAAAACTATGTCCGCGCTATAAGCAAAAAAATACGATCTGGAAAACCAATGACTGCTGAGTCATTTCTAACTGTTTTAGATGAAATATCTTTTGTAGCCAGACAAATCTCTGCGACAACCAAATTTGCCACTAAAGCCAACTTCAACCTAGAGGCAGAATTGATAGAACAAGATTTATATGGGTATATACAAGAATATGTAATGAATGTGTGTTCAGGGCTAGTCAAGGTAGACAAGAAAATAAACTTGAACATGGACTTTCAGTGGCAGTGTGACAACGAAGATGAATTTATTATCAAGTTTCGACCACTGGAAGTTGCAATGGTACTCGACAGCCTAATAAACAATTCAGTTAAGGCTGGAGCAAAAAAAGTAGTATTTGATGCGACTATTGAAAACAACGAGCTAACTATTATCGTAAGTGATAACGGAAAAGGAATAAAAGACTCTATTAAAGACAAGATATACGAAATGGGCTTCACGACCACAAATGGTTCTGGCTTGGGCTTGCATCATACCAAGAGCATATTACAAGGAATGGAAGCCAGCATAGCTCTTGTAGATGGGGCTTCCAAAGGTTCGATGTTTAAGTTGACGTTTACAAGGTAGTTGTATTATGAAGTTTAAAATTGTTTGGATTGATGATTCAAGAACATGGGTCAAGTCTGTCGAATCAGAAGTTAAAGATGCATTTGAAGGCCTAGAGTTTGATCCCAATATTGAATGGTTTCAGGATAGCAATTCCGCAAAGGAATCTATTTTAGGAGCTTACGCTGATTTGCTTTTAATAGATTGCACTCTACCCGAAGGGGTTCGAGGGGATGATTTTATTAAAGAGTTACGAATAAACCGATGTTTTGCTCATGTAGTATTCTATTCGCAAGATGCAGATAACTTGCAAGCAATGGAAGAGGACAAACACTTTATTCACGTGACTCATAGAGATGATATTGCAGACACATTAGAAAGTGTTGCTGACCAAGCTTATAGAAAATATAAACACCCCGCCTTTATGAGAGGCCTTTTATTGTCGGAATTTATTGATTTAGAAAACCTTATGGAAAGCTTGATTTCTCAGTGTTTTAAAGGGGAATCTGACTATTTCAAGCAAACAATCATTCACAAGGGAGGGGAAAGCTTTTCCTTAGCAGCAAAAAAGAAGTTCATAGTCAGATTAATAAAAGAGGCAATAGAAAAAGATGGTAGTTTCACGGAGAAACTTAAAGCAATTGATTTCTCTTCCTCTCAGTTCGACAAGCATGTGACTAACAAAAGAAATGTCCTGGCACATGCTTATCCAGAATATGACCAAGATAGTGGCAAAATCACTCTAGTTAGTGCAATCGATAACGTTGATTTCAATGCTGAATGGTTCCATGAAACAAGGGAGAAAATTCATGAGCATAAAAATAAAGTCCGCAACCTAATAGATATGAATTTATATCAAGTAGTAAATCCTTAATAATTCGATATGACGAAGCGTAAAACCGTAATTGTAGATCTGGATGGGACTATTGCTCTAAACGAACATCGCCATCATTACATCTATCCTAAAAATGGTAGCAAGCCTGATTGGAATTCATTTTTTCTCGCATGTATTGATGACACCCCCAATATGGCGGTTATTCACTCGATTGAAGCTTTTAAAAAGTCTGGATACAAAATTCACATTATGTCAGCTAGAGGCATGATTGCTCATAAGGAAACTGTAGATTGGCTTTCCAAATTTTCTATAACATACGATGAACTAACCATGAGAAATATTGGTTGTTATAAGCCTGACGAAGAGCTAAAACAATACTGGATTGAAAAGCTTTACCCAAACTATCAAGAAGATATTCTTTGTGTATTTGATGATCGCGACAAAGTCGTCAATATGTGGAGATCACTTGGCTTGACCTGTTTCCAAGTGGCCGAAGGTGATTTTTAATAGAGCATTTAGTGATTCAAAACTACTTCTTCAACCGTTCAAAACTAATACGAGAATTCCGGGTACAGTTTACTTATTTCACGTCGGCTAATAGCCGTAATCAGAAATACTTCTTAAGTCTCTCAAACCCAATACGGACAGCTAACCCGAGTAGAACTGCAAATGGCAGGATGACAATCACTGGGGGAATGCTGATTGGCAAGCTGATATAGACCACACAAGCAGCTACAAATGAAGGTACGACGGATCGTCTGGCCAAATTGAAGACATTACTGCTCTCGCGCGCCCCGCCCCAACGCCTGAGATCACGCTCAACTAAGCCGTCAACGCCTCCCACTAGTGCCGCTACTAGGAAGATCGGCAGTGAAAATAGGATGAGCGCTAGCCGGATAATGAAGGTTTGTGTGACATAGGTAGACGCTTCAAGATAGTCGTCAAAACGCTGATATAGGCCATACCCCCATCCCTGCAACGATGAAAAAAAGCTGCCGTCAGGAACATCGGGGACGTTATATAGAAGCGTATTAAGCCAGGATTGACGGGCTATCCAGCCGGTCGCCTCATACGTCATGGCAATAACATCATGCCTGATCGCTAACGATTGATCATAGAGTTGCTGGTTGAGATATGACTGGTCAGCAGCCAGAACAGCTTTTGCGTGGTCTGCCCCTTGCTCTGGCCAGAACCAGATCATGCCCAGCCATTCAATAATGATGGACAGCATCAGGCTGATCACCAGCCAGACCATCAGTTGAACCAGCGCGGAGAACAGTTGGCCGATCAGGCCGGGTTCTTTCCTTCTGGGAGGCTGATACTGCTGTGACTTGGCCATGGGTTTATCACCCCTGCCTATTGGCCATAGTAGCTATCGACCATAATAGCTCGGCCAATCCACGACTGACGTATAACTGCGCCGCATATGTTGGAGCATGTCGCCCAAATCATCGGGCAGCTCCTGATCATCCATTTTGGATGGCATGGGAATACGGATTTTCCAGAGTTCACTACCCCTAAGCAGGACGAATGCCTGCCCTTTGGGAAGCGCCACAATATCGGCAGGTGAAATCATAGGCACACGGCTGATGCTGACCCGATCCTGATTATTGGAGGTAAAGCCAATGCCAGCTGAGGTATCGACATTGTCGGTGACGCCGGAAACCGCCATGATTTCGCTGACACTCACCTCCGGCAGCTGCCTGGTGAACATTTCACAGGTAGCCACCTCCTTCACGCCCATGATCAGCATAGTGCCGATGTTGCCAGCCAACTGCCCGGCTTTCGCTTCGCTACCCAACTCGGCAATCGGGTCGCTCCAGGTTTGGGTGTACAGATTGAGTTGGTAGCCAGCCCCGCCACTTTTATTGATCAGCGTCTTGAACTGCGGCCCGATCAAGTCAGAGAACTCATCCCCGTGGATCACAATATCCGGCGGTTTCCTGGCCCGCTCGTTCGCATTACTGGGCGCTATGCCATGCTTATAGATATGACCTGCCAGACTGGTCAGGTCACTGAACATGGAAGCGCCCACCGCACTGGCTACTTCCGGATCGGTGAGTGCATCCAGCCCCACATAAACCACAGCGTTCGACCTTATCGCTTGCGCCCACTCCAACACCAGACGCTGATCGTCGGTATTCGCCTTATCGGGTGCCAGGATAGAAGCAATATTGCCGGTGGTCAGCTTTTCCAGGAAGGGCTTGATGGATACCGTGATTTTCAGAAAATACTCACGGTCATAGCGAAAAGCAGACATTAGCCCTTCTAACACCTGATCGAAAGTCGCATGAGTATTGAGATAGCGCACCATTGCCAGTGCCTCAGGGTCTTTGCCCTGATCGATCCTTGGCAACGATTTTATGTTGATACTATCTTGCAGTTCCCCCAGCTCATCTTGCCAATCCTCTGGACCATTTTCAGCCAGCCAATGGCGACCATACAGAATCAACAGAGCATCAATATCGGTAATATAGCGACGAATTTTGAGGTAATCCGGTGTTTCACCCATCGCCACTAGCGCCACGGCAATAACATTGATGAATTGCCAGGCGAATTCTTTAAACGCACTGGCCTCACCTTCGCCCGGTAGCTGGCTGGCGATTCGTGTCGCAACTTCTGTAATCCGCGAAAAAGAGCCAATGGCATTGTAACGAGCGCTCAGCTCGGGATAGCCCAGATGAAAGATAATGAGCTGACGCCCTGCTTTCTGGGCTTCAACATAGATACGCTTTAGATAATCAGCGTCTCCTTTCGGGTCTAACACAATGACACAGTTGTTGCCGCGTCGAATATCCTGGGTCGTCAGCACTTCGGCCAGCCGGGTCTTGCCATGGCGAGTTCGGGCGATCACCACCATATGCCCGACCCGGTCACTGAGCGGCATGGTGGCATTGGTTTCCCCTCTGATCCCGACACCGTGTATGACGGCATCGCCACCAATGGCTGGCGGGGGACGGACGGGATTCAGAGGGGAATCTAGTGCAGTCCATCGCATTATCGTTCGCAATAGGGGCGTATGCTCCCATTCGATCTCTTTGCGACGAACCCATTGTTTGATGGCGCTGGGCTGCAGATAGCGCTCAGCCCGTTTATCGCGGGCAGCATAGAGCCGCTCGGTGTGTGTCTGGTTCCAGCGAAAGCCTCGCCCCAAGAACAATACCGACTGACTTACCGGCACTTGAGAAGAAGACATGACGTAACGCGGGCTGCGCTTGAGATGACGCTGGTATTGAATCACACGCCAGGCCTGACGACCGCGCCACACACCGATCCCACCCAAACACCCGGCGCTGAACAGAGCAACCGATGGCGTCATCATCAAAGTGTGTGGTGCAGCTAACACGATCCCTGCACAACTCAGCGCCACTATCGCCGAAGACAGTTCGACTGGAGGGCGTAATAGCACCTCGACTTCATACCGGTCGGTCACTGCTCCCAACCCTCCTTTGATAGCAAGATCGGGTAGTGGCTCAAACCCAGCTTAGTGGCGAAGCCCTCGGCTGAAGCGGGCACCAGACGAAGTCCTTTCGCGATAGCCAAAACCGCCTCAATCTCCTGACGATCCTTCGCTTCAACCAATAGGCCAACGGCTCCGATACGGATAAGCAGCTCGCGCTTTTCGACCAACCAGTCTCGCGACTTCTGATCAGCCCCCACCAAAAACAAAGGCCGCTGCAAATAACGTAATGCTTTTGGGGTGACTGTGACCTTACCCGGCTGCATTGAGGGCGTGGTGATCGGCAGGTTAAACGGCAATTGACGATTCGCGTCCTGAGCAGTGGGCTTTTCTTGTGGCGCTCGTTTCGGCAGATAGGGCTCAATCGGTAAGGTATCGCCTGAGTCATAAATAACGGTTAGTGGTTCTCTTGCGTGAGCGCCTAAACAAAACAACAGGCAAAACAGTCCGAACAGCCCTCGCATTAGAACCACTCCCGCCAATACTGCCTTACTCGCTCTCGGTAACGCTGAGCGCTGTCGAGCGATTCGGCATCCTGGCCGGGGTCATGGTAGCGCCCAACCGCCTCCCACCAATCATTAGTCTGCTCAAACTGCTCGTGCAGAATCGTAGCTCCGGCACTGAGGTTCTTAATCGGCACCAGCGATTCGTCAATCGTGGCAAACCGTTGTCCGTGCCAGCGCCAGTTAACCTGCATCAACCCGATATCGACTGACTGCTGATTTCGGATAGCTTGGGAAACCCGGTGAATTGCATCTTTCTGAGATTCGCAAAAGACGCTTTGGCCATCAATATTCAACGCCCAGGGCCACGGTACTCGCTCACCGCGATAATGCGTGCCACTTTCTGTCAACGCTATCGCATAGAGAATATCCGCAGGGACTTGATGGCTCTTGGCAACGATCAAATAGGCCACCGGCACATCTTCCAATGCAACCGCCGCCACTGATTGCATCAATGTCACCCCGGCAATCCACGGCTTAACCAAACATGACCTCATCAAATAAGGATTCATAACCCTAAACTCTCCCTGTTCAATTGAAAGAAACGTCCATTGCGTTTTAAGAAGATCGGCATAGCATCTGCCGCTGAAACCGTGGATTGACTCACTAATCGCTGTTGTAGCCCCTCGTCACGGTTTAGTGTGAGATGCCGTCCATTAAGCCAGGTCGTTTTTATCGCGTGGGCATTTGCCCATGCTCTAACAGCCCCATCATCTTCAGCATCGCGAACGTACACATCGACACCGCTTTGTTGAGTGCTCGACAGCAAACCCATTAATCGGTTAATAACCGGCAAGCACACACGGCAATTTGGCGGTACAAAAAGGAGCAGACGGTCACCATCAACAAAGCGCTTTTGCGCTAATCGCTTCGCGTCCTTCATTGCAGACTTCTGTTGTTGGTGTGCTAAGTAAGGAGCCAATACGCGGTGATCTAACATTGCTTCGTTGGGGAACAGGCGCTCAAAAGCTGCGCGGTAGGCTTGTTGAAATTGTAACGTGCGCCCGGTTAAATCAAATTCCTGTTGCGCATACAGCTCGGCGTAACGCTGCTCTTCCTGCGCAGACTTTGCAAACATCCCAAGCGCTAACAATGGGTCAAGATCGGGATTCCATTTTCCTAATGGGCCACGCATTAAATCGAGATAACGTTGATACTCTTCTTGATCCAACCCCCATCGTTTCGCCAAGGTCCGTAATTCAATCGTTCGGCTGATCGGCGTTTCAGTACCAGGGGTTTGTGATGTGTGCGTTATAGCCTCATGCCTATCCGCAATCGCTGCGCTAGAAATAGACGATAATAAAATCAACCCTATCGCTAAAGTCCGTTGGTGATTCACGGTGTCACCTCACGCTGAATCCATAGACGGTAGTGCTCGTCAACGAGCTGGCTTGCTTCAAATGCAGTTGGCAACGTTTCAGGATTAACAGGCGGGGTATTCAGCATTTTCCCTGCCAATAAATGATTCATGTTTTCATTAGCAAACGCATGGGGATTCGCACGAAAGAGGTAAACCAACACCTGGTCGATTGTCATACCCGTAAGATTAAGCTGACTGGCGATGTGACTTAAACTATCGCCCCGCTGCACCGGCCCGTAGGTTTGATGTTCTTGCTGTACCACCGAAATTACCCCTGGCTCTTTCGGTGGCAGCGAGGTTATTTCCTTCTGATCAAGCCACTCTTGTTTGGCGACCTCCATCTCTTCAGCAGTAGCGAATTGGCCAAACCCCTCACGCAACTGATAGCGCACTGAGCGCTTAACTGGATTGATTAGAGGTCGAAAACTTTTCCCGCCCAGGGTGATCAACGCATCCATTAACGTCATCGACTCCAATTTCCGATGCGGTTCGGGAAGTGTCAAGACCAACAGAAGGTACTGCTCATCGACTTCTGGCTGTTCATCTACCTCATGAGAGACGTCCAATTGAAACCCATAGGGTCTCAACAGGTAGTCCAGCGCCCCTCCTACTGTGGTAATTTGCTCAGGTACTTGTATATCGATGATGCTTTTCAGCAAGTCGGTTTGTGCATCCTCAGGACCCACCTGGGCAGAAATATAGCGACTCTCAAGAATACGACTATCCGTCGTGTCCGTAGTGTTTGCCTGCACCGTCAATGGAAGAGCGAATATCATCGTCAGTATCGCCACCCACCTGCCAATCACTGTCTCTCGCATGAATACCACCATTCATCCAATCATTAAAAACGGTCACCAGATTAGTGATGGCAGCTTGCTAGTGGCAGCAAAAAGCTTTCATGGACAAAAGAAAGAATAGGATTGATCGATTTTCGAGAAGTGAAGGGGAAATAAAAATGATAAAGGCCTGACGGGAGTCAGACCTTTATCGTGGGTTACTGGGCAAAGGCCAGTTGATCATTAACTTCTAGTCGCATACCCGGTGTTGGCTGCCAGTGCTTCAGTACTACGAGGGTTTCCCACCGTACACTTGAGACACCTATCATCGACGTTTCTGTCAACTGACCTTGCAGCTGTGTTAACAACGCACGGGTACTGTAACTTTCTGAGATTGTGCCTTCGGCACTGATACTCAGAGTATTTTCCTCAATGCCTATATCGATATAGCCTGCATCGACAAACTCAGTTTCTCGCAACTTGCTGAGAACGGATCGCACGACGGCTTTATCGGCATCTGCTTTGAGTTTTACTGCACCTCGCATTTCCAGGTACTCCATCATCTTTCTCCTCATCATTGAATGAACAAGAGAAAGATGTCCCTACGGGAAATCATTCTCCCGTAGGGGTGGTATAACTGGCTAACGTATCAGCGGTTGCTTGCAACGTTTTCGAGCCATACCGATTGATTGGCAGCGTAACTGCCGGGTGCTATTGAGACTGCAATAGCCACAGTGTGATTCATCATGAGGATTCAGCGTCAAGGAGGAACGCAGGCGTTAGCCGAGTAGTCCTTGATGTGCCGATCCTTTTTATCCTTTCAAAGGGGTTGTAGCTATGCTGCAACCCCTGCTACCGGCGAGGGCGGGAAGGCCCAGCGGCCAGGGCAGCGCCCGTTGAGCGTAATTCCCTAATCATTGCTTACCTTCCTAAATAGACCGCCGTGATTTGCTCACGCTCATGACCGAGCTCCTGAGAAATCGCCCAGCGGGCTACCTGATCATTCGCGCGTTCTTCTTCAGTGAGTTCACTGCGTGTTGGGCCACCACAGGCCGGGGCCTGCTTTCCGGTGAGTTCGTAATATCGATCTTGCGCATAGCGGTGACGCAAACCGTGCAACTTGGATAGCCCTGCCTTTTGTGTCTCACGTTCATAGAGGCGCATTTGCTGAACATACATCAGGTGGGGTGGAATCAATGAACCTTTCCCTGCTACCAATCGCGCGCGTCTTAAAACATCCCGCTGCTCATCGGTACGTATAGGGATTTCCCGTGCCCGCCCTCCTTTACACCAGGTAGATTTCAGACGAATGTAGGTATTTCGGTCTGCGTAATCCGGACTGAACTTGATCGCTTCTTCCCGCCTCAGGCCAAAGGCTTTTTGAAGTTCCAGACTGATTCTTAAATGCGGATCGCTGATTTTTTCAAGCAGCTCCTGATCCAGGTCACGCGCTTTCGACACGTTAGTAACAAAGACCCGAGAGTCAATGCCGTAATAGGCATTGTCCTTAGCCACGACATTTTGCTTACCGATTTTTTCAGCCCACCACCGCAATGCGGCGAGACGATTTTTTATCGTGCCGGGAGTCAGCCCTTCTTCGAGATATTTGGCGACCAACGCATCAACATGCTTGGGTTTGAGAGATTTCGCCTCCATGCGTCGATAGCCCAATTCATTGAGATGATTGGCCATCGTTTGTAATAACTGAAAACGTTCAGCTTGTGTGGCACGACTGCCATCCTGATTGCGCTGACACAATTCCTTTAATTGATAATTGACATCCTTCACAGACAACTCCTCGTCGAGAAATAAAGCGTGATTGCATTCTCTGTAAATTCGTCGTGCTGAGTCGTTAGTAAACCTTTCAAGGCCGCAGGAAATAATCTTCAAGGATTTACTAATGCATCTACCTGATGCCAGAAGCAGGCAGCCATGCGGAACAGGCATTGAATCTAGGAAATTCTGCCAAAGGTTAGTGGATCGTGCGTTACAGATAGTTTCGTTAGATTGTCTAATCGTTCCGGTCAGGTTTGTTGTCCGTTCCTTACCTGGGACGACTGTTCTGAACGGACAAGTTGCCCTATGGAACAGACGTGCGACCGTTCAGAACAGTCGTCTTCAAGCTGGAACAGTGCGGTGTTAAAGTTTTGGTCAGTGTTTATGACTGTCCAGCCACCACAGTGGATGGAGAAGCAATTTCAATAACGGATTGCTAACGTCACGGGACACCACTCCCACAAAACCTGAATAGCGGCATAACCAACAATGCCAATTCCCGGATGGGTACGACAGGGTTTCGTTTTCACGCTTTAGACAGTACTACTACTTTCATTTTTCTTTTGCCGGGTATTTCTCCTCTGTTAAGTGATAAGCCACTCATCGCGGTTGCGTGAGTCAGCTTGAAAAGCCCTTTCGAGCCGGTTTGCTATTGAGGATGCAATAGCCACATATGGAATCTGTATTATCAGTGAATTGAGCGATAAGCACCCTGATAATGCTTTCGTCATGTCAGGAATTTTTATTGAGTCCTGTTTTCATGGGGGCTAGCGATTCATCGCACCCCACGTCACTGCATTTATTTTGCAGTGACGTGGGGTACTAAATCCGATGAAAACTCTATCTCAACAGATAGCGCTCATGCTCGAAATATATTTCTTTATGGACTGAAACAAAAAGTGTGACTATCGACTAACCATACCGCTAATGTGCTCGTGACTCTTTCGGAAACCAAAACATGAACGACACCACAGCGGCTATTGATGACCGCGAACTCACTACCAAAGAGGCGGCCACCCTACTCGGCTTGTCGCCTAGCACACTGAGAAAATGGCGCTGTACTGGAGAGCGCCCAGAATTACCCTGGTGTAAGCGGTTTCGCAAAGTTTTCTATCTGGAATCTGAGGTCATTCTTTTCAAGGAAAAAAACACCACATCCAATTGCGAAGAAACTTATGTCTAGCCGTTATTTCAACAATTCTGAAGATACTCTGTTTTAAATCTGTTGGCGTTTTCCGGGCTTGGCCGGGTTCGCTAATCGCTCATTCCCCGTTGGGGAACTACCGCCCTCTCAATCCCTAACGCTTCAGCCCTCCGGGCTGTTAAATCATCTAACAGCATATTCTCCTACGCCGACATTCCTCTCAAGCATTAACTTATACCACCAAAATCACCTTACTAAGGGGCACTGCCCCTCGCGCATTGCAAGTGCAAGGCTTCGCGCTTCCTCACCCGTTCAGATTCCTTCGCGCTGCTCAGTCACTTAGCTGCGGCTTCCGGTGAGCCACTGGCAATTTGCTACCCCCACGCTTCGCCAGCGGGTCAGGAGCGCAGGCCGCAGACGCTGCGCTCAAATGAAATAGTTAAAGATCAAGGGGAAGTGAATCTATGAATACTGCTGAGGATATGAAACGGGCATATGAACAAGCTCAGGTACAACTACAAAGCATCATCGATATGGTAGGAGCGTTGAATACCGAGGAAGAAGCCGAGCTTGAACAAGCTAAGCAGAGAATATATGAAGATCCACTTTCTATTCAGGTGAGATCCGACTGGTACAACGCGGGCAATAGTTCTGAAATCGAACCAGCTGAGTTTATGATTTTGCTTTGCACCGGGGGGCCAGCCACCAGAATCATCGGGACATTAGGCCAATTCAATGAACCAGTAGATGCTACTCTACAATTTCAGGATTGGTTCATGCCATGGACAGATTATGCCTGTGATACTGATGAAGCAGTGGCACTCGTTAAGTACGCTCAAGAATTTTGGTTTGGTGACTAAAAATCAGTGTTACGGGTAACACCAGCAACCATCGCTCTCGCTATCAAAAAATCTAACATCTACCTTTTCTCCTAGCTCATCCGCTATAAGCTGCGCCACACGTGTACAGTAGCCCTGATCATTTCCAAATACTGAAAGTGCTACTTTTTCGATCCCTGATTTAGCGATTCTACGCAAAATATGGAGGTCATGTTCTCCAAAGCCCCAACCATATACGACTAGCTCAGAGGGTAAATTGGCCAATACTTCGCGATAAACGGTGTTGAGGTAATAGCTGCCCTGAATGGATTTTATTTTCTGCTGGCTGGTCCCTTCACTAACAAATAGCGGGACATAACTACCGGCCTCCCATTTATTTAAAATTTGGTCGAGCAGACTAATCCCTCCTGAGGTTATTTTCCTTTCATTTTCTATCTTGTCTCTGGCCAGCACCAAACTTCCATGGGGATAGAAAACTAAGGTGCAAGACTGTTCTCCACCAATAGGATCGCGAAAACGAGACCAATCATCGTCAAACTCTGACTGCAAGAAACAGTCTTTAAAAGCATGGCGATCCTGAATATCCAATCCATACATCATCGCCCAATAAACAATCAGGTCATAGTTCAATGGTATGACAGTGTTGAAACTTTTAAGACAGTTATAGATATTCGGAATGCTTTCCGAGACATGCTCGTACTCAGAATGAATATCTCTAACTGCCGCAATTAGGCAGTCTCTTACATGCAGGTATGCTTGCTCTGTCTTTTCATCTTCAATCTTTAAGGATTTATTGACATTGGTCGCCTGCCATACAATTCTGAGAATAAGCTCAAAGTCATCTGTATGGAAAAAGTCGAACAGACTCTGTATATCGTCAGTTAGCAAGCCATTGTCAGTCGCATGCTCCTTCAATGACCCATAGGCAAAACTATCGTCAATCGCGATGCTTGCTCCGTTCCCCAGCAAGATTGCCCCGCCATTGAATTCGTCTTTGATATCAGACCACTGAAATATTTTGGTCGGCAACTGCACATCCTCCTGATCTATAAAGACAGCTTGTCCACAAATAATGCCGAGCGACAATACACTGATCTAGCTGTAACTGTAACTGTCACCCTCAAACCCAATGCAAGAGGGTATCACCAGGTACCTTTTAGTGCTGCGGTGAGGTCGAAACCAGACTTTTTAATCATGTAATCAGCAATCCTCTGGCTTGCCTCTCGGAGTTTTGTCATGGAAGGGTGAATATAATGTGCATCCACGCCTTCCCTGGCATGGCTTAGTAATTCATCAATAAGGATTGGGCTGATTTCCAGTTCTGCTCCAATAGACTTGTAGGTTCGTCGCAAATCATGATTCGTAACAGATACTCCAGACGCGTTTTTAACGATCTTTCGAGCATCCTTTGTGTCCCTGTAATGCCCGCTGCCAGTAATTCCCGGAAATAGATACTCCGTCTGTTCAGGCAAATTCGCCAATCGATTACGAACAATCGTTTCAGTGGCAGTGTTCAGGGGTAATTCCACCTGCTTGCCGCCCTTCTTGATAATCTTGAAAGTATGCCTATTGAGATCAATACCGGCGATCCGGATAGTCACCGTACCCGTCAACCTTACACCCGAGAACAGCATAAATAACAAAGCATCCCGCCCATTCCGAAAGGCGGAAGTGTGATCATGCTCCCGGAGGCCCAGCACCGCTTTAAGATAGGGTTTGAAATCGCCATCATCCAGGCGCTCGGTGCGACGGTTAGAGCGATTGATGTTAACACCCAGTTGCTTCATCGCCCGGCTAACCGGATTTCGGAGAAAAAGGTCCGACTCGTCATATTTCGCCTGAGCCCAGTTCCATACTGATCTCAATATGCGCATCGCATTGTGCAATTGGGTTTCGCCTTTACCCACTTGCTGGAGGTATACGGCCTTCACCTGCTCTGCCGATATGCTGTACAGAGGCTCATCCAGTAAGTCCACCAACAAAGCCTCACATTTATTTTTGATATCTATCAAATAACGGTCACCGGGACGCCTCTCCGCAACAAAGCCATCGGGTAAATACTCCCCTTCCTGATCTGTTGGTGAGCCAAATATCATGTCTCTGAAAGATCGCTTAGCCGAGAATAGCTGTTGCTCATTATCCTGCTCTGCGGCTAACTGCTGGGCAAGTAACTGGGGGTCACGCCCTTCTTGTATTTCCAGGAACAGGCTATCCGCTTTCTGCCTCAACTCCGAGATCGGTACTTCCGCGTTTCTCGCTTCGCCAACCTTCATAATTTGCCGCTTATACAGCTTACTTTTTTGCTGGCCGCGAATACGAATCCTTTCGTATACACAGAACGCACTATCTGAATATGATTGATTGGGCCTGACTCTTATGGCCAGATGACTACCATTATCATAAAGGTATGATTCCTTGGTAAACTCACCGCTATTAATTCGGCGCTCAATTGCGGTTAAGGTTGGCTTGCTGAATTTGATCCGGTTTTCTGATGATCTTCCCATGAACAAGAACTCCTTTTCAGGCGATGATGGGGCTAGATTTGGGATACACCTGGGATACAAAACAGAGTAATTTTTGTATCCCAGAGGAAATATCGAGTAACAGTGAAAATTGACGAACCAGGAAAGAATAAGGAATTAAATCCTTATATATCAACCACTTGAGTAGCGAAAATCAACTTTAAGGAACTTCAATCAACACTGAGGAATGATTATACGAGAAGGATTCAAAATCCGGTTTCTTCGGAAGTGCCGGTTCGATTCCGGCCCTCGGTACCACTTAAGTTAGCAGTCTTAAATCAATTAGACGTCAAGTGTCTCCTTCGATAATTTTTTTGACGTAGCGACCGACCGCCTCTTCATTTACTTGAAAACTGGTGTTCAGTTACTCTCAAATTTCGTCACATTATTCAAAAAAGTCTTATCGCTAATGACTTAACAGGCCTTTTTGTTAGGCAGGGTTTTTGCGATTATTGCTGACACTAAAATAAACAGGGCTGACACCCACAAACAGGCCTCAAAGCCGTAATACTGATACAACCAACCCGAAAAGACGGTGCCAAATAATCTGCCAGCAGCATTAGCCATATAATAAAACCCAACGTCTAATGAAACGCCATCCTTATCAGCGTAACTGACAATTAAATAACTGTGTAACGATGAATTAACGGCAAATAACACACCAAATACAGCCAAACCAAGCCATAAGCTGTAGCTACTTTGAATACCGTAGTGCAGCGCTAATGCGATCATTGCTGGCACAAATGAGAGAATAGCCGCCCATTTAAATAAACGTGACCCTTCTTGCAACCCCTCTTTATGTTGACCTGATAAGCGAGGTGCCATTGCTTGAATCATGCCATATCCAATCACCCATAAAGCCAGCGCCCCTCCAACATACGAGTGACTCAAACCCAGTTGCGATGATAGATACACGGGTAGCGCAATAACAAACCAGACATCTCTGGCTGCAAATAAGAACAAACGCGCACTCGATAGGCAGTTAATGGCCTGACTTTTAGAAAAAACATGCTTAAATTTCGTTTTTTGTTTTACCTTGCCTATATCTTTTTTTAACAAGAAAAGACTCAAGACCCAAACAACCAATAACGCCAGTACCATTGATAAAATGGCATCATGAAAACCCAACTGGCCAAGCAACACGCCACCAAGAAAGAAACCCACCCCTTTTAACGTATTTTTAGAACCCGTGAGTAAGGCAACCCATTTGTACAACGCATTATTTGCATTTACTGGTACCAACAGCTTAATGGTACTTTTGGCGCTCATTTTATTAAGATCTTTCGCTACGCCTGACACCGCTTGCGCAACCATGACCCAGAGAACACTGAGCATCTCGGGAGGAACCAATAGCATTGATAAAGCAACCACCTGCAAAGCCAAACCAATATTCATGGTTTTATTAAGGCCAATAACAGCGCCTAGCCACCCGCCAACTAAATTCGTGACGATACCGAATATTTCGTAAAAGATGAATAACATGGCTATTTCGAGAGGCGTGTACCCCAACTGATGAAAGTACAGCACGACGAGCATGCGCAAGGCCCCATCAGTTAACGTAAACACCCAGTAATTCCCTGTAATAATAAGGTATTGCTGAACCTCTCGAGGTAATGCCATCAGACCACGCATACTAAGCTGTTTACTTATCCAATTTTGCCACTTTGAGGAGCAGCTCGATGGTTCGGTTCACATAACCCCATTCATTGTCATACCAAGCATATAATTTGACATGGGTGCGATTAACCACCATGGTTGATAAAGCATCGATAATACTTGAGCGGGGGTCTGTCTTATAATCAATAGACACCAATGGACGCCCTTCATACCCTAAAATGCCATGTAATTCATTATTTGATGCAGACTTTAAATATTGATTGACCTCATCAACCGTTGTTGTTTTTTCCACTTCAAATACACAGTCTGTCAAGGAAGCGTTAGCAAGAGGAACGCGGACCGCATGGCCATCCAAGCGACCTTTAAGCTCTGGAAAAATATGAGTGATGGCTGTTGCGGACCCTGTTGAAGTTGGAATTAAACTCATTCCACAGGCTCTGGCTCGCCTTAAATCACGGTGTGGCGCATCTAATATCGTTTGTGTGTTAGTGATGTCGTGAATAGTGGTTATTGAGCCATGCACGATGCCCAATTTCTCATGAATAACCTTAACCACCGGGGCTATGCAATTCGTAGTACAAGAGGCAGCCGTCACAATTCGATGCTGCTCTTTATCATACACATCATCATTTACACCTAAGACCACATTGAGCACGCCTTCTTCTTTAACAGGCGCCGTTACAATGACACGCTTAACACCCTGATCAAGATACGCCTGTAATAAAGCTTTACTTTTAAACCGTCCAGATGCCTCGATAACAATATCGCAGCCTGACCAATCTGTCTGCTCAATTTTAGAATTTCTGCTGGTGCTGATCACAGTCCCATCAACACACAATTTATCCTCTGCACTACTTGCTTCAAAACCCCATTGGCCATGAACAGAATCAAAGTTCAGCAAGTGGGCAAATGTTTTAGCATCGCCCGCCGGATCATTAATATGCACAAATTCTATCTCATCAGATGGGAAACCCACCCTGAATGATAAGCGCCCCATGCGCCCAAACCCATTAATCCCAACTCTTATCGTCATAATTCATCGCTCTCATTAAACTATCAAACCATTAATATGTGGAATTATACATATATGAAAAAGCATATGTGTGAAAGTTTAATGACCATGCCGAGCAACAGCCCATAACCTAACAACAGGCTTGTTGCCGATTTGGGCGCGAACGCATTAAAGCCAGGTTATTTAAACAATCCTGTATTTGCGATTCATTGGAAAGCAATGTTTCTTCTAACACCCTCTTTGCCCATGACGCTAAGGAAGGGTTAATGCTATAGAACACCCATTGACCTTGCCTTCTATCTGATAACAAATCAAATTTTCTTAATTGAGCCAAGTGCCTTGAAATTTTTGGCTGGCTCTCCTGTAAGGCTTCCATCAATTCACATACGCACAGTTCGCCTTCTTGCTGAAGAAGCATTAAACACGTTAAACGCGTTTGATCAGATAAGCATTTAAAAAAAGATAAAGGGTCCATGCGGCGTATTATAAAGCAGGAAATTGAGATCATCATAGGCGTTCAATAAAAAAAGCCCTGGCTGTATGCTAGGGCTTTTACAGGTGGCTTTATTGGTAAAAGGTCTTCTAAGCCGTTGTTTCCATTTTAACTTTAATTATTTTCATCGGGTTTTTAAACTGCTCATCCAATGTTTTCCAACGACCCTGAGCGACTTCAATATTCTGCGTTCGGACATGGCCATAACCACGAATAAACTCTGGCACCTTTGCCATCTCTAAAGCTATTTCTTTATTTTCCTCGTTCAAATCGGTAATAATCTGTTTTAACACAGATTCATATTGACTAAGCAATTCCTTATCTTCCTTACGCTCAGCAGAATAACCAAATGGGTTTAGCGGTGTATTTCTCAACCCCTTAAATTTAGACACTATTTTAAGAGCCGACAACATCCAACCACCAAACTCTCTTTTTTTCAATTGGCCTGTTATCGGATCGCGCTTAGAAATAAGCGGCGGCGCCATGTGGAACTTGATTTTATAGTCACCAGAAAAATTCTCTTTAATCTGCTTCTCCCAGGTACCATCGGTATATAAACGGGCTACTTCTAATTCATCTTTGTAAGCCATTAATTTATATAAATAGCGGGCCGCTGCTGCAGTAATCTCATCGCTATCACCGTTTAATTTTGCTTCGGCTTCACGCACTCGATTAATTAACCGGGTAAATTTCTTAGCATATGATTTGCTTTGATAAGCGACAAGATCTTTCTCACGGCGGCTAATCAGTTCTTCTGTACTAGCTGAAAGCACTTCCCACTCGGGTATTGTTGCACCTTGTTCAAGTAAAGCTTTCACTGCATCGGGATCATGCGCCATTAAACGCCCAATTTTGAAAACACGCTGATTGTAAGCAACTGCAACGCCATTTTCTGTAATGGCATCTTCTAATGATTGACGCTTAACAGGCAGCCAACCTTTTTGGCACGCGTATCCCAGCAACATCATATTTGCACCAATGGTGTTACCCGTTAGTGTTTCTGATACGACCGTTGAATCAAAGAAATGACAATGACCTTCCCCAGTAAAACGCTCTAATGCTTGCTTCATATCGTCTACAGGTATCGTGAAATCACCATCTCGTGTAAAGGCGCCCGTCACAATTTCATGTGAGTTAACAACGCCCTGGGTATGCCCTTCTCGTAAACGAGACATCCCCTCATCACTGGCACTGGTGACGATATCCGCGCCTATCAACAAGTCTGCTTTACCAATAGATAGCCGTGTTGAATTCAATTCTTCAACACTATGCGCAACTTTAAGATGGCAATAAACGGCACCAAACTTTTGTGCCATTCCCGTCAAATCCAGTACTTGCGATGCAAACCCTTCTGCCTTAGCCGCTTCACCAATCATTGAGGAAATAGTCACCACACCTGTGCCACCAATTCCACAAACTAACGAACCAAAAACACCGTCCAGCGCTTTAGGTGTCGGCTCTGGCAAGGCTGAAAAAATTTCATCGGAGAGATCAACCGCGCTACCTTTTGCTAACTCTCCCCCTTCGATGGTAACAAAACTCGGGCAGAAACCTTTTACACAGCTAAAGTCCAAGTTACAACCTGACTGGTCGATAACGCGTTTACGGCCCAGCTCAGTTTCTAGCGGTTGCACAGATAAACAATTAGATTGTACGCCACAATCACCACAGCCTTCACAAACGCGTGAGTTAATAAAGGTTAATTTTTTAGGTGTTTCCACTATTTTACGCTTACGGCGTCGACGCAATTCAGTCGCACAAGTTTGCTCATAGATAAGAATCGTAACGCCTTTTGTTTCTGCTAATTCTTTCATCACCTGTTGCAGATCATCACGGTGATATAAATCTGTTCCTGGAGCAAATGCCGCCTTGTTTAAGGCCTCGGGCTCTCTTGAAACAACCACAACACGGGCAGCCCCCTCGGCATGCATTTGTTGTGTAATCCCTTCAACGGTTAAAGGTCCATCGAACGATTGGCCACCGGTCATCGCCACTGCATCATTAAATAAGACTTTATAGGTAATGTTTATACCCGATGCAATGGCTTGACGAATGGCTGTGGAGCCCGAATGGTAAAATGTACCGTCACCTATATTAATAAACGTATGGCGGTTACCCAAAAAAGGAGAAGCGCCAGCCCAGGTCGCGCCTTCACCACCCATTTGTGTATAGGTTGTTCCCTTTCTATCCATTAGGCCAACAAGAAAATGACAACCGATACCAATCAATTGCTCAGGTGCTCCATCCGGTAATTTCGTTGATGAACTATGCGGACAACCAGAACAAAAATAGGGTGTACGTTCCACCGAATTACGAGGTACGCTCAACTGTTGATCTGTATTTTCAAGCACTGCAATCCACTGATTCATGGACTCGGTGGTTTTGTAAGGCTTTAACCAATCAACCAAAACCTTTGATATCAATGCCGGTGTCAATTCTCCATTGGAAGGAAACTGGACTTGTTGATCACGCCCCTTCTTCCCCATTACTAAAGGACGACTATCCATTGGCATGTCAAACAAAATATCCTTCACTTGGGTTTCCAGAAATGGGCGCGATTCTTCTATGACTAAAATTTCATCGACCGATTCTGCGAATTCTTGCACCAGGCTTTCTTCCATTGGCCAAATAACTGCAATTTTAAACACAGCCAAGCCAAGCTCATCACGCATCGCGTCATCAATACCCAAGTCATTCAGGGCTTCAATGGTATCCAAATAGCTTTTACCTGCTGTGATAATCCCCATACGGCGCTGTTTTGCATCCAGTGTCACTTTATTGAGCTTATTTGCTTTTGTGAAGGCCTTAACAGCAGGCAAACGCGCATTAACAATGCGTTCATCTTGATCAACCGAACGATCTGGCCAGCGCGTATGTACGCCGCTGTCAGGAATGACAAACTCACTGGGGTCAGGCAGGACAGTTTCAGTGCGGTTAGGATTGATGTCCACCATGTACCATGACTCAGCTATATCAGAAACCGATTTAACAGCAACCCAAACACCCGCATAACGAGACATCTGGTAAGCTATTAATCCAAAATCATATATATCCTGCACCGAAGAACAGTGCATGATAGGAATACATAAACCAGACAGCACATATTCACTTTGTTGTTGAATACTGGATGAACGACTCATGGGGTCATCCCCCACCGCCATAACCACACCACCGTGTTGACTGGTGCCCCATAAGTTAGCATGATGCAAGGCATCCGCCGCCTGATCTACACCAGGGCCTTTACCGTACCAAAGCCCAAAAGCACCATCAAATTGTTTACCTTCAAACAAGTCAATTTGTTGTGACCCCCAAATAGCCGTTGCGGCCATGGCCTCGTTTACACCCGGGTTAAAATGAATATCCCGCTCATTTAAAGCGCCTTCAACCCCTTTGCATTCAGAATCAAAATTACCAAAAGGCGAACCTCGGTAACCTGAAATAAACCCCCCCGTATTCAGGCCTGCTTCACGATCTCGACGCTGTTGTTCAAAAACAAGGCGTAAATAAGCCTGATTACCCGACAAGAAAACCGGCCCAGTTTGGCATGTATATTTTTTTTCCTTAGTATTCGACATAGTGGTTCTCTCAGTTAGTTTTTTTCTTTTAATTTAGCGGGTATTGGTTTTACAACCGCTTCACTGCTAATAATTTTATTACCCTCGTGGTCAAAACATTCTGTTGTAAAAGTGACGGTATTGTTTTCTGTATCAATCGCAACCACTTTATATTCATTACCAAAAAAGCAGGTTTTAAAAACTCTATGCTCTGTATTAGCTATAAAGTACCCAGACAAGGCAAGTCCATACCCAAGATACCTGAAAATTGAATCACTGAAAACAAGCCATTTCTGTACCAAAGCAAGGAATCGCCGTTTTATTAATCTCAACACATCATCATAATTAATTTTATTAATCATATGATGACTTAGCCTCAATCGATGTGATCATTTTTACCAATCAATAAAATCTCTCTAACATGATTTTTTACACGCTATAATTACGACAAAAAAACCAGTTAAGCCTATGCCTAACTCTCAGCCAGATCAAGATTTAACCATAGGTTCTATTTACCGCCATTTAATCCGACTCGCCATTCCTGCTTCTATGGGAATGTTTTTCAATACTTTATACAACCTGAGCGATAATTGGTTTGCTGGAAAAATATCAGATGACGCGCTGGTCGGTTTATCTATTTCGAGTATTGTTTTTTATCTATTTATAGGCTTGTTAGCTGGGTTGCAGAATGGCACGTCCGTCATGGTCTCAACAGAAATTGGCCTTAAAAATCCTTTTAATTTAAAACGAATTCTTAAAAACACGGTTGGCCTTAGTCTTTTGTTTTCAGTCGGCATTGTTTTTTTAGGGCTGGTCTTTGCTAAAGATGCGATAGGTTTTCTCAGTCATCATGATAACGTTAGCGAACTGGCTTGGGACTACATTCATATTTTAATTCTTGGCAATGTTGCTTTTTCTCTAAGCAGCGTTGCTGCTGGTGCTCTTATAGCACTGGGTGACACAGCATCGAACCGTAATGCCTTAATTGTCGGGTTTTTTGCTAATTTGCTACTTAACCCCTTTTTAACTTTTGTTTTGAATATGGGGGTTGCAGGACTGGCCTGGGCCACCCTTATTATCAAGCTCGCATCTGCACTTTATTTATTTATTATTTTATGTAAAAAATTGGGGTATACGCCTATGCCCACTGTCGAGAAAAGCATCTCAAGTGCCATCTTGCGGCAAGTATTACCCGCCAGTTTTAATTTTCTTATTATGATTTTTGGCAGCCTTATTATCACCGGTTTTGTAAGCCAATTTGGTGATTATGCGGTGGCTGGTTATTCAGTGGGTTTACGGCTTGAACAAGTGCTTTTACTGCCTGCTCTTGGTTTAAATACCGCTGTATTGGCTATTTCAGGGCAAAACTTTGGCGCTAAAAATTACCGTCGCATCGCAGAAACTTACCGCAAAGGGCTTATACTCAGCTTATCCATTTCTTTTGCCTGCATACCGATAATGGTTTTTTTATCACCTTTATTGATGAGTTTTTTTAGTCAACAACAAGCGATTATTGATGTAGGAACATCCTATTTAAGAATCGATGCCATCGCTTTTTTTTGTTACGTTTCTTTATTCATAAGCGTGGCGACGCTTCAAGCAATCAAACAGCCTGACTTTCCCGTTATTATGGGCTTATTCAGACAACTCATTTTACCTTTCCTCGTCAATGTTATTCTTATTACTCACTTCGACTTCGGCATTGAATGGATTTTCGGTTCGGTAGCCTGCATTGTTTTTACCAGTATGATTATTACACTGCTTTATACCCGATCGAAATTAAAAAAGCTGGCGATAACTGGCACTTAAGCAGGTCGACGATCTGGAAAATCACTGAACACGGCATCCACACCGATTTTCTCCATTTTCTCCATTTCTTTACGATCATTAACGGTATAGACATAGAGCTTTAAGCCAGAACGATGGGCTTTTTTAATGATATCCAATGTTAATTGTTGCTGGTTTATGTGAAGTGAAAAAGCCTTCAGCTTGATACACCAATCAAAGGACTCGTCTAAATTATGACTCGCCAATACCCCAATTTTTAAGCCACTATTCCATGCTCTAAGGGTCCTTAGTTCTTCTATTAGAAACGAAGAAATCAACAGTTTTTCATGATCATCGAACAACGGGTTATCCAGTATCTTTATCAACGCATCAGATGAACCCTTCCCCTTTAACTCAATATTTAAGTCAACCACTCCATGCGTCACCGCCAAAACTTCTGGTAATGTGGGTATTTTTTCCCCTAACCCGGCATCTAATCGCCTGATTTCTTCAAAGCTATAGTTCTCCAGTCTTCCACGCCCATTAGTTGTTCTCTCCAATGTTTCATCATGAAGAACGATCAAGTCTTCGCCCAATAAATGAACGTCTACCTCCACACAATCAACACCTAATTCCATGGCTTTACGAACCGATAACAGGGTATTTTCGGGAGCATAACCCTTGGCCCCTCGGTGACCAATCATTAACACGATACATGCCTCTTAATTTGATAGAGCAAAGTACTCCAGCCAAAGTCTATAAGGAATCCTTAAAAAAGGATAGAATATCATTCTTTCCCAAAGGTTCTTAACGGATGACCAACGATCTAAGCACTGAATTTAATTTAGATGATAACGTTATTTATCTAAACCATGCAGCGGTTGCCCCTTGGCCCGTCCGAACTGAAAAGGCGGTTAATGCCTTTTGCCGTGAAAACGTCACAATAGGATCCAAAAAATACGCTCATTGGCTGACTGTTGAAAATCGATTAAAAAATCAATTAGCTCAACTGATCAATGCACCATCAGTAGATGAAATCGCTCTGGTTAAAAATACATCAGAGGCTCTTTCTTTTGTGGCTTATGGACTGAATTGGACAACAGGCGACAAGGTCGTGACCAGCGACGAAGAGTTTCCATCCAATATGATTCCATGGGAATCACTGGCAAACCAAGGCGTGCAAGTAAACAAAGTACACCTCAAGGATGCTGACGACCCAACGGCTGCCTTAATAAGCCAACTGGATGACCAGACAAAACTACTCACCATCAGTTCTGTTCAATATGCATCGGGGTTACGCGTTGATTTAGAGCGCTTGGGGCATGCCTGCCAGGATAAAGGTATCCTTTTTTGCATAGACGCCATCCAATCAATAGGGGCTTTCCCGGTTGACGTTCAAAAGTACAATGCGGACTTTATGATGGCTGACGGGCATAAATGGATGCTTGGCCCTGAAGGTCTGGGTGTTTTTTACTGTCGACAATCGGCTATTAACAAACTCAAACTCACTCAATATGGTTGGCATATGGTTGAAGAGATGGGAAATTATGATAACCCTGAGTGGACAACAGCCAGCTCTGCAAGACGCTTTGAATGTGGCAGCCCAAACATGCTCAGTATTCACGCGTTATCAGCCAGCATCAGCTTACTGCTAGACATTGGTATGGATACCGTATCAAAGGAAGTTATTAAGCGCGGTCATTATGTCATCGAAAAAGTGCTTCAAAACCCCTCTTTAGAATTATTAACAAACCCAGATAATGACGGGAATAATATTATCGTTTTCAAATCAAAAAACGGGCTAACGGATTCTCTATTTGATGACCTGACAACTCGACAGGTAGTTT
This sequence comes from Cycloclasticus sp., assembly GCA_002700385.1. GTDB lineage: Bacteria > Pseudomonadota > Gammaproteobacteria > Methylococcales > Cycloclasticaceae > Cycloclasticus. The sequence goes on from PADC01000008.1 coordinate 111,815, forward strand.
GCGCTAAACGAGGTGGCGGCATTCGGTTTTCACCACATTTTTATACTCCTTTTGAGGTCATTGATCGCGCTTTTGCTTTAATTGAACAATATCAAGCGGCACGTTAAACCGTATTAAAAACTCTTCCTTTTTTATCTGGCACAAGCCAAATATAATGAATACATAATCACCCATATGATCCATCAAAATCTACTATGAAAGACTCATTAACCGTCAACGTCGGCTCTGTTTTAATTGGTCATCAACACCCTGTTGTCATTCAATCCATGACTAATACAGACACGGCTGATATACATAACACAGTCAAGCAGGTCTATGAATTAGCAAAAGCAGGCTCTGAGCTTGTTAGAATAACGGTTAACTCAGAAGCTGCGGCATCCGCAGTCAGCACCATTAGGCAGAAACTTGATGCCTTAGGTTGTGATGTTCCCTTGGTAGGCGATTTTCATTTTAATGGCCATAAATTACTCGAAAAATACCCAGATTGCGCACAAGCCCTAGCGAAATATCGAATTAACCCCGGCAATGTGGGGCGTGGTAGTAAACGCGATCCTCAGTTTGCTCAAATGATTGAGTTTGCTATTCAATACGATAAACCGATACGCATTGGGGTTAACTGGGGAAGCCTTGATCAATCCGTGTTAGCTCGCCTTATGGATGAAAATTCTAAAGCCAGTACACCGCGTGACTCCGTAGCCGTGATGCACGATGCTGTTATAACCTCTGCCCTTGAAAGCGCCAAAAAAGCGGAAGAAATAGGCTTGCCCAAAGATAAAATTATTTTATCTTGTAAAATGAGTGGCGTCCAAGATCTGATCTCGGTGTATCAAGACCTCGCCGCTCGCTGCGATTACCCTCTGCACCTTGGCTTAACAGAGGCCGGTATGGGTAGCAAAGGAATTGTCTCATCCACTGCAGCGTTAGCTGTTCTACTGCAGCAAGGTATTGGTAATACAATTCGAATCTCTTTAACACCAGAACCCGGTGGTGATCGATGCCAAGAAGTTGTTGTGGCTCAAGAAATTTTACAATCGATGGGAATTCGCTCATTTACCCCAGCCGTTATTTCTTGCCCAGGTTGTGGCCGTACAACAAGCGACTATTTCCAACAATTAGCACAAGATATTCAATCATACCTGCGCCATAAAATGCCTGAATGGAAAACCCAATTTGCCGGTGTAGAGAATATGAAAGTCGCCGTTATGGGATGCGTAGTGAACGGCCCTGGTGAAAGTAAAAATGCTGATATCGGTATCAGTTTACCTGGCACAGGCGAAAAACCTGTCGCACCCGTGTACATAGATGGACAGAAAAACGTGACCTTAAAAGGAAACGATATAGCCGAACAATTTCAAAAAATTGTTGAACGCTATGTTATTGATACCTATCAACAGTAATATCTTGCTATTGACAGGTTTTTTTTAAAGCCTAACGGTTGAACCGGTTTATCACCGGTTCAAGCCCATTATTACTCTAGGCCGGTAACTTCTTCTGCTTGAAGCCCCTTTTCACCTTTAGTAATTGTAAATTCAACAGCTTGGTTCTCTTTTAATGTACGAAAACCGTCTCCTTGAATTGCTCTAAAATGAACAAACACATCTTCCCCACCAGCATCTGGTTGAATAAAACCAAAGCCCTTTGAGTTATTAAACCACTTAACAATACCGCGAACTCGTTCTGACATCTCTTTTCCTCTTCCAAAATAAATATAAAAACCAGATAGTTAGAAGACTTTATTACTGTTAATTATTAACTTCATCTAGACTATCAACACCCTGAGTATACTAAAAGCTATAGAAATGTACTAACTTTTATTTACACACATCAATGCCACCAAACTAGCACTGCCTATGTAAACTCTTTTGCTTGATTCCAAAGCGCTTCTAAATACATAGAGGAGCAATTCTCAATTTCTTCTCCTGATTCATTCAATAGTCGTTCAATATATGTAAACCGTTTAGTAAACCGTTCATTTGCTAATCGCAATGACCATTCCGGGCTAATTTCTAAATGTCGCGCCATATTGATGCAGCTAAAAAGAACATCACCCAGTTCTTCTTCGATACGTTGTTGATTGTGTTCTAACTTGATTTCTTCTTTGAGCTCCTCAATTTCTTCCTCCAGTTTTTCCATAACAGGGGGCAATTCTTTCCAATCAAAGCCGACTGATGCTGCTTTTTTTTGTAACTTATAAGCTTGATTCATTGCTGGCTGGTTTGAACCGATACCACTTAAAATACCTTTTTCTTCATCATGTTCTACACGTTTATACCCTTCCCAGTCTTTTACTGACTCCTTGTCTGAAACTAAATCACTGCTAAATACATGAGGGTGACGTTGAATTAATTTATTACAAACACATTCAAGAATATCGGCAAACTCGAAGGCCTGACTTTCTTTGGCTAACTGCGCATGAAAAATCACATGAAACAGAAGATCACCCAGCTCCTCTTTTAAAGCCGAAAAATTTTTATGTTGTATAGCTTCTGCCACTTCATAAGCTTCTTCTATTGTATAAGGCGCAAGGCTGTCAAAATTTTGCTTGATATCCCAAGGGCAGCCCTTCTTTTCATCCCTGAGTTGAGTCATTATGTCCAACAACTCGTCTATTTTATTTTTAACATCGATATTCATCTAGAGCACTTGTTTGTTGTGTTAAAGTTCCGCTAGCGTTGCCACCGGACCCTACGTTTTCTATTCGTTAAGTTTCATCTTTATTTTATGTTAAATATCATTTGGTTAAGCTTTTTTTTCATTGCCTTTTTAACTGGCCTTTATCGCTTGGTCATGCTTGGTGATACCAATGTTTTTAATGACATCACACTGGCAACATTTACCTTATCTAAAACAGCCTTTGAAATTTCACTTGGCCTAACCGGCATTCTTTGTTTTTGGATGGGTGTCATGAAAATTGGCGAAAAAAGTGGTTTTATCGGGCATTTAACTCAGTTCCTAAACCCGTTTTTAAAACGTTTAATGCCAGACGTCCCAGATAAACACCCTGCATACGGCGCTATGGTGATGAATTTATCCGCTAATATGCTTGGTTTGGACAATGCTGCAACACCGCTGGGTATAAAAACCATGCAACATTTACAGACACTCAACCCTCATAAAGAATCAGCCAGTAATGCGCAAATATTATTTTTGGTGATTAACACTTCTGCCGTCACCCTATTTCCGCTGACTATTTTTACATATCGCGCTCAACTGGGTGCTGCTAATCCCACCGACGTATTTATCCCCATTTTAATTGCCACTTATGCATCCACTCTCGCTGGACTGTTAGCCGTTGCGAGCATTCAACGCATAAAACTCTATGATCCAGTTGTTCTTGGCTATTTGGCAGGCTTTAGCGCTATAGTCGCGTCCATTCTGTTTTATTTTGCTCAACTCGATCAAGTGACAATGCAACAACACTCTTCCTTGGTCAGCAATTTTATTATTTTTACTTTAATTATTGCCTTTATGGCTGGTGCTGTAAAACAACGAATTAATGTCTACGAGGCTTTTATTGACGGCGCAAAAGAAGGTTTTCAAACAGCGGTAATGATTATTCCTTACCTTGTTGCCATGTTAGTGGCTATTGGTGTTTTTAGAGCCAGTGGCGCACTAGAAATAGCGTTAGATTTTTTTAAATCTTTGCTAACACACTATTCTATCGACAACCGCTTTGTTGATGCCTTACCCACTGCTTTTATGAAGCCACTAAGTGGCAGTGGTGCGCGCGCTATGATGATAGAAACCATGCAGACCCATGGCGCCGATTCTTTTGCTGGACGGCTTGCGTCCATTGTTCAAGGCAGCACAGAAACGACTTTTTATGTTTTAGCCGTTTATTTTGGCGCAGTTGGTATTAAAAAGGCGCGCCACGCCGTCGCTTGTGGTTTGTTTGCCGATTTCATCGGTATTTTCATCGCAATCCTTGTTGGCTATTTATTTTTTGCCTAATCTGGTTCATTGCTTTGTTAGAATACGCCCTTTATTTTTAATTTTTCAGTATTCATATGGCCAAAAATCGCCAATCGTTCTTTTCAAATTTTTACCCCATTCTTGGCAGGCTACCTTTTTTTGTACTTTACGCCCTCGCCTACCCCATCTATTTCATTGGGTATTATTTTGTTGAAAGAAAACGTAACGTTATCTATTCAAATATGGAAAATTCTTTTCCAACAATGCCTAAAAATGAGCTACGGCGATTGGCTAAACTGAATTTTAAACATTTGGTTTACGTGATGCTTGAAGCCATTAAAACCAGATACTTATCAGAAAAACAGATTCGCCAACGAATCATTTTAAAAAACCCTGAGATCATCGAACAGTTTGCCAAAAACAAACAGTCTGTTCTTATGTTAACGGCCCACCACTGTAATTGGGAATGGATTCTGGCAGGTTGTAGCTTGCAACTGTCTTTTCCTATTGATGTTGTCTACAAACCCTTACACGATCAAGTTGTTGATGAGTACATGAAAGTCTCACGCTCTCGTTTTAATGCGCGTCCTATACCCAATAAAAATGCCCTTATTGAGATTATGAAAAGGCGAAAAGAGGTGCGTGGTTTTGCGATGGTTGCTGACCAATCTCCTGTTAGAAAAGAGGAGAAGTATTGGACTACTTTTTTAAATCAGGAAAGTGCTTTTGCCGTTGGTGCTCAAAAAATTGCTCAGCTAACCAAATACCCCGTTATTTTTGTTGGAATGAAACGATTAAGCCTTGGGCATTATGAAGTTTATTTTGAAGAATTAGCACAACCTCCCTACGAAAAGGAAGGCTATGACATCACTGAAAAATATGCGCGTGCGTCTGAAAAAATGATTCTAGAAGCGCCTGAAGATTGGATGTGGTCCAATCGAAAATGGAAAAGAAAACGCGGCATTTACGATTAACCACCCTTTTAACTGTCCATTTTCTTCGCAATAAACCCTGCTAACTCCTCAATCGTGGGGTAGTCAAAAAAGTCCGTCAACTCGACAACATCTGGATACATTTCATCTATCTTTTCATGTATTTGCGCCAGCTTCAAAGAACTTGTGCCCATTTCAAAGATATTGTCATTCAGATGAATTTTTTGTTCTGCAACCACCGAATGACAGATGTCTAATAATGCTCTTTCTACTGAACTTCCTGCTGCGATATCGTCTGTTGACTGTGTTTCAGAAAGCTCTGTCAATGCGGCCATGATTTCATTAAACTCACCGTCCATATATTGATCAGCCAACGCAAATCGTTGAACTTTACCGCTGGTTGTTTTAGGCACTTTTTTTATGGGTAAGACATGTGCCACATCGAGGCCCGATTTTTCATTCAACTGACGCCTCACATCAATCGTTGTTTGATAAAAGTCTTCTAATTCACCCCGATATAAAACAAAAACAACTAACTCATCAACCGCTTCTTCAGGGTTACGAATACCACAAACGATTACTTTACCCAATTCAATGCCATCGACATGTTCACAGATGGATTCAAGATCCGGTGCAAAGTAGTTCTGGCCATTGACAATGATCAAGTCTTTCGTTCGACCTGTAATAACCAATTGCCCTTCGTTCATTAAGCCTTGATCGCCAGTATCTAGCCATCCATCAACCGTGATCAGCTTTTTGTTCAAATCAGCTTCATGGTAATAACCTTTCGTTACATTTTCACCTTTAATATAAACTCGGCCCACAACATTGTCGGCGACTGCATGCCCCTCTTTATCGACAATCGCTATGTCAGTGCCTGTAATCGCTTGACCCAGACGCACCAGTTCAATCGTTTGTTTACTCGCATGATCGTGTATTTCAGCGGGTTGGCCTTCTGCAATTGACCCCCTCAATACATGAAGGGTAGAAAGCGGTTGTGCTAATTTGGGAAAACTAACAGCAAGACAGGCTTCAGCCAAACCATAAACGGTGAACATCGCCGTTTCTCCTAGTCCAAAAGGCTTCATTACCGCATTAAATTCTCTGCACAAATCAGCTGAAATCGGTTCGGCTCCATTAAATATTAATCTGACATGTGATAAATCCAGCGACTCCTGAGTTTCAGGTTTAAAACGCTTCAATACGTGTTTATAACCAAAGTTAGGTGAGGAAAGGATTGTTGCTTTCTTTTCACTCGCTTTTTCTAGCCATAGACCCGGGCGTCGAACAAATAAATCTGTCGGCATCATAAACTGATTGATGTTGACAAATAACGGTGTCAGGTGGAAACCAATAATGCCCAAATCATGTGTCAGTGGCATCCAGCTAAAAAAACTATCGCGTTCATCAAATGCACTGCATTCAATAATGCCGTATAAATTCGTCACCAAATTTTTATGTGTTAAGACAACGCCCTTAGGGTCTCCTGTTGAACCAGAGGAAAATTGTATAAAAGACGTTTGCTCTGGCTGAATGGATGCGCACTGGCCTTGAGCACTCAATTCTTCTATGCGATCGAGCATAACCGCGTTTTGTTGAATTTTTTGATAGATTGACTCTTTTCCATACTCGTCGGCATAGACTTTCAAGCGTTGTAGAGCCTTTATCGTTGTCGCAATATAGGGATTCTCCAGCTTTTCAAAGACATTAAAAACTTTTTGCCGATGGCCATCACTGGTTCCAATCGCAATTGGGACAGCAACGATGCCACCGTACTGGCAGGCCCAAAATGTATCAATAAACTGCTCATTTTCAGCCAAATGAATAATCAGTTCATCTCCTTCAGACGCACCTGTTTGCTGAATATGATGCAATAAACCCAAGGCTCTTTTTTTAAGCGCAGGGTAACTGACTTGCCGCTCTTTATCTTGACCACTGATATAGGTAATGGTTTTACGGGTATCTTGGTTATTATCAAGCGCTTCGGTCAGCGTTTTAGGAAATTCATTCATGAGCAATAAAATGTGTCATTGTAAAATTAAATCAAGCCGCGTATTTTATAAGCATTAACCCATTTGCGGTAAATTTTCAGGATCAAATACGTAAAACAACGGCGAGCAACTTTTTGAACGCAGCATCATACAAGCGCTTACCTTTTCACCCACCTCTAGTTGAAAACAAGACCATTCTGACATCTCGCCATATTCATCGGGGCATTCCATTAATGTATTTGGTTGCGTCAAACTAAATCCACATCGCGAGACGCCCATGCCAAGACCTCTTCCCGTTGCTTTAATAAACGCTTCTTTGCATGTCCATAAATTAAAAAAAGTTTGTTGACGCTGACTGTCCTCAACCGTCAACCAGGCCTGTTGTTCCCTGTCAGAAAAATTGCGCTTCACTAGGCCTTCCAAATTTTCTAAGAAACGCCATTTTTCAATATCGATACCGACTTCTTGATTAAGTGTGATCGCCACGAGTGCCAGATCACCCGAATGAGATATATTGAATGATAACGACGAATCATCAAGGTATGGTTTGCCAAATTGGGCGGCTTTAAAACTGATCTCAGCAGGACTTTTGTCCAGGTACATTGATAATAATCGCCTTAGTTGCGTTCGCATTGAAGTAGCAGATTTTCTGTGCACACCGTCTCTTAAACGATTTATTTTTGTCTTTTCCTCAACACTCAACCACTCCCAGTCTTCTTGCTTGATCGAATGATTAAGAGACATCTGCCATACGTGAACCTGCCCTTTTTTTAAACGGGGTATTGAATTTTCAAATTTTGGGGTAAAGCCCATCATAATGAACTACTATAAAACTGAATGCTTAGTTTTAATTAAAACACGGATGAACGACGAGTCAAAAAATAAAAAGAATCCCAAGCGTTATGCCTTAAGTCCGAACACTTATAAGTGGACGTATTTTGCCATGAAAACCTTATTTAAGGTTTTCAGCTTAACTATCCGCACACATGGAAAAGAATCATCCTGGTTAGAAGGTGATATTTTTTTATTCAATCACTTTGCCCGTTTTGAAACATTTATTCCGCAATATTTAATTTATGAAAAAACAAAGCATTTCTCTCGAACCATTGCGGCAAAAGAATTATTTTCAGGCCATTTTTTTAGCCCATTTCTCATAAAACTCGGTGGCATTCCCAATAATACAGACGCCCTTCTTTATCGTGTGGCAAGAGACATTTTACATCAACATAAACTGATTGCCTTTCCCGAAGGAGGCATTGTAAAAGATCGACAGATTCTTGATAAAAAAGGTCGCTACCGCATTTATTCTCGCTCACACAAAACACGTAGAAAATTGCATACCGGACCTGCCGTTATTGCGTTGGCTATTGCCATTTTTAAGCAAACCGTTCGTGATCTTCATCAGCAAGGCGACGATGATGTTTTATCATTATGGGCTGCTGATTTGGGCTTCAGCAGCACGGCAACACTTATAGAACTGTGCAACAAACCAACAGCGATCATCCCCTGCAATATTACTTTTTATCCTTTACGGGTCAGTAACAACGCACTCCACAGTCTTGCCCAGTTTTTTATGGATAATTTACATCGACGTTTTTCTGAAGAGTTATTAATCGAGGGGAATTTCTTATTAAAAGATACTGATATGGATATTTGTTTAGGTGAGCCCATCATCGTTGAAGACTATTGGACACGGATGGAGTCTAGTCTAACGACTGCATTTATAAAAAATTCAGATTTAGCTCTAAAGCAAATTTTAAGCAACGTTGACCAAGAAGGAGAATGGAGTCATTTTCTATTTAGACTCAGCTATCAACGCAATACGAATAAAATTCGTGATGACTACATGCACGCAATTTATGACAATGTGACGATTAACATCGCCCATATCGCCTCCACCTTGATTTTACATTTTGTTGATGAAGGAAGGACCCATATCAAAAAGCGAACACTCCATCATCTCATTTACATCGCTATTAAAGCATTACAAAAACACCGTTCTCTTAATTTTCATAGAACCCTCAAAAATCCCTCTATTTATCGCAACTTACTGATGGCAAAGAGCAAAACTTTTGATCGGTTTCTAAAAAGTGCCCACAAAGCAAAATTAATCGAGTCATCAGGGGCTTATTATCAATTTTCTAAAAACCTCGTCAATGAACACGATTTTGATAGCATTCGATACAAAAACCCCATAGTCGTTAATGCCAATGAAGTGTCCTCCATTCCCGAAGTAGAAACATCAATAAAAAACAGCTTGGCTTTCCAGTTTAACAAAGAGTCAAATCACTTTGCCGATTTACTGATCGAGGATGAGTTACTGGAATATCACTGGGATATCGAACAATTTAAAGGTGAAAAACACCAGACACTGAACCAGCAACAAATGCTTAGCGAGGACTCTGCTTTGCCTTATGTGTTAAAACCGGCTCATCACAATGGCGAGTGCATCATCTTTATACATGGATTACTTTCAACCCCTGCTGAGTTGAGAGAACTGGCTGAAAAATTTGCAAATGAGGGCTTTATCGCTATTGGTTGCCGTCTTAAAGGTCATGGTACATCACCATGGGACTTACATGAAAGAACATGGCAAGATTGGCGACAATCTGTACAACAAAGTATAAAAATTGCACATTGCTATAGTCAAAATGTCCACTTGGTTGGTTTTTCAGGAGGCGGTCTGCTCGCACTACTAACTGCGGCCGACAGGCATATAAATATTGCCTCAGTAGTGGCTTGTTCAACGCCTATTTTTTTGAAAGACCCCTCGTTCAAACGTCTTAAAATCACCGATACAGCGAATAAAATAATAAAAAAATTCAGTGGATCTGAAGGTCTTTTAGTCTTTAAAAAAAATATCCCCGAACACCCACACATCAATTATCAACATATCCCTGTTTCAGCCGTCCATCAACTTATCATGTTGATTGATCAAACGACCTGTCGGCTGAATAACATCAACTGCCCCGTATTATTGATACAAGGGGATAATGATCCTGTCGTTGATTCGAGCAGTTTTGCACACATTGCCAGAAAAATTCCTAAAGAGCGACTCTCTTATCAATGGGTCAGTTCAGACCGACATGGCATTTTGTTTGAAAATACGGGAATGAGCCAACAAAAAATCATCCGCTTTATCACCAAGCAGGCCAAATAGCGTAAAATACCCTCTTCTTTTTAACACCCTTTTCCAATGCGCGTTCATCTAAAAACTTTAGGCTGCCGATTAAATGAAGCTGAAATAGAATCGTGGGCAGAAGATTTTAGCTCACGAGGTCATACACTGGTCGGCGAAGAAGACTCTGCGGATATTCTTGTGCTCAATACCTGCGCCGTGACACAAGGAGCCGTACGAAAGTCTCGCCAGTTAGTCCGTAAAGCACATAAAAAAAACCCAAAAGCCAAATTAGTTGTTAGCGGTTGCTATGCAACATTGAATGAACAAGAAACCTTGACTCTAGAGGGTGTAGACCTTCTGATTAATAATCAACAAAAAGACCAGCTCGTCGAACTCACTTTACAACAACTCAGTGAAGAAACCATGCCCCATGTGGCAACTGAACCAAGTGAGGTGGCTTTATTCTCACGAGGTCGTCAACGTGCCTTTCTAAAAGTGCAAGACGGCTGTCGCTACCGCTGTAGCTTCTGCATTGTTACCCTGGCGAGGGGTGATGAAAAAAGCAAGCCGATTGATGATATTGTGACTCAAGCCAATCGGTATCATTCGCAAGGTATTAGTGAAATTATCATCACCGGTGTACACCTTGGAGGTTATGGCAGCGACATAGGGACTGACCTCTATCATTTAATAGCCGCTTTGCTTGAAAAAACATCCATCCCTAGAATTCGCATGGGCTCGTTGGAACCTTGGGATTTGCCACAAGGCTTTTTTGAATTATTCGAAAACCCAAGGTTAATGCCACATATGCATTTACCCATGCAAAGTGGTTCTGACTCGGTCTTAAGAAGAATGTCCCGACGTTGTAAAACGGATGAATTTCGTCGGCTAGTCGCAGAAGCACGCCGATTGATTCCTAACATTAATATCACCACTGACGTCATTGTCGGCTTCCCCGGTGAAACCGAAGAAGAGTGGCAGCAAACCTTAGACTTTATTAAAGAAATCCAGTTCGGTGATTTGCATATTTTCACTTACTCAACCCGAGACGGTACAAAAGCGGCTTCAATGCCGAATCAAGTCAGTTCAGCAATCAAAAAAAGTAGAAGCAAAGCCCTTCACCAATTAGCCGAAGCTTCAAAGCTGGAGAACATGAACCGTTTAATTGGTGAGACGGTCGATATTTTATGGGAAGATAACCATCAGCTTAATGCGGACGGTTCAAGCACCCTCTTTGGCTACACACCCAATTATTGTCGGGTCAAAATTAACACCAAACAAGTCGACACATTGGTAAATCGCATCACCCCATGTCATATCATAGCCATTGAGAATAACGTTTTTTACGGCAAATTAGTCTAACTCGCCTCTTTCATAAAACATTTTTGTTGCTCCCGCCACTGAAATAGCGGGAGCAAATAAATTAATGACAGGAACCATTGTTGCTAACAGACTAACCCCACCAAATGTCAGGCTGTTTAAACGGGATTTATTCAAAATACGCTTCTGTTCATTAAACATAATCTGATGGTTCTCAAACGAATACCCGCCATATTCAAATGTTAAAAACCAGGCGCTAAATAGTAACCATACCGGCAAACTGATGGCATTTACACCCGGAATAATCGAGAGCAATAACAGAGGAATCGCTCGAAGCAAATAATATGAGAACTTACGGCGTTCCAAATTAAGCATTTGCAAGACTTCCCTGAACACTGAGCCACTTGCAGGCTCAATATAAGGTTGGCCCCTCAAATGCGCCTCCACGCCTTTCGACAATTGACCATAAAAGGGTGCCGCAATAATATTCGCCAACAAGGTAAAACAATAATAAACAATGGTCAGAATGCTTAGCAAAAAAACAGGTAAAACCAACCAAGCCAACCACGATAACCAGTCTGGCAACATTGAATTTACCGTGGTTGACAAATAATGCCAGAGCAGCCAACTAGCCAAACCAAATAAAGCGAAATTAACAATCAATGGAATAATAACAAATCGTCTTAATTTCGGCTGACTGATTAAATGTGCACCCGCAATAAAACAGGCTATGCTATGAGACAATGAATTTAAATCAGTTCGCATTTTTTTAACCTAAAATTATTCAACTTATTAAGGCAGTATTTTGATAGAATCAAACAACATTTAATCATCATTTAGTCGCAATACATTTGGTAAAAGTCTAATGGAACTAGCTTACGATAACACAACGACTGACAGTATGAACAAGCCCAAAGCAAAAGTAATTACTGTTACAAGTGGTAAAGGCGGTGTAGGAAAATCCAGTACAGCCACCAACTTAGCACTCTCTCTTGCTGCACTGGATAAAAAAGTGTGCGTGTTTGACGCCGATGCCAGCTTGGCCAACATAAACATTCTGTTAGGTATTCAACCGGCGTACACCTTGCAGCATCTCCTTAAAGGAGAAAAAAACTTAAACGATATTATTATTGACGGCCCGCGCGGCCTAAAAGTTGTTCCCGGCGCAACAGGCATTGCTGAATACGCCCAACTATCCATTGAGCAAAAATTAACTTTATTAACGGCTCTAGACCAGCTTCAGCAGGAGTTTGATTACCTCATTATCGATACAGCGGCAGGTATTGGTGATGACGTACTCGATTTTATTAAGGCTTCTCAATTTTCGATTATTATTATCACCCCCGAACCCACTTCTTTAACCGACTCTTTTTCATTGCTCAAAGTCTTAAAACGCGCCAACTATAAACGCACACCCTATATTTTGGTTAACATGGCTTTAGATCTTGAAAATAGCCAAGCGATTTATAAACGCTTTGAATCTGCCGTCAAAAAATATGTCGACGTCAACATTGCTTACTTAGGCTACGTTCAGGTCGATGAATCCATGATTTCATCGGTCAAGCTTCAATGCCCTACTGTTCTATTAAGCCCTGATTCAAATGCGAGTCTTTGTTTTAAAAAATTAGCCACTGATTTGAACGAAAATATCGCTGATACGTCTGTTGATTCATTCAGTGAATTTTGGCGCCAACAGGATGACATCGAGGAAATAATCGCAGAATCTCCATTAGAAAAACCAACTGATGCGTTTATCAACAAAGATAATACGCCAGATGTGATTGCACCTGTACCCTCTGCTACAACGCCTCTTAATTTTAAGCAAGCAGCCGATTTTTGTATTGCTCAATTATCCAATGGCCATTTGGACGAAACTGAGTCCAACGCTTTTTTAGATGCAATCACTCAATTTCAGCCTCAACAAGAACCGCTTTCGCCTGAAACAGCTCAAATACCGCCTGACTCTCCAGTACGGGCCTTTTATCAATATTTAGAGCAAAAATCTTTTCCTAAAGAAGTCATGCGCGAGGTCGTCGCTACACTTGAGCAAGCTTATTTTACAAAGCATGCTGACAGTTTAAATAGCTTTGACTCTACGGCATTAAAACTCTTCTCTCAATTTAATGGATCAGAAGAGGATTTACGCCACCTTAACCAACAAACTGTTGATTGCTTCCAGCGGCATTTTAAAAAGCCTTTATATGATATAACTGAACACCTGCAGGAACTGACCACATCTAATGATTTTAGCCAGGCCGCATTTGATGAGTTACTTGATAACTTATTGTCAACCTATCAAGATCAATTTTCCAGTCGCTATAGAACGGACGCCGATGAAAGCTTAGAGCGTGCAAGAGAAGACATTTCAGTCTTACAGAAGCAACTGTCTGACATCAATAATGAGCTGAATAGTACACACAGCCTGCTCAATGAGAAAACGCACCTGTTGGAACAGATTCAAGCGCTTTTACCGAGCACTAAAACTTCTTAGTAAAGATCGTCACTTAACGATTGAACAAGGTCTCGTAATTTTTGCTGCTTAATTCTGCAATCTTTGCTAGAGGAATCCCGCGTAATTCAGCCAATTTCTCAGCTACAAATTTCACATAATTAGGATAGTTTGGTTTACCTCGCATTGGCACCGGCGCAAGATAAGGTGAATCCGTTTCGATTAAAAATCGATCATTGGGAACTTTTTTAGCCACCTCTTGCACTTGTTTCGCATTCTTAAACGTGACGATACCGGAAAATGAAATATAAAACCCTAAATCCAAAGCTTTTTTTGCCATCGACCAGTCCTCGGTGAAACAATGCAAGACACCCCCTGCTTCACCAGCATTTTCTTCTTGCATAATCCTGATCGTATCGTCTTGAGCATTCCGAGTATGAATAATAATAGGTTTATTAATTTTCTTAGCCGCCTCAATATGCTGCCGAAAACGTTGCTGCTGGACGGTCACTTCCTGTTCTTTTTCCACTCTAAAATAATCCAATCCCGTTTCACCAATGGCGACAACTTGATCCTTTAACGCAATCTCCACCAGCTCCTTCGAACTCGGGTCGTATCCATCCATTTCATTTGGGTGAACACCTACGGACAGCGAAATTTGTGGGTAACCGCTCACTAATTTCTGCATAGCTGGGTAATCTTCCCAATTGATTGATACACATAACAAATGGTCTAGCGAATCAGCTTTAACCGCTTCTAAATAATCACCGACATTATTCGAATAAGGCCTCAGATCAACACGATCCAGATGGCAATGTGAATCAATAAACATAATTTTATCCTGTAAAAAGAAAAAACGGCCCTATAGGCCGTTTAAACAACCTGATGGTGAATTATTACATGGTATGTGTAGGTCTACCTGTTTCTGCCGTACCGGCTAAATATGTTTCTATTTTTGCCCGTGCAGCGCCACCATCTTGCTCATTAAATTGAACACCAACACCATTAGAACGCGAGCCTTCGGCACCTACAGGAGTAATCCAGATGATTTTTCCAGCCACAGGAATGCGCTCCACTTCCCCCATTAAGCTCAGCAGCATAAAAACTTCATCCCCCAAATTATATTTTTTGTGAGTGGGTATAAATAACCCACCACCTTCTACATAATCCATAAACGCTGCATACAATGCATTTTTATCTTTAATCGTTAAAGACAAAATACCTTGACGAGATTCTTTTTCAGGAAGACTCATTTTCTAACCTTTATTGACCTGTTATCGAATAGCTTTGTATCGCAAATTCTTCAAACATTAATTGTTGATTGACTTGACTCTTTTCTAACGCCGCGATGCGACTTAAATCGTCCACCAGTGTACTCATTCCCTCTAAGTGTAGCTTTTCTATCAGAACTTTCAAGTCTCCAACCAGATCAGAATTTATTAACTGCTCTTCTTGCGAGCCATGGGCGTACTTTATGGCATCTGTTAACCAACTTGTTAACCATTTCAAAACAGGCAACCCTTTAAGAATAAAGCATTTTTCTGCAAATAAAATGGGATCTAAACGCCCATGTAATAGAGACAGAAAATCTTTCAGCAAAGAATCTCTGGCCTCTAAAGCATTTTTTTGCCAAAGATCATAAGCAAATAAAGGCACATGGTTGGCCATCGATAAATACTGATGGGCTTGATGACAACCCTCGTCAGACAGCCATGCCTGTGCTAAAACCTGATCCACATCATTGACTTTGATCAATTGACATCGACTTTTAATCGTTGCTGGTAGATCCACCAACCGATGTGTTATTAAAATTAAGCACGTATTTTCGCTCGGTTCTTCCAGTGTTTTGAGCAAACTATTTGCTGCTGGCGAGGTCATTCCATCCGCCGGATCAAGGATAACCATTCTCGGTTTATTATAGTGAGTACTTAAGGCTAATGATGCACTTATTTCACGGATCGCCTCAATTTTAATACTGTCTTTTTCGTCCTCAGGTCGCACGTAAAAAAAATCGGGGTAATTTTCTGCGTTGAATAACAGACATGACTCACAAGAACCGCAAGGCAAATTATCAACCGGTGAAAGGCAAACAACACGGTTGGAAAAGGCCTTGGCTAACGCAGCTAACCCAAGGCCTGGGTCGCCCACCAACATCAGAGCACTTGGTAATTTATCTTGCAGCAAATACCGAGTTAGCTGCGCCCAATATCCACGCAACCAAGGATAAATAATAGGCTTTGGCTCAGGCATTCTTTAATATTTCATCCAAATGTTGGCGGATGTTTTTTTGTACGCTCTCAATACATTGGGAAGCATCAATAACACAAAACCTGTTGGGTTCTGCTTTCGCTCTGTTTAAATAAACTTCCCGCACTTGCTCAAAAAAAGCGTGTTGTTCAGATTCAAAACGGTCTGGTTGACTTCTATTCGCGGCTCGTTGCAAGCCAAGTTCCACCGATAAATCCAACAAAACGGTCTTATCTGGAGACAATCCTTTTTGAACAAAATGCTCCATCCATCTAATATCCGCCTCTTTGACACGCCGACCACCCCCTTGGTAGGCATAAGTCGCGTCTGTAAAACGATCACATAGCACCCATTTACCGCTCTCTAGTGCTGGACGAATAACCTGTTCAAGATGTTGTGCTCGCGCTGCGAACATTAAGAGTACTTCAGACTCATCGCCTAGCGATTCTTGATCATGCTGCAATAGTATTTCTCTGATTCGCTCAGCAATGTTAGTTCCGCCGGGTTCTCTCGTTGTGATAACCTCTTTGCCAGCGGTTGTTAGGTAATCTGCAATAAAATCAAGATTTGTTGTTTTGCCGACCCCTTCAACGCCTTCAAGCGTTATAAACATGCCTTTCTTCATTATTTTTTATTCCGCTGATATTTATCAACCGCTGCATTATGTTGCTTTAGTGTTTCTGAAAACACATGCGTCCCATCACCTTTGGAGACAAAGTATAATTTTTTAGTATCAAGTGGATGGAGAACGGCATCAATAGCCGCTTTACCAGGCATAGCAATCGGTGTTGGAGGCAAGCCATAACGTGTATAAGTATTATAAGGGGTATCTTCACGCAAATCTCGATATCTTATATCACCTTTAAAACGATCACCCATCCCATAAATAACGGTTGGATCCGTTTGCAATTTCATGCCCATTTCTAGGCGCCGGATAAATACACCCGCTATTTCTTTACGCTCATGAGCCGCGCCTGTTTCCTTCTCTACTATAGAGGCTAAAATAAGTGCATCATAAACCGTTGGAATAACCTTTTTCTTATCCCTAGCAGGCCAGGCTGTGTGAATAAAATGTTGCATAGAACGATACGCACGCATAATAATTTCAGCATCACTTGTATTTTTTATAAAGAAGTAAGTTTCTGCCAATAACATCCCTTCTAAATGTTTTTCTGGAATATTAAGCAGTTCTAAATAGCGGTTAATACTGACATTATCAGGCAACGTTTTTTTGATAGCCGGGTGGCGATGAATCTCCTGCAACACTTCTTTAAATGTTTGCCCTTCAATAATTGAAAGGGCATATTGATTGACTTTGCCTTTAACTAAAAAATTCAGGATGTCTACCGGAGTTAAGCCAGGAGAAAACGCGTATTCACCCGCTTGAATTTTATTCGCAACACCTTCAAAACGAACCAGCCATTTAAACCAACGCCCGTCCACCACACCTTTTTCATCCAGTGTTGAGGTAATTTGATTCAGGTTTTGACCTTGCTCAATAGTAATAACCACAGAGCCCATTTGCTCCGTGATAGAAGAAGTGCTTATGGAGTTTTCGTACATCATCCAATACCAACCCACCACCAGACTGAAAATGATAAGACTAAGAGCTATTAACCGTTTCATGTGCCTTGAGCCCCAAACGCCTGAACTTGTCGCTGAATATCTGTCAGCAGATAGTTCAAAGCCCAACCCGCATAGTGGTTATTCATTTTACGAAAAACTTGTCCATTCACTTTAAATTGTTTAACTGATCGAACCGGCATTAAACTATTCGTCATAAAAATCTCATCCGCACTTTGTAGCTCTTCAAGTGTCAATTCTACCTCCCTGCATTCTATTCCCTCCTTGGCCGCTTGCTCTATTAAACGCTGACGAATAACACCTTCAACACCCGCATTATCCAATAATGGCGTCATTAAAACATCATTCACTGCAATAAACAGGTTACTCATTGTTCCTTCGATCACGTTATCATCAACATCCAGCATTAGACCTTCAGCTGATTCAAAATTGGCTAACTCTTGGCGTGCTAATATGCGCTCTAACTGATTCAAATGTTTGATGCCAGCCAATAAAGGTTGCCGGCTGAGTCGGGTATGACATAAAAAAAGGTCCACACAACGCAACGATTTACTCACGCCTGCATCAGTCGGGGCAAAAGACACAACTCGGGTTATCTCAGGGTCTTTTGGGGGTTGAAAACCTCTTTCACCGATGCCTCTCGACAACAAAATTTTTATCACTCCGTTTTGATTGTTAGCAACTATTTGATTAATCTCTCTTTCTATAAGCTGATCGTCTATTGGTGGGAAACCCAGTACTCTGCAACCACGTTTCAAACGTTGTAAATGTTCGGTTAGGTAACAAACTGCGTTTGCCTCAACTAGAATCGTTTCAAATAACCCATCACCATATTGAAAACCTCGATCAGACGAGTTTATAGAATGACCAATCTCACCATTAATTAAACTATTCAGTGTCATGAATATTTAACGCCTTGAGTAAGGCTTTGGCTTTATGTCGAGTTTCTTCTAACTCATTGTCCGCTACTGAATCCGCCACAATGCCGGCTCCTGTTCTTAATATCAACGTCCTATCGTTCACGGTCATCGTTCTAATCAAAATGTTAAGGTCGAGATCTCCATTACGATTAATGTACCCCATCGATCCTGTGTACGCACCCCGCGGTGAATGTTCCAATTCATTGATAATTTCCATGCAACGAACCTTAGGGCAACCGGTAATCGTGCCTCCTGGAAAAACAGCCTTAATAATATCAGAGGGCGTCGTATCTGGTGATAATTTGCCACTGATATTGGAAACAATATGATGAACAGCAGCATAAGATTCAATCGTCATTTTTTCATCAACGTTGACTGTTCCAGTTTGACATATACGCCCTAAGTCATTGCGGATCAGGTCAATGAGCATGATATGCTCCGCACTTTCTTTTGTATTAGTCAGTAATTCTTCAGCCAGGCCTTTATCTAAGGCGACATCATCGTGTCGGGGACGCGTTCCAGCAATCGGCCTCATTTGCACTACATCGCCAATACAATTAATCAAACGTTCTGGGGAGGATGAACAAATAACGCTTTTTCCGTATCTGGCTAAGCCCGAAAAAGGGGATGGATTGCATGCCCGTAATGAACGGTAAATATCAATATACTGGGTGCCGTTAGTAAGTTCTCCAGTCCATTGACGAGACAAATTCACCTGCAGGGTATCTCCTTCCACTAAATAGGCGTCAATTTTCTTCACACCGTCAAGAAACAACTCAGCGCTGTCTTCTTTAAGCACAACTGAAGGGGGAGTCTCAACCCATTGTGATATTTGGTTAATATCCATTAAGACCTCATCAATCAATGAGGTTTGATCCGATTCACAAACAATCCAGCAAGTCTTGTCTTTACGGTTTTTAATGATCGCTAGCGGAATACGAACAGCACTGGCCAATGGCAAGTTTTCATCAACTTTCAGGTCAGATAATTTTTTTTCTATCGAGCCGACTAATTCATAACTTAAAAAAACAAACCAACCCCCTGTAAAAGGAAGATTTTCATGATGGCTGAGTGTTTTCTTGTTTTGATTAAATGATTGATCAAATTGACTAAAAAACTGTTCATCATTTAAGTCAGTCGATTCAATCACTTCACCCGGAAAACCGAATAAAATATCGACACTGTTATCAGAAGATTGAACACCGTTGCTTTCCAATAAGAAAGGGTAGCGCGTTGGGTTAGCCGCATGGCAATCGAGTAAATCAATATCTGAAAAGACTTGGGTTTTAACATACTCCCCACAATCTATGATTTCCAGCGTCACCCGATAATGTCTAAATTAGAAACGTTTAAAAACCAGTGTACCGTTAGTACCACCGAAACCAAAAGAATTAGAGACAACAACATCGATATTCATCTCGCGTGCTTGGTTAGGCACATAATCCAGGTCACACTCTGGGTCAGGCGTGAATTGATTTATCGTAGGTGGCGCAACTTGGTCACAAAGCGCTAATACAGAGAATACAGCTTCTGCACCGCCTGCTGCACCCAACATATGCCCTGTCATGGATTTAGTTGAACTCATCGGTACTTTATAGGCTCTATCGCCCAAAAGTGTTTTTGCCGCTTGTGTTTCAGCAACATCACCGGCCGGCGTGGATGTTCCATGGGCATTGATATAACTGACATCATCCGCTGTCAAAGAGGCATCTTTTAATGCATTACGCATACAACGGTAAGCACCTTCACCATTTTTAGATGGCATGGTCATATGGAAGGCATCTGAGCTCATTCCGTAACCGGCTAATTCAGCATAAATTTTTGCTCCACGCTGTTTTGCATGCTCATATTCCTCTAGAACAAGTACACCTGCTCCATCACTCAGAACAAAACCATCTCGGTCTTTATCCCAAGGACGACTGGCTGTTTCAGGCGAATCATTGCGTCGAGACAACGCACGGGCCGCTGAGAAGCCACCATAAGAGGTGACTGAAGTAGCCATTTCAGCACCACCGGCAACCATCACATCCGCATCACCATATTGTATGATGCGCATTGCATCACCAATATTATGAGCACCTGTTGTACAGGCTGTAACAATGGCAAAATTAGGACCTTTCAAACCGCGTAAGATTGAAAGGTTACCAGAAATCATATTAATGATATTTGATGGCACAAAAAAAGGAGAAATTTTTCTTGGGCCACCTTTTTGAAAACCATCGAAACCTGCTTCTATTCCAGAAATCCCACCGATACCAGCACCAATTGCGACGCCAATTCGCTCAGCATTTTCATCCGTTACTTCAAGCCCCGAATCATCTAATGCCTGCATGCCCGCAGCGACCCCATAATGGATGAAAGGATCCATCTTTTTTGAATCTTTTCGAGACAAATAATCATTTACATCGAAGTCTTTAACCGCTCCACCAAAATTTGATGGAAAGTCAGTCGTATCAAATCGAGTAATCGGCTCAATACCACTTTGACCCTTTAAAATATTTTCCCAAGAATCGGAAACATTCCCGCCAACAGGCGATAATAAACCTAAACCGGTTACAACGACTCGACGTTTAGACACAATATTAACTCTCTAGCATAAAACAAGCGCGGCATACAAATGTAAACCGCGCTTGAAAAAAGAAATTGATTTATTCTGCGTTATTATTAACGTAGTCAATCGCTTGTTGAACTGTAGTGATGCCCTCAGCTTGCTCATCCGGGATTTCACAATCAAACTCTTCTTCAAGAGCCATGACCAACTCAACAGTGTCTAATGAATCTGCACCTAGATCATCGATGAATGATGCTTCGTTTGTTACTTCTTCTTCTTTAACACCAAGCTGCTCAGCAACGATTTTTTTGACGCGTTCTTCAATATTACTCATTTTTTCATACCCTCTCTATTTTTTGGAACCACAAGTTCCGCTCGTGGATTTAATATTATATTGCTAATTTACAAAAGTTTAAACATTTCTATTAATTAGCCCGACCGTACCGCTTTAAAACTTACAAATTACTATTTTTTGTTACGCCATGTACATGCCACCGTTAACATGCAATGTTTCTCCTGTGATATACGCTGCTTTATCTGAACAAAGGAAAGATACCGCGTTAGCGATTTCCTGTGGCTCACCCAACCGAGCAAGAGGCACGCCTTCTATTAGTGCAGCCTTTTGATCGTCTGTTAACTCTTTTGTCATATCAGTATCTATAAAACCTGGCGCTAGCGTATTCACCGTAATATGCCGAGACCCTACTTCTTTTGCCAATGATTTACTGAAACCGATAATGCCCGCTTTTGCTGCAGAATAGTTTGCCTGGCCAGAATTCCCCATAACGCCAACGACTGAAGCAATACTAACAATTCTGCCTTTTTTATTTTTCATCATTCCACGTAAGCAGGCTTTACTGACTCGAAAAATCGAGCTGAGGTTAGTTGAAATAATATCATCCCATTCCTCATCTTTCATTCTCAACATCAGATTATCCCTGGTAATCCCTGCATTATTTACTAACACCGTAGGCGCACCGACACTGGATGTGATTTCTTTGATCACAGACTGAATCGAGTCAGCATCTGTTACATTTAATTTCATTCCAGTACCCGCCTCTGATAAATAATCAGATATCGCATCGGCCCCCGAATCAGACGTTGCTGTTCCTACGACATAAAAGCCATCTTCTGTTAACTGTTGTGCAATGGCTTTACCAATTCCACGACTCGCCCCGGTTACCAATGCCACTGTTTTATCACTCATGATAGCTCCTCTACGGTTTTATTAAATGAGCGCTCATCTCCCAATGAATATAATGCCAATGACTTTTCAATTCTTTTATTCAAACCGCTCAGTACTTTGCCTGGCCCACACTCAATCACAGTATCTACACCTGATGAAACCAAGGCCTCAACTGTTTCCACCCATCGCACAGGCGTGTGCAACTGCTTCGATAATGCTTTTTTAATCTCAGCAGCATCATTATGTAGCGCGACATCCGTATTGTGTAAGACAGGAATTATTGGTGAAGAAAAACTAACATCGGCCATCGTTTCCAATAATTTTTCAGCGGCTGGCATCATCAGTGCACAATGCGAAGGAACGCTGACCGGTAGCGGTAAAGCTCTTTTTGCACCTTGTTCTTTAGCCAATTCAATCGCTCGATTAACAGCGGCCGTATTTCCCGCAATAACCACTTGCCCTGGTGCATTAAAGTTAACAGCAGATACAATGTCGCCCTGGGACGCTTGATCACAGATACTTGTCAACTCTGCGACACTAAGTCCTAATACTGCCGCCATTGCACCTTCACCTTCCGGGACAGCTTGTTGCATAAATATTGCGCGCTGCTCTACCAATTTAACAGCATCAATAAAATCTAAACTGCCTGCGCAAACAAGCGCGGTATATTCACCTAAGCTATGACCAGCCATGGACTCAGGACTGATCTCAAGTATTGACTGAAATACTCGCCACATCGCCACACTCGCCGTTAATATGAGTGGCTGTGTGTTTTTTGTTTGATTGATCTCTTCAGTTGGCCCTTCTTGGGCTAACGACCACAAATCTCGACCTAATGTATTGGATGCCTCTTGAAAGGTTGCTTGAATCTGTGGGTATATTTCAGCGAGGTCACCTAACATGCCCAAAGACTGAGAGCCTTGACCAGGGAAAACAATTGCTATTTTTTTTACAGACATTATCTCAATATTATTTTTATTAAAAATTTACATTTTTACCAAGGCAGAACCCCAGACAAAACCACCACCAAACGCCTCCATCAAGACAGTATCACCTTTTTTAATTCGGCCATCTCTTACGGCTTGATCCAGAGCAAGAGGAACAGATGCCGCGGAAGTATTCCCCTGGTTTTCTATCGTCAAAACCACTTTCTCCATGGGCATATTTAATTTTTTTGCAACCGATGCAATGATCCTGATATTAGCTTGATGAGGGATTAACCAATCAACATCTGACTTGGCCATATTATTGGCCTCAAGTGTCTCATCGACAATACGGCTTAAGGTCTTAACAGCTACTTTATACACATCGTTACCGTGCATTGTCATGTAAGCCTCATCGCCCCATTGTTTTTGATCTTTAATGGGGTTATTGATGTATAGAAGGTCTTGGTATTGCCCATCTGAATGCATGTGAGTTGACAAAATACCTGGTTCTTCAGACGCTTCTATAACCACAGCACCCGCCCCATCGCCGAAAATAACACAGGTACTACGGTCCGAATAATCTAAAATTCTTGAGTTTGCTTCCGTACCAATCACAAGAGCTTTTTTAGCGCCGCCCGCTCTAATAAACTGGTTAGCAATTCCTAGCGCATAGATAAAACCAGAGCAAGCCGCCTGGACATCAAATGACGCACAACCTCTAGCACCCAGTTTATTTTGTAAGAGACAGGCCGTACTGGGAAAAACCCTGTCAGGCGAACTGGTGCCAACAATAATTAAATCAATATCAGATGCATTGATTCCTGCCGCCTGAATCGCTTTATTTGCGGCAATTTCTGCCATGCTCGATGCTGATTCATCTTCAGCGATTACGTGCCTTTTTCGTATCCCTGTGCGCGCATAAATCCACTCATCAGACGTATCTAAAGTCGCTTCAAAGTCTTTATTCGTGACAATTTTTTTAGGTAAATAGCTACCCGTACCCGTTATTTTCGCATTCAACATTCTAAAACGCCTTGCTTGTAAAAACGGAATAAATTGACCTTAACGTAACGAAGGTCAAAGGGATGTTAGTCTTTATCTGCGACGACTTGCTCGCCCCGGTAAAAGCCATCCGCACTAACATGATGACGTAAATGAACTTCACCTGTAGTGGGTTCTGTTGATAGCGTTTTTGCTGTTAGCGCATCATGTGAACGACGCATTCCACGTCTTGATCGTGATTTTTTACTTTTTTGTACTGCCATCTCAAATTCTCCAGAGAATTAATGTTTCTATTACACTGAATTTAATGAAACGTTTTCGTTTCAAACTCATTTTATGTTTATCCGCAACAAATGGCTTAATTCAGCTTTAATTTTTCTAATACTTCAAATGGATTCTTTTTTTCCTCTTCAAGTATAAAACCTTTGCTTGTACTACTTTTAGGTAAGTCTATCGGGCAGACATCATGCCTTGGTATGGTTGGAAGCATCAAAGTCACTTCCGCTTCAACAACATCGCTTACCAATAAACGGTCGCCTTCATACAAATAAGGCTCATATTCATCTGGGATTAGAGATACCATTTCCTCATCATTAATGATGGCTAATTTCACATCAATATTGGCTGGAAAGTCGACCGGTTCCAAACAAGCGGCGCATTGTAACACGAGATCAGCAGAAATCCGACCCGTTAGAACAACAAATTTACCGACCTTTGAAAATAGTAAATCAGCCTTTATTACTGAACTAGACGGTTCAATATCTGTTTGAATTTGCTTCAATTCTTCATAAAGCAATTCTCCAACAATCTGGCGCTCCTGAGTTGCGCACAAAGGGGGGCTTACTTCTATCTGCAATGTATTGGGCATCTTGGTAAAATACAACTCATCGTCAAAAAAAACCATTATATGAAAAATCAGCCGAAATTAGTATTAGCTTCCAGCTCCCCGTTCCGCAAAGAGCTCCTTAAAAAAATCTATTCAAGTTTTGACTCTGTTTCCCCCGATATTGACGAGTCTCGCAAACCTGGAGAAACACCGCTTGAGCTTTCAAAACGCTTGGCCATTGAAAAAGCAAACGCATTGGCTTCAGATTTTCCTGAACACATTATTATTGGTTCAGATCAAGTCGCAATGCTCGGGGAACATCAGTTAACAAAGCCCGGTGGGTTTGAAAATTCGGTAAGCCAGCTATCACGTTCGTCCGGCCAGGTAATACACTTCTATACCAGTGTATCCGTATTAAACTCCAAAACGTCTGAAAGTATAACTGAAACCGATCTTTGCAAGGTACACATGAAACAATTATCAGACGAAGAAATAAAAAATTACGTGCTCAGGGATCAACCTTATGGATGCGCTGCTGCTTTTAAATCAGAAGGCCTGGGTATCGCTCTGTTTGAAAAAATCGACGGTGAAGACCCAAATGCCCTTGTTGGACTGCCTTTAATTAAACTGACTCGCAGTTTAGCCAAAATGGGTATTAACGTTCTTTAACCTAAGCCAATAACTCAATCATGTATCCATCAGGGTCTTTGACAAATGCCAAAATACTGTCGGTTCCTTTCATAGGTCCTGCGTCACGGGTCACCTCGCCACCTCTCGCACGAACCTGATCACAAGCCTTATAGACATCATCAACCTGTATCGCAATATGGCCATAGGCATTACCGAGTTCATAAGAATCAACATCCCAGTTATGAGTCAATTCAATCACAGGGCCGTCACTTTCAGCTTGATAACCAACAAATGCTAAAGTAAAGCGACCCTCAGGAAAGTTTTTTCGTCTCAACAACTGCATTCCCAACACCTCGGTGTAGAATCGAATAGAACGGTCCAAATCAGCTACACGCAACATCGTGTGCAGTAAACGCATCTTGTCACCTATTAATTTTTTTCTCAAAACCCTTTGCTGCCACTCAAATAATTTTGGTAATAAGCGACCACCTTTTCCACATAATTTTCCGTTTCAGGATAAGGTGGAATATTATTTCCATATTTTAAAACAGCCGACTCACCTGCATTATAAGCCGCTAAAGCCAACTTTAAATTAAATTGAAACATTTCCAACAAATACCTTAAATATTTCACCCCACCTTTAACATTTTGTGCCGCATTGGTACGGTTATGCACGCCAAAACGCTTTGCAGTTGCAGGCATTAATTGCATCAGGCCCACCGCACCAGCTTTTGATACCGCATTTTTATCATAAGCTGATTCTGCATGAATAACTGCCATAACAAGAGCTGGATCTACTTTAAACTCCCTAGCTTGTTGACGAATTAAAGGGGCTAATTGACGACGATTTTGTTGAAAATTTTTATATGCGATCGTCCCTTTTTTTGGGGTACGCATAACCAGCTTAAAACCACTGCCTTCAGGCTTATCCGTAAAATAAGCACGCCCATTTTCATCGACTTTTTTATACAAATCTGCATACCCCAATGACAGGGTCATTAATAGCAACAAAATAGAACGATAAACAAAAACCATGCGTCCACCAAAACTCCCTTAATTAATATTTTACGTAACAACCGACTTAATGCTCACCATGTACAACACTTTACCCTGAGTATATATCATTAAGAAATTTTTGAATGGCTACACAATAACTCTCCTTTGAATTAAATAACCTTAATAATTAGCGTTTTACACCCATTTTCTCATTTTGTACTAGTCTTCTATTTAAATAATTTTTAACGCATAAAAAAACTAAGGACCCATATGCTGTATCAAGAAGAACCTAAGCAGGCGGCAGAATACCTCAGACAAGTCATTCCCATGTTGTCACAACATAATCTCGCCCCTACACCCGTAAATTATTCCGTTTTTTATACCTATTTATCTGGAGCTTCCCAATCGCTTAATAAAGCTGTTGACAGTATCATTAGTGAAAAAAAACCCTTCAACCTAGTCACCATGCTTGCTCTTTACGAGAAATTTATTAACGGTGGCGCTTCGTTGGAACAACAAGAAAAAATTCAACAAACCCTGGAAAAAATCATTTCCGATACATGCAATGAAATTCAACAGGTTAATGACGAGGCCGGAGGCTTTGACAACACCCTAAACAAACACTCGGAGTCTTTATCTGCAACAAATGACCCTCAAGTTGCGACTCTTATTTTAAAACAAATCATGGACGAGACCCGAAGCATGATCAAAAGTAATCAGGCCACTCAAAGTAAAATGGATGAAACGAATGCCGAAATCATGAAGATGAAGGCCGAATTAGAAGAAGTCAGGGCCACTGCTGAAAAAGACGCTTTAACAGGCCTTAAAAACAGGGGGGCTTTTGATAAAGCCATTAGTGACTCGGTACAAAACCAAAGCGCCCTAAAGACAGCTCTCGTCATGTTAGATATTGATCATTTCAAACGCATTAACGATAACTTTGGCCACCTGGTAGGTGATCGTGTTATTCGTTATGTTTCAGCACTACTAACCCAAATTATTGGCGAAAATCATCATATCGCCCGATATGGTGGCGAGGAATTTGCCGTCATTTTGACAGGGATGTCTATCGATGATGCTAAACCGCTTATCGAAAAAATACGTATCGCAATGGCAAATAGCAAACTTCAACGTAAAGACAGTGGTGAAACCATAGGTCAGGTCACTATTTCAGCCGGCATCACGGCACTTAAAGCGAATGATCAGGTTGACTCGTTAATTGATCGGGCGGATAAAGCACTCTACGAAGCAAAAGAAACGGGACGAAATAAAATCGTCGCATTAGGCTAAAATTAGGCTCACAAACTCGCTTGAGAAAAGACTTATTTAATGAGCCTTTTCTTTATTTTACACGTCGCTATAAACGCCGCGACCGAACCAAAAGCGATTAAAATAAATACGTGCATAAAGACGGACGTTATTTCGCCCCCTGTCATCAGCGGCCTCACCAGTGAGATCGCATGATATAAAGGCAATACCTTCGCAACCCATTGAACCAATGATGGCAACGTATCAATAGGAAAAAAAACTCCACTTAACAGAACCATGGGCGTGATGAATAAAGTCGTGTAATACAGAAAAAAATCATAGCTTTTAGCACTTGACGTAACTAACAGCGCTAAAGAAGAAAAACATAACCCTGTTAAAAATGCGACCGGAAGAATCATCAAGGCCCCAATGTTTTCAACCAAACCCAGCAAGGCAGCAACAATTAAAATCGCACCAACACTAATAACACTTTTAGTCGCCGCCCAGAGTATTTCTCCAAAAACCACTTCTGCTACACCAATCGGCGTTGCCAACATGCCCAACCACGTTTGTTGAACCTCCATTCGCGTATACGCAGAATACATACCCTCAAAACTGGCTGAGTTAACTGCACTGGTGCAAATAACTCCCGACGCTAAAAAGGCCATATACGTCATCCCTTCAACCTGACCGACAAAGCGTCCCAATCCATAACCTAAGACAATTAAATACATTAATGGATCAGCAAAGTTACCCATCAGTGATGGCCCGGCCAACTTCCCCCAAACACGGATGTTTCTGGACCAGATCGATGTGCTTCTAGACAAAAACAGCAATGTGCCAGCGAATTTATTCACAAAGATCCCGCCCCGTCAACTTGATAAAAACATCTTCTAAATTTGCTGGGCGAAATAAAAAATCATCATGCTCTCCTTGTTCCAACCTGTCCAACGCTTCATTGAGTTTTTCACCATAAAAAAAATGGATATCACCTGACTTTTCATACCGTGCAAGGGATTTATCTTGCTTCAATCTAGCGACCAACTCTTCAGATGCGGCATGAACCTCAAGCACATGTGATTCGATTTCATCCCTGATCAATTCTTTTGGAGGCGAATCAGCCATCACTTCACCCTGATCCATCACAATCACTCGATCGCACAATCGTTCGGCCTCTTCCATATAATGCGTCGTTAAAATCAGTGTCAACCCTTGTTTCTTCAGCTCCCGTAGCTTCTGCCATATCGCTTGACGTGCCTGAGGGTCAAGTCCAGTTGTGGGTTCATCTAAAATTAAAATTTTGGGTTTATTAATCAGCGCTCTAGCCAAGGTCAACCGCCGCTTCATCCCACCCGATAATTCGGATATTTTACAATCAGCCTTTTCTTCTAAAGAAGCAAATTCGAGCAATTCCTTTGTTCTTATTTTTAACTCCTCAGAACCAATGCCATAAAAGCGTCCATACACAAATAAATTTTCTTTAACCGTAAAATCAGGGTCTAAATTATCCATTTGCGGAACAATACCGACAGATTCTCTAACTAAAGACGCGTTTTCAGGCATCGCCAGGCCCAGTACCGACAACTCTCCTTCATCCATGGGGCAATGCCCCACCAACATCCTTAGCGTAGTGGTTTTACCCGCCCCATTAGGGCCTAAAATCCCACAAAAGCAACCCGCATCAATACTTAAATTCAGTGCATTAACGACCTGATGATTGTTATATAACTTTGAAAGTTTAACGGATTTGACAATGGGTGATGGCGGACTAATAACATTCATTAGTGATATAAATGGCAAACTTTTTTTGGCCAAGCATTATAACTCGCTATTCAAAAACATTAATGAATATTTCTCAATCCCCGATCAAAAAGTGACAATCTTGACAACATTGCGGCCAGTGTATCAATCTAGCCTAGGCCCCTCAAACAAATAATAAATTGCCTATAGCCCTCTATTAAAATCCTGTCAACAGGCCTTCAGTCTTTATGCTCCATCGCTAATTCATCATTTGTTTTTCAATTATTATTCGCTTGACGATTTTATCCTAAACGCTAATCACCTATACTAGCCTGCTAAAAAACGCAGTCTATATTTATGAATCCAGATTTGGCCTTACTCCAGTCGTACCCCTTTGAGAAACTTGCTAAACTCAAACAAGGCATCACTCCGCCCGGTGACCTAGAGCATATCGCTTTATCCGTTGGAGAACCTAAACACCCTACACCTCCAATGATTACAGATGCTTTGTTAAAGCACCTGCATACACTGGGCCAATACCCAACGACAAGAGGCCTTGATTTGCTGCGCCAAAGTATTGCCAACTGGCTATCTCAGCGTTTTGATATCAAACTCGACGCGTTGAATATAAACACCAATATATTACCCGTCAGCGGCACGCGGGAAGCACTTTTCTCCTTTGCTCAATGTGTTATTCAACGAAGCAGCAAAGCCCTTGTCGCAATGCCCAATCCGTTTTATCAAATTTATGAAGGTGCGGCCCTTTTAGCGGGAGCCACCCCCTATTTCATAAATTGTGATGCCGATCATCTGTATTTACCTGATTACAACAGCGTCGATGAAGACAGTTGGAAAAAGTGCCAACTGCTTTATATTTGCAACCCCGGAAACCCAAGTGGCGCAACCCACTCTGAAGAACAGCTCAAACAACTGATTGAGTTAGCACATCGATACGATTTCATCATCGCTGCCGATGAATGTTATTCTGAAATTTACACCGAAAATCAAAACACGCCTCTAGGTTTATTGGAAATTAGTGAAAAAATTGGCAACCGAGACTTTTCACGCTGCGTTGTTTTTCATAGCTTATCCAAACGTTCTAATGCGCCTGGGTTACGCTCTGGATTTGTCGCCGGCGATGCGTCCATATTAAACAACTATTTTAAATACCGCACATATCACGGTTGCACCATGTCAACACCCACTCAGCATGCCAGTATTGCTGCTTGGAGCGACGAACAACATGTTATCCAAAACCGCTTACAATACACTCAAAAATTTAACGACGTGTTATCAGTGCTCGGTGATAGCTTAGACGTTAAAGCACCCGACGCGGGTTTTTATTTATGGGCTAAAACGCCCCTCTCTGATATTGAATTTGCAAAAAAATTGTACGCTGAAAAAAACATAACCGTCTTGCCTGGACAATACCTCGCACGAGATACGGCAAACGGCAACCCCGGCTTAAACCACGTTCGTATGGCGCTAGTCGCCCCTGTCGATGAATGCTTGGACGCAGCTCACCGAATTAAACAATTTATAAACACTCTTTAATAAAATCAACATAACTTACCCTTAGGAAAAACACATGCAACAGCTTGAAAAAATTATCAATGAAGCCTTCGACAACCGTGCTGACTTCGATTCAAAAACTGTATCAACAGACATCCGTGATGCTGTTGAGCATTCACTGGCCTTGTTAGACAGTGGCGAAGGACGTGTAGCTGAAAAAAAAGACGGAGATTGGGTTGTTAACCAATGGTTAAAAAAAGCCGTTTTACTGTCATTTAAAATTAATGACAACCGCGTTATGGATGGTGATGAAAATCGCTACTACGATAAAGTAGAAACAAAATTTGCCAACTACTCAGAAGAAGACTTCAAAGCGGGTGGCATGCGCGCCGTACCGGGTTCTGTTGTACGTGCTGGCTCATTCATAGGCTCAAACGTCGTATTAATGCCATCTTTCGTTAACATTGGCGCGTACGTAGATAATGGCTCCATGGTAGATGGCTGGGCCACTGTTGGTTCTTGCGCACAAATCGGTAAAAATGTTCATCTTTCCGGCGGCGTGGGTATTGGCGGCGTTTTAGAGCCTTTACAAGCAAACCCAACCATCATTGAAGATGATTGCTTTATTGGCGCACGCTCTGAAGTTGTTGAAGGCGTTATCGTTGGCGAAGGGTCTGTGATTTCAATGGGTGTTTATATAGGTCAAAGTACAAAAATATACAACCGAGAAACAGGTGAAACGCTGTACGGTCGCATTCCTCCCTACTCTGTCGTTGTTCCAGGAAATTTACCCTCAGAAGATGGCACACACAGCTTATACGCCGCCATCATTATCAAAACAGTCGATGCAAAAACTCGTAGTAAAACGGGCCTAAACGACCTATTAAGAGACTAAATATGGCCATTGTTTTATATGGAATAAAGAACTGCGACACCATCAAAAAAGCCAAAAAATGGTTAACAGATGAAGGTGTCGAGTTCACTTTTCACGACTATCGACAAAATGGGCTAGACGCTGCTCTATTAAATAAATTCGAACAGCAACTGGGTTGGGAAGCAATGATCAACAAGCGTGGCACTACATGGCGTCAACTTGATGAGGCTGTCAAAGCATCCATCAATAAAGACAGCGCCAAAGCCATTATGTTAGAAAACCCCGCTATTATTAAGCGCCCTATTCTGGATAATGGAACAACGCTTGCGCTGGGCTTTTCCACCGACCAATATCAGAATCTTTTTTCTAAATGAGCGAAACATTAGACATCACCATCGCCTTACTTAAGCAACAGTCATTAACACCTGATGATGCGGGTTGCATGGACATTATGGCCGACTACCTAAAGCAACGCGACTTTACCATTGAGTGGATGAATTTTGGTAATACACGAAACCTATGGGCAAGAAAAGGCGCCGAAGCCCCTCTATTTTGCTTTGCAGGCCATACTGATGTGGTGCCAACGGGCCCGTTAGAAGAATGGAACACACCGCCTTTTGAGCCGACGATTAAAGACGGTTGTTTATATGCCCGCGGCGCCGCCGATATGAAAGGCAGCCTTGCAGCCATGCTAACCGCTTGCGATACCTTTATTAATGCACATCATGATCATAAAGGCTCAATTGCCTTCCTCATCACCAGCGACGAGGAAGGCCCCGCGCATGATGGTACCGTCAAAGTGATCGAGAAGCTCAGCGACCGCAATGAAAAAATTGACTATTGCATTGTTGGCGAACCATCCAGCTATAAAACTTTTGGCGATATGGTTCGCGTTGGTCGTCGCGGCTCAATCAATGGTTATTTAACCCTATTTGGCAAACAAGGGCATGTTGCTTACCCAGAATTAGTTGAAAACCCTATTCACGCCCTCTCCCCTATTTTATCGTTACTCACAGCAGAAACATATGACAATGGGAACGAATACTTCCCACCCACCAGCTTTCAAATATCCAATATTAATGCTGGAACCGGTGTAGAAAATGTTGTTCCCGGGCAGCTCAATTTAGTGTTTAATCTACGGTTTTCCAGCGAACTTACGCCAGAAGAAATCAAACGCCGTATCACCTATATAGTCGACCAAAACTCAGACGATTATGAGCTGACTTGGCAGGTTTCCGGTTTACCCTTTATTACAGAAAAGGGCACCTTAACCACCGCCGTTGAACAAGCCTTACTTGAAGTCACTGAAAAAAAACCCATATTATCAACCGGCGGCGGCACATCCGACGGGCGATTCATTGCACCCACCGGCGCACAACTGATTGAACTAGGCCCTATTAATGCCACTATTCATAAAGTCAATGAATGCGTTAATGTAGATGAATTAGACTTACTATCACTTACCTACAGTAAAATTTTAGAAAATATTTTACTTTAAATAACCCTAATAACTGGTTGAATTATATGAAATATGATTTTGATTTAATATCCATTGGCGGTGGTAGCGGCGGCATTGCTGGAGCCAACAGAGCGGCATCATACGGCGCGAAATGCGCGGTGGTAGAACAAGCACAATTAGGTGGCACCTGCGTTAACGTTGGGTGCGTACCAAAAAAAGTCATGTGGTTTGCCGCCGGTTCAGCTGACATCATTCATTCGGCTAAAAACTATGGGTTTGATGTGTCCGCCAGCGCCTTCGATTGGGGCTTATTGAAACAAAAAAGAGACGCTTATATTAAACGACTTAACGGCATTTACGGTAATAACCTATCCAACAATAAAGTCCAGCATATTGAAGGCACCGCTACGTTTATCGATCCGCATACCATTCAAGTGGGTGAACAGCAGTACACTGCAGAACGTTTTCTCATTGCCACCGGCGGAAAACCTTCCATTCCCACCCTTCCTGGTGCCCACTATGGTCTAACATCCGATGGCTTCTTTGAATTAGAAACCCAACCAAAAAAAGTAGCCATTGTTGGCGCCGGGTTTATTGCCGTTGAATTAGCCGGCGTCTTTCAGTCATTAGGTACGCAAGTCACCCTCATTCTCCGCGGCGATCAAGCCCTTCGACAATTCGACAGCATGCTAGGTGCCGAGCTAATGAACGCTATGCAGCATCAAGGTATTCGAGTTGAAACAAACACCTCTCCCAGCGCTATTGAAAAGCAATCCAATGGGCAATTAACCATCACCACCGCTAATGGCGCAATAAAGGATGAATATGACGAAGTTATCTGGGCGATAGGTCGTCAACCCAACACCGATTCATTAGCCATAGAAAAGACAGGCATTGAACTGGATAAAAATGGCTTCATCAACACAGATGAATGGCAAAAAACCTCTCAAGATCATATATTTGCCGTTGGCGATGTCACAGGCCGTACCGCCTTAACCCCCGTTGCCATTGCAGCCGCACGCCGCTTGAGCGATCGATTATTCAACGGACAAACCGATCGTAAACTAGATTACAAGCTCATTCCAAGCGTGATTTTTTCACACCCACCCATCGGCACCATTGGGCTAACAGAACAGCAAGCGACCGAACAATTTGGCACCGACATCAAAGTGTACACATCCCGCTTTAACCCCATGTCACAAGCACTATCAACCGAAAAACAACCGACTGTAATGAAACTCATCACCACCGGTCAGAACGAAAAAATTATCGGATGCCACTTATTTGGCGAAAACTCAGACGAAATCCTGCAAGGGTTCGCCGTTGCCATTAAGATGGGCGCCACCAAAAAAGACTTCGACGACACCGTTGCTATACACCCAACAAACGCAGAAGAACTGGTGACCATGACGTAGGTCTTGAAAATACAGTTCTTTTTTATATTCCTTAAGACGTATTGACGGGATTTTTTCCTGCTATATTGTGAAACTTTAAGTGAGCACATATAGCTATCGCTACTTTTCTCGAAGTGTTAAATAAACACCATACGTACTGCTACTTTTCTAATTGATTTAACCAGCGATCATGATTTGGACAAAAACTTAAATACCTAAGGTCAATAGTTAGCCCCTGTGGACGCTTCACAGATGCGCACCATTGAGCTTCTCGTCAAGCACCCTCTTCGGTCTACGTTATTGCCTAAACGTTGCGTGACAACCAACACACGAGGTCATGGTTGTATTTAAGGCCCGAAGTGAGGCTTGAAGGTCACCTGTTTTAAGTGTTTTCGCTAATTCGTCCCCACTTTCATGAAATGTCATCCCCATCGTTTTAAATGTTTCATTGCCTATTCGATGACACATTTTCATCATCCGTTTATTCATGCCTAATTGTTTACTGGCGACGTCTGATGCGCTGTTAAAATCGTTTTCAGCCATCAATAAAATAGTTTGCCGCACAGCATCAAGGTGCGCCCGCATATTCGCCAGTTGGTGTTGTTTCATTTTTGGCGATAAATTAAGTGATATCCGATTATCTTCAACAAGGGGTTTCATGTTCATGCCATGCTTCATTTTGTGGTGCATGCTTTCGTGCTGTGTTTCATCAGACAGAGCCGATGTGCTAACTGCCATAAGAAAAAACATTATGAGTGATCGTTTTATCATCAAAATAACCCTGTTTAAATTAAACCTTGATGCTAAACATTCCTCCGTGAGTCCTCATTGATAATTATCAGTCACCTGAAATCCTAGGCCCAGTGCCTAAATCATATAATTTTCATGTTTAATTCATACCAAACGATGTAGCATTCGTTTTGAACTAAATGAAGTCTGCGCGTCTCTTATAGGCAGCGATGGTGTAAGCTTCGTCATTTCTGCTATTTTTTTAAGGTACAATTACAATCAATTTTAAACATAATATTAGAGTCTAGGCGTGTGTATAAAAAACTAGCCATTCAATCCTTTTTTCTCATTTTTTTCATAACTGGCTGCTATTTAGCCCCCGTTAAACCTACACAAAAGCCGCTTCCACAAGCCATTTGCAAGCCTCTTGTTTGCCCTGCCCCAAAAGTTATAAAAAAAATCGTTGAGGTCCAAATTCCTCCTAAAACAGGTAGCAAATTAAACCTACCCATTATTGGCGAAGTAGAAAAAATACAAATTGAACCGAGCGGTATTACGTATGACGCACGTATTGATACGGGAGCTGAGTCGTCATCCATCCATGCTGAAAATATTCAATTAATCGAACGTGATGGGGAAAAATACGTTACTTTTTCATTACGAGACCCAGCAACTGAAACAATGGTTAAATTAGAACGAAAATACCGCCGGAAAGTGTTAATAAAACAAAAAGTGGGCAAGCATGAACGACGTTATGTAGTAACATTTTGGCTTTCATTGGGTGGTATTAAGGAATTAGTTGATGTTACATTAACCAATAGAAGTGATTTCGACTATAAGCTGCTAATCGGTCGTAATTTACTGACAGATACGGCCATTGTTGATGTCAGCCGTAGGCACGTCATTAAATAGCGCATTAGATGAAAATCTCCCCTCGATTACAAATTTCACTGGTGACAGGTATTTTAATCACCTTCGGTCTTGCTTTAACGTTATATAAAAACATTGAATTGGGATTCCCTTTATCCCCCGGGCAACAACAAACCGTTTGGAAGGTTGAATCAAAAATAAGTTTCGAACCTATTGATGGTCCTGTTAATATTTCCATGGCTTTACCTCAGGCACAAGCTGGCTGGCAACTATTCAATGAACATTTCGCTTCATCTGGTTTTAGTTTTATCGTTCAAGATAAACAGGGTGTACGACAAGCTGAGTGGGCACGCCGATCTCTAAATCAAAAAACAACACTCCATTATAAATTTGAAATTTACCAATCAAATACCATCGATTTAGAAAACATACCGGCACCCAATATTATCACCCCTGAACTCACTCCTGATCGCCTAACGGCAATGAAGTCGGTGGTCTCATCACTCAAACAGCATTCAAATAGCCCTGTCAGCTTCACCCAAAATCTATTAGAAAAACTGCTGCTTGATGATATTGGGCAAAACGCGTCCTTTTTATTAGCAAACAAAGAAAATAGCAAACTGTCTGTCATCATGGATATTTTAGCGTTCGCTAATGTTCCTCATCATACCGTTAAGGGTATTTTTTTAGAAGATGGCCGACGTCGACAAACCATAGACACACTCATAGAAATACATGATGGAAAACACTGGCATATCTTTAACCCCTCTTCCGGTGAAAAAGGCTTGCCTGAAAACTTTTTTATCTGGCAGCGCGGGGCTGGATCAATTCTCAACGTAATGGGCGGTAAAGACTCTCGTCTTGAGTTTGCTCTCGTTAAAAATACTTTACCCCTAAAAACCATCTTGTTTTTAGAACAACATGTTCAAGAACAATTACTGCTCGACTTTTCCATCTACTCGTTACCTGTCGAACAGCAAGGTGTTTTCAAGGGCTTACTGCTTATTCCTGTTGGTGCATTGGTAGTTGTTTTACTACGCGTATTGGTGGGGATTCGTACCGCTGGAACGTTTATGCCTATTTTAATTGCATTAGCCTTTGTACAAACAACGTTACTGACTGGCCTGTTTATTTTTCTCTTAGTTGTTGGTATTGGTTTATGGATTCGCTATTATTTAAGTTACCTTAATTTACTGCTGGTAGCTCGAATAACAGCCGTCGTCATTGTGGTTATTTTATTAATGGCCACTCTCAGTATCGTTAGCTATAAACTTGATTTAGATCAATTGCTTACCGTGACTTTTTTACCCATCATAATTCTAGCTTGGACGA
Organism: Cycloclasticus sp.; assembly: GCA_002700385.1. Classification (GTDB taxonomy): domain Bacteria; phylum Pseudomonadota; class Gammaproteobacteria; order Methylococcales; family Cycloclasticaceae; genus Cycloclasticus. Next base: position 149,566 of record PADC01000008.1, read on the forward strand.
TCGAAAGAATGTCGATTTTATGGGAAGAAGAAGGCGGACATGAAGTTCTCATTCAGGGTAGCGGAAGCTTATTTGCAGCAACACTTTCCTATTTATTAATGTCTGCAGAATTAGTTAAACACCTTACATTTAATTTTCCAGAGCTAATGATTAGTTTACTTGGCTTTGTATTATTGCTTGGACGCTATACTGGCTATCGATTAGTCGAATTACACCGTTTTCGTTACTTAGGCAGACCTGACGAATGAAATGGACAACACCAAGTAAACTACGCCGACAAGGTATTCTCGGCATGAACAGCCGTAATGTCGATTTTATTGGTCGCAGTAATGATCGCCACCTTTACCCCTTAGTGGATAACAAATTAAAAACCAAAAAGGCCGCTTTACAGCTTGGTATGTCTGTCCCCAGCTTAATCGGTGTAATAGAAACTCAACACGATGTTAAATTACTAAAACAGCGGCTAGGCGACGTTAAGCAATTTGTTATTAAACCAGCTCAAGGCAGTGGTGGGAAAGGCATTCTAGTGATTACTGATCGACAAGGCGATCACTATATTAAAACCTCTTCAGCCAAGTTAAACTTTCGAGGAATTGAGCGACACACGTCTAATATTTTAAGCGGTTTATACAGCTTAGGCGGGCGCACTGATGTAGCCATGATTGAAGCTTTGATAAGCTTTGACCCTGCACTCAGCAAATACACTTATGAAGGCGTTCCAGACATTCGAGTTATTATTTACCATGGCTATCCTGTTATGGCGATGATGCGATGCTCAACACATGCTTCTGACGGAAAAGCAAATTTGCATCAAGGCGCTGTAGGCGTGGGTATTGATATTGCGTATGGGCACAGTCTTTATGCCGTCCAGAATGACCGAATCATTGAAAAACACCCCGATACGGATTGCCACTTTCACGATATAAAATTGGCTAATTGGGATAAAGTGCTGCAACTTGCTTCTTCATGTTATGAAATGACAAAGCTTGGATATTTCGGTGCAGATATTGTTTTAGACAAAAAAAAGGGCCCCGTTATTCTAGAACTCAATGCACGTCCAGGGCTTGCTATTCAAATGGCTAATCAGACAGGCTTAAAGAAACGCTTAAAAGCAATTGATAATCTATGTCAGCAAAATCTCTCCGTCGACAAGCGGATTCAATTGGCACAGCATTTATTTAGCAACTAAGTACCGACACATTGAATCCTAAATATTAGCCCCTTTTCGTCTTTTTTCACCTTCTTCAAATGCTGCTAATTGCTCGGGTGTAGCGGGTTGCTGATAGTTTTCTTTCCATTCGGCATAGGTCATACCATAAATTACCTCTCTTGCAGCGTCGTAATCAACCTCTACGCCGTGCTCTTTTGCTTCAGCCATGTACCATTTTGAGAAACAATTTCGACAAAAGTCGGCCATGTTCATCAGGTCTATGTTTTGCACATCAGTATGCGTTTGAAAGTGTTGAATAATGCGCCTAAAAGTAGCGGCTTCAATTTCTAGCTGAGTTTGTTTATCCATGTTCATTCTCTTTTTTAGGGTAAATGGGGTCGTTCTAAATATTCATGTGATTGCATTTCAAGTAAACGGCTGATGGTTCGTTCAAACTGAAAAGCGAGTTTTTTTCCTTGATATAATTTATCCACGGGGACTTCGGCCGACATAATCAGTTTTACATTATGATCATACAATTCATCAACTAAGTTGATAAAGCGGTTCGCCATGTCGTTATTCATGTCATTCATAACCACAACATTTGAAACAAGCACGGTGTGGTAACAACGGGAAATGTCTATATAATCGGCAGCACCACGCGGAATGTCACAAATGGATTTATAATCAAACCAAACGGCTCCTTCCGCACAATGAATAACCTCAACGATTCGCCCTTCTATTTCAAGGTTAGACTCAGGTTCCACATCATTGGCAGTGAGTTGCTTAAACAACGTAGACAAGACTGTGTCGGCCTGTTGATCCAGTGGCCAGTGGTATATCTCTGCTTGTTCTAATTCACGCAATCGATAATCAGTGCCGCTATCGAGCTTTAAGACATCACAATGTTTTTTTAGTGCGGCAATGGCAGGTAAAAAGCGGGCGCGTTGTAGGCCGTCTTTGTATAAACCATCCGGTTCAATATTCGAGGTGGCCACCAGACATACCCCGCGTTTAAATAAGGCCTCAAACAAGCGACCGAGCAGCATCGCATCGGTAATATCTGAAACGAAAAACTCATCAAAACAAACCACGCGGTAATCAACCGCTATCTTATCCGCGACGATTTGTAATGGGTCTTCAACATTTTTGATGGTGCTTAACTGCTGATGCACTTTTTGCATAAATCGATGAAAGTGCGTACGTTGTTTTTCTTTAAATGGCAGCGCATCAAAAAAAATATCCATTAAATAGGTTTTGCCTTGCCCGACGCCTCCCCAAAGATAAACCCCTTTTGGACTGTTAAGCATTGTTTTAGGGCTGTTTTTAAATTTTGAGAAAAAACCTTTTTTTTCAACCTGTTGAGCCGGAGATTTACGCAATTCCTTATACAATGTATTTAAACGTTCAACGATTGCTTTCTGCGCATTATCTTTGATGAAACTGTTTTGCGCTTGATCAACCAAATAGCGTTCTAATGGACTCATAGTGAAATAGTATTAATTGTGTTAAATTGCTGGTTTAAAGAACAAAAACGGTCGCCACTTCGGGCAATTTACTAGGTGCATTGTAGCAATTATTTTTCATGAACATTCAAGCAAATTTACCCGGTGTTAACCTAATACCAACGCCTAAAAAAACGGCTAATAAATCATCTACGCCCGATGAACACTTAGATCAAAAACAAATTACGGACAAACAAGAGGGCAACCTAGTTAGGCTTGATAACATTGAACGCGCTGAATTATTTCAACAAGTTAAATCATTGAATGGTAGCCAAAAAACCAGCTTTACACTGAAGGACCTTAACAACAAAAATCAACAGTTTATTCAGTCTTATCTCGATAATCAGGCTTTGGAAAGCCAAGCATTACGCGATGAGCTACATGCTCAATTAGGCGTAGACTTTTCTGTCTAAATATTAGCTGCTTAAGTGATGAAATTTTTAACCGATTTTTTTCCTATTTTATTGTTCTTTATCACCTACAAATGGCAAGGTATTTACGCTGCAACGATCGTCACCATTGCCGCTTCCTTTATACAAATCGCCCCATTCTGGTTAAAAAATAAACGGGTCGATTCGACTCATTTAACCACGTTCGTTATGGTGGTGATTTTTGGCGGTGCCACCCTTTATTTGCAAGATGAAGCGTTTATAAAGTGGAAGCCCACCGTCATCAACTGGCTTTTTGCTTTTGCCTGTTTTGCTTCACACTTTATCGGTAAATCAACCCTTATTAAACGCGTGATGCAGAGCGGCATCTCCCTGCCCGATAAAATTTGGATAAAACTAAACGCTATTTGGGCTGTTTTTTTTCTACTCTTAGGACTTTTAAATCTGTACGTAGTATACAATTTCGATACAGATACCTGGGTCAATTTTAAATTATTTGGCATGCTCGGCATGACGATAGTTTTCATTTTTGCACAGGGCTTTTACCTCATTAAATACATTGAAAACCCCGTTAACATATCAAACGACAACCACTAGGACTGACTCCACTTAATATCATGACAAACCGAACAGAAATTATTAAAAACACACTAAACGAGGCTATTCAGCCTGAGTTCATTCAAGTATTAGACGATAGCCAAGCTCATGCTGGCCATGAGGGTGCAAAATCAGGTGGCGGGCATTTTTATTTAACCATCGTGTCTAATAAATTTGAAAACAAATCAAGAATTCAACGTCATCAACTCATCTACAGTGCTCTAGGTGACATGATGAAAAACGATATTCACGCCCTAAGCATCAAAGCGTTTACACCCGAAGAACAAACACAACAATAGGAGAGATTTAGATGAAGTTAAAATTAGCCCTGCTGGGATCAATATTGCTTGGATGCGTGGCTCAACAAGCCTTTGCTGAAGAAGACAAAACGCTTGCTATTGTTAACGGGCAAGACATTAAACAATCTACATTGCAATTTTACGCCCTAGAACGGCGCCAAATTGACCCTAAAAATAGCGCGCCAATGGATCAGTTGATTGATGACCTGATCAATATGCAGTTGCTTAAAGAAGAAGCACATAAAAATAAACTGGATAAATCAGCTGATTTCAAAGCAAGAATGAAATTTATAAATTTAAGCATGTTATCTCAGGTTGCAATGATTCATTACCTGGATAGCCACCCTATTCCTGAAGCACGATTAAAAGAAGAATACGATGCCAATATCACCAACATGGATATGACAGAACTTAAAGCCAGTCATATTCTTGTACAAGATGAAACGAAAGCAAAAGAAGTGATAGAAAAATTATCCAAAGGTGGAAAATTTGCTGAATTAGCAAAAGAATATTCGACGGGCCCCTCTGGTCCTAAAGGCGGTGATTTAGGCTGGTTTTCGCCTCAACGGATGGTTCCTGAGTTTTCGCAAGCGGTTTTAGCCATGAAGGATAATGAATACTCAAAAAAAGCCGTACAAACTCAATTTGGCTGGCACATCATTTTACGCACCGGCCAACGAAAAGGAACACCGCCAAGCTTTGAAGAAGTTAAACCCACCATCATAGCCTCATTAGAACAAGAGTACATTCAAAAACATATCAACGAGTTAAGAAAAAAAGCCAAGATAAAAATAGCTCAACAAAACCCTTAGCCCTGTGAATTAAAGTATAAAAAAGCCCTTTTAATAAGGGCTTTTTTTATGCCTGAACCGTTCAAATGTGCTTAACCCTTTCTTAAATGAACACCTAAGAACTACTGATTTCAGAGACGCTTTTAAATATAAAGAAACCTGCTTCAATCATCACGCACTACTGTAAAGCTGTGCCTACAAACCACTGGCGAAAAGGGGACATAAAAAAACCCGTTTCGATCACACCATCCGCTAGCCCAAAAAGGTTTCAACTGGATTAAACACACATACTGTGTTATTTTGCGCGATCAAATTTATAGAGTCTTAAGGAAAGTAAATGCGCATAATCCTTTTAGGGGGGCCTGGGTCTGGCAAAGGTACCCAATCACAGTTTATTACTGAGAAATTTGGTATCCCTCAAATCTCAACGGGCGATATGTTACGAGCAGCCGTTAAAGCTCAAACACCTCTTGGTATAGAGGCAAAAAAGATCATGGATGCCGGAGACCTTGTCTCTGACGATATAATCTTAGGTTTAATACAAGACCGATTGGCTCAAGATGATTGCGCTAAAGGGTTTCTTTTAGATGGCTTCCCTCGCACTATTCCACAAGCTACAGGGCTTGCAGATATGGGCATTGAAGTGGATCATGTCATTGAAATTGCGGTCGATGACGAAGAGATTGTTCGCCGCATGGCTGGAAGACGCGTCCATTTAGATTCGGGTAGAACCTACCACCTCATTTACAATCCGCCTAAGCAAGAAGGGCTCGACGATGTAACTGGTGAAGCGTTAGTGCAACGCGCCGATGACCAAGAAAATGTCGTCAGAGATCGCTTGGCTACTTATCACGAACAAACATCACCTCTTATCGGTTTTTACTCGAAAGCAGCCGACAGTTCTAATGTTAAATTCAATACCGTAGAAGGCGTTGGCAATGTAGACGATATTACCTCTAAAATATTGGCTGTACTCGACCGCTAGTATTACACTTAATGTACTAAACAACGTGTTCAGTACAACATAAATAATAAACGTCACCTCATCTCATCATTGGGTGACGTTTTAGATTTAAACAAATAATTTGTTAGGAACTTACTAAAATGAAAACTTACGATATTGCGGTTGTTGGCGCCACCGGTGCCGTAGGAGAAACAATGCTGTCTATCCTTGAGGAAAGAAAATTTCCTGTGGGAAACATATACCCACTCGCCAGCAGTCGATCCGCCGGTGGAACAATCCAGTTTAATGGCAAAAATGTAAAAATTGGGAATCTTGCCGATTTTGATTTTAGTAAAGTACAAATCGGGTTATTTTCTGCGGGCGGCTCTGTCTCTGAAGAATATGCGCCAAAAGCATCGGCAGCAGGGTGTGTCGTTATCGACAATACATCACATTTTCGTTATGACGATGATATTCCACTGGTAGTACCTGAAGTCAATCCAGAAGCTATTGCCCAACACACTAACAGGGGCATTATCGCAAACCCAAACTGCTCTACCATACAGATGGTAGTCGCTATAAAGCCTATTTATGATGCGGTTGGTCTTGAGCGTATTAATGTGGCCACTTATCAAGCAGTTTCAGGTACTGGAAAAAGTGCCATTGAGGAACTCGCTGGTCAAACAGCAAAACTGTTAAATGGTAAAGAGGCGAAGGCCAGTGTTTATCCAAAGCAAATTGCTTTCAACGTCTTACCACAAATAGATGTGTTTCAAGACAATGGGTACACCAAAGAAGAAATGAAAATGGTTTGGGAAACCAAGAAAATTTTTAATGATGAATCCATCAGCGTGAACCCTACAGCGGTCAGAATACCGGTTTTTTATGGTCACTCTGAAGCCTTACACATTGAAACCAAAGAAAAAATTAGTGCGGAAGCTGCACGGGAATTACTCTCCAATTCCAATGGCATTACAGTCATTGATGATCGAGTAGATGGCGGTTATGCAACGGCTGTCACTGAATCTGCTGGCCATGATGATGTTTATGTCAGCCGTATCAGAGAAGATATTTCTCACCCAAAAGGTCTTGACCTATGGGTTGTTGCAGACAATGTTCGTAAAGGTGCCGCCTTAAACAGCGTGCAAATCGCTGAAGTACTAGTAAAAAATTATCTTTAGGCTATAGTTAAGGTTAAATAATTTCATCAACTTTTAGGGATAGACGACTATCGTTAGTTTAGGAGCAACAAAATGAACAAACCAGTTAAAGCCATTGCCACACTCTGTCTACTTAACTCAGCCAGCGTATATGCATTAGGTGTCGGGGAAATTGAAACGCATTCAGCACTCAATCAATTATTGAAAGCAAAAATTCCATTGGTTGGTTCTCAAAAAGAAGACCCTAGTAATATTAGAATAGGTATCGCTTCACGCGAAGCCTTTGAAAAAGCAGGCATCGATCGCCCCCACTACCTAACCCAATTAGAATTTACGCCTGTACTGAACAAAAATGGGGAAATAACCGTTGATGTTCGTTCTAGCGATACCATTAAAGAACCTTTCGTCAACTTTATCCTTGAAGTTGAATGGCCCCAAGGTCGTACGTTAAAAGAGTTCACCATCCTGTTGGACCCCCCTATCACAATGTCTGATGTTAAAACAACACCACTTGAATTACCCCAGGTTCAAGTAACACAAATCTCGCCAGCCGCGCCGACCACATCGAACACACAAACAACAAGCTATACCCCTACTGTTAAACAAGCTCCTCCAGCGACAGAGTATGGTCCTACTAAAAGTCGAGACACTCTCTGGGGGATTGCAAAAAAACTGGTCACAAATGACCGTTCTGTTACTCACCAACAAATGATGCTGGCACTTTACGACAATAACCCAAAAGCTTTTTATAAAAAAAATATTAATGCTTTAAAAAAGGGCGCCGTTCTTCAAGTTCCTAGCAAAGAACAAACAAGCAGTAGAAGTCCATCCCAAGCTAACAACGAATACGCTGAACAAAATGCTTTATGGTCATCATCAACAAAAGCCGTTGAAGCTCCTAAATTAATCGCTAAAACGGATGAAACAGATCAACCGGTAGCTACCGCGTCAAACGGTAAAAAAAAACTTAAAAATAACGTAGAAGAAGCAAAACTAACGCTTTTAACACCTGAAAAGGAAACGGAATCTGAGATTCCAGTCGAAGGTAACACCAGTGACACACCGGTCGGCTCATCAAACTCTTCTGATCAAGCCAATATAGCCATCGAAATGGCGACAACGCTTGAAGAAGAAAACAAAGAAGTTAAGTCTCGTCTTAATGACTTAGAAGCTCAAGTCGACAAGCTGCAACGATTACTGGCCCTGAAGGATGAACAGCTGGCTCAGCTACAATCTGTCAAACCCGCCGATGTGGCTGACATTAAAGCCCCTGAAGCAGCAACGCCCACTTCTGAAGAAAATAACAATCTCGCTCTATATGGCGGCGGCTTGGCCCTCGCTTTGCTGGGTCTTTTTTTAGTCAGACGTAGAAAACAAAATGATGAAACCCAAAGTGAAGAGCAGATTTCAGAAGAAACGCCAGACTTTACCTCATCCATTACAGAAAATAATGACACTAGCCTCAGCGCAACAACCATCTTAGAGGAAGAGCCTTTATTAAGTGAGTTTACGCCCAGTGAGTTTAATTCAAGCACACAAACTCAAGAAGCCGATCCTCTGACAGAGTGCGATGTTTATATAGCTTATGGGCGTTTCCAGCAGGCAGAAGACCTTATCAACAAAGCCCTTGAAGATGACCCTGATAACCAAGCCTACAAATTTAAATTATTAGATGTATATTTTGCCTCCAGCAATTCAGAAGCATTTGAGGACTTGGCCAACTCCCTATCTACTTTAAAAGACTCTGACCCGGATACCTGGAGTGATATCGTTGATATGGGTAAAGATCTTTGCCCAGAATCCCCCCTCTTTGCAACACCTCAAAATGAAGAATTAGACACTTCATCTGACATTGAGCAAGAGATCAATCCGGGCATGAGTTTTGAAGAAACAGATGATGTCGAGGAAGTAAAAATTGAAGAAACACCTGCCGAAAGCAAAGAAAATGGTGATTTTGATTTTGATTTCGATTTAATCAAGCCTGACACTGTTTCAGAAGACACTCATGAAAATATTGAAACTTTATTCTCACTTGCCCAAGCTTCCATTGAAATGGAAGACTTTGAATCTGCACGTGAAACACTTGAGCAAATAATCGCAACAGGTGATGAGGAAGAAAAGCAAAAAGCCCAAGAAATGCTGGATGAGATGTAGCACTAAATTCGCTTTCACCAAGCAATTCGTTTAAATGGATAACAATAAATATATAATTGAGCAACACGGCCTATAAGATACGTTCGACTTCTCTAGCAAGTAGACAGTAAAGTAAACAGATAACTTCATGTCCCCTATACTATTTGTCTTAAGGCATAACGTTTATCGCCCTCAATCCTAGCGACATGAGGCCATAACATTAATTAAGGAATCGAGCCATTTTCTTAAAATAGCGCAAGCTAAACGATTATTGACTCATCTTTTATCCATTAGTAAGCGCTGCTTAAGAAGAGCAAAATTAATACATCCCCTTCCAATTGATCAGAACACCCTTATTATTAATACACGACTATCAGTAGACAAAAAATAAGCGATCGGGTTATTGTCCATATTAACTGGAGAATTAATGACACTTTCAAGAAGAAAATTTGTACACCTGTTAAGTATTGCTACAACGGCCTGCACGGCCTTAATCACCCCAGCGATCAGTTGGGCAGCATGGGTCAATGACGCCTTTAATGCCAATGAAACGGAAGAGGCATATAAAAAACTATTTGGCTCCACGAGCCTTAAAAAGACTAAAAAAGTGAAGCTTAAAGTTCCAAAAGTACCCAATAATAATAATGCGGTACCCATCTCAGTTAAAACAGACATCCAAAACGTCGACTCGATTAGTCTATTTGTGGAAAATAACCCTCAGCCTTTGGTCGCTATTTTTGAAATACCGGATGGCACCTTACCAAAAATCTCCACTCGCATACGCATCTACCAAACCACTACCGTAACAGCCGTTGTCAAAACAGGAGAACAATTATTTAGCAAAAGCCAACGAGTCACCATCACCGATGGTCAATGCGGTGGCTAAAGTCACTCCACTCCCTTCTTTAAGATCAAGCCCTAATTGGAGATAGTTAATGAAAGTAAGAGCCATCATTAAAAACAACATAACGAACGTGCGTGTTTTAGCGGAACACCCTATGGAAACGGGTCTTGAGATTAACGAGGAAACAGGCCAAAAAAACCCTGTAAAATATATTCAAAAACTAACGTGTGAATACGCTGAAAAAGTTATTTTTCTTGCACACCTTGGGCCCTCAGTGTCAGAAAACCCCTATGTGTCTTTTTCCTTCAAAGGCGGAAAAAAAGGAGATACTTTACTCTTTCGTTGGAACGACAATACCGGTGACATTGAAAAAACCGAAGCGATCATAAATTGAATTTTTTAGGCTAAAGCAACAAGCTCTATCCGTAAATCAAGTTATCTGTAGATAAGTATTAATCGCTTTATGTGCATGGGCGGCCTTCGACATTTCCATACGAAGGCTATCCCGTTGGCTATGAGAGTATTTAGCCAGTAAGTTATTTTTATCTATAATGTATTGTATGCCTTCTGCTAATTGAGGTGTTTCTATATTTGGTTGCGTTTCAAATAAAGCACCAATAGCAACAGCCCTCTTTTTTTCTAGCTCAATAACATTTTCCCAATGACCCTCTTCTGCCAGTTCAATGAGTTTATTCGTGTCAGCAATGATGCTGTCAAGCTGCCGACTATCGTTTGACATGGTCATTTATTTTACTTGAGCAGCCTGTGAGTCTATTGCATCCCAGCCCATTTTAATTTCGCTTAGCAGCTTACCGGCTTCATCTAATAAAGCGACATCATCTTGAATATTTGCCTGCAACAAAATTCCGGCAATATATTCATATAAAGCATCTAAATTTTCTGATAGTTCACCACCCACCTTAAAGTCTAAACTGGCTCTTAGCCCCTCAATAATTGAAATAGCATTACCAATTTGCTCCCCTTTTTTCGCAATATTCTTTTGTTTTAAAGATGCTTTAGCCGACAAAATACGTGACATCGCGCCATCCAGCAACATTTGAATTAAACGGTGAGGAGAGGCATCCATCACACCGCCGTGAACACGTGTTTGTTGGTATTGCTTTAATGCTATTGCCCCATTCATATTAATCTCCGATTATAAATGTACTTTAATTATTTTGGTTTGGTTTATATACACCCGGCAAATTAGCCAGTTGTTGTGTTAAAAAATTACTTTGATTTTGTAATGTACTCACTAAAGCATCCATCGCTGAAAACTGAGAAAGCAACCGGCTCCCAAGCGATTCTAAGCGTCTATTTAACGCATCTCTTTGATCAGCAATATCATCAATACTCGTTTGCAAACCACCAGTTCTTGATTCAATAATCCCACCTGGACCTATATACCCTTCGATAACTGTATCTATGGTATTAGCAATACCATTTGTAGCGGCAAACAACTCACCGACCTGATCAAATCCACCGTCTAGTGCATCGTTTAATGAATCTGTATCTAGGGTTAGTTTACCCGTATCATCTGTTGTTATCCCAAGCTCTGCTAGTGTGCTAAAAGAACCAGTAAGACCAGAAACTGAAGAAGAAATTTCTCGCCTAATTAAATTTTGAATACCTCTTAGGGTTGAGTCACCCACAAGAATACCGCCGGTTTCTGTAGCAGAATCGTATGAACCCAACGCACTAAATGTATCGACTAGGCCATTATAATTTGCAATAAACGTATTTATTTTTGCCGTTACAGAAGCACTGTCTTGCACTACCGTTAACCGCTCACCCGCACCAACAGCAACTGACGTAATTGAAATGCCATCAACAACACCTTCAAATGTATCGTTAGCACTACTGATCAATTGATTATCTACTCTAATTTGTCCATCTAAAGCAGCGGCAGGCACATCCAAATTAGCATTCACTAACCGTGATAGCCCAAACCCATCTGTATCGTTTAAATCGTCATCATCTACAGTTATCGTAATTTCATTTTCAAGGCCTGTAGACGTCGATGTAAATACTAACTTTTGTTCCGTACCGCCTAAACCGTCATCTATATTGATGATCGAAGCTGCTACCCCTGAATTATCTGATGCTCCATTCACCGCATCGCGCACATCTTCAAGCGTGTCCGTTGCGCTTATCGTTAATGCAAAAGAGTTTACACCTTGAGTTAATGTTAAAGTACCGCCACCAATTGCATCTGTAACAGCAAACCCTTCCGTTGTAATCAACTTATGCGCCTGTGCTAACTGAACAACTTCTATACCGTATTGAGACACATCTGCCGTTTCATCTGCAGTCGCTGTAAAAATATCAGAGTTGCTTGATGTAGCAGACCTTACTTGAAAGTCTGTCACATCTTGCAAATTTTTTACGGCCGTTTGAAATAGCGATAATGCCCCTTTCAATGAACCATAGGCCGATATATTAGCTTGATATTCAGCCTCTCTTAAATCGAGTCGGTTAGCTGTATTTTGCCCCTCAGCCGCCACAAGTTGGCTAATAAGGGAATTTATATCTAAACCCGATCCAATACCTGGTGATGAAATTGACATAATGATTTCCTATTTGCATTTATCTAAACAACTTAAATGCAAAAACCGCGCCTCCTATGCACTTTCATTTACTAATAAACCTCTCGCCGCATCTTCTGCTTGCACCTTATTTTCAGCCAAATACGCTGCCATTGCCAACACATCCTCTGAAGGGAAGCTACGGATAACATCCCCCGTGTCTTTATCAGTAACGGTAATGATGGAACGCCCCGTATTCTCATGCACACTAAATTGAATACCCCGTCGAATGTTTTGAACAAAATCATTCAAATCACTCACCGTTTCTTCAACTTTTTTCTGTGCTTCTGGCTGGCTAACCTTTGCCTCATTTTCCGGCAATGATTCACCCATTTCTGGCTGTAAACTTACATTCTGTGCAATAACACTATCTTTAGATACGGCAACATTCGATGCTTTAGATGTTGCCACCTTCGCAATCGTATTAACTAAGTTAACTGTTTCCATATTAATCTCCTGGTTATGTAAAGTTTGGCCTTGCTTTAACAAGGCCAAAGTCACAACCTAGTAGCTTATTGCAATAAGGCCAATACGTTTTGAGGCAATGCGTTTGCTTGCGACAAAATTGAAACACCAGCTTGTTGAAGAATTTGCGCCCTTGTTAACGCAGCTGTTTCTTCAGCAAAGTCCGCATCACGAATACGGCTACGTGAAGCACTTAAGTTCTCAGCTGTTGTTTGAATACTCGCTACAACAGATTCAAAACGGTTTTGAACCGCACCTAAATCCGCACGGCCACTGTTAACTTGAGTTAACGCCGCATCAACCAAACTTAATGTTGCTGTTGCACCAGTTGATGTAGAAATATCAATACCTGCTACCGAAGCAAATGTACTGTTATTTACACCTGCAGCAGCAAATACATCAGCCGCTGCGCCAGCCGTTGCAATTGCACCTTTCGTACTTACTAATTCAATAGTGCCAATGGCTACACCGTCAATACTACCGCCTTCTGTCAATGTTGTGCCACCAATATCAATAGTGTCATTACCTGCTGTACTATTAGCAAAGTTTTGTAAATCGATATCTCTACCATCTGTAGTAGCTAATGTAATACTTGCTTTTGAAGAACTATCTGTAAATGTCGCTGTTATACCTGTAGTACCAGCTACACCGTTAATTGCGTTAACAAGTTCACTTAAATCATTTTGATCAGCCACTACTGCACTAACAGCTTGACCATTTAAATCAAATGTTACTGTACCTGCTGCACTTAATGAATCCAATGTAGTGCTGTTGCTCGCTGTTGCAGTGACTCCTAAACCACTCGCTGCAGAGTTAATAGCAGCAGCAATATCAGCAGCACTAGAATGTTGAGCATATGATATAGCACTTGTAGTACCTGCATCTGTTGTAATGGTTAAATCAGTTTCTGCGGCTACCGTGTTACCTGCACTATTATCTGCACTCGCAAGTACTGTACCTGTTAAAGTGCCGCTAACAGTCAATGTATGACTACCTAATTGAGATGTACGAGCATCTACAATTGAATCAACCGAAATAGATTGACCAGCATTAGCACCCACTTGGAATACTTGCGAAGTAAATGAACCATCTAGCAAGTTAACACCGTTGAAGTTCGACTGTTCAGCCACACGGTTAATTTCTTCTGTTAACTGTGCCACCTCAGCTTGTAATGCTTCTCTATCAGATGCACTGTTAGTCGCGTTAGCTGATTGCACGGCCAACTCACGAATACGTTGTAAGTTGTTTGTAATTTCAACTAAATCACCTTCAGCTGTTTGTGCTAGAGAAATACCGTCATTTGCATTTCGAGTTGCTTGGTTTAAACCACGAATTTGTGCTGTAAAACGCTCTGAAATAGCAAGGCCGGCCGCATCGTCTTTTGCAGAGTTAATACGTAAACCGGATGAAAGTCTTTGTAACGATGTATTCAAATCATTCTGAGATGTATTCAGATTTCTTTGAGCAGTTAAAGACGCAATATTGGTGTTAATAATTTGAGGCATTTTATTGCTCCTATGTAAGCTTATCGCTTACTTTATTTCTAAACATGACGGATATATCTTTTAATGTTGCTAGATATTCACCGCCTCCGTTTAATTTATCGGCGCAATAAAATTTTTCTTTAGTGTTTCTTTTTAGGTTTTTGTGAACCGGTTAACAATTCACTTAATTGAGTGTCGATGACAACGCCTTTTCATAAGCGTTTCGACCAGACTTTTGACTTAGCAGATCCTAAGACGCTGGCTTTTATAGCCAGACTCCCAGCTTACTGTTCTAGTTAAATAATGTTTTTACAATAAATTAAACAACGATAAGTTTTGTATGTTTACAAATGACTGCTGAGCGGCTTGCAGTGAGACAATTTGCAAATTGAGCTGACTGATGGCTTCAGCCATATCTAAATCTTCAACCTGCGACTTAGTTTGTTCTATATTTAATAGGATATCTTGATTAATTTCATTTTGATTATCAACAACATTTAATCGAGCCCCTATTTGCGAACGGACGTCTAGAATGCGATTTAGCGCTGTGTCCAGTTGGTCTAAATGATCGTATAAAGGAATAGAGGCTGGCGTCGTTATTGAAACATCACCACCCGTCCCATCACTGAAACTTAAGGTGCCTGCCCCTTGATTATCGGCTAACAACGTTAACGCGCTACCATTTAACGTAGAGGTAACATCCGTATTACCCAAACTTTGTTCGGTATTAATTGCGGCATTCAAATTAGCCATTGTTGTGTCAGTATCAACCCCAATTGAAATGGCTGTATGGCCTGCTGTTGTGATGGCGTCATTATCAAACTCATACGTTACGCCGTTTATAACAACGGTTTCACCATCTGCCGGTAATACACCCATGGTAACAACCATTTCTTCCGCTGCGGGTCTATTCGATGCTAAATCCGTGGCCAGATTATAAATGGTGCTGAACATGTCTTCAGTATTGCCATTTTTATCTTGTAAGTTAAAAAATATTTCTGCACCTGAATTATTGTCCGACACGGTACGGTTTTCACCAATTTGGATAAGGCGCTGACCTTGGTCACCTTGAAAACTGAATACACCCGTTTCAGACGAGCCTGTTACCGCTTGTGTTTGCCCCTTAAAACCGGCGTACAAGTAGTCGCCATTAGCATCTTTAGTATTAGCTAACGCAATCATTTCATCTAAACGCTGAAACATTTCCTGTGCCAAAAATTGCCGGTCTTCAGCCGTGTTTGTATCGTTGAAACCTTGCACAGCCAATTCACGAACCCTTTGCAAACTGTTGGTGACACTTTGCAAAGTTCCATCCGATAAAGAGAGCCGATTTTCTGCATAGTTTATATTGGTTTGAAAGTGTGTAATTCGGCTAATCGATTGATTAAAGTCTAAAATCTGTACAGCACCTGACGGGTCATCCGCCGCTGTCAGAATACGCTTACCGGATGAAATTTGCTGTTGCGTTTGATGCACTTTCGTTTGCTGTAACAAAATGGCATTAATGCCCAATTGTTGCGCAAGACTGGTTGAAATTCTATCGGCCATTATCTGAATGCTCCTAAAAGCGTATCGAAAATCGTACGCGATGTTAAAACCACCTGGCTGGCAGCTTGGTAGGCTTGCTGAAAGCGTATCAGGTTAGCTGCTTCTTCATCTAAATTAACGCCACTAACGGCCTCTTTAGAAGCAATCATTTGCGTTAACAAACCATTTTGCGCAGCACTGTTGACTTCAGCCGCTTGCGTGCGACGTCCAACATCCGCTATAAGCTGGCCATAGACATCTTGAAACGAAGCGGTTCCACCCGATAAGGTAAAACTTGTTTGTATATTGGCTAACGCGTGTGCGTTTCGGTTATCGCCAATGCCACCTGCATTATCAATAAGCGAGATAGTGTCTCCCTGATCGGGCTGCCCTGTTAAGGTAAAACTTATATCACCAAAACCCGCCACATTAACAGTGTAGCTCTGGCCACTGTTACTTGCCGAGTCGTACGCTAATGGGCCACCTGTTGCATTACTAACGGTATACTGCTTTAACGTATCGTCATAACTTAAAACCACATTGGATGGTAAATTCGCAGCAGATAAACCACTGATAGACATATTGCCCAACCCGCCTGTACCCGTATTACTCGCTGCTTGTTCAGAAACAACAGGTAAAGCAACGGCTATATCTCTTGGGTCACTCAGCGCGAGTGAAAATTTTTCCGCTGAATAACGTGTTGGACTAATGACTCGATAGCTCTCATTTGCCGAGACGCCTGTCAGGTCAAACGTTAAACCATCTAACTGTTCAAGGGTTGTGCCTGCAATCAGGCCCGTTGCAAGCACCGTATTATCAGAGAGCCGGGTAATTGTATAATTATTGCCCCCATCCGTTGTCACCTCATAATCACTGTTGTTGATCGTTGACGGATCAAAGACATTTGTTGTTAAAGATCCCCCATTATTCACCAGGTCAATCTGGCTTAAGGTGGGTGTGCTGAAAAAATTTAAACCTTGCTGCCCATCCAAATCAATGCCATTAGCATGTTGTGCATTGATAGAAAAAGATAAGCCGATGGCTATTTGCCCAAGTGAATGTACTGCTTCATCTAAGACCTCTTCTTTAAAACGAAGCGTACCGCCAATTTCACCCCCCGTCATAAATTGGGTCACAATGGTATTACCACCCGGCTGTTGAAAAACAATATCAACTGAACTTGGATCGAATTGAGAAGGCTGAAGCGCCAAGGTATTATGCCGCTCCCCTAAAACAAGCGACTGCCCGTTACCAATAAAGACGTTAACTGCACCATCTTCCTGTTCGTTTGTTTTTACATTAACCAAGGCCGATAAATCGTCTATCAATTTATCACGCTGATCCAACAAATCATTTGGCACATTACCGTTTGCGTTACTTAAAGCGACTTTAATTTGCTGATTCAACGTCGCAATATTGTCAGACAGTGTATTAATTTCATTAATGTTATCTTGCAATGAACCTCGAACTTGCGTGCCCAGATCACTAAATAACTGGTCCAAAGTAGCAAATCGATTCTCTAATACACCGCCCTCCGTTAGCATGACTTGTCGTGCGGGGATAGAGGTCGGATCATCGGCCACTACTTGAACAGCATTAAAAAAATCTTGCAAGGCGCTATTTAGGCCAATATTCTCATTGGCCAATGCACCATCTATTTGGCTGGCAAACCCTAAATACGTGTCTAATTCTGCAGAAGCTGTCTGACTACTTCTGAATTGTGCGCTCAAAAAAGCATCGTAAAGCCTGTTAACGTCCGTCGCATTTACCCCTGTACCGACATATCCCGCCCCAGCAATTTGTGGGGTTGTAGCATCTAGCTCTACACGCTGACGACTGTAGCCTGCCGTTGCCACGTTGGCAATATTATGACTCGTCGTATCGAGCACGGTTCTAAAGGCAGTTAAACCTGACAGCCCGGTGAGCAGTAAGTCACTCATGATGCTGCTCCATTTAAACGTTGCTTTGTCATCATTTTATCTTCCATTATTCCTTTATCGGCTTATCCTGCAAAACCTGAAGTCGGTGTCGTTAATGCGCTCAATTGCTCACGCCCTAAAATAGATATTATTTTCCTGGCATACGCGGGATCGGTTGCATAACCAGCCTTTTGTAAGCCTTTTATAAAGCCTTCATTTGAATCTACCTTTTCCAGTGCTTCCTGGTAACGGGGGTTTTGCTTTAAGAACTGTACGTAATCTTTAAAACTCTCTTCAAAACTGTCATAAGCACGAAAAGTAGCTTGGCGTTTTGAAGCAACTCCCTGGTCGTATTCAAGTGTCTGCACTGTCACCGTTTTACCTTCCCAACCGCGCGACGCTTTAATGCCAAATAAATTGTGGCTACTTTGACCTGCTTTATTTTGTATAACATGCTGGCCCCAACCTGTTTCTAGGGCTGACTGTGCAAGCAACACACGTGCATCCACGCCCAGTTCTTTCGCTGCTTGTTGTGCTTGTGGCCACAGCTTATTAATGAAGTCTTCTGGTGACTCAATTTTATTGCGGGCTTCATCGGTTTTTTCAATCGGCCATTCTTGTAAGGCACCTTGTATGCGTCGAACAGAAAAATCTCGGTAGTTCGCCAAGCCAAGTCCTTCCACTCCATCATTAGCCTGAGTTTGCTCGCCCATTTGTTGAACAATCATATCGGCTAACCCTAAGTTGCCACGTTTTGATAAATCCAATGAGATTTGATCGTCGTACATTGATTCGTAAAACGTTGTTTTTTCGCTGTTTATTAGCTCAGACTCTGGCACCGTATCCCTCATGCTCTTGAGCATCATTTTGAGAAAAACGGTTTCAAACTGACGAGCCACGTCTTTAAGAGCCGCCTGATTATCCGCTGAACTGCCCTTTGCCTTCGCTTTTAATTGCGCCAGACCATTAAAATCCGCATAAATATCTGCTTGTGAGCCGGTGATATTCATTAGATAACAATAAGCTCCGCAGACAAAGCACCCGCACCTTTTAGTGCTTCTAGAATAGCCACCAAATCACTGGGCCCTGCACCCACCTGGTTGACCGCCCTGACAATTTCATCTAACGACACCCCAGGGTTAAATACAAACATTCGTTTATCTTCTTCCGTGACTGTGATGTCCGATTCAGGGGTTACCACTGTTTCACCATCCGAAAATGCACCCGGCTGACTGACATTTAAATTCTCATTGATCGTAACGGTTAAGTTACCGTGCGAAACCGCTGCGGGTCGCACGTTAACTTGATTATTAATAACCACTGTACCCGTTCTTGAATTAATAATAATGCGCGCTGCCGTTTGTGCGGGCTGCACTTCTAAATTTTCAAGCAGCGACATAAAGGCGACCCGTTGTGCTGGATCACGTGGCATGTTCACTTTAATACTACCCCCATTAACGGTATGCGAGGTTTGCGGCCCAATCGCTTTATTAATAGACATTGAAAGGCGATTAGCCGTTGTAAAGTCATACGTATGCAAATTCAATGTCAGTGAATTGCCTTCGTTAAAAGGGCTATAAACCGAACGTTCTACTGTTGCACCATTTGGAATATTACCAACGGTTGGAATGTTCACGCTGACCTTAGAGCCGTCATTTCCTGACGCACTCAAACCGCCCACCACCAAATTTCCTTGAGCAATACCATAAATTTGACCATCTGCACCTTTCAGAGGTGACATGAGCAAGCTTCCGCCACGCAAACTGCTCGCTTCGCCAATGGCATTGACTGTCACATCAATTTGTTGACCCGGGCTGGCAAACGGTGGCAACGTTGCATGAATAATGACCGCCGCGACATTTTTAGATTTAACTTGTACCGTTGAGGGAATTTTTACGCCCATTTGACTCAACATACTGCGCAAGCTCTGAGACGTAAAATCGCCGGACTTAACTTTATCGCCCGTTCCGTTTAAGCCAACCACGACACCATAGCCCACTAATTGGTTAGATCGTACACCGGTAATGGATGCCAAATCCTTAATTCGTTCCGCATACACCGTGGTGCAGCTAAGCGTTAAAAGAAAAACGGTAGTGATTAATTTTTTCATCATCCTCTCCTTAAAACGGGAATATCGCACTGATAAAGAACCGAGCCAACCACCCCGCCTTATTGGCATCGGCTAAGGCCCCTTCACCTGTATACATAATGGTCGCGTCGGCAATTTTTGTGGACTCAATACTGTTATCTGGGTTGATATCTGTAGGCCGAACGATGCCAGCTAAGCGAATGTATTCATTCCCTTGATTTAAACGAACACGTTTTTCGCCTCGAATTTTCAAGTATCCATTGGGCAGTACATCTACAACACTGACCGTAATACTGCCGCTCAAGCTGTTATTTTGTGTGCTTTCAGCTTCACCCGCGAAGTCATGAGCCGACGTTAAACTACTATCAAGATTAAGTCCTTTTAACGAGGGGTCTACAACACCCAATATTGTTGGCGCCGACATACTGCTTGTATTGTCTTTTTTGAAATCAGTATCCGCTTGCTTCTTTGCATCCGTTTTTTCAACAAGATTAA
Organism: Cycloclasticus sp.; assembly: GCA_002700385.1. Classification (GTDB taxonomy): domain Bacteria; phylum Pseudomonadota; class Gammaproteobacteria; order Methylococcales; family Cycloclasticaceae; genus Cycloclasticus. The sequence goes on from PADC01000008.1 coordinate 169,941, forward strand.
TCGTTAAAATATCGCCAATACGCCGAGCTCTTATATCTTCAAACAAACGCACTTCATAGCCTGATTGATAGATAGATCCATTGTTGCTTTTTGGCATTTGATAAGAGGCCGGTTGAGCTGGAACATACTCAGGGTCGTGGCGCGGTTTACTCATGTTATCCATCATGGCGCAACCGGGTAACAGAGCGACTAAGGTCATAAGGTTAAGCGCTTTCATGTTCATCATTCCTTATTTATAAATCCTGCATTAAACGTTGCAGCATTTGGTCTGAATTCGAGATGGCTTTTGAATTCATTTCATACGCACGCTGTGTTTCTATCATGCTGACCAATTCTTCCACCACATTTACGTTAGATGTTTCAAGCGAACCGCCCGATAACAAACCCACACCAGATTCACCGGGTGTCGACACGGTTGGAGACCCACTGGACAAAGACTCTCTAAACTGGTTCTCTCCAATGGGGTCTAGACCGGTTGGATTAGTGAAATCCGCTATCGTAATATTCCCCACTTGAGATGGGGTCCCATTTCCCGGTTGCAGAACCGATACCGTCCCATCCACACCAATCGTGACGCTCAGCGCATCTTCTGGAATACTGATAGACGGCTCTAATGGATACCCGCCAGAGGTGACCATTTGACCATCGCCATCCAGTTTAAAACTGCCATCACGGGTATAGGTGATGGTGCCATCAGGCCGTAGGATTTGAAAAAACCCTCGCCCATTCACCGCGATATCTAAGGAGTTACCTGTTTGTTGAATAGTGCCTTGCGTGTGTGTCTTTTCTGTTGCGACCGTACGAACACCCGTCCCAATTTGAAGACCCGTTGGCAGAATAGTATCTTGCGACGATTGCGCGCCCACCTGCCTCACATTTTGATACAGTAAATCTTCAAAGACGGCACGAGATTTTTTGTACCCAGTCGTGTTCACGTTGGCCAGATTATTTGAAATAACGGACATACGGGTTTGTTGTGCTTCTAATCCCGTTTTGCTGATCCACATGGATTGCGTTGACATAATTGATCTCCTAACTGATACGCATTAATTGAGCGCTGCTGGCTTCGTTTTCGCTGACTGTTTTCATCATTTTGACTTGAAACTCAAAATGACGAGACAGCTCAATCATATCGACCATCGCACCGACCACACTGACATTACTGCTTTCCACCGAACCCGAGACTAAACGCACTTCCGCACTGGGTTCTGCATTCACATCACCTTTTAATCTAAATAAACCGTCCTTGCCTTTTTCCATGTCGGCGAGTTCTGGGTTAACTAACTTGATTCTGTCAATCGCAGATAACGTTGCTGCGCTATCCCCCAGTGGGATAATACTGATCGTTCCATCACTGCCTATGTCTATTTTTTCCGCTTCGGGAAGTGTTACAACACCACCTCCTCCCATCACCGGTAACCCCGTTCCAGTAGTTAACAAGCCGTTTGGGGTTACTCTTAAATCACCTGCTCGGGTATAAGCTTCAGAGCCATCATCCGTTTGAACAGCTAACCAACCATCGCCGTTGATGGAAACATCTAAGTCACGCCCCGTTGACTGCATCGTGCCTTTATTAAAATCAATGCCCGGACGCTCTGCCATCGCATAAACATTAGAAGGCAACCCTGCTCCATACACAGGCATACTTCTAAATTGTGATAAATCAGCCTTAAAACCGGTCGTATTCGCATTAGATAAATTATGTGCATTGACCGCTTGGGCCAACAAGGCTTGCTTAGCTCCACTCATCGCAACGTATAGGCTGGTGTCCATTTTTTCCTCCCTTAATTCGTCGTTAATTAACGGATGTTAATAATGGCTGTTTGGATTTCATTTTCAGTAGAAATCGCCTGTGCATTCGCTTGGAAATTACGTTGCGCTGTAATCAAACTCACCAATTCCGTCGCAATATCCACGTTAGAGGCTTCTAAGGCACCTGATTGAAGCGAACCAAAGCCGGCTGTTCCTGGTGAACCAATAACACGGTCACCTGCCGCAAATGTATCTGCCCATGACGTATCACCCAGTTGACGCAATCCATGTGAGTTTGGAAATGTCGCCAGAGCAACCTGTCCCAATTCTGTAGACTGCCCATTCGTAAATGTAGCCGATACGATGCCAGCTTCATCCACACTGATCCCACTTAAACGCCCAGAAGCAAACCCATCCTGGCTTAAAGAGTTAACGGCAAAATCACCGCCGTACTGGGTGGTGCCCGAGTAATCGTAGTTCAACACCAAATTGGCAGCTCCATTCCCCATTGGCAAGGCATCAAATGTAACATCACCACTACTGGGAATAGCTGCTTCGGCAATCTGCTGGAATGAACCCAGACCATCAAATGTCATCGTAAAAAAGTCATTAGCGCCAGCGTTTAAGGTTAAGCGGTTACCATCAACATAGGTATGTACTTGCCATTCGTTAATACTTGGGTCACTCGCAACGTAATACATGGTCGCAGGAAAATCATTCCCCAAAGAATCAAACACTGTCGTCGATGTTGAGTGGTTATAACTGCCTGCATCCGTCGTACTGAATTCGGTCGGGTCAATTGGGAAAGTCGTATAACTCGAGGGCACTGTTTGCTGCGCATCTAAATTCAATGTTGGATCCACAGAAGTAGTCGCTGCTGGCGCAGAGTCACCCGTGCTTAATTGTAATGACGTTAAATTTCCCGTATTAAATGTACCATTACCGTTTGTAGGAAAGGTTTGCAATTGACGGCCTGAGCTATCAACAACAAAACCATCCTTATCGGTACGGTAAGCACCGGCACGCGTGTAAACATTGGTTCCGTTATCACTCAAGACAAAAAAACCATCGCCATTAATCGCCAAGTCTAAACTACTGGATGTAAATTCAACATTACCCTGACCAAACTGCTGGGACACACTGGCAACACGAACACCACTCCCAGGGGTATTACCCGAAACACCCGTAAAAGAAGTCGCAAAAACATCCGCAAATTCTGTTCTAGATTCTTTAAACCCATTGGTAGATGCGTTAGCAATATTATTACCTGTAACAGATAAATCTGTTGCTGCTGCATCCAAGCCACTTAATGAAGTACGGAAAGCCATATTATTCTCCTGTTACTGTTTAAAATATTCTTGATACGTTTGTGAATGGAACACTGCCTAAACCAGCCAAGTTAAGCTCGAGTGGCTTACCTAAACCGCCTAATGTGACACTGTCCACATCTGCCGAAATATGTGTATCCAATTCAAAATTTTGCCCATCAATCCGAGCCTGTGCATTCACGTTATATAACCCGGCTGGTGCCATCGTTCCGTCTGCTTGTTTGCCGTCCCATGAAAACACCACTGGGCCAGCAGGTTGTGTTCCTAACGGAATCGTTCTGACGATTTGCCCTACCTGATCGGTTATATTGATTGAAACGTCTGGTGAACTGGCCGGCAACGTCAACTCACCATCAATCGTACCGCCTGCTGTTAGTGCGCCCGTTTGCAATGGAACAGAAACACGACGGCCTACTAGATTGGCTGCTTGCAGGGCTTGATCGTTTGAAACAGACGATGCAAACTCTGAAAATGAAGTTTGCAAGTCTTCAATACCCGTTACCGTACTGAATTGTGCAATTTGACCTAAAAAATCACCGCTTTCCATCGGCTTCATGGGGTCTTGATTATTAAGCTGCGTTACCATCAACTTTAAAAAATCCCCTTGAGCTAAATCACTGTTTGATTTCTTTGTTTCAGTTGTTGTGGTTTGTTTTGCAAGACCTAAATTTTGCAACGTATTGAAATCGACTTCTGACATTTTTTATACTCCGTTACTGACCAATTTTTAATGTTTGTTGTAACAATTGTTTTGCGGTGTTGAGCATCTCAACATTGTTTTTATAACTTTGACTGGCTGACATCATATTGGCCATTTCTTCAACCATATTGACGTTTGGTTTAAAAATGTAACCTTCCTCATTTGCCATAGGGTGTTGTGGCGCATATTCTGTCCGTAGCGGTGCTTGACTTTCTATAACACCCAGAACACGGACACCTTTTGATGTTGATTGATGAGCCATTGCATCTTGTAATAAAGCACCAAAAACTGGCTGACGTGCGCGATATGTTTCGTTTGTACTGCTACTAACCGTTTCAGCATTCGCCATATTGCTGGCCACTAGATTTAAGCGCGTTGTTTGCGCACTCATACCGCTGCCAGCCACGTTAAAAATGTTATAAAGAGACATGTTTATTCACCCTTTAAAGCTGAAAGATAACCCGAAATTTTGCCGTTGATAAACCGAAGTGATGTTTGATAATCCATTGCATTCTGAGCATATTTGGCTTGCTCAACCTGCGTATCTACCGTATTCCCATCTAACGATGCACTCCGAGGATTGCGATACGACAAAGCAACCGCGGCTGGCGTTTTATCAAACGCAATGTGTTGATGGTGTGTTTGCCTTAGATGACCCGCCGGTGTATTTAAGTGATTAAGAACAGCTTTAAAATCAAAATCCCGCGCTTTATAGCCCGGTGTATCTGCATTCGCCATATTTGATGCCAGCACCTCCGCTCGTTTAGAACGATAAATAAGGGCTTGCGCATGTACCCCGAATAATGAATCAATGGTTGTTGCCATGGGTTTCTCCTGTTTCACTGCAAGCAATAAAGCAGTAACCATGCCAATTAATTTAATCCTTAATAATCAATTAGTTAGATATTTATCGCCCCCTATCCGACATGGCAAAACGGCAAAAAGCGGCAAGGCGGCAATAATCAAAAAGGCTTATCAAGGTGTTCGATAAAAGTGACCACAGCATATTAAAGGCGTATAAACCGCCGAGTTGGGTTTGAGTATCGAACAACGCCCTTAAAACAAGAAGGCGCTCACTTTAATACACCAAACGACTCGAGTGAAATATTCAAATGACAAGTCGCCGGTGGATGAGCATTTTTTGAAAACACCACCATACTATATAGATGCTTGCTCACCCGTATCGCTTCTTAAACGCTATACACAGTGTTTTAATCAGCACATCGGCAAATCATTGTTTGACGCTATGTGGACAAAGCAGCTTATTATCGAAAATTCAAATCAGCGTTATTAAACTCGAACATTCGGCATTTTTTTGCCGCAACCCCAATAAATTTGTGCTTAAACTTTCATTAACCCAACAAAAGCCCCTCTTTTACCGCTTTGCTTGCCACAGAAACATCCGGCATATTAAATGCATACTTAATAGAAAATAAATTACCTTCAACGTTCTGCCGAGCTATTTATGAACAAATCATTTACTCTTTTTATTTTTATTTTTTTCGCCATACCCGCTGCTTATGCAAAAAACATTCAATTCGAAAGCCACCAAGTTATTAAAAATAAAGCACTGGCTTATTTAAGCTCAAGATTGGACGCCGAAGACATAGAACATACTCTTCAAATTCAGCATATAGACCCCCGACTGAAGCTAAAAAAATGCCCGTTGGAAATTGAAATAAACTTAACCCAAGAGCTTGTAAAACCTGGGAAAAACACATTAAACATCCAATGCAAATCGCCGGCTCCCTGGAGAGTATTTATCACTGCTGATGTCACTCTCTTCAGCCAGGCCTTAGTCGCCAAATACCCATTAAATAAAGGCCACCTTATTCAAAAAAATGATCTCAAATTAGAAACGATAAAACTCACGGGGCTTCGCACAGCTTATTTATCCGATCCAGATAGAGCCGTTAATCATGTATTAAAAAGAAGAGTCCAGCGTGGTGACCTTATCAGTGTCAAAAATTTGTCTAAACCAACGTTAATCAAAAAAGGTGACAAAATAACGATCATTGCAAAAAACAACGGATTTCAAATTAGCATGAAAGGCACCGCTTTAACGGCCGGCGGTAAAGACGACAAAATCAGGGTAAAAAACAGTAAAACAAAAAAAATCATCCAAGGGATTATTTTTGATGCCCAGACCGTAAAAGTCACTTTATGATAATGATATTAACCATCAAGTTTTCTAATTTGAAGCCGTTAAATAAGCTAAATACTTTTAGGAATTTCCATGTCTATTAAAATAAAAGGGGGAAATAGCAAGCCCTCTAAAACTTCGCTTAATAAATCTGGAAGCACCGAAAAAGGTGCTAAAAGCTCAACTCAATCGAGCCGAAAAACTGCAGACAATGATCGTGTTGATTTAACAGAAGCAGCCTCCAGGCTTCATCAAATTGAGCAATCATTGGCCGATATTCCTGTTATTGATACCGGTCGTGTAGAGGCAATAAGCCAGTCTATTGATGAAGGCACCTACACCATCAATAATGAAAAAATTGCTGATCGAATCATTGAAAGTGAAACCGCACTTCGCAAAAAAAAGGACTCACTATGACGGACCATTCTTCGGCGCAACTTTTAGAATTGATACAATCACTTGAAAACGTCTCCATGCAATTAAACGAGGTGTTAAAAAAAGAGCATGAAACCCTAAGCCTTAACGATAGCCAACAACTACTAGAGCTTTCTAAGACCAAAAAAGCTTTCGTTTCCAAACTAGAGAGCCAGACTAAAGTCGTCCATCTTTATTTAAAAAACATCAAGATAGAAAACGGGCTGTATGGTTTTACGGCATTTCTCTCTGAACAAAAACCAAGTGACGTATCGACGTTGCTTGAAACCTCCTGGCAAAACATTCAATCGTTAGCTGAAGACAATAAAACGCTTAACCATTCAAATGGCGCAATGATTGAACTCAATCGCCGGCATGTTCAACGCTCTCTTGAAGTTTTACGTGGCCAAGTGGGTAAAGAGACGTCCACATACGGAGCGGATGGGCAAACTATGACAAGCAAAATCTCAAGAAACATCTCAACGGTCTGATATATCGTGCGTTTTATTTCGTCGCTAAAATCACTGTTAGCATCAGAAGAAGAGCAGCATCACACTCAGAACAGCAACCCACACTTTATTACTCAACCTGCGCGTATCAAGCATATGCTCCAGCTTCTCATGGAATCCCACGTTCAGGTTTCTGTTGTTTTTGACGAACAATCAGACCATACCAGCATGCTGCTAGACATCTCCACAAACGAAATAACACTGGATCAATTAAACAGCCGAGCTGCTCACCATAAAATGCAGCCAGGCCAAATAATACAAATTAACGCGAAGCATCACTCTGTTCCACTCAACTTCTCTTCAACCATTACAGCTATATCAAAAAATGGTGACTACCTCTGCTCAATGCCAGAAAAAATATATCACCCTCAAAAAAGGGCTTTTTTTCGAATTCCTTTGGAGAACATTGAAAAATACAAATTCAGCGGTGCGATTCAGTTTTCTGAAAATCTGGTTTCAGGGTATCTCTATGATGTCAGTTTTGGTGGAATTAGCGTGGCGGTGTACTCAAATACTTACATTAAAAAAGGGGATATTCTTTCTCCTGCCAGTATAAAGCTTAAAAACGGCAGCACCATTCACAGTGACTTCACAGTTTGTTCTATAAGGAAATCTCCCCAAGAGGGCTTCTCACGCATAGGGTGCGAGTTTCTCAATCTTCAAGCCGACGATAAACGAATCCTCCATAAATTTATTACTGAAAGTGATCGTGAGCGCGCCAAAAAATAACCGACTGAAACATTGACCATACCGACCGAAAAATTAACCATGAAGCTATAAAAATTAAGCTCATTGCCCTACCCTTAAAAAGGTTATTGGTGCTATCATTTCTTAATACATCACTCAAAGATTTTTATTTAAAACTCATCGAGCATTTTTAGCATGGCCTCGGTAGCTCAGCTGGATAGAGCGCACCCCTCCTAAGGGTGAAGTCGCAGGTTCGAATCCTGCTCGGGGCACCAATTTAGTGCTAAACATTAATCATGAATTAAATGAATACGTTAAACAGTTATCTTTTTTAAAAACTCTATTACACTTACAGATATAAATTCAGGCTGACGGAATATATTTAATGAACAACTTAATGCAGTTATTTAAAAGCACTTCTGCGCTAAATGGTGCTAATGCAAATTTTGTTGAAGATTTGTACGAACAATATCTCAACGACCCAGATTCTGTTGATGAGCAATGGCGAGAAAAATTTCAATCCATACGCTCAAGCGCTGAAACAGTGGATATACCTCACTCTTCCATAAAAAAACATTTTTCCGATCTAGCAAAAGCCCCAACAGGTGTACGCGTTATTCAAGGAGGCCTTTCATCTGAGCAGTTAGCCAAACAAGCTGCTGTCTCCAGATTAATGAATGCCTACCGGATTAACGGCCATAAACAAGCCAACGTAAACCCGCTTGAAACACCAAAAACTCAACTGATTGCTGAATTAGACATAGCTTTCCATGGGCTAAGCGAACTGGATCTTAATACCCAGTTTGACACAGGTACTCTACACAACACCCCAGAACAACTGGCGCTAAAAGATATCATTCCCATATTGAAAGAAACGTATTGTGCCAGTATCGGTGTCGAATACATGCACATCAGCGACACCGAAATGCGCTCTTGGGTTAGACGCCGTATGGAAGGCCCTCGTGCCAAATTAAACCTTCAGCCCGAGCAAAAAAAGTGGCTGTTAAAATTACTCACCGCTGCTGAGGGCATCGAAAACCATCTGCATAGAACTTATGTTGGTCAAAAACGTTTCTCGCTGGAAGGGGGAGAAAGTTTAATCCCCATGCTTGATGAGATGCTTCAACGCCTTGGTGAACACGGCGTGAAAGAAACTGTTATTGGCATGGCTCACCGTGGTCGGTTAAATGTTCTCATCAATATTTTTGGAAAAAAACCGTCTATCCTTTTTGAAGAATTTGAAGGCAAGCGCTCAGCCTCGCCTGCTAAAGATGGTTCTGGCGACGTGAAATACCACATGGGGTTCTCATCCGACATCAATACACCGGGTGGAGAAATGCACTTGGCTTTAGCCTTTAACCCTTCACATCTGGAAATTATTAATCCTGTGGTTGAAGGTTCCGTACGCGCGAGACAAGATCGCCGTGGCGAGAACGGAGAAGATCAAGTCGTTGCCATTCAAATTCATGGTGACTCGGCCTTTTCAGGTCAAGGGGTGATCATGGAAACGCTTCAAATGTCCCGCACTCGAGCTTATGGCACAGGCGGAACGATTCACATTGTTGTTAACAACCAAGTGGGCTTCACCACCAGTAATCCAGCGGATACTCGTTCAACCCTTTATGCCACTGATGTCGCAAAAATGCTGGAAACACCGATTTTGCACGTTAATGCCGATGACCCTGAAGCTGTTTTATTTGCTGCTCAACTAGCCGTAGATTTCCGTCATGAATTCAGGCAGGACATCGTCTTGGATATGGTCTGTTACCGCCGCCGAGGGCACAATGAAGCTGACGAACCTGCGGTCACACAACCGTTGATGTATAAAACCATTCGATCTTTACCAACAACCCGTAAAATTTATGCTGACCGAGTAACCCAAGAAGGTTCGCTAAGCCAGGATGTTCCTGCAGCGTTGGAAGCTGATTACAGGTCGGCCTTGGAAAAGGGCGAAATCGTGTCTCGCCCTATTCTGGAACATAAGGTAAACCCTTATGTGGCCAAGTGGGATGCGTTCTTATCCAGTAAGTGGGATGACCCTTGCGACACAACTGTACCCGCAAAAGAGTTCCATAAAGTCTCCGATTTAATGCTAACGTTGCCGCCTGAGTTTCCATTGCAAAACCGGGTTGAAAAAGTACTTGAAAGTAGAAAAAAAATGTCTGTAGGTGCTCTACCTATTGATTGGGGCTATGCTGAAAATATGGCCTATGGAACCCTCTTAAGCCAAGGGCGTAATATCAGAATGACTGGACAGGACGTTGGTCGTGGGACATTCTTTCATCGACATGCCGTTTTGCACAACACACAAAATGGTGAAACATACACCTCCTTAAGGCACCTGCTACTCGAACAAGGCAGATTCTCTTTATACGACTCCTTCTTATCTGAAGAAGCCGTTCTTGGCTTCGAATACGGATATTCAACAACAGAACCCGATGATTTAGTGATCTGGGAAGCACAATTTGGTGATTTTGCTAACGGTGCTCAAGTCCTTATGGATCAGTTCATCAGCTCAGGCGAAACCAAATGGGGCCGACTATGCGGCCTTGTGATGCTATTACCGCATGGTTACGAAGGCCAAGGTCCAGAGCATTCATCTGCACGATTAGAACGTTATTTACAACTTTGTGCTGAGCACAATATGCAGGTCTGCGTACCCTCTACCCCATCACAAATATTCCATTTATTGCGTCGCCAGACCTTAAGTTTATTCCGTAAACCACTTATCGTTATGAGCCCAAAGAGCTTGCTTCGCCATAAGCTTGCAACATCAACCCTCGAAGAACTCATCGAAGGAAAATTTCATCCTCTGATCAAAGAAATTGACGAGCTGGACCCGAAAAAAGTAACCCGGCTTATCGTCTGCTCTGGCAAGGTTTACTACGACCTGCTGGAACAACGTAGAACCGACGGTCTAGAAAATGTCGCCATCTTCAGAGCAGAGCAACTGTACCCCTTCCCGATCGATGAGCTGCATGAATCATTTGACCAATACCCTAACTTAAAAGAACTTGTCTGGTGCCAAGAAGAGCCGAAAAACCAAGGCGCCTGGTATCAAATCAGACATCGCTTCTTTGACTTAGTGAGCGAGAAATTAGAACTTAAATATGCGGGCAGACCCATGTCAGCCTCACCTGCTGTTGGTCAATTTAGCTTGCATGTAGAGCAACAACAAAAACTAATCCAAAAAGCACTTTATTAAAAATAGATTTTAAAACAAGGAAAAAACATGAGCAATGAAGTCGTAGTACCTAGCCTTCCAGAATCCGTTGCAGACGCCACTTTGGTGACTTGGCACAAGAAAGCTGGAGACACTATTTTAAAAGATGAAAATCTGGTTGACCTTGAAACCGATAAGGTTGTTCTTGAAGTCCCTGCTCTGTCTGATGGCGTTTTAGCAGAAATTATCGAACCTGAAGGCGCTACGGTTATAAGCGGTCAATTACTTGGCCGCATTGAAGCCAGCGGTGCTGCCGTCGCAGAAACACCTAAACCTGCGCCCACGCAAACAGAAACACCCGCTGCAACCTTGCCAGCTGAAAAAAATTCCGGATCAACAGCCGCTCTAAGCCCTGCTGTTAGAAAATTGGTCGCTGAACACGGACTTGATCCAGTAGAAATTACCGCTACTGGAAAAGGCGGAAGAATCACCAAAACTGACGTTTTGAATCATATTAAACTAGAATCAAATAACGGCGTTTCCACACCATCAGCCACTATGAGCAGTCCTTCTCCCAGCCCGGCAGCTGATGCAACACCGGCACCGGCATTACCGACAAGTGATCGCGCTGAACAACGTGTACCGATGACACGGTTACGTGCAAAAATTGCTGAACGACTGATTCAAGCCCAACAAAACACCGCCATGTTAACGACCTTTAACGAAGTTAATATGCAACCGATTATGGATATCCGGGCTAAATACAAAGATCAGTTCAACAAAGTTCACGACACAAAATTAGGTTTTATGTCCTTTTTTGTTAAAGCCGCCGTTGAATCACTGAAACTTTTCCCTTCGGTTAATGCCTCTGTTGACGAACAGGATATTATTTACCACGGCTACTACGATATTGGTATCGCCGTTTCTTCCCCTCGCGGTTTAGTGGTCCCTGTTCTAAGAGATGCTGACCTTAAAAACTTTGCCACCATCGAAAGCAGCATTGCTGAATTTGGTGTAAAAGCTCGTGACGGTAAACTCGGCATGGATGAGCTGACAGGCGGCACTTTCACCATTACCAATGGTGGCGTCTTTGGCTCTATGATGTCCACACCCATTCTAAATCCGCCACAAAGCGCCATTTTAGGCATGCATGCTATTAACCAACGCGTTATGGTCGAAAACGGTGAGATGGTCATTCGGCCAATGATGTACCTCGCTTTATCATATGATCATCGCATTATTGATGGCAAAGAAGCGGTTTCCTTTTTGGTGACCATTAAAGACTTCTTAGAAGACCCTGCAAGATTATTGCTAAACGTTTAACAAGAGAGCACATTATGAGCACAGATAATAATACATTTGATGTCGTCGTTATTGGTGGTGGCCCTGGAGGTTACGTAGCTGCCATACGTTGTGCACAGCTCGGCCTTAATACGGCTTGTGTGGATGAATTTACCGGTAAAGATGGTAAACCTTCTCTTGGCGGCACTTGCCTCAATGTCGGCTGCATTCCTTCCAAAGCCCTTCTCGAGTCTTCCCATCATTACGAACAGTTAAATCATGGCTTAGATAACCATGGCATCAAGGTCACTGGTTTAAAAATTGATGTTCCCACAATGATTAACAACAAAGATGAGGTTGTCAGTCGACTGACCGGTGGTATCAGCGGTCTCTTCAAGGCGAATAAGGTCACCAGTTTTCATGGTCGTGGGAAATTAATGGCTGGTAAACAAGTTGAAATAACAACCGCCACCGGCGAAGTATCTCTTATTTCAGCCGAAAGCATCATTCTGGCAACGGGTTCACGGCCTATCGATATCCCTTCTGCTCCAGTTGATGATAAAAATATTGTCGATTCTACTGGCGCCTTAAATTTCGATAAAGCACCTGATAAATTAGGCGTTATTGGAGCCGGTGTGATTGGTTTGGAATTAGGTAGTGTCTGGAACCGTTTAGGCTCTGAGGTGGTGCTACTTGAAGCTCAAGACACTTTCCTCCCCCCGGTAGACTCAAAAATTGCTGCTGAAGCAAAGCGCCAATACAAAAAACAAGGGCTTGATATTAAAATGAGCGCCCGTGTCACTAAAGCCGTTTCCAAAGGCAAAAAGGTCACCGTTAACTATGAAGACGCTTCAGGAGAGCACACAATAGAACTGGATAAACTCATTGTCTCTGTAGGTCGCCGCCCAAATACAGATAACTTATTCGCACCTGAATTTCCTATTGAACTTGATGAGCGTGGCTTTATAGAGGTTGATGAACTTTGGCAAACAAGCCAGCCCTGCGTATATGCCATCGGTGATCTAATCCGTGGTCCTATGTTGGCTCATAAAGCCTCTGAAGAAGGGGTCGCCGTGGCAGAAGTGATTTATGGTGAAGAACCTGACATCAACTACGATGTCATCCCCAGTGTTATTTACACAAACCCAGAGATTGCCTGGGTTGGCCAAACAGAGCAGCAGTTAAAATCAGCAGGTGAGAAAATAAAAGTCGGCATGTTTCCTTTTTCTGCTAGCGGTCGTGCCCAAGCCATGGGGGACACAACAGGGATGGTAAAAATTATTTCGAGCGAAGAAACTGATCAAATTCTTGGCGTTCATGTCATTGGACCACAAGCATCTGAGCTCATAGCTGAAGCAGTCCTGGCCATGGAATACTCTGCCAGCACCGAAGATTTGGCATTAACTGTCCACGCTCACCCCACTTTATCAGAGGCTCTTCACGAAGCTGCGCTTGCTGTTGACAAAAGAGCCTTGCACATCCCTAACCGCTAAGTTTTTAAAAATATCGAAGTGCACCAATATTCTCATCGTTCTTTTGATGGGGTATTGGTGCCTTTTATCTTAAGAATGCTGTTACCTTTTTTTTAATATCTCATTAACTTTATCCCCCCTCTACAGACCTTCACCATAGACATAAGATCAACTAAAACCTTCCTCACCCCAATTAACGTCATCTTCTTCTCCTTCTTCTGGATAAGGACTTTCGATAAACAACCACCCTCATCTTTTACTCACTATTGCTTTACAAAAAGATTCAATTAGATTATTTTTACTTAAAGCTAATGTGTTTATTTAAGTTGTTTTTTTAACTTATTGATTTAAAAGACTTAAAAAAAGAGGTAAAAATGAGCGCCACCATCCAAAACATTATTCCAAAAAATGAGATTGCGGCTTGCGACCTTCTGATAGATTATTTAGAAAAAATTGGGGTTGAGTTTATATTTGGCATTCCAGGCGGCGCAATAGAACCTCTCTATAATGCTTTAGCCAGAAGTGAAAAACGTGGCGGTATAAAAGCCATTACAGCCAGACATGAAACCGGCGCTGTTTTTATGGCAGATGCCTACGCAAGAAACACAGGCAAATTAGGTGTCTGTTGCTCTACAACCGGACCTGGAGCAACAAACATGATCACCGGTATCGCTTCGTCTTATGAAAACAATACCCCTCTTTTAATTATCACGCCTCAAACTTCACAAGATAAAGCTGGCAAAAAAGCCATGCAAGAATCTGGAGATACAGGCATCAATATTTCGGGTATGTTCCAATTTTTCACCAAATACACGAGTTACGTCACTCATGTAGAACAAGTTGAGCATAAACTCGTATCGGCGATTATGTCGGCCTTTAGTAGCCCAGGTGGCCCAACACATTTGAGCATTCCAGCAGACATACTTAAGAGCCAAGTTCCCCTCAAACAAAGCTCGATCAATATTAAAAATTTACTGAGACGCCCTGTTTTCAAGGATGAAAGCGCCATACAAACGCTGATAAAAGAAATAAATGATTCTAAAAAAACAATTTTTGTTATTGGTGCTGGAACAAAAGAATGTAGCGGCTTAATAGCACAATGTATCAATGCATTAAACATTGAGTTTGTCGCAACACCTGATGGTAAGAGCTTCGTTAATCCCTATCACCCTTTATACAGAGGTGTTATCGGCTTTGCCGGGCATAAAAGCGCCAATAAAGCCCTTCAGAATAATGCCGTAGACACCATTGTTGTTATTGGCTCCTCGCTGGGTGAATTTACCAGCAACGCATGGGATCAATTAACCCTACTCAATAACAAATTGATCCATATCGATAATAATCAAGACAACTTTACCCGATCTTCAATGGCTAAATTACAAGTAGCTGGTGATATACCCAGTGTATTAGAAGCCATTTTAGAAAACCACAGAGCCCAAAACAAAGCCGCAGATAAAAGCGCGTCAACGTCCATTATCGATAAAAGCCAGTTATTCACGCATATGCAAATGGATAATCAAAAATCTGTGTATTTTGAGTTTGATGAGCCAGATAAAATTAAAGACCAATCCAGCCCTTTAAAACCGCAATTTTTAATGCATCAACTGACTCAAATTTTCCCATCGAATGCCCGCTATTTAGCAGATACAGGCAATAATTTAGCTTGGTCCATTCATTACCTCAACCCCTACGACAGACGATTTAACAACCGAAGAGCAACTCAAAGAAATGAAAAAGACAGGCGATCGAATAGTGCTGGACTTCTCCAAATTTGCGCTGAATTTTGTTCAATGGGCTGGTCCGTCGGAAGTGCCATAGGGACAGCCTTGGCACACCCAAAAGATCCCGTTGTGTGCATAGTAGGTGATGGCAGTTTTCTAATGTCTGGCAATGAAATTACCGTTGCACTTCAAGAAAAGCTAAATGTTATTTTTCTGATCATGAATGATCAACATCTCGGCATGGTTAAACATGGACAAAAACTAAATAACTCGGCTGATATTGCCAATAAACTACCTAATATCAGTTATGCTTTAATGGCCTCAGCAATGGGAGTCATGAGTTATACCATTGAAAGCGCAGATGATTTAGCTAAGTTGGACATCAATAAAATTTGTACGCGAAATGGACCGACTCTGTTAGACATCAGAATCGATGCGAACGAGGTCCCTCCCATCGCCACACGACTAAAAGGCATGAAATGAGCGTAGAAAAGGAAACAATCACCACCAAGATCTGGTTTGAGGAAGAAGAGCCAGACAACCCTTTTGCCGCTAAAACCAGCTATTGTTCTGGTTATGACGTCTACGGTGAACTCTTGGGAAAAATATCCTGGTCTGAATATATCTATTTGCTCTTTAAATTAGAAAAACCTCAACCTTGGCAGTCTAAATTATTAGAAGCTATCGCCATCGCTATTGCCAATCCAGGCCCCCGTGATTTAAGTGTACGTGGTGCAATGAATGGTGGTGTGGGCGGTTCGACTGCCGCCTCTTGTTTAATGGCAGCCCTCGCCCCAGGCGCCGGTAAAAATGGGGGTGCTAGAGAAGTTTATCAAGTAATGCGTTTATGGCAACAATGTGAATTTGATTTACCACTGTGGCAACAAAACCTATCCAACTATCAAGATGAAGAAGATGTTGAAGTTTGGCCAGCCAGTGAACACCCCCCAGGTTTTGACCCATATGGAGCGAGTTGTGCCACACCCATTTTACAAACTTTAAATCACTTAACGACTATTTGCTCAGATGGAGCTCTCGCTTACTTATCAAACAACCGAAAGGAATTTGAGCAAGCTGCTGATTGCCCGTTAGGTATGACAGGTGTCATAGGGGCAGCATTTACCGATTTAAATTTTACTGATGAACAAGCAGAAATGCTCTATCTATTGCTTCGCCTTCCCGGTGCAGCTGTACATTCACTAGAACAAAAAAAACTGGGCTGGCGAAAATACCCATTTTTTGGAAATAGTTTACAAGTTACAAATGACCCTGGCTCTTTTAAACAGAAATCCAAATTGCAAGAAACATCATGAGTAGAAATCAAATACTAGAACTAGCCGAGGATAATTGGCAAACAGAAATGGGAGCAGCATTTCCAGGCGAACGCGTAGTCTTTAGAGGAAAAGATTTATTTGAAGAACTAGGGGACTTAACTTGGTTTCAATACCTTATGTTTGGAATTACTGGAAAAAAATTCTCTAACAATGAAATTGCATTAATCGAAGCCATCTGGTCATTAACCGTAAGTTATCCGGATCCAAGGTTATGGAACAACAGAGTTGCTGCTTTAGCAGGCACCGCAAATTCAACGGGCATACTAGGCACATCCGCTGCGATTGCATGCTCTGAAGCGAGTATTTATGGCAATCAAATAAATATACAGTCCATTGATTTTATTAAGCGAGCAACGATTCATGAACTATCTGAAAAGCCATTACTTGACTTAATTAAAAATGAATTGAAACAAAAACGCATCATCCCAGGTTATGGGCGCCCTATCGTTCAACATGATGAACGAAGACAGCCACTAATAAACAAAGCTACGCAGCTAAATTTAGCTAGCGGCAATCACTTTAAAACAGCCATCAAAATAGACGAACTATTACAAACAACAAAATACCGTATGCAGATTAACGCCAGTGGGTTGGCTGCGGCGTTAATGGCCGACATTGGTTTAAGTAATAGAGAACATTACTATTGTTCACTATTAGCCTTTTCTGCGGGAATCATCCCTTGCCATATTGATGCATCAGAACATAAAGAAGGCACCTTTTTTCCTTTACAATGTAACAGGATAAATTACACAGGGAACGAAAAAAGACACTGGTAATTTTGAAAATCACAACTAAGCTTAACTGTACTAATAAAAAGGTATAGCTTAATGATGAAAAAATCTATAACTTGGTTGCTAATTACTCTCATAAACTTAATTTTCAATAACGCACAAGCATTCGATGAAGAAGCTTTAATGGATGCATATGGTGGCGAAGAATTTTTATACATTGCCACAGGCAGAAAACAAACTGTTTCTCAAGCGCCGGCCGTTGCCAGTATAATTTCTGCTAAAACTATTCGTCAGATAGGCGCTCGTGATATCGATGAAGTATTAGAAACCATACCAGGCTTACACGTTTCCTACGCCGCTGGGGGATACAACCCTATTTATCAAATACGCGGTATTTCATCTAGCACCAACCCTCAGGTTCTCATGCTAATAAATGGCATCCCCATTACAAATATTTTTGCTGGTAACAGGTCACAAGCATGGGCTGGTATGCCGGTTGAGAATATTTCAAGAATCGAAGTCATCCGTGGCCCTGGCTCTGCCTTGTATGGCGCCGATGCCTTTGCTGGCACCATTAACATCATCACTAAAAACGCCAGTGAAATTAATGGGCTCGAGGTTGGTGTGTCGGCCGGCAGTTTTGATGAATATCGCGGCTGGTTACAGTATGGCAGCACCGTGGCGGGTTGGGAGACGGCTTTTTCTGCACAGGTTTTAGATACCCACGGCCAGCATGAAAAAGTGGATCGCGACTTCCAATCAGGCCTTGACTCCCTATTAGGCACCTCGGCCTCTTTAGCGCCCGGTAGCATCAGCTTGGGTCGTCAATCACTGGACACACGACTTGATCTCTCTAAAGAAAAATGGCAAATCCGTTTGGGTTACCAAGGGAGACGACACGGCAAAACTGGTGCCGGGTTATTTCAAGCCTTAGACCCTGTTGGAGAAGCGAATGCTGATCGTTACAATGCGGATATTACATACCATAATCAAAGTTTTACTGAGCACTGGGACTTTAAAGCACAATACAGCTTTTTCAACTCAATAACCGAATCCGATTTAGTACTGCTGCCACCGGGCACAAACATAACCGGGCTTCCAGCTCATACGTTTCCTAATGGTGTAATCGCTAAACCCGATGTGCATGAACGCCATAACCGTATTGACCTGTCAATGTTCTACACCGGTTTACAGCATCATGATATTCGAATAGGCGCTGGCTTCCACCATCAAGACCAATACAAAATAGAAGAAAAGAAAAACTATTTAGCAGTTGGGCCTGCTTTAATTCCTCTGGGAGCTGTTATTGATGTTACTGACACCGCGCCGTTTAACCAGGAAGAAACCCGGAAGATTTATTATGCTTTTGCCCAAGATGCATGGGATTTTGCGCCTGATTGGACACTAACCGCTGGCTTACGTTACGACCATTATTCAGATTTCGGAGACACCCTTAACCCTCGTCTCGCCCTCGTCTGGCAAACCAGTTATCGATTAACCAGCAAACTTTTATATGGACGCTCTTTCCGCGCCCCCTCCTTTGCTGAACAGTTTAACATTAACAACCCCGTTGCCTTGGGCAACCCTGATTTGGACCCAGAAATTATTGATACATACGAAATGGCTTTTAGTTATACCGCCACTGACAATTTGAAGCTCAGTATGAATCTTTTCTACTACCAAATGAAAGATATTATCCGATTCAATCCGACAACAGCAAATAACACCGGCAAACAAACCGGTCATGGCCTTGAGGCGGAAATCAACTGGAAAGCAACCGACAAATGGTCAGTCTACGCTAATTACGCTTATCAATCGTCCGAAGACAAGGATACCGACAGTGAGGTTGCTGATGTTCCTCAACAGCAAATCTACTTGCGAACTCATTATGAGCTGACGTCCATTTGGTCCATCAATTCGCAACTTAATCATGTTCGCGACAGAAAACGCGCCTCAACAGACCTACGTTCAGCGATTGACGATTATACCGTTGTTGATTTAACGCTTCGCGCAAAAGAATTTGCGCCAGGATTTGAATTTGCCCTATCTGCCAGGAACTTATTTGATGAATCTGTTAAAGAACCGTCCTTAGCGCCGGGCGCCATACCCAACGATTTACCTTTAGCAGGCAGGGGAGTATTTGTGGAATTAAGGAAATCTTTCCACTAGCCCAGCCGTATAATACTTAAGTATGCCAAACCAATTGATAATCATGGATGATCATAATCAAAATGCGTTCTTTAAAAAAATACATAGTGCTGTTTTACTTTCAATTCTATTTTGTGCAAGCCTTTTTTTGGGGCATACAGCACAAGCTAGCACCACCTTCAACGTGACTGTTTTTTACCCTGATGTTAGAAAACCATACAGCATGATTTTTGAAACGATTACCAATGGCATTAAAGAGCACCCTGAAATAAACCTTAGCGTTCAACGAATCAGCAAAACGACGACAGAGGCCGAGATTCTAAAGTCCCTCCAACAAAAAAACCCAAATGCAGTCATTATGCTGGGTGGAGGTTTTAAATCCCTACAAGAAAAACTAAATGCCTCCTTTAAAACACTTTATGGCGCTGCTTTTTTTTCCAGCCAGGATATAGAAAAAGGGATCATGGGGGTCTCAATGGATCCAGCTCCTTCCCTGCTTTTTAAAGAGTTAAAAAAGTTGCACCCTAACATCAAGAGAGTTCACGTAGTTTTTGAACCTAATGCTAATGGTTGGTTAATCGAAAAAGCGCAACAAAGCACCAAAGAACAAGGAATTACACTAATACCGCACCAGGCAACCAATGTAAAACAAGCCGCGTTAATTTATAAAGAAATCGCTCAAAATAATCAGCACGATGAAAGTGCCTTATGGCTTCTCCATCATGACCCGACATTAGACAGCAAAAGTCTGTTACCCAGAATCCTGGTTGATGCATGGAAATATAAGCAGGTGGTCATCTCAAGTAATCCGGCGCATGTACGCCGAGGCGCACTGTTTTCATTACTCCCTGACAATCAGCAGATTGGAAAAGATCTTGCGGATATGACCGTCAATATCTTAAATGGGCAAACTGCCAACATGGAGCCGATGAAGTCTTCGTTAGTTGTCGCTAACCTTAGAACAGCCAAACATTTATCTAACTTCCTGATGTTAAAACAAAAAAAGAATTTTGCGCTAACCTATCCGAAGGGCGGGTCATATGATTAACAAACTGCACGTATTTTTAACAAAATACAGTTTTAAAAACCTGTTAGCTACGACCTATGTCATTGGTATTTCGTTATTAATAGCGATTGCCACCTTGATCACCTCAAATTTATCAACAAGGAGCGTGCATGAGAGCCTGAATAAAACAGGCGCTCAACTGATCGAATCATTTTCTGATAATAGCCGTATTGCACTCCTTTACCAAAGTAGAGACGAAGCTAAATTGGTCACAGAGTCGATCTTATCCTTTCCGGATGTAACCGCTGCTGGCATTTATAACCCCCAAATGCAGCCCATCTATCAAACCACCGATCAACTGGGAAAAAATACGATCAATTTGCCTGATAGCACCACTGTATTGGATTATGAAAATGAATTGGAGTGGTCATATACAGCGCCGGTTTTTAGTACTCAAGATGATGAAGCCTTCCTTTATTCTGTTGAAAAGTTTAAACCAGAACTGCTTGGTTATGTCCGTCTAACAGTCAGCAAAGGGGTCCTGAGCACACTGGAAAGAAATTTTTACAAATACAATTTAATTGTCATTGGCATCCTGGCCTTACTGTTACTCTGGGCTCTGTTAATCGTCACAAAACGTATCACCAAACCGATAGATAATCTTGCAGAGCACATGCTAGAAGCCACAAAAGGCAAATTAATCAAGACAAAAAGCATTGGAACGACGCGAGATATCATTAAAATGGAACATGCCTTTAGTGACATGATGCAAATTCTCGACAATCGTGAAAAAGAATTGATCACTACGCGTGATCTTGCAGTTGAAGCCGCTAAGGTTAAAAGTGAATTTGCTGCCAATGTCAGTCATGAGCTCAGAACACCACTAAATGGCATCTCGGGCATGTTAGAACTGCTTTCTGAGATGGACCTTGATGCGCAACAACAGGAATATTTAAGAGTCGCCTCTACCAGTGCTGCATCCTTATTAGAACTCATTGACGATGTTTTAGATTTTTCTAAATATGATAGCAATGACATTTCATTGCACCATGAATCATTCAACTTAAGAAACACCTTGGAAAACACCATCACCCTTCTAAGTACGCAAGCCCACAAAAAAAATCTTTCTATCGCATACTTCCTGGGTAACGACATCCCATGCCACATCATTGCCGATGAATTACGACTTCAGCAGATACTACAAAACTTATTGGGCAATGCTTTAAAATTCACACCGACTGGCGAAGTGATTATTAACACATCAATGGTTAAATTAGATGGACAATCAGTCACCTTACTATTTGAAGTAAAAGACACTGGGGTTGGCATCCCTGAAGAGGCACAAAGCAAAATTTTTAACGCCTTTTCGCAAGCGGACAATTCAACCACAAGAGAATTTGGCGGAACCGGTTTAGGGCTCGCTATCGCACAACAATTGGTCACCATGTTCGATGGAGAAATAGGTGTTAATAGCAAAGTTGGTGAAGGCAGTACGTTTTGGTTTACTGCAAATTTTACCATCGACAGTCAAATTGAACATCCTCAACCTTCTCCCGATTCTAAACACCTGAACATTTTATATGTCGGTGATGATGACTTATCTACCCGATTTATAAAACAGCAACTCCAAGCATTATCTTACTTTGCTGATTATGTTACCAACGCCCCGAGCGCCATTAGAAAATTACGCAACCACAAAACACTCAATAGGCCCTATGATTTTATTTTAGTCGACACACTCCAGTCGATGATAGATCAGCGCAACTTAATCCATATGGTCAATAATGATGAAACAATCAACAAAACAAAAGTTATAGCTTTGGTTGATAATGGCTCCAACAGCCTTAATTTAAATTCTGAAGGATTAAACATTTTTCAGTACATAAATAAGCCGGTTATGCTGAACGACTTGACCCTCAAATTAAACCTGCCTTCAGATACAGCCATACAACAATCAACTGAGCAAGATGAACAGCTTCCTCACTATGAAGGTAAAAATATTCTAGTCGTTGAGGACAACAAAGCTAACCAAATCGTTGCCAAAGCGATGCTGGAAAAATTTAAATGCACTATAACCCTTGCCAATAATGGCGTCGAAGCGTTAAAAACCTTTTCATCGCAATCATTCGATCTCATTTTTATGGACTGTCAAATGCCTGAAATGGATGGATATGAGGCCACATTTCAAATTCGAGAGTTAGAAAATAAAACTGTTCACACACCCATTATTGCATTAACAGCAAATAAACAGCTTTCAGACCGCGAACAATGTATAGCTGCAGGTATGGATGACTTTATGTCAAAGCCATTAACTCTGAATACATTAAAAAATGCGCTGGAAAAGTGGCTCTCCACCACACCCAAATCGGATCAGGACCCGGACTCAATAACCACCGTGCTCGATGAAATCAGCTATGCACAATTAAAAGAAAACCTGGGAAGCAGATTTAATGATGTATTGGATGCTTTTGTTCAACAAATGCCTGATGATTTGTCTCAACTCACAGCTGACGTCGCTCAAGCCAACCTTGTTTCAATCAACAAAACCCTCCATACAATAAGAAGTAGCGCGTCCAATGTTGGCGCGCTACGACTTTATCAAGCATGCGAGACTATGGAAAAAACGTTTGATAATAAGGAAGCTAATGCCCTGTCTATTCAGCTTAAAATAATTTTATTTGAGGCTGAATTAGCAATTAAAGAAGTCAGCTCTAGAAAAAACCAACCTTCTTCAACGTTACCCGCAGCTATACAAACAGAGTATCAATCAAAAATATTATTAATTAATAGCAGTAAAACCGTCAGGCTCGACATAAAATCGACGTTGGAATCTGCAGGACATCATGTAGATGAAGTGATAAACAGTCACCAAGGGGTGATGTACTGTGAACGTAATAAACCCGATATGGTTATCCTGGAACAGATGTTTTCTGGTGACAATAAAGAATTCGAAGATACCTGCATCGCGTTAAAAAAGCATGATATTCCTTTTATCGTGACCTCTAATACCGAGAGCGAAACATCAATTAATAATGCCTTTACTTCCGGTGCAGTCGACTATTTTTCAACTCCATTAAACTTTCCACTTTTTACACAGCGAATTAATAAACTGATCGCAGCCAAAGTAGCGGAAAATAAAATCTTTGACTTAGCACATAAAGACCATTTGACCGGTCTAATGAACCGTTCTTTATTTACCAAAAAGGTCTCTGATTATTTAACACAACACGAACGAGACGGAAAATTATTCGCCCTCATTTTCCTTGATTTAGATCGATTTAAACTGGTCAATGACTCATACGGCCATGAAGCCGGCGATTTATTACTTAAAATTGTTGCCGAGCGCCTTTCAAGAAGCGTTAGAGAAGTTGACATCATTTCCCGTTTTGGTGGTGATGAATTCGTGATTGGGCTGAGCGATATAAAATCACACAAAATTATAGAAAAACTAGCGCAAAAAATTCAAAATAATTTATCCAGGCCCTTTGTCTTCCTTGGTAAAGAAATGCACGTTAATGCCAGTCTAGGTATTAGTGTATTCCCACAAAGTGGTACCACCGTGAGTGATCTTGTAAAAAATGCCGATATCGCGATGTATTTATCTAAACAGTCAAAAACACCCTATGTGTTCTTTGATGATTCAATGGCTGAAAATATTAACAAACGCTTGACCATAGAAAATGAATTACGCAATGTTATTTTACGTAATGAATTAAACGTTTTTTATCAGCCGCAGTTCAGCCTATCAACCGGCAAATTAATCGGTATGGAAGCCTTAGTCAGATGGAAGCACCCTGAAAAAGGCTTAATCCCGCCAAATGATTTCATTGGTCTTGCTGAAGAAACCGGTCAAATTCATATGATTGGAGAGTGGGTCTTACAAACTGCCTGTTTAACTTTAAAAAATTGGATTGATCGTGGTGCCAGCCCTATTAGAGTTGCAGTCAATCTGTCTAATCTCCAACTTGAAGATGAGGAGATCATCAATAAAATCTCCGCTACTTTAAACTCTACCCAACTACCGCACGAGCTGCTTGAACTAGAAATAACCGAGAGCGCGGTGATGAACAATGAACAGCTCGTCATCGATAAACTAGAAGTATTAAAAGACTTAGGCATCAAGCTGGCTATTGATGATTTTGGCACCGGTTATTCATCGCTGAGCTATTTAAAGCGTTTACCGATCAATTTACTAAAAATTGACCGTTCTTTTGTCAATAATAGCC
Organism: Cycloclasticus sp.; assembly: GCA_002700385.1. Taxonomy (GTDB): domain Bacteria; phylum Pseudomonadota; class Gammaproteobacteria; order Methylococcales; family Cycloclasticaceae; genus Cycloclasticus. Next base: position 194,556 of record PADC01000008.1, read on the forward strand.
TTAGCAATAAAGCCGATGAAGATATTATAAAAACCATCATTGTGCTGGCTCACAGTATGGGCGTTGAAGTCATAGCCGAAGGGGTAGAAACTAAAGAACAAAGTACCTTATTAGAGGAACTTCATTGCGATTATGTTCAAGGTTACTATTTTGGCAAGCCGATGCCCGCTGAAGAATTTGAGAAATTATTATTTCCGAAAGCAAATAATAACGTGTACCCAATCTCTTTGTTACAATAATTTCTTTTTAATCGACAAAATTTATTAATGACCGTTATTAAACAAGATGACCTTATAGAAAGCGTTGCCGCTGCTTTTCAATTTATTTCTTACTATCACCCAAAGGACTATATTCAAGCGCTTGGAAAAGCCTATGAATTAGAAGAATCGCCAGCTGCCAAAGATGCAATGGCACAAATTCTTCTTAACTCACGGATGTGCGCGATGGACCATCGCCCTATTTGCCAAGACACGGGTATCGCTAATGTGTTTTTAGACGTGGGGATGGACGTTCAATGGGACGCCAATATGAGCTTGGAAGATATGTGTAACGAAGGCGTGCGTCGTGCGTATAACTACCCAGATAATGTTTTACGAGCTTCTATAGTCGCTGACCCTTTAGGATCGAGAAAAAACACGGGCGATAATACACCAGCCGTCATTCACACAAGAATCGTTCCCGGCAATACCGTGAGTGTTCACGTTGCTGCAAAAGGAGGCGGCTCTGAAAATAAATCTAAATTTGCCATGCTCAACCCCAGCGACAGCCTGGTTGATTGGGTACTCAAAACAGTCCCTACCATGGGTGCAGGCTGGTGCCCACCCGGCATTTTAGGCATTGGTGTTGGTGGTACCGCTGAAATGGCCATGAAGTTAGCCAAAGAATCATTAATGCAACCCATTGATATTCAAGAACTTAAAGAACACGGTCCTAAAAATCGTGCTGAAGAACTGCGTTTAGAACTGTACGACAAAGTGAACGCGTTGGGTATAGGGGCTCAAGGCCTGGGCGGCTTAACCACGGTACTCGATGTAAAAATTAATGACATGCCAACGCATGCTGCCTCTCTGCCTGTTGCGATAATTCCAAACTGTGCCGCTACTCGTCACGCACATTTTGTTCTAGATGGCTCTGGCCCAACTTACATAGAACCACCCAAACTTGAAGACTGGCCAGATATCGCTTGGGCACCCGATGCTCAAACCAAGCACGTCAATTTAGATACCGTTACTGAAGAAGAAGCTCAATCATGGCAACCAGGTGACCGCTTATTATTAAGTGGCCACATGTTGACTGGCCGAGATGCTGCGCACAAGCGTATTGCTGATCTGTTTGCCAACGGTGAAGCCTTACCAGATGGCGTCGACTTTAAAAACCGCTTCATCTACTACGTAGGCCCTGTTGATCCCATTGAAGGCGAAGTGGTGGGGCCTGCTGGTCCAACAACGGCAACCCGCATGGATAAATTCACCGAGATGATGCTCGATAAAACCGGCCTACTTGGTATGATTGGTAAAGCAGAACGGGGACCCAGTGGCATTGATGCCATTAAAAAACACAAAGCCACTTACCTTATGGCCGTTGGCGGCGCTGCCTATCTGGTTGCAAAAGCCATCAAGGGCTCCAAGGTAATTGCTTTTGAAGATTTGGGAATGGAAGCCATTAGAGAGTTCTATGTGGAAAATATGCCGGTGACTGTTGCTGTTGATTCTAACGGCGAGTCTGTACACAAAACGGGGCCCGCGCTGTGGCAATCCAAGATTGCAGGTATCCCCATTATAGAAGGCTGATCTTTTCTTACTCATACTAAAAAGCCAAGCGACATCAGCCGCTTGGCTTTTTTTGACTCATCAGTTTTTATTCATCTTTTGTAAGCAACTCTACCCCATCAGGTTTCTGAAACCCTCTTGGTAACTTAGTACCACGTTGTGCTCTTTTACCTCGATACGCATCCAAATCGGCTATTTTTAAATTAATATACCGTTTACCTGCATGAATTCGAATAGCCTGCTGTTCCGTGAAGACACAAAAACCAATAACACTATCATCGCCTGATTTTAAATCTTTGCCGGGTATTTGAATCAACTTATTCCCTTTGCCACGTGCTAATTCTGGCACCTCGTCAACAGGAAAGATTAACAAGCGACCCTGCTGACTGAGAATGGCCACCATAGCCTCTTGAGCTTCATAAAGAGCTGGAGACAACACGGTTGCCCCTGCAGGTAAGGAAATCAAGGCTTTGCCCGCTTTATTTTTACTATACAGGTCTGACAGCGTCGTCACAAAACCATAACCCGCATTGGATGAAAGCATCACCTTTTCTTCCTGACCCGCTAACACGTGGGTAAACATAGCGCCTGCCGGCGGTTTAAAATGACCGGTTAAAGGCTCACCTTGCCCTCGTGCAGAGGGTAAACCATGCACCGGTTGGCTATAGATTCGACCTGCTGAATCGAGGAAATACACCAAGCTATTACTCCGCCCTTTGGCCGACGCAAGATAGCCATCACCTGCTCTAAACGCAAGACTCGTCGGATCAATGTCATGCCCTTTTGCCGCCCTCACCCAGCCCTTCTGAGAAATCACAATCGTCATGGGTTCATTCGGAATCAGCGCTCGCTCATCTAATGCTTGCGCCGCTTGCCTGCTAACGATTGGAGAACGCCTGGCGTCGCCATAAAGCGCCGCGTCCGCTTGTATTTCTTTTTTAACCAAGGTACGTAAACGCTGCTTTGAATTCAGAATTTTCTCTAACTCATCACGCTCTTTTACTAACTCTTCTTGTTCCGCACGAATTTTAAATTCTTCTAACTTAGCCAGTTGACGCAATTTAATTTCCAAAATGGCATGAGCCTGAACATCTGTGATGCCAAAGCGCTGCATCATCACTTGTTTCGGATTATCTTCTTCACGAATAATTCGAATGACTTCATCAATATTTAAATAGGCAATCAACAAACCATCCAGAATATGCAAACGGTCGTTCACTTTATCCAAGCGATAATCCAACCGCCTAGTAACGGTTGCAATACGGTAAGTTAACCATTCGCTTAACAGGGTCTTTAAATTTTTAACCTGAGGTTTGCCCGACAGGCCAATCACATTGAAATTAACTCGATAGGTACGTTCCAGGTCGGTCGTTGCAAATAAATGTGACATCAACTGTTCGGTGTCCACACGGTTAGAACGTGGGATAATGACCAAACGTGTCGGGTTCTCATGATCAGATTCATCACGTAAATCCTCGACGATGGGTAATTTTTTCGCCTGCATTTGTACGGAAATCTGCTCCAGCACCTTCGCCCCTGAAACTTGGTACGGCAAGGCCGTCACAATAATTTGGCCGTGCTCTATCTCGTACCGCGCTCTAGCACGCAAACTACCACCACCCTTTTCGTACATTGATTTAATGTCTTCTCGCGACGTAATAACTTCGGCTTCGGTTGGAAAATCCGGCCCTTTAACATGTTCCATCAACGCACTGATCTCTGCTTTCGGTTCATCCAGTAAATGAATACAGGCACTGGCGACTTCATTTAAGTTATGCGGCGGAATATCTGTGGACATGCCAACAGCAATACCCGTGACCCCATTTAACAGCACATTGGGTAACCGCGCTGGCAGTAAAACAGGCTCTTGCAACGTCCCGTCAAAATTATCAGTCCAATCAACCGTGCCCTGGCCTAATTCACTTAATAAGCTTTCTGCATAGGGCGCAAGCCGTGATTCTGTGTAACGCATAGCAGCAAAGGATTTAGGATCGTCGGGTGAGCCCCAATTCCCCTGCCCATCCACCAAAGGATAGCGATATGCAAATGGTTGTGCCATGTGCACCATGGCCTCATAACAGGCGGTATCGCCGTGCGGATGAAACTTACCGAGCACGTCACCAACGGTCCTTGCCGATTTTTTAAATTTCGCTTGATTCGATAAGCCAAGCTCAGACATGGCATACACAATGCGTCGTTGTACGGGTTTAAGGCCATCGGCAATATGCGGTAAGGCACGGTCTAAAATAACGTACATTGAATAATCTAAGTACGCTTTTTCTGTAAAATCTTTTAGCGGTAATGTTTCTATATTTTCAAATTCTACTGTGCTCATACTGTTCTCTACAAATCAGCCAGATTGCCACTTTCTTCCAACCAGGCTTTACGGTCAGATGCGCGCTTTTTAGCTAATAACATATCCATTTTTGTGTGTGTTTCATCACCCGGATTCATGCCTAAGCGCACTAATCGGCGCGTATCAGGATCTAACGTTGTTACACGCAATTGGGCAGGGTTCATTTCACCCAACCCTTTAAAACGTTGAACATTCACCTTGCCTTTTAATTTTTCTGCAGAAATTCTATCTAAAATACCTTCTTTCTCCGCATCGTCTAATGCGTAAAAAACTTGTTTACCGACATCGATACGATATAAAGGCGGCATGGCAACGTAGATATGCCCAGCATCAACTAACGAAGAAAAATGACGCACAAACAAGGCACATAACAACGTCGCAATGTGTAAGCCATCTGAATCGGCGTCCGCTAAGATACAGATTTTACTGTAACGCAATGATTTTAAATCAGTTGAACCCGGTTCAACACCAATGGCGACTGAAATATCATGCACTTCTTGAGACGCCAACACATCAGCAGGCTCAACTTCCCAGGTATTTAATATTTTTCCACGCAAGGGCATAATCGCCTGGAATTCACGATCCCGTGCTTGCTTTGCCGACCCTCCTGCTGAGTCCCCTTCCACTAAAAACAATTCAGAACGATCTGAATCTTGCGATGAACAATCAGCTAATTTACCGGGCAAAGCTGGGCCAGAAGACACCTTCTTACGCACAACTTTTTTTCCTGCACGCTGTCTATTCTGAGCACGTTGTATCGCTATTTGCGCAATTTCTTCACCCATTTCTGGGTGTTGATTTAACCAAAGACTGAAACTGTCTTTCGCCACACCGGATACAAACGCAGCACATTCCCTAGAGGTTAACCGCTCTTTCGTTTGACCGGAAAATTGAGGGTCCTCCAGCTTGATCGACAGCACGTAATGACAACGCTCCCATACATCATCTGGGGTAATTTTAACGCCTCGTGGTAACAAGGATTGAAATTCGCAAAACTCACGAATTGCTTCAGTTAGGCCGGTACGCAATCCGTTCACATGTGTCCCGCCTTGTGCCGTTGGCACGAGATTAACATAACTTTCGGTGATGCCCTCACCGGCATCAGTCGACCATGCCACCGCCCACTCAACCGATTCACGCTCACTGTTAGCAGCCGATATAAAGCCTTCAGCCGGTAGCAAACTGAGATGTTCTAATTCACCTAGCAAATAATCTGTTAGGCCATTTTCGTAATACCACTCGAACTTTTCAGCCTTCGTTTCATCATTCAATGTAATACGAAGCCCAGGACAAAGCACAGCTTTAGCTCGCAGCACGTGTTTCAACTTACTGGTAGATACGGTCGCGGAGTCAAAATAAATAGCATTCGGTTTAAATCGTACGGTGGTGCCTGTGTTGCGTTGGCCAACGCTACCCACTGCTTCCAAATCGCTGACTTTCGCCCCATTTTCAAAGGCCATATGCCAACGGCTACCTGCTCGTTTAACATCCACATCCACTCGGCTGGACAGCGCATTAACCACTGAAATGCCAACGCCATGCAAACCGCCCGAAAATTGGTAATTTTTATTAGAGAACTTACCCCCCGCATGTAGCCTCGATAAAATCAACTCAATGCCTGGCAGGCCATGTTCAGGATGAATATCAACCGGCATTCCCCGGCCATCATCAATAATTTCGATAAAACCATCTTTATACAAATTCACATTGATGACAGAAGCAAAACCCGCAATGGCTTCATCCACACTGTTATCCAATACTTCTTGAACTAGGTGGTTTGGGCGCGCGGTGTCGGTATACATACCAGGACGTTTTTTAACGGGGTTTAACCCACTTAACACCTCAATATCGGAGGCACTGTAATTACTGCTCATAAAGAATTCATGTCTAATTGTGTGATGGGTTTTGTACAAGCGCAAAGCATAATCATTTACGTTAGCCGCTACAATCTTTTTACGCCGAATAAAAAACTTATGGGCTATATTTTTTGAATATTAGGCTATTCTTAAGTATTAAGGAGGAGCTGGTAATAAAAAAATATTAAAACCCTTTAAATAATATGAATAATAAGAGCCCAAAAAATTCATCTTCTGCACTAGATCGTGTTGACGAAATTATAGATACATCCCTTACCGAATTTACCAAATTAAAACTTATCCTTCGCACTGTCCGTGAAGCGTTAGGGGCTGACCGTTGCTGGTTATTATACCCATCTGAGCCAAATGCAGATAAGCACCTTGTCGCTATTGAAGACACGAGTGACGACTACCCAGGGGGCCATCGATTAAAAAATTACTCTTCGGCTAATCCAGTATTTATTCACATCATCAATCATGCCTTAACATCTAAAAACACTGTAAGTTACGATCTGTCTTCACTATCAACTGACTTAAATCTTCTATACAAACAATTTAAAGTAAAATCTCAAATGGCATGTCAGGTTCCTATCGATAATAAAGAGGGCTGGGTGATAGGTGTCCATCACTGTAAAAAGGCCCATCATTACTCCAGTGAAGATAAAAACTTTTTAACGAGCATCTCAAAAATAATCTCACCGTCTCTTGAGAAGTTATTAGATATTCCTAACTTACTGAACGCCGCAGAATTATCAAGTGAAGTTCTTGAAAACAGTCAATTAGCCCAATCTGTCTATAACATAGATCGACGCATTGTTTATGCGAATAAAACCTACTGCGAGTTAAATCAACGTCAACTCAAAGATATTGTCAGGGTTCACGGTAAACAATTCATCAGTGATCCATATAAAACTGACTTTGATTTATTTTTTGATGAGATTGAAGCAAAGGGTCACGCAAGCAGCAAAAGTAAAAAAGTCACGGGGTCAGGCAACACTATTTATACTGAAAACTCGGGTGCTACGCTTCTTTACAATGGCCAACCACACTATTTAATTACTTCAATTGATGTTACAAAAGAAACTGAGGCGCTTCATGCCTTAGAAAATTCTTTGGATATACAACGTGCTATTTTAGAAGCAACAGATGATGGCGTACTGGTTGAAGACCTTGATAGAACTGTTATCGCCATCAATCAGAAATTTTATGACTATTTCGATATTGAGCCTGGCAGAACGGATATTATCAAAACTATTGGCTTACTAGAAGCCGGACTACCCAGCGTATTAAATCAGGAAGAAGTTGCCCCCAAGGTGTTAAACGCAAGCCCCAGTGCCGCAGAGAACACGCTGATCACCATCTTACTCAAAAATGGAACCATTCTGGAGTTGGATGCTTTTCCTCTTATTCATAATAATGGTATTAAAGGACGGGTTTGGTACTTTAAAAATGTCACTGAACAAACACTGTCAACCCGCGCATTAGAAGACGCATTGGATATACAGCGCGCCATCACCGAGGCTTCTGATGACGGACTGTTAGTCGAGGATATTAATAGACGCATTATTAGAATCAATCAATCTTTTATGGAAACTTTCAATATTCCTGAACACGAAATGGAACACAAAGGTGAAAGCGCGCTTAAATTATTTGAAACAGGCATCGAACTGATTACCAATGCCCACGAAATTGGTGACATGATCCAACAAATACTTCCTAGTTCAAACAAAAAAATGAACTTTCTTATGCATTTAAATGACGAACGCGTCTTAGATACAACGTCATTCCCGTTGATAAGAGAGGGGTTAATTCATGGCCGTGTGTGGTATTTCCAAGATATTACTGAAAAGCATCGGCTAACTGATAAATTAAGCTTTGAAGCGACCCATGACCCTCTTACAAAACTCGTTAATCGCCGCGGTTTTGATGAAATATTACGAAATGCCATCGCTGATATTCCATCTAACACCAGTGTACACGCCCTGCTTTACTTAGATTTAGATCAATTTAAAATCATTAATGATAGCTCCGGTCATAGTGCTGGTGACTTAGCGCTGATAGAAATCAGCAAAATTCTCACCAGCATACTACGAAAAGCAGACGCGCTCGCGCGTGTTGGCGGTGATGAGTTTTGTATTCTTCTACGAGATTGCTCGCCTGAAGTCGCAAAAAAAATAGCTGAAAAAATTCGCCAAGCCATTGATAAGTTTATCTTTATTTGGGATGAAAAAGAATACAATTTAGGGGTTAGCATCGGTGTTGTAAGTTTAGATGAAACCGTGAAATCTTATGAATCCGCCTTAAACCTCGCAGATACCTCCTGTTATTTGGCAAAAGAAGCTGGAAGAAACCGTATCCATGAGCATACGACAGCCGATCAAGCTGTGATTCAACGGCTCCAAGAAGGTAATATCATCAGCAAGATTCACACGGCCCTCAAACAAGAACATTTCGTCTGCTATGCACAAAAAATATGCGATACAACGCCTAACGGAGGTAACGAATGTGATACGCCCAATTACGAGATTCTGATACGCCTGCAGGACGCCAAAGGACAGATTCACGCACCGTATACCTTTTTACCTGCCGCCGAGCGATATAAATTAGCTTATAAAATAGATCACTGGGTCATCAAAAAGAGTCTTTCTCAAATGGCCTCTATTCAAAATAAATTTGGCTGGATCAGTATCAACCTCTCTGGACAGACCATTGCCCATGAAGAGACTTATAATGTCATCGTTTCTGCGATAAAACGTTCTGGCATGCCAGCCGACAAGTTGTGCTTTGAAATCACAGAAACTGCGGCTATTACAAACCCAAGAATAGGTCTGGCCTTCCTCAATAAATTAAGAGAACTCGGCTGTAAAGTCGCCCTCGATGATTTCGGCACCGGTTTATCATCCTATGAATATCTAAAAAAATTACCCGTTGATATTCTAAAAATCGACGGACAATTCATTAAAAACATGCTGGACGATAAACTCGATCTGGCAATGGTTAAGTCTATTAACGAAATTGCCCACCTAATGGGAAAGAAAACCATTGGCGAATTTGTAGAAAACCCTGAAATATTCGCAAAGTTAAATGAAATTGGCATAGATTACGGGCAAGGTTACCACTTGCACAAACCTTGTAGCGTCCAAAGCTTGATAGAGACCTATCAAGCCTCAGGAGCCATTCAAGGAGTTTAATCCAAATCATCGGCTAACGACGCTCTTATATTGTCGGCGATAGGTGTGCAGGCTTTCGTATACGCAGCATGATCAACGCCCATATTGATGGCCGCTGCTTGTTTAACAGCCGCTACCATAGCGTCGGATAATTCAAATCTTAGAAAGTGTACCGACGATGTTTTTTCCTCAGTTTCACGTTCTAAGTCTTCATTGGCAATCGGGAACACTTTATCAAACCCGTCAACTTGCACCCATGTTGCTTTTTCTATTCCAATCATCTTAGCTAACGCATCGACACGGTCTTCCACCTTGTCAAACTGAATCATCATCGTTGCTTTCCAGTTTTTGCCATCGGGAATCAACGGATTATAAGCCTCAATTTCCTCCATAATACCGGCGGAATCAAATATCTTTTCAGTACGCAACATTTCTTGTACCTGATAATGCATGGTCAGGTAATCTTCAAAATGCAGGCTTACATTTTCGCCAATTCTAACAATTCTGTTTTCTTTATGGGCACGAACTTTTGCTCTAAATTCGGCACGAAGGTTTGAGTATTCTTCCAACGAATACAACGCATCTTTAACTAGTTTTTTCATTATGTTCCTTACGTTTATAAGCCATATGCTTGTTTTAACAAGCTCATCGGATTTTGCACTGCTTTTTCGTTTTTTAACCCCGAAGCGATATGGTCAGCCGCCATTGGGCAGTCGCTGGAAAAAACGGCCGTGCTTTCTTTATCCACTTTATTAACAATTGGCCGGGCAATTTTTTTTGATATATCGTGAAACTCAGATTTTAGCGCATACGTTCCATCATGCCCTGAGCACCTTTCGTGTGCTTTAACTGAGGTATTTGGAATTAACTCCAACAACTCCTTTGTTTTTTGGCCAATATTTTGAACCCTGAGATGACAAGCCACTTGATAAGACACCTCACCAATTTCTTCTTTAAACTCAGTACGTAACAAGCCGCCTTTATGGCGAATCATCAAATACTCAAAGGGATCAAACATGGCGTCCCGAACTTTTAAAACATCGGGGTCATCAGGAAACATGAGGGGTAATTCCTGTTTAAACATCAACACACACGATGGAACCGGCGCGACGATGTCGAAACCTGCATCAACTAAGCGCGCTAACGCTGGAATATTATTATTTTTAAGCCGTTCAACTTCTTCAAGATCACCCAGTTCCAATTTGGGCATCCCACAACATTTTTCCTGTTGGCACATCTCAACTAAAATTCCATTGTGTTGATAAACGGCCACCAAGTCTTTAACTAAATCCGGGCGATTATAATTGCCATAACACGTTGTAAAAATCGCGACCTTGCCGGTTGTTTCTTCACAAGCTTGCACATCTATCGCCTGAGGGCTTTGTTTAGCAAATTGTTTTCTAGCTGTGTCTGTATGATAGGCAGGAATAACAGCCTCGGGATGGATGCCTAATTGTTTATCAAGCAATCGGCGCATGGTTTTATTTTGATTCACTGCATTAACAGTATTCACCACGATGGGAATTGAGGCTAATTTTCCAATCTTATCGGTTGATGTAATTAATTTATCACGTTTTTTTACGTCATCTTTTTTAAACTTAACCGCTTTTGCACGCAGCATTAAATGAGGGAAGTCCAAGTCCCATTCATGTGGCGGCACGTAAGGACACTTTGACATAAAACACATGTCACAAAGATAGCAATTATCAACCACATCCCAATAGACTGTCTTATCGACGCTATCAAGCTCCATTGTTTCAGACTCATCGATGACGTCGAACAATAAAGGAAATGCATTACAAAGATTAAAACAACGACGACAGCCATGACAAATATCAAACACTCTATCCAGCTCGTTGAATAAATTTTCTTCATTAAAAAAATCTACGCCCTTCCAATCAATGGGATGCCTAACAGGGGCTTCTAAGCTACCTTCTCTCATATTTATTTCTCCAATAAAAAAAGGAGGGCACACAAGCACCCCCCTCCTCTAATCACAGCAAATTAAGCGCTTAAAGAATCTAACGCTTTTTGGAAACGATTAGCGTGTGAACGCTCCGCTTTTGCTAATGTTTCAAACCAGTCGGCAATCTCGTCATGACCTTCATCACGTGCTGTTTTTGCCATACCCGGATACATATCCGTGTACTCATGTGTTTCGCCAGCAATCGCTGCCTTTAGGTTATCTTCGGTGCCACCGATCGGTAAACCTGTTGCCGGGTCACCTGTCTCTTCCAAGTACTCTAAATGACCATGTGCATGACCTGTTTCACCCTCAGCAGTCGAACGAAATACTGTCGACACATCGTTATACCCTTCGATGTCAGCTTTGTTTGCGAAGTACAAGTAACGACGATTCGCTTGAGACTCACCAGCAAACGCGTCTTTTAAATTCTGTTCTGTTTGAGAACCTTTAAGTGACATAATAATTCCTCTATTTATGTTGAATGATATCAAATCTACCTTTAGACTTGGTCTAAGAGTAAAGCTCAAGATACGTCACCGCCTATTCGATGTCAACATCATTAACGGTGACCTGACTAAGCATCAATAGTGACCTTACCTAACAGATAAGGTAACGTACTTCCTTTTAAAAAATCAACGACAATAGTCATGGCTAAAGCAAAAAAACTCGATTTAGAATCATCCCTTCAATCTCTCGAAGAACTGGTTGATCGAATGGAAAATGGAGGGTTAAGCCTCGAAGAATCACTTAAGGAGTTTGAACAAGGCATTAAATTAATACAGTCTTGCCAAAAGTCGCTCACCGATGCCGAACAAAAGGTTGAGATATTATTAAGTAAATCCACGCTCGCCAAACCCGTGGATTTTGATTAATTTCATACCCATTAAGACCCAACATGACTGCATTTCAACGGTTTCAACATGAGAAAGTTCAACAAATTGAGGCTGCTTTAGATTCCCTCCTTCCATCTACTCAGCTTGAACCAAAGCAGTTACACGCAGCCATGCGCTACTCAACCCTGAATGGTGGAAAACGTATTCGAGCCATGTTGGTCTATGCAACAGGGCATTTACTTGAAATACAACAACAGACACTAGATAGCCTTGCCAGCTCAATAGAACTCATCCATGCTTATTCCTTGATTCATGATGACCTACCTGCCATGGATGATGATGACTTGCGTCGAGGAAAACCAAGTTGCCACAAGGCGTTTGATGAAGCAACCGCCATTTTGGCGGGTGACGGACTTTTAACACTGGCATTCAATGCCCTGGCAAAAGCCAAGTGCAGTAGCGAACAAAAAATCACCTGCATTCAACTTTTATCTCAAGCAGCGGGTTCTAGAGGTATGGTCGGTGGCCAAGCGATTGATTTGGCAAACGAAGGAAAATCTCTATCCATTGCTGAAATTGAGAATATGCACCTTCACAAAACAGGGGCACTGATCTGTAGCTGTATCACCTTGGTTGCCAGTTTAAAACTTACCCCCGATGATGCCGAGTATCGTCATTTAAAACATTATGCAGAATGTATTGGGCTGGCCTTTCAAGTACAAGATGATATTCTCGATGAAACCTCATCAACCGAAACGCTTGGAAAAACTCAAGGCAAGGATAAACAGGCCGATAAATCCACTTACCCCTCCATTCTAGGTTTAAAGGCATCGAAGGAGTTAACAGAAGATTTATATAACGAAGCACTCCTGAGTTTGTCACATTTTGATCAACGCACAGAGTACCTTAGAGATATTGCTCAATTTACCATCTCACGGATTTCTTAAGGAAAGGCGCCTTAGCGTAGTATTAACTTGCATAGTCTTTACTGGCAAACGATAATACGCAACCTTAAATCAACGCATTATGAAGATTACGTGACAATCACGGCAAAATACCCCATTCTAGATAAAATAAGTTTACCCGCTGACCTTAGAGGTTTAACGGAAGGCGAACTTATTGATTTAGCAGACGAATTACGCGATTTTCTCATCGCGTCCGTCAGTAAGTCTGGCGGACATCTTTCCGCTGGGTTAGGGACTATTGAGCTCACGATAGCATTGCACTACATTTTTAACACGCCTGATGACAAACTCATCTGGGACGTAGGCCATCAAGCTTACCCGCACAAAATTTTAACCGGGCGTAAAAATAAAATTTCAACCATCCGTCAGAAAAACGGCATCACCCCTTTTGTTACACGATCAGAAAGTGAATACGATGCTTTTGGCGTCGGCCATTCAAGCACATCCATCAGCGCCGCCTTAGGCATGGCCATCGCTGCTGGAATCAATCATGACGCGAAACGTACCGTTGCCATTATTGGTGATGGTGGGTTAACCGGCGGCATGGCGTTTGAAGCGTTGAATCATGCAGGTGCATTAGACGCAAATTTACTGGTGATTCTTAACGATAACGATATGTCCATTTCCCCGAATGTTGGGGCATTGAAAAATTACCTGGCTAAAATTTTGTCCGGTAAATTTTATACAACGGTTAAAGAAGGCAGCAGAAAGGTCATGTCTAATATGCCAAGCGTTTGGGAGTTGGCTAGACGAACTGAAGAACATGTTAAGGGCATGGTAATCCCCGGCACACTGTTCGAGGAAATGGGGTTTAATTACATCGGGCCTATCGATGGCCATGATTTGCCCACCTTAGTAAAAACACTTTCCAATTTAAAAGACCTAAAAGGCCCGCAGTTCCTGCATGTTGTTACACAAAAAGGAAAAGGTTACTCTCCCGCAGAGGCCGACCCTATCGGCTACCATGGTGTTTCTAAATTTGATCCTAGCAAAGAAAACTTACCTAAAAAAGCAATCAGCTCAGCAACATATTCTGAAGTTTTTGGCCAATGGCTTTGTGATATTGCCAATGAAAATAGCCAAATTGTCGGCATCACGCCGGCTATGCGTGAGGGTTCTGGTATGGTCGAGTTTGAACAACAATACCCTGAACGCTATTTTGATGTTGGCATAGCTGAACAACATGCTATCACCTTAGCCGCTGGCATGGCCTGCGAAGGGTTACACCCCGTTGTGGCGATTTATTCAACCTTCCTACAACGTGGTTACGACCAGCTTATTCACGACGTTGCTTTACAAAACTTACCGGTTCTTTTTGCCATTGATCGTGCGGGCTTGGTTGGCCCTGACGGGCCTACTCACGCTGGATCGTACGATCTTTCGTACCTGCGCTGCTTACCGAATATGATCATCATGGCCCCCGCAGACGAAAATGAATGCCGCCTTATGCTGACAACCGGCATTAACTACAACGGCCCTGTTGCCGTGCGTTACCCTCGCGGTAAAGGTCCTGGTGTCGCAATAAATAACACATTAGATAGCCTGCCAATAGGTCAAGCCTTGACCGTGCGTGAAGGAAAAGATATCGCATTATTAGCGTTTGGCCCAACACTCTCGCCAGCCTCTGACCTTGCTGAGCAACTCAACGCAACTGTGGTGAATATGCGCTTTGTAAAACCCCTTGATGAGGACATGATCAGAAAAATTGCCGCGTCTCACAAAACCATTTTTACACTTGAAGAAAATGTCGTTAAAGGCGGCGCTGGAAGTGCTGTAAACGAGTTTATCAACCAAGCGGCGTTGTCAGTCAATATTTATAACATCGGTTTACCAGACCGTAATCTTGAGCACGGATCAAGAGAAGAGCTGCTTGAAGAAGCCGGTCTTGATGTGTCTAACATTAAACGAACCATACAAGCATACTTAAAAACAAACCCTTAATCTGGCTTAAACAGCTTATTAGACTATGACCATCGAAGACGTACAAAATCATCCTGACACTAGAAACATAGCCATCAACAAAGTAGGCATCAAGGATATTCGTCACCCATTTATTTTCATTGATAAAGAAGGTCATCAACAAGCAACCGTTGGTACATTCAATCTATCGGTGAATTTACCTCACCATCAAAAAGGCACACACATGTCTCGCTTTGTGGCCCTACTCAATGAAGACTGTCAGCAATTATCAATTAAAAGTTTTAGTGCACTACTAGAAAAAATGACACTTAAGTTGGAAGCTGAGACAGGTTACATCAACACCGAATTTTTATATTTCGTCAATAAAGCCGCGCCTGTCTCTGGGGTAAAAAGCTTACTCGACTATCAAATAAAACTCGAGGGTCAATGGACTAACGATGTCACAAAAATCCATGTCAGTGTTGTTATACCTGTCACGAGCTTATGCCCCTGTTCAAAGAAAATTTCTGAATATGGTGCACACAATCAACGTTCTCATATTACTGTTAGTGCTGCAATTACAGGCAATATTTGCCTTGAAGATATTATCCAACTTGTTGAAAAACAAGCATCGAGTGAGCTGTATAGCCTTCTCAAAAGGCCAGATGAAAAATATGTCACCGAACTTGCTTATGACAACCCGAAGTTTGTCGAAGATGTGGTTAGGGATATTGCCGCTGCATTAAATGAAGAAGAGCGAATCTTATCCTATACCCTGGAAGCAGAAAACTTTGAATCCATACATAATCACTCGGCATACGCAGTGATTGAGAATAACAAATTAACTTAATAATACCGGAGCCCCCAATGTCTAATACCATAGACCTCAGTCAATATGGAATAACTGATGCCAATGAAATTATCCATAATCCTTCATATGACCTTCTATTTGAAGAGGAAACCCGGGAAGATTTAACTGGATATGAAAAAGGGACAGTGAGCAATTTAGGTGCTGTTGCCGTTGATACAGGCATCTTCACCGGACGTTCTCCGAAAGACAAATATATCGTCATGGACGATGTATCTCGCGATACCGTATGGTGGTCTACTCAAGGTAAAAACGATAACAAACCTTTATCTGAAGAAAACTGGGGAAACCTTAAAAAAATCGTAACCAATCAATTATCAGGCCAGCGTCTCTTTGTTGTCGATACATTTTGTGGTGCCAACAAAGACACCCGTTTGTCGGTCCGATTTATTGTGGAAGTCGCCTGGCAGGCACACTTTGTCAAAAATATGTTTATTCGCCCGACTGAAGAAGAGCTTAAAGATTTTGAGCCTGATTTTGTTGTTTTAAATGGCGCTAAAACGAACAACCCTGACTGGAAAGAACACGGCCTTAATTCAGAAAACTTTATCGCCTTTAACCTGAGCGAAAAAATGCAACTGATTGGTGGCACTTGGTATGGCGGTGAAATGAAAAAAGGCATGTTCAGTATGATGAACTACCTGCTCCCCTTACGTGGCATTGCCTCCATGCACTGCTCAGCTAATATCGGCAAGAAAGGCGATGTTGCCATTTTCTTTGGTCTATCTGGTACGGGAAAAACAACGTTATCAACAGATAAAGATCGCCAATTGATTGGTGACGATGAACACGGTTGGGATGATGACGGTATCTTCAATTTTGAAGGCGGCTGTTATGCAAAAGTCATTAATTTAAGCAAAGAAGATGAACCTGAAATTTATGGCGCTATTCGGCGCAATGCCCTCTTAGAAAATGTCACGCTATCGGACGATAATGTTATTCAATTTGCTGATAACTCTAAAACAGAAAATACCCGTGTTTCATACCCCATTGACCATATCGATAATATCGTCAAACCCATCTCAAAAGGTGGTCATGCAAAAAAAGTTATTTTCTTAACAGCTGATGCGTTTGGCGTCACGCCGCCTGTTTCAAAGTTAACACCTGAACAGACGAAATATTACTTCTTATCCGGCTTTACAGCAAAATTAGCCGGTACCGAACGAGGCATTACGGAACCAACGCCCACTTTCTCGGCTGCTTTTGGTGCCGCCTTCTTGTCATTGCATCCGACAAAGTACGCACAGGAACTCGTCAAACGGATGGAAGCGGTTGGTGCTGAGGCTTATTTGGTCAACACCGGCTGGAACGGTAGCGGAAAACGCATTTCTATTAAAGACACACGTGGCATCATCAACGCAATTCTTGATGGCTCGATTGAAAAAGCCGACACAAAACGGATTCCTTTTTTCAACCTGGACATTCCCACCGCTTTACCTGGGGTTGATGAAACGATTCTTGATCCACGAAACACGTATGAAAACCCCGAGGATTGGAATAAACGCGCACATGAATTGGCACACCTTTTTATCATGAATTTTGAAAAGTACACCGATAACGACGAAGGTCAGTCACTTGTCGAAGCGGGACCAAAAATTGATTAAGCTCAAATTTTAGTGTTTCAAAAAAGGCCATGTACTTTCATGGCCTTTTTTTATGGTATCGTAAAGGCATCAATCGCGTTCACACTGGTGAGGTTCTTATGACAGGCAACTCTTTGGATAACATACGGCCGGGCGATAAAAAACAACGTAGGGGCAGAACCTATCCACGGGGGCGCCAACTTGACCCCACCGCTCTAATAGAGATCCAAAAACTTCTTACTGACAAACCCCGTCAACCTGATTTACTGATTGAATATTTGCATCTTATACAAGATAAGTGGGGCTATATCAGCTCCTCGCACTTGATGGCTTTAGCCAGCGAACTCAAACTTTCCCAAGCGGCCGTTTATGAAGTGGCTACGTTTTATCATCATTTTGATGTCATTAAAGAAAACGAGGTGCCCCCACCAGAAACAACGATTCGCATTTGCCAATCCCTCAGTTGTAGCCTGAACGGTTCATCAGGTTTATTAAAAGAGCTTATCGATCAATCCCCTGATAATACCCGCATCGTTTCAGCACCGTGTATGGGTTTATGCAACCAAGCACCCGCTGCCGCTGTCAATAAACATTATCTTGGTAACGTATCAACCGACTCACTCATCACGGCAACGAAATCCAGTCAAAAGAACCCCATCCTACCCAGCTATCAAGACTATGAGCAATACATAAAAGCCTCGGGTTACCAGTCGCTTAAAAAAATGGACTCTCATCAACTGTCTGCTGATACAGTCTTGGATACGATAGAGAAAAGTGGTTTAAGAGGCCTAGGCGGTGCCGGATTTCCAACCGCCAGCAAATTGCGGATCGTCAGAAATGAGCCTTCCCCCCGTTATCTTTGTGTCAATGCAGACGAAGGGGAACCCGGCACCTTTAAAGACCGTCACTATCTCTCTACGGAACCTCATCGCGTTTTAGAAGGTATGTTAATGGCTGCTCGCGTTATTGATGCCAGTAAAATCTATATTTATTTACGGGATGAATATGCCGCTATTTATCAGGTACTGCAACGCGAAATACAACAACTTATTCACCATCAGCACACAAAGGACGGTTTTATAGAAATAAGGCGAGGAGCGGGTGCTTACATCTGCGGTGAAGAATCTGCCATGCTGGAATCGATCGAGGGTAAACGAGGCCTACCTCGTCAGCGCCCCCCCTATGTTGCTCATCAGGGCTTATTTGGTCGCCCAACCTTGGTGCAAAATGTAGAAACGCTTTATTGGATACCCAGTCTTCTCGAAAAAGGAGCCGACTGGTTTAAAAACCAGGGAAAAAATGGTGCCGCTGGACTTCGTTCCTTTTCTGTTTCTGGACGTGTTAAAAAGCCCGGTGTTATTGTTTCCCCTGCCGGTATTACTGTCCGAGAGCTGATCGAGTCAGCTGGCGGAATGCTTGATGGGCATCAGTTTAAAGCCTATTTGCCCGGTGGGGCATCGGGCGGAATTTTACCTGCCTCACTCGATCAAATCCCCCTAGATTTTGGTAATTTAGAAGAATACGGCTGCTTCATCGGTTCACATGCCGTTGTAATACTGTCCGATAAAGACAGCATTAAAAACACCTGCCAAAACTTATTAAGTTTCTTTCAAGATGAAAGTTGTGGACAATGTGCGCCTTGCCGAATTGGTTGTGAGAAAGCCAATATATTGCTGACTGAAAATACATGGAACAAACCTTTATTAAAAGAATTAAGTCACATCATGGCTGATGCGTCTATTTGTGGTCTTGGCCAAGCTGCACCTAACCCGATTCTTTCCAGCATTCAATATTTTGAAGATGAGGTCTGATATGGACAAACTTATTTCATTTTCTTTAGATGACCAACAGGTTACCGCCTCACCTGATGAAACCATTTGGCAAATTGCAAAAAGGCTTGGTCATACAATCCCTCATTTATGTTTTAACGACAAACCAAATTATCGACCCGATGGCAACTGTAGGACTTGCATGGTAGAAATTGAGGGTGAACGAACCTTAGCCGCCTCGTGCTGCCGAAAACCAGACAATGGCATGGTCATCCATACACAAAGCAAACGCGCCATTAGTATAAGACAGGGTGTGATGGAACTCTTAAACACTGACATAAATCAAAATGTCGCTGTTAAATCCAACTTTGCCGAGCTTGCTCAGTCGATGAACATCGATCCATATCGCTTTCCAAAAACGCAACAACAACAACAACAAAATGACGACTCTCACCCTGCTATTACCGTTAAACTCGATGCCTGTATCCATTGCAATTTGTGTGTGAGAGCTTGCCGTGAAATTCAGGTGAATGATGTCATTGGTTTATCCCAACGGGGGGCAAAAGAAAAAATTACTTTTGACTTTGACGACCCCATGGGAGATTCCACCTGCGTTGCCTGTGGTGAATGTGTCCAAGTTTGTCCTACCGGTGCACTTAAAGAATCGCAACTCACATCAGACTTAAAAACCGATGAAGCGCCGGTACGTTCCATTTGCCCTTACTGCGGTGTTGGTTGCCAGGTAAATCTCCATACCAGCAATAACAAAATCACCTTCGTAGAGGGAGCAAATGGCCCTTCAAATGAAGGTCGCTTATGCGTTAAAGGTCGCTTTGGCTATGATTATATTACTTCTGAGCAACGCCTCACTGAGCCATTAATAAGATTAGAGGGTAGGGAAAAAGGGATTAATATTGATCCCGAAAACCCTCTGAGCCACTTCAGAAAAGCTACTTGGGCAGAGGCTTTAGATAAAGCTGCCAATGGTTTTTTGGCTCATAAACAACAGTATGGCGGACACGCTCTAGCCGGTTTTGGCTCAGCGAAATGCTCCAATGAAGAAGCTTATCTTTTTCAAAAATTGATTCGAGCGGGCTTTGGAACAAACAATGTCGATCATTGTACACGCTTATGTCATGCCTCATCAGTCGCTGCCTTGATGGAAACAATTGGCTCTGGCGCCGTAACAGCCCCTTTTATGGCTGTACAGCAGAGCGATGTCATTATTGTTATTGGTTCAAATCCCAGTGAAAATCACCCTGTCGCCGCCACCTATTTTAAACAGGCTGTTCAACGCGGTGCCAAACTGATTGTAATGGATCCTAGAGCTCAGGCATTAAAACAACACGCAACACATATGCTTCAGTTCTCACCGGGAAGTGATGTCGCCCTACTGAACGCCATGATGCACGTCATCGTTAGCGAAAAATTGTATAACCAGCACTATATTCAACAATATACTTCCGGATTTAAAGAACTCGCTGAGCACCTTACAAAATTCTCTCCTGAAAAAATGCAATCTATCTGCGGCGTTGATGCAGAAACCATCAAAACCGTTGCCCGCACTTATGCCCAAGCCGATGCCGGTATTATTTTCTGGGGCATGGGTGTTGCACAACATACCCATGGAACGGACAATGCACGCTGCCTTATTTCGCTGGCGCTGATGTGTGGGCATATTGGCAAACCTGGAACCGGCCTACACCCCTTACGTGGGCAAAACAATGTTCAAGGTGCATCCGATGCTGGCCTGATCCCGATGTTTTTTCCCAATTATCAAAAAACAAACGACCCTAAGGCCATTGCTCATTTTGAATCGTTATGGGCCACCAGGCTTTCTCAAAAAGAAGGGCTGACCGTTGTCGATATCATCCATGCCATTCATGCTGATGAAATAAAATCAATGTACATTATGGGTGAAAATCCAGCCATGTCCGACCCTAATCTCAGTCATGCAAGGGCAGCCTTGGCCAAACTTGATCATTTAGTTGTTCAAGATATTTTTCTGACTGAAACGGCTATGTTCGCTGATGTCATCTTACCCGCTGCTGCTTGGCCTGAAAAAACAGGCACTGTCACTAACACCAATCGCCAGGTTCAAATGGGACGCCAAGCCATTAAGCCACCCGGCCATGCTAAACCTGATTGGTGGATTACAAACCAAATTGCCCAACGATTAGGGTTAAGCACTGACTATAGCCAACCCAAAGATATTTACCTCGAAATGCAGACAGCGATGAGCTCCCTAAAAAATATAGACTGGGATCGCCTTGATGCTGAACATTCTGTCACCTACCCTTGTCCTGCTCCTGATCAAGCAGGTTTCGATATTGTTTTTGCTGACGGCTTCCCTACAGCCGACAAACGGGGAAAATTTGTTCCAGCCGATGTACTTCCTCCAAACGACCCCTTGGATGAAAAATATTCCTTCATTCTGACGACTGGCCGCTTATTAGAGCATTGGCACACGGGTGCTATCTCTCGTCGCAGTGACCTTTTAAATACGCTAGAACCCGAAGCGTTTGTACAAATGAACCAAACAGACTGTATGCAACTTAATATTCAGCCAGGTGATACCGTTCAAGTGACGAGCCGTCGAGGCTCAATTCAAATCAAAGTACGCATTGATGATAAAGTTCAGCCTGGCTTGGTCTTTATTCCGTTTGCTTTTGTTGAGTCATCTGCAAACCTTCTTACCAGTGAAGACTTGGATCCATCTGGGAAAATTCCAGAATTTAAGTATTCTGCTGTGAGCATCACAGTCCCCGAGCATGCCTAAAAAAATAAACGGTATCGTCGGGGCTGTTCTTGCTGGTGGCTTATCAAGACGCATGAATAAGCAAAATAAAAGTTTCATTCCGCTGAACGGCAAACCACTTATCGACTATGTCATAGACACCCTATCACAACAATGTGACACCATCGTCATAAACAGTAACGAAAACGATAGTCGGTTAGCTTCATACAACCACCCTGTTGTTAAAGATAGCCTCAAAGGTTACCTAGGGCCTCTTGCCGGTATTCTTGCCGTTATGGAGTGGACTAAACAGCATTTACCTGATTGCAAGTGGATTGTCACGGCCCCTGTAGACACCCCTTTTTTACCCGAAGATCTCGTCTCAACACTTTATCAGTCCCATCAAAAAAACCAGTCGGCACTTGCCTGCGCCTGTTCAAATGGGCGCACACACCCGGTTATTGGTTTATGGCCTGTTAATTTATTCGGTGAATTACGCCAGGCACTTGTCAACGAAGATCTACGTAAAATTGACTTATGGACTTCTCGGTACAGTATTGCTCACCCAAATTTTGCTTATGACGTGATCGACCCCTTTTTTAACATCAACTGCGATAAAGATTTATTAGAAGCCGAATCTCTATTGAGCTCTGACGGCTAAGCATCTAGCTGCACATTGTCGATACCATTGAGTATATTAAAATGCCGCCCTTTTGCTCTAGAAATTAATGTAACACCAAACTTTTTTGCCACATCAAAACCCATTTTTGTCGCACCAGAGCGCGACAATAGAATAGGCACACCCATTTGCGCTACTTTTATTACCATTTCAGACGTTAAACGCCCCGTCGTATAGAAAACACACTCACCTCCCTGAATGTCATTCAACCACATGTAGCCCGCTATCGTATCAACCGCATTATGTCGTCCAACATCTTCTACAAAAAATAAAATGTTTTCTCCTTTACACAAGGCGCAACCGTGCACCGCGCCGGCAGTTTTGTAAATTTTATTATAGTCAGCCAAGAGCTTTAATAATGCATATAAAGCTGTTTGCTTAATAAGCTGCT
Organism: Cycloclasticus sp.; assembly: GCA_002700385.1. Taxonomy (GTDB): domain Bacteria; phylum Pseudomonadota; class Gammaproteobacteria; order Methylococcales; family Cycloclasticaceae; genus Cycloclasticus. The sequence goes on from PADC01000008.1 coordinate 217,397, forward strand.
TGGGCATCAACACACCGTTTAACGATTCCAGCACATCACCATACATAGTGCCTTGCCCACAGCCCGTTGTAATCGTTTTGCGTTCTTTAATTTTGGTTAAATCTTTTTTTTCCTTATTAGAAACAACGGCAACCGCCTCCGTTTCCCAATCTACTTGTACTGCTTTTATTTCATTCAGTTGATTAAAAATAAGCTGATTTCTAAGATAACCCATCACTAATAATTCGGGAAATGCACCCATTGTCATCAAGGTCACCACCTCTTCTTTGTCAACAAAGATTGTTAGGGGTTTTTCTTCAACCAGAGAAATTTCGACTACGTCACCCTTTTCATTAATAGCGGAGACTACCGATGTTTTTTCTGTATTGGAACGAGTCATTTCAATCATATGATCAATCCTGTTCGTCGATTTCTCTTTTATAACACGTTATAACGCGTAAAAAAAAAGCCATGCGAAAGCATGGCTTTTTTATCTTCAGCTCGATCTTAAAGCAAGTGCTTTACACCATCGCGCTCTTCTTTTAATTCATTTTCAGTTGCAATCATTCTTTCACGACTGAAATCATTTATCTCAAGGCCTTGAACAATCGAATAATCGCCCTCTTTAACGGTTACTGGGAAAGAATAAATCAAGCCTTCTTCGATACCATAGCTTCCATCACTGGGAATACCCATGCTAACCCAATCACCCTCGTCAGTACCCTGTACCCAAGTGCGCATATGATCTAAAGCTGAACTGGCTGCAGAAGCCGCACTGGATAAACCACGCGCTTTAATAATCGCAGCACCACGCTGTTGAACAGCCGGTATATATTCATCTGTATACCAACTCGCCTCAATTTTAGACAACGCCTCTTCGCCATTGATAAGCGCATGATGAAGGTCTGGGTATTGTGTAGCTGAATGGTTACCCCAAATAGTCATTTTAGTAATGTCTGTATTGTGAGTTCCTGTTTGCTCAGCTAATAGACTCATCGCTCGGTTATGGTCTAAACGTGTCATCGCCGTAAAGTTACGTGGATTTAAATCCGGCGCATTATTCATCGCAATCAACGCATTTGTATTTGCTGGATTTCCAACAACCAATACACGGACATCACGCTTTGCCACTTTATTTAACGCTTTACCTTGAACGGAAAAAATAGCCGCATTCGCTTCAAGAAGATCTTTACGTTCCATGCCAGGACCTCGAGGGCGTGCACCCACTAAGAAGGCAAAATCAATGTCTTTAAAAGCAACTTCAGCATCATCAGAAATTTCAACACTTTGCAATAATGGAAATGCACAGTCATTCAACTCCATGACCGTCCCTTCTAAAGCACCTAACGCCGGTGTAATTTCCAACAAGTGCAAACAAATGGGCTGTTCAGGGCCTAAAAAGTCACCTGATGCAATACGAAATAATAATGAGTATGAAATTTGGCCAGCGGCGCCAGTAACGGCAACATGAACAGGTGCTTTCATTTCTAAAAATCTCCTTAAAATAAAAACGCCATTATAGCTGATAAATGATCGCTTTAGCTTTAAATCACACCCTATGCCGTCGCAAAATATTAATGAACAGAGGCATAAACCCCTAATTTATCTAGAACCCAATATTTTCTTTAAATCATAATGATAAATAAAGCCTGGTAAGGCAAAAACCGCGAACAAACAAAGCGTCACAACATAAAACTCCCAATCTTGGGAACTGTTTGTACCCATTATTTTATTCTCCAACGCAAAACCGACAACAAAAGCGATGACATACCACATCATCCATTCAAACCATCGAAGCCAGCCAGATTTAGATGTTAGATTTCGGATACAAAAAAGCTTATCACTCAACCAGGGTAGATTTGCCGTAACAAAACTATAAAAAAGAAAAAGGAAAATGGGATACTGATTATTCATCAATCATCTCTAAAAGCTGAAATTATTGGTGCCGAGAGCGGGACTTGAACCCGCACGTCCATAAGGACACTACCCCCTCAAGATAGCGTGTCTACCAATTCCACCACCTCGGCTTATCGATTAATCAGGAATAGGCACATCAGCCGGTTTCATGCCTTCTTCTTGAGTAGCTCCTTCACTGGGCGTACTCAGATTATTAATAAGATCTACCGGCGTTGTTTCGGTCGATTCTGCAGGCTGTGTAACGGAAATGCCATCAATAATATCATCGGGTTCAGCTCTATTACCGCCTAAATAGGCCAGCGCTAAACTCGTTGAAAAAAACAAGGCCGCTAAAATAGCCGTAGAACGACTTAAAAAAGAGGCTGAACCTTTCGACCCAAACACTGTTCCAGAAGCACCGCTACCAAAAGCAGCCCCGGCATCCGCCCCTTTACCGTGTTGGATTAAAATTAGCCCGATCATCAACGCCGCGATTAATACATGCACTGATAAAACAATTGCAAATAAACTCATTCCTTTATCCTTTTTATACCTTGCGATATATGTTTCATTACAGCGGATTATTGCCCGCCCTTTTACGCTTTTTGGCAGATTGAAATAAAGGCGTCGGCATCCAACGATGCACCGCCAATCAAACCGCCGTCAATATCTTGTTGCTTAAACAATAACGAAGCATTATCCGGCTTCACACTTCCACCGTATAAAATCTTAAGCTGTTTAGCTGATTCGGCATTTTTTTCTCTTATTAGACTCCTAATAAAAGCATGAACTTTCTGTGCCTCTTCAGGAGAGGCTGTCAAACCCGTTCCAATTGCCCAAACAGGTTCGTAGGCTATAACCAATCGATTTAAATCAATTGATGGATCACTCAGTAGCGCCCCTATTTGATCTTTAATAACGTCAACAGTGAGTCCTGATTTATAATCAGCTTCAGTTTCACCTACACAATACACCGGCAGCAAATCAGCCCCTTGTGCCGCCAGCACTTTATCAATCAGTACCGCATTTGATTCATTAAAAAGTGTTCTTCTTTCTGAATGCCCTACCAACACCCAATGGCAACCCAGCTCGGCCAACATCTGGGCAGAAATTTCACCGGTATATGCACCTGATGAGTATTCAGAAACTGTTTGTGCGCCAACCTTTATAGCACTTTTTTTCACGAGTTCATTAGCTCTATCGATATAAACAAAAGGGACACAAACCCCGATATCGCAGGCTATTTTATCATCAATAGCTTTATCTATCTTGGATAATAGTTCGCTTGTTAAACTCAGCGAGCCATTCATTTTCCAATTACCGATAACCAGTGGCTGACGCATCAAACTTCTTACCTTAAAAAACGAGCAAGGTTAGCGACTATTGCGAAAGAAATCAATCTTATTGATACTCTAAATAAACTTTGATGAATTCATTCAAGCCTCTAGCAACTGCCCAACCGTTTCACTCAGCTCTATCGCTAATCTTTCGACTAATCTACTTTCTTCTCCTTCCACCATCACTCTAACCACAGGTTCAGTACCAGACGCTCTCAGTAATACCCTGCCCGTGCCATCCAGTATCTTTTCAATTTTTTGCACCGCATTTTGTATTGGATCGGTCATGGTGAATTTTTTATCACCTTTAAGTCGAACATTGATCATGCACTGAGGGTATTTTTGGATTTCACTTTTTAACTCATTCAATGATGCTTCATCGCGGACCATTATTTCAAGAACTTGAAGAGCTGAAACGATGCCATCACCTGTTGTTGTCCTATCAGCGCAAATAATATGGCCAGACCCTTCCCCCCCTAAAATTGAATTGGATTCATTCATTAATTGAATAACATGACGATCACCAACTTGTGATCTCAGCAAGTTGAGCCCTAGCCTGTTTAACGCATGCTCTATGCCCAAATTGGTCATTAGCGTTCCAACAACCGATGTCCCAAGATAACCTTTAGACTGACGACCCTTTGCTAAAATATACAAAATTTCGTCACCATCCAGTATCTCCCCGAGGTGATCAACCATTATTAATCGATCTCCATCGCCATCTAATGCAACACCAAAATCTGCTTTATTTAATAAAACAGCTTCTTTTAATGCGTCAGGGTTTGTGGCTCCGCAGCCTTCGTTAATATTAATGCCGTCAGGTTCAGCACCTATTTTAATTACCTCTGCACCTAGCTCACTAAAGACAAATGGAGCTATGTGGTAAGTCGAGCCGTGAGCACAATCGACCACCATTTTTAAATTGGATAAGTCCATCATCGGCGGGACTGTACTTTTACAAAACTCAATATAACGACCCGCAGCATCATTAACCCGTTTAGCCTTCCCTAAACAAAACGATTCGACCACAACCAAAGGTTCGCCCATTTTAGCTTCTATAGCTAACTCAATTTCATCGGCAAGCTTTTCCCCATTACTGGAAAAAAATTTAATACCATTGTCATAATGCGGGTTGTGCGAAGCACTGATCACAATTCCTGCATTCGCCCGCATTGTCCTTGTTAAATAAGCAATACCTGGCGTAGGCATGGGGCCCACTAACCTAACATTAGCGCCAGCAGCAACAAGGCCTGCCTCAAGCGCAGATTCAAACATATACCCCGATATACGCGTGTCCTTACCGATGAGAATTTTACAACGCCCTTGTTCTTCAAACACTTTACCGGTCGCCCAACCGAGTTTTAAAATAAACTCAGGGGTAATAACGCCTTCCCCAACCAATCCTCGAATGCCATCTGTACCAAAATATTTCTTTTTCATTTTTTAATTTATTGTTTGAACTGCGTTAAATATTTTTAAAGCATCCGATGTGTCAGCCACGTCATGTACGCGAATAATAGATGCCCCATTCACCACTGCTAATAGTGCAGCCGCTACACTGCCAACTGCACGCTGCTCAACCTCTTTATCCAATAACTGGCCTATCATTGATTTTCTTGATAGGCCCGCTAAGACTGGGCACCCGTGAATTGTAAAATCACTGAATTTAGCCAGTAAACTTAAATTATGCTGCAATGTTTTTCCAAAACCAAAACCCGGGTCTAATATCACGTTCTGCTTTTTGATGCCGGCTTCTTCACAAGCCAAAAGACGCTGCACAAAAAATGTATTGACCTCATCAACCACATCCACATAGCTCGGATTTTCTTGCATCGTTTCTGGGTTAGCCTGCATATGCATTAAACAAACGGGCACGCCTAAAGAAGCAGCCATTTCAATAGCCCCCGGCTTTTGTAACGCATAAACATCATTAATGAGATTAGCCCCAGCCTCAACCGCCGCTTTCATTACATCAGGCTTACTGGTATCTATTGAAATAGTGACATCGGACTGTCGACGGAGTGCTTTTATAACGGGAATAACACGACTTAATTCGTCATCCAATGAAACCTCTTTTGCATTTGGGCGTGTCGATTCACCGCCAATATCAATGATTGAGGCGCCTTGTCTAATCATAGCCAATGCGTGTTGAACCGCCTTGTCCAGATCACTAAACTGCCCCCCATCAGAAAATGAATCGGGCGTAACATTAAGAACCCCCATAAGTTGGGGGTTCTTAATGTTTAAAAACGGGCTCATCGCACCTTGATTAGAATTAGGGTTGCTCAGCAGGACCACCCACAGTCGGCTTAGAATCTTTATCACTGGATTCTTTTTCTTCTTTCTCCACTTTAACAGAGCCTGAACCTGACTGATCATCATTTTCCCAATCTTTGGGTTCGCTCACGGGTTGACGAGCCATAATCTGATCAAGTTGATCGCTATCAAGGGTTTCATACTTCATTAAGGCTTCCGTCATGGCATGCAAGATGTCAACATTTTCTGTCAGTATTTGTTTAGCGCGATCGTAATTTCGGTCTATAAAAGCGCGGACTTCCTTGTTGATCAACTCAGTCGTTTCATCGGAGATCATTTTGTTATGACCGCCACTGTGACCCATTATATTCTCATCTTCACCATAATTTAAGGCACCCAGTTTTTCAGAGAAGCCCCACTGGGTGACCATGTTTCTGGCAATGGCCGATGCTCTTTCGATATCGTTTGAGGCGCCTGTTGTTACCGCCTCTGCGCCAAAGATAATCTCCTCGGCAATTCTACCGCCATACAAACTGGATAACTGGCTTTCGAGTTTTTGTTTACTCACACTGATTTGATCGCGTTCCGGTAAAAACATGGTCACACCCAACGCACGTCCACGAGGGATAATGGTCACTTTGTACACTGGATCATGTTCAGGCACTAAACGGCCCACTATCGCATGGCCTGCCTCGTGATAAGCTGTGCACCTTTTTTCTTCCTCACTCATCACCATTGAACGACGCTCAGCGCCCATCAGCACTTTATCTTTGGCATTTTCCATATCGTTCATATCAACCAGCTTTTTATCAGCTCTTGCAGCAAATAACGCCGCTTCATTCACTAAATTAGCCAGATCAGCTCCTGAAAAACCCGGTGTACCGCGTGCTATCACATTCGGGTTGACGCTGTCCCCAGCCGGTACTTTTTTTAGATGAACTTTTAGAATTTGCTCACGCCCTCTTATGTCGGGTAACGGCACAACTACTTGGCGATCAAAACGGCCCGGACGCAACAACGCAGGGTCTAACACATCAGGGCGGTTGGTGGCTGCAATAACAATAACGCCTTCATTGCCAGAAAAGCCATCCATTTCAACCAATAATTGATTCAGCGTTTGCTCTCGTTCGTCATTACCGCCTCCCATGCCAATACCACGAGCCCGACCGACAGCATCAATTTCATCGATAAAAATAATGCATGGCGCACTTTTTTTCGCTTGTTCAAACATATCACGGACACGCGACGCACCGACGCCAACAAACATTTCAACAAAATCTGAACCTGAAATACTAAAGAAAGGCACCTTGGCTTCACCTGCAATCGCTTTAGCCAATAACGTTTTACCTGTTCCGGGAGAACCTGACATTAAAATGCCACGAGGTATCATACCGCCCAATTTTTGGAACTTACTGGGGTCCTTTAAAAAATCGACCACTTCAACGACTTCTTCTTTCGCTTCTTGAACCCCGGCTACATCAGCAAAAGTAACTTTTATTTCGTCCTCATTCAGCATTCTTGCCTTGCTTTTTCCAAAAGACAGCGCCCCACGCCCACCGGCTCCACCGGCTCCGCCTTGCATTTGACGCATAAAGAAAATCCATACGCCAATCAATAAAAGCATGGGAAACCAGGAAATTAGAATGGACATCAGAGCAGAAGGCTCTTCGGGTGGTTTGGCGATTATTTCAACGCCATTTTTCAACAAATCGTCAACTAGATGGATATCGCCCGGGCTGCGAGTCGTAAATCGCTCACCTGACGTGGTTTGACCGATAATATTGGGGCCATCAATCGCCACTTTGCTCACTTGGCCTGCATTTACAGAATTGATAAATTGCGAATAACTCAGCGTATTACTTGATGAATCTTTAGACCCACCAAAGTTATTGAATACAGACATTAGTACGACGGCGATCACCACCCACATAATAATATTTTTAACCATTTCGTTCAAAGCGATACTCCCTAGTTACATTTATAACGGCCTTCACAGTCGGACTGTCATTTATACAATTCGTTCAATACTACCATGGGGTTAGATTACTATAATTTCAAGCCCTTTGCCAAAAGGTAAACTTCCCGACTGCGAGCACGAGAGGCTTTGGGTTTACGGATAACGACCGACAAAAAGGCTTTCTTAGCATCTGTAACGAATTGATCAAATCCTTCACCTTGAAATAGTTTAATCAGAAACACCCCTTTGTTTGATAAGCCGTTTTTAGCAAAATCCAATGCTAATTCAGCCAAATACATTGATTTAGGTTGATCTATCGCCTTGCTGCCACTCATATTAGGTGCTATGTCAGACAGGACAATATCTATCGGTCGATTATCCATTAATTGTTGCAAGCGTTCAAAGACCGCATCGTCGCTAAAATCACCTTTGATGAAATCAACGCCATTAATCGGTTCTATATCCAACAAATCCAAGGCTATCACACGTCCTTTGCCGGTGACCTTCTTAATAGCATATTCAGACCACCCGCCGGGGGCTGCACCCAAATCAACCACCACTTGGTTAGGCTCTAATAACTTATCTTTTTTATCAATTTCTTCTAACTTAAAAACCGCCCGCGAACGCAGCCCCATTTGTTGTGCTTTCTTTACATATTCATCACTAAAATGCTCATCTAGCCATTTTTGCTTATTTTTATGTTTTGTCATGCCGTTTTTTAATTAATGATTTATTATCTTCCAAAGCTTACCCTTTGAGTACAATTGAAAACGCCCTTCACCTTCATTTAAGTGTAGAATGCGCGACCTGACATAACAGCTTATATAACCCTCATGGCCTTATCAAACCAACAAAAAAAGAAATTAAAATCAGCTGCACACGCCTTAAAGCCTATTGTTCGTTTAGGTCAATCTGGATTAACAGCTGGCGTACTTGATGAAATTGAATTAGCCATTGATCACCATGAGCTTGTCAAAGTTAAAATCACTGCTGAAGACCGCGATGATAAAAAAGCCATCATCCAAAATATTGCGGAGAAAACATCGTCTGACATTATTCAGTGTATTGGCTTTACGGCTGTTTTTTACAGGGAAAACAAAGACAAGAAAGCTTATTCGTAACGAACTTCCATGATTTCGTATTCCGTGATCCCGCCCGGCGCTCTCACTTCGGCAACATCACCTTCTTCTTTACCAATCAAGGCTTTAGCAAAAGGGGAGGCATAGGAAATTAAATTTTGCTTAATATCTGCCTCATCTTCCCCAACAATTGTGTAGACAAACGTTTCTTCGGTTTCAATATTTTCAAGCTCTACAGTGCAACCAAAAACCACCTTACCTTGTGCGTCCATGGTCGACACATCAATAATTTGCGCATTGCCCAATTTACTTTCTATGTCTCGAATTCGCGCTTCCATTAAGCCTTGCTCTTCTCTAGCTGCATGATATTCTGCATTCTCTTTTAAATCGCCATGCGAGCGAGCATCAGCAATCGCCTCGGTAATTTTAGGCCGCTTAACATTTTTTAATTCATCTAGTTCTTCTTTTAAACTTTGTGCGCCTTTTTTTGTTAATGGTGTCTTACTCATAAATCATCCTTACATTATGTTCTTTCGTGGCGAGATTGAAGTGCGTTTAATTCCCTCACTTCTTTGACGGTAATGTCTGCTAGAGCATCGATCGTTGCTTTCGCGCCTGCAATTGTTGTGCAATACGTTGCTTTATTTTGTAATGACTCTCGTCGAATTGAGAATGAATCTGTAATTGCTTGCTTGCCTTCTGTCGTATTAACAACCAATTGAATACTTTCATTTTTAATCACATCAACGATGTGCGGTCTACCCTCGTTGACTTTATTCACCACGTCGCACTCAATGCCCTCAGCCCTTAACGCTTCAGCCGTTCCTTTTGTCGCTAAAATCTGCTTGCCTCGAGATATGAGTGTTTTCGCTAACGTTATGATTTTATCCTTATCTCCTTCCCTGACACTGAACAACACCTTATCCTTATCAGATAACTCAATGCCAGCTGCCCGTTGCGATTTACCAAATGCTTCGCCAAAGGTCTCGCCAACACCCATCACTTCACCCGTAGATTTCATTTCAGGCCCCAGCAAGGGGTCAACATTCGGGAATTTAACAAACGGGAAAACAGATTCTTTAACCGAAAAGTAATCTGGAATAATTTCTTTTGTTGTCCCCTGCTCAGCGAGTGATCGCCCCGTCATACACCGAGCGGCAATTTTCGCTAAAGGATAACCCGTTACTTTAGAAACAAAAGGCACCGAACGAGAAGCACGTGGGTTGACCTCAAGAATATAGATATCCTGACCTTTAATGGCAAATTGAATATTCATCAAACCAACAACCCCTAGCTCTTTTGCTAGAGCCTTGGCTTGGATGCGCATTTTATCCTGCACATCCTGAGACAGGTCGAAAGGTGGCAAAGAACACGCAGAATCACCCGAATGAACCCCGGCTTGTTCGATATGTTCCATGATCCCACCTACTAATAATTCCTCGCCATCGAAAATAGCATCAACATCCACCTCAACAGCATCATCAAGGAATCGGTCCAGCAGGACAGGTGAATCGTTTGACACGCTCACAGCTTCACGCATGTAGGTTCGCAATTCAGCTTCGTTATAAACAATTTCCATTGCACGGCCGCCTAATACATAAGAGGGTCTGACAACCAATGGATAACCAATTTCATCGGCCAGCACAACGGCTTGCTCTGGGTCACGGGCAGTCCTATTCGGTGGTTGTAACAACCCGAGCTTTTCAACAAGTTGCTGAAACCGCTCACGGTCTTCCGCCAAGTCGATGGCCTCGGGTGATGTTCCAATAATCGGCACACCGGCAGCTTCTAGGTCTTCAGCTAATTTTAAAGGTGTTTGCCCCCCATATTGAACAATAACGCCTTTCGGCTTTTCAATATTTACAATTTCAAGCACATCTTCCAGTGTCAGCGATTCAAAATACAAACGATCTGATGTATCAAAATCGGTTGAAACCGTTTCAGGGTTACAGTTCACCATGATCGTTTCATATCCATCTTCACGCATGGCCAACGCTGCGTGTACGCAGCAATAATCGAACTCAATCCCTTGACCAATTCGGTTCGGCCCACCACCTAAAACCATTATTTTTTCACGGTCACTCGGCTGTGATTCGCATTCCTCTTCATAGGTTGAGTACATATATGCCGTTGACGAGGCAAACTCACCGGCACACGAATCAATTCGCTTGTACACAGGGCGAATATTCATACCTTGGCGAGCAGCTCTAACCTCGCTTTCCTCCACACCCAGTAAATACGCTAATCGCGCATCAGAAAATCCCTTACGCTTAAGACGATAAAGGCTGTGCTTATCTAAGTCAGACAAGTTTTTCTTGATTAAGCGATCTTCTTCATGCAATAAATCTTCAATCTGAACCAAAAACCAGCGGTCAATTTTCGTCTGTTCAAAAATGCTTTCCAGACCAAATCCTTTTCTAAAAGCATCCGCAAGGTAACGAATACGATCTGCTCCTGGCTGTTGGATTTCTTGCCTGATAACGGTCTCAATACCTTCTTCATTGATATCAACTATCGAGTCTAAACCATTCATGCCCGTTTCAAGCCCACGTAAAGCTTTTTGCAGAGACTCTTGAAATGTACGCCCAACAGACATCACTTCGCCCACCGATTTCATCTGTGTCGTTAGACGATCATCTGCGGAAGGAAATTTTTCGAACGTAAAACGCGGTATTTTTGTTACCACATAATCTATTGAGGGTTCGAAAGATGCCGGTGTTGCGCCACCGGTAATTTCGTTACTTAACTCATCCAAGGTATAGCCAACCGCCAATTTTGCAGCCACTTTCGCTATTGGAAAGCCGGTTGCTTTTGAGGCTAACGCTGATGAACGCGAAACACGAGGATTCATCTCGATAACAATCATCGCGCCATTGTCTGGATTAATGGCAAACTGAACGTTTGATCCGCCTGTATCAACACCAATTTCTCGCAACACATCTATCGATGCATTACGCATGATTTGGTATTCTTTGTCTGTGAGCGTTTGAGCAGGTGCGACGGTAATGGAATCACCCGTATGCACACCCATTGGGTCAAAATTTTCTATCGAGCAAATAATAATGCAATTGTCCTTATGGTCGCGGACAACTTCCATTTCGTACTCTTTCCAGCCTAAAACAGATTCTTCAATCAACAATTCGTTGGTCGGTGACAAGTCAATCCCACGTTCACAAATTTCTATGAACTCTTCACGGTTATAGGCAATGCCACCACCGCTTCCACCCATAGTGAAAGAGGGGCGAATAATGGTTGGAAAACCAATAGCCTCAAGCGCTTCATAAGCTTGATCCATATCATGCGCGACAAATGATCGAGGTGTTGAAAGACCAATTTTCGTCATTGCTTTTTTAAATAAATCTCTATCTTCTGCCTTATCTATGGCTTCTTTTGTCGCGCCAATCATCTCAACATTATGTTTGGCAAGTACGCCATGGCGATCAAGATCTAAAGCACAGTTAAGTGCTGTCTGCCCACCCATAGTGGGCAATAAAACATCGGGCTTCTCTTTTTCAATAATCTTTTCAACGGTCTGCCAATCAACGGGTTCAATATAAATCGCATCCGCTGTTTCAGGATCGGTCATAATGGTGGCCGGATTGGAATTCACCAAAATGACACGGTAGCCTTCTTCTCTTAACGCTTTACAGGCTTGTGTTCCTGAATAATCGAATTCACAGGCCTGACCAATAACTATAGGGCCTGCACCTAGAAGTAAAACGGATTGAATATCGGTTCTTTTTGGCATAATTCTCTTTATCTAGTGTTTACGACTACTCATCGTATATTCCCAACCGGATGTCGGTTTTAAATTTTGCAATCAGCGGTTTTTATTAGGCCTTATTCGCAGCCATCAAATCAGTAAATTTGTCAAACAAGTAAACAATATCTTGTGGGCCAGGGCTCGCTTCTGGGTGCCCTTGAAAACCAAACGCAGGACAGTCAGTTCTTTCAATACCTTGCAAACTCTTATCAAACAAAGAAACATGTGTTGGTTTTAAATTGTCAGGTAAAGACTCCGCATCGACTGCAAACCCATGGTTTTGACTGGTGATCATGACACGTTGTGTTTCCAGATCTTGGACGGGGTGGTTGCCACCATGATGACCAAATTTCATTTTTACCGTTGAAGCGCCACTGGCCAGCGCCAATAATTGGTGGCCTAAACATATACCAAAAATGGGGATTTTCTTATCAAGCAATGCTCTAATGGCGTTAATCGCATAATCACAAGGCTCAGGGTCACCGGGCCCATTCGACAAGAAAACACCGTCAGGTGACATGGCAAGCACCTTTGATGCCGTTGTTTCCGCTGGCACGACATGAACATCACAGCCCGACGCAACCAACAACCTCAAAATATTCCGTTTAACGCCAAAATCATATGCCACGACTTTAAAGCCGGGCTTTTTATCAATCGCTTCTTTTTTGGGATTTAACTGCCACACCGACTCCGTCCAGCCAAAAGCTTTCTCTGTGCTAACTTTTTTAGCAAGGTCTAACCCCTTAAGCGGCACTGTCTTTTTTGCTAAGCCCAGTGCAGCAGCCTCATCGACACCAGACCCGGCGATGATACAGCCTCGCTGAGCCCCTTTTTCACGCAAAATTCTTGTTAATTTCCGAGTATCTATATCGGCTATGGCTACGATTTGATGTTTTGTTAAATAATCTGTTAAAGAGCCTTCTGAACGCCAATTACTATGAAGCAAAGGCAAGTCCCTGATCACCAAACCCCGCGCATGAACCGCTGTAGATTCCTCATCTTCAACATTAACACCTACGTTGCCTATATGAGGATAAGTTAGGGTAACAATTTGATGTGAATAAGATGGATCCGTGAGGATTTCTTGATAGCCCGTCATGGACGTATTAAAAACGACTTCACCCGTTGCATGGCCTGTAGCGCCAATTGATTGGCCGTGGAACACACTACCGTCTTCGAGAACCAGTATCGCTATGTCAGACAAATTACACCACCTTTAGATATGCAAAACGGGAAGAGCCGTTACTGGCACTACCCGTTTTGATTGTTAATTTATAACTGCAAATTTTACTGGATTTTATGTCGTTTTGTCCATTCCAACACAATCATATTTTTACCGTTTTACCGAGCCACATCCAACGACCTGGATAAATAAGCATTCATAACCAATGTTGGATCTTCTTTTAACTTTTCTTTCCAATCCCCCAACGGGATTTCAGATTGTATTAAGCCACGTAAAACACCAATAAAATCCGTTCGACCGACTGTTATCGCTCCAACCAATAAATCATCTTTAAAATTTAAACGGACGTATTTGTAATTTTCCTTATCAAGCAAAACAGCACTCTCGCCACCTTCAACGCCACCCCAGCTGCCAAACGATGTTGATACCAAACCTGATGTATCAAGAACATTCATACTTAAACTGCCTTTGTAGCTAGCGTTTCCACCCATCATGTTGACTGCCGCGATACGCCCATGATCAACGGCTGTTGGCTGAATAGCATGCACCGAATGCCCACCTGTTGAAAAATCAGGCCCTTGCGCAACATCACCAGCTGCATAAATGTCTTCTATATTGGTACGAAGACCCGCATCGACAAGGATACCATTATCTGTTTTTATGCCGCTGCCTTCTAAAAATTCTATATTTGAATAGACACCAGTTGCTACAATGATTAAATCAAACTCGGTTAAACTGTCATCATCTCGTTTTAGCGCAGGACCCGGCTCTATTGATTTAATGCTACTGGGAAGGATCATATGGACGCCTTTCGCTTCGCACCATGTTTGAATCAATTTACCCGCTGTTTCATCCATCATACGGCTAACCATATAGCCCGTACGACCAAGCATCACCGTAAGATCAACCCCTTTTTTTACCATTGCCTCAATAATAATAGAGGCTACAAAACCCGCACCCAGCAACGCGACTTTTGATCCAGGCTTAATCGCATCAAGAATCTGACGCCCGTCTTCAAGCGTCCAACAATTTACGACGCCGGCCGTATCCGAACCGGGAAAAGGACAATTTGCAGGACGAGAACCCGTGGCGATCAATAATTTGTCATAGTCAAAAAAATCGCCATGATCTGTCGTGACCGTATGCTTTTCTGGGTCTATTTTTTCAACCTTTGCTACGACGTGATCAATTTTAAGGTGTTCAAAATGGCCGTCTGTTTTTCTAAGGTGGGTCCCCGTATCCTCAATGATTCCGCTAAGATAATACGGCAAAGCCATGCGTGAATAAGGTGATTCTTTTTCTTGGCCGATCATTGTAATTGAACATCTTGGATCAGCTTTTCTGAGCGTCTCAGCGGCTCTAACTGAGGCAGGCCCTGCACCAATCAACACATATTTTTTGACACCGGGTGCTGAAGGTTGATTCGACTCAACGGCTTTGGTTTCCAACATTTTTTCTTCTCCTATTCAACGGACACCATGCTTGCTTCTTATTGGAAGAGTCAAAGCCTGATATCAAACAATTTATAAAAACAGCCTAATGTAAATCCCCTGTTTTTTTAACTGATTCTTATGCTATTTAATGTCATAGATGTTAACAGAAATTAATCAACACGAAACAAGCTTTTAATTATTCAGGCCGAGCACATCCTGCATGTCGTACAAACCCGTTGGTTGACCTTTTACCCAACAAGCAGCTCTGACAGCACCGGTAGCAAAGGTCATTCTACTGGTGGCTTTATGGCTAATTTCAATACGCTCGCCTTCATCGGCAAACATGACCGTATGCTCACCCACAATATCTCCCGCTCTGATGGTTGAAAAACCAATCGTACCCTCTTCGCGCTCCCCAGTAATACCTTCTCGAGCATAAACTGCACAATCGCTTAAATTTTTATCCATTGCATTAGCAACAACTTCACCCATTTTTAATGCTGTACCGGAAGGCGCATCAACCTTGTGTTTATGATGTGCTTCAATAACTTCAATATCCACAGAATGCCCAATTGCTTTTGAAGCCAATTCAAGAAGCTTCAAGGTTACATTAACGCCTATCCCCATATTCGGCGCAAACACAATGGGTATTGAGCTTGAGGCCGCCTGTATTTTGTTTTTTTCTTCATCGGTAAAACCAGTGGTACCTATCACCATGGCCTTGTTGTTTGCTTGGCAGAAAGCCAGCTTTTCTAGGCAGGCTTCAGGGCGCGTAAAATCAATTAAAACATCAAACTCATTCGCCGAGTTTTTATAGTCTGAAATGATTTGCACCGGTTGAAACGCCAAACCAGCTACATCACCAACTTCTTTGCCGATAACGGGAGAGCCTTCACGTTCAATAGCCACACCTAACGTTGCCAATTTATTCTGCTGGCAAGCCTTAATTAAATTAACGCCCATGCGTCCACTAGCACCCGATATCGCTATTTTCACCATCTCATTACCTTCTCACTGTTTTTAAGCGGCTGATTATGCAGCCATTTTTTAAATTGACTGTAATCGCTACGACTTCATCTTGTCAAAAAAGCTTTTAACACCGCCTAACCATGAATGTTCTTGCGGGTTGTGTTTCGTTCCGCCCGTTTTGAAAGAAGCTTCTAATTGCTCAACCAATGCCTTTTGCTCAGCCGTTAAATTGACGGGTGTTTCAACACTGACTCGGCACATCAAATCCCCAACAGGACCGCCTCTTACAGGTTTAACACCCTTACCCCGTAACCTAAATAATTTACCCGTTTGCGTTTCGGCAGGCACTTTTAGTTTTACTTTGCCTGACAACGTTGGGACCTCTAACTCACCCCCTAAAGCAGCCGTCGCAAAACTAATTGGCATATCACAATATAAATCGGCACCATCGCGGGTAAAAATATTGTGTTCACGCACATTAACTTGTACGTACAAATCGCCTGCTGGCCCACCATGATCACCTGCCTCACCTTCCCCGCCTAAACGAATCCTATCACCCGTATCAACACCCGCTGGAATCTTAACCGACAAGGTTTTTTGCTCTTTTGTTTTACCGGTACCACGGCATTTCCCACAAGGGTCTTTAATTTCAGAACCTGAACCATGGCAAGTGGGGCATGTCTGCTGAACAGAGAACATGCCTTGTTGCATGCGCACTTGTCCATGCCCGCCACAAGTCGAACAAATACTTGATTTTCCACTTTTAGAACCGGTGCCCTTACAACTTGTACAGCTAACAGATGTTGGCACCTTGATTTTTGTCTCCAGGCCGAAGACAGCATCTTCTAACGATAAGTCCAAGTTATATCTTAAGTCTGCACCGCGAGTCACATGGCTACGACGACTGCCGCCGCCTCCGCCACCGAAAATATCACCAAACACATCACCAAACACGTCGCTGAATGAATCACCCCCATGTCGAGCACCACCGCCCATTGATGGGTCAACTCCTGCATGCCCAAATTGATCATAAGCGGCACGTTTTTGTTCATCACTTAAAACTGCATACGCTTCTTGAATCTCTTTGAATTTTTCTTCGGCCTTTGAATCACCTGTATTTCTATCGGGGTGATATTTCATGGCTAGACGCCGGTACGCTTTCTTTATTTCGCCTTCACTGGCATTACGTGCCACGTTTAGGGTTTTATAAAAATCTTCTTTTTCCATAATTCTCAAATCGTTAATACGTCAAAGCCACCGATAAATCGGCGGCCATGTCGCAGCCCTAAATCGGGCTATATTTTAAGTAACTTAAAACCGTGGTTTTAAGGCTTATTTTTTATCGTCTTCTTTTACTTCTTCAAACTCAGCATCAACAACATCATCTGCTTTTGCGTCTTTTTCAGCGTCTGCGGAGGCGCCTTCGGCCGCTCCTTGTGCACCTGCATCAGCATACATTTTCTCGGCTAGCTTACCGGACAACGCAGTGAGTTCTTCCGTTTTTTTATCAATTGCCTCTTTATCATTCCCTTTAATAACGTCCTGAAGTTCTTTAATCGCCGCTTCTATTTCAGTCTTTTCTGAATCATCAATCTTATCACCCATCTCTTCAATTGATTTCTCAGTAGCATTAATCATGCCTTCAGCGTGGTTTCTAGCAGTAACCAATTCATGTAACTTACGATCTTCTTCGGCATGAATTTCAGCATCATTGATCATTTTTTCGACTTCTTCATCTGATAAGCCGCTAGATGCCTTAATTACAATGGATTGTTCTTTACCAGTCGCCTTATCTTTAGCCGATACGTTCAAGATACCATTAGCATCAATATCAAATGAAACTTCAATTTGCGGCGTCCCACGTCGTGCTGGCGGAATATCTTGAAGGTCAAAACGGCCCAAAGACTTGTTGCCTGAAGACATTTCACGCTCACCTTGCAACACATGTATCGTTACTGCCGTTTGGTTATCTTCCGCTGTCGAGAAAGTTTGCGATGCTTTGCTTGGAATGGTTGTGTTTTTCTCGATGAGCTTGGTCATCACACCGCCCATTGTTTCAATACCCAATGACAATGGCGTTACATCTAAGAGCAACACATCTTTCACGTCACCCGATAACACACCTGCTTGAATCGCTGCACCTACCGCAACCGCCTCATCAGGGTTAACATCTTTGCGTGGTTCTTTGCCAAATAATTTAGCAACGGCTTCTTGGACTTTAGGCATACGGGTTTGCCCACCAACCAAAATCACGTCATCGACATCGGAAGCAGATAAACCGGCATCCTTAAGCGCTGTTTCACAAGGCTCAACGGTACGTTCCACAAGATCAGCGACTAACGACTCAAGTTTTGCACGTGTTAGTTTAACGTTTAAGTGCTTCGGGCCAGATGCATCGGCTGTAATGTAGGGAAGGTTGACATCTGTTTGTTGATTAGATGACAACTCAATTTTTGCTTTTTCTGCCGCTTCTTTCAAACGCTGAAGAGCTAAAGGATCGTTGTGTAAATCCACACTATTTTCTTTCTTAAACTCATCGGCCAAGAAATCAATGATGCGCAAATCAAAATCTTCACCACCCAAGAAAGTATCACCATTTGTTGATAACACTTCGAATTGGTGCTCACCATCAATTTCAGCGATTTCGATGATTGACACGTCAAACGTACCCCCACCTAAATCGTATACTGCAACCGTACGATCACCACTTTTCTTATCCATACCATAAGCCAACGCTGCAGCAGTCGGTTCATTAATAATACGTTTAACCTCAAGACCGGCAATTTTACCTGCATCTTTTGTCGCTTGACGTTGTGAGTCGTTAAAGTAAGCAGGCACTGTAATAACCGCTTCGGTTACCTCTTCACCCAAATATGCTTCCGCATCTTTTTTCAGTTTCATTAAGATACGCGCAGCAATTTCTGGCGGCGCCATTTTTTTGTCTTGCACTTCAATCCACGCGTCACCGTTGTCTGCTGCTAAGATTTTATAAGGCACCATGCTGACATCTTTTTGTACAACGTCATCTGTAAATTTACGCCCAATTAAACGTTTTGTAGCAAACACTGTATTAGTTGGGTTTGTTACTGCTTGACGTTTTGCTGATTGACCAACAAGGACGTCTTTTTCTGCGGTAAACGCAACAATAGAAGGTGTCGTTCTCGCTCCTTCACTATTCTCAAGTACTTTCGCATTGTCGCCATCTAAAACGGCAACACACGAGTTCGTTGTTCCTAAATCAATACCAATAATTTTAGCCATGTAAATATCTCCGAAATTAAATCATTTTTTCTGTTAGTTACGATGTGAGGTCAGTGAATTAATTTTTCAAGCCTGCTCATCAATTTTCTTTGTTTCTTCAGGCGCTTGCGATTGCGACACAATCACCATGGCTGGACGTAACAAGCGTTCATTAAGCGTGTAACCCTTTTGAAAAACCTGAATAACGGTATTGGGTTCATGGTCAGCACTTGGAACCATTGACATCGCCTGA
Organism: Cycloclasticus sp.; assembly: GCA_002700385.1. Taxonomy (GTDB): domain Bacteria; phylum Pseudomonadota; class Gammaproteobacteria; order Methylococcales; family Cycloclasticaceae; genus Cycloclasticus. The sequence goes on from PADC01000008.1 coordinate 236,742, forward strand.
TGCAACGCCGGATCAAAACTTTCACCTTCCGGGTTTACTTGATTAACACCCGACTTTTCTAAGGCGGAAAGCAGTTGCTTTTGTGTAAGCTCCATTCCCTCTTTAATAGCCGTTACATCACCACTAGCTGTCTCTGCTGAGGCAAGCCCCATCTCCAAACTGTCAACTACCGCCAACATATCTTTAGCAAACTTTTCAACTGAAAAGCGGTGTGCTTTTTCAACATCTTTTTGGGTACGACGACGAATATTTTCGACCTCGGCTTTCGCCAACAGGACTTTCTCCCAGTTCTCATCAGCACGTGCCTTTGCGGCTTCAAGTTCAGCTTGCAAATCGACTACTTCTGTTTCCTCATTCAACTCAACTGTTTCATCAACGACTTCTTCAACTGTCTTTGTTTCTTGTTCCATGGTTGATTGGTCAATATTTTCCTGATCTGTTTGTTCGTCAGAACCCATAGTCTATCCTCGTCTTAACTTGATTGATGTCGTTACTTACTCGGTGTAAGCATGAATTTTTAGCTTAATGGTGATAATTTTTGAGATTTCAAGGCTTAATTAAAACTTTTGTAGCCGGCGCGAACTCTTGTGATCAAACAGCCTATTTACGGTTATAGCCCGCTAATATTCCTCACGAGAGTTAAACCTAAAGCATTGAGAAAAAGTGCGGTTGATCGACACGGCAATTTTTTTAATCTTAGGCTTTATATTTTAGGCGCAAATTCTCTGACTTGGTGTAAAATTTTCAAACCATGCAGAGGAACAAGATGAATACGCAATTTAAACAAATTGGGCTTATCTCTAAACCCGATACAAAAGACATCTCTAAAACAGTTCAAAGTTTATACAAATTACTCAAAAAGGCTGATGTTCAGGTGTTCATTGACCCTGAAACGGCCCATCACATTTCCTTGCCTGACGAACAGGTTATGCCGCCCAGCTCTTTAGCCAATCGCTGTGATCTCATTATGTCTATTGGCGGAGATGGTACATTATTATCCGCTGCACGCGCCTTGGTTAATACCAATGTCCCTTTACTCGGCATTAATCTAGGTCGGCTCGGTTTTTTGGTTGATATTTCGCCCACAGAGATGGCTGTTCAACTCAAACAAATTCTTGAAGGTTCCTTTCATGAAGAGGAACGCATTATTTTGAATACTCAGATTGTCCGAGATGATCACGTTGTTCACGAGCAATCTGCTTTTAACGAAGTGGCCATCCACCGGCTTAACTCTCCGGGTTTAATTGATATTGAAACCTACGTAAATCAACGTTTTGTCAACGCTCAGCGTTCGGACGGACTTATTATAGCCACACCAACCGGCTCAACAGCTTACGCTTTGTCTGGCGGTGGCCCTCTCATGCACCCCTCTTTGAACGCCATTGTGCTAGTGCCCATCAATCCACACACCTTGAGTAATCGTCCGATTGTTGTTGATGGCAACAGTGAAATAAACCTTCGATTCAGCCAACGCGACAAGCACGAAGCACAGCTAACTTGCGATAATTTAGTCCTTCCTGAGATCCTTGAAGATGATCTGATTCATATTAAACGACACCCCAAGAAAATACGCTTATTACATCCGACAGATCATGATTTTTTCAATATTTTGCGTGTAAAACTAGACTGGAGCAAAGCTCCCCAAACATAAAAAATGCTTCGATCTATTGATATTAAAGGGCTAGCGGTTGTGGACCAACTCAGTCTTGATCTACAACAAGGCATGACCGTCCTGACGGGTGAAACAGGTGCTGGCAAATCCATTTTACTCACCGCAATGAAATTATGCCTTGGGGAACGCGCAGATGCCTCGCTTCTAAGACCCGGAGTTAGCAAGGCCGACTTGAGTTTAGACTTTGATATCACGACCATTCCTGCCTGTCAGCAATGGCTGAGTGATAACGACCTTGACGATCAGCAAGAATGCCTGGTGCGACGGACCGTTAACTCTGAGGGTCGCTCAAAAGCCTATATCAATGGCCAAATTGTTAACTTAAAAACATTACAACAACTCTCGGAACACCTCATCAGTATTCACGGTCAACACGCACATTTAGATTTACTGCATTCGCACAAACAATGTGCCTTGCTAGATGCTTCGTTACCCACTCAAACCACCTTAACTAACTGTCAAAAAAGTTTTGATAAATGGAAAACATTGAATGAGGAACTTCATCTTTTAACTGATGGCAATGATGACAACGACAGCGAAAAGCAATTATTTGCATACCAAATCACTGAACTGGAACAAGCAGACGTACTTGAAATTAACTACGATGAATTGGTGCAGAAACAGGTTATCGCATCAAACATGAGTCAAATCATTGAAATCTCGGAAAATCAAATCAATCGTCTTTATGAAAATGAAAACCATTCTATTTATAGTCAACTCAGCAGCACCTGCCATGAGTTAGAGCGATTGGCAGAACTAGCGCCCGAGTTTTCAGCTGTGACAGAGCAAATTCAAGAAGCCAGCATCCAAATTCAAGAGGCCAGCAGAGATTTAAGAACGCAAATTGATAAACAAGACGACGACCCTGAACAACTCGATTTACTGAACCGACAACTCGACTCGATCCATGAATTAGCTCGAAAATTACAGATCGAACCTCAGCAACTCGACGAAAAATATCAACAGCTCGTCTCTCGACTTGAATTGCTTGAAAACCGAAATGAACGATTAGCAACCATTCAACAAGAGATTCATCAAGCTGAGCAGAGCTATCAAGAACAGGCGGCATTACTGCATACGGCGCGTGTGAAAAGCGCCTCAAAACTCAGCAAAGAAATTACAAAAACACTAAAAACACTCGGACTACCCGATGGGGAATTCAATATATCCATCAACTATTTAGGCGAACAAAAGCCCCAAAGGAATGGGCTGGATGATATCTCGTTTCATGTTACAACCAATCCGGGCATGCCCGCTTCACCCATTGGAAAAGTGGCCTCGGGTGGCGAACTTTCTCGCATCAGCTTGGCAATACAAGTGGTTACCACTCAAAGCAATACCACACCGACTTTAGTATTCGACGAGGTGGACGCCGGTATAGGGGGTGGCGTTGCCGAAACCGTTGGAGTTTGTTTACGAGAAATAGCCAATGATCGGCAGGTGCTTTGCGTCACTCACCTCCCACAAGTGGCTGCACAAGGGCACCATCATTTATTTGTCAGCAAACAAAAGGAATCTGAGCAAACTAAAACAAAAATAGAATCACTTAACCCAACAGATCGCATTCACGAGGTCGCTCGAATGTTGGGGGGCATCGATTTGTCAGATAAAACCCTTGCCCACGCAAAAGAAATGGTGGAAAAAGCTATTTAGCGCAATCACTACAAACCCCATAGATATACAAACTATGGTCCGTCATTTGATAACCTTTTTCTTCGGCAATCACTTTTTGGCGCTGTTCAATCAGCTCATCAAAAAACTCATCTACTCGACCACATTTCACACATAAAATATGGTCATGATGCTCCTCTTGACTTAATTCAAAGACAGAATTTCCACCTTCAAAATAATGCCGATTGACTAAACCCGCCCCTTCAAATTGTGTTAGTACACGATACACCGTTGCCAAGCCAATCTCTTCCCCATCCTCTAAGAGCGCTTTATAAACATCTTCTGCCGATAAATGTTTAGTGCCGCTACTTTGCAACATATCTAGTATTTTTAACCGAGGCAAAGTAACCTTTAAACCAACAGCTCTTATATCTTTTGACTCCATTTCAACCTCGAATTTAGGGTGGATATAAAAGTGAGATAATGTATCATCACTCTTTAACAATCATACACAGATGACTCTAAATGCGAAAGCTTCTCATTTTTATAATACTCTTAATTTCAACTGTTTTTCTGTTCGCCTGCTCGTCGACTAAATCAATAAACGACTCCATGCGGGACATGGCTGATACACTACCCGGGGTCTATAAAATCAACGTCCAACAAGGAAATTTGGTCACTCAGGAAATGGTTGATCAACTCCGCCCTGGGATGGATAAACGTCAAGTTAAATTTATATTAGGCACACCGCTGTTATCCGATCCGTTTCATAAAAATCGTTGGGACTATTTTTATGACTCAAAGCAAGCTGGGAAACAAGTAAAAACAGAACGTATTACAGTTTTTTTTGACGCTGACAAGCTGATCAGCCTTAAAGGTCATTTTAAGCCAAGCAATGAATTTAAACCGATGACCATTAACACTGAAGTCATTGATGTGCCAGAGCGTGTAGAAAGGCAAAGGACCGTTTTTGAGAAAATTCTTCATGCTATTGGAATAGAACAAGAAGATAAACTGTAGTATGACCACACACCCCTATTTAGAAAAAATATGTCAAACACCGCATGCCAAAAAATTAAATTTAACGCTCATCAAAGCAGATAAAACATCGGTTACTCTCAAGTTGCCCTACAGTAAAGAGATTATTGGCGATTCGATAAACAATTTTATCCACGGAGGCGCAGTCACCACAGCCATTGACACAGCATGCGGCGCCGCCATCTTTCAAAAACAAAAAAATTTACGAGCCTTGGCCACGTTGGATTTGAGAGTGGACTATGTCTGCCCCGCTCCATCGGGTGCTGATGTTAACGTTTATGCAGATTGTTACCACTTAACAAATACCATTGCTTTTGTACGTGCAACTGCCTATACCGATGACATTAAAGCCCCTATTGCAACCGCCATTGGTACGTTTATGCGTTCGAACAAACCGTTTCCAATAGACTAAATGAACTTGCTAGACAAACTTAATGATATCAAGGCTCGCCATGATTATGAGGCCCTTATCGACCTGATTCCCTATGCTAAAACGATCGGTGTTGAAACCAGTATGATCGGGGAAAGCATCGTCTCCAGCTTGCGTTTCACAGAAGATAACATTGGTAACCCTGCCATCCCTGCTTTGCATGGTGGTGCCATTGCAGGTTTTATGGAAAATGCTGCCTTGCTCCATTTAATCTGGGAAATAGAACTCACCAATATCCCAAAAATTATAGATTTTTCCATTGATTACCTTCGACCAGGACAAGCCACCTCAACTTACTCTAAGTGTCATATTATTCGGCTAGGGAGCCGTGTTGCTTTATGTAATGTTACCGCTTGGCAAGAAGATACTAACAAGCCGATTGCCCAAGCTCGCGGGCATTTTCTATTATCTGAAAACAAGCCGATCAAACCTTAAACAAAAAGCCTTGCATAAAAATCACAAGGCTTTGCGCTTCAAGGATGATGATTTAATGGTCATACATCCATTAATTTTCTATAACCTTTCCACAAAGAACGAATCGCTCCTTCAGTCACAAAATGATCATCCGTGCCTGTGCCGACACCGCCCATTTCCAGCACATTTGTATAATCGCCATCACGGACAATCGCTTTTTGACATAGCTCTGTAGACTCACCATCTTCCATTGATATTAGCCCGGCCGGGCCGACTAAATTCAATTGCTTTAAACGGTAACGACGGAGTTCTTCGGTATCATCGGCATAACCAAAAAAGGTCCACACCAGTTCAAACTCATTTTCATTTTTTGGCAAAATTTGACGAAACGCTAATGTGTTTTGAATTTGATGAACAACTAAAGAAGGAAACAGTGAGAAAATGACGGTTGTCGTGTCATCATCAAATTCTTTTGCACCCGCCAACAACGACATATCAGCTAATTGATAGGTACCCTCCTGGTAAGTTCGTGTCTTGTCACTCTTTACATCATCCAACTTACTTTCATCTTCTTTGCTGCTTTCCACCCAAAGGACAGAATGCACATCGTTATTGACAATGGTACCGCCGCCTAATGAAGCACGATAAATACCAAAAGTCGGGTGAAATAAATGCAACAAGCTCGCATGATACGGGTCTTTGGTATTCTCTGAATAAAACTTCCAGTTACCGGCTATATATTGGCGAGTATGGCCTAGCACCTCTATGGGGCCCTTCATGATGCGTTTAAAATGATAAGACACGTCTTCACCCATGTAGCTTTCAATATCGGGCGTGTCATCACTAAACGTGCCGAAAATAACACCGCAGTAATTTACCACCCGCACTTTTCGTAAACTGTGCTCTGTTTTATCAAACTCTTTCGGCATACCGCCTTTTCCACCAAGGCCTCGTTGAAAAGGCACACCACGGAGGTCACCTTTCGCATCAAATGCCCATTGATGATAGACACACGTGTAGGCACCGTCTTCCGACTTGCCGTGTCGTTCTCGACAAATTTCAGCGCCTCGATGAGCACAACGGTTCACCCAGGCATAAATTTCATTGTCTTGGCCTCGAGTAACCACCACCGGTGTATCACCAATATAGGTCGACTTAAAGCTCCCTTTTTCAGGTAATTCTGCTTCTGTGGCCAGGTAATTCCAAGTTGGTCCATTGTGAATTTTTTCTTGCTCAAGATCATAGACCTCACGGCTGTTAAAAATTGAATAAGGAACGGCCGTATAGTCTGTACCAGCTGGCCATTTTAAATGTGCAGGGGTTATAGTCATTTTATGTCTCCTTAAATAGGGATAACCATCAACGTTGTAATTCGATGCGTGTCATATATAGCGGTACGTTCTTTAAATTTCAGAACGCCATTTTCACGGACAATAACATCAACGTATCGACCGACGTTATAAACCGTACTTTCACCATCATTACAGGTTTTAAACACAGCATAATTAGACTGAACCTTGATCGTGTTGCCATCTTCAGTGCTAATAACAGGGTGACTGGTAATGTGCCGGTACCATTGAACTTGATAGATATTGGCGTGCCTTAACGCTGTAATCCTATCGCGCAGCATACCCTGACTATCACACCACATGACGGCTGTCGGTTGACCTATTTCGTGGTTCTCTCTGGGAATAACTTGATACAAACAATTTTCGGTAAAAAAGTCCGGCCAATGCTCTAAGTTATCATCATCGATACACTGAACATAAGCGTCAAGCAACTGATTTACCTCGTTTTTTAGCTCAAGGCTAATATTAGTATTTGACATTGCGTCTCCTCCGTTTAATTGCATTAAATGCAATTTTCGCGGCCAGTATCACACGCAGCTAAATGCCAAAAAATGATAACAATCAGAATATTAGAGAGTGATCATGCTTACATTATTAGAAATTGACATGGATCAGAAAAAAGGTTTTGTTAGGTCACCATCAACGATAAAAAAAGGCACTTAACCCTTCAGTTAAGTGCCTTTGGCTACTATTGATAAGAAGGTAATGCTGAACCTAAGCGATCATTTTTTATTGTATTGGCTTTTATTCAAACACCTTTATAGGCCTGGGGATGAATACGCTCCTGCCCACTAAAAAGCCTGTTTAACGCATTCACATACGCTTTGGCAGATGCAATGACAATGTCCGTGTCAGAACCGTGGCCATTAACAATACGACCACCCTTTTCCAATCTGACAGCCACTTCACCTTGAGAGTCCGTTCCCTCCGTTACATTACTCACTGAATAAAGCTGAAGCGTTGACTCACTCGATATGATCTGTTCAATCGCCTTGAAGGTGGCATCAACCAACCCGCTACCTTGAGATGTCGCGGTTTTTTCCACTTCATCGACCATTAACGTAATACTGGACTCGGGCCTTTCTCCCGTTTCAGAACACGCCTTCACCGAAACCAGTTTAATCGCTTCACTGAATATTTCTTCCATCTTAAAGTCGGATAAAAGGGCTTGAATGTCTTCATCGAAAATTTCAGATTTTTTATCCGCTAAATCTTTAAAACGACGAAATGCGTTATTCAGCTCTTCTTGACTATCCATTGTTATATTGAGCTGTTCCAAACGATCTTTAAATGCACTTCGGCCCGATAGCTTACCCAACACTAACTTATTGGAACTTAACCCAACGTCTTCTGCCAACATAATTTCGTAAGTTTCACGTGATTTCAATACGCCATCCTGGTGAATACCCGATTCATGTGCAAAGGCATTAGCACCCACGATCGCTTTATTAGGCTGTACGGCAAACCCCGTTATCCCAGACACTAATCTTGAACACGTCATAATTTGCGTTGTATCGATGCCCACATCACAGGGAAATAAGTCTTGTCGTGTACGCACGGCCATCACCACTTCTTCAAGCGCCGCATTGCCTGCTCGTTCACCTAATCCATTAACCGAACATTCAACCTGACGCGCACCGTTCATCACACCCGCCAATGAATTAGCCACTGCCAAGCCCAAATCATTATGGCAATGGGTAGAAAATATCGCCTTATCAGAATTAGGTACATTTTCTATTAACTGCCGAATGGTATTGCCGTATTGATCAGGCAAGTTATAACCAACCGTATCGGGAATGTTAATCGTCGTTGCACCTGCGTCAATAACCGCTTCAATAATCCGACACAAGAAATCAAGGTCTGAACGGCCAGCATCTTCAGGTGAAAATTCAACATTATCCGTAAAGTTTCTAGCCAGCTTGACGGCATCAACCGCTTGCTCAAAAACTTGATCGGGCGTCAACAACAACTTCTCTTTCATATGCAAGGGTGAAGTCGCTATAAAGGTATGAATGCGTGAGGCATTCGCCTGTTTTAGTGCCTTACCCGCCCGCTCAATATCTTCACGGTTTGCACGGGCTAAACCACACACAACACTGTCTTTAACAGCGCCTGCAATGCTTTGTACAGCCTTAAAGTCTCCTTCACTTGAAATTGGAAAACCCGCCTCAATAATGTCAACTTTCATTTTTTCCAATGCTTTGGCAATGCGTAACTTTTCCTCCGCTGTCATTGCTGCACCAGGGCTTTGCTCACCATCGCGCAAAGTGGTATCAAAAATTATTAACTTCTCTTTACTCATTTCTAAACTCCAAATGTCATTTTAATGACAAATTTTTTCTTATTTTTTAAACGTTGGGTAACAGCGTTTCACCTCGCCAGGACTCTTAATTAGCCGCGAGGCGGCAGTCGGGAGAGACTGAGAAGAAGAGGATGCTGAGCAACAGACAAACAAGCATAAAGCTCACTCGCCGTGCTTTTAACATGTATATGGATATCAGCAAATTTCATGACCGTTAATATAAGCTATTTGTTATTTTTTTCAAAATAATTATCCATTGGCTGAACGCGCACCTTTTTTAGTCACTTTTCCAGCTTCCGCACGTTGGCGCCTCACTTCTTTTGGATCGGCAATTAATGGGCGATATATTTCAACACGGTCCCCTGCTCTCAACGGTGTATCAAGCTTACAGGGCTTGCTAAAAATACCCACCGAATTTTTTGCTAAATCAATGTCTGGAAAAGTTTGTAAAATGCCAGATTCCTCTATCGCTGTTTGTGCCTTTAGTCCCTCCCTATAGGGCACAACCAAAATCAATTGTTTTTTAGGTGTTGCGTATGCAACTTCTACATTACCCATATATTTCGTCTGCTCGTTTTATAAAAGATTCAATGAGAGAACCACATATTTGACTGAAAATAGCACTAAAAACATAGTTGCTAACCGAACTTTTAAATTCAAAATCAATTTCCATCGTTATTTTACAGGCATTATCTCGAAGGTGCTTAAAACGCCATTCCCCCTGCATGAATTCAAAAGGGCCGTCTAACAACTCAAGCTTGATGCTTTCACCTGCTTTTAATTGGTTCTTTGTACTAAAGACCTTATGAAGCACCTTCCAGGCCACCTCAAGTTCAGCAGTCATTTCATCGGTTGATTCAGATATAACCTTGCTACTTTTACACCACTTCAAAAAATCTGGGTACGATGCCACATCATTAACAAGGTGAAACATCTCTGTCGCCGAATGACGCACTAAAGCACTACGTTCAATTTTATGCATGAAATTAAATCACGCCTATTGCTTTAAAGAAAACAATAATAACCGCAAGGGGTGAAATAAATTTAATTAAAAACTGCCAACTTTTATACAACACTGGTTTTGTAAAACTTAACTCCTCAGCACTGGCCTCTTTACTCATTATCCAACCCGCAAAAATAGCAATGCATAAGCCACCCAGAGGCAGCATCACGTTTGCCGTTAAGTAATCTAAAATATCAAAAAAGGTTTTACCCAATAGCGTTACATCGGCAGTCAAATTAAAAGACAGCACCGTCCCGATACCCACTACCCATGTTGCTAAGCCGGCCCATATACAAGCGCGCATTCGACTCATGTTTTTATTTTCAACCAGCCAGGCGACCGCTGGCTCAATTAAAGAAATAGAAGACGACCAAGCCGCAAAAACAAGCAAGATAAAAAACAAAGTACCAAATAATGAGCCATAAGCCATATGACCAAAAGCAATCGGCAATGTCTGAAAAATAAGACCCGGCCCACTACCTGGTTCTAACCCATTAGCAAAAACAATCGGGAAAATAGCCAAACCAGCGAATAAAGCCACCGCCGTATCTGTCAAAGCAATCAGTGAAGCTGTTGAGCCAATTGATACCTTTGAAGGAAGATACGAACCGTAGACCATAATCGCCCCCATCCCTAAACTTAAGGTAAAAAAGGCATGGCCCATGGCTGTTAAAACACTCTCACTCGTGACTTTCGAAAAATCTGCTTTAAATAAAAATGAAACCCCTTGCTCAAAAGCGCCTTGCTCCATTGAATAGCCAATTAATAAAATTAAAATTGCTAATAAAGCCGGCATCAAAAACTTAACTGTTCGCTCTAAACCCTTCACACCACGCGCTACAACCAACATCGTCATAATCATGAATAAACTATGCCATGCCAATAACTTTTCAGGGTCTGCTATCAGTTCCCCAAATATATTGCTTGCTCCATCTGGAGTCACCCCTTCAAAAACGCCAGAAGCCACACGCACTACATACGCCATGGCCCAACCTGCAATCACGCTGTAATAAGATAAAATTAGAAACCCTGCAATAACACCCAGCCACCCTAACCAAGACCAGAACGGGCTAACCGCAGACTCTTGAGCTAATTCCTTCATTGTATTAATAGGACTTTGCCTGCCTCTACGACCCAACATGATCTCAGCCATCATAATGGGTAGGCCTATCATCAAAATACACAGCAAATAAATCAGTACAAACGCCCCACCACCGTTTTCGCCTGCAATATAGGGAAACTTCCATATATTACCCAAACCAACAGCTGAACCTGTCGCTGCCAAAATAAAAGCCAACCGAGTTGACCATTGCCCGTGTTGCGATATTTTTCTCATGAAACAACAATTTTAATTTTTATCATGGAGATAAATTAACTCAACTTCAGCATTTAACCAAGTTAATAACGGAGTTTTATGGCGCTAATTTAGCGGCTCGCTTAGAATATCCGCCATGGCAGGTAAAAAGAAAAAAACACATCCCAATTCGATTGCAAGCAACAAAAAAGCAACGCACGATTATTTCATTGAACAACGTTTTGAAGCCGGTTTGGTTTTAGAAGGCTGGGAAGTTAAAAGCATTCGCGATGGTCGCGTACAACTTAAGGACAGCTATGTCGTTATAAAAAATGGAGAAGCTTGGCTAGCAGGCGCGCACATCTCCCCTCTTTTATCCGCCTCAACACACATTGACCCCGTACAAACACGTTTACGCAAACTGCTGCTAAACCGACGTGAACTAATCAATTTAAAGTCTCTTGTAGAACGCAAGGGTTACACCATCGTACCGCTTTCAATGTATTGGGTTAAAGGCCGAGTAAAACTTGAAATAGGGTCGGCAAAAGGTAAACAAATGCACGATAAACGCGCCTCTTCCAAAAATAAAGATTGGGAGCGCGAGAAGCAACGCATCATGAAAAATGCCCGATAAATCAACAAACTTTTATCACCCTCTTTAGCCACACCTAAACACGATATATTGTTAACTTAATAAAATGATGATTAATATTAAAAATGAACTTTCCATCCTGTATAGTATCGAACTCATACCAAAGGGGGTGACCTGGCTTCGACGTGGGTAGCAAAACCTTAGGTGCATGTCGAGCTTTCAGGAATCTCGTAAAACATCTGAAAAAATATAGTTGCAAACGACGACAACTACGCAATCGCTGCCTAAACACCAGTAAATTGCTGTCTGACTGGAGCCGTGCTTATGCGTCCAGAGACCTTCGGGTCATTCAGGCATCATAGCTCATAAGATCGTATTGAAGCTTGTTCGGGGCGGATATACTAAAACTTAACCGGAATCGTCTTTGGTCTTCCTAGCCTATCGGGTAGCCACTGATTAAACTAAAAGTTATAGGATAAACATGTAGAGCCGAGGGCGGAGTACTTGCGGACGCGGGTTCAATTCCCGCCACCTCCACCAAATTTTTAAGTCCTAATGAGCCCTCACCGGCCATTAGGGCTTTTTAATTACCCGCAATTTTACTCTCAGAACATGCAGGTTAATGCGGGCTCCCCTTTATTATTACTCGGACAGTTTCAAACGTGCGCTTTCGCAAGCACTTGGCCTCACTCACTTAAATTTTCGCGATAGTATCAGAATTGCCCCCTGATTTAGCTTAAAGTAAGCTAGGAAAGTGTTAACAGCATTAGCAATTAAACTCCACCCCGTTTTCCCAAAATCCTTTGACCTTGAAAAATGTTAATAGATTACTAATTTTCAACATTTTCCAAACCGCTGATAATCGGGCAATCAGGTCGGGCATCACCCTGGCAGTTTTCAGCTAGGTGTCTTAACGCTCGGCTCATCTCCTGAATTTCTTGCGATTTGCGTTCAAGAGCTTCAACATGCTCGAGCGCGAGTCTTTTGACATCAGCGCTCGCACGACTTTGGTCTCGCCAAAGTGCCACCAGCTCGCTCATCTGCGTCACTGAAAACCCTAAATCACGAGCCCGTTTAATAAAACAGAGGGTGTTAACATCATTTTCAGAATAACTTCTATAACCCGCTTCAGTTCTCGATGCCGGCGAAATCAAACCTTTGGATTCGTAATAGCGAATCATTTTTGCAGAAACACCCGACGCTGCGGCGGCTTTACCAATATTCATTTGCAGTTCCTCTTTTGCTAAGTTTCGCTTCACTCAGGCGGATTAAGCAAGATTCAATTAAGATAGACCGGTTTTCCATGCTCAGTGGGTATGTCTGTAACCCCTGCGTCTTTAGCGAGCTTAAAATGGCGCAAGCGTAGCGCATTGGCAAGCACAAACACCGAGGATAAGGCCATCGCACCGGCGGCAAAGACGGGCGACAGCAGAACTCCCATTGAGGGGTAAAGAATTCCCGCGGCCACGGGAATTAGGGCCGTGTTGTAAGCAAAGGCCCAAAACAGATTCTGCTTGATATTGCGTATCGTCGCCTTGGAAATCGCAATAGCATTTGGTACGCCTAGTAGGCTGCCAGACATCAGCACAACATCTGCCGCTTCAATGGCGACATCGGTGCCTGAGCCGATGGCAATGCCAATATCAGCCTGGGCGAGTGCGGGGGCGTCATTAATTCCATCTCCGACAAATACCAGTTTACCGTGCGCGGCCTTGAGGGCCTGTACCGCTTGCACCTTACCTTCAGGCAAGACTTCAGCGACCACCTCGTCTATACCCAGTTTACTGGCAATCGCATGGGCTGTGCGCTTATTGTCGCCAGTGATCATCGCGACTTTCAGGCCCAGCGAATGTAAGATATCAATCGCTTCCGGTGTTTCTTTTTTGATAGGGTCGGCAACGGCAACAATGGCTGCGAGTGTGCCGTTAAGGGAAACATAAAGCGGCGATTTTCCCTCCGCACCAAGGCGAGAGGAGGCCACGGCAAAACCTTCCAGATTGTGACCAAGTTTTTCCATATAGCGATCAGCGCCTATGGCCACCTTTACCCCGCCCGCATTGGCTTTTACGCCAAAGCCTGTAATGGATTCGAAATGCTCGACCGCAGGTAATTTCAAGCCTTCAGCTTCCGCTGCTGCAACGATAGCGCGAGCAACTGGATGTTCTGACTTCTCTTCCACCGCTGCGATCAAAGCCAAGACTTCATTGCGCTCGAAACCTTCAGCAACATCCAGATCAGTGAGCGATGGCTTGCCCTCGGTGAGGGTGCCGGTTTTATCAAGCGCAACAACCTTGGCGTCCTTGAGTAGCTGCAGCCCTTCACCCTTGCGGAATAGAATGCCCATCTCGGCACCGCGTCCAGTGCCCACCATGATTGAAGTAGGGGTAGCTAAACCCATGGCGCAGGGGCAGGCAATGATTAATACAGCTACTGAGTTGACAAGAGCGAAGGTTAACGCAGGAGACGGGCCATAGAAGAACCAGGTCATGAACGTTAGCAAAGCCGCTCCGATGATGGCTGGCACAAACCAAAGAGTTACTCTATCAACCATGGATTGTATTGGCAGCTTGGAGCCTTGCGCTTGCTCTACCATACGAATAATTTGAGAAAGAACGGTATCGCCGCCTATTGCCGTCGCTGTTAGCGTAAGCGCTCCCTTCTGATTCACCGTACCGCCCACGACCTGGTCGCCAGCTTGTTTCGCGACAGGAATGGGTTCGCCGCTTATCATTGATTCATCCACATAGCTGTTACCCTCGGCCACAGTGCCATCGACGGGTATCCGTCCACCCGGGCGCACGTCGACGAGGTCGCCCGGCTGCACTTCATCAATACTGATTTCCAGCACCTGCCCATCGCGTTTTATCCGAGCGGTTTTAGCTTGCAGCCCAATGAGTCTTTTTATGGCAAGTGATGTGCGCCCCTTCGCTCGGGCCTCCAAAAAACGGCCCAACAGAATGAGCGTAATAATAACGGCAGCCGCCTCATAATAAACGCTGACGGTGCCTTGCGGTAAAACAGCGGGAAAAAATGTCGCTGTAGTGGAAAAGCCCCATGCTGCCGAAGTGCCCAAAACAACAAGTGAGTTCATGTCAGGGGCTCGACGCAGTAACGCAGGTACACCATGCTTGAAAAAACGCATACCCGGCCCGAGAAGGACCAAACTGGCGAGAATAAACTGGATGTACCAACTTACCTGTAGACCAAACGAATTAGCGATAAAGGTATGGACACCAGAGAAAAAATGAGAACCCATTTCAATAACAAAGAGCGGTAGCGTAATGACAGCGGCAATAATGAGATCTCGCTTGAGTACCGCTAACTCAGCATCTTTTCTCTCTTCCACTTCTTCGGAATCTTGCCCGGTCTGGCTTGCGAGGCTGGCCTCATACCCCGCATTTGCGACAGCTGCGACCAGCGTATCAAGGTCCGCATGGCCACGAATATTAGCTCGCTCGGTGGCCAGGTTGACTGTCGCCTCTTGCACACCGGGAACGGCCAATAACGCGCGTTCGACTCGGCCAACGCATGAGGCACAGGTCATACCTTTTATTGCCAGTTCGACGCCGGAAGCTGGGACCGAGTAACCCGTTTTCTCTATCGCTTCAACCACTTTACTTGGGTCAAGCGATTCGGCTGAGCGAATGGTTGCCCGCTCGGTGGCCAGGTTGACTTCTACTTGTGAGATGCCATCCACTTTCTTAAGCGCATTTTCCACACGCCCAACACAAGAGGCGCAACTCATGCCCTCAATTGGGATACTGAAGCGTTTAGTTTCTGGTGAATCCTGTTTAGATGGACTGTTCATCATTTGCCCCCTCTTTGAGTCTTAATTGAAGATTTACAGAAACGATAAACCTTCCAACGATGGCAAGGTCAAGTCTTTTTGAGAAAAAAAGCAAATTTCCGTGTTGTTTTTCGAATGCTGGGCAAAAAATTACAACAAGTTGTCGAATACCGGTTGACCTTACCATTATTGGAACCTCTATCGTTTTGGGAGATTTGCGGATTCTCGCGAGTCAAAACCAGCTTAAATTTTTCATTCACTAACGATATGAGGTTACCGTTGATGCCTTACTCAGTATTCTTTAGATTCATCCACCTTTTTTGTGCTCTAGTTGTTTTTGTACTCATACCCCTTGGTTTCTTTATGAAAGCAGTGGATGACGAAGAACTTCTTATCACGCTCTACGATTTGCATAAATCGCTTGGGGTGTTGATTTTGGCCATGGTCGTATTTCGAATATACATGAGAGTAAAAACCGTCAAGCCAACAAGCTCTGCCAGTCATACCCGGCTAGAGCGCGGATTATCACACATTACGCACAAGAGCCTTTATACTCTGCTGCTGGTTATGCCAGTGTCGGGCTGGCTTATGTCTAACGCAGCGGGCTTTCCGGTTTCGTTTTTTGGACTATTCGAACTCCCGGATTTGGTCGCCAAGAATGATGAAACTATGGCCATTTACCAGAATATTCATTTTTTTGCTGCCTTCGTCTTGATCACCCTGATCATGCTGCATGCTGCTGGCGCCCTAAAGCATCATTTCATAGATAAAGACACGACGCTAAAGCGCATAAGTTCTAATAATCTAGGTAAAGCCGGGGGAATTCTTATTGCATCAACGACGAGCTTGTTTTTTGCTGTATCTATTTATCTTTGGGTATCAGGTGAAGGCGTTCAAAACACAGCACATGAAAACGCGCATGCGGCGGGTCATGCCAGTATCGAGGTTTCGCCACATGGATTACCTGCAGAGGGTATTAGTGCTTACCCACAAGAGGGCACCCATCAATCTGAGCACCACCGCGATCGTTGACAGGTAATAAGATACCAAATTTCCTTTAATGGTGAGATCTATGAGCAAAGCCAATTGTCAACGGAGTTTCTGCTAGCTTCTGACAAATCAGACTCCGAAGCTCCTGCGTAAGCATAAACCCGCATTAGCTTACTAAAGCAACTGGGGGGCTAATTCAGTTCCTATTATGGAAACCAAACCGGCGTCCCGTCCCACCACCAATTGAAGAAGGTGAACTGATCTCAGTTCACCTTTTTTTATGCCTGCGCCCCGCGCTACAGGCCTTATGTGGCAGGGGTTTACGGACTTCGTACCATTCTTAATCTCGGACTATCCAAGGCAAATATTCTCTAAATTGCCGAATACTCTCTGTGCCTCTCCCCTTGCCACAGACCCCAAGTCCATGACCAGAGAACAGAGAACCCTTTAAAATCAGTAGCTTATTATCGGACTCATCAAAAGGTTTGTTGGGTGAATTGGATAGGCAAACACACCAAACATAAATTATTTTTACAGTAATGACGTTTTTGCAATTTTTAGCATTGACAATCAAACAGTCTGCACTTAAACTCAGCATTAAATTACAGAAACGCCGTTACAGCATTTTTATATTGGAGAGAGCATGAAAGCAAAATTGAAGAGCATTGCTTCCGTTCAGATGGGGCACTCTTTCCGCACAAGGTTAGATCCCGACCAGAGCGGCAATGTCGCAGTTATTCAAATGAAGGATCTTACTGAAGATAACCGACTAAATCGTGATGAGCTAGTCGTCATTGATATGGAAGAGCTCAAAGAAAAGCATCGAGTAGAAGTGAACGACATTGCTTTTAGATCTCGAGGGCTTACAAACACCGCTGCCCTTATTAATGCCGAACTAGATAATGCAGTTATTGCAGCTCCGCTACTTCGCATTCGAGTAGAAAAGAAAAACAAGATCGATCCAGCATACCTTTGCTGGTTCATTAATCAGCCCGCATCGCAGGCAACGTTGCTGAGTCAATCGACCGGCACAGTGCAGCGTACCATAGGAAAGCCAGCACTGGAGAGCTTGGAGCTTTTAATCCCACCTATGGATGCACAAATAAAGATTGTTGAGCTGGAGCGGCTAGCCCTTGAAGAGCAAAAAATAATGAAAGAGTTGGCAGAGAAAAAGCGCCAGCTTATGGAAGGAATTCTGATGTGTTTTGCATCGGAATCCCAGTGATTGCAGTCAGTGGGTTCTTAGAGCGTTCAAAGTGTTGCAGCACATTGAACAAGGTAGTTAACCAATAAAAGGTAAAGTAAGTATGACAAAAAATATTAAATCTAGCAACAACTCTACTCGCCACGTTGTGCCTCATGCAGATGGATGGGCCAACAAGAAAGGTGGATCTGATCGCGCTAGCAGTGTTCACTCAACGAAAAAAGAGGCCGAAGCAGCTGCCCGTGCACAAAGCAAACGGGAAGGCTCAGAGCTATTTGTTCACGGTAAAAATGGACAAATACAGCGCAAAGATAGCCACGGCAATGACCCTCGCAATATTAAAGGGTAAGGAGTTCTTATGACTGATGAATACAAGAAAAAAATAGGCATACCCGAATCGCACACTCTTAATATTTTGAATAGCCAGTGGACTCAGAGAAAAGGTCAAGACACTGACACGTATGAATGTGAAGAGCTCAACGAGCAAGGTGAACCAATTGCTAGATACACAGTAAAAGACAGTACATCAATTTACCCTCCGTTTGGTCGGTCGATTACATGGACTCAATCATCCGTAATTAACATTTAGCAATTTAATTAACTTCAATCGGGGCTGATTACAGTCAGCCCCGCAACAAAATTTGAGGGCACAGTTATTATGAAAACAGGTATGAACAATAAGATTCAACAAAAAGACATCAATAATGCAGCATGGGCTGCTTGCGACACTTTCCGAGGCGCTGTTGATCCAGCACAATATAAAGACTACATCTTGGTTATGCTGTTTGTGAAATATATTTCCGATGTATGGAATGACCACTACGAAGAATACAAAAAGCAGTATGGCGATGACGACACTCGCATTAGACGAAAGCTTGAACGTGAACGTTTTCTACTTCCGATGGTTGAGCTAACTGAAGAGGTCGAAGACCCAGCAACCAAAGAAAAGAAAACCATCGTTACCGATAAGTTTTTGGCCAACTATTATTCCTTATTTGAGCGCAAGAACGAGCCGAATATTGGCGAACTAATCAACATTGTTTTAGAGCATATTGAAACAGCGAACAAGTCAAAACTAGAAGGTGTTTTCCGAAACATTGATTTCAATAGCGAATCGAATTTAGGGAAAACCAAAGATCGAAATCGTCGCCTTAAAACTTTACTTGATGACTTTAATAAGCCCGCTTTAGATATGCGGCCTTCCCGCGTTTCTGAAGACGTTATTGGTAATACCTACATTTACCTTATTGAGCGTTTTGGCTCAGATGCGGGCAAAAAAGCCGGTGAATTCTACACGCCACACAAAGTATCGGAGTTAGTAGCAAGGTTAAGCGCCCCCAAAGCTGGCGCTCGTATATGTGACCCCGCTTGCGGATCTGCCGGGCTGCTCATTGAGGCTGCTCGACAAGTAGGTGATCGAAACTTTTCTCTCTACGGCATGGAAGTAAATGGCAGCACTTGGGCACTTGCCCGTATGAACATGTTTCTTCACGGTGCTGACTCAGCCCGTATCGAGTGGTGCAACACGCTAACCTCCCCCGCATTGGTCGAAAACGACCGGCTCATGAAGTTTGATAATGTAGTCGCTAACCCGCCATTTTCACTCGACAAATGGGGTGCCGATGACGTAGCAGAAGACCGATATAATCGCTACTGGCGTGGCTTACCACCAAAATCAAAAGCTGACTTTGCATTTATTAGCCACATGGTCGAAGCAGCTGTTGAAAAAGAAGGCCGAATTGCCGTGGTGGTTCCTCATGGCGTGCTATTCAGAGGTGCCGCTGAAGGCCGAATCCGCCAAAAGATGATCGAGGAAAACTTACTCGATGCAGTTATTGGCCTGCCAGGAAATCTATTCCCTAGTACAGGCATTCCTGTCGCTATCCTAATGTTTGATCGCTCTCGAGAAAAAGGCGGGGCTAATGAAAGCCGTAAAGACGTTTTATTTATAGACGCCAGCGGTAAAGAACATTACCAAGCAGGTAAAAACCAAAATATCCTGCTTGATGAGCACTTAGATAAAATCGTTGCGGCGGTTGCTGCGCGTGAAGAAGTTGAAAAATACGCTCATGTGGCCTCATTTGAAGAGATCAAAGAAAACGACTTCAATCTGAATATTCCTCGCTATGTAGATACCTTTGAAGAAGAAGTCGAGATCGACATTACAGCCGTTCAAGCTGAAATCACCACACTTGAAGCCGAGCTAGCTGATGTTCGCCAGAAAATGGCTGAGATGCTTAAAGATGTCGTGCCAGCAAACGCTGCAAAACAGACTGCGGAGGTGACTAAATGAAGCAAGAGGTCATCACCCAGCTAAATCAACGCTTTAACCAAATCAGCCATATTTGGGAAGGCTCAGAGGTCGAGTACTGGTTCGCTCGCGACCTACAAGAAATACTGGAATACAGCGATTGGCGCAACCTTCTTAAAGTGATCGAAAAAGCCAAAGAAGCCTGTAGTAACAGTGCTGGCAAGGTGGAAAACCATTTCGTTGACGTCAACAAGATGGTCAGCATCGGCTCGGGTGCCGAGCGGGAAATTGACGATATTATGCTCACCCGCTATGCCTGCTACTTGGTAGCGCAAAACGGTGACCCACGTAAAGATGCCATCGCCTTCGCCCAAAGCTACTTCGCCCTGCAAACCCGCAAGCAAGAGTTAATAGAAGAGCAGCTGCGCCTACAAGACCGCATTCAAGCGCGCGAGAAGCTTAAAGAGTCCGAAACCGAGCTATCTAAGAATATTTATGAGCGCGGCGTAGATGATCGAGGCTTTGGCCGTATTCGCTCCCGTGGCGATGCGGCACTGTTTGGTGGCAATACTACCCAAAGCATGAAAAACAAGCTTAGTGTGCCCAAAAGCCGCGCTTTGGCCGACTTTTTACCCACCGTGACGATTGCCGCCAAAAACCTCGCCACCGAAATCACCAATCACAATGTGCGCCAGAACGACCTACAAGGTGAAAAGCCCATCACCGACGAGCACATACAAAACAACAAAAGCCTGCGCGATATGCTTGGTGAGCGCGGTATTAAGCCCGAAGAGCTTGCCGCAGAAGAAGACCTAAAAAAACTGGAACGACGCGTTAAATCCGACGAAAAGCGCCTAATCAAAGCCGCCGAATTACCCAAAAATGCCAAGGAGGAAAAATGATGCTAAACACACCACACCATTTTTCCCAAGTGGGAAATAAGGTCGACCTCCAGCTTATGGGTAGCACTGAGTTAGCCGCCAACCTATTCCGCGCCACTCAAACTGAAGAGAAGCTCAAGCGCGACGAGGTCGATAATAAGACCCAAGCCAACCAAACGCATTTTGAGGTAGGCGCGAAGGTAAGGGAAACCATTCAAGAGTTAGGCGGCACTATGCCCGAAGATTTGCCAAAACCTGACTTAAGTATTCCGCAATTGGCGCGTGCGCAGAAGAAGTTGGAGGGGGATAAATGAAAAAATACCCATGGAAAGCAGTTAAGCTGGATAAGGTTGCCGATATCCAAACGGGGATTTCAAAAAGTGCATCTCGAAAATTAACTGACCCAATAGAAGTTCCATATTTAAGAGTGGCAAATGTGCAAGATGGACATCTTGACCTTTCAGTAATTAAATACATTTCGATTGAACGGAAAAACCTAGAACGTTACACACTTCAGGCAGGAGATGTACTCCTTACAGAAGGCGGCGACTTCGACAAGCTAGGGCGTGGTACTGTTTGGAAAAATGAAATCGAAACATGCGTGCATCAAAATCACGTATTTTCGGTTAGAACGGATCCTAATATTTTATTGCCCGAATTTCTAAACATCCTGACTTCTAGTAGCTATGGTAAGCGTTACTTCATAAGCTGCTCAAAACAAAGCACAAACTTGGCAAGCATCAATTCTTCACAACTCAAACAATTCCCAGTACTTCTACCTCCAAAAGACCTACAAAAGTCTATTGTATCGACATTAAATTTCTGGGATACCGCCATCGAAAAAACCGAAGCATTAATTGCGGCCAAGGAAAAGCAGTTTGAGTGGCTAACTCAAACTATTATTCGTGAGGAGTGTCCGCACTGGAAACATTATTTAGCAAAAGAGCTATTTGACAGTGTTTCATCTAAAGGACATCCAGATGAAGAGCTTTTATCCGTAACTCAAGATAGGGGCGTCATACCTAGAACCATGCTAAAAGGCCGGGTAATGTCACCCGCAGGCAGCAGAGCGGGATACAAGTTAGTAGAAAAAGGTAATTTTGTAATTAGTCTACGCTCGTTTCAAGGTGGCCTTGAATATTCTGCCTACCGAGGAATTGTTAGCCCTGCATACACCATTCTTTCGCCAAAGAAAGAAATAAACTCAAACTTCTATCGTCATTTTTTTAAATCATATGTTTTCGTAGAAAAATATTTGTCTGTAGCAGTTATTGGCATCCGTGACGGAAAGCAAATCAGCTCAACTGATTTCGACACGGTAAAAATCCCTTACCCTGATATTGATGAGCAAGTAAAAATCGCGTCAAAGCTAGATACTGCTCGCCAAGAAATTAATTTACTCAAAGACATCCTTGAACAATACCGCCTACAAAAACGCGGTTTAATGCAAAAGTTGCTAACTGGCGAATGGCAAGTTAGTACTCAGGATCAAACTACTGAGGAAACACGTAAGGAGCTATCGAAGGAGAGAATCGCATGAGTACACCGCCCGTTAACTATAATGTAGACGCTAAGCCTGAAAGCTTTGAGTTTAACGAAAAGTACTTGTCACAGATTCCAGCATTACAACAGCTGATAAACTTAGGCTATCAGTATTTAACGCCTGAGCAAGCGCTGGCTGAGCGCGGTGGCCGAACGTCTAACGTCATCATGGAAGGTATTCTTCGCAAGCAACTCAAAAAGATAAACCGCATTAATTATAAAGGTGGGGAGTATCTTTTTAGCGAGGAAAACATCCAATCGGCCATTCAAAAACTTAAAAACTTCAAGTTTGATGGCCTGCAAAAAACCAACGAAGCGATCTACGATCTGATCACTTTGGGTTCCGCCATGGAGCAAACCATTGAGGGCGATTCAAAGAGTTTTACGCTGAACTATATTGATTGGAAAACGCCATCGAATAATAGTTTTCATGTGGTGGCTGAGTTTTCTGTAGAACGAGCACGCAGCACTGAAACCGTTCGGCCGGATATTGTTTTATTTGTGAATGGCATCCCGTTTAGCGTGATTGAATGCAAGACACCCAAAGTCGATGTTGAACAAGCCGTGTCGCAAAATATCAGAAACCAGGGTGATGACTATATCCCTCGCCTATTCACCTTTGTTCAGCAAGTTATGGCGGTGAATAAAAATGCAGCGCAGTATGCCACAGCAGGCACACCTAAAAAGTTTTGGGGTGTGTGGAAGGAACAAGAAGACAAAGAAGTCGATATTGATAAGGCGGTAAATACGGCGCTTAGCAATGATGTAAAAGCGCAACTATTTAGTGGAGAGTTTTCCACTGCCAGAAATTTTTTTGATGCGTTAGAAGCTGAGGGTAAGCGTTTAGTTACAGAACAAGACAAGTCTATCTATAGCCTATGCAGGCCAGAACGACTTCTCGATCTGGTTTACCGCTTTACACTTTTTGATGGGGGTATTAAAAAGGTGGCCCGCTATCAACAATATTTTGTCATTAAGGCTACGATAGCTCGAATCAAAAAGCTGGGAGTAAAAGAAGCCCGACAAGGCGGCGTTATTTGGCATACCCAAGGTTCGGGAAAATCCCTAACCATGGTCATGCTCACCAGAGCCATGGCGCTTGATCCTCAGTTAATTAACCCCCGAATCATTCTGGTCACCGACAGGGATGACTTAGATAAACAGCTTGGCAACACCTTTGCTGCATGCGGTTTAAGTCGTGAACGTGCCACTTCTGGGCGTAATCTAGTTAAGCATCTCAAAGACAAAGTAGGCCTCATCACAACACTGATTCATAAATTTGAGAAGGGTTGGGTTGCAGAAAAGTTTGTCGATGAGTCACAGGATATATTTGTACTTGTTGATGAAAGCCATCGAACCAACTTTGGATCGCTGGCAGCTAGAATGCGGCAAATGCTGCCTAACGCTTGTTTTCTTGGGTTTACCGGAACGCCTTTGCTTAAAAAGGAAAAAAATAATTTTGCCAAGTTCGGCGGCCTGATAGAGCCTCATTACACGATAAAGCAAGCTGTAGCGGATGAAGCCGTATTGCCGCTGCTCTATGAAGGCAGACACATTGAAATGGAACAGAATCAGTCTGCTATCGATCTGTGGTTTGAACGCCATACGGCTGATTTGAGTAAAGAGCAAAAAGCCGACCTTAAAAAGAAATACGCTCGTGCTGAAATGCTTAATAAAGCAGATCAGGTCATCTATATGCGAGCTTTCGATATTAGTGAGCATTTTCGAGCCAACTGGCAAGGCACAGGCTTTAAAGCGCAACTCGTCGCGCCAGGAAAGCCTGCTGCGCTTAAATATCAAAAGTTTCTTCAAGAGATTGGTACAGTAACAACTGAAGTAGTCATTTCAGGACCCGATACGCGGGAGGGTCATGAAGAGGTTGATGAAGGTCCTACAGACGAAGTCGGCAAGTTCTGGGAAAAAATGATGAAACGCTTTGGCTCAGAGGAAGAGTACACCAAGCAAGTCATCAATCAATTTAAACACGGTGATGACCCAGAAATATTGATCGTCGTGGATAAGCTTTTAACGGGGTTTGATGCGCCTCGAAACACTGTCTTGTATCTATGCAGAACGCTTAGAGAACATACCCTTTTACAGGCGATTGCTCGGGTCAACCGGCTTTACGAAGGCAAAGAGTTCGGATATATCGTCGACTATGCAAGCGTACTGGGTGAATTGGACGAAGCACTTACCATGTATGAAGCGTTCGAGGGGTTTGATGAGGATGATTTAGCGGGAACATTGACTTCAATAAATGAAGAAGTTTTCAAGTTGCCTCAACGTTATTCCGACTTATGGGATTTATTCAAGGAAGTTAAGAACTCGAAGGATGAAGAGGCCTATGAGGTCCTGCTAGCAGATGACGAAGTGCGTGAGGAGTTTTATGAGTGCTTATCAGCATTCAGTAAGTCGCTTGGCATCGCATTATCATCTGAACAATTCATTATGAATTCAGATGAAAATAAGCTGAAAAAATATAAGGATGACCTTAAACGATTCCAGAACCTAAAAGCCGCAGTTAAATTGAGATATGCAGAGGCCATTGATTACCGCGACTACGAGCCAAAAATCAAGAAACTACTGGATACCCATATTCAGGCGAATGAAGTAACCCAGCTAAACGAGCCTGTTAATATTTTTGATGAGAAAATGTTTAATATGGTGAAAGAGGATCAGGGGGTTTATCAGACAAAAACAACTGCCTCTAAAGCAGATACCATTGCACATGCTACCAAGCGTAGCATCTCAGAAAATATGGATGAAGACCCTGCTTTTTATGAAAAGTTTTCAAAGCTAATTCAGGAGGCCATTGATGACTTTAAGGCAAGAAGAATATCTGACCTTGAATACTTAAACCGTGTAATTGATATTCGTAATAAAGTTGCCACTAAGCAACATGACGATGTACCTGACAATATTCGCGAGAACGATGAAGCTTGTGCTTATTTCGGCTTGGTCAAACCCTTTTTCATGCTCTACGACATGGACGAGGATCAGATCGACACTATTGCTTCGGAAACTTCGCTTGCTATTCAGCGGATAATAGACGTTCATTGGAAGGTCGATTTTTGGGACGATTCTGACGTTCAAAAAACGGCAATGAATGATATCGATGATTATCTATACGATGAGGTAAAAGAGCAGCATGGCGTAGCTCTTAGCTTGGAACAAATGGATGAGATTATCGAAAAAACAATGCAAGTTGCTAAGCACAGGAGACATCATTGATGTCAGCAATGACATATTCTATTACATACGGAGGGGGAGAAATCCCCTTTCAAATATCCTTTTCTAAAAGAAAGTCATTAGAAATATCCGTTCATCCTGACAAATCCGTTTTTGTTAAAGCACCAGAAGGAACAGAAAGACTAGCGATTGAAGAGAAAGTTAAAAAACGCGCCCGCTGGATTAAACGCCAAATACAATACTTTGATCAGTTTGATCCCAGAACCCCCTCAAGAAAATACGTTAGTGGAGAAAGTCATTTATATTTAGGGAAAAAATACCGTCTAAAAATCACGGAAGGTTCTGAAAATAACATTCTCTTGAAAAATGGTTTTTTCATATCCACGACCGATAGCAGCAAGCATGAGAATGTTGAGGCGATCTTGAACGAATGGTACCGATCAAAAGCCAATCTTTATTTAACTAAATCTTTTGAGGAGTGTTGGGCAAAGTTCAAACTCAATGATACTAGCAAGCCCATCGTGAAAATCATGAAGCTCAAAAAACGTTGGGGCAGTCTCTCAAAAAACAAAACATTAACTCTAAATCTTGACCTGATAAAAGCTCCGAAAGAATGCATCGAGTACGTGATCATTCATGAGTTATGTCACTTAGTGCATCATAACCATAGTCCTGAGTTCTATAGACTGCTTGAACGCTCTTTGCCCGACTGGGTAAAACGTAAACACAAGCTTGAAATGGCGCTCATTTAAGCAACATATCTCATAGCTTCAGTGCTTCTGCGGCTTACCAACCCATTCAACTTCCGCCCACCAGCCCAAACCCATCGCATAAGCTGCTCTGGCACCTCAGCATGAGCATGGCGGTTGATCTTTCTTCGAAGGGTCGATCGCTGGAAGGCCCCCTGACCCCAGATTGAAGGTAAATGAAACCAACGCATCAAACTGACCATCTGTGAGTGGGAGGTTCACCAAACGCAGGACCGCTCGTTCTGCTGATTCAACGTCCTTGCGCAATAGTTCTTCGGCTTCAGTCTCACTGATCTCATTAAAAGATTCGCCCGAACGGACCAAATTCCCATAGCCGATGGTTGGGTATCCGGCTGGGCAGATGTAAACCGTCGGACTAAAGCCTTCGAACCGCTTGATCAAGTCAATGCCATCTTGGGTAATGTGGCGCATATTACTGCCCCCTGGCTTTTGCCAAGGCACGCTGACCAAACCAGAAGCTCATCAACCTGTGGCAAACAGTTTTATTATTTCAGACTGGTTGGCTGGTCCTTGTTTCATGCCACGACAGTTTGCTTTACTTAATCTCAATCGCTTTGATTTTGCTTTATTTGCTGCTCGACCTGTATAAGGCAAAGCAGAAAGATTATTTATCGTACGCCTTGCCGAAGCTTTTAATGTTTATAAGCGGTTGCCTGGCAGATTGGAGTTTAGCCAAGCTTGAGTTTATTCAGTTTGCTGCTGATGGCCCGACTCTGCCCCTTTGGTTAGTGTTACTTTGGCTGCTTTTTTCTATTACATTTGAACAGTGTTACTGCTGGTTAAGCGGTAAGCTAAAGGTGGCCGCTTTATTGGGCGGTTTATTTGGCCCAGCTTCATATTGGGCTGCCAGTAAATTGTCCTCAGTCAATATTCAAATGCCAGTCGAATTTACCTTGTTAAGTGCTGCTTTTTGGGCCACGCTGTTTGTGACTTTTATTAAAAAAAGATCGCTGGCCGCTTAAGCGCTCACTAATGTCGAGTTAACCGCGGTTGAAATCAATAAGTCGACCATTAAATCTGAAGCGCCTAAGTGAGGCGAAAGGCTAATATTGATGTTTGTGTGACGAGCCGTACACCTATTAATAATATTAGGTATATCTTCCACCACATGTCGTCCGGAATTAAGAAAGTAAGGTAAAACGGTAATTGACGTTGCACCCTCTGCAATACACTGCTCAATCCCTTCAGGAATCAATACATCGCTTAGCTCCAAAAATGCTGGCTTAACAATGTCGTATTGTTCACCGCAGTTCTTTTTAAGCTTTTCAGCTAGTTGGGCCACCTCATCATTCGATTGTTTGCGTCGGCTACCATGCGCAACCAGTAATAATGCGTTCATTATTTAATGCTCCCATCATTATTTTTTCCAGTAAATAATAAGTATCGCCTGACGCTAAAATAATCCCAGCGACGGCAAACATAAGCCTTGTGGAAACAAACTGATAGTCAATAATAATGACTTTTCTTGCCCTCGCCATCAAGGCAGTCATTACTCGTCTTAACGGAAAAACATCGGTTCTGATGTATAAAACAATATTTTGGAATATCTCAATGGCGATTAAAACCGCTAGAAATGCCGCAAAGGTCTTAAAAATATCCGATGGGTTTAACAATAAAAAAGGAGGTGCTAACAGTTGGTTATATATCACATAAAAAACATCCGCGACGCCCCAAAAAATAACCAGCACCATCAAGACAGCACGTATTTTAATAGCCGCTTTTATGGTCTTATGCAAGATAGAAATTAAAGGGTCGTGGTGCTCGGTAGATAATTCAAGATTCTGGCTCATGTCAGGTGCTCTTTAGATTTATAGCGCTAATTACTGGTTAACGAAAATTAACCCTGAAGTGTCAAACCCAATAGATTTTGACATTGAGATAAACTTATCGATTACCTCTGGTTTAACGGTAGGCGTTCTTGCTAACAACCATAAGTAGTCTTTGTTTGGGCCCGATACAAAGGCATATTGATAGCCTACAGTATCCAACTCAAAAACAATATACGAACCATAAAAGGGGCCAAAAAATGATACTTTTAAATGCCCTTTATTGGCCTCACTCACAAAATAAGCTTTACCTTGGGCTTCTTGCCAGGCATTATTGTCGGCTGAAAACCCACGGTTAACAACGTTAATACCACCGTCTTCTCTTAAGCTGTAGTCTGCGGTGACTTTGCTAAGCCCTCTTTCAAAAGAATGGTCTAGCCGCGCAATTTCATGCCATGTTCCTAAATACCGTTCAAGCTGAAAATTTTCAACCGGTTTGATCCCCTCTGGTATGCCAACACATCCGGACAGGATAAAAACAACACTACAAAAAAAATAAGCTATGGTTTTTTTGCTAAGCATAGGCTGACTATACACCTTTAAAAGCGGACAGCGCCCTTAAACGACCCCGTTTTAAATCAACAATCGGGCTAGGGTAATTTTCCGGTCTATTCCTGGCGCTGGGTAAATGAATGTCTTTATCTGATAAGTGTGCCAGCTCAGGCAGGTAATGGCGAATAAAGATACCCTTTGGATCAAACCGTTGTGATTGAGTGACCGGATTAAAAATTCTAAAGTAAGGCACTGAATCAGAGCCTGTTGAGGCACACCATTGCCAGCCCCCATTGTTTGCCGACAGATCACCATCAATTAAATGTTGCATAAACCAACGCTCACCTAAGCGCCAGTCTATCAATAAGTGTTTCGTTAAAAACATAGCGACTATCATCCGCAAACGGTTATGCATCCATCCCCTTGTTAATAGCTGCCGCATGGCTGCATCAACAATAGGAAGGCCTGTTTTACCGTTCTGCCATGCCGCCAATTGCTCTTCATCATGTCGCCATTGAATCTGCTCTGTTTGCAGCTTCAAGGGCTTATGTTGAGACACTTGTGGAAAATCAATCAAGGTGTGTTTATAAAATTCACGCCACAGCAATTCGTTTTGCCAAATATGTACACCATCACTCATTTCACAATACAACGTTGCGTGCCAACACTGTGCAACGGAGAGTATTCCGCTGGCTAGATACGGGGAAAGTCGACTGGTGCCGGCTAAAGAAGGAATATCCCTGTCAGTTTTATAATCATGAATAGGCTGCTGACAAAATTCAGTCAGTCGCGTTAGGGCTTGCTGTTGACCGGCAGGCCAAAAGGTTTGTATTTTTTCTGAAACCGTTGGCCAGGCTATGTCTGCAAGCTGACACTGCCCGCTCAATTTCCTCGTTGCCTTGTCGCTTAATTTTTCGCAAGGATCAGGTGCAGGATAGAGGCTAGGAGGGGTCGCAAGCCGCTGCCGAGCTTGTGCTGAAAACGCCGTAAACACTTTATAAGGTGTGCCGGTTTTAGTCCGTATACTTGCTGGTGGTAGCAGCAATTGGTCGTGATGCTCTTGATAAGCCACGCCACTGTCTTGGCATCGTTCAATAACGTCTGCATCTCTTTGACATTCGTTAACGGCTAGCTCCGCGTTAACGTGCACTTGCTTGATAGCCCACTTCTGACAAATAGTGGCGACTAAATCAGGAATTTGCTGGTAGCTATCAAGCTGAAAAAAGTGCAATTTAATATTAAGTGCCGCTAAGTCTTTTTCAAGTTGAACGAGATTGCGGTGCCAAAAGTCTATTTTTACCGCTGCATCATTATGCTGATGCCATTGCTGTGGTGTGGCAATGTATATTGCAATAACCGGCTGTGTCGATTGGCAAGCATGGTAAAGCGCGGGGTTATCAAGGGTGCGCAAATCATTACGAAACCAAACTAATTCATGCTGTGCCGACATTAGCGTTTTGTTTTTTCTAGCCAAGTTTTCATCGCAGCGGAATGCCAAGCGTTACTGCTATGGCCGCCTACAAAGTCGATACCCAGGCTAGTTAATTGCTCACGGTGAATATCCGACGCCAAGCCACAGCAGAGGATCCCATCTTTCCACAGCGTGCTTAGGTTAGCTAATGGCTTAAATGCTCTTTGTTCTATGCGTTGTTCTGCATACACGATCAATGGCCATTCAGCGCTATTACGTAAACGTGTTAAGCCTGCTAAATTCTCAACTTTACTAAAGGCATTAACACGAATACCACTTTGCAAAAGCAAAATATGCAGCAAATAATAACCCAATGACGGCCCATTAAGGTCTAGACTTGCGAGGTAGCAATGCCCTTGTAGTTTTTGTTTTTCTGTACGCAAGGTCATTATTAGCGTTTGCCGTTGCCAACTTTGTTGCCATAGCTGTTGTTCCAGCTGGTAGCCCAGCGGCTGTTGCTGCCAGCGTTGGGCTAATGTTGCCTGCAAGGGTTGGTATACGTATTCACAGAGTGTAATAAACGGCACCGATTTGTTTAATCGGTCCAGCAGCTGGCTTAGACCAGGCTCCTTAAGTGCTGTGATGCTCGACAACAATTTGTTTTGCTCTACAAGCCATTGCGCAGCAACCGGCGCAGCTGCAGCAGATGATTTACCACTGGCAAGCAAAGCGGCCACTTTGCTAATCGCTACACCACGGTTTAGCCACGACAATATGTGTTGAATGTCCTGAATATTACCTTGGTTATACACACGATGACCCTTCGCTGTTCTTTGTGGCTTAATTAAGCCATAACGCCGCTCCCATGCGCGCAAGGTGACCGAGGCCACCCCGGTTTGTTGGCTAACATCGCCAATCGTAAAAGTTTTTTCAGATGGCATTACGTAAACTCAAATCGTCTGGATAAGGTTGCAAATAAGCCTGCTTTTCAATGTAGGGGTCGGGGTGGTTGTTAAAATGATGTTTAAGCAAGGTAATGGGCACAATTAGCGGCACTTGATGAGTACGGTATTGTTCAATAAGCTTACCTAGCTCTTGTTTCTCTTTGGCGGATAGCACTTTTTTCAAATACCCCTGCAAATGCATTAACACATTTGTGTGGGTTTTACGGGTGGCAAGAACGCTTAAATTTTCCATTAACAAACTAAAATAACGCTCTGCCAAGTCATAAATATCGTGCTTGCCCGCATCGGCCAATAATCGACCAAGCTCAACATAATGCGTGGGGGTACGCGCCATTAAGCAATACTTATAACTCGCGTGAAATTCAAGAATACCTTGATAACTAAGCCCTTGTTTCTTGAGTTGTTGCCAATTGTGATAGGCATAAACCCGCGTGATAAAGCTTTCCCTCAGCACTGCATCTTCTAATCGGCCAGACTCTTCAACGGGTAATAATGGATTAGCCTGCATAACGGCTTTAGCATAAACCCCACGACCGGGTTCAGCCGCAGGATAACCACCTTCTTGATAAACTTTGACCCGAAACACCCCGCAACTGGGGGACTTCTGCATAAATACATAACCGCATAATTCATTTAGCTGTTGCGCTTTATGTTCACTGTATGTCTTTAGCTGGTCGGTGTAATCTAAGCTGTTATCGTGAACAGCCACCACCTTAGGCGCCTGTACCTCGCCAATAAGGCGAATGGGTTTTCTAGGAATAGACATGCCGCTGGCTACTTCAGGGCATTCAGGCACAAACTCAAAATAACGAGAGAGGCTATCGGTACAAAGATGAGAGTGCTTATGACCGCCATCAAAACGCACCTCATGACCCAGCAAGCAACTGCTAATGCCTACTTTTATTTTCATTGTTAATATTCCTTAATAGACGGTAAGTAAGAATAGCAGCTTATAAAAAGTTGTACAAGAATGTTATTTTGTACAAATATATGCCATTATAAAGCCATCAATTAAAGGTCATTTCTATGAAACATGTTCTTATAACCGGTGGTACAGGCTTAATTGGCTCGGCTTTGTGTAAATTATTGCTAAGCGAGCAGCATCAGATCACCGTACTTAGTCGGCAGCCCGACACAGTGCCTGCTAAATGCGGCCAACTTGTTAAAGGTATTCAGTCGTTAAGCGATATAAGTGATAACACACCGATTGATTGGGTTTTCAATTTGGCGGGTGAGCCGATTGCCGATAAGCCGTGGACTAAAAAACGCAAGGCGTTGCTGGAAGCAAGCCGAATTGAGCTAACACGACAACTTGTTGACTGGATCGCCCAGCGTAAAAA
This sequence comes from Cycloclasticus sp., assembly GCA_002700385.1. Taxonomy (GTDB): domain Bacteria; phylum Pseudomonadota; class Gammaproteobacteria; order Methylococcales; family Cycloclasticaceae; genus Cycloclasticus. The sequence goes on from PADC01000008.1 coordinate 269,095, forward strand.
CGCACCAGACTGTTTAATTAGCGGCTCAGCTATCGGATGGTATGGCGATGGCAAAGACACGGTGTTAACAGAGCACAGTGGTTTTGTGGATGAATACAGCCACTGGTTATGCGAGGCATGGGAGCAACAGGCACTGCGCGCCAAAGAGTTTGGTGTGCGTGTATGCACCATACGAACCGGCTTAGTGTTAGCGCCAACAGGTGGCTTTTTACATAAAATGCTGCTGCCCTTCAAATTAGGCCTTGGGGGAAAGCTCGGCTCTGGTCAACAGCACATGCCTTGGGTGCATATTAACGATATAGTAGGCTTGCTGGCATTCCTTGCTAATAACGAACAAGCTCAAGGGCCATTTAATGCGTGCTCGGCTAACCCAGTGCGTAACGATGAATTTACCAAAACCTTAGCGCAGACCCTGCATCGTTATGCGTTTATTCCAATCCCTGCTTGGTTACTTAAAGGCGTGTTAGGTGAAATGTCCGGCTTATTATTAACAGGGCAACGAGCCATTCCCGAAAAAGCTCAAGCAATGGGTTTTGACTTTGCTTATTCTGATTTGCAAACAGCGTTAACAGATATTTTACAAACCAAACACTAACAGCGGACGATTTCATGACAAACAAAGCAGTATTATTGGCTAACCTAGGATCACCAGACCATACCGATACAGCCTCAGTCCGGCGCTATTTAAATCAATTTCTAATGGACCCCCACGTTATTCAGTTACCGTGGTTATTGCGCCGAATGATTGTTAGCCTGTTTGTATTGCCAACACGGCCAAAAGCTTCTGCTGAAGCCTATAAAAGTGTCTGGATGAATGAAGGTTCGCCGTTGATTGTTTTATCAGAGCGGCTTAAAAACGCATTGCAACCTCAATTAGAAATGCCTGTCGCAATGGCCATGCGCTATGGTAAGCCCAGTATTGAAACGGAATTATTAGCGCTCAGTCAACAAGCCGGTATAGAAGAAGTCCTGTATATCCCACTGTATCCGCATTTTGCCGATAGCACCGTCACCACCTCTATTGAAGAAGCCGAGCGGGTTATTAAAGAACACGATCTAAACATCAAGCTTAACGTTGTTGCACCGTTTTATGACCAACCTGACTATATTAATGCCTTAGTACACAGCGCCCAACCCTATTTAGAGCAAGCCTACGATCACCTCGTTTTTAGTTATCACGGCTTACCCGAATCGCATATTACAAAACGCGACCCAACGGGCCAACATTGCCTGCAAAGTGCAGAGTGTTGCCAACACCCAAGCGAAGCGCATAAAACCTGTTATCGTCACCAAGTGATGCGCACCACGCAATGTTTTGTAGAACAGGCGCAGATAGCGCCAGAAAAATACTCGGTTAGTTTCCAATCTCGGCTTGGCCGCGCTAAATGGTTAGCGCCTAATACAGAAGACCGCTTGCGCGAACTGGCCCAATCAGGCATTAAAAAAGTCCTGGTGATTTGCCCCGCTTTTGTCACAGACTGTTTAGAAACACTCGAAGAAATAGCCATCCGTGCAGATGAGGTATTTAAGGAAGCTGGGGGAGACAAGTTACAGTTAATTCCGTGTCTTAATGATCACCCTGCTTGGGTTAATACACTAAACGCTTGGTGCGAAGCAAAGGAATGATAAGGAACTTAAGCTTGGCAAAATACCCTTGAACTTAATCGCGGCCTCAATAAGAGATAACTGAGTAAAAACAACATGCATACTTTAACCTTGGGCTCGAATTGTTTACACGCTGCCCAGGCATAATTACTTGCAAATTTTCATACCCGCGACGAGTGGGTATTTATGGCTCATAGCCAAACTTAAGCAATTAATTGGCGCCTGAGGCACACAATGTTTTTGGAACTGCCGCGTTAATGGATATCTCGCAAACAAGCATGTAAACCGGCATGGATTGCCGTTCCTATTTTTAGCTTAAATTAACATCCAAAAATCACAATAAACGGAAAACCTCTATTTAAAAAACGATAGTCAAAAAACACACGGCACCATATCAAAACCTAGTTTTCTGATAACACTCATAGTAGTATCAGCCCTTAATGATTTTTGTTTCCTCTAAAAATAAAGAAACACGTCAAAAAAACCCCATAACTCTCCAACACGATAAAAGGAATACAATGGAAAAAATCAAGTGTGCATTGATTGGTTCTGGCAATATTGGCACAGACCTTATCTATAAAATTCGACGAAGCCCTTATCTGGAACCTGTCTGGATGGTGGGGATCGACCCTGAATCCGAAGGCCTGCTCCGCGCTAAAGACATGGGGCTAAAAATTACTTCCGATGGGGTAGATGGTTTATTGCCTCATGTCCAAGAAGACAACATTCAAATAGCCTTTGATGCGACCAGCGCATATGTCCACGCAGAAAATAGCCGTAAACTAAATGAATTAGGTGTTTTAATGATCGACTTAACACCGGCGGCCATTGGGCCTTTATGTGTCCCGCCTGTTAACCTGAGTGAACACACTGAAAAGCTGGAAATGAATGTGAATATGATTTCATGTGCCGGTCAGGCGACTATTCCTATTATCAGCGCTGTTTCTAAAATTCAATCGGTTGAATATGCTGAAATTGTAGCCAGTCTTGCTTCAAAGTCTGTAGGAATTGGCACCCGTGAAAATCTGGATGAGTTTACTTACACAACATCAGGCGCCATTGAGTCAGTGGGAGGCGCCCGTAAAGGAAAAGCACTCGCAATTATTAACCCGGCTGAGCCCCCTCTTATCATGCGGAATACAATTTACTGTATTACCGATGACAAGCCTGACGAGAAAAAGATTGTTGCCTCGATCCTGGCGATGATCGAAGAAGTCAAAAAGTATGTTCCAGGGTACAAGCTCATCAATGGACCCATTTTTGATGGAAACAAGGTTTCCGTCTTTATGGAAGTCGAAGGACTGGGCGATTATTTACCCAAATATGCCGGTAATTTAGATGTAATGACGGCTGCTGCAACCCGAACGGCAGAAATGTTTGCAGAAGAAATTCAATCGGGAAAAATAACACTAAAACCTACAGAGGCTGCGTAATGAGTGAAGCAACTAGCGAAAAATTAAGTTCCTTGGATGGCCGTAAGGTTATTCTGCATGACATGTGTTTACGTGATGGCATGCATGCTAAAGGAGAACAGATTTCTGTAGAAGAAATGGTAAAAGTAGCCACGGCCTTGGATGACGCGAATGTACCTTACATACAAGTAACTCACGGTGCTGGCTTGGGAGGCAATTCTCTTCAACACGGATTTTCAATGGCCAGCAATGAAGAGTATATTTCCGCTGTGGCTCCCTTGATGAAACAGGCTATCATCTCAGTTCTTCTGATCCCAGGCATGGGAACGATGAAAGAACTACAAGCAGCCTACGATGCCGGGGCACGTAGTGTTCATGTGGCCACCCACTGCACAGAAGCCAACACATCACCGCAGCACATTGCATATGCCCGAAAGTTAGGCATGGATACAACGGGGTTTTTAATGATGGCTCACTTGAATGATGCCAAAGGCTTAGCAGAACAGGCGGCTTTGATGGAATCATACGGCGCACAGACAGTTTATTTAACCGATTCGGCCGGCTATATGCTGCCTCAGGATGTGACTCGGTGTATTTCTGCACTTCGTGACACGTTAAAACCTGAAACCGAAATCGGCTTCCATGGGCATCATAACCTTGGAATGGGTATTGCAAACTCCATTGCTGCGATTGAAGCAGGAGCAAGCCGTATTGACGGCTCTGCCGCTGGCTTAGGCGCGGGTGCGGGTAACACCCCTCTTGAAGTATTTGCTGCTGTTTGCGAGCGCATGGGCATCCAGACCGGTGTTGACCTGTTTAAGCTGATGGACTTATCCGAAAACATTATTCTCCCAATGATGGACCATATCATTCGCGTTGACCGAGAATCGTTAACCTTAGGATACGCCGGTGTTTATTCAACTTTCTTACTTCATGCAAAACGTGCTTCTGAACGTTTTGGCATTCCTGCGCGGGATATTTTAGTGGAATTAGGCCGCAAGAAAATGATTGCCGGCCAAGAAGATATGATTGTCGACACAGCAATGACAATGGCTAAAGAACGAGGGTTAGACATTACGACAAGCGTGTAAATTCAACCTGAATTTCAAAAAAAGCCTTACTAAATTAAAGAGTAAGGCTTTTTTACTGAACTAAAAATTCAAAACCAACAGTTAAAGCCCAAGCGCCTCTCTTGCTAAAGAACCACCAGATCCCTGCAAAGGACCCAGCGGGTTTTTACGTGATTTTTCAGAATCCATGAACGGCACGCCACTCCAAATTTTATAAACAGCCACACCGTTATCTAACACAATCAGCGCATCAAATCGCCAACCGGTTTCAATCGTTTTTCGCTTAAAACCCAACAAATCATTAAACACACTGCCTACACGTTTCCTTTTAATCACCCCCGGGTGCGCTTCATACGCAATACAAGCTTCTTTCTTAGCCAGACAATTTCTAACACTCAAGGGCAAATGTTCTAACTTAATAGAATTCGTCGGCATAAATTTCTGAAGAATATCTAAATAAGACAAAATTTTTACGTTAGGCGTCGAATAGGGGTCAAACCCCAATTGCCGCAACTCCTCAACCGTTGTTTGATTGAGAATAACTTTTTCATAAGCTGACTTCGCCTGTTGAAAACCCTTCCAAGGCGACTTGGTCACCTCCTCAGTTCTTGGCAGTGGACTACCACACGCCATTAGCCCCAAAAAACTGACCATTAACATATAAGAAAACAAACGACGCAATGAAACTTTATTTATGCTGACAAACATTCAAGGTTCTCATGTTGACCCGTCTAAAGCATAACGGATTCCCGTCTATTTTAATCATTCTAAAAACGTTTCATTGACAATTTTCTAATTTAGCTCTTGAATCGATCGGTTAATTTACAATTTCTAAGTGTAAAAGTTTATAATGCCCCATTAACTCTGATACAGCGTATAGAGTAAAACTCCTCAACACCTCTAGCATCCCAATTTAAGGCCCTATCATGACATCCCAACCTTCCATAGGCTTCGCTGACTTAGCGTTGTCTAAACCTGTAATGGACGCTCTAAAACGCATCGGTTACGAACAACCTTCACCCATTCAAGCTGAAGCAATACCGCACCTTTTAGAGGGACATGACCTGATTGGCACCGCACAAACTGGCACTGGTAAAACAGCTGCGTTTGCTCTTCCCCTTCTCTCTAAATTGGATATAACAAAAGCTAAGCCACAGGTTTTAGTGCTTACACCCACACGCGAATTGGCCATTCAGGTAGCAGAAGCTTTCAAAACTTATGCCAGTGCTATGAAGGGCTTTCACGTATTACCCATATACGGTGGTCAAGGCATGGACGCGCAATTAAGGCAACTCCGTCGTGGTGTACAGGTGGTGGTTGGCACACCGGGTCGTGTGATGGACCATTTACGCCGAAAAACATTGAAATTAGATGACCTCGATACCATCGTGTTGGATGAGGCCGATGAAATGTTAAGAATGGGCTTTATTGAAGATGTGGAGTGGATACTGGAACAAACACCCCCGCAACGCCAGGTAGCACTTTTCTCCGCAACCATGCCGGCCCCCATCCGACGGGTTGCCGACAACTATTTAAGTGCACCCAAAATCGTTAAAATCGTTTCAAAAACATCGACGGTTGAACGCATAGAACAGTCCTTTTGGATGGTGAGTGGCTTGCATAAATTAGATGCCTTAACACGTATTTTAGAAGTAGAAGATTTCGACGGTATCATCATGTTTGTGCGTACAAAAGCCCTGACCGTTGAGCTTGCTGAAAAGCTGGAAGCACGCGGTTACTCGGCTTCTGCCATTAATGGTGATATGTCTCAAGCTTTACGTGAACGAACGATAGAGCAATTAAAGAAAAAACACATAGATATTCTGGTCGCCACCGATGTTGCAGCACGTGGCATTGATGTCGCTCGAATCAGTCATGTGGTCAATTACGACATTCCATATGATACCGAAGCTTATGTACACCGTATTGGCCGAACAGGCCGCGCAGGGAGAACAGGCAAGGCTATTTTATTTGTAGCGCCACGCGAACGTCGCCTGTTACGTGCTATTGAAAAAGCAACACGTCAACCTATCAACCCAATGGAGTTACCTACCCGTCAACAAGTCAATGAAAAGCGAGCAAACGATTTTAAGGCCACAATCACTCAGGTTGTCGCTAATAAAAAACTGGACTTTTTCCATCAACTGATTCAATCCTATCTCGACGAACACGATGTGGATCCCATTCAATTAGCAGGAGCTTTAGCTTACTTAGCTCAAAAAGAAAAACCGTTAGTCCTTGAAGAGGCAGCGAAAAAATCTTCCGCTCGGGTTAGTAAACAACCTAAAACGGAAAGAAGAAGCCAATCTTTACGCCCAAACAAAGACGATTTACCTAAAAGCAAACGAGGCAATGTAAAGGTACCGATGGACAACTATCGAATTGAAGTGGGGAAAAAGCATCATGTCACCCCAGGGGATATTGTTGGTGCTATTGCTAATGAGGCCGATGTTGAGCCAAGACATATTGGTCATATTGAATTAAACGACGAACACAGCTATGTTGAACTACCGATCGGCATGCCAAAAATCGTCTTCCAAAGCCTTAAGAAAGTGCGCGTACGTAACCACCCTTTAAATATCGAAATCAGCGACCATGTAGCGAAACAGAGCGCCACATCGGCTAAACCTGTTAAAGGAAAGAAAAAAACGTACACTAAGAAACCCAAAAAGAAAAAGAATAATAAACCTTTAAAATAAAAATGGATAAAAGAATCACAGAACTTGAGATTAAAGTAGCCTATCAAGAAGACACGATCCAACAATTAGATCGCGTTATTTGTCAGCAGCAAGATCAAATTGATTCATTAAAAAAACAAATGACTCAACTGATAAAGAATGCTCAACAAGCTACAGAAGAAGGTAGAAACTTGTTATCTGATAGTAATGAAGTACCGCCCCACTATTAAGCGGTCACCCTTAAACAAATGAACACCGACCCATCATGAGTATTAACTGGTACCCAGGGCACATGCATAAAGCCCAAAAGGAGATCAAAAAAAGACTTCCTGACGTTGATATGTTTATAGAAGTTCTGGATGCAAGAATTCCCTACAGCAGTGAAAATCCCATGTTAGCAACCATACGTGGTGATAAACCCTGTATAAAAATTCTTAACAAAACTGACCTAGCCGAACCCGAGATAACAAAAGATTGGCAAAATTATTTAGAAAAAAACAAGCACACAAAAACACTGGCTCTCAATTTAAATCAGCCAAATAAACGTGAACAAATATTTTCATTATGTAAGAAACTAGTACCCAGCAAAGGGACAAAAATTTCGCCCATCACCTGTCTCATTACCGGTATTCCCAATGTTGGAAAATCAACCCTGATCAATACATTGGCTAATAGAACGATTGCCAAAACGGGCAATGAACCCGCAGTGACACAAACACAGCAGCGCATTGACTTGGGCAATAACCTAATTTTATTCGATACCCCGGGTTTGCTATGGCCAAAAGTAGACAATGAAGACAGCGGATACCGTTTAGCCATGACAGGTGCAATAAAAGATACCGCCATAGAATACGATGATATTGCTTACTATGCAGCAGAATATTATTTAAATGAGCACCCAAATTTACTAATGAAGAGGTACGATCTTGAAGAACCACCCTTGGATGAAACCACACTACTTGAAGCTCTTGGCAAAAAGCGCGGCGCCTTAATCAGTGGCGGGCGCGTTGACCTGAAAAAAGCATCGACCATTTTTATTCATGATTTCAGAAGCGGCTCACTGGGCCAAATCACGCTTGAAACCCCTCAACGGGTTGAAAGAGAAATCGCTAAAACAGAAAAATTAATGGCCGAAAAAGCCGCCTTGAAAGAACAGCGAAAGAAAAAATGGAGAAATAATAAATAGCTCTTTATCTTTTATTTCTCCTTATCATTTTTTAACCCCCATAAAAGCAAGCGTTCATGCTTTATTTTTATAAAATTTAAATGCGATTAAGCCAGCCAGTATCATCAAGATCGCTATCAGTATCGCACCGCTATTTTTCTTATAAAAATTCGCACGATTAAATGCTTCATCAGCTGATACAACAAAACTAAAAGCCGCAGCAACCGGGTGATTATCTACCCGCTTATTTTCATCTGCTTCTAAACTAACAAGAACTTTATATTTCCCTTCCAAAGGTTTTAAAAAGGGAATATACATCGTACCGGTTGGATATAACTGTTCTGGAAAAGACTGAACCGTCATAAAGCCTGTCTGTTCTTCTTTCTTAATATCCACCTTAATCGGCATATTCCTAAGCTTCTCATCCACAAAGTCCAACACCAAAACCGCTTCTTCTGAGTCCGTGATTGATTTACACAGCTCCTCGGTGCCAAATAGTTCGGGTTGATACGCTGTAAAATGGAGCATATAGCCTGATAATCGAAAGGTGCAATAATCTTTCTCTATTTCAACGCCACCATGCGCTTGAACATACGAGCTTGTTATTGAAGCAGAAAGGAAAATAAAAAACAAAACCCCTTTTTTAAAGGTAAAAAAGGGGTTTCTCATACGAACTAAACTAGTCAACGAATGTAGGCAGTATTTGCCCAGATAATTCTGAAATCATTCTATTTCCTTCACTATCAAAGAAAAATAGCAAGGCACCGTAACTGCTTTCAGGGTCGTTCATCAGACTACTTAATCGTTCCGTTTCCCAAGCCACATCTGTCGCATTGATTTTAATTAGACGACTTTCACCTGGCTGGATCGGTGTGTTGTCTGACACTCCAAGTGATTTATCAGCGACCAATTCATCAGGGTAACCTTCATCTACTCCCTTCATTGCAAAATCAACATCATGATTAATAAATCGGATATTTGCCGCTGTAAACTCACCAAGTTGTATAGGCAAACGAGAGTTATTCGTTATTTCAGCTTCTACGGTGACTGTTCTTCCCGGTAAGAAATATTCTGCTTTTTTGCTAATCACACCAACTGAAGCATCGTTATTTCTTTGTTTTGCTTTGACTGTTCCCAAACCATCGTTATGGACCGCTAAGGACATCAAATCAACTTTACCTGCTTGCAGCGGGATTGTTCTGGGGTATTTTTCTTTGGTGATGCTGTTTGCGTATATGAGTACGCCAATAATGAACACAATCATGAAAGCCCCAAGGAACTTATCATTTTTTGTGATTAGCTCATTCCAACTGCCTTCTTTAACTTTCAAGAACCTGACAACTAATAGAGGACGCCTCATCCACCAAAGTAACCAAAAAACGGCAACAGCAGCCCAAAACAGATGCCAATTAACCACGTTTTGAACAGCATAACTGCCTAGGTTATCGATCACTTGCCCTGTTCTAGTGGTCACAGAATAAACAAAGTCATCAGCCTCTCCATCAATAGTAATCCAAATCCCTGGACCCACTAGCCCACCTGCAGATTCAACATTTATCATAGGATGAACATGATGTTTACCCGGTATTCGGGCTTTCAAAATAACCCTATATTCATAGGTATGCCCTAATTCTGCCCCGGTTGACTGAATCATAGGCACTTCATTTAAATAACTGGCTTTTCTAATAAAAACAGGGCCGGGCGTTGCATTTGCTAAAAAAATGGTACTTGGCCCATTAATCACTTCAGGCCAGCTAGAGAAAAAATGCACTTTTCCGGTTAGTGTCACCTCATCGTTCACCTGGATCGTGCTTCCGTTTTCAACGGACCATTTTGCATCATACCAATGCAGTGTCTTCATTCTTAAGAACGGCTCTTGGTTTCTTTCACCATGAGCAAACGCTACGCCAGTCATCACCACTAACATCATCGATAACACCAGTTTCTCGATCATTTTCGATAACTTAAACATCTATACAGCCTCCTTAGCATTATCATCGTCTTCATCGGTGTACCCCACCATTTTTTTGAAGCGGTTAGGCACAGTGCCAAGGTTTGTAACCCATTCACCAATTTTCCACCAAATAAAGAATAAAACCATACAAACAAAGGCGGAAAAGAACGTTGAAATAATGGTCGACTCACCACCAAATGTCCGTAACGTTCCCCGCTCAATGATTCGTAAATATTCGGGTGTGGCGGTACGTGTAAACGTATAACCAATAAGGTCAGCGACATTCACCACCTGATCAATATGCACCACAGGTAAATGATAAGGCGCTAAAATGGGCCAATTTGCAGGAGCAAATGCTAATGCCACCGCACTGCCACCAAAGATTGATGTCGCTATCGCATTTCTACTGAGAAGTAGCACTAAGTCCATCAGCATTAAACCCGGTATAGCGATAGATGGCCAAATCATGCTATATGGGAAATATGTCCATAGATGGAAGCCTAATATTCGACTGACCCATTCCCCAATAACCAAACATAATGCACACAAAGTCCCCGCAATAGGTAAACCAAATTTTTGCATAAAGGGGTAGGACAAGGCCGCAGGTATAAAAATTAACAGCATGGGTGTTAATGTGACCCAGTTTTTTCTATCTTTCCAGTCTACCCAGAAATCCCAATCGCCCACGGTTAACATAATGTGTATATGGAATGCCGCAATAATGGCAAAAAACAGTATCAGAACAACAATCAAATCCAATTGTCGAACAATTTTAGCCGCTGAAGAACCCTTCGTCGTTATCGCATTCAGCAGCTTTTTTTCAGGCGCAGTTAAGCTCATTTTAAGTATCCTCTACTTATCCAAATATTTTTTAAATCGTATGATAGAGCTGATATATGCTTAAACACACATACCAGCTCTACAAGAATGTAGCTAGGAGGTTAACTCACCTTTCTCATCAACTACTTTAGGCATGATCACTATCATGCGTTTGACAATTTGGTGCAGCAATCCAGCTAACGCTAAGATAGACCAACCAAAAAATACGAAGCCCCAGTGTAATGGCACAGTGAAATACTCTTCCATTAACCAGAATGCATGCCCCCATTCATTGTAACCCACTGTAGGTAACAACATAAACGGGCCACAAACAGTCAACACCAAGGGGAGAGAGATACGCTTAGCAAATACAGGCAACCGGGTGATAGCATAAGTAAACAAACTAAACCCGATAATAATGAAAACCGGCATAGCCATGTAAAACAGGAAGATATGACTGGGTGTAAAGCTGGTGTCTCGGACAACTGTTTGATGCCATGTCGCATCTTGTTCTGCATAGAAACTACCCGCAAAATAGAAACCAAATGCGTAAACAGCCAACATGCTGACCCAATGGATCATTCGATTCATTTCTTTTCTCGGTGTTAATTCATTGAGTTTTTTGTCTCGGGTTAGCCAAAAATAGGTGACGAAAACAAAAAACAGTATCACCTCTACAATTAATTCACCCCAGAAAACTGTCATCCAATATTTATCAAACAGTGGGTCGGTAGAATCCAGTCCATAATCCCAAGCAGCCCATTGTTGATACCACCTTGCAATACCAAAAATTGCAATGAGTATGAACAACCCCATAAACATCGGCTTTAAGTTTAACTTCCAACCTTCAATTTTTTGCGGTTTTTTAATCCCTCTTGTGTAACAGCCATGTAGCCTCCTCAGATTTTTTTTATAACGGCTTAACGATAACTCCTAACATACGTTTGGTCAATAGATAAAAATGATTTAAATCATTTTTTAAATGGGCTTAAAAATATAGATAAAGTGACATTAAATTTATAAAAAAAATTTTTAACAAAGAGTTAAGACTTATCAATTTATCTTTAAATTTATCTAATAGATTTACGTTATTATTCTTTAGGTCTGATTCAGTCATGACTAATTATGTTGCTAAGCAGCAAGTTAATATATAATGGTTGATTACCTCTACATCTGACCTTCTTAACCAACCATTACCAAGAAAATAACTGCTAATGAAATTCTTAACTTGTCCAGTCAACGCCTTATTATTACTTTTCATACCAGGCTTAGCCTTTTCCGCTAACGCGCCTGAATATACCCGACTCGATTTAACGAATAGCACTGTGGGGTATATAGCTCTGGGGATTTTTGCTTTGGCCTATACACTCGTTATTTTTGAAGAGCAATTGCATTTACGTAAATCAAAACCTGTCTTAATGGCTGCTGGAATTATTTGGGTAATGATTGCTATTGTTTACCAACGTAATGGTTTTGATCATGCTGCTGAAGAGGCGCTACGTCATAACTTTCTTGAATTCACTGAACTCTTTTTCTTCCTCCTTGTGGCGATGACTTATATCAACGCAATGATTGAACGTAGGGTATTTGACGCCTTAAGAGGTTGGTTGGTTGAAAAAGGCTTTAGCTACAGAGCTCTCTTTTGGCTCCTAGGTATTTTAGCCTTTTTTATCTCCCCCATTGCTGACAATTTAACGACTGCTTTAATTATGTGCACCGTCGCCTTAACGGTAGCCAAAAAAGAGCCTAAATTTGTTGCCCTATCTTGTGTTGCTATTGTTGTTGGGGCAAATGCGGGGGGCGCCTTCAGTCCCTTTGGTGATATTACAACCTTAATGGTCTGGCAAAAGGGGCTCGTCGACCTATCTGAATTTCTTGTATTATTTATTCCTTCAGCCGTTAACTATCTTATTCCCGCGGCCATTATGCATTTTTTTATTCCAACAGGCTCACCCGAGAAAGTTGAGGGCCATGTGGTCATCATGAAACCGGGCGGCACGGCTATTATCATTTTGTTCTTACTAACTATTGCTACCGCAGTTTGTTACCATAACTTCCTGCATTTACCCCCTGTTATCGGCATGATGACGGGTCTAGCGTACTTAAAGCTTTTCGGTTATTACCTTCAACGGCGCAAACTTAATGGCAAACTCGATGAAGACCTTTTTAGTGACAACATTGATTCGTTAGGTTTTGATGAAAAAAATACCACGGGGTTTAATGTTTTTAATGCCATTGCCCGAGCTGAGTGGGATACATTATTCTTTTTTTATGGTGTCATTATGGCGGTAGGCGGCTTGGGATTTATTGGGTATTTAGGACTCGCTTCTGAGGCCATGTATGGTCAATTAGGTCCAACAACAGCAAACGTCATTGTCGGCATCTTGTCAGCAATAGTTGATAACATTCCTGTCATGTTTGCTGTGTTAACCATGCAACCGGAGATGTCTCACGGCCAATGGCTACTTGTCACCTTAACTGCAGGTGTTGGCGGGAGTTTATTGTCTATTGGTTCCGCTGCCGGCGTTGCTCTGATGGGGCAAGCTCGTGGTATTTATACCTTTGCTTATCACCTAAGGTGGATGCCTGCCATTGCTTTAGGTTATGCTGCCAGCATTTATGCACACTTATGGATTAACGCCTCACATTTTTAATGCAATACTCGGTTGAAATGTCATGAATGCCGCTTTGTCACTCCCCGTTCTAGGATTTAGTGCCAATAGCGGTACGGGAAAAACCACCCTGATCAGCCTTCTCATCCCCCTTTTAAAAGAACGTGGATTACAAGTTGGCTTAATCAAGCACAGTCATCATAATTTTGAAACTGATCAACCTGGCAAAGACAGTTACCGACTCAGAAAGGCGGGAGCCTCGCCGGTTCTTCTGGTTTCAAAATATCGTCGAGCTATCATCACCGAGTTACCGGGTGACGAACCTAAACTTGAAGACCAATTAGCTTGCTTTCCAGCCGACTCTTTAGATTTAATAATTGTTGAGGGGTTCAAGCATGAATCCTTTCCAAAAATAGAACTGCACCGTGCTGAACTCAATGCACCCCTGTTATTTCGTCATGACCCTTCAATAATTGCTATTGCCAGTGACACACCCTTATCTACTCCGCTCCCCTGCCTGGATTTAAACAAACCAGAGGAAGTTGCCGACTTTATTTACAACGAATTTTTAAGCAATGAAAATGGATGATTCTTGCGCCACAAGTGATTTACTGACCCTCGAACAGGCTTTAAGCCAAATTTTAAGTGAACTGCCTGCCATCGATGCTTATGAACGTGTCCCTTTAAAGCATGCCCTCAATCGAATCACCTACAAGGCAGTGCATGCGGCTATCGATGTGCCTAATTTCAGAAACTCTTCGATGGATGGCTATGCCTTACGTTCTATTGATAAACATTCAAAAGTACTCAACATTATTGGAACATCATGGGCAGGAAAACCGTTCACAAAACCAATCGCAGATAACGAATGCATACGCATTTTTACGGGCGCTTATGTTCCCGACCAATGCGATTGCGTGGTTATGCAAGAAAACGTCCATCGAATTGACGAGACCATTCATCTAACGCAATGGCCTGTTGAAGGGGAAAATATCAGGCAAGTGGGTGATGACACACAAAAAGGCCAACTTTTATTTGCAAAAGGGAGGAGTTTACAGCCTGCCGATATTGGGTTATTAGCATCATGCGGCATTGCCGACGTTGCCGTATTCAAAAAATTAAACGTTGGCTTCTTTTCTACCGGAGATGAACTCGTCCCCATTGGCAGTCAAACCAAACCTGGACAAATCTTTGACAGCAATCGCTACACCTTACACGCCTTGCTCGAAACAGCCAATATAACGCCTACTGACTTAGGTGTTATACCTGACGACCCGATCGCCATTGAATCGGCCCTAATAGCTGCCTCTAATGCATGCGATGTAATTATCACCACTGGCGGCGCATCTGTTGGTGAGGCTGACTATATCGTTGATATTCTTAAAAAAATGGGTCGCGTTCATTTATGGCAGATAGCCATTAAACCTGGCAAACCACTCGTTTTCGGTTCTATTAACGAAACAGCCTTTTTTGGCTTACCCGGTAACCCGGTATCGGTTATGGTCACCTTTCAACAAATCGTCCAGCCCGCCCTGCAGACACGGGCAGGATTACAGCAAAACCAAACGCCCATTACACTGCAAGCCAAGACAGCGGAGACCATAAAAAAACAACCTGGTCGTACCGAATTCCAGCGCGGTTTTGTTGAAAATATAAACGGCGAACTCGTCGTCCATTCGACTGGCAACCAAGGCTCACATATAATCAGTTCAATGTCCAAGGCGAACTGCCTCATTGTTTTGGAGCAATACGCTGCTAACATTGAAAAAGGACAACACGTTAACATTCAATTATTGACCCAATCCTTATGAAAAAAAAATCCATTTTAGTCACAGGCGGCGCCGGTTACATAGGCAGCCATGTTGTTAAATTACTTGGCGAACGTGGTGAAAACGTTGTTATTTTAGATAACTTATCAACTGGCTTTAAAAGCGCCGTGTTATACGGAACATTTATTCAAGGAAATACCGGCGATACCGAGCTTGTTAACCGTATTCTACACGAACACAACATCGACTCAGTTCTACACTTTGCAGCCCATACCATTGTTCCCGAATCAGTTGAAAACCCGTTAAAATATTATCAGAATAATACGTGTTCTACGCGGAACTTACTGGAATGCTGCTCAAAAGCCGGCGTAAAAAACTTTATTTTTAGCTCAACCGCAGCCGTTTACGGTGAACTTGAAACCGGTTTTGCCTCTGAAGAGACGCCTAAGGCGCCCATCAACCCTTACGGAAGCTCTAAACTTATGAGCGAGCAAATGATCCGTGATTTGTCAAAAGCGACCCCTTTAAAACACGTTATTTTGCGTTATTTTAATGTCGCTGGTTCTGACCCCGAGGGGCAAATTGGCCAATCAACCAAAAACGCTACTTTACTCATAAAAGTAGCCGCTGAGGTCGCCGTTGGAAAGCGAGAAAAATTATTGGTATTTGGTACTGATTACCCAACAAAGGATGGAACCGGAATTCGTGATTATATCCATGTCTCCGATTTAGCTGCAGCACATATTGACGCTCTGGATTATCTTGAAAACAACGGTGAGTCCACGACACTTAATTGCGGTTACGGTCACGGTTACAGTGTTAAAGAAGTGATCGACGCGATTAACAAAGAAAATGGCTCACCTATTATGGTAGAAGAGATGCCTCGTCGTGCCGGCGACCCTGCTGAACTTGTCTCTATTGCAAAGAAAGTTCGCCAAACGCTGGGTTGGAAACCTCAATACGATGACTTAAACCTGATCGTAAAAACCTCCCTGGATTGGGAAAAAAAATTATTAACAAACAAACCTTAGCCATTTACCATCAATATTCTTAACCTTCTTTTGCTGCTAAAAAGTTCTTAATTCGTTCCAAGCCCTCTCTAATACACGCTATCGATGTCGTATAGGCAAAACGCAGGTATCTTTCGGGGTGGCTTGTACCAAAGTCTTTACCTGGCGTAGTCGCCACACCAGCATGCTCTAATAATTCCAATGCAAATACATAGCTATCATCCGTAAATGCACGGCAATCTGCATAAATATAAAAAGCCCCTTGTGGTTTTTCAAACAACCCAAAGCCCAACGCCTTTAAACCTGTATACAACACATCTCTTCGATTTTTAAATTCATCACGCCGTTGATATAAGATTTTCAACGTCTCTGCATCAAAAGCTGATAAGGCAGCATATTGCGACGTTGTAGGCGCTGAAATGTATAAATTTTGCATCAGGCGATTAGCAGCTGACACAGCATATTCAGGGACAATTAGCCAACCTAAACGCCAGCCGGTCATGCCAAAGAATTTGGAAAAACTATTTAATACAAACACGTCTTCTGACATTTCTAAAGCAGAAATAGCCCGCCGATCATAGACAAGGCCATGATAAATTTCATCAGAAATTAAAAAACCCTGATGCTCGTTAACCGCCTTGATAATATCCCTTAACTGAGCAGGGCTCACCATCGTTCCCGTTGGGTTAGATGGGGAGGCAAACATCACCCCGCGTGTTTTATTCGTCCAAGCCTGTGAAATCACTTCTCCGGTCATTTGAAAATTATCGCCCGGCTTAACTTCTAGAGGCCTTGCTTTCCCACCAAATAAATTAACAATATTATTATTGCAAGGATAGCCAGGGTCACAGGTCAATACTTCATCGCCCTCATCAACCAAGGCGGCTAAAGCAACTGTTAATGCCCCAGAAGCACCTGGCGTAATAAAAATACGCTCTGGAGAAACCTTGACCTGGTATTCGCAACGATAATATTCCGCAATTTTTTCACGTAACGCTGGCAAGCCCTGTGCTTTTGTATAATGAACATCACCTAATTCTAAAAACTGTTTCCCAGCCTGTAAAATGGGAGGCGGTGTCGCAAAATCTGGCTCACCCACTTCCATATGAACAATATCTCGCCCCTCTTCTTCAAGTGCTTGCGCCCTGGCCATAATATCCATAACATAAAAAGGAAATACATTTTCAGCCCGCTCAGAAACTTTTCCACCCTTCATTAAAAAAACCTTTGTAGAAACCCATGATAAGGTCTATATTTTAAAGCAAGAACGAGCTGCGTACGAACAGTCAAATGGACAAAAACATTGCACATTTGTTTAATTTCTGATATTTATTCGCGCTCAATTTTTTTAACCGTTGGTAACAAACAAAATAATGGCTACAAACGAAAACAAAAACTTAGACGCAAGTCACCTTGAATTTAAGCCGTACAAAGCTAAAAAAGGTGAAGAGCATATGAGCCCTTCTCAAGTCGAACATTTCAGATCCATCCTCCTTCAATGGAAAAATGGCTTGATGGATGATGTTGATCGAACAGTCCATCATATGCAAGACGAGGCTTCTAATTTTCCCGACCCAACTGACAGAGCAAGCCAGGAAGCTGACTTTAGTCTTGAGTTAAGAACACGCGACCGCGAACGTAAATTAATTAAGAAAATTGATGAATCCATCGCTATGCTGAATTCTGGTGATTATGGTTTTTGTGAAACTTGTGGTATAGAAATCGCTATCAAACGCCTTGAGGCTCGCCCAACAGCAACTCAATGTATTGACTGCAAATCGCTTGATGAAATAAGGGAAAAACAAAAAATCTAGCCGTTCCAGCCTCTTGGTTGTTACCCATTCAGCCTACCGGGGGCGATTTGCCCCCTCTCCTACAGGTCCCTTACACTTTGGTTCTTTGTACACCGCTGTTGCCAGTTACTTACATGCGCGTTCCGAAGGAGGTCAGTGGCTCGTTCGAATAGATGACTTGGACCCTTATCGTTGCAAACAGGAATATGCCTCCAAAATTCTTGATACACTCGTTCAATTTGGCCTCACTTGGGATGAAGACATTCTCTATCAAAGTCATCGCATAGAGGCTTATAAAAGTGCTTTAAGCAGACTACAACGACTCGAATTACTTTATCCATGCCACTGCTCCAGAAAAAACTTAATGAGCCGACAGGGCCAGCCAGGCCCTTATGATGGCTTTTGTTTAGCACACCCCCCTAAAGACGGCCAACCAACAGCTTTAAGAATTAAACTGCCCAACAAATACATTTTCTTAAACGACGACGTACAAGGCCCTTCCCAGCTGGCGCTTAAAAAAGAAATCGGCGACTTCGTTATTTTTCGAAAAGATGACGTCGTTTCGTATCATCTCGCCGTAGTTATCGATGATGACGAGCAAGGCATTACTCATGTGCTAAGAGGATCCGATTTGTTAGCCAGCACTTACCAGCAGATTCACCTTCAGCAGCTATTGCACTTAAAACACCCTGGTTATGCTCATATTCCAGTCATTAGCGACACTAAGGGCCATAAATTAAGTAAGCAAACCGATGCGCACGATATTTCTTTAGCCCCCGTTAACGAAACACTGATCAACATCCTGCGCTATTTAAACCTGAACCCACCTCCCAAATTATTGACTGCAAAGTCAACCGATATTTTAGAATGGGGCATTCACGCCTGGTCTCTCAAACGCATTCAGCCGAAAAACTCCATAATTTTCCAAACTGACTAAAAAAATCGCCTGTACGTATGCAAATTATTTAAATAGAATCGTCATTGAACCCGATAGAAGCTATTTAAATGACCACTGAAAAAAATGAGTACGCAACTCAATTCCAAGATTTCATCAACAGCAACGTGCCAGATGAATATAAAGAAGTCATACAGCACTTTCAAAATCAAGGGCTTTTTTATCAGCAACTTCTAAAAAAAATAAACAATGATGAACCCGGATTATCTGACTTTTGGAATTTACCTCAAACACTCGGGTTCAATACTTTATCCGACGGCCAATTGGATTGGCTTCAACTTTATTTTCCCCAGGACACTGACCAAGAAAAGTTAAACAGCTCTTCTCTTCAAGCCTTTTTGAAGACCTTGACCGATTTACCTGGGCAACTCCAGGAAAACATCCGCGATATACAGTCGGCTCTACAAAAAATGAATCATTTGTACGCAACCTTGAGCAAATCAGCCCTTGAACAGTTTGAAGCGTTAAAAAACAAATGCACCGACCCTTCTGACGAACAATTGTGTCAATTTTGGTTAACGGCAGGTGAAACAGCTTTTAGCGAAATAAGCCAAACGCCCGATTATATTGAGGCTCATCAAAAATTTATGAAATCAGCCCATCAACTCAAGGCAGCTCAATTTAACTTTTTTGATACATTCGCACATCTGCTAGGTCTACCCTCTCAGCAAACCATGAATGACCTGCAAAAAGGCCTGCACACACTTAGAATTGAATTCGCGGAATATAAAGAACAAACCGAGGCCACAATCGATGAGCTACAACAAACTATCTGCCGATTAAAATAAATCTTCAACTCATGCCAACAACAACTCAAGAAACCAATAACAGCTGGCAAAAGGATTTTATAACACTCATAAAGCAGTTAAGTCATACCGATAGGCAATCGCTTCCAGCAGTCGGCAGCAGCCCAAAAGAACTTATTTATAAAGAAAATAAGCTTCAATTATTTCATTACAAGCCATTGGGTGTTAAACAGAAAAAAACACCCATTTTGCTCACGTACGCACTGGTCAATCGACCTTATATTACTGATCTAGAACCCAAAAGATCTTTAGTACAGGGTTTGTTAGAGCACGGTTATCCCGTTTATTTAATTGACTGGGGCTACCCAGACAGCAGCGATAAATTAACCCGTTTGAATGATTATATTAATGGCTATCTGCACCGATGTGTGCAGCACGTTAAACGGCATGCAAAAAGAAAAAAAATAGATCTGTTAGGAATTTGTCAAGGCGGTGTATTTTCACTGTGTTACACCGCTCTTCACCCCGATGAAATACGTAAACTCATCACGTTGGTGACGCCCGTTGATTTTCACGCACAGAACGGCCCTTTCAGTACCTGGGCGGCCGACCTGGATCATCATAACTTACTGACTACTTGCGGCAATATACCCGGTCAACTGATCAACCAACTCTTTAAAACTTTAAAACCTTTTCAGTTAAACCGTGAAAAATACCGCCAATTTGATCACTTAGTAAACAAAAAAGAAAACTTGGATACCTTTCTTCGCATGGAACAGTGGCTGAACGATGCACCCGATTTAACCGGCTACGCAGCAAACGAGTTTTGGGTTAATTTTTATCAACAAAATTATTTACATAAGGGCAAGCTAGAGATAGACGGCCAACCCGTTAAACTATCCGCTATCACTTGCCCAGTCCATAATGTATACGCGACCAAAGACCATATTGTTCCACCTAAATCAACGCGTGCACTGAGCCAACACATTAAACCCTCTCTTTACAGTGAATGCGCTCTAAACGGAGGGCATATCGGCGCATTTATCAGTTTAAAAACTCAACAAGCGCTTATTAAATCACTGCACCACTTTATTGGCTAGAACGACTATTTTTCATTTTCCTCAGTCGGTAAAGTCACGCCCTTCATCATCGCATCCCACATCGTTTTTTGAAACCCTTCCATGACTGACAGTTGATCAGGCATCGGCATATACAGTTTCATCAATTCAGATAGATCATTTGATTCTATGCCCGCCATTATTTTTTCTCGAACTTTCTCTAAAGCCTCTTGTTGTAGACTTTGCACATCTGGCAAACCAAACAACTGCCTCATTTCTTGAGGCGTTGCATCAATTTCAATTGTCGCTTTCATCCCACTCTCTTCCTACATACTGGTCATCAACATTATTAGAGCGCCTAGAACCTATCTAAAGCAACCCGCTACTTTTTAGCATCACCTTCTGTCACCGGACGGCCTGATGGTTTCGGCATCTGCAAACTTGTCTGCGTGGGCTTTGGCTCAGCTTTCTTAGCGACCGGTTTCGGCGCAGCTTTCTTAGCGGCCGGTTTCGGTGCAGCTTTCTTAGCGACCGGTGTCGGTGTAGCTTTCTTAGCGGCCGGTTTCGGTGCAGCTTTCTTAGCGACCGGTGTCGGTGTAGCTTTCTTAGCGACCGGTGTCGGTGTAGCTTTCTTAGCGGCCGGTGTCGGTGCGGCTTTCTTAGCGACCGGTTTCGGTGCGGCTTTTTCAGACTCTTTCTTTGTAACCACCTCCGGTATGTCTGCCAGACCATCGCTAATGAGTTCACCCATTGCTTTTTTGGTCTCCATCGCAACCTTGACTGACTGTTGAGCATTCTCCAACACTTTCTCAGAAAGTTCCTTGTACAAAGTAGATTGTAAATTCATCAGTTCAGCCACTGATGAGACTTTATTGACTGAGGAGACCTTCTTGATACTGCCTTCCAAACAACTCGACACCAAATCCATTTGTAATTTGGTCAGTTGCTTTATAGATTGAGTATTTAAAGTATTAATTTTCTTTAACGATTCATTGGCTTTCTTACTTAACTGAGCCCATTGCTTAATTAGGTCATTTTGCATTTTCACCACCCCTTAAATTAATTAATAATAAAAGTCCAAACCTAGTCATACCATTCTTTAACCGCTTGTCAATTAAAAAGGCGATCATAATGACCGCCTTTTTAATCATACCTTTCTATTTCACTGAAAACTTCATTAGAAACTGGTAAACAAACCACCGTTAACAGGAATATTTGCCCCCGTTATGTAATCGGCCTGATCAGATGCCAAAAAGCCAACGGTATTAGCAATTTCTGTCGGTTTACCCAAACGTTGCATTGGAATTTGGGAAATCAATTCGTTACGGATCCCTTCGTCTATTTTCATCACCATTTGAGTCGCAACATAACCTGGGCTAACAGAGTTAACTGTAATCCCTTTACGTGCAACTTCTTGCGCAAGAGCCATCGTAAAACCATGCATTCCCGCTTTGGCAGCAGAATAATTGGTTTGGCCAAACTGTCCACGTTGACCATTTACTGAAGAAATGTTGATAATACGACCAAACCCTCTGGATAACATAGGCTCCAGAACATTTTTAGTCATGTTAAAGACACCATCCAAGTTTGTGGATAACACAGCATCCCAATTAGACTCGTCCATGTTTTTTAAAAAACCGTCACGGGTAATACCCGCACAGTTAACTAATACATCAATCGGCCCTACATGATCTTCAACACGCTGAACCATGGCAGCACAATCATCAAAACTGGTCACATCAGCTTCTTCAACTAAAAAGTTAAACCCTTCTTCCTTTTGAGCAGCGACCCACTCATCAGCCTTTTCTACCTCTTTGTCAAAGGTTGTCGCAACAACTGTATAACCATTCTCAGATAATTTTTTTGAAATTTCTGTGCCAATACCACCTAAACCACCTGTTACTAAAGCTATCGACTTACCCATTTTTAAATCTCCAAAATAATAAAAACAACAACTTATTGCATTGCAGTATAAAGAGTCCATTTAGACTAGTCAATTTTACATCATGCCTAGCCACACTAAAATATAAGTGAAAATAACTGTCTGGGCGTCTTCAATCTCTATCATCCAAGAAAACTAATGGATAGAATGAAAGCGATTCAGTATACAAAACTTCCCTGCAACACCGTACAATATAATTCAAACTCTAAAACCACTGAGTAAAAATGATTTTTGTTATCTCTCCTGCGAAAACCTTAGACTACGAAACAGCCCCCAGTACTCAACAATATTCTCAACCGGATTTTCTTGCTGACTCTGGCGAACTGATTGACCAATTAAAAAAGCTTTCTCCATCAGAAATTTCATCACTGATGGGTGTCAGTGATAAATTAGGTCTATTGAATAGTAATCGATTCATTAAATGGCAGGCTCCTTTCACGCCGGACAATAGCAAACAAGCCATCCTTGCCTTTAAAGGTGATGTTTATGAAGGCCTCTCGGCCAGCAGCTTATCCGAAGACGATTTAGTTTGGGCTAACGGTCACCTACGAATTTTGTCGGGACTCTATGGCTTATTGAAACCTTTGGATTTAATGCAAGCTTATCGTCTGGAAATGGGCACCCGTTTTAACAATAAACGCGGTAAAAACCTTTACGAATTTTGGGGCGATACCATCACCAACACGTTAAACCAGGAGCTGGCTAAACAAAAAAGCCCTGTTCTGATTAACTTGGCATCTAACGAATACTTTAAATCGATTAAACCCGCCTTATTAAATAGCCAAATTATCACCCCCGTTTTTAAAGACTGGAAAAATAATCAGTACAAAATGATCAGTTTTTATGCAAAAAAGGCGCGTGGCATGATGAGCGCTTATATCATTAAAAACCGGATAGAAGCACCTAACGATCTTAAGCAATTTAATACAGCTGGCTATGCGTTTTGTGCTGAGCAATCAACAGACAATGACTGGGTCTTTTTGCGAAAAGAAACCCCCTGATTATTCAGTATTTTTAGTAAATTTATCTCTTTTTTATACAACCCAAACGATTTAAAAAGGCGCCTTGAATAGGCGCTTTTTTATATTAAGCCGTTGGATAAGAGCCCTAAAACCTATCACGATTTTTTGCGCTATTTACCAAAGTTGTGCGGAGCAAATGCTATGCGTCGGTGGTCAATATGACTCGAATCGCATCTAATTTAAATGAAGCACGCTCTATGTACCCACTTAAACTCTCTATTTTATTTTTTTGCTGCTCAATTTCAATCTCACGAATATTAGAATTCACCTTTGATAGCGCCACTAAACGATCTAAATTGGCTGTTTCATGTAAACGCATCTCGTCAATACTCTCTTTAACAAGAGCCTCTTGATGCGCAACAACTAACCCCTCGGCTTTTGTTATCAGTGCTTTAATCGCTTCTTGACCATGTTCAATAATATTCAGGGCTACTGCCTTTTTGACAAAACTTAATCTTGCCGCAATGTGCTCGGCTTTCAAAATATCGCTCATATCCAGTCCATTAGAGCCCACAACTATTCGCTTCACCGTTTTAGGCAAATAACGTTGCAGCTGTAGTCGCTTAGGTGCTGGGCAATGGGTGGTAAAAATTGCCTCGAGTATGACCGTTCCTGCCGGGATAGGAGGCAAGGCCATTGTACAAAAAGTTGAATTACCCAGTTCACTGTTAAGAATGTGCTCCATGGCTCCCGTGACCATTGGATGTTCCCAAGTTAAAAATTGAAAATCTTCACGTGACAAAGCAATCTTCCGATTGTAAGTCGCTGTTAAGCCCTCTTCATTCAAGTTAGGGAAAACATCACCTTGCATATGACTACTGGGTTTAATAACGATACTGTCTTCACTGTGGTATTGCGGGTCAATGCCATAACATTCAAATACTTTTTCCATGTATTGAGACAGTTCAAGGTGACTCGATGACAAACTGATCTCATCAATAATCGCCTGTGCTTCATCTTTTTTACAAGAATTGAGCTCCAACATTAAATCTCGCCCTGCGTGCATCTCGTTAATGCTCTGTTGCATTAAGGCGTTGGTTTTAGCAATTAATGCATCAAAGTCATCCTGTGCCGAATGATCTATTAATGCTTCTTTTAACTCGGCCTTGACTGCCGCATACACATGATGCCCCGTTGAGCAAACGTGGCTAAAGGCATCTAACCCTTTATCGTACCACTGCATTAAACGCTGTTGACCGGACCCTTCTATACCCGGCACATGGAGATGCACTGTGTCTGTTTGACCAATACGGTCTAATCGCCCAATGCGTTGTTCTAATAAATCCGGATTTAACGGTAAATCAAACAAAATCAAGTGATGAGCAAATTGAAAATTTCGCCCTTCACTGCCAATTTCCGAACAGATTAAAATTTGAGCCCCATCTTGCTCATCCGAAAAGTAAGCCGCTGTCCTATCGCGCTCAACAAGGCTCATGCCTTCATGAAAAACGCCGGAAATGTAGACCGTCCGCATTTTTAAATAGTCGTGTAGCTCTTCAGCTGTTTGTTGTTGAGCACAAATCAGCAAAACTTTTTCGTTTTTATGCGTTTCCAGCCATTCCATCAACCACTTGATACGCGGATCTCTATTTAACCAGTCTTCGCCCAGCAACATCTCGGGCAATAACGCCTTTGCCAATGCAAGATCGTTATCTAACTCTAATGTCTGCCCAACGTTTAAAGGTGGCAGCGAATAGGTATGCAACTGCCTGTATGAAAATACCTCTATGTTGTCACGTGTGTTTCTGAACAGCACGCGACCCGTACCATGCCGATCAAGCAACGCGTCAATAAGCGATGACAAAGTTACCCCTTTTGCTGATACGGTGTTTTCACCTAGCAGATCAACCAGTTGTTGGGTCAATGTTTCATCAGCTAATATTGCTTCAACAGAATCAGCCTGTAATAACGACCTGATCAATTCATTTATGCCGTGGTAACCCGATTGCTCGGCTTTAAAAACATCCAAATCATAATAGCGGCCAGGGTCTAATAAACGTAAACGTGCAAAATGGCTTGTAACACCCAGTTGCTCGGGTGTTGCCGTCAACAACAATAAACCCGGTATTCGATTCGCTAATGCTTCAATACAGCGATACTCATTACTGACATTGTGCTCATTCCAAAACAAATGATGCGCCTCATCAACGATCATTAAATCCCACGAAGCCTTTAGCGCTGCCTCATGATAATTTGCGTTTTCAGATAAAAAAGATAACTGACAAAGTACTAATTGCGCCGTTTCAAATGGGTTTACATCACCTTCTTCTTTAATTGCATCACAACGTTCGTGATCCAAAATGGTGAATGACAAATTAAATCGGCGCAATAACTCAACCAGCCATTGGTGAATCAAGGCATCGGGAACCACGATGAGAACCCGATCAATAGCTCCCGTCAATAATTGCTGATGAAGGATCAACCCGGCTTCAATCGTTTTACCGAGGCCAACCTCATCGGCTAATAAAACCCGCGCAGCATGGCGCTCGGTGACTTTTTTGGCAATATAAAATTGATGCGGCAACAGCTGTACTCGAGGCCCTGATAAGCCAAACCCGTTGAATTGATCGAGCTTTCTTTGAAAATCAAGCGTTTTAAGGCGAAGATCAAACAACTTATTCTTATCAATTTGTCCGGTAAATAAACGGCTTTGCGGTTTATTAAACGCCCCTATGCTATCGAGATCCACCTCATGCAACACAACCTGCTCGCCCTGCTCATCTAAACATAAATAGATCATGCAGTTATTGTGCTCTTGCATTTGCTCAACCGTTAGCATAACACCCTTGTTATGGCTCACTTTATCACCAATGCTATAAAGCACTCGGCTCAAAGGGGCATTATCCACAGCGTATACTCGAGTTTCCTCAACTGCAGGAAAAAATAAAGTCACGTGCCGTCCCTCTATCACCTCAACCGTGCCTAAACCTAAATCTGTTTCAGAATAACTTACCCAACGCTGACCGGGTTGAAAAATATGCTGACTCCTAGACAAAAAAACTCTCCGCTCGATTAAAAGGCGTGGATAATAAAAGTTATCGCTATTATCTGCAATTTAAAATTGCCGCACATCGAACTCACGTGTCAGGCGAATTTGTGCCGCAATTTCTTCAATAGAAATAGACGTTACATTCAAAAAGGGAATATTTTCTAAATGGAATAGTTCCTCTACTTGCGACACTTCACGTTGACAATTTCGTAATGATGCATAAGGGCTTCCGGGTCGTCGCTCTTCTCGAATACGACTGAGTTGCTCGGCTCCGATTGTTAATCCAAATAGTTTTTTTCTGTAAGGCTTTAAAGCTCTGGGCAAGCTGCAATTATCCAGATCACTATCTGTAATTGGAAAATTGGCTGTAAAAATCCCATATTGAAGCGCTAAATAAAGCGAGGTTGGCGTTTTACCAGTCCGTGACACGCCAACCAGGATAACATCTGCTTGCTGGTAATGATCAAGGCGTGCACCATCATCATTGACCAGCGCATAATTAACCGCCCTGATGCGCGATTCATAAGAACTGATATCAATCATACCATGACTTTTACCTGCTTCATGTGATGACTCTTGCCGAAGGTCCCTCTCCATTCTTTCAATATAATCATTAAATAAATCATAAAAAATACAATCACTTTCGGCGACTATTGAACGTAGCTTATCATCTGTGAATGTACTAAAAACAATAGGACGACCTTCATTGACAGTATACGAATCGTTAATCTTTTCTTTCACTGCCTTTGCCCTCGATTCCGTATCAATAAATGGAATCACATGCCGTTCACGTTCAACGCCTTCAAACTGAGTCAGTAAACTTTTACCCAATGTCTCTGCTGTAATGGCTGTTCTATCGGATATAAAAAAGATTGTTCTGTTTTTCATTGAATAATAAAGTAATTTTTTTGTTAAAATGTTGGATTAATTCGAATTTTAAACTAAATGGTAGTGACTCTGGCATAAAAGACTTGTCATAATCTGACTATCAAAAAGAGAGGATCGTAAGTTGGAAGAATATATTGT
Source organism: Cycloclasticus sp. (assembly GCA_002700385.1). Classification (GTDB taxonomy): domain Bacteria; phylum Pseudomonadota; class Gammaproteobacteria; order Methylococcales; family Cycloclasticaceae; genus Cycloclasticus. Next base: position 296,720 of record PADC01000008.1, read on the forward strand.
TTGGCTCGACTCAACAGGCATGGATGACGTAGAACATGTTGGTGGCAAAAATGCTTCTTTAGGTGAAATGATTAGCAACCTGGCGTCAGTGGGCGTGGATGTTCCCGGCGGTTTCGCAACAACGGCTTCAGCTTTTAGAGACTTTCTTTCTCAAAGTGGTATCGACGATAGAATTAACGAAAAACTAAATACTCTCGATGTAGATGATGTCAATGCGTTAGCAGCCGCTGGCAAAGAAATACGCCAATGGGTCATTGAGACCCCTTTCCAAGCACCTTTAACAAAAGCTATCGAAGAAGCCTATGCCAAAATGCAAGCGGATGCGAACAGTGAATTTTCCGTAGCTGTCCGTTCATCCGCAACCGCTGAAGACTTACCAGATGCTTCTTTCGCGGGACAACAGGAAACTTTCTTAAACGTCGATGGTATCGACAATGTCATGCACGCCATCAAAGAAGTTTTTGCCTCATTATTTAATGACCGCGCTATTTCGTATCGTGTGCATCAAGGCTTTGAGCACAGCGGTGTTGCGCTTTCTGCTGGTATTCAACGTATGGTCCGTAGCGACATCAGTGCCTCGGGCGTTATGTTTACACTCGATACCGAATCAGGCTTCCGCGATGCCGTGTTTATCACATCAAGCTATGGTCTTGGCGAAATGGTTGTGCAAGGCGCGGTGAACCCTGATGAATTCTACGTACACAAGCCAACACTAGAAGCTGGCCGCCCTGCTGTATTGCGCCGTAATTTGGGTAGCAAACTGATCAAGATGGTATATAACGACGAACCCGGCGCATCCGATCCTGTCAAAGTCATCGACACTGAGCCTGAATCACGCCTTGTTTACTCTTTAACTGATGCCGAAGTTGAAAAACTGTCAGAAATAGCCATCACCATCGAAAAACATTATCAGCGCCCCATGGATATTGAATGGGCTAAAGATGGCTTAGATGGCCAGCTTTACATTGTTCAAGCCCGTCCTGAAACAGTGCAAAGCCGTGCAGGCAAAGAAATTGAGCGTTATGCACTGAACGAAACATCAGCCGTACTTGTTGAAGGGCGAAGTATTGGTCATAAAATTGGCTCTGGCCCCGCTCGTGTTATCAACAGTATTGCTCAAATGGACCAAGTCCAAGAAGGCGATGTACTCGTTACCGACATGACAGACCCCGACTGGGAACCGATCATGAAGCGTGCCTCCGCCATCGTCACTAATCGTGGTGGAAGGACCTGCCATGCGGCGATTATCGCCCGTGAATTAGGTATTCCTGCCGTTGTAGGATGTGGAGATGCGACAGACCACATTACCCAAAACCAAGACGTGACCGTCTCATGTGCCGAAGGCGATACAGGATTTATTTATGAAGGCTTACTCGACTTCCAAATCGACACCGTAAACCTCGATTCCATGCCTGAGATTCCAGTCAAGGTTATGATGAACGTTGGCAACCCAGATCGCGCTTTCGATTTCGCTGCTCTACCGCACGAAGGGGTTGGTCTAGCGCGTTTAGAATTCATCATCAACCGTATGATTGGCATTCACCCAAAAGCACTGTTAGAGTTTGATCAATTACCGGCGAACCTGAAAGACATTATTAGCAAACGTATTTCATGCTACGACAGCCCAAGAGATTATTATATCAAGCGCTTAGTAGAAGGTGTAGCAACCATTGCGGCGGCTTTTTCGCCTAAATCCGTTATCGTTCGGATGTCCGACTTCAAATCGAACGAATACGCCAATTTGATTGGTGGCGAGCGATATGAACCTGAAGAAGAAAACCCGATGCTGGGCTTTAGAGGTGCCTCTCGTTATATCTCTGACTCATTCCGCGACTGTTTCGATATGGAATGCGAAGCCCTTAAATTTGTCCGTGATGAGATGGGACTCACCAATGTCTGGGTGATGATTCCGTTTGTTAGAACCTTAGATGAAGCCAGACAAGTGACTGAGTTACTAAAAGCGAACGGTATCGAAAGCGGCAAAAATGGCCTTAAACTCATTATGATGTGTGAATTACCTTCTAATGCCCTATTAGCAGATGAATTTTTAACATATTTTGATGGCTTCTCAATCGGCTCAAATGACTTAACACAATTAACACTAGGACTTGACCGTGACTCAGGTTTAATTGCCTCTTTATTTGACGAGCGGGACCCTGCTGTTAGAAAACTATTGTCAATGGCGATTCAGGCGTGCCGAAAACAAAATAAATACATTGGTATTTGTGGTCAAGGACCCTCTGATCATCCAGATCTAGCCAAATGGCTGATGGAACAAGGCATTGAAAGTGTTTCTCTCAACCCTGATACGGTCATTGAAACATGGATGTTTATGGCTGGACAAACCATAGAAGGGTAAAAGAACATGGGCATCACAACCTTTAACCCACCGGTTCGTACATTGATGGGCCCCGGCCCCTCAGATGTTCACCCGCGTGTTTCATCGGCTTTGGCGCGCCCAACAATTGGTCACTTAGACCCCAGTTTTAGCGTGATGATGGATGAACTGAAAGCCTTGCTGCAATATGCTTTTCAAACAGACAACCAGCTCACCTTCCCCGTTTCAGCCCCGGGTTCTGCTGGCATGGAAACCTGTTTTGCCAACTTGTTAGAAGCCGGCGACACCGTTATCGTTTGCCAGAATGGCGTGTTTGGTGGCCGCATGAAAGAAAATGTTGAACGGTGTGGCGCTACGGCCGTTATGGTTCAAGATGACTGGGGCAAAGTCGTTGACCCTCAGAAAGTTGAAGATGCACTTAAAGCACACCCCGAAGCCAGCATATTGGCCTTTGTTCACGCCGAAACATCAACCGGGGCTTTATCTGATGCGAAAACGCTTTGCGCATTAGCCCACCAATACGATTGTCTTTCAATCGTTGATGCCGTCACCTCGCTTGGTGGCTCGGAATTACGCGTAGATGACTGGGGTATTGATGCCATTTATTCTGGCACACAAAAATGCCTCTCATGTGTACCCGGTTTATCGCCGGTCAGCTTCAGCGAACGCGCCCAAGAACGCGTTAAAGCTCGTAAAGAACGCGTGCAAAGCTGGTTTTTAGACTTAAGCCTTGTGATGGGTTATTGGGGTAGCGATGGGGGACGTTCGTATCATCATACAGCACCAGTTAATAGTCTATACGCATTGCATGAGTCGCTATTAATGTTACAAGAAGAAGGGTTAGAAAAAGCTTGGGCGCGGCACAAAACGCTTCATCATGCCTTAAAAGCAGGTCTTGAAGCGATGGGACTGAGTTTTATTGTTCCAGAAGGTTCTCGTTTAGCACAACTGAACGCGGTTAGCATACCTGAGGGCGTTGATGAAGCTGTACTAAGAAAACGCTTATTACACGAATATGATCTGGAAATAGGCGCAGGGCTAGGCACACTGGCTGGAAAAGTCTGGCGTATAGGACTCATGGGGTATTCCGCAAATGCCAGTAATGTCATGTTTTGCCTTGCCTCACTAGAATCTGTGTTAAGTGATATGGATGCAACAATCAATACTGGTGTTGCACTACCTGCGGCGCAACAAGCCCTCCCTAAATAACGGTTTCCTTATGACTAAACTCTTTATTCTACTTCAACATATTTTACCGAAACATACGCTATCGGCGCTAATGCACAAGCTAGCTCGCTGCAAAACGCCTTGGGTAAAGACGTTTATTATTAACACTGTTATCAAACGGTTTAAGGTCAACATGGCTGAAGCGGCTGAGCCAAACCCTGATGTCTATGAAAGTTTTAATGCTTTTTTTACACGTGAATTGCGTGACGATGCACGCCCTCTTGAACGTGGCCGCACGACTATTTCTTGCCCCGTTGATGGGACCATTAGCCAAATTGGCCGTATTGATAACGGTGAAGTCTTTCAAGCCAAAGGAAAATCGTTTAACTTATCGGCCCTATTGGGTAATGATGCGCTAGCCAGTGAATTTGAAGACGGTCAATTCACGACCATTTATTTATCGCCAAAAGATTACCACCGGATTCATTTTCCTATTGGTGGCACTCTTAAGAAAATGGTCCACGTACCCGGCGATCTATTCAGCGTTAACCCAACGACCGTTGCTGCTATCGACGAATTATTTGCTCGCAATGAACGTGTCATTGCTTTTTTCGATACACCTGCCGGGCCCATGGCCATGGTTATGGTGGGTGCCATTTTTGTTTCTAGCATCGAAACCGTCTGGTACGGTGAAGTCACACCACCACGTCATAATCAAATTCGCCATTGGTCGTATCAGGATAAAAAATTAAAATATAAAAAGAATGAAGAAATGGCGCGTTTCAATATGGGGTCAACCGTTGTTTTACTGTATGGAAAAGATAAAGTGACTTGGGCGGAGGGATTAGCCGCTGGAGACACTGTTCAACACGGTCAAGTCATCGCTAAAATGAATAAGCAGTAAAGATAACGAAACGATAGAAAACCCACGGCTATTGCTGAGAAAAACCAATCGATATGATGTTTGCGCTTATTTTTAAAAGCGCCCTCTTCACCGTATTGCTCTACACGATAAATAATTACGCTCTATCGATAGGAAACGTTAACACATCATCAATTGATTTTGCATCGGTCATGAGCATTAACAAGCGATCTAACCCCAAGGCAACCCCCGAACAATCAGGCAATCCATGGGCCAATGCTGCTAATAAATTCTCATCCATCGGCACGTTAGCTAAGCCCACTTGCTGCCTTTCCGTCAGTTCATCTTGAAAACGTTTTTTTTGCTCAACGGCATCCGTTAGCTCTTCATAACCATTGGCTAATTCAACGTTATTAAAGTACACCTCAAACCGATTTGCCGTGACCGGCTGAGTGCCACTTAATTTAGACAGCATCGCCATGCATTCAGGGTAATCGGTAACAAAATAAACGATTTCCTTTTTAAGTTTGGGCTGAACATACTGACTGAATACATAATCCAAGCCATTCGATAGTTTGCCATCACAAATAGTAACCGCCTCAGGATGCCCTTGATTTGCTGCATATTCCATCAACTCGCTTAGCGTTGCTCGATGAGGATTCAAGCCCGTTAACTGCTGAACTATTTGTTGATAAGTCACTGTCCTAAAGGCCAAATTTTGTCCAAAACAAAGCATCAGCAACTCGACCATTTCTTCCATCAAATCAGGTAAACTAAATCCCACTCGATACCATTCCAACAAGGTGAATTCTGGATTATGAAAACGCCCCCGTTCAGATTGCCTAAATGATTTAGCGATTTGATAAATAGAGCCGGAACCTGCAGCTAACAAACGTTTCATCGCAAATTCAGGGGAAGTTTGCAGGTACATCAACTGATCAGCGACACACATTGTGCTAAAGCTTTCTAAATTAAGATCACAACTGGCTGCTGCCGACAAAACAGGTGTTTCAACTTCTAAAACGTTTTTCTCTGCGAAAAACAGTCTAATGGTCTGATATAACTCGGCTCTTGTTTGCAAAAAAGCCACCGTGCAAGTCGGTGGCCATTGCTTTTTGTCATGCTCGTTCAATGAAAGAATTAACTTTTAACCCGTGCAGAATACTCGCCTGTACGCGTGTCTACCTTAATCATTTCGCCGATTTGCACAAATAAAGGAATCCGTACAACCGCACCGGTTTCTAACGTTGCCGGCTTACCGCCTCCGCCTGAGGTATCTCCTTTTAAACCTGGATCCGTATCGGTTACTTCAAGCTCCACAAAGTTTGGCGCAGCCACTAAAATAGGCTCTCCATTCCATAGGGTTACTGTGCATTTATCTTGATCCTTGATCCACTTTGCCGCATCACCCACCGCGGTTGCGTCACCAGACACCTGCTCAAACGTTTCGTCATCCATAAAATGCCAGAATTCGCCATCGTTGTACAAATAAGACATTTCTTTTTCCATGACATCCGCCGCGTCAACCGTTTCGCCCGACTTAAATGTACGATCAATGACACGACCTGTTTTAAGGTTACGAATCCTTACACGGCTGAACGCGGGGCCTTTACCAGGCCTGACAAATTCATTTTCAACAATCGTGCAAGGTGCATTGTCCAACATGATTTTCAATCCGCTTTTAAAGTCATTAGTGCTATAAGTCGCCATATAAATTCTCGTTAATAGTTAAATTATAAAGTTCTTCAGATAATGTCATTATAATGGTTCATATGATGAACGTAGAAAAAACTTCTTTAATTCCAAGCTGGCAGCAGGAAATGCAATCTGCGTTTACAAAAATTGATGATCTATTACAATTCTTAGCGCTGGATCTCGATGATTTGAGTCTTCATTATAAAGCCGCTAAGGATTTCCCACTTTTAGTCACAAAAAGTTACGCAGATCGGATTGTAAAGTCTGACTGGCATGACCCCTTGTTGCTTCAAGTTCTACCAACACCTAATGAACTGAAACGACATCCCGATTTTTTAAATGATCCTGTCGGGGATGGCCAAGCACTTGTCTTACCCGGCCTGCTCCATAAATATCACGGCCGTGTCTTACTCATTACCACTGCTGCTTGCGCTATACATTGCCGCTATTGTTTTCGTCGTGAATTCCCCTATTCCGATAACAGCGCCCACCGCTCGCAAAGTGAATTAATCAAACAATATCTAATCAACCACCCCGATGTTTCAGAAGTGATCCTCAGTGGTGGGGACCCTTTAATGCAGAGTGACGAAAAGCTTCAGCATTTATTCGACTTATTTGAAGAACTAGCACCCATCAAACGCATAAGAATTCATACCCGTTTACCGGTTGTGTTACCCAGTCGCATCACAAATCGTTTTTTAGACATCCTCTCTAAGACAAGCAAAAAAGTGATTATAGTTATCCACGCCAATCACCCAAACGAGCTCAACAGCGAGGTCGCCAACACCTTGCTTTTACTCAAAAAAATCCACGTGACCCTATTAAATCAATCTGTACTTTTACAGGGCATCAACGATCATGCAGAAACACTCGTAACGCTCAGTCATCGTCTCTTTGAGTGCCATACCTTACCTTATTATTTACACGTCCTTGATAAAGTAACCGGCGCACAGCACTTTGACTCCCCAAATAAAATGATTTTTGACCTTTATCGACACATGCAAGAAAACCTTCCCGGTTATTTATTACCTAAACTTGTTTGTGAAGAATCCGGCAAAGCGCATAAAACTTTAATCGCTACAGCGCGCTAGACATATTAACTTTTTTAATAATAAGGCGCATAATTAAACCTTCTTATTTCAAAACGTCTGGATTACACATTAATCAAATAATAACAAAGAGCTCAATATGGACATACATCAAGAGTTTACGGATAGAATTAGACCTACGGTCGACAAACCTCACGTAGATCTTCCGTTCAAGCCAAATATTAATTCATGTCAAGAGTGGTCTGACTCGCTACCTATATTAAATCCGCAAACAACAGCTGAAATGATGTCCGACGCAGCACAAGGTTTATTATCAATAGACATTGACGGTATCAAAAAATTTGATCTATTAGAAACGATCAAACCCGTCATCACCAAACTACTCTCAACGTGCATCGAAGCAACAGAAAATGCCAACTTGCCTCTAATTAACAAGCTCTCTGAGCTTTCCTCAACAACCCTGCAAGTTCTGTCGAATACTCTTTCCGTTTATATAGAGATTGCTTGTTCACCAAATTTTGTTATAGAAGATACGCCTAAAAGAAAAGTAGGTTCAAAAAAGTTGCTTTCCAGCAAACAAAAAGCAATAGTTCTTCATAGATCTATTGAACTACTCGGAATGATTCAACTGTTAAAGTCTTTACTTTATGTTCAAGTTGGCAATATTTTTTGGAATGAAACAAACGCCCTGTTTAGCCTTGCTGAAAAGTTAAACCTTCACCAAAATCAACAAGTTGCTTTTAATGGCAATACGACAACTATTGAAGATGAATTTAAGAAAATTCATTTTTTTCATTTAGCGCAACCCAATCGTTTCAGGCAGCGTGATATCAACACTATTCAACGTATTTTATCTCTGCACGTCGGCAATATTTCAATCTCTCATGTACATGAAAAGCTTGCCGGTTTTTATATTGATTTGTCATCCTCCTCTGGCATATCTATCGTACCCGACTTATTATCCGATAATGGTCATTACCGTTTTCTAAACAACGGTGAACTTGTTTCATTTCTACAAAGTAACCAAGTTATTGCGCCCGAAAAGCAAAGTTCCATCTCATTAGTTTCGGATAACCCTATCCTACCGAAACAAACGATTAATCAATTATTACCCAGCTGGAGTATACCGAAAAACCGAAAAACACCGAGACATGATCAAACTGAAGAAATTCTTGTCTACCCCGGTTTCAACAGCATCTTGAAGGCCTTAATTCTCAAAAAAAATCCTGATTATTTTAATAAAGAGAATATTCTAAACTCCTTTGATATAGAAAACCTAGATTTAGTCCCTCTTGATGAGCATCAACAAAGTAAGTCTCTCGCCAGTGAATTTGACATACACAGAGCCTTCAAAGCAACCGCCAAAAAGCCACTATCTTCAAACGACATCTGGGAAAATAACAGCAGTATAAAGCACGGAGAAAAAGGGGAGATGATGGAGGCTGAGTCGAGCAATGCGAGCCTGCAAGGGTTATGCTTTCAAGTATCCACCGATAACAAACCCCTTTTAAGAGCCAATGACCTTATAGGCACACAATCAAAAAACGGAACACTTCATCTGGCAATTATAAGGCGTCTTAATCGTGATAAAAATGGAGACATTACTGTAGGTGTGGAAGTGATGTCAGCAACTCCAAAGATTGCTTACATAACATTCCACGATAAAGAACGTTCTCCAGTACCGGCCATCTTCATTCAAGGTGCACCTTCTGATAAACAATCTGACAGTATTATCACCCCACTGTTACTAAAAGGAATGTATGAAAATATCACGATAAAGTTGACGGATAAGACTAATAATTACCGAATTGATAGCATCTTTGAAACGAATTTAATATTTACCCGATATAACGTTTTAAAACTAGCGGGTATAGATTAAGGTAACAAACAATAAATGGCTGACTGATGACTAAACGAACCGTTCTTACTGTTAACTTATCAACAAAAGAAACTCGGGTTTTAAAACAGGCCTTAAATAACGCTGATACGGATACCAATTTAACATCGGTAAACATCAACCAGTTTGATTCTAATAAAAATTCCTTTGCCGAGGTTGCCCTAATTTTAGTTAAATTGCTGGACAATGAGCTCGCCAATGACGAATTACTACAAAAAGCAAAACTACACTTCGTCCATTCCCCCATTATAATAATCACCGAACGTGAATTCGAGGCCGGTATAATCAGTTGTTACGATGCCAAAAACGTCATTGATATTCGCCCTTTTAACCCCGTTTTCTTAGTCGTAAAATCCATCAAGCGTGAAATAGAGTCCCAACATAATAAAAACTTACTCCATCAACTTGATTCACAATTTAAAAATGAAACGTATCGATTTGATTCTTTTATAAGACATACAGAAGATGGCGTCGCCCTTATTCATGATAACCAATATATAACCACTAACTCAGCCTATAAACGTATTTTTAACATACCGGCCGATGAAAACATCGTTGGCTCTTCTGTTCGTGAATTTAGCAACCCAAATTCTCACACTTCCAGCGAAAATTTATCAGAAAGAAACTTAAATACCTCCTTAGATACGCTACCTGACGAAGCTGTTTTGTCTGTCCTGATTCAAACTCGAAATGGGGATTCATTTGTTACCACCCTCTATAAAACGCATTGCTTTGTTAATGATCAACTGTGCACTCAAATCCTTATTCATAATCCAGATGCTTGGAGTAATGTTGACAAGGGATTTACAGATTTAAGGACCTTTGACCATGAAACAGGCTTTTATAACAAACGATTTACAGTTGAATACATCGATAAAGAATTAACCAATCAAGAGCCCTTTGGTTCATTAGCCATCATTCTAATTGATGATTTTCGCCATAGACGAGAGCAGCATAGTATTAATTATATTGATGAAGTTATTCGTTCAGTCGGAAACCTTATCTGTGATGCCTCCAGCCAAAATAACATACTCGCACGATATGGAGATGCTGTTTTCACCCTATTCTCCAATAGCTTGAGCCGTTCCGACTTTTTATTGAACTGCCAGCAAGTGCTTACCGAGGTCAATAACACCTTATTTGGAGATGATAGCCAATACATTAAATTGACATTAAGTATTGGTGTCAGCTTTATTGATCCTAGAGTCACCACCTCTAAACAACTGATCTCTCAGGCCGACAAAGCCTGTGATAAAGCCTGCGCCAATGGTGGTAATCAGATTCACGTTTTTGACTCCGTCACAACCCCATTAACCGTGATTATCGATGAAGAAAAAAACACCCGCTTAATACAATCGGCCTTAAAAAAGAATAGATTACAACCCTTATACCAACCCATTGTTGACCTTTCTGAAAAAACAACTGAAAACTATGCGGTTCTGTTGCGCATTTTAGATGATAACGATGTGCATATAGCGCCTGATCACTTTATTCTGACCGCTGAAAAAACGGGACTCATCAGCCAGTTGGATGAATGGGTTTTATCTAACACAATTAAGCAAATTAGAGAAGCCTCACGCCAAGGTCTTCAACGAAGGTTCTTTATTTCAGTTTCAAATATTACTTATCGCCATACCACTTTTATAGAAACGCTGGTTAATGAACTAAAATTTTACAATATTGATGCTAGTTTATTAGTCTTCCAAATCAGTTTTTCTGACGTAAAAATAGAACCTGCTCTTTTGAAAAACTTCATTGGTGTCATCAAAAAAGAGTGTGGCTGCCAAGTTGCTCTTGACCAAATCGGCTTCAGCCAAATCACGGATACCATCTTGAACGATTACTCTGTAGATTATTTAAAGATTGACGGGAGCTTTAGCCAAAATTTAAATAATAACGAAGATTCTCAAAACGTTATCCGGGAACTTGTTGAAGTCAGCCAGAGAAATAATGTGAAAACGATTGCCAAGTCTGTTGAAAATGCTAATACGCTCGCACTTTTATGGAATATGGGCGTGAATGCAGTACAAGGGTATTTTTTACAGGAACCATCGGATCGCATGCGATTTGATTTCGATCTTGATCACTAACTCTCATTCGCCACACCATGAGGCACATGCCCTGTTGCAACATGCTCTTGTGCTGATTCGCAATGTACCGTTTGATCATCAAAGAAAATATCGGCCCCAAATGATTTTAAAAACTCTCCTTTCGGCAAACCGCCCAAAAAAAGCGCTTCATCAATTCTAATCCCCCAAGTACGAAGCGTACGTACAACCCGCTCATGTGCCGGAGCTGAACGAGCCGTCACTAAGGCCGTTCGAACAGGGGATACCTCCTCCGCGAATTGACTTTGCAAATTATGCAACGCAGACAAAAATGATTTAAACGGCCCACCCGTCATCGGTTCTTTCGCCGCTAACTGCTCATTTTCAGTAAAGGCATCGAGGCCTTTTTCTTTATAAATGCGCTCAGACTCATCTGAAAAAATAACTGCATCACCGTCAAACGCTATTCGTAATTGATCATTATCTGCATCATTGCCTTTGCCCGATAAAATGGTTGCAGCAGCATGACCCGCTTCAAGGGCCCTGCTAACATCTTCCGGTGATGTGGAAAGAAACAGATCTGCTTCAAAAGCGGAAATATAACTGAAAGGGGAATAACCGCTAGTAAAAGCCGCGCGTTTAATATCCAAATCATGCTCTCGAATCGAATTAAATACCCTCAGTCCTGTATCGGCACTGTTTCTTGATAACAAAATCACTTCTACCAATGCCTCTGGCAAACGCCGGTTTAACCCCAACAGTTTTTTAACCAGTGGATAGGCCACCCCAGGAGCAAGGCTTTCCTCTTCACGAGCAATTTGATAAGCGCAGTACGCTTCCTTGCCTTCCGTTTCAAAAATTCTATTCGATTCAACAAGATCAAATAAAGCCATTGAGGAAATACCAATTGTTAATTTTTTTTTATCTGAAGACGACATACTTATCAAGACTCGAATTATGCTGCTTTATGATAAGGCATTTAAATAAGAAATACTCCAATGGCAACCCTCCATTCAATATAACCAAAAGAAAACCCAGTGGATCGATCATGAAATTATTCATTTGCCAGTGCCCCTTACTCTGGATTTTTAAGTGATAAAACGGTTAAACACCTTTGTCACAGCGACCAGTAAACTCATTACTCCAACCCTTTACATAAACTTTCTCAAACAGAACTGACACCTTCACCCGTTGCCTCAAGGTCCTCATCATTGTTTTTCTCAACCCAAATCCAAGCTACTAAAAAAGCAATGGCGCTTAACAAAGCGGCCATACTAAAAACCCATTCAGCGCCGAAAGCATCCCACAATAACCCAGCAATTAACCCGCCTAACATGCCGCCTGCACCGTAGCCAACGCTGCTATATAGAGCTTGGCCCTTTTCCTGCATCGCGCCTTTAAAATACCGATGTGTCAACTGAATACCCACAACATGAAAAGCGCCAAATGAAGCCGCATGAAGGAATTGAGCGACTACCAAAATGATCAAATGATCGGCCAACCAAGCAATCATTAACCACCTGATCACCGTCAACAGCAAGCTCAGTAACAAAATAAAACGTAACGAAAGGTGATGAAACACCCGTTGAATAACAAGAAATAACACAATTTCTGCCAGCACACCCAACGACCAGAGTTGACCTATCTCAATCTCACTGTAATTAAGCTTGTCTAATAATATAGAAAAGAATGCGTAGTAAGCTCCGTGTGAAGCCTGCAGTAAGAAAACCACAAAAAAGAACGCGATAATGGTTTTTTGCTTCAACAATAAGCCCATAACGGAACCACGTTTGGCCGGTTTAACCCGGCCTTTTTCACTCAGCGTTAGACTGGCGATTAAAATCATCAGCAAGCATACACTGACCAATAAAGGCCATTCATTTAGGCTCGTTTTCGTCAATACATAACCAACGCCAGAAACAGTGGCAATAAAACCAATAGAACCCCATAGTCTTATACCGCTGTATAAACCGGTTTGTTGGCCAAGCTTTGTCAAGGTAATTGCTTCAAACTGTGGCAACATCGCATTCCAGCAAAAACTGAAAACAAACACAATCAATAAAATACCTAAGAAATCGGGATCAGACAGTAAGCAGGCATAAGCCATGACTGATAAAAAAGAGGCCAATTGCACCAATTGCATTCGGTTGTTCAATCGCGCAGACAACAAGGCCAACAAACCAGGTGAAACCAATTTAGTTCCCTGCATGACGGCAAACACCAGGCCAACCTGCGCCGCCACATAACCCAGGGACTTAAGGTACAAGCCCAAGTAAGGCATGAGCGCACCCAATGATGCAAAATAAAAGAAGTAAAAACCTGATAAGCGCCAATATGGCAGCTTTTGATTACTCAATTAAATAAACTCGTTCTAAGAAGACTGATAATAAGCGACTCGCCTCAGGCCTCAGGTGGAAGAGTAGGAACCCTCGAGTTTACGTCGCAATTCTGCCCTCGATGTCGAAGCAAATGATCCATCAGTGTAATGGCCATCATCGCTTCAGCAATCGGTGTTGCTCTAATACCGACACAAGGATCATGGCGACCTTTGGTAACGACTTCAATTGGCTCACCCAGTGTGTTGATCGACCGACCCGGAATTCGAAGGCTTGAGGTTGGCTTTAGCGCAATACTCGCGGTAATCGTTTGCCCAGTCGAAATACCGCCCAAAATACCCCCTGCCTGATTGCTCAGAAAACCGTCAGGGGTCATTTCATCCCGAAAATCAGTACCCAATGCTTCAACACACGCAAAACCACCGCCTATTTCCACACCTTTAACCGCATTAATGCTCATTAAGGCATGTGCTAAATCAGCATCCAGCCGATCAAAAATTGGCTCACCCAGGCCAACCGGCACGCCCATTGCGCTAACATTAACACGCGCTCCAATTGAATCACCCGACTTTCTTAACGCATCCATATAGGCTTCTAATTCATCTAGCTTATTGGGGTCAGGGCAAAAAAATGGATTATTGTGTGTCACCGCCATATCAACAACATCCATCTCAATAGGGCCTAATTGTGCCAAATAACCTTTAATTTCAACACCCAACCTTTCGCGCAAATACTTCTTAGCAATACCGCCAGCGGCGACTCGCATTGCTGTTTCACGAGCGGAAGAACGCCCTCCACCGCGGTAATCACGAAAACCATATTTTTGCTGATAACTATAATCTGCGTGTCCCGGTCTAAAGGTATCCTTGATATTAGAATAATCCTTAGAGCGCTGATCTGTATTTTCGATTAACAAACCAATGGAGGTGCCGGTTGTTTTTCCCTCAAATACACCGGATAGAATTTTAACCTCATCGGCTTCACGGCGTTGCGTTGTATGCCTGGACGTTCCGGGTTTTCTTAAATCAAGGTCGCCCTGCAAATCTGCTTCACTCAACTCTAATCCTGGAGGGCAACCATCGACGATGCACCCAATAGCCGGACCATGGCTTTCACCAAAACTGGTCACTGTAAAAATTTTTCCTATCGAATTTCCTGACATATCTATATTGTTACCATCAAATTATTGCGTTAGTTTAGCTTGAAATAAGGGTCGATATTCCAATAACTGTTCTTTAGTTAACATAAAAACACCATGCCCACCGTATTCAAAATCTTGCCATAGAAAGGGCACCTCAGGGTAACACGCTTGCAGAACCTCGTCTGTGTTTCCAACCTCCACATAAAGAACCCCCTCATCGTTTAAATAGGTGGCGGCCTCAGCGAGAATTTTGTGAACCAGATCTAAACCGGACACGCCCCCATCTAAACCGAGTTGAGGCTCCAGATAATACTCTTCAGGCAAGCCGGATAATTCCTCATGCCCGACATAAGGCGGATTACTAACGATCAAATCATACGTTTCATCTGCCAACGCTTGGAATAAATCAGAGGCTATAGTTTTCACCCTTTGCGCTACCCCATGCCGCTGAATATTTTTTTTCGCAACCGCTAGAGCCGGCGTTGAAATATCAACTAAATCAACATGTACTGAAGGGAAGTATTTGGCGCAAGCGATACCGATACACCCACTCCCTGTACATAAATCTAAAATATTGTGTACTTTATCGACATGAACCCAAGGCGAAAAAGACTCGCTAATCAGTTCTGCAAAAGGTGATCGTGGAATTAAAACGTCCCGATTAACAAAAAATGCTAGCCCCGCAAACCACGCCTCTTCCAATAAATAGGCTGCTGGAATCTTCTCTTTGATTCTACGTTGAAAAATATCCAGAATTTTTTTCGCCTCGACCGTGCTGACCTCATGAGAAAAAACGGTTTCATCTTTCATCGGCAATTTTTTTGTCACACTCAAGACAATATAAACAACTTCATCGACTAAATTATCAGTTCCATGCCCAAAATAAAGAGGCGCGCCTTCAAATAATGTCACCCCATGAGCAATTAACTCGCTAATTGTATTTTTTTTCTTTAATTTAATTGTCATGAAGCACTAGAAAGGACTATATTTAAACCAATACATGAGTTAATCATTATAAGTGAAGATTTTAACTCAAATGAATAACTTACAAAGCACTTTAAACGATGTCTATTAGAAAGCTAACAAACGAAGAAGTTGACTCCCTGTTTCCCATCAGAAACTTCTCTGATAACAGTAAACAACAATTACAAGAAATGGTAGAAACAACTCACTTTGATGCAAATAGCATCTTATTTTCAGCCGGTGATACCGATGAACATCAAATCTATATCTTAAACGGCAAAGTTCAGCTAACTTTAGGTGGCAGCAAAGAAAGAATTGTTGAAGGGGGGCAAATAGAAGCCCGATTCCCTCTTGATAACAACTCACCTCATCAAGCCACTGCAATGGCTTTGAACGAAGTAACTGTTTTATCAGTGAAACGTTCCACATTAGATGATTTATTAAACGAGGTTGTACCCGGTGATACCGACGCTATCGATGTTTTAGAGGAAAGCGAAGATTCTCTTCTGTATAACCAACTGTATTTTGAAGTCACCCAGGAGATGCAAGCTGATAAATTGGAATTACCCTCCATTCCTGAAACAGCAATAAAAGTACGCACCGCTATCTCGGACCCTCACGCAACCTCTAATACGATTGCACAAATAACTCAACAAGACCCCGCCATCACCGCCCAATTAATTAAAGTCGCTAATAGCCCTTTATTTAGGGGGCGTGAAAGAATTGAGGCTTTGCCGCCAGCCATCACTCGCCTTGGGCTTAAAGCAATCAGTAACCTTATTACCAGCTTCACCATGAGAATGGTTTTTAAAGCCAAAACCAAGGACGTTAAAGATCTTATTTCAACTTTGTGGCTGCATAGTCGAGATGTCTCTGGAATTTGCGCCGTTTTAGCAAAAAAACTGAAAGGGTTTGATGTAGACAAAGCAATGTTAGCCGGCTTAATTCACGACATTGGTGCGATCCCCATCCTTACACACGCAGACAAACACCCAAACCTCATCACGAATAAAACGGATGTGCAACAAACACTTAAAAAGCTAACACCCGTGATTGGAAAAATGGTTTTAGAAAAATGGAACTTTACTGAAGACTTCATTGAATTGGCTATTCATGCCGAAAATTGGTCGCGTAAAACCGACCAGCCCGCTAACTATACTGATTTGATCATTGTTGCCCAGTTACTCAGTTTTAAAAACACACCACTGCAAGATAAATACCCAGAACCCTGGTCCGTACCAGCATACGATCGCCTCAGCAAACTACTGAGAGACCCTGACGATTCAATCGATATACTTGAAAGTGCACAGGAAGAATTAATGAATATAAAGCAACTATTCAATTAAGCAGTGGCTTAACTTTGGAAATACCCAGCAACGCCACTAGCCTCATCTTACAAGCCAAAGAGTCCGCTTTGGCTATTGATAAACTACAAACTGGCCGATCTTTAAACGTAACGATCATCGATCAACTTCCTACTAAAAATGAGGTCATTGTTCGCATAGGTCATCAAATAATTCAGGTAAAAAGTGACATGCCTGTGGCTATTGGGCAAACACTTAATGTGTTGATAGAAAAAACAAAAACCGAACTGATTCTTAAGGCTAAGCCCCCACCTCAACAGAACATCCCCTTCAATGCCACCTTGCGTCAATTACTCCCAAAGCAAACACCTGTTAATGACTTTCAACAACCGCTTATTACACTTTTCAAAAACATTAACCAACAGGCAATAAAAGACTCTTCAGCCCAAAACTCCGAATTAAGAGCACAGATCAACCTATTGAAACGTGTAACAAGTCAAATCCTTCAATCCCTCCCAAGACAGCAAACTATAACAACAGCGGAGGGACTAAAAAATGCCGTACAACATTCAGGGGTGTTTTTAGAACCCAAAGTTCAACAAGCAATTACTGAGAGTAAGGCACTCTTGAGCGCAAATAACACCGCGGCTAAGATAGCCCACCATCAATCAGGCGAACATGTCATGGCTAAACCCCACCAACAGGCCTTAGATTTCTCTCGTGTTGATGTAAAAGCAAATTTGGCTAGACTCATAAATGTATTAAATGCATGGCCAAAAAACTTCACTGCTCCTACAACCTTGAACAACAAAAGCATTTCAAACCCCAAGATGGCACAATCGCTCTTATCTTCTCAAGTAGCACCCCATTTAACTCAATTATTGAGCGGACAAATCAAAGAACTCATCACCAAAGCCGAAGGAGCTCTCTCTAAAATAACACTGAATCAGTTAGCCAGCACAAATGCTGAGCCTGGGGGTTCACGGCAAACCTTACACATTGAAATTCCTTTTCTGAATCAACACGTATCTGAGTCTGTTTATTTAATTATTGAACGCGAGAAACCTACTAGCAAAGAACAAAAAGATAGCGAAACATTATGGAGCGTTTCTCTTGAAATGAATCCACCTAAACTGGGGCTGATCAAAAACAAATTAACCTGCTCAAGCCAGCGAATAAATACGAGTTTTTGGGCGGAAAAACCTGAAACAGAAAATTTAATTGAACAGCACTTGGACTTACTTCGAAAGAAATTTGAGCAAGCTCATTTACAATCAGAAAAAATTCAATTACAAAGAGGTTCAGAACCCATCATACAAACTCATCACCCGGCCGAATCCATTCTAAGTGAAAAAGCCTAATGACAGATGTAATTAACCCTGCCGATATTGCAGTCGCTTTAAGATATGACGGTGAAAATACTCCTACCGTCACTGCAAAAGGCAGAGGAGACCTCGCGCAAGAGATTATCGACCTTGCCCTTGCTAATGAAATCCCATTGGAGAATAACCCAGAGCTGGTAAAACTTCTAAGTACCATCCCCCTGGGGAATGAAATTCCTGAAACCTTATATATTGCCGTGGCTGAGGTAATTGCCTTTGCTTACTTGCTCTCCGACAAAGTGCCTGACGGCTTTAACAAATAAAACGATTAGGGCTTGTGAAGCCGAATCAACAACTCTGCCTCATCAACGGTTAAATGACACCTTTCAACAATTTCTTCAATCTCTGCCCCTTTCGTGGCCAATTCAATGGCTTCTTGAAATGCTTGCAAGTGCTCAAATGTTTCACTTTCTTCTAGTTCTTCTATACGTTCCATCAAACTTCGTACCCGCCGCTCAGCTCCACCAACACGTTCATCAACACCCAACCCACTTGCAGATAAAGCCGAAATGTCCTGCTGCACAATTTCAAATTTGTGACTAATTCTTGACACTGTTGCCTCTAAAGATTTAATCAAACGTTGCTGTTTCACCACAAATAGACACAGTACAGCGACTATCATTATCAACACTACCAACATTAAGGAGACATATATTTCCATCAGATCCTTTCATCTATGTGGTTAGCTTGAGTTCCCTCAGGATTATCTTTCGTACCGTCTTTTGGCAACGACTTTCCTACCTCTTCATTATGTTTTTTTTCCACAGTCGGCATCGGTTTTTTATCATCGGGTTTAATAGGTCGAATGACTTTACTTGGCGTTATTTTATTAATTCCAACCATAAATTTGGCCCCCCATTCTAATTTAAGAACTTATTAAATCGACTGCTTTTAGCTTTTTCAAGTTTTTCTATTTTGTCAGCTATTGACTCATCGGGGTCATCGGCATTCTCTTCCGGAAACGCAATCGCTTCTTGCAACTCTACAGCTTTCTCCTCAACAATGTTTGGCTTTTCCTTTATGTTATCTGTTGTTTTTCTTTTTTCTGCAAAACGAGAAATGGCATTCGATTGAATGACGATGACAACCCGTCTGTTCCTTTCACGACCTTCCGGGGTACTATTATCTTCAATGGGGTGATATTGCCCATAGCCAACAGCAGCCAAACGCTCGGGATTAATACCGTATTTTGCAAATAAATGCACAACACTGGCTGCACGAGCCGCTGATAACTCCCAGTTGGAAGGGTATTCATACGAATTAATGGGAATGTTATCGGTGAACCCTTCAACTTGCACCGCGTTATTCAATTTCCGTACAGGCTTAGCGACCTTCCATAGCACCCTTAAAGCTTCGTCTGATAACGTCGCATTACCGCTACCAAACAGCATACTGCTATTTAGTTCGATCTCAACCCATAGGTCATTCTTCTCTACAGACACAAGGTCTCTATCAATCTGTGAAGACAAAGCTTTTTCTAAGGTGTTAGCCAATTGGCTTAACACTCGCTTTTCATTGACGTTTTGATTTGCGTTGACATCTTGATCAACCATTTGGGCCGTTTGTTGCGGCTTCGCCTCAGAAAACAGATCGGGAATCACCTGATCACCTCCATTCTCAGACTTCATCAATTCTTCAATCAGTTCTTTGTTTTGCAAAATTTCGCCAATCTCAATCGGGCTCATGGTTCTTGACTCACCCTTAAAGGCACCGTCCAGCGTGCTGGATAATACTCGATATTTCCCTTCGTTAACCGAAGAAACAGAATACATCACCACAAAAAAAGCAAACAAAAGCGTAATAAAATCGGCATAAGAGACCATCCACCTTTCATGGTTTTCGGGCTCTTCAACTTTTCGTTTTCGCCTGGCCATTATTTACAAATAACCCTGTAGCTTTATCTCAACATTACGCGGATTTTCGCCTTCGGCAATCGCCGCAATGCCTTCTATTAACATTTCCCTTGATTGAGAATAAGCATGAATTTGAGACTTCAGTTTAGCCGCGACGGGTATAAAAAATAAATTCGCTAACCCCACTCCATAAATCGTTGCAACAAAGGCCGTCGCAATACCCGCACCTAATTTACTTGGGTCGGATAAGTTTTGCATGACATGAATCAACCCCATAACAGCACCAATAATACCGATAGTGGGCGCATAACCGCCCATTGATTCAAAAACTTTTGCACTGTGAAGCTGTTTTGACTCAAGCGCTTCCAATTCAACCATTAAAATATCTCTGATAATTTCGGGCTCTGCACCATCGACTAATAACTGCATTCCTTTTTTTGCAAACGCATCCTTTTCTTCATCCACAACAATTTCGAGACCCAGAAGACCTTCTCGCCTTGCTATCTCACTCCACTCAGTTATTCTATCAATGGTATCCTTCATTTTGAGATTAGGTGGAAATAGCACCCACGTTAATAACTTCATCGCACCTAAAAATATTTTGGCTGGGGATTGCAACAACGCCGCACCAAAGGTTCCGCCTAGTACAATTAAGGCAGCTGGTCCATTTAATAAAGCGTCAAGATGACCGCCATCCAAGAAATTCCCACCCAGAATAGCGCCGAATCCAATAATGACGCCCAAAATAGTCAAGATATCCAAACCACAATCTCCCTAACCCGTGATCTTTTGAAATAAATATAAAAATACACCATAGCGCCCTGTTTTATAAAAACATTTGTATATCAAAGCGCTATGACGTTGAGGGTGCATAATTTAGCAGACGGGATTTCAATCGAAGCATCGCCTGATTATTGATTTGGCAAGCGCGTGACTCACTCACCCCTATCACATTCCCAATTTCTTTTAAATTTAGCTCTTCATCATAATACAACGAGACCACCATTTGCTCTCTTTCAGGCAGGCTGGAAATAGCTTCCATTAATGCAACTCTAAAATCATCCTCGTTGATATTCTCCAAAATGTTTTCAGAGGATGCCTGGTGGTCGTCATTGTCTAGCTCATCGGTGCTAAACAAACGACAACACGTGCTATCTTGTAATATTTTATGATATTCCTCTATCGTAATCTCAAGTAAAGCGGCTATTTCAGTATCACGAGCATCGCGCCCGGTTTCTTGTTCAATTTGCTGCATCACTTGAGTGATTTGACGTGCTTTCCTATGAACAGACCGAGGTGTCCAATCTGTCCGCCGGACATCATCCAACATAGCCCCGCGTATGCGAATACCTGCATAGGTTGCAAAACTGGCTCCTTGCTGATCATTGTAGTTACTCGAGGCTTCTAATAAACCCAACATACCCGCCTGAATAAGGTCTTCAACCAAGACGTTATCAGGTAGTTTTGCGAGCAAATGGTAGGCTATCCTTTTTACCAGTGGCGCGTGTGTAGCAACCAGTTCCCCAGCCGTCTTTGCTTGAAGATTGGTATACATCGCAATGCCATTCACCCCGTCGACTCCTCCATTTGACTGGATTGAATAAGCCGCTCGACAAAAAACTCTAAATAACCCGCGGCGCCGCGCTGTACAGGCCAGCTGTTTATTTTTTTTGCAAGGTGCTTAATCGCTATTGAAACTTGGCTATTGGGTGAAGACTCAACAACGGCTTGTTGTTTTTGTACTGATTTTCGTAAGGTTTTGTCAAAGGGTACAGCCCCGGTAAAATACAAAGCTACTTCTAAATATTGATCAGTCACTTTACAAAGTTTTTGGTACAACGCCTGACCATGTTGAAGAGATTCAACCATATTTGTAACCACGTGGAAACGATTGAGCCCATGGTCACGGTTTAACAGTTTAATTAACGCATACGCATCGGTTAATGATGTAGGCTCGTCACAAACGACGACAATAACCTCCTGACACGCTCTTGCAAAATTGACCACGCCCCCATGTATGCCAGCCGCAGTATCAACCAATAATAAATCAATGTCTTCTTGAAATTCACTAAACGCATTGATAATGCCAGCTTGTTCCATCGTACCCATTTCGGCCATATGCTGAACTCCTGAAGAGGCCGGGATGACTTTTAAACCACTGGGGCCTTCAACCACAATATCATCTAAGCTTTTCTCGCCACTCAGCACATGTGTCAGGTTATAGTTAGGGTGCAATCCAAGTAAAATATCGACGTTGGCTAACCCCATATCGGCATCAAGCAAGGCCACCTTCTGCCCCAATTTACAAAAAGAGATACCAAGGTTTACAGACAAATTCGTCTTCCCCACACCTCCTTTACCACTTGCTATTGCAATGACCCTGACAGGCTTTTTGTTTTTCATATGACTCATTCCTGATGCCTGATTTACACCCTCTTTAAACATTCGCATGCTGCGATGACTCGTCTAATAAAACATACAAGGCTATATCCTCTTCATCTGCAGGTATACCTGTTGGCTCAATAAACGTTGCCATTAAGTCGTTTGCCGAGGGGAAATGAAGGTCTTCAGGCACTCGTTGGCCGTCCGTTACAAAGCCCAATGGGAGTTGTTGCTCAATAATCGCTGAGAGCGCACTGCCTGGACAATCTGTCTCATCCAGTTTACTGAGAATACAACCCTTAGGTTCAACATCTTGAAAAGTTCTTATCACTTCTCGCATGGCTCGGTTTTCTGTTGTTGCAGAAATCACTAGGTAGTTATCTATTTCAAACTTATCATCTTGAAGCAATTTAAATTGCTCTGTCATACGAATATCACGTTGACTCATTCCTGCTGTATCAATTAACACCAAACGTTTATCAACAAAATCGGTTAATGCATCCTGAAAGTCATTCTGTGTTGATGCAACACGCATAGGAACACCCAAAATTCGGGCGAAATTACTCAGCTGTTCATGGGCACCAATTCTAAAATTATCTGTTGTGATTAAAGCCAGGGAATCGGGGCCGTGTCGCATTCTGAAGCGTGCAGCAATTTTTGCAATGGTCGTTGTTTTACCTACACCCGTTGGCCCCACTAAAGCAATTAAACCACCGTCATCCAATAGTGTGTTTTCCATAATAGGTAACGAATTTGCGGCTAATTTAAGGCAATTTATCCATGCCGTTTCAAGCTCGGTTTCTGACGCCACCATTTCAGCTAATTTGACACTCAATTTTTTTGTAAAGCCCGTGTC
Source organism: Cycloclasticus sp. (assembly GCA_002700385.1). GTDB lineage: Bacteria > Pseudomonadota > Gammaproteobacteria > Methylococcales > Cycloclasticaceae > Cycloclasticus. The sequence continues at coordinate 319,993 of PADC01000008.1, forward strand.
CAGTAAACGTCGAATCACATCTATCCGCACAGGGTTTTGCTGCGTCTGGTCGGCCCAAGACAGTTCATTTAACACGGTTCTAAATTCATGTCTCATCATATCCAATTCGTGTTTAACGGCTGTTATAGCCGGGTCTTCAACCCATTGCTTTTTAATTTCAACCGCTGCTTTTTTTGCCACATGAGATTGACGAGGCTTTTTCTTTTCAACAACTTTCTGTTTGTTTGGCGTGTAGTCTTCCCTGTACGACTGTTTAATCGGTTTATCCCAGTCTATCGACACCTTATCTTTTTCTAGCTCTTCATCCAGTCGCGTATCCAGTCGCGTTTCTTTTTCATCTGCGGCCGCTCTAACAGCTTGCTCATCATAGTCTTTTGCCGCCACAATCTCGACACCCTTATCCACTTTGCTATTAGATAAGATAACAGCGTCTGCGCCTAATTGTTCTTTGACTAATTTTAGTGCTTCACGCATGTCTGGAGCAAAAAACCGTTTAATTTTCATAACATATACCCTCGTAAAGTCGATTAACCATTTTGTCCAACACTGCCGACAACACGCACTTGCCGGTCCTCAGGGATTTCGTTATAAGACAAAACATTTAACGTAGAAATAGAATGACGAACAAAATGGGCTAACCAAGGGCGTAAAAATCCTGACACTAGAAGCACCGCACTTTTCCCTTCCATTTCCAATTTTTGGGTACTTGCTTGTAATGCTTTTATCATTCTTTCTGCCAATCCTGGTTCCAATCCAGCGCTACCATCTTCTGACGCTTGCAGGCTTTGCTGCAATAACCGTTCCAAATCAGGATCTAGCGTAATGACTGAAAGTTCGCTGTCTAACCCACTGATTTTCTGGACAATTGAGCGTCCGAGTGCAATTCGAACTGAGGCCGTTAAAGCGCCAGCTTCTTGACTGATACGCCCGTGTTCAATCAATGTTTCCGCTATGGTTCGCATATCTCGGACCGGGATATTCTCCTGCAGCAAATTTTGGAGAACTTTCACCACGGTGCCCAATGAAATAGTTTCGGGTACCAAGTCTTCAACCAATTTCGGCGCTGATTTTTTCAAGGTATCCAGCATTTGTTGAACTTCTTCATGCCCCAGTAACTCATGTGCATGCGTTTGTATTATTTGACTTAAATGGGTAGCCACAACGGTGCCGGGGTCAACGACGGTGTACCCCATGGTTTGGGCTTGATCTTTTTGTACCGCTTCCACCCAAATAGCATCCAAGCCAAAAGCGGGGTCTTTTGTGGCAATTCCTTGAAGCTCACCAAACACTTGTCCGGGGTTAATGGCCAATTCTCTATCGGTATGAATCTCAACCTCGCCAATATTCACTCCCATCAAGGTTAATCGATAAACATTGGGCGCCAGATCTAAATTGTCACGGATATGCACAGATGGGATTAGAAAACCTAATTCCTGCGATAATTTCTTACGAACCCCTTTTATGCGCGACATTAATTCACCACCTTGCGTTTTATCGACCAGTGGAATCAAGCGATAACCGACCTCTAGGCCAATCATATCGACTGGTGCCACATCATCCCAAGAGAGCTCCTTCGGTTCTTCGGGCAATGTTTGCACAGGTGATTCAGCTTCTGATGCCCTCGTTTCAGCCAGCATATGTTTCTTATGGACTGTGTAGGCAACGTACGCTAATGCACCAGCCAATGAGATAAATACTAAGTTCGGCATGCCGGGTATGAGCCCTAGCGAGCCTATTATGGCGGCAGAAATAGCCAATGCTTTCGGGTTATTTAAGACTTGCAATGAAACCTGCTCGCCCATATCTTGATTACTATTCACACGTGTCACAATAATGGCGGTTGCGGTCGAAAGCAGTAAACCCGGTATCTGAGCAACAAGGCCATCACCAATGGTCAATAAGGTGTAATATTCCATGGCTTGAGAAAAATCCAAATCGTGTTGAATGACACCAACACTCAAACCACCGACAATATTAATTAATAAAATCAAAATGCCCGCTATGGCATCTCCCCGAACAAATTTACTCGCACCATCCATAGAACCGTAAAAATCTGATTCCTGACTGATTTCTGCACGCCTGTCACGTGCTTCATCTTGAGTCAATATGCCGGCATTTAAATCTGCATCAATTGCCATTTGTTTTCCCGGCATCGCGTCCAGAGTGAATCGAGCACTCACTTCTGAGACCCGCCCAGCACCTTTTGTGACCACCACAAAGTTAATGATAATTAGAATACTAAACACAACCAAACCCACCGCGTAATTACCACCTATAACAAACGCACCAAAGGCCTCAATCACTTTACCTGCGGCATCTCCGCCGTTATGTCCTTCTAATAAAACGACGCGCGTAGAGGCCACGTTCAAACTCAGCCTTAACAAGGTTGCTACTAATAAAAAACTGGGGAAAACAGCAAAATCTAAAGGGCGTAAGGCGTAAACAACTGCCAGCAAAACTATCAACGATAAAGCGATATTAAAAGTGAATAAAATATCCAAAAGAAAAGGAGGCAAAGGCAACACGAGCATCGCCAAAATCACCATTATCAATACCGGTGCTCCCAAGCCATTTCGCGCAAAATCTAATAACATTTTTGTAATTTCATTAAAATTCATGGTGTGTCGCCATCGTCAGTAAACGTGTTAATACGTCTTATTTGAATATTTTTTATATTCTTCTGGAATCGGAATATCGCCAGGTGCTGCTGGTTTTCTCCATCGTTTTTCTTTCGCAATTCGCAACTGATAAACATAAGCCAAGACTTGAGCCACTGCTAAGTAGAGGCCTCTGGGTACTTCTTCATCAATCTCAGTTGTGAAGAACAATGCACGAGCTAACGGTGGCGCTGACACCAGAGTAATACCCTTGCCAACAGCAATGTTTCTGATTTGAGCCGCCATAAAATCGGCACCTTTAGCCACCACGATTGGCGCTCCGCTTCCACCTTCATCGTACTTTATCGCCACTGCAAAGTGAGTCGGGTTAGTGACAATAACGTCTGCTTTGGGTACTTCCTCCAGCATCCTGCCTTGAGACAATTCTTGTTGTAATTGACGAACTTTACCTTTGACTTCAGGTCGTCCCTCCGTTTGCTTCATCTCATCTTTAACTTCTTGCAGCGTCATTTTTAACTTCTTTTTGTATTCCCATAAGCTAAATGGCACATCAATGGCCACCACAATTAATAACGAGCAACACAAAATAACGAATGACACCGTCATAACATCACTGGCGCGAATCAGAGCCTCTACTAACGGTAATCGAGTCAGGTAAATAAATTCTGGCAAGTAAATCTCAACCAACAAAGCCATAATGCCGAGTATTAAGCCAAACTTAAGTAACGATTTAACAAGCTCTATTAAACTGCGTACGGCGAACATACGTTTAAAACCTTCGATGGGGTTCATTTTACTGGCCTTAGGCGCAATGGCCTCAGCACTAAAAGACCAACCGCCCATTGAAATTGGCCCTGCTATAGCGGCAACAACCATTGCAGCTAAAAAAGGCGCTACAAACACCAAGGCTTCCTGCATGGCCAGTTGTAAATTATTAACTGTCACCAAGGGGTCAAAGAGCTCATTTCTTTCAATCTTGAAGGCACCTTCCATCACTTGCCACATCCCTTTAATGATTTGATCACCCGTCAGCCAGATCATAAATGAACCGACTATTAACACCATCACCGTATTCAATTCTTTAGAGCGTGCAATATCCCCTTTTTTTCGAGCATCTTGCTCCCGTTTCGCGGTGGGTTCTTCGGTTTTTTCCTGTCCGTTCTCATTTGCCATATCAACCCCCTATGCGTAAAAAACCACCAATCACACCGTAACTCTCCGCCAGTAAATTAGTGAAATTTTCGAGCACCGGTGACAATGTTACCCACATTAAAAGTGTGCCCAAAATTAATGTAATAGGAAAACCCACTGCAAAGATATTGAGTTGCGGGGCCGCTCTTGTCACCACCCCGAATGCAACATTCACCATCAATAATGACGCAATAGCAGGCATTGCCATTAGCAAACCTGCAGAAAAAATTCTGCTTGACCAGGCAATGATCGACCAAATATCTGACCGTTCCATACCCGTAGCCCCGATGGGCAAGGTATTGAAACTATCAATCAACATTTCAATTAACACAAGATGGCCGCCCAACGTTAAATATAAGAGCGTTGATAAAACCAAATAAAATTGACTGACAACGGGCACACTAACCCCTGTAGTAGGGTCAACCATGGACGCAAAACCCAACCCCATGCTATAAGCAATACCTTGTCCAGCAAAAATAATGGCACTAAATACCAGCTGTAGAACAAACCCCATTGAGAGGCCTATTAATATCTGCTGTAAACCCGTGATCACCCCTTCGTGGCTGAAGACCTCTATGGCTCGATGATCAGGCAATAAAGGCAAGGTAAAAAAAGTAATCATCAACGAAGCACCCACCAAGATTTTACTGTCTACAAATCGACCGCTGAATACGGGTATAGCGACAAACATGGCACTGATACGTAGAAGCGGCCAAAAGAAACCTGATGCCCACATCATGATTTGTTGCTCACTGTACATCAAACTGCTCATGGCGGTTTAGCTGATCAACCCTGGGATACTGAGATAGGTTTGGCGCGTAAAATTGATAATTAACCGTAACATCCAAGGGCCCGCCACCGACAAGACAACCACTGTTATCAATAACTTAGGAACAAAACTTAAAGTTTGTTCATTAATTTGGGTAGCCGCTTGAAACATCGCCACCAAAAACCCGATAGCCAGCGCTGATAACAAAATCGGGGCCGATAGCAAAACCGTTACTTGCAATGCTTGTTCTCCAAAATTCATCACGCTATCCGGTGTCATCGACTCAATCTCCTAGGTAAAAAAACTCGCCGCCAGGGTTTCCATAATAAGTGCCCACCCGTCCACTAAAACAAAGAGCATTAACTTAAATGGCAAGGATATAATCAGCGGCGATAACATCATCATTCCCATAGACATCAAAATGCTGGCGACCACCATATCAATAATGAGAAACGGAATAAAAATCATAAAACCAATTTGAAAAGCCGTTTTCAATTCACTGGTTACAAAAGCAGGCAAGAGTAACGACAAAGGCACATCTGCAGCATCGACTATCGGTTCTGCACCAGAAATTCTGGCAAACATTTCTAAATCATCACGTCGAGTTTGGCGAAGCATAAACCCCCTGAAAGGCTCCATGGCTTTCGTTAATGCAATATCAGCGGAAATCTCATCGCTTAAATAAGGTTGTAACGCATCATCATTCGCTCTTTCCAATACCGGCGACATAATGAAAAAAGTTAAAAACAAGGCTAAGCCCAACAGAATTTGATTGCTCGGCGTTTGAGGTGTTCCCATTGCCTGCCGAAGAATGGCAAAAACGACAATAATTCGAGTGAATGAGGTCATCATAATTAACAAGCTGGGTAACACCGTCAACAGCGTCATCACTGCCAAAATTTGCAGCGTTACCGAATAACTTTTCCCATCACCGGCAATCGTTATGGCTTCTATGCCATTTGCTGCAAAACCCGTGTTTGGCATTAGCGCAAAGACAGTAACAATATAGCCCAGTGTTTTCATTCTACGCCTTGTTTATTCATGACTTTTTTTAAATTCTCTTGAAAAAGATGAGGAATTTTTTCATTTTGCGTCTCTTCTGGTATTGCTCCTCTTTCAAACGTATGCAACGTAACAACACGGCCAGGCGCCACACCTAACAATAGATGCTGATTTCCTGCTTTGATTAAAACGGCTTTTTCTCGGCCACCTAATGAGAGACCTGATAAAATTTTCAAATCACCTTTGTGGCTAGTCGATAACCCGGTAAACCGTTTACCAGCCCAAGCAGCAATAAAAATAATCAAAAGAATAAAGATCAGCCCAATCGTCCATTGCGTTAAATTTGCGGCCGATAAAGGTTCAGCACTATTCACCCCAATCACGTCAGGCGCCGCTGACGACACAACACCCGAGAAAAAAAACAACGGTAGACACAAGCAGATGAAACGACGCATTATTTCAGTTTTTTAACCCGTTCAGCCGGGCTGATAATATCTGTTAAACGTAGACCAAACTTATCGTTAACCACCACGACCTCGCCACGTGCAATCAAGGTTTTATTGACCAGGACGTCCATTGGCTCACCGGCTAAACGGTCTAATTCAATGACTGAACCTTGGTTTAGTTGTAATAAATTTCGAATGCTGATTTTGGTGTTTCCCACTTCCATCGACACTGTGACCGGCACATCCAGAATGACATCTAGATTAATTTCGCTATCAGCGCCAACCGGAGCACTGGTATCTGAAACCGGTGCAAATCCGGCCGATTCTGCATTATCTTGATCATCAGATACTGCTTCCCAAGCTGCATCATTTTCTGTTTCTTCAGCCTGTTGTTCTTCTTCTATCTCAGCACTGTCGTTATTTTCTTCATCACTCATCTATCGATCCCCTTCATTGACTATTGTCTTCACTTCATCACGCTCCATTTTTTCTTGAAGCTTTACAGCAAAATGGCCGTTACTTTCACCCAACTTTCCTCTGAAAAGCGGCATTTCACCGGATTCAACGATGACCTGCTCAGGCAAGGTAATCGGCAAAATATCCCCTTTTTTAAAATTCAAAACGTCCTTTAAAGACACTTCCTGTTTTAGCAGCACACAATTAACATCAATATCGGCTGTTTTAATATCCCCTCTTAAGGCAGACTTCCAACGCACATCAATATCTCCTCGGTCACTTTGGATTCCTGCATCTAATAGTTCACGAATAGGCTCTAACATGCTGTATGGCAAACTAAATTGAATATCACCGCCTCTGCCATCAAGCTCTAGGTGAATCGTTGACACAACCATCACCTCTGTTGGACTGACAATATTGGCAAACTGTGGATTAACCTCTGAATTAATGTATTCAAAATCCAGTTTTAAAACAGGTTCCCAAGCCTTTGTTAAATCTTGAAAAACAATGTCGAGGACTAGCCGAATGACGCGGATTTCTGTCGCTGTAAATTCACGCCCTTCTGCTGTGTTCTGAAGTCTTCCTGTGCCACCGAAATACGCATCGACGATTACAAAAACTAAACTAGGCTCTAAAACAAAAAGTGCCGAACCACGTAATGCTTTAATTTTTATGATATTTAAGTTTGTAGGAACAAAAAGGCTTTGAACATATTCAGAAAACTTCAGCATTTGAATACCTGACACTGAAACTTCTGTTGATCGCCTTAAAAAGTTGAATAAGCTGATACGGAAATAACGAGCAAAACGTTCATTGACCATTTCAAGCGTCGGCATTCTGCCTCGAACAATTCTGTCTTGGCTATTGAAGTCGTATGAGCTGACGCCACGCATGCCCATATCCACGCCTCTTTCTGTTTCAACCTCGCCTTCATCAACGCCCTGCAATAAAGCATCGATTTCCTCCTGCGACAGTAGATCTTCATCAGACACTTATTGCATCACCAAATCTGTGAAAAACACGTCTTCAACCTTAGAAGACACTTTTCGTTCTGCCAACACCTTGTTAATTTCTTCTTTAATACTGGCTTGTAAAGCCTCTTTACTGTCCGTTGTCTTCAACATTTCTGGGTTCTGAGCAGATAACATCATTAAAATATTATTTCTTATCAACGGGTCATGCTTTTTTACTGCATCAATCACCTCATCTCCCTTCGCCATGACACTGATCGCTATTTTTAAAATTTTAATCCTTCCCTCTGAAAAATTGACCATAAATGGCGGCGTCATGTCATGGTAAATAGTCTCTCCCGCTTCACTCTCTCCCGCTTGTTCAGCAGACTCCGTGCTGTCAGATTCGGACAACTCAGCCGTTTCTGAAATTTTCTCCTCGTCAAAAAAACCACTGAAATACAAGCCGGCGAAAGTCATGATCAACAACAACACTGCACCACCGACAATGATCAATAATTTCTTTTTGGAACCTGCTTTTTCTTCACTCGCGACATCTTCTTCTTGCTCTGCCATAACACATCCTTAATGATTGCTTTAAACCCTATAATAGCAATTGCTATGCCATTAATTATTATCTTATTTATCAACATGTTAGGATTAGAATCAACTAATGCGTCAAATTATGGACGACCTTTAAACCACACAATTCAGCTGGCCGCCAAAATTTAGTCGTGCAAAAAAAAGCCCAAGGTTTATCTAATACCTTGGGCTGTGGACCCCATATAATTACGTGTTCCTTGGGTTTTCAGGCAAAATCACTGAACAAACCGCTATAAGCTCGTTGCTGTGAATCATCCTGATGCTCAAATACTGAACCCTCCATCTCCTTGTCAGATTCAGCCGCTTGAGCGGCTTTATTCTCATGTTCAGCTAACGTTTGTTGTTCGCGTTGCTCAGCAAACGAATGTTGTGATACATCCATCTCAACGACATTTACATTCTGCTCGTTCAGCATCTCTCGCAATCGAGGCAAGGCTGCATCAATCGCTTCTTTTGTGGCCGCGTGCTGCGCTGTAAATGATACTGTCGCCTGATCATTTTGCATTTGAATTCTGACTTCAACCGGCCCCATATGCTGTGGGTTTAATCGAATTTCAGCCCCGCTAACAGACTGATTAACTAGCCAGTGTATTCTCTGATTAAAGCTGTCTCCCCAACTGGTGTTATTAACGGGTGTATTGAGCTGAATAACTGGCTTATCGGTTAGTAACGGGGCCTTAAGCTCACTTCCGGGCGTTGAAGTTGTTAAATTCAGCCCTGACACATCAAGAGCACTGGATGCCTGAACAACGGGCCTGTCTACAACTGGCTTAGTCGTCGATGAAGCAGCAGGCGATTGTTTTTGCAACCGCTCTAGCGCGATCTCTAGCACATCACTCTTGCTTGCTGGTTCCAACGACCCAAGAGGAGAGGATGATTTAAAGAAATCTGCCTTATCATTTTTTCCATCAAACCTTACTTTGTCTGAGGCAAAATGATTCGCGGTCAGTGTTGTCCTCTTCAACGGAGCCTCTTCAACATCACTTAGTGGATCAAATACAATGTCCTTAACCGGCTCCGTTAAATTGTCCAACTGTTCATTATTTAGCAAGGCACCCATGCCTGCCGCTGGTGGCAAACCCTTGCCGCTTGTTGTTGACTTCTCGAGGTTTCGCTTATCTTCAATCACACTGGCTGCGATAGATAAACCCGGTGCCTGTTGAAATGTTTCTGCATCAACCACTTCTTCCAAACCTTGCGGCAATCCTCCGCTTGCCTCGGGCACATCGCCTTCCTTAACTGCTAACGCATCCGAACCGAACGATTGCTGCGTATCGTGCTCACTCTTTGTGTTACGGGGGCTTTCAGCTGTTTTTTTTATTTCTGTTGAAGATTCTGGACGATTATTCTCAAGTTTCTCAACTTTCGTTTTTAAATGGTTAGAAAAACCCTCTTGCCGAACACTGGCCTCTTCACTGGCCAGTAACTCCGAATTCGATGACGTAAAGTTTTCAGATCGAGGTGTCAATAAAGCTGGTACATCCATCATTATCTCCCAATGACTTTCATATTGCTTATGAATAAAGCAATTGATGTGCCATAAAGAAAATAGTTTTGTGAAGCCGCTACATATATAGTCGATTAGTCGATATTCGCACCATGAGCGGCCTACTAAAGAAACCATTGTTTAAATAAGGCGCTCTTCCCCTTTTTATTGCGTCATTACATGTTACGCCGGTATTGTCCACCAACTTCAAAAAACGTATCGGTTATTTGGCCTAACGAACAATAACGACCCGCTTCCATTAGTTCTTCGAAAACATTTGCATTATTTTGTACCGCTAATCGAAGGGCCTTTAACGCTTCTTGGGCTTTATCTTTGTTTGCCTCATGAACAACTTTTAAACGATTGAGCTGGCTTTGTTTTTCATCATCAGTTGAACGAGCTAACTCAATGCTTGTTTCTTCTTGCTCTTCGCTTGGGTTTTTGAAGGTATTAACACCAATAATTGGCAATTCACCGGTATGTTTTAACATTTCATAATGCATGGATTCATCTTGTATTTTACCGCGCTGATAACCTGTTTCCATCGCACCTAATACACCACCTCGCTCAGAAATACGTTCAAATTCTCGCAAAACAGCTTCTTCTACCAAATCGGTCAGTTCATCAATAATAAAAGCGCCCTGTAATGAATTTTCATTCTTTGCTAAGCCATACTCTTTATTAATAATCAGTTGAATCGCCATGGCACGACGAACAGATTCTTCAGTGGGCGTGGTAATCGCTTCATCGTACGCATTCGTGTGTAAACTATTACAGTTATCGTTAATGGCGATTAAAGCCTGAAGCGTGGTTCGAATATCATTGAAATTCATCTCTTGCGCATGCAGTGAACGGCCTGAAGTCTGAATGTGGTATTTTAATTTCTGTGAACGCTCGTTTGCACCATATTTGAACCGCATAGCAACCGCCCAGATTCTACGTGCCACCCGGCCCATCACGGTATATTCTGGATCCATTCCATTAGAAAAGAAAAATGACAGGTTTGAGGCAAAATCATCAATGTGCATACCGCGAGATAAATAGGTTTCCACATAAGTAAACCCATTGGATAAGGTAAAGGCTAATTGAGAAATGGGATTAGCACCCGCTTCAGCAATATGGTAACCAGAAATAGAAACCGAATAGAAATTACGTACATTTTTTTTAATAAAATATTCTTGAATATCACCCATCATTTTTAGGCTAAATTCAGTTGAAAAAATACACGTATTTTGACCTTGGTCTTCTTTCAGTATATCTGCCTGGACGGTACCTCGAACGTTTGCTAATGCTGAGTTTTTTATTTCGTTTCGTTCTTCCTCAGAAGGATAATGCCCTTTTTCTTTTTCAAACTGATCACATTGCTGATCTATCGCAGTGTTTAAGAAAAAAGATAAAATAGTGGGGGCCGGCCCATTGATGGTTAATGAGACAGACGTCGTTGGGGCGCATAAATCAAAACCATCAAATAATACTTTCATATCATCCAATGTTGCGATGGAAACTCCTGAATTACCGACCTTGCCGTATATATCTGGGCGTAAACCCGGATCATTTCCGTACAGTGTCACTGAATCAAAAGCTGTCGATAAACGCGTTGCGTCAGAGTTTTCTGACAGCAATTTGAAACGGCGGTTGGTTCTGAACGGATCCCCCTCACCAGCAAACATACGTGCGGGGTCCTCCCCTTCTCGTTTAAAACCGAACACACCAGCGGTGAATGGAAAATGACCGGGCACATTTTCCTTTAATAAGAAACGCAGTTGTTCTCCATCATCTTCATACACAGGTGTGGACACTTTAGGAATACGCGTACCCGATAAGGAATATGAGGCAATATTTGTCGTCAATGCTTTGCCGCGAACCGTGTTGACAAAGGTATCCTGTTTATAAGCGACTTTGGTTTCTTGCCAGACATCGAGTAATTTTTTACAACGAGGGTCGAGCAGGTCTTCCCGTTTTGCTATGTGTTTAGCAAAGGCATCATCGTTGGTGCTGTTCTCACCCAACATTCGCTGGGCTTCTTTCAACTGTTGACGTTCACGTGCGAGTGTTACCTGTTCTTTGATCGTTTTATGATAATCACGCACCGTTTCGGCAATTTCTGCCAAATACCGTTGACGCTCCGTCGCAATAATTGAGGTACTGGTTGTTGAACGTTTAACATCAACAATCTCGAAAAAATCACCCTCCCACGTGTGCAACCTTTTTTGACCAAACGTGCTTAGCAACCCCTGATACAAGGCCGTCACCCCATCATCATTAAATTTTGACGCAATCGTGCCATAGACCGGCATATCTTCCATCGGTGTTGTAAACAATTCGTAATTACGCTGGTATTGTTTTCTTACATCGCGAAACGCATCTTCACTGCCTTTTCGGTCAAATTTGTTAATCACAACCAAATCAGCAAAATCCAGCATGTCAATTTTTTCAAGCTGACTGGCTGCTCCAAATTCCGGTGTCATCACGTACATGGAGGTATTAACGTAAGGTACGATACCTGCATCACCTTGCCCAATGCCCGGTGTTTCAACAATAATCAAATCAAATTGAGCTGCTTTACAGGCATTGATAATATGAGGCAGCGCTTCAGGCACTTCACCTTTTGTATCACGCGTGGCTATAGAGCGGAAATAAATATTTGGATGATTAATTGCGTTCATGCGAATACGATCGCCCAATAAGGCCCCTCCTGTCTTACGTTTGGTTGGGTCAATAGCAATCACTGCAATTTTTAAATGCTCCAGCTCTAAATTAAAACGCCTGATCAGCTCATCAGTTAGCGATGACTTTCCCGCCCCACCGGTTCCTGTAATGCCTAAAACAGGTGTCTTATCAAACGCCTTAGCACACATAGAAATCTCTTCTACCTGCTCTTTCGGCAATGTTTTTTCATCTAAAGCCGTAATCAGGCGCGATAGCTGTCTATATCCATGCTCTCTTAAAGCGTTTAAATCCGTTGGAATATCTAAATGAGACAGGTCATAGTCAGCCGTTTCGACCATTTCATTAATTATGCCTTGCAACTGCATCGATTGGCCATCTGAAGGGCTAAAGATATGAGACACGCCGTAGGCATGAAGTTCCGCGATTTCCTCAGGCACGATGACTCCACCACCCCCACCAAATACTTTAATATGGCCGGCGCCTTTTTCTTTAAGCAAATCAATCATGTATTTAAAATATTCAACATGACCTCCTTGATAAGAACTAATGGCAATACCATGCGCGTCTTCTTGAATGGCTGCGTTTACCACTTCTTGCACAGAGCGGTTGTGCCCCAGATGAATGACTTCTGCACCGGTTGATTGAAGAATACGACGCATGATATTAATGGCCGCATCATGGCCATCAAATAAACTGGCTGCCGTTACAAACCGTACATGGTGTTTCGCTTTATATTTGGTGATGTTACTTGGGTCTATCATCGTATCTGGCACAACTGACATTTTATGCTCCTAACCGTTTTGTCTTCACTCAATACGTCTATAATGTTTCCCGAGATAATTTTCGGCAACGACACAACATACCCGATTCAGCGCGCGTATTTATATACCGCGGTTCGTTCTTTCATGGTCGTTTGAATGTCACTTTAGCGTGTTCATCAATAACGCCAAAATCGAAAGTATTCCTCAGGTTTCTAGTTTAAGCAAGGATTCAACATTTTCATCATGAGTCATATAGGTCAAATCCCCACCTCTTTAATTCTTATATTTATGACGATAGCTTAACATTTTCTAACACGGAGTCAAAAAAAAATCTAACGCCCGTTAAAAAACTTAACCCCTCAAAATCAATTGACTTAAAAGCAAAAAAAAGCCCCTATAAATTATCTTTATAGAGGCTTTGGAAATGATTTACCGGAAGATCACGTCGGTGAAAACGGGTTATTTAACACGATGGTTTCCGTTCTTTCGGGGCCGGTAGAAATAATATCAATCGGCACCTCCAGCAATTCTTCTAAACGCTTAATGTAGGCCAACGCCTCTGTCGGGAACTCATCCAAAGATTTACGTCCTTCTGTTTTTCCCTGCCAACCCGGCATGGTTTCAAAAACAGGTTCGCACTGGGCGTAGTTTTCAGCGCCTATAGGGGGCACGTCAATCACTTTTCCGTTTAATTTGTAGCCTGTGCAAATTTTTACTTCTTCAAGACCATCCATGACATCCAGTTTAGTTAAACAAATACCCGTTAAACTGTTCAGGCGGGCAGAACGTCGAAGTGATACTGCATCAAACCAGCCACAACGTCTTTCTCGCCCAGTTGTTGCCCCAAATTCATGCCCTTTTGTTCCGAGATATTCTCCCACTTTGTCATCTAACTCTGTTGGAAATGGTCCGCTACCAACACGCGTCGTATAAGCCTTTGTTATGCCTAAAATATAGTCCATATCGCATGGCCCCATACCACTTCCACTAGCAGAACTGCCCGCAGTTGTATTAGATGAGGTGACATACGGGTAAGTACCGTGATCAATATCTAATAAAGCGCCTTGTGCACCCTCGAATAAAATATTTTCACCCTGACGACTATAACGGTGTAATTCATCCGCTACATCCAACAGCATGGGTTTAATCACCTCTGCTTGAGACATGACTTGGCCATACATTGTTTGAAAATCATACGTTTCAGCCTTGTAATAGTTTTTCAAAACAAAATTATGGTAGTTGAGTAATTCTTTTAGTTTTTCTTCAAAAATAGCGGGCGTTAACAAATCACCCGCACGTACGCCTCGCCTAGCGACTTTATCTTCATACGCCGGCCCAATTCCTCGGCCAGTGGTGCCTATTGCTTTATTCCCTCGCGCATTCTCTCGCGCCAAGTCTAAACCAACATGAACCGGTAGGATGAGCGGGCATGCCTCACTAATTTTTAAACGCCCCTCTAATGTAACACCTGCCTTTTCCAAAACCGCCATTTCTGTTAATAAAGCTTCAGGGGAAAGAACCACTCCATTGCCAATTAGGCACTGAACTTTTTCTCTCAATATGCCAGACGGAATTAGATGAAGTACCGTTTTCTGATCGCCAATCACTAAGGTATGACCTGCATTGTGCCCACCTTGAAAACGGACAACGGCCGCCACATCATCCGTCAACAAATCGACTAATTTACCTTTGCCCTCGTCACCCCATTGAGTGCCAATAACGACAACATTTTTTCCCATTTTATATCTCTAAATAAATATCTTATGAATTAAATTTTTGAAGCAAGTTAAGCCTATTCAGACACTTGCCACCGGCCACCAATTTTCTCAATGACCGCTGTATGCTCAGGCTGTTTTTGATTACCCGGAAGTTCCTGAATCACAATATCACCTGACGCTCTTATGTCACGTATCACATTATGCAATTCCAGATCATCCGTGTCAGGTGCTAAAATGATACGTGCCGTATCATCCACTATCGCCGAACTTAAACGTGAAAGAACTTTAATATCGGCACTAAAGCCGGTTGCAGGTAAAGACGAATCCAATGGCTCTGTAAAATTATCATATCGACCTCCTCGAGCTACTTCGGAGCCAAAGCCCGGAACAAAGGCCGCAAACACTATCCCCGTTTGGTACTGGTAACAACGCAACTCACCCAAATCAAAATACAACGGCAAAGCCGGATAAATTGCTTGTATGAGTTCAGCCACTCTCTGAAGTTCCTCTATGGCTTGAATGACCTCTGCGCCCCCTATGGCCAGTTTAGTTTTAGCTTCTTTTAATACAGAAATGTCACCATTAAGGTCCAATAGTAGGTGGAATGCTTTTTTCCAGGACGGTTCTAGATTAAATGACGTTAGTAAGTCATCCAGTTCCTCGGTTGCTTTACGTTGAATAACTTCAAATAACTCTGCTTCTTCGTCCTGAGTCATACCTGACTTTTTTGCAAGCCCTCTAAATATAGCCACATGGCCCAAATCCAGATGGATTTCCTGTAAACCGGCTATCGCCAAGGTTTCAAGCATTAAACGTATAATCTCTATATCACTTCTAATATGCTGACTGCCATAGAGCTCGACGCCCACTTGAATAGGGCTGCGGGACTTTTCAATTTTTGCTCCACGCGCCTGCAATATAGAACCCAGATAACATAACCTTACAGGAGCCTCTGTATAAAGGTGATGCGATGCCATACGCGCCACTTGCGGGGTCATATCAGCTCTAATCCCGAGTGCTTTACCACTGATTTGATCGGTTAAATTGAACGTTTGAAGCGCCAGTTCACTGCCCGTTCCTGTCAGCAATGTGTCGCGAAATTCAACCATCGGGGGTATCACATATTGATAACCCCACGTTTGAAATAAGTCCAATAATTCACGTCTCATTTTTTCCAGGCGTGCGGCCTCATTCGGCAGTAAGGCATCGATGCCTTCTGGCAACATCCAATTATTATCTTTGGCCATTTATTTACTTACCCTTAACGTACAAACGTTAGTAGGATGACACCCGCTATCATGCTAATTAATCCAGATAGGCGTATCGCCTTATCATCCATCTCTACAAGACGTTGATAAGTTTTTCGTAACGCTTCAGGGCTAATAAAGGGAATCATTCCTTCTAGAATCAACACTAACGCCACCGCTGCGAAAAACTCTTGCCACGCCATCACGCAGTCCTCTTTATCTTTAACTACTAACCGAGTTATTTATTGCTTTTTAAAATATTTAAAGAAATCTGATGTAGGCTCTAAAACGATAAGGTCTTCTCCAGCCCCCATACTTTTACGATAGGCGTCTAAGCTACGGTAAAAGGCGAAGAACTCTTCATTTTTGTTGTAAGCGCTCGCATAAGTTTGAGCAGCTTCAGCATCACCTTTACCTCTTAGTTTCTGCGATTCCTCGTAGGCGGTCGCCAAAATAATTTCAGCTTGCTTATCAGCATCCGCCTTAATTCGTTCTGCGGCCTCTTTGCCCCTTGACCTAAAATCCCGGGCAACTCGCTCACGTTCAGACTCCATTCGTTTATATACTGATGAGCTTACTTCATCCGGTAAATCAATTCGCTTAATCCGAACGTCAATAATATCAATACCTAGACCTTTACCAAGTTCGTTAATATCTTTAATCAGCCCTAGACCAATTTTATCTCTACCAACTGAAATAAGTTCTTTAATGGTTTGTTTGCTGAAAGCCGTTCTCATCCCTTCTTTTACGTACTGGTTCAACCGAGTATCAACTTGGCGAGGATCACCACCAACTGCACGGTAAAAATTACCAACATCAGATATCCTCCATTTCACAAACGTTTCAACAATCACGTTTTTCTTTTCTGATGTTAAGAATCGCTCAGGCCTGGAATCAAGTGTTTGAAGACGGCCATCGTACTTTCTCACATTATTAATAAATGGGAATTTAAAGTGCAGGCCTGGTGTCAGGTCTGTTCTGACAATCTCACCTAAACGAAAGACAATGGCCTTTTCTCGCTGGTCGACTGTAAATATACTACCCGAGCCAATGAAAAGAATGGCTGCTAAAGCAACGAGTATAATCGGACTCACTTTCATTATCTTCCCCTCTCTCTGTCTCTATAACTGGTATCTCGCCCAGTATTAACAGGTGTTGTTTTTTCCGGTGGTGTAATAAAACGATTCTGCGTTGATGACGACTGATTTTCTGAAGATCTCATCAATTTATCAATCGGTAGATACATCAAATTATTACCACCTTTAACATCCATAATTACTTTTTTAGAACTACCCAACACATCTTCCATCGTCTCTAAATAAAGTCGTTTACGCGTTACTTCTGGCGCTGCCTCATACTCAACAAGCAGTTGTCCAAAACGCGATGCGTCACCCTTTGCTTCAGAAATGACGCGCTGCTGATAAGCTTCTGCTTCTTGTACAATTCTGGAAGCCGAACCACGTGCTTTAGGGATAACTTCGTTGGAATAAGCTTGAGATTCATTGATAAACCGTTGCTCATCTTCACGTGCACGAATCGCATCAGAAAAAGCTCCTTGAACTTCTTCAGGGGGTTGTGCTTCCACAAGGTTTACTGATGAAATAACAAGACCTGTCTTATAATCATCTAACATGGCTTGAAGGTTAGCCTCAACACTGGCCACTACCTCACTTCGACCTTCAGTTAGCACAAAGTCCATTTTATTTTTACCAATAACTGAGCGCAGCGCGCTTTCAGCAGATTGTTTTAAGGTGACATCCGGCGATCTTACATTAAAAACATAATCTTGCGCACTTTTTACTTTATATTGCACGGCCAAACGAACATCGATGATGTTTTCATCTTCCGTTAGCATCAATGCCTCTTTTCTCACACCACTCGCTGCTTGTTGATTGGCTCCGGAACGATAACCGATTTCTATGAATCGTTGCTGATCGACATTGACAATGATGGCACTGTCAATTGGGCTTGGAAATCGCCAATGGGGTCCTGGTAGGGTTGTTTCATGGTACTGACCAAACCGTAAAATGACCCCTCTATTTCCTTCATCAACAATATAAATACCGGTAGCAAGCCAAATCAGTGCAGCAACCCCAATCAAAAGACCAATATTAGCGCCTGATGGGCCACTGGGTGATTTTTTGTCATTTGACCCTTTAGAACCGCCACCGCCGAACAAACCACCAAACTTTTCCTGTAAAGAGCGCACTAACTCATCAAGATCAGGCGGGGATTGTTGCTCCTTTTTACGCCCGCTCCACGGATCTTTCTTGTTTTTATCTTTATCTGAGTCATCCCAGGACATAGTTAAAACCTCAATTTAATAAAATTATTCATTTCAACGGCTAATTCTAGGGTGCCTTGTCTTGCTAAGCAAGGAATTAAGCCCATTAATTAGTCTTCAAGCACGTCCACATCATCCAGCAAATATTTATATTTATTCGGTAGGTTGATATCTATTATCCAGCAACCGTCTTCTCTATTTTCTTCCTTAAGAATCTGCGCCACTTGAAACAATTTTGCACGTAACTTAGCCTCTTGAGGCGTTAGGACAATCGTCGTATGTATATTTTCATCATGACAATGCCTTGAGAGCGTTTCCAACAAAAGGTCGAGCCCTTTATCCGCCATGGCTGATAACCAAACGGCCTTGACATCACCCAATTCATCTTTCACCACATGCGGCTCAACTGCATGCAGGCGGTCGATTTTGTTATAAATCATTATCTGAGGAATTTTATCGGCGCCGATCTGTTTTAAAACCGAATTCACTTCATGAATTTGCTCTTGCCTGTTAGGGCTACTGGCATCAACAACATGCAGCAGCACATCGGCTTCAATTGTTTCTTGCAAGGTGGAACGAAACGCCGCCACTAATTCGTGAGGCAAATCTTGGATAAAGCCCACGGTGTCAGCCAAAACCAGTTGCCCATAATCGGGAAGTTTTACTTGGCGTAGTGTAGGGTCTAAGGTTGCAAATAGTTGGTCTGCCGCATAGATTGACGAATCCGTCAGCAAGTTAAACAAGGTGGACTTACCTGCATTGGTATAACCCACTAGGGACACTGTCGGCACATCGGCACGTTGGCGACTTCTTCGCCCTTGGTCACGTTGTTTATTGACTTTTGCTAAGCGTGTTTTAATTTGACGAATACGTTGTCCAATTAAACGCCGATCGGTTTCCAGTTGCGTTTCGCCCGGACCACGTAAGCCAATTCCACCTTTTTGTCTTTCCAAGTGAGTCCACCCTCTCACCAAACGCGTTGATAAGTGCTGGAGTTGCGCTAATTCAACCTGCAGCTTGCCTTCAAAAGATTGTGCTCGTTGCGCAAAGATGTCAAGAATGAGATTGGTTCGATCCAGCACGCGAACGTCAAACTCTTTTTCCAAATTTCGCTGTTGGCTCGGACTGAGACTATGGTTAAACAAAACAACATCAGCACACGATTCATGCAATAAGTGCTTTATTTCTGCTAACTTGCCTTTACCAACAAAATATCTTGCATCAGGAGCACGTCGTGAACCGGTAACCGTTTCAACTGGATTCACATTGGCGGAAACAACTAACTGTATAAATTCGTTCAGCAGATCTTCTGAGAAGCTTTCATTGATTGATAAATGAACAATGAGTGCTTTTTCCCCCGTACTCGGACGATCAAATAACTCCATTAAACTTGCCAACTCATCGTCACTAGCTCAAACAAATTTATTGCCTACTCTTCCTCGTCACTACGAGCCATATTAACGGCTCTTGCTGGTACGACCGTCGAAATGGCATGCTTATAAACCATTTGATTGATTGTATTCTTTAAAATAACGACATATTGATCAAAAGAGTCAATTTGCCCTTGTAGTTTTATGCCATTAACTAAAAAAATAGCAACAGGAATATGTTCCTTTCTTAACGTATTTAAAAAAGTATCCTGTAAGTTATGCCCCTTAGACATGTATATCTCCTTTTTATTATTGAACTTGAGATGCTCAATGTTAGACCAGCTCTCAATTCTTGCGATGCAACAAAGTATAACTTAAAAAATAATGCCTAAGCCATCAATCGTCACTAATTAGTTAATTAGGGCATTCTGCTTTTTTTTCAAGTCAACCCGATTAAATTCTTCTACAACTTTCGCCAACGCCTGGTTATCGCCCATCTCGAATCTCATCGTATCGCTTTGCTGCCGTAACCAGGTAAATTGCCTTTTAGCAAGCTGTCGCGTTGCTATAATTGCTTTCTCACGAAACGTTGTTTCATCATACTTCCCTTCTAAATAAGACCATGCTTGCCGATAACCTACCGATCTGATCGCTGGCATATTGGCGGCCAAATCGCCCCGTTCAAAAAGCAGGCGAACTTCATCTAAAAACCCGTTGTTCAGCATTAAATCCATTCTGAGCGAAATTTTATGGTGCAACTCAACTCGATTGCCCGGCACAATCGCAAACTTGACTGCATTAAAAGGTAACGGTTGTTTAGCCTGCTCTTCCAACCACGCCGACTGTGTCTTGCCTGACGCCCGATACACTTCAAGAGCCCGCTGAATTCTTTGAGTATCATTTTGATGAATACGGTTCGCTGCTTTAGGGTCAATTTTTCTAAGTTGCTCATGCAGGGCTTTCCAACCGCTTGACTTAGCCTGCTGGTCAATCTGTCGACGTATCGTATTATCTGCCTCAGGCAACTGGGCAATGCCATTTAATAACACATGAAAATACAGCATGGTGCCACCCACCAACACCGGTGTTTTTCCTCTTCTTGACACTTCATTAATGAGCTTTAGTGTTTGTTCACGAAACTGGCCAGCAGAAAAGCTTTCTGAAGGGTCTATGATATCAATTAAGTGATGCTTAATGCCCTGACGTTCTTCCATATCAGGCTTGGCTGTACCAATATCCATACCCCGGTAAACCAATGCCGAATCTACACTGATGACCTCACCCTTTAATGCTTTAGCAATCTCAATCCCTAGAGCTGTTTTTCCTGAAGCCGTTGGCCCCATTAATAAAACAACACGAGGTAAGATGGCCATTCTTACTGACCTCTTAGAAACAGGGCATCGAGTTGCTTCACATTCAACAGGACCCATGTAGGTCGACCATGATTGCATTGCCCGCTATTTTCCGTCTGCTCAATATCACGTAGCAACGCATTCATTTCCATTTCTGTTAATCTACGGTTGGCTCTAACCGCTCCATGACAAGCCATATTACCTAACACGGTATAACAGGCATCCTGAACACTTTGTGTCTCTCCTGTTTGAGTGAGGTCATTCAGTAAATTTCGCACTAATTCTTCTGCATCATCTAGCGCCAATAACACAGGAATAGCGCGAATTAGCAAGGCGTTGGGTCCAGATAAACTCAAATCCAACCCCAAGCCATTTATTAACGTCTGATGTTGTTCAAATACCCGCGTTTCTTCATCCGACAACTGAATTTTTTGTGGTATTAACAACGGTTGTGAAGGCATTTCACCGGCATCGTATTGCTTTTTCATCTTTTCATACACAATACGCTCGTGAGCGGCATGGGTATCAACCAAAACCAACCCTTGCTCAGATTCTGCAAGGATATACGTATTATGTAAATGAGCAATAGCATAGCCCAACGGAGCAGGCACACCTTCGGTTTGAGCTGTTACTGTACTTAAAGGCCCTGAAGCCGGTTGCGGATTGAGCTTTTCATAAGAAGGCCCTTTTCCATACGTTACCGTAGGCTCAGTTATCGACAATGGACTAAGAGGCTGCTGCATAGAACGGACACCTGATAAGTCTTTCGCTAAATCCCCATCTAAGGTTTTAATAGCATAATGATCAGAAGGCCGAACATCCGTTAATAATTGCTTAACCCGTCGATAAACAAAGTCATGTACTGCTTTGCTTTCTCTAAAACGCACCTCCAATTTAGCCGGATGCGCATTCACATCAACTAGGGTAGGGTCTATGCTCAAATACAAAACATAGACAGGGTGGCGCCCATGAAATAAAACATCCTGATAAGCTAAACGAATTGCATGGTTGATGAGCTTATCTTTTATCAAACGGCCATTAACGTAAAAAAACTGCATATCCGCTTGAGACCTAGAGTACGTTGGCAAACCGATCCAGCCCTGTAACCCCAGCTCCCCATTAACCACGTCTATTTCCAGCGATTCATGTGCAAAGCCATCACCACATAACAAGCCAACTCGCTGCTCTTGCTCTTCAATATTTAAGGCCGGTTTAAGCTCCATCACTGGCCGTTGGTTGTGCTTAAGGCAAAAACCCACCTCAAATCGACTCAGGGCCATCCGTTTAATCACTGTTTCAATATGGCCAAATTCAGTTTTATCGGTTTTAAGAAATTTTCGCCGCGCCGGCGTATTGTAAAAAAGATCTCGCAACTCTACGGTGGTTCCAACTGAGCGGGCTTGAGGAACAGGGTCTAACTCACTTTCAGTGCCATCGGCCTTAACACACCACCCTAATGTATCGTTTTCTTGCCGCGAAATAAGTGTTAATCGAGAAACCGAACTCATGCTGGGCAAAGCTTCCCCCCTAAAACCAAAGCTAAGCACAGATTCCAAATCCAATAACGAACCGATTTTACTGGTTGCATGCCGGGATAAGGCTAAGCCCAAATCCGATTGACTGATGCCCTGCCCATTATCAATGACACGAATTAACCGCGATCCACCCTCTTCTATTTCTACTAAAATTTGAGTCGCACCCGCATCCAGAGCATTTTCAACTAATTCTTTAACAGCTGATGCAGGTCTTTCAATCACCTCACCTGCAGCAATCTGATTAATTAATTGCGGAGGAAGTTGTTTAATGGGCATATGACAGTCGAAACATAATAAATAACGGGTTACAGATAACCGCTATTGTATCGAAAAATAACGAATGAGCTAACTCGGTATTTGAATAACCTGGCCAACGACAATTTTATTGCTTTGTAGGGAATTGGCCTTTTTTAATGTGACAAGGGAGATCCGATGACGTTGCGCTATCGCTGATAAGGTATCACCTCTTTTAATTTTATACGTCGTCTTTGCTGTTCTCAATACAGGGGTAGCAGGCAAACCCTGATGAGCAAAATAAGCCTTGACCCCTTTCATAATCGCTTTCGCAATTTTTGCTTGATGCGCAGAACTTCGAAGCTTTGCTTCCTCATGTTTATTTGAAATAAAAGCGGTTTCTACCAGAATTGAAGGAATATCGGGTGATTTAAGCACCATAAACCCTGCTTTTTGAACTTGTTTCTTATGGACATGACCAACCCCTTTCAGATTTTTTAATACTTCGCCAGCCACTTTCGCACTCGCATCTTCAGTGTGGTTTTGCGACAAATCCAATAACACTGAGGCCAGCATATCATCCTTATCATCAAGGCTCACACCGCCCACTAAATCCGCTGCGTTTTCACTTTTCGCCAACCATCGAGCCGCCTCACTACTGGCGCCCCTGTTAGAGAGCACATAAACTGAAGAACCCCGCGCACGCTGGTCTTTAAAGGCATCTGCATGAATCGAAACAAACAAATCCGCTTTCGCTCGACGAGCTTTTTCCATCCGTTGCCGAAGCCCGATGTAATAATCCCCTGTGCGCACCATATAAGCTTTCATATTTGGCTGCTCATTCACCAACGCCGCCAGTTTTTTAGCAATCGCTAGCACCACCACCTTTTCACGCGTTCCTCTGCGCCCCGTTGCACCCGGATCTTCACCGCCATGCCCCGCATCAATAGCAATAATCAACTTGTCATTTTTTACTGAACTGGCTGTTTTTTTTATGCTGATAGCTTGTTTAGCAGCGACGTTCTGTTTAGGGTATAAATCAATGACTAGACGATGACCATAATCAGCGTTTGGTTTTAAGACAAAACTTTTTGCCCTTACCGCTTTTTTAAGATCAATCACAATACGGAGATCTTTATCGTTTCGAGGTGCTTGGCGCATCAAATTAACAACCCGATGATCAGCCGGAAACACGGGCAGTTGCGAATGAAACTTAGTGTTACTGAGATCTAATACTAAACGAGGCGGGTTAGTGAGCGAAAACACCTTATGTTCAATAGATGACGAAGTCCCAAGCACCAAGCGTGTATGATCCGGCGCCGTCCAAAATCTAACCGATTCAATTTGCTGACTTGAGGCAACGGCCTCCATAGCACTGCCTGATAACACTAAAAAAGCTAGAACAAGCAATGATAAATGCTCTTTCAGTTTATAGTTATTCGAGAATAGTTTCATAACCAACTGTTTTTTATGAGTCTTTACGGTTTAGATATTAACAGTTCTCGCTGACTGCCGTAAATATTTATTTTAATTAATAAATCAGGTTCTGGTAACAAGCCTCCCGCTTTTTCAGGCCATTCAATAAAACAAATTGCCTGATTATTTAAATAGTCACGCAAACCCATATATTCCAGTTCCTCTGCTTCAACCAGACGATACAAATCAAAATGAAAAACGGCTTGATCTTTGATGGTATAAGGTTCAACCAGGTTATACGTCGGGCTTTTAACAGCACCCGCATGCCCCAAACCATTCAGAACACCACGAACCAAAGTGGTTTTCCCCGCGCCTAAATCCCCCTCCAAATAAACCAACATGCCTGATTTTAGTTGTTTGGCAAGCTGCCTGCCGGCCTCAAGCATGCCCCGTTCATCTTTAATAATCATTTACTAACTCACGTATTGCTTGCATCAAATCACTGGCTACCATACCTCTTTCACCGCTTCGAGCAGCTCGATCTCCCGCCATTGCATGAACAACGACGCCTAATGTCGCCGCTTCTAAACACGTTAGTCCTTGAGCAATTAAACCAGAAATAATCCCTGTTAAGACATCACCCATCCCCCCCGAGGCCATTCCTGGGTTCCCTGCCTTACACTGGTAAATATCGCCTACACCATCAAAAATTAAACTGCCCGACCCCTTTAAAACAACAACCCCACCGTACTCGTGTTGCAGTTTTCTCACCGCAGCTTGTCGATCCAGTTGCACATCGGCAGTAGAATAATTCAGCAATCTTGCCGCTTCACCGACATGGGGAGTTAACACCCAGTTAGCACGCTTTTCTGGCATTTTTGCTAATAAATTCAACGCATCGGCATCAACAACCATGGGTAAGCCAGACTCCATGGCACCGCTATATAAACAATGAGACCAGGCTGTCTGACCGAGCCCCGGCCCCAAACCGATAACCTGGCACTTCTGCATTAGATTACGTAAGCTACTTTGCTCGCTGACACCATGGCACATCACTTCCGGCCTTGACATCGTGAGACTCACCGCATGTTCCGCACGTGTCGCCACGCTAACCAAACCGCTGCCAACACGTAAAGCGGCTTCAGATGCTAACCGTATCGCTCCGCTAAAACCGGAATCGCCGCCAACCAATAAAGTATGCCCGTAATCTCCTTTATACGACTCTTTATTGCGGGGAGGCAGACATTTTATCAACTCTTTAAATAATAGTTGGCGATGTTTTGTTGGCTTACTTTCTGGCATAGTCGTCCTTTTAATTTTAAGGCATAAACTTAATAACATTTTGATGTATCCTACCGCAGATGGACTTAAACAGCACCGACTTACAACAACTGGCGAAGCAGATTAAGCACCTGGGGCAATCTCTTGGCTTTCAGCAAGTTGGCATTACCGATACTGATTTATCTGATGCTGAAAAACAACTGAATAACTGGCTCAACGCCGGCCTGCATGGCGAAATGAGCTTTATGCAAAAACACGGTACAAAACGCACCCGGCCTCATGAGCTTCACGAAGGTACTATTCGCGTCATCTCATGTCGAATGGATTATTTACCTGAGCCAATGGAACGCACGAACAGCCTCATGAAGGACCCTTTGCGAGCCTATATTTCACGTTATTCACTCGGTCGTGATTATCATAAATTAATCAGAAAAAAATTGCAGACGTTGGCGCACCAGATTGAAGAAATCATTGGGCCTTTTGGTTATCGTGCATTTGTCGATAGCGCACCTGTGATGGAAAAGGCAATAGCTGAAAAGGCAGGCTTGGGCTGGATTGGAAAACACAGCAATGTGCTCAACAAGGATGCAGGATCATGGTTTTTTTTAGGCGAGTTATACATTGATTTGCCATTACCCATTGATCAAACCGCTGAAGAACATTGTGGCCGGTGTACCGATTGCATTGATGTTTGCCCAACTCAAGCCATCATCGCTCCTTATGTCGTCGATGCAAAACGCTGCATCTCCTATTTAACCATTGAATTAAGAGGTTCTATCCCCGAAGAATTTCGCTCAGCTATGGGCAATAGAATCTACGGTTGTGATGACTGTCAACAAGTCTGTCCGTGGAACCGATTTGCCAATCTGACCGATGAAAAAGACTTCATGGCACGCCAGCATTTAGATACCGCCAGTCTCATTGAATTATTTTGCTGGGATGAGCCAACTTTTCTAAAAAATACGGAAGGGTCTGCCATACGCAGAATTGGCTATGAAAGCTGGATTAGAAATATTGCTATTGCTTTAGGCAATGCCCCTCGCTCGAAACAAGTCATCAACTGTTTGCGCACAAAGCAAGATGACACAAACACCGTCATTCAAGAACATGTTCGATGGGCTCTCCAACAACAGAACCCGTCAAATTAACAACAAGGCTAACTTGGTGGCAATGCAGAGTGTCGTTCGGGGAAACACCGCTTGTTAGCGGTTTTTATTCAATGACTAAGCTTCCATCCTCGTTAAACGCCCAGCAGTCACCATAGGCTACCTCCCATAAATGGCCGTCAGGATCAGAGAAATAACCACTGTAACCGCCCCAAAATACTTCTTGAGCTGGCTTTTCAATTTTTGCACCCGCTCTTTTTGCTAAGCCTAAAACGGTATCGACTTCAGCTTTTGATGTTGTATTGTGGGACAACGTAACACCTGAAAATCCAGAACGGTTTGAATCAAAATCAGGCGATACATCTTTTGCCAACGCTTCCAGAGGATATAGAGCCAGACACACGCCAGCCGTTTTGAAAAACACGATGCCATCTTCTGGTGTTTTGGAAGAAGGAAAACCAAGTGCCGTATAAAACTGGTAGGATTTTTCGAGACTTGATACGCCTAATGTGATGATACTGATACGTGGTTCCACTTCTCTGCTCCCTATCTAAAATTTCGACTCAAGAGCCCTAGACTCTGCTTTTTATCATTCATCTGCCTTGGTTATACCGCTTATGGAAGATGGATAAAGTGCTCCCTGTAATATTTCAATTCTTCAATAGACTCAATAACATCCTCTAGCGCCTGATGAGTTGCTTTTTTCTTGAACCCTTGCATCAACGCCGGCGCCCAACGACTTGCCAGTTCTTTTAATGTACTGACATCAAGGTTTCTATAATGAAAAAAGTCTTCTAAAGCAGGCATATGATTAGCCAAAAAACGACGATCCTGACAAATACTGTTACCGCACATTGGTGAAGCGCCTTTAGGCACCCATTGCTCTAAAAACGTAATCGTCTGCTGTTCAACCTCTTTTTCGGTGAACGGGCTTTCTAAAACACGATCAATCAAACCGGATTGACCATGGTGTTTCTGATTCCAATCATCCATCGCATCCATGGTAGCCTTTGCCTGATTAACAGCCAGTACAGGACCCTCCGCAAGCACATTAAGCTCTTTATCCGTCACAACAGTCGCTATTTCAATGATAGAATCCGTTGCAGGTTCTAAACCCGTCATTTCAAGGTCGATCCATATTAAATTTTGTTTGTCTTGAGACATGTTATTACCTCTATAAAATTAGAAAAACGACTAACGCAGCAATATACCAATAAAACCATGAATGAATTTAGCTATCTTTTTTTATTTTTTTTAACGGCATCCATGTTACTAAATCTATGGCTAAATAAGCGACAAATTCAACACATCAAGCTTCATCGGCATCAGGTTCCCGATGATTTTAAAGACAAAATCGACCTACCAGAACATCAAAAAGCCGCAGATTACACGATAGCTAAAACTAAAATAGACACTATTCATCATGTACTGGGGGGGCTCATTTTAATTGCGCTAACATTGGGCGGACTCATTAATTTCATTCTTCAAACAAGTCAAACTCATATCACCCACGAGATTTTCAGTGGTATCTTGCTTATCCTATCGGTTTTTATCATCACCCACCTTATCGAACTTCCCATCAGCATCTATCAAACATTTAATATAGAGCAGCGTTTTGGATTCAATAGAACCACTGTTAAACAATTTATAAAAGACCAGTTATTACAACTGGCCTTAATGATTGCCCTTGGCGTTCCTCTTTTATACGCCTTACTTTGGGTTATGGGCAAAACAGGTGAATATTGGTGGCTTTACGCGTGGTTACTCACCATCACCTTCACTTTTTTTATGACCTGGTTAGTGCCCACTGTGATCGCCCCTTTATTTAACAAATTTACTCCGCTTGAAGATGACGCCCTGAAATCTCGAATCACCCATTTATTTGAGCGCTGTGGTTTTAATAGCAAAGGCATTTATATCATGGATGGATCAAAGCGCTCTGGCCATGGAAACGCTTACTTCACCGGCATTGGCAACAATAAGCGTATCGTCTTTTTTGACACCCTCATCGACTCTCTCAATACCGACGAAATCGAGGCTGTACTGGCTCACGAACTCGGTCACTTCAAATGTAAACATATTACAAAACAAATGATCGTTTCCACCGTTATGACCTTACTCGGCTTTGCTCTTCTTGGCTGGCTAATACAACAACCTTGGTTTTTTGAAGGGCTGGGCGTACATGACGTCAGTAATGCCGTTGCCCTTCTGCTTTTCCTTATCGTCACCCCTGTATTTACCACTTTCTTACAACCCTTAAGCCGTTATTTTCAACGTACATTTGAATTTGAGGCCGATGCATTTGCCAGCACAATGGCTAAACCAGAACACCTGATTCAGGCCCTGGTAAAGCTATATCGTGAAAATGCCAGCACCCTCACGCCAGACCCTCTTTATTCAAACTTTCACCATAGTCACCCCCCTGCCGGAATCCGGGTTAATCATTTAAAAACCACAGCAATCCAAGATTCTTAATACGCTGCTTTGAAAACCTCTCCATCTCTCTATCGAGCCAAAAAAGAATCCAGCCGCCAACTTAAGGGGCGCCTTGTCGCCCATTTAGGTAAAGCCCTTATAGTAGAAGATGAAAATGGGCTCACTTATCGTTGTCAAAAACGAACACAACTAGAACAACCTGCCGTTGGTGATGATGTCGAATGGATAAAAACAGAAGCCAATGCCGGACGTGTCGAGAAAGTGCTTGATCGCAAATCTTTACTTTCAAGGCCCGCTAAGAAGGGTCAGACAAGGCCGGTAGCCGCTAATTTAGATCAAATAGTGATTATTATTGCCGTCAAGCCTGCTATAGACCCTCTACTACTCGACCAATACCTGATCGTTTGTGAATTCCAAAAAATCACCCCTCTCATTGTCTTAAATAAAATTGATCTGTTAGATGATCAGACAAGACAAAACACCAGCGAACTCACTTCACTGTATCAGCACCTCGGCTACGAAGTGATCGAAGTGAGTGCGGCTAAAAAGAAAGGGTTAGACACATTACGAACGCGGCTAAGAAATGAATCCAGCATTTTAGTGGGGCAATCTGGCGTGGGAAAATCCACTATCACGAATGCCTTATTACCTGATCTAGACCTTCAAACAAAAGCGCTCTCCAAAACATCCGGGCTGGGCAAACACACAACCACCTCATCAACGTTATACAAGCTGCCTGAAGGGGGCGATATTATTGATAGCCCGGGCGTTAATATCTTTGGATTAGCGCATATCACAGAACAAACTCTGGCTTATGGATACCGTGAAATTAATCAATTGGCTGATCAATGCAAATATGCCAATTGCCAACATTTAAAAGAACCTAACTGTGCAGTTAAAGACGCTGTCGATAAGGGTGCCATTTCAAAACAGCGCTATTTAAGGTACCTGAAATTACGCGACAAATTGGTCTATTAACCCGGCGGCCACTTCATCTTCCGACCGCCAAGCAAGTGAAGATGAATATGATAAACTTCTTGGCCCGCGTCTTGTTTACAATTAAAAACCGTCCGATACCCCGACTCTGCTATCCCCTCTATCTCTGCGACTTTTTTCGCAACCAGCATGATCTCACCCATCAGCAACACATCCTCTTCAGCCATATCGGCTAGTGTTTCTATGTGCTTTTTAGGAATAATTAATACATGAGTAGGTGCTTGTGGATTAATATCCCTAAAGGCTAACACTGTCTCTGTTTCATAAACAATATCTGGTGTGATTTCACCACTGACCATTTTACAAAATAAACAATCACTCATTGCAAACTCCTTTAAACTTCACTACGCCCACTAAAAGCGTGCGACAACGTTCCACTATCAATATACTCCAACTCTCCGCCCAGTGGCACCCCATGGGCAATACGTGTTGCCTTAACACCTTTGCTCTTTGCCATCTCACTGATGTAGTGAGCCGTTGCTTCACCTTCAACCGTTGGGTTCGTCGCGAGAATAATTTCTTTGATAACACCTGTTGTTAATCGCTCTGCCAGCTTATCAAGACCAATTTCTTTCGGCCCAAGGCCATCAAGGGGTGATAAACGACCATTAAGAACAAAATACATGCCTTTAAATCGTGTTGCACCTTCTATCGCTAGTACATCTGCGGGTGTTTCTACTATACATAACACGTTCTGATCACGCCGCTCATCTGAACATAGAATACAAACTTCCGATGAGGATAATGCCCGGCAAACAGAACAGTGGCCTATTTTATCCACTGCGTCAGCCAGGCTTTTAGCTAAGGTAAACGCTCCTTGACGATCGCGCTCCAGCAGATGAAATGCCATCCGCTGTGCAGACTTTTGACCGACACCCGGCAAGCAGCGCAAAGCTTGCATCAAGTCTTGAAGAATCGGTTCTAATTGCATTAAAACGGCAATTTAAAGCCTGGTGGCAATGGAATCCCTGCGGTCATGCCTGCCATGCTTTCTTTATTTTCGTTTTCCACTTTGCGAACAGCATCGTTAATTGCTGACACAATCAGGTCTTCGAGCATCTCTTGATCTTCGTCTTTCAATAAACTGGGGTCTATCAATAATCGTTTAGCTTCGTGTTTACCCGTCAACACCAACTTCACAAGACCGGCTCCAGATTCCCCTGTCACTTCTAATTCCGCCAACTTTTGCTGCGCTTCTTGCATTTTCTCCTGCATTTTTTGCGCTTGCTGCATTAAGTCACCTAATTGGTTCTTCATTTTTATCTCCGTACACTTTTTAATTAATCGATCGGCTTAATCGAACCTTCTGCAATTTTAGCGTCAAACAACGCGATTATTTGCTTAACGATCGGGCTGTTCTCTATTTCTTGTTCTGCTTGACGTTGCCTATCAGCGACTTTCTCATTCGCAATACTGTTAGGCGTGACAAGGTCCTTCGCCCCTTCGGTTAGAATCAGTTTTAACTTTCTTCCATAGTGCTCCGACAACGCCTGCTCTAGCTTAAGTTCCGATTTTTTATTCAGCGACACATGCCCACCCACCAACAACAACTCACACTCATGGTCATCTAACCTTAATAAGGTGGCATTATTCGCTAGCTGAAGTGCCATCGGATCTAAACTCAGCGTTGGCACAAGCTCATGCCAAGGCTTATCTGAAGTTACTGCCACCTTAGCCGGTGTATCCAACTCTGGTTTTTCTGCCAACGTTGAGACGTTAACCGCCTCAGCTAGAGGCGCTCTTCTCGGCTCTATATTTTTAAGTGTTTTTTTTTCAGGAATAACTAATTTGGGTGCTTTCTTCGCTTGCTCTGGTGGCCTGTTCGGCTCAGCCCTGTTTTTTACAGCGGGTTCCGTCGTTTGCGTGTTCAACCGCGGACTCGATGTTTGGGGTTTTATTACCGATTGAGTTTTCGGTTGCTTAAAATGATTCTGCTGCGTTTCATTGTCTGCAGGTGAAAAAGCTAACATCCGCAATAACACCATCTCAAACCCTATTTTAGGCGTGGGCGCTAATGGCAGGTCTTTTTGCCCCATCAAGGCAATTTGATAATACAGCTGCACTTCTTCTTTACCCAGCTTCTCGGCTAATTGCGCTAAAGACTCATCTTCAGTTTGATGACCCATCAGTTGACACACCGCGATTTGATGCAAGTACATTAACAATGATTGGAGCACCTCAGCATAATCTGGCGCAAATTCATCCAACGCCTGGATACTGTCTAATACGGCAGCACCCTGCTGCGTTAACAACGCATTCAGCAGGTCAAGTACTGGCTCTCTAGCAACACTGCCCAGCATGTCGATAACATCAACTTCATTCAGCACACCGTTACCATGCACAATCGCCTGATCCAACAGGCTCAAGCCATCCCGCATACTCCCATCAGCTGCTCGCGCTAACAGCTCAGTCGCTTTTTGTTGATATTCAATACCCTCACTTTCTAAAATCAGTTTAAATTGACCTTCTATTTGATCCGGTACTAAACGTTTAAGATTAAATTGCAAACATCGGGACAGTACCGTTACCGGCATTTTTTGTGGGTCTGTCGTCGCTAACAGGAATTTAACATGGGCAGGGGGTTCTTCTAACGTTTTAAGCAGCGCATTAAAGCTACTTTTCGAAAACATGTGAACTTCATCAATAAGGTAAACCTTGTACTGACCCCGGCTGGGCGAATACTGCACATTTTCAAGCAACTCTCGCGTGTCATCAACACCGGTCCGTGACGCTGCGTCCACTTCAATTAAATCAGGGTAACAGCCTTGATCAACGTCCAAACAGGCATCACATTTTCCACAAGGCTCTGCACCCGATTTATTCTGGCAATTTAAAGCTTTAGCGAGCACACGAGCTATTGTCGTTTTACCAACACCACGCGTTCCTGTAAACAAATACGCGTGATGTAAGCGATCATTCTCAAGCCCATTAATTAAAGCTCGAACGATATGTTCCTGCCCAACCACTTGAGCAAAATTTAACGGCCGCCATTTTCTTGCAAAGACTTTATAACTCATAAGTTTTATAGGGTAACAAAGGCGATGAAATTGTGCGAATTTTTAAGGCGCTTAACCAGCACATATAAAGAATGGGTGGCAACCCATGCCAGCCGCACCCCGGCACACGATTCCATCGCTGCCGTTGCTCCCTTCCGGGCCTGGCGGGGTTCACGATTTCACGTTGCGAGGGGACCGACATGAGTCACCATTGTTCATTGGTGTAAATCAGGAAGGGGATTGTCCACCATTGCGCGCCATCAATCAAGAAAAGAGCATAAAGTTTTTCACAAATGGCAGATTACATTCTGCCAATCGCTTATAACTGGCCCATTAAAAAACGCCCTTCATTGAGCCCGTTAGAAAATAAGCCGCCTTTTAGACCACCCGCTGATTTTGTTTAAACTCGCCAAGCACATCAATCACGGCGTACTTCAAACATTCGCTCGCCCTGACCTAGACACCTTACTTAAAATACTTCCGTTTATTGCCTGACGGGTCGCTTAGCTAACTTTCGTTGCAGTGTCCTGCGGTGCATATTGAGCCTTCTGGCTGCTTCAGAGATATTACCATCACACTCCAGCAATACTTTCTGCATATGTTCCCACTCCATTCGTTTCACAGACAACGGTTTATCCGATGGCATAACATCAGAATCTGCTTGTTTTTCTTCAAAGGCAGCCAAAATTTCATCTGCGTTTGCTGGTTTAGTAATATATTGAATAGCACCTAATTTAACGGCCTCCACCGCCGTTGCAATACTGGCATAGCCAGTGAGCATAACCACTTTGGTTTTTTCGTCTTTAGATTTTAAATGCTTAATTAAATGCAAGCCCGAACTATAATCCAAGCGCAAATCCACCACCGCCATTTCAGGCTTAAACTCTTCAATTTTCTGAATCGCTTGCCCTTCTGTATAGGCTGATTCCACCTGATAACCACGTCGTTGAAACGCATCGCTCAACACTGAGCAGTAGATTTGATCGTCATCAATGATCAGTATTTTTTTATTATGTGTCATCAGCTATACCCCTCCTATACTTTTACAGGAAGCAAAATACTCACACAAACACCTTTAGGTTTGCGGTTTTCCCACCTGATACTGCCACCCAGTCGCTCTAATGTTGCCTTTGTTATGTAAACACCCAAGCCCAAACCATTGTCTTTTGAGGCCATAATGTGCTTGCCCAGCTTGTCTAAATGGAGCTTATCCATCCTACTCCCTTCATCTTCAATAAAAAGACGAATATCATGGTCATCCCAGTTCAGTTCCAATCTAATGTAATGAGGAGATACTCGAGCTGCGTTGTCCAGCACATTCATCAAAGCACGAGTTAACACAACGTCAGATAGCAATTTTGGGGCCTCGCCTTGCCCTTTCACCTCTTCAATTAAGTTGATATTGAGATTAGAAATTCGCCATTGAGCCACAATACTCGCTAGATACTGGTCCACTTGAACCCATTGTCCAGAATCAAACTTCTCAGAGGTGGCCTTTTCGGTAATTGAAGATAATACTTTTTTGCAACGTTTAATTTGCCCTTGAAGAATGGATAACTTGTTGATTGCCGATTCATCGACCTTTTCACGTAGGTCAATATCCAGTTCATGCAACACTATGTCCATGGTTCCTAGTGGCGTACCCAGCTCATGAGCAGCGCTGCTGGCAAGGGTACCTAAAGCCACAAGCCGTTCATCACGGAAGATACGTTCTCTCATATCGGAGAGCAGCTTATTTCTTTTGCGTAGAGAGTCCGCCATACCCGCAACGAAAAACGCCAATAAAAAACTCGACAATACAAACCCAATCCACATGCCTATTACGTGTGCAGCAAAGTGTCCACTGGCCGACATTTCCATAGCATGGTTGCTATGAACTAACGGCTGATAATAAAAGACCAACAAGGTATAAGATACCGACGTCAGTAACGCCATCAACCAGGCATGACGCCGAGTCAACAAGGTTGACGCAATACTGTGTGGTACTAATAAAAACCAAGCAAATGGGTTTGTCGCTCCACCTGTGAAATACAAAATACCTGTCAATGCAATAACATCAACAACTAATTGAACGAAAAAAGCATTGTGCGTTATTTGCGATGCCTGTTTAAGTAAAAACAGTGTCACCAAGCTCCATACAATCAACCCACTTATGATCATCGCAAGAGGCTGGATAGGAAGCGATATATCAAGGTAATAAATCGACACGACAATAGCGATTAGCTGCCCGCTAACACTTAGCACCCGTAAGGACATTAAATACTTTAAATTGTCGTCCTGTGCAGGGGTTGTGGTCGTTGGAAACAAGGGAATAAGTATCGTTAGAAAAAAAGGTTTCTATACTTTAACAGCATCGCAAGTGAACAACGAGTTCAAACCGTCGTTTGGCGGCCAATTTTTAAACTTATTTTTCTTTTATACCTAGCAAATTTTTAATTACCTGCCATTATTAAAGTATGTTCGGATTAAACGATTAACTACCATGACCCTAAACCAGAAAGAAAGTTTTTGCTCCCTCACGGGACTCCCAGACGCAGCAACTTTTGCAGAACAAACAGAACAATTACTCTCATTTTGTACGCGAACTCATGCTAAAGCCGTTATGCTTATTATTTCCTTTGATTCAAAGGTCAATGAGATTAACAGTCAACAAAATGACCTGGCGCTTAAAGCCATTGCCGAACGATTGCTCTCTAAAGCACGCGATGCTGACATCTACGCACACTTGGATGGAATGAACTTTGCCAATCTTACTGTTAAAACCAGCGAAGACCACGTGTCTATCTTGGTTGAAAAACTTAAAAATGAGCTGGCTGAACCGATCCAACTAATGGATGGCTCCTCTATCAAGCTAAACACTAAAGTGGGTATTGCGGAATTTCCCGAACAAGGAACCTCGTACAAAGAACTGTTTGAGGTTGCGAGCAGCCATCGACACGATTAACATTCAAACATAAAAAAAGCCGGTGGCTTAATGGCAAACACCCGGCTTTAGTTTATGTCTTCCTTTAAAAGACCTACTTTAATGCAGCAAGTGCCTCATTAAATACGGCAGAAGGCCTCATAATATCAGTCACTTTATCAAAGTCTGGTTTGTAATAACCGCCAATATCCACTGCATGCCATTGCTCCGTCGTCAACGTACCAACAATCTCATTCTCATTCTCGGCAAGTGCTTTAGCTAACGGTTTAAAGTAAGCCTGTAATGCCATATTGTCTGTTTGCTCCGCAAGCGCCTGAGCCCAATACAAGGCAATATAAAAATGACTTCCACGGTTATCTAATTCACCCGTTTTGCGTGATGGCGACTTCCCTGTGTCTAATAATTTCGCGGTCGCTTCATCTAAGGTTTTTGCCAGCACGCTTGCTTTTTCATTACCGCTTTTTATAGCGGTGTGTTCAAGTGATGCACACAGCGCTAAAAACTCACCTAACGAATCCCAGCGCAAATGGTTTTCTTCTATTAGTTGCTTAACATGTTTTGGCGCTGAACCGCCGGCTCCCGTTTCAAACAAACCACCACCGGCCATCAAAGGTACGATGGATAACATTTTTGCACTGGTTCCTAACTCCAAAATAGGGAATAAATCCGTTAAGTAATCACGCAAAATATTACCCGTCACAGAAATTGTATCTTTGCCTCGAAGAATGCGTTCCAATGTATAACGCATCGCTCTGGTTTGAGACATAATTTGAATATCGAGACCTGTCAAATCGTGATCTTTAAGGTATTTTTCAACTTTTTTGATCAATTCATTTTCATGTGGGCGGTACTTATCCAACCAGAACACTGCCGGTGTATTAGACAAACGAGCACGCGTAACAGCCAATTTCACCCAGTCTTGAATCGGTGCATCTTTTACCTGACACATCCTCCAAATGTCGCCCTCTTCAACATCCATTTCAAGCAAGATGTTGCCTTCATCATCAACAATACGTGTTCGACCATCAGCAACCATCTCAAACGTTTTATCATGTGAACCATATTCTTCCGCCTTTTGCGCCATCAGGCCAACATTTGGCACAGTGCCCATGGTGGTTGGATCAAAAGCCCCATGCGTTTTGCAAAAGTTGATTAATTCCTGGTAAATCCGAGCAAACGTGCTTTCTGGCATCACCGCTTTAGTGTCTTTCAACTTGCCATCAGGCCCCCACATTTTTCCGCCCGCACGAATCATTGCGGGCATAGATGCATCAACAATCACTTCATTAGGGGTATGCAGGTTCGAAATGCCCTTTGCAGAATCCACCATGGCTAATTCCGGACGCGTTTCATAGCAGGCATGCATATCTGATAAAATTTCATCCTTAACAGAGGCAGGTAGCTTTTCAATATGCTCATAAACGCTACTTAAACCGTCGTTAGGATTCACACCCAGTTCATCAAACAACTGACCGTGCTTTTCAAATAAGTCTTTGTAATAAATTTTAACCGCATGCCCAAAAACAATGGGATGAGATACTTTCATCATCGTTGCTTTCACATGGAAAGAAAACATCACACCCGTTTCTTTCGCATCGTTCATTTCATTTTCAAGGAACTCGCACAGCTGCTTCTTACTCATGAACATGCTGTCAATAATTTCACCTTCCAAAAGAGCAATGTTGTCTTTTAACGTCGTGACATCACCATTTTTAGCAACAAACTCAATCTTTACACGACAAGGCTTATCAATCGTTAAGCTTTGCTCACTGGAATAAAAATCACCCGAGTGCATATGAGATACATGTGTTCTTGATGCCTGACTCCAATACCCCATAGAATGCGGGTTTTTCTTTGCATACTCTTTAACCGCCTTAGGCGCTCTGCGATCAGAATTTCCTTCGCGTAAGACCGGGTTAACAGCACTTCCTAGAACCTTGCCAAACTTTTTTTGCAGTGCCTTTTCATCTTCCGTTTTAGGATCGTCAGGGTAACTAGGGATTTCAAAGCCCTTACTCTGTAGCTCGGCAATAGCATCCTTAAGCTGCGGGATAGATGCGCTGATATTTGGCAATTTAATGATATTTGTCTCAGCTTTCTGCGTAAGAAGCCCCAACTCGGCAAGTGCATCGGGCACTTTTTTATCTTCCGGTAACTGATCAGAAAAAGTCGCCAGTATTCTTGACGCAAGAGAAATATCACTTAACTCAACGTCTATATCAGCGGCTGTTGCAAAAGCCTTAACAATTGGCAAAAATGAAGCCGTTGCTAATAAAGGCGCTTCATCAGTTAAGGTATAAATAATTTTGGACTTTTCAACAGTCATTGTTTCTCCATGAACAGATTAAGTTGGTTAAATAACGGAAATTATACGACATTTTAAAGAACTTCTTCCCCTTTAAAGCACGAATATTTTCATCTTATTCCACACTCTTTACTCCTCTGGTTTTAATGAATGAGAGAAAACCCTCTTTTCTAAGCTGCCTGCTCTGCAATAAAACGGGGCAAAATTTTTATAACTCCGTTGTGATTTGCGGATAAACCTTAGTCGGTTACACTTAAACGATTGAAAGATCAAGTCATCTAACGGTTGTGATTTGCGGATAAACCTTAGTCGGTTACACTCTAATCACATTCGATAGAAAGAGCGAGAAAGTTGTGATTTGCGGATAAACCTTAGTCGGTTACACTTCAATTTCCTCTTTTTAGTTAAAAATCTAAGTTGTGATTTGCGGATAAACCTTAGTCGGTTACACTTCGGCATTAACGACACTTTTAACATAGTTTGTTGTGATTTGCGGATAAACCTTAGTCGGTTACACTCCCCTTTCGAGTTATCTATAAGAAGTTATCGTTGTGATTTGCGGATAAACCTTAGTCGGTTACACTGAATTACAGGAGATATTAAAATGAGCGAAGTTGTGATTTGCGGATAAACCTTAGTCGGTTACACTAGTCATCATCATGTATGTGACGTTTATGCTGTTGTGATTTGCGGATAAACCTTAGTCGGTTACACTTGAGAACTGATCGTTCTAAAAACCGTAACGGTTGTGATTTGCGGATAAACCTTAGTCGGTTACACTAAGCGATCAAAGAAGTCTCAGGAACCTACAGTTGTGATTTGCGGATAAACCTTAGTCGGTTACACTGATACGAGCATGGCACCATTAACAGCAAGCGTTGTGATTTGCGGATAAACCTTAGTCGGTTACACTTTCTGCTATGCAGCTCGCATCTGTACGCGCGTTGTGATTTGCGGATAAACCTTAGTCGGTTACACTATCCTCAATATAAGATGTTGTTTTTGTTTGCAAAGCCCCACTTTAGTTTTAAAAGAATTGAAGCTGAAGGGGGGCTTGTTCAATCGGTTTTCTTTTGTTTCCAAAAAACACCTCTATTCGCCCAAATTGTTTATCGGTTATTTTAATAATCCTAACTTCTCCGTCATCGGGCAAGGTTGATTTAACTCGCGAAGCATGGACATGTGCGTTCTCATCACTGCTACTGTGTCGTATATAAACAGAGTATTGCATCATTGTGAACCCATCTTCTATTAATGATTTTCTAAACCGTGTGTATTCCTTCCTTGCTGCTTTAGTATCTGTTGGCAGGTCGAACATTACTATAATCCACATGGTATTCAGCCCGCCAAAACTCACGGCAGCTACCTCACCTGCTTTACGGGGTAAACAAGGTTTTTTACCTCCTTGTTGTAGCAGCGTTTTAAATTGGCTGTTAAGTAATGCAGCATGACCATTAGTGGCATTTTTTTATTTTCATACTTAACAGGCTCACTTAAAAGACCTAGAAGCACTTGCTTAGTTTGCTGGTTTACTTCTAGTTCACCTTGCTTAGCAAGTTGATAAACCAGTATATCCACCCATGCTCTAAAGGGCTCCATTATGTCATCAGCCAAACAGAGGGCATTATATTGATTGCTATGAAAAAGCCCGAGCGTAGGGTGTAGGCCAGCACCACAGATGCTTCTTGCTACGGCAGCCCTTATAATTGAATAACCGTAATTGAGCAGGCTATTAATGCCTTCCATATCCACATTGCGCCTAAAGTCATCTCCAAATAATAAACGCCAATAAACTTGTGCGGCAATCGCCTCGCAATTTGTGCTATCCCCTGTTTTTACTTGTGCTGCTATTCGATCTAAACGACTTGTGTTTTTACCTAAAGCAGTAAGGGTTTTTACTTGTTCAATAATTTTCTGCTGAACAATTTGCTGCCATAGGCGTTTTCGAGTGGGTTCTGTTATTGTGATTTGCTGCTTTAATATTTTATTAGGTAGTGAATGACTTTCTGCAATTGGCAAAATAACGGAGTAAGGCAAGTGCTTTTCATCGCAAAAGATAATAATCACCTTATCTTTTTGACAATGAATGATCACTTGTTGAGTTAACACGATTGCGGGGTGTTGCAAAATCAACACGCCCAAATCTTCTATCGGCACTTGCCCAACCGTTTCGCCTTGCTTATCGATTAATAATTGCTTGTTTTTTAAATGAAGGTAAGCCGCCTCACTGATATCAATGGTTCGTTTTATCATCAGCACAGACCCCGATGGCATTAATGAAATGTTTCTTTAATCCGTTTCTCATTAACGCGGTAATCGACTTCCTAATACCTTCTATTTTATTCTCAATTGTAGAAGAAGTATTCAGCCGCAATGTTAGGCCACTAGGTACTTCAAGCTTTTGAACCCGATAGTAAATCCTCCCGCCCCCATCAACGCTAACACTCACCAAATCATTAATATGCAAGGCCATAATAAACTGCCATTCATCGCCATGGTCTACCTTAACGAGCGGTAGCTTTTTACCTTCTGGGTTTAATTTGCTTTGAATACCTTTGGCTCGATGGCTGGCTTGCATCATGGTGACAAATTCGCCTTTATACTTCCCTGTTTCTATATTTTGAATAATTTCGACATGGTGCATATTGCCATACGACATATATTTAAAGACCTTGCCTGATTTATCTTTTATACTTACTTTATTTTGCTCTAGTTTCTTTAAAGTGGTGTTTGACTGTAAAACACGCACGCGCTTAATAGGCGTTTTGCCATCTTTATGCATTACTTTTATATTATCTGCAAAGGCTTTCTTAGGGTCGTTATCGTACTGCTCCAAATGATTAAGCACTATTAACTTTATCGTATCATCCACTATTTGCTTCGCATTTTTTACTGTGAAGTCAGGCGTTAAGTTCTTTCGGTAAACTAAGCCACCGTGTTTTTCGATATAGCCGGCACCTGTTTCTTCATGTAATGCACCAGATAGCTTCCTATTGCTAGCATGAGAAACAATCATCTGCTCTAAACGCTCCGCAAGTTCATTTCGTATATTTGGATAAGGCGGTTCAATTTTAAGTTTATCTCGCTCAATTTGCTTAACCGCTTTTGTGTACAAGCTCCGTGATGTGGCCGCAATAACCACGGCGTCTATTGCATGATGTCTATGATCTGTTCGATCTTTTTTCTCCACTTCACCAATAAGGTCATTAAAGCCCCACTGGTGTCGGATTTGCGAAACAACCGAACCTTTTGTGACAGAGACATTACTATTCCCAACAAGCTCCGCCATATAATCTAAAGCAAGTTTTGAAATATAGCGGGTATCGTTTAACTGAGAGGATATAAAATCCCTTTTTTGCAAGTCTGCTTCTGTTTGATGAAAACGTTTTACTTTTGAATCCACACCTTTCCATTTACTAATTGCCTGAGTGATTTGCATCCACTTTTCTACATTACCACTCCACGCATCTTTTGGTGTTCGATCGCCT
Source organism: Cycloclasticus sp. (assembly GCA_002700385.1). Taxonomy (GTDB): domain Bacteria; phylum Pseudomonadota; class Gammaproteobacteria; order Methylococcales; family Cycloclasticaceae; genus Cycloclasticus. Next base: position 361,632 of record PADC01000008.1, read on the forward strand.
TTATTTCGGTTCTCTGCTACATAACAAAGTACTTTGTTCATATAAGAATCATCAAGGCTTTTCTTAAACGGTAAGATGTGGTCTATTTCAACGGAAGATGTAAAAACAGAATGAAGCGGAATCATTTCGTTACTGTAGGCGCAACGGCGATTTTGCTCTTCCCAAAGACGGTATTTTATCTTGTCGTCATAACTTGGGTATTTACCAAGATTCAAGCCTTTGTATGCTTCAACAGCGCCTTCATTCGCTTTTTTGTTTTTATTCTGCCGAGCTTCGTTTTCCTTATAACGCTTGGTATTCATTTCCAGATCGCGCGCCATTTCTATACGAATGATGTCGGGCTTACCGTATTCCTTTATAAGTGCGTTAACCACCCGTTTTAATTCGTGCATGGCTTTGTTTACTATCGGGTTGCTGGTTTCAAGCGGCGCACCAAGTTTATTACTAACTTCCTGCTCTTTGATTTCATCACTATAGCCTGCTGCTTGTAACGCGCCTAACTCGCCAGTCTGTTGGTCTTTTTTACTGTATATAAGCCCTTGCTGTAAAAAAGGAAGTAGTTTGTTAATCGCTTTTAATGAAAGGTTGCTGTGGCTCGGTTCAAACTCAAGTAAACATAACTTTATAGCCACTTCAGCACCCAAGCCCCAATGTTTAATAAGCCTTGTTTTTAAAGCCGACTTTTTCTTAATTGATAACAGGTCTTCTACTAAATTAAATTGCTCTTTATCTGAATAATTATCCCACCGGTCTTTTAACACATTCCTAATTTCACACGCTGTGATATTACCTTTTAGGTTTTTTGCTTCTAAATTAATTTTGGTTAATTTGTCTAAACCTAATAGTTTTTTTAACGCTGTTATTGTGATTTTTGGGTGTTGTTCAAAATATTCTATTAACTTCTGCCTATCTGCTTGAGTAAAAGCTAACCATTGATCTGTTTGGCGCTCAAAATACTGCAAATTATTCACATCTTGAAGATATCTAAAACGCTGCACCTCAAGCCTTGCCATTGATGCTCGATTGTTTTTAGGCTCTAGCGAACATTTGCCAATTCTGTCTTTTTTAAGCTTTAAAGGGCGCTGATAAAAAATAATTTCTTTTACCCCTTTGTTGTCCTCCATAAAATCAGCTGGAAGGTCTGAAAAAAATTGTTGTTGCTGCTGCCATATTAAATCAAGCTCGTCTTTATACATGGCTCTATCAGTACGAAGGTGGCCACCTTCATGACTTCTATTGCGTTTACAAACCCCTTTATCAAGTTGATGAAGATATTCCCCAAGAGTTCGCGCGCCTGATAGAGTAATGGCTTTTCTTACTTCGCTAATATCAGCTTTAAAAGCCCCTTCTTCTTTGTCTTGCGTAGGTTTATCTTCAATTTCATTCAGGTAAGCGATAGTGTCAGGGTCATCAATCAAGTCACCAGCGACTTGCTTTTTTGTACTTAAAAAACCACGCCTAGCAACAAAGTGTAGTAACACACGCCCTAGTTCATAGCGCGTTAGCTTTTCATCTAAGGCTTTACTTCTTAGTTCGTAAGGGTCACCCAGCTCATTTAAAATGATTTCAGGTTGATGGTTTCTTAGTAATTCGTTTGATAACAAATCTAAGGAGACTAAATAGTTAAGCATCCGCTGCTTGCGCCTTGCTCTACGTTGTAGCACTCGCCTGCCAAGTCGCATATCACGCCGCTTTACATTCTTTGGTGTTGGAACTTTTTCTTCGACTGCTTTAGTGAAAATTCTGCTTCCAATATCAATAATACTATTAGCTTCACCATTAACTTCTTCAAGTAAAGCCCAGCCTATAGAATTGCTGCCTAAATCTAGTCCTAATATTTTCTTGCCCATTTATCTTCCCTGAATATATAATATTTTTAATAGTGTAACCGACTAAGGCTTATCGAATTGCTTTTCATACCAATGAAATTGATTTTTCGTAGGCAACGCTTTCAAGCGACCAAAGCCCTCCCAGCGGGGGCTTTTTATTATGTTCGATATTACTCACGTTTAAAAAAGCGTTTTTCACAGTTTTTTATGATGAAAGAGCTATGACGAGTTTACCCATTTCATCAAACAAGTGGTTTGAATAAAATTATTTATTATCTCCCCGGCAGAGATGGAAAAATCACAACTGGCCTTGGCGAAGAAATAACCTCTTTAGAATATGGGATTGAAGGTCGCTAAACACCCTGATTATACAAAAACCTTTCCCTCCAAGAACAACTTGATTTAATTGCAAGTGGTCTGCAAAAAAATTTTGGAATGACGTTTCAAAAGTATTTCTGTATCTTATGATTGCTACCTGTTAATGCATATCGTATATAATCTAAATCCTTACCCGGGAGTTATCTTACTAATCTCGCCTGTTCTTAGTGGCGTTATAAACAAAGCTACTTTACGTTACTATTGCCCAGCTTGACCCATAAACTTATAAAGCTGGTAGAAACAAAACATTTTCCAGTCCCAAACCATATTGAAATTCATGTTGATGAAAAGTACTGGCAAAACCCGTACGAAAGAGTCATTCAATTTAGTGATACTGTTCAGGGTAAATATGTTGCTCGCAATTACGTTTAAAGGGTTTTGAAACGGTATGGGACGTTAAGAAATGAGTTTATGGAGGCTGAGAGCGGAATCGAACCGCTGTACACGGCTTTGCAGGCCGCTGCATAACCACTCTGCCACTCAGCCAGAGAGGGCTTATATGAGAAAGTCGTGGTGGTGACACGGCTTAAAATTTGGAGCGGGAAACGAGATTCGAACTCGCGACCCCAACCTTGGCAAGGTTGTGCTCTACCACTGAGCTATTCCCGCTTTGAGGCCGTGTATTCTATCTTTCGTAGCAAAACTGTCAAGTCAGAATCCCTACTATTTTTTAAATTGAGGGAGTGCCAGCTGTATATACTGCCACATTGACCAAATTGTTAAAAGGGCCGCTATGTATATCGCTACAATACCAATTGTGCGAATTGAAAAACCAAAAAGGCTCTCGTTATACAGCAAACAAAGGATGGATGTCATTTGAAATCCGGTTTTATATTTTCCAACCCAAGACACTTTTACAACAGAACGTTGCCCTATTTCTGCCATCCATTCCCGTAGCGAGGCCACTGATACTTCACGGGCAATAATAATAGCCGCCGGTATAGCGATATAAGCTATTGGATCAGCCTGCACAATTAATACTAATATAATCACGACCATTAACTTATCCGCGACTGGGTCTAAGAATTCACCAAAAGCTGTCTGAAGATTTAACTTTCTTGCTAAAAAACCATCAAACCAGTCCGTGATAGAGGCGACAATAAAGATAACTGTGCACCATAATCTCGAATCTTCTATTGGAAGATAAAAAACAATCATGATGACCGGTATGGAGGCAATGCGTAGCAGCGTTAAAATGGTTGGAATATTAAGAATCATTCAACAAAAATTATCATTACATTTACGGCATAGTACCATTTTATCCACTCACTCCGTCATGAAAAAAGTTATACACCCGTTGCGCTAAGGATTTACTGATTCCATCAACCGTGCACAGGTCATCCACACCGGCCGATTGAATTTCGCGCAATCCACCAAATTGCTTCAGCAATTGCTGACGACGCTTCGGACCCAGCCCTTCAATTTCTTCCAATGTAGATTTTTTCTTAACTTTTCCGCGTTGTTGCCGGTGTCCACTGATGGCAAAACGATGTGCCTCGTCTCTGATTTGTTGAACGATTAATAGAGCGGGGTCATCAGACGGAACAATGAGGGTTTTTCCATCGCTCGCGCGATAGATTTTTTCCATACCCACTTTTCTGTCACTGCCTTTTGATATTCCAATCACCACAACATCTGAATAATGAATATCTTTCAGCGCATTAGTAACCGCATGAACCTGGCCTTTACCGCCATCTATGATAAGTACATCTGGTGCTATGTGCTGATTTTTTTTGGCGCGAACAAATCGGCGAGTCACTGCTTGTGATAAGGCCGCATAATCATCACCCGCTATTACACCGGTAATATTAAACCGTCTGTAATCTGATTTTAGCGGCCCTTCTTCATTCAGTACAACACATGAAGCTACCGTTTGTTCCCCTTGTAAATGACTGATGTCAAAACACTCTAAACGATTAATGTCCCGTTCCACGCCCAATAATACTGCTAGCTTTTTCAAACGTCTTTTGGTGTTTTCTCGGCTCTCCAATCGTTGGGTTAAGGCTGTTGTTGCATTATCTTTTGCCATTTTAAGCCAACGAGCCCTGTCCCCTCGTGGTTTTTGAATTAACGCTATTCGTCTTTCAGCTTGTGTTTCTAAAACTTGTTGAATTAAATCCCGCTCTGACAAGTCATGGCTCAATATAATCGCTTTTGGAAATTTTTTATCAAGATAAAACTGCATTAAGAAGGCGGTAAGCACTTCACCTTCTCTTTTTCCTAGCGGTACTTTAGGGAAAAATGTCCGATGACCCAAATGTTGCCCATTTCGGATAAAAAACACTTGTACGCAGGCTATGTTCTGTTGAATGTTACACGCTACGACATCAATATCTCCCTCATTCCCGCTGACATATTGCCTCTCCATTATTTTTCTTAATTGTGCAATCTGGTCGCGGTAATGTGCCGCTTTTTCAAAATTCAAACGCTCTGCCGCACGTTCCATTTTTTTTACCAGTCCGGTTATTAGTCGTTTGTTTTTGCCTTCGAGAAACAGCACAGTATGATCCACATCGTCCTGATACTCTTGTGGGCTAATAAGCCCAACACAAGGCGCTGTGCAGCGTTTAATTTGATATTGCAAACACGGCCTTGATCTGTTTTTAAAATAACTGTCATCACATTGTCTAACTGGAAACAGTTTTTGTAATACATGCAAGCTTTCTCGGACAGCACCAGCACTGGGGTAAGGGCCAAAATAACGACCTTTTTTGGTCTTAGCGCCCCGATGGAATATTAATTTTGGAAATTCTTGGTGTGATGACAAATAAATATAAGGGTAACTTTTATCATCCCTCAGGCAGATATTGTATCTTGGCTTTAATTTTTTAATGAGTTGGTTTTCAAGGAGTAAAGCCTCACCTTCGGTATGTGTTACAACAATATCAATGCGTTGGACATGTGACAACATCAGCTGCTTCTTAGCATCCTTATCTGTCTTATTAAAATAGCTGGAGACTCTTTTTTTTAGGTTCTTTGCCTTACCTACATAAATGCAATTATCTTGGCGATCGATCATTTGATAAACGCCCGGCTTTTGCGTTAGCGTTTTAAGGAAATGTTCGCTATCAAATTTTGTTGAGTCATCCTTCTTATCCATAGAGGCTAGTTTACTTATTTATTGGCCCTATGGGCACCTTTGAACATGCCCATTGTCATTCATTCTTTTTGATAAATCTGTAAACACAAAAAAAGCCCCGTTTCAGGGGCTTTTCATAGATTCTACGGCTTATTTCTTTTTGTTTACTGTTGATGATGACATGACTTTTTTAAACAAACCTTCCTGCATTTCTTTAAAAACTTCCATATTGCGATTTGCTAGAGATGCCATCATCGTGAAGGGATCTGCGGCCTGTTCCAGCTGGCTTCTTACCTTGGATCTTTGCTCGGCAATGAGCTTTACTGAATTTTCCAGGTACTTTGCAAAGTTATGCTGAAAAGGATCACCATAAAAACGAATAAGCTGCTCTAACATCTCGGCACTCATTATCGGTTCACCATCTTCTTCCTGCTCTAAAATAATTTGCAGTAATACACTACGCGTTAAGTCCTCTTTAGATTTAGCGTCAAGCACCTTTATCGGCTCGCGCTCAATAATAAGCTGACGCACATCATTGAGGGTTACATATTTACTAATTTCCGTATCATACAAGCGACGGTTAGGGTACTTTTTAATAATACGGGAATTAGTCATAGTGTATTACCCCAGCAATTATCTCTTTATTCTACTTCCTTCATACTCAAACGGACACGACCTTGGCGATCTACTTCTAAAACCTTCACTTTAACTACATCACCTTCTGATAACTCATCACTTACTTTTTCAACACGTTCAGCTGAAATTTGTGAAATATGAACAAGACCATCTTTCCCAGGCAAGATTGACACAAAAGCACCGAAATCCATTAATCGAACCACTTTACCTTCATAAACCCTACCCACTTCCACTTCTGCTGTAATGTCTTCGATACGCTTTAGTGCTTTCTCGCCAGCTTCACGATCTACAGAAGCTACTTTAACAACGCCTTCATCAGAAATATCAATCGCCGCACCGGTTTCTTCTGTAATCGCACGAATCGTTACACCACCTTTACCGATCACATCTCTAATTTTAGCTGGATCAATTTTAAGGGTCAAAATACGAGGCGCAAAATCAGACATTTCTGTTCGCCCAGCAGATAATTCGGTGTTCATTTTTTCTAAAATATGTAACCGCCCTGCTTTCGCTTGCTCTAGTGCAGTCGACATAATTTCGTGCGTGATGCCCTGGATTTTAATGTCCATTTGTAACGCTGTTACACCAGAATCTGTGCCTGACACTTTAAAGTCCATATCACCTAAGTGATCTTCATCACCCAGAATATCTGACAAGACTGCAAAATCGTCACCTTCTTTGATAAGCCCCATTGCAATACCCGCAACAGGTGCTTTCGTTGGTACACCCGCATCCATCAGCGCTAAACTGGTACCACAGGTACTGGCCATTGAACTTGAGCCATTAGATTCAGTTACTTCAGATACAACACGCAAAACATAGGAAAACTCTTCCTGACTGGGTAAAACCGCTTGAATACCTCGTTTAGCTAAACGACCATGACCAATTTCACGTCTTTTTGGAGAGCCAACAAAACCTGTTTCGCCAACACAAAATGGAGGGAAGTTATAATGCAACATAAAATTATCACGGTACTCGCCCTCAACCGCATCAATCATTTGCGCATCGCGATCTGTACCCAATGTGGCCACAACCAAGGCCTGCGTTTCGCCTCGTGTGAACAAGGCTGAACCATGCGCACGGGGTAAAACACCAGTACGCACATGAATATCACGGACAGTTGATAAATCACGGCCATCAATACGTTTATTGGTTGAAAGCACTAACTCACGGACATGCTTCTTTTCTAATGAAGCAAAAATATCTGCAACTTCTTCGGCCTCTTCAGCCTCAAACTGCGCCAACACGTCTGCACGGACTTCTTTTAACTTTGCTTGACGATCCAATTTAACCAATACCGTGTAGGCTTCTGCTATACCGGCTGTTGCAAGTTCGGCAACCTTATCAACCAACGCTTGATCCTTCTCTACTGCAACCCACTCCATGCGAGGTTTGCCCGTTTCAGCTGCAAACTCATTGATAGCATTAATGGCATCTTGCATTTGCTCATGGCCATACGTAACGGCGCCCAACATAACATCTTCAGAGAGGCAATCTGCTTCAGACTCTACCATTAAGACAGCTTCAGCAGTACCTGCCACGACCAAGTCCAGCTGGGATTCAGACATCGCTGTTTTTGATGGGTTTAAAACATAATCGCCATCAATATAACCGACTCGTGCTGCGCCAATGGGCCCTTCAAACGGCAAGCCTGAGATAGCTAACGCTGCTGATGCACCCAGCAAAGCAGGAATATCCGGGTCTACTTCGGGGTTTAGCGAAATAACCGTTGCAATAATTTGAGTTTCGTTTTTATACCCTTTTGGGAACAAAGGGCGGATGGGGCGATCAATAAGCCGAGAAGTCAACGTTTCCTTTTCACTCGGGCGTCCTTCTCGCTTAAAAAAACCGCCTGGAATTTTACCTGCGGCATATGCTTTTTCTTGATAGTTGACGGTTAACGGAAAGAATGAGTTATTTTCTCCACCTTCTCGTTGACCAACCGCGGTAACCATAACAACGGTACCATCAATCTCAACTAAAACTGCACCGTCTGCTTGACGGGCAATTTCGCCTGTTTCAAAAGAAACGGTTTGATTGCCGAACTGAAACTCTTTTTTTACTGATTTCACTATTTGTCTGCCTATTAATTATCTATTTTCTTAATCCTAAACGCGCAATGAGTGCACGGTAACGTTCTACGTCTTTACCTTTTAAGTAATCCAAAAGTTTACGGCGGCGGTTAATGATTCTTAACAAACCTTGACGTGAGTGGTGATCTTTTTTGTTCTCAGAAAAATGCGGTGTCAAATGATTAATTCTCCCCGTTAACAAAGCAATTTGGACCTCTGGAGACCCTGTATCACCTTCTGATAACGCATATTCTTTAACAATCTCTTGCTTTTGTTCTGTACCGAACGACATATTTACTCCACTTTCTATAATATTAATCTTGAAAAAACAGCACATTGTACTCCATCGCTCTAAGAGCTAACAAGCTTTATGATGAAACCGTCGCCTGTATTTACGCAAAAATTCTTACTGGTGCCAAATAGTTACCTTCAAGCCACTTGCCCAAGCCAAAAATATCGCCATTGGCATCATATAAACGAATCAATGGACTTGGGGCTAAATCAACTAATTGGATCCGGCGTCCAAAACATAAATCACTTGTTTCTTCTCGATTACATCTCACCAGAGGGTAGTCTTGCAACGCCATATCGAGGCTTTTCAACTGTTGATCCAACGGATCAAAGTCACCGTTTAGTTGCTCTAATTGATAAATCGTTACGGCGTCTTCCAATTCAAACGGCCCTGTTTTAATACGCCTTAAAAAAGTAACATGAGCACCGCAACCCAGTTTTTCACCCAAGTCTTCCGCTAAAGTGCGAACATAGGTTCCTTTTGTGCAACAGACTTCAAGGGTCAAGCTGTCGCTTGTTTTAGAGAGCAGTGATAGCGATTTGATCGTCACACCTCTGGCCGGTCGCTCAACAACTTGGCCCGCTCTTGCCAAATCATATAAACGTTGCCCTTTGTGTTTAAGTGCTGAATACATGGGAGGCACTTGTTGAATATCGCCTGTAAAGGCTTGCAAGAGAGCCGCTATTTGTTGCTCACTGATGTCAGGCACCTCTCTTTTGTGAACCACACGACCCTCAGCATCACCTGTGTCGGTTGTTTCTCCAAGTTTCATCGTGAATTGGTAGGTTTTATCTGAAGCCAGTAGATATGGTGATACTTTGGTGCCATGTCCTAGACAAATAGGCAAAACACCCGATGCCAAGGGGTCCAGGCTGCCTGTATGGCCCACTTTTTTAGCGTCGTATAATCGTTTAATAATTTGCACCGCTCGATTGGAAGAAATATTAAGCGGTTTATCTAGAATAAGAATTCCACTAATATCGCGCCCTCTCTTTTTTCGATCGGCCACTGATTATTTCTCATTTTCAGGATCGGTCGCTTTAAGCAACGCGTCCATTTTAATACCTTGCTCAATAGACTCATCCAGGAAAAAGCGCAATTCAGGCACCATACGCATGCGCATGCGTTTCGATACCATACCGTGTATATAATTAGATGCTCGATTTAGGGCCTTAACGCTAGACGATTTGCTGTCCTTGTCATTCGTTGTTAAGACACTGACAAAAACCTTAGCGACCGCCAGGTCTTTTGTGACCTCAACATCACTGACTGTTACAAAGCCAACATCAGGGTCTTTAAGATCACGCCGTATCACTTCGGCTAGCTCCCTTTGTAATTGGCGGGCAACTCGCTGAAAACGTAAAAACTCTCTAGGCATTAATCGCGCACACTACAATTTACGTTTTACTTCAACACGCTCAAAGACTTCTATCTGATCGCCTTCCTGGACATCATTGTAATTCTTCACGCCGATACCGCATTCCATGCCATTTTTAACTTCTTGAACATCATCTTTAAAACGTCTCAACGATTCAAGCTGACCTTCGAAAATAACAACATTTTCACGTAGCACACGAATCGGCAGGTCTTTCTTAACGTAACCTTCGGTTACCATACAACCCGCAATTGCACCTAATTTTGGCGATTTAAATACATCACGCACATTCGCAATACCAACGATCTGTTCTTTAATATCAGGAGCTAATAAACCGGACAAGGCATCGCGTACATCATCAATCACATCATAAATAATGCTGTAGTAACGTACTGAAACACCGCGATTTTCAATCATACGTCTCGCACTTGCATCCGCACGGGTATTGAAACCAACAATGAGCGCATCTGAAGCAGCGGCTAGATTAACGTCACTTTCATTAATGCCACCGACACCACCGGCGACAATTGATACTTTCACTTCGTCTGTTGAAAGGTTCACAAGTGACGCCTTTAAGGCCTCTAAACTACCATGGACATCCGTTTTCAATAATATATTGAGTGTCGCACTGTCCCCTTCTTCCATTTGTGAAAAAGCTTGCTCGAGTTTCGCTGCCTGCTGTTTTGCTTGCCTTGCCTGCTTCGATTTATTTTGACGGAATTCAGCAATTTCGCGGGCTTTACGTTCGTTTGGCGCCGCATAAACTTCCTCGCCTGCTTCGGTAGCACTTGAAAGCCCTAACACTTCAACAGGTACGGCAGGTGTCGCAGATTTAATAGCCTTGCCGTTCTCATCGAACATGGCTTTTACACGCCCATGTGCCTCACCAGCAACTAGGTAATCACCCATATTTAATGTGCCTTTCTGCACAAGGATGGTGGCTACAGCCCCCCTGCCTTTGTCTAGACGAGACTCAACAATAACGCCGGTTGCCGCCACATCAACTGGCGCAGACAGCTCTAATAATTCAGCCTGTAAAGCGATCGCTTCTAACAGCTCATCTATCCCTTGACCGGTCAATGCAGAGATATTAACAAATTGCGTATCTCCACCCCAATCTTCAGGGGTTACTTCAATCGAAGCAAGTTCATTCTTAACTCGATCCGGTTGAGCGCCTTCTTTGTCCATTTTATTGACAGCGACAATAATCGGCACACCGGCCGCCCGTGCATGTTCAACGGCCTCTTTTGTTTGCGGCATAACGCCGTCATCTGCTGCAACAACCAAAATGACCAAATCGGTAATCTGGGCACCACGCGCTCGCATGGCTGTGAATGCCGCATGCCCGGGTGTATCGATAAAAGTTACCATGCTATCACCTTGTTTCACACGGTAAGCACCAATATGTTGAGTAATACCACCTGATTCACCCGCTGCAACACGACTTTCTCTAATATAATCGAGTAATGAGGTTTTTCCGTGATCTACATGCCCCATAATGGTCACCACGGGACCACGTGGCACCTCTTCACCATCTTTTTGTATAACATCAGCCAATAACTCAGCCTGAATGTCTTCATCACTCCGTAAAATGGCTTTGTGACCCATCTCTTCAACCACAATAACAGCGGTATCTTGGTCGAGCGCCTGGTTAATAGTCGCCATTGTGCCCAAGCCCATCAATGTTTTAATGACTTCACCCGCTTTAACCTTCATTCGTTGAGCAAGGTCAGACACGATAATACTTTCAGGGATTTCTACATCATAAACAATTGTCTTCGTAGGCACTTCAAAACCATGTTTTTCACCCGACTCAAGGCGAATATCACCGGCCTTATTAGCCCCCTTCTTTTTGATACGTCGTGGCTTCTTATCTATATGTAAAATGCCGCCATCAAACTTAGAGCTGCCTTTTTTCTTATCTGGCTTTCTTGCTGCCTCACGGGCTTTCTTGGCATCCGCTTCTGCTTTTATTCTTGCCATCACTTCGGGGCTAGCCATTCTGCTTTCTTTATCAGCAGGTTCGGGGGTTTTCTCCTTTTCGGCCGCCGCTAACTTGGCCGCTTCTTCTGCAGCCTGTTTTGCAGCCGCTGCTTCTTCCGCTGCTTTTTTAGCCGCTTCAGCCGCCCTTTCTTCTTCAAGTTTGGCTTGCTTTTCAGCCTCAAGTTTATCCTTAACTTCTTGCTGTTTATTGAGCCTTTCTTGTTCTTTTTCTCTTACAGCTTCTTGTTCTTCTACCAATTTTTGATGTGCTTCAGCGGCCTTTTCCGCCTCTAATAACTCATCCGAGCTCAAACCTGTTGCTATTTCATCTGCAGAGCGCCCAGGACCTTTCTTTTTTCGCACTTCAATACTGACCGAACCAGCACCACGCCCTTTGGTTTGTTTTAACTCCGTTACTTCAGGCTTACGCCTTTTAAGCGTCATTGTTTTCTTCGGCCTGGTAATATCTGCTTTCGCTTTTCCATGACTTTCTCGAAGATGGGCTAATAACTTCACCTTATCGTCTTCACTAAGCGTGGAGCTTATAGTTTTACCTTTTACACCTGCATCTTTAAGTTGCTCTACTAACTTTTCAGCAGTCGTCCCGACTACTGTTGCTAAATGTTGAACTGTAATATCTGCCATACTTCTTTCTCCAAAGAGTTTGTTGCTTACTCAGCAAACCAGGGTTCACGTGCTTTCATAATTAGTGCTGTGGCACGTTCTTCATCCATCTCTATCATTTCGAGTAATTCATCCGTCGCCAGTTCAGCCAAATCATTCATTGTTACCACTTCTTTACTGGCCAACTGGTATGCCAGTTCTCGATCCATTCCATCCATTTCAAGCAGGTCTTTCGCTGGCTCGTGTTCTTCCAATACCTCTTCAGAAGCAATCGCTTTAATCAGATAAGCATCTTTTGCACGTTGTAAAAGCTCTTCTGCGATCTCTTCATCGAACTCTTCAATCTCGGCGAGGTCTTCCAAAGCAGCGAAATTGATGTCCTCAATTGTTGTGTATCCTTCTTGAACGAGGATCAGGGCTACATCCTCATCCACATCAAGATCAACCATTAATTGCTGAGCATAAGCTTCGGCTTCTGACGAATTTTGTTCATCAGCTTGCGTTTCACTCATAACATTTAATTTCCAACCGGTTAGTTCACTGGCTAACCGAACATTTTGGCCGCCTCGACCAATGGCTTGTGACAAGCTGTCATCTTTTACTGATACATCCATGCTGTGTTTGTCTTCATCCACAACAATCGCAACCACTTCGGCCGGTGACATCGCATTAATTACAAACTGGGCTTCATTTTCATCCCATAAAATAATATCTACACGCTCTCCCGCCAATTCATTCGACACGGCTTGAACGCGCGAACCGCGCATGCCAACACAGGCACCAACCGGATCCAAACGCTGATCACGCGTGCGAACAGCAATTTTTGCTCGTGAACCCGGGTCTCTCGCTGCGCCTAAAATTTCAATTAAACCGTCCCCTACTTCAGGCACTTCAAGCTTAAAAAGAGCAATTAGTAATTCTGATGCACTTCTTGAAACGGTTAATTGAGGACCCCGTGTGGTTTCTTGAACTTCTTTCAAATATCCTCGGATCCTGTCACCTGTTCTGACCGGCTCTCTTGGAATCATTTCTTCTCGAGGAATAATGGCATCAGCGGTTCCTTCAAGATCAACAAAAACATTCCCGCGTTCAATACGCTTAATGACGCCCGTAACAAGCTCGCCCACTTTATCCTTGTATAAATCGTAAACTTTTCCTCGTTCAGCTTCTCTAACTTTTTGGACAATCACCTGTTTCGCGGCTTGCGCGCCAATTCTGCCAAAATCAGCTGACTGAATAGGTTCTTCTATAAAACCACCAATAACGGCTTCTGGGTCTTTGCTTTGTGCGTCTTCAAGTAAAATTTGAGCATCGGGGTTTTCCAAACCGCCCTCGAACTCTGGATTTGCCTCAACGACCTCCCATCGGCGAAAAGATTCGTAATCTCCACTTGAACGATCAATTTCAACACGAACGGCGATATCTCCTTGATACAGTTTTTTGGTTGCCATTTCCAAGGCTGACTCAATGGCCTCAAAAAGAATGCCACGATCAATTTCTTTTTCATTAGAAACAACATCTACAACCATTAAAATTTCTTTATTAGCCATCTTTAAACCCTGATAATAAATTTTTAAAATTTAACCACTAATCTAGCTTTTTTGATAAGAGAGAAAGGAATTTCAATTTCCTCATCATCGACGTGCAAATGAACTGTCTCATTTTGCACCTCTAAAATATCACCTGTAAAACGTCGTTGCCCCTCTATGGTCGCCTGACGCAACTCCAGTTTGACCGTAGACCCTTTGAAACGCTCAAAATGTTCCAATTCAAACAGTGGACGTTCTAGACCCGGCGAGGAAACCTCTAGCCTGTATTGCCCGCTAATAGGGTCTTCAACATCCAAAATGCCACTGATCTGGTGGCTGACCTTTGAACAATCATCAACCAGAATACCCTTTTCTGAATCAATATAAACCAATAAAACAGACGATTTACCTTGACCGGTCAATTCGGCACCTACAAATTCATAACCCAGTCCTATAACAGCAGGTTTTATTAGCTCTAATATTTTAGCTGGTGCTTGATTCATCGCTATCCATCACGTACAAAAAAAGGGCCAGAGCCCCATCGAATACTTTAATTTTTACCTAACACTTTCATTTTAAAAAAGTTTGCCAGGGATAAAACAAAAATACCCCTAGTGGGGTACCATGTATACATTGGTAGCGGGGGCAGGATTTGAACCTACGACCTTCGGGTTATGAGCCCGACGAGCTACCAAGCTGCTCCACCCCGCGTCCATTTAGGTGCAAAATGATACTAGATGAACCTTCATTTTACAATCTAAATTAAAACTTATTTTGAGCTTTCTTTTTAGACAATTAAATTAATGGCATATAAACACGCTGCGGACATCAAGCCTGCCGCCAGGTCATCCGCCATGATACCGACCCCGCCCTTTACTTTCCTGTCCAGCCAACTTATGGGCCACGGTTTGGCAATATCAAACAATCTAAACAACATAAAACCCACAATGACATTTTGCCAACTAAACGCCACCCAGTACATTGTTAACAAATAGCCTGCTATTTCATCCCAAACTATACCGCCATGATCATGCACACCGATCTCTTTTGCAGTCTTCCCACAGATCCAACAACCCGCCGTAATAACAAGCAGCAACACCGGTAAATAAAAATCTGGAAAAAAAACCAGTAAATAATAAACAGGTATCGCGACCAATGTACCCATGGTGCCTGGCGCTTTTGTTGACAGCCCGGAACCAAAGCCAAACGCTAACAGGTGCACCGGATGGCTTAACAATTGTTTAAAAGATGGCGTTTTATTCGACATTAAAGTGATCATATCCTTTGTTGAGTGTTTTTACTTCGCCATGTGCTGTTGCCACCCTTAACCCTTTTTCTTTCTCAATAACCCCAATCTTTGAGATATTAAACGGCGTTAAGTGGCTTAATGAAGCCACCTCCATTTTTTTTGGCAAGGTAAAACATAATTCATAATCATCACCCGTTGAATAAGGCCAAAAAACATCACCGATCTGTTCAATATGTTGATGAACAGATGGAGCCAATGGCAACTTTTCATTCCAAACCTTGGCGCCCACACCACTGGCTTTAAGCACATGGTTTAAATCAGCCGATAACCCATCGGAAATATCTATACACGAGGTCGCCATCTCCAATAAAGCCTTACCCAGATTAATACGAGGCGTCGGCCTTAGAAAAGCCTGCAAATCATTATCATCAATATTAGAGAGGCCTTCCTTGGCTTTTATTAAGCCCAACCCTGCACTGCCAATATTTCCTGATACACAGAGATGATCGCCGACCTGAGCACCCGATCGAGTTAATCGATGATGCTTGGGTAACAACCCCATGATGTTGACTGTAATTGATAACGGACCACGAGTCGTGTCACCACCAATTAGGTGCAGGGCATATTGCTTGGCTAAATCAAAAAAACCCTGGCTAAATGAGGACAACCAAGCTTTATCAACACGAGGCATGGTAATCGCTAATGAAACCCAGGCAGGTGTCGCTCCCATGGAAGCCAAATCACTTAAATTAACAGCCAATGCTTTATGCCCTAACAACGCAGCATCACTCTTTGGTAAAAAATGCACCCCTTCTACCAAGGTGTCCGTGCTAACAGCCAACTGTTTTCCAGAGGGCACTTCTAGTACAGCACAATCATCACCAATGCCCATTACAGGTGGCCTGCCTAAGTCAGAATGGAGCGTAAAATACTCTTCTATGATAGAAAACTCAGACGATGACATGACGTCGACTTAGCCTGCTTTTTTCTTGCCTTTTAACTTCGCCTTCATTTCAATCGCCCTGTTTTTTTGCGCCAATTTATCCATTACACTATTCACATAGGCATGGCTCTTTTCAGAGCCAAAATTTTTCGCTAAATTTATAGATTCGTTAATGGCCACTCGATAGGGCACTTCCGGCTTATAAAGCAACTCATAAGCACCCAAACGCAAGATGGCTTTTTCAATCGGATCGATTTTTTCAACATCACGTGCCGTAAATTCACTAATGGCCTCGTCCAAATCACCAAACTTATCAACAACACCGGTCAACAAAAGCTCAAAATAAGCTTTATGATACTTGGGTGTTTCAGGGTCTTTTTCAAACTGATCGCAAATTTCAGTTAAATTCTGGCCTGTCATTTGCCATTGATATAACGCTTGAAGTGCTACCTGCCTTGCATTACTTTTTGGTGAACTCATTCGGCGTCTATCACCTTAAGTACATTGACCATTTCAATTGCCGCTAACGCCGCTTCTGCACCCTTATTACCTGCTTTGGTGCCTGCTCGTTCAATGGCCTGTTCAATAGAATCCACCGTCAGCACTCCGAAGGTAACTGGGGTGTCTGCTTGTAGTGACACCGTTGCTAATCCCTTGGTCACTTCAGCAGAAACATATTCAAAATGGGGTGTGCCGCCACGGATAACTGCGCCCAAACCAATGATCGCATCATATTTTTTCTTCCCAGCTAAACGCTGTGCTGCGAGAGGCATTTCAAATGCGCCCGGCACTTTAACCACATCAATATTTTTAATGTCAGCACCCTGTCTAACAAGAGTATCAATTGCACCCCCTTCTAATTGATCAACAATAAAACTGTTAAAACGACCGACTAGTAAGCAGAAGCGCGCATCGCGCACGATCATATTTCCTTCAATTAATTTTGCCTCAGACATAGTAACCCTTTGTTATGTGTACGTGTAACGTTAAATATGAGCAACTTCGCTTAGAGAAACGGGTTAGCTCTGTTCAGATAAAAAATGTACGATCAGTATATCAGTGTTCTAATCCAATGAAACATGTTCAACAATCTCAATGTCAAACCCTGTTAATCCTGAATATTTAGTTGCTGTGCCCAGTAGTTTTAAGTTTTTAATTCCCAATTCCGTTAAGATTTGACAACCCACACCCACTTCTCTGGAATCAACCATTGGCTTCGTATTTTGTGCTGACACCCCTTTTTGTTTCAGCTCTTGCTCATGAATAAATTCAACAATTGATTGATTATCTTCTTTATTTCGAATCAAAATTAAAGCGCCTCGCCCTTCTTGCGCTATCTTGCGCATCACGCTGGGTAAAGGATAATGATCACTTCCCTTGGCATGCAGTAGATCAGCCAAGGTACTTTGCGCATTTACCCTCACTAACACGGGTTCATCGGTGCATACATCACCATACGTTAATGCTAAATGAAGTTTATTATCAATTTCATCCTGAAAAGCATGCAATCTAAAATCACCATACTTGGTTGGGTAATGACAACTGCTAACGCACTCAATCGTTTTTTCATTTTGAATGCGGTAATGAATCAAGTCTGCAATCGTCCCTATTTTTAATTCGTGCTTTTCCGCGAATTTTTTTAAATCATCTCGACGCGCCATCGAGCCATCATCATTTAAAATTTCAACAATAACGGCGGCCGGTTCTGCACCGGCCAATCGCGCTAAATCACAACCTGCTTCAGTATGGCCGGTTCGATTTAATACCCCACCTGGTTGCGCCATCAATGGAAAAATATGCCCTGGCTGAACCAGATCTATGGGTTTAGCATCGGGTTTTACAGCCGCCAAAATAGTCGCTGCTCGATCCGCAGCAGAAATACCGGTTGTTACACCTTCAGCTGCCTCAATGGACACGGTGAAATTTGTTGAATAGGCCGCTTGGTTATCATTGACCATCAGGGGTAAACGAAGCTGCTGGCAACGTTCACGAGTGAGTGTCAGACAGATCAGTCCTCGTCCATAGCTGGCCATAAAATTGATATCTTGCGGGCGAACATGCTCGGCGAGCATCAAAAGATCACCTTCATTTTCGCGATCCTCGTCATCCATAATAATGACTATTTTGCCTTGCCTTAAATCATCAATGATTTCTTTGGTCGTATTCATATCTTTTTATTATCTTATGATTGACACGTATTGTAGCCGATTCGCCTTGGTTTCTTTTCAGGTTATTTAACGAAGCCGCTGTCTTCCAGCAACTTTTTGTAGTTTACCGATGCTGGATTCTTCGACTCACCCAACATTAATCGCTCCAAATAACGTGCGATGACATCCACTTCAAGATTCACCACATCACCGACTTCTCGGTAGCCCAGTGTTGTCATCTCAAGCGTATGCGGCACTATGTTGACAGAGAACGACGAATCATCAACCTTATTCACCGTTAAACTGATGCCATCAATACAAATAGAGCCTTTTTGCGCCACGTATCGAGCCAAGTCTTTCGGCAGACTAAAAGTAAAACGAATTGAACGCGCATCTGCTTTACGCTCAATCACCCGCCCAACGCCGTCAACATGTCCACTGACTAAATGACCACCCAAGCGCGTTTGTGCCTGCAATGCACATTCCAAATTAACCGGTGAGCCTACCGTTACGTCGCCCATAGTGGTTGCGGATAAAGTTTCATTTGAAACATCGGCGACAAACTGCTGTGGCATTAACTCAATGGCCGTCAAACAGACGCCATTAACCGCAATGCTATCACCCAATTGGGCATCGCTTAAATCTAAATCGGCCGTATCTACCGTTAAACGGACATCACCTTGTTGCTGTTCAATCCCCTTGATTTTGCCGACTGCTTGAATGATCCCGGTAAACATTTAGTCCTCTTTTTTTACGTCGTAAGTTAGCTTTACATCTTCATCCAATTGTTCCATACCCACATATTTCAATTGAACCCTATCAGATAGTGTTGACACTGTTGGCATTGAGAAAGCACCACGAGCCTCTGTGCCCAACACACTGGGCGCCATGTAAATAATCAACTCATCAATCATGCCCATCTGCATAAACGCGCCATTTAATAGAGCACCCGCTTCGATCATCACGCTGTTCAACGCTTGCATTGCCAACCAGGTTTCTACTGCATGCAGATCTACCTGACCTTTCTCATTGGCATCGACTATAACAACACCGCAACCGGCCTTCTTTAACGCCAAGACTGCTGGCTCATCATGACTACATGTTAGTATTGTCACTTCAGAGCCTTCTTTGAAAACCGCTGCATCAAGCGGCGTTTTTAACGTTGAATCGAGAATAACGATACGCGGTTGTGTAACGCTTAATCCGCCCAAACCCTCTCTTGCTGTCAATTTAGGATTATCGGCAAGAACCGTCCCAACACCCGTCAGCACAATATCACTTTGCGCGCGTAAACGATGAACATCTTGGCGAGCCTTAAAACCGGTTATCCACTGGCTTTCACCTGAAGCCATCGCTGTTCGACCATCAAGGCTCATGGCAACTTTGCTCGTCATATACGGTTTACCTGTCATCATTTTATGACAGAAGGATTTGTTCAATGCTTGCGCTTGGTTTTTCAGCAAACCACACGACACCGTGACACCCGCTTCTCGCAACTTTGACATGCCCATGCCTGCCACCAATGGGTTAGGGTCTTGCATAGCAATGATGACATGATTGACTCCTGCTTCAATCAAAGCTTCAGCGCACGGCGGGGTTTTACCGTGATGACTGCACGGTTCTAACGTAACATAAACCGTTGCCCCGCTGGCATTAACCCCTGCTTTTTTCAGCGCATGAACTTCGGCATGAGGTTCGCCAGCTTTTTCATGCCAGCCCTCACCAACAATGTCACCCTTCTTGACAATGACACACCCAACGCAAGGGTTTGGTTTGGTGCTGTATTGCCCTAATGCCGCCAATTCCAATGCTCGAGCCATGTAGCGATGATCATCAGACGAAAACATCACCATCTGGAACTATTCCTTACCAATAACAGCAGACAATGTCAGCTGTTCATTTTTATCTTCCTTCTCCAACGCATCAATCACTTCTCTGAATGCATTAATGTCTTCGAAACTTTTATAAACAGAAGCAAAACGAACATAAGCCACGTGATCAAGATTCTCTAATTCTTCCATGACTAATTCTCCAATCTTCATGGAAGGCACTTCTCGTTCACCGAGAGATAAAAGACGCTTTTTGATTCGACTCATGGCCGCATCAATGTCCTCACTTTTAACCGGACGTTTTTCCAGTGCCCGTAAAAAACCCGCACTGAGTTTTTCTTCCCAAAACGGTTCTCGAACACCATCACTTTTCACCACTCTAGGGAGGTTTAGTTCAGCCGTTTCGAAAGTGGTAAAACGCTCTTTACAAGCAACGCATTCACGTCTTCTGCGCACGCTGTCCCCTTCGCCAGCCAGGCGAGAATCGATCACTTTAGTATCATGATCACCGCAAAAGGGACACTGCACCGCCTTAAACCTTAGTCAGCGTAAACGGGCAAACGATCACAAATAGCCAATACATTTTCTTTAACTGTTTGTTGAACACTCTCGTTTTCAATATCATCTAAAATATCACACATCCAACCCGCCAGGTCTTTACTGTCTTGTTCTGTAAAGCCTCGGGTTGTAATCGCTGGCGCACCTAACCTGATACCACTGGTCACAAATGGTGATTGTGGATCATTTGGTACGGAGTTCTTATTCGTCGTGATATTGGCTTGCTCTAAAGCCGCTTCTGCCGCTTTCCCTGTTAAGCCTTTATCTATTAAATCCACCAAAAACAAATGGTTATCCGTGCCGCCGGACACAATATTGTATCCACGCGCAATAAATGTATCGGCCATTGCGCTTGCGTTAATCTTTACTTGCTTTTGATACGCTTTAAACTCGTCTGTCAACGCTTCTTTAAACGCAACGGCTTTTGCTGCAATAACATGCATTAGTGGGCCACCTTGTGTCCCAGGGAAAACCATTGAATTCAGTTTCTTCTCAATGTCGGGGTTAGACTTAGCCAAAATTAGCCCACCACGTGGACCGCGTAAAGTTTTGTGCGTTGTTGAAGTCGTGACATCTGCAATTTGCACGGGGCTTGGGTACTCACCTGCTGCTACTAAGCCAGCAATATGCGCCATATCAACAAACAAATACGCACCCACTGAATCGGCAATATCACGGAATTTTTGCCAATCCATCACACGAGAATACGCTGAAAATCCCGCCACGATCATTTTAGGCTTGTGCTCATTTGCTAAGGCTTGGATTTCATCGTAATCAACCTCGCCGGTTGCTTCGTTCAAGCCATACTGAACAGCATTGAATATTTTGCCTGAAAAATTAACTTTCGCACCGTGTGTCAAGTGACCACCATGCGCCAGACTCATGCCCAAAATCGTATCGCCCGCTTGTAACAAAGCGAAATAAACCGCTGCATTGGCTTGAGAACCCGCATGCGGCTGTACATTAGCATAATCCGCACCGAATAACTCCTTAACACGATCAATGGCTAATTGCTCAGCAATGTCCACATACTCACACCCACCGTAATATCGCTTACCGGGGTAACCTTCAGCATATTTATTGGTTAGCATAGAACCTTGCGCTTGCATCACACGTGGACTGGCATAGTTTTCAGACGCAATCAACTCAATGTGATCCTCTTGGCGCTGCTCTTCTTGTTGAATAGACGCCCAAAGTTCGTCATCAAATCCTTCAATCTTCATGCTTTTAGTGTACATTTTATTTTCCCGTGCTTTTTTGCAAAGTAATGCTATTTAATAAGGCCGGCAATTTTACATCATATAGTGCTTTCAACGCTATTTTTTAAGATAAAAACACAAGTAGCACTTTTCAAAAAATCCTCTCTCGGTAATACTAAGCGGCTCATTAATCAATCGAAAATCAACCATGGCTCAATACATTTACACAATGAATCGCGTGAGCAAAGTCGTACCGCCTAAACGCCAAATTCTTACCGATATTTCCCTCTCGTTTTTTCCTGGCGCAAAAATTGGTGTATTAGGGCTCAATGGCGCGGGCAAATCCACACTGTTAAAAATCATGGCAGGGCTCGATACCGACATTGAAGGCGAGGCAAGGCCACAACCCGGCATAAAGATTGGCTACTTATCTCAAGAACCTCAATTAGACGAGAGCAAAGATGTTCGCGGCAACATAGAAGAAGCCTTAGGTGATTTAACATCTGCGCAAGCCGAGTTAGACGCAGTATACGCTGCTTATGCCGAACCAGATGCCGATTTTGATGCCTTAGCCGCCCGCCAGGCTGAGCTGGAAAACATCCTACAAGCAGGTGACGGGCACGATACGGATCGCACGATGGAAATCGCCGCAGATGCCTTACGTCTCCCACCATGGGATGCAGATGTTAGCAAACTCTCAGGCGGTGAAAAACGCCGAGTCGCCTTATGTAAGCTACTGCTATCAAAACCCGATATGTTACTGCTGGACGAACCCACCAACCACTTAGACGCGGAATCTGTTGCATGGTTGGAACGTTTTTTACACGACTTTACGGGCACTGTGGTGGCCGTTACTCATGATCGTTATTTCCTCGATAATGTGGCGGGTTGGATTTTAGAGCTCGATCGTGGACGCGGTATCCCTTGGGAAGGGAATTACTCATCTTGGCTCGAACAAAAAGACGCGCGTCTTGAACAAGAACAAAAAGCTGATGCTTCTCGCAAACGCTCGATCAAAAAAGAATTGGAATGGGTACGAACAAACCCTAAAGGCCGACATGCAAAAAGCAAAGCACGGATGGCTCGATTCGATGAATTGCAAACTAAAGAATTCCAACAACGCAGTGAAACTCAAGAAATTTATATTCCCCCTGGCCCTCGACTAGGTGATTCCGTTATCGAAGCCATTAATGTTAGTAAAGCCTTTGGCGACCGCGTCTTGTACGACAACCTGAATTTCAGGCTTCCTCAAGGTGGCATTGTGGGCATTATCGGTGCTAATGGTGCGGGTAAATCCACCTTATTTAAAATGATGGGGGGGTTAGAAGAACCAACGAGTGGAGAAATTAAAATAGGTGAAACCGTCAAACTCGCTTACGTTGATCAATCCCGCGATAACTTGGACGACAACAAAACTGTTTGGGAAGAGCTGTCAGGTGGGCTTGATGTCATTACCGTTGGCACGTACGAAACCCCTTCACGCGCTTATGTCGGTCGCTTTAATTTTAAAGGTTCCGACCAACAAAAACGCATGGGCGATCTATCTGGCGGTGAACGTAATCGTGTGCATCTCGCAAAAGTTCTTAAAGAAGGTGGCAATGTTCTCTTACTGGATGAGCCCACGAATGATTTAGACATTGAAACACTGCGTGCACTGGAAGAAGCCCTACTCAGCTTCCCTGGCTGCGCTGTTGTTATTTCCCATGACCGGTGGTTTCTTGACCGTATTGCCACGCATATGCTGGCGTTTGAAGGTGACAGTAAAGTCGTTTGGTTTGAAGGCAATTATGAAGAGTACGAAACAGACCTTAAACGCCGCTTAGGCGCTGAAGCCGATCAACCTAAACGGCTTAAGTATAAAAAGCTAGCCGGCTCATAATAGCGTCGTTTTGTAAGAAATTAACGAATTACCTTTGTTCGTAAACCGACTTCTCGTGTTAATTCATCACCTCGACAAGTCGGTTTAACTGCCGTTCCTTTATCGCTTTTGAAGTATGCTGAGTGCGAGCCTTTACGTGTTGCCCAGCAAAGTTAAAGGGCACATTGAATATTTCACCTTACTATTTTTTAACGCTGACAGGTCAAGCTCTCTTCAACTAAGACGTTTATTAATGCGTTTAAACAAGTTTATCGCCTGGGAACATAAGCCAAGTTTTGGTGCCAAAAATCAACCACATAATTGATACGCGCCCGAAGCAGTTCTCTATAGGCAGGTAAATCACTCAAGTGAATCCAGCGACACTCTATAATGCCTTCTTCATTTTGAGGAACCGTTTCATCGTCTTCACTGTCATATTCCATTAAATACCAATGCGTTTTTTTTAGGTATTTCACCCCGCCATGGGTGGTCGTGTGAAAAGTTGAAACGAGTTTTCCTTTGATCGATAATTTATTAGGGTCCAACCCCGTCTCTTCTTCTACTTCTCTAATAGCAGCTGTTTCTTTTGATTGGCCGGGTTCAATTCGCCCTTTAGGCATATCCCATTTACCCCGCTTAAACATCAGTAAAACGTGGTGACTTCTATTACGCACTAAGCCGCCTGCTGACTCTATCACCGGAAGCCCAATTGTTTCCTCCAGATTCATTCTTTTTTTACCTTTATCATTCTTATTGTGTTTACCCATGTGCATGCTAGTTCTTAAAATAAAAAGACCTTACCCTTTTAATTCTTTAAGCACGGCAAGTTGCTTCATCGTCAAACCGCTAAATTTAACGCCGGCTATATCAATACTTTGCGATTTAATAACATCTTCTCCGGTCAACGGTTGAAAATCTTTATGACCAAAAAGTCTCACCAAGTGTAGCATGGTCGTTAAGCGAGCCTCTTTTTTATTATTCGCATTAACAATAATCCAAGGAGATCGATTTGATGAAGTCCGCTCAAACATTTGTTCCTTAAATTTGGTAAAAATATGCCATTTCTCTCGAGCCTTTAGGTCATTATTAGAAAATTTCCAGAAAGTTAGCGGGTTTTTAATTCTGTCTTCAAATCGGAAAAGCTGTGTATCTTCTCGTATGGATAAATAAAACTTAACCAACATCAACCCGTCGTCGATTAAAGCGTGCTCCCAATTAAGCACTTTCCCCATAAAATATTTGTACTGACTTTCGGAACAATACCCCATAGCGGGTTCAATCATCGCGCGGGTGTACCAGGAACGATCAAAAAAAACAATTTCCCTTTCTTTTGGCATGTGCTTAGCGTAGCGCCTAAACCAGTTTTTAGATTCTTTTTTTGTTGGTATACCCAGTTCAACCGTTCTAAAATGTGCCGGCATCA
Source organism: Cycloclasticus sp. (assembly GCA_002700385.1). Taxonomy (GTDB): domain Bacteria; phylum Pseudomonadota; class Gammaproteobacteria; order Methylococcales; family Cycloclasticaceae; genus Cycloclasticus. The sequence continues at coordinate 386,635 of PADC01000008.1, forward strand.
TGTTTTCATTAAAGCGCTTGATAGTCGAACCTTTTCCCGCCGCATCTCGCCCTTCAAACACAATAGCTAAACGCCCCTTTTTAGCAACAATTGATTGTTGAATTTTCAATAATTCAACTTGTAAACGCCGTTTTTCAACCTGATAGTCTTTTTCCGTTATATCCTGATAAGGTGTTTCTACCGCCTTGATTTTCTTTAACTTCATACGCAATGAGAAAATGATTTAATCGATTTGATGCACCATCTTATCAGTTTATTATGATATTTTTGTGACAGTAGATTTAACGACCAAAAGAGAAAAACTAATTCAAGTTTGTCGTCGCAAACCCTTTTCTAATAACGCCTTCTTGAAAATGTTTTTTTCGATTTATATTAAAGGCCTCAGGCGCAATGATGCCTTGGATACGAAGCGGTTTACCCTTAGAATCCGTTAGCACTTTATCAAGGTTAACGACCATTTCCTTTACCGGATTCATATAACGATCCATGATCGTCATTACTCTGGGTCGTAGCTTTGATTCTTCATTAACCTCCAACACCAAGGCAATACGGTTATCGCTAAGTTGCACATAACATCCCGGCGGGAAGACACCCAAACTTTCTATAAATTTACTCACTAAGGGCCGATCAAATTGTTGACCAGCTTGTTGATAAAGAATTTTTGTCGCTTCCAGATGCGTCATTCCTTTTTTATAAACCTTATCACTCGTCAGGGCATCATAGGTATCGGCTATAGCCACAACGTTAGAATAAAAAGAGACACCCGAATCTTTTAAACCTTGAGGATAACCCTGTCCTTTTATCCTCTCATGATGCGTTAAGGCTGTTTCTATCGCGCCATAAAACATGTTGTCACTAGATTTAAGCAACTCTGCACCCAACGTTGTATGAGTTTTCATGATCTCAAGCTCATCTGGATCTAATTCAGCCGGTTTATTAAGAATGGACACCGGAATTAACATTTTCCCCATATCGTGCATCATTCCACATAAACCCAAGTTCCTTAATTCCTGTTCGGGCAAGCCAATATGGCGCCCAAGCACAATAGACAACATGCTGACATTTAAACTGTGCTGAGCGGTATATTCATCTTTATTTTTTAACTGCATGAGCCATAAATGAGCATCCGGAGATTTCAAAATACTGTTCACCGATGAGGCAACAGATTCTTTGGCTAACTTAGCATCTATACCGCCACCATTTCTGACCTTTGTCATGAAGTCGGTGATTAAACGATGTGTCGCTTGGTAATGACGAGTTGCACTGCGGATTTCTTTTTCGAAAGAACCCCGTTTTTTTGACGGTTTACCTAACAAGATCTGGTTGTTTGCCAACCGACTTTTCGCTGATAAACTCAGTTTGCTTTCTCGAGCCTGGTCAACATAAACGTAATAACAAATATTTTTTAGTACGTTAAGCTCTCGTTCGGTTTTTATATTAAAGCCTTGAAGTTTAAAGGGTGACTCAATCCAAGGGCGATCAAGCTGAGCAACGTACATGCCCATTGCTAAATTATCTGTTCGGACATACGTTAACTCAGACTCCAAGATGCCTTTAGTTGCCTGAGGGGTTGGCACTTTTTTCCTAAAGAGCTTGAGAACCCAATCAATCATAATCCATTGCCTGATTCCAGTTTGGTCAGATAGAACTTATCCTCTAAAAAGTATAAGACGACATGCCAGTCTCTCTGAATTTTTTTTACGTCAATGTTTCATTTCTTAGAAGTATGTCACAAATAATTGATCTTATTAAAGATTTCAAACACCTCCTTGTGATTAAAGTCGGGTTTTTAATCGTGATATGAATGGGAGCTCGATCATTGTTACAAGCAGTCATGTAAAAAGCATCACCGATGGTTCACGTTACTGAAGAACTCCTCATTTCACTAAACACGGAGCTGACTTATTCCTAAAATTGAAACCCCGGTGTTGATTGAGAAATCGCTTGTTCATCCTCACTCATCTCAATGGAGATATCATCAAATAAAGGCGTGGAAAGGTAACGCTCACCGGTATCGGGCAACATACATAAAATTGTTGAACCTGCTGCAGCCTGTTCAGCAACCCTTATTGCGCCGGCCAGTGTTGCCCCCGCAGAAATTCCTACAAAAATCCCTTCCTTCATTGCCAAGTCTTTAGAACATTGGATCGCTTCTTTACCATTAATGGTGAGCAACCCATCAATTCTTGACCCGTCAACCACGTCTGATGTTAGTTTTGGAATAAAGTCTGGAGTCCAGCCTTGTATTGGGTGAGGCGAAAAATCAGGATGACTTGCCGCATCACCTTGTGCAGTACCACTTGACAATAAAGCAGCAAGTTCAGGTTCACAAACGATGATGTTTGTTTTCGGGCTTTTTGTTTTTAATACGCTAGAGACACCATTTAATGTTCCCCCCGTCCCGTAACCGGTCACCCAATAATCCAGCGTAGTATCTGAGAAATCATCTAAAATTTCCTCAGCGGTTGTTTTTATATGCATCTGTGCATTTGCTGGGTTCTCAAATTGTTTAGATTGCCACCACCCGTGTTTTTTGGCCAACTCATCCGCTTTTTTAACCATCCCGGTTCCCTTTTCAGCAGCAGGCGTTAAGACCACTTTTGCGCCTAAAAAGCGCATTAACTTTCGTCGTTCAACACTGAAGCTTTCTGACATGGTAATCACCAGCGGGTAACCTTTTTGAGCGCATACCATGGCTAAGCCTATGCCCGTATTGCCACTTGTTGCCTCCACAACAGTTTGCCCTGGCGTTAGTTCCCCTCGACGTTCGGCATCTTCAATAACGCCCAATGCGAGCCGGTCTTTAACAGAGCCCATCGGGTTAAACGCTTCAATTTTGACAAATAAATTAATACCTTTTGGGGCTAACTTATTAATACGGACAACCGGCGTATGACCAATTGTTTCAAGAATATTTTCGTAACGCTTACCCATTGTTATTCTCCTGTTCAGTAAAGGTTTTACTTTCGGCGCACCTAATGTACACCTGAAATTAATTCATTGCCAATTTCCAGTACCTCACTGACCAAATCATTGGCATGGTGCCAATCTGTTCTTGCACCTAAGAAACAAGGGCGAATGACAAATTTATCTCCAACCATTGTTGTACTGGGGATATTCACCCCATTTTTCATCAGTTGCCGATGAATGGTTTTGTTAAGGGCATTTAAATCACTCGCTTTTTCATGCACATAACGAAAACAACAAATCGAGAGGGTTGGTTCAAGTGCAAGTTCTAAATTTGGATGTTCTGCGGCCTGAGCAGCTACTTGCCTTGCCATTGCATTGTGGCGACAGATACGTTCCGTCATCCCCTCAACTCCAATTTCACGAATCAACGCCCAAACAATGGCCCCACGTGCTGGAGCAGACAGCTCTACACCAAGATCATAATAAGGCACACCCATTCCATCCATTGAGTTTTCGACCTGTTCTTCTTTCACCGTTGTACTTTCAAGATAATCAGCGGCCCCTTGTGTAAAGGTATCGTACAACGCCTGATAGTGCTTAACAAAGGTTGCTCCTATACCAACGGGGGCTCCCAGCCATTTATGCGCATCTACGGTGACTGAATCAGCCAGCTCGATGCCTTTATATAAATGGGCCACCTGAGGGTCCAATCGGCCTGGCAAACCATAAGCTCCATCCACATGAAACCACACATGATGCTCACGAGCGATTTCAGCAATTGCTTCTATCGGGTCAATAGCGCCCGTATTCGTGCTCCCAGCATTGGCCACAATTGCCACCGGTAACGCTCCCTTGGCTTTATCCTCTTGAAGTTGCCTTTTTAATGCGTCGGGACACATTCGCAGCTTCTGGTCTAACTGAACATGCACCATCGCATTGCGCCCCATACCTAAAACAGCCACGGCTCTGTGGACTGTGTGGTGGCTTTGCCCTGTAGCATATACTCGACAGGCCCGCTGCACCCCTTCAGCCGAGGCATCGATACCTATTTGCTGAAAGGCCCATTGTCTAGCTGCCCCCAATCCTATTAAATTTGCCGTTGAACCGCCGCTACTCAACACACCCTGCATGCCACGCGACAAATTAAACATATCCGCCAACCAATCCAATGCCACGCCCTCTAAATAATTAAAGGCCGTCAGGCCTACGCGTTGTGGGGAAGCAGTAATACCCGCCAGGGTGGCTATTGAGCCCATATCAGTCGCCGCTGTCGTAATATAGGACGTACACCCTGGTTTTGCTATTTGAGAACCATTGGGAATAATGTGCTCTCCAAATTCTTCAATGACTTTTTCAGCGCCAATCCCTTTTTTAGGCACAGGGCCGCTCAGTGCAGCTTGCCAGCTTTCTGCATTGCGCATTGCATCAGGGTGCTCAAACCGTTGAAACTGTTCCAAATATGTAACTAAACGATTAAATAAGAAAGAAAGGTTGTCACACTCAGCTTGTTCTTTTTTCATCAAACTTTTAGGAAATTATTGTTGTATATTGCAGCTATTCAAGACGACCCATTAAATGGGCGAGCTCGCCTGAACGGTTAATTTAGCAAGGTAATCATAATGGGGGCCGTGTTGAATAATCTCACATTCAAAACCACTTTGCTGTGCAGCATCTATTAATAATTCCTCTGAAACATATAACCAACGAAAGGGCGCCCCTTTTATTTTCTTGTACGATAAATTGAACTCAACTTCACCGTGGTATTTATCATTGAGGTCTATCAAGTAAGAACCGTCGTCCTCTTCGTACATATAAATTAAATCAGAGCTGTCCAATAAAATTTGGCCATTGGGGGCTAATAAAGTTTTTGCCTTCTTGAAGAAGGCATCAAAGCCATCCAGCGTTTTAACTAAGCCAATACCATTCATAAGAAAAAGCAAGGTATCAAAGGCGCCTTCATTAAATTCAAAAAAGTCAGCGAGTTTCACTTTAGAAAGCCCACGTTTTTGCATCACCGAAACAGAATGTGGCGACACATCTATCGCTGTGACATCCATGCCATTTTGCTGCAAATATAAACTGTGTGAACCGGCGCCGGCACCCACGTCTAAAACTTTTCCACTGGCTTGTTGTAAAGCGACTCGCTCCAACTGAGGGCATTCATCAAATGATCTAAAGAAATAACTCGGCGCAAGTGTATCTTTTTCTGCAATATCCATCTCCACCTGAATGTTCGTGTCCTCCGATGTTTGATAGAAATCGAGCAGTGCAGATCCAATGGGGTCTTCGTGTTTATTGATCAGCATCAATCAACTATCTACTTTTCTTTTACCGCTACAACATCGCCTAAAGATTGGATATACGCGACCAACCCATCCAGCTCTTTACCGTTGATATTGGCAAACGAGGGCATCATCATGCCGCCTTGTTGAATCACCTTTTTCATTTCATCGGCTAACATGACTGATGTACTTAAATCAAAAAACAGGCCAAATTTGCCCATCCCATCGTCTCCATGACAAGCAGCACACGCTTCACGGTAAATTTGCGCTCCGTTTGCCCCAGCGGCCGGTTGATAATCACTTGCCATCAAAACTGTAGGCATCAACATCAACACCAATAATAGCTTTTTCATTTAATTTTTCTCTTTTTGGACCCGTTGCTTCTTTTTTTCTATACGGTGTTGTTCGATTAACTCTTTCATTTCACCGCCTATATGCTCTTCACCCCGCTCTTTGGCTAAGTCAATTTGATGTTGGCGTTCAATATAGCGGGCTTTTTGCTCGGCATTTGTTTTATCAAAGCAATGATGGCAGCTAATCCCCTGCTGATAATGTTCATGTAATTTATCTTCAACAGTAATCGGCATACGGCAAGCATAACATTGGTCATATTGCCCTTTTTCTAACTGATGATTAACTGAAACACGGTTATCAAATACAAAACACTCACCTTCCCACTGCGAATCACTTTCGGGCACGTCTTCCAGGTACTTTAATATCCCTCCCTCCAAATGAAACACTTCATCAAACCCTTGTTGTTTAAGATATGCAGTTGACTTTTCACAACGGATCCCACCGGTACAAAACATGGCCACTTTCTTATGTTTTTGAGGGTCAATATTCTTTTTTACATACCCTGGAAACTCGCGAAAAGTTTCTGTTTTAGGGTTTAACGCGCCCTTAAATGTCCCAATCGCCACCTCATAATCATTTCGCGTATCCACCAACAAAACATCTGGATCATTAATTAGCGCATTCCATTCTTTAGGTTTAATATAAGTGCCGACAATGTGATTAGGGTCTATGTCTTCCACACCCATCGTAACAATTTCCTTTTTCAATTTAACCTTGGTTCGATTGAAAGGCTGCTCATCAACATATGATTCTTTATGTACGAGCGTTTTAAATTCGTTTTTATTTTTTAACCAAGCTAACAGATGGTCAGTCGCCTCACGCTTACCGGCAACGGTGCCATTAATACCCTCGGCAGCCAGCAGCAAAGTTCCTTTAATACCATGGTGCCGCATCAGTTTTAACAGGGGCTGCTTTAGAGCGGTATAATCTTCTAATCGTACAAAGTGGTAGAGTGCGCAAACAACGTATTGCTGATCTTTCATGGCTGTCCTCAAGTTAGAGCTCGCTGGAACGTAAATCCAGTGCTATAGCGAATCATTATATCAAATGGAGACCTTGCTAAAGAACTCTCAAGGCCCATAAACATTATCTCTTTAGATTGAATCCTGTAGGCAAAAACTTAAACAACCGTTTGCTTTTTTTGATTTAGCTCATTGACTCAAGTAGCGCTATTCACCGATAGTTTAAACGCTAAAAACGCTCTTCGAGCCGGTTTAACATGACACAGGAGATTAACAATGGCATTTTTAACACATGGATTATCCATTGGTATTGAAAGAATGAATACCCACTTCTTTCTCACACTCAAGGCGGTTGGCAAACTTACCCATGAAGATTACACCGTCATCACCCCTATGATTGACTCTGCTTTAGCCACCGTTAAGGAACCAAAGGTTAACATATTAATTGATGCCACTGATCTGAAAGGGTGGGAACTGAGGGCCGCGTGGGATGATTTCAAACTTCGCCTAAAACATGGCTCCGAATTCGATAAAATAGCAATTTATGGCAATAAAAATTGGCAAAAAATTAACACCAAGCTCGGTTCATGGTTTATTTCTGGTGACGTTCAGTATTTCGACCATTTACACGATGCGCTGAGTTGGTTAGATGTATAACAACACACAAATCTTGCTCTTTTTTTAAAATCGTTCGACATCAACCTCGCTAAGAACTACACGACAACATAGAGCAGCCTACTTTGTATTTTGCCCAGTCTGGCCTCTTTTGATTGAGGTGTTCTTTATCGGGTTGCTCCTCGTAAGGTTGACTTAGCACCTTAAGCAATTCATTGACCATACTATGATCACCTTGCTCTGCTTTATCTATTGCCAACTGTGCCAGGTAATTTCTTAAAACATATTTGGGGTTAACGTTATCCATTAACGTTTTTCGTTCTAGAGCACTGGCCGGGTCTTGTTGACTTCGTTGAGCATAGTGCTCAAGCCATTCGGTGATCATTTTTTCTGATTCTTTATCCATTTCTTCAGCATAAAAGGCCGGCCTTAGTTGCTCTAAAGCCTCGACTGCCTTAAACGTATCACGGTGTAATTGAACGTCCGAAAGCCGCCTGAAGAAAATAGTCATGTCGGTTTCGAAAGCATTAAAAAACAACAATAATTGCTTGATCAGTTGATTATCCTCTACCCGTTGAACCGATGAAAAGCCCAACTTTTGGGTCATCATTCTCAACCATTTTCTGGCATAACGGTCTGCATAAGCATTCAGTGCTTTTTCTAACGGCTCAACTTCATCGATTAGCGGGTAAATGGCATTGGCCAACTGGTAAAGATTCCAATGTGCTATTTGAGATTGCTGTCCAAAAGCATACCGGTGATGCGTCGCATCTGTCGTGTTAGGCGTCCAATTCAAGTCATAGGGCTCTAACCAACCATAGGGTCCATAATCAATGGTTAAACCCAAGATCGACATATTATCGGTATTCATCACGCCATGTACAAAACCAACGCGCATCCATTCCACCACCATATCGCAAGTCAATCGACACACTTCCTCAAACCATTGGATATAGGTCAATGTGCTCGGTTCGGGCAAATGTGGAAAATCCGTGATGATTGTATGATCAACAAACTGCTTTAATAATTGAGCATCTTGTTGCGCATAGTATTGAAAATGGCCAAAACGAGTAAAAGAGGGGGCCAATCGGCACACAACCGCTCCAGGTTCTGGAGCAGGGTTGCCATCATAAAGCATATCACGCACAACCTCTTCACCCGTGCTCAACAAACTTAGTGCACGTGTTGTGGGCACGCCAAGGTGATACATGGCTTCACTGCATAAAAACTCTCTGACAGAAGAACGCAGAACAGCCAAACCATCTGCTGTTCTTGAATAAGGTGTTGGGCCAGCACCCTTTAATTGTAACGCCCATCTGTCCCCTTTTTTATTGACGATTTCACCCAGATTGATTGCTCGACCATCGCCTAACTGTCCCGCCCAATGACCAAATTGGTGACCGCCATAGCTGGTTGAATAAGTCGCCATTCCGTTTAACTGCTCATTACCTGCAAAGATTTGAGTAAAGCGCTCGCTTTCACAATCTTCTTTAGTCAAATCCAATAATTGCGCAGCCTCCTTTGAATAACTTACCAATGATGGTGAGGCCATCTTCTTCGGTTTTACCCAGGAGTAACATGCGCCTTGAACTTGTCGAGGGTAGTTATCAACAATGCTATCAGCCGGTAATTGCTGCACAAATTGATTATCAAATGTCATACCTTTCATAAAACAGATCCTTCTGGTTGTAAGTCGGCAAATATAAAACCCTCTCGCTCCACTACGTCCCCTGTTGAAATATTTATTGGTTTTTTGAACATGGGGCCCGCGTAGGTAAAGCTATGGAATTCACCATTTTCACCACATGGATCAATACCGTCTGGCAAATCATCTAAAAACTGTTGATTAAACTCTCTACCAGCGAAATTTGCAGATAATTTATTGGGATCAATGCAAGTAATCCGCGTTTTTAATCCAGCATCAATCATCTTCTGCGCCAACTTCTCAGTCGGTTCTAACCACAATGGAAACATGGGTGTTAATCCCGTTCCTTTTAAATTCTCTTCACGGTATTGGCGAATATCTTCTAAAAACAAGTCACCAAACGCCATATGCGTCGCACCTATCTGTTGAATGGAATCAAAAAAACCATCCATCGCTTGATTATATTTCTCGTTACTGCACGGGTGAGGAATATTAATAATGTGTAACGGCAAATTGGCAGCGGCTGCTTGTTGTTCCAATAACACAAGACGAACGGCATGCATTGCAACCCGTTGATGCGTCTGATTAACCGTTGTAACCAGACCTAACAACTCAACGTCGCTCCTTTGCTGAAGTGTGTATAAAGTCCACGCGCTGTCTTTCCCACTGCTCCACGATAGAAGAGTTTTTTTCATGCGCATCACATATCACTTCTCAAGGTGTACTTCAAAATTTTCTATTTTCGCTCTGATAGCCTCCGGTATAGCGGCACTTTGCTGTTTCACCATATCAAACCATACCATGACCCCTTTGCTTGTTGACGCAGGTTCTTCTTCCCCTTCAACATAAATATTGGCCAGGATAGTGGCACTTTTATTACTAATTTTACTGATACGGCTTCGTACCTCAAGCAAGGCGGGATAGTGCACTTGTTGCAAATAACTGCACTGTATATCGGCTAAAACCCAGCCGGATTCCATACCGGCCTTCAGGTTTAAGTCCATCACATCGCCACAATAAGCCACTCGGCCAGATTCAATATAGCGAACAAATTCAACGTTATTAATGTGCCCGTATACATCCGCATCTCCCCAACGAACAGATAATGGAAATACGTGTGAAAAATCTTGCTTACTCATTGACCGCCCCTTTATCCGTTAAAAAAAATTCATTTGAGTTTGCTATTATACCTCTTTGCATAAGAGACATTTTTAGTCTAACTGTATTAAATATGCGCATTAATAAAAATAATAAATGCTTATTGTTAAGTTTATTTCTCTGCTTCTTCTTAAAGAGTGCACCTGACGTTTTAGCCGACACTTCTCCGGACAAAATCAATACGCCCTTAGCTGAGCACAGCCTTGAAAATGGCCGAGTTAAAAGCCTGATTATGGAGATGTTTCCCACGGCCACGCATATTGGTAAAAAAGATAACAAACAATCTGTATGGCCTGTATACATGAGATCACAAAGAGTGGGTTATGCTTTCGAAAGTAAAGATTTTACCCAAATACAAGGGTTTGCCGGGGACATTATTAATTTGCTCATTGGCCTTGATAATGAAGGAAAATTGAAGGGTGTGAGCATATTATTTCAGCATGAGCCCATCTTTATGCATGGCCTAGGCCCCGAAGCCTTCGATAAATTTCTTTCTCAATACCCGGGGCACTTCGTTTCTGAACGAATTATTGTGGATAGCGGCCGTTCTCATTCTGTTACTTCTAACAGTGGAGGCGGCCTGATTTTTGATGGTGTTACCAAAGCAACCGTATCTGTTATCGCTGCAAATGACACATTGTTAACTTCAGCCCTAGAAGTGGCTCGCAAGGTATTGGGTAAATTTATTCAAGCAGCGTCCTCGCAACCCAAAATGGACCTGTTTGAACCCCTTTCTTGGCAACAATTATTAGACAAAAAATTTGTTGGGCATTGGACAGTGACGCGGGATCAGCTTGAAAATAAACTGGGAAGAAAGCTGACAGATTACCCCGATTATGGTTTTGAAGACCCCGATATGAAGGTTATCTCCGAGGTTTACTATGCCTACTTAAATCCGCCAATCATCGGAAAGAATATTTTAGGTGAACGGGACTATGCGCGGTTATTAGAAACAATTGAACCGGGGGAACACGTTATTGGCGTGATGTCTAAAGGGCCTTATGATTATTTAGAAGAGGGGTTCAGGCCGGGAAAAGTACCAACGCGCCTCTCCTTCTACCAGAATGAACTCCCTGTCTTGATCAGGGATATGGATTTTTTCCGGTTTTTTGAGAAAACCCTCCCCGAGACCATCCCTGATTTGCCTAATTTTAAATTATTAAAAATTAGTGGGCATGCCGGTTTCAACCCAGCCCAACCCCTCACCATTCAGATGAATTACGATTTACGCCAAAATCATTTAATAGGCGATAACATCAATCAACGTAGCCACCACCAACTCCCTTCGACCCTTTTTATTAAAACAGACGCTCTTGAAGAAAAGCCCGAACCCATTTGGAAGCGTTTATGGCATTCAAGACTCGTTGAAATTTTCATCACTCTTGCCTCTTTAACGGTACTGAGCTTGATATTTATTAAACAACGGACTTTATCTAAATACCCCAGACTTATTCGTTATGGCCGCTGGGCATTTTTATTCTTCACACTGTTTTTTCTTGGCTTTTATGCGCAAGGACAATTATCCGTTGTGAATATTTACACTGTTCTACTCTCATTAAAGGATGGTTTTAAGCTTGATGTCTTTCTGTTAGACCCTATCTTGTTTATTCTTTGGCTTTATACATTTATCACGCTATTTATCTGGGGAAGAGGTGTCTTTTGTGGTTGGTTATGCCCCTTTGGCGCCTTACAAGAAATGATTGCCTGGGTGGCTAAAACATTAAAAATCCCTCAATTCAAACTCACAGCGCCTTCTCACCAAAAATTACAAAATTTAAAATACTTTATTGTGACGGTTCTTTGCGTTATTTGTTTTTATGATTTGGCATTAGCTCAAACTTTGTCGGAAATAGAGCCCTTTAAAACCACGATTACTTTGGGGTTTGACAGAGAATGGTATTTTGTTGTCTTTGCTGTGGGTCTTTTGGCTATCGGCCTGTTTGTTCATAAATTCTATTGCCGATATGTCTGCCCTCTTGGAGCCGGCCTAGCCATTTTAGGACGTTTTCATTTGTTTAAATGGTTAGATCGGAGAAAAGACTGCGGCAAACCTTGCCAAGTTTGCCATGTACGTTGCGGCATCAAAGCCATTAAGAAAACAGGGCAAATAGATTATAGCGAGTGTATCCAATGTCTGGAGTGTCTTGTTATCTATAACGATCAGCAACAATGCGCCCCCGTTATGCTTAAAAACAAACGAGCCTTCAAACCAGCCGTTAAATGACCTTAATGCGCTTTGTTTTATCTACAAACAGAATAAGTCCTGTTTCGTCTTGCATAAATACAGCTCAACAATTGATTTTCATCTCACTCTATTGGACACCGCGTTCTATTTCACCTTGTTTATTTAAAACACGCTTAACAATTTTACCTGTGCCATTTTTAGGTAAGGCATCCATAAAGACGACTTTTCTCGGCACTTCGTAATTCCCTAAGTGTTGGCGGCACCAGCGACGAATATCCGCAGACTCTATTTCAAAGCCTTCTTTCAAGGCGATATAAGCCACAGGGATTTCACCATGTAATTTATCAGCTTGACCTATCACTGCAGCTTCTAGAACGGCCTCATAGCGATACAGTACTTCTTCGATAATTCTTGGATAAACATTCATGCCGTTGACAATAATCATGTCTTTTTTTCGATCAAGAATACTGAAATAGCCCTCTTCATCTTCTGTTCCCAAATCACCCGTTAAGAACCAGTCTTCAAAGAATGAGGCTTCCGTCGCCTCTGGTAACTTCCAATAGCCTTTCATAACATTATCACCTCGAACAGCTATTTCACCGATTTGGCCTAATGGCCTTTCTTCACCCTGCTCATCAAGAATTTTCATTTCTACACGTGGCACCGGTTTTCCTACCGTTCCCACTTTTCTAACACCCCCTACAGGATTCACACAAGTGACCGGGGAACATTCCGTTGGCCCATCTCCTTCATAAATAGCCACACCAAATTTTTCTTCAAAACGCTTTAATACATCGACAGGCATTGACGCACCCCCCGACACACATAGTTTTATTGAGTTAAAGCGCTTTGCTTTATCATCCGATGTATTCAGTAAGACGTTATACATACTTGGCACTCCGAGAAAAACAGTGCTTTGTGTTGCCTCTATTGTATGAAGTAAATTGTCAGGCTCAAATTTAGCAATCGGTACAAAGCAGCAGCCGTGTGTTAAGGGCGTTAACATGCCAACAGTGGCAGCAAAAGCGTGAAACATCGGCAGCACCAGGATAATTTTTTCTTTTCCGGCTTGCCACTTCATCGCTTCAAAAACGCTGGCCGTGTTACTAACCAAATTTTGATGCGTTAACATTGCTCCTTTTGGCTTACCCGTGGTTCCTGACGTATATAAAATCGCAACCAAATCATTTTTCGGGTCAATGGGTATTTCAGGGAGAACGCCATCATTATCAAGAAAGCGCTCCCAATCTATTGCTTCTTTCGAGCCAGAACCGACACAAATACTCAATATAGGGAAACGGAGGGCATTTAAAATATCATGCGTGTTAGTTTGAAAGGCCTCATGATAAATTATGCCAGTGACGTTCGCATTGTCCATGACATAAACAATTTCAGCAGGCTTTTGCAGCAAATTAATCGGCACAACAACCGCTCCGGCTTTTACAATCCCCATATACGCGATTGCAAATTCCAGACTATTAATGCAATACAAGGCGATCCTGTCACCTTTTACAACGCCCTGTTTCAATAGCCCAACAGCACATTGATCGGATGCTTTTTTTAATTCTAAAAAAGTATGAGATTGATCGTTACTGATAAGCGCTGAACAATCCGCATATTTATTCGCTGTTGCATTTAAAACTTCAATTAACGACAGTTCAGTCATCACACTGATGCTCTCTTACATATGATTAATAAGTCTGTCATTTTTGACTCCTCCATTTCATTTAATCGCTTATTAAGCGTCATTATCTGTTTTTTATAGAATAATTTTGTTCGACATTATGCACCAAGTCTCTATACATTTGATGGGCAAGTAACTCTTTTGAAAAAACGGTTCCTTGCCTAATCAGGTAATAAAAAATAACCCGAAGTTGAAACAATGACAAGGCGTAATGATCTGACAAATCAGGCTCTTCAATAACGGGTAAATCAGGAAATTGTTCTCTAAGATTTGTAACAAACAAACCACTGCCATTCTTGCTCAATGGCCGACCACGGGGCGATTTAATCAGCACTGTATTTAATCCGCAACTCGGAGAACCAGGCACCAGAACAAAACCGGATAAAAAACTTAAACCAGCCACCTGCCGATCACAAAAATTCTGTAGTTGGCTGGTGACATCTAATGAACTGTCATCTCGGCCAAGTGCTTTAAGGCCGTTAGGACATTTAACCAACTCGATCGGTGGCCTAGGAATAGATAAGCCGGATTCAACTTCTGGGCAGACTGAGTAGAACTCAAAGCAATCTGCTAAATGCAAATGGCAGGTTCCTGAGGATTTTGACCGGCCATCATAACGCACTGGATCACCCATCAAGCAACGACTCATTCCAATTATAATCGGCAAAAACACCTCTGTTAATTTATGAATACCGACCCGATGTCTAGCAATGACACTGCGTTCTCAGTAACTTATCTTAACAACTGACTTATTATGCAGGCTGAACAACCTACTTATTTAACCAGTTTTAAAGCTGGTTTTTTAGTCGCTTTCTTTTCAGGCGGTGTCTCAGGATCTGGTGGCACATCATCTCCAAATTGTTCGTCGAACATCATCCCTTTTCCGTTTTCTTTAGCATAGGTTGCCAATACAGCGGCAACAGGAATATATATATGCTCTGATTGACCGGAAAACCGGGCTGAAAATGAAACCACTTCATTATCTAGCGCCCAATTAGTTACAGCACTTGGGTGCGTATTTAAGATAATTCGGCCCTCCGAAATATAGGCCTTTGGTACAGACACACCCTCATAATGCGCATTGACCAGCAGGTAAGGAGTCAAACCATTATCCAGTATCCATTCATGCAATGAACGAATTAAATAAGGTTTTAAAGGTGTCATAAAATACCTAAGAAGCCATCAATAAATGACTTTCCATCATATCAACTTCTTCTTTGCTCATGCTTTCTTGGAAAGTTTCACGTTTAGTGACTCGAGCAATATAATCTTTAATTGCTTTGGCTTCGCTCGGCAACTCAATACCGTAAAAGGGCAAACGCCAGAGTAAAGGTGCTAAGACACCATCCACTAATGTAAATTCATCACTTAAGAAGTATTTATTCGCTTCAAATAAAGGAATCGCCGCAATAAGGTTCTCTCTCAGCAGCTTTTTTGCTTTAGCCGCTTTCTTTTCACCTGCATTAACAATGTCATCAAGCAAGGTGTACCAATCTTGATCAATACGATGAATCATCAAACGAGAACGTGCTCTAGAAACAGGATCAATCGGATACAGCGGTGGATGTGGAAATCGCTCATCCAAGTATTCCATAATAATCCTCGAATTAAACAGTGCTAAATCTCTATCAATAAGGATGGGTAACGTCCCATAAGGGTTTAGCTCCTGAAGGTCTTCAGGAAACTCTGCAGTATTTATAAACTCAACCTCAGCAGAAGCACTTTTTTCACACAAAACAAAACGAGTTCGGTGGCTATAGTGACACACAGGGTCTGCAAAAAGTGTCATGATTGATTTTCTGTTAAGTGCGTTGATCATATTTTGTCCAATTTATTAAATGTAAAAAAGAGCTTTGTGTTTTCACAAAGCTCTTAATCTTTAAATTCTGCTTGCTTTTTTAATGGATATCTTTCCAATATTCTTTCTTCAAGAAATAGAAGATGCCGAACATAACCAAGATAAACATTAAGACTTTCCAACCCAATCTTTGACGTTCAAGTTTTGCAGGTTCTCCCATGTAGACCATAAAATTAACAAGGTCATTCATGGCCTTATCAAATTCTTTTTCATTCATCCGGCCTGGTTCTGCAATTTCCAACCGGGCAATCACTTTCTTGACAGTACCATCTTCAAGCTCGACATCTTTATAAACCGCTTTTTGCAATCCTTGGAGATCGGACAATACATGAGGCATACCCACTTTTGGGAATAAAGCATTGTCGACACCAAAGGGCCTTGATTCATCAATATAAAAACTTTTTAGATAAGTATAAAGCCAGTCTGCCCCGCGGGAACGCGCAATTAATGACAAATCAGGTGGATTAACACCAAACCATTTCTCTGCATCTTTTGGCCGCATTGAAATGGTCATGCCATCAAATATTTTTTCACCCGTAAACATCAAATTCAGCTCAACCAATTCCGGTGAAATACCCAGGTCTTTCCCCGTACGAGAATACCTGAGTTGCTTCGCGGAATGACAACTTAAGCAATAATTTACAAAATACTTAGCCCCTCTTTGTAAAGAGGCTTTATTTTCCAGATTAATATTTGCAGATTGCAACTCAATATTTGTGCCACCGGCCGCCAGTAACTGCGACGAGAACAATACCAATAAAACGATACTCAGCTTTTTCATTTCTCTTCTACCCTTTCTGGAACATATTTATCTTGACCTATATTTGAATAAAACGGCATCAATAGGAAGAAAGCAAAATAAATCAATGAGAAAATCCTTGAGAACCAAGTTCCTACTTCCGTAACAGGCTGCATACCGAAATAACCCAAACCGATAAAGCTGATACAGAAGGCATAGATGGAAGCTTTAAATACAGGGCCTCTGTAGCGAATTGATTTATTGACGCCTCTGTCAAGCCAAGGCAATAAGAATAAAACAAAAATGGCGCCCGCCATCGCAACCACACCTAAGAACTTATCAGGAACCGCCCTTAAGATTGCATAAAAAGGCGTGAAATACCAAACAGGCGCAATATGCTCAGGTGTTTTCAAAGGATCAGCAGGGACAAAATTAGCATGCTCCAAGAAATACCCCCCCATCTCAGGCATATAGAAAATGATCAGAGCAAAGATAAACATAAACACGGCCACACCCACCAAATCTTTTACAGAATAATAAGGGTGGAAAGGAATACCATCTAAGGGCACGCCTTTATCATCTTTATGCTTTTTAATTTCAATTCCTTCTGGGTTGTTTGAACCAACTGCATGTAAGGCAACAATGTGCATAAACACCAGAATAACCAGTACCAAGGGTATCGCAATCACATGGAAAGCAAAAAAGCGGTTAAGCGTTGCATCAGAAATAACATAATCACCTCTTAGCCATAACGCCAAATCTTCTCCAACATAGGGAATGGCTCCAAACAAAGACACAATCACTTGAGCCCCCCAATACGACATTTGACCCCAAGGCAATAAATAGCCCATGAAAGCCTCTGCCATAAGCGCCACATAAATGATCATGCCGAAAGTCCATACCAATTCACGTGGTTTCTTAAACGAGCCATATACAAGCCCTCGAAACATATGCAGATACACAACAACAAAAAAAGCAGATGCTCCTGTTGAGTGCATGTAGCGAATTAACCAGCCCCATTCCACATCACGCATGATGTATTCAACCGAGTCAAAGGCCAACTTAGCATCAGGTTTGTAATTTATCGTTAGGAAAATGCCAGTGATAATTTGGTTCACCAAAACCAATATGGCTAATGACCCGAAATAATACATCCAATTAAAATTTTTCGGCGCATAGTATTCTGCCAGATGTTCGTTCCAGACTTTACTCAGCGGGAAGCGGTCATCCATCCAACCCAATGCACTTTTTAACATACGACTCATTATGCTTGCCCTCCTGACGAACCGATTAATATTTTAGTTTCCGTCACATATTCATGCGGCGGCACAACTAAGTTTAAAGGTGCAGGCACCCCTGCATAAACACGCCCTGACAAATCAAACAAAGAACCATGGCAAGGGCAGAAAAACCCTCCTTTCCAGGCAGGCCCTAAGTCATCAGGAGCAACTTCAGGTCTATACGTTGGCGAACAACCAAGATGGGTACAGATCCCAACGGCTAAAAAGACTTCAGGCTTTATTGATCGGCCAACATTTTTACAGGACTCAGGTTGCTCAGACTCATTGGAATCTGGATCCCTTAAGATATCGGTCATTTCGGCAATTTCAGCCAAGGATTGTTCACTGCGCTTAAGAACCCAAACAGGTTTTCCACGCCATTCGACACGAATTAGCTGCCCTAATTCTAATTTTGAAATATCAACCTCAACCGGCGCACCTGCTGCCTTTGCTCGATCACTTGGATTCATTGACGCTATAAAGGGAACCGCTACATATGCAGCACCAACACCCGTGACTGCAGTCGCTGCAGCTGTTAAAAAAAGACGCCTGCGCTTATCTACCACCTGTTCGCTCATCTAAATCTCCATAAAATCATCGTAAATTACGCATGCAAGTTTTGCACGGCACTTATTGACAGAATTTTATCATATTTTTATTTTTATTTGCTTGTCAAACACGGCTCGAAAGGAAAAAATCCGGCTGAGGCGCACGCCTTAAGCTCTTCTATTTTAGAATTGACCCTATTTTTTCAAAAAACAGATCATTTTCTGAACGTGTGCCGACTGTGACACGCAGACATTCATCTGGCAACCCGGGCACATGCCCCATTTTTTTTATTAACACACCCGCTTCTTTTAACTCTTCAAAAACTCGTTCGGCAGAATCCGAGAGCAACGAAAATAAAATAAAATTAGCCTCGCTCGGAAAAACCCTGACAACCGATAATGAAGAAAGTTTTTTGAGCAAACGTTCTCGTTGATTACAAAGAATAGCGGCCTGACCATCCAACACATCCATATGTTTAAAAGCAAATGTCGCTGTTAGCTGGGTAAAAATATTGATGTTGTAAGGCAGGCGTATTTTTTCCAGATCATCCGTCAGATTATTATGGCCAACAAGAAAACCAAGGCGCAATCCAGCTAAACCAAGTTTTGAAACCGTACGCAAGACTATTAAATTTTCATGCTCTGACACACGATTCAAAAAACTTTTCCGCGCAAAGGGCTGATAAGCCTCATCAATCACGACCAACCCATTAGCTGCGTTGAGAATAGCCCGTATATCTTCATCATGAAACAAATTAGCGGTTGGATTATTCGGGTAAGCCAAAAAAATCACCGCAGGATCATGCCGTTCTATCTCAGAGATCATCGTCGGCACATCCAGGCTAAAATCTCCATTTAAAGGAACGCTGACAAAAGGCAAACTTAAAGACGTTGCGATATGCCGGTACATGACAAAACTCGGGGTGGGCGCCATGATGCTGGCACCTTGATGCATTGCCATTAATATCAGTTGTATCAACTCATCAGAACCATTCCCTAACACAACGCCCAATTCTGACGGTACACCAAAGCAATGGCGTAAACTGGCAACCAATTCTTTTGCGGAGGGGTCTGGATACCTATTGGGTTCAGCATCTGACAACAACTGAAGCCATTCTTCTTTCATTTCTATTGGCCAGGCAAAAGGGTTTTCCATCGCATCTAATTTTACCAAGCCAGTAGCCTCAGGCACATGATAGGCTGACATTGCCCGTATTTCTGGACGAACCAGGCTCTCTAATTTTTTATTATTTTTTGACACGACTAAGTTATTTTAACCGGCGGTATTCAGCTGATTTTGCATGCGCAGTTAATGCCTCACCATGCGCCAAAACAGATGCTGTTACTGATAATTCCGATGCGCCTTTTTCACTGCAGTTAATGAGGCTACTGCGTTTTTGAAAATCATAAACACCCAGCGGCGATGAAAACCGCGCTGTTCTAGATGTTGGTAAGACATGATTTGGACCGGCACAGTAATCACCGAGTGATTCAGGCGTATATCGCCCGACAAATATCGCCCCCGCATGACGAATCTCATCGGCCCATTGCTCGGCATTATCAACCGATAACTCTAAATGCTCAGGAGAAATTTTATTCACGATCTCTATCGCTTGCTCTTTTGTTTCTGCATAAATAAAACAGCCTCTTTTCTCTAACGAGGCCTTAATCACATCCGATCGTTCCATCTGAGGCAGCCATTTAGCCATACTATCTCTTACCTTTTCAATGAAGTGATTATCCAAAGAAATCAGTATTGATTGTGCATTTTCATCATGCTCTGCTTGTGAGAATAAATCCATCGCTATCCAATCAGGGTGGGTCTTACCATCACACACCACAAGAATTTCTGATGGTCCAGCAACCATATCAATACCCACATGACCAAAGACCATTTTTTTTGCCGTGGCAACATAAATATTTCCTGGCCCAACGATTTTATCTACTTTCGGTACCGTATTTGTTCCATAAGCCAGTGCCGCCACCGCTTGTGCACCACCGATTCTAATGACCTTATCGACACCGGCCAACCAGGCTGCCGCAAGCACGATTGAATTCAACTCACCTTTCGGGGTTGGCGTTACCATCACTATTTCCGAAACACCCGCTACTTTAGCAGGGATAACATTCATTAAAACTGATGAAGGATACGCGGCTTTACCTCCCGGCACGTACACGCCAACTCGCTCCAGCGGAGTGACTTTTTGACCCAGTTTATTTCCAAACTCATCGGTAAAATCCCATGATTGAATTTTTTGATGTTCAGCGTACTGACGAATCCTATCAGCAGCTAAATTTAATGCTTTCGATTGTTCATCAGGCAATTGATTCCAAGCCTCTTCAAGCTGTTGGCGATCAACCAGCAAATCATCAACCGTCGTCGTCCACTGATCAAAAACCTTTGTATAAGACAGCAGGGCCGAATCCCCGTGTTGACGAATTTCATTTATTATTTCTTCAACAGCCCGGGTGATTGAGCTATCTTCAACTTCGCTCCAATCTAAAACATCATCCAGTTGCTGATTAAAACAAGAACCAGTCGCCTCTAAAGTCTTAATCTTCATTCATCAACGCCTATTCTCAACAGCAGACTCCAGCTTTTTAACGAGTGTTTTTATTTGCTGATATTTCATTTTCATCGACGCTTTATTGATCACCAACCTTGAGCTGATATTCATAATAAGATCTAAAGGTTCCATGCCGTTTGCCTTCAACGTATTACCGGTATCAACCAGGTCAACAATACAATCAGCCAGGCCAACAATCGGTGCCAATTCCATGGAGCCATACAACTTGATGATCTCGGCTTGTTGGCCTCTATTTGCAAAATACTGCTCTGTTAAAGATACATATTTAGAAGCAACACGAATTTTACCCGTTGGTAATATTTTTCCCTTGACAACAGCTGTCATTAAACGACATTTTGCGATGTTGAGATCTAAAGGCTCATAGAGATTGTCACTGCCATGCTCCACTAAAGTATCTTTACCGGTAATACCAACGTCGGCCGCGCCATATTCAACGAATGTCGGCACATCGGTAGCTCGTATGATGACTAAATTCACCTCACCACACACACTGGGAACAATAAGTTTACGAGTTTCTGATAAGTTCTCAGATGGCTCAATACCTGCCTCGGCCAATAAAGGGAGCGTGTCTTTTAAAATTCGACCTTTCGAAATAGCAATGGTGAGCATTAACTTAACTCGGTACCCGGCGAATCTGCCCGCCCAATAAAGCGGTTTTCTCTTCGATACATTCGTACCCCCTATCGATGTGGTAAATTCGCTCAATAATCGTTTCACCTTTCGACACCAAACCTGCGATAACAAGGCTAGCGGATGCCCTGAGGTCAGTAGCCATAACAGTAGCACCCTCAAGCATTTCTTTACCCACACACACCGCCGTATTACCCTCCAGTTTAATATCTGCACCTAAACGCTGCAGTTCATGGACATGCATGAAACGGTTTTCAAAAATCGTTTCCGTAATCATGGCCGTGCCCTCAGCCAAAGCATTTAAAACCATAAATTGTGCTTGCATATCTGTTGGGAACCCGGGGTATGGCGCTGTTTTAAATGAAACAGCTTTCGCTCGCCGACCTTTCATGTCCAATTCAATCCAGTCCTCACCGATGACCAATTCAGCACCTGCCTCCTGAAGTTTAGACAGCACCATATCCAAAGTACCAGGATCAACGTCCTTCACCTTAATTTTACCACCCGTTGTCGCAGCCGCGACCAGATATGTGCCGGCCTCAATCCTATCTGGAAGAATGTTATAAACCAGTCCTCTCTTCGCCAGTGATTCAACGCCTTCAATGATCAATGTATCAGTGCCGATACCTGAAATTTTCGCACCCAGCTCATTTAAGAAATGCGCCAAATCGCTCACCTCTGGTTCACGAGCTGCATTCTCAATAATGGTTGTTCCTTCTGCCAGTGTAGCGGCCATCATTAAGTTTTCAGTACCCGTCACTGTAACCACATCCAACACCAAGCGTGCACCTTTTAATCGCTCGCACGAGGCATGAATGTAACCATTTTCAACGCGAATATCAGCACCCATCGCCTCTAGGCCTTTTAAATGTATATTCACTGGGCGTGATCCAATAGCGCAACCACCGGGCAACGACACTTCTGCCTCACCAAAGCGCGCTAGCAAAGGCCCCAAAACTATAATCGACGCACGCATGGTTTTTACCAGTTCATAGGGTGCTTTGAAAGATGAAATCGTCGAAGAATCCACCTGGACTCTCACTTTTTCATCCACCGATAAAGTGACTCCCATTTGTCCTAACAGGCTCATTGTCGTTGTAATATCATGCAAGTGCGGCACATTACCAATAACCACTGGGTTCTCAGCAAGCAAAGCACCCGCCAAGATGGGTAATGCTGCATTTTTTGCCCCCGAAATGCGTATCTCTCCGGAAAGCGGCCCGTTACCTTGAATAATTAACTTATCCATCTTTAAATATACCTTCGATAAAATTTTTAAATGCCGTTAAATGATTGGCAAGATGTCATCAAGACCGCTCACTTGAGCGATATCCATCATTTGTTTTGGCATTCCTTGAAATGAAATAGTCTGACCCGTTTTTTTTGCCATCACCATCCATTCAATTAACAAGGCTAACCCCGCGCTATCGGTTTTCTCAACAGCACTCAAATTAAAAACAAGTGCATCTTTACCCGCAAAAAATGGCCTAGAATGTTCCAACATATCGCTGACTAAATCAAAGCCCAACGTACCTGACACCGCTATGATGCCTTCATCGTTTTTTTCCAGCTGCGCGTTACTCATTACCAACCCTGACTTGCCGTAAAAACTATTCTTTTGATGCACTATTGAACAAGAACTGCCCAATAATTTGTTCTAACACCAAAGCGGACTGAGTTAACTCAATTTCACTCCCATTCACCAACACATCTTCTTCACCACCTGGCTCAAGACCAATGAACTGTTCCCCCAATAACCCTGCCGTTAAAATACTGGCATTCGTATCCAAAGGTAGTTGATTATATTGGGCTTCGATATTCATCGTGACCACTGCTTCAAAAGATTCAGGATCAAAGTCAATAGCCTTTACTCGACCTATATTGACGCCCGCCATAGACACTGGGGCACGTACTTTTAAGCTACCAATATTCTCAAAATTTGCTTTAACGTCGTAACCCTCCTCACCACCAACATTGCTCAGATTGCTGACCTCCATAGATAAAAAGAACATCGCAACAAAGCCAATAGCCACAAAAAAACCCACTAATACTTCAATTGATCTTGATATATGCATCTTTAGATATCTCCAAACATCAATGCCGTTAAAATAAAATCTAACAATAAAATAGCAAACGCCGAATGAACAACTGTTCGTGTAGTTGCTCGCCCCACCCCTTCAGAGGTCGGTATGGCATCATAGCCTTCAAAAATGGCAATCCATGTCACCACCCAGCCAAAAACCACACTCTTGATCAGGCCATTCATAACATCTTCACTAAAGTCAATTTTAGCCTGCATCTGAGCCCAAAAACCGCCTTCATCAATACCCAGTAAACCAACGCCTATGAAATACCCACCCACAATACCAACGGCTGAAAAAATCGTTGCTAACAATGGCATAGAAATGAGCCCTGCCAAAAAACGAGGCGCCATAATTCTTTTAACAGGATCGACAGCCATCATTTCCATGCCGGATATTTGCTCTGTGGCCTTCATCAATCCAATTTCAGCGGTTAACGCAGATCCGGCTCGTCCAGCAAATAACAAGGCCGTGACCACTGGCCCTAGCTCCCTGATAAGCGAAGCTGACACCATCACCCCCAACATGCCTTCAGCACCAAAGTCTGACAAGGTGTAAAAGCCCTGCAAGGCAAGCACCATCCCTACAAAAAGACCCGATATAACAATCAATGAGAAACTTAAAACGCCCACCGAATGCATCTGCGCAATCAGCAAGCGAGGCCGCACAATAACACTCGGAACACTGAATACGATATTAACGAAGAAAAGAGATCCCCGACCCAATCGTTCGAACATGCTTATTGATACGGCACCTAATCGTTGCAAATAACTTAGCATATTAGAGTCACCTTTATACTCAACTTTCTATCCCCAACAAATCTTTAGCGTAATCCTCCGCCGCATAATGAAAATGCACCGGTCCGTCCGCCATGCCTTGCATAAACTGCTGCGACCACTCAGAGTCTGAATTTGCCAATTGTTCAGGTGACCCGTGTTCCATCACCTTACCGGCAGATACCAAGTAAACATAGTCTGCTATCGCGCATGTTTCTTTTACATCATGCGAAACAACAATACTCGACAAGCCCAACGCATTATTAAGCAAACGAATAAGCCGCACTAGGACACCCATAGAAATAGGGTCTTGTCCCGTGAAAGGCTCGTCATACATAATCATCATAGGATCCAAAGCGATGGCACGCGCCAAGGCCACGCGTCTCGCCATGCCACCCGATAACTCCGCTGGCATCAGATACCTGGCACCCCGCAAGCCAACGGCATTTAACTTCATTAGCACCAAATGACGAATCATCGACTCGGGCAACGTCGTATGTTCTCGCAATGGAAACGCAACATTATCAAACACCGAAATATCCGTTAACAGCGCGCCACTTTGAAACAGCATCCCCATTTTTTTTCGTAACTGGTAAAGTTGCTTACGCTTCAGTTGATGCACATTTTGCCCGTCAACTTCTATAGAGCCAGACGATGGCTTTAATTGACCACCAATCAGCTTTAGCAGGGTTGTTTTACCTGTTCCACTCGGCCCCATAATGGCGGTGACTTTTCCACGCTGAAAGTCCATATCCACACCGTCAAAAATAAGCTTTGACCCGCGTGAAAAATGAACATCTCTAACTTTTATGAATGGAGTTGTCTCTGCCAATTCCGCTCCCCTATTATGTTCCAGCATAAGTTAATGCTGATCCGTGCGTATAAATAAACGAAACATTGTCCCTACCTTATTAATCTACGTCAATCCGAACTTATAATATTTACGACTTAACATTTTGAATTTCATTTAAACTTTAAGTTTTAGCGCTTAAGTTTTTTGCAATTCATTATTCTATGCGACAATGAATTTTTGCGATGACTAATACAGTCCCTCATACAGTCTTATGCTTCTATTTTTAGCTGCTCTTGTTGCAGGCTTTTTCTTTTTAATTTTTTCCGCTGATTTTTTCGTCAAAGGCACATCCGCTATTGCTCGAAACCTTGGTGTCCCTCCTTTGATTATTGGGCTGACCATTGTTGGCTTAGGCACCTCAGCACCCGAAATGCTGGTAGCAGGCATGGCATCTATTCAGGGCAACACAGGGCTTGCAACCGGTAATGCCATTGGCTCAAATATCGCAAATATCGGCTTAGTCCTTGGCGCAACAGCCTTGACCGCCCCAATTCTATTACAATCTTCGCTACTAAAGCGTGAATTCCCTATTCTAATGGCCATTTCGATGGCGAGTTACCTGCTTGTTATCGATGGACACCTATCGAGGTTGGATGGCCTCGTGCTTATCACGGGGCTTGGAATCTTCCTCTATTGGTTATTACGAAGTGCTCAACAGACCAAAAAACAAAGCAAAGATATTCTTGCCACTGAATTTGAGGAAGAGATTCCAACTAACTTAAGTACAAAAGTTGCTTCTTTCTATGCCATCTCAGGGCTCGTTACCCTGATCGCCAGCTCAAAACTACTCGTGTGGGCAGCCGTTAATATTGCCATTTTCTTCGGCGTTAGTGATTTAGTTATTGGCTTAACCATCATCGCCATTGGCACGAGCTTGCCAGAATTGGCAGCGTCTATAATGAGCGTTATTAAAAAAGAGCCTGATCTGGCCGTTGGTAATATTATCGGTTCAAATGCCTTTAATTTATTAGCGGTCTTATGCTTACCCGGTCTTTTATACCCTAATTCAGTAGACACTCAGCTGGTTACTCGTGATTTTCCCATTATGCTTGGCTTTACCTTGCTTCTATTTTTTTTCTCGTACAGCTTTAATGGCGAACCCAAGATCAACCGTTTTAAAGGTGGGCTTTTTGTGCTATTTTTTGCTGCCTATCTCAGCAAGGTATATTTAGACACCTTAGGAACCTAGCTCAACCAGACACCGACCCTATATGTCCGACAAAAAAAACCATCGCGCACAGCTTAAACGATTAGGTTTAGCTGTTATAAAAACGGAAACTGAAGCTATAGCGAACCTGACCGACCAAGTTGATGAAAATTTCATCAATGGATGCGAGCTTATGCTTCAATGTACGGGCAAAATTGTTGTTATTGGCATGGGCAAATCCGGGCACATTGGAAATAAAATTGCAGCCACACTCGCTAGCACGGGCACACCCGCTTTCTTTATCCATCCCGGCGAAGCCAGTCACGGCGATCTCGGTATGATTACCCGTAACGATGTTGCGTTAGCACTTTCAAACTCGGGTGAGACAGCGGAAGTGTTAACCATTTTACCTATACTCAAGCGCCTGGGTATTCCGCTCATTTCGATCACTGGCAACCCTCATTCAACGTTAGCCAATATGTCTGACGCACCAATTAACGCCAGCATTACTCAAGAAGCCTGTCCGTTAGGACTCGCCCCAACATCAAGCACCACTGCGGCTCTTGTGATGGGGGATGCCTTGGCCATTGCGTTACTTGAAGCGCGCGGTTTCACTGAAGCGGATTTTGCGCTATCACACCCCGGCGGCAGTCTAGGCAGACGATTACTGCTTCATGTTCGCGACATCATGCACACTGGCGATAACATCCCACTGGTTGAAGAGACTGCGCTTGTGAGTACCGCTTTACTTGAAATGACTGAAAAAAAACTCGGCATGACGGCCATCGTTAATCAACAAGGTCATTTAACAGGTATTTTTACCGATGGAGATTTACGGCGTATGCTTAAAAATATCACCGACATACACACAACCCCAATAAAACAAGTCATGACTCAAGGCGGCACCACAATTAGTTCAGAAAAGTTAGCCGTTGAAGCCCTACAATTAATGCAAGATAAAAAAATCAACTCTCTCCTCGTCACCGATGATAATAAACTGGTAGGCGCACTTAATATGCACGATATGCTTAAAGCAGGGCTGTCATGATAGAACTGAGCAAGGATTTTCAGCAACGTGCAAAAGATATCCTGTGCGTTATCTTTGATGTCGATGGTGTTTTGACGGATGGAAAATTATTCTTTGACCTGAAAGGCAAAGAATATAAATCCTTTCATGCTCAAGATGGTCAAGGACTCAAGCTATTACAACAAAATGGAATTGAGGTGGCCGTTATTTCTGGTCGTTCTTCGCCAATTGTTGACCGCCGAATGAAAGGTCTTGGCATCGCCCATGTATACCAAGGCCAAGAAAACAAAACGGCCGCCTTTAATGATCTACTCAACAAACTCAACTTAACACCCGATCAAGTCACGCATGTTGGTGATGACCTGCCCGATTTAGCACTGATGTCACAGGCTCGTCTTGCCATTGCCGTACAGGATGCCAACCCATCTATACTGCCCTACTGCCATGCTCAAACAAGCCGCTGCGGTGGCCAGGGTGCGGCAAGAGAAGTTTGCGACACTATCCTCGCTGCTCAGGGTAAGCTGGACACTGCAGTTCAGCTCTTTACTGACATTTAGTCTCATTGATGAAACCACTTAGGATTATTGTATTAACTCTTCTTGCCATTAGTACTTGGTGGCTAGCCTTTACGCAAGAACCCAAGCCGGTTGAAAAGGCAGCAAAACCCGGCCATAAAATTGATTATTTTGTTAATCATTTCGAAGCGCTTAATATGACCTTAACAGGCAAACCAAAACAACGGCTTAAGGCAGAATCGATGCGACATTTCATCGATGATGACAGCACCGAAATGACCCATCCCATCATGACCATGTACGCACCTGATAAGCCAGATTTACACATTCGTTCAGAAACTGGCTACATTTCATCAGACGGCGAGCTTGTGCTACTCAATGGAGCAGTCAACATTAAGCGCGATGCGTTTAAAAATACGGCTCCACTTGAAATTGATACACATCATTTACGCGTCCAATTACCCAATGACTTTGCTGAGACCGATGAATTTGTCAAAATAAAATCAGGCAAAAACACCATAGAGGGGACAGGATTAAGGGCACACTTTCGCGAGCCCATTAATATTAAAATACTGGAACAAGCACGAGGCCATCATGAAATCAATTAAGTTAATATTCGCCTTTATCACCTTGATAACATTCTTTTTATCAACGAGTGCCTGGGCGCTCAGTTCAGACAAGAACAAGCCTGTAGAAGTTGAGGCCGATAGCTTCAATTTGGATGATGCAAAAAAAGTGACGATCTACTCGGGGAATGTCATCATAACGCAGGGGAGTATGGAAATTATGGCTGATAAAGTCACCATTTATGGCGCCCAAGGCAACACAGAGAAAGTCATCGCCATTGGTAAGCCTGTTAAGTTCAAACAGCAGCCAGATGGAAAGCAAGGGCTGATACGTGGCGAGGCCAATCAATTTAATTACCTGGTTACTAAAGATACCCTGGTGTTATTGGATAAGGCCACCTTATGGCAGAATGGCAACACTTTCAGTAGTGACCGAATTGAATATGACAGCAAACGTTCGGTTGTTAAGGCGGGCGACAAAAAAACAAACTCCACCCGTGTGAAAGTAACCTTGGAGCCCGCAAAAAAATAATGAGCACGCTACGCACGCAAAATATTTGCAAACAGTTCAACAATAGAAAAGTCGTCGACAACGTCAGCATTGATGTAAAAAGCGGTGAAGTCGTTGGCTTGTTAGGCCCAAATGGCGCAGGCAAAACAACCAGTTTTTACATGACCGTTGGTTTAATAAAACCCGACAGCGGTGACATCTTTCTCGATGACAGCAACATAACCCATAGTCCCATGCATGATCGAGCGCGGCAAGGACTGGGTTATTTACCACAAGAAGCCTCCATCTTTAGAAAATTAAGTGTCGAAGATAATATCCGTGCCGTCTTACAAACCCGGAAAGCATTATCACCCGGGCAACAAGAATTAGTGCTTGATGAATTATTGCAAGAATTTGCGATGACTCACCTGCGATCACAAAGTGCCTTAGCCCTTTCAGGCGGTGAAAGAAGGCGACTAGAAATAGCGCGTGCACTGGCTACAGAACCGCGATTTATACTTCTCGACGAACCTTTCGCGGGTGTGGACCCGATCTCTGTCATTGATATTCAAAAAATTATTCACCACTTAACCGAACGGGATATTGGCGTTCTTATCAC
Source organism: Cycloclasticus sp. (assembly GCA_002700385.1). Lineage (GTDB taxonomy): Bacteria > Pseudomonadota > Gammaproteobacteria > Methylococcales > Cycloclasticaceae > Cycloclasticus. The sequence goes on from PADC01000008.1 coordinate 416,147, forward strand.
AGATCATAATGTCAGAGAAACACTTGGCACGTGCGATCGAGCTTATATCCTAAATAACGGTACCGTTATCACTGAAGGGTCAGCCAAAGACATTCTGGAAAACCCTGAAGTTCGCGATGTATACTTAGGGCATGAATTTCGCATGTAAATGAAATTAAAATGATTCGTTATTGTGCAAAATGGGCTAAACTTACCGCATGAGATGTAAGAATTTTTTTATCCCTTTACGCAGCAGGCAATATCAATGAAGCAGTCTTTACAGCTTCGAATGGGTCAACATCTAACGATGACCCCTCAGCTGCAACAAGCTATTCGCTTATTGCAATTATCCACTTTGGAACTACAACAAGAAATTCAAACCGTTCTGGATGGTAATATGATGCTTGAGGTTCCAGATGAAGAACCCATTGTTCATCAAGAAAACGAGTCTAAAAGCACAGCCGCTTCGTCCGATGAAAAAACCAGCGAAGGCTCACAAGACCTTTTACCTGATGAACTAGCGATTGATACCTCTTGGGATGATATTTATGACCTCACTCCAACACCGGGGCTTAACTCATCACCAGAAACCAGCTCACCTGACCCAGGCAGCATCAATTCTGCAAAACAGACTTTGCATGATCATTTAATCTGGCAAATGGAGTTAACGAATTTCTCAGATACTGACCGGGCTATCGCCACCGCAATAATTGACAGTATCGATGATAATGGTTATCTCAATTCAACACCCGAACACATTCATCAACACCTGTGCCAACAACTAGATGATTTAGACCTTGATGAGGTGGTGGCTGTTTTACATAAAATACAATCTTTTGACCCCATCGGTGTCGGTGCGATCGACCTGCAAGACTGTCTGCTTGTTCAACTTAAACAATTACCGCAAACCACACCGTTTTTACCCCTTGCTATTGAATTAGTCAGTGATTGTATGGCCGCGTTGGGTTCCCAAGACAGTGCAAAACTAAAGCGTCATCTTGGCATTGATGACGAAACACTCAAGCAAGTTATCTCCCTCATTCAACAGCTCAATCCACGACCAGGGTCTGGCGTTGAGGAAACTCATATTGAATACATCACACCGGATGTGTATGTCAGGAAGATAAAGGGGCAATGGCAAGTCACCATCAACGGCGACATTTCAACCAATATTCGCATTAACCCGTTTTATCAAACCCTTATTAAGCGCGGCGACAAAAGCACAGACACACAAACCATGAAAAACCATTTGCAAGAAGCACGTTGGTTTTTAAAAAGTCTGCAAAGCCGAAACGAAACATTGATGCTGGTTGCTCAAGAAATTGTAAATCGTCAACATGAATTTCTTGAGCATGGTGCCATCGCCATGAAACCGATGGTACTTCGTGATATAGCTGAAGCAGTTGACATGCATGAATCAACCATTTCTCGTGTTACGACAAATAAATACATGCATACACCAAACGGCATTTTTGAATTGAAACATTTCTTTTCAAGTCATGTTTCAACCGATAGCGGTGGTGAATGCTCAGCCACTGCCATTCGAGCCTTTATTAAAGAACTGGTTGATAACGAAAATCCAAAAAAACCGCTCAGTGATAACAAAATGGCCGCTATTCTAGGAGAAAGAGGCATTAACGTTGCGAGAAGAACTATCGCGAAATACCGTGAAGCTATTTCGATCCCCCCTTCCAGTCAAAGGAAACGAATCCTTTGATCATTTCCCACCTTAACAGGAGAATAATATGCAATTAGACCTATCAGGCCACCATGTTGAGATTACCGATGCTATTCGAGAATACACAAACACAAAGTTTGGCAAAATTAAACGTCACTTTGATAAAGTCATCGATATTCATGTTGTCCTATCTGTTGAAAAACTGGAGCAAAAAGCAGAAGCCACTATTCAACTCAACGGCACAAAAATCTTTGCTGAAGACACTCAAGAAAACATGTATGCCGCCATTGATACCTTAGTCGACAAACTAGACCGGCAGGTGATTAAACATAAAGAAAAAACCAAAGCTCACCGTTAATAAAAAAATAGGGCCGACCTTGTCGTCGGCCTTTTTACTCAGCCTATGAAACTTATCATCGTTAGCGGTTTATCGGGTTCTGGAAAAAGCGTCACGTTAGATACTCTAGAAGATGCGGGATTTTACTGTATCGATAACCTTCCCATCGCTTTATTATCCAACTTTGTAACTCTGCTAACGGATTCTACAAATACGCTATTTCATAAAACCGCCGTCGGTATCGATGCGCGAAGCGACCCCTCGTCATTAAATAACGTGACTGCCTTTATTGAACAATTAAAAAATCACCGCATCGACTACGAGGTTATTTTTCTTAGGGCCAGTAAAGACAGTCTATTAAAACGATTCAGCGAAACTCGGCGAAAACACCCCCTCTCGAACAAGGACACCTCACTTGATGAAGCGATCGATCTTGAAATAGATAAATTAAGCTTAATCGCAAGTCACGCCAGCCTTCAAATTGATACCTCTCATAGCAATGTGCATGAATTACGCGACATTATTAGGCAGCGTGTTAGTTTCAATAGAGGACAGGGGCTTTCTCTCCAAATCATGTCCTTTGGTTATAAACACGGGGCACCCAATGATGTTGATTTTGTGTTTGATGCCCGGTGCCTACCCAATCCGTATTGGGAACCTAATTTAAGGTCTTATAGCGGCCTGGACACCCCGGTTGTCGACTTTTTAGACGATAAAGAACTTATCCAAGAATACCTGAAAGATACCCTTCAATTCCTAACCCGTTGGATACCTGAATTCATTAATACAAATCGTAACTATTTATCCATTGCCATTGGATGCACGGGCGGGCAACATCGATCCGTTTACTTGGCTGAAAAATTAGCACACCACCTTACATCGCAACAACTCAATGTGATGACTCGGCATCGTGAACTCAGGTAAAAAAATCACCCTGCTTTATATCTGCTAAATAACAAAGCCCTTCTTGCTGGATTACTGCTAGAATATCCAGCAATCACAACACGTTTTTTTATCGATATGTCCGCTTCTCCACAACACGAGAATACCCATGAACACCTACGTTTACTCGCGGGTAATCTCGACAGTGGCGCGCTTTCAAAAATAAAAGCCCAGGTTAATGGGCTGCATCCGGCTGAAATAGCCAACCTTCTGGAGTCACTCCCGTTACAGAATCGGCGCATTGTCTGGGAACTTATCAACCCTGAATTTGCAGGTGATATTTTAGTTGAGGTTAATGATGAGGTCCGCTTAGGGCTTATCGAACATACTGATGAGGAAGATCTTGTAACTGCTGCCGGCTCAATGGAAACAGATGATTTAGCCGATATTTTTGAAGACCTTCCTGAAGCCGTTCTTCACCAAGTCGTCCGCTCCATGTCTAATCAAGACAGGAGACGACTCCAATCCGTCATGTCTTATGATGAAAATAGTGCCGGCGGGTTAATGAATCCCGATATGGTCACTATTCGCCCGGACGTAGACCTTGATGTGGTTTTAAGGTATTTAAGGCAGCACGGTGAGCTGCCTGCTAACACCGATAAATTGTTTGTCGTTGACCGAGACGACCGTTATTTAGGCATCTTAAATATTACTGACCTGCTGACAAACAGTAAAAAAGAATCCGTTCGCGACACGATGATCACGGATCAAAAAGCATTGCCACCCAGTTTATCAGCGAACGAAGTGGCCTTGTTTTTTGAGGATTACAACCTCGTCTCAGCCCCTGTTGTGGATGAAAAAAATCAACTTTTAGGTCGTATCACCGTCGATGATGTTGTTGACGTTATCCGCGATGAAGCTGACCGCTCTCTTCTAAGTCTTGCTGGTTTGGATGAAGATAATGATATGTTTGCTCCCGTTCCCCGAAGCGCCAGACGTCGTTCTGTCTGGTTGGGAATAAACTTATTGACAGCCTTGCTGGCCGCTTGGGTGATTGGCCTTTTTGCTGAAACCATCGAACAAATTGTCGCGCTTGCCGTTCTTATGCCCATCGTTGCCAGTATGGGCGGCATTGCCGGCAGCCAGACCTTAATGCTTGTTATTCGTGGTATTGCACTGAATCAAATTGGTCATACCAACGCACGTTGGTTACTTTGGAAGGAGCTGGCCGTCGGCAGTTTAAATGGTCTTCTTTGGGCCAGTGTTGTTGCTGCCATTACCGGTTTTTGGTTTCAAAGTACCGCTCTCGGCTTTTTAATTGCCGCGTCTCTGATTATTAACTTAGTGTTTGCCGCACTGGCCGGTGCGACCATTCCTTTGACCTTAAAGCGCCTGAACATTGACCCGGCCATTGCTGGCGGCGTCATTTTAACCACTGTCACCGATGTGATCGGTTTCTTCTCTTTTTTAGGCCTCGCGACACTCTTTTTAACTTAATATAAACGGCAAGCAAATCACGAACCGGCTATCGTCATTTCGCTGATTAAAATAGACCCAGTACGCGTGTTCCCTCTTAAATCAACATCATTCCCTACCGCAACAATAGATCGATAAATATCCTTCAAATGACCTGCTATCGTCACCTCTTCAACAGGAAATTGAATCTTACCTTGTTCCACCCAAAAACCTGCCGCACCTCGGGAATAATCCCCCGTCATTGTGTTAACGCCTTGACCAATCAATTCGGTTACCAGAAGGCCAGTTCCCATTTCTTTAAGCATTCCTTCAAAATCTAACGCGCCGGACTTTACCGTTAAATTATGAATGCCGCCGGCATTCGCTGTACTTTTCATGCCTAACTTACGTGCAGCGTAACTGTTTAATACGTATCCGTCTAAAACCCCAGCACTGACGATATTTCTTTCAGCCGTTGCCACACCCTCAGCATCATAGGAAGCACTGCCTAATGCTTTTGATAATAAAGGCTGTTCGTATATATCAATGAAAGAAGGAAAAATCTGCTGCCCTAAACTATCCAATAAAAACGAGGATTTTCGATATAAATTCCCACCCTTAATGGCTGAAATAAAATGACCTATCAAACCACCGCCAACTTCAGCAGCGAACATGACAGGGCTTTTTCTGGTGCTGATCGGTTGTGAGCCCAACCGTTTGATCGTTCTTTCTGATGCCCTTTTACCCACCTTTTCAGGTGAGTCTAGATCACTCGCACATCGGGCAACGGTATACCAATAATCACGTTGCATAGCGCCTTCTTGTTCACCGATAACAGAGCAGCTCATGCTGTGACGGCTTGACGCATAACCGTGATTAAACCCAAGACTATTCGCAAGCACACGTATCCCTTCAAAGGTATGGATACTTGCCCCTTCAGAATTCGTTATTTTTTTATCATAAAATCGCGCGGCATTTTCGCATTCTATTGCCATCTCAATGGCTTTTTCTGCCTCAATATCCCAGGGGTGATATAACGATAGTTCTGGAAACTCCGTTGCCAATTGCGCTTTTTCTGGCAAGCCTGCAAAGGGATCTTCTTCTGCATATTGAGCGATGGCACATGCAGCAGACACCATTTCTTTTATGGATGCTGAGTCAAGCTTTGTTGAACTGGCTGTCCCTTTCCTTTTACCTTTATAAACGGTAATGCCAACCCCTTGATCTCGATGATGTTCAATCGTTTCAATATCGCCCATGCGTGCGTTAACAGACAGCCCTTGCCCAACACTGAGTGCCGTTTCAACTTCGTCAGCCCCTTGCTTTTTTGCCTCTGATAAAATATCTGAAGCGACATCCTTTAACCGGTTCAGCTGATCATTTTCTTGCTCACTTGCCGTTGATGTTTTCACTGAATTAGGCATGTGTACCTCCAACGGTGAGACCATCCACTTTGAGTGTTGGTTGACCAACGCCAACGGGGACACTCTGCCCGTCTTTTCCACACGTTCCGACACCCTGATCCAACTGCAAATCATTACCCACCATGCTCACTTTGGTTAATACATCGGGGCCGTTACCGATTAACGTTGCGCCCTTGACAGGCGACGTTACTTTTCCATTTTTTATTAAGTACGCTTCACTGGCTGAAAAAACAAACTTCCCAGAGGTGATATCAACCTGTCCACCGGCGAAATTAACCGCATATAACCCATTTTGCACCGATGATAAAATATCAGCCGGTTCGCTGTCTCCTGCTAACATATAGGTATTCGTCATTCTCGGCATTGGTAAATGCGCATATGACTCGCGACGCCCATTTCCCGTTGTATCATGCCCCATCAAACGCGCATTCATCCTATCGTGCATATAACCCTTCAAAACCCCATTTTCTATTAATGTTGTACACTGTGTTTTTGTGCCTTCATCGTCAACTGACAACGAACCTCGCCTGTTCTCTAATGTGCCATCATCAACCACTGTGCATAACGGCGATGCAACTTTTTCTCCCAGCCGATTGCTAAAAGCCGAACTGCCTTTACGGTTAAAATCACCCTCTAGCCCATGACCAATAGCCTCGTGCAAAAGAATACCCGGCCAACCCGATCCCAGAACAACCGTCATTGTTCCTGCAGGCGCTTCCACAGCTTCTAAATTCACTAAAGCAAGACGTACCGCCTCCTGTGCATAACTCATGGCTCGATCATTTTCTATAAAATATTCATACCCCTGACGAGCACCACCACCTGAACTCCCTTGTTCACGACGACCATTTTCTTCCACTATAACCGTCACATTCATACGAACCAACGGACGAATATCGCTACTAATATGGCCATCTTCTGTGAGCACCAGCATCACCTCATGTACACCTACTAGGCTAATCACCACCTGTTCAATGCGTGAATCCATTTGACGGGTTTGTTGATCTAAACGCTTTAAGAAAGAAACTTTCTCTTCTCGACCCATCGTACTCAAAGGATCAATGGGGTCATACAAGGCGGGCACCTGATTAAAAGAAGCAGGCTTTAAAATAGCCGACTGGCCAACACTCGCAATGGACTTTACTTGTTTCGCCGCCTCTAGCATATTGGGCAAGGCCAACTCTTCACTGTAAGCAAAACCGGTTTTTTCGCCACTGACCGCACGTAAACCAACACCTTGCTCTATGTTGAAATAGCCCTCTTTAACAATACCATCTTCTAGCACCCAAGACTCACTGCGAGAGTTTTGAAAGTAAATATCGGCTTGGTCGATACGGTTGGATAATAAATGACCCATCACTTGATCTAAATCGCTAATAGATAAGCCCACGGGTTGAAGAATGATGCTTTCTGCTTGTTGAATTGAATCGTTCATTGACTTCTCTTTTTAAAGCCGTCTATGCTGAATAGCCGGCAAACTTGTTCTAATGTTGATGAGTGTTGATTTTTTTAGTGTTCCTGTGGCGATACCTTCCTTTACGGACAATTCAGACAAGACCTTTCCCCAAGGATCGACAATCATACTATGCCCATATGTTGCGCGGCCATTGTTATGAACCCCACCTTGATTTGCTGCAATCAAATAACACGCGTTTTCAACCGCTCTTGTTCGACATAATAACGCCCAATGCGCCTGACCCGTTGTTTCGGTAAAGGCTGAAGGCGCTACGATAAATTCAGCCCCTTGTTGTATTAATTCACGGTACAGTTCTGGAAAACGTAAGTCATAACAAATAGACAAACCCATGACACCAAAAGGGGTCTTAACCACAACGGGTTGGTCACCGGCTAAAAAAGTATCTGATTCACGATAACGCCCTTTATCATCTGAAATATCTGCATCGAATAGATGTATTTTATGATAGTGTGCCACCTGTTCACCAACAGGGTTGTACACCAAACAAGTCGCATAAACCTTATCATCCCGCGTTGATTTGATTGGCATAGAACCCGCTACTATCCAACAATCATTTTCGTTCGCTACCTTACTTAAGAACGATTGAATGTCTCCCTCTCCCAATGTTTCTGAAATGGAAAAAAGCTGCCCAGCGTGCTTAGGCATCAAGCCAAAATTTTCTGGCAAAACAACCAATTGTGCTCCGTTAGAAACCGCCTGATTAATGAGACCGTTGGCTGTTTTTAAATTGTCCTTCAGTTGATCAGATGAGACCATCTGAATTGCTGAAACTTTCAACTCTTCCATCATGTTTATTTTTTATTCAAGTAATGATTGAGACGGGGCTTTTGATGCAGATGATTGACCCACTGTCGCATCAAGAACAGGTGTTAAGGCATCACCCACCATGCCAAATATTTTACCACCCGGTTGGCTAATTTGTTTTACCTTTGGGTCTCGCCATGGACCACTCACTTGATATTGATAACCCGTCAGTTGGTTCACCGTTTTACCCGCAATTTTTTGAACAATATACACCGCCGCTCCCACTAAAGGGCCACCAGCAATCGCCCCCGCCAGTGGTAAACTTTCTGTTGTCTTAGGCGTCACGGTGATCAGCTGGTTGAGTTCTTCTTTCGCCAAGTTAATTTGCCCTTGAAAATCCAGACGGGACGAGGGACTTTCTAAATAGAAACGATCCGTATTTGCCACACCGCTCAGTAAGTTAAAACGGCCTTTTATTTTGTCGAAACTTAGCCCTTTTTGCACCAAATCACTGAAATCAAGCTGCAGGCGTCTTTGTAGGGTATTTAAACTCAGCAAACCAAAAACCCGCCCGATACCCGGTTCGATGTCTAACAAACGGCCTTGTTCAGACTTTAATTCTACGTACCCATTCAAGAAGTCCTTTGAAAAATCCTGAGGATCGCCTGGCCAGTTTAGATCAAAGTAGATATCGGCGGGCGCATCTTTTAACTTAGATGTCATGCCTGTCTCTTTTAACAAAGAACCCAAAGATTGACTATTAAGACGGCCTTTCAAACCGGTCACGCTTTTTTCTATATTGACTTCCCATGCTCCATTAGCCTTAAAATTATCGCGTGCTGATGTGAGGGAAAGCTGCTCGATGACCATGCCATTCGTTTTTCTACGTAAAGCCAACGCTAACTCACCTAACTGCGATGTGCCGATAAAAAACTCTTTACTGCTAAGGTCAATATTAGGCACCTCTGCGGGGTTTAAAGGCGGTTTTTTATTGCGATAAGCCCCCCCCTCGATGGATGGCAGCTTCAACACATCTAAATCCAGGCTGATTTTATTCTCGCCACTCAGATCATCAGGCACCTGATATCTACCCGAAAAATTACGGCCACTCAATGTTCCTGACCAGATTGATTTTTTATGATGCCCGGTCACATGAACTTGCTCAACTAGTGTGTCAAGCCAATGTAACTCATGGACGTTTAGATTGACCTGATTCACTATTGAATAACTCACTGCCTGATGTTTTTCAAAACCCAGCGCTTTTTGCCAGTCACTGATATTTAGCTGCTTCAGTGTTCCCGATAACTGAATACCTGATCTCTCTGGTAAGGCCGCCTTAGTTGTACCAAAATGAATATCCGCTCTTCCAAGTTCAAATTTGTTGGGCGTCTTCTCATTAAATAAGAAATGCGTTTTCAACTCATCACCATAGTTTGCTGTAACAGGCAGTGAATTACCGCCTATTTTCAGCACTGCTTCAAAGGATTTTTTTGTATTTTTTGGCTTACCCACAGGCGCTGGCAAGTCAACACTGACTCCTTCGAGGTGACTGCTAAGCGTAATGGTCGATTCCCCTTTACCCGCCGTATGCGGAAAATCAACGTGTATTTTGGCCAAGCTACGTCCATCTACATATGCCCATAAATCAGAAGGCACTTCTTTTGATATTTGAGTGATATTGAGATGACTTTGGCCCAATATAACCGTCTTTTTCCCATCAGACCGAATAGTCGCATCGAGCTGTTCACCCATAAAACGTCCCTTAATAGAGGCCCCACTTAACCCCTGCTCATCGTAATTAATTTGGCCTTGAATATCATTTATCGCCAAATCAATAGTTGGAAAAACCAGGGTGTTATTTTGTAAACGCAATGTAGCGGCGACTGTTTCTTCGAGTTTTTTCCTCAGTGGAATACCCAAGTCCAACTCTATAACAGAAGGGCCAGAAATTTTACTGTGTTTCAACAAGGTACTGAGCCGCTCTTTTAAAGGAGACTGTTTAAAAAAAGCATACAAACCGCTGATATCATCGTTAAGTTGCCCTTTAACTCGCAAATAAGGGTCTGTTTTGAAGTCCTTAATCTCAACGAAAGCCTGTTCAATGTTATTTCCAGAAATAGAACCGGTCTGCCCGAAAACCTTCATTCCTTGATTTTTAAATTCCACCTCTGCTGTAAGATCTATAACATCAGGCCACCGGTCACCATAATGTAAATGAACATTTTCTGTCTCAAATAACACTTGGAAAACACCGTTATTTTGGCGATAGGGGAAATCTGATAAAGGACCTTTGAACAATAGCCCTCCGCCTTCTTTAATATCACCGGCTATAAATGCCTTATCCAGCCAATGAACAACCTCTTTATCCATAATCCCGACGGGTAAATATTGAGAAGTGAAACGACTATCCGCCTGGCTAAAATTTGTTTGCAAATCAATGGATGCGTTGTCAGCGGTCGTTGGCAGATGCAGCATCATTCGGGACTGCGTCTTTACATGGGGTGAATTCAAACGAATGAAATCTGTCTTTATCAGCCAACCCGTCTCATCCTGCGCCCATGTCAGCTGACCATCTAAACTATCCACAAGAATAGGATCTCTAAAAAGACCTTGAAAATAGATCGAGCCTTCCTTAACGGCCAAGTTCAACCAACCCTTATCTTGCGTTGAGCATCCGGTGCCTGAAAAGTGGCTCATCTTAGGGAGTAATCCATAAGCTAGAGTCGACACCTTTTCAAGTTCTCCACAAGCAGCCCATGCCACTGAATTTTCACCTTGGTGCACTGAAAAACTGGCCTTATTTAATAAACCGCTGACCTTCGTTTCTTTAAGAACTGAAAGAAATGACTGATCTAACACTTTTGAATATTGTAAAAGATGTGACATGGCTTCTAAATTAATGCCATCCACGGCTGCACTAATAGAGTAACCTTCTTTTTGTTCAGCGCTATAGCGCACATTAAATTGGCTCTGCTCTTGTTCCGTCATCTCTGTTTTAAAAGCCAAATTCTTAGCATATAGAGACCAGCCATTTAATAGCTTGTTCCAAGCAAATTGACCACTAAAATTAGAGACGTTCAAGGTTTCAGCCTCTTGCTGCAAACGAGCCTCTTTGACTGCAAGGTTTCCTTTTACCTGTGACAAAGCTGCTGCCTCCCAGTGACTCCACAGCTCGATATCACCCTCTCCTTGTTGGATAGAGAGCTTATCCAGATTTAGCCGCGATAGATACTTATCCAGTTTAATTTTCTTGGCTTTAAAGTAGGCCTTGGCATTCCAATCTGCAGTCGATAAAACATCCCCGATCACCTCAATGGCTAAGACAAACGAGCCACCCGTCTCTTTTGGCATATTGGCTATCACTTTAAGCGTATGCTCTTGCCCATTGTTCTGAAAAACAACCTGAGCTTGATCAAGCGTTACGTCCGGCAAATCCCGCAAATCATCCTGCCAAATAATTTGGCTATCGATAATTTCAAAGCGACGACCTTCTAATAACCAGGAAAAATCACCCGAGGAGTCACCACTCTCTTGATCGCTCGATAAACCAATTATAGAAAAACGCCCATCATCAAGTCGCTTTATCTTTATAGCACTATCAACAAGGGTTATTTGACTTGGTTTGAGATCGCCTGAAAAAAAATTCAGCGGATTAAAAGAGAGGCGTATTTCGCCAATGCTTAACGTATTTGTTTGATGGTTTAATTCATCCAAACGAACTTTCTTTAAGCTTAATTGAGGTTTAAATCCTTCCATCCTGGCCGATAAACCAGAAATTTGAACATCGCCCGCCATTTCTTCTGATAAATAAACTTCCAAATCATTTTTGTAGGCAGGGATATCTTCTAAAATAAAACGCGCGGTAGCGATGAAAACCGCTAACAAGATAAGGCTTACAGTAAAAACCCAAAGCAAGGAATGCCCAAAAAGTCGCACTTTACTCATTTTAAAAAAACGACTCGACCTTAAACCAGAACGACATCATATTGCTCTTGCGTATATTCATTTTCTGCCCTAAATCGAATTCGTATACCAACAAAAGATTCCAGGTCAGCCAAGGTTGTGGACTCTTCATCAAGCAACATCTCAACCACCGCATTTGAGGCTAATACCAACAACTCTTTTGCTTCATATTGGCGGGCATCTCTGATAATTTCACGAAAAATTTCATAGCAGGTTGTTTCCGGTGTTCGGACCATACCTGAGCCGGAGCAAATCGGACAGGGTTCACACATCACCCTTTCCAAGCTCTCCCGGGTCCGCATGCGAGTCATCTCAACCAAGCCCAATTCGGACACACTGCTGATGGTATATTTTGCATGGTCATTACTCATCGCTTTTTCTAACGCGTTCAACACGGCCACTTTGTGGCCATCATCTTGCATATCAATAAAGTCAATAATAATAATGCCGCCCAGGTTTCTAAGCCGTAGTTGACGAGCGGTCACCTGTGCCGCCTCCATATTCGTTTTGAAAACAGTTTGCTCTTGATTACCTCGGCCTAAATAACTGCCGGTATTCACATCAACCGTTGTCATGGCTTCTGTTTGATCAAACACCAAATGCCCGCCTGATTTTAAAGGCACTTTTCTTTCCAAGGCAGCCTTAATCTCAGACTCAATACTGTACATATCAAATAAGGGGCGATGCCCTCTATACAATTCCAGCAAACCTTCTACTTCAGGCATGAACTTCTGCGAGAAATCGACCATGCGCTCAAAATTAGTCCTCGAATCGATAACAATTTTAGTCACCGATGTTTGATACCAATCCCTTAAGATTCTTAATGCAAGTGGCAGGTCTTCGTAAATTAACCCAAGTGACACCTCACCAATTTGAAGGCTTATCTCCTCCCAAAGTTTATTGAGAAACAACATATCTGCACGAATACTCGCCTCTTCAACCCCTTCAGACGCCGTTCTAGCAATATACCCACCTGAATAGCCCTGCTCCTTAAATACTTCCATGCAGGCCAACAACCTTTCTCGCTCAATCTCACCTTCTAATTGTTGAGATAAGGCCAGTTTTTCTGAATAAGGCAAAAACACTTGATAACGCGAAGGAATCGAAAGGCTCATCGTTAAACGAGGTCCTTTTGTTCCTATGGGTGCCTTTAACACTTGAACAACAACCTTCTGGCCCTGTTGTAAAAAACGTTCTATCCCTTTTTCATCTGACGGTGTTTCACCCGAAACCAACACATCAGATGCATGCAAAAAACCCGCTCGACCTATGCCTATATCGACAAATGCCGCCTGAATACCCGGCATAATACGGCACACTTCTCCACGATATACATTCCCTACAATATCTCGCTTACGTTGACGCTCAATGATCAATTCCTGCAAAACCCCGTTTTCGAGGACCGCAACGCGTGTTTCAGGTGGCGTTATATTGATCAGGATTTCATCGCTCATGGTATTTCAATCGAATATTTAAGGTGACTAACTGTTAAATCGGTAGATTATTTTAATTATGCATCATTTTTTTATTAATGCGATTCTACTCCTATTAACCGCTCGAATTGATCAATACTTTCATTAAAATCAGACCTTAAACTTATTAACCCATTAAGTAATAGCAATCAAAGCAGCCTGCGCCATACCCAACCTGCCTCTCTAACGTCAATCAATGCGATTCAGTTTTAGCTGATAACGAATCCATGTTCTTTAAGCAGTTGAGCGGTTTCGTAGAGTGGAAGCCCCATCACCCCTGAATAACTCCCTTCTAATCGACTGATAAACATGGCCGCTTTACCTTGTATCGCATAAGCGCCTGCCTTACCCAAGGACTCACCGGTGGCCCAATACCATTCAAGCTCATGCTCTGTTATTTCTGCAAACGTCAATTTACTTTGACTCACAACACAAACTTGATGCTGCCCGACTAATGCAACCGACGTTAATACAGTATGGGTGGTACCAGACAGTTTCCTCAACATCGCTAGAGCATGCGCTTTATTATTGGGCTTCCCCAAAATTTCTCCATTGATGATAACGGCGGTATCAGAACCCAAGGCATACGTCTCTCTTGCAGGGTAAAAAGCTTTTGCTGCCTTCGCCTTTGCAATGGCTAACCGTATGACATAATCATTCGGTGCTTCACCAAAATGAGGCGTTTCATCAATATCGACCGCCTTCGTTTCAAACCCGATCCCGATCTGCTTTAACAGTTCAGCTCGGCGCGGTGAAGCTGAAGCTAATATTAGCGATTTCATTTATTCTCTATGGTATGGGTGGTTATTCATCAAACTCCAACCCCTGTACAACTGCTCAGCTAATATGACTCGAACCAAGGGATGAGGGAATGTTAATGGCGACAAACACCATTGTTCATTAGCTCTGTTTAAACAGTCAGCTGACAAACCGTCTGGACCACCTATCAGGAAAATAATAGACGGATTAATGCCCTGCCATGCAGATAATTTTTTTGCCAGATCCGCTGTAGACCATGCTTTTCCCTTCACCTCGAGTGCCACTACGTAGTCATTCTCTTTAATCAAAGACAGAATCTTTTTTCCTTCCGTTTCCTTAATTTTATTCAATTGACTTTGTTTAGTTCTTTTAGCGGGAGGGATTTCTATGGTTTCAATTGAGCATTCACGAGGCATCCGCTTTGCGTATTCCTGATAACCAGCCGCTACCCAACCAGGCATTTTTTGACCGACGGCTAAAATCTTCAACTTCATCAGCACCCTTCGCTTTTACGAAAAAAAGCGGCTCAACTGAAGCCGCTTTTTATTACCTTTGCCAACCTTGGTACCTGCAAATTAGAAACGCCTTTATCTAACATTTAATGGCGTCAAGGTTATTTCTACACGCCTGTTTTGAGCGCGACCTTCTTTAGTTGAATTACTGGCAATGGGGCTTTGTTCGCCATAGCCCATCACATTAAAACGTTGACTTTCAACACCTTGTGAACGTAGATAACTCGCCACACTTTGTGCACGCTGCTCAGATAAACTCTGGTTATATGCGGCATCACCGACACTATCTGTATGCCCAACAACGGTTACCATGGTATCTGAATATTCTTTAAGAACAATTGCAACAGAATCAAGCACTTGATAAAAACCTGCATTGATATTTGAGCTATCGGTATTAAAGGTGACGTTACCTGGCATATTCAAAATAAGGTTATTACCAACACGACTCACACTCACTCCAGTACCGCTGAGGCGCTGACGCAATTTAGCCTCTTGAACATCCATATAATAACCAACGCCACCGCCAGCCGCCGCTCCCAGTGCTGCACCTTTCAGTGCCGTACGCCTATCACCTTTCATCGCACCCACAATAGCGCCTGTTACTGCACCAACCCCAGCACCAATGGCTGCTTTACTGGTTTGCTGCTCTTGGGTATATGGGTTAACGGTTGTACAACCTGCCATCGCGAAAGTTAAACTGGCTGCTAACCCTATGGCTAATTTTCTATTTTTCATCATTTTCTCCCTGTTTTACGTACGGCTAACGTCCATCATTTATTGACCTGACATCTAACCACTGTCACTGCTATCTATCTTAAACCACTTAAATGAACAAACCATGAACTTCATCACTCTTTATACTTCTGCGTCAACGGCCCATAATTTTTCAAGCTGATAGAACTCTCGAATTTTAGGTTGCATAACATGAACAATAATATTGCCTAAATCGATTAACACCCATTCACCCGAATCCATTCCTTCAACACCTAACGGAATTAAGCCCTGTTTTTTTGACGCCATAGACACGTCCATTGCCAGCGACTTTACGTGGCGATTTGATGAACCTGTCACAATCACTATGTGATCCGCAAACGAGCATTTATCGCGCACATCAATCACATCAATTTGCTGACCTTTTTTCTCATCAAGAGCATCTATCACTATTGATAACAAGGGCTCTGCCATATTTTATCTATCCTATCTTCTAATGATTTTCATGACTGGTAAAAATGCCGGTTATTAATAACCTCTAGGCATTCTGCTGTTAACATGTTTTTTACCGTTTTGTTTTCTTTAAGTCGTTGCCTGATCTGCGTTGCGGAAATATTCGCCGCTGTGACAGGCTGTACAAAGATTTTACCATGTGTTCGTTGCCTTAGTTGTGACTTATCTACCGTTAAAAAAGGGGCAACATAGTGTTCAATTTTCGAGTTGAATTGATTGTCAAAACCCGCACGATCTGTAACAACTATATGCGCTAAATTGATCATCTCTTCCCACCGATCCCAGGACATTAAACCATTGAATGCCTCCATGCCCAATATTAATACAAGTGAACTCGTTGGGCTTTGTTGTCGAAAACCAAACAGGGTATCGACCATGTAACTGGGACCACTCCTTTCCATTTCGCTACGATCCGCTACTAGATTTGGATAACCTTGGACAGCCAACGTTAACAAAGAAAACCGCTCTTCTGCCGCAAGGGTGGGGCTGATTCGATGAGGTGGTTTTGCTGACAGCACCATTCTCACTTCATCCAATCCCAGACATTTTTGCACCTCGCTTGCCGCGGTCAAGTGCCCAAGATGAATGGGATCAAAGGTCCCGCCATAAATACCCAAAAATTTGGCCATGAGTCAGCGTCTCTCAACATCCATTTTATGAAGAATACCCTTCTACTGGCGGATATGTCCTTCACCCAGCACGATATACTTTTGTGTTGTCAAGCCGACCAAACCAACCGGCCCTCTTGCATGTAATTTATTGGTGCTGATACCAATTTCACCGCCCAAGCCATATTCAAACCCATCAGCAAACCGTGTTGACGCATTAACCATCACAGAACTTGAATCAACTTCACGTAAAAAACGCATCGCTTTTGAGTAATCAGTTGTTACGATTGATTCCGTATGGCCAGAGCCATGGTGGTGAATATGATCCATGGCCGCGTCCATATCATCGACAACTCGAATAGATAAAATGGGGGCCAGGTATTCTTCATCCCAGTCGGCTTCCTTGGCTTGAACACAGTCCGATAGGATATTGCAGGTTCTTTCACACCCTCGTAATTCAACATTCTCGGCAGCATACAAACCCGCTAATTCGGGTAAAATATCATTGGCAATCGGCTCAGCTACCAGCAAAGTTTCCATGGTATTGCAGGTCCCATACCGTTGTGTTTTTGCATTAAACGCAATAGATTTTGCCATCTCCTTATCGGCTAAATCATCGATGTACACATGGCAAACCCCATGCAAATGTTTAATAACAGGAACACGTGCATCTTTAGTCACCCGTTCTATTAGACCTTTTCCACCTCGCGGGATAATCACATCGACAAAGCCTTCCATCGTAATCAACTCACCCACCGCATGGCGATCTGTTGTCTCTACAACCTGAACTACCTCTGCTGGCAAACCCACGGCTTCTAACCCATTTGCAATACAATTTGCAACGGCCTTATTTGAGTGCTTAGCCTCAGAACCGCCGCGTAAAATACTCGCATTCCCCGACTTAAGGCATAATGCTGCTGCATCGGCAGTAACATTAGGTCGTGATTCGTAAATGATACCAATGACCCCTAAAGGCACTCGCATCTGCCCTACTTTGATGCCCGAAGGACGAGAATTAATCTGGCTTATTTCGCCAACAGGATCAGGCAAAGACGCGATTTGGTGCAACCCTTCTGCCATGGCAAGTACGCGTTCTTCATTAAGTTCTAAACGGTCTAACAACGCTGCATCCAGCCCGCGCTCTTTACCCGCCACCCTGTCCAAATGATTAGCCTGCAATATAGCCGCTTGTTGGTTCTTAATTTCTTCGGCTATCGCTTCCAGCGCTTTATTTTTGATGCCGGTGTCTGCATTTGCTATTACACGAGCCGCACGTTTAGCACGCTCACCTAAGCCCTGCATGTATTCAATTAACTCACTCATTTTTTACCTTGGTAGTCTATATTTTTAGTCGTGATTATACCGCGACTAACGCGTACTGTTGTAATCGCCTTGGTTCACAAAAAGCCAGGCAAATTTGTTCAATAACAAGCCATTCATCCCCGTCTTCCACCCCTTTGGTGATGCGCTCAGCTTTTGCACACGCCCGTATCAAGCTTTGCCACTCGGTTAAACTGCCACGAGAAAGCGCGTTTAAATAACTTCTTTTCTTGTTATTCCAAACTTTATATTTTTTTAGTGTCGACTCAATTCGACCGCTGGTTTTTTTTTCGAAACTTAAACTGGCCAATATGCGAAGTTCTCGCATCAACGCCCATAAAACAACAGGCGCCGCCAGCTTTTCACCTAACAAGCCTTTTAAAATTTGCAGTGTTCTCGTTGTATCTCCGGCCAATAAACTGTCGGTCAATTTAAAAACATCATAGCGAGCATTATCTGCCACTGCATCAGTAATATCGTCCATTGATAGCTCAACCGAGCCAAAAAGGATATGCAACTTTTCTATTTCCTGATCGGCCGCCAGCAAATTTCCTTCAACACTATCAGCTAACAATTTAAGACCTTGTTGATTAGTCGCCATTCCTTTGCGATCTAATCGATGCTTTAACCACTGAAGCAGTTTATGGTCATTAAGTGGCCATACTTGAGCGATGACGCCATGCTGATCTATCGATTTAAACCACTTCGACGATTTAGAAGCGCCATCAAGTTTACCGCTCACAATGATCAAGACATTGTCTGCAGATAATTCAGAAACAACCTCACTAATAACCTTAGCACCCTCTCGCCCTGGTTTCCCTGATGGAAGATTTAATTCAATTAAATTTTTATCTGCGAAGAGTGATTGACTTAAGCAAGCAGTGATTAATTGATTCCAATCAAATACGCCTTCAACGTGGAACACTTCACGATTAAGAAACCCGGCCTCTCGAGCTTTTTTCCGAATAAGATCAACTGCCTCACCTTGTTGCAAAGGCTCATCACCAGAGACCAAATACACCGGCATCAACTGCTTATCAAGGACATGAGAGAGTTGCTTAACGTCGTCTAATTGCATAGAAAGCCGCTTTGTACCAGCCCGTTGATTAGGCTAATTGACCGCAGAACCCGGTTTTAACGCCTGTATTCGTCTTAAGATTTGTTGCGCGGCATCTCGCTTTAAATCTCGTGAAATAACGACCGACTCATTTGTACGACCAATCACATCATTTTCATCATCAATGAAATCACGAACTAACAATAAGGTCTCATTATCTAAAAGTACGTCGCCATTAGATTTTACCAAGCTGTAAACAACCGCGTACTGCATTTCAGACTCACGGACTTTACCCCTTGAATCAACACTCAATGTTCTATTGTCAGACTCTTCTTTTTTAATGACCAATACAGCATCAGCGTCCGTACGGTTTTGAACAACCTCGGCAGAATACCCAAGCATTTCACTCAAATCCCTCACTAAATGACTGTGTTGAGAGCCTGCAATATAAATTTTTTGAAGCTCTTCGGGCAAATCAACCGCACCACGCAGTTTAAAGCCACAGGCCATGAGACTGACCGATAAAAGGCAAAGCATTGTCATTGAACGTAACATCACAAAAGAGCCTGTTTGAGTATTCATATGTTTGAATCCGTTAAATAACGATATTTACCAACTTCTTAGGCACAATAATAACCTTTCGGACAGGCTGACCGTTAATAAATTTATCGACATTCTCTTCTGACACAGCAAGTTGTTCGATACTGTCTTTCGACGCATCTGCTGCTACTGTTATTTTCCCTCGTAACTTTCCATTCACTTGTACCACCATTTGAATCTCTTCCAGCACCGTGGCCGTCGCATCAAATTCAGGCCATGACGCTCCAATCAGGTCATCCTGATGGCCTAAGGCTTGCCACATTTCATCGCAAACATGAGGAATGATCGGTGACAACATCAAGACGATTAATTCTAAACATTCTTGCCGTAGCGCATGCGCCACAGTTGTTTCAGCTTTAAATTTAGACACCGCATTCAATAATTCCATGTTTGCAGCAATGGCCGTATTAAATGTTAAACGGCGACCTAAATCGTCATTTACCTTGCTTAAGGTTTCGTGGGTTTGACGACGCAGCATTTTTTCTTCGCTCGACAATTGTTCAACTGCATAACCTTCTGAAGGGCCGACATCGACGTGCTCTTTTACTTGACGCCATAACCGACGAATAAATCGAAACGAGCCCTCTACCGCCTTATCTGACCACTCCAGTGATTGTTCTGGCGGCGCGGCAAACATAGTAAACAAGCGAACAGTATCCGCGCCATATTTTTCAATTAACTCTTGTGGGTCAACTGTATTGCCTTTCGATTTTGACATTTTAGTGCCATCTTTTAACACCATGCCTTGCGTTAACAGGTTCTTAAACGGCTCATCACACGACAGCAGCCCCATATCGCGCAAAAGCTTGGTGTAAAACCGCGAATATAGAAGGTGCAAAATAGCATGCTCAATCCCTCCCACATACTGGTCAACAGGCAACCAATAATTCGCACGCTGATCTAACATCGCCTGGTCATTATCTGCACAACAATATCGCGCAAAGTACCATGACGATTCCATAAAGGTATCAAACGTATCCGTTTCCCTTTTCGCTTTGCCGCCACACGTTGGGCAATCGGCCTTCATAAAGGCTTCATGCTGAGCCAAAGGAGACCCCACACCCTCAAGTGACACCTCTTTGGGTAAAACAACAGGTAATTGCTCGTCGGGCACTGGCACAGTGCCACATGCTTCACAATAAATAACAGGGACGGGGGTTCCCCAATAGCGCTGGCGAGAAATACCCCAATCGCGTAAACGGTAATTAACGGTCTTTTCGCCCTTGCCTTTGTCTTTTAATGATTGAGCTATCGCATCAAAGGCCTGCTGAAAACTCAATCCATTAAATTCACCCGAATTGATCAGTGTCCCCTTACCCGTAAACGCTTGTTTGCTAATATCGATTTCGTTTGTCTCATCCGACGTAACAACCTGTTGGATTTTTAAACCGTATTTACGGGCAAATTCAAAATCACGTTGATCATGTGCAGGAACGGACATCACCGCACCTGTGCCGTAATGCATTAACACAAAATTAGCAATCCAAACTGGAACAACGTCACCGGTTAGAGGGTGTATCGCTTTAAGGCCTGAATCCACACCTTTCTTTTCCATGGTTTCCATCGCTGCTTCCGAGGTTTCCATGGTTTTACATTCTTCCAAAAACGCGGATACTTCCACATTATTATTAGCTGCTTCAAGAGCTAAAGGATGTTCAGCCGCCACAGCAAGATAGGTCACACCCATTAACGTATCAGGCCGTGTCGTATACACAGAGACTGTTTTATCAAGGCCTTGAATATTAAATGTCAGCTCTACGCCTTCAGAGCGGCCAATCCAGTTTTGTTGCATCATGCGCACTTGCTCTGGCCAACCTTCAAGCTCTTTTAACGAACTCAATAACTCTTCAGCATAGTTTGTAATACGCATAAACCATTGAGAAATTTCCCTTTTTACGACTTCGTGATCACAGCGCCAACAACAACCATTAATAACCTGTTCATTCGCTAACACCGTATTACAATCTGGGCACCAGTTCAGTGGCGATGTTTTCTTATACACTAAGTCCTTTTCGAGCAAGCGAGTAAAAAACCATTGTTCCCAACGATAATAATCTTCGTGGCAAGTGGTCACTTCTCGTTTCCAGTCATAACCAAAACCCAGCTGTTTAAGCTGATTACGCATATAGTCAATATTATCTGTCGTCCAATCACCGGGGTGGACACCGTGTTTCATGGCGGCATTTTCAGCAGGCAATCCAAAGGCGTCCCAACCCATTGGCTGCATCACATTTTTACCTTTCATGCGTTGATAACGGCTGATAACGTCACCAATCGTATAATTACGTACGTGCCCCATATGTAATCGCCCACTGGGGTAGGGAAACATTGACAAACAGTAGTACTTTTCCTTCGTCGTCTCTTCAGACACGTCAAAAGCGCCTGTAGACTGCCATTTATCTTGAACACGCTTTTCTATAAGGGAAGGTTGATATTCTTCTTGCATTTTTCTACCGTCGGACACACTATTAAACAAGGTGGGTAGAATACCTTAGCCACCCCTAAATCTAAAGTTGAATTAGGGAAAACAGGGCTTTATTGACTTACACTGAATGAAACATTGAACTTTATAACAAAAATAACCCGGTCAATCGCCCTGTCTACGCGGTTTGAGAATAGAATTTAAACGTTAAAAGCAAAAGGTCAATCAGCTATGAATCGAGTTATTTTCAATAAGAAAGGAGGGGTTGGAAAGTCCACCATTACGTGTAACTTAGCGGCTATTAGCGCTTCCAAGGGCAAACGAACTTTAGTGATAGACCTTGATACACAGGGCAACTCAACCCACTATTTACTTGGCTACCGAACGGATGAGCTCGAATCGACACTGGCTGATTTTTATAGCAGCACCCTCAATGTTAGTTTGTTCCCTAAAGACTTCAGCGAGTTTATTTATGAGACAGACACACCCAATTTATATGTCATGCCTTCCCACCCAGACATGGACAACTTACACGCTAAACTAGAGTCTCGCTACAAAATATACAAATTGAAAGAAGCGCTCTCTACCATGGACGCGTTTGATAATGTTTTCATTGATACGCCGCCTGCACTCAACTTTTATACTCGGTCGGCCCTCATCGCCGCTAATCACTGCATTATTCCTTTTGACTGCGATGTTTTTTCAAAACAAGCCCTGTACTCCTTACTGGACACGGTCGCTGAAGTTAAAGCAGACCATAATCCCGAACTTAACATTGAGGGCATTGTGGTCAACCAATTTCAATCAAGAGCAAACTTACCTGCTCAGTTGGTCGATGAACTGATCGCTGATAAGCTAAAATTATTTAAAACAAAAATATCGCCCTCAGTAAAAATTCGTGAATCGCACAGTGCCTGCCAGCCAATGATTGCCTATGCGCCAACACATAAAGTCACAGAGGAATTTAAGCGTTTATATCAAGAGTTACAGAAAAAATAATTGCATTAGCATGCAAAGTTAAGTTAAAACAATGGATTGATTCATCCGATTGATAGAGCAAAGACGGGGTCGCCTCTGACCAATGAATCTTCATCCTAAAATATAATAAAAACTCATCCACTCAGGTCATCATGAAAAAAATATTTGGATTATTTGGCGGGTCAAAAAAAGGACCTCTAACAGCAACGATTCAACCTTCTGGGCAAACGTTTGAAGTCCCCAAGAACAACACCTTATTACAAACAGCGCTGAATGCAGGTGTTAATTTTCCGTTTCATTGTACCGTTGGCACATGCGGAAATTGCCGCTGCAAATTAGTTGAGGGCGATGTTAAAGCCATCATGGATTTCTCATATACTTTGTCCGAAGCTGAACTAGACGAGGGTTATATCCTTGCCTGTCAAAGTTTATTGAAGTCCGATGTTGTTATTGAACTTGAAACCGATGAGCATCAACCTGCGCATCCTTTAGAAACCTTTAAGGGCACCATTAGCAACACCCGGATGTTAACGCACGACATCATGGAAGTCGTCGTAGAACTTGATCGCACCATTCAATTTAGTGCTGGACAATTTGCCGATATTGGCCTCGAGGGATTTTCTCGCCACCGCAGCTATTCATTTGCCAATGCACCTGAGCAAAATGGCCAAAAAACACTGAGTTTTCACGTTAGAAATGTACCGGGTGGAGATTATACTCAATGGCTTTTTGAAAAGGATCGCAAAGGAGAAAGTTTCGAGCTGCATGGCCCCAGTGGCGCATTCTGGCTAAGAACCTCTGAAGCCCCCATCCTCGGCATTGCGGGTGGTAGTGGCATGGCACCCTTAAAGTCCATTTTAGATGATGCTTTTAATAACAACATCAAACGCCCCGTCACCTACCTATTTGGTGCCAGAACCCAACGCGATTTATATTGCCTGGATGAAATGAAAACATTAGAGGAAAAATGGCCTGCTACTTTTAAATTCATCCCCGTCTTATCTGAAGAACCGGATGATTCAGATTGGGCAGGCAAACGCGGGTTAGTCACTGATTTTATTAACGATGAAACGGCGGGCTTCTCTGTTTCCGAAAGCCACGCCTATTTATGCGGCCCGCCGGGCATGATCGACGCAACGCTCGTAAAACTGGAGCAAGCCAATGTCAGCTTAAACCACATTCACTACGATAAATTTTTAGATTCCAGGCAATTGGAGAATTAACGCTACATATCCCTGAGCTGGTCAACGTCAAAGTATTCTTCGGTGACCTTTCCCCCACGATTTTCCCAGTCGGGTGTTATTGTGATGAGGTTTAATCGCTTATTAAACTCATTGTACACGGTGATGTGGTCCCATTGCGCATCACCATCAAAGGGCCGCCAAGATCGACTATCATCCCATGTTCGATAGGGTTCTCCGCGTTTATCTGACATTTCTTGATATTGCGCATAATACAATTCTTGATCAATATAGATCGTTCTTTTTTTGTATTGATACCGGCCTTTTTTATCTTCAATCTCTAACACCCAAACCGGCCTTAATTCCATTTCCATATCAAGCCAGGCGCACTGACCTTCATCCATTGTCGCAGACCGGTATACATACCCTGTTTCGGGCGAAGCTAAAATGAGCTTTTCACCCAACAAGCGATATTCACAGGTTTCTCTATCTGTTTTTCCCCAATACGCACGCCAATCATCCCACGTGACCTCTAACCCATAATACATTGGGTCTTGCGCATCATTTCCCGACAAAGTTCGAGTGCGTCGCATACTTGGAATGAAGATCCTAAAACTATCCTTATCATGACCTCTTGCAGTACGTTGCCTAACCGCAGCAATACCGGAAACATCGTTTGGGGAAACAACAAGCAAGGCGCCTCCCTCAATAAACTTTTCTTTATCATCTACGCTGCCCAAAGGCTCTATTCGTTGACGGCCATGAAATTTTTGCCACCAAATAAACCCCGTGTATTGAACATCTAAATGACCTTCTGCATCGCAGGAATTTGAAACCATCGGGTCAAATATTAACGTCTCCGAGCCCACACCATGCGCGATAAAAGACCAATTCAATTCCAGGCCATTTTTAGGGTGAAGATAGGGTATCGCACTGGCCGTTTGATCATTTAGCAACGTCGCGCTACCATCAGGGTTTACCAGCGTACTGTTATCATCCGTCAATGGAGTGAGTCCTTTGCCCTGAATCGCCAAAGTGGCTTTTAGCACTCCCTCATTCATGTAGTACGTATTAGTCGGCACAATGCTTATTTGTCGAACAAATCCCTGATCAGCCCGCAGGCTATTTAAATAAGCTCGTGGCAAATACTCCGATAACCAGGGGTATTCCTCAACATTCTGTTTATTAATCGTTAATCCAGGTTGAAGCTCTTTTGGTAAAGAATAGTTAGCCAAAATATCATAGGCATCGTAACCTCGTAGTTGCTTCCAACGTTTTGCTAATGCGACAGCTCGCTCGTCACTAATCGCATCCAACCATTTAGCGTGCCGCTCATGCCCCATGCTCTGTACAAAATTCGTCCAATGCGCTATGGCTCGGTTTGTTTCAGCCTGAGTCATTGAAACAACAGCAAACAGCATCACAGCGAATAATGCTTTAATAATCATCTGCATTTACGTTTTGCCATCACGCTTAAAAAAACCAAACGCGATCATACTGAAGGCAATTGCCAAAATAAGCCACCATCCACCTTTTACAAAAGGTGTCGCGCCTTGGAGTGGAACAATCTCTCCGTTTAAGGTTACGCGCTTAAACATCGGCGCCTGACCAATTATTTGACCAGCAGGGTCCACAATAGCCGTCAACCCTGTGTTTGTTGAACGAAGCAGGTAACGGCCACTTTCAAGCGCCCGCATTCGGGCCATTTGAAGATGCTGGTACGGTGCTATTGTCTCGCCAAACCACGTGTCATTACTGACATTCACCAAATAAGCTGCTTGTGGTAGACCCTCTAGGGAGGTTTGTTGAAACACATCTTCATAGCAGATGGAGGAGGCAAATGGATAACCTGCTCCTTGCAACAAAACTTGTTCTTTTTCCCCCGCTGAAAAATCAGACATTGGGATTTGTAAAAAGTTAAGAATAACCGTTGAGAAGGGTTTCAAGGGCATATATTCACCCAATGGCACCAAATGGCGCTTAAAGTAAAAACGCTCAGGATACCGAACACTGTACAATCCGTTGAAGTAAAGACTATCCCCTTCGGGCATAACCGGCAAGCCTAAAACAATATCACTGTTTTGACGCTCCGCTTCACTTTTAACTTTAGGTATAAAGCTGTCCTTTACATGGTGAAAAAAAGCTGGGATGGCTGTTTCAGGCCAAACAATCAAATCAACATCCTGCTGCTGCCTTGTCATTTGAAAATAAATATCCAGATTTTTTTGGTAAAAGGATCGTTGCCATTTAATTTCCTGTGGAATATTCCCCTGCACTAAGGCCACTTTAATTGGCGAACCCATCGGGCGAGTCCATTCCACCTTGTCCAGCATGAAACCACTCAACCAACTGATCGATAAAATCGAAACCGCCATCACCTTATGTTTTTTTACGGTTGCCGTCAAAAAAAGTAAAACAGCCCCAACCGATAACACAACAAACCAGGAAACACCTAAAACACCGAAGATGGGAGCCCAACCTGATAGCGCTGTATCGATCTGACTAAATCCTAAAGAAATCCAAGGAAAACCGGTGAACAAGACCCCTCTTAGTACTTCTAGCCCCACCCACAAACTCGGCATGACTAATACATATCGAATCACTGCGTTTTGCTTAAAAAACCGATTCATGAGATATGCAAATAGCGCCGTATAAAGCGCAAGAATCGCCACCATGCCCAACATGATAATAACGGCCAACCATAAAGGGGCGTGAGCAAAATGGTGAATACTAAAATACACCCAATACACGCCGTGGCCAAAATAACCCCAACCAAACGCATAACCGGCAAGGGCGCTTTTTGAAGGTGCTAAAGGACGAAGAATCTGTAAAAACAGAATGAGAGAGAGCATTGCCATAAACGGCAGATCATAGGGCGAAAATGCTAACGGAAGCAGCGCACCTGCCAACAACGCCGCAGTTATGCATACAAACTGCCTGGAGCTATTCAACGCTTCATCCCATTATTGTTCAGGCGTCTCGTCTTCTGACGGTTCCAGAATTGTCATGCGAAGCAGGTGAACACGACGGTTATCCGCCCTCAGTACTTCAAAAAGGAATTGATCAATTTGAGTTTTCTCGCCATGTTCAGGAACATGACCGAAACTTTTAACGACCAGACCGCCCACAGTACCAATATCATCTTCTGAATAATTGGTTTCAAAGCGTTCATCAAAGTCAGCAATTTCGGTTATTGCTTTGATATTAAACTCGTGCTCATCTCGTTGAAGAATAAAGGCTTCTTCATCAAAATCATGCTCATCCTCAATTTCACCAACAATCTGTTCCAACACGTCTTCAATTGTAATGAGGCCTGCCACAGAGCCATATTCATCAATCACTATAGCCATATGGTTTCTGTTTGCACGAAATTCGTGCAACATCACATTTAAACGCTTGCTCTCTGGAACAAAAATTGCCGGGTGCATCACATCTTTAACATCAAACTTTTGTTCTTCAGTGGTTAGTGCGTAACTTAGTAGATCTTTGGCCAATAATATACCGACCACTTGTGATGATTCCTCATCTTGGACAGGAAAACGAGAGTGAGCCGAGTCGGTCACGCGTGGGAAAATGTCTTTTAACTCGGCCTCGCGAGGGATAAAAACGATCTGTGACCGGGGAATCATAATGTCTCGAACTTGTAATTCGGAAACTTGCATGACGCCCTCAATCATCGCCAAGGCATCTTGCCCAAGCAGGTCTCTTTTTTCGGCGTCACGCATTAATTGCACCAAGTCCTCGCGATCTTTAGGCTCTCCCATCAGAGCCTGTCCTAATCGTTCTATCCAAGAACGACTTTCAATTTTTTCGTTTTGTGGTTGATTCATTTTATTGCTCAGCTTTCGTAGGGGTTACTGATGCCGATACTCTTTAACAGTTCTATTTCTAACGCTTCCATGACTTCTGCATCGTCTTGATTGATATGGTCGTACCCTTGGAGATGCAAGCAACCATGAATAACCATATGCGCCCAATGCGCTAGCAATTTTTTGCCTTGCTGAGAGGCTTCCTCCAAGACAACTGGCGCACAAATAACTAAATCTCCCAATACATTATTAGATAACGCTTCTTCAGGCAAATCCAACGGGCGTTCAAAAGGAAAACTCAATACATTGGTCGGCCCTTTTTTCTGACGATAGGTTTGATTTAATTCAGTAGACTCAGCCTCATCCACCAGCCTTAGCAAAACTTCGGCGTCTTTGTTTTGCTGTGTTGCCAATGCTACCCACTGAGTTAAGGAGGAGTGATCGGGCAATTCAGCACATTCGGTCGCTGTTTGCACCACAATACTCATGATTCGGTATGCTTCTCATAGGCCAAAACAATTTTTTGCACAATGGGGTGCCTCACCACGTCTTTACTATTAAATTGTGTAAAACTAATACCTTTAATATCACCCAATATTTTCATCACTAATTTCAACCCCGACTCGGTCTGTCTGGGCAAATCTATTTGAGTAATATCACCGGTTACAACGACGGTGGAACCATAACCAATCCGTGTTAAAAACATCTTGATTTGCTCGGCTGTTGTGTTTTGAGCTTCATCTAAAATAATAAAGGCTTCGCTGAGCGTTCTACCTCGCATAAAAGCTAGAGGGGCCACTTCTATGACTTTCCGTTCGATAAGTTTTTCTACACGTTCAACACCGAGCATTTCATATAAAGCATCATACAAAGGCCTTAAATATGGGTTAATTTTTTCACTTAAATCGCCCGGTAAAAAACCTAAACGTTCTCCTGCTTCAACGGCTGGACGCGCTAAAATAATTCGCGACACTTTTTCTGATTCTAACGCCTCAACCGCACTCGCAACGGCCAAATATGTTTTGCCTGTACCGCCTGGCCCAATTCCGAAAACCACATCATTATGGGCAATACTTTTAACGTAAGCCTGTTGATTTTTACCTCGCGGCTTGATGATTTTTTTTCTCGTATGGATAACAACAGAGTCATCCAAAGGTGCTGATTCTTCAACATCCATTTGCGTTTCCTGCATAAGTAAATGTACCTTTTCGGGAGTTAACTGGTCGGTTTCTGTCGTTTGGTAGAGTCCCTTGATGGCTGTCACTGCCTGTTTAACATGTGACTCAACACCGGCCACATTAAATTGATGGCCTCGGTGCTTGATATCAACATTTAAATACTTTTCCAATTGAATGATATGCTCATTAAATTGGCCACAAAGGCTTGCTAAACGCTTGTTATTAACAGGCTTTAAAGTGACCTCAACGGTTTTAATTTCTTTGTTCAATTTATAACGCTGAGCGCCTTTCATCCATTTGATTAACGTTTTTTATATCCGCTTTTATCATTCGCCCTCTCAACGAATTGGGTAAGGCTTCGGTAATAAGCACATCAACAAATTGCCCTGCTAACCGTGTATGGCCGGCAAAATTCACCACGCGGTTGTTTTCAGTACGCCCTGTCATTTGCAACGAGTTTTTCTTTGACTCACCTTCTACTAAAATTCGTTGAGTTGTTCCGACCATGCGATGAGAAATCTCTGTCGACTGTTGATTGATCAGCTCCTGTAATCGCTCAAGCCGTTGTTTTTTTACCGCCATATCAATATCATCTGGCATATCGGATGCTGGCGTTCCAGGACGGGCACTAAAAATAAAGCTGAAGGACACATCAAACCCTATTTCTTCTATCAATTTCATGGTCTCTTCAAATTCCTCATCTGTCTCTTGAGGAAAACCGACAATAAAATCTGATGAAAAACTCATATTAGGGCGAATGCTTTTAAGCCTCTTAAGCTTTTCAATATACAACTCTATTTCGTGACCTCGCTTCATTCTTGCAAGCACGCTATTACTGCCACTTTGGACAGGTAAATGAAGGTGGTCAACCAATTCTGGAATCTCTTCGTAGGCTTGAATCAGGCTTTCTGAAAATTCTTTAGGATGGGAAGTGGTGTAGCGTATTCGATCAATGCCCTCAATCGCAGCGACATAATGGAGTAATAAAGCAAAATCAGCCATTTCACCATCGGCCATTTCACCGTAATAGGCATTCACATTTTGCCCCAGCAGGTTCACTTCACGAACGCCTTGTGAAGCCAATATGGACACCTCGGCAATCACATCGTCTAAAGGCCGACTCACTTCCTCACCCCGCGTATACGGCACCACGCAAAATGTGCAATATTTACTACAGCCTTCCATAATGGATACAAAAGCTTTCGGCCCCTCTGCTCGTGGCTCGGGTAAGTTATCAAATTTTTCTATTTCCGGAAAAGAAATGTCTATTACCAATTGCTTTTTAGTTTGCGCTTCTTTCAGCATCATTGGCAAACGGTGCAAGGTTTGAGGGCCAAACACCACGTCCACATAGGGTGCTCTACGACGAATAACTTTACCTTCCTGACTGGCAACACAGCCCCCGACACCAATCAGCATATCAGGTTTTTTTTCTTTTAATAAACGCCAACGCCCCAGTTGGTGAAAAACTCGCTCTTGGGCTTTTTCACGAATTGAACAGGTATTAAGCAGCAACACATCTGCGTCACTCTCATTTTCGGTTAATTCCAGGTCGTGCGAAACGGCCAGCACATCCGCCATTTTTTCAGAATCATATTCATTCATCTGGCAGCCGTGGGTTCGTATAAATAATTTCTTAGTCATAGGGGCACATTTTAACATGCAATGTATAGCAATCGTTCAACTCGGACCGCCTCCTTTTTTCACCATCATGCCTTTTGAGGGGTTATACCCCCAAACGGCCAAAGCCATGAACACAATAAAGGCCATAAAGGTATAGGAAAAGGCATATAAATTGAACTGCCCATATAAGGCAAAGCGCAAGAGTTCAACTGCTTGTGAAAATGGATTATAACTCGCCAAGGTGAACAATAACTCACTCGATTCTTTAATTTTCCACAAAGGATATAACGCTGTCGACATGAAGAACATTGGAAAAATCACAAAATTCATAACCCCTGCAAAATTTTCTAGCTGGTTGATAAATGATGATAATAACATCCCAAGAGCACCCAACATCAGTCCTGCTAAAACCAGAGCAGGAAATAACGTTATATAACCGTGCCACGGTGCATGAATATCATAAAACCAGGCAATCAGGAGAAACACATAAGCTTGAAGAATAGAAACAAAGGTCCCCGCCATCAGTTTTCCCATTAGAAGAAACCACCGCGGCAGCGGAGTCACCAACAGTGTTTTCATGCTCCCCATTTCACGGTCGTAAACCATCGATAACGAGCTTTGCATGCCATTAAAAAACAAAATCATGCCAATTAACCCAACCGTGATGTACACCTCATACAAAATATAGGTTTCATAAGGCGGGATAATGGCAATACCCAGTGTTGAGCGAAAACCAGCCGCAAAAACAAATAACCAAACCAAGGGCCTAACTAGGGCAGCGACAAAACGTTCACGTTGAAGTAAAAAACGCCATAGTTCACGTTTAATAATGCCTTTTAGTGCCAATATTGCATGTAGCCCATTCATACAGACCCAACTCGCGTTAAACGCCGAAATGTTTGCGATATGCTTTCTGTCGAGTCCCCATCACACACACGACTGACGCTCCCTTGTGCTTTAATTTCACCCTCATGGAGCACAATGAGCTGATCGGTCGGTTTAATTTCATCAATTAAATGAGTCGCCCAAAGAACGGATAAATCATGATGCTCGCACAAACTGTGCACATGATCCACAATCCCTTTACGACTGGCCACATCTAAGCCCACCGTGGGTTCGTCAAGTAATAGTAATTTAGGTTTATGCAACAAGGCTCTTGCGATTTCTACTCGCCGACGATGCCCACCATTGAGTTGGCGAACCTTCTCATCTTGGCGATCCAACATACCCAGTCTGTCAAGTTCTTCTTCAATACGAGCACTTGCCTGTTTACGCTTCATACCGTGCAGTGAAGCGTGATAAAACAAATTCTGTGCAACACTTAAATCCATGTCGAGCGTTGTTTGCTGAAACACCACACCCAAGTCAGCCAAGGCTCGACAAGGCTGTTTTCTCACATTAATGCCATTAATGAGTATGTCACCCTCTCGACTGCTGTATAAGTGAGTAATTAATGAAAATAAAGTCGTTTTACCTGCACCGTTAGGGCCCAACAATATCGTACAGTCGCCCTTCCTAACTGAAAAATTAACGTCCCTTAGCGCCACTTTCAGGCCATAAGCATAACTCAGCCCTTGTACCACCAATGAATGATCCGAAGAAGATCGCATTATTTAACAGCAAGACCCCAAGGGTAAGGACCCACGCGAACAGATTTTGTAACCTTTAGATCCGCCAGTTCTATTATTGAAATATCATTACTTACGCCATTGGTTGTATACAGGCGCTGCATATCAGGAGAAAAAGCCAAGTTCCACACACGTTGTCCAACCAACAGATACTTGATAACCGACATTGTTTTAATATCCACCACCGCCACCCGATTAGCCGGACCTAATGCAACAAAAAGCATTTCATTATTTGGATGAGCCAACACCCCTACCGGTTGAACCAACGCTTTATCAACACCTGCTATTTCAAAAAACATTGTGTCGACAACCTGTTTGCTCGCCACATCTAGACGAGACAATGAGCCTGCAATTTCAGAACTCACGAACAGTGACTCACCATCAATAGAAAACTCAGCGGCTCTCGGTCTCGGATCAACCAACGTATTTGCTTTTACCTTTTGCTCAGCAGGGTCAATCCAATGCACCATATTGGTGGTTTCAGAGGTATTGGCAACCCATTTTCCGTCCCCAGATATCGCTATACCTTCTGGTTCCACGCCAACCGCTATTTCAGCAATCGCTTTTTGATTACTCAAATCGATGACCGTTACCCGATTACCATCTTCATTAGACACATACAGCCATTGGCCATTTGGGTGAATCTTAAACAATTCGGGGTCATCACCTGAAGGCAAGGCACCCACTACCTTCAAGGTCTGAGTATCTAAAATCTGAATCGTATCATCATCACTTGTTGCGATATATAACAAGGTTTTATCCTTGCCAAACGCGACTCCTCTAGGGCGTTGTCCTACGGGCACAGTATTCAACAACTGACCTGTTTCTCCATCAACAATCGCAACGGCATTATCCTTTTCCAAGGTAACAAACAACGTGTCGGCACTACCTGTGGTTGATGAAAGAAGCAACGCGATAACTATAAAATAATGTTTCATAATTTAGTGAATTTATCTAAAACGTACAGTTCGATTCAGGTTTATCATACCCCAACGTATCCAAATAAGTACGGGGATGTAAAAATTCTTTATGCGGCAATACCGACACCATTGATCGTGGCGTGGCTAATAAAATCGGCTGACGAAGTTGATGATTCCATTTTCTAAAGGTCAGTTTAACGCCCTTAAAACCCGCCAAGCTAAATTGCTCACTCAACAAATAGTCTTTTATCTCGTGTAAGTTTATGCTATTGGTACGTGTGACCGCCTCACCAATCGCTCGTACCGCCAGCCACGAAGCATAATCCACATCATTCATCCAACGGCCAGCCTGTTTATAGAACCGATTCTGCATTTGAACTGCACCCCATCGCTCATGCGTTCTATGCCACGCCCTTGGCACCAGGCCTTGTGTCCCAATAACCGGGCGAGGCAACCAGGTGTTCATCGTCAAATACTCACCAAATAAACCTTTTACATCAGCCACTGCCAAAACATCGTATTCCATGCCTTGGGTAAAAACAGGAATGTCTTTTTGAGCAGTTCGCCGAGCATCGTGATCAAAATTCCAGGTTTTTTCTTCAACAATTTTAATGCCGAAACGCTTTGCAGAACGTTTCAACGCTTTAGTGGCCTCATTATCCTCAGCATCCCTTCCTTTAATGAGCAACCAGTCTGTCCACCTTTTTTTAAGCATCCACTGCGCAAGCGCATCCGCCTTCATTGCTTCACTTGGAATCAGGTGAAATAAGTGACTACTACAACCAGAATTTCTCAGCTCACTGGCCGTTGAAGAAACGTTAAACAACAAAACATCCTTTTTTTCTGCTTTTGCCGACAAGTTTTTAATCATCGACGTTTGCACATCAACAATCACATATTGATACCCTTCATTTAAAAGTGCGTCAAACATTCGTTGAACATCACCACCAACCGGTACTTCTACAGTCTTTAATTGATAAGAATGACCGGTAAAAAGCCCTGTTGTGTTGTTATCCTTCACCCCCAGAACAGCTCCTTGGATACCCTCATCTGTTAAAGCGGGATCAAGGTTTGACAAGGCCGGTTGAACTGGCATGTTTTCTACTAAAAAGGCTATTTTTATATCCACGTTATTAGCAAAACTCTGGGTCAGAAAAAAGCTCAGAAAAAAGCTCAGCCATAGCTCTTTTTTTCTTTTCATTATTTTTCTTTTCATTTCTCCTAGACACCCTCTAATCACTTACGCTTTAACGGCTTTTCACAGCATCACCCGCTGACAAGCAAATATCTTAAATCATTTTAGCTTTAAAATGATTTAAACACTGCTTCAAATGTTTTTAGCGTTTAGAATACGAATCAAAAAAAAGCGACCCATAAGGGTCGCCAAGAGGAGGAGAACATTATTACATTGAGCAACAAACTGAGAACAGAGCTGCAGTAACAATGTAGGTGCCATATTATACTGCTCTGCAACATTTGTCAACGCTAATTTAACAAAATAATAATATAAAATTTAACTCTTTGTAATTTAAAGGGTTTTATAACCTTAAACGCAATAATAAAACATAATGAATATTAAATATTCGGCTGAACACCCTGCCTTAGACGTCATTGAGCGCCACCCCAAAAAAATCACGCGTAAACCTCTCTTGTTTATTCATGGCGCCAATATGTCAGCTTGGTGCTGGGACGAATACTTCATGCCTTTTTTCACAAACCTTGG
Organism: Cycloclasticus sp.; assembly: GCA_002700385.1. Lineage (GTDB taxonomy): Bacteria > Pseudomonadota > Gammaproteobacteria > Methylococcales > Cycloclasticaceae > Cycloclasticus. The sequence goes on from PADC01000008.1 coordinate 451,100, forward strand.
CCACCCTACTTATGCCATCAACCTTCGTGGACATGGGAAAAGCGGTGGGAGTGCTATGCTAGCGACAAACAGCATAGCCGATTATGTCCATGACCTTCAGCGAGTGATCGAACGCATTGGCGAACCCCCTATCCTTATTGGCCACTCTTTAGGCGGCTTGATCATTCAAAAATATATTGAAAAAGAAACCGTTCCCGCCTGTGTGTTGATGGCCACGGTACCTGTTGATGGGCTTATCCCTTCCATCATAGATTTGGCGTTCAACCCCACTTTTTATATGCAAATGAATCTGACTGAATTAATGGGCAGCTGGTTTTCACCCATTGACGTTACCCGAAAATCTGTTTTTTCTGGACACGTAGATGACGACGTTGTTATTCGTTACTGTGCTGAAATGCAGCAAGGTTCGCCTAAAGCCTTGCTCGATACATTGTGGTTGGGTTTACCCACTCACAAAAACCCTTTTCGTATACCTATGTTAGCGCTTAGCGCTGATGAGGACACGTTCTTCAGGCCTGCACATATCAGAAAAACAGCCAAGGCTTATAGCGCTGATTACCTCAACATGAAGAAAACGGGGCACACAATGATGATCGATGCCCATTGGCGTGAAAGTGCAGAAGCCATCAATAGTTGGTTCGAAAAAAACTCGCCATTTATGAATTGAGGTTGCACAGCAAAAGGGCGTCCACCGTTTGCACCCTTTTATTGCGACCAAAGCTTTCAGTCTGCATTACACTGGCTTCATTTTGCTCTTTTCAACGATCATATGAAGCTCCTTCAAAATCACCGATAACTGTTCTATTTCAATTTCATTTTCAGCTTGAATGGTTGAAATTAAATGTAAATAACGGTCAATTTCAGCTCGGTTAGTTGAGCACCAATCACTGACCCATTTTGCAGTTGTATCGTGTTTATTAGAATGCAGGAAGATTGCCCTCAATAAAGCCCGATTTTCAGCGTGCAAATCATCGCGTAACGCTGACCTTGCGAGTGACTGCCAATAATTTCTACGAGGCAAACGACTGATACAACCATGTAACCAATTAAGCTTCAGCTCTTCACTGACTGCCGAATAGACTGCTAACACATCTTCTTTACCTCGCTTAACAACACTATTAACCGCAATAATATCAAGCGATAAAAATTCTAGCTCTAGACCCGCCACTTTTTTTGCTAAGTTTTCGGCAACGCCCGCTTCTTGATAACGAAATGCACGCTGATCCACAGCGTCTTTTACAGTCTGTGACGCATAATCAAGCATTTTTTTCCCTATCAAGCCGACACTATCAGAAAATTCGCTAACAACGGCTTCAATGGACATCATCTGCGATCGATTTCTTTGCAACCAATACATGGTTCGCTCGATGAGTTTTCGTACATCCATCAACATATCGACTTGGACATTTGGCGAGACCTGGTTATCCAGCATTTCAATATCGTTCCACAATCCTGCCGTATTGAAAATATCACATGCGATTTTGTAATTTTTAATCACCTCATCAATAGTTGCACCCGCCTCATCTCGCATTCTAAAAGCAAACGAAGGGCCTAAGCGATTCACCAAGCTATTCACCACTTGATTAATAACAATTTCATCTCGCAAACGGTGTTCTTCAATGGAAGAAATAAAGGGCTGACTTAAATTTGATGGAAAGTAATCCAATAAGTCTTGTTTAAAAGCCTTGTCTTGAATAATCAACGAACCATTCAGTAATTCTTTTAACAATAACTTGCTATAAGCAAAAACAACGGCTAATTCAGGGCGATACAACCCCTCTCCTTTAGCTTTTCGCTCTTCTAATAGTTCCTGATCGGGTAAAAACTCAACAGCGCGATCTAATCGGCCTTCATTTCCCAATTGATTAATCAAACGAGCATGCACTTCCAACATATCAGCAGCTTGACTTTCAACCATCGTAATGGCCTGTGTTTGCAAATAATTATTTTTCAGCACCAACTGAGCCACTTTCTCTGTCATTTTTTCTAACAGAACATTACGTTGCTTAACCGTCATATCTCCCTGCTCAACTAGCTTGTTAAGCAATATTTTGATATTGACTTCGTGATCCGAACAATCTACGCCTGCTGCATTATCAATGGCATCTGTATTAATACGCCCTTTAACCGCGTATTCAATGCGGCCCAATTGTGTAAAGCCCAGGTTACCGCCTTCCCCTATAACTTTGCAGCGCAGTTCATCTGCATTAATCCTTAATGAATCATTAGCGCGATCACCCACATCAGCCTGACTTTCATGCCTTGATTTAACGTACGTTCCTATCCCACCATTCCACAGCAAATCTACCGGGGCTTTTAACATGGCTTGAATCAGCTCATTGGGTGTTAACATTTGCGCCTTTACATCCAGCACTTTTCTAATTTGCGGGCTTAGCGTAATAGACTTTTCGGTTCGTGAAAAAACGCCCCCTCCTTTTGAAATTAACGTTTTGTCGTAATCAAGCCAACTTGAACGAGGCAAATTAAATAAACGCTCACGCTCTTTAAATGATTGCTCTGTCTCAGGGTTAGGGTCTAGAAAAATATGCATATGATTAAAGGCCCCCACAAGGCGAATTTTTTCAGATAACAACATCCCATTGCCGAAAACATCTCCCCCCATATCTCCGATCCCGATGACATCAAAGGGCGTTTTTTGGGTATCAAGACCTAGCTCTCTAAAGTGACGCTTCACCGACTCCCAAGCGCCTTTAGCAGTAATGCCCATTTTTTTGTGGTCATAGCCTACCGACCCCCCTGAAGCAAAGGCATCACCCAACCAAAAACCATGTTTAACCGCTATGTCATTGGCAATATCAGAAAATGTAGCCGTGCCCTTATCTGCCGCCACAACCAAATAAGGGTCATCAGAGTCATAACGAACCACATTTTCTGGCGGCAATACTTTTTCGTCTTTCAGGTTGTCGGTAATCTCAATTAAAGCACCAATAAAAATTCGATAACACGCAACCACTTCGTCCATCATCTGCTCACGTGATATACCCTCTAAAGAGCGCTTTACAATAAAACCTCCTTTCGCACCACTCGGGACAATCACGGCATTTTTAGACATTTGCGCTTTCATCAGCCCCAAAATTTCTGTTCTAAAGTCCTCCTTTCGATCTGACCAACGTAACCCGCCACGGGCAACTGAGCCACCTCGAAGGTGGACGCCTTCTACACGTGGCGAATAGACATAAATTTCAAATTTTGGTCTCGGTGAAGGAAGGTCAGTGATGACTTCAGGATTCAGTTTAAATGCAAGGTAAGGCACGCCTTCTTCATCAACACTAGATTGATAGTAATTTGTGCGTAATGTTGATTGAATTAAGTTTAAATATCGCCGAAGAATTCTATCTTCATCTAGCGACTCTACTTTTTCAATTTCAGCAATAATGTCGGCTTCTAATTGACCGATTTTTGTCGCTTTAGATTTCACCGAGGGATCAAATTTGGTTTCAAATAAGCGCACTAATTGAGCCGCTATTTTTGAATTATTTTGTAGCGTCTTTTGAATGTAGTCCTGACTAAACGTTATGCCTGCTTGACGTAAATACAAGTAATAAGCCCGAAGCAGTGTAATTTGCTTCCAGTCGAGATTCGCTCTGATAACGAGCTGATTAAACCCGTCATTTTCAACTTGCCCTACCCAGACTCGTTCAAAAACTGATTGAAAATTTTCTTTAATGCTTTTTATTGCGGGCAATTCCGCGTTATACACTAAACCGAAATCATGTATCCAGCAACTGGCCCCTTTTTTGATATCCGTTATTTCAAAAGGACGCTCATCAAATACGGTGACCCCCATATTTTCCAGAATCGGTAACGTTTGAGACAAGGGCGCAGGAGTTGCCTTATTTATCAATTTGAATTGCAGCCCTTTGCCATGTGACTCGAGTGGTTGATACAACGATAATTGAATATTTTGTTCGGGGTGAGTATTTAAAAACTCCGCCTTTTCAATATCGGCTACGGCAAATCTTGCTGGATAATTATCTTTATACGCTGGGGTAAAACCTTCAGCGTATCGATTCCAAAAACTGGTGCCGATAGTCTCGCCATGTTGATGGACCAAAAAAGACAATAATTCGTCTTTCCAGTCTCTTAAAACGTCGACAATTTGATTTTCGATTTCATTCACATCAAATTGCCCATCCCAATCCGTCCTGGTGTGCACCATAAAATGGACACGAGCAAAAATGGATTCGCTGAATTGAACGTTAAAATCCACGCTATCGGCTTGTAATTGATTCTGAATAATCAATTCCATTTTCTTTCTAGCCGAGGTGTTATATCGATCCCTCGGAACATACACCATCATGGAAACAAACCGTCCGTATCGGTCACTTCTTGCGAAAACCCGAATCCGTTGCCGTTCTTTCAATTTCAAAACACCCAACGCCAAACTCAATAGCTGTTCGTCATTGGAATGAAACAGCTCATCTCTGGGTAAATCTTCTAATACATTCATCAAAGATTTGCCACTGTGGCTTTTTTCTTTGAACTTTGAATGGGCAAATACTTTCGCTATTTTTTTTCGAATCAGCGGTAATTCACCGACTCTTACTAAATATGCCGACGATGTATACAGCCCCAAGAAACGATATTCACCCACCATCTCACCGTCAGCATTAAACTTTTTCACGCCCACATAATCCATGTAAGCAGGGCGATGAACTATTGATTTAGTGGTGGCTTTCGTCACCACAAGCGGACAGGGTTCACTCATGAAATCGCACGCTGTCTCCGTCATCGGTATGACATCTATGTCGGGTATTGACGCTAAATCATCCCGTAAAATGCCACGACCTGAGCCCTCGATAATTTTAAACCCTCCTGGCTCTTGATCCTTCGCCAGCTCATATTCTCGACAACCAAGAAACAAAAAGTTATCGTCTTCTAACCAATTTAAAAAAGCTAATGCCTCATCAATATCCTGGTTTTTATCCTTTGGCGAACACGTTTTTAATGCCGTTGCAGATTGCTTTAACTTTTCAACGCAGGCCATCCAATCTTCATTTACAACTGTATTGTAGGTAATGACTTTTTTTACTTGCTCAGCAAGTTTTTTAAGGCCATGGCCAGCAGAATTTTGCCGATCAACTTCCAAACGAATCAGCGACTCACTCACGACTTTACTGTTGCTTTTTGATTGTTTAAGAACACCTGCTTTATCACGCACCACATCAATGATGGGGTGAACAATCAAATGGCAGGTTAAGCCACTTTCGTTTAAATTCATGGTTAATGAATTCAGTAAAAAAGGACGATCTACAGTGACTACTTCAATAATACTGTGGGCAGATTGCCAGCCATGTGTCTCAAGGTCGGGGTTGTAAACATTAATTTTAGACTCCCTGTCTTGCCGGCATTGCGCCAAATTCCAATGAGCAATGGCTGCACCATACAAATCTTCTAGCTCTCTTTCGGCCAAGTCTTCCCAAGCGACATCTTGATAATATTCTTCTACAAACGATTTAATACTTGGCGCTTCTTTTTTATCAAACCGCTGATAAATAATTTTTTCTAGTTGTGAAAAAAATTTTTCTTTTTCTTTTGACTCGGTCACCGGTGTCATCTCCTCATTTATCTTAAAAATGAGTATAGGAGATATTCAAAGATTTGCTTGCCTCTTCAGCCAGCGTTACAAGGGCTTTTCAAGCAACATCAAAGGTCGTCTAAACAGAGTGAACAGATTGCTCTTTAAAAAATTTCACGCCAAAAGTCAGGCTTTCAGAAATAGATCACTGACTCGTGCTTTGCTGCTTCAAAAACGTTTCGAGCTTTTCTTGTCCATTACCTTCAAACGATATAAATTTTAAATTGAAGTTAAATTTATCTTGAGATAAACGATAACTGTTTTGAACACTACACGTCGCCCGAAATTCAGCACCCGCCAAGTCAAGCTCAACAGATAATAGAAGCGGTTTCTCAGGACTTAACTGATACCCCGACGGCATGATCACTTGCGCCGTTATCTGATCACAATAAAGGCCTAATCCACCAGCAGAAATATTTTCACAACGCGCCAACAAATTCGAATATTCATCCGTTTTTAACCGAATATCTCTTCGGTATACCACCCTGACATATTGTCGTTCATATACTCTCATAAGCACCTAAGGTTGCCCCACGTTCATACTCGATGACAATAGCGCTTTTAATCTAGCAATTTCACCTATTGTGACTGAAATTAATACAGCATCAATTGAGTTGATACTCAGCTTGCCAATAGCGATTAAACATTAATTTTTAGACAACGATTTACCGCTAGATTTATTCATTCGTCACTGCGCCGTTATCAGCCAAGTTTTTTATTTTTACTGGTCTAAACACCCTTCAATATCAATAAAATAAAGCATTTTCCTCATTTACTTTACTACAAATCGAGGCTTTTTTCTTGCTCACTTTGCATCCCAACGGTACCATTAATTTTTAAACAACCGCCATGCTTCATCTAAGTGAAAAAAATTCTTTTAATTGCCACTGTCTCTTTTATTTTTCTCAACAACGTCGCCTACGCCAGAGAAGCCTTGCGACTGGCCACAACGACCAGTACCGAAAATTCCGGTCTGTTATCCGAACTCTTACCTGCTTTTACTAAACAAACTCAAATCCATGTAGATGTAATTGCCGTCGGAACCGGCAAAGCGCTGCAAATGGCAAGAAATGGAGATGCTGATGTCGTGATGGTTCATGCTAGACAAGCTGAAAATGTTTTCATCGCTGAAGGTTTTGGTGTAAACAGGCGCGACGTCATGGAGAATGACTTTATAATTGTTGGCCCTGTCAAAGACCCTGCCAACATCCGCGGAATAAAAAGCACCCTTAAAGCACTAGAAAAAATTGCCGATAAGCGTGTTACCTTTATTTCTCGTGGCGATCAATCTGGCACCCATAAAAAAGAACGTGCCATCTGGAAGCATGCTCAAATTAACCCCCAAGGGCCATGGTACAAAGAAGCTGGGCAAGGCATGGGAAAAATTTTGTTAATGGCCAATGAAATGGGGGCCTATACCCTAACTGATCGAGGCACGTGGTTAGCTTACAAAGACAAGTTATCGCTCACTGTCCTCAACGAGGGCGGTATCTTACTAAAAAACCCTTATGGCATTATTGCTGTTAACCCTGCGTTGCATAAAGACATTCAATATTTAAAGGCAATGTCGCTGATAGCCTGGATTACATCGCCGACGGGTCAAACACTCATCGATAATTTTCAAAAAAATGGTCAGCGCTTATTTTACCCAACGGCCATAAAGACCGTCATCGCCGGTGAATGATCTCAGCCAAGCCAGTGCATCTGCCTTTCACTTGCTTCTGAGCGGTAATAGTGAGATATGGGAAATTATCTCACTCTCTTTTGGTGTTTCTTTTTCCGCTATTTTAATCGCTACGCCGTTTGCTCTCCTCATTGCATTCGTTCTTGCTTTTTTTAAATTCCCATTTCGTCGGGCGCTTATTTCCCTTTTTAATACATTTATGTCTGTTCCGGCTGTGATTATTGGCCTTTCGTTGTACCTCATTTTATCGCGTAGCGGCCCTCTGGGTGATTTGCGACTCCTGTTCACGAGTAAAGCCATGATTATCGGCCAAATTATGCTCAGCTTTCCTCTTTTGGTTGCCATGGCTCATGCCTCATTTCAAGCAGCTGATCGACGAGCCTGGGAAACCGCGATTACGTTGGGAGCAAGACCGTTCAGAGCACTTTTCACACTAATGTATGAGGTGCGTTTTGGTTTAATAGCAGCCGTTGTTGCCGGTTTTGGTCGCGTAGTCGCGGAAATTGGCTGCTCTATGATGGTTGGCGGTAATATCTTGCATTCAACGCGCAATATTCCAACCGCCATCGCCTTAGAAACCAGCAAAGGGGAATTTGCCCAAGGAATTGCCTTAGGCATGGTTCTACTTGTTCTCTCTTTAGGTTTGAATGCAGGCGTTTCTATTTTTCAAGGGAAAGGTGATTTACACACATGAATCATTTAATTGAATATAGAAACATCGTGATAAGTTTATCCGGAAAATTAATTTTAAACGTAAACCAACTTGCAGTACCCAGCCATCGCTGCACGCTCCTAACGGGTAAAAACGGTTCTGGTAAAACCACTTTATTTAAAATAATGAGCGGCTTACTCAAGCCTCATTCTTGCTCCATCCACTATCAAGGCCTAGATTTATCATGGAAACAGGCCAAACACTTTATTCAGAAAGATATTATTTATTTACATCAACAACCTTATTTATTTGATGCCAGCGTCGTTGACAACATTGCCTATGGGCTTTACAGAGCGGGGGAAAACAAAACCAATGCCCATAAAAAGGTTATTCAAGCCTTAGAATGGGCTGATTTATCACATCTAGCGCATCGTTCTGCCAAGCAGCTATCCGGCGGGGAAAAGCAACGCGTTGCCCTCACTCGTGCACGCATTTTATCACCACGTTTATTGCTACTGGATGAACCAACTGCCAGCATGGATACTGATGCAAAAAAACAAACCAGTTTGTTATTACAACGTCTCAAAGCCGAGGGTATCAGCATTATAGTCAGTAGCCACGAAGCCCAAACCATTGAAGAAATAGCCGACCATCACTTCCATCTTGAACAGGGAGATATTATTAAAGCCCCCGCCAAATCCAACAAAATAACAAAGTTAAACTTAGCAAAGAAGATGCAATAAAATGAGTATGCTAGATACACAAAGCAGTTGCGACGATGAAAAGGAATTCGGCACCCTGAGCGTCGACGACGCACGACAAAAAATGTTAAGTGCGGTTACTGAAAAGGCGGTTTGCGAACAAGTCCATCTAACCGATGCCATTGACAGAACGCTTGCCAAGCCAATCATCTCACCCATCAATGTCCCTTCGCACCGCAACTCCGCCGTTGATGGCTACGCTATTGCGCACATTGATTTACCTAAAAAAGGCGACATAAAAACGCTTAACGTCGTTGCTCGTGTCGTTGCAGGCCACCCTTATCAAGGCAGCTTAAAAAAAGGCGAATGCATTCAAATAATGACCGGCGCTCAAATGCCAAGTTCCGCTGACACCGTGATCATGCAAGAGCATGTTGAAGTACATGGTGACATTATCCATATTGATGCACGGCATCAAGCAGGACAAAATGTTCGTCAAGCTGGCGAAGACATTAAAAAAGGTGCCGTGGTCTTAGAAGCAGGGATAAAACTAACACCGCCTCAAATCGGCCTGATCGCTTCATTAGGCATTGCAGACGTGCATGTAAAAACGCCACTTGTCGCGGCTGTATTTTCGACAGGCGATGAGGTACTTAACCTAGGTGAGGCACCCGCCGAAGCTTGCATTTACGACAGCAATCGATACAGCCTTATGGCCGCCCTAAAAAAAGTGGGTTGCAACGTATTAGACATGGGCATCATTCCTGATGAGCCTGAACAATTAAAAACCGCTTTCGAAATGGCCTCACAAAATGCCGATGTGATTTTTACTTCTGGAGGTGTCTCCGTCGGTGCTGCTGATTACACCAAACAAGTCCTCGCGAAAGCCGGCTCTATAAACTTCTGGAAAGTTGCCATGAAGCCAGGCCGGCCTGTTGCTTTTGGACACATTAACAAGACAACTTTTTTTGGCTTACCCGGAAACCCTGTAGCCGTGATGGTAACTTTTTATCAATTTGCCTTACCTTGCTTGCAAAAAATGCTAGGCCTTAACCATCCATTAGTAAATCCAATCATAAAGGCAAAAAGCACGCATAGCATTCGAAAGATTGCCGGTCGTACAGAATTTCAACGTGGCTTTTTATCAAAAGGAGAAGATGGCGCATGGGAAGTGAGCACGACGGGACAACAAGGTTCTGGCATATTACGTTCGATGAGTGAGGCTAATGCATTTATTCTTCTTGAACATCATCAATCAACCGTCCATGAAGGCGAGTCAGTGCTCGTCCAGCCCTTTTCCGGCCTCTTTTAACCGCTCACTTACAAAGCGAAACCTTATGGTTGGTCTAATATTTGACTTGGATGGATCACATTAATTGACCAATATCGACCTCTTTTTTTTGGCCATCCCCTCACTTCAATGTCTCGGCCCCTATAGTTTTCTATCGACTGAAAGTACGGGAAGTTCTTTCTGCTAATCCAGACATAAAAATCATCATCCAGCCAAAGCTTTGCTCCCTTTTGTAACCGTGTTAAGCCCCCTACTTTGCCACTAATACGCCCCCATTGCCCTGATTGTCTCGCTTTTATCAGCGCCACGTTTCTTACTTCGTACGCATCTAAAGACCATATACCCAGCCCACGCTCCTCAGCGACAGATTGAGCCCTTATGAAATTATCTACATACTTAAGATTAGGTGGGTGAATTGCCACCGTAGCATATCCTTGTCGTAATATTTCTAAATTAATATGTAAGCCATTTTCCAAGAAAAGGTGAGCCAACCTGCGACCGTATCGATCTTCGAGTTCCACGTCCCGTTCAATTTGTACTCGCTTGTTAAGTATCAAATTTTTCAAAAAGGTTTTTGCCTTTACCCCTCCCTCATCAGAAACGCTACCGTTATAGCCAACTTCCGGCGCATTAATCCCTAATAAACGTACTTTATCTCCATTACTCAATATAACGGTATCACCGTCAATCACCTTAACAATTGATTCAAGCGGCTCCGCGTAAACGGGCCAAAAAGCGTTTAAAAACACCAAAGAGAAAATTATTGCCAACAGATAATTCACATACCGTGGCTTTACCGCTACTTTTCTAATTTTTTTATTAATATAATCAATTCCCATATTTAATAACCCATTAGCCTATAATTAGCGCCAGCATTTAAATTATTTATTGACAGCCCATAATAACAGGTAGATTTACGTTGTACTCTCGCATTCAAAACCGGCTTAAAAAACTCACCGATAAACACCAAGGCAATGCCATTTGTGGCGGATTAAAAGGTATCGAAAAAGAAAGTTTACGTGTGACCGCTGAAGGGAAAATAGCACAAACCATTCACCCTGAAGGTTTGGGTTCAGCTTTAACTAACCCCTATATCACGACGGATTACTCCGAAGCCTTGTTGGAGTTCATTACCCCACCTTTCAGTAAAACAACCGAAGCGTTGAATTTTATGGAAGCCGTGCATTCCTACACTTATCAGCACATCGGCCATGAAATGCTATGGGGCACGAGTATGCCGTGCATCGTTGATGGCGACCTAAGCATCCCTATTGCTCAGTATGGCAAATCAAACATCGGACAGATGAAACACATTTACCGCGTTGGTTTGTGGCACCGCTATGGTCGAAGCATGCAAGCTATTGCAGGCATCCATTTTAATTATTCATTACCGGAAAAGTTTTGGCCTATTTATCAATCCATTGAGCAGGATTCTCAGTGTATGCAGGATTTTATTTCTCAATCCTATATGGACATGGCTCGTAATCTGCATCGTTATGGCTGGTTAATTTTATACTTATTTGGTGCTTCACCTGCTATTTGCAAATCATTCGTTAAAGGTTCACCTCACCTTTTTGACGAATTTGATGCTGGCACCTTGTATAAGCCTTACAGCACTTCTTTACGAATGAGTGATATTGGCTACAAAAATGACAGTCAATCTGAAATCAATATTTCTTATAACAACCTTAATGATTACGTTAATCGCCTGACAAAGGCAACTCAGACCCCTTTTTCTGACTATGAGGCCATTGGCGTAAAAGATAACGAAGGGCACTACAAGCAACTTAACGCAAATACCTTACAAATTGAAAATGAATACTACAGTAATGTAAGACCTAAACAAATTACCGAGTCTGGTGAACGGCCGAGTGAAGCCTTAAAAAAGCGTGGGGTTCGTTATATTGAGTTACGTTCCGTTGACTTAAACCCTTTTGATCCCACCGGTATTAATGAACAACAATTATATTTCTTGGAAGCCTTCATGGTTTTTTGCCTGCTAGCCGATAGCCCCGCTCTTTCATCCGATGATAAAGCTTGCGTCGATCGAAACTTAACGCTGGTTGCTTCCGAAGGAAGAAAACCTAACTTGCAGTTAAGTCGAAACAACCACTTGATCAGCTTAAAGAACTGGGGCTTAGAACTGTGCGAACAGATGATTGAATTATGCAAAATTCTTGATTCTGGTGACAAAAACCAACCCTATACCACTTCCCTAAACATGCAAATAGCCAAGCTAAATGATGTTGACCTCACGCCGTCCGCCTTGGTATTACATTCCATGAAAAAACAGGGTTTGCCATTTTTTAAATTTGCTATGGAGAAGGCAAAAGAGCATCACACTTACTTCAATGATCACCAACTAACACAAGAGCAACAAACTTTTTTTGATCAAGCAAGTCAAGCTTCAATAATGAAGCAACAGCAAATTGAACTAAGTGATACAACTGGGCTCGAGGAATTCTTGCAACACTACTTTTCCCAAGGCCAGTGATTCATCATTGATAAAATTCCATTAAAACCTAAAACACCAACACTTCTATTGATATCGCTATTTAGAATTTTTGAAATTTTCAATATTTGATACACTTCTATATCACCCATCTAAATCAATCATATGAGCATTCAATCACTGCAAAAAGAACTCAGCGAAAAACAACCTCGGGACATCTTGAAAGCCATTTATGCCCGTATGCAAGATTTAGCCATCTCCTTTAGTGGTGCAGAGGATGTTGTTCTAATAGACATGGCTTGTAAATTAGGCTTAAAGCCACATGTATTTACTTTAGACACAGGGCGACTTCACCCAGAGACTTACCAATATATTCAAACGGTGATGGATCACTACAAAATTAAAATAACCATTTTATCGCCCGATACTGAAGCTTTGCAAAAACTAACATACGAAAAAGGTCTGTACAGTTTTTACCAGGATGGCCACAAAGAATGTTGTGGCATTAGAAAGGTCGACCCTTTAAAGCAACATTTAGCCGGTTTATCTGGCTGGATAACCGGGCAAAGACGAGATCAAAGCAAAGCCACCCGTGACAGCTTATCAGTTGCAGAGGTTGACACGACTTTTAGCGGAAAAAATGCCGAATTATTAAAATTTAACCCACTATGTCATTGGACCTCCGAAGAGGTCTGGGCTTATATCCTCGCCTTGGAGGTTCCCTTTAATCCGCTGCACAATAGAGGGTTTATCAGCATTGGATGTGAGCCTTGCACAAGGCCTACACTCCCACACCAAGACCCGAGAGAAGGTCGTTGGTGGTGGGAAGAAGCTGAAAGTAAAGAATGTGGCTTACATTCAAGCTTAACTCAGCCGACCTAATCTGTACTAAACCGAACCGTTAATAATGCGGTAAAGTAATGTCGTTAAACAAGGCATCTATCGCCCCCTGATCCTTTAATTCCATCGCCTTATTCAACATGTCTTTCTTTAAGTGTGGTGCGAACAGGCGAATAAAATCGTACATATAGCCCCGTAAAAATGTATCTTTTCGGATGCCGATTTTCGTCACACTTTTTCCAAACAAATGCCCTGCATCAAGGGCTACCAAATCAGCGTCCATTTTCGGATCATATGCCATACGGGCTACAATACCGACCCCTAATCCAAGTCGCACATATGTTTTAATCACATCCGCATCAACAGCTGTAAGCGCAATATCAGGGCTTAAGTGTTCACTATTGAAAGCGTCGTCTAATTTTGACCGACCAGTAAACCCAAATACATAAGTAATCAGCGGATAACGGGCAATATCTTGAAGCGATAACTGACCAACTGTTGTTAATTCATGCCCTTTCGGAACCAAAATACAGCGGTCCCAAGAATAACATGGCAACATGATAAGGTTTTCAAATAATTCCAGAGCTTCGGTAGCAATGGCTAAATCAACTTTACCTTGTGAAACCATTTCTGAAATTTGTACTGGCGTACCCTGTTGAATATCCAGGCTGACATCAGGTTTGTTCTGCATGAATGTTTTGATGACTGGCGGTAATGCATAACGAGCTTGGGTATGTGTCGTCGCTATAGACAATATTCCTTTACTTTCATCTCGATATTCTTTTGCAATATTCTTTATATTCTCAGCTTGCATCAACATTTCACCTGCAATTGAAACAATTTGCCGACCGGCCGGTGTCATATCCGTTAAATGCTTACCGTTACGCGTAAATATAGGAATACCCAATTCTTCTTCAAGTATACGAATTTGTTTACTTATACCTGGCTGAGATGTATAAATAGATTCCGCAGTGGCAGAAACATTTAAGTTATTTTTTGACACTTCCCAGATATAACGTAATTGCTGTAATTTCATAGCTCCATATCTTTTTTTGTTATAAATATAGAAATATATATTCCTTTTTATTATAAGGGAATTGACTTATATTACAAGCCATATTCTAAGACGTGGACCCCAATTGGATTTATTACATATATTAGCTGGAGCAGTGGTTGGTTTTGTCATCGGCCTAACGGGCGTTGGTGGTGGCTCATTGATGACCCCCTTGCTGGTACTAGGGTTTAATATTCAACCTGCTATCGCTGTAGGCACTGATTTATTATATGCAGCCATCACAAAAGCAAGCGGTGTTTGGTCCCACCAAAAACTCAAAAACATAGAATGGTCAATCGTTAAAAACCTAAGTCTTGGTAGCTTACCGGGATCAATATTGTGCATCTATGCGATACAATATTTCGACCTATCAGGAGAAGTATTTGAACGCCTGATATCAATTGCTCTTGGATTTATGCTGATCCTTACATCAGTCGTCATTCTATTTAAAGAAAAACTCAATAAGCATTTTAAAAAACCTATCAATTACCAGCCAAGCCCGTTCACAATTATTGTTCTCGGACTGATTCTGGGTATCCTGGTGACTCTTTCATCTGTCGGTGCCGGTGCTATCGGCGGTGCTATTTTATTACTGCTCTACCCGGCTCTAAAGACAAGAAAGATAGTTGGTACCGATATCGCTCATGCGGTCCCATTAACGGCAGTCGCTGGGCTAGGACATTTTCAATTGGGAAATATAGACTTTAACTTACTTGCCAGCTTAATAATAGGCTCACTGCCTGCGATATATATCGGCACAATGGTTGGGGAAAAACTTCCAGAAAAGACACTTAAATTTATTGTTGCCAGCATCCTGCTTCTTATCGGAATCAAGTTTGCTATATAAAAGACACAGATAATTTTTAAGCTGAAATGAGAAATTGCATATAATATCAAAAGTATTTAAATCAATAAGGAATAAAAAATGACATTCGTAGTAACCGAATCATGTATCAAGTGTAAATACACCGATTGTGTAGATGTTTGCCCGGTAGATTGCTTTCATGAAGGCCCGAACTTCTTAGTAATTGACCCTGATGAGTGTATTGACTGCACGTTATGTGAACCAGAATGCCCCGTCGAAGCCATTTATTCTGAGGATGAACTACCTGAAGGGCAAGAACAGTTTATCAAGCTAAATGCTGAATTATCTCTAGAATGGCCTGTAATAACAGACGTTAAAGACCCTCTCGATGATGCAGATGAATGGGCAAAAAAAGAAAATAAAGTAGATTACCTTGAAAGATAGATAATTTATCTTAAATATAAAAAAACCGGGTTTAACCCGGTTTTTTTATATTTAAGACTCTTCAGAATCCTCTAACTGATCAGTCACCCGATCAACCAATTCTATATAAGCCATTGGAGCAGCATCACCTGAACGATAACCGCATTTTAGTATGCGTAAGTATCCACCAGGACGCTCTTTATACCTCGGTGCCAGTTCATTAAAAAGTTTAGTGACACTCTCTCTGTCACGTAGACGTGAGAAAACCAAACGACGCTTAGCAACAGAATCAATCTTAGAAGCAGTGATTAACGGCTCAACAAAACGACGCAACTCTTTCGCTTTAGGTACTGTTGTTTTAATAACTTCATGATCAATTAATGAATTTGCCATGTTTTTAAACATAGCTTTTCGGTGACTGCTATTACGATTAAGCTGTCTACCTGATTTACGATGACGCATAGTTAAATCCTTAAAATTAAATTTAAGAGGCTGCTCTATCACTAGTAATTAAACTAGAGGGAGGCCAATTTTCAAGACGAATACCTAAAGACATACCTTTCGAAGCAAGCACATCTTTAATTTCTGTTAGTGATTTCTTTCCTAAATTAGGTGCTTTCAACAACTCAACTTCAGTACGCTGAATCAAGTCACCAATATAGAAAATTTGTTCTGCTTTAAGGCAATTGGCAGAGCGAACAGTCAACTCTAGATCATCCACTGGTCTTAAAAGAATTGGGTCAAACTCTGGTTCTTTAGGTTCTTCAGGAATATCAACAATATCTTTTAAATCAACAAAAACAGCGATATGGTGGTGCAAAATGGTTGCAGCCGCTCTGATGGCTTCTTCAGGATCGACAGTGCCATTCGTTTCGAGTTCAATGATCAGCTTATCTAAGTTAGTACGTTGCTCAACACGAGCGGTGTCAACATTATAAGAAATTCTTTTAATCGGACTAAAAGAAGCATCCAATAATAAAGTACCTATGGGTAAATCTTCATCATCCTGTTGACGAGAAGCCGCTGTTTGATAGCCAGAACCGCTTTCTACTTTAATAGACATAGAAAGGCTTCCATTGGTCGTCAGATTGGCAATAACAAGCTCTGGATTAATAATTTCAACGTCATGATCCGTTTGTATATCTGCCGCCGTTACTTGCCCTTCTCCTTTTTTTTCAATCGTAAGAAAAGCTTCATTTTTGGAATTTAGAGTGACCGCTAAATTTTTAAGGTTTAGCATAATATCGATGACGTCTTCCTGTACTCCATCAATAGTGGTGTACTCGTGTAAAACGCCTTCAATTTTTATTTCAGTAACAGCACAACCGGGTATAGACGACAATAAAACGCGCCTTAATGCATTACCCAAAGTATGTCCGTATCCACGCTCCATTGGTTCGATAGTAACTTTTGAACATGTAGGAGAAATTGACTGAACTCCTGTCACTTTAGGTTGTAAAAAACCAGAAAGTAAATTTTGCATTATATTTCCTCTTTCAAAGATTACTTAGAATACAGCTCAACAACTAAATGTTCATTGATCTCAGCTGGTAAGTCAGATCTTTCTGGCTTAGTCTTGAATGTACCTTGCATTTTTTTAATATCAAGCTCAATCCACTCGGGAATACCACGCTGCTCAACAAATTCAAGTGCAGATTTAATTCGGTTCTGGTTTTTAGCACTCTCCTTAACTTCAACGACATCATCTGAACTAACTTGAAATGAAGGAATGTTGACACGGACACCATTAACGACAATTCCATTATGTCTGACGAGTTGTCTTGCTTCAGAACGAGAAGAAGCAAAGCCCATCCGATAAACCACATTATCTAGGCGACACTCAAGTAATTGTAAAAGGTTCTCACCAGTTGATCCTTTTATTCTAGCAGCCTCAGTATAATAACCACGGAATTGCTTCTCTAAAACACCGTATGTACGACGAAGTTTCTGCTTTTCTCGCAATTGCAACGCATAATCAGATAAGCGAGTACGTCTTTGGCCATGTTGGCCAGGTGGGTATGCTCTTTTTTCAATAGCACATTTTGCTGTATAGCATTTTTCGCCTTTTAAAAAAAGTTTTTCGCCTTCACGACGACATAAACGACATTTTGAATCAGTATATTTAGCCATAGTTATTTCCTAGTTACACACGTCGTTTCTTAGGTGGACGACAACCGTTATGTGGAATAGGCGTCACATCCTCAATATAAGTAATGTTGAAACCAATATTGTTAAGCGCACGTACAGCAGATTCTCGACCAGGACCAGGACCTTTGATTCTAACTTCAAGATTTTTCATTCCAAATTCTTTAACAACTTCACCCGCACGCTCAGCAGCAACTTGTGCAGCAAAAGGCGTACTTTTACGTGACCCTCTAAATCCAGAACCGCCAGCAGTCGCCCAAGATAACGCATTACCTTTTCTATCAGTAATCGTTACAATCGTATTGTTAAATGTAGCGTGGACATGAACAATTCCATCCACGACATTTTTTTTAACTTTCTTTTTACTACGACTTGTTTTAGCCATACGTCAAATATCCTTTAATTAAATCTTATTTTCTAATTGGTTTACGAGGACCTTTACGGGTTCGTGCATTTGTTTTTGTACGCTGACCACGGACAGGTAAGCTTCTACGATGGCGAATCCCTCTGAAACAGCCTAAGTCTAGTAGGCGTTTAATGTTCATTGAGACTTCACGACGCAAATCGCCTTCTATCAAATATTTCCCAACTTCAGTACGAACAAGCTCCAACTGATCTTCTGAAAGATCGCGCACTTTAGTAGTCGTAACAATTCCAGCGGCATCACATATGGCTTTAGATCTTGTCAGACCGATGCCATAAATTGAAGTCAATGAAATAACAATGTGCTTATTATCAGGTATATTAATACCGGCAATACGTGCCATTAATTCTCTCCGTTAATTTGGCCAGTAGAAAACCGGCAATTTTAATCTTTATTTTGAATAACTACAAGTTATAAAACTAGCCTTGGCGCTGTTTATGTCGTCCATCTTTGCAAATAATGCGGACGACCCTGTTTCTGCGTACAACTTTACAATTACGACAAATCTTTTTTACTGATGCTCTTACTTTCATTATTTACTCCTGCTAACCTCAGTTTAAGTTTTTTTAAGGTTTGCTTTTTTCATTAAACCTTCATATTGCTGAGACATTAAGTGCGATTGCATCTGAGCAATAAAATCCATGACAACAACAACAATGATCAATAAAGATGTTCCACCAAAATAAAAAGGAACATTCCAATAGACAATTAAAAACTCTGGGAGCAAACAGACTGCAGTGATATACATTGCTCCCAACAACGTTAACTTTGTCACGACTGCATCAATGTACTTTGTCGTTTGCTCACCAGGGCGGATACCCGGGATAAATGCACCTGACTTTTTTAAATTATCTGACGTATCCCTCGAATTAAAAACTAACGCCGTATAAAAAAAACAAAAGAAGATTATCGCTGTTGCATACAGCAACACATAAATCGGTTGACCAGGCGATAACATTGATGAAATATCTTGCAACCAATTCATTCCTGCATTATTTCCAAACCATCCAGCAATGGTGGATGGAAACAGAATAATACTAGAGGCAAATATTGGAGGAATCACACCAGCCATATTCAACTTTAGCGGCAAAAAACTAGATTGGCCAGCGACCATTTTATTACCTTGTTGACGTTTGGCATAATTAATTTTTATTCTTCTTTGCGCACGCTCAACAAAAATAACAAAGGCAGTAACTGCGACAGCCACCAGAAATAGCATAATAACCATGAAGGCATTCATTTCGCCTGTTCTTACCAGCTCAAGGGTGCCACCAATCGCGCTTGGTAATCCAGCAACAATACCCGCAAAGATGAGTATAGAAATACCGTTACCAATCCCTCTTTCTGTTACCTGCTCGCCTAACCACATAAGGAACAAAGTACCGCTCACTAACGTTACAACAGCAGTAAACATGAACGCAAAACCTGGGTTAAAAACAACAGGCAAGCCGCCTGCCGATTGACCCTGAATAGCCGATGCCACACCAATGGCCTGAAAAGTAGCTAATACGACAGTAAAATAACGCGTATATTGAGTTATTTTTCTTTTACCCGATTCACCTTCTTTCTTTAATTGCTCAAATTTAGGCACAACAGAGGTCATCAACTGAATAATAATTGACGCTGATATATAAGGCATGATACCTAAGGCAAATATACTCAATCGTTTAAGTGCACCACCAGAAAACATATTAAACATGTCTAAAATCGTTCCGGCTTGTTGTTCAAACATGATTGATAATGCTTTAGGGTCTATCCCAGGCACAGGAACATGTGCACCTATTCTAAAAACGAATAAAGCGCCTAATACGAAAAAAATTCTATTTCGTAACTCACCTATATTATTTATGCCACCACCAGAAGTTGCAGCTGACGAACCGAGGGAACTCATTATTTAAGCTATTGAGCCGCCAGCAGCTTCTATTGATTTAGCAGCACCCGATGTAACAGAAATTCCTTCTAGCTTTACTGCAGATTTAATTTCACCAGATAAAATGACTTTAACTTTTTTTGTACATGCTGGAACAATATTGCTAGCAATCAACGCCTCAACTGTAATGACTTCAACGTCGATATTTTCCAGTTCGTTTAGTCTTACTTGAGCGGTGAGTCGTTTTTTTGATGACGTGAAGCCAATTTTAGGCAAACGACGCTGAATTGGCATTTGACCCCCTTCGAAGCCAATCTTTGGCATACCTCCTGAACGTGACTTTTGTCCTTTATGACCTCTACCACAAGTTTTACCTAAACCTGAACCTATACCTCGTCCGACACGTTTAGCATTTTTTTTACTTCCTGTAGCAGGCTTAATTGTATTTAATAACATATTTAAATCTCTTCAACGTTGAGCATGTAGTTAATCTTGTTAACCATGCCTCTATTTTCTGGTGTGTCGATGACTTCGACAGTCTGATGCATTTTACGTAGACCAAGCCCGGCAACACACGCTTTATGAGACGCAAGACGACCGTTTTTGCTACGAATCAACGTTACTTTTAATTTTTTATCACTCATCATATCTACCCAATAATATCAGCAACTGCTTTGCCACGTTTCATGGCCACAGATTCAGCATTCGTCATATCAGACAAGCCTTTAATGGTTGCTCTAACGACGTTTGCAGGATTGTTGCTTCCAACACATTTTGCCAGCACATCATGTACGCCTACCACTTCAAAAACAGCACGCATAGCACCACCCGCAATAATCCCTGTACCTTCAGAAGCGGGTTTCATAAAAATTTCAGCAGAACCATACTTCGAGGTAATAGGGTACTGAAGAGTATGCCCACTCAAATTAACGGTGACCATATTTTTACGTGCTTGCTCCATCGCCTTTTGTATTGCCACAGGCACTTCGCGAGCTTTACTTATTCCAAAACCAATTCGTCCTTTTCCATCACCAACCACGGTAAGCGCAGAAAATCTAAATTGACGACCACCTTTTACCACTTTCGAAATCCTTCGAACAGTTATTAATTTTTCTTGTAGTTCGTCTTGTTGGTTATTTTGTATTGGTGCTGTAGCCATAATTGCCTCTAAAATTCTAATCCATTTTCACGAGCTGCATCTGCAAGTGCTTTGACTCGGCCATGAAATTTGTAGCCTGAACGATCAAAAGCCACTTGTTTAATGCCCGCTTCGATTGCACGCTCAGCAATCGCTTTACCTACTACACTTGCTGCATCGATATTGCCACAATTTTTTAATGATGACTGGATATCGCTTACAAGTGTGGAGGCAGATACTAATACCTTCGAGCCATCACATGTTAAAATTTGAGCATAAATATGACGCGGTGATCTATGCACACTTAAACGTGCTTTACCGCTTTCTTTAATACGAGATCTTGTTTTCGTTGCTCTTCGCAAACGTGATGTTTTCTTATCCATTATCCTGCCTATTTCTTCTTAGCTTCTTTCATAACAACATGCTCACCAACATATCTAATGCCTTTACCTTTGTAAGGCTCAGGTGAACGGTAAGCACGAATATCAGCAGCGACTTGTCCTACTAATTGCTTATCACACCCTTTAACAACTATTTCTGTCTGTGAAGGTGTTTCAATCGTAACGCCATCGGGTATCGGGTGCTCTACTGGATGCGAGAACCCCAATGTTAAATTGAGTACTTTACCTTTTACTTGAGTACGATATCCTACGCCGCGCAATTCTAATTTTTTTTCAAAACCTGTCGTAACGCCAACAACCATATTATTAACAAGAGACCTTTGTGTTCCAGTTAACGCATTGGAGGATTTGGCATTATTGTTTGGTTTGAATGAAAGAACATTTTCATCAATTTCAATATTAACACAGTCGAAAAGATCACAACTTAATTCGCCATTCTTACCTTTAACAGTCAACTTCCCGTTAGTATTTTTAAACTCTACACCAGCAGGCAATTCGACAGGGCTATTTGCTATTCTTGACATAATTAAACCTAATTTAACTTACATAACATAGAACTTCACCGCCAAGGCCTTCTGCTCTTGCCGCTCTATCGGCCAAAAGCCCTTTAGATGTGGAAATAATAGCCACGCCTAAACCACCTTTAACCCTGGGAAGTTCATCTTTTGATTTATAAATCCGCAAACCAGGCTTACTTACACGGTCAATTGACTCAATAACTGGCTTACCTTGAAAATATTTTAAACTTATTTCTAGTTCAGGCTTATTTGGAGACTCTTCAATTTTGGTTGAACCTAAAACAAACCCCTCTTCCTCTAAAATATTAGCCAACGCCAATTTTTTTGTAGAAAACGGCATTCTGACAGAAACTTTAGTAGCAGATTGCGCATTACGAATGCGCGTTAGCATATCTGCTATTGGATCACTCATGCTCATATTAATACTCCTCTTTTACCAGCTGGCCTTGGATAAACCTGGCACATCACCACGCATTGTTGATTCACGTAATTTATTACGCCCCAGTCCAAATTTGCGGTAGTAACCATGCGGTCTTCCAGTAATATTACAGCGATTCCGCAAACGAGAAGCGCTTGAATCTCTTGGTAACGAGGCCAGTTTTGCTTGTGCCTTATCCACTTCTTCAATTGAGGACTTAGGATTTCTAATTACTTCCTTTAATTCCGCTCTTTTTGCGGCATACTTTGCGACTAAACGTATCCTTTTATTTTCTCTTGCTATCATTGATTTTTTAGCCATGACTTAACCCTGTTGTTTAATAGGAAAATTAAAAGCTTTTAATAATGCACGGCCTTGCTCATCATTTTTAGCTGTCGTAGTAATTGCAATGTCCAGTCCACGCAACGTATCAATCTTATCGTAATCAATTTCAGGAAAAATAATCTGCTCAGTTATACCTAACGAGTAATTCCCTCTTCCATCAAACGATTTATCACTTAAGCCACGAAAGTCTCTAATTCTTGGAATAGCAATTGAAATCAAGCGTTGAAGAAAATCGTACATGCGATCGTTTCTCAGTGTTACTTTGCAACCAATTGGCATTTCATCACGAATTTTAAAACCAGCAATTGATTTTTTTGCATAGGTAACAATAGGCTTTTGACTCGATATTTTTTCGAGATCCGACACTGCATTTTGTATCACTTTTTTATCAGCAACAGCCTCGCCAACACCCATATTTAATGTTATTTTGGTAATCTTTGGTACTTCCATAACAGTTTTAAGATTTAGCTCTTGAAGCAGTGCAGGAGCAATTTCTTTTTTATAACGATCTTCTAAAATTGACATATCTTTTCTCTGTTAACTTAGGCGTCTAGCATTTCATTGTTAGATTTATAAAAACGAACTTTCTTGCCATCTTCAAGAAACTTAAAGCCCACTCTGTCTGCTTTTTGAGTTTGCTTATTGTAGATAGCAACATTTGAAATATCGATAGGCATTTGCTTATCAACGATACCGCCTTCTACCCCTTTGTTAGGATTTGGTTTTTGGTGTTTCTTTACTGTATTAATTCCTTCAACAAGCAATTTTGTAGAAGAAACCATAGACAGTACCTGGCCCTTTTTACCTTTATCTTTTCCGGCTATAACAATAACCTCATCACCTTTCTTAATTTTATTCATAATTATTGAACTCGTTAAATGACTTCAGGAGCTAAGGAAATAATTTTCATAAACTTCTCATTTCTTAGCTCACGAGTAACAGGACCAAAAATGCGCGTCCCAATGGGTTGTAAATTTGCGTTTAAAAGAACGGCGGCATTGCCATCAAAACGAATTGCAGACCCATCAGAACGACGTATCGCTTTTTTTGTTCTTACTACCACAGCATTATGGACATCGCCTTTTTTTACTTTCCCACGCGGAATAGCATCTTTGATACTTACCTTAATGATGTCACCAATTTTTGCATAACGCTTATGCGAACCGCCAAGCACCTTAATGCACATAACATTTCGCGCACCGCTATTATCGGCAACATCAAGTCTTGTCTGCATTTGAATCATTACTTACTCCAACTAACTCTATTTTGATTTTTCAATAATTTCGTGAAGCTTCCATGTTTTCGATTTAGAAATCGGCCGACATGCCACTAATGAAACAACATCACCTTCAGCGCATTCATTCGCTTCATCATGAGCGCTATACTTTGTACTTCTTTTAATCACTTTGCCATACAAAGGGTGCTTAACTTGACGAGTAACGTTAACCGTGATTGTTTTATTACCCTTATTACTTGTCACAACACCAGAGATAGTTCTAAGAGTTTGTTCTTTTTCGCTCATTTCGATTCACCTGATTGTTCATTCAAAATGGTTTTAATACGTGCGATATCACCACGAACCAAGCCAAATTGATGTACTTGATTTAATTGACCAGTCCCTTCTTGCATCCGTAAGTTAAACTGTTCTTTTCTAAGTTCTAGAAGCAACTCATTCAATTCCTGAACTGTTTTTTCTCTTAATTCTGATGCTTTCATTACATTATCGTCCGTTCAGCAAATTTAGTTTTAAAAGGTAGCTTTGCAGCAGCAAGTTGAAAAGCTTCTTGCGCCAGTTCTTTAGAAACACCTTGTAATTCAAATAACATGGTACCAGGCTTTATTTGAGCCACCCAAAACTCTACACTGCCTTTCCCTTTACCCATCCGAACTTCTAATGGTTTTTTAGTAATCGGCTTATCAGGAAAGACTCTAATCCAAACCTTACCACCCCGTTTAATATGCCGAGTAATAGTTCTACGTCCAGCCTCAATCTGACGAGCCGTCATTCTCCCGCGTTCAACAGATTTAAGGCCAAATTCACCAAAACTCACACTACTGCCACGATGAGCTAAACCCGTATTTCTATTTTTGTGCGACTTTCTAAATTTCGTTCTTTTTGGTTGTAACATCTTAGATACCTACTCTCCTACTGCTTCCTTAGAACCTAAGTTTGGCAGTGCGGATTTTTCATCAAAAACTTCGCCCTTAAAAATCCAAACCTTAATACCCAAAATCCCATAAGTTGTAAGCGCTTCAGTAAAGCCATAATCAATATCTGCGCGGAGAGTGTGGAGCGGAACTCGCCCTTCACGGTACCATTCATTTCGAGCAATATCAGCACCATTCAAACGACCACTGACTTTAATTTTAATGCCCTCAGCACCCAGGCGCATGGTGTTTGTGACCGCACGCTTCATTGCACGTCTAAACATAATCCGGCGTTCCAATTGCTGGGCAACACTTTCAGCAACTAACAATGCATCTAACTCTGGCTTACGTATCTCTTCAACATTAATTTGAACAGGCACACCCATAATTTTGCTAACTTCAGCACGAAGCGAGTCAACATCACCGCCTTTTTTACCAATAACAATACCAGGACGAGCCGTATGAATTGTTACCTGAGCGTTACCAGCAGGCCTATTAATTTGTATTTTGCTGACAGACGCCGCCATTAATTTCTTTTTTAAGAAATCCCTGGCGATTAAATCTTGTTTAAGCATGTCAGGATAAGCCTGTGAACTGGCGTACCAACGCGAATTCCAATCTTTAACAATTCCAAGTCGTATGCCTGTTGGATGTACTTTTTGACCCATATCTATTTACTCTTTATTTAGTATCACTAACTTCTATAGTTAGATGGCAATTTCTTTTTAAAATTCTATTTCCTCGCCCTTTTGCTCGAGCTTGAAATCGTTTATATGTAGGCGCTTCATCAACAAAGACAGTAGATATAAATAGTTCGTCTATATCTGCCCCCTCATTGTGTTCAGCATTCGCAATAGCAGAATTTAATAGTTTTTTAAAACTATCAGCTGCTTTCCTTGTGCTAAAGGTCAACAAATTTAGCGCACTTTCAACATCCATCCCTCTGATTTGATTAGCGACAAGGCGACCTTTTTGGGCTGAGAAATTCGCGTTTTTTAATTTTGCTTTAACTTCCATTCTGACACCGTTACTTATCTTGATTTCTTATCAACAACATGGCCACGGTAGGTACGTGTTAGTGCAAACTCACCTAGCTTATGCCCAACCATATTTTCTGTAATTAATACAGGCATATGTTGCCTACCATTGTGAATAGCTATCGTTAAACCAACCATCGCGGGCGAGATCATTGAACGTCGCGACCAAGTTTTAATTGGTCTCCTGTTATTACTTTCTACGGCAGCTTCCACTTTCTTCATTAAATGAAGGTCAGTAAAAGGGCCTTTTTTTATGGATCTAGGCACAATATATCCTTAACGTTTAGTTCTATTTCTAACAATTAATTTATCAGTACGCTTATTTTTACGCGTTTTATAGCCTTTTGTAGGCATACCCCAAGGTGAAACCGGATGACGACCACCGGACGTTCTACCCTCACCACCCCCATGCGGGTGATCCACAGGGTTCATTGCAACACCACGGACAGTCGGCCTAACCCCTCTCCAGCGTTTAGCACCCGCTTTACCTAAGGAAATTAAACTATGCTCTGAATTACCTACTTCACCAATGACAGCTCTACATTCAGATAAAACTTTTCTCATTTCACCAGAACGCAATCTTAAGGTGACATGATTACCTTCTCTCGCCACAATCTGCACAACAGCACCTGCACTACGGGCAATTTGAGCACCCTTATTGGGTTTAAGTTCCACACAATGAACTTGAGTACCAACGGGGATATTCCGCATCGGTAGGCAATTACCAATTGTTATTGGAGCTACTTCGGAGGAAATAACTTCATTTCCAACGTTTAGATTCTTTGGTGCAATGATGTATCGTCTTTCGCCGTCATTA
Organism: Cycloclasticus sp.; assembly: GCA_002700385.1. GTDB lineage: Bacteria > Pseudomonadota > Gammaproteobacteria > Methylococcales > Cycloclasticaceae > Cycloclasticus. Next base: position 477,862 of record PADC01000008.1, read on the forward strand.
TATAGTATTAGCGCAATATTAGCAGTTCTATTTGGGTCATATTGGATACTTTCTACTTTACCTGGTACATCAAATTTATTTCTCTTAAAGTCGATGATTCGGTAATGTTGTTTATGCCCCCCACCACGGTGCCTTGTTGTGATTCGTCCATTGTTATTTCTGCCACCCGATTTGCTCTTTTTAGAAAGCAAAGGCGCGTATGGACCAGACTTACTTAATTCACTATTATTAACTCGAACAACAAAACGAGAGCCTGGTGATGTTGGTTTTGATTTTACAATTGCCATAAGATTATTTAACTTCTAATTAAGCAGAAATAAATTCTATTTCTTGCCCAGATTTAATTCGAACATACGCTTTTTTAGTATCTGATCTTTTACCAAGACTTCTACCAAAGCGTTTGACCTTACCCTTTACGTTTAATGTTTTTACAGACTCAACCTCTACGTCAAAGAGCTTTTCGACCGCAGATTTGATTTCTGATTTATTCGCTCGACTATCAACCTTAAATACATATTGATTACTGTTATCAGCGGCTATTGAACTTTTCTCGGTCACAACAGGTGCTGTAATTAGTTGCAATAAAAACTCTTGATTCATTTTAAACGCTCCTCAATCAACGCTACCGCATCTTTTGTCATACAAACATTTTCATAAGAGAGCAAAGATACCGGGTCAATCTCATATGCTGTGCAGACATCGACTTTATGAATATTTCTGCTGGCAAGATGAAGGTTTTTATCCTCTGCTGCCAACACAAATAACACGCTAGACAAGCCTTTATTTTTTAGCATATCACTTACTAACTTCGTTTTTGGCTGATCAATATTAATCTCATCAACAATGAGCAACCTTTCTTGGCGTGCAAGTTCAGATAAAATGCAACGCATACCGGATGCATACATTTTTTTATTCAGTTTTTTACTGTAATCCTGTGGTTTAGCAGCAAATGTAACGCCACCACTACGCCAAATTGGACTTCTAATCGTGCCTGCACGAGCACGGCCTGTTCCTTTTTGTTTCCAAGGCTTTATGCCACCACCGCTCACTTCAGAACGTGTTTTCTGAGCACGAGTTCCAGCCCTGGCATTTGCCATATACGTTACAACGAGTTGGTGAATAATACCTTCGTTATAGTCTTGACCAAAAACGGCTTCAGAAATATTTTTACCTAAGACAGGCGATTCTGTATTCATAATATTTGCCTATTTATTTTTTTTGACAGCAGGTGTTATAACGATGTCACTGTTTTTAGCACCTGGAATCGCACCCTTAATCAACACCACTGATTTTTCAGTGTCAATTTGTACAATCTCAAGGTTTTGAGTCGTCACGCGTTCATTACCCATGTGACCAGACATCTTTTTACCCTTAAGTACACGACCAGGCGTTTGACACTGACCAATAGAGCCAGGTGCGCGGTGAGACAGGGAGTTACCATGTGTTGCATCTTGCATCTGAAAGTTATGACGTTTAATCACACCCGCATACCCTTTACCAATGCTTTGACCTCGGACATCAATTTTTTGTCCGTTTTCAAACATATCTAGAGAAAGATCTGAACCCACTTCAAGCTCTGAATCTTGCTCAAGCCTAAATTCCCATAAGCCTCTCCCAGCATCAACACCTGCTTTAGTGAATTGACCTATTTCGGCTTTATTGACCCGTGAATTCTTAACACTACCTGTTGTCACCTGCACTGCAGAATAGCCATCAGATTCTTGACTTAATACTCGTGTAATACGGTTCGGCAAAATATGTACTACAGAAACAGGAATCGATTCACCCTCTTCTGTAAATAATCTTGTCATACCGCATTTACGGCCTACTAAACCTAAAGACATGATTTATCCTTTCTTTTATCGTTAGAGTTGAATTAATTCAACTTAATTTGAACGTCAACACCTGCTGACAAATCTAGCTTCATCAATGCATCAACTGTCTTATCAGTTGGCTCAACTATATCCATCATACGTTTATGTGTGCGAAGCTCATATTGGTCTCTTGCATCTTTGTTTACATGCGGTGAAATCAGCACAGTAAACCGCTCTTTCTTTGTCGGCAATGGAATAGGACCCATTACTTGAGCACCTGTTCTTTTTGCTGTTTCTACTATTTCACGTGCAGCATGATCAATTAATCGATGATCAAAACCTTTTAAACGTATTCTTATGGATTGTTTAGACATTTTAATTACTCAATAATTTTAGCAACAACACCGGCACCTACAGTTCGGCCGCCTTCACGAATCGCGAAGCGTAAGCCTTCTTCCATCGCAATCGGGTTGATTAGTTTAACTGTCATTTGTACGTTATCACCGGGCATGACCATTTCGACNCCTTCNGGNANATCACANGCACCTGTTACGTCCGTTGTTCTGAAATAGAATTGTGGACGGTAGCCATTGAAGAACGGTGTATGACGNCCCCCTTCGTCTTTGCCCAGTACGTATACTTCNGCTTCGAAGTGTGTATGCGGGGTNATGGAACCAGGCTTGGCGAGCACTTGACCACGCTCGACTTCTTCTCGCTTGGTTCCACGTAGTAAGATACCAACGTTATCGCCTGCTTCGCCTTGATCAAGGAGTTTGCGGAACATTTCGACACCGGTGCATGTTGTTGTTGCGGTTTCTTTGATGCCAACGATTTCGATTTCTTCACCCACTTTGATCACTCCACGCTCAATTCGACCAGTAACCACTGTGCCACGGCCTGAGATTGAGAAGACGTCTTCTACGGGCATGATGAAGTCGCCATCGACGGCACGCTCTGGCAAGGGGATGTAAGAGTCTAGCGCATCGACGAGTTTTCTAACTGCAGGCGCACCGATTTCTGAGGTGTCGCCTTCTAGTGCTTTAAGCGCTGAGCCTGTAATAATTGGTGTGTCATCGCCTGGGAATTCGTACATGTCGAGTAGCTCCCGTACTTCCATTTCAACGAGCTCCAGTAGCTCTTCGTCATCGACCATGTCGGCTTTGTTTAGGAAGACGACAATGTAAGGAACACCGACTTGACGCGATAACAGGATGTGCTCTCTGGTTTGTGGCATGGGGCCGTCGGCTGCTGAGCAAACGAGGATAGCGCCGTCCATTTGGGCGGCACCTGTGATCATGTTTTTTACGTAATCGGCGTGACCTGGGCAGTCTACGTGTGCGTAGTGACGTGTATCTGATTCATATTCTACGTGTGAGGTGGCAATCGTGATACCACGCTCGCGCTCTTCTGGGGCGTTGTCAATCTCATCAAATGCTTTGACTTCTCCACCCATCGCTTCTGCCATGACTTTTGTGAGCGCCGCCGTTAACGTTGTTTTACCGTGATCAACGTGACCAATTGTGCCTACGTTTACATGGGGTTTATTTCTTTCAAATTTTTCTTTAGACATTA
>PADC01000009.1 GCA_002700385.1 Cycloclasticus sp.
ATTAGTGTTAGTACACTCCGCCATTGGGAGCGCGGAGACCGCAAGCCACAAGACCCTGCTCTTGTCTTGCTTAATATTGTGGCAAAAGAACCAAGAGCTGTATTAAAGGCATTAAATCACTAAATGCTAACAAAAAAGTCAAGTACGACGCGCAAAGAGACGCGCGCGTCTTACCTAGAACGTTAGGTGATCTTCCCCTGCAGTCAATCGAGAACTCTCCCTCCTTTAAGAAAAAATATTGATCCTTTAAGAATATTATTGGTATCCTTTAAGAAAATCATTTTCTTAAAAGATGCGGCATGAATAACAAAGAGAGAGGCGAAAGAATTAGACGTCAAATCGTCCGGGATGTGAGGCACCACCCTACTGATATTTCTAAACATATCGCCAAAATATTCTCAATAACCCCTCAAGCAGTACATGGCCATGTAAAAAGACTGGAAAAAGAAGGTTGGATAATATCTAGCGGTACGGGAAAGGGGAAACGATATTTTTTGGGGAATCTGAGAGAACACCGCTCTTTATTCCCTCTTACGCCGGAGTTCACAGAAGATGGTGTATGGAGAAACCAATACTCATTTGTATTTGATGGATTACCTGAAAACATTGTTGATATATGTCATTACGGTTTTACTGAAATGGTAAATAACGTAATTGATCACTCTGATGGGAAGCATGTATACATCTACGCTGTAAGAGATAAAGAAAAAATCATGATCTTCGTTATTGATGATGGAGAGGGAATTTTTAAAAAGATCAAAAGATTATGTGATCTCCATGATGAACGCCAAGCGCTATTTGAATTGTCTAAGGGAAAGCTAACAACAGATCCAGACAACCATACTGGTGAAGGTATATTTTTTACCTCAAGGGCATTTGATGAGTTTGAAATTGATTCGAAAGGTGTCAAGTTTAGCCACAAAGATCAACATGATTTTGGCTTTATTCTTGAATCCGAATTCTCTAAAAACGAAGCTGGTACTGGCGTTTATATGCTAATTAACAGGAATTCGGATCGTGTTATTCAAACGATTTTCGATGATTATGCAGGGCCGGATGAATATCAATTTAATAAAACGGTTATTCCTGTAAAGTTAGCTCAATACGAAAATGAAAAGCTTGTATCACGGTCACAGGCAAAAAGACTTTTAGCCAGGATAGAACGATTTGAAAATGTAGTTTTTGATTTTGAGGGAGTCTCGGCCATAGGACAGGCATTTGCTGACGAAATATTTCGTGTCTATGCAAAAAACCACCCTGATATCGTTTTGCTTTCCATAAATATGGAAGAGAATGTAGAGAAAATGGTTAATAGAGCTCTGCCATCAATTGGCGAAAAATAAATCGCCTAATACTGCCGTTGACTACAACCTCGGTTATGCTAACCTCATTACTACAGAAATCGCGCTCCCTTGACTTATAAAAAATGGGCGTTGATGATGGATGTGTTCAAGCCTTACTGGCGTGTAGTGGATGAGCAAAACTTATCAATCAAATCAAGGCGAATGCAATAAATTGCGTCGATTATTTTGACATTAAATACAATGAAAAACTCAGTGAATTACAACGATGTTTTATCTTTTTGGTTTAACGACATTGAACCATCAACATGGTGGGGTAAGGATGCTGCGTTTGATGCGTTAGTTAAAGATAAATTTTTAACGTTGCATGAGCAAGCTAATCACTGTGAATTATTTGAGTGGCGACAATCAGCTTGGGGGCGTTTAGCTGAGATTATTGTATTAGACCAATTTTCAAGAAATATATTTAGAGATAGCCCTCAGGCTTTTTCATCTGACCATTTGGCTTTAGCACTGGCCCAAGAAGCGATATCGCTTGGTAAACATCACGAGTTGACTCAAGTTGAACGAAACTTTATGTATTTGCCCTATATGCACAGTGAGTCTTTAATCATTCATGATTTGGCGATTGAACTTTATAAAGCTAATGGTGATGAGTCCAGTATTGAGTTTGAAGTAAAGCATAGAGATATCATCAAAAAATTTGGTCGATACCCTCATCGGAACATTATTTTGAATCGTCAATCGACTGATGAAGAAATAGCCTTTTTAAAACAGGCTGGCTCATCCTTTTAATTTTAAATCTTAAAAATCAGCTCGTTTGATCTTTGTGTTTTCGATTGGCGTTTTATTTAATAAGCAAAAACCAGCACCTAGCATAAAAAAAGGCCGAACAAGGTTTATTCGGCCTGAATAGTTTAATACGTTCAATTAAGGTGTTAGCACTGCCCTACCCACCACGTTACCGTCTTCTAATTCGTTAAGAATATCGTTGGCTGTATCCAATGCGTAGGTTTTAGTCGGTAAGGCGGGCACTAAGCCTTTATGTGCTAAATCCATCAGTTCGCCAAACTCGACCAAGCTACCCACGTAACTGCCCATAATGGTGACGGCTTTAACCGGAATGAGTGGCAGTGCCCACGGTGTTGACCCACCAAACAAACCAACGATGACCATTTTGCCGCCTTTTGCAACGGCATTAAACGCCAAGGAGGCTGTGCTTTCTGCGCCCACTAAATCAATGGTTGCTTGAACGCCCGTACCCCCCACAGCGGCTTGAACCTGAGCCACGGCATCTTCGGCAGCACCATCTATGGCGGCGCTGGCCCCGGCTTTAAGGGCTGCTTCGCGTTTAACGGGGTCTAAATCCACTACAACAGGAGGTAAGCCGCCCATTGCTTTAACTAACCCAACGGCCATTAAACCCAAACCGCCTACGCCAATAATAACAACCGGAGACTTAGCCAGAGTGTCCTGCACTTTTTTAAGCGCTGAATACGTCGTTAAGCCTGAACAGGCTAATGGTGCGGCTATTTCGGGTGCCATATCGCCAATATCAAACAAATATTTTGGATGTGGGATTTTCATTTGGTCGGCATACCCTCCATCGATATGCATTCCGACATAGCGCGGTGCTGAGCAGTAGTTCTCACGCCCATCTTTACATTGATGACATTCACCACACCCTTGCCATGGATAAACAACAAAGTGTTTGTTTCGATCGAGCTCCCCTGCCTTGTCACCCGCATCTAAAACCATGCCAACCGGTTCATGCCCCATCACAAGAGGTAGTTTCATACCACGATCTGCAAAACTTAATTTTTGCCCACCGCCCAAGTTATAACAGCCTTCTCGAATATGTAAATCGCTATGGCAAACGCCATTGGCCGTAACACGAAGAAGAACTTCTGTGCCGGTTACGGTTAAATCGGGACGTTCTTCTCCAACAACTGCCTTACCAAATTCATTTAAAGACTGACATTTCATTTTTATTATTCTCCTCGTTTAAATAACACTTTGACTGACAAATTTTACTATCCGATAAGCATCTAATCCTTCGTACCCCCCTTCACTGCCATAGCCTGATTGGCGTCGTCCGCCCAAAGGTGAATCGAGGAAAACCACAGGGTACCCATTGATACCGACTTTGCCTGAGTCTAAGTCGCGGCCTAATTTATCAATGGTTTCTTTTGAACCACTAAAAGCATAGGAAGCCAATGCAAAATCTGTATTATTGGCTTTCTCAATCGCTTCATCATATTGCTTAAATTTATTAATAACCGCGATAGGGCCAAAGGGTTCTTCCTGCATAATTCTTGCGGAATCAGGTACATTTGCCAGCACCGTGGCTTCGTAGAAGTTTCCGGCTCTATCCAGTTTTTTACCCCCTGTCACCAAGGTGGCTCCCTTGCTGACGGCATCTTCGACTAAGGCATCTAACTCGCCAATACGGCGTGGGTTTGCTAAGGGGCCCATTTGTGTGTCTTCATCCAGGCCATTGCCTAAACGCAGTGCGGCGAATTTTTCGCTGAACTCAGAAAGAAATTGATCATAGATGGCCTCTTGAACAAAAAAGCGGGTCGGTGAGATACAGACTTGCCCAGAGTTACGACTTTTAGTGATCACGGATAAATCGATCGCCTTTTCTAAATCTGCATCATCAAAAATCAAGACCGGCGCGTGACCGCCCAATTCCATCACACAGGGTTTAGCCTGATCGCCAGCTAACGCCGCCAATTGTTGACCCACGGGTGTTGATCCGGTGAAGGATATTTTCTTGATCACCGGCGATTCTATGAGCTTTTTACTGATCAATGCTGAATCACCCATCAATATATTTACCACACCCTTTGGTAAACCTGCTTTATCAAGCGCATCCACCACGGCCATAAAAGAGACCGGGGTTTCTTTGGCCGGTTTAACGATGACAGAACAGCCCACTGCAATGGCTGAAGCCATTTTACGGGTTGCTAAAGAAGCGGGGAAATTCCAGGCAGGAAAAGCTGCAACAGGGCCTATAGGCTCTTTTCGTACGGTTCTATCCACAAACCCTGTTAATTCGGGTAATGTCCGGTCATTATGATCCGCTGCTGCTGTTGAGCACCATTCTAACAGGCTGGCACAGTTTTCTACTTCTGCTTTTGAATCCGCTAACGGCTTGCCGTGTTCCAGGGTCATGCAACGCGCGGTCTGCTCTGCATTCTCACGAATAATTGCCGCTGCACGGTGCATAATATCAATTCGTTCTTCGTAGCTGGTTTTACGCCACCGCTCAAAACCCGCCGCTGCTGATGCCAGCGCTTGGTTAATTTGATCTTCGCTCGCGATGGGGTATTTGGCCAGCACTTCATCCGTGGCTGGATTTAACACCTCGCCATAGCGGCTAGCTTCAGTAATCCATTCGCCATCAATATATAAAGCAGGTGTGGTGTATGTTGTGTCTTGCATGATGTGTTCTCCTGACTAAATTTAATCTTAAATAACAGTTTAATGACCGAGGGTTTCCTAAAAATCTGGATTCGGCATTATTATCTTGTCTACTGTAACATTCGCATTTGAAAATGGCTTCATGTTAAGACGCCTCAGGATCACCATGGGTTGGATTCTTATCATTAATCTATCTTGCTTTTTCTTGCCTCATCCTTGATTCGACAGTTCATCTGCGTACTGAAACATATAGTTTTGATAGCCCTTGTTCGCCTCTTCATTTAACACCTTCCTGTAATTTCCAAGGCCCGCTAAATAAAATTGCACCGCGCTTTCTTTACCCGGAATATTGGTGCCAAAAATCCAAGAATCTGCTTTAGAAAACAACGTTGCATCGGAAATTTCTTGGCAGGTCTTGGTCCAGTTTTGTTCTGCACTGAGTTTTGGTTCAGCCGTTATTTGGCCTTTATCGCGCATGGATCTAATTAAATCTGCAATCCATTCAACTTGAGTTTCTATACTGGGCGGTAAATTCGTGAAGGGGCCATTGGGACCTAAAATCATGTGCATATTTGGGAAGCCAGCATTCGCTACCCCTATATAACTGGTGGGTGCTTTCTTCCATTTATCTTTAATTTGCAAGCCATCTCGACCGCGTATATCCATTTTGACGTAATTGCCATCCACGGAATCAAACCCTGTTGCATAGACAAGGATATCTAATTCATATTCTCCATCCTCAGTCAAAACACCTTTGGGTGTTATTTCGACAATAGGATGCGCTTTTACATCAGCTAACGTCACATTGTCGCGATTAAAGGTTGCATAATAACCCGAATCGCATAAGGGACGTTTTGCATACAGGTCGTAGGGTTTTAGTTTCTCTGCAACCGCCGGATCATCAACGATTTCGTCAATTTTTTTGCGAATAAAAGCACACGCTGCTTCATTTGCACCCGGATCAACCGCAATATCGCAGAATGTTTCAAACATAAAACGGAAAACCCCGCCTTTTTGCCAAGCCGCCTCAAACACTTTGTCGGTTTCTTCAACAGGCAAACCCGCCGCTGGGACTGTGCTTTCTACAAAACCGAAAGCGACATTGGAGTTTTTAATTTGTTTCCAACTAGCGTCATAATTCGCTTTAATATCATTAGAAAACTCTTCAGATATTGGGCCATTGCCAATCGGCACGGTATATTGAGGTGAGCGCTGAAAGACAGTTAAATGACCGGCGGTTTTTGCGGCTTCGGTAATAAATTGTGTCCCAGTTGAGCCGGTTCCAATAACACCAACACGTTTGCCTGAAAAATCCACGCCTTCATGCGGCCAATTAGCCGTATGGAATTGCTGACCTTGAAAAGTTTCACGGCCCTTAAAATTGGGAACATTCGTTGCCGATAATAAACCTAAGCCGGTGATAAAGTGTTGGGCTGTTACGTTATCTCCCCGATCGGTGGTTATGTGCCAACGGTTTGTGTCCTCATTAAAGATAGCGGATGTCACCTTTGTATCAAATTGATAACTTTTTCGAATGTCGTAACGATCTGCAAAATGACTCAGGTATTCTAAAATTTCACGTTGATTTACATAACGATTTTTCCAAGTCCACTCTTGTAGCAGTTCTTTATCAAAGGAATAACTATAAAAAAAACTTTCCGTGTCTGACAAAATACCCGGGTAACGGTTTGCATACCAAGTCCCCCCAATATCACCGCCTTTGTCATAACTTTGCACTTTCATGCCCAAGTCATCACGCAGTTTATGCGTCATATACATGCCACCAAAACCGGCTCCAACGACAATGGCGTCGAAATCAGCAGAAGGCATTGAACAACCCGTACCTTGTTGAGTCATTATGTTCTCCGTTAATTTTATTGTTTTATTTTTTATTATAAATTTGCATACCATTCAGAAATTTTCTGAATTTCTTCATCCGCCTCAGGTGCTCTGCCTGCTAAAAATTGAAAAACGTGTTGCATGCCGTCTACAACTGATAACGTTGAATTTACTCCCGCATCAGTGGCTAAAGTGTGTAAACGACGAGAATCATCCAGCAGTGTTTCTACACCGCCTGCCGAAATATACAATGGGGGGAAACCGGTGAAATCCGCATGAAGTGGATTGGCTAATGCGTTTTTAGGATCACCCTGTTCACCTAAAAACATACCCACCATTCCTTCTAAAACAGGTCGTTTAACAAGTGCATCCGTTTCTTCATTGGTCACTAATGTTTCGCCCGTTAATGCCATATCTAACCACGGTGAAAAAGCAATCACACTGCTTGGTAATGGTAAGCCCAATTCACGAAATTGAAGAACCGAGGCAATGGCCAAATTACCGCCCGCCGAATCGCCAATTGTTGTAATATTGTCAGCCTGCACTCCGCGTTTTAGCAGTGCTTTATATACGGAAACTGCATCATCAAGCTGTGCTGGAAATGGATTTTCAGGCGCTAGGCGATAATCAAGCACCAAGGCTGAAACACCCAATGCTTTTGCCATATGCCCCGCTAATTTACGATGGCTGTCCGCCGAACCCACAGCAAAACCACCCCCATGGGTATAAATAAGAACCTTTGAGTAGTCACCCCCAAGCGGCAAGGCCCATAGGCCTTTAACCCCTGCTACGGTGTCGTTTTTATACGTCACATTCTCAGGTTCCATCGTTGGTTTTGACCATTCATCGAACAGAGCCCGCATGTCCTCAAGACCCATGTCTGGGTTTGCTGTCATGCGGTCCATCCAATTTTGGTAAAGCGCCCTCAAATAGTCTGATTCTATTGATGCCATGTTCCCTTCCTCAGGATATTGTTTTATTTTCGCTATCACTCGAATTAAGCCATCTAATCTATTGATTTTTTATTGTCTTTAGATGACTGATTTTTTCAGTAAGACTGCCTCATTATAGAAATATAAAAAATCGATTTTATAGAACCATTCCAGCTTAATTTAGAACATTCTTGCTGTCTTAATATATAACCTCTTTCAATGTTTTGGGCGACGAAACGTCGCTGGAGTTTTGCCAGTTACTCGACGCATCACGCGTGTCAAATGGCTTTGATCTGAAAAGCCACATTGACATGAAATTTGTTTAATTGGCAACGTTGTTTTTGATAATAACTTTAAAGCACGCTCCACTCTTTTTTTCATCACATAGGCATGTGGCGGACAACCAAAATCATGACTGAATTTACGACTGAAGTGAAATGAACTGATATGCACCAACTCAGCCAGTTCGGCTATGGTGATTTTGGTTTCCAGATGCGTTTCAATAAAATCTTTAATCAAATGTCGTTGATGTATTGAAAACCCTCCGGATGAAGCATCATTAAAAACAATGTTTGAATACCGGCGTAAAATATGAACACAAGCTTGATTTTTTAGTGCATCAATATATAACGAAGCCCCTATCCCTCCCGTTATTAATTCACGTTCCATCTGGGTCACCAAAGCCGGAAGGACTGGGTCTTCAGCCCTGACACAATCCGTTAATTCAATAGTCGCAATATCCCGATCAAACACCTCAGTGGCTACCGAAGCAAGGGTGTCTTGAGACAGGTAAAGATGTGATACGTCTATTGGGCTGTCCCATTTCCATTGCGATTGTTGAGCCCGCGTTAGAATTGAAACCACACCGGGTTCAACCTGATGATTCTCCCATGGCCCATCACGCCGACGGCTCATCTTGGATCGTTTCCCCCTGTAAACAACAAACATATAATCTCGCATCGCCGGAATCACAACATCCAGATCATCATACTGATAACCACGCAGCGACATGCCATCCCATGCCTGTCGGCAACTGTCAAAAGTAATCTTGCCAGGAATCCAATGTTGGATCTTATCCGGTTCTACGAGTGTGTTAATGCCCTCTCCCCTCATTACTTTTTATCGCCCTTAGTGAATAACCGAGCTTAGAAAATAAAACTATGCTCGGGCTACGTTCAAAAATTCATCGGGTACAGGCGCCAGTTTTCGGGTTGTATAATCCATAAACACAATGCCTGTTTTAGCCACTGCAACGGTAGCACCTGACTTTTTATTGCTCACTTTATAAAAAAAGTCGCACCCTTTGGATGAAAAATCGCCCAAGGCGATTTCAACATTAAGCTTATCGCCAAAATAAGCCTCTGAACGATAATTCACTGCAATATCTGCCATGATAATCCCTTTCCCACCAACATCTAGTTCAGACATATTATGTGCTTTGAAAAATTGTGCCCTGGCCTCATGCAGTAGAGAAATGACGCTATCATGCGCCAAATGATCAGCAAAATTTAAATCGGTAACACGGACCGACAATTCATGTTCAAACAGGGTGTTACCGGGGTATTCAATTGAAATTCTTGCCATTGATCTATTGTTAGTTAGTTTTAAGTGATGAATCCAAATGTGTTTTATAAAGAATCCTACCAGCAAATCTTATTTTTTATTAAAAAACTGTTCAAGTGCTTCTTGATGCTCCGGCGCATGATGAAACATGGCTTGATTCGCTGAACAAAGATTAAGGTGGTCTTCATAACCCAAGCTATCGGTTGACCTTAATAAACGTTTAGTAACCACCAAGGTTTCACGTGATTTTTCAGCAATGCTCGCCGCCAACTCCTTGGCTTCGCTCAACAGTTTGTCATGTTCCACAAGCTTTAAAACCAGCCCCATCTCTAAAGCCTCTTGCGCTTTAACCGTTTTGCCTGTGAGGATTAATTCTGCCGCCCGTTGCGCTCCAACGGTTTTACGTAACAACCAACAAGCTCCGTCTCCCGGAATAACGGCTAAGTTTAAAAACGACGAACAAAAACTCGCCCGTTCAGACGCGATTCTAATATCACACAGTAGCGCTAAATCAAACCCTGCCCCTGCCGCTGCACCATTGACCGCAGCTATCATGGGAATTTCTATAGAGTAAAGCAGTTTGGATAAGCTATGAATGCCCTTGCGGTAATTATTTTGTAATTGCAAATGATCCCCGGCAAACATTTTCTCTCTGTTCAGCATGTCTTTGACATTACCGCCAGAAGAAAAGCCTTTACCTTCACCGGTCAGAATACAAACGTTAACATCGGTGTTCTGTTGAATGGCATTGAAGACCGCTTTGACTTCTTCTAGCAAAACGGGGTCGGTAATCGCATTGCGGGTAGCAGGGTCACTTAAGGTGACCGTTGCAATGTTGTTTTCTATCTCTAATTTAACCGTTGTATATGTCACGTGTTTATCTGTCTTTAAGGTCTTTAATCAATCGTACTTTCGAGAAATAATGCGTAGGTCTCGGGCTTGCTGCAACAGCCCATCTCGGTCTTCGGGGTGAGCAATGCTGATCAGCGCCAAGGCCCTTTCAGTAATACTTTTACCTTTTAAATTAACAATTCCATATTCTGTTACAACATACATGGTGTCTGATCTTGGCGTCGTGACGACCGTCCCTTCTTCCAGGCCCGGTACAATCCTGGAGTGCGGCTGGCCCTCTTTATCTATAAACCTTGAGGAAAGGCACATGAATGATTTTCCTCCTTTAGAGGCAACGGCACCTCGAACAAATTGTAATTGCCCTCCGGTTCCGGAAATTTGTCTATACGCACTGCTTTCTGAAGCAACCTGCCCACTGAGATCAATCTGCAAACAATTATTAATGGAAACCACCTTGTCATTTGCTGCAATTTTGTTTGGTAAGTTTGTTTCATCAACGGGAATGCTGACGCACATTTCATTTTTATGAATGAAGTCATACATTCTTTTTGAGCCAAGCGCGAAGGTGTAAACGATTTCACCTTTGAATGTTTGTTTATACTCGCCGGTGACTTTTCCTTTTTCAACCAAATCAACCATGCCATCTACAAACATTTCTGTATGAATACCCAGGTCTTTTATATCGGAATGCGCTAACGCGGAGCAAACAGCATTTGGCATGCCACCAATACCAATTTGTAAACAGCTTCTATCCTCAATCAAGGGAACAATAAAATCAGCCACTTTTCGGTCAATATCACTGATCGGTGCGCTCGGCAACTCGAACAAAGGCGCATTGTCACCTTGAAAAACCGCATCAACTTCCGTTATGTGTACGCTATTTTGATTGCCATAACAGGTTGGTATGGCATCTGACACTTCGATCACTATTTTCTTTGCAATATCACAACAGGCTCTGGCAAAGGTATTGGAAATGCCAAAATTAAAATAGCCGTGTTGATCCATTTGGCTGGTTCTCAGCACGAGCACATCGCTTTTTAAATATTCTCTATAAATCCCCGGGCCTTCACCAAAGTTAAAAGGAATATAGGACATCATCCCCTGCTCTGACTTTTTTCTGTCATAACCAGAAAAATGCCAATTTTGATATTCGAAATGTGCTTGGTTAGGATCCTTTTCTATCACTTGACGAGCCGCGGTTGATAAGGTTCCTCGAACAATCACATCCCTCAAGCGGTCTTTTTGCGAAGCCAATTCCGTGTCAAAAATCGTTGATTGCGTTAAACCAAAACCGTAATCAACGGTGTCGCCCGATTTTACTAACGCTACGGCTTCTGACACACTCCTTGTTTTTTCTTTAAGCAATTTTTGTACTGGCATCTTTCTCCTCAATCCTTATTGAACAACCCTCACCCACGTTTTTTATATTTTTAGCGGACGTTTTGCGATCAAGCCCTATGGCTTCATCATTGTGCATTCACCGATCACTACTTTTGTTTCCCCGACAAAACACACGGTGTCCAGATTAATGATTTTCTTTTCGACATTAATGCTGGTTATGGTGACGGTGGTTTTAACGGTATCACCTATTTTTACGGGCGCTTTAAACTTCATGCTTTGGCCTAAATAAATTGTTCCAGGTCCAGGCAGTTTCATCGCTAACGTGGCACTAATAAAACCCGCCGATAACATGCCATGAGCAATTCGACCTTTAAACAGACTGTTTTTTGCATATTCCTCATCGATATGTGCAGGATTAAAATCACCCGTAATACCGGCAAATAAAATAATATCCGCTTCTGTCACTGTTTTACTCATGGAAGCCGATTGGCCCACTTTCATCTCTTCCACACTAAACCCTTCAGACATAATTTCCCTCTATACTTAAGATTAATCAATCATTCTTTTTGAAACTTCTTCCAGCATCACTTCGGTCGCACCGCCACCGATGGCTTGAATTCGTGCATCACGATACATCCGCTCAATCGCACTTTCACGAATATAGCCAAAGCCGCCGTGAAATTGCAAGCAATCATACATCACTTCATTAACAAGCTCGCCACAATACGCTTTAACCATGGAAACCTCTTTAATGCAATCTAAGCCTTGCGCATCAAGCCAAGCAGCATGGTAGACGAGTTGTTTCCCTGCTTCAACTTTTGACGCCAAGGCCGCTAAACGCTGGCGTATCGCTTGTTTATCAAACAGCACGCCACCAAACGCTTTTCGTGTGGTGACATAGTCCATCGTCAATTCAAGTGCTTTAGAGGCTTCACCCATGGATTGCGCGCCCAAAACCAAGCGTTCGTTTTGAAAATTTCGCATGATTGAATAAAAACCCTTGTTGACTTCACCAAGTATGTTCTTTGCGGGCACACGGCAATTATCAAAAACCAGTTCCGCTGTATCAGAAGATAACCAGCCCATTTTTTTTAGGCTTTTACCCACTGTAAAGCCCGGTGTTCCTTTTTCAACCGCAAAAATTGTAATACCGCGTGATGGTTTGGCTTCGCTATCGGTTTTTGCCGCAACAAAAAACAAATCACCATGAACCCCATTGGTGATAAACATTTTTGAGCCATTTAACAGGTAGTCATCACCGTCTTTAACTGCACGTGTTTTTATTCCCGCAACGTCTGAGCCAACGTCAGGTTCTGTCACAGCCACACCCACAATTTTTTTGCCCGAAATAATATCCGGCATGTATTGGGCCAGCTGTTCTTGATTACCAAAATTATCTAAATGCGGGGATGCCATATCGGTATGCACCAACACCGTAACAGCAAAACCACCAAAGGTTGATCGCCCAAGCTCTTCAGCCAAAATAACCGATCCCAACGTGTCCATTTCACTGCCGCCATATTCACTGGAATACCGAATACCCAGAAAACCCAACTCCCCCATTTCTTGTAAAATTTCACGCGGAATTTTGCCTGTTTCTTCCCAGTCTTCCGCAACCGGCATGACCTTTTGTTCGACAAAACGCCGAATTTGGTCGCGTAACATGGTGTGTTCTTCATTAAAATAAATTGAATTCATTTGATCTCCCCCAAAAAATTAAGATTCAGTCCAACTGGCTTTACGTTTATTTAAGAACGCATCAATGCCTTCTTTGCCTTCTTCTGTTTCCCAGGCATCAGCCAAATTTGCCGCCGTGTAAATACGATTGTCAGCCGCTGTGTGTGTGTCCACGTAATCAATCAATTTTTTGGTGGAGGCAATAGCACCTGGCGCGCACTTTAGAATCATGTTGACTTCTTTTTCTATCGCCTTGTCTAATTCATTGGCACTCACAACGTCGGTTAACAAATTTATGTTTTTTGCTTCATCCGCCTTAAAGATTCTGGAATTAAAAAAGTTTCTACGCGCATGCGTTGCGCCTATTCGTTTAACAACATAAGGCGAAATCGTCGCCGGTGTTAACCCTAATTTCACTTCTGTTAAACCAAAGGCTGCTGTGTCAACACCAATGCTGATATCACAAACCGAGATCATTCCAACGCCACCACCATAGGCTGGCCCTTGAATACGGCCAATTAAAGGCTTACTGAGGCCATTTAAAGCCGCCAGCATATTGGCCAGCTCACCGGTTTCTTTAACACGTTGTGCTCTCGTTTTGGTGATATTACTTTCCATCCATTTTAAATCGCCACCGGCACAAAAAGTTTCGCCTGCGCCGCTTAACACAACCACACGAACACGATTGTCCGACTCAATCGTTGCACAAATATGCTGCATTTCCTGAATCAATTCTGCACTCATCGCATTGTGAACATGGGGGCGATTGAGTGTTACGAATGCGACCCCTCTCTCATCAATATTTAATAGGTTATTTTTATAATTCACTTAATCTCTCTCCTCCTTATAACAGCCATGTAAAAACAGATCGGCCTGTGATTCTGCAATTTCTTCTACGCTGGTACCGCTATCGGCATACCAAATAGTTGCCCAGTTCATACTGCCAAATAAGGCGAGTCTTAAAAGGTGCGTATTAACACCAGAACGAATAACGCCCTCTTTCTCAGCCTGTTCAAATAATTCTCGCCAAAAATTTTCATAAGCATCTCGATCAGCTTGAGCAAAATCATGAACACTTTTGGGTATTTGCCCATAATTCCGGATGCTCGCCAGGGTGTAATCTGCATGACGTAAAATAGCAATAAGGTGGCCACGAATCGCGGCTTTTAATAAGCTAACAAAATCCGGTTTATGGCCCAATTTATCCACTTCCTCTTCAACAATATCGCGAATCAACTGAATACTTTTATTCAGCACTTCTTGCATCAGCGCTTCTTTTGAATTGAAGTGGTAATACAAACTACCCGCCTGCATATTGATGGAGGCAGCAATATCCTTCAAATACGTACCGTGATACCCATGCCTGCTTAACATTTTAGCGGCCGCATCTAGTATAAGTTGCCGAGTGACTGCGCTTTTTTTTGTTGCCTGAATGAGTGTCATTGCTGCCCTGTAAAAAATCTAATCTTGTTTAGATTCTAATTGATGTTAGATTGAGTATAGTGTTATGATCAATTTAAAGCAACTCGAGAATAACTAAAAAACACAGAGGAAAATAAATGCCTTTTAATACACGCATTAATGATGAAGTTGATGAACTTAGGGACGCCGTTCGTAAGTTTGCAGACGGAGAAATTGCGCCGCTGGCTGAATCCGTCGATCAAAAAAATGAATTCCCAAATGAATTGTGGCCCGTCTTCGGAGAAATGGGCCTGCTAGGCATGACCATACCCGAAGAATACGGCGGCACAGGGCTTAATTATTTATCTCACCTTGTGGTCATGGAAGAATTATCAAGAGCTTCTGCTTCTATTGGCCTGTCTTACGGCGCTAACTCCAACCTTTGTTTAAATAATTTATATTTAAACGGTACCGAAGAGCAGCGCCATAAATATTTACCAAAACTATGCCGCGGCGAATACATAGGCGCACTGGCTATGTCCGAACCCGGTGCAGGCTCAGATGTCGTGGGCTCGATGAGCTGCAAAGCCGAAAAAAAAGGGGATAAATGGATCGCCAACGGTAATAAAATGTGGATTACCAATGGCCCCGATGCCGATGTCTTGATTGTTTACATGCGCACCGCTGGGCCAGAGGCGGGCTCACGCGGCATGACGGCCTTTATTATTGAAAAAACCATGCCTGGTTTTTCAACGGCGCAAAAACTGGACAAACTCGGTATGCGCGGTTCCAACACCTGCGAATTGGTCTTTGAAAATTGCGAAATTCCTGAAGAAAATGTTCTCGGTGATGTCAACGAAGGTGTAAAAGTCTTAATGAGCGGCTTGAACACCGAGCGAATGGTTTTATCAGGCGGTCCCATTGGGATTATGCAAGCCACCATGGATATTTGCTTACCTTACGTGCACGAACGGAAGCAATTTGGCAAACCCATTGGTGTTTTCGAACTCATGCAAGGAAAAATGGCCGACATGTATGTTGCTTTGCAATCCACGCGTGCTTTTGCTTACCGTGTTGCAGAACAATACGACAAAGGCAATGATTCGCGTAAAGATGCGGCTGGCCTGTTGCTGTTTGCTTCAGAAAACGCCGTTAAGGTTGCACTTGAAGGTATTCAAACCTTAGGGGGGAATGGCTATATCAATGAATTTGCAACGGGTCGTTTGCTGCGTGATGCCAAACTCTATGACATTGGTGCCGGCACGAATGAAATTCGCCGAATGCTGATCGGCCGTGAATTATTTGACGACACGAAATAACCATGGCGAATCGAAACGTTGTCATCGTCGCCGCCAAAAGAACACCTTTAGGTGGTTTTCAGGGTCAATTTTCATCTTTAACAGCATCTGATCTAGGCAGTGCTGCCATTAAAGCCGCAATAGAAGATGGCCAAGTAAAACCTGAGCAGATTGAAACCGTTCATTTTGGATGCGTTCTACCGGCTGGGCAAGGTCAGGCCCCTGCTCGACAAGCCGCTTTAAAAGCAGGCGTTCCATTATCTTCACCCTGTAATACGGTCAATAAAATGTGTGGCTCTGGCATGCAAGCGGTGATATACGGGTACCAACAAATTCTTGCGGGAGATGCCAGCTGTGTTATTGCCGGCGGTATGGAATCCATGACAAATGCCCCTTACCTTTCCAGCAAATATCGCGCTGGCCTTAAAATGGGCCACGGTGACATGATCGACCACATGTTCCATGACGGTTTACAAGATGTTAAACATGGACAGTTGATGGGTGCATTTGCTGAAATGTGTGCCGAAAAATATAACTTTAGCCGCGAACAACAAGATGACTTTGCTATTAGCTCACTCGAGCGTGCTAACAGCGCCATTAGCTCGGGCGCTTTCGAGGCTGAAATAACACCCGTTGTTGTTAAAAGCCGCAAAGGAGAAACGACTTATACCGACGATGAGCAACCCGCTAAAGCAGCCGTTGATAAAATAAGAAAACTGCGCCCCGCTTTTAAAAAAGATGGCACGGTGACCGCAGCAAACGCATCATCCATCTCCGACGGTGCCGCCGCTTTAGTATTGATGGATTCAAGTGAAGCTGAGAAAAAAGGCTTTCAACCGCTGGCTAAAATTACAGCTCAAGCTGTACACGCTCAAGACCCCGACTGGTTTAGCACCGCCCCAATTTTTGCCATTCAAAAAGTTTTAAAAAAATGCGAATGGGCTGTCGATGACGTTGATTTATTCGAAATAAATGAAGCCTTTGCTGTGGTCACCATGGCCGCTACGAAAGACCTTCATCTTGACCCTGCCAAGGTTAATGTCAATGGGGGCGCTTGTGCCTTAGGTCACCCAATTGGTGCTTCGGGTGCCCGTGTTTTAGTCACTTTAATTCACGCACTAAAAGCCCGCCAACTTTCAAAAGGTGTCGCGTCGCTTTGCATTGGTGGTGGCGAAGCCACTGCAATGGCTATCGAAATTATTTAAACACTTGGTCTTAACAATAAGAAGGTAAAAAATATGCCCGTTATTAAGTCAAAAATTGAAACTGCCTCAGCAGATTTCAACGAAAATAAAGCTCATATGGAATCACTCGTTGAGGAGCTAAACGAACGGATTAATACTGCTGCTCAAGGGGGTGGAGAACGAGCTCGAAAGAAACACTTAGATCGCGATAAAATGTTGCCAAGGGACCGTATTAAAGCCCTACTCGACCCCGGCAGTGCCTTTCTAGAACTGTCTCAGCTGGCGGCTTACGGCATTTATGACGATGTTGCACCGGCTGCTGGCATTATCACCGGTATTGGGCGTGTCCATGGCGGCGAAGTCATGGTCATTGCCAATGATGCAACCGTTAAAGGCGGAACCTATTACCCACTGACCGTCACAAAACACCTGAGAGCGCAAGAAATTGCAGCTGAAAACCGCCTCCCCTGTGTTTATTTAGTCGACTCAGGCGGTGCTTTTTTGCCGCTTCAACACGAAGTTTTTCCTGGCAAAGAACATTTTGGTCGGTTCTTTTACAACCAGACACGCATGTCAGCGGCCGGCATCCCACAAATTGCTGTGGTAATGGGTTCTTGTACTGCCGGTGGTGCCTATATTCCTTCATTATGTGATGAGTCTATTATTGTTAGAGAACAAGGAACGATTTTCTTGGGCGGCCCCCCTTTGGTGAAGGCCGCTACTGGCGAAGAAGTTTCATCAGAAGACTTAGGAGGCGCAGAACTACACTGTAAACAATCTGGCGTAACAGATCATATAGCAGAAGATGATTCGCACGCATTGTCTATTGCACGAGACCTTATCGAGCACCTGAATGACACTAAGGAAGTTCATGTGAAGGTCCGTGAATCACGTGAACCGCTGTACCCGACTGACGATATTCTAGGCATTATTCCAAAAGATGCCAAACAACCTTACGATGTGCGTGAAATCATTGCTCGCTTGGTTGATGCCTCTGAATTTCAGGAGTTTAAACCCTTGTATGGGCCCACCTTGATCTGTGGATTTGCTCATATTCATGGCTACCCTGTGGGCATTATTGCCAATAACGGCATTTTATTTTCTCCCTCTGCCCTAAAAGGTACTCACTTCATAGAATTATGCAATCAGCGCGGCATTCCACTGCTCTTCTTGCAAAATATTACCGGGTTTATGGTCGGTAAAAAATACGAAGAAGAAGGCATTGCGAAAAACGGCGCAAAAATGGTGACGGCCGTATCGTGCTCAAGCGTGCCTAAATTTACGGTACTGATTGGTGGCTCGTATGGCGCGGGTAACTACGGCATGTGTGGCCGAGCCTTTGGCGCTCGCATGCTATGGAGCTGGCCAAATTCACGCATTTCAACGATGGGTGGCGAACAGGCTGCCTCCGTGCTTGCGACCGTTAAACGTGATGCCATTGAAGCTGCTGGGAACACTTGGTCTGCCGAAGAAGAAGCGGCTTTTAGAGAACCTATTCTTGCGCAATACGAAGAGCAAGGTAACCCCTACTTTGCAACTGCTCGTCTTTGGGACGATGGCCTCATCGACCCAAGAGACACCCGACGTATTCTTGGTTTATCGCTCGCTGTTGCAGCAAAAACCCCAACGGAAGATGCCAAATTTGGCGTCTTCAGAATGTAATTGAGGGCAGACAACATGTTTAAAAAAGTACTGATTGCAAACCGTGGTGAAATTGCTTGTCGAGTGATTTCCACATTAAAAAAAATGGGCATAACCAGCGTCGCTGTTTATTCGGATGCAGACCGTCATGCTCGTCACGTTAAATTAGCCGATGAGGCATACCATATTGGTGGTTCACGCCCGGATGAATCATACCTTAAAGCCGATCATTTACTCGCCTTAGCTAAGAAAGTAGGTGTTGATGCCATACACCCTGCTTACGGTTTTTTATCCGAAAACAGCGCGTTTGCTCGCGCTTGCCCTGAAGCAGGTATCACTTTTATTGGCCCGTCAGCAGAGTCGATAGAAAAAATGGGAGCCAAAGATGCCGCAAAGGCCCTAATGGAAAACGCTAATGTGCCTGTTGTGCCAGGTTATCATGGCGAAAATCAAGAACCTGATTACCTCCAAACGCAAGCCGAGAAGGTTGGTTTTCCATTGTTAATTAAAGCCGTTTCTGGTGGCGGTGGCAAAGGGATGCGGGTTGTTAATTCCGCTAATGAATTTGCCGAATCACTCGACTCTGTTAAACGCGAAGCACTCAACGCATTTGCAGATGATCGTGTTTTATTAGAACGTTACATCAGTAAACCCCGTCATATTGAATTTCAAGTGTTTGGTGATTCACATGAAAATTATGTCCATTTACACGAACGTGAATGTTCATTACAACGCCGTCATCAAAAGATTATTGAGGAAACACCCTCCCCGTTCTTAAACGAACAAACACGTCAAGCAATGGGCGTAGCCGCCGTTAACGCAGCACGTGCTATTAATTATTTAGGTGCGGGGACTATCGAATTTATCGTCGGTGAAGATCGTTCTTTCTACTTTATGGAAATGAACACACGCCTGCAAGTAGAACACCCCGTCACTGAAATGGTCACCGGGCAAGATTTGGTCGAGTGGCAAGTGCGCGTTGCCGCAGGTCAAGCATTGCCCTTAAAACAAGAACAAATCACCAGTAGTGGCCATTCGTTTGAAGCACGTGTCTATGCCGAAAACCCAAATAACTTATTTTTGCCATCAACGGGTCAATTACACCATCTACGTTTTCCTAAAAGCAGTCAACATCTGCGCATTGAAACCGGTGTAGAACAAGGCGATACCATCAGTGTGTTTTATGATCCCATGATCGCTAAATTAGTCGTTTGGGGTGAAGACCGTGAAGTAGCACGTGAGCGTTTGTTAAACGCTTTAGGCGACAGTGGCATTATTGGGGTAGAAAACAATATTGCTTTCTTAGAGACCCTAGCAACACACCCCGATTTTATCGGCAATCAAATTGATACTCAGTATATTGACAAAAAACTCGACACGCTTCTGTCCGATAGCGAGGTTGAACTCCCCGAAAAAGTCTTACTGGCCGCAGCGGTAAAAACCTTGCTTGACGGCAAACAAACCGTTGATGATATGGCGGCCATATCCGCGGATGGCAATTCCCCGTGGTTTGATACCACCGGCTGGCGCCCTAATGGGCAAAGTCAACGAAGCTTATTTTTTAATTATAAAGACGCTGATGACGTTGAAATCCAAGTCACTGAAAATGCCAATCATTTCATCTTTCATCTGGATAATGACCTTGATGTCATTGCAGAATCTGAGAGTGATCAGGTTATTCGTTTGCAAATTAATGGCAGTTGGGAACGTTTCATTACCCTAAGGCATGAAGATCTAGTTCTCATTTCTTGGAAAAATCGCTGGTATGCTTTAACTGAAGTCAATCCATTCGAGCCCGATTTATCATCCATTGGCGGCGCTGCAAACATCATTGCTCCGATGCCCGGAAAGCTCTTGAAAGTCCTCGTATCAAACGATGATGCCGTCACCGAAGGACAAACCCTTGCCATTATTGAAGCCATGAAAATGGAACACACGCTAAGCGCCCCATTTGATGGCGAGGTAGACCAAGTCTTTTATTCAGAAGAAGACTTTGTCGAAGCTGATGCGACCTTAATTACCTTTAAGGATAAAAATTAATATGTCTCATTCTTATCCAAAGCAGGTCAGAATTGTCGAGGTTTCTCCACGTGATGGTTTGCAAAATATCAAACAAAACGTGTCCACAGACGTTAAAGTTGCCTTAATAAATAAACTTTGTGATGCCGGCATCAACGATATTGAAGTCACCAGTTTTGTCAGCCCCAAATGGGTGCCTCAAATGGCAGACGCAGCAGATGTTCTCAATCAGCTACCCTCTCGTGACGGGACATCCTATATCGTGCTAACACCGAACCTCCGCGGGTTTGACCGCGCCATTGAAAGTGGTGCCAAGGAAGTTGCCATTTTTGCCGCTGCGTCAGAAACATTCAGCCAAAAAAACACCAATTGCAGTATTACTGAATCACTGCAGCGCTTTGAACCCATCCTGCTCAAAGCTGCTGAGTTAAACATTCCCGTACGCGGTTATACATCCTGTGTCTTAGGTTGCCCTTACGAAGGTGATATTGATGTTTCCGAAGTCGTCCGCGTCAGCAAAGCACTAATAGATATGGGCTGTTACGAAGTTTCCTTAGGTGACACCATCGGCATAGGAACCCCGACTAAAGCACGCGACATGATATCGGCTGTTGTTCATGAAGTGCCAGCAGAGAAGTTATCGCTCCATTTTCATGATACCCGTGGGCAAGCCTTAGCCAATATCTTTGCGTGCCTTGAATATGGCGTACCTAACATCGATTCTTCAGTTGCTGGACTGGGTGGTTGCCCCTATGCAGCAGGGGCATCTGGCAACGTTTCAACCGAAGACGTTGTCTATATGTTACATGGCATGGGCATTGAAACCGGTATCGATCTAGAAAAGCTTGTTGCCGCGGGGCACTACATCACCGCACAAATTGGCGGCCAAAATAACAGTAAAATTGGCGCCGTTTATAAAAATTAAGAGGAGGAAAACATGAGGGGTTTCAATAAAGTTGTCTCCAGCTATCAAGAAGCCATGGCTGGGCTTTCAGACAACATGACCATTATTGCCGGTGGCTTTGGCCTGTGTGGTATTCCAGAAGGGCTGATTAAAGAAATTGAAAACATTGGCGCCAAGGGACTTACCGTCGTCTCTAATAACTGTGGCATTGATAATTTTGGCTTAGGCATCCTTTTGAAGGATAAACAAATCAAAAAAATGGTGTCGTCTTATGTTGGTGAAAATGCCGAATTTGAACGCCAATACTTATCTGGTGAACTTGAGGTAGAACTGACACCACAAGGCACATTGGCTGAAAAAATGCGTGCAGGAGGCGCCGGTATCCCCGCTTTTTATACCGCCACCGGTGTTGGTACGCCCGTTGCCGAAGGTAAAGAAGTTAAACAATTTAATGGCCGCGACTATATTTTAGAAGAAAGTGTCACCGGCGATTTTGCTATTGTCAAAGCATGGAAAGCCGACAAAATTGGTAACCTCATCTACCGCGATACCGCGATGAACTTCAATCCAATGGCTGCCACGGCAGGTAAAGTAACGGTCGCCGAGGTTGAAGAAATTGTTGAGGTTGGCGAGCTTGACCCAAACCATATTCACACACCCGGTATTTATGTTAACCGCATTATCCAAGGGTCTTTCGAAAAGCGTATCGAAAAAATCACCCTCGCCAAAAATTAAGGAGCCCCTCATGTCATTAAATCGTGACCAAATAGCCATGCGAGTGGCTCAAGAACTACAAGACGGTTATTACGTTAACCTAGGTATTGGTATTCCAACCTTAGTGGCCAACTATGTACCTAACGATATTGACGTGATGCTGCAATCAGAAAATGGCTTGCTCGGCATTGGCCCCTACCCAACCGAAGATCAAGTGGATGCCGATATGATTAACGCTGGCAAAGAAACCGTCACTGCTGCTGTAGGTGCCTCCATATTTTCATCGGCAGAAAGCTTTGCCATGATTCGTGGTGGGCATGTTGACTTAACCGTACTCGGCGCATTTGAAGTGGATCAAAATGGCAATATCGCCTCTTACATGATCCCAGGGAAACTCGTCAAAGGGATGGGCGGTGCCATGGATTTAGTCGCAGGTGCAGAAAACATTATCGTCACCATGACCCATGCTGATAAACATGGAAACTCCAAACTACTCAACCATTGCAACCTCCCCTTAACCGGGGTCAACTGCGTTAAACGTATTGTTACCGATTTAGCGGTCTTGGACATTAAAGAAGGCGCCTTTCACCTGCTTGAACGTGCTCCGGGCGTGAGCGTTGAAGAAATTCAACAAAAAACGGCAGGCCAACTCATCCTGCCTCAGAATGGCCAAGTACCCGAAATATCTGTTTAACAACCAAATCAAGCCGTCAGAGAACTCTGGCTTTCAACGTTATTAGATACTCATCAGAGGGCTTACTTCGCCAACGGTACGCATTAACTAGCGCTGGTACATACTGGTACGTTGGCATCAGGTTTCTGCGTGCAACTCAATATCCTCAGTCAATAGCTACCCGGTTTTAGATAAATCATGCTGGTTGCCCGTTGATTCTAGCGCATCACCTTAACGATTTGATCTAACAATTTCTTAAATTGAGGCTAAATACAGAACCCTAGAAGGCATTTTTTATTAAAGCGCATAAAGTAATATTACCCCTGTTTGCTGTGTTAATATCATAATACATGGAAGTAGTATCCGCCTATAAAGCCGAACCAAATTGTTTATCATTTGTGTGAGACTTATGCCCTTTGGGTATATACAATTAATACGTGGACAATGGCTTCCGCTTATTAACATCCGCCTAGTTAAGCTGCGCTACCGCGCAACCTAACAAGGCGCATGAAGCGGAAGAACCTTGAAGGAACATCCTAGCCCTGCTACAGTCATTCCTTCAAGAACCTACCGCTTATCCGCGATTGCCGTTATATTCAAACAGGCGCTCGATGTAAGAGGTTATATTTGTGAAAAAAGTGAAGTATCGTGAGATATCTCCAGCTGTAGGCATCACCGTAAAGCAGCTTGTAAAAACTCTGCCACCTGATCTCGCGGCTTTTTTAAGGAAAATTCGTAAACAAAAAAGGAAAGGTGCTCGTCCCAAACCATCTTCCAACCTTATTGATGAATCTAAAATAACAACGCCGGAATATCGCAGGAAGCTTATTGATAAGGTTTGCGCTTTGATTGACGAGCGCCTCTTCGGGCGCCATGAGATGTGCAAGCAATGCGCTGTACTGCTGGAGCGGTCACTTATATCCTTAGGCTACGAAGCTAAGGCAGTGATTGGTATAGCAACGTACAGCAGTGGTTTTGAGTGGGAGCATAGTTGGGTCGTTGTGCAGGGAGAAGTAATAGACGTAAATGCTGATTCCATGATCGAAAATCCCCATGTGCCTAAGGGCACGAACCCAAGATCCTACTGGGGTGTTGCAGACAAGCTCCCCTCAGATAGGAATTTTACAGTCACTACCGATGAACACGAATGGGACCCAGATATTGAGGAATACTGGTGGCCAGAACTTAAAGATTGGTTGAGCAGAAACAAGCCAAAATGAATATAACAAAGGGCAGCAGAGCCGACAGTGTACGCGGTGGCTGTGCCCAGCGTTAGGCGCTATGGAGTATAGAACTTAGATGGATTTAGTTGACTGGTTATTTAACAAAGTAATTAGGTTATATGTAAAGTGCTTTTTAATCTTAGCTATACTTATGTTTGTTTTAACAAGTTTTGTTGAAGCCCATTTAATGAGTTACGTGGTTTTTGTTTGGACCACGATACATTTACTTCTCGTGTTTTTCGCTTTTTACTTTCATACCAGGCTTAAGCTTCTTATTAAAGATGATTTAAATAAGCTTGTTACAGTTATTTCTAGTAACAATATTAACAAAAAAAACGACCCAATTAGTGTGATATCGTTGTATCCATCGTATATCCCGGAAGAAATTAAAACAGTTGATACAAGTGCTAGAGTCGTTTTCGCTAGCTTAAAAGATTTTCCATTTGTCCATTGTATAGCTCGTACAATTCATAATTTTAGTTATTATCGATATGATTGGCTGAAAATAGATAAATTAGAATTTGATGAATCTTTTGATTCTTTAAGAGTTGGTGATTTAATTCTTTACCATAATATGCGTTCAATTATTGGCAAAATCATACGTTTATTCACTAGATGTTACTGGGAACATACTGCAATGTATTTAGGTAATGGAGTTATAGTTGAAGCTGTACCTGCTGGTGTAATTGAATCAAACTTTAGCGATTGGTTGTCTAATAATGATGTTGAACTTGCCATATTACGCCTAGAAATAGATAGAGAACAACAATCAAAAACCATTGAGTTTATGAAAAGTAGTGTTGGGAAAAAATATAACTATATGGGAGTAGTTAACAATTTTTGGGTGATCATTACTGGAAAATCATGCGATGGTTTAATGACACCACTGACATTTTTTACCAATTTATTACTGCTTGGCACAGTATACCTTTATTATTTTAATGTACCTGAACTTCCTAGAATTGGGCTGCTACTTTTAATATTTTCTTCACTATATATGTTTGACTGTATATATCACTGGCTTGCTTATAGCCCCAGTTTAAATTTATTGTTTGAGAGTATAAATGAGAAATCCAGAAACTAATCCTTTTTCATTGTTTTTTAAAGCTATTTCTGAAAATTACGCAGGTATTATCGCTATTATTCTTGTTGGTTCGGCATGTTTTTTGTGGCTACAGGAAAAGACTGTTCCGGATGCATTACAGAATTTGATTTTAATAGTTGTATCTTTTCTTTTTGGTCAAAAATCTAAAAATAATCAATCAGAAAGCGCATAACAAGGCAATTATGGATGGGACGTCTAAAGCTTGGCTGACGCTCATTCTTCGCTAATTTTAGCCAAGCTTAATACGCCCCATATTGCGGCGTTATACGTCAGCAAGGAATCAGTATGATCGTAATATTTGGAATTAAAGAAAAACTTAATCCAATAAAGGCACAGCTCTCTGATGTTATTCATGGTTGCATGAAATCAGTCTTAGGTATGCCAGAGGATAAACGTGCACATCGATTTATACCAATGGATAAAGAAGATTTTTATTACCCTGGTGGTCGAAGTGATGCCTATACTGTTATAGAAATAAATATGATGGCTGGGCGTCAGGTGGAAACGCAAAAACAACTGATTAAAACTATTTTTCAAGAAATAGAAATCCAGCTTTCAATTGCTCCTATAGATATCGAAATAGTTATTAAAGAACAAGCTCCACACCAATGGGGGTTTAGAGGTATTACGGGTGACGAAGCCAATGACCTTAAATACAAAGTCAACGTATAACAAAAAAATCAAGTTCGCCAGCAAAAACACGCTGGCTGGGACGCGCAAAGAAACGCGCGCCCCTTATTTAAAACGTTAGGGGTAAAACACTCACGGATGAACATTACAGTTTCAACAAGTACAAACCCTATTGAGGCTCATATAATATGTGGGCGCTTGAAAGCGGAAGGCATCCCTGCTTTCGTAATCTTTCAACACCATATTTGGGCAGAATGGTGGATTTCAAATGCAATAGGAGGTGTCAGAGTCCAAGTGCCACCCAACTTTTATCAGCAAGCGCAAACTGTTATTCAGAATATTAATTTGGGAGTTTATGAATTAACCCCCGACAACACTACGTGGTCACCTTCTACACGGTGCCCAAAATGTAATTCATTAAGTATTAGCCATATTAACTGGCGTCGAAAAGTTGCACTTGTATTAGCTATAACACTTCATTTGCCACTTCATCACACACAACACTTAATGAGGTGTGATATGTGCTCAAACAAGTGGATAGCAAGGGAACAACGAGGCTACCCTATTTATTTTCCACTAATCGCAACAATCATTTTATTTGCTATTTTCTTTTCTCTTTATTCAATATTTGAACATTGGTGTACACTTCATTGCGATTAACTATTATGAGCAACACCCTAACAAAAACATCAAGTTCGCCTGCAAACAAATGCTGGCTGGGACGCGCAAAGAGCTGCGCGCCCCTTATGTAAAACGTTATATGCCTCAAGCTAAATCAGAATCATAAACCAAAAAAGGAAAATTTATGTTCAGCTTAAAAAACAACTTAGTATTTATAATCTGTTTTTTGCTTTTGTCTAATGCATACTCCGCAGAGGTCACTGAAGCCGGCGTCGAGGAGCTTATGCATAAAGTCGATATCGCAGTGAACAAACTAGACGTGGATGGGGTTGGTGCTGTTTTGAGCGACAACGTAAAGATTACGATGAATATCGATGTTCAAGGCCAAAAGCAAGTGTTGCGACCTTCAAAGCAAGAGTATTTGGCAATGCTTAAGCAGGGCTGGACGATGGGTACAGATTATAGCTACAGTCGATCTGGCATAAATATTTCGATATCAAATAATAAAGCCTTTGTAACAACTAATGTAATTGAAAGTATGACTATTCAAGGTCGGGTAATTTCTGGGACCTCAAGAGAGGAAGCGGTTGTAGAGAGCGTGGGCAATAGTATTCTAGTTACAAAGATTATTGGTTATACAAGTTTGTAGTTGGCATATAACAAGTTGCTCAAAGTTACTCCGCCAGCAGAGCTGGCTCCGCGGGACCGCTATTGCGTCGCTTGTTTTGTGTTTGTGTAACACAAAAGCAACCAACCCAACGCGGCCCCTTAGCAAAGCGTTATGTGTTGTAAATATGGAAGAATTATCTAAATCATCCAAAATAAAAAGCATTATTAGTGCATTAGTTGCACTTGCTGTATTAATACCGGCATTACTATTAAATACTTATGTTACCGATCTATACGTACTGCCTAAAAGTTTGCCAATTTTAAGCATTGTTCTGTTTTTTCTTATCATTCGTTTTGTTTACATGCTAACCAAGTTAACACGCCATGAGAAAATGACATTTATACTTACAATACTTGGTTTACTTTCTTTTATTGTTGGCGTGTTAGTGGATTGGAAGCATATTAAATGGATAGATAATGCAGGACTACTAATATTTCTACCGTTTTTACCGGCAGTGGTATACGCTCTTTGGGTAACAAGAAAACCTCCTAATGAAAACACATAACAAATCGTCCAACCCGACCGTTTTATACGCCGTTTCGCTTCGCTACACTCTGTATAAAACGGCCGGTTAACTCAAACGTTAGCTGTAGAAAATAAATATGATTATCAGCAATAATTTAAAGATAAGAGCAATAAAAGAAAAAGACCTTGATATAGTCTTTTCATTTCTAAGTGACTTTGAGAGTAAAGGGCAGTTTTTGCCCATTGAAATTCAATCCGAAGTGAATTTTAGAAACGAGTATGAAACCAATGGTTTTATAACTGAAAAAGCATCGAGATATGTTCTCGTATCAAAAGATGAAGAAGTTATCGGATTGACATGGGTGTTTACGTCAGTACCGTACTTTGATGCTGTAGAAATCGGATACCATGTTTTTGATAAAAGCAGTAGAAATAAAGGATATGCAACGGAAGCTGTTAACGCTTTAGTAAATTACTTATTTGAGTCAAAACAATTAAACCGTATAGAAATACGTATTGCCGTGGGTAACACTGCTTCGGAGAAAGTTGCTCAAAAAAATGGTTTTCTACACGAGGGTATTAGTAGGCAGGCTGCCTTCTCAAAAGGGAAGCATCACGATATGCATGTATATTCTAAATTACGTTCAGAGTGGCACAGCTAACAAAAAAATCAAGTTCGCCAGCAAAAATACGCTGGCTGGGTCGCGGAAAAAGCCCCGCGCCCCTTATTTAAAACGTTAAATTCACAAGGGATCAATTTTTATGCAGGTATCAAAAAAAGAAGGCCGAGTCCTTGATCGTGCTATTAATAACTGGGTTGAATCCAATGTTATTTCTGAACCGGAAAGCCAGAAGCTTAAGCGCTCCTATGAAGTAACTTCGTTTGACTGGAAGCGAGTAGCAAAATACTCATTTTGGCTAGCAATTTCTTGTATCGTTATTTCCATATCATCTGCTATAGCTGACAAATGGCTCATTGAGATATTTAAAAATCTGTTTAAAGCTCCAGATTCAATAAAATGTATGAGCTTCGCTGTATTTTCAGGAGTACTATATTTCTTGGGTATTAGAAGAAAAAATCAATACCCTGACAAAGTTTATAGTAATGAAGCAATATTCTTTCTAGGTATAGCTACCACAGCAGTTTCTATTGCATTTCTGGGTAAGGCAATGGATACAGGATCAGGACATTTTTCTATTTTATTACTACTTGCTGCATTTATTTATGGCCTATTAGGGCTATGGTTTCCATCAAAGCTAGTATGGCTATTTTCGTTATTATCATTGGGTAGTTGGTTTGGTGCTGAAACTAGTTATGCATCTGGCTGGGGAGCCTATTATCTTGGTATGAACTACCCCTTACGATTTGTACTATTTGGTTTGGCCTTGATTTTTTGTGGCTCATACGCATTCAATCAATGGCAAAGTAGAAGTGAGTTTTTAAGGCCAACAAGAGCTATTGGGCTACTCTATTTGTTCATTGCTCTTTGGATTATGTCTATTTTTGGAAATTATGGAGATCCCGAAATTTGGGAAAGAGCGAAACAAATTGAGCTATTCCATTGGTCAATACTTTTCGGTGCGGCGTCAGTTGGAGCTATATATCATGGCGTGAAATACGACGATGGAATGACAAGAGGTTTTGGTCTTACATTTATCTTCATAAACCTCTACACGAGATTTTTTGAATACTTCTGGGAAGGTACACATAAAGCAATATTCTTTGCTCTTTTAGCTTTAAGTTTTTGGTATTTAGGAAGTAAGGCAGAGAAAATATGGCAGTTAAGTTTAGTCAAAAATTTAACAAGTCAAAGCACTCGGACGCAGTAAACTGCGCCGGTGTTTGAGGCGTTAGCTGCATAAAAGGTACTTCGATGAGCTATGATCCTGAGTCGAAAATTATTAATTCTTGGAAGAAAAATGTAGATCCATGGATTCGTGCTGTACGTGACCATGAAATTGAAACTAGACAGCTCGTAACCAATAAGGCGATTGTTGATGCTATTCTTTATCTATCACCAAAAAGTGTGATCGATATTGGGTGTGGTGAAGGATGGCTGGTAAGGGAGTTAGTCGGAAGAGGAGTCAATACACTGGGCATTGATGTAATTCGGGAGTTCGTAGAATCTGCAAAAAAAGAAAATAGTGGCCGTTATCGTGTGCTAAATTACGATGAATTATCTTATCAAACATTAGGTGAACGATTTGATATGATAGTCTGCAATTTCTCATTGTTCGGATCTAAATCCGTTGAAAGTGTCTTTCATTCAACAGCTGAAGTATTAAATCCAAATGGAGTGCTCGTTATTCAAACACTTCACCCAGATAACCACCAAGGAGAAGTGAGTGCATCTGAGGGTTGGGTCGAAGGTTCATGGTCGGGTTTTAGTAGGGAGTTCTGTGACCCGGCACCTTGGTACTATCGACCTTTGGAGAGCTGGATTAAATTATTCACCGATTCAGGATTCGAAATGCCGAAGATAATTGAACCGGCTAATCCTATAACAGGAAAGCCAGCATCAATAATTTTTGTAGGAAATCATGTGGCTAACTGTTAGACCACTATCGAAGGAGCTCACAAAATGATCAGATTTATAGGCGGATGCCTATGCAAAGCCGTTCGTTACGAGACGACGGCTGATCCATTGAATCAGAGAGTTTGCCATTGTATGGAATGTCAAAAAGCTATTGGGGCTGCTTTTAATGCTCGTGTATTAATGCGTATTGAAGATGTTTCTGTCACAGGGCCAATTAGCACGTTTTACTCATCAGAAACCCTTGAACGAGGCTCTTGCTCGCAATGTGGTTCAAGTATTTTTTCTCGACGCTCTTCCGCTGGAGTCATCGGGTTAACGGTTGGCAGTCTTGATGAGCCATCACTTTTTAATCCAGATATGCATTTTTGGGTATCGTCTAAACAGCCTTGGCTGGAAATCGCCGATGACCTCCCTCAATATCTGGAAGGCCCTCCATATAAAGGTTATTGAATTCATGAATTGCCTCAAAAATGACCTAACAATCAGTTGCAGCGGATTCGTTTCGCTCCCCGCTGAACTTGGCGTTAGGAACTAATCATGGATTCGAGTTTGAAGCTATTTTTTAGCGGGGTGGCAATAATTCTTACGTTTGTCGCTTTTGTACCTTATATCCGTTCTATACTTACCGGTGTTACAAGGCCGCATGTGTTTTCATGGGTTATTTGGGGTACAACCACCATCATAGTTTTCTTTGCTCAACTTGATGCAAAAGGTGGTATTGGTGCTTGGCCAATTGGCGTTTCTGGTGCCATCACCATATTTATAGCGGTTCTGGCTTTTCTAAAGCGCTCTGACATTTCAATAACACGGGCTGACTGGTTGTTTTTTTCATCAGCACTCGCTTCAATACCGTTTTGGTATTTTACCTCTGATCCTGTTTGGGCTGTTATTGTATTGACGGTAGTAGATCTACTAGGGTTTGGCCCAACTATCCGTAAAGCCTACGATTTTCCATATGATGAAAACATACCATTTTTCTTATTGTTCATGGCAAGAAACGCTTTTGCTTTACTGGCCTTAGAGCACTATTCGGTGGCAACCACTTTATTCCCATTATCGGTTAGCAGTGCCTGTTTATTTTTGCTTGTCATGGTTAGTTATAGACGTAAAGTTGTACGCGTCTAACAAGGCCAAGCAAAGGGCCAACAAGGAAAGATCTTTCCGAAATCAATACGTTCTTCCTCTAATCAATCGTTTTAGCTAAATGTATTGGTCGAGCTTTATTTTCTTCGTATACTTGGCTTGCCCTACTGGTTTTGTATAAAAAGACGATAGACAATCAATTAAAAGCTAATGTCATAGTTTTTAGCATTAAGTACAATGTAATAGAACGTTTTAGAAATCAAGCTGGCTGACCCCTCTAGGCATCAATTACTATATTAGCATTCAGCTTCAAAAGTACGCCAATAACATTAATATTGCTGGCCGACAGCGCATGCTATCTCAGAAAATAGCAAAGTCCACTTTTATTCTTCGTTTCTATCGACATCGCGATGCGAATATTGGTGACGGTATCGATGAATTACGCCATGCCGTGGGCTTGTTTGACGAAACATTATCAGCGTTTAGTTATGGAGGCATTGTCACCAGCGCGTCTGGTAAGAAATTACACATTCGCAAGTTAAGCGATGAAGGTGCCGCCGACATATTATTTAAAGCAAAATTAATATGGCAGCCTCTACATGATCAATTAAATGATTTTATTGAAAATCGTTCAGAGCAAGAGACAAGTTTGCTTTTGGAAGCACTGGTAAAAGAAAATGTAAAATTACTTGGGCTGATGAATGAACTAACAAATCACTTAGAGAATAAAGCAAAGAGTAGAACCCATATCCTGCAAGGGCTGCAAACGTTTGTTGTCGTGATGATTTTTTTCTCCTTTATTTTTGCAACCTTACGGTTGTATCGTCGAGAAAATTATTACAATCGATTAATGGAAAAGACAGCGGACCTTATTATTGGGGTTGATGTAGAAACGGCACTGACAACTTTTGTTAGTGCTTCAGTTTTTGAAATGCTTGGCTATGGAGAGCAACACTATATAAAAAAGCCTGTTAGCCTATTATTTGCAAATGAATCAAAAGCTGTTTTTTCAGAAATTTTAGAAACAGTTGATAAAACAGGTCGGCTTAGTGCTGAGCGGTGTGAGGTGCAACTACGGAAGAGCGATGGAAGCATTTTAACTGCTGATATTATTATGCAAGTAGCCACCAGTGAAGACGGTAAGAGTAGGGAGATTAGTGCTGATATTAGAGATATATCTGAACGAAAAGCGACAGAAAACGCACTGATGGAATTAGCACATAAAGACTCATTAACGCAGCTGCCTAATCGGGTGTTATTTTACGAAATGGCAGAACATGCGCTTCAAAAAGCAAAGCGTTACAAACAATCACTAGCAATCCTATTTATTGATTTAGATGGCTTTAAATCTGTTAATGATAACTTTGGGCATGATATTGGTGATGAGGTACTTATTACAACAGCAACTAAACTGAAAGCCTGTTTAAGAGAGTCTGACAACGTTTCACGTGTCGGTGGTGATGAGTTTTTAGTCTTATTGGAAGATGTAAAAAAGAGTGATGACGTTATTCATGTTGCAAAAGAAATTATCCGCTCAGTATCTGAAATTATTGAAATAAATAATTATAGCTGTCAAGTTGGTGTCAGCATTGGTGTTGCGCTATATCCAACTCACGCTCTTAATGTTGAAGGGTTAGTAAAAAAAGCTGATGAAGCAATGTACAAAGTAAAAGGCAAAGGGAAGAATAGCGTGCGCTTTGCTCAATAGTTTAATAACGACAAGTATAAATCAAGGGTTCAGCCAGCTTGTTTTTGTATCTTGTTTAACTATAAGCCTATACACCACATTTTTACGTTCTTCTTCTAATCAATCGTTTTAACTAAATGCATGGGTCGAGCTTTATTTTCTTCGTATACTTTCTTTCTGTTAGGCTATCAGTTTGATTTAGACCACTATATGTAAGTATGTTTAAAGAAGTGTTATATTCAAACGAAGATTCTATTGGCCTGATTGGGGCTCTTAAAATACGCTGTTAGCAATGCATGGGGATTAGTATGGAAGCCGATATATACAATTTCACCTTGAGTGATATCGACAATAATGATTTTTCCTTTGAAGCACTTAAAGGAAAGGTGTTACTGATTGTCAATACTGCCAGTAAATGTGGTTTTACGCCGCAATATGAAGGACTGGAAACGCTTTATAAACAATACAAGTCTCAAGGCTTGGAAATTCTTGGCTTTCCCTGTGATCAGTTTTTACATCAAGAGCCTGGCAATGAGGCTGAGATAAAATCATTTTGCAGCACGGAATATGCGGTTAGCTTTCCATTATTCAGTAAAGTGGCTGTTAATGGAGCTGACACAACGCCTTTATACCGTTACTTAAAAAAGGCTGCACCGGGTGCATTGGGCAGTCAAGCCATTAAATGGAATTTCACTAAGTTTTTAGTGAACCGGCAAGGGGACGTCGTTAAACGTTATCCTTCTATCAGTAAACCAGAAACAATCGCCACCGATATAGAGGCTTTGCTTTCAAGCTAACAATGGCCGTCTTTCTGCGTTGTAAGACAGGTTGTTTCTTAAATCAATGATGGTGGCGTTGTCGGCTTTATAGATCACTGCCAAACAGATCACGGCTATAGATTTTATCTGACACATCAGAAAGTTCTTCATTCAGTCTATTCGCAACAATAACCTCGGCTATTTGTTTGAACTGACTTAGATTTTTCATGACGTTAGAGTTGAAAAATGTAGGCTCATTGTGAACGGGCTCGTAAATAACCACTTCCACACCTTTTGCTTTTATGCGTTTCATAACACCTTGAATGGCGGATGTGCGAAAGTTGTCTGAGCCTTCTTTCATCACCAATCGATAAATACCCACGACTTTTGGCTGACGTTTTAATATCTGCGCTGCTATAAAGTCCTTCCGAGTGGTATTGGCATCGACAATGGCTTTAATAAGGTTGTTCGGCACGGCGTTATAATTGGCAAGTAATTGTTGCGTATCTTTTGGTAAGCAATAGCCACCGTAACCAAACGACGGGTTATTGTAATGCGATCCAATACGCGGGTCTAACCCCACCCCTTTGATAACTTGGCTTGTTTGTAGTTCATGTATTTCGCAATAACTGTCTAGTTCGTTAAAGTAAGCAACTCGCATGGCTAAGTAGGTGTTTGAAAATAACTTAACGGCTTCTGCTTCGGTTGAATTGGTATATAAAACGGGAATCTCATGCGTTGGTTTTCTTGCCCCCTCAACCAGTAGGTTAGCAAAACACTCTGCTCTTTCCGATTGTTCGCCCATAATAATTCTGGAGGGGTATAGACAATCGTGTAAGGCGCTCCCTTCTCTTAAGAATTCCGGGGAGAAAATGATGTTGTTACTTTTTAACCGCTTGGAGAGTTTTTCCGTAAAACCCACCGGCACGGTCGACTTTATAATAATGATGGCCTTGGGGTTGTTGCTGATGACATTGTCGGCCACCATTTCAACAGAGTGCGTATCAAAGGCGTTGGTGTCGGCACAGTAGTCGGTGGGCGTTGCTATCACAACAAAATCAGCCTGCCGATAATCATCTTCGGAATTTAATTTAGCCTCAAACGTGAGCTTGTCATCGGCTAAAAATTTTTCAATCTCTTCATCCTCAATAGGTGATTTCTTCTTTTGTAAGGCCTGAATTTTATCGACTGAAATATCCAAAAGAGTGACTGGATTTTTCTGCGATAGCAACATCGCCATGGAAAGACCAACGTACCCTGCACCAACGACTGTGATTTGCATAATTGATTGCCTTACGGGGCTTATATGGATTTTTCCACCACCTTTTCAGGTTCATACCATTCATCCATTTCGTCATACATATCCCCTTTTAGCAGGTAATAAGGCGATTTATAGTAGATATAAACATCGTGTATCGGGTCCGTTAAAATTTTAAACGCCCACACTAAACCAGATTGCACACCCATAAGGAAAAACAGGTGGGTTGTTCTAAAAATAATCGCTCCAATACCCACCAGCAACCAAATGTAGGCCATGTTCGTTAAGTACCCTTTCGCATTTAAAGGCATCTCAAAAAAACCAAACATGCTGGCATTGATTAACAAAATAGCGGGCGACAGAATCCAAACAGCCAATAAAATAATTTTTCTATGCAGGTTGTAACCTACTTTTACACTTTCTTTGTATTCATGGGTGGCTCTATTCACTTCATCATAAGTTTTTGGTTCAAAAAAGAAATGACCTGTCTGACGCAACCCCATGGCCAATAACCACCCCACCATAACGCTAATAACCGGATTAATAAAAAGCATGCCATAGCTGGTTAAAAAGCAAACCGCGCTCAATAAATGTAGAAATTGATTGACTCTGTTATGGTGATAAAAACGGTGATCATCCCAACGTTGTTGGCGTAATTCTTGAATAAATGTCATTGTGTTCATTAGCCCTTTAAAATTATGGTGTTAATAGTATGCAACTGCATTGTTTCAATCATGTTTCATTCCAATGACATTTTTAACGCAATGCGCTTTTTTTCATCAATTTTTCTTCGAATCTTATTTTTAATGCAAAATAAAAGACATCCATTATTCAACTAACCGTAACAATGCTTGCCCCATTGCAATACGCTCGCCCGATTTTATCGTTTCGCACACCTGATACGATG
The DNA here is from genome assembly GCA_002700385.1 of Cycloclasticus sp. Taxonomy (GTDB): domain Bacteria; phylum Pseudomonadota; class Gammaproteobacteria; order Methylococcales; family Cycloclasticaceae; genus Cycloclasticus. The sequence goes on from PADC01000009.1 coordinate 35,710, forward strand.
ATGGCGCCAGCAAAATAATAGTAGAACCGTGTTGAAAATACCCCATTTGGTCACCTTTTTGGTAAGAGGCCGAACACGCCAATTTATTAGCGCCTTTGTATTGCAAATCAAGGGTTTCATCTAAACAGTGAAATTTCATGCTGGCCACGAGAATGGCAGCAACCGGTACAATCACCAAACCTTGATCTGTTTTTTTTGTTTTAAGTTGAACAACAGCCCGCTCGTTCTTGCAGTACAGTTTTTCAATTCGTTTTATAGCAATTGGGTTCACATTCCAGGTATCCCCGGAAATGTAATTGACTTCATTAACATCACAATCAATGGGGGCATGAAATCGATGGTACATACTTGATTTGAGTCTTAACGTAACATAACAGCCGCCTTCTAAAGGCTTGACCAACTCATGATCGTGCACCAGTTCTTGCAAACTATATGGAAACCCCTTCGCTTGAAACACCCGGCCTTGATTAATGGTTCCAAACGCACCGATGATCGCATCACAAGGGCTTGTGACGACTGAAGAGTCTTTTTCAATTGGTCTTAGGCCGTCTTTTAACTCGCGAATAAAACAGGCTTGAAGACTTTTAAATGACGGTTCTTTCGCCTCTGATAGATCTAAATCATCAGCAAATAGTTTCCAGATTTTAATAGAAAGCCGTGTTAAGTACCGGTTTTCTATTGCGCTGTACTTCCCCATCAACGTTGTTAAAAATCGCCTTGGAATGCGATTCGTTAACAGAAAGTTCAATTTTTCTGACTGTGTAAAAGACTGAATAAGTTTTGACATCTCGATTCAACACCAGACAACGACTAAAAAAGGTTAAACAATGGATTTTAATTCATCGACCTTTTTTTCTTGCAAACCCAGGTTCTCCATAAAACGCATCATGATGGGCTCGGCTTGGTAAACGTTACTGCGTTTTTTTGCATTCAAACAAAAGGACGCCCGATTAAAGCCGGGAGAGAAATAAGAAATAATCGCTTCACTCATCTGCTGCTTATCGTCAACAAGAAAACCGTTCAGATTATGTTCGATAATATCTTTAGGCCCTTTACAGTCGTATGCGACCACCGGCATTTGATGTGAGAACGCTTCGAGAACAACATTACCAAAGGTATCAAACCGTGACGGAAATACTTTTAAATCCAACCCTTTGTACAGTGCTGATAGCCTTTTTTTATCAACCCAGCCTACGAATAACGCGTCAGGCAAACAGGCTTCCAGTTCTTCTTTTGCCGGACCAGACCCGGCAATAACCAGCTTAATAGTTGGAATTTTTTGCTGAACGGTTTTAAAAATATCCGGTAAATCAAAAATTCCTTTTTCCTTACTTAGGCGCCCAGAAAACAGTAAAACGGGTGTGTCATCGTTTGCATCCGGAAACAAGCTGCTTTTTTCTATTTTAGGGATGGTTGGGTCGGGCTCATTGATATGATGCGCTGTCATATGTACCCGATCCGCCTCTAGTTGCATATGATGACCTGTCAGCCAATCTCTGTGTTCGCTATTGAGCACAAAAACACCTTCAAACTGTTTGTAGAAGAACCTCAAAAAGCGCCTTACCCGATCCACTTCGTGATGATTTAAATCGGTTGTTTCTTCTATAAATTCTATCCAGTCGGTGTGCATAAAAAAGTAGCTGGGTACATTGAACATATGCTTTATTAGCAAGGCCACCAGTGCCATTGGGCCTTCTGTAGAGCACACGATTCGATCATAGCCACCCTCATAAAAAATTTTCGCTATTTCTAATACATCAGGCACGCGTAGCAACTGATCACCAAACTGCCCGACACTGATCGTGGTCAGTGGTCTAACAACATGTAAGTGCGACTCTGGTTCCGCATCAGCATGACAAATTAAATAATCAACCGGTAGATCCAGGCGTTGGATTTCTTTTAATTTACCTGAGAGAGAATTTGATACGCCGTTTTTATCTCTCAAAGTATCTGTTAAATATAAAGCACGCTTTGGATGGGGATGCGCACCAATGTATGTAGAGAATTGATTTAAGAAACGACGATTTTGATACAAGAGTCGAGTACTCGCCACCATAGTACCCAGCAAAATAACGCTGACTAAAACCGGAAACGACAACTGATCCATCAGCCCGGCTATGTTGATTTCATTTTGATTTTTTTTGCCTTTCTTATGACTAAACAGTCGCGTTAATTGTAAGGGGACTTCAAACTTACTGGCTATTTCCGCTGTTGAGAAACCTTCCAATCTATTATCAGCTGTAATTAATTTTTTCTTCTTAATTCGTTTAACAATTAGTTTGTTTAATTCATTAAAAAGCTCACTGACGGACTCATTAACAACATGAACATATTCTTCGGGTGACTGCCCTTTACTTTGAGCTATTCTTTCAAGATGCTCTATGCAAAACTTATAGTCTTTCTTTACTTTCCACTTGAGCAGTTTTGACGTTTTTTTCCCTAGTAAGGCATCGTGTGTGTAATTAAAAAAAGTTTGTGTGTATTTGTGTTTTTTTATTTCTAATAAGAAATTACTAATCGCTAAACAGGCTAATTTATCAGACACTTCACCTCGGTGAAAAAACAAACGCAACAACCCAGGGTCCTCAATTTTTGTCGCAACCTGTGAAAAATAATCTAAAAGTGCGATATTTAACTTTTGGTTTTCTGTCACTTGCCCGTAAGGTATAACACGCCCTTCCCTGAGGGCGTCTAATGCTAATTCTGATGCTTTTTTATCTTTTAACTTTGTTGCTAAATCAGGCACATGAAGGTATGAACCGCTTTCGCCAGCAAAAATACCCATATGATCGTCTGAGCCACCTGTTAATACTTTTTCCTGATAGGGGTCAACGCCAAAATCTTGCGGGTTCAAGTTATGTTTTTTTGCGTAGGCCATCACTTTTTCAGCCGTTAAACCTCGAAGCCACTTTAATGTTAAAACACTTTGCCATTGATCTCTTTGCCCGTTGAGCACTTCAAATCTTTGAAACAGAACGGCCAACTTTTCGAATAATTCCAGTGTGATCTCATCCTTACGCGTATACAAATATAAAGGATGGGGCAGTATCACCGGAATATTTTGCTCAGTAGCGTAACGTAGGAATTGATAAATATCGTTCCTAATTGCATTGAAATGCTCCTCTTGCTCTTGATTAAACCCATAGGCTAATACATGAACAAAAATACTGTATTCTGGGAAATAACAGGTAAACTCCGAAGCCACTAATACGTCTTCTCCAGCAGCCTTCAAATCCCAGCATGAGCGCGCATTATTGTGGTTTGTTATCGTCACCACATCGCAATCATTCTTTTTTAAACATTTAACGAGGTTTTTTGTTTTCAACCACGTTTCAGGCAACCGCAGTAAACGCCCCCATAATTCATCCGGCACATCACTGTTATGGTCGTGACAATGCAAATCAACTTTAAGGCAATTAGCTCTATCAACTAATGCCGCTTGCTGATCTTGATAACGTTTAAACTCGTCTCTTAATTCTTTTCTAAAGCCTGAGATATTATTCTCTGATAAGAAATCAATCATAATTATCTTCCGTTAGTGGAGTTCTTTTACGGTTTACCAATGCACTGAGCTTTGGGCATTTGGTTGTTAACATCTCTTTAAGTATTTCTTGCTTAATGGCTTTATTAGTTAACAACGTTTGTTGATACCACCAGCCATCTCGCTGCATTTTTTTAGCGGCTTCTATTAAACAATTCATGACCTGTTCAAAATCATCATCCGTAAAATTAAAACTCATGATCATTCGGCCACTACCGACCCAACTTAACGATATACCTTCTGCTTTAAGATAGTATTGATACATCCAGTTATATCGACTTGGCTGTGTATAAAGGACAGTCCAAATAGAGGATAAATGAGCTATTTCGACGGGAACATCAGCCTGTTTAAAACGTTTATTTAATTCGCTCACTCGTGAATCCCAGCACTCATCTAATTGCTGATATTGCTGTTGGTAGCTCTCTTTTTGTATTTCATTCAAAAAAACATTCATGCTGGCGAGAACATAAGGGTGTGAGTTAAATGTTCCACGAGCAAAAGACACGTTCGCAGGCGAGTCATTTTTAAATCGTTTCATCAAAGCATGCGTGCCACACACGACGCCAACCGGAAATCCACCACCCAGCGTTTTTCCGTAGGTGACTAAATCGGCTTGGACATCAAAATATTCCTGGGCCCCTCCATACGCCAGTCTGAAACCTGTAAACACCTCATCAAATATCAACACAATAGAGCGCCTGCTACAGACTTCTCGTACTTTTTTAAGCCACACCGTATAGGCTGTTTTATCAAAATGTGCAGAGCGATCGCTCGCCAACAGCGCGGCATCGCCCGCTGCATCTGCATTTGGGTGCAGGGCTTGTAAGGGATTAATCAATACACAAGCAATATCATGACGCGTATTTAAGACGTGTAAGGTTCTTTCACTCATGTCGCTTAAGGTATAGACATCGTTTGTTTTTCGTTGGTTACCAATACCGGGTTGCACACCATCCCACCAACCATGATAGGCCCCACATAAACGCACCAAATGACTTTTGCCTGTATGATAACGAGCCAGGCGTACTGCTTGCATGACAGCCTCGGTGCCTGACATATGAAAAGACACTTCGTTCAAACCCGATATCTTCTTTAATTGTTCAACGTTATCTTTAATTAAGGGGTGATAAGGGCCCAAAACTGGGCCTAAATTTTTTACTTTTTCATAACCGCGTTGCATGCACTCTTTGTAAAAGTCATAACCGAATACATTAACCCCGTACGATCCCGTCAGATCAATACTCCAATTACCATCCATATCCTGAACCTGAACACCTTTTGAAGCTTCAACCATGGCCCCAACTTTAAGGTGTTCTTTTAAATATTTTCGGTACGGAAAAGGCACTCTGTATGCGTTGGTAAAAGCAACATCTGAAATGCTGTTTTCCAACTTATTATAGAAAGCTATCGTTTTCGGGGATTTTTCATTCAGTAGCGTAACGAGTTGCTCAAAACCTGCTTGACGTTTTTTAATCAGCTCATCACTGGCCCCATCGCTATTAAAAAAACGTTGTGAGTCGTAATCAAATTGAGGAATTAAGCGCGCAATACGTCGAGACCATTTTGAATGCCCCCTTAAAGAAGGATGTTTAGCTCTTGAAAGTTCTAATCGCCTTTTTACTTTGTGGGCAATAAAAAGAAAGACAACTAACCCAGGCAGCCAAAAAAAGATCAATTCATCCATACCGCATCACATCAAAAAATAATGTGACAAACAATAATCATAAAAAGTGACAGCTAGATTGCATTTTAATGACAAACTGAATAAATCATTAAATTCACAGCTTATTTTTATGAACTAACCCCATCGATAACGGGGTTTATTTCTATTTAGAGCATTCCGCAGTTTTCATGCTTGCTGTTTAACAGCTCATTAATTGAATGATTAGCGTTTAAGAGTGATCGTCCTTGAAATAATTTCTAACATTAGTTAGGTTATAAGACCTGATTCTTAACCCCTACTATTTAAGGAAACACCATGGATTTTAGTTTTTCAGAAGAACAGCAGTTATTAAGACAAACCGTTCGGCGGTTTTCTGAAAATGAATTAGCCCCGTTGGTAAGAGAAGCTGACGACAATGAGACCTTCCCAAAAGAATTGTTTCCAAAATGGGGAGACATGGGGTTAATCGCAGCACGCTATCCGGAAGCTGATGGCGGTGGTGGTTTTAATAAAGTGGCCGATTGCATTATTCGTGAAGAAACCAGCCGAGTTTGTCAGGCCTTTGCCTCCTCTTTATCGGCACATAGTCATTTGGGTATTTGGCCTATCTGGCGCATTGGCACCGAAGCTCAAAAAGAACAGTACTTTAAACCGGCTTTAGCCGGTCAAAAAGTTTCCTGTTTTGGACTGAGTGAGCCCGACGGCGGTTCCAATATTCGTGCATTAAAAACCTCGGCTAAAAAAGTAGACGGCGGCTACCTTATTAATGGCAGTAAGCTCTATATCACCAATGCACCGATGGCCGATTTTATGTTACTGGCTGCTCGTACCGCAGAGGAGCTCAGCGCTAACAGCATCAGTTTATTTATTGTTGACTTGCCATCAAATAATATTGAAATACAAAAACTCGCTAAAGAAAGTATTCGTGCTTCTGAAACCGGTTTAATATTTATCGACAATTTATTTGTACCTGACGAGGCCTTATTAGGCGGACAAGAAGGCACTTACCCGATCATTCTTGAGTCACTGACGGAAAATCGTGTCGGTGTTTCAGCAAATTGCTTAGGCATGGCAAGGGCGGCTTTTGAAGAAGCAGAACGTTATGCGCATGAACGCATCATTTCTAATCAACCCATCGGGAAATTTCAATCCATTGGCCACAAATTAGCAAACATGTCAGCTGAAATAGAAGCCGCTAAATGGATGATCTACTATGGTGCCTGGTTAACTGATAACGATTCTTTAGATAACGCAATGGCGGCTAAAATTAAACTAACGGCCAGCGAAATGGCCGTTAGCGTTAGTGAGGATGCCATCCGAATTTTAGGCGGCGCCGGTATTATGCGAGACTACCCAGTCGGCCGTATACATCGAGACACCCTCCTCTATATCATTGGGGAAGGCACCAGTGAAATTCAACGCAATATTATTGCCCGTTCAATGGGGTTTTAACAACAATGCCCGCACTCAAATCTCTTTTTGAAGCCACTTCAGTCGCTATTGTTGGGGCTTCTGACGACCCACACAAAATTGGTGGCCGCCCCATTGCTTATATGAAACGCCTGAAATACAAGGGACAATTAATACCGATCAACCCTAAAAACGACACTATTCAGGGTTTGCCGGCTAAACGGTCTTTATTGGAGCTGGACGCTCCCGTAGATCTCGCCGTCGTGGCCGTTCCTGATGCTTTTGTAGAAAAGGTGATTCAAGAAGGGCTTCAGCTGGGTATTAAGAACTTTGTTGTTTTTGCCTCAGGTTATGCTGAAATTAATCAACAAGGCATCGATAAACAAGCCAAATTAAAGGCCCTGTTTGATGGGACAGATGCCCGTTTATTGGGGCCCAACTGTTTAGGGTTTATCAATACAGAAACTCAACTCGTCGCCTCCTTTACTACGGCCATGGAACAACACCCGTTGAAGGTAGGTGGTTTAAGCTTTGCTGGCCATAGTGGCGCGTTGGGTGCTTACTGGCTTGATAAAACCATCCGTGCTGATATTGGGGTGAGCAAATGGGTTTCCAGTGGTAACGAAGCGAACCTCTCCTTAGATGAGATTGTCGCTTACTTGGCCACAGATTCTCAAACAACCGTCATTTCATTGTATATTGAAGAAATTCGTCATCCTGAAAAATTTGAAAAAGCACTCAAACTGGCCAGAAAAAATAACAAACCCGTGATTGCCTTAAAAGGCGGGAAAACAGCAGCAGGAGCGCGCGCAACGGCCGCTCATACCGCATCGTACCCACTCAAGGGCGTTGATTATCAAGCGATTTTCAAACGTACCGGCGTCATAGAAGTACATTCATTAAGTGAGATGATTCATTGCAGCCAATTCTTTTTAGGTGGCCATAAACTGCTTGGAAATAAGGTGGGCATTATTTCGATTTCGGGTGGAGCGGGCGTTATGTTATGCGATCAACTGGAAGAGCATGGCTTAACCATTGAGCCTTTTAGCCACCCACTTCATGACAAGATAAAGCCCTTATTATCGGACTTTAGTACGGTACAAAATCCAGTTGATTTAACCGCAGCACTGGTAGCACAGCCCAACATGCTGCGTGATACGACCCGTCAACTCGTCGACTCTAACGAATTTAATGTGGTGGTTATTTTTATGGGTTTGATGGACAGTGTCGCTCAACAACTCACCAATGGGTTGCTTAAGCTTAAAAACAACCCCGCCTGCCCTGTTTTAGTTATTTGGATGGGTGGTCAAGCGGCCTTATTGGCTGATATCGCCAAAAAAGGCATGCTGGTTTTTGAAGAAATTCCCGATCTGGTTACTCTTTTATCCAATGTAAAACCTTAAGTTCTTTTTTTGAAAACAGGGTACTCAACCACGCCCTCTGATAAGTTAATCGTAACGGAGACTGGTTGACCTCCACTTCCATAATTCATCACCGGTTCGGTAACAGAAATAGTAGTCTGTTTTTTTGCAACGGCTAAAATATCGGCCACACAATCAAAGGCTGATAATCGTTTCAGTTGAACATGGGTCACTGGCATTAGTTTCACCTCACCTTGTTCATACAGAGATAAAATCTCTTTGGGTAAGGCCCAACATGATGAGTCGGTTTCTTTATTGTCGTGCATAATGATCTGATCCGCTGAAGCCGCTGCAAGAAAAAAGCGCGTATTAAATCGTTTTGGTGCACCTGCCGGCGTTAGCCAGTGGTCATAAAACACCACTTCATCTAAATTGATGGATACTCGATGCTCTCTTAACACATCCTCAAAACTGATCTCGCCTTCGTGAAGTTTATGGCGCAACAGGTCATCTATTTGAAGTCCATTTTGATTTGCCGAGGCTAGAATCCCTGCTTCTTCCAAGGTTTCTCGAACGGCCGCCACTTTATTTGCTTGTAGCAAAGAATCGATCTCTTCTTTGGTAAGGCAAAACTCCGTTTCGCCTAGTTGCTTATCGTGTTCATCCACTGCTCCGCCTGGAAAAACATAAGCACCTGCTGCAAAACCCGATGTTTCAACACGACGCAGCATACACACTTCCATGCCATTATCTGAATCGCGTAACAATATTAAGGCGGCTGCATCTTTGATCATTTTTATCCTTTTTTAAACCTCAACAACTCGCTTTGCCAGCTGATTAAGATCATAATATAACAAGTGTTTGGTAGATTATAGGAGTTTAGATGCGTGATGAAAACGAACAATTAATATTAGAGGCTGTTGATAAATTTTTAATCAAAATAAAACCCTCTGTACGCCAGCTTGAAGCAGATGATGAATACCCTAAAGACATCGTCGAAGAAATGAAGGCAATGGGCTTATTTGGTGCCGTCATTGACCCTGAATATGGTGGTCTTGGGTTGCCCGTTTCTACTTACGCAAAAATTGTGGAACGCGTTGCCTGCGTCTGGATGTCGTTAACCGGTGTGTTTAATTCCCATTTAATTATGGCCATGTCCGTTCAACGCTTTGGCACAACAGAACAAAAAAAGACATGGCTGCCTTTATTTGCATCCGGCGAAATGCGCGGAGCATTGGCACTGACTGAGCCTAATTGCGGCACGGATTTACAAGCCATTAAAACCGTCGCAAAACGTGATGGTGATGATTATGTCATTAACGGCTCTAAAGCATGGATTACCAATAGTCTTCATGGAAGCTGTTTTGCTATGCTGGTAAAAACTGACCCTACGGCCCAGCCATCCCACAAAGGCATGAGTCTTTTTATTGCCCCTAAAGGTGAAGGTTTTGTGATGGGTAGTAAACATAAAAAACTGGGCTATAAAGGAGTCGATACCGCTGAATTCTTTTTAGACGATTATCGACTTCCTGCCGATCATTTAATTGGCCTTGAGGAAGGCCATGGGCTGCAGCATGCCCTCGGTGCCTTAGCGCTGGGTAGAATCAACGTCGCTTCACGTGGTATTGGCGTAGCCTCTGCTGCATTACAAGATTCCATTGAGTATTCACAACAACGAAAAACTTTTGGTAAGCCTATTTGCCAACATCAATCGATACAAATTTATTTGGCTGATATGGCCACACGTGTTGAAGCAGCGCGTTTACTGGTTCAATCCGCTGCTAAAGCATTTGACCGCGGTGAACGGTGCGATATGGAGGCGGGTATGGCAAAATTATTTGCGACTGAAGCGGCTATGGAAAACTCAGCTGAAGCGCTCCGTATTCACGGTGCTTATGGTTATTCAACTGAGTTTAATGTTGAACGTTATTACCGAGATGCGCCCTTACTGGCCATAGGTGAAGGTACGAATGAACTTCAGCGCATCATTATTGCGAAACAACTCATCGAACAGAACCCGCTTTAAATTAGCCAACAAACCTTTACAATAAAATTTTTTTGAAGACACACATGACTTATGGACAATCAGCATTTCAAAAGCACCAATAACTACGTTGCCACCGAAGAACTCAGCATGGCGGTCAACGCGGCTATTACCTTAGAACGCCCTTTATTAATAAAAGGCGAACCTGGGACTGGAAAAACACAACTGGCACTTGAGGTTGCTAAATCTTTAGGTGCGCCCTTAATTGAATGGCACATCAAGTCCACAACAAAAGCTCACCAAGGGCTGTACGAATATGATGCTGTATCACGCTTGCGCGATTCACAATTAGGCGATGACCGCGTGCATGACATTGCCAATTACATTGTTAAAGGTAAAGTATGGGAGGCTTTCGCAGCGGACAATCGCGCTGTTTTATTGATTGATGAAATTGATAAAGCCGACATTGAATTTCCCAATGACTTGTTACAAGAATTAGATCGCATGGAGTTTTTTGTGTATGAGACCAAAGAACTGGTTAAGGCTAAAAACAGGCCGTTGGTTATTATCACCAGTAATAACGAAAAAGAGCTGCCCGATGCCTTTTTAAGGCGGTGTTTCTTCCACTACATTCGTTTTCCAGAACTTGAAACCATGCAGCAGATTGTCAACGTCCATTTTCCGTCGCTAAAACAAGACCTGTTATCAGAAGCACTTGGAATATTTTTTGAAGTTCGTGAAATTTCTGGGCTTAAAAAGAAACCATCAACATCAGAATTACTCGATTGGATTAAATTGCTCTTATCCGAAGAATTAGATGCCAGTACCCTGCGTGAAGAAGACAGCAATAATATTTTGCCTAAACTGCACGGCGCCTTATTAAAAAACGAGCAGGATGTACACCTGTTTGAACGTCTTGCCTTTATCAATAGGCGTAAACAAGGCCAGTAATCGCCCACTATGTTCATCGCGTTCTTTTTAGATTTACGAAAAGCCGGTTTACCGGTCAGCATTACCGAATTGCTTTCTCTGCTAAGAGCGCTTGAAAAAAGGCTATCCAGCTTTGACATTCAGGCCTTCTATTATTTATCACGGACTGCATTGGTTAAAGATGAACGGTACTACGATCGTTTTGATCAGGTATTTTCTGAAACATTCAATGGACTGGAGTCCGACCATTCACTGGAAGAAATATTCAGCCAGATTCCTGAAGAGTGGTTGCGCAAGCAGGCTGAAAAACTGTTAAGCGAAGAAGAAAAGCAAAAAATCCAATCATTGGGTGGCTGGGAAAAATTAATGGAAACGCTTAAAAAACGGTTAGAAGAACAAAAAGAAGAACACCATGGCGGCAACAAGTGGATAGGCACTGGGGGTACTTCACCCTTTGGTGCATATGGTTACAACCCTGAAGGCGTTCGCATCGGTCAACACGAGTCTCGCCACAGACGCGCTATAAAAGTATGGGATAAACGAGAGTTTAGAAACCTAGATGATAGCGTTGAACTGAATACACGCAATATAAAAGTCGCTTTACGTAAATTACGAAAATTTGCCCGACAAGGGTCTGAGGAAGAATTAGATTTAGACGATACCATTCGATCAACTGCTTCCAATGCCGGATACTTAGACTTAAAAATGGTGCCAGAACGTCATAATGCCATCAAAGTCTTACTGCTTTTAGATATTGGTGGCTCGATGGATGATCATATTCGAATTTGTGAAGAACTCTTCTCGGCTTCCAAAACCGAGTTTAAACATTTGGAGCATTACTATTTCCACAATTTTACTTACGAATACCTTTGGAAAGACAATAAACGACGTTTTGATGAGGCAACGCCAACAATGGAGATCATCAACCGTTATCCCAGCGACTATAAAATAATTTTTGTCGGTGACGCCAGTATGAGTCCCTATGAAATCACCTACCCCGGTGGCAGTGTGGAACATTGGAATGAAGAAACAGGCGCTGTGTGGATGACACGATTGCTAACGGCTTTTCCCAGTGCTGTTTGGCTAAACCCAGACCCGGAACACAATTGGGATAGACGACCATCAAATAAAATCACTCGTGAACTCATGGGGAATCGTATGTATTCATTAACATTAGAAGGCTTGGAATCTGCAATACAATCTTTATTACGTAAACCTGTCTTGGTGCCACAGTAGCCCTCATCTACGCACAATCTGGTCAAAAAATAATAAAAATTTGGGAGAGAACTTTGAAAAAATTTGAAAATAAAACCGTAATCATTACCGGTGGGGCCGGTGGCATTGGCCTAGCTGCCGGCAGATTATTCGCCAAACAGGGTGCGCATGTTCTACTCGTCGATTTAAACGAAAAGGAACTGGTAACAGCCGCTGAAAAAATCAATGATGCTGAAAAAGTCTCATATTACGTTGCTGATGTGACTCAGGAAGATCAAGTCAATAACTATGTCAATGTTGCAATTGAGCGCTATGGTTCGATCGATTGCTTTATCAACAATGCGGGGATTGAAGGTGTTGTTGCCCCGATTATTGACTCCCCTACCGAACATTTTGACCAGGTGATCGCAGTCAATGTCAGAGGCGTTTGGTTGGGTTTAAAGTACGTCATTCCTAACATGTTGAAAAACGGAGGTGGTCGCATCGTAATGACCTCTTCTTTAGCGGGTATAAAAGGCACCGCAAACATTTCTCCGTATGTCACCAGTAAACACGCTGTTGTTGGCATGATGCGCAGCGTTTCACAAGAATACGCGGCTCAAGGCATTCGTATAAACACTGTTAACCCTGCGCCGATTGAAACAAGAATGATGCGTTCACTAGAAACAGGGTTTGCACCTGGTGCGGAAGCTGCCGCTAAAGAACAACTGAATAAAATGATGCCCATGGGGCGCTATGGGGAACCCGAGGAAGTGGCCTCATTAATGGCTTTTTTGTGTAGCGATGAAGCCTCATATTGTACCGGTGGCGTCTACTCCGTAGACGGAGGAGCATCAGCACTTTAATAAAGCGATTTACTCATCCGCTTTGTAAACCGGTAACTTCATATCAAACAAGTTATCCACGTGACAATAACTGTGACCACCTAACCGCCCTATCACATCTAAACCCGCCATATCGACATAACGCCCATCGTAAAGCTCGTCATCAATATGACAATAAACAACCTCAGCAATCACCAAACCACACTCTCGTCGAGTACCTTCATTGACAGGGACTACTTGAATCAAACGACATTCAAGGCTGACTGGCGACTCGGCAACACAAGGTGGGGTAATTATTTCAGAGGGTGACGTTGTTAAACCTGCCACGTCAAACTCATTTACTTCAGTCGGGTATTCAGCAGCCGTTTTATTCATTGCTTCTGCGATATCACGGTTGACTAAATTAACAACAAATTCGCCTGTTTCTTCAATATTAACCAAGCTATCTTTTTCCTTAGGCCCTGCAAATCGGGCAATAGACACGCTAATAGTCGGCGGCACATAACAAACACCATTAAAAAATGAAAAAGGCGCTAAATTCAAAACACCTGATTTCGATTGAGACGAGATAAAAGCAATCGGTCTTGGAACAACAACTGCTTTAAGAATATTAAAAAACCTGTCGTGTGTTTTCGGGTCAATTTTCATTTATCCACCTCGGTTTGAATTTGAATAGATTCTACCATTCAATCTTACCCTCTCACAAAAAAGGAGCTCAGTTGAGCCCCTTTTTTTGAGTGTTTAAAAAAAACAAATTGTTATTTATTGTGCCGATGGAAAATTCGGCGCTCTTTTCTCGCGTACAGAAGCAACACCTTCCTTTGCATCATCACTCAAGAAATTAAGCATTTCCTCGCGCAGTGAGGCTTCAAAAATCGGAGAAGCCATTTTCATCCAGCCATTCAATGTGTTCTTGGTACCATTAATCGCAGATTGACTCCCTTTCGCTAATTGATTCGCCACTTTAAAGGCTTCGTCCATCAACGCATTATGAGGGACACACAAGCTGACCATGCCCATTTGCTCTGCTTGTTCACCATTGATAAATTCAGCAGTCATCAGATAGTACTTGGCTTTTGCCATGCCACATAAGAGTGGCCAAATAATAGCCGCATGATCACCAGCAGCGACGCCTAACTTAACGTGTCCATCGGTGAATTTCCCTTTTTCTTTTGAAATAATGCTGATATCTGCCAGCATAGCCACTACCAACCCTGCGCCAACAGCAACACCGTTAATAGCTGAAATAATTGGTTTTTCAAAACTTAAAATATTGTAAACAAGATCCGCCGCTTCTTGACGCACCCCTTCAATCGCTTTCGGGTTACCCACCATGCCGCTCACCCAATCAAGATCACCACCCGCTGAAAAGGCACGGTCACCAGCGCCTGTTACAACAACATTTTTAACCGTCTCATCCTCTTGGATAACAGCCCAAATTTTCGTTAACTCCCAGTGTAAGCGTGCGTTAGTTGCATTCATCACATCGGGTCTGTTAATGGTCATTAGCAGAACACCGTTATCTTTACGATCAAATAATAAATGCTGAAAATCTTTATAATTCATTTTGTTACCCCCTCTTTTTAAAGTTATTTTTATATATCTAATTCTTTTTTCATTGCTTCGCGCATCGCAAATTTTTGAATTTTGCCTGTTACTGTCATCGGGTATTCATCAACAAATTTGATATAGCGTGGTACTTTGTAATGAGAAATGTGCTCTTTACAGTGTGCTTTTAGTTCATCTTCCGTTAATTGCTCATTGGCTTTTAATTTCACCCAAGCACAAATTTCTTCACCCATTTTTTCATCGGGAACGCCAATCACTTGCGCGTCTTCAATTTTTTCATGTTGGTATAAGAAATCCTCAATTTCTTTCGGGTAAATATTTTCTCCGCCACGAATCAGCATATCTTTGGAACGACCCACGACAGTGACGTAACCGTTTTCATCCATCGTGGCCAGGTCGCCGGTGTGCATCCAGCCTGCAGAATCAATGGATTCTGCGGTTTTAGCCTCATCATCCCAATAGCCGAGCATGACACTGTACCCTCTTGCACAGTACTCTCCTATCTCACCCCGCTCAACAATACGGTTGTTTTTATCAACTATTTTGCCCTCAACATGCGGATGGCTGATGCCAACTGTGGATACCCTGAGGTCAAATGAGTCATCCATTAATGATTGATTAGAAACAGGGCTTAACTCCGTCATGCCATAGGCAACTGTCATCTGATGCATGTTCATTTCATTGATCACTTGCTTCATCACCTCTATCGGACAAGGCGAACCAGCCATCACCCCGGTGCGAAGCGAACTGAGGTCGTAGCGTGTAAAGTCTTCCACGCCCAACATCGCAATGAACATCGTCGGTACGCCGTACAATGTTGTACACTGCTCATCCTCTACCGTTTTTAATACCGATTTGGGTTCAAATGCTTCACCCGGCATGACTGCTGTTGCACCAGCCACGACACACATCAAGGTACCAATGACCATACCAAAACAGTGGTACATCGGGACTGGTATGCACACGGTGTCCTTTTCTGTAATGCCCATCGTGTGTGATGTCATTAAAGCGTTGTTAACGATGCCATGATGGCTTAATGTGGCCCCTTTGGGCGAACCGGTTGTTCCGCTGGTAAACTGGATATTAATCGCATCATCAAATTGCAATTGCTGACTTAATGATTCCATCATGGTTCTGGACTTTTCTGTCCCCATGCCCATAACATCAGCATAGTTATACATACCAGCAGTTTTTTCCTCACCTAAACGAATGATCGTGCGCAGTGAAGGCAATGTCGTTGAGATGAGTTTCCCAGCCTCACATGTTGAAATTTCGGGCGCCAGTTTAAGTAAAATATCAATGTAGTTACTGGTCTTAAAATCTGGCGATGTTACAAGCGCTACACAACCTGATTTATTTAATGCATATTCCAGTTCACTGCTCCTATAAGCTGGATTGATATTCACTAAAATCAATCCGGCTTTTGCGGTAGCAAACTGCACAACCGCCCATTCCGCTTTATTTTGTGACCATATCCCAATCCGCTCACCTGGCTTTAGCCCTAATTCAATGAGGCCCGCTGCAAACGCATCTACCTGTTCTTTATACTCTTGGTAACTCCAACGTATATCTTGATGACGGCTAATTAAGGCCGTTTTATCTGGAAAGCGATTCGCTGTTTCATCAAACACATTGCCAATGGTTTTACCCACCAGCGGTACATCACTAACGCCATAGTCATAGCTGAGCATGTGTCCTCCTCAATTAAATTATTGTTTTTATACTGGGTCCCATGAAAAAACATCCGGCGAACGTTCTAAAGGATAGAAGCTGCTTTTTAATGCCGGTATTGCATGTTCAGAGATGGTTTGCGGTGTCCAGCCTTCTGAACGGTGTGTTGAGCGCAATGGCCTTGATTGCCCCATTAGGAAAATTTCATTATTACGCACGGCAAAAATTTGACCCGATACGTCACTTGCAGCGTCACTCGCCAAGTAAACCGCCATTGATGCAATTTTGTCGGGTGTCATTTCTTTCAATTTATCAACACGGGCTTGTTGCTCAGGTGTATTGGTCGGTATAGCCCCAATCATACGGCTCCAAGCAAAAGGTGAAATACAGTTAGAACGCACGTTATAGCGCTGCATATCCAGAGCAACACTTTTAGACAGCGCGGCAATACCGGCTTTGGCCGCCGAATAATTTGCCTGACCAAAATTACCGATTAAACCGGACGTTGAGGTCATAAACACAAAGCTACCGCTTTCCTGTTGTTTGAAGTGTTTAGCAGCAAAATGTGCTGTGTTAAAGCTACCGTTTAAGTGAACATTAATAACAGCATTCCACTCCTCAGGCGACATTTTATGAAAAATTCGGTCGCGTAATATGCCGGCATTATTAACAACGGTGTCAATCCGACCAAAGTTGTCTATCGCAGCCTCAACCATCGCCTCAGCCCCTTCAAGGCTCGCAACATTATCCCCGTTTATAACCGCTTCACCACCGGCAGCACGAATCGTTGAGACGACTTCTTCTGCTGGGCTTTCATCCGTTTCCTCGCCACCTACGCCGGCACCCAGATCATTAACAACGACTTTCGCGCCCTCTTCAGCCATCATAATGGCCATCGCACGGCCAATACCGCGGCCAGCACCGGTCACCAGTACTACTTTGTCTTTCATCATCATTCTATTGTCTCCAAATCTTACATTTAATTTAACGCCCGTTGAATACACCTTGACGCTTCTCAAAAATCGCTTCCATCGCCTCTCTGTGGTCATTTGTCCGGTGCGAGACCGCTTGCATAACAGCCGCCATCTGCAAGTGGGTCGGCAAATCTGTACTTTGCCCTTCACGTATTAATTGCTTCGTCATACGGACTGAAACAGGGGGGTTAACGGCAATACGCTTCGCTAACGCGAGTGCTTCGTCCATCAGCTGATCATCAGCAACAACCCTTGAAACAAGACCAAACGATAAGGCCTCTTCAGCACTAATCGGGTCACCAGTAAAAGCCATTTCTGAGGCTTTTGCCAATCCAATCGCACGAGGTAGCAACCAAGAACCTCCATCTCCTGGAATGATCCCTAATTTGACGAAACTTTCAGCAAAACGAGCACTTTGAGCGGCAATTCTTATGTCACACATACACGTTAAATCACATCCGGCACCAATAGCCGGCCCATTGACCGCCGCAATGATAGGAACGTCTAATGCCTCGAAAGCAAGCGGAATACGTTGTATGCCTTCGCGGTACCAGGCCGCTAGTTCATGTGGTGTTTTATTCGAATCGGTCATTTCTTGACGAATTTTTTTAACATTACCACCCGAAGAAAACGCTGGCCCATTTCCCGTTAAAATAACGACTCGAATTTGACTGTCTTTTTGTGCTTGTTCGGCTAAAGACACCAAATCATCTATCATTTTGCCATCTGAAATAGCATTTCTCGTATCAAGCCGGTTCATTCGCCAAATGGCAATACCGTCTTTTACCTCACTTATTACATCTGTTGTCACTGATTTATCCTCTGCTTTTAACCTGTTTGTGTCGTTAGCCAACTCCACAAATTGTCTGTTTGCAAACCGAAGCAATATCTACCCAATTTAGTGGACCACTGTGCTTCATTGCCGTATTCATCACGCCAAGCCCATAATCGGCGTGTACTCAACTGAAGTGGGTATTCTTGGGTAAATCCAATAGCAGCGTGTACCGCATGAGCTGTTTTAGTCGCATACCCGGCAGATTCCCCTGTCGTGATTTTTGCACTGGCTATCAATTCCCATTCCTGCTCCGTTCCTAAATGTTCAATGGCTGCATCCACGGCGCACATAGAGGCACTGGTCATTTCAGCCAAAACGGCCATCTGTTGTTGAACTGCTTGAAATTTACCAATTTGACGGCCAAATTGCGTACGCTCATTGGCAAATTCGACGGTCATTTCCAACACGCGTTGTAAGGCACCCGCCATTTGTGCCGCACGACCGAGCGCCAGCCAAGACTCAATTTGGTCAAGCGAAATATTTTTTAATACTTGAGTATTCGCCAGTTTATTCACCTCAATAAGCACATTATCACGTGGCTCACCTGCCATATTTTGGTCTGCGGTTATTTCAGCATCTTGGCAAGAAATAACCGCTGTATTGACTCCATTATCTGCTGGAAAAATCAGTAATAATGAGTTCGCATGCCGTGCCCAGGGAACACCGGCTAATGTTATCTCTGAGGCATCATCTATTGCTTTGGGCAATATAACCGGTATTAATAATTCCTCATGATTCTTGATACCGACTTGAGCTGCCAGAAAAGTCCCCAATAGTGATTCAACCACTGGTAGAGGGACTGCGTGATAGCCTGCCAACCTCATTAACACACAGCCCCCTTCAAGCCCAAGACCCGAGCCGCCTTCTTCTTCAGGTAAAAGTGTCGTTAACCAGCCATCCGCTTGAAAAGCGGACCAAATTTTATCTACAAACTGACCACTTTCCATCAGTTTGTGTCCTTTACTCGTTGAAAAACCCTCAAACAAACGCGTCGCCGATTCTTCAATTAACTGTACTATTTCATTCATCGTAGACCCAGACCTCTTGCAATGATGCCACGTAGAATTTCACGTGTGCCGCCTCGCAAGGAAAATGACGGCGCTTTTAATATCGAATCTGATAACAATCTAGCAACCCCATCGTTAGCCGTTAAACGTGGCTCAGTTGCTAAAATCAACCGCATTGCTTCAGGTAAATCCTGTTCAAATGATGTCCCTAAATCTTTAACCACAGACGCTTCATTGACGGGCAATTTACCTTCTTGCAATTGATTTGCAACAGACAATGACATTTGTCGAAGCACCATCAACCGGGCAACAAATTGTCCAATAACAGGCTCAGCTTGTTGTGTTATATTTGCTTCACGAAGTGTTTTAATCGCCGCCTCAAGCAATTGGTAACTACTTAAAAACCGTTCAGGGCCACTGCGTTCAAACGCTAACTCAGCAACAACCTGACTCCAACCTTCATTGACCTGGCCAACAAGCCGGTTATCTGGAACAAAAACATTATCAAAAAAAATCTCATTAAAATGGGCTTCACCCGCGAGCGTAACGATTGGACGCACTGTAATGCCCTTGTGATTCAGGCTGATAATTAATTGACTCATGCCCGCATGGCGATCTTCAGAAGGGGGAGCCGTTCGGCAGAGTGTAATCATTTGATGGCAAACATGTGCCCAGCTTGTCCAAATCTTTGAACCATTAACAAGCCAACCGCCTTCAACCTTTTCTGCTCGTGTTTTAATGGATGCTAGATCAGAGCCGCTGTTAGGCTCACTCATGCCAATTGCAAAAAAACACTCACCACGGATTATTTTGGGTAAGAAATGTTGTCGTTGCTCTTCTGTGCCAAAGCGTAATAAAAGAGGCCCACTTTGGCGATCAGCAACCCAGTGAGCACCCACTGGGGCACCTGCTGCGAGTAATTCTTCAATAACAACATAACGCTCAAGGTAGCTACGCCCACCCCCGCCATATTTGGTGGGCCATGTCATACCTAACCAACCTTTAGCCGCTAATGCACGACTTAATTCCGGATCACAAATAGACCATGAATCAATAATATTTGACACATTAAACGCGCCATACTGTTTAAGAAAAGCACGAACTTCATTTCTTAAAACAGCTTCTTTTTCGCCTGTTAAAACAGGGCTAAAATTCAATTTTTTCACAGACTTTAAAAGCCCCCTTAGTTAAACAGCCGTGTAACCACCATCTACAACCATTTCCGAGCCGTTCATGAAAGAAGAATCGTCGCTGGCTAAATGCAAAATGGCATAAGACACTTCTTTTGGTTGCGCCGGCCTATCGAGAATGGTTGAACCTAAAATGGCTTGACGTGTCTCTTCATCCGCATGCAATAAATCCTTTGTCATCGGTGTATCAATCACCCCTGGATGCACAGAATTCACCCGAATATTGTATTGAGCATAGTCAACAGCTGTCGCTTTAGTAAACAACCTTACTGCACCTTTTGTTGCTTGATAAGCCGCAGAAACCGGCGCGCCAACGAGCCCATAAATTGAAGAAATATTAATAATAGAGCCCCCGCCTGCTTTTTTTCATCGCCGGTAAAACGGCTTTAGTACCGAAAAAAACACCTTTAACGTTTATATCAAAGGTGCGGTCCCACTCTTCGGTTGTCGTTTCTTCCAATTGTTTAATAATTAAAATGCCCGCGTTATTTACAAGCACATCTATTTGACCATGTGAAGCAACAACTTTATCTACAACGGATACCCATTCGGCTTCTTGGGTTACATTCAATGAATGAAATTCGGCTTTACCGCCGTTAGCAAGAATACCGTCAACAGTTGCTTTACCTTCAGCTTCGTTCATATCGGTCACCATAACTGTTGCCCCTTCAGCTGCCAGCAATTCACAATGTGTACGTCCCATACCCATCGCACCCCCTGTGACTAACGCGATTTTTTCATTTACTCTGCCCATAATCTTCTCCTCTTATTTTTTTATCGTTTTTTATTTAATATGATTTAGGCATCCCTAACACGTGTTGGCCGATGTAGCTTAAAATCATATTTGTTGAAATTGGCGCAATTAAATACAATCTCGCCTCACGCCATTTTCTTTCAATGTCATATTCCTTCGCAAAAGCAAACCCACCATGCGTTTGCATACAGGCTTCCCCGGCGTTCCAAGCAGCCTCTGCACACAGCATTTTTGCCATATTTGCTTCGGCACCACAAGGTTCACCCGCCTCAAACAGTGCAGCCGCTTTTCTAGCCATCAATTCAGCCGCTTCGATTTCTGCGTAAGCTCTTGCTATTGGAAATTGGACCCCTTGGTTTTTACCAATGGGGCCACCAAAAATTTTTCGCTCACTGGCGTAGGCTTTAGCGCGTTCAATAAAGAAGCGTGCATCCCCAATACTTTCACCGGCAATGATGACTCGTTCGGCATTCATTCCACTCATTACATAGCGGAAACCTTTGCCTTCTTCACCTATCAATGAGTCAGCAGGGATTTCCATATTATCGAAGAAGACTTCCGTCGTATTGTGATTAATCATGGCATCAATCGCACGAATTTCCATACCATTACCAACGACGTCGCGCATATCAACCAGAAAAATAGACATGCCATCGGTAGGCTTTGATACTTCCTCTAGGGGGGTTGTTCTAGCCAATAACAACATCAAGTCAGATTGAAAAGCACGACTGGTCCAGACTTTTTGACCATTGACAATATATTTATCCCCTTGCTTAACGGCTCTGGTGCGCAGTTTAGTCGTATCGGAACCTGACGTTGGCTCGGTTACGCCAAAGGCTTGGAGCCTCAATTCACCCGTCGCGATTTTGGGCAAATATTTTTGTTTTTGTTCCTCACTGCCATGCCGTAATACAGCACCCATGATATACATTTGCGCATGACACGCGGACGCCGAGCCACCCGAGGCATGAATCGTTTCCATAATGACGGCCGCCGCCCGTAACGGCAAACCGACACCACCGTACTCTTCAGGAATTAGAGCGGATAAAAAACCAGACTCTGTTAATGCATTAACAAAGGCTTCAGGGTACGCACTTTCAGCATCCAATTTACGCCAATACTCACCAGGAAAATCTGCACAAATTTTGCTAACAGCATCACGAATATCAGCGTAGTCATTACCCAGCGGAATGGCAATTTCCTTCATTTATCTTTTCTCCGTTAATCTTTATATCTATCGTTATCGGCACCCAATGCAGGCGCTTCGTTTTGTAGCGGTGGCCGCTGCCCATTAAACTTAATGGGCAAGCCAACAAGTTTCATTGCATTTTCAACAGACTCTTGAACGATGCCCAGTGATTGAGTTTGGGGATCATTAAGCACCTCATCAACCAATTGGATTGGTGAATTGGGTATTCCCACGTCGTCTAATTTTTTTTGCCAATGAGAACGAGGTTCTTTTATTAAAATTTCTGTCATTCGTCGATTCAGCTCAACCTTATTTTCAAATCGCTTAGGGTTCGTCTCAAAATGAGGCTCATTCGCCCACGCGGGATGGCCTAAGACGCCTTTAAGCAGATCAAATAGTTTGTTATTCGGTGCCGCTACGACGAGGTAACCATCGGAACATTCATACGCTTGATAAGGTGAAATGCCCTGCACACCCGACCCTTGTGGTGTTGGCAGATTCCCTGTCGCATGATAACCCGCCATGTGATAAGTCATCCAACTTAAGGCTGTTTCATATAAGGCAGTATCCACAATACACCCTTTTCCCGTTTTCTGGCGACTGAATAAAGCGGCAATAATGGCGATAGAGCACCACATGCCTGTACCCATATCAATAGCAGACGTACCAATTCTGACAGGGGGGCGGCCCTCTTCACCATTTAAACTCATTAACCCACTGTACGCTTGCATCAATGGATCATAGCCAGGTTTGTCGGCCATTGGGCCAGTCTCACCAAACGCCCAAATATTACAATAAATAAGCCTTGGGTTTTCCTTACAAACCTCCTCTGCACCAAGTCCTAGGCTTGCAACCTTGCCTGGGCGCATATTTTGCAGCACAACATCTGCCTTGTTAACCATTTCGTTTCTTAACCATGCCTTGTCCTTAGGGTCCTTTAAATCGACGGTCACCGATTTTTTATCTCTATTCAAAGCCTGGAACATGGCGGATGTTCCATTCCAGAATGGAGGCCCCCAGTGGCGGCAATCATCACCGCGCCCTTTAGGCTCTACTTTGATCACCTCTGCGCCCATAGCCGCTAATATCCATGTGCCAAATGGAGCCGCGACACTGGTACCTATTTCATAGACACGGATACCACTCAAAGGTAATTCCGCTTTAATGTTTTCTGGCATCTTTATTCCTAATCATTACTAATGACCTGCATTGATATGGCTGACAAAAAAGACGAGGCATAAAGCCTCGTTAAATTAAGAAGCACAACTTTCTACCTAACAGTTGTTATAATATAATACTTTTTTTCAACACGGTAAATCAACACATTCTAACTGCCTCATCTCAGTCTTTAAACTGATGACTAGTACAGATAATAAACCCCTAGAAATCAAATTTCCTCTGCGGGTTAAATCGGCTCAATGTCTAAATATTTAGACTCAGGAGGAGCCGTCAATAAGGCGCCCAGTCTTTCTAAATCACCTCGCTCCCCACGCCATGCCACATAACTTTCATGATCGGCACGTGTGTCCCACTGTTCAAGCAGCACTATATTATTTGGGTTGTCGCTATTATGCGTCACTACAATACTTTGACACCCCTTAAAAGTTCGTGTATCCGGTAAAATCGATGCTAGGATCGACAGCAGTTCTTCACGAGACTCGGTACTGACTTTTAAATCCAAGATAACATTTATTGACATACTCACCCTCTTTTTTAAAATTTATTAATAATTTATACTCGGTAAACAGCCCCTTCACTTTTCCCAATTAATAATAGCAATCAGAAAAGAGCGCTAGGTTTTGATAACCGCCTCGTCTATTATGACTCCCCTATTCTCACCAATCACAAGAGAGGTTGCACTTAAAAAAGTACTTTTTTATGATAACAATCACCTCTGGCATAACCTGCTCAACAATGCCTACAGTCAGGGTAAAGATCATTGAATGCTGGGTAAGTCGATCTTATTTATTATTGCTTACAAGCAAAACGCCTTATTTTTTCCTGAATAAGCCTTTTACTTACATATTCACATCGACGATTGGACGAAAGCTCATTGAACTGCTTTAATCTTCTCAAGATAATTCTAATAATAAGTGTTCCCATGATGATAAAAAGAATACCTCTCATCCTTTTTTTCCTAGTCAACACGACCGCCATTGCCGACACATCGCATGCGTATGCAAATGCAGTGCTTGATGCACTTCAAAAAAAAGGAATTTTAAACGCTCAGGAAGTCGCAGACATTAAAAAGCAAGCCTTGGTGGCTGAAGAAAAAGCAATGCAGACGGCCACAAAACCAAAACAAACCATACTCACCAAAACAACAAAAAATATAACGGCAGTCAAACAACAAGTTAATAGAGCCAGCCCCAACATAAAGATATGGGGAAAGTTGCAACCGCGTTATACATTCGTACCCTCAAAAAATGGTCTCGAGGGGACGAATAGTTTCACTTTGAGACGTGCACGTTTAGGCTTTAATGGTTTTTTAGCGGATAACTTTGCTTATCGCTTTCAATACGAAGCGGCTAATGAAGCTCCTGGGCTTCCGAATGCGCAAAGAATATTAGATGCCTGGGTCAGTTTTAAACACTTTGATGAGTCTATTGGCAGCCTTACCGTAGGCCAACAATTTGTACCCGGTTATACGCGCCGCCCACACAAAACCGCCAGTGTGGAGCGCAAATTCAGCGAGGTGTTATCACCCGGTGCGGTTGGTAGAGCTCGAGGAATATCCATCAGAAAGGGTGATATGGGATTACCTGAAACCAATTCTAAAGGCTATTTTGGTAATCGATTACATTACGCCGTTGGTTTGTTTAATAGCCCTGATCTTTCTTTAAACAATGATAACAATGACCTGATGTTTTCTTCGGCCTTTTCTATTCGCCCTACAGGCCACTCACCTAGCGATGACGAATACCAGTTCAAAGATAGACCACTTGCCTATAGCTTAGGAGCCGCCTACAGTTTTTCAAAAGACTCAGGTACTCTGGATACAAAGTTCCAACCCAATGGCATTCGCTTGGACAATGAATGGCTCAGTTTTTTTGCAGATGTGCAAGCCCACCATTGGTGGGGTTGGGCTTCTTGGGCACAGTTCAACTCGGATGCAAAAGGTGGCATAGCACTTAATGCTCAAGGCAATAACACCAACTCATTAAGCTCAAGTGCTTTTACCTTAGGGCTTAGTCGGTCTTACTTGTTGAACTCTGAAAATATGGGCTGGGCATGGGCTGTACAATACCAGCATGTCAATAATGAACACCCATCACGAACGATGTTCTTCAGGCCTCTAACCGGCACATCAGCAGATGAACTGGCCCGTGGAATGAATCAAGGAAGTGTTTACCAAACCATGTTTACTTGGCAGTTTGATAAAGACGTAAGACTGATCAATGAATTTTCTTACTATGAACCGAGTGATGGTGGTTTTAGCTACCCTGCTTTTATTAGTCAACTACAGGTGGCTTTTTAATGGTTCAAGAACACTATATTCAAGCCGCTAATCGGCGTCTTCGTACTCAGCTTTATGGAGAAATAGAACCTGATAAAACCACGTTAGTCTTTATTCATGGGGCAATAGATGGCATTGAGATGTGGCGTAATTTTCCGCAACAAGTACATGAAAGAACACAGCTCCCTGTCATTGTTTATGAACGTTGGGGACACGGAAAGTCAGATCCATTAACAGCATTTCGCAAAGGAGATACCCGACCAGAAGAAGCCAACGAACCCCTTAACGACCTATTCCAACATTATGACTTGAAAAAAGTGGCTCTCATTGGACATAGTTATGGAGGAATTATCTCACTTATTGCCGCAAGCTATCATGCTGAGACGATTCAAGGCGTGGTTTCTATCGTTCCTCAAATGGTAATACACCCACTGTGCGTCAATGGCGTAAACGACGCTAAAAATGCTTTTGAAAATGGCAATCTCCGTGAAAAGCTCTATAAATTTCATGGCGAAGGCACTGAAATCTTATTTTATGACTGGGTCCATCGTGTTCATGACGAAGCGTATCAAAAACAGGATTGCTCATCTTTTTTAAGTCAAATTACATGCCCCGTTTTGCAAATCTACGGTAAAGATGATGTATTTGGCTATTTACCCAACCTTGAGCTTTCAAAAACCCACATTTCAGCCGACTTGTCTATCATAGAAATACCCAACGCCGGCCACTATGTCCATTTAGAAGCAACAAAAAATGTGATCAATGAAATAAAGGCATTTTGCTTAACCATCTAATTTGATCTGTGTAACGTTTCCTTACCCAAATATAACGCTGCTGTCATCACCCTTACGCCTTCTGAGCTTCGCAATCTGCCAGAAAATGCCAAACGAATGACAAACCCTTTATGTCAGGCAATAACCAATATAAGTTTTCGTGTGTTCGAGCCCCTTCATTAAATAACCTGAGTTAAAACATCGGTTTCTTGGAAAGACCGCTTCTAGCCGAGGAAAACAAGATTCAATCAAATAAGTCAGAGCGAGAAAATGAACATAAAAAAAGCCCTTGAACATCAAGGGCTTAAATTATTTAAAATGGCGGAGAGACAGGGATTCGAACCCTGGAAGGGTTTGACCCCTTGCCGGTTTTCAAGACCGGTGCATTCAACCGCTCTGCCATCTCTCCAGGTTAATAAGCGATTATATCCAAAGACACGCAAAAAATGCTTTAGAGGCGCGCATATTACTTAACTCTGAACTTTTTTTCCAGCGTAAATGTTAAAAGACTTGAAGTATTTTTTTGAAGACGTAAGATTGAACTTTATTTTCTCGTGCCAGTCATATGGCCGAGTATTTTGTTAATTACAAATGAGGTGTTCTAGTGAACCAATTTAATCAATCCATTTCTCGTAGCGAAGAAAGCATTCTTGCCACCAACAAGGTATTGAAAAATACCTATATGCTCCTTGCAATGACATTAATTTTCAGTGCTGGAACTGCTGGCTTATCCATGAGTTTAAACCTTCCACATCCCGGAATGATTATTACACTTGTGGGTTATATTGGCTTGCTGTGGCTGACGTCCACATTCAGAAACAGTGGATTAGGTATTGTCTGTGTGTTTGCCTTAACCGGTTTTATGGGCATGACACTGGGCCCTATTCTTAATATGTACCTACAGGCTTACTCAAATGGTCATGAGTTAATCATGACATCGCTTGGTGGAACGGGCGTTATCTTCCTAGGACTATCTGGCTATGCCTTAACTACTAAAAAAGATTTTAGCTTTATTTCCGGCTTTCTAATGGTCGGCATTTTAGTGGCTTTTCTGGCGGGCCTTGGTGCAATGATCTTTAGCATTCCTGCCTTATCACTTGGTGTATCAGCCATGTTTATTATGTTAATGTCTGGCATGATTCTTTATCAAACAAGTGAAATTATTCACGGTGGTGAAACAAACTATGTCATGGCGACTGTTTCACTGTACATCAGCTTGTTCAACTTATTCACGAGTCTACTGCATATTCTTGGTGCGGTGAATGGTCGTGATTAATTGAAAGTTTTAGCTCCAAAAAAAAGCCCCGAGTTTGGGGCTTTTTTTATGCTGCCTATTTATTACAACGATATTGAAGTGAGTTTTCCCATATAAGGCTGTAACGCATCGGGAACCTTGATAGAACCATCTGCTTGTTGGTAATTCTCCATAACGGCTATTAAGGTACGCCCTACGGCTAAACCTGAACCATTAATTGTATGAACCAATTCTGGTTTTCCTGTTTCCGGGTTGCGCCACCGCGCTTTTAAACGGCGAGCCTGAAAGTCCCTAAAGTTGCTGCATGATGAAATTTCACGGTAGGTATTTTGTCCGGGTAGCCAGACTTCAAGGTCATACGTTTTGGATGATGAAAAACCGGTATCGCCAGAGCAAAGTAGCATTAAACGATACGGTAAATTTAACGCTTGCAGGATACTTTCTGCATGATGTGTCAACGCTTCATGCGCCTGTTCAGAGTCTGACGCTTTTACAATTTGCACCAATTCAACTTTTTCAAATTGGTGCTGACGAATCATCCCTCTAACATCCCTACCGTAAGCGCCCGCTTCACTTCTAAAACATGGCGTATGTGCCACATATTTAAGCGGCATGTCATCGGCAGCAATAATTTCATCACGAACTAAATTGGTGACCGGCACTTCTGCTGTTGGAATTAAATAGTAAGGTGAATCATTCGCCATCTTGAATAAATCTTCTTCAAACTTAGGCAATTGCCCTGTACCCAGCAAACTTTCTTTATTCACTAAATAGGGAACATACGTTTCTTGATAACCATGCTGATCGGTGTGCATATCCAACATAAATTGTGTTAGTGCACGTTGCAATCTAGCCAAAGGCCCAGTCAATGTAACAAATCGAGATCCGGCAATTTTTGCCCCCAATTCAAAATTTATGCCTGCAAGCGATTGCCCTAAATCGACGTGGTCTTTTACATCGAAATCATAGTCGGGAATATTCCCCCAAGTACGAAGCTCTATATTGTCGTCTTCATCTTTTCCATCAGGGACTTCTTCAGCCAACACATTGGGTAAGGACAGTTGAATATCATGTAATTCAGACAAAATACCTTGTAATTCGACTTCTGCGGCCTTCAAATCATCGCCTAGTTGCGAGACGCTATCTAACAATGGCTGAATATCCTCGCCTTTTGCCTTAGCGATGCCAATAGATTTAGAACGCTTATTACGCTCATTTTGCAAATTCTGCGTCCTGATTTGAATCTCTTTACGCTGTGTTTCAAGCTGATTAAAAAAATCAAGATCAAGGTCTGCACCATGCTTTTGCATGGCTTTTTTAACATCGTCTGGGTTGTTTCTTAAAAGCTGGGGATCAAGCATATAGCTTTCCTATCTTTTGTTAGTGTTGTTCAGCTAACCAACTGACGGCTTGGCTGATATTAAAATGTTCTTTCAGATATTTAACGGCCTGAAGCACCTTGGTTGATTCATCAAAAAACTCAACCATGATGGGTAAATCAAAGGATAAGTCAATTAAGGATGCCTCATGTAGCTGACCGGACGAACCATACCCTTCAATTCCTCTAAAAACCGTAGCACCTGCGATAGCTTCATTATCATGCAAATATTTTATAATCTCGCTTAATTGGTGATCCGCTTCCGTTAGATAAATACGAGCAACTCTCACTGCCTCTTTTCTCATAATTGCCTCATAATTGCCTCATAATTGCCTCATAATTGCCTCATAATTTGCAAACCTATCCAAGCGGCCAGCACACATAAAATAACACTCGCAAGAACATTGGCCATGGCCTTCAGTAGATCGCCTTGTTCGATTAAGTTGACTGTTTCAATTGAAAAGGTTGAAAACGTAGTAAAAGCCCCTAAAAAGCCAACAAGTAAAATCGCCCTGACCTCAGGGGAAACTGATAAGCGTTGCAAAAACAGTTCATATAATAACCCCATTAACAACGAGCCCAATACATTAACCACTAAGGTGCCATAGGGGAAACCGCGACCCAGCCAGCTATAAATACCGGTTGAGACAATAAAGCGCATCACCGCACCAATTGATCCGCCCGCAGCAATTGCAAGAAGTTGAGTCATCAAATTAAATTAACGCTGATTGATTAAAGCCTGCATTTTACTGGCATTTGGCGATTCAATCACCCCTTTTTCCGTCACTATCACCGTTATTAAATCGGCTGGGGTAACATCAAAGACCGGATTTAACGCACTGACTTCAGTTTGATTGTAACATTTCGGCAAAATTTCCTCTGCCGAACGGGATTCAATAATAACGTCCTCACCTGACTGTGCATTAAAATTAATCGTCGTTGTAGGAGCCACGGTCATTAACTTGACGCCATGGTATTTCGCCAGTACTGCCAACGAGTATGTACCCACTTTATTAACAATATCGCCGTTCAAACACACACTATCCGCTCCAACAATAATCCAGTCAATCTCCCCTTTTTTCATCAGCGTTGCTGCTGCGCTATCAGCGAGCAAAGTGACTGGGATTTTTTCTTTATGAAACTCCCAAAGTGTTAGCCGCGATCCTTGATTCCATGGACGTGTTTCACCCGCATAAATATTGTCAATAACGCCTTGTTGAAAACCGGTTCGAATAACCCCTAGAGCCGTTCCGTATCCGCCTGTAGCCAAGGCCCCTGCATTACAATGTGTTAATACACGACTTCCTTGCTTCAAATAATGCGCGCCTAATTTACTCATGCTTTTATTGGCCGCAATGTCTTCATTAAACCAGCCATTTGCCCAGGCCAAGAGGTTATTTGTTGGATCAGGCACCTGCTTGGCTGCCTCAAGTGCATTAAACAGATTAATCGCTGTTGGGCGTGAAGAAGCCAGCAAATCCAAGCGCTGTTGAAAAGCTTCTTCAAAACCTGGGGTTGAGTCCATTGAGGCTTCTTTCGCCGCTATCACAACCCCGTAAGCTGCGGCAATCCCAATGGCTGGCGCACCACGTACAACCATATCTTTTATTGCTGTACACAACGCTTGCGTGCTGCTTATATGTAGATATACTTCATGGTCAGGTAGTTTGCGCTGATCCAATAAGCGCAATCCATCATCTCGCCATAATACTGGGCGAATGGAATCAAATATCAACGTGTTTGAATCGATCATTATATGCAAGTCAGCCTTCAAATTAATGCCCGTTGGATTATAACCGTTACACCGGATGATCGTGTACTGGAGCACCATGCCATCATTATTCAGGATGATACGATCATCGATATGTTGCCTCAGGATCAAAGCAGTCAATATACTCCAACTGAATTATTAACCTTTAATCACCACGCAGTGGTTCCAGGTTTCATCAATGCTCATACTCATGCTGCAATGAGTCTGCTAAAGGGCCTTGCCGATGATTTACCCCTTGATCAATGGCTAAACGAACATATCTGGCCTGCAGAAAGCGCTTTAGTTGAAGAACCATTTGTCAGAGATGGCTCAGAACTCGCTATAGCAGAAATGATACGAGGTGGTACCACCTGTTTTAATGATATGTATTTCTTTATTGACCAAACAGCGGCTGCCGCATCGCACATTGGCATCCGGGCCAGCATAGGCATACCGGTGATTGATTTTCCGACTCGCTGGGCCAAAGACCTCAATGAATACATTACCAAAGGGCTTGCTGTGCATGAACGCTTCCATAGCGACGAACTATTGACCTTTACCTTTGCGCCGCACGCACCCTATACCGTTAGCGATGAATCGCTTAAAACACTTCAACCGATCATGGATGAATTGGGCTTAGCGATGCATATGCACCTCCATGAAACAGAAAATGAAGTACAGCAATCTCTTCAAACACATGGTATGAGCCCAATCCAACGATTAAATAATCTGGCGCTATTAAGCCCAGATTTCATGGCCGTACACATGACGTCCTTAAGTGACACCGATATTCAATTACTCGCAAAGCATCAAACGCATGTTATACATTGCCCCGAATCAAATCTAAAACTGGCCAGTGGGATTTGCCCTACTACGGCGTTATTAGCTAACCAGATTAATGTTGCAATAGGCACCGATGGTTCGGCCAGCAACAACGATCTTGATATGTTGGGTGAAGCACGAACAGCAGCACTAATCGCTAAGGGCTCTACTCTACAAGCAGACTCGTTACCGGCTAAACAAGCCCTTCGCATGGCCACCATCAATGGAGCAAAAGCACTCGGATTAGATAAAAAAATCGGCTCACTGGAAGTGGGCAAACAAGCCGATATGTTTGCAATAAACCTCGATAGCATTGAAACCCAGCCCGTTTACGACGTGATTTCAACACTCATTTATTCTGCCAGTCGGTCACAAATTTCTGATGTTTGGGTCGCTGGAAAACGACTCATGCAGGACCATAAATTAATCACGATAGATGAATCAGCATTAATCGAAAAAATAAAGCGGTGGCAAGGAAAAATCAACCCGTTTCATCACCATCCTACTAAAGCGGTGTAAAATACTCGAATGACGCAGATTCAAGACAATGTAAACCCAAGCGAAGTTAAAAAATTCAGCACGATGGCCTCACAATGGTGGGATCCTGAGGGCGATTTTAAAACACTTCACCAAATCAACCCCCTTCGTCTTAACTTGGTGAATAAAACCGTTTCATTATCTGGCAAAGATGTCTTGGATGTCGGTTGTGGCGGCGGTATTTTATCTGAATCCATGGCCCTTAAAGGTGCCAATGTCACGGGGATTGACTTAGGTAAAGCGCTGTTAGAGGTGGCTGATCTACATGGCTTAGATAAGGGTGTATCAGTTAACTACCAACACATCAGCGTAGAAAATTTAGCAGACAAAAAGCCAGGCCAGTTTGACTGCGTCACTTGCATGGAATTGTTAGAACATGTACCTGATCCTGTTTCTGTTATTAATGCTTGCTCTGCGCTTGTTAAACCTGATGGGTATGTCTTTTTATCAACCTTAAATAGAAACCCCAAATCGTATTTATTATCTATTATCGGTGCTGAGTATATTTTAGGCATGCTACCTAAGGGAACCCATGATTACAGCTCGTTTATTAAACCTTCAGAATTGGCCCTGTGGGCGCGCCAAGCTGGGCTAGTGCTACAAGAGAGCCGAGGCATCGAATACAACCCTTTCACTCAGTCTTTTTCCATGACGAACGATATTAGTGTGAATTACATTAGTATTTTTAAAAAAACCAACCTCTGATATAGATTAATGTCTGTAGCGATACCTAGCTGGCAAATTGATGGTGTGTTATTTGACCTGGATGGAACGTTAGTTGATACCGCACCCGACTTAGCCGCCGCTTTAAATGCGGCTTTACGGCACCATCAACAATCAGAATTAGCCTATCAAGTCATAAGACCTATCGTTTCAAATGGCGCTAATGCACTGATAAAACTGGGGTTTGGCTCGCAACTCTCTCCGGCAGAGCATGAAAAAATAACGCAATTCTTTCTTGCTCATTATCAGCAAAACATCGCTAATGAATCAGCTCTTTTTCAAGGACTGGATCGAGCCTTAGAACACTTGGAAAATCAGCAAATTCCTTGGGGTATCGTCACTAATAAACCGGAATTTTTAACAACCCCGTTGCTAAAAGCGTTAGGGCTTTATGATAGAGCTGCTTGTATCGTTTGTGGTGATCAGGTCAGCCGTCCAAAACCTCATCCAGAGCCTATTCTCTTAGCCTGTAAAAAATTGGACATTTCACCCAATAATGCGATTTATCTTGGTGATGCCGAACGCGATATTCGTGCTGGAAGGTTGGCCGGTTTAAAAACCATTGCTTGTGCATTCGGTTATATTCCAGATACCGATAACATTAACGATTGGCAAGCCGATAAACTGCTGGAAAAACCAACCGAGCTGTTAGACTCTCTGCAATTACTCACCTGAATCACGTTTATTATGATTGAACTAAAGGATTTTTTTCTCATTCTTGGTGGTGCTGTCGTTGGCTTCCTCGTCTGCTATGCCATCATGCTGCGAATCCATCTAACGCTCAAAAAAAACCTGATCGCCCATGAGACACGTCAAGCCCTTGAAAAAGAATTAGAAGAAAAATCAAAGGCTGATGAAGGTGCAATGATGCAAAATTTTCGTGATAGTTTTTCTGCGCTATCCAGCCAGGCCTTGCGGGAGAATAACGAAGAATTTTTAAAGCTCGCAAGAGAGAATTTCAGCAAGCAACAAAACACAGCGGAATCACGCTTAAACGAAAAAGAAAAAAGCTTTGACGAGATGGTCAAACCGATTAAAGACATTCTTAAGCAAACAGAAGAGCAGCTTAAAAAACTAGAAGCCGATAGACAACGAACTTACGGCTCAATCAGTCAGTACTTACAAAACATGACTGAAACCCAGCACCAATTACAAAGTGAAACAAGAAATCTGGTACAAGCACTAAGACGTCCTGAAGTCCGGGGTCAATGGGGTGAGCTCACACTTAAGCGCTTAGCTGAGTTAGCGGGCCTGGTTGAACATTGCGACTTTTATGAGCAAGAAAGTTTGAGTGCTGCTGAAAGCACCATGCGCCCAGATATGGTTATTCGTATGCCCGATCAACGCGATATTGTTGTCGACGCCAAAACACCACTTGATGCCTACTTATCGGCTACGGAACAAAGGAATGAGGCTGAGCGTAAAAACCATCTCACCAGGCATGCCAGGCAAGTTAGAAATCGGGTCAAAGAACTATCGAAAAAAGCCTACTGGTCACAATTTAAAAACACGCCCGACTTTGTCGTTCTGTTTATACCCGGCGATCAATTTCTAAGCGCCGCGCTGCAG
Organism: Cycloclasticus sp.; assembly: GCA_002700385.1. Classification (GTDB taxonomy): domain Bacteria; phylum Pseudomonadota; class Gammaproteobacteria; order Methylococcales; family Cycloclasticaceae; genus Cycloclasticus. The sequence continues at coordinate 70,091 of PADC01000009.1, forward strand.
CAAGATCAATCCTTACTTGAAGACGCCCTTGCTCAACATGTCATTTTAGCGACACCCACCAGCTTGGTTGCCCTTTTAAGGGCCATAGCCTTTGGTTGGCGCCAACAAGCCAGTACAGAAAATGCTGAGGCCATTCGAAAACTGGGCGAAGAAATGTACTCCCGATTAGCAACCTTCGTAGAACACATCAGTAAAATAGGCGCCTCATTAGACAAAAGCGTCGAGCATTATAATAAAGCCATTGGCTCATTAGAGCGCCAGGTTTTTCCCAATGCGCGTAAATTTAAAAGCTTAGGCATTGAAACACGAAAATCAATGCCTGAGATAGAACCGATAGATAAATCAACCCGTAAACCCACCTCCTTAGTCAATTCAAAAGATGAATAAACCTGTACCCGTCGTTCCAGTAGACACACATGCAAACCAATTAAAAGATCATGTTTACCTGATAACAGGTGCAACAGGTGGATTAGGCCGTGAAACGGCTATCGCACTAGCAAAATTTGGCGCTTCCGTTATTTTAACGGGCCGAAATGAGAAAAAGTTAGAGGCACTTTATGATGAAATTTGCCTAGCCGGCTATCCAACGCCTGCGCTCATTCCTTTTGATTTAGCGCAAACTGACGAGGATATATACCAGCAATTAATTCAATCAATATATAATGAATTCAATAGATTAGATGGTTTAGTTCATGTTGCTTGTGAAATTGGGATCGTGGGGCCTATCGGCAGTCAAGATGCAGCCGTTTGGCAAAAAGTCATACAAACCAATGTAAATTCGGCCGCAATATTAAGCAAAGTTTGCCTGCCTCTTTTACATCAAGCTCAACATGCGTCCATCAGTTTTGTGTCCGACTCCTCTGCTCGTCAGAGTCATGCCTATTGGGGCGCTTATGGAGTTTCCAAGGTCGCTATCGAATCTTTTGCAAAGACCCTCGCAGATGAACTCGATTCAAGTCATGTAGTAAGCAATGTGTTTATTCCCGGCCCCTGTATTTTACCCATTAGAAAAAAAACACACCCGGGAGAAGAAGACAGCTCATTGAGCACCACAGGCTGGGTCGCTAAAAACTTGGTGGACGTTATTTTGTCTAAAAAATCTGGGGTATTTGTGACGCCTTCAACTGCTTAAGCCACAATCTCTTTTAAAATGGAGACAAAGTCCGAAACCTCTTGCAGCGTATTTTGCTGACCTAAACTCACCCGAATCGCACTCAGTGCAAGTTTATCTGGCACACACATCGCTTTCAGCACGGGGCTGGGCGCTTTACTCTGGCTTGAACAGGCTGAACCACTCGACACAGCAACCCCCCTTTGATCCAACTGCATTAACAACATTTCACCATCGACGCTATCGAGGAGAATTTGACTGGTATTGGGTAAGCGTTCAGCCTCTGAAGACACGATAGTCAAGCCGCTAATATCACTGATACCCTGTTCCAAACTTTTCTGAAGTGCCAACAGGTGTTTGCTTCGATCTTCAAGTAACTCAGAGGCCAATTGCGCTGCCTGCCCAAAACCAACAATAGAGGCAACGTTTTCGGTGCCTGGCCGTATCTGATTTTCTTGTCCCCCACCATAGAACAACGGTTCTAAAGGTGTTTTTCTATCATGAATAATGGCACCCACACCTTTTGGCCCATAAATTTTATGGCCCGATACAGACATCAAATTAACATTCAACGAATTAAACTCAACAGCCATTTTACCGATGGATTGAACCGCATCCGTGTGAAATATCACCCCCATCTCTTGAGCCAAACTCGCTAATGGCGCAATATCCTGAATAACACCCGTCTCGTTATTAGCGTGCATGACACTGATAAAACCCGTTTCCGCCCTCAGCGAGTTTTTTAAAACCTCTTCATTTAAACCGCCCTCCTTATTGACCGGCAGCTCATCAATAATGAAACCTGAAGACGATAAATGACGAATGGGTTCTGATACCGATGGATGTTCTGTCGCACCGAATAAAATATGGTGTTTTTTTGAACTGATCGCAGAAGCAATACAAAGATTGTTTGCTTCTGTCCCACCACTTGTAAACACCACTTGGTCAGGGTTCACCTTAACAAGGTCAGCGACCTGTTGCCGCGCTTGCTCCACGGCTGTTTTAACCACGCGTCCATGACGATGCAAACTGGAAGGATTACCATGAAAAGTGGTCAAAAAAGGCTGCATCGCCTCCACAACGGCGGTGTCAATTGGCGTGGTTGCATTGTTATCGAAATAAATCATTAGAATATTACTGTTAGCAAACGAACCCTAATCGCCTTTAGCCATATTTTCTCGACACGTGTTGCCGGTCCCATCATCAATGGGCTGACTTTTCATTTCTTCAACAGACATTTCATCCATTCCACCACCTAATGATTTAATTTCATGGCACATACGTTCCATTTCTTTATCCATAGAATGGATATGTTCCAGCATTCTGTTAATCGCCACAGCCACAGGATCTGGCATCTCTTGAGATGCTCCATAAGCATCAAAACCAATTTTCTTTGCCATGGCCTCTTGTTCAGGACTGGGTTTTGTTGTTTCCGTATTCGCTACACGACCCGGTATACCAATAACGGTTGTCTCTTCCGGCACTGTCCGAATGACAACGGCATTTGAACCAATTCTAGCGTTATCGCCGATGACAATAGGCCCGAGTACTTTAGCGCCAGCGCCCACCACAACTCCATTCCCCAACGTGGGATGACGTTTACCTTTCTGCCAGCTCGTTCCCCCTAAAGTCACGCCATGGTACAGCGTGCAATCATCACCGATGATAGCGGTTTCTCCAACCACCACGCCCATGCCATGATCGATAAAAAAACGTTTCCCAATAACAGCGCCTGGATGTATTTCAATGCCCGTTAACCAACGCGAAAAATAAGCTAAAAACCTTGAAATAAACTTTAGATTGGCATTCCATAACCAATGATTCAACCGATGCAGCAAAATAGCATGAAACCCCGGATAAGTTGTGATGATTTCAAATTTATTCCGAGCCGCAGGATCGCGGTCAAAAACGATATTAATATCTTCTTTTAATTGATTAAACATAGTTTTATTCTTTAAATCGTTGATCTATTCTAACGCGTGCACTTTTTCAAAAGCGTTTTTTTACACACACTAAATCTTTTTAATCCCTTCTAGTTTATTATGAATGGCGGTTAAAACCCCACGTAAAATATTAACCTCTGTTCTATTGAGTTCCGCACGATAAAAAATACGCCGTATTCGTTGCTGAAGCCTTTTCGTTTTATACAACTGCAAAAAGTCTGTTTTTTCAAGTGTGTTTAAAAGGTGCTCAAAGAAACCCTCAAATTCTTGACTCGTTGCCGGCCTGTCTTCAGCTTTTGGTGACTGAATGACTTGATCACCAATCACCGCTGAATAGATTTCATAACACAACACCTGTACAGCAGATGCAACATTTAACGAACTGAACGCTGGGTTCGTTGGAATATGTAATAAATGATGACATAACTCCAGCTCTTCATTGGTTAATCCCGAATTTTCACGACCAAAAACCATCGCCACGTTTGCTGTTTTAGCTGCCGAGATAATAAGCTCAGATCCTTTCTTAGGTCCAACTTCTGACCAGCCCAAATGGCGAATTCTTGCGCTCGCTCCAAGCACCAACTCACAAGGTTCCAAGGCTGCTTGCAAACTGTTGTATACCTGTGCGTTTGCCAAGATATCATCAGCACCTGATGCCCTTGAAGTCGCTTCGGAACTGGGAAATATTTTTGGTTTAACCAAGGCTAAATTGGACAACCCCATATTTTTCATTGCGCGCGCCGTCGCTCCAATATTTCCTGGGTGAGAGGTTTCAACTAAAACAATCCTAATATTTGACAGTATTTTGTTATTTTCATCGACTTTCAAAAGACATACTCCGGCTGTATCTGTTATCCTTGCGCCACTCCAAAAGTTAGGTTTCATCATGCACCCAATGTTAAATATTGCTATTAGAGCAGCACGGCAAGCAGGCGATATTATAATACGTTCAGCTGATTCTATTGACACTCTTAAGATAACTATTAAGAATCAAAACGATTATGCGACTGAAATTGATAAGCGTGCTGAAGAAGAAATTATTCATACTTTACTCAGCGCTTATCCAGATCATGGTGTTTTAGCTGAAGAATCCGGTTCTTTAAATGAAGACGCTGAGTACATATGGGTTATTGACCCATTGGATGGGACCACAAATTATATGCATGGTTTTCCTCATTACGCCGTTTCCATCGCCTTAAAAAAAGGCGATAGCATTGAACAAGCGGTTGTTTACGATCCAGTTCGTCAGGATTTATTCACTGCAACGCGTGGAAAAGGTGCCATGTTAAATAACCGCCGAATACGTGTTGGACGGCAACGAAAAATCCAAGGTTCATTTCTGGGTACAGGTTTCCCGTTTAAAAATGACAAAGATATTGAACCCTATTTAGATATTTTCCGTGATATCTTCTCAATCACTTCTGGTGTGAGACGTGCCGGCGCAGCATCGCTTGACTTAGCATATGTCGCCGCTGGAAAACTGGATGGCTTTTTTGAAATCGGCCTAAAACCTTGGGATTTTACCGCTGGTGTATTACTTATCCAAGAAGCTGGTGGTGTTGTGACAGATTTTTCAAATGATCATGGCTTCCACAAAACAGGCAATATTGTTTGCGGAAACCCTAAAATTCAACAGGCCTTATTAGATAAAATTACGCCCCACGCCGATAAAGTCATCTCCAGTTAAGAATAAATTTACAAAAAAAGCCGCTTAATACAAGCGGCTTTTTTATATATGACCTAATCGTTATCGGCTATGGAATTTTATCTAGCTCTTCTTGATCAACTTTAACAACCAGTAAATCTGCTTTTGTAATACCCAGCGCAAGCGTCACCGGGCTGGCAACGTAAATGGATGAATAAGTCCCTATCAACACGCCAACAATAAGCGCTAAAGCAAAGTCGTGAATGATTTCACCACCAAAAAAGAATAAAGCCATCAGGACCAATAAGGTGGTCATTGACGTCATTATAGTACGGGCCAAGGTCTGATTTAGAGAGATATTCATTACCTCAACTGGTGAGCCTTTTCGAATGGTTCTAAAGTTTTCTCTCACTCGGTCGAACACAACAATCGTGTCGTTTAATGAATACCCAATAACTGCCAAAATAGCCGCCAATACGGTTAAATCGAATTCAAATTGAAAAACCGAAAAGTAGCCTAAGGTAATAATGACATCATGCGCTAACGCCGCCACTGACCCTATAGCAAAACGGTATTCGAAACGAACAGCTACATAAATAAGAATGCAAATCAGCGCATATAACAACGCTAAACCGCCGTCTTCTTGCAATTCCTCACCGACTTGAGGCCCAACAAATTCAGCACGTCTCAACTCACCTTTCTGCGAAAACTTCTCATTCACTACCGACATCACTTTGTTGCTTAAAGCAGCGCTGTTTAACGCCTCATCAGGTAATAAGCGAATCAACACCTCTTTTGAAGAACCAAAATGTTGTACAACAGCCCCCTCAAAACCAGCCTGTGATAACAAACCCCTTAAATCATTTAATTCAACCGGCTGAGCAAAACTCAACTCAACTAAGGTACCGCCGGTAAAATCAATCCCTTTTTTAAGTCCTACAGTGGCCAAAGAGGCAATAGAGACACCAATGAGCACAATAGAAAAGGCAAGCGCTAGTTTGCGTTTACTAAGAAAATCAATCTTAATTGTATTTTGCTGACTCATCTTTTAAATCCTTAGTTTTTCTATTTGCTGACCACCGTACGTCGCATTAACCAATGCGCGCGTACCAATAATGGCTGTAAACATGGACGTTAAAATACCAATGCTTAACGTAATGGCAAACCCTTTAATAGGACCCGTTCCAAATCCGAACAATATAATGGCTGCAATTAAGGTCGTAATATTGGCATCGGCGATGGTTGAGAAAGCTTTCTCATAACCTGCCTGAATACTGGCCTGAGGCGAATTACCGTTTTTCAGCTCCTCTTTAATTCGCTCAAAAATCAATACATTCGCATCGACCGCCATACCCACTGTCAGCACGATTCCAGCGATCCCTGGCAGCGTCAACGTGGCTTGTAATAGCGATAAAACAGCCACAATGAACACTAAATTGGCTGCTAAAGCAATATCGGCAAACAAGCCAAATGTTTTGTAATACATGGCCATAAAGACCAGGACCAGCGCAAAACCGATCATCACTGAGTTAAAGCCTTTATCAATATTATCCTGCCCTAAACTCGGGCCGACAGTCCGTTCTTCGACAATATCGATGGGAGCCGCCAGTGCGCCAGCACGAAGTAACAAGGCCAAGTCACGTGCTTCGGCAGAGTTATCCAAGCCCGTTGTTTGAAAACGGTTACTAAAATGGCCGCGAATTGTCGCCACGTTAATCACTTCTTCGACAACTGTTTTATAGCGTACAGGCTGCCCGTCTACCATTTTTGTTTCAGTTCTATTTTCAATGAACACCACCGCCATTGGCTTACCAATATTATCACGGGTTATCTTGCTCATTTTCTTACCACCCGGTCCATCTAACGAGACAGAAACCATCGGAGAACCCGTATCATTTTCTATCCCTGATGAAGCATCAATAATTTCATTACCCGTCACAATCACCTGTTTTTTCAACAGAATTTGCCCGCCATCTCGCCTGTTATATAGTTTCGACCCAATCGGCACTCGACCCGATGATGCAGAATGTTGAGTATCGACCAGATGATATTCCAGGGTGGCCGTCGCTCCTAAAATCTCTTTAGCGCGCGCAGTGTCTTGCACACCAGGCAACTCAACGACAATGCGATGATCACCTTGCCGTTGAATCACGGGTTCCGCTACACCTAATTCATTAACCCGGTTTTTAAGGGTAATAATGTTTTGTTTAACCGCATAATCTCTGACTTTTTTAAGTTCATCGTCCGTCATTGTTGCTATTAACGTCGGTGTTGTTGAACCTTCTTCCGCTTCCGGTTTAAACTCCCACTCACGGAATTGAGATGACAATTGATTTATTGCCGAATCAAAAATGGACTGATTCCTGAATTTAATACGAATAACCTGCGTATCGGCCATCACGTTTAAATAACGTAGCTTGTTTTCGCGAAGAAACTGGCGAAAGCTCGTTGCACTTCGGTCTATGGCTTGTTTTTTAGCCGCCTTTACATCAACCTCTAATAAAAAATGAACACCACCGCGTAGATCAAGGCCTAAGTACATGGGCGCTGCATTTAAAGAGCGTAACCATTGAGGCGTTGCAGGGGCTAAATTTAGCGCAACAACATACCGGCTCCCCAGGGTTGACTTAATCATATCAACAGCCTTTAACTGCGCCTCGGTTTGATTAAAACGCAATAAAATCTGACTGTCAGTCAATTCGCTATTCAAAAGTGCAATATCATTCTCTTCTAGCTGGTTTTTTACTTCGTTCAGCAAAGCGGTATTAATAACGGCGCCGCGTAGCGGTGAAATTTGAACAGAAGGATCTTCACCATATAAATTCGGCAAAGCATAGATAACGGCAATAACCAGTGTTATTGCAATCGTTAGATTTTTCCAGACAGGAAAATGATTGATCATGACAACAACTCGCGTGGTGGTTTATTTTTTAGTTTTTACCGCTGATGCATAAGTCCCTTTGGGCATCACTGATGAAATCGATGTTTTCATCACCTGTACAGACATATTGGGTGCAATTTCTAATGTTATAAAACTATCTCCAACCTCTGTAATTTTCCCCAATACACCGCCATTGGTAACAATTTCATCCCCTTTTTTTGAACTTTCTACTAACTCTTTGTGCTGTTTGTTACGCTTTTGTTGAGGACGAATTAGAAGAAAATAAAAAATAATAATCAGCGCAATGGGAAAAAGTAAGCCTTCAAACCCCGGTGCAGCTGCTTCCTGAGCAGTTGTGGCGGCGCTTGCCACTTCGTCAGCGGCAACGGCATTAGATATCAAAAAGTCCAACATATTTATCTCCTGTCATGTAATAAGTTTAATCAAACATTATGCCACAGCATCGGGTTTTTTACCCTGCTGCGCGTAAAAATCCTCTACAAATTCAGCTAAACAGCCTTCTTCTATGGCTAAGCGTAGCCCCCGCATCAAATCCTGATAATAATGCAAATTATGGATCGTATTAAGGCGTGAACCTAAAATCTCTTTGCATTTATCTAGGTGACGCAAGTACGAACGCGTATAGTTTTTACAGGTGTAGCACTCACACGCCTCATCAATTGGCCGCGTGTCATACTGGTATTTCTCATTTCTGATTTTTACCAGGCCTTTGCGAGTAAACAGGTAGCCATTTCTTGCATTACGCGTTGGCATCACACAGTCAAACATATCAATGCCCTTTAAGACGGCTTCTACGATATCTTCTGGCTTACCTACACCCATTAAATAACGCGGTTTATCATTTGGCATGTTGGGCACAATATGTTCCAGTACACGTTCTCTATCCTCTTTTGGCTCACCAACAGATAAACCACCCACCGCAAATCCATCAAAGTCAATGTCTTTAAGCCCCTTCAGCGACTCATCTCGTAACTGTTCATACATGCCCCCTTGAATAATGCCGAATAAAGCAGATGGATTATCACCATGTGCTGCCTTACTTCTTTTTGCCCAGCGTAACGATAACTCCATGGAGGTACGTGCTTCTTTTTCCGTCGCTGGGAAAGGCGTACATTCATCAAAAATCATGACAATATCCGAGCCTAACTGCCTTTGAACTTGCATTGACTCTTCAGGCCCCATGAAAACTTTGCGTCCATCAACGGGCGAACGAAAATGTACACCCTTCTCCGTGATTTTTCGCATTTCATCAAGACTAAAGACCTGAAAACCGCCAGAATCGGTCAGAATCGGTTTTTGCCAATTCATAAAATCATGTAGATCGCCATGCGCCTCAATCACCTCCACACCGGGTCGCAGCATTAAATGGAAGGTATTGCCCAGTACGATCTGCGCCCCTGTCTCCAATAATTCTTCAGGCGCCATCGCCTTAACCGTTCCATAGGTGCCTACTGGCATAAAAGCAGGTGTCTCTATGGCTCCTCTATCAAAAGTTAAACGAGCACGACGTGCTTTTGCATCAGTCTTTAATAAATCAAATTTCATATTTTAACTCTTATCCGGCCTATGGCTTAAAAACATGGCATCACCATAACTAAAAAAACGGTATTTTTGGCGAATAGCGTGTTGGTAGGCAGCCCTCATCCTTTCATAACCTGAAAAAGCACTCACCAGCATGAGTAACGTGGACTCTGGCAAATGAAAATTAGTGACCATCGCATCAATCACATTAAAGGCATAGCCAGGGGTAATAAATAAATCGGTCTCTCCTTTGAATGGCTTAAGCTGACCGCCCCTGGCTGCCGACTCCAATGACCGCATCGCGGTTGTTCCGACAGCGATCACACGGCCACCCTGCTTCTTTGTCAACTCAATGGCCTTAATTGTTTTTTCATCAACCGTTAACCATTCTTTATGCATAATATGGTCAGCAAGATTTTCTTCGCGTACCGGCTGAAATGTTCCACTGCCTACGTGTAATGTGACATAAGCAAAATCAACACCCAACGACTTAATTTCATCTAAAATAGCCTGATCAAAATGCAGGCCAGCGGTTGGAGCGGCAACAGCCCCAGGTTCACGACCAAAAACAGTTTGGTAACGCTCAACATCTAACGACTCATCTTCCCGGTCGATATAAGGGGGTAAGGGCATATGCCCAATAGCTTTCAACACCGTATCAATAGATTCTACAAAGCGTAATTGAAACAAATCGCCATCGCGTCCTTCAACATAACATTCATAACCATCATTCAAAATAATTTTTGCACCTGCTTTGGGCGATTTGCTTGACCGAATGTGCGCTAACGCCTGCAAATCATCCAACACGCGTTCAATCAGTATTTCAAGCTTTCCGCCGGTTTCTTTATGGCCAAAAAGCCGCGCCGGTATCACCCGGGTATTGTTAAACACTAATAAATCACCGCTTTTTAACAGGGATGGCAAATCAGAAAAACCACGGTCCAAAAAATCCTCGTCATTAACCACAAGCAAACGACTGTCCACTCGTTTATCCAAAGGATAACGCGCAATTAATTCATCAGGTAACCGATAGTTAAAATCACTTTTTTTCATGGCGAGGGATATTAACAGGAACGCTGAGTCTCAGCGAGGGTAAAAGGAACGATTAAATAGAATAATTCACCTAGAGTTTTAAAAAAAAACTGTCTATAATGCGCGTTCTTAATTGGCCGGGGTGGCGGAACTGGTAGACGCGCCGGATTCAAAATTCTCAAGCGATTTTGTATCCCAAGTGAAAATTAAGCTTTTCTGTAGTGTACCTGTGAAAGGATTTGCGGGTAGTATAAAGAAGGATTGTCGGCAGACAATAAATGTATTTAGTGCCAGAGTGGTGAAATTGGTAGACACAGGGGATAAGCGAAAGCCAGTGTCTTTAAAAAACTGAGTCCCCCTCGCGAGCAATCGCGAGTGAGAAAAACTGGATGAATTGCTGGAAACTCTAAGTCTAGAAATAGATACGACAATCAGCAGCCAAGCCGTCTGAGACGGAAGGTTCAACGACTACCTGAGCTGTTGCGAGATGGCTTAATAACAGGAAGTAGCTTGGATTAGAACCCAAGTGAAACAGCGTCCAGCCCCTAAGTATATTAGGGTGATGATATAGTCTGGCTAGCATCGAAAGATGGTAGGTTAATGTCAAAATCCCCCGCCTTCACGGGTGTGCCGGTTCGAGTCCGGCCTCTGGTACCATCTTCCCCCCCTCCACATAAACCCAACGGATTATTTCCTACCCAAAATCCAAAATAAAGCCTTGGGATACACCTGGGATACAAACGGGAGTAATCTGAATCTCTTTCGCGTAACCTCACACTCTATCCACTACCTGCCTACATTCTGACAAACCTGCTTAGCTCCAAATACCTCTACAGTTCCAGGCTAACATTTCCCTGCTTGAAGCTATTGCTCTAACATATCGGGGTGAACCTGAAAGCTCACTATTGTCCAACCGGTATCGATAGACCTTAATCAGGATAGCAATGACTACAACAGTATCTAATCCCTCTGTTCTTACCATCGGTAAACTGGCGGAGGCCGCAGGTATCAATATAGAAACCGTGCGTTACTATGAGCGGAGAAACCTGATTGAGCAGCCGACTAAGCCAGAGCACGGGTACCGGAAATACCCTCAGGCGACATTGGAGCGCATACTCTTTATCAAGCGCGCACAAGAGTTAGGGTTTACACTAGATGAAATCACTACGCTACTAACGTTGAGCGAAACGTCCTGCCATGAAGTACAAGACCTGGCGGAGCAAAAATTGGATACCGTGCAGGCAAAAATCGAGGATCTACAGCGCCTTCAAGCGGTATTGAACAATTTAGTTATCCAGTGCCAGAACAACCCTGATCAATCCCAGTGCCCTATAATCGAATCCCTGCTCCCTTCCAGAACACCACTTGACTCCGTACCTTAGTACGGAGTTTATAATAGCTCTATATTATGTTGTATGGAGCGGAAATGCCCAATCAGAATTCCAACTGGCCGGTAATCGGCGGTATTGCTGCAGCCCTTGGTGCCGGACTTTGCTGTGTCGGACCTTTTTTGCTGATCTCACTGGGTATCAGTGGCGCATGGATTAGCAATCTGACCCAGCTAGAACCCTATCGACCCCTATTCATTGTGGCGGTATTAATATTATTTGGGTGGGCGGGCTGGCAAGTGCATCGCCCTTTCGAGCAGTGCGAGCCCGGTTCGGCCTGCGCAATCCCCAAGACTCGAAGAAGACGCCAGATCATCTTTTGGACTGCCATGCTGCTGGCCACCCTTTTCGTCGTCAGCCCTTACTGGATACCGCTAATCGCGGAATAGGAAATCTACCTAATGAACAAGATCGTGTTAGTTGTATTAATGGCTTTTAGTCTCAGCACCTGGGCAGAATCCAAGACTGTCATTCTCGATTTACCCACAATGAACTGCGCTATGTGCCCTATTACCGTTAAGAAAGCACTGAAAAATGTCAAAGGTGTCACTGATGCAGACGTAAGCTATGAAGGTAAGCAAGCCGTTGTCACTTTTGAGGATGAACTGACTAGTCCAGATGCGCTGATCAATGCCACAACTAATGCCGGTTACCCATCCACAATTAAGCAGGCTGGCGAATCATGAGTAGAGATATTCAGTTAGACTCAGAAATCACTTGCCCTCACTGCAGCCATAAAAAGCTGGAAACCATGCCCACCGATGCTTGCCAATGGTTTTATGAATGCAGCGAATGTCATGCAGTACTAAAACCCAAACAGGGAGATTGTTGTGTCTACTGCTCTTACGGAACGGTACCTTGCCCGCCAATTCAGCAAAACAAACCCTGCCGCTAAACCTTCAACAATTGCGACATATTTTTATGAAACAACTAATTCTTATGCAGCTAGTTGTTATCATTTTAAAAAATACTTGGTTTTCAAATAGCACTGGATGAACCCCATTACCCTGAAGCAAAGTTTGACCGTAGAAGCTATTAGCTTCTCTGTTGCGGCAAAATCAACGTAAACTGTGTGCCTTCATGGTCGCTAGACACCAGCACCCGTCCCCCATGGGCTTCAATAATCGATTTCACAATTGCAAGGCCCAGCCCGGCACCCTCACTTTGACGAGCTCGCGAAGGATCAGCACGGTAGAATCGGTCGAATAGTTTTGTCCGTTGTTCGGCTGGGATTTTCGGGCCTGGGTTTTGTACCGACAGTGTGACTTCTTCATTGGCGGCTGTTGCAAGCTGCACTGTTATTTGTTGACCTGGAGCAGTGTAGCGAATTGCATTCGATAACAGATTGGATACCGCCCGACGCAGCATGGCGCGATCGCCCCGCACGCTGGGAGCGTCACCTTCAAGCAGTAACTGGATGTGCTTTTCTTCAGCCAGGGCCTCAAAGAACTCCAGTATTTCTCGGGCTTCGCCCGCCAAATCCAGCCACTCAATTTCTGGCTTTTGCAAACCGTGATCAGTCTTCGCTAACCAGAGCATATCATTGACCATCTTTGCCAGGCGTTCCTGCTCTTCCAAATTGGAATACAACAGCTCTCGGTACTCATCCTCGCAACGAGCCTTGCTCAGTCCCACCTGAGTCTGGGTAATAATATTGGTTAAGGGCGTGCGTAGTTCATGAGCGATATCTGCGGAGAAATGTGTAAGCCGCGTAAAACTGTCCTCCAAGCGGCCAAGCATTAAATTGAAAGATTCCACCAGATTTTGTAGTTCCCGTGGCACACTTGCCGGATCAAGCCGTTCGGACAAATGATCGGCCTGCACATTGCGCAGACTTTGGCTCAAATCCTGGACTGGCGCATGGCCTTGCCGTACTCCAAGCCAAGCTGCAAATATTGTAATACCCCCCGCCAACGTCATGATTAACCAGAGGCTGTGGCGAAAGCTGGCCAAAAAGCTCAGGTGAAACCCCATATCAATTGCCGTAGCCACTCGAAAATCATGGCCACGAACCGCGATGACATTGCTCACTCCGCGATAGGTTGCATCACCCACTTGCCAAATCTGTATGTTATCCGTCAGAGTGCCCTGCACTTGAAAGTAAACATTAACCTGTTCCGACAGGCCACTATTGAATGTTGAGTACAGTATTTCGCCCTGCTGATCCCGCACTTCAAAATACACTCCGTGATGTCCTGAAATGGCGCGAGACAGTGCCTCAGAAAGCTCTGCCCGCTGTCCGATGTATTCACTGAGTACACTCTCTATAGCCTGCGTCATTACCTGCAGCTCCTCAGCATCTTGCTCAACGAAATGACGGTGAACCTCGCTTTGTATCAGGTAACCGATTGATAACAAACTAAGGCCAATGGCCAGCGCAACAAAAATAGTTACCCTTGCAGTGAGCGACAAGGGACGACGCCTATGGATAGCTTGGGTTGAGGTATTTTTACCTGATTCAATCATGCTTGCACGACCCACTGGGCTGATCTAATCTTCACTTTCAGCCTCTAACGTGTAACCCATGCCGCGCACGGTGTGAATCAGCTTAGGAGTAAAATCATCATCAATTTTTGCGCGCAGGCGCCGGATTGCCACATCAATCACATTGGTGTCGGAATCAAAATTCATGTCCCAGACTTGAGAGGCGATAAGGGAGCGCGGCAGCACCTCACCCTGACGCCGCGCCAGTAACTCCAGTAAACAAAACTCCTTATGGCTGAGATTGATTTTCTTGCCGGCCCGCTGCGCCCGCCGCCGAGGCAAATCAAGGACGAGATCAGCAACACGCAACTGATCCATCGCGGGTTGAACAGCCCCCCGTCGCAATAGAGTTCGCACTCTGGCCAACAATTCGGCGAAAGCAAAAGGCTTGGTCAGGTAATCATCAGCCCCCAGCTCTAGGCCCTTAACTCGGTCATCCACGCCATCTCGTGCGGTGAGAAACAGAACAGGAGTCTGGCGCTCCGCTTCACGTAAGGATTGCACGATACGCCAGCCATCAACATCCGGCAGCATCACATCCAGAACAATTAAATCAAACGTTTCCGTCATGGCGAGATGGTGGCCATCCAAACCATTGCGGGCCAGCTCTACTGTAAAGCCTGCTTCGCTGAGCCCCTGAGCCAGGTAGTCGCCAGTTTTCACTTCATCTTCCACAACCAGTATTCGCATCGCCTTCCTGCTCCAATCTATGTGGCTAAGTCTAGCGGGAGCTTCCCAACAACCAGATGACAGGTAGATTACACTTTTGTCATCTTTCGGTCATCCTGACGACAGACGGAAGAACTTATTATGAGCAGCACAAGACTTGGAGCTATGCCACGCTTCAGCTATAGCTGAAGCTACACAACCGATTACCCGGCGCGGCAGGCGAAGATACGTCAGGCACCCAATTCGTCGCGGGACTGCGATTCTGGTTTTAACAATCACCAAGGATACAGAAACTTTTAAACACCTATGAGGAACACCTTTATGAATATGAAAACACTAGCCACTGTCATCGTGTTCTCCACACTGGGCATCGCTTTCTCTGCACAGGCCCATGACCCCAAGGAACATATGAAAGACGCGGAAAATCCAAACTGCGCCACCATGAAAAACATGGATCACAGCAAGATGGACATGAATGACCCGGTGATGCAAGCCATGATGAAACAATGCAAGAATGACATGCATCATAACGAGGCTAAAAAGGATCAAGCGCAGGCTGATCATCAGGACAACGAAAAAAGCTCAGGCGAGCAACATTCAGAGCACAAACACTGATCAACCCAAGGAGTTTTTATGTCGGCGCTCACCACCTTTATCAAGAGTCTGG
>PADC01000010.1 GCA_002700385.1 Cycloclasticus sp.
GCGGCTACTCGTTTTTTGGCGACTCCTATGTCTATGTCATTTTTGATGAAGATACCGATGCTTACTGGGCCCGCTCGCGGGTATTGGAATACCTGTCGCAGGTGGCGCCGACGCTGCCACCCAGTGCCAGACCACAATTGGGACCAGATGCCACTGGCGTGGGTTGGGTTTATCTCTACGCGTTGGTAGATAGAACTGGTCAGCACGACATCAGTCAGTTGCGCAGCCTGCAGGATTGGTTTTTGAAATACGAACTGCAAACGGTGCCGGGTGTATCTGAAGTCTCTGCGCTTGGCGGTATGGTCAAGCAATATCAGGTCAAGGTGAACCCGGACAAGCTGCGTGCTTTTAACATTCCTATCTCTCATATCCAGATGGCCATCCAACGGGGTAATCAGGAAGTTGGTGCTTCTGTTGTGGAGATGAGTGAAGCGGAATATATGGTGCGTGCCAGTGGCTATATCCAGGGTATTGACGATCTGAGAACCATTCCTCTGGGTTTGGATATGAATGGCACACCGCTGTTATTAAAGGATGTGGCCGATATTGAACTGGGCCCGCAAATGCGTCGTGGCATAGCTGAACTCAATGGCGAGGGCGAAGTCGTGGGCGGCATTGTGGTGATGCGCTTTGGCGAGAATGCCCAGAAAACCATTGATGGCGTCAAAGCAAAGTTGGAAAAACTCAAGGCGGGTTTGCCGGAAGGCGTAGAAATTGTCACGGTTTACGACCGCTCTCGATTGATCTCTAGTGCCATTGACAGTTTATGGAAAAGCCTGATTGAAGAGCTTGCTATCGTTGCGTTGATCTGTGTCATCTTCTTGTTTCATGTCAGGTCATCACTGGTGGCAGTCGTTAGTCTGCCGCTGGGCATCCTGACGGCTTTTATTGTGATGTACTGGCAAGGCGTTAATGCAAACATTATGTCCCTTGGAGGAATCGCGATTGCCATCGGTGCCATGATAGATGGTGCGATTGTGATGATTGAAAATATGCATAAGCATATGGAACGTACGCCGTTGACGCGAGAGAACCGTTGGAACGTGGTGGCAGAGTCCGCCAGCGAAGTCGGCCCGGCATTGTTTTTCAGTCTGCTGATTATCACCATCAGCTTCGTGCCGGTATTTACCCTGGAGGCTCAGGAAGGCCGAATGTTTAGTCCACTGGCCTTCACTAAAACCTATGCCATGGCCGCCAGCGCCGCGCTGGCAGTAACTGTGGTGCCAGTGTTGATGGGATATTTTATCAGGGGCAAGGTGGTCGCTGAGAGAAAAAACCCCGTCAACAGGTTACTGATTGCAGGCTATATGCCGCTGCTCAAGGGCGTTTTGCGCTTTCCAAAAATCACACTCGTCATGGCTGGTGTTGTGTTTCTTGTTGGGATCTGGCCGCTTAACAAGATCGGCAGCGAATTCATACCCGATCTGGATGAAGGCGACCTGATGTACATGCCCACTACCTATCCGGGCCTGTCCATCGGCAAGGCGCGGGAGATCCTGCAACAGACTGACAAGCTGATTGCCACAGTTCCGGAAGTAGAAACCGTATTTGGCAAAATCGGACGGGCCGAAACTGCCACCGATCCGGCGCCGCTAACCATGATTGAAACCTTTATCCAGTTGAAACCCAGAGAGGCGTGGCGCGATGGCATGACCACCGACAAACTCAAGAAGGAGCTTGATGCGCTGGTAAAGTTTCCCGGCTTGACCAATGCCTGGGTGATGCCCATCAAAACCCGCATCGACATGCTGGCTACCGGTATAAAAACCCCGGTAGGTATCAAGGTAGCTGGCCCCGAATTGAAGGAAATCGAAAAGATCGGCAAGCGTCTGGAGCAGGTACTCAAAGATGTACCAGGCACCGCCTCAGTGTATTCAGAGCGAGTAGCGGGTGGCCGTTATATCAAGGTGGATATTCAACGGGAAAAAGCAGCGCGCTATGGCCTCAATATCGCTGATGTGCAGCAGGTGGTGGCCACAGCCATCGGCGGTATGAATGTGGCACAAACCATTGAAGGACTGGAACGTTACCCCGTCAACCTGCGTTACCCACAAGATTACCGCAACTCTCCCGAGCAGTTAGCTCTGCTGCCTATTGTCACGACCAGTGGTCAGCGCATTGCATTGGGGGATGTCGCTCGTGTTTATGTTGAAGACGGGCCGCCTGCCATCAAGAGTGAAAACGCCCGTCTTAATGGTTGGACCTTTGTCGATATCGACGGAGTGGATGTCGGCAGTTATGTGGAAGACGCTATGAAAGTGGTGGCCGATCAGGTCGAACTACCAACAAGCTACTCCCTGAATTGGTCGGGACAGTATGAATACATGTTGCGGGCCAAAGAGAAGCTCTCCTACGTGGTACCTCTGACTCTGGCAATTATCATCGTGCTGCTCTATTTAAATTTCCGCAGTGTTGCCGAGGTCGCCATCATTATGGGCACCTTACCACTGGCAATGATTGGGTCCATCTGGTTGATGTATTTGCTTGGTTACAACTTTTCCGTTGCAGTGGGTGTGGGTTTTATCGCGTTGGCGGGCGTGGCGGTAGAAATTGGCGTCATTATGCTGGTCTATCTCAACCAGGCACATAGGCTTTTCTTGCTTCAGTGTGAGGAGCAGGGCATCACACCGAATATGAAAGGATTGCGGGAAGCTGTTCTTCACGGTGCTGGCTTACGGGTTAGACCGGTGATGATGACGACAGTTTCTACTATTGTCGGCTTACTGCCGATCATGTTCAGTACCGGTACGGGGGCGGAAGTGGTCAGCAGAATTGCTGCACCTATGGTGGGGGGCATGCTCAGTGCTTTGGTATTGACATTGTTGGTATTGCCGGCGGTTTATTTGCTTTGGAAGCAGAGCAAGGTAGATGAATAATCGGAAGAAAAAAGATCGCGGCATTACATGAATGTAATGAATGAGTCACCTTACGGTCAGGTACCCAGCCCTAGGATAGGCCTGATGTTTTCCTATGATCGGCACTTTGCTTTTTTTCATGCGTAAGCTGGCGGACAGACAATTGATCGGTACCGACTGAGACAAATACAGCCAGATTCAGGGTGATTTAAATATTGAAAATCAAAAGTGGAAGACTGTTAAAAGTTGCTTGACCTGTGTCTTGGACACAGGTGTAAGGTGGCATAAAAATACGGATTAACTCCTCAGATTGACACTTTGGTTTTAATCCAGTGATCAATCAGGCATAGGCATCAACCACGCCCTTAAGTCTTAGCTGTGCGCCGGGATTACTTGACTGTGTTGGGAGGAAAGGAAATGAAGGTAAGTGAAATAGCCAGGTACCTGGGCGTTACGGCAGATACTGTGCGATTTTATACCCGGATTAATGTGTTGAACCCCAAAAGAAGCCAAGTGAACGGCTACCGGGAGTACAGTGAAGCAGATGTACACCGGTTGCGCTTTGTGCTTAGTGCCAGACAACTGGAGTTCTCCGTGGACGATATTCAGCAAATTCTTTCCCATTCAGATAAGAAAAAATCGCCTTGTCCAACAGTCAGGCGATTGATTGAAAAGCGGCTGCATGAAACGGAGCAACGGTTTGAGGAAATGGTTAGGTTGAGAGATCGAATGCGTGAATCGGTCAGGGAGTGGAGTGCGTTACCGGACCGAGAGCCTGATGGAAACATGGTTTGTCATCTTATAGAAAAATTTACTGCAAACTTCAGCGAGGATTCGTCGTCATGAGTGAGTCATTTCAAAAACACGATATTCAAATAGGTTATGAAGTGCTGGCCAAACCTCTATGACAGAGAAGAGGATCGTTTAATTTATTCTCTACACAAAGATGAAAATTACCACAGGCTCTGGAGATTCGATGATGAGCGATAAAATCCATACACAGAATGTTGAAAAAAAATCACACGGGGCTAACGCTCAGCCAGAAGAACGTTCACCAAGTGATATGTCTGACAATGCCAATGCGCTGCCCACTAAGCTACTGAGAAAAATTTATATCATTGTGCCAGGTATGGGAAGTGACCATTGCGCGGGGCTGGTGAAGACCTCGCTTAAGCGGCTTGACGGCGTTGAAGAAATCCAAACAAATATCGCGACGCATCGTGTTGAAGTAGTTTTTGATCAGGCCAGGCTCACTGATCAAAACATAAAAAAGGCGGTGGAGAAGGCCGGTTACGACGTAGATTCAATGCAGGCGGCTGATGAAGCAGAAATGTTTCTTACCGTGCCAGGTATGGGGAGTGATCACTGTGCTGGTCTTGTGACTACTTCTATTCAGCGTCTCGCTGGAATTAGTAATGTGATAACCAATATAGCCATTCATCGCGTTACGGTGACTTATCAGCCGAGTGTGGTGAGTGCTGACACTATTAAACAAGCGGTTGAGAAAGCGGGTTATGAAGTGGCTGGAGTTCAAACTCGAACAGGCGACTCCGAGCAGGAGATCAACGCCGAAGAACGCTATTTGAAACAGGCGTGGCGACGCTTATGGTTTGCTGCGGTTCCTACCACCTTAATCATGTTGCTGATGATCCCGGAGATGTTTTGGCACCCCATCCCCGGCTATCTGCTTATCGTAGCAATACTCGGGTTTCCGGTCGTTTTTTTGCATGGCGGTATGGCGACACACCGATCGGCCTGGCGCTCGTTGACAAACCGTACAGCCAACATGGATGTACTGATTTCACTGGGTAGCTTGCCTCCATACCTGATCGGCTTGATTGGCTTTATCTATCCCATGACGTCATTTATCGAAATGGCGGCCACTATTATGACCTTTCATATGCTCGGAAAATACTTGGAAACACGAGCGAAGGGACGTGCCTCTCAAGCCATCAAGCGCCTACTGACTTTAGGTGCTAAAACGGCCACCATCATCCGCGACAATGAGGAAGTTGAGATTCCGGTGGCGGACTTGGTGATAGGCGATGTTATGTTGATCCGTCCCGGAGCGAAAGTGCCTACTGATGGAGAGATCATGGATGGGAGTAGTCATCTGGATGAGTCCATTGCGACTGGAGAGTCGGTGCCGGTTGAAAAAAATCCGGGGGATGCCGTGATTGGGGCAACGATCAACAAAGAAGGACTGCTAAAAGTACGTGCTACCAAGATTGGTGCAGACACGTTTTTATCGCAGGTGATTAAATTGGTGGAGGAAGCACAGGGTTCCAAGGTGCCCATTCAGGAGTTTGCAGACAGGGTAACGGCTAAATTTGTTCCAGCGGTCATTGTAATTGCCGTGGCTAGTTTCCTTATCTGGCTGCTTTTTGCCAATGAGTTACGGCCGATTCTGGTGTGGGGGGCGGAGTTTTTACCCTGGGTTGATCCTGATCTTTCCCCGTTGCTTGCTGCAATATTGGCGGCGGTAGCCGTGCTGGTTATTGCCTGTCCCTGTGCTCTTGGGCTTGCGACTCCAACAGCCATTATGGTCGGCTCCGGCTTAGGTGCTGAGCGGGGGGTGCTGATTCGTTCGGGCGAAGCCATTCAAACTCTCAAGGATATAAAAATGGTCGTGCTGGATAAAACCGGAACGATCACGCAAGGGAAGCCTGCACTCACCGATGTCATCGCAGCCAACGGTTTTGATGAGTCTTTAGTACTCCAAGTGGCGGCCTCAGCTGAAGCGGGTTCCGAACATCCGCTTGGGCAAGCAATTGTGCAGGGTGCGAGAGAGAAAAATATTACGATTCCCGAGGTCGAACAGTTTAAAGCGATAACAGCGCGAGGCGTTCAGGGTGTCGTAGAGGGGCGTGAAGTCTATATCGGCAGTCGACGTCTGTTGGGTGAGCTGGACATCGAATTAGGCGACTTGGATCGCCAGCTCACACAATTGGAAACCGAAGGAAAGACAGCTATGTTGGTCGCTATTGACCATCAGGCTGCTGGTGTTGTGGCGGTTGCAGATACGATTAAGGCGGATTCTCGTGAAGCGATAAAAGCGTTACATGAATTAGGAATACATGTGGCGATGGTGACCGGCGACAATGAGCGAACGGCAAACTACGTCGCAAATCTGGTTGGCATCGATGAGGTGCTTGCTGGTGTGTTGCCTGAAGGAAAAGTTGAAGCGATCCAAAAGTTACAAGAGAAATACGACAACAAAGTCGCAATGGTCGGCGATGGCATTAATGACGCACCGGCTTTAAAACAAGCCAATGTGGGGGTGGCTATTGGTGCGGGTGCCGACGTCGCTATAGAGGCAGCGGATGTCACGTTGGTTAAAGGCGAGTTGACAAAGTTTGTAGAAGCCATTCTCCTCTCCAAGGCAACCTTTAGAAAGATTATAGAAAACCTCTTTTGGGCTTGGGTTTATAACCTCTCGGCTATTCCCGTTGCTGCACTGGGATTACTTCATCCAATGATTGGTGTGATTGCGATGACGGCCAGCTCTCTGACGGTTATCGGAAACTCCATATTGCTGAAACGCGTCACCCTGGAGAAAAAATAATGCAGATTAACAAAGTGACCGCCATATTCGATGACTTTCGCCTGAAGGATGTGGAAGAGACTCTGATTCAGCATGGGGTGAAGGGTTTTACCTTGCATCCGGTTCGTGGTCGAGGGCGCTATTTCGACAGTTATAATGACAACCATTTGGTCAAGCATATTCAAATGGAAGTGTATTCCAGGGACGATCAGGCGAAAGATATTGCTCAGTTAATTATCGATGCGGCACACGTTAACGCGGACAGTGAAGGCTTGGTCTGCATTGTTCCCATCAATGACCTGTTATGGATACACGATAAACGCAGTGCAACCGACAGCGATTTTCAATTACACAGGTGAGGTGTGACATGGCGACTCAAAAAACATCATTCTGGTTGACACCCAAAGGCTTTGCAGCCCTGGGTTTAATTGCAGCGGCAAGCTATTTCCTGTTGATCGAGCACCGGCAACACGTCTGGCAGTATTTACCTTACTTGATTCTTTTAGCCTGCCCTTTTATGCATCTGTTTATGCACGGCGGACATGGGGGGCACGGCGGTCACGGTGACCATGGCCAGCACGAGGATGAATCCGAACAGGATGCCTATCAACGTGGCTTGGAAGAAGGCCGCCGGGAAAGCGAGCACCGTCATCACCATTAACCCAATAATATAGCAGGAGAACAAGCATGCACGGTGAATCTGCTTACGGCCTCTGGACGCTGGTGATACTCAATTCAGGGATATTTATTTTCTTTGCCTTCAGTTTTACCAAACCGCAAACCAAAACCGACTGGCGCAGTTTTGGCGCTTTCTCGGCATTTATTATTGCCCTGTTTACCGAGATGTATGGCTTTCCCTTAACCATCTATTTTCTCTCCGGTTGGCTGGCGGAAAGGTATCCGGGTATTGATTTTCTGTCCCACGAAAACGGCCACCTATTGCACACGTTGCTTGGTTTTGAGGGTGATCCACATTGGGATCCGTTACATATTGCCAGCAATGTCCTGATTGTTCTGGGTTTCTTCCTGCTGGCCTCGGCATGGAATGTACTACACAAGGCACAGCAAACCCGCTCCCTGGCGACCACCGGCTGGTATGCCCGTTGTCGTCATCCGCAATACATTGCTTTTATCCTGATTATGTTCGGTTTCCTGTTGCAGTGGCCGACCATTCCAACTCTGGTGATGTTCCCGATACTGGTACGGGTTTACGTGCGACTCGCTAAGCGAGAGGAGCGGATGGCACTGGAAGAATTTGGCGATGTTTATCGTCGTTATATGGACTTTACGCCAGCGTGGTTTCCGAAATTTAACGTGAATAAAACGATTTCAACCTGATGAGGATACTCCAATGAAAAATCTAATCTCCACTTTTGTAATAGCCACGGCGATTTCTATGCCCGTCTTTTCGGAGAAAGGGCACGAGCATGACGACAGTAAAGGCCCGGTGAAGAACGGAATGATGATGGGCCATGAGCAAATGATGGCAATGCATGAGCACATGCAAAAAATGAAAGAAATGATGGCAAAAATCAAAGCTGAAACCGATCCCGAAAAACGTCAGCAATTAATGCAGGAGCATCGGAGAACTATGCAGGGAGGCATGAAGATGTTGGATGAAAGCATGGGCATGGGCATGGGCAAGGGAATGGATATGACCAAAGCTGGGTCATCAAAAATGGGCAATATGGATATGAAGAAACGCATGGACATGATGGAAGAGCGAATGGGCATGATGCAGATGATGATGGGGCAAATGATGGAACATGAATCCGAGTTCAAAAAAGCACCTGTCCATAAAGACAAAAAGTAGATGGTTTGTTTGCTCAATCTGTCGGCTGGAGGAAAAACACGATGAGTGAGCATCGACCGGGTGTCAATCCGGGTTTTCTTACGAAACACACCTTAAGTCTGCTTAGGGTGAATGAAAGCAACGCGAAGGCCATCACAGTGGAGTTGGATGGGCTCCCCTGTGTTGACCGTGTTTGGCTGAACAGAACGAAAGGTACTCTCAAAATCGCCTATGACGGCTCTCATCTCAATATCGATGAAATGATCGCCATTGTCGAAAAACATGGCGCGGCGATTAAAGAGAATTGGTGGAGCCGTACCAAACTAAGTTGGCAACGGCAGACCGACCAAAATATTAAGGATAACGCCAAACATGAAGCGCACTGTTGCAACAAGGTGCCGCCCCATTAGCGGACAAGAACAATGAGCAATAAAGAACATCGGTTGGGGATGTGTAGCGATACTAATTCCTCACGGATAGACCACCATAACCGGAGGAATAGTCATGCCACTTAATGCGTTCAAATTCGGGATGGCCAGCGCGATTACCGCGGCGATACTGTGGCTGGCTTGTAGCCTGTTGGTGATGTTAATGCCTTCCATGATGTTGTCCATGTCCGGGGAGATGGTGCATATGCAACTGAATGAGATGGGTTGGCACTTGACTCTTACTGGTGTCGTTATCGGGCTGGTGGCTTGGTTCGTGACAGCGGGTATCGCCGGGTGGCTGCTGGCCGCCATTTATAACCGCTTGCAGTCATCCAACTGATGACCAAGTTGCCGCGCTCTGGCAAACCGGTTCTGTTGCTACTGAATCCGGGTAGCTAATCCATAAAGTGGGGCGCGTATCGCGCAGTACCCATCACTTTTGTTTTGAAAATGTTTTTTAGCCATTGACTGAGGAAACCCCGTGCATGCATAGATCAACAAAACGATAATTGGACACAACAGCTGGCAAGGTTATATTGCGATACTTATCCTGTTTTTGCGCGCTGGGCGGAGGCTTATGGTGAGATCCAACACTAGGACGAAGGGCAGGTGAGAGTGTTCGATCTTTGCCAGTCACTTCCGTTTACAGCGCGGTTTAAATAAATCAATTTACTTGTAGTAGCGATAACTCTCGATTTCCTCATTGGTGCCGTAGTTGCTCGAGAGACGCGATGTTTACTGATCGAGTAAGGTATCAGTTTGCGTTAGCACTTTTTTGAGCTGTACCAGGATGTCGTCAACGCTTTCCATATAGTCGAATTTGTATTTGCTCATCTTTTGCTTGATATGAGGGTAGTCGCTGGCCATCAAGTTTCTCAGGGTGAGCATTTTGCTTTCGAGGGCGCTGATCTGATCTTGCAAATTCTGTATTTTTTCTTCAGTAGTCTGCTGAGATTGTTTAAATTCGATCTGCCGTTTGGTGACGATTTGATCGTATTTGGCGATGTCGTCCACCGGCTTGTGTGACGAGTGGGCGGTGGCGATTACAGGGAGTAAGACCAGGCCTACCATTATGGATTTTAAAGCGATTTTCAACGTGTGCAAATGTCTCTCCTCTTACTGATTGATGGTTGTGGGGTGATCTCATTACAGGATGCCCTGAGATACTGCGTCAGTGACCGTGTCCTTCCGTGTCTTGCCCGCGCGCGGTGAGTATCTGGTATTGGTCGGAAGATAGTTCCGGCAATCGCTTCAGAAACGCCACCATGTTCCAGATACGTTCATCGTCATGTCCCGGCCCCCAGGCGGGCATGCCCGAGGCCTTGATGCCGTGTTTAATAATCCAGAATTGTCGCTTAATGGCCTCGTCGTCATTTTCGGTAGTGCTAATATGTTCGTGCCCATGTTCATCGCCGGCTAGAGTTAGATTTGGGGGAAGAGTTAGATTTGGGGGAGCGGGATACAGTCCCAGGGTGAAATCACTTTCGGTTTTGCCCGGCTTCAAATGGCACCCTGCACACATATCATTGTAGTCGGCGCCACCCGCCAGCAATCGCTCCGATGCGTTTAAGTCACCAGGAACCTTAATATCACTGGCAGCGCGGGCGACGGAACGTTCACGCAAGGTTTCCAGCAGCCAGTAGGTCAGCCGATTGTGTGGTACATCGGCTCCCATGGGGTAGAGACCTGAATAGA
>PADC01000011.1 GCA_002700385.1 Cycloclasticus sp.
TCTGGTTCTGGTTCTGGTTCTGGTTCTGGTTCTGGTTCTGGTTCTGGTTCTGGTTCTGGTTCTGGTTCTGGTTCTGGTTCTGGTTCTGGTTCTAATTCCAACCCATTCTCTTGTTCTGCCTCTCCATCTAACAACTCGATAGCCGAGGTTTCGTTTAAGTCGTCTTTGATATTGCCATCATTGTTTGCAACATTGTCCGTGTTGGCTTCCAACTCGACCTTATCAAGTCCGTTTTCTTTTTTCTTTTTTTCTTCTTCCGCCTGCTTCAGGGCATCTAGCAATAAGCTCATTTTATTTCACCGTAGCAGACGTCTTCTTAGGCTCTTCTAGAAAGCTTTTATAACGAGCGAAATTACCTTTTAAAGATGGTTTATTAACCACAATCGGTTTTAAAAAGATAACCAATTCAGATTTTTTCGTTTTATTTTCTTTATAACTAAAGGCCTCGCCTAAATAAGGTATTTTTGATAGAAGAGGCAAGCCATCTGTGCTTTTGCTTCGGCTATCCTGCATCAAGCCACCAATCACCGCAACATCACCATTTTTTACTTTAAGTAACGTTTCTATCTCTCGAACAGAAACCTCTGGAATAAAGCTCTGAACGCCATTTTCAGATAATGTAGGATTGGGGACTTCTACGGATTGAATAATTCTCGAAATCGTTGGCCTGACATTCAGTGTTACTTCGTTATCTGAGGAAATTTGTGGTGTAACCCCCATGACCAAACCAACGGGTAAGGTATGAATCTCTGTTTCAAACGTTCGCTGTATACCAAACTCTGTCGTTTCCACATCAACATCAATGGTGAAGTATATTTTATTATCCACGACCTTAAGCAAGGCTGTTTGGTTGTTCAATGCTAATATTTTGGGTGTTGATAGCACCTTTGTATTACCAAATTGACTCAACAAACTCACTGCGACATCAATTTGGAATTTGCTGCCCGTATCTGTATACCCCAATGTTGAAATGGGTGAGTCTACAAAGTTATCTCTGATCAACGATTGATTAAACGTAAGCCCTTCGGTGAAGCCAGCATTTAATACCCGACTCCAATCCACCCCTGCTTGATAATCATCATTTAACTCAACCTCAACGATCATAGCCTCTATAAAAACCTGTCTTTGAGCGCCACCTAACATTAAATCCAGGTATTCCTGAACCAATTCATGTTGCTTTAGCGTCGCCATAACCGTTAAAACACCGCTTTCCGGGCTGATGGTCACGGCATCCATGCTTGTCGCCGAGTCGCTCAACGTTTCATCCCCTGAGATCTCTTCTTCTCCGGCCTCACCCACCACGGCAGCATCGCCTGTTTCCGCCGCCTCTGCCAAACCTGTTTCAGTCGAACCCAAGGTATCGTCAGGGCTATTTAACTGAATGATATTCCTCACATTAGTGCGCAATGTTCTCCAAAAGCGGTTTGTCGATGTATTATTAACACTGGTATTAGAAATATTTCCAACTGAATCAGATTCTCTACTGCCGGTTGTAGAGACTTCAGTTGCAATCGAAATAGTCGATTGACTGGTCCGCTCCATATTCACATAAGCTACCTCATAATGTTTTATAAAAGGCGCATCAACTTGCACATAAATAATGCCATTTTCTTTGCTGTAACGAATATCTGTTTGCTTGCTAATTCGTTGAAGCAATTCCTCAAATGTTGCATCTATTGCATTCAGTGTTACGGTGCCTTCAACATCTGAATGAACATCAATTTCAACATTCGCATCCCGTGCTATCGCAAAAATAAGTTCTTTTACGGGCACATCATTAACAACCACCGTAAAAGTTTCATTCAGCCTCTTCTGAGCAGGTGCCTCAGGCATTGGCGCAGATTGAATAATATCGGGAGCATTCGATGCTGGGCGAACAGCTTCTTTTATATGATGATCCGATACAGAAAAGTCAGCTGGCGCATTAGCACAAGAAATCAGCCCTAAAGGCATTAAGATACATAAAATTTTTTGTAGGTTTTTCATAGCCCGTTTTTATATTGTTTCCAGAAAGAATAGCTTAAAAAAGAAAAATCACCAGTTTAATAAACTATCTTAAGAATATATCACAACACATTGTTTTTGCTAAGAAAATAAAATTAATTTTCTTGCTTGGGGATATTGGTAATAAAAGGGGCTGCGTTCTGCATGGCAGTTGGCAAACCAGCGATAGCCTTGAAAGCTTCTGAATGCGTCTCAAATGATCCAAAATAAGTAATGTACCCTAAGTCCGACGTTCGGTATTGACGAACAAATACTTGATTCATATCTATTTTATTTTTAATCCCTTCAAGGTATTGGTTCGTTATTACACCCTCTTCATCACTCTTAACTGAAAAGACCTGAAGCGTATACTTTTTTTGTGTTTTTGCGCGCCATTCTTCATACGCCTTTTCTCGGCGATCCAGCAATCTCAGCAGTTGCTTTTTCTCTTGTCCAACTTGCCGTGGCAAAACGGGGACTGTCTTAATTTGCTCCCTCTCGTCACTCATTACACTATTGCCTAAAGCGATATTCAGCAGCTGTTTTTTGTTCTGTAGAAACCCATATCCCGCACCAACGATAATGGCAAGCACTAATAAGGAGAAAACGACAAATTGAGGCGTAATTTTTTTAACATCGCTCTTTACATTATCTTTCATCGCTAAACGGATATGCTTTGTGTCTACCACTGGGCTTTTATCTAAATAAGCAGCCAATAACGCTTTATCCGCCATCACATTGAGCCGCCTCAATGTGCCATTAGCATAATTAGTTAAGAGTTTAATGGCACCCATGCTAAAAATACCTCGACCTGTGTGCCCTGCTTTTGCAAGACGAAAGTGCAGGTATTTATCCGTCATATGCCAATCTAACGGGCTTAAATAAAAGCTGTACGTTATTCTTTCTCGTAATTGCCTAACACTGGGCGAATCGATGTGTTCATCAAGTTCCGGTTGACCAAATAATAAAATCTGTAATAACTTTTCTGTTTCGGTTTCTAAATTACTCAGCAACCGAATTTCTTCCAGTGTACCCAATGGCATCTGCTGGGCCTCATCGATCACTAAAACAACCTTTTTACCCTGTTGGTATAATGCCAATAGTTTTTGCTGAAGCACATGTAATATTTGGATAGATTGGTCGTTAGGGTCAACTTTTAACCCCAAATCATAGGCAATGGCATACAGCACTTGCTCGGCGCTGATACTGGGGTTTAATAAATAGACGAATACCGTCTCATCTGGCATTTTATTCACCAACATGCGAGATAACATCGTTTTACCGCTGCCCACTTCACCCACGACTTTAATAATGCCCTGACCTGAATTTAAAGCATAGATCACTGCCTCGAGCACATCCCCGCGGTCCGCCCCTTTAAAAAATAAGGAGGTATCCGGAGTGATTCCAAAGGGTTGCTTTTTTAAACCAAAATAATCTAGATACATGTTTATTGATCAAACTCTACTTGATAGGAAATATCACTCGACGGTAACGGCTGAAACTGGCTTAACCAATAAAAAACCCCCAACCCCATCGATACGGCGATGACACTTAAAATAAACATGATGATTGAAAATTTAATTTTTTTCATTTCTCACAACTAATCCCAGCAAATTGCGCCAGCCTTTCATAATCAAAAGGCCACCCCAGTTCCGCCGTACTAGCATTATTTTTTACCACAGGAATCCGTGTTCCATATTGCTGTATTAAATTGTCGACACTGACTATATCGATGACTTCTACTTGAAAATGCACTGGATAATGCTGTAATAATTGCTGAAGAAATACCCTTGCTTCTTCACACAGATGACAGCCTTCTGTCGTGTAAAATGTTAACTCAGTTATCATCCGGATCGTAAGCCAAACTGGGTGCCAACCAACGTTCAATATAGTCTACAGACTCGCCTTTCCGTTCTGCGTAATCGTCAACTTGATCTTTTTTTAGTTTACCCACATTAAAATACTGTGCATCAGGGTGTGCAAAATACCAGCCACTGACTGCAGCGGTTGGTGTCATCGCAAAACTTTCCGTCAGCTCAATACCGGTTTTCTCTGTGGCATCCAGTAAGGCGAACAATGTTGCCTTTTCAGTATGATCCGGACACGCTGGGTAGCCTGGCGCAGGACGGATACCCTTGTATTTTTCCTCAATGAGGTCTTCATTCACCAGTGATTCATCGGGTTCATAAGCCCAATATTCCTTCCTTACTTTTTGATGCAAACACTCGGCAAAAGCTTCTGCCAAACGATCTGCTAATGCTTTTAGCATAATAGATTGATAATCATCGTGCTCTGCTTCAAAGCGTTTAACGTGTTCTTCAATACCAATACCGGCCGTCACGGCAAACGCACCCACATAATCACTAACGCCTGACCCTTCTGGCGCAATGGTATCGGCTAGACAATAATTTTTTCGCCCCGGGGGTTTAATATTTTGTTGGCGCAAATGATGCAATACGGCCGCTTCAGATGTGCGCGATTCGTCATCGTAAATAACAATATCATCAGTACGACTATTTGCTGGGTAAAAGCCAATCACGCCGCGAGCCGTTAGCCATTGCTCATCGATGATTTTTTTTAACATGATTTGCGCGTCTTTATACAGTTCTTTCGCGTGCGCACCCACCACTTCATCATCCAATATTTTAGGGTAACTACCGACCAGTTCCCATGTTTGAAAAAATGGTGACCAGTCGATAAAAGTGGCGATTTCTTCCAGTGGAAAATCGTCTAAGACTTTTGTCCCTAAGAATGTTGGCTTAATGGGCGTAAACGCATGCCAGTCAATCGCCATTGCGTTTTTGCGTGCATCGTCTAAATTCAGCTGACGTTTTGTAGACTGCCGACCTTTATGTCGTTCACGAACCTCGGCATACTCCGTACGCAAAGCTTGTTGATACTCATTCGAGGCTTCCTTGTCCATCAACTTAGTGAGCACACCAACAGAACGCGATGCGTCTGTAACGTAAACACTGGCGCCGTGATAATTCGGCTCAATTTTTACCGCCGTATGCGCACGAGAGGTCGTCGCACCACCAATCATTAGCGGCACATCAAACCCGAGCCGCTCCATTTCTTTCGCCATATGGACCATTTCATCGAGTGAGGGTGTGATTAATCCACTTAAACCAATCACATCCACACCTTGTTTGCTGGCTTCTTTTAAAATGGTATCTGCCGGCACCATGACACCCAGATCAACCACCTCAAAACCGTTACATTGCAACACGACACCGACAATATTTTTACCAATATCATGCACATCCCCTTTAACAGTCGCCATCAGAACTTTACCGTTACTTTCAACGATATCGCCTTTTTCAGCTTCCATAAAGGGCATTAGGTACGCAACAGCTTTTTTCATTACACGCGCCGATTTAACAACTTGCGGCAAAAACATTTTACCTGCGCCAAACAAGTCACCCACCACATTCATTCCATCCATGAGTGGGCCTTCGATGACATGTAAAGGTCTCTCTACTTCTTGCCGGACTAATTCTGTATCTTCTTCAATAAACTCGGTAATGCCTTTAACCAGCGCATATTCCAAACGTTTTTTAACAGGCCATGAACGCCACTCCGCTGTTTCATTCGTCGTGTTATCAGCCGCATCACCAAGATACTGAGCAGCCATCTCAAGTAAGTTTTCAGTCGCGCTGTCCCCGGCTTTAGGCGTCCGATTGAGAATAACATCCTCTACAGCATCGCGTAATTGTGCGGGGATATCGTCGTAAACAGCTAATTGACCGGCATTAACAATGCCCATATCCATACCTGCTTGAATGGCGTGATATAAAAATACGGCATGAATCGCCTCACGCACCACATGATTACCTCGAAACGAGAACGACACATTTGACACGCCACCAGACACCATGGCATGCGGCAGCGTTTCTTTTATGACCCGTGTCGCCTCAATAAAATCAACGGCGTAATTATTGTGTTCATCGATACCTGTAGCGACGGCAAATATGTTCGGGTCAAAAATAATATCTTCAGGCGGAAACCCTGCCTTTTCAGTTAACACCTGGTAAGCCCGTGTGCAAATCTCCACTTTACGTTCAAACGTATCAGCCTGCCCTGTTTCGTCAAACGCCATCACAATCACAGCTGCACCATAGCGCATGATGGTTTTTGCTTGATTGATAAAATTTTCTTCGCCTTCTTTTAAACTGATAGAGTTGACAATGGCTTTACCCTGAACGCATTTCAACCCTGCTTCCAAAATATCCCACTTTGATGAGTCGATCATCACCGGCACAACGGAGATGTCGGGTTCTGCTGCAATCAAGTTAAGAAAGCGTACCATCGCATCTTTAGACTCCAGCATCCCTTCATCCATATTGACATCGATCACTTGCGCGCCATTTTCAACTTGCTGACGTGCAACATCCAGGGCTGTTTCGTAGTCTTGTTCTTTAATTAACCGTTTAAACCGTGCAGAACCGGTGACATTGGTTCGTTCACCCACGTTGATAAACAACGAATCTTTAGTGATATTCATGGGCTCCAAGCCCGACAAGCGGCATGCTATATCAATGTTGGGGATTTGCCTTGGCGCACAATCTGTCACGGCTTTCTTCATTGCCGCAATAAACTCTGGCGTCGTGCCACAACAACCACCGACAATATTCAACAAACCACTTTGCGCCCACTCTCGAATATGGGTCGCCATGTCGTCTGATGTTTCATCATACCCACCAAACTCATTCGGCAAGCCAGCATTCGGGTGCGCACTCACATAGGTCTCTGCAACTCGTGACAATTCTTCTACATATTGGCGCAATTCCTCAGCACCTAACGCACAATTAAGGCCTATACTAATCGGTTTTATATGCCGCAATGAATTCCAAAAAGCTTCAGTCACTTGGCCAGACAATGTCCGACCCGACGCATCGGTGATCGTGCCGGAGATCATCACAGGGTATTCCACCTTATGTGTTTCAAAATACACATCTATCGCATATAAGGCTGCTTTGGCATTCAAGGTATCGAAAATCGTTTCTACCAAGATAATATCTGCACCGCCTTTAACCAAGGCATCAATAGATTCGCTATAAGCGTCCGCCAATTCGTCAAAACTGATGTTTCTAAAGGCAGGGTCATTTACATCGGGGGAAATACTTGCCGTACGATTGGTTGGCCCTAAAACACCGGCAACAAAACAAGTCCTGTCTGGGTATTTTGCCTCAATATCATCCGCCGCTTGTCGAGCAAGACGTGCAGATTGTTCATTAATTTCATATGATAAATCCTGCATATCATAATCAGCCATTGCCACACGGGTCGCATTAAACGTGTTTGTTTCTATAATGTCCGCGCCAGCTTCCAGATATGCCATGTGAATCGCTCGAATACTGTCCGCCTGCGTTAGCGATAACAAATCATTATTACCTTTTACATCGCTCGGCCAATCTGCAAAACGTTCACCACGATAGTCACTTTCGCTAAAATCATAAGACTGAATCATCGTACCCATCGCGCCATCCAGCAGTACAATGCGTTGCTTTAATAAGTTTAATAGCTGTGTGTGTTTTTCTGTTTGCGCCATGGTGCATTAACATTGAGATTTAAATAATCCGATATTTTACGCTTTTGCTACTCATCCGGCACTGCTTGTTGTAGATTTATTCTTATACAATCCAGTTAATTGAATTCATACGGTCTTTTTTTGCCAAATTCCTCAGAAAATTTATCCAAAAAACCGGTCATTCTCTGCCTCTCAGGACATGACCCCAGCGGCGGTGCCGGCATTCAGGCTGATATCGAAGTTCTTCAGCACTTTAATTGCCATGCGTGTACCATTATCACCTGCTTAACGGTTCAAGACTCAAGCACCGTCAAGCGACTGATTCCTCTCAATGGCAAAGACATTGTCGAACAGGCCGCCGTTCTTTTCAAAGACATGCCCATAGCGGCGATTAAAATTGGTTTAACCGGTTCAATGGCGGCTATTGATGCCATTCATCGAATTCTAGCGTTGCAGCCCAATATACCGGTTATTTTTGACCCTGTTCTAGCAAGTGGCGATGGCACTTCGTTAGCTAATCGCGAATTAATTAACGCAATAGTCCGTCAATTGTTACCCTTAACAACCGTTTTGACCCCCAACACCGTTGAGGCCGCCCAACTGTCTGGCTTACCTAACAACAGTACTCCGGAACAACTCGGCCTCGCCTTGCTCCATCAGGGCGTGGAGTACCTCTTGCTGACCGGCGGACACTCACCGGGATCAGTGCTGAGCAACCACTTATTTAGCAAAAATAATAAATTGGCCAGCTACGAATGGCAACGTCAAGCCGGTGACTTTCATGGTACTGGCTGTGCATTAGCTTCAGCCATTGCCGCGTTAATCGCCAACAACCATACAATCCCAAAGGCCATTGATTTAGCTCAACACTATGTTGACCAAACCATTAGACAAGCCCAGCAGCTCGGCAAAGGGCAAGCTTTTCTTCATCACTCCTCAATATGAATTCATTACCTAAAAAAGGCGTCTACGCCATTACACCGGATATTGATGACACCGTCTTACTCATGGAGAAAGTCGAGCAGGCGCTACAAGGTGGCATCCGTCTCTTACAATACCGAGACAAACTAAGCCTGCCGGAAGAGAAACGATTTAGGGCAAAAGCCATTCATTACCTATGTTTAAACTATAACGTTCCGTTGATCATCAATGATGACCCCGAACTTGCGCTAGCTTGCCAGGCAGAAGGCGTTCATCTCGGTCAATCCGACGCTAGCATTCAAGACGCAAGAGAGCTGTTAGGAAAAGATGCTTTTATTGGAGTCACCTGCCATCATAAGCTATCGCTCGCTATCAGCGCCGAACGACAAGGGGCTGATTACGTGGCTTTTGGACGGTTTTTTAATTCTTCCACAAAACCTGGCACACCGTTAGCCAATATAAACACTCTCGTCGATGCAAAA
Source organism: Cycloclasticus sp. (assembly GCA_002700385.1). GTDB lineage: Bacteria > Pseudomonadota > Gammaproteobacteria > Methylococcales > Cycloclasticaceae > Cycloclasticus. The sequence goes on from PADC01000011.1 coordinate 8,917, forward strand.
GCCGCCTTATCTATCCCTGTCGTTGCCATTGGTGGCCTTCGTCACGACAATTCAAAAGCTCTGATTACCGCAGGGGTCGACTACCTTGCTGTCGTCGATCACCTTTTTAACACAGGAAACATCACCGAAAACTGCCAGTCCTTCAACGCATTATTCTAAGGCTACAGCACCCAAGTATAAGCAACGTGTATTGCATTCACATAGGGGGTTACCGACTCACTGGCACCAGGGAATAATGCAGAAGGGCCTCTGTATGTTTCTTTAATAAAACGTTCATAACCTACATGTAACGCATTACCTTCTTCTGTCTTCCAACTCAAGCCAACGCTTAATTGGTGGACAGGGTTTGGCGTTAATATGCTCAGTGTTGTCGCATCGATATCATTATCACTGGGTCTTTTCCCATAAGCATAACCTGCCCTTAGCGTTAAGTTTTTGGAAGCGAAATAAGTCACCCCAAGCCTATAATTTGTTTGATTTCGATCCCAGCCAAACGCACTACCGGAAGCGCTTCCGATGGGCGGAGCACCAGGAGATAGTGAATTAAGCACACTATTACCTAATGCTTTCACCTCAGAAAACTCAATTCGTTGAATATCTAATGCGATAATCCAGTCCTCATTTGGTTTAATGGCGGCTCCTATACTGTAATTGGCAGGAATATCAAAGCTACCTTCTGCCAACAAGCCTTTGTAGTCATCAAATTCTTGCATATAGATCTTCGATGAATACGCCGCGCCTAATGATAACCAAGGCGAGACTTCTGCATACCAGCCGACCCGCGCGCCAATGCCTAAAGCAATATCATGACCCTTATTGGTGAGCTTGCTTGGGTATTTTGATAATGGAGCCATTCCCTGAAAACCAAAGGCCTCAAAGCTTTGTATTGCAAACAACGGTGAGAGACCAATGCTCTGTCTAGGGGACACCTTCCAAGCAAGCGTTGGCGCAATAATTAACTGCGCCAAATCAAAGCCTAATTCATCGCAGCCGGTAAAAAAGTTACCTGCTTTATTGCCGCAAACAGCTGGGTTCGCATTTGTTCCTGGAATACCGGTGGTCTCTGTATATTCACTGTTAAGCCCACCATTTGCATAGGCAGTCACACCCACTGTCACTTCTTCATTCAGCCGATGCGAATAAGCAACATCTGGAATAAGAAAGAGTGAGTTACGACTATCCGATGAGAAGTTATAAATCGATCCCGGACCCGTTGCCCCCTTTCTTTTCACTTCTCTATTAGGGCTAAAAAACTCCATACCCACTTCAAACTGGTTCCCTGCGGCCGTCAACTTAGCTGGGTTAGAAGCCCCCGCATAAGCATCTTCCGCCACGGCCGTTACCGCGCCTGCTGTTTGTTTTGCAACGTGCCCATACCCTATAGAAAAATAACCGCCACCTGCAAAGGCACTACTCGATAAAACACACAATAAGGGACACACTTTTATTAACCTTTTCATACTCTCTCCTCTTTTTTATTTTTTTTATTAACCCTATATCGATTTTTCATAAAACCAATAAAAAGGTATATCAGAACAACGAACTTAATTACCTGAGTCTGTATAGCGCAACTCAATATTGCCTAACAAGGGCTAATGAGGCAAGGCAACTTTGTTACATTCTCCTTCAAGAAATTTAAAACGCATAAAAAAAGCCGGGACCTACTATAGGCCCCGGCTTTAACAATAACGATTAAATAATAATTATTTAATCCGCATGATCGCTTTTAGCGTGGTTCCTTTTTCAGACTCTTCTGCCGCTTCATTAATTTGATCAAGCTCATAGAATTTAACCAGTTTATCAAATGGGAATTTACCCTGCTGATAAAGACTAATTAACCTTGGAATAAAGATATCTGAATTTGATTCACCTTCTACAATTCCACGTAATTTACGGTTGAATAACATATGGTTAATATCAAGCGGTATGGTTGTTCCCATTGCTGGCGCACCCACAATACCAATCTCACCACCCACACAAGATGACATGATGGCTTGAGTTAAAACCGGTGCAACACCACTGGTTTCAAGAACGTATGCAATACCTGCTCCACCCGTTAATTTTTGTATCTCTTCAACAGGATCTGCTTCAGCCGCATTAATTGTGTGAGTTGCGCCTAATTCTTTGGCCAATGCTAAACGATTTTCCTTCACATCAATTGAAATGATCGTGGTGCAATTCGCAACCGCAGCACCCATAATGGCAGAAAGGCCGACCGCACCTGCTCCAAATACGGCAATAGCACTACCCGCGGGTGGGTTTAACGCATTAAGCACAGAACCGGCACCCGTTTGAACGCCACAACCTAATGGGCCCAATAAATCGATTGGCGCATCTTTTGTCACCTTAACGGTATTACGCTCATAAGCCAAGGCATGACTGGCGAATGATGATTGCCCGAAGAAACTGCAACCAATTTCAGCACCGTCATGATCATGAATAGTACAGCTGCCATCCACTGCACGCCCCATAAAGTTTGGACCAAATGAATTTGCACAACTTGTTGGATCACCAGAAACACAAGCGTCACATTTACCGCAGGTATAAAACGTTAAAACCACGTGATCGCCCGGTTCAACTTTAGTCACGTTTTTTCCAACTTTTTCTACAATACCTGACCCTTCATGGCCAAATACCATTGGGAGAGGAACCGGATAAAGCTGATCGCGGCACGTTAAGTCGGTGTGGCATAACCCGACACCGGCAATTTTAATTAGAATTTGATCATCTGACGGCTCTGACAACTCAAGGCTTTCGATCTTAAAATCACCTTTACCTTCACGAACTACCGCTGCTTCAATCTTCATACACTCTCTCCTTAATCACTTTAAAATTATAAAAAACAAACCTATCAAATAAATTTTATATTATTAGAACGATATAGAAACATCATCCTTTTGTATCGTCAAATAAAAGTTAAGTGAATGGAGACAATTATCATTCATCTATTTTGTTTGAAACTGAATAAAAAAAACCCAAGCAAATGCTCAGGTTTTTCTCTCTTTAAATAAGACCGTTAGCCTACCATTCATAACGAGCCGTAATGTATAAGTTTCTCCCTTGGCTGGGGACTTTATCTCCAACCGCTACATCTGCATTACCCATCACACGATTGATAGCCGCTGTATGGTCTTCATAGTCTTTATCTAAGATATTCTCCACGCCTACACCGACATTAAAGCCTGTCGCTGGCTGAATTTCGCCACGCAGATGAAGTAAACCATAACCCGCTGAATTCATTTCGCCGTTATAGTCAGCCACATCGTTTTGCGCAGCATAGGCCTCGACTTCTGTGGCAATAGACCAGTTATTTTGCGCGTAGGTTAATTGAGTTCGGGCATTAAGCGGCGCTATCCGGTAGAGGTTATCGCCCCCCTTGTCTCTTTGACGCCCTCGCACATAACTTACCGTACCGTCTAAACGCCAATCATTTGTCATCTCATACCCCCACTCTACATCCACACCGTAAAGCTCGGCATCCACATTCGTAAACTGAAGCGCATCCCGCCCTGTATTTGAATTTGCAATCATATTGGCAGCAGCATTCGTGCTAACCTCACCTTGGATGTAATCATCTATACGATGATAAAAAGCACGTGGTGCGACATACAACCCACCAGATGCGTACTCTAACCCCGCTTCAAACTGATACGCTGTTTCTGGGTCCAAGTTAACGTCACCAATATACACTCGGTTATCCGCTAATCCACCCGTCGCCTCTAGAGGTATCCATAAAAAACGTTCTTGATATGAGGGGGAACGCATTTTACGAGCCAAACCAACTTCTGCTGTTAATTCGCTGGACAAGGTTTGCCTCAAGATCGCAGCAAAATCCCAGTTATGGTCTGTTTGAGAACGATCACTGCCATTAAAATTATCAACAAGAACTGTTACAGGCATCATCATCCCATACATGTGATGGTTTACCTCGTCGGAATCCATATCAACTTGTGTATAACGAACACCTGCCTCAAGTTCTAAGCCCTCGTCAATATCACCTTTCCATTCAACAAACGTACTGTAACGATTTTTCTCCGCTCCGTTGAAGTTATCCACGCCAAACATCGGGTTATTTCGATCAGTGATAAATCCGTCATGCGTTGACTCATCGCCTTCAAGTCCTAGACTTAAACGCCCCCCTGATAAAGGCAGATGATACACAATAGATAAACCACCGCCATCAACCGTCGTTAAGTTTTGACGCTCTCTACCAGCTAATACACCGTTAGGGCGCAAACTGAAGTTATTCATCAAGTGACGCATATCTTGGTAGTAATAATCAACGTCTAGCGAACGACTTCCACCTAACTGCAATGAGTAGTCCGCTGTCAAGACACCACCACGAACCCAAATAATGTCCATGGGTAATGAAGGCGTACCGGAGTGCCCCGTATCGTTATTGCTGTAATCAAAACCGAGCTCATGTGCGCCTTGACGGAAACCGTAGCCAATCGTGTATGCATCTCGGTCGTACTGACTGGGGTCAACAGATTGACTGCCATCGAACTCGTAATCGTCGCCCTGTTCTTGACTCAAACTGGCATGAAAACGATGACTATCATTAGCATAAGTACCTAAAACACTGCTTGTTAGTCCGTTATCTACTTCACTATAGCCCAAAGAGGCTAACCCATGAAACTCAAAATCAGTGTTATCCGCAAACTCACTTTTACGCGAAGCTGCAGACATTGACCCCCCGATGGTTTCAATCCCACTGCTAACGGGCGCGATGCCACGATAAACTGTTAAGTTATCCGTTAAGGCTGCAGGGATGTGACTTAATGGCGGATCCATACTGTTAGGTCCCACTTCTTTCCATGACATACCATCAACCGACGTATTCACTCGAGAACCAAATTGACCCCGATAAGAAGCAATCCCGGTTAACGGGCCATTCCTATTAACATTTGCACCCGGCACACGTTTCAATAACGCCGCGGTGTCTTTTAACGCTAAAGATTCTGGAGCAAGACCAAATGCACCCGGGCGCATTTTGCTGTCTTCAACAATAATGGTTTGATTGGTATAGTCTGCCGCATGGGCGGAAACAGCAGCAATCGCTGCTGGCAATAAACTGAACTTAAGCTGTTTCATGATTTCCTTATTTTTGTTTTTTTACAATAAAAGTAATTCTACCTATGAAAGAGCTTGCTGAAGTGTGACAAATTGTCGCACCTATACTCCTCATCTAAAAAGCAACAGATTTATTAGCCTTTTTAGAAACCTTGAGTCGCAGAATTTTTTATTCTGCCAAGCTTAATATCTTGACGGGTTTATAAAATAAATTCTCCACTTCAATGGGTTCTGCGACAATTTGTCACATTCAAAAAATCTAAAATTCAGTTAGACTTTATACCAACTCTTAATCAGCATGCCGCCTCCTCATAGCTGGCTGCTTCCGATCTCAAATCTTTTAAGAGTCCCTTTAACCGCCCTCTACACTTTAGAGGGCGTTTTTTTGATTCTAAGAATGCTTACCTGCGGCAATTCGCATACGCAACGCATTTAATTTGATAAACCCTTCGGCATCTTTTTGATTGTACGCACCGCCGTCATCTTCAAACGTCGCGATATTTTCATCGAACAAGCTATCTGTCGCAGACTCTCGACCAACAACAATCACATTGCCTTTATACAGTTTTAAACGAATTCGGCCATTAACACTCACTTGCGAGGCATTAATCATTGTTTGCAACATGTCACGTTCGGGGCTCCACCAATACCCGTTATAAATTAAGCTCGCATAACGAGGCATTAACTCGTCTTTAAGGTGCGCCACTTCACGATCTAATGTTATAGATTCCATGGCACGGTGAGCTTTGAGCATAATCGTTCCACCCGGCGTTTCGTAACAACCACGCGCCTTCATACCGACATATCGGTTTTCTACAATATCTGCACGGCCAATGCCATTTTCACCACCTACTTTATTTAATTGTGCAAGCACCGTCGCTGGTGACATGGCTTGACCATCAATAGCGACGATATCGCCGGCTTTGTATTCGAGTTCAAGGTACGTTGGTTCATTTGGTGCTGCTTCAGGTGAGACTGACCAACGCCACATTTCTTCTTCTGGCTCAACCCAGGGGTCTTCCAAAATATCGCCTTCATAGGAAATATGCAGTAAGTTTGCATCCATCGAATAGGGTGATTTTTTACCGCGTTTCATTTCAACGGCAATCCCTGCTTTTTCAGCGTAGGCCAACAAGGAGTCACGCGATGTTAAATCCCATTCACGCCAAGGGGCGATAATTTTGACATCCGGTTTTAAGGCATACGCCCCCAATTCAAAACGTACCTGGTCATTGCCTTTACCCGTTGCGCCATGAGAAATGGCATCGGCGCCGGTTTCATTAGCAATTTCAATTAAACGTTTTGAAATAAGTGGTCGGGCAATAGAAGTCCCTAACAGGTATTCGCCTTCATAAATCGTATTGGCACGGAACATTGGGAATACAAAATCACGAACGAATTCCTCTTTTAAATCATCAATATAAATTTCTTTTATGCCGTATGAGGCGGCTTTTTCGCGTGCAGGTTCAACTTCTTCACCTTGCCCTAAGTCTGCGGTGAATGTGACCACTTCACAATCGTAAACATCTTCTAACCATTTGAGGATAACTGACGTATCTAATCCGCCCGAATAGGCCAGAACAACCTTATTAACTTCTTGCTTTGACATGAAATAACTCGCAACTAAAAAATATGAAGCGAATTATAACCGATTGGCTGACTATCTGGCGTTAGCCTGAGATTGAAATATCAACTCGCCTGTTTAGTTGACGGCCTGATGGGTATCTATTACTGCTTGTCGGTCGGCTTTCGCCATAGGCTTTGGTAATAAATTGATTAGAACGGACGCCCTTTGATAAAAGGTATTGCTTAATCACGTCCACCCGTTTTTTTGCTACTGCCATGTTCGCATGACGCGAACCTTCACTATCACTATGCCCTTCCAAAACCAGGATGCCGTGCGGTTTTTTTAGACGCATGTAGTCCAATAAATAATCCAGCTTGGCTTTATCGCGACTGTTTAAGTGAATAGAACCTGACCTAAAATAAATATGTTTAAACGGTTCTGGGCCAGCCACCTTCAAGCGAACACTGCCTTCGGGTGTATCAAGTGCCTCTGGGTCATCCAGTGCAATAATTTGTTCGGGCGGCATGCCCTGCTCAACCAATAGTTTGCGCAAAGTTTGAATACGTCTATTATGAAGGCGCCGACCCTCTTTAACCGAAAACCCTTCTGTTCCTCTAATCAGGTCAATGCGTTCACTCTCTCCGGCTTCTTTTACATAGGTGACTGCTTTATTTAAAAACTTACGATTCTGATGTGTCATTGATGTACTTCGATGATCAAACAACGACAGCTGTTGATGGAGCTCATTTCGACTATAGGGAAGTAACTCTTGACGACATGCCTCAAATTGCAACATAACATCCAAAAAGTTAACGGAAGAAACGACAACGTTCACTTGTCCAACTTGCCCAGTTTGATAACTGAATTGAGGAAAACGGCCGTTTGATAATTCTTGCAACATCCGTTCAGACACATCACTATCGACCACTACTTTTTGGGTAACCGCTTTAACGGTCGCTAATTTAAATGGTGACGTATCATGCATCCAAACAGGTGGCACAGAACTTAGCATTGCCGTTTGAATCGGCGGCACATAAGATTCGGCCTTTAGAATAAAGTTAACCCGCTCACCCGATTTTTGTTCAAAAACGCCTACTCCGTATTGTGGAATGACATGCGTTATGGAACAGCTCACTTTATTGCCTGAGAACCGCCATTGTGAGTCCGTAATAGCGGCCTGATACTGCTGTGCTTGCGCACCCGCACAAAACATTATCGCTGCAACTAAAATCATTAAATAACAAAACGTCTTCATACCAGTTTTATCGGCAGATAACATCAGAACTTTATAATTTTTTTAACTTAAAAAACTGGTCAGTTTTGTCATAAATTCCTGAGGTGCCTCAATGTGAGGCCAATGGCCAGATTTTTTGATCACCTGAAATTCCGCTTGGGGAAAAAGTTCTTTTGCAGCGGCTTGATGTCTCGAAGCGACATACGTTGATTTACCACCCCTTATAAATAAGGTTTGGCCGTGGTAGTTTCCCCCTCGCTGACCGAGTGGAAAGCCCATAATATCACTCATACCTTCTTCAATACTTGCCAGGTTTACTCGCCATTGGTAGCCGCCAGACGTATTACTGACTAAGTTCTGCAATAAAAACTGCCGCAGACTCGGCACATCAATCTTTTCTGCCAAGTATTTATCTGCCTCTTTTCTTGAACCTACGCCATCAAGTGGCACATGGTACAACCCCACCAGGACATCATCAAAATTGTGCTGATACGTCACCGGGGCAATATCAACAACAACAAGCTTACTCACCTTATCTGGTGCCGACAGAGCCAGTTGCATCGCTACTTTACCACCCATGCTATGCCCTATAATCGTTGCCTTAGCTAACCCCTCGAGTGCCATAAACGCTAGTACATCATCCGACATCGACTGATAGTCCATCTCATCAGCATGCGGAGAAGAGCCATGATTACGCATATCTAAGGCATACACGGTATAACAAGCCGACAACTGTTTAGCAATGCCCTGCCAGTTCCTCGCGCTACCAAACAGGCCGTGTAAGATAACTAACGGCTCACCCTGATCGCCATGTTTCACAGACTTTAACGCAACACTCATTAAAAAATCCTGCCAACTATTTTTTCTTTACGTATAAATCCGTAATTGAACCCGCTTGCATTTCGGCTGAGAAACATAACGTCTCTGACAACGTTGGATGCGGATGAATCGTTAAGCTCATATCATCAACATCCGCACCCATTTCTAACGCTAAAACGGCTTCAGCTATCAGTTCCCCTGCATTCGTGCCTGTGATGCCTGCGCCTAAAATACGTTTTGTTTCAGGGTCCCAAAGTATTTTCGTCATGCCTTCATCACGATCAATGCTTAACGCACGACCGCTCGCTGCCCATGGAAAGACTGATTTTTCATACTGAATCCCGTCGGCTTTTGCCTTTGTTTCAGTCAACCCCATCCAAGCTATTTCCGGATCGGTATAAGCAACAGATGGAATGGTCAAAGGATCGAAGGCTACTTTTTCACCGGCGATAACTTCCGCGGCTACTTTTGCTTCATGCACGGCTTTATGCGCTAACATTGGATTGCCCACAATATCTCCAATGGCAAAAATGTGCGGAACGTTTGTTCTCATTTGCTGATCCACCGAAATAAAACCACGCTCATCGACCTTAACGCCTGCTTTGTCCGCTGAAATTAATTGGCCGTTAGGGCTCCGTCCAACCGATAGTAAAACCCTATCGTACACTGCAGATTCAGGTACCCCCTCGCCTTCAAAGCTCACTTTTAGCCCCGCCTCTGTTGACTCTATAGCCGTGACTTTTGCTTTTAAATAAATCTGCTCAAGCTGTTTAGACAAGCGTTTATGTAGCGGTTTGACAAGATCCTTATCACAACCCGCAACTAGTTGATCCATCAGCTCTACCACGCTGATTTTTGACCCCAAAGCATGGTAAACGGTTGCCATTTCAAGCCCTATTATGCCTCCGCCAATAACCAGCATCGTCTCGGGTACATCTGCCAACGCCAATGCACCTGTTGAATCCATCAAACGCTCATCATCATAAGGAAAACCGGGTATTTTTATGGGCTGGGAACCCGCCGCAATAATGGCATGATCAAACGAAATTGATTGGCTGACACCTTCATGTTCAACCCTAACTGAATGGCTAGATGCAAAATTTGCATAGCCTGTAACAACGGTTACATTTCTTTGTTTTGCCAAGCCGGTCAAACCACCCGTGAGTCGCTTGATAATGCTTTCTTTATGACCACGGATGCCATCAATATCTAACTTAGGTGGCTCGAAAGTAACACCATGTGCTGACATCTCTTCCGCTTCATGAATAACCTGTGCTTGATGTAATAAGGCTTTAGAGGGAATACACCCCACATTTAAACAAACCCCGCCCAATGAAGAATAGCGCTCTATCAGCACCACCTTTTTTCCTAAATCAGCGGCTCTAAACGCCGCCGTATAGCCGCCCGGCCCGGCTCCCATCACAAGTACGTCGGCATGTAAATCTGCGCCTGTATCAGCAGGGCTCTTTTCTGGCTTTGTCACAGGGGGTTCTGTTTTTTCAGGCTTTGGTGTTTCTGCATTCATTTCCAAGCTTTCAAGCGTCATTAACAAATCACCTTCTACCACCTTATCACCCACTGCCACTATAATCTCTTTCACCAACCCCACAGAGGGACTTGGGATATCCATAGAGGCTTTGTCACTTTCCAACGTCACGATTCCGTCTTCAATAGCAACACGATCGCCGACTGATACAGCAATATCAATCACCTCAACACCGTCGTCAAACTCACCAATATCAGGAACAACTACATCGATTAAATTAGCCATTATTTCTCCTATAACAAGACACGACGAATATCATTCAGGTAACCAGACAGTGCAACCATAAAGGCGGCCGCATCAGCACCATCAATCACACGATGATCGTAGGTCATATCTAATGGCAACATTAAGCGTGGAACAAATTCTTTGCCATCCCAAACAGGTTGCATCTGTGCACGCGTTGCACCCAAAATGGCCACTTCAGGTGCATTAACGATCGGCGTAAAGGCTGTTCCACCAATGCCACCCAAACTCGAAATCGTCATACAAGCCCCTTGCATGTCTTTAGGCGATAATTTGCCATCTCTCGCCTTTTTACTAATCACACCCATTTGTTCTGCCAAGTCAAAAATACTGGTTTTGTCAACGTCGTTGAATACGGGGACCACCAAGCCGTTTGGCGTCGCCACGGCAATACCGATGTGGTAGTATTTTTTGTATATCAGACCTTGGCCATCTGGCGATAATGAGGCATTAAATTGAGGAAACTCTTTTAACGCGGCAACCAACGCTTTCATAATAAAGGCTAAAAACGTCACCTTAACGCCCCTTTTTTCAGCTTCTGGCTTTAAAGATTTTCTAAACGCTTCCATGTCTGTAATATCAGCCAGTTCATGGTGTGTCACCATCGGTACGTTCAGCCAGGCCCTTGATAGGTTTGTGCCGGTTAAGCGCTTAATTTTGCTGAGCGGCTTTTCTTCTATCTCACCGAATTTTGAAAAATCAACCGCTGGGATTGGTGGAATGCCTGTCCCTGTTGAAACGGCTGATGAGGCACCCGACAATATTTGTTTAACATGATGGGCAATATCTTCTTTTAACAAACGGCCTTTGGGTCCCGTTGCCTTAGTAACGGTTGATAAATCAACGCCCAATTCTCTCGCAAATTTTCTCACTGCAGGGCTCGCATGAATATGCCCCGTTGGTTTTGATGTGACAGATGATGAAACCGTCGAAGTCACTGGGGCAGCCTTTGCAGGCGACGTAACATTTGATGCCGATGAAGACTCTACTTTAACCTCTTTAGCAACAGGCGCCGCTGAATCAGATTGAGCCGATAAGACAACAATCAAATCTCCTTCAGACACCTGGTCACCGATTGAGACTTTAATATCTGTGACGGTACCTGCTGCCGTGGATGGAATTTCCATACTGGCCTTGTCACTTTCTAATGTAATCAATGATTGTTCTTGCTCAACCACATCGCCTACAGCCACATTGACTTCTATGACTTCAACCGAATCAAAATCACCGATATCAGGGACATGAATATTGACTGACGTTGCTTGCACGTTTTTTTCAACCACTTCATCCCGTTTCTCAACCACTTCATCCCGTTTCTCAACCACTGTTTTGCCAGCTTCCTCTGAACCTTCAACCTCTTTTAATCGAACAACAACGGTTCCTTCAGCAACTGAATCACCTACCTTCACCAGAATTTCTTCAACTACTCCAGCGGCTGACGATGGAATTTCCATACTCGCTTTATCGCTTTCCAGTGTTAGTAAGGCCTGTTCGACTTCAACGGTATCGCCAACCGATACCAGCACCTCAATCACCTCAACCGCATCAAAATCGCCAATATCAGGAACGGCTACTTCTACTAAATTACTCATCTAATTCTCCTGCCACTCTAAACCAGCCAAGGTGCTGGCTTATCGGTGTCTAATCCATACTTCTCTATGGCTTTTTCAACAACAGCCACCTCAATTTGCCCTAAATCGGCTAATGAATTAAGCGCTGTTACCGCAACATAGTACCGGTCTACTTCAAAAAAGCGGCGAAGATTTTCACGTGTATCTGATCGACCAAAACCATCTGTCCCTAAAACGACACAATGTTTCCGAATGAATGGGCGAATAGAGTCAGCCAATAAGCGCACATAATCTGTCGAAACAATCACCGGCCCTTCGCGGTCGTCTAAACATTGAGAAACGTAAGGAGTTTGCTTCTCTTGTGATGGTTTCAGACGGTTTGCTCGTTCACACGCTTGCCCTTCTCGCGCCAATTCTGTAAAACTTGGGCAACTCCAGATATCCGATTCAACATCCCAATCTGCTTTCAGCAATTCAGCTGCTGCAATCACTTCATTGAGAATTGTGCCCGAACCCAGCAATTGAACACGCAGTTGGCTATCCTTACCTTCTTTGAACAAATACATCCCTTTGATAATGCCTTCTTCAGCCCCTTCCGGCATGGCAGGATGGGCATAGTTTTCATTCATCACCGTTAAGTAATAGAAAACATCTTCTTGCTCTTTGAACATTCGCTTCAAACCATCATGCATAATCACAGCAAGTTCATAATTAAAGGTTGGGTCATACGAAATACAATTCGGTACTGAAGAGGCCCACAACAAGCTGTGCCCATCCTCATGCTGAAGCCCTTCCCCATTTAATGTCGTTCGTCCGGCTGTCCCACCTAATAAAAAGCCACGCGCACGCTGATCGGCCGCAGCCCAAACCAAGTCACCAATTCGCTGAAAACCAAACATGGAATAGAAAATATAGAACGGGATCATCGGAACATTACTGGTTGAATATGACGTACCTGCAGCAATCCAATCACACATGCCACCGGCTTCATTAATGCCTTCCTGAAGCACTTGACCGTGTTTATCTTCCTTATAAAACATCAATTGCTCTGAGTCTTGGGGGGTATATAACTGCCCCAATTGCGACCAAATTCCCAATTGACGAAACAGACCTTCCATACCGAATGTACGCGATTCATCCGGTACAATCGGTACAATCCGCTGACCAATTTCTTTATCTTTGAGCAAGATATTCAACAAACGAACAAAGGCCATGGTGGTGGAAATCTCGCGCCCTTTTGAAGTCCCTTTCATCATGGGCTCAAACACCGATAAATCTGGAATATTCAACGAGTCAGACTTTTCACGGCGAGCCGGTAAATAGCCTCCTAAATCTTCTCGCTTTTTCTTCATATATTCTTGCTCAGGCGAATCTTCAGGGAAACTGAGATAAGCCAGATTGTCGACATCTTCGTCAGAAATCGGCAAGTCAAATTTGTCTCTAAAATGTAATAATGAGTTATGACTCATTTTCTTTTGTTGATGCGTCGTATTTTGCGCCTGACCGGATTCACCCATACCATAGCCCTTAATCGTCTTAGCTAGAATCACCGTTGGCCTTTGAGTCTCTTTGCATGCTGCATCATAAGCTGCATAGACTTTAGCCGGGTCATGCCCACCTCGATTAAGATCCCAAATATCCTTATCGGACCAATCAGCGACCATCGCTTTTAATTCAGGTGTATTGAAGAAATGCTCACGAACATAAGCACCGTCTTTTGCTTTCATGGTTTGATAGTCGCCGTCAACACAAGACATCATGCGTCGACGCAAATGCCCTTCTTCATCTCGCGCTAAAAGCGCATCCCAACGATTCCCCCAGATAAGCTTGATAACATTCCAACCCGCTCCTCTAAACTCCGATTCCAACTCTTGAATGATTTTTCCATTTCCACGAACTGGCCCATCCAATCGCTGCAAATTACAGTTAACCACAAACACTAAGTTGTCTAAATTTTCACGGCCAGCCATCCCGATAGCGCCGAGTGATTCAGGCTCATCCGTTTCTCCATCCCCTAAAAAAGCCCAAACTTTTCTTTCAGACGTTTCTGCAAAACCCCGATCTTCAAGGTACTTCAAGAATCGCGCTTGATAAATTGCCATGATTGGCCCCAGCCCCATGGACACTGTGGGAAACTGCCAGAAATCAGGCATCAACCAGGGATGCGGGTAAGACGAAAGGCCACCGCCATCAACCTCTTGACGGAAATTATCCATTTGATCTTCGCTAAGGCGCCCCAGCATAAAAGCACGCGCATAAATTCCAGTGGCAACATGCCCTTGCACATAGACTAAATCACCACCATGTGTTTCACTCGCCGCATGCCAGAAATGGTTATACCCCACATCATATAATGTCGCTGAGGATGCAAAACTGGCTATATGCCCACCGACATTCGTATTTTTATTAGCGCGAAGCACCATCACCATGGCATTCCACCGGACATAAGATCGAATTTTATGCTCTAGCGTGCTATCGCCCACATACTGAGCTTGTTGGGGCACAGAAATCGTATTGATATATGCAGTAGCCGCGCTAAACGGAATATCGGCCCCAGCAAAACGAGCTTTTTCAATTAAACTCTCAAGTAAGAAATGGGCACGCTCCTCACCTTCGTGCTCAATCACTGCCTGCAACGCCTCAAGCCACTCTTTAGTTTCTTGAGGGTCGGTGTCAACCGCGTTAGCAATGTTTGGAAATTTATCGACGGACATACCTGCTCCAAATGTATCAAATATTTAAAAAAAAACAGTACTGGCTTTGCATTCCCACAAAGACTGCATTCTGAACTATACTCTGTAACCATACTGACAGCAGAAATAAGATTATAACCAAGTTCGCTTTTAAGCAAACGACTGCCTAAGTTTTTAGTATATCCCTATGATAACGATTATTAATTTAATCTTTAAATAAAAAAACACACTTTTGACGACAATGCACAAAAATACGCTTTTAATCTCAACGATTATACTCATTATCACTTCACATCCCGCCTTTGCAGGGAAGCTGTATAAATGGGTTGATGAAAATGGAAAAATATCTTTTTCCGATAAAGTACCGCCTGAGGAATCAAGACGTGAACGTGAAGAATTAAATGAAAAAGGTCGCACAATCGTTGTTAAAGAGGCGGCCAAAACACCAGAGCAAATTCAGCAATTAAAAAAAATAGCCGACTTACAAAATAAGCAAACAAAAATTCTGGAAACACAATTGGCTTTAGACTCTGCTCTCTTAAAAACATATAGCTCCGAAGAAGATATTGACGCACTCACTAAAAGCAAAGTGGATATGATTGACTCCCATATAGCTATTACTTTAGAGCAATCAGAAACACTCAAGAAGCAACTTATTCTTCATCAAAAAGAGGCAGCAAATTTTGAACGCTCAGGAAAAAAAATACCTGAAAAAAATCTAGCAAATATTGAATCCGCTAAAAAACAATACGATAATAATCGGCAAAAAATAGCGACGTTCAAACTACAAAAACAGCTACTCAAAAAACAGTTAATCAAAGATAAATTACGTCTTAACGAACTAAAAGCACAACCTGCTGAAACACCCAGCATCAACAATGAAACCATACCCAGCCCTTTCTTGGGTGAGCTTAGTTGTAGCGAGTCGACATGTGATCAACTCTGGGAAAAAGCCACCTCGTTAATTACAGAGACAGGCGCAAAAATCACTTACCGCTCAGACAAACTCATTTTGACTAAAGCACCCAAACTAAGTAAAGACAGAAGGCTGTCTTTAACAAAAATAAAAAATCAACGCGATGAAAGCATCTTTCTTGATATTCGTTGCGTCGATTCTAAAGGCGGAAAAGCCACCTGTAAAAATACGCAGAATGCCCAATTAATTGAAAAATTTAATCAATTAACTCCTTAACTTCTAAGCAGTTGAGTACCCATCCCCTTATCGGTTAACAATTCTAACAAAACAACGTGTGGAACACGCCCATCAATGATATGGGCACTGTTCACGCCACCATTCAACGCATCCATTGCACACTGAATTTTTGGCAGCATGCCTCCATAGATAGTGCCGTCTTCAATTAGACTATTTACTTCTGTTAACGATAAACCGGTCAATAATTCATCATCTTTACTGAGCAGACCAGAGGTATTGGTTAATAACAAAAGTTTTTCTGCACACAAAATTTCGGCCATTTTACCCGCAACAAGATCGGCATTGATATTATACGAGGCCCCGTCCTTACCAACGCCAATCGGCGCAATCACGGGAATAAAATCACCTTGCACCAGCATGTCTACAATCGCTGGATCAATACTATCAACATGCCCGACATGACCCATATCAATCAATTCAGAAGCTTTTTCCGGTGCCGCTTCGTTAATAGAAATCTTCTTGGCTCTAATTAAATCACCGTCTTTTCCAGTTAGGCCAACAGCAGAACCTCCGTGCTGATTAATCAGGCTGACAATCTCCTTATTCACCAATCCACCCAACACCATTTCAACCACATCCATCGTGTCGCTATCAGTAACGCGTATACCATCTACAAAACGACTCGTCATCCCAAGCTTTTCTAAATGAAGACCAATTTGAGGCCCCCCTCCATGAACAACCACTGGGTTAAGACCCACCTGTTTTAACAAGACAATATCACGGGCAAAACCGCTTTTCAATTCCTCATCCACCATCGCGTTTCCACCGTATTTAATAACGATCGTTTTGCCCGAAAATTTCTGAATATAAGGCAGCGCTTCACTTAAAACATGCGCGGTTTGGATAGGATCTATTTTTTGATTTTTCATTTATGTTTTAATGGGCTTAAATAAGGCGACTAAAAGGGCAGCGTGATATCAGCATTAATTTTCAACATTTGTTCCCTGAAGACTTCTTTAATTCGCTCCAGCGCTCCCTCATCATCAGCTTCAAATCGTATCACTAGAGACGGCGTTGTATTGGATGCTCTAACCAAACCCCAGCCGTCTTTAAATTCTACTCGCACACCGTCTATAGTGATAACATTAGCGCCTTCAAATTCAGCTTGAGATTGCAGCGCTTTAACAAAGCTAAAATTTTCACCTTCTTCCAAACTAATGTTTAACTCAGGCGTGCTAACGCTATCAGGCAGATCAGCAAAAATCTCAGCCGTTGGCCTGAACTCTCCCGTCAAAATCTCTAATAAACGCGAGGCTGTATATAAGGCATCATCGAAACCGAACCAGCGCTCTTTAAAAAAGATGTGCCCACTCATTTCACCAGCAAGCTCAGCTTTCGTTTCTTTCATTTTAGCTTTGATTAACGAATGCCCTGTTTTAGACATGACGGGTTTCCCCCCATGTTTTGCAATGACTTTCGCTAAATTTCGTGTACATTTCACATCATAAATAATGTCGGCTCCTGCTTGCCTGGACAGCACATCCATCGCATACAGCATCATTTGTCGGTCTGGCCATATAACATTACCGTTGGAATCCACGACACCTAAACGGTCTCCATCACCATCAAAAGCCAGACCCAGCTCTGCTTCTTCTTCATGTACTCGATCAATCAACTCTTGTAAATTTTCGGGCTTACTTGGATCGGGGTGGTGATTTGGGAAATTACCATCAATTTCACAGTATAAAGGCACCACATCGCAGCCTAGCGTTGATAAAAGCATGGGGGCCGCCTCTCCAGCTACCCCATTGCCACAATCAACTACCACCTTCATCATTCGACCCAAACGAACATCAGCAGTAATCGCACCAATATACTCTGATAGTAAATTTTGCTCTTGATAAAGTCCCTCGCCGTCTTCAAAATCTTCTTGTTGAATTCGATGATACAGTTGTTGAATAGCCTCACCCGACAAGGTATTACCTGCAATCACAATTTTTAAGCCATTATAATTTGACGGATTATGGCTACCCGTAATCATCACGCCTGATTGTGTTTTCAAATGATGCGTGGCAAAGTACAACACGGGTGTTGGGACTTGACCAACATCTATCACATCGCATCCAGTGGATTGGATACCTTTAGAAAGAGACTCACTGAGTCTCGGGCTATGAAGACGGCCATCACGTGCAATCGCGATACTCTGCTGCCCCACGCTTAAGGTTTCACTTCCTATCGCACGCCCAATCATAAAAACACCTTGTTCTGTCAATGTCTCATCAACAATGCCACGAATATCATAGGCCCTAAAAATACTTTTCGACACATCCGTTTCTGTCACGACCTCGATTCCATCATCATTCATAAAATTTGTTCCTCCGGCTTGTTCCTTAGACTCACTAACACTTTCCTTGATGGTTTGCGAAATTTTTTCAGAACCCATTTCTTCATTTGCCAGTATCAAAGCAAGGGCTTTTTCACTCTCATCCAGTTCATTTATTACCTTCCTCGCTCGTTTCCCAGATGAACTCTTCGTTTTACTGCGTTTGCCCGAAGCTTTTTTCTTCGCCAATAGGCCACCAATTAGTGACAATATACATAATAAAACAACCGTATATTTTAATAATTCAAGCTCAGTCAAGGGAGGCTTTAGTATTTGTTTTTTAATCTCTATATGCCAACCTGTTCCTGCTATCTTTACCTTTCCTAAAACCGGAGCCTTTCGATGCTTTGATGCGCCATGACTCGCTAGTCTTAATCCATTCTGCTTAAGTGTCAGCCAACCTCCCCTTTCATTTTTTACAATGGCAACAAAAGCTTTTTGCAAAATAGAAACTTCAAACGTGCTTAACACCACTGCTTGCAATGTCTCATCCTCTAACACAGGGACTGCCATCGTGATATGACTATCTTTTGTTCCCATCAAAAGTATTTCAGGCATTTGAGTTTTTTTTGATTCTTCAATTCGTCGAATTAAATCCAAACCCGCATAACCTATCGGCGGTTTTACCTTGTCATTAATCTGCATTAATCCGGGACGAACGACTTTTAGTGAAGTCAGTCCATCGATCCCAGTTTTTTGGTGCTGTTCAACCCACTTTCTTAATGCTTCGTCGCCTTGAGATAAACTTGTTATCAAAGCAGGGTCTTGCACCAACTTTTCTATGGCTTGCTGCCAGGTCTTTACTTTTTCAGTTAAAGCGCTACTGACTATTTTCACACGTGCAGTTAACTGTTTAGCTTCATCAATATTTCGCTGCTCAACCTGCCCCAAATAAATATAACCTGCGCCTGCTCCAACAGTCGTAAGTAACATCAATACCAGTATCACTTTTTTTATCATTTCCTTACCCTTGTCCTGTGTGGCCAAATCCCCCTTCACCACGATCACTTTCATTGAAATTATCAACTAGCTTAAATTTGACTTGCTCTACGGGCACGAAAATAAGCTGCGCAATACGGTCACCTACTTCAATAGTGAATGAGGTCTCACCTCGATTCCAGCATGAAACAAACAGCTGACCTTGATAATCAGAGTCTATCAAACCAACCAGATTACCTAAGACAATGCCATGCTTATGCCCTAAACCCGATCTTGGCAAAATCACCGCGGCTAAATTTTCATCGCCAATGTGGATAGCCATGCCCGTTGGAATTAACTTAGTTTCCCCTGGATTAAGTAACAACGGCTCCTCTAAACAAGCTCGCAAGTCGAGCCCTGCTGAACCACTGGTAGCATATTCTGGCAAAGGAATTGATCGTCCCAGGCGCTTATCGAGTAGTTTGAGCTGTATTTTTTTCATGATATTTTTTTGCTATTAATGTCACTAATTCTCGAGCCAATTCAGGTTTAGGCATATTCCCAAACTCCTGACCGCCCTTTTTCCAATAAACCGACAAGGCATTATGGTCACTATTAAAGCCGCCATTATCTCTACCGACCCAATTG
This sequence comes from Cycloclasticus sp., assembly GCA_002700385.1. Lineage (GTDB taxonomy): Bacteria > Pseudomonadota > Gammaproteobacteria > Methylococcales > Cycloclasticaceae > Cycloclasticus. Next base: position 28,765 of record PADC01000011.1, read on the forward strand.
GCGGCAATCATATCCAGTGACTTCCTTTCTAATTTATCTTTGGCATATTCTTCCAGGTTATCTGTTTCTGCCGCAAAACAAACACAAAATAACCTGTTATTTTGTTCCGCCACATTACTCAGAATATCCGTGGTCTTAACAAGTGTTAATTGCATTTGTGATGCATTCTTTTTTATTTTATTGCTTGCTATTTCAACAGGCGTGTAGTCAACCACAGCCGCCGAAGCTATAAAAATATCAGCCTGACCTACTGCCGACATCACTGCCTCGGACATTTCACTTGCGCTCACCACATCAATCCGTTTTACCCCTGCCGGTGTTGCCAAATGAACAGGGCCTGCCACTAACGTAACACACGCACCCGCTTCAACACAGGCTTGAGCTAAGGAAAACCCCATCTTCCCAGAACTATGATTACTGATGTAACGAACTGGATCAATATCTTCTCTTGTTGGCCCCGCATTCAACAAAACATTCACCCCAGCCAACTCCCCTGTTTGAAAATGATCCGCAACAGCGTTGGCCAGTTCTTCTGGCTCCAACATTCTCCCCAGCCCAACTTCACCGCAGGCTTGTACACCTTCTCCAGGGCCAAGAATCACCACACCTTGTGACTCAAGCTGACTAAGGTTGTTTTGAGTGTTTGGGTCATCGTACATAGCTCGATTCATTGCCGGCGCCAGCATGACGGTTTTTTCCGTTGCCAATAAGAGTGTCGTCAATAAGTCATTAGCCATACCCGCCGCTAAACGAGCAATAAAATCAGCACTGGCCGGCGCCACCAAAATCAAGTCCGCCCAACGCGCAAGGTTAATGTGTCCCATGCCGGCTTCTTCTTCAGCATCAAGCAGTTGCGTATGGACCGGCAAACCCGACAAGGCTTGAAATGTTAATGGTGTTATAAACTCTGTCGCTGCCGACGTCATAACAACACGAACCTCAGCCCCCATTGCTTGGCATTGACGTAAAATTTCCGCCGCCTTATAAGCCGCTATTCCCCCAGTGACGCCCAGTAAAATACGCCGATGTTGAAGTTTATTCGCCATTTTTTTACATCTTGATTTAAGTAATACCCTATTATGTCATACAACACGATATATTCTATCGAGTAAACCAACATCATTATCAAGGATTGATTATGTCTATTACTGATTGGCCAGAGCTCGAAAGGCCACGAGAAAAACTGTTAAGTCGTGGTGCGGCCAGCTTATCTGACGCTGAACTTCTTGCGATCTTTCTTCGCACCGGAACCAAAGGCGTCACCGCCGTTGACTTATCCCGCCTTCTGTTAAAACAGTTTGGCTCGTTAAATGCGTTAATGCATGCGAGAGAAACCGAGTTTTGCAAAGGGCACGGGCTTGGAAAAGCCAAATACGCCCAATTGCAGGCGGTTCTTGAAATGGCCCGTCGGTATCTGCATGAAAATATTAATAATAAAAGCGCTCTGAACAACCCGAATGACACTAAAAAATTCCTGAAAAGCCAATTAGCACATCAACAAAGAGAGGTATTTGCCTGTCTTTACCTGGATACCAAACACCAAGTTATCGCGTTTGAAGAACTCTTTTTTGGAACCATTGACAGCGCCAGCGTTCACCCTCGAGAGGTTGTTAAAAGCGCGCTGCAGCACAACGCCTCAGCGGTTATTTTTGCCCACAACCACCCATCAGGCGACCCGACCCCCAGCACCTCTGATCTTCACATTACCCAGCAACTTATCCGGGCTTTAAAATTAATAGATATCAACGTATTAGATCACTTAATCATTGGTCATCATGGCACATCGTCTCTGGCTGAACTGGGGCAAATTTAGATCAGCAACCTAGATTTTCCTTTACTCAATTGACAAATTCTGGTATAAATTCGCACCGTTTCGCAGTAAGCTGCCAATCAACTCAATTTAATAGAGGTTTAATCATGTCTAAAGTATGCCAAGTCACTGGCAAGCGCCCCATGTCGGGAAACAATGTTTCTCACGCGAAAAATAGAACCCGTCGCCGTTTCGAGCCCAATCTTCACCACCACCGGTTTTGGGTAGAAAGCGAAAATCGTTTTGTTCGCTTACGCGTTTCAGCAAGCGGCATGAGGACTATTGATAAAAAAGGCATTGATACTGTTTTAGCGACCATTCGTTCACGCGGCGAAAAAGTTTAGAGGCGAAAAAATGAGAGAAAAAATCAAATTAGTTTCAAGCGCGAAAACAGGTCACTTCTACACAACGACTAAAAACAAGCGCAATATGCCTGAAAAAATGGAAATCAAAAAATTTGACCCAACGATCAGGCAGCACGTCATGTACAAAGAAGCCAAAATTAAATAGCTTCTAAACAAAAAAATAAAAACCCGTCAAATTGACGGGTTTTTTTTGATCTCCAGTAAAGCAATATACGACATCCCTTTTTCTTCGACACATCGTAACGATTTTAAAAACTGGCCACTGCACGGCCCAGCAAAACATTCCCCGTTCTCTATTTTAAACATCGCCCCATGAATCGAACATTGGATATACAGTCCGGTCCTTGTTAGAAATTGATCTGGTGTCCAATTTAACGGCGCCCCTGTATGTGGGCAGCTATTTTTATAAGCCCGTAAGGTCATGTCCTTCTCGCGCACCAAGAAACCACTACAAAACCCTTTATCACCCAAATCAATCTCAAACGATCTGGAACTCAGAGCTTCAAGACTCTCTACTTCAATCGCCTGCACATACCTTTCCCCATTGACCACTAACTCGCCTATTTCCACCAGCTTTTCTTCACTTCTTTTTCAGATTCTTCAGGGGTTACTTCTTGGTTCGATAAGGCTTGCATGGATAGTACTTTTTTCTTCAGCACCAAATTAATTTTTTCACTATTTTCTAGTTTTGCTTGCATTGCTTGAAGGTCTTTTTCAGTCTGCTCTCTCACTAAATCCAACTCAGATTGTAGTGCCTTTAATGCATCTTTTTCTGGCTCAGATGGCTCTAAATTTTTTCCAATAGAAGAAGCTTCTAATTTTATCTCTAAATCCAATAACATACTTGAGGCATCATCCAGTTGTTTTTCCAGTTCTTTTATGCGCTCTTCGGAAGCCTTGTTATCTGACATTTGAGATACCCTTCTTTGCGCATCAATAACCTGAATCTCCAAACCATTGTTTTTTGCATTTGCTATCACTAACTGGTCTTCCAAATCCTTTTTTTCATTCTCGACAATTTCATAATTTACCCAAACCTCATCCAGCTTGTTTCTCGCCATCTCAGCTTCATTTTTCGCTGCTAGCAATTGCTCTTTCTTATCATTATTCTCTTTGTTAGCCTCATCAACAAGCCGCTTATTATCATCTTGAAATTGCTTCAAAGAAAGCTCAAACTCCTCGATTTTTAGCCGCAAAGTTGTTACCTCTTCATCACCCGATAATTTAGCCTGCCTAAGCGCTTCCATACTGTTAAGCGCATCTTCTTTTTCATTCGCTAGTTCAGATAGACTCGCTTCAGAAGATTGTAATGCCTCTTCTTTTATTCGAAGCGCCTCTTGGGCTTGAAGTATTTTAGTCTCCAGCGCTTTTTTAGATTCACTCAGTTCTTCTTTAAGCGCTTCGTTAGCGGCTACCGCTTCTTTTATTTCTACTTGTTTTGAGTCATTGTCTTCTTTAAATGCCTGTAACTCACCCCTTATCTTACTCAGTTCTAGTGACAATGCTTCTTGATCATCGGCTGAAACGGATAAAGCCTTCTCTGCATCTAATAACTTTTGTTGCAACGCCGTATTATCACTCTGAACCACGGCCAATTGCTTTTCACCTTCTAATCGCTGCTCATTGGCTGCCTTTAACTCAGATTCTAAAGCCGTTACTTGCTGAACCCGAAGCGCATCGGCTTGATCCACTTTATCTTGGAAAGCATTTTCTGATTGCTGTAGTTGCGCTTGAGTCTGTTCCAACTGACCCGTTAATTTTCGCTGTTCACTGTTTTTTTCACGAATTAGCTCATCCTGTTGCAAATGAACCTGTGAAAGTTCTTCGTTCATTTTTTGCTGCTCAACCAAGCTTGCCTCAAGTTGACTTTGTGCAACCGACAACGTTTGCTCTAGTTTTTCTTTGTCTAACGCAGCCTGTTTAAAATCAAGCTCAACGTTAGCTTTCTCATCCACCAGCATAGTGAAAGCGGCTTCTTTATCTTTAAACTCACCTTCAAGTTGTTGCAACGTCGCTGTTACCCGAGCAAGCTCTGATTCACCTTGCTGTCGTACCGTGTCGATCTCTAGCTGAGCTTCAACCAATTGTTGATTTACTATTTGCTGCTCATTTAAAGCATCTTCTAACTGCTGAGTTAAGAAAGAGCTTTCTTGTTGTAGTTGCTCTTTCTCACTCACTTCCGCTTTTAATTGTTTCTCTATTTCTTGCCGAGCTGACAAGACTGTCTCGTAATGAGCCTCCGCTTCAGCTAAACGTTGCCTTAATTCACTTTTCAATGTTTCCTTGCCAGAACTAAGTTCACTCAACATAGCTTCGGCTTTTTCCACTTGCCGATTAGATTTTTCTAAGGCTTGATTAGATGCCTCTAATTTTTCTTTCTCTTCACTTAGTTGACGATTAACCTCATAGAGATCCCTCTCTTTCTTATTCAGAATAGCTTCTTGAGTCTCGCCTTCCTCTTTAACCAAAGCAAGTTCTTTATCAAGAGAACTGATGCTTTCTTTATGTTGTGCTAATCTTGCCGTCTTCTCCTCAAGTTGCAGCGCTAAAATATTTAACTCATTTTCAAACTGATCTTGTCGGCTCTTCGAATCCACCTCATTTTGTTCTCGTGCTGCCTTTTCTCTTTTTTCTGCTTGCTCAAGTAACTCAGTTCGCTCTGATAATGTCGCCTCAAGCGCCTTAATTTTCGATTCTTTCTCTAAAAGATCTTGATTTGAATTCTGACCTGATGCTTCAAGCTGTTGCTTCAACTGTTGTTTCGACTGATTTAATTCATCAATCTCACGCTTTAAATCATCGGCATTGCTTTCCAACGATCTGTTATCCGCTGTTAATTCAGCAATTTCTTTTTTTGCAATGATCAATGACTGGTTAAGCTCGCTAGAGGAGAGCTCTTCATTTCTTTTAGCCTTGCTTAGTGCGAGTTTCAGCTCCTCTAACTCTCTATCTTTATGTGCTACCCCCTTATCTAACGACGCCAAGGATTCACGCGTTCTATCGGCTTCCTTTAGGGCTTTATCTAGCGCTGAATGTTTATCCTTTAACTCTAAAGAAAGAGCCGCATTTTTTTCCTTTTCAATTTTTAATGCTTGACTAAACTCAGCCTCATGACTTTCAGTTCGCTTCCGAATGGCTGCCAGCTCATCTTCCACTATTTTTGAAGACTGTTGTAATTCTTTTATTACAATAGCTTGCTGTTCATTTTGGTGCTGCAAATCATGGCGCTCTAACTCCAGTCTATTCAATTGCTCATTTGACTGAGCGCAAAGTTTTTCAAGCGCTAAAATTTTGCCTTTCGCTTCTTCCAGTTGTTTTGTATCTAACCCCTTATCTACACCAACGGCCGAATTTGAAGGGTGCGTTAATGGCGTGTTTTCCTTTTTGGCTGATGATTCAGAGACTGGTAAGGGCGAACCGCTGATACTTTTTTCCCAACGCGCCATGCCCCCATTCAAAATCAACGCATTAAAACCAAACTTCAACAATAAAAAGGCGGCGGCTTCGCTTGTCCGTCCATTAGCACACACCAAGACTTGTAACTGATCATGGCGTAGCTCAGAAATTTTCATTCGAAGTGAAAAGAAAGGTATATTAACGCTGCCTTCAATATGCGCATTGGCATATTCATCAGCGCTTCTAACATCTAACCAACTAGCGCCGCCATTTACCTTATCTTGGCCTTCTTCAAAATTGACGTATTGTAAAACGGGTTCTTTCACTAACTTTATGAAGTTAGCCTTAGAAAGACGTAGCATTTGACCTTTGCCTTTCATTTGGACGGTTACATTTCTTGGGTTACCTGACAATAAAGCATCTTCACCAAAAGCATCACAACTATGTAGTTCGCCCAACTTAACCGGTCTTCCTCCCTCTGAAGGCTGACGAATGAGTTCACAATCCCCTGATTTGATAATGTAATAGAAATCAGCTTCATCACCTTGCTTAACAACCACCTCTCCCGCATCAAAAGCAACTTCTTCCATTTGCATCATCACTTTTTGCAAATTGGAAGCGGGCAGTCGCTGAAAAACGGGCGATTGCAACATCGTGGTCATCCAATCACCGCCATGATCCTCAACTTCATCTACCAAATAGGTTTGCCCATTGTCCTTTGGGCTATCCATATCCAGCATATGGGTCGGTATGCGCACGATGCGTGCTTTCGATTTAGTCACCGCCTTAACTTTACGAGGCAAATGATGTGCTATTGCAAAACGCGCGACCTCAGAACCGGTTACTATCGTTTCCATCTCCATCTCACCCGCATACAAGCCAATCATGCCACTCACAAGATAAATGAATTCCTTAGTCTCATCTCCTTGTTCAAAAAGAATGGTTCCTTTCGCACATTCTTCAATCTGACATTCGTCACAAACTTTTTTAAAAAGACCACTCGGCAGCGTATTTAACGGGATAAAGCCCCTTAAAATATCTTGATTATTTTGCTGTCTTTGCGCGCTCATTTTACTCAGTTCGATCAACTTTTAATGGTCTACATGACACAGTGTAGTCTATGCCATGAAAATGGTCTTGTTTCCATTTTAGAAATTAAATTTTTGCCAATCCGGTCACATCGGTTTTGCTACTTATGAAAACACACTAAAACGTTCATTAAGTATTCAGTCTTTTCGGGTAGAATATTGACGTCTCAATTCTGTTAATAGAGGGCCATTCGTTGAAAACAACCACATTCTCACCAAGCAGTTTTTTTACTCGTTTAGTCATCGCCTGCCTACTGGTCTTTGCCAGCTATAACCCAACGGAACTCTCATATTATCACTGGGCAATCAAAAAAATACCGGACGTTACCCCAGTAATGGCTTTAGCTGGTCTTATTTTAATCATTGGCTGGGTTATCTACATCCGTGCCACCTTACGTTCCCTCGGCGTTATTGGCATTTCATTGGCTATCGCCTTCTTTGCCACGCTTTTCTGGATGATCATTGACTGGGGCATCATTCCTGCTGACAATATTCAGGCTGTGACTTACATTATCCAAACGATTTTATGCTTCATTATGGCAACAGGCATGTCTTGGTCACATATCCGGCGTCGAATGAGCGGCCAAATTGACGCTGATGATGTAGACGAATAACTCAACGGTCTTAAAATGAAATTTCTACGCACTTCACTATTAACTCTCGTGTTTTTAATAGCACACCTTAACGTACACGCCGCCATTCCAACCGTTATGGATGGAAAACCGTTACCCAGTCTGGCACCTGTCTTAGAAAAAGTAACCCCAGCCGTTGTTAATATCGCGACTAAGAATATGGCGCGCCAACGCGAAAACCCATTATTACAAGACCCTTTTTTTCGTCACTTTTTTCAACTGCCTAATGCACCGAAAAAACGCTCAACACAAAGCTTGGGTTCCGGTGTTATCGTTGATGCAAAAAAAGGGCTGATTATTACCAATCATCATGTCATTGATAAAGCGGATAAAATTACCGTCACTCTTCGGGATGGGCGCTCTTTTAATGCCAAGGTTGTCGGCAATGATCCCGAATCTGATGTTGCTGTTATCCAAGTGAAGGCAGAGCGCTTGGTAGACTTGAAAATTGCGGACTCGGATAAACTCCGTGTAGGTGATTTTGTTATCGCCATTGGAAACCCGTTTGGACTTGGACAAACAGTGACTTCTGGTATCGTCAGTGCACTTGGACGCTCCGGCTTAGGTATTGAAGGGTATGAGGATTTTATTCAAACGGACGCCTCCATCAACCCCGGTAACTCGGGCGGTGCCTTAATTAACCTTAGAGGCGAGCTGATCGGCATTAATACGGCAATTATCGCGCCGAGTGGTGGAAATGTTGGAATTGGTTTTGCCATACCCAGCAATATGGCCATCAGCCTCAAAGACCAATTAATTCAGTTCGGCAAGGTAAAGCGAGGTCAACTGGGCATTAGCGTACAGGATTTAACACCCGACCTGGCTCAAGCCTTTAATCTTAAAATCAAACAAGGGGTTATCATCAGCCAGGTTGCCGCCAATTCCCCTGCAGATAAGGGGGATTTACACCCAGGCGACATCGTCTTAAGCGTTAATGGTAAATTAACAAAGAACAGTGCCAGCCTGCGAAACAGTTTAGGACTCTTAACGATCGGCGATGTGGCCAACTTGCAAATTCTGCGTAACGGCAAGAAAAAAAAGGTGAGTATTGAAATTGGCGAACCAACGATCGTTACTGTTGATGGCTCTCGCATTCATGAGCAGTTGAGCGGTGTTAAACTCTCAAATTTATCCGTTGATAGCAAGCCATACACCAATCAACAAGGCGTTCAAATCATTGATGTTAAAACTAACTCTAAAGCATGGTTAAATGGTCTCCGAAAAGGTGACCTCATTACTCAAGCAAACCGTGTAGCCGTTCAGAATATTTATGATTTAGTCAACGCCACTAAAAACCGCAGGTCCTCTTCATTACTGCTGAATATTCAACGTGAGAATAGCGCCTTCTTTTTAATTATTCGGTAACATAAATGTCTTCTAACGCTCGTCAATTTATCCCACTTAAAATTGCCATCATGGTGGTTTCTGATTCACGCACTGAAGAAACCGACACGTCAGGAAAAGCGCTGGTTGATCGCTTAACAAAAGCAGGGCATTACTGCGCGGATAAAGCAATCATTGCCGATGATATTTATCTGATCCGTGCGAAGCTATCAAGCTGGATCGCTGACCCTGATATTAACGCCATTATCACAACCGGTGGCACTGGAGTGACTGGGCGCGACGGAACGCCTGAAGCAGTGCAGCCTTTGCTTGACAAAGAGCTGACGGGGTTTGGCGAAGTGTTCCGTAACCTGTCGTATGATGAAATAGGCACTTCAACCATTCAATCTCGCGCCATTGCGGGTGTTGCTAATGGCCACTATATTTTTTGCGTGCCGGGTTCATCCGGTGCCTGCCGAACGGCTTGGGATAAGCTCATCAGCGCCCAGCTGGATTACCGGACCCGCCCTTGCAATCTTGTTGAAGTGATGCCCCGGTTGCTGGAAAAATAAACCTTATGAATACATCTCCGTTTATCATCATAGGCGCTGTTCTTGCCTTCTTTGCTGTTATGTTAGGTGCTTTTGGGGCCCATGCCTTAAAAAGCCATTTATCAACTCATTACCTGACAATTTATCAAATAGCAACTGATTATCAAATGTGGCATGCTATTGGCCTCATCATGATTGGCATACTACATCAACAAAACCCAACCCATGTGTTACGAAAAGCGGGTTGGTTTATGTTTGTCGGCCTTCTTATTTTTTCTGGCAGCTTATACGCGCTTAGTTTAACTGGTGTCAAAGCCCTTGGTGCCATCACGCCCTTTGGAGGCACGGCACTTCTGATCGCATGGCTCCTTCTTGCATACAACGCCTTTAAATCAAACTAATGTTATGTCTGTTGCTGAACAAAAAACCATTTATCTAAAAGACTATACGGTACCTGAATTCCTAATCAGCCATACTGACCTCCATTTTGAACTATCAGCTGAGAGCACCTGTGTCCGCTCTCGCCTTCAGATTCAAAGAAACCCTGATTGCAAGAAGAAAAACCCCGACCTGGTTTTAATGGGCGAGGAACTTTCTCTTATTTCTATTGCTGTTAATGGTCATCCACTGGCTTCAGACCAATACACTTTGACTGAAGAAACGCTCACGCTCCATCACCCAAACTCAGATTTCGTTTTAGAGATTACCAACCGCATTAACCCGTCTGAAAATACGGCCCTTAGCGGCCTTTATCAATCCAAAACAATGCTTTGCACACAATGTGAAGCGGAAGGCTTTAGGCGTATCACGTGGTATTTAGATCGACCCGATGTGATGTCCATTTTTAGTGTCACCTTAGTGGCCGACAAAGATCAATACCCCGTTTTATTGTCAAATGGGAACTGCACCAAGCGATCTAATGACGAACTGGACAACAATAAACATTCAACTCAATGGCTCGACCCTTTTCCTAAACCAAGTTATTTATTCGCCTTGGTTGCAGGCAATTTAACTTGCTTAACAGAAACATTCACCAGTTGCTCGGGGCGGGATATTGCTCTGGAAATCTATGTCGAAGAACACGATTTAGACAAAACTCAGCACGCCATGCTCTCATTAAAGAACGCCATGCACTGGGATGAAAAAGCCTTTGGGCGCGAATATGATCTGGATTTATACATGATCGTTGCCGTTAGTCATTTCAATATGGGGGCAATGGAAAATAAAGGGCTTAATATCTTCAACACCAAGTACGTACTGGCCAACGAAAAAACAGCCACTGATACCGATTTTGAAAATATCGAAGCCGTCATTGGCCACGAATATTTTCACAACTGGTCGGGAAACCGTGTCACTTGCCGTGATTGGTTTCAACTGAGTTTAAAAGAAGGGTTTACGGTCTTTAGAGACCAGCAGTTTACAGCGCATCGAACGTCTGAGGCCGTTAAACGAATTAAAGATGTCAATATGTTAAGAACCCATCAGTTCGCCGAAGATGCCAGCCCATTAGCCCACCCTATTCGCCCCGATTCTTTTGTAGAAATTAACAATTTTTACACCCTCACCATTTATGAAAAAGGCGCTGAGGTTGTTCGCATGCTTCACACGTTACTGAACGAAGCTGGCTTTAGAAAAGGGTGCGATTTATATTTCGAACGGCATGATGGGCAAGCCGTTACTACAGAAGATTTTGTTCATGCAATGGAGGATGCCAACCAGATCGACTTGAGCCAATTTAAAAACTGGTACAGTCAAGCAGGTACACCCGTTTTAACCGTGTCTACCGAATATAAACCTGATAATAAAACATATACACTGACCTTCTCCCAACACCAAACAGGCCAGGGAAACAACGGCCCCCTGCTTATTCCTGTTCGATTAGGTTTAATCGATAAAAACGGCCAAGAAATAAACATAGCAAAAGACAAAACATCGCTCGTCCTAAAACTGACTCAAACTGAACAACAGTTTACTTTTTCTAATCTAGACGCCGAACCAACACCGTCTATTTTACGGGGATTTTCTGCGCCAATAAAACTTGAGCACCCGCTAAGCGTAGACCAACAACTGCATCTTTTTCAACATGATACCGATCCTTTTAACCGATGGGAATCGGGACAAAACTGCTTGAGCCACTTTATTTTTAACGTTGTTTCCGCCATTCAAAACAATCAAACTGTTGACCCTTTAAGCGATCAATTAGTCGAAACATTCCGCGCCATTTTACAGCGCCCTTTAGACGACTTAGCCTATCAGACCCTTTTGTTAAGCTTGCCCTCTAAAGCCTATCTGGCTGAACAAATGGAGACGATTGATGTTGACGCGTTATATCAGGCTCATCGGTTGATAAAACAAAACCTTGCTTTATCACTTAAAGACTTATGGACGAAGAATTATCAAGCAAACCATTATGTTGAAGCAGGCCATAACCCTCAAAGTATTGCACAGCGATCTTTCAAAAACCTTTGCTTAGATTACCTAATGGCCCTAGAGGGAGAAGCGCCTCTGGAACTCTGCATTCATCAATTTGAGCATGCTCAAAACATGACGGATCAAATTGCAGCGCTCGGCCAATTAAGCCACCTTGACAGTGCTTTAAATACGCCATTTTTCGACGCCTTCTACCAACAATGGAAACATGAAGATCTGGTGATAGATAAATGGTTCACTTTGCAAGCCTGCTCAGAAGAAACAACGGCTTTAGAGAAGATAAAAAAACTCTTGGAACACCCGGATTTTGATCTCAAAACCCCCAATCGCGTCAGAAGTGTTATTGGTGCTTTCGCCTCATCCAACCTGTTAAATTTTAATGCTGAAAATGGGGCCGGCTATGCCTTTGTCGCTGATCACGTTATCACGCTGGATGCAATTAACCCACAAATTGCCGCCCGACTAACTAATTCACTCAGCCATTGGAGGAAGTTTGATCCCAAACGCCAACAACTTATTAAAGCACAGTTATCACGAATACAAGCCCACAGCCCTTTATCAAAAGACGTATCAGAAATTGTCAATCGCAGCCTAACAGCTTAAAGTATTTCAGTTAATTTTCTTCATTAGGACCGTCATGGTGATGAGCGTTCAACGAGAAATCCAAATTCAAACGTACCACAGCCCTGTTGGGCCACTTATTATCGGTTCGTTTAACGATCAGCTTTGCTTATGTGACTGGCAACATCGACAAAGTCGACCCACCATCGATAAGCGCATACAAACCTCTTTGCGTGCTCATTACAAAGAAAAAAACGCTCCTGTCATCAAGCAAACTATTGAACAGTTAAACCAATACTTCCAAAACCATTTGCAGCAATTTGATCTTCCGTTGCTCCTGCTGGGAACCGACTTTCAGCACCAAGTCTGGCTTGCTCTTCAACAAATCCCCTATGGCAAAACCCTCTCTTATCAAGCCTTAGCGGGGAACATAAACCATCAGAAAGCTGTACGTGCCGTGGCTAACGCCAATGCGGCGAATGCCATCAGCCTTGTCATCCCTTGCCATCGAGTCATTTCAAGCAAGGGCCAATTAACCGGTTATGCCGGCGGCGTGGAAACAAAAAGACAATTGTTAGCCTTAGAAAAAACAAACATCCAATAACAGCGAAGCTGTAAAATACACCCATTAGCCCATATTTCACTGCAGGATTCTTTGTGACCAATAACGATATTTTACGCCGCCTTCGCTACACCTTTGATTTTAGTGATTCAAAAATGATCCATATATTCAATTTAGCTGGGCTTAAAGTCACGCGTGAACAAGTGAGCCATTGGTTAAAAAAAGACGATGATGAGGCTTACGAAAGTTGTCGAGACACCCCATTTTCTATCTTTTTAAACGGCCTCATTATCGAACGCCGCGGCGCGCAAGATAGACCAACACCTGAGCCTGATAAAAAACTCACGAACAATATGGTGCTTCGTAAACTAAAAATTGCATTCGATATGAAAAATGAGGATGTTTTAGCCCTTTTATCAACCGCGGGTTTAAACCTTGGTAAACACGAATTAAGTGCCTTTTTCAGACGCACCGACCATAAGCACTATCGCCCCTGCAAAGATCAAGTCCTTCGAAACTTCTTACGCGGATTACAAATCAAATACCGACCCAACCCAACTAAAAATTAGAAAAGCCTTGCTCGGTTTTTTGAATCGCTGCTAAGCGTCCAGCAAAGGCGTACAGCATTGCCGCCGTCGCCCCCCAAATTTGGAACCCATCGTAGGTCAGTTCCCAGTAAGCTCTATTTTTACCCTGCCATAAAATTTTTCTTCGCTGGTAGCGTGCTTGATCGGCTAAAACAGATAAAGGCACTTCAAATACATCGGCGACTTCGAACTCATCAACATTCAGCGTAAACCCAGGGTTAACAACGCCGACAATAGGAACAACTTTAAAATTCGTTACCGTTAAATAAGGCTCAATAAGGCCAACCGCCTTAATAAAATGCTGTTGAATACCCACCTCTTCTTCCGTTTCTCGCAAAGCCGTGTCCAACGGTGAGGCATCTGTAGACTCTGCTCGGCCACCCGGAAAACTTACTTGTCCAGCGTGATTATTTAAATGCGCAGTACGTTTGGTCAATAACACCTGCCATTCATCTCGTTCAATCAAGGGAATCAAAACAGCAGCATTGCTGAGCCCTTCAACAGGCTTATGATGAGACCAAGCCTGCAATTGTGCCATTGGTTCTAGCGCCTGAATAATGCATTCCCGTTTCATCGTGCGCTGATCTAATGTAATTTATTGCAATAACGGCTTATTAATATCCGTCGATCTAAATTTAAATGTACCGGCTTTTCTATCTTGAAAATAGTATTCCAATGATAACCGCATTGTTTCAAACGCCAAGTCACCCCAGGGAATCTCATGTTCTGCAAAAAGACGAACATCCAAACTTTCTATACCGCTTGAAAACTCGGGCTTTAATAAAACCGAGCGATACATCATGTAAACCTGATTGATATGCGGCAAGTTAAAAACCGCGTACAGCTCTTCTGTTTGGACAAGGGCCTCGGCCTCTTCTAGCGTTTCCCGAATAGCAGCCTGCTCAGTTGTCTCCGCCAATTCCATAAAGCCTGCTGGCAACGTCCAAAAGCCTTTTTGAGGGTGGATTGCACGCTGACATAATAAGACCTTATCTTCCCAGACGGGAATACAGCCGGCAATTATGCGAGGGTTTTGATAGTGAATAAGGTCGCATGAATCACAGACATCTCGGACTCGATTATCGCCTTCAGGAATCAGTGATACGGTTTTATTGCCACATTGTGGGCAAAATTTCATCGCCGGTTAAACCAACATTTCGCCTATTAATTCATCTTCCAGTTCAATACGATTTGCTAAATGCTCTCCAACTGAAGATAAATCGTTAGCCAATTCATTTAAAATCATTGCCGGTGTGGTTTTTTGGTATTTTTCACTAAAGTCCAAAACCGCTTCCGTGGCAGCAGAAATGTTAGGGTAAATCCTTTCTGCAGCAGTCAGCACCGATTTTCGTCTTTCATTCCCTTCTAAAATACGCTGATAAACACCGAAATGCCCTAGCGAGATATAATCAATGGTTAATTGACAAAATTCCTGAAGTAACTCTTCTATCGTCTTTTGGCCTTGGTACTCATCGATACCCGACACACTGCAATACAAAGACCAGACTTGTTTTCGCTCTTCCAATAACTCATCAATTAAACCACTGGTTTGGCTTCGTTCTTTTAGTTGAACTACCTTTTCATTAGACATCTTTCCACTCATCATAAAATTTTATGATGAACACTCTATGATATTGCCAGCAGTTCGACAATATAAAACTCCAGTATTTCTACTAAAAATAGGGTGTTTCATACGTTTTAACAGCATCACCCACCGTCAACGCCTTCTTCGCCTGCTCAAGCCCGATGTTTGTATTCAGGCTAAGCCTGTACCAATGGTCAAAGCAAGCAGGGTCTAACCAATCTGGCCTTGTCTGTTCCCGTTGAGCAATAAAGGTTTCGTAAAAGTTATTATACGGCTCGCCTGTATCAGGGTGCTTAATGGGTACTGAACAGCGGGCACAAGGGTTAGAAACATGAATAAAAACATCACCTATTTGAAGAGATTTCGGCTGTCGATCGCGCTTAAACAAACCGTCTTCCCAAAAGGCAGGCGCTGGTGAGAGTTCTAAATTCACCCGAAACCGTGCACGTATGTCGTCTAAGGACAGGTCTGGATACCAAGAAGCCACCGTTTCCAATGACGCCTGAGTGACAACCGTAGGTCCTGAAGCAGTTATATCATCGGGAAAACCTTGCTTTTTATTTTCTTTAAGAAAAACAGGTTGTTTAAGTGCCTTGCTAAAGTACTTCGATAATCCGGATAAATTAGCTAAATCAAAAGTCTCTCGAGTATTTTCACCCTCTAAAAAACTGACCGTTTCGAGTTCTAAATCAAAGGTGGGCTTAAGTGAAAAGAGATGTTTATTATTTTTCCCATTCACCATCCGGCCTTTTCGATCCAAAATCCCCCAGCGTCGATCATTATAAAGCGCACCCCCTTCGGTTATACGCACTGTCTCTAATTCAACAGCCGGTAGCGCTTTGATTGGATAAACAAACACCTTACTCAGTTTAATTTTTGCTTCTTCGCAACTCATTATTTTTCGCCTAAAATTCAGTACAAAGTAGCGCACTTATACTGATTAGTGAGCACCAGCCCTATCTATTCCAAATAAAAAACAGCGTCCAATTTAATAAAAGATCCACGCATTAATTTTTATTTTTCGTTAATCTTAGCACCATGAATATAAAAATTCTTCAAAGCATTGCCGATATAACAGCCAGCGAATGGAATACTTTATTTGACACTTCAAACCCCTTTATCCAGCATGTTTTTTTATTGGCACTGGAACAAAGTGGCTGCACCCAACCATCGACTGGTTGGGAACCTCAACACCTGGTTGTCTATCAAGATAATGACATCGTGGCCGCTTTGCCCAATTTTCTTAAAACGCATTCCTACGGCGAATATGTTTTTGATTGGGCGTGGGCCAACGCCTATCAACAAAACGGCTTATCGTATTACCCAAAATTAGTGTCTGCGATCCCTTATACCCCGTCCACAGGCCCGCGCATAGGCTTTGGTAAAGACACGAATACCCAAGAAAAACGGTTAATAATTAAAAGGATCAGCCAAACCCTAGGGGATCAATTTTCGCATGCCGATTTATCAAGTTGGCACCTGCTTTTCCCTGAACACGCGCTGTCAACCTTATTGCAACAAGCCCATTGGAAACAACGGGTTGGCCTTCAATACCACTGGTATAACGATCAATATGCGTCTTTCGATGATTTTCTCAGCACTTTTAAATCTCGGAAGCGAAAAACATTACGTAAAGAGCGACAAGCTATTATTGACCAAGGCATCACCATGGAGCGTGTTCAAGGCAATGACATCAGCAAAGAATTGATGACCCAGTTTTATCGCTTTTATCACCTCACCTATTTAAAACGCAGTGGGCAGCATGGTTATTTGAATTTGAAGTTTTTTCTTATTTTGCTAGACACAATGAGTGAGAACTTAGTCATGATGTGCGCTAAAAAAAACCAAGCACTCGTTGGCGCGGCCTTATGTTTCAAAGATGAGAAAACGTTATATGGGCGCTATTGGGGTTGCGAGCAAGAATACGAGTTTTTACATTTTGAAACTTGTTATTATCAAGGTATTGAATACTGTATTCGTCATCGGCTTGATCGTTTTGACCCCGGTGCTCAAGGCGAACATAAAATTTCTCGCGGTTTTAAACCCACGAAAACATTTTCAAATCACCTGATATTACACCCCGATTTTCGACGGGCTATTCACCATTTTATTGACGAAGAAGAGATACAAATTAACGCCCATTTAACGCACTTAAACACCTTATTACCTTTTAAATCGGAGTCTTCATGAACAGAACCATCAATCATGTTATTAACGAAATACGGGTACTCGAAGAAGAACTTGAAGCCCTGATTGAGCAACAGCAACAACACTTTTTATACAAAGTCGAAGGCGCAAAAATAGAATTCGAAAAAACACTGCTCGCAAAACAAAAAGCGCTCAAAATAGGGCTTATTAAGTGGCTAAGAAAAAGCAGTATCCGCTCAATTCTTTCAATACCTTTTATTTACGCAATGATCATTCCTTTGTCTTTGCTCCACTTCACGATCGAAGTGTATCAAGCCATTTGTTTTCCCTTATACAAAATCCCAAAAGTGAAACGGCGTGACTACTTCATTGCCGATAGAGAACAACTCCCCTATCTGAATATTATCGAAAAATTTAACTGCGCCTATTGCACTTATGGAAATGCCGTCATCGCCTATACCCGTGAAATTATTGGACGAACTGAACTCTATTGGTGCCCTATCAAACATGCTAGAAAAGTCATCGGAACGCACAAACATTATCAACAATTTATAAATTTTGGAGAGCACGAGGACTACCATGTAAAAGCCGCTAAACTTCGGGCAGCGTTATCAGCTTTAGATCAAAAAGAACCTTAGTCCAATTTAAAATCCGGCATCTCACTGTCTAAAAACCATTGCTTTGATTCCTCATCAAACCACCAAATTTGAGTGTGCTTAATTTGATATACGCGGCCCGTATCGTTTTGAATGTAACCAAATAAAGCTTGCGCCACAACAGACCCATCGTCTGCATGAGGGGCTGACCCTAATAGATCATACGACGTCACTGTAATTTTATTTAAACCATCAATTGGGCCAAGTTGACGTGCCGGATTTCTAAAACGAATCACACTGGCGGCCGTTTCGTACGATTTCCAGCGAAGTGCCTTCATGAATAATTTTTGTTTAGCGTCCAAGTGTTCTAACTTTTTTTGCTCGGTAATATGAGCGCACGCCGATAACATCATTACCAGTACAATACTAAATCCTTTAATTTTTCTCATCTCATACCCTGATTATTTTCTTAGCCAGCCGTTTACTATGCATACCCACCTTTTTATTATTGCTTATTAACTCAAAGGCTTCCATTTAAAATTGTATATCAAATGTAACTAATATTTAATTTGAGCACGCCTGTTAATCATCGTACAATGCAAGGACAGCTTTCGCTACAAAACGACATTATGGAGAGTCTTTTGACTAAAAAAATAGTTTTACTGATCATTTTTGTTTTACTACTGCTGGGTGGACTGTTCGGTACAAAGTTTTTTCAAATCAACCAAGCGATAACATCGCGCAAACCGCCGCCGCCTCCAGTCGTCACTATTGCCAATGTGAGCGAAGTAAAATGGGCAACGACTGTGTCATCTATTGGCACAATCAACCCCGTTTTAGGGATTACCGTCAGCAATGAAATCGCCGGGGTTATTTCAGCACTTCATGTTGAATCTGGGCAGTATGTCAATAAAGGTGACCTTATTCTTGAACTCGACACATCAACAGACACGGCAAATTTAGAAGGCCTGATTGCTGCTGAAAAACTGGCTTTAATCAAGTTCAAACGGCAAGCAACACTGTTAAAAAATAAAGCCACCTCCTTCTCATCGCATGATGAAGCCCGCGCAGAGCTGGATATTGCAAAAGCAGCCGTTATTTCGCAGAAAAGTATTATCAATAAAAAGAAAATTCGTGCGCCATTTTCTGGACAATTAGGTATCCGGCAAGTCAGCCTTGGGCAATACCTGGATAAGGGAAGCGAGATTATTTCCTTAATATCGTTGGACAAAACCATCGCAGATTTTTCGTTTCCTGAGCGCGATTTTGCTCAATTGAAAGTTGGGCAAGTCGTAAAAATTAGCACACAAGCCTACCCCGGTGAAATATTTGAAGGAGTCATCCAGGCTATAAACCCCGGGTTATTTGAAGAAACTCGAACCATTGGCGTCAGAGCTTTAATGAACAACCCTGATCAAAAATTAAGAACGGGGATGTTTGCAGACGTGAGTGTGATCACTTCTGAACCCAACTCTGTTCTGGTCATCCCTAAAACAGCCGTATTATTTAATACCTATGGCGAAAATGTGTATGTCGTCAAACAACAAGGCGATGATCATATCGTTGAGTTACAAAATGTGGAAACAGGGGCTCATCGAAATGGCTATGTTGAAATTACGAAGGGGCTTACAGCAAACGACACAGTCGTCGATGAGGGTCATGTAAAACTCAGAAACGGCCAAAAAGTCACCCTTTCAACTAACAACCAATCATAGAGACCACTTTGAACTTTACCACTATCTTTGTCAAACGGCCTGTCCTAGCAAGCGTTGTTAGTTTGCTTATTTTTGTACTGGGCCTGCGCTCAATGAATTCATTGGAAATACGCGAATACCCGGAAACAAAAGATACCGTCATTTCTGTTAGCACCTCTTACCCTGGCGCCAGTAGTGAGCTGATTAAAGGTTTCATCACAACACCATTACAACAAGCCATCGCGCAAGCGGAAGGTATTGACTATATTTTTGCTACCAGCACACAAGGGCGCTCATCTATTGAAGCCCACATGAAACTCAATTACGACGCCAATGATGCCATTGCAGAGATTCAAGCTAAAGTGGCCAGCCAACGCAGTGTTCTGCCTCAAGAAGCGTTAGATCCTGTTATCACTTCTAAAACCGGCTCCACAACCTCATTAATTTATCTCTCATTTTTTAGTGAGACCATGAAAGACATCCAGATAGCTGATTATCTGTTACGTGTCGTTCAGCCAAAATTGCAATCCATTGAAGGTGTCGGTCGAGCTCAACTGTTAGGCAACAGCGTTTATGCTATGCGAATTTGGTTAAAACCAAAAAGAATGGCTGCCTTAGGGATTACTGCGAACGACATTACGCAAGTCTTACGTCAAAACAATTACCTCTCAAGCGTCGGCCAAACAAAAGGTCCAAGGGTCAGTATTGACTTAGGCGCCACCACTGACGTTGCCAAAGAAGAAGATTTCTTAAAACTGGTTGTTGGCAAACAAAACGGCGCCTTAATACGCCTATCGGATGTCGCTGATATTGAGCTTGGCGCAGAAGGCTACGACAGTGAAAACCTATACAGTGGCAAACCTGCGGTCTTTATCGCGATTGACCAATCGCCCGGTTCAAACCCTCTAAAAGTAGCACAACGAGTCCATGTTGCCGTTCAAGAGATCAAGTCTTCGCTGCCTGAGGGGCTGAATTTTTATATGCCGTACGACGCCAGTAAATTCATTGATGAATCCATCAACGAAGTAGGGATGACCTTACTGGAAGCACTGAGCATTGTGATTGTCGTGATTTTTCTCTCTCTCGGTTCTGTGCGTGCAGCCCTTATTCCAGCCATTACCGTGCCTTTATCCTTGGTTGGTGCATCATTTATTATGTTGTTACTGGGTTTTTCATTAAACCTCTTAACGCTACTGGCTATGATCCTCGCGATTGGCCTCGTTGTAGACGATGCCATTGTGATGGTAGAAAACATACACCGGCATATCGACATGGGTAAATCACGCATTCAAGCAGCCATAGATGGCGCTAAAGAATTAAGCCTGCCGATTATTGCGATGACAACAACCCTTATCGCCGTCTATTTCCCCATCGGTTTTATGGATGGGCTGGTCGGCACCTTATTTACTGAGTTTGCTTTTTCCCTTGCTGCTGGCGTGCTCATTTCGGGCATCGTTGCACTGACTTTGGCCCCCATGCTCAGTGCTCGAATATTAAAAAGCTCTGAAGAAGCCGGTCGTTTTGAGAAGTATGCAGAACGCTTTTTTGAAGGCCTAGCGACCAAGTACAGAAAAACATTACACCCCCTTCTATCGACACCCTCGATTCCTATTGCCTTTGCAATCGTCATTCTATTGAGCTTATACCCCATGTATTCGCTCTCGAAAAAAGAACTTGCCCCCACTGAAGATAGAAACTTGCTTATTGCTATTGGAACAGGCCCTCAAACAGCCACGGTAGATTTTATAAAACAACAAGCTCAAAAATTGCAGACCATCTTTGAAAGCATGACAGAATATGACCATAGTTTCATTTTGCTGGGCTTGGGTGGCGACACCAATCGGGTATTAGGCGGTTTTAAAATGAGCGACCAATCCATGCGCGACCGCACCCAAATGGAAGTGCAGCCCGAACTGCAACAAAAGGTAGCGGGCATTACCGGCATCAGAACTGCTGTCGTGCAACAGCCCGGCTTACCAGGCGCTGGTGGCGGCCTTCCCGTTCAATTTGTTGTTATTTCTGATGCTGATTACAGTCAACTGAGCGATACGGCAAGCGAGCTTATTGGGTCAGCGATGCAAAGTGGAAAATTTATTTTTTTGCAGAAAAGCATTGAATTTGATCGCCCGAAGTCGAATTTAATTGTTGATAAAGATCGAGCCGCTGACTTGGGCATTACCATGGAAGAAATAGGCCGAAACCTGTCAGGCTACTTTAGCGAAGGCTATGTGAATCGCTTTAGCATGCAAGGTCGTAGCTACAAAATCATTCCTCAGGTTGCCGATATCAGTCGATCTGACATAGAAAAGCTTAACGACATTTACTTACGCACTGCCTCAGGAAAACAAGTCCCTTTAAGCTCCATCGTCAGCATCTCTAATCAGGTTGAACCCAGCAAACGAACCCAGTTTCAACAATTAAACAGCCTGACCATCGAAGGCCTACTACGCCCTGGCGTTACCATGGGTGAAGGCTTGAGTTTTCTTGAAGAAGAAGCTCAACGAATATTTCCAAGAGGCTTTAAATGGGATTACACCGGCAGTTCTCGCCAGTACAAGCAGCAAGGTAGCGCACTGATTCTGACCTTTTTCATGTCATTATTGGTCATCTACTTAGTTCTTGCTGCGCAATTTGAAAGCTGGCGTGACCCGCTGATTATTTTGATCTCCGTTCCTCTGTCATTGGCCAGTGCAATGGCTTTTATCATGTTGGGGGCGGCAACGATGAATATCTATACCCAAGTTGGGCTGATCACTTTAATCGGGCTGATCGCAAAAAATGGCATTTTAATCGTTGAGTTTGCTAATCAGCTGCAAATAACCGAAAAATTGTCTATGCGAGACGCTGTTGAAAAAGCCGCCACTGTTCGTTTAAGGCCCATCTTAATGACAACCACATCGATGATCGTCGCCATGGTCCCTTTATTATTTGCATCAGGGCCGGGGGCAGTCAGCCGATTTGATATTGGTTTAGTCATCGCCACAGGGCTTGGCATAGGCACTTTGTTTACCCTCTTTGTTGTCCCTGCCTTCTATTTAGTACTGGCTAGGAATCACTCCAGAACGGAAAGCTAAAGCCATTCAATGACTTCATCAGTAAAATTTTCTTCAGGCAGTACGATTGTTGAGCCGCCTAAAACAGCGATTGAGCCCTTTTTCAACGGTTTAGCCCAGCCATGTAGGCCGGCGTACTCAAAAGGTAAGGTTTGATCCAAGCTGATTTCGGGCATGTAAATCACTGTCACAGGTTGTTTATTGTATTGATACACCATGTGCAGACCATAGCTATTACCAATAGGGCATTTTTCTGCAAAACTTATATAGTCCGCTAAATTGATTTTTATGCCGAATTCTTTGCTCACCTTTGCCAAAGCCAGTGGCGTCAGTTGATGTGAAGCTTGCATCGAAGACAGCCCATCGTGCTCAAAATGCTCTAGTACCAGTTGATCAATCGGTAGCGATTGGTAATCATCCTGAGGCGCATTGATCATCACAAGACCCACAACCATCAACAAGGAAGCCGCCAAAGCAACTGAGGCTTTTGGATAACGCCAGAATTTAGGCCTACCTCCAGCCATTTGGTTTCTCAATGAGTGTCTAAAACCTTCAGGCACCTCACAATTGATCACCCCGGCTAATTGCTGTTCAAACGTGTCTTGCCGTTTAACGAACAATTGGCATTCACGGCAATTCGCCAGGTGTTCACGTGCCTCGTCTTCAATTTCTTCAGGGGCTACTGAGTAGCTAAATTTAAAATCTTCACATTTCACGTTTTACCCTCCAGATCACCCTCGGGTCTTAACACGTCTCTTAATTTTTGCTTTGCACGAAACAAACGTGTCATCGTCGCACTTTTTGAAATATTACATACTGAGGCTATTTCTTCACAACTCAAGCCTGCAATCACCTGGAGAAGAAGCGGTTCTTTATATTCACCTGCCAACTCATTCAACGCTTGTTTTAAAGCAAAAGCATCGGGGCTGGTATCGTTGTCAGTGTCTCTTAAACTTAACATATCCAAATTCAAATCAACCATATCAGGTCGGTATCGAGTATATTGCCGAGCATGCTCATTACGTAAAATGGTCATCAACCAGGCTTTGCTTGATGAGGTATCGCGCAACTTGTCTAATGATTTCCAAGCTCGCATACAGGCTTCTTGCACTAAGTCTTCAGCCATTTCCTTGTCTCGGCACAACCATAACGCGTAACGGAATAGCTCATCGCTATACACCAGCACTAACCGTTCATATTCCAGCTGTTTACGTTTCTGTTGCAATATTAGACCTTGATAGCCTGTACTATCTTTCAAGTAAAAATTGGATTGATACCCGCCTGTAAAACATTAATATGTTACTTTTTGAAGCCTCTATTCTGATCGACCTTATTCAATAACACAAGAGCCCTTAGAACACCTTGAGTCACCCTAATAAGCACCCCTTACTCTGCAAAATAATATTTGGACTGCTAGAATTTTTTTGATTTAAAATTTGCTGATTTTTGCACTAGTTACGGCTTAAAACCTTATACAAAAAGGCTTCTTATTCACAAGGAGAAAGTTAGAATTTATTTACTGTAATATTTTTATTATCCATCACAGAAACAATACTTGATTTTTTTAACTTATTGTTTTTAAAGAAAATATAAACATTGGTTTATTTTGTTACAATCTGATGTCAGGCCTATTGGAATCAGCGCTGAGGGGCTTTATGAATAGATCATCCACAAAGTTATCCACAGAAAATGTGGATAAATTAAAAACCACTTCTAACTCATTAAGTTAGCGATTTATTGTAGATTTTTTCAATGTTTTCAGGCTAACTGATCAAAAATATTTAATACCTCTTTTAATGTCCAATTTTTACCTGAATATTGCTGTCGATACACCGCTTTATCGTATTTTCGACTACCTGCCGATAAACAATTCGCCACGCTCTGATTATCAAGCTGGCCAGCGTGTCTCTGTTTCTTTTGGGCGACGTCAAAAAATTGGTGTGATTCTTAATATCTCTTCATCAACCGACATCAGTAAGGCACAGCTCAAACCCATTTCAAAACTGCTCGATGCAGAACCCCTGCTATCGCCTGAAGACCTAACGCTTTACAAATGGGCTGCCAATTATTATCACAGCCCTATTGGTGAAGTATTTGCTCAGGCTCTGCCAAAGCAATTACGCATGGGCAAAGAACCCACGATAAAACTAGCGACGCTCTACAGTTTATCCCAATCGGGGCATGCGTTAGATGAGACATGCTTCAATCGCTCGCCCAGGCAAAGGGCACTGTGGCAACAGCTAAAGTCCACAGCAAATCCTGTTGACCGGCACGTCTTCGCTGCGCTGGATTGGGACTGGCGAGCCCCCATTAACAGCATGATCAAGAAAGGCTGGGTCGATATCCAACATGAAGACGCCCCCGCACTGTCTCCACCTGAAGCCCCTTTATTTAGTCCGAATTCAGAACAGCAAGCTGCCATTAAAGCCATTAGCAAAAAACAACAGGCTTTTCAGGTTTTTTTATTGGACGGCGTAACCGGCAGTGGAAAAACAGAGGTTTATCTGCAACTCATTCAACAAGTTATAAATAATGGCAAACAAGTATTAATTTTATTACCTGAAATCACACTGACTCCACAATTGGCTGAACGATTTAGAAAACGCCTTGCCACGCAAATGGTCGTTTCCCATTCTGGGCTTAATGATTCACAACGCTCGCAAGCATGGCTTCGAATTAAAAAAGGCCTTGCCAATATTCTGTTGGGGACACGTTCAGCCGTTTTTACGCCCATGAACGCACCCGGCATGATTATTATGGATGAAGAACATGACCCTTCATTTAAGCAACAAGAAGGGTTTCGATATTCCGCTCGCAACGTTGCCATAATGCGCGCAAGAGATTACAACATTCCAATTGTCTTGGGCTCAGCCACCCCTTCATTGGAAAGCCTTCACAGCGTTCAACAAAACCAGTTCACACATCTAGTCCTAACCAAACGTACAGCTGGGGCTTCCCAGCCGGTCATCCGCTTGCTCGACTGTCGCCATCAAACCTTGGACAACCATCTAAGTCCATCACTCCTCAACGCGATTAAAAAAACCCTTGAACGTAACGAACAAGTGATTCTATTCGTTAATCGCCGAGGGTTTGCCCCTGTTTTGATGTGCCATCGTTGTGGCTGGGTCGGTGAGTGTCGTCGTTGTGACTCGCGGTTAGTCATACATAAAGAGGCCCATTTACTCAAATGCCATCACTGCGGGACTGAACACCGTATTCCAAGCACTTGCCCCTCTTGCCAAGAGGCAGAGCTTTTTCCTTTAGGCTTAGGGACCGAGCGCGTTGAAGAAACACTGAACTCACATTTCCCCAACACACCTATCACGCGAATAGACCGCGATAGCACACGACAAAAAGACGCGATGCAATCGCTTATTAATCAGGTTCGCCAAGGAGGCGGTCAAATTTTAGTCGGCACACAAATGCTCGCCAAAGGGCATCATTTTCCAAATGTCACCTTAGTTGGCATCGTTGATATTGATGCCGGATTATTTAGTTGTGATTTTAGAGCCAGTGAACGCATGGCTCAACTTATTACACAAGTTGCCGGGCGCGCAGGTCGAGAAGAAAAACCGGGGCGTGTCTTGATTCAGACACACCAACCCGAACACCCTTTACTGAATACTTTAATTGAACACGGCTACGCACGTTTTGCAAAAGAGGCCCTTGCTGAACGACAGCAAGCTCAACTTCCACCATACCACTACCATGCTTTATTACGCGTTAACGCTGTCAAAGAGCAAGCCGTTCTAAATTTTCTAACCGATGTGGGTCATTTAATCAGCAACATTCAATTAACGTCCATCCAAATTTTAGGCCCTGTTCCCGCCCCCATGCTTAAAAGAGCCGGACGTTTTCGCTACCAATTGCTCATCGAATCCCCTCAGCGTAAAGCACGGCATCAATTTTTAAAAAGCCTTTTACCCGAACTCGAAAAAATTAAGTCCTCACGCCAAGTTCGCTGGTCGATCGATGTGGACCCCATCGACATTTTTTAACCGCGTTTAGACTTGCAAGTTTTATCCCACAGGCGATAATACACTCCGGTACTGGCATTCAGTGTCTAACCGCTATTCAGCGCATAAATCAACGATTTAAATTTAATATGAAAACACGTTTGGCCTCTTTGCTTCAGCAAGCCATTGCATCGCTTCAGAACGAAGGCGTATTACCTGCAGATTTGGACCCTGTTATTAAAATCGAGCATACGCGGGACCCCTCTCACGGGGATTACGCCAGTAATCTGGCAATGATGTTAGCAAAGCCTGCGAAGAAAAACCCGCGTGAAATCGCACAATCCATTATCGATCACTTGCCTTCTGATAATGATATCTCGAGGGTTGATATTGCCGGTCCCGGGTTCATTAACTTTTTCATTAACCCTTTAAGTCAACACGCTGTTATTCGGGATATTCTTGAGCAAGGCGAGCGTTTTGGCACCTCCAATATAGCCGATGGAAAAAAAGTGCAGGTTGAATTCGTTTCTGCTAACCCGACCGGACCACTTCATGTCGGGCATGGCCGAGGAGCGGCTTATGGCGCAACGGTTTCTAACCTATTAAGTGCTATCGGTTACACCGTGCACCGTGAATATTATGTTAACGATGCAGGCCGTCAAATGGATATTTTAGCCACCAGCGTCTGGCTACGTTATCTAGAAGCTTGTGGGGAAACAATGACGTTTCCGAGTAACGGTTACAAGGGGGCTTATGTGTCTGACATAGCAACGAGCCTTAAAGAATCCCGGGGTGACCAATTTATTGCACCGGCTCGTGATGTTTTTCATAACATCACAGCTGACGAGCCGGCAGGCGGCGATAAAGAACAACATATTGACGCCCTGATTTCTCGCGCTAAAACTCTGCTAGGCGAAAATAATTACCGCACAATTTTCGACACCGCACTCACAGCCATTTTAGATGATATTCGCTTAGACCTTGAGGACTTTGGCGTCCAATACGACGACTGGTTTTCTGAGCGTTCGTTAATGGACAAAGGTGCCATTGATAACGCTGTTGAAAAACTGAAAGCCTCGGGCTATATGTACCAAAAAGAAGGCGCCTGGTGGTTTAAATCAACCGAATTTGGTGATGAGAAGGACCGGGTCGTCATTCGTGAGAATGGGTTAACCACCTATTTCGCCTCCGATATTGCTTACCACTTACACACGCTAGAGCGCGGTTACGATATTATTGATATATGGGGTTCAGATCATCACGGATATGTGCCGCGCGTTAAAGCGGCCTTGCAGGCCATGGGAGCAGACCCCGAACGCCTGAAAGTATTACTCGTCCAATTTGCCGTGCTCTATAAAAACGGCGAGAAAATGCAAATGTCCACACGCTCAGGTCAATTCGTCACTTTAAGAGAATTACGAGATGAAATTGGATCTGATGCCGCGCGTTATTTTTATGTAATGCGGAAAGCCGAACAACATATGGACTTTGATCTCGATTTAGCCACCTCGCAATCAAATGAGAACCCATTATTTTACGTACAATATGCCCATGCACGCGTCTGCAGTGTCATGCGTTTGCTCGCTGAAAAGGGCTTAACGTATAACTCAACGGATGGTTTAAATCATTTAGAAAAACTAACCGAGACTCACGAGATCACTCTGATTGATACCTTAAATCGTTACCCAGAAAAGCTAACCCAAGCCGCCCTGCAATACGAACCGCACCAGCTAAATCATTACCTGCGCGAACTCGCCACACACTTTCACAGTTATTATAATTCGCATAAGTTTATTATTGATGATGTTGAATTAATGCAAGCCCGACTCACGCTTATCAATGCGACAAAACAAGTCTTATCCAATGGCTTGCAGCTACTGGGCGTTAATGCTCCGGAGTCCATGTAATGCCAAGAGACTACAAACATCGAGTTAACAACCATAAAACTCGACAAACAAAAAACACTATCCCGGGTTATTGGTGGCTGATCACCGGCCTGCTTATCGGCGGCTTCGCGATGTTTCTGTCTGACCTAAAAGACACCACGAGCAACCCAACAGCCAGCGTCCCACCACCTAACGTGCAAAATGAAACACGTGATGTTAAAAAACCTACGCAAGCCCCCATCAAGCCGATAGAAGACGACAAACCTCGATTCGATTTTTATCAAATATTACCGGACATGGAAATTGTTATTCCAGAACATGAAATTGAAGAGCGGCGACGCTTAGAAGGCACAGGGAAAAGTAAAGCAGGCACCTTTATTATTCAAGTGGGTTCGTTTAGAAAAGCCAGCCAAGCCGACACACTGAAAGCCCGTTTAGCCTTATTAGGTATCGAATCGGTCGTACAAAAAGTCGATCAAAACGGTAGCATTTGGCACCGTGTGAAATCCGGCCCCTATACCTCATTTAGAATGGTTGATAAAATTCAAAATCGATTGCGCCACAACCATATTGATAGCATTGCTATCAAATTAAAATAACCCGCTACATGTAACGGAGGGGCCTCTCTAGTAGACGGCTATTGCCATGAATCGTCATTTTTTTCGATTTTTATTTCCCCTCGGTTTATTGCTGGTCGCGACGTTTATTTTTATTTGGTTCAGCACCTTCCACCCTGCCGACATTCAACCCGAAAACATCACCTGCTCGCCAGATGCACCCAATTTGGCGAGTGGCCAAACCCTAAAAATATACAACCAAAATGTACAATACATGGCTGGAAAGAACTACGTTTTTTTCTACGATTTGCCCAATAACGCAGGGCCTGACAATCGACCATCAAGTGATGACATCAAGGCAACTGTTCAAGGCCTCGCCTCACTCATAAACCAGCAAAACCCCGATATCATACTGTTACAAGAAGTTGATGATGGCGCAAAACGAACTGACAAAAAAGATCAGCTCAAGCAATTGCTCGCCTTACTGCCTAACGATTACGTTTGCCATACCAGCAGCTTTTATTGGAAAGCCACTTATGTTCCGCACCCGCACATTATGGGATCAGTAGGCACTAAACTGAGCGTTATTTCCAAATACAATATGTCATCGGCTACACGTATTCAACTGAGCTTAATACCGCAGGATCCCATTACGCAGTTGTTCAACTTTAAACGCGCCCTCCTCGACGTGCGCCTGCCTATTGACACTGGCGGCGAACTGGCCGTTTTAACTACCCATTTATCTGCTTTTTCCAAAGGAACCAACACACTCAAAAAACAGATAAATCAAATTGACCAACGATTACATTCTCTGAATAAAGCACAAACACCTTGGATCATCGCGGGTGACTTCAATTTATTGCCGCCAAACACCTATTCTCTTCTTAACGAGGAGCAGCGCCACTTTCATGAAAAACACTCAGCTATCGAAACACTTTATCAACAGTATCCCGCCATACCCAAGCTAAGTGCGGTTCATTCTGAAGAGAGAGAAAATTGGCATACCTATTCTCCAAATGGTTCACCCGTCAAACAACCCGACCGCACCATTGATTACTATTTTTATAGCCCCCAATTATCAGCACATGAGACGTTTGTAGAACAAGACAAAGCGCTGACTTTGTCCGACCATATGCCCATCATCGCGTCCTTTACCTTACCGCAAAAACGCTTAGAATAGCCCTATACGCTCTCTATAAACCCATTATTGCACCACAAGCCATAAGGAACCCCCATGCCCTCACCAGCCCGCTATTTTGCAACAACTGCCAAAGGCATGGAGCTCATTCTTGCCGATGAACTGGAGCAAATCGGTGCCAAGCAAATAAAACCCGCTGCCGGCGGTGTTTATTTTGAAGGAGAGATAGACATGGCCTTACGTGCTTGCCTGTGGTCTCGCCTGGCCAACCGGATTCTAATGCCGTTGGCTCGTTTCACGGCTCAAACGTCTGATCAGCTTTACGCAGGCAGTTTAAAAATAAACTGGTCAGAACATTTTGATGTGTCTAAAACATTTGCCATTGATGCTTCTATTCGGCAATCGAAAATTAACCACTCACGTTATGCCGAACAAGTAATCAAAGATGCCATCGTTGACCAGTTTAAAGAAATTTCTGGTGACCGACCCAATGTCCAGCGCGAACAACCGGATATTCGCATAAACGCCTATATTAATGAGAACAAAGTAACACTGAGTCTGGACTTGTCAGGTGACAGCCTGCACCGTCGTCATTACCGAACCGAGTCGGTTGAAGCACCGTTAAAAGAAAACCTGGCTGCGGCCATTTTAATTCGTGCTGGTTGGCCAAAAATCGCTGCCGAAGGCGGCGCTTTATACGATCCCATGTGCGGTTCAGGCACCCTATTAACAGAAGCCGCCATGATCGCCGGCGACATAGCGCCCGGGTTACTGCGCGATTATTACGGCTTTTTTGCCTGGAAGCCATTTAACCCTGCCATTTGGCAACGGCTGATTAAAGAAGCCGAATATCGTCGAGAAAAAGGCTTGCGTAAAATCCCACCCATCATGGGCTCGGATATCAGCATCAAACACGCGGGTATTGCCAAAGCCAATATTAAAGCGGCTCATCTGTCTGAACACGTTAAAGCCGTTAGCTTACCTTTATCTAAAATAGAGGCTGATGAATCATGGAAAGCCGGATTATTTATCGTCAACCCGCCTTACGGTGAACGACTCGGCGAAATGAAGCAACTGGAGCCACTCTATCAGGAAATTGGTAGCATACTCAAAGCCCGCTTTAACGGTTGGCAAGCCTCTGTTTTTACAGGCAATACCGATCTGGCATTTCATGTTTCATTAAAATCGCACAAATCTTACCAGCTCTTTAATGGCGCCATTCCCTGTAAAATCTTTAACTTTTCGGTGACGCCAGAACGATATTTTGAAGGCCAACACGCTCGTGAACAACAACACATCGGCGATCATTTGAAAAAGGCCTTGCTCCCTACCCCTGGAGAATGGACTGAAGGGGCCACTATGCTGGCAAACCGCCTGCGTAAAAACATCAAAAAACTCACGTCTTGGGTAAAGAAAAACAACATTCATTGCTACCGTATTTACGATGCCGATTTACCCGAGTATGCACTCGCCATTGATATTTATAATGGCGAAAAGAAGTGGGTGCATGTGCAAGAATACGAGGCTCCTAAAACCGTCGATGACGCAAAATCTATTCAACGTTTACGTGATGCCCTGGCTGTTATGCCCGATGTTTTCGGTGTGCCTTCTAATCAATTATCACTTAAAATTCGACGTCGCCAAAAAGGGAGCACGCAATACGAAAAACAAGGCACCGATGGGGGATTTCATGACGTTCAAGAAGGCAAGGCAAGATTACTTGTCAATTTTAAAGATTATCTCGACACCGGTTTGTTCTTAGACCATCGCCCCATACGTCAATGGATTGGTGAAAATGCAGGCGGCAAACAGTTTTTAAACTTATTTGCCTATACCGGCTCCGCCACGGTTCATGCGGCACTCGGTGGCGCAACCACCTCCACAACCGTGGATATGTCTAAAACCTATTTAGATTGGGCAAAAAATAATTTTGAACTGAACAATCTAAATTTGGAAAAGCACCAACTCGTTAGGGCCAATTGCATGGAATGGCTGGACAAGGCCATCGAAGAACAAAAAAAGTACGAACTGATCTTTATTGACCCACCCACTTTTTCCAATTCTAAGCGGATGGATAATGTGTTTGATATTCAACGTGATCATGTTGAGCTGATTAATAAATCTGCCCAGTTACTCACAAAAAAAGGCACGCTGATATTTTCAACTAACTTCCGTAAATTCCAATTAAACGAGGCATCTCTCACAGGATTAGCCGTGCAAAATATCAGCCGCGAGACCCTGCCAAAAGATTTTGAACGTCACCCAAAAATACACTATTGTTGGAAACTGACCATTAAACATTAAGCACCACAAGCTAATAACACCCTCACCTTGACCTGATCAAGCAAGAACTTGCCGTCATTGCGCTCTTTAAATGATCGGCCTATACTGAATTTCCTTGCCAGTGAATCATTAAAAAGGAAACGACTATGTCTGTTGATATTATTTTAGATTTACACGTAAACCCCGAAAACAGAGAAGAACTCCTCAGTTTTTTTTCTTCAATACTCCCCGATACGCGTGCTTACAAGGGGTGCCAAAATATTACAGTAACCAGCAACGAAGACAACTTACATAATATTGTCATCCTAGAAAAATGGAACCAGCGAAGCGATTATGAAAACTACATGGCGTGGCGAACCGAACGCGGTGATATTGAAAAAATTGCTAACTTATTAGCTTCCCCTCCAAATCTCCGCTACTTGGCCGCGATTGCTATTTAATTTTACTGGCTGTTTAAGCGCAGGCTAATCAGCTGATAATTACTAATTTAAGCCCGCAGACGCCTTGGGGTATGGTTCTCCATCAAAAACCGAACACCATGGGCACTCAACACACATTGACCCTAATAAAAATACATTATTATAGATGCTCCAAACATTTGCTTTAAACGCCTTTGTCGTTGCCCTTGCAGTCATTATTCATTACGAATTTTTATACCGTATCTCTCGGTATATTCCTACCATGACACTTAGGCACCGCTTAAGGATTCTTTTTGGCGTCTTTGCGGCGCTTATCGCCCATGCTGTGGAAGTTTGGGTGTTCGCTTTAGCGTTTTATTTCATGCACCATGCTGAAGGCTGGGGGCATTTAGAAGGAAACTTTGATGGCAGTTTACTGGATTGCACCTACTTATCGTTCACAACGTTTACAACGCTGGGGTTTGGAGACATTCAACCCATTGGTGATTTACGCCACTTAACCGGTCTCGAATCATTAACAGGGCTGGTTTTAATCACTTGGACGGCTTCTTTCTTATATTATGAAATGCAACGTTATTGGGATAATCAGTAATTAACCAAATCGCCTAATGTTTCTGCCCGACTTGTTTTCTCATCTCAAGAGCCTGTGACCTGTATAATTCTTACCCACACCGCACATTAGGAACATATCATGGTTACGTTGGGTAAAACACATCAACTGGAAGTGATCAAGTCACTCGACTTTGGCTTTTATTTAGATGCCAAAGAACTGGGTGAAATACTACTTCCAAACAAACAAGCCCCTAAAGATCTGGCTGTAGGCTCACTCATTTATGTTTTTGTTTACCTTGATTCAGAAGACCGCCCCATTGCTACAACAAAAAAGCCAAAAGCCGAGGTCGGCGAATTTGCGTACCTAAAAACGGTGGCCCGAACACATGTTGGCGCTTTTTTAGACTGGGGGTTAGAAAAAGATATTCTCGTACCATTTGCTGAGCAGCATCGCCCGATGGAGGTGGGAAAATCTTATTTGGTCTACCTGTACCTCGATAAGAATGATGGTCGCCTTGTCGCTTCATCAAAAATCGACAAATTTCTCGATGATGAAAAGCCGCACGATTTCAAGCCTCATCAAAAAGTGGACTTAATAATCGCCAACAGTACTGACCTGGGCTACAAAGCCATTATCAATAACAGCCATTGGGGCTTATTGTATAAAACTGAGGTGTTCCAAAAACTCAGCTTTGGGCAATCAAAAAAAGGCTTTATTAAGCATATTCGCCCCGATGGTAAAATAGACCTTAGCCTTCAGGGAGGGCAAGAAACGCGTGATAAATACAGCAAAATTATCCTGAACTATTTAGACAAAAATCATGGCTTTGCGCCCCTTCATGACAAATCAGACCCTGATCTCATCGCAGATACATTTGGCATGAGCAAAGGCGCCTTTAAAAAAGCCATTGGTGCTTTATATAAGCAACGAATCATTACCATTTCCAAAGACGGCATCCGTCTTGTGACACAAGACTCCTAACTTTCATTAACCGCTATAACATCATGACTCAACGTAAAAAATACAGTTCCCTCACCCTTCAAGAAAAAGACAGTTGGCGTGCGAATATTCTTCGCCGTGCTAGTGCAAAAAAAACCATTGTCTCAAAAACGCTAGGTGGTTTTAAAA
Source organism: Cycloclasticus sp. (assembly GCA_002700385.1). Lineage (GTDB taxonomy): Bacteria > Pseudomonadota > Gammaproteobacteria > Methylococcales > Cycloclasticaceae > Cycloclasticus. Next base: position 63,066 of record PADC01000011.1, read on the forward strand.
CAGAAGCCGAAGCAACTGCGTGGGCAGAAAATGAACTGAGTTTATTTACGACACTACAAAACGAGCGAAACAAACGCCAATCTCAAAAGCGCGCTGAATAGTCCAACATAACAACGCGGTAACGGCACTTTATGGAACAAAGCATACAAAACATTCCTTTACTTAATCTGTCAGTTTCGTTTATTCCCGTAGCGCTCGCTTTATTTGTACTATTTAAGTGGTCGTTAAACTCAAGCAACGCCCTGTATGCCCTGGCGAGAATGCTGATTCAGCTCCTCCTCGTTGGCTATTTGTTAAGTTTTATTTTTGAATCGAATCATTCGGCCATGGTTATTGGTGTTTTGGCCATTATGGTGTTTGCTTCCAGCTGGATTGCACTTGGCACCCTGCCCACTAAACGCCGAACGTTATATCGGCATGCCTTACTCTCCATCTCAGCAGGCGGTGGATTTACCCTGCTCATTATTACCCAAGGCGTATTAACACTAGACCCTTGGTACTCGCCGCCATTAATCATTCCATTAGCCGGTATGGTTTTCGCCAATTCCATGAACAGTGTCAGCCTTGCTGCAGAAAGAATGTCTGCCGAAATACAGCGACAAGTGCGCTATATTGATGCGCGCCATATTGCCCTACAGGCCTCTCTAATACCCATCATCAATTCTATGTTTGCCGTTGGGCTGGTCTCCTTACCCGGCATGATGACGGGACAAATTTTGTCGGGTGTTTCTCCGCTCATCGCCGTTCGCTATCAAATCATGGTGATGTGCATGATCTTCGCTTCATCCGTCCTATCCGCCGCCTTTTTTCTTCTCTTAGCCAAACCGATCTTCACTGATATGGAAACAGAACAAAATTAAGCGACATGCTCCGTATCAATTCAACTATCAACATTCCCGATGATGACATAGAGCTTACTGCCATTCGTGCCCAAGGCGCAGGCGGGCAAAATGTAAACAAAGTGTCATCCGCTATTCATTTACGTTTTGATGTTAGCGCCTCGTCACTGCCTGATTTTATTAAGCGACGCTTATTGCATCGAAAAGATCAACGCCTCAATAAAGAAGGCGTTATTATCATTAAGGCTCAGCAGTACCGCACGCAAGAAAAAAACCGTGCCGATGCCTTGAATCGCCTAAGCGCTATTATTAAGAGCGCAACTATCGTACAAAAACCACGTCGCGCTACCAAACCCAGCAAGAACGCCAAGAAAAAAAGAATGGACAGCAAAACACAGCGTGGCAAACTAAAACAACTACGCAATAAAAACTTCGACTAACAGGACAACAAATGAGCGCCTTACCCAACTGCCCACAATGCCATTCAGAATACACCTACGAAGATGGCAGCCTATACATTTGCCCTGAATGCGCTCACGAATGGCCCATAAAACCCCATGATGTGGACAATGACGAATTAATCATAAAAGACGCTAACGGCAACCGCCTACACGATGGTGATACAGTCAGCGTCATTAAAGACCTGAAAGTAAAAGGCACGTCCACCGTGGTAAAAGTTGGCACCAAAGTTAAAAATATTCGCTTGGTGGAAGGCGACCACGACATTGATTGTAAAATTACCGGCATTGGGCCAATGAAACTAAAATCACAGTTTGTCAAAAAAGCCTAAGGGCACTAACGTCAAATAACACTACAACTAACTTAGCTCGGACGACTTGCGTTAACCTTTTCGTTCCTTCTCATGTCCATAAGGGCTTCATACTTCATAATAAAAAACCACAATAAGGTAACGTATATATTGTAAGTAACTTACAACGTGCTGAACTCGGTAATTAGACTTTCCCTTGCATCGACTGCGCTATTTCACGCTCCCGTCTAACAAATATAATCAAGCCGACAAAATAGCAACGACCGTGTGCCATCAATACACTATGCGCAGTTTTTTGCCGAGTGCTGTTATGTAACAGGGAAAATCAGAGATGCACTTGCCAATTTGATGAGAAAACGATCATCGTTATTGACGTCCATATGAAGAATTCTGATGAAATGCGACCACAAAAATTGGTAGATTATGGGAAAGTTTTATCAAGAGATTACCCCAACCCTCCAAGAAGGTACGACAGTATTTGGTGTTGACTACAACTACGAATCGGATGCTTCAGGAGAATTTTCAATCATGGCAGGATCAGACAACGTAACAAAATCAAAACACACCCGTTTGGAACATGTCAAAATACCAATTGGAAAATTTCTCGTCTTTAAAGAAACCAGTGACATGCCTCCGGTAGTTAAGTACACTCGGTCTAGAATCTGGGATTAATTTTCCGCCGATACCAAAGAGCGTACACAACAGATTTTAAACTTTACAAAAGTCTAAATAAAATTGAGATTGCAGTCAGCTAGTTACATAACAACCGCACCGAGCCAATCTAAAAAATGCTTCACTTTTTTCAGTCAGCTGATGTGAAGCGTAAAATTTAACTGACCCTTAAACTAAACCACTAAGAGGATAAAAAAATGACTGATATTGATATAGGCATTAATGCTGAAAATAGAGTAATGATTGCTGAAGGCCTTAAACGCCTTTTAGCCGATTCATATACTTTATATTTGCAAACACATAATTTTCATTGGAATGTAAGTGGTCCCCAATTCCGCGAACTACATTTAATGTTTGAAGAACATTACACTGAACTGGCCATCGCAGTTGATGATATTGCGGAACGTATTCGCACTCTAGATGTGGCAGCTCCTGGAACCTACAAAGAATTTTCAAGGCTTAGTTCTATTGATGAAATTGAAGGCGTTCCGAGCTCAGAAAAAATGGTTGATTTATTGACAAAAGGACATGAGCAAGTAGTCAAAACCTCTAGAGAAGTATTGAAACTCGCACAGTCGGCGGATGACGAGTCTACAGCGGCTTTGGTCTCTGACCGTATGCGCATACATGAAAAAACATCATGGATGCTGAGAGCGACTAGAAAATAAATTGCCGCTCCAGGCCTTAACCAAGCAATCGCGGATTAACATCCACCTTGTTTAGCTACACTACCGCGCAATTAAACAAGGCATATGAAGCGGGATGACCTTAAAGGAACGAGATCCTTGCTAGAGCTATCGCTTCAAAAGCTAACTGCTTATCCGCCATTGCCGTTATGCCATAATAAAAGGGAACGCTTTAATTTCCCAAATTCAGAGTGCTTTTTAAATCTGCATTAAAAACGATTACGATGATAAAACAATCAACGTTAAGGAGATAAGTCAATGTCTGAAAACAAATGTCCAGTCATGCACGGTGGCGCAACAGAAGCCAGCATATCCAACATGGAATGGTGGCCCAAAGCACTAAACCTCGACATCCTTCACCAACACGACACTAAAACCAATCCTCTTGGAGCGGACTTCTGCTATAACGAAGCGGTCAAAAATCTTGATTTCGCCACATTAAAACAAGATTTGCTGGCGCTGATGACGGATAGCCAGGAATGGTGGCCAGCGGATTGGGGGCACTACGGCGGCCTGATGATTCGCCTGTCCTGGCACGCAGCGGGCACCTATCGTATCGCCGATGGACGCGGCGGAGCCGCTACCGGTAATCAACGTTTTGCCCCGATTAACTCCTGGCCGGACAACGTTAACCTGGATAAGGCACGACGTCTGCTATGGCCCATCAAGAAAAAATACGGCAACAAACTCAGTTGGGCTGATTTGATTGCCTATGCCGGCACCATCGCCTATGAGTCAATGGGCTTGAAAACCTTCGGCTTCGGCTTTGGCCGCGAAGATATTTGGCATCCTGAAAAAGATATTTACTGGGGTTCGGAAAAAGAATGGCTGGCTCCCAGCGGTAGCGAAGGGAGCCGTTATTCTGGTGAGCGTGATCTTGAAAACCCGCTAGCGGCGGTGATGATGGGCTTAATCTACGTCAACCCTGAAGGCGTAGATGGCAACCCCGATCCACTGAAAACCGCACACGATGTCCGTGTTACGTTCGAGCGCATGGCAATGAATGATGAGGAAACTGTTGCCCTGACCGCCGGTGGTCACACGGTCGGAAAATCCCATGGTAACGGCGATGCTGACTTGCTCGGTCCTGACCCGGAAGGTGCCGAACTCGAAGACCAGGGTTTCGGGTGGCTCAACAAAACCAAACGCGGAATGGGTCGCGATACCGTAACCAGTGGCATCGAAGGCGCATGGACCACGCACCCGACCCAATGGGACAACGGCTACTTTCAGCTGCTGCTCAATTACGAATGGGAGCTCAAGAAAAGCCCGGCAGGTGCCTGGCAATGGGAGCCGATCGATATCAAGGAAGAAGATAAGCCAGTGGATGTAGAAGATCCATCCAAACGCCACAACCCAATCATGACCGATGCTGATATGGCGATGAAAATGGATCCGGAATACCGCAAGATTTCCGAGCGTTTTTATCAAGATCCAGCTTATTTCTCCGAAGTTTTTGCCCGCGCGTGGTTCAAACTTACCCACCGCGATATGGGCCCGAAGGCGCGTTATATCGGCCCCGAGGTGCCCCAGGAAGACTTAATCTGGCAAGACCCTGTGCCCGCCGGGAACTCAAATTACGATGTCGAATCGGTAAAAGCCAAAATTGCTGCGAGTGGTTTAAGCATTAGTGAAATGGTCGCCACCGCCTGGGACAGTGCCCGGACTTTCCGTGGCTCCGACATGCGCGGCGGTGCCAATGGCGCCCGGATTCGCCTGGCTCCACAAAATGAATGGTTGGGCAACGAACCTGAACGTCTCTCTAAAGTGCTCGGCATACTCGAACCCATTGCAGCCGAAAGCGGCGCGAGTGTAGCGGATGTCATCGTGCTAGCGGGCAACCTGGGTGTTGAGCAAGCGGCCAACGCTGGGGGAGTTGATGTCATGGTGCCCTTCGCGCCGGGTCGTGGAGATGCCACACCCGAAATGACCGACGCGGATTCCTTCGCCGACCTGGAACCTCTCCATGACGGCTATCGTAACTGGTTAATGAAAGATTACGCAGTGAGTGCTGAAGAGCTGATGCTGGATCGCACCCAGTTGATGGGCCTGACCGCTCCGGAAATGACGGTGCTGGTCGGTGGTATGCGTGTACTGGGTACTAACCATGGCAGCACCAAACACGGGGTATTCACTGACCGCGAGGGAGTCCTTAGTAACGATTTTTTCGTGAATCTAACCGACATGAAGTACACCTGGAAGCCCGCGGGAAGCAACCTGTACGAAATCTGCGAGAGAAACACGGACGCAGTTAAATGGACAGCAACACGGGTTGATCTGGTGTTCGGCTCTAACTCTATTCTGCGTGCCTATGCCGAAGTCTATGCGCAGGATGACAACCAGGAGAAATTCGTTAAGGACTTCGTTGCTGCATGGGCGAAGGTGATGAGTTCTGATCGCTTCGATCTTACCTGACAATCGATAAAAACCTCCACACCAAGAGTATATGGTGTGGGGTTTTCTGAACTAAAATACACAAGCAACAACAAAGCTTACGCTCCATTGCCGCCGGTAAGCTTTGTTGTTAGATCGGAAAAAGTCCCATTAAACTATTTATAGAGGATGAAGTAATTCAATAAGTACGATAACCAATAACGATGATCCTTTAGCTCAATTGCTTGGAGAAACAGGGAGGTCTGCTTGCTGGCCGGTGGAAAGCTTCAAAAAAATAATGGTGAAAGTATTTTTAATGTAGAGGCCAAAACGGGCAGCCAAACATTTGGCATTGCGCAGTCACCTTTCATGCTGGACAAAGCTAAAACAAAAGCCTTTAAAATGAACCTATCCGTTAAAGGTGATGAGTTAAGCTATCATGAGGTCACTTCGTTGCCTGTTTATGGAAAAGATTTCGAGCATACTGATCAAAGCACTTTATCGTGTGACATACGAGCAGGAGTAAAAAAGTTAACGAAGGCGTCCAGTGACTGTAAAAACTTTATTACGGTAACGACGGCAGGCATTAGATTTTTAAACAACATTTTCGGAGGCAAGAGTGACTGAACTACCTGAAAAGAACCTATCGATTTTTGAGCGCTATTTAAGTGTTTGGGTTGTGCTTTGCATCGGTGGTGGAATTTTTCTAGGTAAAATTGCACCCAGTGTGGCGACAACGCTTAATGACTTTTCTTTTTATCAAGTCTCCATCCCCATTGCGGTGTGCTTATTCTTCATGATGTACCCCATTATGGTAAAAATAGACTTTGCACAGGTGCTTAAATCGGCAAAGACCCCTAAGCCCGTGATGTTGACTTTGTTTATCAATTGGGGAATTAAGCCCTTTAGTATGTTCGCCATCTCTTACTTATTCTTGGGGCATCTATTCAAAGATCTGTTACCGGGCACAGAGATACTGGCAAACGGTGAAGAGGTGGAATTGTGGCGCAGTTATATTGCGGGAACAATTTTGCTTGGTATTGCCCCTTGTACCGCGATGGTTTTAATGTGGGGACACTTATCTAAAGGAAACGATGGCTTGACGTTGGTGATGGTTGCTATCAATTCACTTATGATGTTGTTTCTCTATGGCCCCTTGGGCGGGCTATTACTCAATGTAAACGCCATGCCCGTCCCTTGGGAAACGATGCTTCTTTCGGTTTCTGTTTATGTTGCGCTCCCCTTGGTTGCGGGGTATTTTTCAAGAAAATGGATCATTCAATCTAAGGGCATGAATTGGTTTAACGACACGTTCTTGCATTGGCTAACGCCGGTGAGTATTTCTGCGCTCTTAGTGACCTTAATCCTGCTATTTTCTTTCAAAGGTGAGGTTATTGTGTCGAACCCCTTAACCATTTTGTGGATAGCCATTCCTTTATTAATACAAACCGTCGCTCTCTTTTCCTTAGGGTACTTTGTGTTGTCCAAGTGGTTTAAACTTCCGTACCAAGATGCTGCACCCGTCTCGCTGATTGGCGCTTCTAATCATTTTGAGGTCGCCATTGCTACGGCGATTATTCTTTTTGGCCTGTCTTCTGGGGCAGCATTGGCAACAGTTGTGGGGGTTTTAATCGAAGTGCCCCTGATGCTGATGCTGGTAGCTGTATGCAAAAAGACGTCTAATACCTTTGACAAAAAATAAACCTAGCGCCTAACAAAAATATAAGCGACGAGTGTCTGTTTATAGTATAGGTGTTCAGCTCTTCGTATTGCTTTCTCGACAGGCCAACGAAGCCTAAAAAGTAGTGCCAAACTGCTCTGTATATTCTGCTTTTATTTCTTCCAGCGTTACCGAGTGGTTTTGTGTGCCGGCATGAGCTATTTTTATCGCCCCCATCAAGCCGGCAATACGGCCTGTGACGTCCCAATCTAAATCGTTCAAAAGCCCGTATAACAAACCGCCACGGTAAGCATCACCGCAGCCCGTTGGATCAATAATGGCTTTCGGTGTAGCCGGTGGAATATCAACACGTTTGTCTTTTGTGTAAATCAGGGAACCTTCAGCGCCTTTGGTGATAATAAGCGCCTCGACCTGCTCGGCTATTTCGTGAGGAGACAAACCGGTTGTTTCTTGTAACATGGCCGCTTCATAATCATTCAACGTTATCCACGTTGCTTGCTGGATGAATGTTTTTAACTCATCGGCATCAAACATCGGCATGCCTTGGCCGGGGTCAAAAATAAAGGGAATGCCGGCCTCCACAAATTGTTCGGCGTGCTCGATCATGCCCTTTTTTCCATCTGGGGAAACAATGCCTACTTTAATATCGGCATCATAAGGCACACGGTTTAATTCTGAACGGCTCATTGTACCGGGGTGAAAAGCAGTGATCTGGTTATCGTCCATATCGGTTGTGATATAGGCTTGGCCAGTGAAGTCATCATCCAGTACAGTCAAATAGTCACGGCTGACACCTTTTTGATCCATCCAATCAGCGTACGGGCCAAAATCTTTACCCACCGTTGCCATCGGCAAGGCTTTTTCACCTAATAAGTGAAGATTGTAAGCAATATTACCGGCACATCCACCAAACTCTCGTCGTAACTGTGGCACCAGAAACGACACATTTAACATGTGGACTTTATCCGGCAAGATGTGGTTTTTAAATTTATCATGGAAAACCATGATGGTATCAAATGCCATAGAACCGCAAATTAAAGCTGAATTAGACGGATTGCCTTTTCCATCCGTCTCAATGGAACTTATGCCCTGCGGGTGAAGTGCACTCATGCCTTTAACGCCTCCGTCTTTTTCCAAACGACATCCAGCTGCTTCACGGCTTTTACATCATCCAAGCGCCTAACTGGTAAGGTGTAGGGTGCTTGCCTCAAAAGCGCTGAATCCTCTTTTGCTTCTAATAAAATTTTTGCCATGGTATCAACAAATTCGTCGAGTGTTTCTTTAGCCTCTGTTTCTGTTGGCTCAATCAATAAACACTCTGGAATAAGCAAGGGGAAATAAGTGGTTGGTGCATGGAAATCATAATCCAACAAACGCTTAGCGATATCCATGGCCGTCACATTCAGTTCTTTTGCTTGCTTTTTAAGTGTCAGAATAAACTCATGGGTTGCCCGTCTGTCTGGGTAGGCTGCTTCATAGCCCACATCCATCAGTTTTTTCAATAAGTAGTTAGCGTTTAACGTTGCAAACTCAGCGACTCGTGCCATCCCTTCACGGCCAAGCATTTTTGCATAAATATAAGCACGCAATAAGACCCCTGCATTGCCCGCGAAAGCAGACAGGCGGCCAATTGTTTGAGGGCAGTCATTTTCATCTAGCAAAACAAACTGTTCATCCTTTTTACCCACCATAGGGACAGGTAAATAAGGGCGAAGCCTTTCACTGACACCGACTGGGCCTGCTCCCGGCCCACCACCGCCATGTGGTGTTGAGAACGTTTTATGTAAATTCATATGAATAACATCAAACCCCATATCGCCCGGCCGAACTTTACCTAAAATAGCATTCAAGTTAGCGCCATCGTAATAAAGCAATCCACCCGCTTTATGCACAATGTCGGCAATTTCCTTAATTTTTCGGTCAAATACGCCTAATGTGCTTGGATTTGTCAGCATAATGCCGGCTGTCTTAGGGCCAACCGATGCTTTAAGTGCGTCAATATCTACGTCGCCATTTTTTCCAGTAGGAATTTCTCGAACCTGATAACCACACATCACAGCCGAGGCAGGATTAGTGCCGTGGGCCGCGTCAGGCACTAAAATTTCACATCGTTCCGAGTCGTTGCGATCATCGTGGTAAGCCTTAATCATCGCTACACCGGCAAATTCACCTTGTGCACCGGCTGCTGGCGATAATGAAACGGCTTTCATCCCCGTCACTTCTTTTAAAATACCTTGAAGCTCATACATACACGCTAAAAAACCCTGCCCATGGAGGCTAGGGCCTAAAGGGTGACGGCCAGTAAATTCAGGCAAACTAGCCAAGGTATTACATGCCCGCGGGTTATATTTCATTGTGCATGAACCGAGGGGGTAAAAGTGCGTATCGATAGAGAAATTTTTCTGCGATAAACGGGTGAAGTGCCTTACAACCTGCATTTCAGATACTTCGGGCAAGTTCGGCTTTGAGGTTCTGAGCGCGTTGCTAGGCAACGATATCAGTTCATCACAGCCTGTCGGCAACTGGGCTTTAGAAACCCGGCCGACGTGGGATTGTTCAAAAATTAACATGAAAAAAGTTTGTTAGCTTAGTTTAGCAAAAGCCGCATCATAATCGGGCTCATCAGCCACTTCTGTGACTAATTCTGAACTGATCACTGTATTATTTTCATCCAATACAATCAGGGCTCTGCCTGTGATGCCATTAAACGGGCCATCTTCAATAAACACGCCATAATCTTTTGCAAATTTGCGACCGCGCATCATAGAAAGAGGAATAACATTCTCTAACCCTTCATCACCACAAAAACGGGACATTGCAAACGGTAAATCAGCCGACACAATTAACATCACTGTGTTAGGAAACTTGTCCGCATTTTCATTGAATTTCTTTGTTGATAGCTGACAAACAGGCGTATCTAAACTCGGTACGATGCTGATCAATTTCTTTTTGCCTTCATAATCAGCCAATGAGACGTCAGCCAAGGTTTGCATTGTTAGCAAAAAGTCGGGTGCTGTTGTGCCAACAGCGGGTACATCTCCATTCGTATGAAACTCTGTGCCTTTTAAAGTAATAGTTGCCATGGTGTTTCTCCTTAATTATTTAAAACGTTATCTAATGTTACTGCAAATTGTTCAATGTCTTCGTCAGTTCGCGTTTCAGTTGCGCAAACTAAAATAGCATTCCCTAACTCAGCGTAGTCTGTAGATAGATCAAAGCCCGCGAGAATATGATGATTTTTCGCCATATCATCAATCAACTGTTTTGTATCTGCCGCTATTTTTAACACACACTCGTGAAAAGTCGCCCCTTCAAACATAACGGAAACGCCTTCAATTGAACGGAGTCTTTCAATTAATGCCTGCGTTTTTTTATGTGAATCAATCGCCACCTTCTTCAACCCCTCAGGGCCCAGCAAGGACATATAAATTGTCGCTGCCGTTACCAATAAACCTTGGTTTGTGCATATATTAGACGTTGCTTTTGACCGCCTAATGTGCTGCTCCCGTGCTTGTAGGGTTAAGGTAAAACCTTCTTTACCCTCCAAATCAGTTGTACGCCCAATGATACGCCCCGGCATTTGCCTGACATGCTGCTGCTTACAACACATGAAACCAAAATACGGTCCGCCCGATGCCAACGGCACACCCAATGGCTGACCTTCGCCACACGCAATATCCACACCGACATCGGCCCATTCACCGGGTGGCTTTAACAGCGCCATTGCCATCGGATTCACCACAGCAATCGATAGCATTTTATTGTCTGCTGCCCAAGCGGTTAGTGCATCCACATCTTCAATGACACCAAAAAAGTTTGGTTGAGGAATGACTAACGCCGCGAAGTCTTCACCGACGAATTGTGCCAGCGCTTTTAAATCGGTTTGGCCGGTTTGTGTGTCGTACGGCACGTCAATGAGTTCAATGGCCTGATTTTTAACGATCGCTTCGGTCACTGAACGATAAACCGGGTGGATGGTTTGAGGTATTAAAATTTTACGCGACTTAGATTTTCTATTGGCACGCACCGCCATCAACACAGCTTCCGATAGCGCTGAAGCACCGTCATATAACGAAGCATTTGAGACATCCATACCCATCAGGCTGGCCATCATGGACTGATATTCATACAATAATTGTAACGTCCCTTGAGATGCTTCTGCTTGATACGGTGTGTAGGCACTATAAAATTCGCCGCGCGTTGTGATTTCCCAAACAGCTGCAGGGATGTGGTGTTCGTAGGCACCCGCGCCAAGGAAGCAAAGCGGCAAGCCATCTTCGGCGGCACGCTCGCGAAGCAACCGAGTCACCTGCATTTCATTCATGCCCTTAGGGATTTTTTCTAGTTCATCGCATCGTAAATCGGCCGGTATTTCATCAAACAAGTCTTCTATACTATCTACGCCAATGGTCGATAGCATTTGTTTTATATCTTGTTCTGAATGGGGAATAAAAGGCATTGTGTTACTCGTCTTCAGTAAAGCTTTCGTAGCCGTCAGCCTCTAGTAAATCATCCAGCTCAGCCGTATCAACCGGCTTTATAATAAATATCCAACCATCGTCATAGGGCGAATGATTGATCACTTCCGGGCTGTCTTCCAGTGAATCGTTAACAGCTACAATCTCACCGGTAACGGGGCTATAAATATCAGAGGCCGCTTTTACCGATTCCACAACGCTGCATTCATCGCCTTTACCAACGCTTTGGCCCACTTCAGGTAATTCAACAAACACCAAATCACCGAGTAATTCTTGCGCGTGATCGGTAATCCCAACACGAACGTTACCATCGGCTTCTAATAAGGCCCACTCGTGTGAATCAGCATATTTTCTATCATCAGGTGTATTTGACATGTTTTTTCCTCTATTTGCCCCAAAGGGTATCCAGTTTTTTTAAACAAAAATCTTGCTAAATTTTACTCATTCTCTATTTGTACTTTGCCTTGGCGTACAAAACAGGGCTTTACAACAGTCGCTTCTTTTAATTTGCCGCGAATATCAATTTTACATGTTTTACCAATCGTTGCAGGCACACGTGCCAATGCTATTGAACGTTCCATAGTGGGAGAGTACCCGCCACTGGTAATTTCGCCTTTTAAGCCATCATCCAATACCACTGTCTGGTGTCCTCTGAGTATTCCTTTGTCTTCTAGAATCAGCCCGACAAATTGATCATTTGTCTGCTTTCTATTAGCCTCTAGCGCCGATCGCCCAATAAAATCTCGATCTTCCGGTTGCCATGCCACTGTCCATCCAAGACCTGACTCCAGTGGGTGTTTGCTCTCATCCATATCTTGACCGTATAGATTCATGCCCGCTTCCAGCCTCAAGGTATCACGTGCACCCAAGCCACACGGCTTAACACCCACTTCCAACAACTGTTTCCAAAAACCCTCTGCTTTATTTTCTGGCAATATGATTTCAAAACCATCTTCACCCGTATAACCCGTTCTACCAACAAACCATTCGCCAAACCAGCAGGCGCTAAAGGGTTTAATTTCTGCTGCAGAAAAACCCAAACGATCCGGCAATAGCGGACACACTTTTTGACGGGCTTTAGGGCCTTGTACTGCTATCATTGCTAATGTTGGGCGTTCATTCACCGTCACATCAAAAGGACCTGCCTGCTTTTCAATCCACGCTAAATCTTTGTCACGTGTTGAGGCATTAACGACCATTCGGTAATGAGTGTCATCCAGAAAATAAACAATCAGATCATCAATAATACCGGCTGTTTTATTCAGCATGCAACTATATAAAGCGTGACCCTGACGGGTTAATTTCGTCACATCATTCGCCAATAAATACTGTAAAAACGGTTTAGCCTGCGTACCGTTAATATCAATAACCGTCATATGCGATACATCAAACATGCCAACGGCTTTTCTTACTTCGTGGTGCTCATCAATTTGCGAACCATAATTCACGGGCATATCCCAGCCGCCAAAGTCCACCATTCGGGCACCTAATTCACGATGCGCATCATTCAATATTGTTTTTTTAGTCATCCATTTTCCCAGCACAAAAAAAGGGCGGCACGCGCAAACCACATGCCGCCCCTCTGTCCAAAACCTGAAAGTTTAAGAGCCAACGCCCTCTTTCCTCTTCGGTGGGTTTCATAACCGCTCTCCAGAGCCAACTGATCACCAACTGAATGGCGACCTCCCTCATGGTCCATTTGCCTGAGCGATTCCGGACGGGTTGCGCCTTCGGCGTCGGTGCATGACCGATCTCTCCCAAAAGGGGTAAATTGATTGTGCATTGTACCTTGCCGGAATCGCTATTTCCATCTACAAAAAATTTCCGACAACTCCATTTACTCTTTTTGCTCAGCATAAAAAATAGTGTTACTGTTTTAGGCTCAATAATAATGAGGTCGTCACCATGACATTTAGCCAAGACACCCTTGATGAACTTAACATTCTATTGCAATACGACCTGAGCAATACGCAACAAGGCATAAAAATCCATCACGATGCCTCTCAATCAATCATAAAAGCAGCTATACGCTTATTCAACAAAGGGCTGATAGACAAAACTGACGGTGGATATCTAACACCTATTGGCATAAAAGCCGCCGAACACACGCACTCCCTTTCGGGCTTATTAACGGTTGACCCACTTTAATGACCCATCGCATATTTGCAAATTTGATTTTTTAACAGGGTAGATTGATTAATGAGTCTCATCCCCGTGCTCCGGGTGAATTGTGTCAACGTGTCATCTGCGCCGAATAAACGCTTAAACCCGTCCATTATGCTCATCATCAATAAATTATCGCCCTTGCGTTGGCGCTCGTAGCGCCGTAATACCTGTTGACTTGCGATATCTCTTCGAGCTTTCTTCGCTTTTAAAATCTCATCGACTAAAACTTGCGCATCTTTTAACCCTAAATTTGCACCCTGACCAGCCAACGGATGAATCGTATGAATCGCATCACCGATCAGCACCAATCGATCTTGACAATATTCCGATGAAAACTGGAGTTTTAATGGGAACGCTGCCCGTTCCCCAAGCAATTCAAAATGCCCCAATTGATACTCTGAAGCCTCAGCCAAGGCCTTGCAAAATTCGACATCAGATAATTCCAAATAGGCATCAGAGGTTTCTGTCGCTGATGTCCAAACGATAGAGATTAAACCCTCTCGAAGCGGCAATAGCGCTAACGGCCCTTCCGGCAGGAATCGTTGCCAGGCGGTGTTTTGATGTGACTTTTCGGGCTTAACTGTCGCCACCAAGGCCGATTGCTGATAATTCCAGCCATACTGTTTTATTTCACTCAATTGACGTATTTTAGAGTTAGAACCGTCCGCACCCACTAATAACTGCGCCGTCATCTTAAGCCCAGTTGAGAGCTGAATATCTACGGCTTTATCGTTTACCTCAAAACGCTCTAATTGAGTGGATTTAAAGACATCACCGCTAGGAAGCGCTTGTATTTTCCGCCATAGAGCCAACACAGTAATGCGGTTTTCCACCACCGAACCCATTTTCGGTTCGCCAGCATCCGCCGAATCGATCACCAACTCGCCGCTTCCAAAATGATCCCATACACACATTTTTTCAAGACGTTGTTCGCCCAACTGAACGATGTCATCCCAAATATTTAACGACTTTAACAGATTAACGGATGCAAGGGTCAGCGCTGAAACCCTGAGGTCGAAACTGTCCTCAGGCCATGTTTCCGTTGGGTCTGCTGCATCAATAAGCGCAACAGATATATCTTTTTCAGCCAATAAGCACGCCACCGTTGCGCCAACCAGCCCTCCACCAACAATCACAACCTGATAGGCTTTATCACCCATTAATTCACCTTTATTCTCGCAAACCGTGAGCTTAAACCCATTGTTTGTTGCGCAAATTGATTTTTTAACATGGGTAGCTTATCCAATATCAACAATCCACTGTTTCGCAACACACTTAACAGGGCATTATCCGTCGAAAATAACTTAATAAGATTGTCCGTAAGGCCTGTGACCAATTGTTGGTCTGTTTTACGACGCCGCGCATATATTTCAAGCACCTCATCAACCCCTTTATTTTGTAGATTATGGGCTAACACATCGGCCAATATGGCCGCGTCTCGCAAACCAAGGTTAAACCCTTGCCCCGCGACAGGGTGAAGCTGATGAGCCGCGTTACCAATTAGCACCACACGTGCAGCGGTATTATTTGGAACGTACTGTAAATTCAAAGGAAACACTTGACGCTCACCGGCTAGCGACAGCTCCCCAAGCCATTGCCCGAAACGGGCCTGCAATCTTTCAATAAACGCGTCTTCCGACAATTTTTTTACCTGCACCGCCTTATCCGACGACATTGTCCAAACCAGGGAATATTGCCCGCCAACGTGCGGCAACATAGCAATCGGCCCTTCCGAAGTAAATCGTTCGTAAGCGACGTCGCATTGGGCTGATTCCGTTTTGATGAGGCCGGTCACCGCTTGTTGATCATACGCGTATTCTTTCAGTTCAAACTGACCTAATTGGCGCACTTTGGATAACCCGCCATCTGCCCCCACCAATAAATGACAGCATAATGTTCTTTCTTCGCCGTCAAGATTAACCGTAACAACCGCTTGGCTATCGTCAATTTGGTAATCTATCAACTCTGCTGGGCATAAAATAGTAACGCCCGCCTTTGTTAAGCGGGCCGCCATTACTGACTCTATTTTTGCCGCCTCTACAACATACCCTAAGGCATCAACCTGTTGGGCTTTCGCTGACAAGCGTGTTTTACCAAAGTGACCCTTGTCTGACACATGAATATCGCGTATCGGCATGGCACTTTCATTAATTTGTTGCCAACTATTTAATTGCTCCAAAATACACCGGCTTCCCCAAGATAAAGCAATCGCTCGCTGACCTGCGCTATCAGTTTGTTTTTCAGCAAATGAACTGGCCTCAACAACCACAACCCGAAGTGGCGTCTGACTTAATGCCAACGCTAAGCACCCTCCGACCAGACCACCGCCGATGATGATCACATCATAATCAACTTGCACGCGCCTCCCCCATTAACGCCTCGATATCTTTTATTTCTTTTGGCGCGCGATCTGTGAGTACTTCATGCCCTTTTTTAGTCACTAACACATCATCTTCTATGCGTATGCCAATGCCTCGCCATTTTATGTCCACTTCCTTTGCATTCGGTTGAATATACAAACCCGGTTCAACCGTTAGCACCATTCCTGGTTCTAATAAACGCCATTGATTATCTAATTTATAATCACCCACATCATGCACATCCATGCCCAACCAATGGCCGGTACGGTGCATATAATAGGGTTTATAGGCCTCATTCTTAATCAGTGTTGGCACTCGGCCTTTTAATATGCCGAGCTTTACCAAGCCCTTGGTTAACACCTGAATGGCGGCTTCATGCGGTGCATTCCAGTGATGCCCAGGTTTTACCTGCTCAATTGCGGCATACTGCGCATCCAACACCAGCTGATAGAGTGCTTTTTGTTCCTCATTAAACACGCCATTAACTGGAAAGGTCCGCGTAATATCAGAGGCATATTTTTGCCACTCACAGCCTGCATCAATCAGCAATAGATCGCCATCGTTCAGCACCGCCTTGTTGTCAATATAATGAAGAACACACCCATTTTTTCCGCCCCCAACGATAGCAGGATAAGCTTCATGCTGGGCGCCTTGAGTCATAAAACTGTGCTTAATGTTCGCATCTACCTGATATTCATACATCGTTGGCCTGCATGTCTGCATGGCCTGCCTATGTGCTTTAACGGATATTTTTGCTGCCTTTTTCATCAGCTTGATTTCGTGCGCTGATTTGATTAACCGCATTTCATGCAATATATGATCGGATGAAATAAATTCTGCCGGCGCAGAAATACCCGCTCTTGAGCGATTTCGTACTTGTTGCGACCAGTCCATTAATTTCTGATCAAATTCTGGTTGCGCGCCCATTGGAAAGTACAAACGATTTTTATTTTCAAGCAAGCCCGGCAAAATATCGTCGATATCATCAATAGGAAACGCATCGTCAACGGCATACTGCTTGACCGCACCCTCCAGGCCAGCATTCGCTCCAACCCATAAAGCGGTCTGCTCATCAAACTCACGGCAAAATATAAGGTATTCACCGTTCTCTCTGCCCGGCACAAAAACAATCACGGCCTCAGGCTCATCAAAACCACTTAAATAATAAAAGTCACTATTCTGTCTAAAAGGGTACTCAACATCTCCATTACGGTGCACCATCGACGCACTGGCAATAACCGCAATATTTCCTGCGCCAACCATCTGCAAAAACTGTTTTCTTCGACGAGCGAACTCTTTTTGTTCTTCTAACACGTAACACCCTCTACCGTTATGTTAATGAATCGTCGGCGACTCATCATCCGACTCATCATCCGACTCAACATCTTGTTGCAGCTCTTGCATTAAAACATTTACACCCATCCGCACGTACTCCTGCAACTCCATAAAGGCTTGTTCGTCCGAATCATCCGTATTATCTGCATCCAGACGCGAAATTTCCATCAAATCGCGCAGAACGCCTCGGCTATCTTCGCTCCAATTTTTATCATCCCCTACACCCATATAGGCAACACCATACAAGAAACCCTGGCACCACTCGCCCATTGCAACCGCACGATCGCTGATACGAACATCATCGTCGGGCAATAACAAATCAAAAATAAACTCATCCGCCTGGAGTAACTCCAACGTCCCTTGGAACAAATTAATCAAACTTTGCTTATCATCATTCGTCAGCGCATTTAACTGTTCTTCGGTATCAAAAATTGCGCTCACCCAACGATTAAAATCTGCATCAGTTTGCACACAAAGCATACCCGACGCTAAACCATGTGCCTCTGAAACATTCATGTCTACATCACGTTCATCAAAAATTAACTGCAAATCATCATAATTACCCAAACGTCTCACTGCCTACTCCAAACTGTTTATAAACAAACCCTATGCTATCACCCTGTGACCAAGGTACCAAAATTTAGCAACTAAAATTCATTGTAGTATTGACCTCTACAACGATCACACCTACTATTTAGCGTGTGAATGACGAACAAAATCCAGAAGTTGCCCTGCAACACCTTGAGAAAAAAATTGATGCGCTTGTCAGCGTATGCCAAACCCTGCACGAGGAAAATCAACAACTCAAGAAACAACAGGCCGATCTCATTCAACAACGCAGTGCATTAATGGATAAAACTGAAAAAGCAAAAACCCGTGTTGAGTCGATGATCTCCAGACTTAAATTAATGGAAATATGACCATGTCGACACCGACAACCGCCACTTTACACATCTTAGACAAAGAGTACCGAGTTAGCTGTACTGAAGAGGAACGAGCCGGGCTTGAGTCTTCTGCTCGATTCCTAGATGAAAAAATGCAAACCATTAAAAACTCCGGTCGTGTCGTAGGCCTCGATCGTATTGCCGTCATGGCCGGTCTTAATATTACCCACGACTTTCTCGCTGAAGAACAGAAAAAGAGCGGTGCAAATTTAGGCATTAGCGATAAAATAAATGCGCTGCATAATAAGTTAGATTTTGCCATCAACACTTTCAGCAAATAATCTTTTCAGTGCAACCCGCTTTATTCTTTAAGAGAATTAAATAATAAAAACCTTTTTCTATATGCTTTTAAGTCGTAAAAGATTTACTGTTATCTTGCTCACTTCAGAGTACACTGTCAGTGCGTTCCCTGCGGTGTTCGAGATAAGGTGAATTGCCCTTGGACCTAATCACCTACTCGGGAAGAAGGATCATTTACTGGTGTGCATGCTCTTATAGAGAAGCCTGATGTCAATGTCTGACTCCCACTTAAACCATTTGGTTTAAGGTAGAAACCTGAAGACGACACTAGCGGGGAACGTTTTACTTTTATGTCTGAAGACGTCTTGTCATTGAGAAAATCGTTACGTCAACAACGTAACCATCTTCACCCCAATGATAGAAAAATATTTGATCTATCTATCAATCGGACACTGCTAAAAAGCGGCATTCTTCTTCGCTTGCCTCGCATTGCCAGCTACTTAGCCAATGATGGCGAACCCGCTCTCGATTTTTTTTTAATAAATAGTGCTGAAATGCACTGTCAACATTACCTTCCCACTTTATACCAACAACAACTCAAATTTGCCGCATATTCTTGGGGGGATACATTAAAAAACAATCGTTTCAACATTCCTGAACCTGAGTTTAAGCAATTTTTCTCCGCTAAACTGCTTGACATGATCTTAGTACCTCTTGTTGGGTTTGATGCGCAAGGGCACCGCATCGGTATGGGAGGTGGTTTTTATGATCGTACACTCAACTTCATGCTCAATCCCGCATGTAAACGAAAACCTCTGTTAATTGGCATCGCATACAATATCCAGCGTGTACAAATAATCACACCTCAAAGGTGGGACATACCACTGGATGCTATCATCACTGAATTGGGGCTAACCTGTTTTTCAAACCGCGCACGACTGCTCCTAAGAACATCTTAGTCAACGCTCTAAAAAAAACAGCAAATCATTTTTTCTAATCGCCAAGGCGATATATCATAGCGAAAACCCCTCATCACAAAAACTTATTAACTACCTATGCAAGAAAACCTTAAAAAACAAGCCGCCATAGCTGCTCTCCCCTACATAAAAAACTGTCGTATTTTAGGCATCGGTACTGGCTCTACAGTGAACCACTTTATTGACCAATTAGCGCCACTTAAAGCTCAATTTGAAGGCGCGGTGTCCAGCTCAGAGACCAGCACAGAAAAATTACTGTCATTGGGTATTCCTATCCTTGATTTGAATGCCGTTGGCACCCTGGATGTTTATATTGATGGCGCTGATGAAATCAACAACAATCTGCAACTCGTTAAAGGCGGTGGCGGAGCACTCACTCGAGAAAAAATCATTGCCGCTGCCAGCCGGCGATTTATTTGTATTGCAGACCAAAGCAAATTGGTCTCTCGCCTTGGCAGCTTCCCCTTACCACTTGAGGTTATTCCTATGGCCAGAAGCTATGTTGCTCGAGAAGTTATTGCATTAGGAGGCCGTCCCGTTTGGCGAGAAAACTTTATAACAGACAACGGCAACATTATTTTAGACATCCATGGTCTGGATATTTTAGAGCCCATGAAACTGGAAAACACCCTCAACAACATCACAGGCGTTGTCACCAACGGATTATTTGCTAAACGTTCTGCAGATACGGTATTACTGGCCAGCGAAAAAAGCACTCAAACGTTAACGCTCTAAACATTACAAAAGCACTCAATTCATTTCTTATAGGCAAAAAAAAAGGGGCTATAAGCCCCCCAGTCTTTTATTTTTATTATTGTTCTTAACGCAGTTTCTTTATCAAAAACAAAGGAACTGCCTCCTCCTCTCCTTGTTCTTGAAAAACATAATACTTAGCCTTTTGCAAAAAGGCAACAAAAAAAATCACATTAACTCATTGATTTCATTATTTTTTTTATTGCATTGCAACAAAAAAGCAACTAAAGCCCAGCCTCTTCATAGCAAGCAGGGTGGGTTACAAAAATAACCCAAAAAAAATAATAGCATATGCTTATTCTTTATTGGTATATTAAATATGCACTTAAAACTCATTTCACAGGCATGATTCTTTTCACATAAAAGAGTACTCAACACCTACGTTTATATAATGGATGAAACGAGCTCAAGCAGGTTTCGTATGATATTTTTACCCAATTGGTTAAAGGACTATAAAAAAAACCAACTCAACGGAGATATTACTGCAGGCATCATTGTGGCTGTCGTTCTCGTTCCTCAAGCGATGGCCTACGGGATGTTGGCAGGCTTACCTGTCGAAGTGGCTTTATACTCTTCGACCTTACCACTTATTTTATATGCCGCTTTTGGCAGCAGTAGAACATTGGCCGTCGGCCCCGTCGGACTCATGTCGTTGATGACAGGCGCAACGCTGATTGAGCTGAATATTAACAACGTTAACCAAATGGTCAGCGCCGCCCATACCTTAGCTTTTTTAATTGGCATCTTGCTGCTCTCTATGAGGGTTGCCAAACTCGGTGCTGTTATAAACTTTCTAAGCCACCCTGTTATCTCCGGTTTTGTCAGTGCTTCAGCGATTATTATTGCCTTAAGCCAAGCGAAACACCTGCTTGGCCTAGAGATCCCTCGAGGACTACCCTCCTACCAAACACTTTACCATCTTACTATTAAATTACCTGATGCCAATCTAGCCACCACCGCCCTTGGCGTTGGCAGCTTGATGTTGTTGTGGTGCTTTAAAAATCCGCTTTCCAGCCTATTGAATAAAAAAAGAGTGAGCGATTATATCGCTCAATTCATTTCAAAATCAGGCCCCTTGGTCGTCGTCATTTTCAGCACTTTGTGCGTCTACTGCCTTAATTTAAACTCGCAACATAATGTCTCAATGATTGGCAGCATCCCATCTGGATTACCCACACTGCTTATACCCAATGTCGACAGCGAACTGATAAAAACACTCCTGCCTAATGCCATACTGATTGCTTTAATTGGCTACCTAGAAAGCGTTTCCATTGCAAAATCAATGGCCAGCCAAAAACGTCAGAAAATTGATTCTAATAAAGAATTGACCGGCTTAGGCGCCGCTAACCTTGCGTCAGCTTTCAGTGGCGGTTACCCCGTAGCGGGAGGCTTTGGGCGTTCAATGGTGAACTTCTCTGCTGGCGCGAATTCTCCTCTCGCTTCAATTTTCTCAGCCTGCTTGGTTGCTTTAACCTTGGCCACTTTAACCCCTTTATTTTTTTTCTTACCCAAAGCAGCCTTAGCCGCCATTATCGTACTGGCCGTTTTACCACTTATCGATTTCCATACGTTTAAGCACGCGTGGAGTTACGACCGAACCGATGCTTTTTCGATGTTGATTACTTTTTTTACGGTGCTAATCGTTGATGTAGAAAGTGGCATACTTGCTGGCATCATTCTGTCTATCGGACTCTATTTACACAGAAGCAGCCAACCGCATATCGCCGTTGTTGGACAAGTGGAAAATACCGAACATTACAGAAACATTCATCGTCATAAAGTGAAAACTGATAAGGCCATTCTTGCATTAAGAGTCGATGAAAACCTGTATTTTGCTAATACAAACCACCTTGAAGACACCATTATGGAGCTTGTGGCAGATAACCCATCCATTAACCATGTCTTACTTATTTGTAGCTCAATCAGCTTTATCGACACAAGCGCACTAGAATCTTTAGACGACATCCTTTATCGGCTTGAAAAAGCAGGTATTCAATTACATCTGGCTGAAATTAAAGGCCCCGTTATGGATAAACTGAGAAAGACGGCTTTTATCGAAAAAATTGGTGAAACGAATATTTTCTTAAGCACCCATCAAGCCATGGAATCTTTAAAAAAACTTGATAACGCACCGTTAAAAAAGGACGCCAGACTATAGATCAAGCTCACTTAGACATTTGTTCCGTCCAGTCTGTTTAGCTTTATATAAGACTTTATCCGCTCGGTCATAGGTGCTCTCAGGGTCACCTCCCTCACTAAACTGAGCGCAACCAATTGAGGTTGTAATGATAATGCGCTTACCCTTGTACCCAAACTTACAATTTTCTACAAGCTGTCTAAATTGATTCAACCGCTTCATTGAATTATTTAAATCACTACCGGTAAAAATTATCGCAAATTCTTCGCCGCCTATCCGGCCAAAAAAATCGCTGTTTCTTACCTGTTTGTTAATTAACTGTGCGATTGTGCATAACACCTTATCGCCTATCGAATGGCCATAACTGTCATTGATCTTCTTAAAATGATCAATATCCAATATCGCCAACAACAAAGGCTCTTTATGCCGCTTCCATCGCTCATACTCAAGCCGGATACGTTCATCATATGCCCGTCTGTTGGGTATCCCTGTCAACACATCAACTAGCGCTTCTTCATGCGCCTGGTCAAGAGACCGCTTAAGGTCTGAGGCTTCTAATTCTAACTGATTTAATTTATTGGTCACTGAAAGTGCATATTTTTCAGCCTCATTTGCACGTGCCTCTTCTAATTCAGTAAATTTAACGACCGTTTGATTAAATTCCCCAAGGCGTTCAGTCAGCACCGATTTTAATACATCCAAATTCTCTGATTGCAGCACTGAATTCTGCAAGGTATTAATTTGACCTCCCATCAATTCAGTTAAGCGCCAACGGTCTTTATGCGCTTCTAGTTCATGAGCGCCTTCTTTCTTCAAATCTAAAGTCAGCTCGGCAAGCTGATGCACAACCGTTTCAACAAGACCTGATAACTCGACAATAAATTGATTTTTTTTCGCCAGCGGCAACCTTAATCTTTCAAAAACTTGTTTGTAAAAACGTTCTAAACCTTTAACATCCTCCACCTTGTCAAGGTGCTTTCGTAAATCGGTCATACCAATAGCTCCGGCCAACTCAACATCCTGCTCTTCAAGCTGGGCTAATTGGAGCATTAAGCCTCTTTTGATACTATCAATGTCCTCTCTGAGAGACGCGTTCTCCTTACCCAAATTTTTGAGCACTAAAGCCGCAATTTTTTGCCCTATTGCAACCAGCTCCTTTTGTGTCTGAGTGTTGACTAGGCTTTTTTCAATAACTTCAGCGCCCTCATGTAAGTCATCAGACAGTTTTAACATTGATAGTAGCGCGCCAAGCGCGTGGCAGCCCGCCGCAACCTCAGTATCACGATCAAAGTAGCTACCGACCATCTCTCTAATCCGGGATAACTCTTCGATAGGCGTTTGCCCATCCATTGAAATTTTGCCAGGCAACTGATTAATAGCAATATCGACCTCTGGATGTCGCCCTTTTAGCTCTTTTAAAATTGATAGCGATGCTTGATATAACGTTTGAATACGGCTTGCTGCTTCCTTTTCAGCTTCATCAAGCTCTTTAACAGCCCGCATGTATTTATTTTTAAAATCAGCCATTTTCACACCTCTATCATTACTAATGATTATAGACCAATCATCAAAGACCGAAAGGTATACGGCGTTGACCTCTTGACTTTTATCTAGCACAAAAAAAAAGCCCATTTCAAAATGGGCTTTTTAAAACTACTCAGACGAATCGCCTTATCTTTTTCATCACTCTTAACGCTTAGAGTATTGTGGGCGTTTTCTCGCTTTGTGTAAGCCCACTTTTTTACGCTCAACCTCACGAGAATCACGTGTTACAAAGCCGGCTTTACGAAGCGACGGTCTTAGCTCACCATCAAACTCTATTAACGCACGTGTAATACCAAGTCTGATTGCACCTGCCTGGCCAGATGTTCCACCCCCTTTTACCGTGATAAGCAAATCGAATTTATCCATTGCTTCGGCTGTTTCTAAGGGCTGGCGAACAATCATACGGTCAGTTTCACGCCCGAAATAAGTATCTAACGTTGTATTATTGATTTTAATCTCGCCTTTGCCAGGACGTGCAAAAACACGCGCTACTGAACTTTTACGACGACCGGTTCCATAATATTGGTTTTGTGCCATGATAATAAACTCTTGTTATAGTTCTAACGTTTTGGGTTGTTGCGCTTGATGCGTATGTTCAGACCCTACAAATACTTTCATTTTCTTGAACATCTCTCTACCCAATGAGTTCTTTGGCAACATCCCTCTAACTGCTGATTGGATAATACGCTCCGGGTGTTTTTCACGGAGTTTACCTAAAGAGATAGACTTCAAGTTACCAACATAACCCGTATGATGATAATACATTTTATCTTTTTCTTTGTTGCCCGTTACTCCAATTTTTTCAGCATTAATGACAACAATATAATCTCCCGTATCAACATGCGGGGTATATTCAGGCTTATGCTTACCGCGTAAACGGTGTGCTATTTCTGTGGCTAAGCGACCTAACGCTTTGCCTTCGGCATCAACAACATACCAATCGTGTTCTACTTTTTCTGCTTTTGCACTAAATGTTTTCATTTCTTAATTCCACTCACTCGGGATGCAGGTCTATCAAAGAGCCGCGTATTCTATCTATTTTTTCACTCAACCACAATGCTAAGTTTGCATTCTTTATCAAACCTCCATCAAGGTCACTGATCAACCAACCTTTTATGCTAGACTTGAAACTTTTTTTAATTAACGACCCACGCCTAGATAGTCAAAACCATGTAGCTCCATCATTTCTTTATCGAAGACATTCCGACCATCAATGATTAACGGCTGCCGCATCTTTTTATAAAGCTCATCGTAGTTAGGCGACCAATATAAAGACCATTCACTTACAAGTAACAACCCGTCAACATTATCAAGCATCTCCATATGATCTTCATGAAAACTCACTAGTTTTTTGTCTCCATACCGAGCCCTCAAATTATCCAACGCTTCAGGGTCATGAGCACGCACGTAAACGCCTTGAGAAATAAGTGCCTCTATAATTTTCAGGCTAGGCGCATTATCAATGCTCGCAGACCCTGGTTTAAATGAAACTCCCCACAGAGCCACTCTTTTACCTGATAATTTTCCATCGTAATATCGCCATAACTTCCTGAACAATAACTCTTTCTGCACCTCATTTTCATCGACCACCGTTTTTAATAACGATTGCTGGCGATGATCTTTTAACACCCCTGAAAACTTTGAAACATATTCATGAAAATTTTGCCCGCCAAAACCACAACCCGGGGATAAGTAATGACGCCCTATTCTGGAATCTGCACCCATACCATCTTGCACGACTGAAATATCAACACCTAATTGATCCGCCAAATTGGCCAATTCATTGATGTACCCCAATCGAATAGCCAACATGCCGGTAATAGCAAATTTGGTAAATTCTGCTTCACGCGAGCTCATAATTTGCAGCCCTTCCAGCTTACTACTAAACGGTCTTAACAACGCCTTTACTTTTGCTAAAGCAGCGTCATTATCCAAACCCAAAATAATTCTTTTAGGTGTACTGAAACCTTTTAAGGCAACACCTTCTTGTAGATTATCAGGCATGTAAACAACATCGCCCGCATTCCCCAAATGGGATTGTAGACTAGCGGTTGCTCCTACTGAAAAATTACATTGGCTCACAACCAGTATCTTCATAGACCGCAGGCCTCGAAGTTGCCCAATAATTTTTTCTGCTAACTCGAATTCATTGGATTCCAATGCTAACCAATATATATCAGCTTTTACTATTGAATCTTTACTTTGTCTTGAGACCCTTCCCTGCTCCATCTGTCGCTGCAACTCATCCAATAACCCTGCTTCATCTCTAATGACAGAAATATCGCTCAGTTCTTTGTTATCGCAGGCCATCATTTCATTAATGACAACCTCATTACCCACCTTAGCCAAACAGGCTGTCGCCACCCAAGCAGTAAGACTGGATCCATAAACACTAACCTTCATAACCACCAACCTGACGTTTTCTTTGCGTATATTTCAAAAGACCTTGAGTGGATGAGTCTAAACGTTGTCCACCCGTCACATGATCCAATTCATTCAAGAGCGACGTTGCCACTTGCTTCCCTTTTTCAACGCCCCATTGATCGAATGGGTTGATTTCCCAAATGACAGACTGCACAAACACCTTATGTTCATAAAGTGCGATCAATCCACCAAAGGTTTCGGGAGTCAGCTCATCCAGCAAAATGGTGGTACTGGGCTGATTGCCATCATAATGCTGGTAGTCTTTGCTATTGTCATCCTGTTCTAACGCACCCTGCCCAAGAGCCAATAACCTTGACTGCGCAAAGCAATTGGCTAACGACAAATCATGTTGCTGCTGTAGTTCTTCTCCATTATCTTCATAGCGTCTCGCCGGCACGATAAAATCACACATCACATCCTCTGTACCCTGATGTAACAATTGATAAAAAGCATGTTGCGCATTCGACCCCACTTCCCCCCATAAAACAGGGCACGTTCGATAATTAATTCTCTCTCCGTCTCGATTGATACTTTTACCGTTGCTCTCCATTTCCAGTTGTTCAAGATAAGCCGGTAATTGAGCCAAACGTCCATCATAAGGTAATATCGCGTGGGCATGAATATTGAGAAAATTGATATTCCAAACACCCACAAGCCCGAGCAAAACTGGCAGATTTTGTTCAAACGGCGCTGCTTTAAAATGTTTGTCCATTTGATGAGCGCCTTTCAACATGTCTCTAAAGTGCTCCATACCAATTTTCAGCGCAATCGGCATCCCTATGACAGACCACATCGAATAGCGTCCACCGACCCAATCCCAGAATAATAATTGGTTTTTTTTGGGCACACCCCATGCTTTTGCCGCTTTAGGATTGCCGGTTGCGGCGATAAAATGATGCTGAATAATCCGCTCCGCGCTGATTTGACTCGCTTTCAGCAACCACTCACGCGCTGTATTTGCGTTAGCTAACGTATCGACCGTCGAAAACGTTTTTGAAGAAATAATAAAAAGGGTGGTCGCTGGTTCCAATGTCGGCAGTAATTTTTCTAACTCGCTTCCGTCCATAGATGAGACAAAATGAACATCCAGACGCCCCAATTCTTCACTGGCGTACTGCTCTAATGCATCACAAGCTAATAGCGGCCCTAAATTAGAGCCGCCCACGCCGATGTTAACGACACTCTTAATTGGGCTACCATCAAAGCCTCGCCATTGGCCATTTTGAATTTGCTTAACTAACCGCCCCATTTTAGCCAGTGACTGATGCACATCTGCCGTCACAGCTTGCCCATCAATCTCCTTCAATTCATTCCCTGGAAGACGTAATGCTGTATGTAAAGCGGCTCGATTTTCCGAAATATTAACCTTCTCACCCGCAAACAACCGATCAATCCACGACGCCAACTGCTGTTGACGAGCTAGATTAATTAACTTATCCAGGGTATCGACCGTGATTCGTTGCTTCGACAAATCCAGCAAAAAATGCCCTTCTAATATACTTAACGAATCAAACCGATTGTCATCTGATTGAAAAAGGTCGTTAAGGTGAATAGCTGCCATCTCTTCAGCATGCTGCTGCAAGCCCACCCATGCCTTAATATTTGTGTTATTCATTTTACTAGTCTAGCTGAGCTATAAACTGCTTCAAGCCTTCTGCCGTTTCTCCATGAAGCAAGCCATACGCTATATTTGCCTTCAAATAACCAAGCTTTTCTCCGCAATCATAGGTGTTACCGATCATCTTATAGGCCTCAACGGGTTGTTTAGCCAATAAACCATCAATCGCGTCTGTTAATTGAATTTCCCCCCCAGCTCCCGGTTTCCCTTCGGCCAAAAAACCCATGACTTCGGCTGGCAAGATATAGCGACCTATAACCGCAAGATTAGAGGGCGCTTTATCTATAGCAGGCTTTTCAACCATGCCTTTAATGTCTACTGATTCTCCTGCTTTTGGCATCACTTGATGACAATCAACAACACCGTATAAATGGACTTTATCAAACGGCACCTCTCCCACCATAATCTGAGCAGCTTGCCGGGTCTCAAATTTTTCAAGCATGCCCGCCAAATCATTCGCCTGTGTCACTTCATTTTTGACCAAGACATCGGGCAACATAACGGCAAAGGGTTCATCGTTAATCATTGTTGCAGCACAGTGAACAGCATGCCCTAACCCTTTTGCTTCAGGCTGACGGATAGACACAATAGTCACATCATCAGGCACTATTTCCTGTATTTGCACCAACAAGGCTGTTTTGCCTTTTTTTGCTAGCTCGGCCTCTAACTCATAATGCTTATCAAAGTGGTCTTCTATTGAAGATTTACCGCTACGCGTCACGAGAATAATTTCCTTAATCCCTGCCGCAACAGCTTCTTCCACCACATACTGAATAACCGGCTTATCCACCACGGGCATCATTTCTTTGGGTATCGCCTTGCTAGCGGGCAAAACACGTGTGCCTAGGCCAGCAACTGGTATAACTGCCTTTCGAACCTTAATATCCTTATTTATCATTCAAACATTCCTCTTTCTATAATACTATTCAGCCTCAATACAGCCCAAACGCTCTCGTTGATAGCTGCCATCTTGTACATTCAAACACCACTGCTGATTATTTAAATACCACTCAACAGTTTTACGAATGCCACTTGCAAACGTTTCTTGCGGGACCCAACCGAGTTCACGTTTTATTTTACTGGCATCAATTGCATATCGCACATCATGACCGGCTCGGTCTTCGACAAACGTTATCAAGTCTTGATAGGCACTCACGCCCTCAGGTTTTTGTGGAACCAGCTCTTCTAATAACTCACAAATGGTTTGTACCACTTGGATATTTTGCATCTCATTATGCCCACCAATATTGTAGGTTTCATTTAACGAACCTTGTGTGGCCACGAGGACTAGTGCACGCGCATGATCTTCCACATAAAGCCAGTCACGAATTTGATGCCCTTGGCCATAAACAGGCAAGGGCTTTCCCTCCAGTGCATTCAATATCATGAGAGGAATTAATTTTTCAGGAAAATGGTAAGGCCCATAATTATTTGAACAATTTGTAATAACAGCAGGAAATTTAAACGTCCGCTGCCAGGCTCTCACTAGATGGTCTGAACTGGCTTTACTGGCTGAATAAGGTGAACTTGGCGCGTAAGGAGTCGTTTCGGTAAACAAATCTTCTGTGCCTTCCAGATCACCGTACACCTCATCTGTCGAAATATGATGAAAACGGAAGCCCGTCTTCTTTTTAGGGTCTAACCCAACCCAATAGGATCTGGCCTGTTCAAGCATATTATAAGTACCAACAATATTGGTTTGAATGAACTCTCTCGGCCCATCAATGGAACGATCAACGTGCGACTCTGCAGCAAGGTGCATCACCATATCAGGGCTATATTGCTTAAATACCCGCCTTACCTCAACTTCATCACAAATATCAACTTGTTCAAACACATACTTTGGGCTACTACTACAATCGGCGAGGGATTCTAAATTACCTGCATACGTTAACTTATCAAGATTTACCACACTAAAATCGGTATCGTTAATAAGGTGCCGAATAACGGCAGACCCAATAAAACCAGCCCCGCCTGTAACCAATATTGTTTTCACGCTTTACTGTCCTGTATTTTATTTAAACACTGTTTCAAGCTGTCTTTCCAATACGGAATATTTATCCCGTAAGTTTGCTTAATCTTCGATTTATTTAAGAGGCTGTAGTTTGGGCGCTTTGCAGGCGTAGGATATTCTTTTGTTTCAATCGGCTTAACGAGACACTTTTTGTGACTTATTTCAAACACACTGCACGCAAAATCATACCAACTACAAACACCTTCATTAGTATAGTGGTAAATATCAGTTTTAAGGTTTGTTTGACTAAATGTGTTATTTTTTATAATCCGTAAAATCGCCTGAGCTAAATCCCCCGCATATGTCGGCGTCCCCACCTGATCATAAATAACATTTAGTTCTTCTCTTTGCTCACTTAAACGAAGCATTGTTTTAACAAAGTTATGGCCAAATTCAGAAAACACCCAGCTCGTTCGAATAATCATCGCGTTGACCGGCATAATTTGACTTAAAGCTTGCTCACCTTTTAATTTACTTAAGCCATAGATACTTTGTGGGTCAACCGCGTCAGTTTCTTCATACGGTTTGAAGTGCTTACCCGAAAAAACATAGTCTGTTGAAATATGAATAAGCTTGGCTTGTTGAGCTAACGCCGTGTTAGCTAACTGTTTAACCGCCAGATGATTGACCTGATCAGCCAACTTTTGTTCAGATTCTGCTTTGTCCACTGCTGTATACGCAGCGCAGTTGATTATTATGTCAACGGCATGCTCTTTAAAATAAGCCTCTATGCTCTTAGCATCACTTAAATCTAATTCCTCTCGTGTGGGAAAGCTAAATTTGAAGCACGTGTTTTCATCAACCAAACTTTTTATCGACTGCCCTAACTGGCCTCGACCACCCGTAACACAAACAGCTGGTATTTTAGACATCATTCTTTGCCATGTTGAAGCATTCCGGCAAGTCAGCAAAAAGCGGCTGACGCCTGTCCTTTTCCGACAAAATCAGGTCTTTTTTTGGCAAGCACCAATTAATATCTAACTCTGGGTCATCAAAAGCCAGTCCACGATCACACTCAGGTGAATAATAATTATCGACCTTGTACACAAACGTGGCGGCCTCACTCAAAACCACGAAACCGTGCGCAAAACCTCGAGGCACAAATAATTGACGTTTATTATCGGCCGACAGCTCAACAGCCACATGCTGGCCAAAATTAGGGCTCCCAACACGAATGTCAACAGCCACATCTAAAACACGGCCCTCAATAACTCGCACCAATTTACTTTGCGCAAAAGGTGCCAGCTGAAAATGCAAGCCTCTTAACACACCTTTTGAAGACCTTGATTCGTTATCTTGTAGAAAGTTAACTTGATATCCCACGGCTTTTTCAAACAAATCCTGTCTAAATGTTTCTGTGAAATATCCCCGCGCATCCCCGTGCACCGTTGGCTCTATAACGATAACATCCGGTATTGATTGTTTGATAAATTGCATTAGATACCCGCCTCTTCGGCGCACCGTAACAAGTATTGGCCATACTGATTTTTTGCAAGCGGTTGTGCCAAGGCGATTAATTGTTCTTTATTAATGTAACCCTGCTCAAAAGCAATTTCTTCAAGACAAGCGACTTTTAAACCTTGTCGCTTTTCGATAATTTCTATGAATTGCGCGGCTTCTAGTAAACTTTCATGGGTACCTGTATCAAGCCACGCATAACCACGCCCCATGAGTTCTACTTTTAAGCGTTCTTCATCTAAATACAATTGGTTTACCGAGGTAATTTCAAGTTCACCACGATGCGATGGTTTCACCTCTTTTGCTTTTTGGATGACATCATTAGGGTAAAAGTACAGCCCTGTCACAGCAAAATGACTTTTTGGTTGAACGGGCTTTTCCTCCAAGCTTATCACCTTACCTTTCTGATCAAACTCAACCACTCCATACCGTTCAGGATCAGCAACACGGTACCCAAAGACAGTCGCGCTTTTTTGCTCTTTCACGTTTTTAACGGCTTGGGCGAGTAGGCTAGTCAAATCATGTCCATGATAAATATTATCCCCCAGCACTAAACACACGTCATCTTCAGCAATAAATTCCTCGCCTAAGATGAACGCTTGCGCCAACCCATCAGGAGACGGCTGAACAACATATTCAAAATGGACCCCTAACTCTTCACCATTTCCCAGCAAACGCTGAAAACCGTTCTGATCTTCCGGTGTTGTGATAATTAATATATCGGTAATACCCGCTAACATCAAAACTGAGATGGGGTAGTAAATCATTGGTTTATCGTAAAGAGGGACCAACTGTTTGGACACCCCTCTCGTAATCGGATACAACCGTGTTCCACTACCACCCGCTAAAACTATTCCTTTCATTCACTTATCCCCTCGCGATGACACTTTTATCACCTAATGACTAAATTAAATTTTATCACGTGGTGCCATACCCAAAAAAACACGCACTACCTTTTTTTATAAGGTGTCATTCCACACCTATCTACCCACTCAAATCATCTATAACAACAGCATGACCTGTTGATACGCCCTTACCAGTCAATTTCGGTTCTATTGATAGGGGTTTTTGGACATTTGATATTGGATTAAAACCACTGACCACTTCTGCCAAAAGTGTTCTCATTTCGGCCACATCATCCTGCTTAGCGGCCTCCGTCAGCCTGATTAATAACGGCTCTAATACTTCCCACGGGACAACAGATTCTTCTGCACGCATTATTTTAGGATGCTCAGTCGACGACACATTATTGCCAATCAGCAGTTCTTCGTATAATTTTTCACCGGGCCTCAACCCTGTGTACACAATTTCCATATCTCCATCAGGCCGGTTTTCATCGCGTATCTCCAAACCACTCAAATGAATCATCTTTCGCGCCATCTGGAGAATATTTACCGGCTCCCCCATATCTAACACAAAAACATCCCCGCCTTTCATCATGGCACCGGCCTGAATAACTAACTGAACCGCTTCAGAAACAGTCATAAAATATCGAATGACTTTAGGGTCTGTTACCGTGACTGGCCCACCTTGTTTGATCTGCTTTTTAAACAAAGGAATCACCGAGCCTGATGAGCCCAACACATTGCCAAATCGCACCATGCTAAAGCATGTGCCACTGACTTCTTGATCCAGAGCTTGCAAAACCAGCTCAGCCACACGTTTAGAAGCACCCATTATATTGGTTGGGCGCACCGCCTTATCTGTTGACACAAGAATGAACGAGGCAACCTCTGCCGAAATAGCCGCTTGTGCAGTATGCAGTGTCCCCAATACATTATTAAAAACAGCTACACTTGGGTTTTGCTCCACCAAAGGCACATGCTTGTAGGCTGCCGCGTGATAAATCGTTTCCACGTTGCATTCACGGCATATCTTCTCAACCCGGTTTTTGTTATACACTGAACCTAATATCGGTAAAATATTCACCGTTTCTCTACTGCTCAAGGTGCCCAGCATTTGAGCAAGCTCTTTCTCTAAGCGATAGAGCGCATATTCACTATTTTCAAATAAAATTAACTTTTTGGGTTGTAAACGCAAAATTTGTCGGCACAACTCTGACCCTATGGAACCACCCGCGCCGGTAACCATAACCACTTTGTCGTTTATATTTCTCCCCATTAGCGATTCAACTGGCGCAACGGGATCACGACCTAGCAGATCTTCAATATCAACATCACGGATATCATCAACCGTTACCTCTCCCTTTGCTATTTCAGCCAGTGTGGGCAATGTTTGCACTTTAACAGGGTAAGGCTCCAGCAATGCCACAATTTGTTGACGCCGACCACGAGGAACAGAGGGCATTGCCAGCAAAACATCCGTCACGCCCTGGCGTTCAACTAAGCGACTTAAATGTGTAAATGGAAAGACTCTAATGTCACGAATTTGGCGCTTATGTAACGACACGTCATCATCAATAAAACCAACAACTACTATGTCACTTCTAAGGGCTAATTGAGCTGCCAACTGCACACCTGAAGAACCCGCACCATAAATGAGCATTCTGTTCGCAATTGCCGGCGTTTCGTTATTACCCAAAAGTCCAGCAAACCACCAACGGGCAATCATTCGGCTGCCACCAATTGTTAATAACACCAAAAACCAGTTAATGATATGCACTGAGCGCGGCACAAGTTCCAGCCCAACCAACAAAACAAAGAAGGCTAAAAGCAAGGCATAAAGCGACACCGCTTTTACCACCACCCATAAAGAATAAAAACCCAAATAGCGGATAATGGCTCTATACAAACCTAACCGAATAAAAAGAGGGACTGCAATGAATGGCGCCAATAGAAATAAAAACCCCACACCAGTTGTAGGCCAATAAAACTCACCCAAACGAAGAGAAAAAGACAACCAAAGCGTCGCAATTATTACTACGGTGTCAAATAATAATGTAATACTTCTCTTTACTTGTCGATTTTGAGAAAGAAGCCACCTTGGCAATAAAGACAACGCCTTATCCATGCTAAAACTTATATGGTTGAGTTAGAATTTAAATATTACGCTCAGTATAGCGCTACAGAACGAAAACAGGATCATTTTACTGCACCTTTTCTTCCCCCTTAAAATAACAAGGGGTTGTACTAAACAA
Organism: Cycloclasticus sp.; assembly: GCA_002700385.1. GTDB lineage: Bacteria > Pseudomonadota > Gammaproteobacteria > Methylococcales > Cycloclasticaceae > Cycloclasticus. The sequence continues at coordinate 97,632 of PADC01000011.1, forward strand.
ATAACCCTGAACATTAAACAAGGCTCACCACAGTCACAAAAAGCCGTTTTAAAATAGCCTGTTAATCACCCACGCCACCATAAAACTAATGCGACACCCCATCGCGTTTTATCACCTTTACAAAGGTAAGCCACAAAACATAAAGATCAAAGAAAAACGACCGTCGTTGCAAATACTCAACATCTAAAGCCACTTTCTGAGGAATTGGCAGCTCATCACGCCCGTTCACCTGCGCCCAACCCGTTAGGCCAGGCAGCAACTCATGAACTTTCTTTTCTGTACGAAGTGCAACCAAATCATCTTGGTTAAATAAAGCAGGGCGCGGCCCAACAAAACTCATATCACCTTTTAAAATACACCATAATTGAGGCAACTCATCTAAGCTCGATTTACGCAAAAAATCACCGATTGGCGTTAATACACTTTTAGGGTTTTCCAACAAATGAGTCGCAACAGCAGGCGTGTCAAATTTCATACTGCGAAACTTTGGCATTTTAAAAATTGCGTTATTAATCCCAATTCGGTTAGACCAATACAAGGCAGGTCCTTTTGATGTTAAACGCACTGTTATCGCTATCAAAAGAACAGGAATAGCAAATAAAATCATGGCACTTAGCGCTAAGACTAAATCAAAGGTTCTTTTCACTTAAGTACCACTCCGCCGTTTTATGTAATTGCTCATCCATCCTGATCACAGGTTTCCAACCTAATACATCACGCGCTTTAGAGCTATCTACCTGCAAAGAATTCAAAACCTTACCCGCCTCATCTTCTCGCCCCAATATCTTAGCCACTGATCTCAGCCATCGCTCTGGCACAGGCATTAAGCAACTCTTTTTACCCAATGCTTTCGACATTTTTTGTAAAAGCACTGTTGTTGATACGTCTTCACCATCAGAAATCAAAAAAATCTCATTCGCAGCTTTAGGGTGATCGATGCAATGAATTATAAAACTTACTAAATTATCTAACGCAATAAATGAGCGCCTATTATCGATAGCGCCAAAAGGAAGAGGGATTCCTCTTTGCATCCATCTTATCATCGAGGCAAAATTTGCTCGCACACCCGGACCATATACTAAAGGCGGCCGGATAATCACCACTTCCATGCCAGTTTCTGCAGCTATCGTCAATAGGCCTTGCTCAGCCTCGTATTTAGACAATCCATAGTGATCTGTTGGAATATGAGTATCACCCGCTCTAAAAGCCATGCCTCTTGATGTAGATTCACCATTGACTTTAATTGAACTCAAAAAGATGAAACGTTTTGCCCCAGCCCTCGCGGCTTGCTGAGCTAAACGTAGTGTTGCCTGAACATTTATGCTTCTGAACTCTGCTAAGGAAGAGGCGTCATCGTTACTCATCACATGAACACGAGCCGCTAAATGAATGACCACTGGTGTCATTTGTAAACTTTGCTCAAGCTTGCATTGAAACAGAGAATCAGCGCTGTCTATCGATAATTCCCTTAAATCACCAGCAATTTGCTCAACCTTAGGTGGCAAATCACTTGAATGTTGCCGTAAAATCGAAACCACTGAATGACCGGCAAAAGCAAGTGCCTTAATAAGCGACCGCCCTACATATCCAACCCCACCTGTAACCAATACCTTCATCTGGTTTTTAATCTAAATAACAACATTTGGAAGAACTTAATGGGCAAGCGTAGCAATATCATTAAGTAGTTAGAATAGATATTATTTTCTCTTAATGAATACAGCATTTCTTTTGTAGATGTAATGTAACTTTTGACCCCTGCCGTGCTAACGCCCCCTATCCTCATTCGAACGAGTGTTTTATTCATTTTAAAATATGGTAATTTTCCCACAACAAGCATCCGTACAAACATGTCAAAGTCCGCAGCAATCCGATAGTGCAATTTATATGTTCCAATCTGATGATAGGCGGAGCTTTTTATAAAAGCAGCTGAGTGCGCAGGCATAAAACCAAATCGCATCTTCCACGGTTCGAACCTAAAAGATGAATAATATCGAATGCTCCTACCTACTTTCTCTGGTGTTATAAAATCCACATTACCAAGTAATAAATCAACATTTTTATTATTGTGAAGGACCTTAACAACATCGGAAATAACATGCGCATGAAGATAAAAGTCATCCGAATTTAAAATTGCAATAACATCACCTGTCGCTAAAGCAAGCCCCTTGTTTATCGCATCATAAATGCCTTGGTCTGGCTCGCTAACAACCGCAGTAATGCGTTCTTTATATTCATTAATAACTCTAATTGTCGAATCACTCGAGCCTCCATCAATCAACAGGTATTCAACATTATCGTAATCTTGCAAAAGCACAGACTCTATTGCAGAGCGAATAAACTCAGCAGCGTTATAACAAACCGTAATAACTGTAACTTTCAAAATTATATGCTTGGTAGGCGGTAACAGGTTATAAAAGCCAGCCCATTAACTAATATGTACAAACACTTTGATACCAGCTTTCCAAAAGCACCTAGCTGATCCAACCCTTTCACTATTTTCCCTACATATTTTAAATATGTAGAACGCACTGAGTTTCGCCCAAACTTTATTTCCTCAAACAGTGCTAACTCAGCAATTCTTTCAGGCCGAACCGTCATAGATTTATTCTTACCATGCAAACGATATCCAACTATTGGCTCTGGAAATTCAACCCATTTATACGCCTTTTGATAAATACTATAAAAGAACACCACATCAAACACGTAGTTAAACTTTCTGGGCCACCTGGTAGCATCAAAGACATCTTTTTTCCAATAAGTAGCTGGTTGTAGCACCGCTGTGCGGTATCGCATCAAGTGCTGCCCATCTAAAGGGTGATACCGGTAGTTAATGGGCTTAGTATATCGCCCCAACTCATCGATATAATATCCGCCGAAGCTAACAATTTTTACGCTCTTATCAGACATGAAAGCATTAATTACGCAAGCGAGGGCATCACGAGAAATGTAACAATCATCAGCATTCAAAAAACATAAAATACCTCCCGTTGCACGCCGAAATGCCTTATAAATAGCATCAGACTGGCCATCGTCTTCCATGCTCACAAATTGGAATCTACTATCGTCACTGCAATAACTTCGAATTATGTCTAACGACCCATCTGAAGAACCACCATCAGCTATCAATACTTCGAAATCTGTATAACTCTGGTTTTTTATACTATTAAGGCAAGCTTCTAAAAACACTGCATAGTTAAATGAAGGAACCGCAATACTTATTTTCATATGATTATTCCAATCTTTAACTGCATTAGGAATGACTTCTTTTCATAGCAAACCTTTATCGCGACAACCCCAGATTTTTAACCATTCTATTATTTAAAAAATGGGGCGAATTCAGATAATTACGCCATGCCCTCTTTAAGCCATCATTTCAATAAGCGGGCGTTAAATTTCTGTGTTCAACGCCATACATACAAAATAACTCAAGCGCTATCATAAGCTTCAATTAATGAATAAGCAGAATGTGCAATGCTGCTATTACCAAGGTTATAGCGCTCGCAATCGCCTTTAAAAGGCATCTAGCTTGATATTAAGCTTACATTAAACGGTGTACGTAACTTATAGACAGTTAAAACCACTCAAACTTTTTCATCAACAACTTTAAGTTAATTAACGTGAATTCCCATTCGTGTCTTAATTCGATAAGCTAAATCTACAATAATATGACTTGCTAAAAAAGGCATTATTTTTATTCTTATTGTATTCTCAGAAGGCTCATAACCATTCTCTCTACTGCGAATACGAGTCATTTCCTGAATTCCAATCTTATTTATTACTGAGGACGTTTTTTGAGCCCCATGTATCCGAAACGCACCCAAGAACCGCGGAATATGAGCAAATTTAGCACCTGCTTTTTTGAATCGCATAATCAAATCCCAATCCATTGCAAACCGGAATGACTCATCAATTTCCCCGCCTGACTTATCCCAAATACTACGGCGCCAAAACATTGTCTCTTGGGGAATAAAATCCGCCCAATTCAGCGCTTTATTACTGTGGTAGGGCAGAATCCATCGACCAATTTCCATGTCTTCATCATCAATCATCAAACGGTTACCGTAAACAACATCCACATCAGGATGTTTATTAAAATATTCTGCAACAATACGCAAAGTATCTGGCAGGAGTAAATCATCAGAATTCAACCAGGCCATAATTTCACCCGAGGTTTGCACGAGCCCCCTATTAATAGCCTGTGATTGCCCATTGTCTGACTCTGACTCCCAGCCAGTTAGCCTATCTCCATATTCCTTTAGCACATCAACCGTCTCATCACTTGATCCTCCATCTTGAACAAAAAATTCAAGGTTAGGGTAATTTTGACTCAATACACTATCGATTGTTTTACCGATAAAATTGGCTTGATTAAATGAAGGTGTGACAATAGAAATCATAGGGTAAGCATTTAGCTGCTCACTTTCAATTAAAAAGGAGCGCTCCTGCTTTAAAGGCCTACCTTCATATTGATTCAACCAACCCAAACGTGGACGAAAGATTATTGGAATCCTTGCTGGTATTGACATGAGCGTTCTTAAGCCAACGGCGTCAGCAACAATCCGAAGTTTTTCTTTTCGCTTTCGTCGTGACTCGTATGCTTGTATAACGCGCTCTTTTTCTGCAGCTAATTTAGATAGGTTCTGTATAGATTTTTCTTTTTCTTGTAACGAAATTTCCTGAGCTTGATTAGTATCTTCTTTTTCTTGTTGCGAAACTTCCAAGCACTTAACTACCTGTTCTTTTTGTCGCAATGATGCCGATAGACCTTGTATTACGGCTTCTTTTTGTTCAAGCTCTGACTGGAGCCTTGCTATAAATTTACATTTCGAACTATAGGAGTTTCTGGATAATTCTTCAATAAATACTTCCATGTTTGTATAGTTAAAATCCTTGTGGACAAAAAATACATTTCCCCAATCGCCCTTTACAGACCAAGAAGTATTACTTTCGACCGTTTCCATTTGGCCATTTCTGCGTACAACCACAGACTCACAATACCCATTCTGTTTTGCCCATTCAGTTAGATCTCTAAGAGTATATTCACTAGTTCCACTTGTTTCTGGAAGATCATCCCAGTACTCAGCCATAATAATAGTCGGCCTTATTTTGCCTAATCCATGCAGCACATTTAAATCATGCCCATCCGTGTCGATTTTCAAAAAATCGATATGATTCGGCTCAGAACAATTATTAATAAAATTAGCTAAGGTTGTAATTTCTACATTAATAACTTTAGCCGTTCTGTTAACTGTGGCAGAGTCTCCTAAATCACTTAATGTGTGATGGTAATCCAGTTCATTCCCAGCACTATCAAGCGCCACATGAAATTGTGCGTCTCCCGTTTTATCAGAAACAGCATATGGGTTGATGGTGACCAAATCTGATGTTCCATACTTTTTGTTCAAGTATTCAAGATGTCTAGGCAAAGGCTCAAAGCCATCAACTTTTTCAGCACCGTGCTGCACTGCCAACTCAATAAAACTTCCTCGTTCGACCCCAATATCAATAACATACGGCTCAGTAAAACAACTTAAAAACTTAGCTGCAATATCAAATTCTACTTCTTGCCCATAGTCATCCGTATCAATATAGCCATATTGACGTAGCCAAGTTGAAAACTCGGCCTGGACTTGATCATAGATTTGCTTATCCACCTCTGCTAGGTTTTCTGGCTCAGGTTGAAAAGTCCTATGACCAGGTAATATCATCGAGTCTATTGAGTAGTTAACTTCATCCGTAGTCTGTTTGCCTTGAAAACTTTTTTCAACTTGTTGGCGCACTGCTTGACTATCTTCATACAGCTTAAGTCCTGGTTTTTTTCGTCTAATCACATCAATAATCTTGATTAAACCCTCTTCTTCATTGTTAACGAGATCTTCATATTGCAAACTTATATCCGCATAATTCATCCATGCTTTTTGGGCATCAATCCAAGACGCAATAAAACCATAGGAATATTTCGAGTTAAATTTCCTATGACAGCTAACCGCCGCAGCCCTGATATCTCTATATGAATAAATAATGAAATCTGCATTATCAGCCAACGCTTTACTATAGTGATGACATTTAGCAATACACACGCCTTTTGAGGTCAAGAATTGTTGTTCGGCATCATGGTCAGATGGATCGATCCACAGTTTTTTGGGTTGGTAATCAGACGTTAATTCGGAAACCACATTAAAAATCCATGTGGTCATTGATCGTGGCATACCACAAATCAATATTTTAAAATTTTGGTGTGTAATATTATCCTTCATTTATTAATCCTCTATATGCTGAACCCAAACTAATTGCACATCCAAGCGTCTCTAATATTTTTCTAAATTTTGTTGATATCCAAGTAAAACCATTTTTTTATAGCTATCATGGCGCAACTGCCCTATATGACTTTTTTTACTTTCGTTAGAATTAACACAGGTAGCTGACTCTATATCTACCGGTGCTAAATATATTTTTTACGAAACCGCCCTCTGTAGCTGTTTGTTCTGTCGCATATAAACTTGACCATTGTTTAATATACTTTCTGCGCTCAATAATAGACGGCATATCCGTATCCGATGACTCAATAATATCCTCTGCCCTTAATCTTGATTTATAGCTATACGAATCAATGCTCAATAATTCATTTATAGCAGCCATCTAAAGCTTAAATTTCTTTGCCGATAACCCTTGTATTACTTTTTCTTTTTCCTTTTCAATTAACTGCAGCATGTTGTCAAAACGTTCTCTAGCTGTTTGTAGCGTAGATAACATCAGCTTTTGATGTCTCCTCTCAACACCAATAAAGTCTTTTGCTAACTGAAGCTCTTCTTTTGTTGTGCATCCTAATTTTTTCATCTGAGAACCATGAGTAAATAAAAACATCTTCTCATCCAAGTCTGTTCTATAACCCGGTCGCTTTCAGTGATTTATGCCACGCTTCCTTTCTAACAACTTCTTCTTCTTGCTTACTCATTAACCTTGTTAAAAAGGCCTTACCTCACCACGATATCTAAATGAAATGAGCTATTCCCTCAAGTATTTCTTGCGTTGGTTCAACAATGTCTTCGTAACGCAAGACAACTCTCTTTGTTTTACCCCACTGAAGCCAAGCACTATAATGATTATTCCAATCTGGGTAGTAGCCTCTTCCAATAACTAGTCTGAATAACCGGTAACGAAAACATCAAAGATGGGTGATTCAATTGCCCTCTTTTGATAGTGTTTACGTAACTTTATACGACAAGGCGTCCGTCCCGGACAATATACATCACAGGGAAATCACCTGTAGGAAAAGAATGCGTCTTGATAATTACTGTTTCGTTACTATTTTAGCGCTTTCGTAACACTCATCCCATGTGCCCCCACACTTTAAAACACCATAATCGTTAACTAATGCTTCTGTTGAAGCAATGGCGCTCCCATGTTTGCTGTAAGACGTCAGCCCCATGCTTTTTTTTAAAATATTCCTCATCAACGTATTTCCACTTCTGGGATATGAGGCCAACCAAATAATCACTTTAAACTCTTGTTTCTTAGTCGATAGCTAATGCAGCTGTTACTGAGCTTGTACCCAAAAGCTTCTAATATATCTACAAATTTTTCTTCCAAATCTTGCTGAGTTTGGACAGAGAGTTTGTTCTTATAATCGTTTGGATGCACGTTTCTTACGTGAGAATCTTGATCTTCCTTTTCAGGAAAAACGTCATACCTTTTACTGACTGTTGCAATATTGTTTTTTCCAACATTCCATTCAAAGAAATCACAAATATCAGCTAAAAAATTTTCCTTTTCATAGATAATATCTTCATACCTATATACTCTCGTGTTTTCATACTCTATGATTTTCAAATAATCAATGAACTTTTTGTAGTGTCGATCCGCTTCTTGTAGCACAAATTCATCAATACTTTGAGCCTTGGCATTTTTTCTATTCCTCTCCCATACTTTTTTCAACTTCCCTAACTTGGGTATCTCATGCGTTTTTATCGTAGAGTAATACCATGAGACCAAAGCATCCATTGGATTTCTCACCAGTAATATTTTTTTAGCAGTCTTAATGTTTGGTATCAAATAATTATCTGGATAAAGTCTAAACCCACCAAAAACATACCCATTATCATCAAATATATTTTCTATTTTCTCTAAAGCAGGAGCTTTCATCATGGCGGGAACTCCTTGCTTAAACATTTGATCCTGAATACTAAAATAAGTATATTCAGCATGAGGTGCTATATCTGCAAGCATGTTGAATAAAAGCGTACTGCCCGACTTATGTAATGAAAAAGCATAGACGCTTGGCACTTTATTATTCGCAGCCTTAGGAAGCTGTAATTCACTAACAAACTTTTCATACTCGCCCATTTTTATATAACCCTCTCATCATATTATTCACCATTTTGCATTTGTTTCGATAAAAATTGAACCTGTGAAGGCATTAATTATCAGCCTCCTCCTGCTTTACTAGACTACCTTTACTACTATTTTAGGCGCTCTTACTGTTGTATTGCTCGAAAACTTCATTTGTTGCCCCATCCATTTTGACCCGACCTTTTTCTAACCACACAACTCTTTTACACAAACGTCTAACTTGGGATTCATTGTGAGAAACAAAAATCACACTTTGCTGAGAATTAATTTTTTTCAACAAGTATTGCTCTGCCTTTTGCCGAAAAGAAGCGTCCCCCACTCCAAGCACTTCATCCACTAGTAATAAATCCACTTTAAGGGTTACCGCCACTGAAAAACCGAGACGCGCTTTCATTCCTGTCGAGTAAGTCTTCATTGGTTGGTAAATAAAATCTCCCAACTCCGAAAATTCAATAATACCTTCCAACAGCTTCATTGCCTGTTTCTTAGTTGCACCTAATAACATAGCGCTAATAATTGCATTATCTCGACCAGATAGCTCAGCATCGAAACCGACACCTAAAGTCAATAATGATATACGCTCACAGAATTGAGTAATACTGCCTTTATCGGGCTTATAAATACCGGCCAACAATTTAAGTAACGTGGATTTTCCACAGCCGTTTTTACCTATAACTCCTAGGGTCTCACCTTTTGATACATTAAAACTGATACTATCAAGCGCTGTGAACCTTTTTTGTCGAAAAAAAGCCAGCCGCGTCCGGTAACTCAGCGTTACATTGTCTATGATCAAAAGATTGTTTGCCGTCATTATTGCATCACCAAACGCGCGTAGGTCGTGTCTGTTTTCTTAAACCAGACATTCATCGCAATAATAGCCAGTACACTAGCTAAGCAAATCACCCCCAGCGCATGCCAATCTGGAGTGATATTATCAATCAACACCTCTCGATAGTTTTTAAATAGATTGGCTAAAGGATTCATTAAAAACAGCTCTTGGTGACGTTCAGATAAGAATTCTTTGTAACTGTAGAAAATGCCAGAACCAAACATTAGTATCATTAGACCCGTTCCGACTAGAAACTTAAAATCTGGAATAAATGGGGTGATCGCCGACACCAGTAACGCACAAGCGGTAATAAGCAACATTTGAGTTAGTATTACCGGCAGTACATAAATCCAATGTGCAACTGACCCATCACCATAGATCGCTAGAAATACGAAAAGAAAGAAAAATACAAATAATTGTTTAATAAAGTCTTGTGCAACCACCAGTAATGGAAAAAACTGTTTTGGAATTGCAATTTGAAGAATTAAGCCTCTGCCAGCTACAATGGAATTAGATGCATTAGAGATTGATTTGGAAAACCATAAAAACGGTATTTTGCCACATAGTAAAAACAACAAAAAATCGTCTGTACCACGGTTGAGGATAACACTAAACACCAAATAAAATACTGAGACATACAAAGCCGGTTCTAACAGCCACCATGCATAACTAAGGTACGTTTTTTTTGTTTCAGACTTTAAGTTCAGCCTTAGTTTTGTAAAAAAAACTTCGACTATATGATGCTTTGTATTAACCACAATATTTACTTTTCCTATAAATGTACTGTAAGCATAAAAAGAGCTTGTCAATTAACTAACCCGTTTCCTACTCCGAAATAGTTAGCCCAAAGAATAACCATTTTAATTTTTCAACTTGATACGGCTTTACTATGTAAAACCTGAAATGTAATTGCGCCCAATATAGGCACTATGACTCTACCGCGGGTGTTCATAATTCGCCCATCTCGTACGCTGCGAACACACCCAACCATCTCCCTATAGCCTCAAGTTATCATCTGTTTGATTAGCCAAAAACCATCGATATGTTGCAGTTAATCCTTGTTCCAGACTCATGCTAGCTTTCCAACCTAACTGTTCTAACCGTGATACATCCATCAGCTTGCGCGCTGTTCCATCTGGTTTTGTTGTATCAAATGTTAACTGGCCTTTAAAATCCACCACTTTTTTAAGCGTTTCGGCTAACTCTCTAATGGTGCAATCAACACCGGTACCTACGTTAATGTGGCTTAACATCGGCTCGGTATTAGCCTGATACAGTTGTTCCTCTAATTGCATCACATGTATAGAGGCTGCAGCCATATCATCTACGTGTAAAAACTCTCGCATTGGTTTACCTGTACCCCACACTACCACTTCGTTTTCGCCCTTCTCTTTTGCCTCATGAAAGCGACGCATCATGGCCGGAATGACATGGCTGTTTTCGGGGTGAAAATTATCATTCTCGCCATACAAGTTTGTAGGCATAACACTGCGGTAATCCGTACCGTATTGTCGATTGTACGACTCACATAGTTTAATACCCGCAATTTTGGCAATGGCATATGGCTCATTTGTTGATTCTAATATGCCTGTTAACAATGCTTTTTCTGTCATTGGTTGTTCCGCCGCCTTAGGATAGATGCATGAACTGCCTAAAAATAGCAGGTTACGACAGCCTGATTGATAAGCCTCGTTAATCACATTGGCTTCCATCATTAAATTTTGATAAATAAACTCTGCAGGATATGTATTGTTAGCATGAATACCCCCAACTTTAGCGGCTGCTAACACCACATAATCAGGTTGCTCTGATTGCATAAACTCTCGAACAGCACCCTGATTACATAAATCTAATTCTGCATGTGTTCGACAAATAATGTTGCTATACCCTAACGATTGTAACTGTCGAATAATAGCCGAACCCACCATACCCCGATGGCCCGCCACATATATTTTAGATGTTTTTAACATAGACGTTTCAGATCAACCCTTAGTTTTCCAAAGCGACGGAAACATCATGGCCGTGTAGCTTCAACAGCGCATGACGTTTTGCACTCTCCAAATCATTGGCAACCATTTCCGAGCACATTTCTTCAACGGTAATTTCTGGCACCCAACCTAGCTTTTCTTTTGCCTTTGCTGGGTTGCCGAGCAAAGTTTCTACTTCGGCTGGGCGGAAATAACGCGGATCAACCTTAACAATCACATCGCCAATATTCACAGCATCTGCTTTATCTCCTGTTATTGCCACAACGGTGGCCACCTCATCGATACCCTTGCCACTAAACTCCAGTTCGATACCTAATTCGCGTGCACTTAATTGTATAAATTCGCGTACTGATATTTGTTTTCCTGTCGCGATCACAAAGTCTTCTGGCTGATCTTGCTGAAGCATCATCCATTGCATACGAACATAGTCTTTAGCATGCCCCCAGTCACGAAGCGCATCCATATTACCTAGATACAAGCACTGCTCTAACCCTTGTGAGATATTGGCTAATGCACGTGTAATTTTTCGCGTTACAAACGTTTCGCCTCTGCGCGGTGATTCGTGATTAAACAATATGCCATTACACGCGTACATCCCATAAGACTCGCGATAATTGACTGTAATCCAATAGGCATACATCTTAGCAACGGCATAGGGTGAACGGGGATGAAAGGGTGTGGTTTCTGTTTGTGGGATTTCTTGTACCTCACCATATAGCTCTGAGGTTGATGCTTGATAGAACCGCGTTTTCTTTTCTAACCCTAAAAAGCGTATCGCTTCTAGTAAACGTAGCGCACCCATCGCATCAACATCTGCCGTGTATTCCGGCGATTCAAACGACACGGCAACATGTGATTGAGCACCCAAATTGTAAATTTCATCGGGCTGTACATCATTAATGATACGCGTCAGGTTCGAAGAGTCTGTTAAATCGCCATAATGAAGATGGAAGTGACTATTTGATTCGTGCAGGTCATGATAAATATGATCAATACGCTGCGTATTAAAAGAAGACGCTCGTCTTTTAATCCCATGAACTTCGTACCCTTTTTCTAATAAAAACTCAGCTAAATACGAACCATCTTGCCCTGTTACACCTGTTATTAGTGCTATTTTTTTCTTTTTCACTTTTATCCTTTAATTAACATGAGAAAAAGCAAGATTGACTTCACTTGTATACATCACCCATACACTTTCCCACGGTCCTAAATATTATACGCCAACAGTAATCGTACAAAATTTCTCAAAATCTAGTTTTTCTAAGGTAACTGATTTTTTACCAATTTTTCGCTTCACCTAGTCCATTGCTCTCAACAAAATCTTTCGCTTTTTTCAGTTTTTAAGAAAAACCAAGCAATGCTCAATCACTTTTTCATATTTTTTAAACCCAACAACTGATCACCCCCTAAACAATCAACCGCTCAACTTTTTCATTATACTGAAGATGCTGTTCGAAAATTTCATCAATGTCAGATTTTGACTGATAGCGATACCATGTTTCATCCGGATAAATCACTAATATTGGCCCTAAACCACACCGATCTAGGCAACCAGCATTATTTATCCGGACACCATTGGGTCCATTTAATTTATATTCTTTAATTTTTTTCTTGAGATAGTCGCGCATTTCTTGTGCCTGATGATCCTGGCACGAGGCGCGACCGTCTGTTCTTTGGTTTGTACAAAAAAACACGTGGTGTTTATAAAATGACATACAGACCCCTGATCACTATTTAACTGGCTACAAATTATAGGTCATTATTATGCTTAATAACTCATACTACGCACAATGAAAAATAATCGTCGTAATGTGCAGGGTTATTGAAAAAATCAACACTCAGCTTCGCTACACCCACCATCTTTAGGTTATGCCACTATAAAAAACGGATTTAGTAAGTTTTGTTTATTGTATGCCAAACCAGCCATTTTTTCGCCTTGCTGATAAACATTGATAACCTTGCCAGCTTCTAAAACAACCGCATGTGCCGCGGCGGTATCCCATTCCATCGTTGGCCCAAGTCTTGGGTATATATCAGCCTCGCCTTCTGCAACTAAACAAATTTTTAAAGAGCTGCCGATAGAGACCAGCTCTTTTTGTTTATCTGTTTGTATCGCGTCAACATATGCTTGCGTCTCTTCGGACATGTGCGAGCGACTTGCCACTATTTTATAGGTTTCTCGTTGATGCGCTTTTTTTATTGGCAGTTGCTTTGCGTCCTTAAAAGCCCCTTCGCCTTTTTTTGCCCAATACATTTGGTTTAACGCGGGGGCATAAACAACGCCTAAAACGGGGACACCTTGGTGTATCAGCGCAATATTGACCGTAAATTCCCCATTTTTTTTAACAAATTCTTTCGTCCCATCCACGGGGTCTACCATCCAGAAATAGTCCCAGCTTTTTCTTTCTTCATAAGGGATATTTTTCCCTTCTTCAGACATTAGTGGAATTGACGTATTATTTTGTTGATCTAAAACTTTTAAGCCACGCTCAATAATGGCATGTGCCGTTTTATCTGCTTCAGTCAAAGGCGATTCATCGGCTTTATATTCAATTTCAACGTCTTTTTGATAAATGTCCATGATCGCTTCACCGGCTTTTTTTGCCAACGCGACAACATCCTGTACGTCTATTTTATTTAGCATGTTAGATATAAGCGTGTTGTTTAAGGTAATCCACCACCTGTGCCGCTGCTTCTTCGATACTGATGCCGTGATTGACTACGTGTAGCTCGGGTGTTTTCGGTTCTTCGTAGGGGGAGTCTATACCGGTAAAGTCTTTAATTTCTCCCGCCCGTGCTTTTTTATAGAGGCCTTTTGGGTCTCTTTGTTCACAAACGCTCAAGGGCGCATCAATAAAGACTTCAACAAATTGGCCTTTCATCGCCATGTTTCGCACCATTTCCCGGTCTTTTTCGAACGGTGAAATAAAAGCCGTCACCACCACTAAACCGGCATCACAAAATAAATTAGCCACTTCGCCAACACGGCGAATATTTTCTACGCGATCTTCTTCACTGAAGGTAAGCCCCTTATTCAGCCCTTGGCGAACATTATCACCATCCAATAAATAGGTATGCTTTTTCATCCCAAACAGCAGGTTCTCTACGGCATTTGCAATGGTTGATTTGCCACTGCCGCTCAGCCCTGTAAACCATAAAATACAAGGCTTTTGCTGCTTTAGAATCGCACGCTGTTGTTGACTCACATGATGCTCATGCCAGACCGTATTGTTAGTCATTTTTTATAATTCCTGAATTTTGTACGCTAATTAATGCCACCGTGACATCCTTGTTTTGAAACCCATTATTTCACGTAATGTTTCTTGATGTATTTAACAATGAGCGAGGCCGCCTCGTCCACACTTGTTGTCTCTGTATTGATCACAATCTCTGCTCGTTGCGGCTCTTCGTAGACCTCATCGACACCCGGGAAATTTTTAAATTCTCCTGCTAATGCTTTTGCATAAGCCCCTTTATAATCACGGCTTTTGCACGTTTCAACGTCGGCTTTCACATACACGATAACGTTGTTTTTGACCATATCACGAATAGCACGTCGTGACTCTTTGTAAGGGGAAACAAACGAAGCCACTGTAGATATTGAGTTATTCTGCAGCGTACAGATCAGGTTGCCAATGCGATGCATATGACGATTTCTATCCTCTCGCTCATACCCAATGTCGGGGATTAAATCGCGAATATCTTTCGAATCAATGCGTTCCAGAGGAATGTCAATTTTCTCTAATTCGTCATACACCTTGTCGGCAATGGTCGTTTTTCCACTAAGAGGCAAGCCGGTAAACCATAAATTAAAAGGCTCAATTCTTTTTTTACCCCAACGCACTTTAAACCAGGCCCTTTCATGAAGCCAAAACAAGCCAATTTTTAACGTGGTTTCTATCGCACCTGCGGCAATAGCCAGATCAAGCCGATCAAAGAACACATAAACAATAACAATGGTGGTGGTGGTTGCAACAAGCCGCCACGTAATTCCTTTTACGATAGAACGTTTATTGGTCTCTTTGTACATTGATTACATACATCCTGAAACTTCAAAGGATCAATCTTAACTGTTCAGGCTTGTTTACACCAACTATATGATGACATCCATGTCATTTTAGCTACAACTCATCAAGCGAGCGACAACCCCATTCAGGAAAGTTTTCCCGGATCATTTTATTCAGATCTTTTTCAAACGCCGAATACTCACGAACCCTCTTTTGTTGATCAACTTTGGTCGACGCTTTCTGAATCATTCCCGCCGCCAGCGTTGCGTGGGTGTACTTATCTATAACAATAAAACTCCCTGTCCCTTTAATATCGGCATACGGATCAAAGGAGATTGCTTTATTCAACACCAACTGGCACTGGGCAATTTCATTCAGCTGAAGTTCTGCCGCCTTTTTCTTCTCCAAGGTGTTTACGTCAATCTTATGATGGATTTGTTTAAATTGTCCCGGCACAACATTCGTGGCTCGTTTAATTAAATAGTCTGTGTTTGGCTGCATTGGAATCTCGCCCATCCAGACTAACATCACTTCTAATTGATCGGCCATTTCAGGAATATCGGCAGTTTTGACCATCATATCGCCACGGCTCACATCCACTTCATCTTCCAATGTCAGTGTTACTGCCATCGGCGCAAAGGCCTCACCCACATTCATCTCTTCTTCATTCACGGCCGGTTGGATCACCTGTTTAACGATGGATGTTTTCTTTGATGGCAACACCGTGATTGAATCACCAACTTTAACCGTGCCTGCGGCAATCGTGCCACAAAACCCTCTAAAATCCAGATGAGGCCGATTAACGTATTGAACGGGCAAACGGAAATTATTCAGGTTAACGGTCTCTTCCAATGGAATGGTATCCAGCTGCTCCATCAAGGGAGCACCCATGTTCCAAGACATCTTCTCACTGCGATTCACAACATTGTCGCCTGTTAGTGCTGAAACCGGCACAAAAATAGGTGATTGAATACCGATCTCTTTGGCAAAGTTCAGGTATTCGTCTTTTATTTCATTAAAACGCTGCTCACTAAAATCCACCAAGTCCATTTTATTCACGGCAACAATGATATGCTTGATACCCAACAGGTTAGTAATAAAGCTATGGCGACGTGTTTGCGTTTGCACACCATGACGCGCGTCAATAAGAATAATAGCAAGATCCGCTGTCGACGCACCGGTGGCCATATTTCGCGTATATTGTTCATGGCCGGGCGTATCCGCGATAATAAATTTACGTTTATCGGTGGCGAAAAAACGATACGCAACATCAATCGTAATTCCTTGCTCCCTTTCAGACTGAAGCCCATCTACTAACAAGGCCAAATCCACCTCTTCGCCTGTTGTACCGTGTTTTTTAGAATCTTTATTGATCGCCGCCAATTGATCTTCGAAAATCATTTTACTGTCATGTAACAATCGACCAATTAAGGTGCTTTTGCCATCATCCACGCTACCGCAAGTGATAAAGCGCAATAGCTCCTTATTTTCATGCTGATGAAGATACGCCTCAATATCTGATTCGATTAGATTGTTTTGCTCAATCGCCATTAGAAATACCCCTCAATCTTTTTCTTTTCCATAGAGCCTGATTCATCGTGATCAATCAATCGGCCTTGGCGTTCTGACACCTTTGTTAACAACATTTCTTGAATAATTTCAGGCAAGGTTTCTGCATTTGACTCAACTGCGCCCGTTAAAGGATAGCAGCCCAAGGTTCTAAAGCGCACCTTTTCCATCACCGCCTTGGCGCGTAACTCTTCTGGCATACGGTCATCATCCACCATGATCTTCGTACCACCGTATTCAACCACAGGGCGCTCTTTAGCAAAATACAAATCAGGAATTGGAATGCCTTCTAAATAGATGTACTGCCAAATATCCAACTCAGTCCAATTAGACAGTGGAAACACACGAATGGACTCGCCTTGTTGATGACGACCATTGTAGACATCCCATAACTCTGGACGCTGATTTTTTGGATCCCACCGGTGATTCTTATCACGAAATGAATAAATACGTTCTTTCGCACGAGACTTTTCTTCATCACGTCGCGCCCCACCAAAAACAGCATCAAATTGATACTGGTCTAACGCCTGCCGTAACCCTTCTGTTTTCATGATATCCGTATGCATAGAAGAGCCGTGCGTAAAGGGCGAGATATTCAGCTCCTCGCCTTTGGGATTAATATGAACAATCAACTCCATTCCAACATCTTTTGCACGTTGATTACGAAACGCTATCATTTCTTTAAACTTCCATTGCGTATCCACATGCACTAGCGGAAACGGTGGGTTTGCAGGAAAAAAAGCCTTTTGCGCAAGATGCAACATAACCGACGAATCCTTGCCAACACTATAAAGCATGGCGGGGTTATCAAATTCCGCGATCACTTCACGTATAATATGGATAGACTCGGCTTCCAATCGCTTAAGGTGTGTTAATTGTTTTTTACTTATAACCATAATGTTTGTTTTAATTAAATTATATATTATTTAATTATAATGAATTCTTTACATTTTTGCTTGTCTTATTGCTTTGACCATTCAATCTAAATTTTCTGATGTCGATCTCTGCGTCAAATGTGGATTATGCCTGCCACACTGTCCTACGTATACCCTTAGCCAAAATGAAAACGAATCTCCCCGCGGCCGTTTAGCGCTCATTCAAGGCTGGTCGGAAGGCCAACTTGAACTGTCAGACACCTTAACCCAACACATCGGCAACTGCCTGACCTGCCGTGCGTGTGAAAAAATGTGCCCCGCTCAAGTGCCCTATGCTGAAATCAGCAATCGCTTTCGCAGCGAGACCGCCACCTCCAGCACGCATCAACTTGGCCTGTTGGAACGTTCAGCTATAAAGGCGCTCACAGGGCCTTATAGAAAAGCCTTTAACGCGCTACTGCGTTTTTATTTAAAAACCGGCTTAAACAAATGCTCTTTAACGCTGAACGAGGTGCTTCCTGGCAAGGTGTTGGCCAATCAATTAAAACAAACCTACCCTTCCCTTGCACCCGTTAAGCAAGGGCATGTTGCACTTTTTACGGGGTGTGCCAGCGAGGTGCTGGATTCGAAAACGATAAAAGACGCCATTTTCCTACTGCAACATTGTGGCTTTAACGTCACGCTACCTAAAACACAACGCTGCTGCGGTGCGATTGATCTTCATGCTGGGAACAAAAAGCAGGTCGAATTATATACCCAACAAAACCACCTTGCCTTTTCTGATAACAACTATGACGCGATTATTACCGTCGCCAGTGGTTGTGGCGCGACCTTATCTGAGTATGACCCTCCCTTAACGACTCAGGTCATCGATATAAGCGACTTTATTGCGCCTTTTTTGCCTGCTTTATCCTTTAAACCGCTGACAGCTTCAGCCTGGCTCCATACCCCTTGCACACTAAAAAATGTGCAGTCCAAGGGGACTGATATCGTAGAGCTGCTCAACAACATCAGTGAGTTGGACATTCGCTCTTTCAACACGGATCAAATGTGCTGTGGAGCCGCTGGCACACAAATGCTCACCCACAAAAAAACAGCACAAACCTTGCGCAAACAAACGTTAATGCCAATAAAACAACGACCCGCTGATTATTTACTAAGCAGTAACATCGGTTGCGCCCTGCATTTAAACGCAGGATTAAAATCCGAAGGACTTAACAGTCAGGTCTTACATCCGGTATCATTGCTGTCACAACAATTAAAGGTTTAACCATGCAAAGAGCCTACTCTCCTGCCGACACCCTCATTGCTCATACCGACCGCGTATTACGCACCTTGACTGGGCACGCCAAAACAACAGGGCGAGATAATCCGGCCAACACCCGTGATGAAAATGAATTAAGCGCGGATGAAGCAAAACTATCCGCTCAATTAATGCGCGTTAACCATGCCGGTGAAGTAGCGGCGCAAGCCTTATACCAAGGCCAATCATTAACTGCTCGCAACAAAGATGTACAGGAAAAACTCACGCAAGCGGCGGAAGAAGAAAACGATCACCTGGCGTGGTGTAAATCACGCCTTAATGAACTGGACGAAAAAACCAGTCTGCTAGACCCCTTTTGGTACTTCGGTTCTTTAGCCATTGGCGCCACCGCCGGCCTTGCCGGAGATAAGTGGAGTCTTGGTTTTTTAGCCGAAACCGAACGGCAAGTTGTGCAACATATTGACAGCCACCTCGAAAAATTACCCCATACCGACCAGAAGACACGGGCCATTCTTGAGCAGATGCGCGAAGATGAAAATCAACATGCCACCACGGCCATCGAACAAGGTGCTGCTGAGTTACCAAGCTTTATCAAACAAGGCATGCGCTTAACCTCAAAAATAATGACCAAAACCTCTTTTTGGATTTAACCCCAGATGAGCGACAACTGGAACGCACTGGTCGATTTCGACAAAAAACACCTATGGCACCCATACACCAGCCTGAGTCACCCCTCACCTGTTTTCCCAGTTAAATCAGCCTCTGGCGTCCGCATCACATTGGTTGACGGGCGCGAACTGATCGATGGCATGTCTTCTTGGTGGGCAGCCATTCACGGCTACAACCATCCTGCCTTAAATGCAGCCATTGAGAATCAACTCAAATCCATGTCGCATATTATGTTTGGTGGGCTCACTCATCAACCTGCCGTTGAGTTAGCTCAACGCCTCATTCAAATGACACCAAATGATTTACAGCACGTATTTTTTGCAGACTCCGGCTCGGTTTCTGTTGAAGTCGCCATCAAAATGGCCATTCAATATTGGGCTTCACAAGGTCAACCAAAAAAACAGCGCTTACTGACCATCAAAAATGGCTATCACGGCGATACCTTTGGCGCAATGGCTGTCTGCGACCCCGATAACGGCATGCACCATTTGTTTAACGATGTTCTTGCTCAGCACCTCTTTGCACAAAGCCCAAACTGTTATGGCCAAGAACAATACGATCAAGAAGCCATTGATGACCTTGAGCAATTGCTGAAAAGCAACCGACCGACCATTGCAGCCGTTATGATCGAGCCCCTGGTTCAAGGTGCTGGTGGCATGCGTTTTTATAGCGCCGCTTACCTAAAAAAAATCCGCGACGTATGCAATGAGCACGATGTTTTATTGATTCTTGATGAAATAGCCACCGGGTTTGGTCGCACTGGCAGTCTTTTTGCCTACGAGCAAGCCAGCATCGTCCCCGATATTCTCTGTGTTGGCAAAGCACTAACTGGAGGCTACCTAAGTCTGGCGGCTACCCTATGTTCCACCAAGGTTGCTCATGGTATCGGCGAAGGCCAGCACCCCACCCTCATGCATGGCCCCACTTTTATGGCCAACCCTTTAGCCTGCGCGGTGGCAAATGCCAGTTTAGAACTCTTGCTCAATTCACCTTGGCAGCAGCGTGTCAATGCGATAGAACAACAACTGTTAGCCGAACTTCAGCCATGCCACCAGCTCAATGCCGTTAAAGATGTTCGAGTAAAAGGCGCTATCGGCGTCATTGAAATGCACAAACCCATCGATATTCAGTGGATGCAACCACGTTTTGTGGAACTGGGCGTCTGGGTTCGACCTTTTTCGAACCTCGTTTATATCATGCCTCCCTTTATTATTGAAAAAGCAGAGCTAACTCAAATGACCTCGGCCATGAGACAAGTCGTTTCTGAAGTTCACTAAGTTTCAACTCAACCTCTGTGAGTTTAAAGTAACGGAAGGGCTTTGAATTATCGCCTTAAAGGAAATTTTATAATGAGCAAACTCGTACAATGACGCGCCCTGTTATTGTTAAATAAACAGCGTTACGCGGAGCCTTTGTAGCTCTATTCAAAAAAACAACGCCAAGCAAAGGAGAAACTCTGATGATTTATCAACGTATCGGACTGATATTTTTTATGGTGTTTGTTTCGTCTGTCAACGCCGCGAACTCAGACAAACACCTCTTTATCCTTTCAGGTCAGTCGAACATGGTCGGTCTCAACCCCAGCACCTCTTTCACACCGATAGTCAAGGCAGCCTTTGGAAAAGATAACGTCACTGTTGTAAAGAATGCCCAGAATGGCCAACCGATTCGACGCTGGTACAAGCAGTGGAAACCGGCAACAGGAAACAAACCAACGGCAACCGGTGACCTGTATGACCGACTGATGAAAAAAGTCCATGCTGCCACCAAAAACGAAAAGTATTCAACCGTAACATTCGTTTGGATGCAAGGCGAGAGAGACGCACATGATAAACATGGAGACGTTTATGCCGACAGCGTTCGAGGTTTAATACAACAACTCAGCTCAGATATGGGCCGCGATGATATTAACTTTGTTATTGGTCGGCTCAGTGATCATGACATGGACAATACAATACTTCCGCATTGGACACTGGTAAGGCAAGCACAAGTTAAGGTATCGGAAGCTGATCCTCGCGGTGCCTGGGTCAATACCGACGACTTGAACGAAGGAAAGAATGAAAAGGGCCAACACATCATGAATGACCTCCATTACTCTGTCGACGGTTACAAAATTCTTGGCAAACGATTTGCCGAAAAATCCATTGAGCTGATACATAATAATGCCCAACAAATGGGTGCAGTAGAAAAAAAATAGCTGTTCACTGATGCACACAATACTTTCTAATAGACTAAAACGTTTTATATCGTGTACATTCCTAACAACCAACGCTCTCTATTCGAAACCCTAAAAAGGAGAAAAAATGAATGAAGTAACGCAACAAGCACCCAGTTCTGAAGGCACGGCGAAGGTCGTCTATATTCTTTATTTAGTTGGCATCATCTTTGGCCTGACTGGAATCATCGGGGTAGTGATGGCTTACATCAACAAACGTGAGGCACCCGACTGGTTACAAACCCATTATCAATTTCAAATCAGAACATTCTGGATTGGGCTGCTTTATGTATTGATTGGCATGATATTGTCGATCATTCTTATCGGTTATCTGGTGCTTTTATTCTGGGTGGTATGGCTTGTTATTCGTTGCGTTAAAGGCATGAAGTCACTCGACCAAAAAGAAGCCCACCCTGATCCTGCTGGTTGGCTGTTTTAACTCTCTTCCGCAGAATGTAAAGTTAGCACATTCATCCATGTCGCGGGTTATCAGGCCCTTTATAACCAGCGACATGTTTTCAGATCGCTAAAATGTTCAGCCGCTAGCGAAACAGCTATTTCCCAACCAACGGTGGGTGACAAATAATTTGTACTGTCACGCCCTCTGGGTCATAGCAATAAAAACTTTTCGCGCCATCACGGTGTTTACGTGGTTGTGTTTTCATTTTAATGTCATGATACTTTAAGAAGGCAAACCAATCGTCTACATCTTCTTCTGAATCAAGAAAAAAACCAATATGGTCCAGTGTTGGCACGCCGCTTTGTTCACCGTTCACTTTGTGAAGCGCTAAATTATCATTGCCGGAGGTTAAATAAACATTATCGCCATCGGGCCGCCACTCAACAGACATCCCCATTAAATCCACATAAAAATGCTCCGCCGCCGTCAAGTCACGAACATTAAGCGCCACATGCCTTAAACCTGTTGTTGCATTAGGCCGCTTCACGGTGCCTCCACGTCGATAATTTCATAATCGTGTGTGATTTCAACAGCTTTGCTTAACATAATGGATGCTGAACAATATTTTTCAGCTGATAAATTCACTGCGCGCGCCACAGCTTTATCGGTTAAGCCTTTCCCTGAAACAATGAAATGTACGTGAATTTTGGTGAAAACCGCGGGAACGGTATCTGCCCGCTCTGCATGAATTTCCGCTACGCAATCAGTCACCTGTTGACGCGCTTTATCCAATATCATTTTTACATCAAAGGCGGTACAGCCCCCCATACCCGTTAATAACATTTCCATGGGTCGAAGACCTAAATTTCTACCGCCATTTTCTGGCGCACCATCCATCACGACAGTATGCCCGCTCCCAGATTCACCGAGAAACATGGCGCCTTCAACCCATTTTATTCTTACATCCATCGTCATACCTTAGTTTTCATTTAGCGCAAAGAATATCACATAATCGTTTAACCTCTGGACTTTGCCAACGTAATTCATTGGCTTATTTTTGCTGACTGTTATTTTATAAATCTCTGCTACACTTCAGCTCATGAGCAGACAAAAGCCTATTCTCAATTTTTCTGGTATGCCGGATGACTCCTTTGCCCGTTTCATCAGTTTTTGCCATCGTCGGGAATACTCTAACAAAACAGATATTATTCAACCCGGTGATGATTTAGACACCTTGTATTATTTTGTTGAAGGGTCTGCTCACGTCCGTGTTGACGAAGTAGATGGCCATGAATTTATTGTGGCCACCCTTAGCCGAGGAGATTTTATTGGCGAAGCAGGGTTTTTTGAACCTAATGAAAATCGAGAAAAACGAGATGTTTATGTGCGAACCAGCTCGCCTTGTCAGCTCGCTGGCATCAGTTATAACCGATTAAATTCCCTGTTAGATAATGAACTTAAAGCTGATAGCAGAGCGATTATTACCGCGCTTGGTCAACAGCTTGCTAAACGTTTATTACATACCAGTCGAAAAGCGGGAGATCTCGCCTTTCTGGATGTCAGTGGCCGTGTTGCAAAAACATTGAAAGATTTAACCGAAGCACCCGAAGCAATGACTCACCCCGAAGGCATACAAATCAGAATTACTCGCCAGGATATTGGTCGAATGGTTGGCTGTTCTCGTGAAATGGCAGGGCGTGTTTTAAAAACACTGGGTGAACAAGGGCAGATTAAGGTCAATGGCAAAACAATACTGGTCACAAAACAAGCACTAAGCCATTAAATTTTTCAGTGCCTTCCCTGGATCATCGCAACGCATAAAGGCTTCACCAATCAAAAAGGTATGGACTTGATGCTCTTTTAGCATCGTAATATCTTCTGGCTTATGCAAGCCGCTTTCACTTACGACAATAATGTCATCAGGGATACTCTTAAGCAAATCCACCGTCGTCGTTAATGAGGTTTCAAATGTTCTTAAATTACGATTATTGATCCCAACCAAGTCCAGATTTAATCGTAAGGCACGTTGCAGCTCTTCCGCATCGTGCACTTCTACCAACACATCCATCCCCAGTTCACCGGCTAATTGGTACAAGTCTGCCAACGTCGCATCGTCCAAGGCGGCAACAATCAACAAAATGCAATCTGCTCCTATGGCTCGCGCTTCATAAACTTGATAACGGTCAACAATAAAATCTTTACGAATAACAGGCAAGCCACAGGCAGCACGCGCCTCTTTTAAATAAGCTTCGGCACCTTGAAAAAAGTCTTTGTCTGTTAATACCGACAAACAAGCCGCCCCACCGATCTCATAACTGAGGGCTATCTCAGCTGGATTAAAATGCTCACGCAACAAACCTTTACTCGGCGAGGCCTTTTTCACCTCAGCAATCACCGCTGTTTCACCTTGGCTTAGTTTTTTCTTAATTGAATCCATAAATCCTCTAACCGGCGAAGCTGTCGAAATTTGTCGTTTCAAATCCTCAAGGGAAGTCTGCTCAAGCCGCTCGGCAATTTCTTCATGTTTTCGAGCCAATATTTTTACTAATACGTCGGGGGTGTCGGTCATCTTAAAAAGCGCTGTGTTTTTTCTTTTAGTTCAACAAGTTTTTGCAAGGCTTTGCCAGAGTTAATCATGTCTTGAGCTAAGGCCACACCGGATTTAATGCTGTCTGATTTGCCACAAACGTATAAAGCAGCCCCTGCATTTAACGCCAGCATATCGGCGGCGTTTTTTCCTTCTACCGTTTTTTGCGAGCCTAAAGCATCGTTTATCAAAGCTAACGACTCTTCGGCACTCTCAACCGTTAAACCAATCAAACTTTGGCTCTCCACACCCACGTCTTCGGGCGTTATTTTATATTCTTGAACCGTGCCGTTCTTCAATTCTGCAATATGTGTCGGTGTGGCCAGGCTTATTTCATCCAGCCCATCTTGTGCATGAACAACCAACACGTGCTCACTACCCAAACGCTGTAAAACATGAGCGATGGGCTGACACAGCGCTTCGTTAAAGACGCCGATCAACTGAGATTTCACATCAGCCGGGTTTGTCATTGGTCCCAGCATGTTAAAAATGGTGCGTTGTGCTAACTCTTTACGTGGCCCAATAGCATACTTCATCGCACTGTGATGAGCAGGCGCAAACATAAAACCGATGCCAACGTCTTGAATGCAAGTTGATACTTGTTCAGGACTTAAATCCAAATAAATACCCGCCGCTTCGAGCACATCGGCACTCCCAGTTGAACTGGAAACCGAACGATTGCCGTGCTTTGCTACTTTTCCACCCGCAGCCGAAACAATAAATGCGCTTGCGGTTGATACATTAAATAAATCTGACCCATCACCGCCGGTACCGCAAGTGTCTACTAAAAAATCTCCCGTCACCGCCACTTTTGTAGCCAGCTCGCGCATGACAATGGCCGCCCCTTCGATTTCATCGAGTGATTCGCCTTTCATTCTCAACGCCACCAGAAAACCACCAATTTGTGCGGGCGTGGCTTCACCTAACATAATTTGACGCATCACGTCGATCATCTGCTCAGTAGAAAGGTCTTGATAATTAATAGCCGCTTCAAGCGCTTGTTTAATATCCACGATTCACCCTTTGTTTAAAAAATTTCTTAATAAATCATGCCCGTGCTCAGTCAAAATAGACTCAGGGTGAAACTGCACGCCTTCAACCTCTAATTCACGATGCTTGAAGCCCATAATTTCATCCATCTCGCCCGCTGCTGTTTGTGTCCAAGCCGTTATTTCCAAACAATCGGGCAGCGACTCTTTTTCCACGACTAGCGAATGATACCGAGTTGCCTTAAAGGGGTTGCTTAATCCTTTAAAAACGCCCACTTCGTTATGGTACATATCGGACGTTTTGCCGTGCATAATATTGTTCGCGTGCACGACTTTACCACCGAACACTTCACCAATACTTTGATGGCCCAAGCAAACCCCTAAGATGGGAACAGTGCCGGCCATCCTTTTAATCAATTCAACAGAAATACCGGCTTGCGTTGGCGTACAAGGCCCCGGGGAAATGACAATTTTATCAGCTTGCATCGCGATCACTTCGTCAACACTGGCCTGATCATTACGTACAACGTGAACATCCGCACCTAATTCTGCAAAATATTGCACCAAGTTATAAGTGAACGAATCGTAATTGTCGATCATCACTAATTTACACGCAGCCATTAGGCTTTACCTCCTGTTAAACCCCGTTGCGCCATGGCCACTGCTTTAAAAATTGCCCGCCCTTTATTCATTGTTTCGGCCCACTCGTTCTCAGGTACAGAATCATGCACAATGCCCGCACCTGCTTGTATATTTAACTTTCCATCCTTTATGACTGCTGTTCGAATAGCAATCGCGGTGTCTAAATTCCCCGACCACGACATATAGCCAACAGCACCAGAGTAGATACCGCGTTTAACCGGCTCCAGTTCATCGATGATTTGCATGGCTCTAATTTTCGGCGCACCGCTAACGGTACCTGCGGGAAACGTCGCCTCCAGCACGTCAATCGCATCAAGGCCGGGTTTTAACTCGCCCGTCACATTTGACACAATATGCATCACATGGGAATAGCGTTCAATCACCATTTTATCGGTCAGCTCCACGGTCCCTGTTTTCGACACACGACCTGCATCATTGCGGCCTAAGTCAATCAACATTAAATGCTCGGCACACTCTTTTGGGTCGGCCAACAGTTCTTTTTCTAGTGCGTCGTCTTCTTCTCGCGTTGCGCCTCTTGGGCGAGTGCCGGCAATCGGTCTAACGGTTACTTCACCGTCATCTAAACGGGTTAAAATTTCAGGTGATGAACCGACCACGTGAGTATCGTCTAAATTTAAATGGTACATATAAGGTGATGGGTTTAAACAACGTAACGCTCGGTACAAATCAATCGGGGACTCTTGGTAAGGAATTGTCATCCTTTGCGATAAAACCACTTGCATCACATCGCCCTCAACGATGTAGTCTTTCACTTTGTTTACTGCGTCTTGAAAACCCTGTTGGGTAAACCCTGAAATAAAATCAGCCTCGCCGACTTCCGTTGTCTGGCTCTCCCCAAATGTTGAGTTAATGTCTGTTGTGTTTAACGTTTTAATAATCTCTTCAAGGCGAGCCACACCCAGTTGATAGGCATTTTCTTGAGCTGGATCCACATGTGTCACAATCATCAGTTGATTGTTGACGTTATCAAACACCAAGACCTCTTCAGAAATCATCAACAAAATGTCGTCTGAACCAATGGGGTCTTGTTTTTTATTCTGTTCATTATTTAGGGCTACTTTTGGCTCTATATAATGGATGGTTTCATAGCCAAAATACCCAACCAGTCCCCCACTGAAACGGGGCAACCCTTCAATATCGGGTATTTTGAATGTCTCTGCATAACGACGCACCCAATCCAATGGTGAAGCACTATCAACCGTTTTAACGACCTGACCTTTAGACTGTATGCTAACCGTGCTGCCATTGATTTTTATGACCTGTTGACATGGCAAACCGATAATGGAATATCGCCCCCAATTTTCGCCCCCCTGTACAGATTCAAAAAGGTAGCTATAGGGCTTATTTGCCAATTTCATATACGCACTGAGGGGGGTTTCTAAATCAGCTAAAATGGTTTTCATCAGGGGAATTTTGTTATATCCCTGATCGGCATATTGTTTAAATTGTTCGGGTGTCATGACTCTTTCTCTTAATTACTTCTTCAATGGACTGCTGATACGTTTAGAATCGCCATCGTCTTTTCATTAAACTTTTCTCACCCGTACTCAACATCCGTCTCACGCTGCCTGTTGAATCAATTGAACAATATCTGGAAATTGGCTGATCACCCTGTCGGCACCAAGCTGATGGACGTTATCGCCACCATGATAGCCATAGTCCACACAAATAGAGTAAAAACCGGCCGCTTGCGCCGCTGCTATGTCATTCACTGAATCCCCCACCATCATCGATTGCTCTGGCAGCACATTAAAAAACTGCGCTGTTTCTAATAACGGCATCGGGTGAGGTTTACGCTCTTCAAAGGTATCACCGCACACCACTTTATCAAACAAGCCTTCAAGGCCGAGTTGTTTTAATAACGGCGTTGTGAATTGCTCGGGTTTATTAGTAATGCAGGCCATCGCAATACCTTTTGTCCTTAATACGTTCAACGTTTCCTCAACGCCATCGTACAATACGCTAGCCACATTTAAATTGTCGGCATAATGTTTCAAGAACACTGGATATGCCTTATCAAAAAGTTCTGCAGGAACATCCCCATTCATCTCTCCCGCTAACGCACGTTTAACCAATAAACGCGCGCCATTACCAATCCACCCACGTACTTTTTCTTGATGATGAAGCGGCAAATTTAGCTCGGCCAGCGTTAATTCTAGCGACGCTGCCAAATCAGGAAGGCTGTCCAATAAGGTTCCATCTAAATCGAAGGCCAGCAATTTTATTTGGCCATTGTCGCCTAATTTTTTCAACCCACTGCCTTGGCTATCTGTTGTCGCATATCTGCAATTGTTTTCGTGTAATCATCGGTATTAAATATGGCGGAACCTGCAACAAACATATCCGCACCCGCCGCCGCAATCTGACCAATGTTATCAACTTTTACACCACCATCTACTTCCAGGCGAATGTCGCAGCCACTGTTATCAATGCATTGGCGAACTTGCTGGAGCTTTTTCAATGTCGATGGGATAAAGTTTTGCCCTCCAAAACCCGGGTTGACCGACATTAATAAAATCACATCTAACTTATCCATGACGTGATCTAGATAATTGAGCGGTGTTGCAGGATTGAAGACCAAACCAGCTTGGCACCCTTGTTCTTTTATTAAACCCAGGCTTCGATCTATGTGCTCACTTGCTTCAGGATGAAAGGTAATATAACTCGCTCCTGCTTTTGCAAAGTCTAGAATCATTCGATCAACTGGTTTTACCATCAAATGCACATCTATAGGCGCGGTCACACCATGGTTCCGTAAGGCATCACAAACCATAGGGCCTATTGTTAAATTAGGCACATAGTGATTATCCATCACATCAAAATGGACAACATCTGCGCCAGCATCAAGCACCTTATCAACATCTTCACCTAAGCGAGCAAAATTGGCCGATAAAATAGACGGAGCAATTAAAGGTGTTTTCATCTGTTAAGCAAATTATAAATAAAAAAAGAAGGGTAACCGAAATCACGATTTATTTCACCCTAATTACCTTTTAGACTCTAAGATATTCAATCATCTTAAGCGTTTGATAGATAAAAACTTTTGTTCTTCTGTAATTTCCATTTCAAACACGCCAAAAACCCCTTCATGCGTTAAGAATTTGCGCACCTTATCAGCAGAAAACTCGACTCTCCTGCCATCAACCGCCAGCGTAGAAATTTTCTTCGCATGCCCTTTATAAACAGCCAAATAGGTCTCTGCGGGAATAGCCAGTTTGAAAATAATGCGTTCCGTTGTCATCGGTTAATTTTAATGCGAAAAACATTTCTTTTCATTATGCAATAAAAATGCAGTCCGTATAAAAACAACATCAACCAAGCTTTTCTGGATTTTTTACTCTCTCTCATGCACCATAATCATTTTAAAAATCAGTTAATCCACTTGAACATGCTAAAAACCCCCTTATTACTTTTAGCGATACTTTTTGGCCTATTAACGAGTTACGCCCTACTCGCTTCTGACTTGGAGCGCGAAAAACAAATCAATGAAAGTGTTAAAAAAAGCATTCTCATTGGCGATGTAGTGACTTTAGAAGCAGATGGCACAGAATTCCTCGGCTTAATTAACGACAAAAAACTCGACACCCTGTACGGCAGCGTTATTATTTTACATGGCAAGGGCTCAAATCCTAATTCGCCTCAACTGATCCAGCCCCTTCGCAGCCAACTAGCTGAACTCGGCTGGGTCACTCTCTCCGTGCAACTGCCCGTGGCTTCCAAATACGCACCAATCAAAGACAGTCTGGCCTTAATCAAAGACAGCGTGGGCAGAATACAAGCGTCGTTACGCTACATGGGCGAGAACTACAAAAACACCCCATGCGTACTGATTGCGCATAGCTTGGGTGCTATGATGGCGACAAACTTTATTGCCCAACAAGAAACATTAGCTTGTGACGCGCTGACGCTGATCAGCTTGCCAACAATAGCCTCTGATCTGCCCGAAGCCCAATCGACCGAACTGCTGGAAAAAATAACGATACCGGTTCTCGATATATATGGCAGCCAAGATTTAGACAGTGTTTTAAAAACAGCGCCCACAAGAAAACTGGCACTCATGAACAATAACATTCATAATCGTCAAATTGAAATTTCGGGTGCTGACCATGCATTTAATGGTTTAGATGAAACGCTTGTCCGCTCGATACATAACTGGCTGATACACGTTTTTAAGAACCCTCAATCAACAACTATAAAAGGACCTTCAACATGATCCCTCTCGCTTTCAGTCTACACGTTCTATCTGCCACAATTTGGGTAGGCGGAATGTTTTTCGCCTATGTCATTTTACGCCCTGTTGCCGCCACTCAATTTGAACCCGCTCAGCGACTCACCTTATGGTCTCAAGTTTTTTCCAAATTCTTTCCTTGGGTCTGGGCTTGCGCAATACTTGTGCTTGGCACAGGTTTCTGGCTTATTGCCAATAAATTTGGCGGCATGAAAAACCTTGCTCCGTACATTCATATCATGATGACGATGGGTATCGTAATGGTCTTAATTTTCATGCATGTCTTCTTTGCACCGACTCGTAAATTAACCCGCGCTGTTAAAGAACAAAACTGGGAAGAAGCCGCTAAAGGCCTTGCTCAAGTTCGCGCATTAATTGGCGTCAACCTTATCATCGGGCTCAGCGTGATTGCACTGGCAACAGCTGGCCGTTACTACCTTGGATAACTCCTGATTCTTTATAAAAAGCCATGGAATCTAATAAAGCCACGCCTGCTTTGAATAAAAGTTTAATAACCAACCTCATTGCAATCAGCATAATCGCTGGCAGCTTTGTCACGCCATATTACGCTGAAAACTTGATGGCCATCGGGGTCTTTGCTTTGTCTGGCGCAGTAACCAACTGGATTGCGGTGCATATGCTTTTTGAAAGAGTCCCTTTTTTATATGGCTCTGGGATTATTCCCGCCCATTTTGAAGACTTTAAAAAAGGGATTCATCAACTCATCATGCAGCAATTCTTTACGCAAGAAAATATTGAACGGTTTCTTCAGCATGAAGAAAACGCAGCCCAACAATTATTTAATGTAGACCCTCTTCTCGACCGATTAGATGATGACAAAATTTTCCAAGCACTCGTAGACGCTATTGCCGACTCTTCATTTGGCAGCATGCTTTCGATGGTTGGTGGCGTCGCTGCACTTGACCCGCTGAAGGAGCCTATTTGCAAAAAAATTCACTTAACACTCACCGAAATGACCAAAAGTGAAGCCTTTATTGAAGCCATTCACGACGGCCTTAATACACAACAAATCAGTGATGATTTAATTAATGATATTGAAGCTATCGTTGCAAAAAGGCTGGATGAATTAACACCCGAAATGGTGAAAAACATCATTCAACGAATGATCAAAGAGCACTTGGGCTGGCTCGTTGTTTGGGGCGGTGTCTTTGGTGGGTTAATCGGTCTAATTTTTAGTTTTACATAACCTCATCACTATGCAGACGGGCAATTGAACGTCAATCCGCTACTCGCAACACAAGAGCAACGCGCCTATTTTCACCTCGCCCGACCTCATCATTATTGCTGGCTATAGGTCGAGTATCCGCATAACCTATGGCACTTAAACGCGTAGGCGAAATACCACGCCCTATTAAATACCGTGTCACGCTCGTCGCCCTTGCTGAAGACAATTCCCAGTTTGATAAATAACGTGGTGTTGAGATGGGCTGATTATCTGTATGCCCTTCTACTAAAATATGCCAAGGCCGCTGTCTTAACATAACGGCTATTTCATCTAACACCCGTTCACCGGATCGACTTAAAGTAGCATCTGCAGGAAAAAACAAAATGCTGTCACTCATTGCTAATTTGATCGCATTTTTTTCTTCAACCACACTGACCCGGTCCTTTAAATGGCTCAGATATATTTGATCGACAAATGCACTTTCACCCAAGCCTTTAGCTATCGGTATGTCTTGTTGTTTATTTTCTGAGGCTTGCTGAATCTTGTCCTGTTGATAACTCAATAGTAAAACAAACAAGGTCGCCATTAATAATAAAAGATCAATATAGCTGAGTGCCCAGGACTCATTATCCTCTACCGGCAATAAGGCCTCATCACGCTGAACAACCTGAGACCGGCGCTCAATCGACATGGGACGCCGCTAAAGGTAATAATTTCGATAAACGGCTTTTTCTTGCTTTCTCGGGATCGTGAAATTTCTCTTCAGGAATCCCATGTGCTTCCAACATATCTCTAATCACCATCGGATGCTTCCTTGCATGCATCATTTCTAGCCCTTCTAATAAAACATTCAGGTGTGCTGCATGCTCAGCCGTTCTTTTTTCTAATTTAATCGCCAGTGGCTTGCAAACTAAATTGGCAACAATCAAACCATAGAGTGTTGTCAGCAAAGCAAAACCCATTGTCGCTCCCACTTCTTCTAGGCCGACATCACCCAAGCCATACAACATATGGATCATACCCAGCAAAGTGCCCAACATGCCAAAGGCAGGCGCATAACTCGACATTAATCGTAATATTTGTGACTTCTCTTGGTCGGCTAGCAACAAGCGGGCTCGTTCTTTTCGCATAATATTATTCACATCTTCTGATGAACAGCGATCTAGAATGAGTTGAACCCCCTTGATCAACAAGGGCTGTTGAGCCAGTTTAATTTCCTGCTCAAGCACTCGAATTTGTGACGAGCGATATAAATAGGCGCAACGAAGCAATTGTTTGAATTCCGCACGGCCATGAAAAGCCGCGACCTGACCCCGAATAGCCTCGGGTATGTCGCGTAACAACTGAAGCACTTTATGATGAGGCTTACTCAACATAACAGCACATAACGTACCGCCTATAACGACTAATAGGCCGGGAACATTAACCAGGGCAAATAAATGCCCCGGAGAAATCAAAACAACCACCGAAACTAATAGCACCAATAAGGTTAAATTAAAAACCGTTAAAAAGCGCATAACTGTTCACCTTCATCTAATAACAATAAAAAGTAAACAGCAATTGACGTGCCGATATTGAAAAAACTTTTAAAAACAGTTAGTTAAAATTTTTTATGCGCTTTAATAACACCATGCGCCTGTGTTTATTTTGCTGTAACGGCAACTGTTTGCCGCCTTGGTCAAATTAATCGCGGAGATTCTTAAACTGCAAAGGAATGCCCAGCCCTTCTGCTTTCAACATCGACATCACGGATTGCAAGTCATCACGTTTTTTCCCGGTCACACGGACTTGCTCATTTTGAATTTGTGCTTGAACTTTAAATTTTTTTTCTTTAATCAGCTTAGTAATTTTTTTTGCTGACTCACTATCCAGCCCTTCCTTGATGATAATTTTCTGTCTTGCTTTTAAGCCAGACTCTTCAGCGGGTTGAGTCTCCATACAATCAACATCCACACCTCGACGAGACAATTTTATACGGAAAATATCAAGCATTTGCCCTAATTGAAATTTAGACTCCCCCAGCAAGGTGACTTCATGGCCACTCAGCTCAAAAGACGCGTCTTTTCCTTTAAAATCATACCGCGTTGTCACCTCTTTGTTTGCCTGATCAACTGCATTAGTTAACTCATGCATATCCACTTCTGAAACCACATCGAACGATGGCATAAACCCTCCTATTTATTGTCCATCGGATTATTTTATCGAGCTGAGAAAAAAAGCCAAGGGCTAAACTTTATAGAAACAAGCTTACTTATTGGATAAAAGCCTTCTGTTGCAGCTCATCAAGCATTGAGAACATCTCATCGACTAACGCATATAAATCTGGGCATTTTTTTTGAGCCAAGCCCGTTTGCCCATCAACATACAAATGGACAATCTCATTTCCAACACGATGAAACTCTCTGTGAATTGGATCTATATCTCTAAACACCTGTAAATCGCCAAAACGTTGAAAACCATCTGACTGATACCAAGCACCAAATCGGCACTGTGATTCATGTGTAAATTGAGCACGTTCTAGCGGCAAAACCCCCTTTTCAATTTGTTTAGCGACTTTGTTCACCCATTCTTTAATATCGTACTGCGCCACCAATAATGGGAAAGCATTTAAATCCCAATCTGAATTTGACCAGGCTCGCCACTTAGGGTCCAACACGAATTGTTTTGCCCAATGAGCCACTTCACCGGACGGCATCGGCCCGGAAACCCCAAAACCTTGCGCCACATCACAACCTAATCTCATCAGGAGCACACCTTGCTCAATGGTTTCCACACCCTCGCCAATAACTTCATGCCCAAAAGTCACTGCCAAACTGGAAATAGCTTGCACTAACGCCAAATCCCCCTTATCGTTCAATATGTTACGTACAAATGATTGATCAATTTTGATCACATTGACAGCTAAACGCTTAAGGTAACTCAGTGACGAATAGCCTGTTCCAAAATCATCCAGTGCAAAACGAACACCTAGCGCTTTACATTCTTCTATGACTTTTTGCACATGTTGAAGGTCGCCTAATACAACGGACTCAAGAATTTCTATCTCTAATTTTTCAGGTTTTATATGTGGAAACCGGCGTAAAACAGATTTAAGCCTACTGGTGAAACTAGAAAGGTGGAAATGCTTCGCCGTGATATTAACACTAACCGACCAATCATGCCCTTGCTCCTGCCAATTATCTAATTGGGTCAACACCCTTTCTAGTACCCAATCACCTACACGAATACTCAGCTCATCCTGTTCAATATACGGCAGAAAATCCAAAGGGGGAATAACCCCCTCTTCAGGATGGTTCCATCGTATTAAAGCTTCCATACCAACAATATCACCCGTCCGCATATTCACTTTTGGCTGATAATAAAGCTCAAATTCATCCGCTAACAACCCTTGTTCTATCCTGCCAATTAACTGTTGAGAACTGCTGACTTGTTGATCTTGTTCCACATCAAACCAATGCACTCTGTTTCTACCTGCCTGCTTTGCAACAAACATGGCTTGATCAGCATGTCTCAGCAACAAATCAGCATCCGCATCATCGTCAGGGTACATCGTCACCCCAATACTACAGGAAATAACAAAACGCTTACCTTCTAAAAAATAGGGTTCCGCAATAGCGGATCGAATTCTCTGAATGGCTTGATAAAATTCTGTTCTGTCATCCATATTACCCAGTAACAAAACAAACTCATCTCCCCCAAGACGAGCAACGGTATCATCCTGCCGTAAATATTGCTTAAAACGGCTGGCTATCTCGATTAATAACAAATCACCTACTGCATGGCCATGTTCGTCGTTCACTGGCTTAAATTCATCAATATCCACCATGCAAACAGCCAGCGATTTTTGATGCCGATCTGCAGCATACACTGCCTGCTTAAATCGCTCGGCTAGTAGCACCCTATTCGGCAGTCGCGTTAGTGAATCATGTGTAGCATGCCATTGCAATTCACTGTCCTTTTGTTCCGACAGCTCATTAAGAGTTAAAACATAGCCTAGCGCTGTTCCATCATTCAGGCATTGCCGTTCTAACGAAGCTTCAACTTTAACATCCGCTCCAGCTGCCCCTCTCACTATACCCATTGAAAATCGAAAGGGCGCTTGCTCATCGCCCTGAAAGCAATCTTTAAACGATTTACCCGATAATGAATCAACCAAGCTCAACCGTGACGTCACCGGTTTACCCATTGCGTCTAGAAGCGAGTAGCCCGTTAATTGGCAAGCCGCCTGATTCATATAGGTGACTTCTCCCGTTAGCGACGTGGTAATAACGCTGGTTTCTTTGGCTGGCGCATGAAGTGCAACAGTGTCTTTTTTTGAATGAAGGGCGTTTTGCCTATGTTTTTCCTGTGACAAATCTATCAAACTCAGCTGATGAAATACGTCATCATGCAGTTTAAAAGCACTCACGGTAGCCTCAACGGGGAAGGCATCATCCGACCCATATTTCTTGCAAATGCACTCTGCTGTCGCCGTCCCTTCAATATTGGCCACTTGGACAAGATCTTCAAACAAATTTTTTAATGTAACACCATTCGGCTGCATCAACGGCGCTAAATCTTGCCAATGCGTATTGAGAAAAACATCAACGGTCGGTATAGCAAACATTGTTAGCGTTGCTTTGTTTAAGTCAACGATCCCTGATTCACCATAGATGATGATAGGATGGGGGCTTAAATCAAAGATTGCGCGATAGCGATCAATTTCATCACTATGCAATTGCTCGTCACCCTTCTTTAAGCGTAAATGTATTCCACATTCTTCCATAAAATTATCGAAAACTTGTCCTTCAGTTCTCTAAAGTTGCGTCAAATTACTTGAAGCATAGATCAGCTTTTTTATAAATCAATGATAGTATTCATATTTTTTATTTCTCAGCAAACAAACATCACTTTACTTTTTTCGAAGATCTCGAATCGTGTCGTATGCTTCTGTTATTTCTTGAGTCTTTTCTTTTGCTATTTTCATCATTTCATCCGGCAACCCTTTAGACACTAATTTGTCGGGATGATGCTGACTGATTAAACGGCGGTATGCTTTTTTTACGTCCGCATCTGTGGCCGTTTCACTCACACCCAAAATGGCATAAGCTTCTTCGGGCGTAGAGCGGCTTTGTTGATGCGTCCCACGTCGCTGACTGGCGCCCAGCATGCGTTTTAACTGCTCATAAGCAAAGTGTGGGATACCTAAACGACCGCAGATATGGATCAATATCTGGTCTTCCGCCTCATCAAGCTCTCCATCAGCAAACGCCGCTTGAAGCTGAACTTCAATAAACATACGAATTAAATTCTTCTGACGCTGACACGCTTGTTTAAACTCACCTAATTCAGCATCCAAATCAAAGCCCGCTTCCTTACCACGATTAAATTGAGCAATCGCCTCTTTCTTCATGTCAGCGGACAACTCCATTTGAGCCATGACCCGCTGCGCCATTTGAATTTCTTCTTCCGACACCTGCCCATCTGCTTTGGCAATATGCCCCATAATGGCGAACGTTGATTTGAAAAAAATCTTTTTAATGCGCTGCTGGCGTTCGGGGTCAAATGGGTTCTGCGCCATCCCAATATCAAAACGATGACCGATGTAAACGCCCAATAACGCTCCCAGTGTGCCGAGCGTCATGTAACCAAACACACCACCTAATAATTTTCCTGTCCACCTCATCGTTCCACACCTTTTACTTGCAAAATTGTTAATAAAATTAGATCATTAGCAGTTTTTCAACTCGGTAAATTTAAAATCAAATGACTATTCCCGCATCACTACACGACGCCAACCTAGATAGCCTACCCCTGATTCACAAAGGCAAAGTACGAGACATTTACGATATTGATGATCAACACATGTTAATTGTAACAACCGATCGTTTATCTGCTTTTGACGTTATTCTACCTGATCCTATTCCTGGCAAGGGCATTGTGCTCAATGAAGTCTCTAACTTTTGGTTTGAAAAACTAGCACACTTCATTCCCAACCAATTATCCAAACTGACTCTCGATCAAGTGCTCGATAATAAAGACGATTGCCAGCGGTTAGAAAAACGCGGCATCATCGTTAAAAAGCTAAAGCCCTTACCGATAGAAGCCATTGTTCGTGGTTATTTGATCGGCTCCGGATGGAAAGACTACCAAAAATCGGGGCACGTATGTGGTATCCAGTTACCGGCTGATTTACAGCAAGCCTCACAATTGCCCGAAGCGATCTACACACCCTCAACCAAAGCAGCCGTCGGCGATCATGACGAAAACATTTCATACGAACAAACCATTGAATTACTGGGTGAAGAACTGGCCAAGCAAGTACGGGATATCAGCCTAACCCTGTACACAACTGCGGCTAAATATGCGCTTGAGCGCGATATCATCATTGCCGATACTAAATTTGAATTTGGCTTAGACGATAACGGGACCTTACACCTTATTGATGAAGTACTCACACCTGATTCATCACGTTTTTGGGATGCTAAAGAATATAAAGTAGGCACCAGTCCTGCCAGTTTTGATAAGCAAATCGTTCGAGACTATTTAGAAACTCTCGATTGGGACAAAACAGACCCCGGCCCCACCCTACCCGTGGAAATTGCAGAAAAAACCGCCGCAAAATACCGTGAGGCTCAAGCACTGTTAACCAGATAAACGTTTTTTTTAAAACAAAAAAAGGGCGCCTGAGGCGCCCTTTTTTATACCTACTAAGGTGATCTCTTATTGTTTATTCATAAACTCTGGGTAAGCTTCCATACCACACTCACTCAGATCAACACCTTCGTATTCTTCTTCCTCTGAAACTCGAATACCCATAACAGCTTTCAGGATACCCCAAACGATAAGGCTTGCTACGAAAACCCATCCAAATATAGTCGCCGCACCAATTAATTGACCGGAAAAGCTAACGCCGTCATTTGTTAAAGGCACCAATAAAAGGCCCAACAAACCACACACACCATGAACCGAAATAGCACCCACAGGGTCATCAATTTTCATTTTATCTAAAGTCACAATTGATAGCACAACCAAGACACCCCCTGCCGCACCAAATAAAGTCGCTTCTAATGCTGTAGGTGTAGAAGGTTCAGCCGTAATGGCCACAAGACCTGCCAATGCACCGTTTAGTAACATCGTTAAATCGGCTTTGCCAAACATCATACGAGCAACGATAAGCGACGCAATCGCACCACCTGCAGCAGCAGCATTTGTGTTTAAGAAAACCATCGCAACTGAGTTAGCACTGGCAATATCGCCTAGCTTAAGCACTGAACCACCGTTAAAGCCAAACCAACCCATCCATAAAATAAATGTGCCTAATGTGGCTAATGGTAAATTCGCACCTGGAATCGGATGGATTTCACCATTTGGACCATATTTACCCTTACGAGCACCTAGCAATAAAACACCTGCTAAGGCAGCTGCTGCACCCGCCATATGCACGATACCTGAACCCGCAAAATCTGAGAAACCAAGGTCACCCAAGTTATACAGTCCAAAAACATTATCGCCATTCCATGTCCATGCGCCTTCCATCGGATAGATAAAGCCAGTCATCACCACTGCAAATGCTAGGAAAGCCCAAAGCTTCATACGTTCAGCAACCGCGCCTGACACGATAGACATCGCAGTCGCTACGAATACCACTTGAAAGAAAAAGTCAGAAGCATTTGAATAAACAGCACCACCATCAAAGCCAGCTTCTTTAGACTCAGCCAATACAGTCGCTGTCAGGGCATCTGCATTCGCTGCGCCATCAAGTTCAATACCGCTCAGCATTACACCACCGCCGTACATTACTTCATAGCCGTACACTAGGTACATAATGCAAGAAATGGCATAAAGCGCAACGTTCTTCGTTAAAATTTCTGCCGTGTTTTTTGAGCGGACAAGGCCTGCTTCTAACATTGAGAAACCGGCTGCCATCCACATAACAAGTGCGCCACACATTAAGAAATAAAATGTGTCAAGCGCGTATTGTAATTCTAATATTTGATCCACGTTTATATCCTCTATTAATTACAGCGCTTCAGCGCCAGTTTCACCAGTACGGATACGAACTACTTTTTCAAGTTCAGTGACAAAGATTTTGCCATCCCCGATTTTGCCTGTATTCGCCGCCTTTATAATAGAATCCACAGCATGCTCAACTTGATCGTCAGACAATGCTATTTCAACTTTTACTTTTGGCAGAAAATCGACGACATACTCAGATCCGCGATATAACTCAGTGTGGCCTTTTTGACGACCAAAGCCTTTGACTTCAGTGACCGTAATGCCAGAGACGCCAATTTCGGATAATGCTTCACGCACATCATCCAATTTAAATGGCTTTAATACAGCTGTTACTAGTTTCATTATTTATTCCTCGTTTCTTTTTGTCTTATGACGGAGCATATAATGCATAGGTCATGCCAAACATATAAACTCTTTTTTTATCAACAACTTAATAAAAAACGATCGATTAAATATTATGCAGACCTCATATAATTGAACCATATTGGTGCGCCTTTTATGCTGGTAAAAAGAACTCATCTTTTTACTACGCGCACAAAAAAACGCCCCTCATTGAGGGGCGTTTTTAAAACGAATGAACGTTTAACTTACAGAGACTTAGAAACAGTCAATACTAAGTTAGGGTCATCATCATTTGCTGCATCAGCATTGTCCACATCAGTGTACGCAACTTCCCAGTCGACACCAAACATACTTGTTGAAGCAGCTAACTTCCAGTCCCAAGCATCGCCAGTATTGTCGTTCAAATCAAAATAACCAACGTGTGCAGAAAGCGCCACGCCATTATACTCACCAAGATCAACGCCTAAATCAGTGTAATCACCAAGGTTGTAATCACCCAAGTCATCGCTACCAGAATCCAAACCAAAATATTGAGTCAAACTAAACATACCCATTGAAAGACCCACATAAACTTCTGTGAAATCTGTTTCAGTACCTGAAGTTGGGTAAGCGTAGTGTAAAACACCTACATCAACACCAACACCATTGAATTCACCAGCCCAACCAGCATAAACGTCAAGCTCCATGCTTTCGTCACCGCCGAAATCGACATTCGAACCCCAAACACCTGCATATAGGCCGTTACCTAAGTCAGCATCAAATCCACCTTGTATTGCTGGCGAACCATCCGTTTGAGAAACACCACGCCATACGTAGTCAGTTGTTAATGCAACATTTCCACTTAACTCAATTGCAGATGCTGCTCCAGATGCTACCAGTAAACCAGCAACGGCTGTCGTTTTCAATAATTTCATTTTAGCTCCTTGTCATTGTTAAATTATGATATTGTTCATTGTGCTTTATTTCTTCACACAACTGTAATATTCATGTTGTTAGATTAGCACAAAAAAAAGGAATTTAATAATTTTTTGTAACCAAAAAACAACTAAATTGCACTAAACGCTTCCATAATGATTATTTTTTGCACCAAAGTTGCGCAAAAATAGCTAATATAAAAGTTCACTAGATGATTGACTCAAATACCCTTGAAACCTTAACGAAAACACTAAGCGACCGTTTGCCTTCCGAGTTCACTGCGATAAAAGAGGAAGTAGAAAAAAACTTTAAATCTATTTTGCAACAGCAATTTGCCAAATTGGATTTAGTCACACGCGAAGAGTTTGATGCCCAAAACGCCGTCCTAATAAGGACACGCGCAAAACTTGAAGCACTCGAAAAAACGCTGGCCGACCTAACAGATTGTAAAAATTAAACGCCTGTAATCAACCATGGCCTTTAGGAAAGGATTCCATCATGTCCCTCGCTACTATCTACACACGCAGCTCTGCCGGTATTCAAGCCCCCCTTGTTACCGTTGAAGCGCATTTAGCAAATGGCTTACCGAGCTTAAACATCGTTGGCCTCCCTGAAGCGGCCGTCAAAGAAAGTAAAGACCGTGTTCGTAGCGCCCTTATCAACTGCCAGTTTGAATTTCCTGCTAAACGTATCACCATTAATTTAGCACCTGCCGATTTACCCAAAGAAGGCGGTCGTTTTGATTTGCCCATTGCGCTGAGTATCCTGGCCGCTTCTCGCCAAATCCCTGATAACGAACTAATGCTTTATGAGTTTCTTGGCGAGCTTTCCCTAAGCGGTGATTTAAGAGCCATCAAAGGCGCCTTACCCGCTGCTATTGCCTGTAAAACAGATAAACGCACGCTATGCCTGCCCAACCAGAATGAGCAAGAAGCCTCTCTCGTTTCAGGTGCCAACATAATAAGCGCGCCACATTTGTTAGCCGTCTGCTCTCATCTTCAAGGGCAACAAATAATACCGCTGACCTCTCCTTCAGTGCATTCACGAAAAACCATCTCTTCCACCCTTGATTTTTCTGATGTCCAGGGGCAACAACACGCAAAAAGAGCACTCGAAATAGCTGCTGCCGGACGGCACAGCTTACTGATGAGCGGCCCTCCGGGTACCGGCAAATCAATGCTCGCTTCTCGCCTGCCCAGCATTTTGCCTCCTCTTAACGAAAAAGAAGCCGTGGAAACGGCTTCGATTTACTCTATCAGTCAGCAGACTATTGATAGCGGCCATTGGTTAACGCCGCCTTTTAGATCACCTCACCACACGGCATCATCTGTTGCTCTTGTTGGCGGAGGCAGCCCGCCAAAACCGGGGGAAATCTCCCTGGCACATCATGGCGTACTGTTTTTAGATGAATTGCCTGAATTTAATCGAAAAACATTGGAAGTCCTAAGGGAGCCTATTGAAAATGGCAAGATATTCATTTCGCGCGCAAACCACCAAACTGAATTTCCAGCAAACTTTCAGCTGATTACCGCAATGAACCCATGTCCTTGCGGTTACCTGGGTGACCATTCCAGACGTTGCCAATGCAGCTCCGCCCAAATTATTCGTTATCGAAACAAAATCTCTGGCCCATTACTCGACAGAATGGATATGTACATTGAAGTACCCCGAATAGCCACTGAATTACTTCGGAAAAACCCAACAAGTAATGAAGAACGTAGCGCTATCATTTCGCAGCGAGTACAGCAAGCCCAGACAACGGCTATCGAACGACAAGGTCAACCCAACCACCTGCTATCAACCCCTCAAATTGCACAATATTGCCAACTGTGCGATGACGACCATCAATTATTAGAGCAAGCTATCGATAAGCTAGGACTGTCTCACCGCGCTTATCACCGCATTCTTCGCGTTGCACGAACGATTGCTGACCTCGACAAACAAGAGCGTATTCAAAAAGGCCATTTAACAGAAGCTTTGAGTTATCGCCGCTTGGATAAACAAATCGGTTAAATCAGCAAAAGCGCTGAAATCGTTAAGTAAACGAAGTAAAATTTACTTTTGCGTTTAACCAGTTGAAAACCTTTGCCCAAATTAAACCCTGAACAACATCAAGCTGTTATCACCCTTGATACGCCTTTATTAGTGATTGCGGGCGCGGGCAGTGGAAAAACCCGTGTTATTACTGAAAAAATATCTCATCTACTGAATGAAGGCGTCGAGGCGAAACACATCATCGCTGTGACCTTCACCAACAAAGCTGCAAGAGAAATGCGCTCGCGGGTTGACCAACTGTGTTCATCTAAAAAAACAAAAGGCATCCGCATATCGACTTTTCACTCTTTAGGCTTAGAAATTATTCGTAAAGAGTATCAAGCACTTGGATTTAAAAAGAATATCAGCATTCTAGACGAGCAGGATAAATTTAAAGTCCTTCAGGATATTCTCGACAACAGTCAGCAGCCGATCGATAAGGCTCAGCTATCTCCCTTGTCCTGGCAGATATCAACCTGGAAGAATCAATCTATTTTACCAGCACACGCCATGTCGATTGCGGAAGATGCCGTTCAGCAATTTGCTGCCGCCTTATATGAACAATACCAACAATATAACCGTGTTTGCAATTCAGTAGATTTTGACGACTTAATTCTTACACCACTGACTCTCTTTAATGAACAGCCGGCTATTTTAGAGAAATGGCAAAATAGCACGCGCTATCTCCTCCTCGACGAATACCAAGACACCAATACCACTCAATACGAATTATTTAAGCACTTAGCCGGCTCGTTAGGGCAATTCACGGTTGTTGGTGACGATGATCAATCCATTTACGCATGGCGGGGCGCTAACCCAGAAAACTTATTTACACTTAAAAAGGACTTTCCGCGC
The DNA here is from genome assembly GCA_002700385.1 of Cycloclasticus sp. Lineage (GTDB taxonomy): Bacteria > Pseudomonadota > Gammaproteobacteria > Methylococcales > Cycloclasticaceae > Cycloclasticus. The sequence goes on from PADC01000011.1 coordinate 141,594, forward strand.
CTCAATATTATAAAACTGGAACAAAACTATCGCTCAAACCAGCGCATTTTAAAGTCTGCCAACCAACTCATCAGTAACAACCCGCACCTATACGAAAAAAATCTATGGAGCAACATCCGTAGCGATGAAAAAATTCAGGTCATTAAATGTAAAGATGAATTTTCCGAATCACAACAAATCGCAGCCGAAATTTCCCGTGTAAAGTTCAAACACCGGGCCAACAATGCGGACTTTGCTATTCTTTATAGAAGCAATCATCAAGCAAGACTGTTAGAAAAAAGTTTGCGTGAACTGTCATTACCTTACGCCATCAGTGGTGGCACTTCATTTTTTTCACATGCTGAAATAAAAGACATTCTTTGCTATATCAAACTGCTCATTAACCCAGACGATAACAGCGCCTTTTTACGTGTCATCAATACGCCTCGCCGAGAAATTGGAACAACCACAGTCGAAAAATTAGCCCTGTATGCTCATGATCGACACATTAGTTTATTTGATGCCTGCTTCGAGATCGGTCTTCAACAACAGCTCAATGAACGAACTTATCTCAAATTACGCTCATTTTGCGACTGGGTCGTCAGGCTATCTGACAGAACCCAACAAGAGGACCCTATCGCTGTTCTCCACGAAATGATTCAAGACATAGATTACTACGATTGGATAAAAGCCCATGCTAACAGCGACAAACAAGCCGATCGCAAAATAGACAATGTACTGGAACTGATCAAATGGATTGAGAATAGTGCAAAAAAATCCCAAGAAGAACGCAGCTTAGGCGATATCGTGTCGCGTATGATGCTTCTTGATAGCCTCGAACGAAATGAAGAAGAACAAAAAGCAGATCAAATTAAACTCATGACTTTACACGCGGCTAAAGGACTAGAATTTCCCTATGTTTATTTAATCGGCATGGAAGAAGGCATTTTACCTCATCAAAACAGCATTGATACTGAACACATTGAAGAAGAGCGCCGACTTGCCTATGTTGGCATAACCAGAGCCCAACAAAAGTTAACTTTTAGTTATTGCACCCAGCGAAAAAAGTACGGCGATATCGCTTCCACCGAGCCCAGTCGTTTTCTTACCGAACTACCCATTGATGATTTAGACTGGCCCGCTGTAAACCAGCAAAATCCAGAAGAAAAAAAGAAAAAAGGCCAGGAAAATCTGGCCCTTATGAAAAGTTTATTAAGCTAGCTAGTTATTGACTCTTCTCTATCATAAATTCAACCGCCGCAATAACGTCCTCATCCGATAGTTGAGAAGACCCTCCACGCGCTGGCATCCCTTTAAAGCCCTTAATGGCATGCTCAATTAAGACATCTTTTCCTTGCCCAATGCGTGGCGCCCATGAAGCAACATCGCCCATGACTGGCGCACCTGCCACACCTGAAGCATGACAAGCCATACAAGCCGTATTATAAATTTGCTCTGGTGTCGCAGGTTCCTTTGCAACTGCCACCACCGGCTCTTCTACAATCGGGCTAGCTTTTTGCGCTTCTTCCAGCGTTGTCGCCAACTCACCCAATGGTTTGATACGCTCTAAGATCTTCATTTCTTCCTTAGCCGTATCCACCTTATCTTCAACCAGGTTCGTCGCAACCACAGAAATTATAATGGCAATAACAACCAACACCCCAATCGTGACGGCCAAGCTGTTTAAAATCTTCTTATCTTCACTCACGTACTGACTCCATTTAGCGATATTTTTGCGCAATTATAAACCCTAAGCCTCTAAACTCGAAATAAAAACAACGCACTATTATCTCTACAATAACCCTGCGGCAGGTCGAATCAAAATAACACATTCATTTTTATGGAACCGAGCCATTGTGGCTCAGAGTCTCGCCACCCAAAGCTAACATTCGGTTACAATATAAACCCTGAGGCAAAACATGGGCCTCTTTTAAGTTTTACCCCTTGCGCTCGTAGCTCAGCTGGATAGAGTGTCGCCCTCCGAAGGCGAAGGTCGTGGGTTCGAATCCCGCCGAGCGCGCCATTCATTTTCTGCGCAAACTATCTCACTATTTGAACTATTTTAGTCCGTCTATCCAACGTTAAATAGTGCCTTGAAATTAAACGCCATTAGAAAAACCCTTTAGCCATCAGCTTTGTCTTAGAAAACACAACATTGAACCGCTGTTTGCAACAGCTCGCGTTCCATTAACAAACTTTTTCAAAGGGCGAAACCCGCAAAAAAATTATTTTTTAGGCAAACATTGCTTGATAACGGGCAGCTGCTTGAACAGCGCTTTATCGACCAGACCAGGAAAAACTTTATTCATAAACGTGAATATTCTTTCTGGTCGGCCAACAGAATAGCGAGGCTTATTGGTTTGCATAAAACCCATAAATTCCTTAGCTACTTGCTCAGGCGTGTCAATGTTCACTTTCAATTCCTTGTTTAAAACCGCCACATCAGAATTATTGAAAGGTGTATCAGTTCCTCGAGGCGCAAAATAACGCACAGCAATGTCACTATCCATCAATTCACGACGCAAGGCCTCTGTAAAGCCTCGCAAACCAAATTTGCTGGCACTGTATACCGTAAAACCGGGAAAGGCGATACCAGCAAAAGCAGAGCCAATATTCACAATTTGAGATTCTCTGTTCTTTCTTAAAATGGGTAATAACGCTTTCGTTAAAATAATCGTACTCGTGAGATTAATATGAATAATGTTCGTTATTTTTTCTTCACTCATATCCTCAAAACCAGTAAAACCTTCCACACCGGCTGCATTTACTAATATATCTAAACCAGACTCCATGACCTGGCAAGCTTCTACAATGCTTTGTCGACCGTCTTCCGTTGAAATATCGGCCACCAGTGCTTGATGCGTTCCTCCTAGTGTTTGCTGTACCTGGGTGAGCCTCTCTTCATCACGACCAATAAGAATAAGGTTGGCACCTGCGCCTGCTAGTTCATGAGCAATAGCCTTACCGATACCACTACTCGCGCCGGTCAGCGCAATATTTTTCCCGTTAACCATGTTTCACCCTTAAATTAAATTATTGAATCAATGTTAAAGCCTAATATACTTTTATACAAAAAGTAAAAAAAATCGCAATGGAGAATGGCGTTTTTTTAAGTGTATTACTCTGCCATTAAGCAAATTAATATCGAAGCTGCCGCTTACATTTAAGGTGGCTACGACAAATGTAGCTATCAATTTTTAAGATACTCTGTCAAATATCTACGGGGCATCACCCTTTTGGTGCTTAATACAACAATAGCAAGAATAAATGCTGATTCGAGTTTAATCGAACTATTTTTCAAACACTCTTACGTATTTAGAGAAATAGATCAAATAAAAAACACGGTCCTCGTAACACGCCCAATTTAGACCTTAGTCTACTGAATTATCAACTGATTTAAATCAACATGTATATTAATATTCAAATCAATGGCTGACACATCGCCATCCACATCTTCAGCAGTAACATGCGTATTAATATCGATATTTACATCTTCAGAATTATCATCTATTGGCCCTAAAACATTAACGTCATATTTGCCTTCTAAAATACCATCAATCGTGAGAACTTCTGCCCCATTTGCCACACCTATGATTTGGTCATTAAACCCATCTGAGTCTGAGTCTTTTGCTTCAAATGTAATGTCATAACCATTTGACTTTAATGCACCACCAGATACAACGACGTCACTTGTCGTATTATCAAAATCAAAATCAACTATACCCGGCCCGTCCGAACCAAATGAAACTGACTCTACAACATCACCCGTTACCGTAACTTTAGTCCAATCAACATTAAGATTAACGTCGTTATAATCACCATCACTAGTAGGAATCTGCAGATCTTCCCAATTTTGATTGCCTTTTAATGCATTATCTTGCACGTGATCTTGACCATCTTTATTGAGCTTAGCAATATCAAACAACACATGTGAACCGGCTCCTTTGATTGGCGTATCATGTCCATCAAATGCCTGCCACTCGCCAGATACAAACTTAAACGTAACCTGCTGGCCATCCACCAACTTATTCATAGCATTCCCATTTGGGATAATAAAATAACCGATTTGCTCTTGGCTAAAACCTAAAATTGTTAACGGGTTTGTAAAGCCACCGTGATGAAAATGCACGTCCCCTTCCACAATCACCCCAATTGTAGGATCATCAGAAATAACCACCCCGTTTGAATCTAGTGTCTTAACATAATAGCCATAGCTATTATGATAACCTGCAGAACTAACATCATCATGATTTACTATCGTAAATTCTGATGAATTGTCAGTCGATTTTGCAAGTTTTATCACAGGGATGTCATTATCAATATCCTCAACCCTTAATGTCGCAGCCGTATTGATTAATGTCGGCGCCGGACCGTGACTTATTGACGGTGCAGCTAAAGTTAATGTCAATACTTCGGAGGAGTCCTTTATTGCATCATCAAATGCTACCAGATCAACATTAAAGCTATTATCGCTCGTTGAATCCCATGTCACAACTAAGCTAGTCGCTGTCTCACCTGATACAGACAAATTGGCAGCTTCAGCCGCTGTTTTAATTGCAGCAACAACACTTGAATACCCTGCCCCTGAACGACCTTGAAAGTCGGCATCTTTTGCGCTCCCACTGACAGTAATTGTCACACTCGCCGTATTACCGGTCGCCAGTGCATTACCGCTTTTGCTTATAATAAAAATACCTTCGTTATCGCTGGTGTCTTCTTCACTGATAACCGCTAACAAGTTCGATGCATCATTCATTGAATTTTCAGAATCCACCGTAATATCAAAGCTCAACGCCGTATCGTTTTCTGTGATGTCCGTCGTCGTGCTGGCCGTTGTGATGCTCGCTGTCCCATTCGAGACGCTTGCATTGCTTAACTGACCTACGATGGTTTCGGTGCCTTCAACAACGGAGTCGTTAATCGCATCGACTGTGAAGTCAAATTGCCCATCAAAGCTGCTATCGAAGGTCAACGTCCCTGCACTGTAACTCACGCCCGGCTCTAAAGCCGCTGCCGCACTCACTGCCGCTAAGAACGCTGTATAGTCTGCACCGTCGGTCGCGCTCTGTGGACCCAGGCCAATGTCGACGCTCGCCGTCTCTCCCGGTGCTAAGCTGCCTGTCATGCTCACACTGAAGGTCGCCGTTTCTGCGGCGTCTTCACTGATGCTCGCCGTCGAGGCGATCGCAAAGCTCAACGCCGTATCGTTTTCTGTGATGTTGGTCGTATCGTTCTGAACAGGGGGTAACTCTTCATCTGGTTGCTCAAAAACTTGAGTAATGCCCTCTGTATCAAACCCAGATTCTACGGGGGCTCTTGGGTTTAAGTAATCGACACTAACGATAGTGTGTCCATTATTACTCGCTCCTCCCGCATCGGTTACACCTGCTGCTGTTGGAGGCAAAGCCTCTGTCGGATCAATCTCTGGATCAGTCAGTGCTTTTTGTAACGCATCGACTTCTGCTGTGGCTACCGCCAGGTTCTGTGCTGCTTGTTCATTTTCTTGGCCTAACATATCATCGTTTAGCACGGCACTTGAGTAACTGCCCAAGTCCATAACTGCACCATCTGAGAACGTAATAACAATAACACCATCACCTGTTATTACTGTTTCATTTTCAGCCACTGAATCACCTATGCTTAAAACACGCTCGGTTCCATCTTCTTTAATTGCTCTTACAATGCCAGTCACTGATTGTACTGTGCCTATATTGACCATGATATTTCTCCATTACCTTGGATCTTTATTGCCTATCTAGAAATATTGCTGATAATTCGAATTTTTCTATTGTACCAAGGTACTATTTTTTCGAATTTCCAATGATTCTGAGCCTACCTTTATTATAGGATCAATTAATTTGTATTGCCATTTGATGATTTAAACGCAGTGAACGAGCATTCGATGTTGCACCGACTTTTTTTCCACCGATGAAAGTTTTTCTTTGATGGGCAAACTGCTCTACTGTCATCAATCAACTCCTAATTCAGGCTGATCGTAATATATTAAGCAGTTCGGCAGTCATTCTTCGTGATATCCATGCTTCGCCCTTGCTGATCGCACTTAATAACCTTTCTGAGTAACGACCCAGATCCTTAATTTTTATGTAGCCTTGGGCGCCGGCCATTAAGCAAGCTAATATGTCCTTATCACTTAGTGCCTGTGCTATCACTACAACTTTACTTTGTGGAACACTGTTTAATTGCTTTATATATTCGGGGGTTTGATTTTTACGCGCTTCATAATGAAGCAAAATAATGGCTGATGAGGAACCTGCTGATTTATTTAGAGCTTGCATCTCGTTTTCAGCATACTGGACGCTGGCTCTCTCCGCCGAGAATTCGGACTTGATTTGGTCTGCCGCATCAACTATCAGTATGTCTGCCATGACTTCAACTGGGTCTAATTAAACTGCATAGCATGCAGTATAGGTGAGCTTTAAGAAATTAGCCACTCTGCTTTCCATAGCTGGCGATTTAAACACACTGAAATCAACTAGCCACAACTCAATATTCTAGAAAATATTATCGTCATCACTTATCAAGTTACTAAGCGCGTTAACATCATGCCTTAGTTTTTTTCTTGCATTAAGTTTTGCTTGTACAGCTTCAGGCAATTCAGTAAAAACAAACACTTGCTTCTCCATCAGAATGTCGATTAAATCTTCAACGACTCGGACCATTTCGCTATCTGAAATGGCCAACGATTTTTTTAATTCCATCTCATTTGCCGGAAGGCGCAAAAATTCCACTACGTCTAAGTCATTTAGCTCAAGCCATTCACTACCCTCATCAATTGGCTCATCCATCAGTTGAACGACTTTGCCCTGCTGATTACGTTTAACGTAAGGCATCCTGTGGCTCCATTTGCATATTTTAAAATATGCTCTAGTATCACTAAATAAAATTCAATAATCAAACTTGTTGCACTGAATCATGATCTTTGCACATCATTTCGCAATTAATGGGTAAACGATAATGGAAGCCGCTCTAAGCAACTCCTATGAAAGCACCTCCAGACTTACGGGTCATGATGACCCGTTATTGATGGCTCTTTTGTCTGTTTGTCGGCTACTAAACACGCCTCATTCAGCCGATTCATTAACTGCTGGCCTACCCTTGGTAAACAACAAATTAACGTACAGCTTATTTGTTAGGGCCGCGCAACGCGCTGGGTTTTCAACTGGATTGGTTCGCCGCCCACTCGCCGAAATATCCAATTTAGTATTACCGGCTGTTTTATTATTAAAAAACGACAAAACATGCGTATTAATTTCTAAACAAAAAGACACATGCACCATCATTTTGCCTGAAACTGATAATGGCGAAAAAAAGGTTCATTCAAATGATTTAGAAGAAATATACACGGGTTCTGCTTTTTTTATTCAGCCCAACCACGTCTTCGATGATCGCACCGCTGATTCAATTATTCCAAAAGCAAAGCATTGGTTTTGGGATGTTATTTACAGCTCTTGGCCGATTTATAGCGAGGCGTTAGCAGCTTCGTTACTGATTAATTTATTCGCCTTGGCCTCACCGTTGTTTATTATGAATGTTTACGATCGCGTTGTTCCAAACCACGCGCTTGAAACACTCTGGGTATTAGCGCTTGGCGTCACTATTGTTTTTACTTTTGACTTCATTATAAAGAGCTTGCGTAGCTACTTTATAGATGTGGCCGGTAAGCGTTCAGATATTATTTTATCTGCTACGATTTTTGAAAAAGTCATGGGCATCAAGATGGAGCATCGCCCTAAATCGGTTGGCGCTTTTGCCAGTAATTTAAGTGAGTTTGAATCATTCAGGGACTTTTTAACCTCAGCGACATTAACGACACTAATTGACCTCCCTTTCTTGATTATCTTCATTTCTGTTATTTACATGTTAGGTGGTAGCTTGGCCTTCATTCCCCTGGCTGTTTTACCCCTGGCTGTTTTGGCCGGTATTGCCGTTCAGAAGCCCCTTAAAAATACCATTAACGAATTATTTAAGTTTTCTGCACAAAAAAATGCCACCTTGGTTGAATCGTTAAACAACCTGGACTCGATTAAAAGCACGGGGGCCGAAGGGCAAATGCAAGGCAAATGGGAGCAAAACATAGGTCAAATCTCTCGCTTAGGCCTGAAATCTCGCTTCTACTCTTCCATTGCAGTCAATACAACTGCCTTTTTAACACAAATGGCCTCTATTTGCGTGGTCGTGTATGGTGTGTATAAAATTTCTGAAGGCGAGCTCACCATTGGTGCGCTCATCGCCTGCACTATTTTAACTGGTCGCGCTTTAGCACCCGTTGGGCAAGTGGCTTCTCTACTGACACGTTATCATCAAGCCCGCACATCACTAAGCACCTTGACCAACATGATGTCTCTACCGGTTGAGCGGGAACCCGGCAAAAAATACCTACACCGCCCCACTTTTAAAGGTGACATTGAATTTAAAAACGTTAGCTTTAGTTATCCTGAACAACCGGTTAAGGCCTTAGACAATATTTCTTTTAAGATTAAGTCCGGGGAGCGCGTTGGCTTTATAGGAAGAATAGGCTCCGGCAAAAGCACTATCGAAAAACTGATGCTCGGCATGTATGAACCTCAAGAGGGTTCTATTTTGATTGATGGGACAGACATTAGGCAAATTGACCCATCCGACTTACGACGGCAGATAGGCTATGTCCCGCAGGATATCTCTTTGATGTTTGGCAGTGTCAAAGATAATATTACGATGGGGTCACGCTATGCGGATGATGCCTCTATTTTACACGCCGCTGAAATAGCCGGCGTCACTCAATTTGTTAATCGCCACCCTGAAGGGTTTGATATGCCTGCCGGCGAACACGGTGCGTCCCTTTCTGGGGGGCAACGACAAAGCGTCGCAGTTGCTCGCTCCTTACTGTTGACGCCGCCCATTTACATTATGGATGAACCCAGCAACTCCATGGACAACAGCACTGAGGCTCGGTTTAAAGAAAAATTTTTAGAACAACTGCACAAACAAACACTTATTTTAGTCACCCACCGCGCCTCGTTGCTCTCATTGGTTGACCGTCTAATCGTGATGGATGGCTCTAAAATTATGGCCGACGGCTCGAAAGACAAAGTGCTTGAAGCATTGAAAAAAGGGCAAATCAAGGTGTCAAATTAAACGCATGCTAGATAAAATTTCAAACGCAAAAAAGAAATACGAGCAACACGCAGAAGACCAAGCTTATATCACTGACGTAAACGCTGCCAGCTTGTATGGCGCGTCTATCCAGAGCCATCTTCTTTTGTGGGCGTCATTTAGCTTTGTTATGATTGCCATCATTTGGGCTAATTTTGCTGAACTCGATGAAGTCACGCGCGGTAGCGGCAAAACAATACCCTCCAGTCAAATTCAGGTTGTTCAAAATTTAGAAGGCGGTATTGTGTCTGAAATTCTTGTCGAGGAAGGTCAAACCGTTGAGAAAAATCAACCATTACTCCGGCTCGATCCAGTCCGCTTTACCTCTTCATTAAATGAAAGCAAACTTAAATATTATGAATTACTCGCGGCTACCGCTCGCTTATCTGCCGAAGTGGAAAACAAACTTCTAACCCTTCCTGCTGAAGTTTTATCTGTTGCACCCGAAATTGCCAAAAACGCCAGACAACTCTTTGAATCGCGCCGTGATGAACTCAATGCCAATACCAAACTTTTACGAGAACAAGTCGCACAACGTGCAAGAAGCCATGCCTTACTCAAACAAGAAATGGAAATGTCCGCCCCTTTAGTAGATGAGGGCGCCATGTCTAAAGTGGAATTATTACGGATTAAGCGGGAAGTCAACGACCTAAGAGGACAACTAACGGAGGCGCGCAATAAACTGGCTGAAACAAAAGTACGTTTTCAAACCAAAGCGCTGGAAGAATTAAACCAAACCAAAGCCGAATTAGACAGAATAACGGAGTCCACACTGGCGCTGAAAGACAGAGTGACTAGAACCCTTGTTCGTTCCCCTGTTAAAGGCATTGTTAAACAACTAAAAGTAGCGACTGTTGGCGGCGTTATTCAACCCGGTATGGATTTGGTTGAAATCGTACCATTAGAAGACAAGCTTTTAATTGAAGCGCAAATAAGGCCTGCTGATATTGCGTTCCTACACCCCGGTCAAAAAGCAATGATCAAATTGAGCGCTTACGATTTTTCAATTTATGGTGGATTAGAAGCCGAATTAGAGCACATCAGCGCCGACAGTATAACTAACGAGGAAGACGGTGAAAACTACTACCTGATTCGTTTACGGACAAAAAAGAATTACTTGGAAAAGAATGGCGCTAAGCTTAATGTGATCGCTGGAATGACCGCCGAGGTAGATATTTTAACTGGCAAAAAAACTGTGTTAGATTATTTACTAAAGCCCATTTTAAAAGCCAGAGAAACCGCTCTTAGAGAACGCTAATATGTCTTTATTACCAAACTATTTAGCATCAACATACACAGCGAAGAGATAACACATGCGCCGTGTAGCTATTTTCTCTGACAATTCAGTACTTCTAAAACTATGGTCTCACGCCTTGGTTAGCCACTTTGATATTTTTACCGCATCGACCACAGCAGATTTAATAAATGCTGACTTAGTTGTTATTGATTCGCAAAAAGTAGATGATGATGCGAATCCAAGTGCTCTATTCTCTTCCACTAAAGCCCGTTTTCTTATTACAGGAAAAGAATGGTCAGAAAGCAAACAAATAAATGCGCTCGTGCATGGCGCCGCTGGTTATTGTGCTGAATCAGAACCTCCCAAGCTTTTATTACAAGCTGTCTCTAGCGTATTAAAGGGTGATATTTGGATCCAACGTCATCTCGTTCCTCGTGTTATTGGGGCACTAGTAAAAATAGAGCCTGAACCGGCAGATATTACCAAATCTATTGAGTCATCAGCTCTCTTAGAGACCCTCTCATCAAGAGAAAAAGAAGTAGCCGATTTGATTCGTGACGGAGAAAGCAACAAAATCATTGCAACAACCCTTGATATCTCAGAGCGGACAGTTAAAGCACATTTAACATCAATTTTTAAAAAACTTGATGTGCCCGATCGACTTCATTTGGCACTGTATATTAAAGAATATAGTTGACCATCCTATAAGCTTAAGTTAGATTTATATTCATATAACTTGGTGTAATCACCCGATTTTTTTAACCTTAATATAATATAAAGCGAGAGGGAACTATGAGTCTTAAACTAAAAATAGCTGTCGGCGGTATTTTGGCATTCAGCCTGAGCGCAGCAAATGCTGAGACATTGCAAGATGCAATCCAATACACCATTAACGAAAACCCTGAAATTCAATCCGCAAAATCAGAGCGTTTGGCCGTTGAGCAGGAAATCAGCCAAGCCAAAGCAGGCTACTTTCCGACCGTCGATATTGCCATTGGGGCTGGCTGGGAACGTTCATTTAACTCATCGACTAAAGCCGATGGTTCACAGTCCAAGTCTTTAGGTAGAGACGAAGCATCCATCCAAATTAGACAAATGATTTATGATGGCTTTGCGACAGCCAGCGAGGTAAATCGTCAAACAGCTAGAACCAACTCTCGGGCTTACACCGTATTCGGCCAAGCGGAAATCACAGCCTTAAATGCTGTTGAAGCTTATCTTAATGTTTTACGCCGCAAAGAATTACTGGCTTTAGCGGAAGAAAACCTCGCCATTCACCAAAGCACTAACGAGCAAATTGAATCACGCAGTGAACGGGGCGTTGGTCGTAAAGCTGACGTTGACCAATCCACTGGTCGACTCTCATTAGCACAAAAAAATGTTTTATCAGAGATCGGTAACCTAAAAGACGCACAAACAGCCTATTTAAGAGTTGTTGGCAGGCTACCGCACGCCTTAGAGCCTGTTAACTCTGCAGCTGATGCACTACCCGCAACATTTGACCAAGCTGTTGATGCAGCTATCGCCAATCACCCGATTTTAAAATCGGCTAATTCAGACATTAAATCAGCGATTGCTCAACATGCAACGGCAAAAACAGCCTTTTTGCCTCGCGTAGATCTTGAACTTAGCGCCTCACACAACAAAGATATTGATGGTATTGAAGAAGTTAATGAAGATGCTTTAGCGATGGTTCGCCTACGTTATAACTTATATAACGGGGGTAAAGATGCGGCTCGTCGTAAAGAAACCGCACAATTAATCAACCAGGCGAAAAGCATTAGGGACAACACGTATAGACAAGCCGTAGAAAGCATGCGTTTATCTTGGATTGCACATCAAACAGTTAAAAATCAAATGGCCTTTTTTGAAAATCATAAGAATTCCAGCATTAAAAGCCATGAGGCATACCAAAAACAATTTAATATTGGTCGTCGGTCATTACTCGATTTACTGGATTCTGCTAACGAAATGTTTGTAGCCAAAAGTGCTTACGCCAATGCTAAATATGATGAGTTATTTTCACAATTTAGAATCCTTGCCAGTGGTGGCGCATTAAATAACTATCTTGAAGTGACTTTACCTAAAGAAACAGCCATTTTACCTGAGATTCAACCCTGGATTGGCGCATCACAAAGAGGAAAGGTCACCCCTACTTATTCTGAAACGGCAGAATAAATCACTGTTAGCTAACAAACAGGCCATCAAGGTTATTGATGGCCTGTTTTATGACTTAAAAAATAGCAGTAACCATTAAGGGTTAAAAAACTAAAATTTATTGAGTAACATTCTATTTTTTAGCCCGCCCCATTTATTTAGCCGACTCGACGCACCTACTTTTTTTCCGGTTCCGCGCACTTTTGCCAGCCAAAGGCCAGCGCCATTAAAACTGTATACGGGCAGTAAATCATGGCGATTTGATGCTAACTTTATCGCAGGAATTAAATTATCCAACACAACCGGGATAGCACCGGGCTTATCAAAATACGTCAGCACCATATGCGCTTGATTTAACTCTATTGCTTTGACATACGTAATTCGCATTTTTTCATCCGGAACACCCAGCTCGACTAACGTAAAATATTTGGCAATGGAGTAATCTTCACAGTCCCCTGCGCCTTTCGCTAATAACTCAAGCGGTGTCGCCCAATAATCAACAACGCCCCATAAATCATCATCATCAACAAATTCAATGTGTTGATTGAAAAAATCATTCACTTTTTCTAACTTTTCCTTTTCTGGCAAATTGCGCGCTAACTCGATCATGGCTTGCCAGCTTAGCATCCTATTTGATGCTGTCTCGCCATACTTTGCTTTTACCTTGGCAATGAGTTCTGCACTAAAATTTAATGCCGCTGGCGATACCGCAGCCACCGTCAAGCCAATTAGAACAAACATCAGACATAATTGACGCTTGTATAAATTTTTAGCGCGGTGCATTCATCATGCCTTGCTTATCGTCGCCCATGTAACAGCCAACCGTTTTATAGGCTATCGACTAGCCCCTAAAACCCCTATCGTCGTCAAAGCGTCGTAGTCTTTCTCCTCCCTGACATTTTCGGCCAAAATACCCATCTCCAGTAATTCACCGAGTTCGACCATTGTCCTTACAAATTCGGCTTTTTCAGCCTCGTGGTGGAGACCATTACTCATATCACGCGCTAACCGAATATAATCCGGCTTCAAATCTTTAACTTCTTCAGGTGACAATGAATACGTTTCAAATCGTTTCACCATGGTTTTAGCATTTAAGCTGCCTACATAATCAATAAACTCTTTATATGTATTAGGCTCTTTAGCGACCGAATATGCTGAAAAACTAAACACCAATTGGTTGGCAATAGCTTGGTTTTCTTTTAACACGGTGGCTAACCACGCCCTAAAGTGACTGCTTTTTACTGTTCTGGCAGACACATTAATGGCCATTTTATGCGCGACCTTGCTTTCTTTAATATGCTCAATAACCCTTGAAGTGACACCCTTATCAAGCTCAACTATTTTCTCAAATTTTTCTGCAATAGACACAAACGTACCAACAGATAACAGCTCCTTGTTTTTATCCAACGCTTCTAAAAAAGCTTCCTGCATTAAAATACTTGGTGTTTGAAGGTTTTCAGTGTTGCCTATATAAGAGACCTTGTAATCATTGCTATCGACCATATCAAAAACCAACGCTTTCCATTCAGCCATATCTCTAGGCCGCTCTTCATGTTTGCGAAGATAATAACGATTGGCACCAATTAACTGAGCTTGTTCATAAGCCTCATTCGCAGCCAACAGTGTATCTTCTACTGAACTTAATGGATCTAAAGCCGTCACCCCAATATGAGCAATATCGTTCCTTTGATATTTATTGCCTAATTCTGCAAAAGACACACTGAATGACTTGGCTAAGGCCTCAGCCTCAGTCTCATTAGCGCCGCGCATCAACAACACAAACTCAGATCCAACAAAACGGTATACCCTAATTTCGCCTATTGCATTAGCCGTTGATTTTAATTTCAAGATGCCCGCAAAATCTTTAATGAATTGATCTATTGTTTCGCCACCCAGTTCCTTAACTAAACTCGTCAGCGCATCAATCTTAATCATAAAAACGTACGCCTCTTCATCCGACGCCAACATCTCTTCTACGTCTTCTTCAAAACGACCTTTTTTGCTCAAGCCCGTTAAGTCATCTAATTGCAGTTTTTTCCCTACCCTCACCAGTTTTTTATTCAAGTTCCGAATAACTTTCTCTAATTTCCAAGACATGATATTCATCGAAGAAGCAACTTTCCTTACCTCCGTCGTCCATGGTAATCGGTCAATATTATCGAAATGCCCCCTAGAAATAGTTTCTGCCATTGCGCCAATTCTTTTTAAAGATGACAGCGTGATTTGCAAGACCAGCAACAATAAAATTACCGAGGCCACAAACGCAATCAAGGAATAATAGAAACTGGTTTTCACCTGATTGTAGAGCTTAAAATAAGCATACCCAGGGTTCACCGTGACCGACACAGTACCGCTGATATTCCAGCCCGAGCTGATCTCGCTTTTTTCAGCGGCCACTTGCATGGGCATTAACTCAACAAACCAATCAGGCACTGAACCAAATCGCTTATTGTTCGTTAAGGTTATTAATTCTTCCCCATTAACATCAACAAGTTGTATTTCTTTGTAATATCCCCTGTCAAAAATCGCGTTCATCATCGTCTCGATCACCGGGTCTTTATTGTCCACCATATAGGGACTAAGCGATAAACCTAGAGAAGTCGCCGTATCTTGCGCATGAATTTGAGACTCACCCTCTAAATAATCTCTAATATTGTTAACACTCAAGACAAAATTCACACTGAAAATCATCAGAAATAAAGCGGAAATCAGTATTAATAACTGTTTGGATAAAGACATACGGTTAAACCTTGTAAGATGAATTGAAAATTGACTGCTTTTGCCCTTTACCTTTTACGTCGTACAAAATTATTGCACAAAGCCACACAAACCTAACTATAGCTTATTAGAAGGCAGTGCATCACAGCATCTGTTTTTATTTGTGACCCACCCCAAAAGAAAAGAGACATTTTTGTCCATCGACTCTTTTCCAGCCAATCTCTTTAATCAAAGACCATAAGTTTCGTAGAACGAAAAAAAAAACTTTTTCGTTTAACTCAGCTTTATAGTCAAAGACCATAAGTTTCGTAGAACGAAAAAAAAAACTTTTTCGTTTAACTCAGCTTTATANTGCAAAACAATTTAAATTTTAGCTTATGTTTTTATGTCGATAAAAAATGCTTTTTACGCTCAATCAGGCGGTGTTACCGCTGTCATCAATGCTAGTGCTTGTGGCTTAATAGAAACGGCGCGCCAACACAACGATAAAATTGCTCACGTTTATGCGGGGCGAAATGGCATTATTGGCGCGCTAACCGAAGACTTAATCGATACTAATGTAGAGTCGGCAGAAGATATCGCGGCACTGCGATATACCCCTTCCGGCGCATTCGGCTCGTGCCGCTACAAATTAAAAAGTTTTGAAGAAAACAGGGCTGAATATGAACGTCTAATTGCTGTTTTTAAAGCGCATAATATTGGCTATTTCTTTTACAATGGCGGGGGTGACTCTCAAGACACGACGCACAAATTATCCCAATTGAGTGAATCGTTGGGCCACGATCTTCGTTGTATCGGTATTCCTAAAACAGTCGACAATGATTTACCTTTAACTGACAACTGCCCTGGTTTTGGTTCTGTTGCTAAGTATGTTGCTGTTTCTATTCGTGAAGCCGGGTTTGATGTCGCCTCAATGGCTCGCACCTCTACCAAAGTTTTTGTGCTGGAGGTGATGGGACGCCATGCAGGCTGGATTGCTGCGGCTGGCGGCTTAGCTGCTGAAAAAGAAGGTGATTCACCGCACATTATCTTGTTTCCTGAAAGAGTCTTTGATCAGGAAAAATTCTTGTCTAAAGTAGATGAAACCGTCAAAAAACATGGGTTCTGCTGCATTGTTGTATCCGAAGGTGTTAAAAATGCAGACGGTAAATTTTTAGCTGAAGCGGGCACCCATGATGCCTTTGGACATGCTCAATTAGGTGGCGTTGCCCCCGTGGTCGCCGACATGATTAAAACTAAATTTGGCTACAAGTACCACTGGGCTGTGGCTGACTATTTACAGCGGGCTGCACGCCATATCGCATCTAAAACCGATGTTGAGCAAGCTTATGCCATGGGCAAAGCGGCTGTTGAATTAGCCCTCGCAGGTAAAACGGCCGTCATGCCCACCATTGTTAGAACCAGCAATACTCCCTACCAATGGGATATTGGTTACGGAGAATTAAAAGACGTCGCCAACGTAGAACAAAAACTTCCAGCGCATTATATCCGTGAAGATGGTTTTGGGATTACCGCTGAATGTGAAGAATATCTACGGCCGCTGATTATGGGCGAAGACTACCCACCCTACGTCAACGGCTTACCTCATTATGTTCAGTTAAAAAACAAAGCCGTTGAAAAAATCTTGAACGAACCTTTCGACGTATAAGCAGGCATGGGGCCAATACTTCATTTTATTTCGCGTGGTATGGCGCCATTAACCCTTTTATGTGCATTGGTCGCATTTTACCAGCCCGCTATCTTTATCGTATTTAAGCCTTATTTTTTATGGCTTTTTGCTGCATCCATGTTTGCCCTGGGTGTCGTTCTGGAGCCTCTCGAACTTAAAACAACCCTGCAAACACCCAAGCCCATTCTAATTGGTGTACTAAGCCAATATAGCCTTATGCCTCTACTGGGTGCATGCGCTGCCTGGTTTGCCGGCCTACCTCCTGAACTCGCCTTAGGTGTCATTATTGTCGGTTGTGCCCCCGGTGCAATGGCCAGCAATGTCATTGTCTTTTTAGCTGGTGGCGCTGTCGCTTTTTCTGTCACCCTCACAACGATTGCCACTTTCTTATCACCTGCCTTAACGCCGTTACTGGTCAAGTGGCTGGGGGGAGCCTATCTGCCCATTCCTTTTTGGCCGATGATGAAAACTATTTTATTAACCGTTCTATTGCCTTTAATGCTAGGTATGACCGCTCGACAAGTACTTGGTAAAAAGGCGGTTCCCTTAATTGAATTTGCGCCTACCATGGCCTCACTGGCAATTATCATTATCTGCGCTTATGCCGTTGCGGCCAATCATGAACGTCTGAGTCATATTGATAGTTCACTGTTTTTAGTCATCATTGCCGTTAATGCCTTAGGTTATCTTTTAGGTTGGGCTGTCGCTCGACTCTCTCAATTTAGCCATCCTTACCGGTTGACCTTAGCCATTGAAATAGGCATGCAAAATGCGGGACTGGGTGTTGCGTTGGCTTTAAAACATTTTTCACCCGAGACGGCTTTGCCGGGAGCGCTATTTGCCGTTTGGTGTGTCTTAACCGGTGCAGGTGCCAGTGCCTGGCTTCGGCGCCAACATACCCACCGACAAAACTTACCGGCAAACGAAAGAACTTAGTATTAATATAGGTCTAGTTGTCTAACGACAACAACCTGGAGACACCATGATTCACTGTATTAATAAACTTCAATCCATGCTTGATGGCACTCGATCAATTGATTTTTTAGCACCACTTGCGCTTAGGCTCTATCTCGCCCCCATTTTTTGGATGGCTGGATCTAAAAAATTAGCCTCCTTCGACAGTACCGTTGATTGGTTTGGCAATACCGACTATGGGCTCGGACTTCCTTTCCCTTATCTCATGGCTGGGTTAGCAACCTGGGTGGAAATCGTCGGTGCGCTTCTATTAGTGGCTGGCTTAGCTGTCAGATGGATATCAATTCCCTTAATGGTCACGATGGCGGTTGCTGCGGTGACGGTTCACATGAAAAATGGTTGGTTGGCCATTGCTGAGGGCGATGGTTTTTTTTCTAGTGAACGCACAGAAGGTGCGATTGAGCGTTTAAGCATCGCTAAAGATATTTTGCGTGAACACGGCAATTACAGTTGGTTGACAGAAAACGGGAGCTTTGTCATCTTGAACAACGGCATTGAATTTGCGGCTACTTATTTCATTATGTTGCTGGCTTTGTTTTTTATTGGCGCAGGAAAATACCTGAGCTTAGACTTTTGGCTTGCAAAAAAATTTAGGCGTTAATCAAATATAGGGAGTTTTTTTCAATGGATTTTTCGTGGTATTTATCTAGAATCATCGAGCTGATCAGTGCGTTCTTTATACTGACCGCTGTCGCCTTATTGATTTACTCGGTTATTATTTATATTAAAGATAGTCGACAAAAAAAATCCACTATTCTAAGAAACTACCCATTAATCGGGCGGTTTAGGTTTTTATTCGAAAAAGCGGGTGAGTTTTTCAGGCAATATTTCTTTGCCATGGACCGTGAAGAACTGCCCTTCAATCGTGCACAAAGAAGCTGGGTTTATCGTGCTGCAAAAGACCTCGATTCTACCATTGCCTTTGGCTCAACCAAGGACCTAAGGCAAGCAGGGGCAATTATTTTTGTTAACTGTCCTTTCCCAAAACTGGACCACGAAAATGCGGCGTTGGGACCCATCATGATTGGCCCTTATTGTGATCAGCCTTATTCAACCTCCTCTGTTTTTAATATCTCCGGTATGAGTTTTGGTGCCATTTCTAAACCCGCCGTTCAGGCTCTTTCTCATGGCGCTAAAAAAGCGGGTTGTTGGTATAACACAGGTGAGGGCGGGTTATCGCCTTATCACCTTGAGGGAGGGTGCGACATTGTTTATCAAATCGGTACCGCCAAATATGGTGTACGGGATGAATTCGGTCGTTTAAGCGACGTAAAACTCAAGGAAATCGCAAAGCACCAGCAAGTTAAAATGTTTGAAATTAAACTAAGTCAGGGCGCAAAACCTGGAAAAGGTGGTATTTTGCCTGGCTTAAAAGTCACTCAAGAAATTGCAAATATCCGAGGAATCCCGGCTTTTGTCGATTCTATCAGCCCCAACCGTCACGCTGAAGTCAATTCACCCGCTGAATTATTAGACCTCATTCATCATATTCGCGTGGTGACTGGCAAGCCTGTGGGTTTTAAAACGGTCATCAGCTCTTGGGACTGGCTGGAAGAACTCTGCGAACTGATCCAGTCCCGAGGTGAGGAATCAGCGCCAGACTTTATAACAATTGATGGAGGTGATGGGGGTTCAGGCGCTGCACCGATGTCACTCATGGATAATGTTGGACTTCCCCTCACAGAAGCCCTCCCGGCCGTTGAAAATGTGTTAATTGAATATGGCTTGCGAAAACGCATTCGCCTTATTGCTTCTGGAAAACGCATCAACCCAACAGAAGTTGCATGGGCTTTGTGTGCCGGTGCCGACTTTATTACCTCTGCGCGGGGGTTTATGTTTGCTCTAGGCTGTATACAGGCACTTCAATGCAACAAAAATACTTGCCCAACCGGCATCACTACGCATGATAAAGAACTTCAACGCGGTTTAGACCCAACTAACAAGGCGGATCGTGTGGCTAACTATCAAAAAAATTTGGTGAAGGAAATTTCAATAATCGCCCATTCATGCGGCGTTTCCGGCCCTCGGCGCTTAAATCGGCACCATGCCCGCATTGTGATGTCTAACGGCCTCTCTACTCCATTAAATGAGCTACAACCTTACCCGGACTCTTACTCAGGTGCTCATCATTCCCCGTCCTCAAATAGCACACTCGATAGAAACTAACGCCTCTAAATAACGTGGAACCACATCGGTTGCAGAGCCGTAAATTTTTTCCTTGAATTCCGACTCAACCAAAGAAGGCGCCATGTTCAGTTCCACCGTGTGGGCGCCAGCCTGGTTTGCAATTTGAACAAACCCCGCGGCGGGATAAACATTCCCAGACGTGCCTATTGAGATAAATACATCGCATTGCTCTATCGCTTCGTAGATCTTATCCATTTGATAAGGCATCTCACCGAACCAAACAATATCTGGACGTAACGTATGACTGAGTTGACAACATGCACACTGGTCATCCACGCCCAAATCAGCCCTTATTGCATACCTGTTGCCTGTCTTTTGACAATAACTTTTCAACAACTCACCATGCATATGGATGATATTTTTGCTTCCTGCGCGTTCATGTAAATCATCAATATTTTGAGTGACCACCAAAACCGAAACATGTTCATTTTGCTCCAGCTGCGAAATCGCAGTATGGGCTCGATTTGGCCTTACTTCATGACTTAATAAGTGTGCGCGGCGCCTATTGTAGAATCGATGCACAAGGCTCGGATCACGCTCAAACGCTTCGGGGGTCGCTACGTCTTCTATTCGGTGGTTTTCCCAAAGCCCATCATTCGCTCTAAACGTTCTGATACCTGATTCGGCCGACACACCCGCACCGGTTAAAATAACAATTGATTTAGTTTTTTCCACCCACTACCCCCTCATACCCTTCTTTGTACGTCTTAAAGATGAATGAATAACCTGATGCACATAAGCGTGAATTATCTAATTGCTTATTTTGATTAACTTGATCGATGTTTGTTAAAACCTCGCACGGTTGTAATGACAACTTGTTAACCAAGTAACTGGCCACCTCCCATTTTGGGGTCGGCGCACAATCTGTTGCAAGATAAATACGTTCAATTTGTTCTTGACCTATTTTCTTATTCAACAAATGCTCAAGGACACCAACGCAATCATCCCGATGAATTCTGTTTGTGTAATACGGTGGATTTTTTTGGATTTTAGCGCCTTTTTTGAGCTGTTCTATAAAATAATTTGACCGTCCGTAAATGCCAGAAAAACGAACAATGGTTGTCTGTTGGCTATACGATAAGAACTTATTCTCAGCATCCAGGAGCAGCTGACCTCTTTGCTCTTTTGGGTTGGCTGTTGTTTTCTCATTGACTTGTTCACCTTTACATTCCCCATACACCCGACTGGAAGAGACAAAAGTCACTGGCCGATCCAACCCTTGCCGCCGTAATGAGTTCAACAGGTTATCAACACCAACTTCAAAAACCGCTTGGTAAGCGTCAATACTGCGTCCACTTGGCGAAAGAATATACACCAGTTGATCATAATCCAATGCTACAGCGTCCATTTCATCTGCATTCGTTACATCAGCCTGTATAAACTTAACGGGCGATAAACCAACAGGCTGCGTCCGCCTCAGCCCTGTTACCTCATGGCCTTTTCTTGATAAGTTTTTTGCCAAAGCGCCACCAATATCGCCACAGCCCATTATTAAAATACTGGCCATTGTTACTCCGTTTGCTTATTTTTTTCTTCTATCCATAACGACATATATTTCGTACTTTTCATCCGATGATGCTTCAACATGCCGCCTTGAAAATTCTGCTGACGATGAGCGTTTAACTCTTCATAAATAGATAGCAACTTATCCATTAATGCCTGCGAAAAAACTGATGAAGAATAGCAATGATGCAAAATATCGACACCGTACGACTGACATGTATGCCAATGAGCTTTATCGCCATACAATGAAACAGCTGACTCAGCAATGTCCTGTGGTACCTCTGCTATATAACCATTCCAAGGCAAATTATCGTGCATGCCTTCCGCCCCTATGGCTGTAGTAATGCTGGGTGTACCAAATTCCATCGCGTCTAATAATTTTCCTTTTAAGCCCGCCCCAAATCGTAACGGAGCTAAACAAACCCTTGCTTTCTGCATAACCTCTTGTACCGCTATCGCCCTCCCCTTTATATGAAACCCGTCTTCCGGTTTATCTAGCTGGGTTGCTTTAGGCGGAGGATAAGCACCGTAAACAAACAGTTCTGCCTCAGGTAACTTCTGTTTGATGAGCGGCCATATTTGTTGCTTCAGGAATTGAACAGCATCCCAATTTGGCGCATGTTTAAAATTTCCAATACTTATAAAACCTTTCCTTTGTTCATAACTTGGCCACGAATCAACTCGTTGCTGTATGTCTTTTTCCTGCACAACAAATGGAAAGTAAACCAACAGCGCCTCATCAATTTTATAAACCGTTTTCAGTAACTGCATCTCAACCTGAGAAATCACCAACGTTAAATCCGTGCGCAAAATACTGGCTATCTCCCTATAAGCCAGCTCATGGGTTAAATCTGATTGAGTAACCTGCCTACCTTGCTTTACTGCCAGCTGACGCGCCTGCCTCAAACAATGTAAATCAGAGGTTTCTAACACGGTCATTGCCTCTGGACACTGCTGCTCGACCCTCCAGGAGAACTGCTCTTCGATCATGAAGCGATCGAATAAAACAATATCGGGCGACAGGGCTCTAATAAAAGCATCAAAAGCACTATCATTAACTGCCACCGCTTGTTTTTTTATATTTAAGGCATCAAGTGGATAACAGTATTCTGACTCAGCAGCCGTGCAAGCGTAGGTAATCGACCAGGCTTGCTTGTGAAACAGTGACAGCAAATCAACCATTCGTCTACCAGCGGCAGAGGAGGTTGGCTCAGGCCATAACGAGGCTATAATCAATATCTTCATTGTTTTATTTTATCGTGTTGCATAAAAAAGGGCCGGTAAAAACCAGCCCTTTTAACTAACGAGTTATTAATATTTATTTACTCTCTTCACGTTCTTTAGCTTCCTTAATCACTTCTTCAGCAACATTTTTAGGACACGGCATGTAGTGAACAAATTCCATAGAGAACTGGCCACGACCTGATGTCATTGTACGAAGATCACCAATGTATCCAAACATTTCGCTTAGGGGTACTTCAGCTTTAATGCGAACACCCGTTGCGCCAGCGTCTTGAGACTTGATCATGCCACGGCGACGGTTAAGGTCACCAATCACGTCACCGACGTGATCATCCGGTGTAAATACATCAACTTTCATGATCGGCTCCATCAATTGTGCACCCGCTTTAGGCATAGATTGACGGTAAGCCCCGTTTGCTGCCAATTCGAATGCAACTGCAGAAGAGTCAACTGCATGGAAAGCACCATCCATCAACGTGACCTTAACATCCACACAAGGATACCCTGCTAAAACACCTTTGGCCATTTGCTTTTCAAAACCTTTTTCTACAGCAGGCCAGTATTCACGGGGTACGTTACCACCCGTTACTTTAGATTCAAAACTAAAGCCTTCGCCTGTTTCTGCCGGCTCAAGAATGTAATCAATCTTACCGAATTGACCCGAACCACCCGATTGTTTCTTATGCGTATAGCTGTCTTCTATACGCTTAGTAATTGTTTCGCGGTAGGCGACTTGTGGTTTACCAACGCTAACATCAACACCATGTGTACGCTTAAGGATATCAATTTTAATATCCAGGTGAAGCTCACCCATCCCTTTAAGAATGGTCTCACCACTGTCTTCGTCTGTTTCAACACGGAATGAAGGGTCTTCTTTGATCATTTTACCGATTGCAATACCCATTTTTTCGGAACCGCCCTTATCTTTTGGCGATACGGCAATAGAAATCACAGGATCAGGGAAAATCATTGGTTCTAGTGTTGCTGGGTTTTTAGGGTCACATAACGTATGACCTGTTTGCACATCTTTCATACCCACAACCGCAACAATATCACCCGCTACCGCACCTTCTAATTCAATACGCTCATCCGCGTGCATTTCTACTAAACGGCCAATACGCTCTGTTTTACCGGTAAATGTATTTAAAACGGTATCACCTTTGTTCATCACACCGGAATAGATACGAATAAATGTTAAAGCACCAAAACGGTCATCCATAATTTTAAACGCCAAGGCGCGTAACGGACGATTTTCGTCAACGATGGCAAATTCACCGGTTTCCTTCCCTTCTTCATCCGTTTCTGGCTGGGGCTTAACTTCTGTTGGGTTTGGTAAGAAATCAACAACTGCATCCAGCACTAATTGAATACCTTTGTTTTTAAAGGCTGAACCACAATACGTTGGGAAGAAATCCATCGCAATGGTGCCTTTGCGGATACAACGCTTAATATCTTCTATCGATGGCTCTTCCCCTTCAAGGTACGCTTCCATCAAATCATCATCTTGCTCAACCGCGGTTTCAATCAATTTTTCACGGTACTCTTCAACTTTGTCAGCCATATCAGCCGGCGGTTCGCTAACTGTATAATTTTCTGGTTGCCCGGAATCATCCCAAACATAGGCTTTACGTGATAACAAATCTACAACACCCACAAAGTCATCTTCGATACCAATAGGCAGCACCATAACTAACGGATTTGCATCCAGCACATTTTCAACTTGGTCGACAACGCGGTAAAAATCCGCGCCCATACGATCCAGTTTATTAACAAAAATAACTCGAGCCACCTCGGATTCGTTTGCATAACGCCAGTTTGTTTCTGATTGAGGCTCAACACCACCTGAACCACAAAACACACCAACACCCCCATCGAGTACTTTAAGTGAACGATACACCTCAATAGTGAAATCAACGTGGCCCGGCGTATCAATAATATTCATGCGGTGACCGTTCCACTCACATGATGTGGCAGCTGACTGAATAGTGATGCCACGTTCAGCTTCTTGCTCCATAAAGTCAGTGGTTGCTTCACCGTCGTGAACCTCGCCTGTTTTATGGATTTTACCGGTTAATTTTAAAATACGCTCTGTGGTGGTGGTTTTACCTGCATCCACGTGGGCGAAAATACCAATATTTCTATATTTGGATAAGTCAGTCATAAGTCTACGAAAGTTAAGTTAATAAAATGTTATCCAAACAAAAAGCCAACGCTCTCGTTAAAAGATTATTCGTTTGAATGAACTCATTATTGTATCACTTAAATAAATCTGATGGATACACTACGCTAAATTATTAACCAACGGCTGCCTCTCGGCTGATCACTTTTGCAAAAGAAGGTCTCGCACTCATTCGATCTCGATAATCATCCAGCACTTGAGAGCCCGAGGCAACGCCAAAAGCATCCGCCCATCGCAGTGTATGTGCCAACAAAATATCAACCGCAGAAAACTGATCACCCAACGCAAATTTTTTGCCTGAAAGATTCTTCTCTAAGGCTTTGCAAGCTTTTAAAAATTCCCAACGCGCGACGTCAAGAATAGCCGGAACACGTTTATCTTCAGGAAAAACAAACGTATGTTTACCAATCGTCCATAAGGGCTGCTCAAGCTCTGTCAAAATAAAAAAACACCCTTCATCGTATTTTGCTCTTTGCTGCGTTCCAGCAGGCGGGATCAAGCCTTGCGCAGGGTACTTGTCGCCTAAATAAGTCACTATTGCCGCAGACTCAGTCAAAACAAAGCCCTCATCATCAATCGCTGGGACTTTACCGTCAGCATGTATTTTTAAATAGTCTGCGGTTTGACCTTCTCCTTCTAGCAGCTCTATCTTAATGAACTCATAATCAATCCCTAATTCTTCTAGCATCCACACCACACGCGTACTTCTGGATCTAGGGTAACCGTATAATTTAATCATCCGTCTTCTCCTTGTTGATTCTCTTCTCTTACCTCTTTTTTACACCACCATCACCAAACGATAAGCAAATACAAAAAACCCCGGTTTAACCGGGGTTTTCAACGCGACTAGGAACTTAAAGGTTATATCCCGTTTCTTCGTGCGAAACAACATCCAACCCTTGTTGCTCTTCTTCTTCGTCGACCCTTAAGCCATTTGTTAATACACTAACCAATTTCAAAATGACATACGTTGCAACAGCCGTAAACGCTATCGTTGATAAAACACCGGTCAATTGAACAGTAAACTGCTCGGCGATCGTCGAAAGGCCGTCGGCAAACCCATAGCCACTCAAGACACCCAATTGAGTTGAGGCGAAGACAGCGACAACCAAAGAACCTAATATTCCCCCAACCCCATGAACGGGAAAAACATCCAAAGAATCATCTATTTTTAGTCCCCTTTTAATGTATTGAGTCGCGCTAAAACAAACCAGCCCGGCTAACAACCCAATAATCAACGCGCCACCTGGCCCAACAAAACCTGAGGCAGGGGTGATGGTTCCCAGTCCTGCAACCATGCCGGTAACCGCACCCAGAGCACTGGGCTTACCAAATTTCTTCCACTCAATGATCATCCATGTAAAAGCACCCATTGAGGCAGACATATGCGTCACGATAATGGCCATTGCCGCATCACCGTTAGCGGCCAAAGCACTTCCGCCATTAAAACCAAACCAGCCAACCCACAGCATACCCGCCCCTGCAATGGTCATACTTAAGTTATGCGGCGGCATGGGTGTGGTAGGGAATCCTTTTCTAGGGCCGATAACAAGAGCAGCGACTAAAGCTGCCACACCCGCTGTGATATGCACAACAATACCACCTGCAAAGTCATAAACACCCATCGAGCCTAACCAACCACCACCCCAAACCCAGTGAGTAACTGGCGCATAAACGATAATAAGCCAGATTGCGCTGAACAAAAGCATCGCAGAAAATTTCATTCTTTCTGCAAATGCTCCAACAACCAGAGCAGGCGTGATGACTGCAAATGTCATCTGAAACATGGCAAATAAAGATTCTGGAATATCCCCAGCTAACGATTCACGACTGATACCAGAGAACATCATCTTTGAAAAATCGCCAATCCAAGCATTTCCTTCACCAAAGGCCAAACTATAACCCACAATAAACCACAGTATTGACGCCACACAGGTAATCGTAAAACACTGCATAAAGACGGACAAAACGTTCCTGCTGCGCACGAGTCCGGCATAGAACATAGACAGCCCCGGAATGGTCATAAAAAGCACCAAGGCTGTGGAGGTTAATATCCAAGCGGTGTTCGCTGCATTCAGTTCCTCAGCAAAGGCGATTCCGGGCACAACCAGCAGACTAAGAAGTAAGCCGTAATTCATTCTTCTTGCACTCATTTATAGCGCCTCATGACCTGTTTCACCGGTACGAATTCGGATCACTTTTTCCAAACTCGTGACAAAGATCTTGCCGTCACCAATTTTCCCGGTATTCGCCGCGCTAATAATTGCCTCTGTTGCCACCTCTAACTGATCGGTAGTCACTGCAATTTCCAACTTGACCTTGGGTAAAAAATCCACCACATATTCGGCACCACGATACAACTCTGTATGCCCACGTTGTCGCCCAAAGCCTTTTACCTCAGTCACCGTAATGCCTTGAAAACCAGCATCTGACAAAGCTTCGCGCACATCTTCTAACTTAAAAGGTTTAATAATTGCTGTTATTAATTTCATGCCAATCCCACTTATTCTTTTTCTAAGAGGCATCAATTCTGCATCAATGCGGGGCATTCATCAACCTATTTTGGTGCATCCTTAACGGTTGCATCGGTCTATTTTAGGGAGCGTTAATCAAGCCCTCATGCACCCAATGCTCAAAAATGTCGCGCCAACTCAAATTGGACTATGTCATCATGACGCAAAGACGTTAATGGATCGACAGACGAACCCGCCGAAATAATCCTCACTTCGGCACGAAGCACCCAAGAGGCTCCAAAACGTCGGCTGGCTTCTATGTTATAGAAACGGGCGTTGTTATTGACATCATTGATCACACCGAGCAGCACTTCACTGGAGGCGGCATCATTCATTGCTAATCGCCCACCCAGAAATAGATCATTATCAAAAGCAGTCGTTGCATTCGAGCCGCGGTCATCATACAAATATTCTGCGATAACACCAACGTCTGCCGCGGAATCAAACACACCCACAAAGGTGTATTCAAAACCCAGTGTAAAAGCATTATAGGTGTCAGCCTGACCACTTCGGTGGATCAATTCAAATTTCCATAGCCATTCATCTAATGTCGCTTGAATGTCGATACCTGTTTGGTTGATGATGTCGTAAAAAGGAAGCAAGGTCAGTCCTTGAGCTGTTGGTGTTGGAATAATGCGCGGCTCACGGCTTGTACCATAAAAATGAGAGACGCCAACATCCCAATCATCAAAGGTTTGGCTCCATCGAATGGCATAGTCAACGTGTTTATTTTTTGCCGCTGATTGATAGATGGCATGATCGTCTATAGCAGGGTTTGACCGAAAGCGACCATCTTTCCCAGGAAAAGTTCGTTCTCTAAAGCCCGGCAACACAAAAAAATCAATAGCCCCCCAGTCCTTTAACAGCGTGAAGTTAATCATGGGTTGGCCCAATTTGTCTTCACCATCAATATTTTCCACCAGATCCGTCTGATTAATAATATCGACCAAATGTTGAGATTCAGCGACGCCCCAAAAGACTTTACCAACACCTACGCGCAGCTCCCAATCATCGACTGCACGCATCCAAATTAATTCACGAATATCAACATGACTCCGTTTGGCATCGTGCTCATCCCAGCGTATAAATGGAACAAACGTCAAACTGTCATCCTCCCAGCTATGATAAAACTCGGGCTCTGCAGAAAATGATGCGCTGCCACCCTCAAATTGCTCTGCATTTAAGGCGGATTGAGGGAAAAAGCTATATTCAGCTGCCAGATAACCCGACCATTCACCCGCCAAGGTTATTGAACACACCAACGACATGATGGACAGTAAAATAAGGCTTAATATGTTTTGGCTTTTTCTGGCATGCATCGTTATCACTCTTTACTTCAGTCTATTTTGCCCTTTTTAAGCTGGCTTTACTAAAATCACGCTCACTCAAGCCTGTCTGAAATTGATAATCCGAAAACTCCAATAGCGTTTCTTTTTTTGTTTGATGATTCACCATATTCATCGTAGCGGGACGCCAATATTTTCCTAAATACTGTTGATAACCCCCAGCAACCATGGTTTTGAGTAATACATTTTTTCGATCATAAAACTCGATTTTCAACGGCTGATAAATGCGCTTACTCATCCAGATGACTGAACGTGTGTACCCAGAGTATTTGTAATTAGGTCGTGCTTCAAAAACAAAGGCTTCTTCACCCTCGATCACGTCATCCTTTAAATACAGGTAGTTATATTTTTCAACTTCACGAGAGGCCAGATCTTCAAAAGCAAATTCGCTCCCCATAAAAGGGCCGGATTTATTTTTTGATGAAATACGTTTAACACGTTTTAACGCTGGCAGATAAAGCCATTGATCATCCGCTTCTAGAATATGCGTAAATGATAAAAAGGCCGTCCCCTTTACATCAGCAGGTTTATCGAAAATAGTGAGCCCCTTGTCACCATCGCCTTGCACCTCAAGCGTTTTTGAGCGCATTTTTCTAATACTCGTATCACCGTTCGCATTTTTTAACGTCATCGTTAGCAAAGATGAAAGGTCACCAAACCCTGCATCACGCTTGTCCGCCTCTACCGCAATTTCCAACCCCTTTTCTTCCGCCGTTTGAGCCGTAACACCTAACGGCAATAAACACATGATTATGAGAATTAATTTATTCATTTTTCACCCTTATCAAATTTAAGTAATAAAACTGGTAGCAATAGAAAATCGACAACCAACGCTAAACAAATAATCCATGTGGTAAGCATGGCCATATCTGAATTCATTGTAAATGGCGATGTCATTAACACGCCAAACCCAACCATTAATACAATCGTACTCACTATTAACGCCCTACCCACGTGGGTAAAGGCGTAAGTAATCGCTTGTTCAGCACTGTATCCTTTTTCACGCCTTGCTCTTAGGTATTTACTGAGGAAATGCACGGTATCGTCCACTACGATGCCCAACGTCATGCTAACCACCACAGCCAACGCCATATTGACCTCAGCATATAACAAACCCCACAAGCCAAAACCAATCGTCAAGGGCACCAGATTTGGCACCAAGCTGATCAGCCCAACCTTCAATGAACTAAGCGCCAAAATCAGTATCATCGAGATGACGAACAAAGCCAAAATAGACCCATACAGCATCCCTTCAATATTTTTCTCTGGAATTTGCGCAAACATCATCAACGTTCCGGTGCCTTTCGTTTTCATGAATGCTGGCATATGCTCTGCATACCATGATTGCACCCGTTTTTCAAAGTTTAGTAACTCTACATTACTGAGTTCAACCATTGTGGCAATTAACCGCGTTTCAGACTTGTCTACATTCACTTGATTATTTAAATCGAGCCCATAGGGTAATGACATTTCGTACAACAAAAGATACTGCGCGGCTAATTCCCTGCTTGTCGGCAATGCATACCCGTCCTCTTCATCGCCATGCATGTTTTTATTGAGTCGTTTTATCGTATCTGTTAACACGTAACTGTTAATGACTTCGGGCTGCGCTAAAAGCCATGAATTAAATGTCTCTAGATGTTGAAGGTACTCAGGTTGACTAATCCCGCCCGGAGAACCCGCCGGTATTGCATACATTAATTGATACAGGCCACCTAAATTTTCTGTTGCAAAATCCGTATCTATTCTAAATTGCATTGATGTATCAAAATACTTCAAGAAACGCTCTTCAGGCTGATTAAAGGAGGCAAAATAGGCCGATGACAAAACCACACCGCCCATGGTAATTAATATGAAATTTTGCCTCTTAATTACAAAAGTGGCTATGGCTGATAGATAACTGACGCTATTTTGCCTTTCTTTTCGATGACGAACGGGTAAAAAGCTCATCAATGCAGGCAAAAAAGTTAGCGAAAAGCACATCGACGCAAAAACCCCCATGGCGACCAAGTTGCCTAAGTCATTAAACGGCGGCACTTCACTAAAGTTCATTCCTAAAAAGCCGACCATTGTCGTCAAACTGGTTAATATAATGGGCTGAACATTAACCCTCAAACTCTCTGTTAAAGCGAGTCGTTTAGTACTGTTCTGCTGCAGGCCGAATAAAAATGAAACCAACATATGCACACTGCTTGCAACCGCCAGCACCATTGTCATTTGTACAGATGACATTGAAGCCGGCGTTAAGGAAATACCTAAATACCCGCCTATTCCCATGGTTGTGATCACAGAAAAAATAATCACCAGCATCACGCCTACCACCGCACTGATACTGTTCAACAAGGCATAAAGCAAAACAAGCATGGCTAGAAAGCTCAATGGAACCAAGGTTGTCGAATCTCTTTCCCCTGCTTCTACAAACGCCTTATTTAAAAACGCAACCCCCGTAATATGGAAATCAATTTCGGGGTATTTAACCTTATATTGCCGAACCATCTCACGCGCATATCTCACAACAGAGTCAAGCTCGGCCTCTCTTTCCAAGCCTGGAAATTCGATGGTGATGTTGATGGCTGTTACTGCGCCATTACTTGACACCATGCGCTTTAATAGCAAGGGGTCGCTTAAGGCAATTTTTTTTATGCGCAGGATATCGCTGTCAGATAAGTTTGGGGCATCTTCATACAAATTTTCAACAATCAAATCATCGTCTTCTGCATACGTATTTTGAAAGTTTTGAATCGAATCAACACGTCTTGAATACGGCATTTGCCAAGATGACTCAGTCAACGCTTCGATCATAGCTAAAACAGCCGGTTGAAAAACATCGCCTTTTTTGGGCGCAACAAGAATGAACACATTATCCGACTTGGTATAGGTTGCCTCCAACGCATTAAAAGCTAATAAATCGGGGTTATCCTCGGTAAAGAAAACACGGTAGTCCGTGTCAAAACTCAAAAACTTTAGCCCATTGGCTGAGACAAGCACAATGATCACACTCAACACGATAAGAGGGATTCGGCATCTCATCACCCAATCACTAAAATAGCGTTCAAAAAAGTGCATGCAAATTCCTTAGGTCATTAGGGCGATAGTGTGGGCCGTTTGGCACAGAACATACTGTAACAAGAACCCAGGCTTAGAACGACTCACTACAAACAACTCCCTATGGCTTTTCTTTATCAAATTTAATCAACAAACCTGGTAAAAAAAGGAAGTTTGCCACTAAAGCGGCAATAATGATCCAAACCGTCAAAATGGCCATGTCCGTTGTCATCGCAAAATGCGATGCCATCAAGGTACCAAAACCCGCAACTAACACCAATGTGCTGATGCTCAACGCTTTACCAACATGCGTAAAGGCATAGGTGATCGATTGCTCGGTGGTATACCCCTTTTCACGTTTAGCACGCAGGTATTTACTCAAAAAATGCACTGAATCATCGACGACAATACCCAGAGTCATGCTGACAACGACCGACAACCCCATATGAACCTCACCGCTCAAAACGCCCCATAATCCAAAACCAATAGCCGCCGGCAAAATATTTGTCATCAAGCTAAACAGCCCCATTTTAAAGGACCGAAGTGCAAACATTAAAATGGCAGAAATAATAATTAATGCCAACACCGAGCCCACAATCATGCTGGTCGTATTGGTGTCAGCCAAATGAGAAAACATCATCAATGTTCCTGTTCCCGTGGTTTTCATTGAGGCAGGCGCGTTCTCTCGTAACCAGGCCTGAGCCCTGTCTTCAAGGGCCATTAATTCGTTATTCGTCATATCCTGTATGGTCACCACGACACGCGTGGCGGATTTATCAACATTCACTTGGTTATTTAAATCCAAACCATACGGCAGCGACATTTCATACAACAGCATATACTGTGCGGCCAATTCACGACTTTCAGGCAATGTATACTTATCAGGGTCGTCGCCATGCATATTCTTATTTAACCGCCTCATGGTGTCGGTAAAAACAAATACACTGATAGTTTCAGGTTGCTCTCGATACCAGGTCGCAAACTTCTCCAGATTTTGCAGATACTCCGGCTCACTAACGCCCCCGGCTGTTTCCGCTGGCATTGAATAGGTTAACTGGAATGTACCACCCATAATGTCCAGTGTCGCATCAGAATCTATACGAAATTGAACGGTTTTATCAAAGTACGTTGTAAAGTGCTCTTCAGAGGTGTTGAGTGGAATGCCAACAGAAGAAATAACCGCTACAACACACATAACGATTAATAGTCGGCGATGATATTTTATGGAAAACAGTGACAGCTTTTCTAAATATTTAACCGAACCATCCTCACCCAGTTTTACCCTAACGGGTAAAAAGCTCATCATTGCCGGCAAAAAAGTTAATGACAGCACCATAGAAACAAAAACACCCACCGCCACCAGGTTACCAAGGTCTCTATACGGCGCAGACTCATTAAAATTCATCCCCAAAAAGCCGATTATTGTGGTCACGCTCGTTAAAATAATTGGCAGCATATTAATGCGTAAGCTTTCTTTTAATGCATCCACTTTAGCGACGTTATGTTGCAAGTCAAAAATAAACGTCACCAGCATATGTACGCTATTCGCCACTGCTAAAACCATGATCATTTGACCTGATGAAACCGAGCCAGGTGTTAACAAGACACCTGCATAGCCCCCCAACCCGAAAGCGGTGGCTGTCGACATCAATATGATCAACGTCACGCCAAAGACTGCGCTGAGGCTTCTCAGCAAGAAAACTAAAAAAAGAACCATCACAAGAAAACTGATTGGAAACAGCGTGCTGCCATCACTCTGCCCCGATTCCACAAAGGCATTATTCATAAAGGCCATACCCGTCACATAGAAGCGGACGTTCGGGTACTGTTCTTGATATTTTTTAACCAATTCACGTGAATACGCAACGACCTCGCGCAGCTCTCCTTGCGGGTCAACCTCCGGAAATTCGATCGTGACATTGACTGCTGTCGCTCGGCCATCTTTAGAAATCATTCTTTTAAATAACAACGGCTCAGTCAATGCAATCGACTTAATATATTCAATATCTTCTTCTGCTAACGATTCCGCATCAACATACAAATCCTCTACAATCAGATCATCTTCTTCTGCATAGGTGTTTTGATAATTTTGAATCGAATCCACACGGCGTGAATGAGGAATTTGCCAAGCCTCTTCCGTTAATGCTTCTATCAGCGCTAAATATTCTGGTTGAAAAACATCACCATTCTCTGGCTCAACAAGAATAAACACATTATCAGACTTTGTATAAGTCGCCTCATTCTGATTAAACGCGATTAAGTGCGGGCTGTCTTCTCTAAAATAGACCCGATAATCGGGTGTAAATCCAAGGTACTGGACACCAAATGACGATGCCGCCACCACAACTATACTGAGCACAATGATGGCCAAACGATAGCGCATGACCCATTCACTGAACCGAGTTTCTAAACGATGCATTTACAACCTCTTATTTAATTCGTAAGTACTGACTGTTTAGCCGTACCCGTTACTTACCCTGCTACTTTTTACACCCAACCCGCTTTAATATTAGCTTGCCGAGCTAACTCTTGTTCAGCTTCGTTTGCCATCTGTTCATCCCAAAGTGCTAACTGCGGTTTAACAATTTTACTTTCCCAGATGGGTGGCACAAACGCACAAACAAAGCACAACGCTATGCTCGGTAATTGTGGCGCATCAGGGAAGGGCTTTAAATCAGTATAATAACGCGTTGGTTTCAAATGGTGTTCCGAATGATTTGAAATTTCAAAAGAAAGAGAACGGCTTAACGGCTTTAATTGATTCCATGAATGCCGCGGTTCAATCGGTGCATCTATCTCCCGAATCAAACCATAATGCTGAGTATAATTAAAGCCACCTAATACCAGATAAAAGACAATCATTGTCAACACATACACGGGCAGCGCCTGGAGTCCTGCCACAGAAAACCAGACTGACAACCAAATAGTTATCAAAACAACCGATTGGAAAAACCGGCCCTGAGGTGACCATAACGATTTTTTATTCTTTCTCAATCGCTCTTTCTCAATTTCAAACGAGTCCATCATTTGCCCCAATAATGACCTAAAAGCAAACGTGTATACCCATTCACCTCTTCGAGGGGTGTCACTGTCTTCAGACGTGGCTACTTTTAAGTGATGACCCTTAACGTGACCCAAATCATTCATGGGCAACAAAAATACCGTTAAGTATAAGGTGCAGTAAAAGCGATCAAACCCACCAAAACGATGCATTAGTTCATGTGCAGGGGGCAACCCACCCAACGCACTTAAAAAAGCTAACGACAAGATGCAACCGCTTATTTCAATAACACTCATATCGGTGTTGTTTAGCAAATTTGCAAACATTAGCCACAAAGTCACAATTAAGGGAAATTGAAAATAAAGCACAATGTGCTGCAAACCACCCGATACGACCGGGTGTAATTTTTCATCTCGAGGCAAGCCTACATCCAGCAACACCAACAAAATAAAACCAGCCGTACCGAGCCAAACCCAAAGCCCCTCTAGATAAAAACCCAATACCCCAATGAGCAGCATAAACGAACCTGCAAAATATCGTGGGGCCGCTAATTTTTTATTTGTTTCTGTCATTTTATGTTCTCCCAATCCAAGCGTTGCGTATCAAATAGAATTTATATCATTTTATTCTAATGTAGTCTTGCCTAATATTGATGCATTCAACGAAACAGCCCGCTAAAGCTTAAACATAAACAACGCTGGAAGATATTCGCTCAGATAAAGCCTCAGTTTAAAAAACTGTACTCGCTCTCGATCGAGCACCGCCTAGCTTAGGTTCAATCTGCCTAGGCTAATCAAAAAAACACGATCATTTATGCACCTGAGCCAGATGCGATCATCAGCTACGAAGGTTCGTCTCGTGTCTTATCCGGTTCATCAATAGGCTCACTTGTTGTTTCATCCTGATCATTTGCATCATTCCCTTGCTCGGATGAAGCGTCAACATCTGCAAGAACCGACACCTCTTCCTCATCAGACACGACACTTAAATCTTTAGGTTCGGCTAATTCATCGAGCTCATCAATATCAAGCGATACTTCAATATCATCGTCGTCGACCCCCGTCGCTTCGGGCTCTTCTTCATCTGAAAATGCAATCTCATCAACTTCACTCGTATTTGAAACTACGGGCGAGGCAGTGGGTATCTCATTTTCTGTATGCAACATACTGATACGCATATGCTCGTCTGATAATTCATAAACCGCTTCGGTAAAGAAAGCAATATCATCCCCCGAAGGGTTCATTTGTATCTCTACAAACCGCTTAACACAGTCAATTTCCGCTTCAACGAGTGCCTGCGCACTTTTTTCCGCTTGACTGGCATCGACACCTATTCCCTTATAAATATCAGTCAACTTTTCTTTTCTTTCCAACTGGTTACCGCTTAACTTCTTCAGCAAACTGCTGAGCTTATTTCTCGTTAACGCTCTTTTTTTATGTGTTTTTAACGCGAAAAAAATACCGGCTCCCAGCAATATAATAACGCTCTCAATCAATATAATCAGAAGACCCTGTGTCATTTACATGCTCCTTTTTTTAACTGCCAAATCAGCACATTGACAGGGGTTTTTACACTCTTATGCACCGTCATCATCCTAATATTCAATTCGCTAACTTATTCATCAATGAGGCGTCTGCTTCTGCCTCCTTCTTTTTATAAAATTTAAACCCGAAAAAGCCTGCCCCAGCGAACAACACATTGATAATCAATACGGTTACACTGATCATCAACCAATTAGAGTCTTCCTGTGGTGATTCTTCTTCGGGTGGAAGCCCTTTACCACCAACCACTATCTCAGATAAATCTGGGCATTGAAAAATATTATCTTCAGTAACCCCTTCTTCCGGTAAAACAATACCCGCTTCAGCCAACACTTTGCTGAACACAGGTTTAATTTCCACATACTCTACTTTTGGCTTTTGATTGACATAAAACGAGAAAGCCTCAATGCGTTCAAAAGTATTCGCTTTAGCCTTTACCACCATTTCATACGGACCAACCTGTAAATTTTTGCCAATATCTACAAAGAAATATCCGCCTGTAATCATGTCTTGCTCCATTGGGATAATGTCCTTATCACCACGTTGATTTGTAATTTCAACCGTCGCTTCTATCACGCTCAGCACATTACTGTTTCGTATGAGCTTTCCCTTATCGGTCATCAACATTTTAATTCTGGTATTAGATCCAGAGAAAATTTCTGCCGGCATGTCTTCTACCGCCATCTGCAAATTCGTCGTAATAAAAATTTCGTTATCAGGATCATCAGGGGCAATCAAACGCCATGTGCCTTCCATCGGGTTCGTTACCGTTACGATGTCGTATTTTTTTTCTCTATGCCAACTGACGCCCGCCCTTTGACTACTTCGCCCGAAGTCCAAACCTTCAGGGTCATCAAGCTGTGTAGAGCCAAACCCTTTTTTTCTAAAAACAACTGCCGTAAACTGCCTGACAGTTTCATCGATGGTAAATTTATTAGCGATTAATGGAATGCTGTTTTTATCTACCAAGCGCTTATTCACTCTAAGTAACGTGCGCTCAAGTTGCTCTGATGTTTTTACTACATCAAACCAACCTAACGTTTCAGTCGACATTTTATCTAGAAAATCCACATCCGCATCTTCTGAAAACCCTATCGTATGGACACTCACCCCAACTGATTTTAAACGAGCTATTTGATGATTTAACACTCGATCCTTTGACGCAAGATTCGCCTTGTTCGTTTTACCCGACGTAATTTTGCCATCGGTTAGAAGCACAATATGACGTCGTGCGCTATCATCTTTTTCCACCCAATCTAATGATCCAACGGCGAGCGCTCTTTCAATATCAGCTGTCTTACCGGTTGAATGAATCCTGTCTAAATTTTTGAGTGCTTGCGTTTTCCAGGAAATACCCGATTTGCCTGTTTTAATCACCTCGATCGTACTTTCATCAAACATCCAGATGCCTGCATTTGCATTATTGGGCAAGAGATTGACAAACAATTTAAGGGCGGCCACCCTATGATTATTCGGGTCACTTATTTTCATTCTTTCTGACACATCAACCAGCACACGGACATCCAAATGTTTATTTTTATTAAAATCTGCCGCCTGTGCAAACGAAGCGGCCAACACCAAAAACAAAAGACAAATAACAGGTAAATGCTTTATTTTATTCATGAATCTATCAAGTGCTCTTTCAAGCACGAAGGAAGTTGATAAGGTCTATAAATCTTATATCGGCTATAGTCCAAATAACTTAAATATTAAGAAAAAAACGGTATAAAGAATCGAATAAATCAGGCAAAAAAATGAAAAAGAACGGGGCCGCCATTAGGCAATAGCGGCTTGACGGGAGCCGGTTCTTTAGGCGTTACGCTCTACTAAAACGCTGACTGCTGGCAGAGTTTTACCTTCTAAAAATTCCAGAAACGCCCCGCCGCCCGTCGAAATATAGGACACCTCTTTGGCTATATGGTATTTGTCTACAGCCGCTAACGTATCACCACCTCCAGCAATAGAAAACCCGCTGCTGGCGGCAATCGCTTGCGATAATGTTTTTGTGCCACCCGCGAACTGATCAAACTCAAACACGCCAAGCGGGCCATTCCACACGATCGTGCCGGCTGCTTTAACAATGTCTGCATATTGCATCGCTGTTTGGGGCCCTACATCTAAAATTAAATCGTCAGCTTCGACCTCTTGCACGGATTTAACAACCGCATCTGCCGTTTCAGAAAACGCCTTACCACAAACAACATCAACGGGCACGGGAATACTGGCCCCATTCTTTTCTGCTTTTGCCATTAACGCGTTAGCTTCCTTTATTAAATCAGGTTCATACAACGATTTCCCGACCGAAAAACCCTTCGCGGCGATAAATGTATTGGCTATTCCGCCCCCTACAATTAATTGATCAACTTTATCCAGCATTGAATCTAATACGGTCAATTTTGTCGACACCTTGGCGCCCCCCACTATCGCCAACATTGGTTTCGCTGGCTCAAACAGAGCTTTCCCTAAAGCCTCTAACTCTGCGGCAAGCAGCGGACCCGCACAGGCAATCGGGGCATATTTTGCCACGCCGTGTGTGGATGCTTGCGCACGATGAGCTGTCCCAAAGGCATCCATGACAAAAACATCGCACAAGGCTGCCATTTTTTTTGCTAACGATGCATCATCTGCTTTTTCGCCCACATTAAAACGTACGTTTTCACACAGAATAATATCGCCCGCTTCACCATTAACACCGTCAATCCAGTCTTTTTCTAGACGCACAGGGTGGTCCAATAGTGCAGATAAATGCTCGGCCACTGGTTGTAAACTGAATGCCTCATCATATTGCCCTTCAATTGGCCGCCCTATGTGCGACATGAGCATCACCATGGCGCCCGCTTCATGCGCGTGCTGAATGGTCGGCAAGCTGGCTCGAATTCGCGCATCACTCCCTACTTTTCCATCTTTGATAGGGACATTCAAATCTTCTCTTATCAATACACGCTGCCCTGATAAGTCTACATCTTTCATTTGGGTCATTTTCATTTGGAACCTCTCCATGGTTTTAACAAGACATCATCGCTTCTGCGGTATCTAGCATACGATTTGAAAAACCCCATTCATTATCAAACCATGCCACCACTTTAACTAAATGCCCCTGTTTAACTTTTGTTTGTGTTGAATCGAAAATACACGAAGCGGCATCATTAAGAACACGACCTGAAGCGAACGGTTCATCGTTGTATTTAAGTATTCCTGTTGTACTCAAGTTCGCTGCTTTTTTCATCAACGCATTAACGTCTGATGCCGTCGTTTGTTTTTTACTCGTGAAGGTCATATCAAGCAGTGCCACATTCAGGGTCGATAACCGGACGGAAGTACCGTCTATTCGCCCCTCCAACTCTGGCAAGATCAGCCCGATTGAATTGGGCGAAAAGGTTTGAGTTGGAATAAGCGGCCCACCCGAGTTTGAGTGTTCAATTACCCCCTCAGCCACTTGATCTTTATTGTAGGCATGCAACGTTGTGCTCAAGCCGCTCAAAATCCCCAGATGATCATTCAGCACCTTGGCCATTTGCGCCAAACAATTCATCGTGCATGAACCATTCGACACCACCTTATGGTCTGCTCGCAATACTTGATGGTTTACCCCATACACAATGGTGGCATCAACCTTATCATCAGAAAGCGTTGATATTAAAACTTTTTTTGCGCCGGCAAGGTAATGCATATAGGCCTGTTCAGCTTGCCGAAAATGGCCTGTACATTCTAGTACGACGTCAACATCTAATGCTTTCCAAGGTAATTTAACCGGGTTCTTTTGCGATAAGTAACGGACTTCATCAGCTCCAATCTTTAAAACGCCCTCACCAGCAACAACATCAAAGTCAAATGACGCCTTAGCCTCATCCCTTGTTAACCGTTCAACCGATGTTTCTATCGATTCTAATTCATTAATCGCGACCAACGTTATCTGTTTATTGCGATTGGAGTTGTACAAGGCTTTAAGCACATCACGCCCAATTCGACCAAACCCATTAATGGCGATCCGAATACCCATTTCAGCGAAACTTATAGACTATTTTTGACAGCTTCGACCAGCTTTTCCGTCGTAATACCAAAGTATTCAAACAGCTCTTTTGCCGGTGCCGATTCACCAAAACGATCAATTCCTATCACCTCTCCCTGCAAACCAACATATTTATACCAAAGACTTGTTGACCCGGCTTCAATAGCCACTCTCGCTGTCACTGAAACAGGCAGAACAGACTCTCGATAAGCATCATCTTGCTGATCGAAAACCTCAGTACTTGGCATGGAGATAACCCGAACTGGAATCCCTTCAGCCGATAATATTTGCGCTGCCGCTGTTGCTAACTCAACTTCTGAGCCGGTCGCTATTAAAAGAGCCTTTGGTTCGGCATCGCAGTCTTTCAGTATATAACCACCTTTTGAAATGAGCTCAACTTGCTCCACAGAACGAGGTTGATGCTGAACATTCTGGCGTGTAAAAATCAGCGCAGACGGTGTGGTTTCATTTTCTATCGCGCACTTCCATGCAACGGCCGACTCAACTGCATCGCATGGGCGCCACACGTCTAAATTCGGTATCAAACGCAAGCTTGAAACATGCTCAATCGACTGGTGAGTTGGGCCATCTTCACCTAGCCCTATCGAATCGTGCGTGTAAACAAAAATGTTTCTCAGTTTCATCAAGGACGCCATACGCACCGCATTGCGCGCGTAGTCAGAAAAGGTTAGAAAAGTTGCACCATAAGGGATGAACCCCCCGTGTAAGGCGATACCATTTTGAATCGCACTCATACCAAACTCTCGAACCCCATAGTGCAGGTAATTTCCATTTGCACTTTGCCCATCAACATCGACACAACCCACCCACTCGGTTAAATTTGAACCGGTTAAATCGGCAGACCCCCCTAAAAATTCGGGCAGCAATGGGCCATAAGCGTTTAACGCATTCAACGATGCTTTTCTAGAGGCAATGGTTTCAGCTTTCTGTTGTGTCGCCTGTATAAACGCTGATGATTTTTCAGCCCACTCTTCACTGAGCTCACCCGACAACCGGCGAAGTAATTCATCGGCCAATGCCGGGTATTCGATCACATACGCCTCTAATCTTTCTTCCCACTTTGATTCAGCCCGTTCGCCTTTATCAGTCGCATCCCAAGCCGCTTTAATGTCTTGCGGAATCTCAAACGCCGGGGCACTCCAGCTCAAAGCTTCACGTGTCGCTGCAATTTCATCTGCGCCCAGTGGGGCACCGTGGACATGATGCGTCCCTTCTTTATTAGGGGCACCTGAGCCAATCACTGTTTTACAACAAATCAGTGTCGGCTTATCGGTTTCTTTCTGTGCCTGTTGAATGGCTTGTTTAATATCGTCTGCATTGTGCCCATCAACATCGCGAACCACATGCCAGCCATATGATTCAAAACGCGCAGGCGTGTCATCGGTAAACCACCCTTCAACTTCACCATCGATAGAAATGCCGTTATCGTCCCAAAAAGCAATCAACTTACCTAAGCCTAAGGTTCCTGCATAAGAGCAAGC
This sequence comes from Cycloclasticus sp., assembly GCA_002700385.1. Lineage (GTDB taxonomy): Bacteria > Pseudomonadota > Gammaproteobacteria > Methylococcales > Cycloclasticaceae > Cycloclasticus. The sequence continues at coordinate 183,550 of PADC01000011.1, forward strand.
CTCGTGTGAAATACCTTCCATCAAGCAACCATCGCCCATGAAAGCATAGGTATAGTGATCAATAACGTCAAAACCCGGCTGATTAAACTGAGCTGCCAGAACCTTTTCTGCGATTGCCATGCCCACTGCATTGGTAATGCCTTGACCGAGTGGGCCAGTGGTTGTTTCAACACCCGGCGCATAACCGTATTCAGGATGACCCGGTGTTTTAGAGTGAAGTTGTCGAAAATTTTTAATGTCCTCTATGTCTAAATCATAGCCCGACAAATGCAATAAAGAATATAACAACATCGAACCGTGACCATTCGATAACACAAAGCGATCGCGGTTCACCCAATGGGGGTTTGCAGGGTTATGGGATAAAAAATCATTCCATAACACTTCAGCAATATCCGCCATACCCATCGGCGCGCCGGGGTGACCTGAATTAGCTTGTTGAACAGCGTCCATACTCAAAACGCGAATGGCATTAGCAAGAATCTTGCGTGAAGGTGTTTTACTCATGTTTATTGTTTTAACTGTTTGAAATTTAAACGCTCTGCGTTTTCGAGTGAACCGCATATTTTACACGGATTAAACGTTGCGGTCATCCGTTACGGTACCTCCATGGTTTATTTTTTGGCACCCTCAACCGATTACTTTTCAAGCCTTTTTAATCTGTCTATCAGTGTCAATGGGTCACCGTCATCATGGCAAACAGCTGAACAACCATCTCCCTCGGTACTCATCATTGACTGGCCTCATGGGCTTCCCGATCCGCTCAGGCAAAAAACCTTATGCTGAACGCCATTTAATAGAGCACCCCATGCTGGGCACTTGCTCAACAGGCCCCTTACCTGTTTTAGCCACCTCCAGCATTGCTTCCACTAACTCTCTTTTTGCATCACCGATATGTTGCTTCATGCCCGTTTCATCGAGTCGCCCACGGTACTGCAACGCCATCTGCTTGTTGTAGCCAAAAAAATCCGGCGTACAAATCGCGCCATAGGCTTTCGCAATCTCCTGCGTTTCGTCTATTAAATATGGGAAATTGTAGTTAAGGTCTTTAGCAACTCGCTGCATATTCCTATACGAGTCTTCAGGATAATCATCGGGGTCATTCGACATAATGGCAACAACACCAATAGCGTTTTTCTTTAACACGGCGACATCTTCTATCAAACGTTGCTGAATGGCTTTGACATAAGGGCAGTGATTACAAATAAACATCACCAGCAAACCATTTTTATCCGCACATTCATCACGCGCCCAATACCGTCCATCCACACCCTGCAAGTTAAAATCTGGCGCGTCTAAACCAACGTCGCAACTGGGCGTATGCATCAGTGTCATCTGGTTATTTATTCCATCGCGTTAAATAACAACAACCCACCTAAACCTCCGAGTACCCATGTAACAACTGGGGCATCGCCTAACATAAGGGGAGAGAACCCATCTAAACCTAAAATAACTGCTGCCGAAATAATCAGGCTGCCACCGCAAATAGCATAGATATTTTTACGATGATTCTTAGCCATTTGTTGCTTAATTTCTTCTAACTGCTGAGATGTCCACTTAAGTTCCAAATCACCATTTGCTACATCACTTAAAACCTTATAAGCCATCTCGGGCAGTTCGGGCAGTTTCTCACCCATGATAGGCAAGTGTTCTTTGAGCTTATTAAAGGTCGCTTTAGGGCCCATTCGGTTTTTGTACCACGTTTCTAAATACGGTTTAGCCGTTTGCCATAAATCCAAATCAGGGTATAGCTGACGCCCTAGGCCTTCTATATTTAGCAGCGTTTTTTGCAGTAAAACTAACTGAGGTTGCACTTCCATATCAAACCGGCGAGCGGTTTGAAAGAGCCGCAGTAATAAATTTCCATAGGAAATTTCTTTGAGTGGCTTCTCAAAAATCGGCTCACAGACCGCACGAATAGCGCTTTCAAACTCATCGACTCGGGTTTCCTTGGGCACCCAACCTGATTCGATGTGTAACTGCGCCACTCGACGGTAATCTCGCTGAAAAAATGCCAGAAAATTTTCTGCCAAATAACGCTGATCAGCCACTGTCACACTACCCATAATGCCAAAATCTACCGCAATATATTGACCGCTTTCTGAGGCAAAAATATTCCCCGGGTGCATATCGGCATGAAAAAAGTTATCGCGAAAAACTTGCGCAAAAAATATTTCAACACCTCGCTCAGCTAACAATTTAAGGTCAACACCTTGTTCTTTTAGCTCGTCAATCCGCCCAATCGGTGTGCCATAAATACGCTCCATTACCATCACACCTTGACGGGTATAGTCCCAGTAAACCTCAGGCACATACAATTGATCTGAATCTTCAAAATTTCGCCTTAACTGTGAGGCATTCGCTGCTTCACGCACTAAGTCCAGCTCATCATGAATGGTGTGATCAAATTCTTTAACCACTTCTAGCGGTTTTAGTCTCTTAGCTTCATCCCAGTATTTATTTGCCAGCTCTGCCAAGGTATAAAGTAAGGCCACATCCGAATGAATAATTTTTGCGATACCGGGTCGCAGCACTTTCACCACAACATCTTCTCCAGTACGCAATGTAGCGGTATGCACTTGCGCTACGGAAGCCGATGCAAGCGGACTTGGCGAAAAGTCAGAAAACACGTCCTCAATAGGAACCGCTAATGACTTTTCAATAATTTGGCGCGCCAAATCTTCTGCAAAAGGCGGTACGTTATCTTGAAGTTGGGACAGTTCTTCACCAATATCAGGCGGCAATAAATCTTGCCGTGTGGACAGTATTTGGCCAAACTTTACAAAAATAGGGCCTAAATCCTCTAAGGCTCGACGAATTCGTTCTCCTCGCGGGCCTTTTCGCTTTCCCATCCAATAACTGGGTGACAAAAAAGTAAAAAAGCGCAACGGTCTAAACAAGTGCATTGCAAAAACAAATTCATCTAAACCATAGCGTAATAACACACGTTGAATGCGAATAAGCCGAAAAGCCGTCGTGAGGTTTATCACGTTACATCCTTTGTTTCTTCATGTTCCAGGTTCTTTTGGCTCACCACGTATCGTTGAATTTTTGCTTCCAATCTATCTACCGACAAACGCAATTCATCGATGCTTCTTTTAAATTTATTCACTTCAAATCTGGAAGGCAACATGCGTTGTTCTTCACGAAAATACTCAGATACATTTAAACCGTTTGTCTTGGTTGTTTCCTGCACCCAAACCGATAGGTCGCGAACCACATTCCCAAGTTGATTCGCTACAACATCACCCGTGATTGTGGATAGCGGCTCCTCCCAATCCACTTCTATATTCTCAAGAAATGTTTGAAATTGACTACCCAGCTCGGTATCACCTTGTATGACCACATCGCCTGAAAAAAGACTCGACGTCGATGACTCACTTAAACCCATGACCGCCAACGCCCATGGCGAGCCTGAAATCGTTGTGTCAACCTCGCTTTCAAATACATCTCGAATGTCCAAACCATCCGCCGTTATAACGATGAACAGGCTAAAATCAAGCTGTTGAAAATGTAACGCCACGACTTTGCCTTGCATTTTTTCAAGCTGCTTGGGCACTTCTGGGTCGTAATCTAAATAGCGATTGATCGCTATTTGAAGTGGTTTAATGAAGGGCGTGACTAATGACACAATAATTAGAGCTTATAACCCGTATGAACAGCGACGATTCCGCCGGTTAAATTATTGACTTGGCAACGCTCAAAACCTGCCTCTTCCATCATATTTTTTAAAGTCGACTGGTCTGGATGCATCCGAATGGACTCGGCTAAATACTGATAGCTGTCTCCATCTTTCGCTACGAATTCACCAATTTTTGGCAGCAATTTAAAGGAGTACACATCATACACTTTATCCAAAACAGGGTTCACCGGTTTTGAAAACTCCAAAATAAGCAAACGACCGCCCGGCTTTAACACATCAAACATAGAGCGCAAGGCCGCTTCCTTGTCGGTAACGTTTCTTAACCCGAACCCGATGCAAACTCGGTCAAATTGATTCGACGCATAGGGCAAGCTCTCAGCATTAGCCAGGTTATAGGTTATGTTGTTTATATACCCTTTGTCGATCATCCGATCTCGACCCACACGCAACATCGCTTCATTAATATCAGCTAAAACGACGTTACCTGTTTTACCAACACGTTTTGCAAACAAGGCCGATAGATCACCCGTCCCACCAGCCAAATCAAGCACAAGATGCCCCGGCTTTACATTCGCTATTTCAACAGTAAACCGCTTCCATAACCGGTGGATACCCATCGACATCAAGTCGTTCATGATGTCGTAAGAAGGTGCAACTGAATCAAAAACCTCCCGGACTTTTCCAACTTTTTCTTCAACCGGAACATCCTTAAAGCCAAAATGTGTTGTTTTATCCACCATTACTAACCTCTATACCGTTATAAACCGGCTCAATTAAGACACCTTCTTGCGCTGATGCCCTGCCTCTTCAAGCCTATTTAAATAGTCTTGCCAGTTCTCATCTTTTTTTTCAGCCAGTTCTATTAAAAAAGGCCAGGCATATAAGCCGGTATCGTGTTCATCGCTAAAGACCAGTCGAACGGCATAATTTCCAACGGGTTCTATTGCAACAATATTGACGTCTTCTTTACCAACCTGCAACACTTCTTGTCCAGGGCCATGCCCACGCACTTCAGCCGAAGGTGAAAAAACGCGCAGATATTCACAACTCAGGTCTACTGTTCTTCCATCATCAAAACTCAACGACAATATACGGCGTTTTTGATCCAACGCTAAATCTGTGATAGCAACCATGTTTTACCTATAAAATATAGCGAGATAAGTCTTCATCTGCGGCCAACTCACCTATATGCGCATCAACATACGCGGCGTCAACCACCTCATCTAAAGCTGAGCCAGCAGGCGCTTTAAATGAAATCTCATCCAGTAAACGTTCCAGGATTGTATGCAAACGACGCGCACCAATATTTTCCGTGCCTTCATTAACTTGCCACGCCATTTCTGCAATACGTGAAATCCCATCGTCTGTAAATTGTAAATTAACATCTTCAGTTTTTAACAAGGCTGTGTATTGCTCCGTCAGCGAAGCATCAGGCTCTGTTAAAATGCGTACAAAATCAGCCGCGACCAAAGCATCCAGCTCAACACGAATAGGAAAACGGCCTTGCAATTCAGGAATAAGATCAGAAGGTTTTGACAAATGAAAAGCACCGGATGCAATGAATAATATATGGTCCGTTTTAACCGGGCCATATTTCGTTGTGACGGTACTCCCTTCTACCAAAGGCAACAAATCACGCTGAACGCCATCGCGAGATACTTCAGCACCGCCACTCTCACCACGTTTACAAACTTTATCCAACTCATCCAGGAAAACTATACCTGTCTGTTCAAGGTTTTCTATCGCCTTTTGTTTTAAATCGTCTTCATTAATCAGCTTCCCGGCCTCTTCTTCTGTCATCACCACTAACGCTTGCTTGATGGCCATTTTTTGCTTTTTCTTTTTTTTATCGCCCGACATATTCTGGAACATGCCTTGAAGTTGACTGGTCATCTCTTCCATACCAGGAGGCGCCATTATTTCCACGCCCATGCTCGGCGTGCTGATTTCTACTTCAATTTCTTTATCATCCAAATCCCCTTCACGGATTTTTTTGCGGAATTTTTGCCGCGTCGAGTCACCAGACGTATCGCTCATATCAGACCTTTCTGCACGCGGCAATAAAATATCAAGCACTCTTTCTTCAGCGGCATCCTCAGCTCTTCGCTTCACTTTTTCAGCCTCAATTTCGCGCGTCATCTTAACGGCAATATCGGCTAAATCGCGAACGATAGATTCAACATCACGGCCTACATAACCCACTTCTGTGAATTTAGTGGCCTCAACTTTTATAAACGGCGCCTTGGCCAAGGTTGCTAAGCGACGGGCTATTTCTGTTTTACCGACACCTGTTGGGCCGATCATTAGAATATTTTTTGGTGTTATTTCACTGCGCAAATGATCAGGCACCTGCGAACGTCTCCAGCGGTTTCTTAGCGCAATGGCAACGGCTCTTTTAGCAGCATTTTGTCCCACAATATGCTTATCAAGTTCGTGTACAATTTCTTTTGGTGTCATTTGGCTCATATTATTTTTTTTCCTCAGCCGTTAACTCTTCAATCGTTTGATTATGGTTCGTATAAATACAAATATCACCGGCTATATTGAGTGACTTTTCAACAATATCACGTGCACTTAATTCTGTATTTTCTAATAAAGCTTTCGCCGCTGATTGCGCAAATGGACCACCGGAGCCAATCGCGATAAGGTCTTGCTCTGGTTGAATGACGTCACCATTACCTGAAATAATTAATGAATCTTTGCTGTCTGCAATGGCCAATAGCGCTTCTAATTTACGAAGCATACGATCTGTACGCCAGTCCTTAGCCATCTCAACGGCAGCTCGAGTTAAATGACCTCTGTGCTTGTCAAGCATTCCCTCAAATCGTTCAAATAAGGTAAATGCATCAGCGGTTGCACCTGCAAAACCTGCAATCACGTCCCCACTCGCCAACTTACGCACTTTTCTAGCATTACCTTTCATCACGGTGTTACCCAACGTTACTTGCCCATCGCCACCAATCACCACGCTATTACCACGTCGCACAGAAACGATTGTTGTTCCTCTAAAATCCACGGTTGTCTCTCACTTTAACTGTTGACCGTCCATTTTACACAATATTTCGGCTTTGCACTCAACGCGCCCTGTGTTTTGTTGAACACAATAAAATGACATTCTCAAGATTAAACGACTGCCGCCTCTTGTGGATAAGGCGTGTTTAGCCGCTATTCATCTTAGTTGTGATATTCTTGCTTCGATAACTAACCGGGAGTAACTACCGTGGATGAATTAAACCAGATTTCTCAAACTCTTGCGCTGAGCATGGGAGCGGCTTGGGGCAGCGGCATTAATTTATACGCAACACTCCTGATGCTCGGTTATCTGGCCCACACGGGTAATATAGATTTACCGCCTGACCTTCTGATAGTGGCCGACCCCTTGGTAATGACCGCTGCCGGGCTAATGTATGCGGTTGAGTTTTTTGCCGACAAAGTCCCCGGTGTTGATACCGGTTGGGATACTCTACATACGTTTGTACGCATTCCAGCGGGCGCCATGTTAGCAGCCGGCGCCATTGGTGACATTGGTCCTGCCGCTGAAATTGCTGCCGCCCTTGTTGGCGGTGGTTTAGCGGGCGCAACCCACGCCACCAAGGCAGGCAGTCGCGCGCTTATCAATACATCGCCAGAGCCCTTTACAAACTGGACTGCGTCTATCATGGAGGATATTGCTGTCTTTATGGGTGTTTGGGCATCAATTCAACACCCGACTTTCTTTATAATCGGCCTGGTACTATTTATCCTATTGATGATTTGGGCCTTGCCTAAATTATGGCGTGGCATCAAACGCGTATTCAGGTTCCTTGGTAAAATATTTGGCTGGTCAACGGATGATGACATTCTCAACACACCCTCTGATGGTAAATTACCCAAGCCCGACTAAACAGTACTCTATTTCTTTTTCTGCTTTGCTCTAGGGTGTGCTTGATCATACACCGCAGCTAAATGCTGAAAATCCAGGTGTGTATAGACCTGAGTTGTACTGATATTGCTATGACCTAACAGCTCTTGAACCGCTCTCAAATCCTGGCTTGACTCCAGCATGTGGCTTGCGAACGAGTGCCTCAGCATATGCGGATATAACCGCCCTTGAATGCCTTGGCGTTTTCGCCAACGCTCCAACCGTGATTGAATGCTTCTAGTCGTTAAACGCGAACCTGTTTTGCCAATAAACATAGCCATTTCAGCCGTTTTGATAAGCCGTTCTCGCTCACTTAACCATCGCCTGATGGCGATGATCGCCTTACCGCCCAATGGCAGCAAACGAGATTTTTGCCCTTTACCGCTCACCACATGCACCGTACGCTCTGCCAAATCAATATCCATTAAGTTTACATTGGCTAATTCACTGACCCGCAAACCCGATGAATACAACAATTCCCACATGGCCACATCACGGATTTCTAAGGCATCCTTAGGTTCAGCTTCCAACAACCCACTCACCTGATCCACATCTAACACCTTGGGTAAGGTTTTAGCCGCTTTTGGCGCCTGAATACCTGTTGCCGGATTATGCCGTAATTGCTTCTTGCTAATTAAGTAACTGAAAAAACGTCGACACGCCGATAATTCACGTTGCAGACTTCGGCTAGCCAAACCCTCTCGGTGCCGATCTGAAACAAAGCGGCGAATATGATGACTGTTCAGTTCAGACCAGTCGTTAAAACCTTGTTGATCACAAAAATTCACTAAGCAGCATAAATCCCGTTCATACGCTTTTATTGTGTTTGAAGAAAGCCGGCGCTCAACGTTAAGAACGCTTAAAAACTGCTGACAACTATCAACAGCCGCCTGATCCATCGCTAGACTTGACTACCTTGCAATGACTCCAGCCTTTTTGCCACCAACTCACCAAGGTGAGCAAGAAATAAAGTGCCCATGGTTGGGTGAAAACGCTCGCTGTTTTTACTGCCAATAGCTAGCAAACCGTCTTGTTGCGCAACTTTAAGAGGAATCAACGCGGCTGATTTGACATGATCCGCCTGCTCATCAAACAAGGCCTCTGCTTGTGTCTGCGTCGGCAAACCACATTTGATTGCTTGAGACTCTATCACCCGCTTAAAATCTTCTATCTGGGGGGCATTTTCATCCCACAAAACTTGACTAATAGGGAATTCGTCCTTATCTCCGGTCTTTATGAGACGGATAGCAAAAAAATCTGCCCCAAAACACTCACGTAAGGTATCGTCCAACGTAGCAAACACTTCTTCAACACAACGTGCATCAATCAATGCTGTTGTTAGCTGTTGCATTCGGCTAAATAGGGCATCATTTTCACGCGCAATGGCCAACAGACCTTCTAATTGCTTTTGTAATTTTTCATTTTTATCGCGTAATAAAGCCAGCTGGCGCATTGTCAAGGACACCACCCCACCACCCGGCTCCAACACCTGAACATCGTTGAGTAGCTCAGGGTATTGGTTAAAAAAATCAGGACTCGCCAACAAGTATTCTTGGACTTGTTCCGCGGATAAGTCTGTTTTTGATATTTTTTGTTGCTCACTCATACGTCAATCATACCATCAAACACCAATGTCGCCGGGCCTGTCATCATGACCGACGTACCTTCACCCTGCCAATCTATCATCAACTCCCCACCCGGCAAGGTCACCGATGCAGGCGTCTTCAACAACCCTAACAAGACGGCGGTAACAACAGCAGCACATGCACCGCTTCCACATGCCAAGGTTTCACCTGCACCACGCTCATAAACTCGCAACGCCAGGCTTGAGTCACTGGTTATTTCGCTAAAACCAATATTGGCCCTCTCAGGAAAAACAGCATGTCTTTCCAAAGCAGCGCCCACGATCTCAACTTCAGCCGTTTGCACATCATCAACCAGAATCACCGCATGCGGATTGCCCATAGAGACTGCTGAGAATTTAACATGACGACCCGCCACCTCAACGGTATATTGCAACTGTTGTTGATCGGCCAATAGGGGAATTTTTGGTGGCGCTAATTGCGGGACACCCATATCGACCGTTACGTGTTGTTCATTGATATTTAATATCATTTCACCCGCCCGGGTTTCCACACGAATTGATGACTTATCAGTCAATCCTTTTCGTGTAACAAACAGGGCAAAACAGCGTGCGCCGTTTCCGCACTGAGACACTTCAGTGCCATCGGCGTTGAAAATAACATATCGAAAATCCGCATCACCTTTGGCTGATTCCACCAAAAGCAATTGATCAAAACCAATGCCGTAATGACGATCCGCGAGTGATTTAATTTGCTCTGTCTTTAAATTAACCGCCTGATTGATCGCATCGATGACGACAAAATCATTGCCCAGACCTTGCATTTTGCTGAAGTTAATTAACACCCCATTTCCTCGGCCTCTATAGGTAACAAGGTTTCATTTTGCCAAAGACTGTCTACATCTTGGCGTTTGCCAATTAAATGAACGTCTTGACCATCCACCATCACCTCGGCAACATGCGGCCTTGAATTGTAATTAGAGCTCATCGTAAAGCCATACGCTCCTGCAGACAGGATGGCCAACAAATCCCCTTCCGCAATTGCAAGCGCTCGATCTTTACCTAAAAAATCACCCGTTTCACAGACTGGACCCACGACATCGTACGGCTCTTTTTCAACCGTTGAAGTCATATCAACCGGCACAATATTTTGCCATGCTTGATATAACGAGGGTCGCATAAGATCATTCATTGCCGCATCAACAATGGCAAAACGCCTGTCTTCTGTAGGCTTGATGTATTCAACTTTTGTCACCAAAATTCCCGCGTTGCCAGCAATCGCACGACCAGGCTCCAAGATCATTTCATACGGTAAATTTCCGAGTTTTTGGTACAACGCGTCCACATAATCTGACGGCAACGGGGGCTGCTCATCACGGTAACAAATGCCTAAACCTCCACCAAGGTCTAGGTGTTGAATCGAGATACCAACCTTTTTCAGTCGATCTAATAAACTTAATACACGATCTAACGCATCAACAAACGGAGCAACATCGGTTAATTGAGAACCGATATGACAATCTAGCCCGACAATCTTAAGGTGCGGCAAACTGTGAGCTCGTTGGTATTGCTGAAAAGCTGTCTCAATATCTAAACCAAATTTATTTTCTTTTAAACCCGTCGAAATGTAGGGGTGCGTTTGAGCGTCGACATCGGGGTTAACACGAATCGAAACATTAGCCACCAGACCCATGTCACCAGCAATCTGATTGATACGATCCAGTTCTGCTGACACTTCGACATTAAAACAACGTATACCCACTTCCAATGCACGGCGTATTTCATCATGCCGTTTACCAACGCCTGAAAAAACAATTTTTTCAGCTTCGCCACCTGCTTTAAGAACACGCTCCAATTCACCGACAGAGACGATATCAAAACCAGACCCTAAACGTGCCAACACGTTGAGTACGGCGATATTTGAATTAGCTTTAACGGCATAACAAATTAAATGTGGACGCCCTTTAAAGGCGTGATCAAAGGCTTTCCAATGGCGCTCCAACGTCGCCCTGGAATAAACATACGTCGGCGTAGAAAATTGTTCTACAATCGAATTAACAGGTACTTCTTCCGCAAAAAGCTGATTATTGCGGTACTGAAAATGGTTCATCTACAATCCTAATTGCTGTGTCGCTTGTTCGCTTGGCATGAATAACGGTCCTTTCTGACCACAGCCTGCCGATATCGCGAACAACCCTAAAATTAATACTACTTGTAATAAACGCGTCATCGTAACAACCTTAATATTATTTCAACAGTCGGCAGTATAAACCTTTGGCCTTTTTTGGCATACTCTAATCCTTTAATACAACTGACTGATTAACCACTATGCTAGCTACTCGACTCCCCGCCATTATTTCGAACCCAAACACGCCTATACGTTGTTGTGTCATCTGGCTACATGGCCTGGGTGCCAGCGGTAATGACTTTGCTCCAATTATTCCAGAATTAGGCATTCAAGATGAACTCGGTATTCGCTTTATCTTTCCTCATGCGCCCAGTATCCCTGTGTCCATTAACGGCGGTGCGGTCATGCCTGCTTGGTACGACATCACCGAAATGGACTTAATGAAGCGCGCCGATCATTCAGGTATTGTTCACTCCAGCAATACCATTACAGAAATGATTCATGATGAAATGGCGACAGGTATCGACCCCTCTAAAATCGTTATCGCTGGCTTTTCGCAAGGAGGCGTTATTGCCCTGGATGCCGGCATCCGCTTTCCAAAAACGTTAGCCGGTGTTATGGCGCTTTCAACTTACATTCCTATGCAAGATACATTGCCAACCGCTGAACAAAGCGGTCACGCTAAGATTCCAATTTTCTATGGGCATGGTGATTTTGATCCTGTGATACCGATTGAACAAGCAGACGCATCACGCCGTTTTCTTGAAGCGTCAGGCTATTGTGTTGACTGGCATGCTTACCCGATGGAACATTCCGTTTGCCCACAAGAAATTCGTCATATTAAGGATTGGTTAACCTCCGTGCTGTCCTGACAAGCACTAACTTTTTATCAAAAAAACCCTTCGATAGCAGCGCAAAACCAATAATGACGGAGACCATCATTCACCCATTTCATTTGAACATCGCCGCACTTTCAAACAAAACCCTAATATGATTTCCCTGTTTAAGGCGTTCTTTTACTGGCATATACCGATGTGATTAGCCCAAGACCCTCTACAATTGAAGCCTTACCACAAGTGCTAACATTCGCCGACCAGACAAGCCCAGATGTTTACACAACCAAGCCAACGCTAACAAGTCTGATGATAGCGTCCTGGAGTCTTTCAAAAAATCCTTAAGTAACAGTGACGGCCCAACATTAATAAACATGTTTTTGCCAAGAAACGCATGATTGGTTCACCATTCACCCCATAGAAAATGATTGATTTTGTTTCCATCTCCCACAAACAAGAACTCACACTCAATTAACCGTTAAACAACAAACTCTCATAGGAAACCACCTTAGCCTTTTATATCAGCGAAATACCGACTGAAAGAGCCCTGCTTATCGGTCGTTTGCTACTTCTCCTTATACTGGAGTTAATAATTCCACAGTCGAAGCAACGGAAGACAGAATCGGGGCGAATCCCACGAGTTATCTGAAAGGGCTAAAGATATAGGTTCGGCTGCCGTATTATTCGGCAGCTTATTGGTTGCTTTAACCTGGCTTTTAATTCTACTTTAAATACAATAATCTATTGTTAACTCGCCTTCTTCACTCAACATACAAACCATGAACCTTCGGGATTTAAAATACATTGTTGCTGTCGCAGAAACAAAAAGCTTTGTTAAGGCGGCCGAACAATGCTTTGTTAGCCAACCCACGTTGAGCATGCAAATTAAAAAGCTCGAAAATTCATTAAATATTAAAATTTTTGAACGTAACAACAAACATGTTTTAGTCACCGAGATAGGCAAGCAGGTTATTGAAACGGCAAAGCGTATCTTGCAAGATGCTGAACACATCAGCATTTTAGCAAAACATGAACAAGACCCTTTCGCCGGTGATTTTACATTAGGCGCATTTCCTACCATCGCCCCTTATATTCTTCCCAAACTAATTCCACTTATTAAAAAAAAGCTTCCTAACCTGCGTTTAATCTTAGTAGAAGAAAAAACTGACATCTTGCTCCATAAACTAAAAACGGGGCTCATCGATGCAGCACTACTGGCCGGCCCTGTCCATGATGAAAGCTTGATCGCAGAAAAATTATTTGATGACGAATTTAAACTCGCTGTGGCAACGAACCATCCGTTAGCCGAACGAACCACCATTAATCCGGATGAATTAACCAATCAACCCTTGCTTTTATTAGACGAAGGGCACTGTCTAAGAGATCAGGCCTTAAAGTTTTGCCAGCTCAGCGGTATAGATGAAGAACAAAATGTAAGGGCCACCAGCCTTGAAACATTGAGACAAATGGTCATTGCTGGCACAGGCATCACGTTTATGCCTACGATTGCGGTTCAAAACAATGATGACAATATTCGCTACATACCTTTTGAAGAACCTAAACCGAAACGCACTATTTATTTAGTCAGCCGACAAACAAACCCACGCACTGAACTTATAAAACAGCTCAAAAGCCTTTGTGTTAACAACAATCAATCATAGATAATATCTATTAAATTAATAATAACAATTGATTTTACCTGGTCACCCATCGAGACTAAACTATCACCTGTAGCGATAAACCAACCATTTAAACCAATAGGAGATATCTATGACACAGTTAGTCCCTCAGTGCACATTCAAAACACGCGTAAGAGATACCAGCATCGAAGGTGACAACCCTTTTCGCTGGCAAGACCTCACAACAGATGACATCTTTGCTGGTAAAAAAATTGTTCTTTTTGCTTTACCCGGTGCCTTCACACCCACTTGTTCAAGCACCCACCTACCAGGCTTTGAAGCCAAGTATGCAGAGTTAAAAGCAAAAGGTGTTGACGAAGTTTACTGCTTAAGCGTGAATGACGCCTTTACCATGTACCAATGGAGTAAAAACCTTGGCATTAAAAACGTGAAAATGCTACCCGATGGCAATGGTGAGTTCACACGTTTAATGAACATGCTGGTTAAAAAAGAGAACTTGGGCTTCGGTGAGCGTTCCTGGCGCTACGCTATGATTGTTGATGATGGAGAGATCACTGCTTTATTCAGTGAACCAGGAAAAGAAGACAACTGCGCAGATGACCCTTTTACCTGCAGTGATGTTGATACTGTTCTTAAGCAACTTTAAATTAAGCCATACAAACCCCCAGCCTTTTTAAAGGCTGGGGATTCATTCCTTTCGTCGTCGTTAATACCTTAAAGCCTTAAACGTTTAGCTTTTTCTCTATGCGTTGCTTGTAATTTAGATAATGAACCATTTGCAGCGCATCATCACTGCTTGCCCCGAGTTCATAATACGGAACATCGATATCAGTAATATATATTGGGTACTTTTCTGCAGATTTTCGTGCCTGCACGATAAACCGCGATACACTGCTATACAGTTGATCGCCCTGCTCAAGGCTTGAGAACACCTGGTCGTTGCAATAAATATAAGTCCCTTTGGTTTGTTCATCATAAACCACCCGAACATTTATCATATCCGGTTCTATCATATCGGACACGAACACTTGCTTATACCCCCAGTGTTGACCCACCTTCTCCAATTTATAACACACTATTTCCGCATCAAAAACGGTACTACTTAATTGCTCAGCGCCCAGCCCTCGGCGATGAAAAACATTATCAATTAATACCCGGTACGATTGCAATAATGACGTTTCGTACACAAATGTCTGCTCGTCAAAAAACATCGAACCGTTCTCATCTAAAATATAAACTTGCGCCTTATTATCACCGAGTTGACTGTAATAAAGGTTTGTATGACCGGCCTTATGATGTCTATAAATAACAGGCAGCAAGCCTTTTGGATCAATTTTATTATCAAAATACACTGGACTAAAAACCGGCTGAGGCCGTGCTAGCTCTTCAAGTAAATGATTTTCCGCTACGTCTGTGGCTGTCATTTTGCCATCGTTAACCTGCATAATATAAAATGCGCGAGCCAACTGAATAACAAAACGTGGTGATGACCCAGTCGCATATTGTCTAAAAACAATCGCCACTTCTTTAAACAACTCTTGTATTCGCTTAGCGACACTCATCGCTCTGGGTGAGTTATAACTAGCACTGACCAAACGTGGAAGCACTTGTGCAGGACCGAGCGTTTTATGGTCAAAAATATCACAAAAACATTTCATCAAACCGGCTGCTGACTCGTATTTACCAAAAATGACTTCGTTCCACGAATTGCGTAGCAGCATGTCTACCGTATACACCAAGTTCCGCCGCTGAGAGCCAAAACTTAAAGCATCTGACCGCTCACTGGTTAGGTTCACCCCTTTTTCAGTGAAACTACTCATTGAATCTAAGCCCGAATTAATCACCAACAGGACATCTGTCACCACTGACTCGCAACAATACGCCTCCAAGTGAACCGGTTTTTTTGGTAATGCATCAAAAAACGACTCAATGGAGCGCAGTGTCTGCGCGACTTCACGTGAGTTTATCTGGCTTTCTCCTGGATTTAGTGCAACCTTTGTTCTGCTACCGACTACGCCATTATCAACACTCCAAGCTAACAAACCAATTAAGCTAGGGGCCTGTCGTATAAATTGCTCATCGCACCCCTCTCCCAGCCTATTTAACAGCCAGCTTGTTTGTGTATTTTTCACTACCTGCGTTAATACCACTTTAGCTTCGGGGCGTAACAAGCTGTGCTTGATCGTAGAGCGCTCTAATTTACTAGGGCGTTTTTCAAACGTCGCATTAAGCTTTCTTCCCAACAGCAGGAACTCCTCATTATCACGCCTCGATTTTTCGACTCTTTGTTTTGCAAACTTAACCAACAGGCGATAACTGTATGTCAGCTCATGGGTTAAACGCTGTTTTTCTTGTTGCGCTTGGGAAATATTCCAGCCCTTATTGTCCAATGAGTGCTTGATATAATCAGGCAATGGCTGGCATTTAGCCAGCATGTCACTAAAAACATGTTGCCGCCAATCCGGCGTAGCTGTAACACGCGCATGCTCATTAAGCTTGCTGAAAAAACAATACCGCATTAAGTTCAAACGCTCAGGCTGATTTTTGCTGATGAAATAAGCCTCCAACACATCATATAAAATAAGGTAGCCATCAAACTTATTCGCATCCGATTCGCCATCATAAACCCGTTGTTTCATCAACGAGGCAGACCAATAACAATGAGGATACTGATCAACATAAGCTTCCATTAACATCAACTTGAGTAACGATTTATACGGCGAATCGATGGCTTTATATAAATGCCAGAATGAAGCGCCCAAAAACTCTTCCGCAGGCACATGCTCCAGCCCACCAAAGTCAATTACATCCTGCTGATCAATAAAACGTTGCGTTAATAAATTTTTAACAAATGCCTGGTAATTATTTTCTGCCTCAGGCGGCACTAACCACCAAACGGGGTAACGACCGGCAACATATAAAGCTGTACGATAAAACTCCTCTAGCAACAAATGGTGCTGGGTTCCTCCACTGCTTTCAGATGAGAGCGGCGTGGGCACACCTTGCTTGAACTGCTCGGCATCGATTAAGAAAAAGTGCACTTCTAAACCCAAGGTGGCCGCCCAACGTTCAATATCATGAACTTTTTTCTGTAACAGGGTCAATTTCTCCGCTGATAACCCGGGGGCATGGCAAAGCCAAAAATCCATATCACTGCCTTTAGCATACGCAATACTGCCTGCACTGCCCATGATAAAAAGAGCATGAATACCAAAAATACGTTTTGCTCGCTTGCTATAAGTAAAGCCATTGCTTATTTTTTTAGCCTTATTGATCGACAATTTACTGGGGGTGTAGTCAGCAAGACCAGCAGGCGTTTTACTTGAAATATACCCAGGTAAAACCGGGTGGTTGACGTGAAAAAGTAACGGTAAAATTTCAAGAAAAATTTTCTGACGGGGTGTCAGCGCCTCCATCGCGCGTTGCATTTTCAATTTATGAAGATTTAAGAATCGCTGCTTAACCAGCCTAATCTCTTTCTTACTGATCTCACCACCGGGCCCAATAATCTCAACCTTTTTTAGGTCTCCAGATCGCGTGGATTTTCTTGCAAACTCAACCATTCGCTACAGTATCATTGCCAAATCAATATCTTGACGAATGTTTTGTAGCATTTTTTTTGTCGTATCGCCCTTAGACCACTCCGTCATTCCAACTGAAAAGGATAATGGCCGCCCATCACCTTTTGAGAACAAAGACAAATGCGCTTCTTCATTAAACTTTTTTAACAGGGTCGCAGCTGATTGATAATCAGTTTCAGGCAAAATAACTAAAAATGTTTGTCGATCCAACATGCCAATTTGATCGGCCCAACGTAACTGGTCTTTAAGAAAAAAAGCAATGCGTTTAATACTTCGTGAAAATAACTCTGTTTCCATGCGTTCAGGAAACTCATAATGAACCCTTAGTAAGGACAGTGGATTATCATACCGACGGCTACGACTAATCTGGCTACCCAACATTTCGACAATCACATCGTAACTCATCATGCCGGTCACGGGATCTTTCGTGTTCAAATCTGATAAATCGTGCTGCAAACGCCGACATTCATTACCGATAACAACAAGATCACTGCAATCGTGAAAAAAATAAATATCGTATTCCGCGGTTTTAATATGCTCCCGCTTTAACCAGGTTTCATGGGCTTTTTGATGGCTCACCAAAAAGGGGTTATCTGTCCCCAATAACAAGCTAGAGAAGCGATCATCTTTTGAAAGAACACAGCCGACCAAATCACTTTCTCTCAAGGCCAGCAATGATAAAAGGTACGGGTTTACCCATTGAATGCGTTGGTCGTCCAAAACCAGCACACCAAAATCAGCGACCTCAAGCGCTTGCTGTCCCCAACCCCCTGATAATGAATCAACCATAAATTAGCAATGTGTTACTGATACGTAGTGATCTAAGTATTGCTGATTTTAAAAAAATTGTTGGATTTTTTCTGTCTATCGCAGTGTTTTTAAATAGGTTTTTGCATCGGCAACCGCTTGGCGCACTTGATTCGGCGCTGTACCACCAATATGATCCCGAGCAGCAACGGAGCCTTCTAACGTCAACACGGTAAACACATCGTCGGTAATATCCTGCGAAAAGCCTTGTAATTCCTCAAGCGATAAGTCTGACAAATCGCGATTTGTTTCTGTCCCTAAACGAACGGCTAAGCCCACAATTTCATGTGCATCCCTGAACGGAATACCTTTACCCACCAAATAGTCCGCAAGGTCGGTTGCTGTTGAAAACCCTTGTTTAGCCGCCTTCAGCATTGAGTCTTTTACCGGCTGAATATTTGGCACCATATCGGCAAAGGCACGCAATGAACCCAGCACTGTATCAACGGTATCGAACAGCGGTTCTTTGTCTTCCTGGTTATCCTTGTTATAGGCTAACGGCTGAGATTTCATCAACGTTAATAAAGACATCAGGTGCCCATTAACTCGCCCGACTTTCCCTCGAACCAGCTCGGGCACATCCGGGTTTTTCTTTTGCGGCATAATAGAAGAGCCTGTACAAAAGGCATCCGGCAATTGAATAAAGTTAAATTGCGCGCTGGTCCACAGTACGATTTCTTCTGAGAAACGTGACAAATGTGTCATCAATAATGACGAAGCGGCACAGAATTCAATCGCAAAATCGCGATCGCTCACGCCATCTAGCGAATTAGCAGACGGACGAGAAAAGCCCAATATTTCCGCGGTCATTAGGCGATCTATGGGGTAACTTGTTCCTGCTAAAGCGGCGGAGCCTAATGGCATAACATTGACCCGTTTTGCACAATCTGCAAAACGCTCTGCATCGCGCTTTAACATTTCAAACCAGGCCATTAAGTGATGCCCAAACGTAACCGGTTGCGCCACTTGTAAGTGTGTAAAGCCCGGCATAATCACCTCAGCATTTTGCTCTGCCAAGCCAACCAACCCTTCTTGCAAACGCACTAATTCGGATTGAATTAAACCCAGCTGATCACGTAAAAACAAACGAATATCTGTGGCTACCTGATCATTACGTGATCGACCAGTATGCAACTTCTTACCCGCCATCCCGATGCGTTCAGTTAATGCCGCTTCAATATTCATATGCACATCTTCAAGCGCTATCGACCAATCAAACTCGCCTTTTTTGATACAAGTCAAAATATCGGCCAAGCCGTCTTCAATTTGCTGACATTCTTGTTGCGTCAACACACCGACTTGAGTAAGCATTTTTGCATGAGCAACAGACCCTTCGATATCATAAGGTGCCAGACGTTGGTCAAAATTAACTGAGGCAGTGAATGCCTGAACAAAGGCGTCCGTGCTTTCAGTGAAGCGACCGCCCCACAATTTATTTTGTTTATCTTGTGACATGTTTTACAGACTAAAGTGAATTTTGACCTAGTATATCACTTAAGATTGGCTTAATTTAGGGCAAAACAAAACACAAGCCCGCACATTGAACATGGATAAACGTTCTTTAACAGACCCCACCCCTTTCTTGCCCGATTTATGTCGCGCGAAGAACGTCCTGTATCTCGCTCTTGTGTCTCAGTTACTGGCCATTCTCCTTGCCCTGAATACCAGTTTTATTGCCGGCGATTTTTGGATTTCTTTGAGCTTGAATGCTTTGTTTATTTTATGGGTTGCCTTTACATGTGCTGGCATCTTCTGCCTGTTTAAACAACAGATAAATCATTTTTCAACAACCCTTGCCAGCCTGAGCATGCTG
Organism: Cycloclasticus sp.; assembly: GCA_002700385.1. Lineage (GTDB taxonomy): Bacteria > Pseudomonadota > Gammaproteobacteria > Methylococcales > Cycloclasticaceae > Cycloclasticus. The sequence goes on from PADC01000011.1 coordinate 203,475, forward strand.
CTAACTATCAACCTGTCGACACTGTTGATGACTTGGGTCACCTCTTCGTTATTGCCGGCGCTGGATTTATTGATCGCTCCTCCTTCCGGCCAGATAAGCCTCTACTTAAGAAACGTCGGCATCAGCAGTATCTTCAGCATCATCTTACTGCGTTTTTTATATATCCAGTTCCAATGGCAAAAACAAACAAAGGCCGAAGCAGAGGCTCAGCTCGATGCATTACAAGCCCTTATTCGCCCACATTTTCTCTTTAACAGCTTAAACACCATTGCTAGCTTAACACGCAGCAACCCACCTTTAGCGGAGTCTCTTACTGAAGACTTATCGGAATTATTTAGGGCCAATATGCAAACCTCACAACGGCTTATTCCATTTAAACAAGAACTCGATTTAATCCGCCAATATTTAAATATTGAACAAAACCGTTTAGGCAGTCGGCTCACTATTCACTTAGATCTTTCGACAATACCCGACGATGCACTTATTCCACCCCTAAGCCTTCAACCGCTTATTGAAAACGCTGTATATCACGGTATTGAACCAGCCGCTGAAGGAGGCGTGCTAAGCCTTACGGGCAAGATTAAAAAAAACACCGTCTATTTACTGATAAAAAACCCTATCTGTAACGATTCAACACCCAATTCTCGCCCTGGAAACAACATGGCCATCAATAATGTACGTTTTCGAATGGAGCAGTGTTTCCCCGACCAAAGCAAACTGTTAATCAGTTCCAGCGGTTTGGAGTTTCAAACTCAATTGGTGTTTCCCTACCATAACAATCAACCATGAAAATACTCATCGCAGACGACGAACCACTCGCAAGACAGCGTTTAAAAAGGTTGGTAGAAGAAAACAACCCTCACCATGTTATCCACGCAGATGCCAGCAATGGGCTGGAAGCCCTTAACCAATGTATTGAGTTACAACCTGATCTAGTGCTTTTAGATATCCGTATGCCAATCATGGATGGCCTGCAAACCGCTAATGAAATTAGTAAGGCAAAATTGAACACACGCATCGTCTTTGTGACCGCCTATGACAAATATGCGCTTGAAGCTTTTGAAAAAAATGCCCTTGATTATTTGCTCAAGCCAGTAAAACCAACACGATTAGCCCAAGCCATTGAAAAAGCGGCCCAATTCAACAACCAACCCCAAGCGATAGAGCACGCTACTCGCTCACTATCACAGCCTCGGCAACAGTTGTGTGCTCATACACACAAAGGGTTAACGGTGCTCAACATCCAAGATATTTTGTTTTTTAAGGCCGATAACAAATATGTCTCGGCCACGACAACGAGCCATTCTGTTTTATTAGAAGATTCACTCAAAGCCTTGGAAAAAGAATTTACCCCCCTGTTCTTCCGCATTCACCGTAACGCCTTGGTTAACACAAAAGCCATCCAGTCAATTCACAAAACATCATCAGGTCAATTCGAATTGAAACTAAAGGGCTGTGACGAATTATTAACCATCAGCAGGCGACATCAAGCTGAATTAAACCGTTTTCTCCGGCAGAAGCACGAATGAAGCAAAAACAGTCTCACTGACTGGTATAATCTGAAGAATTTTATAACACCTTATTGCCCTCTATGCCGTTGATTAAAATCGCAACACGCCGGAGCCCTTTAGCACTTTGGCAAGCTGAACACGTCGCCAAATTATTAAAAGCCTCACACCCTTCCATTGATATTGAATTAGTGAAAATGATCACCCAAGGCGATAAAATTTTAGATACTCCTTTAGCAAAAATTGGCGGCAAAGGTCTTTTTGTTAAAGAACTTGAACAAGGCATGCTCAAGGGGGATGCTGACATTGCCGTTCACTCAATGAAAGACGTTCCCGCCCAGCTACCAGACGGGCTGGAAATTGGCGCCATTCTTTCTCGCGAAGACCCCAGAGACGCCTTTGTTTCAAACACTTATCGACATATTGAGGACTTACCTCACGGTGCGGTCGTTGGCACATCCAGCCTCAGACGTCAGTGCCAACTGCTTGAAATGCGGCCCGACTTACACATCAAAACATTGCGGGGAAATGTTAACACCCGTTTACAGAAATTAGATGATGGTGATTACGATGCCATTATTCTTGCCGCTGCTGGCCTTATTCGTCTTGGCTTCGAATCACGAATAAAAACAGCCTTGCCCATGAACACCATGCTCGCCGCTATTGGTCAAGGTGCAATCGGCATTGAGTGTCGAGAAAGCGACCAGACAACAAAGGCTTTAATAGACTGTCTACACGATGAGCCAACGGCCACTCGCGTTCGAGCAGAACGTGCCATGAACATTACCTTGGAAGGCGGCTGTCAGGCACCTATCGCAGGTCATGCACGAATCAAAGACAATAAACTATGTTTGCATGGTTTAGTCGCTGAACCCGATGGCAGCGTAATGATTACTGAGCAACTTGAAGGCCCCACTGAACAAGCTGAGCACATTGGCATTACAGTCGCTAACCGCTTATTAGCTGGCGGCGCGAAAGACATTTTAGATAAACTCTACCACCATGCCGAATAATGCAAAAACTGTTTTAATTACTCGGCCTGAGCATCAATCTGCAAACTTAGGCGCAATGTTATCGGCTGAAGGCTTTTCACCTGTTTTTTATCCAACCATTGACATTCAGCCCATTGATCTTTCTCCTTCAGCGCTTAAAAAACTACAGCGCTGTGCCGACTATGATTATCTCATTTTTGTCAGCACAAATGCTGTTATACAGGCTGATAACCTAGTTAAAAACCAGTGGACATTAACCGATAACACGGTTGTTGCCATTGGACCAAAAACTGCTGAAGCACTCAAAAAAGTTGGCCTAAAACCAACCATTGTTTGCGACAAACCTTTTAATTCTGAACGTTTATTAAATCAGCTACCAGACACACTCAAACAAACAACCTGCCTCATTATCAAAGGTCAAGCCGGTCGGACTTTATTAGCTGAGCAGCTGCGACAGCGAGGAATGAGCGTAGAGAGTATTGATGTGTACAAACGGGCACAGCCATCCGCCCAACCCAGATTAGATATCGAACCGCCAACATTTATCACCCTTACAAGTCAACTCGCTCTGGATAACCTATTCCAGATGCTATTACCGGAAATGGCGCACATTAAGCATCAATCCATCTTTGTTGTCTTTAGTCAGCGCATCGCACAGCACGCCAAAAACCTTGGATGCCAACAGATCATCATCAGCCATGAAGCAAGCGATTCCGGCTTGGTTTCCGCCATCATGCAAACATCGACACACGAATAATTTTAAGACATAACCCGCCTTTCAAGGCTATACTAAAAGCCTTATTCTAAACTTACTGCACTCAAACCAGGTTCGTTTATAGAATGGCCTAGTTTCTATAACCTACGGATATACGTTATGTCAGACGCATCAAAACAGGAAGCCGAAAACAAAGATAAAACGAGTTCAACACCGGCCCATAAAGAACCCAAAAAAACGGCCGTAAAAAAAACAACGACGCGTCAACCCCAAAAAAAATCAGGCACTGCCGTTGGGTGGGTGGCCATTCTTTTGGTTCTTGCCGCAACGGGGCTGGGGTACTTTGCCTATACGCAACTCACTCAACAAATCAATCGGCTATCAACCCATAGTGAACAGGTTAAACAGGGGACTTCATCCCTCTCTACTGAACTCCAATCAGCAACCAAACAACTGGACGCTGAACTCACCTCATTAACAAAGAACTTAGACCACTACCAACAATCGTCGAGCGATAAAATCGATTTATTACAAAAACAAATTGGCAAAAACAGACGCCAATGGCTCATTGCCGAAGCAGAATATTTGGCCAGCTTTGCTAATACTCGTCTGCAATTAGCGGGTGACCTAGAAACTGCCCTAGTTGCTTTAAAGGCCGCAGATCAGCGACTTAAAGACAATGGTAGTCCCTTGGTTTTCCCTATCCGCGAACAAATCGCTAAAGAAATCAATTCGTTAAAAAATACGGAAACGCCCGATATCGTCGGCCTTTCATCTCAACTTCTGGCTTTAGAAAATGCTGTTTCAACGATGGGCATTTCTGAGCCGCACGCTGGCACAGCTCAAGCGCCTGAAATTGGCCAAGGTGACCCTTCACCCATCCCTGAAAGTATCGAACAAACACTAAACGATGCTTGGGAGAATTTTAGTAAATTAATTGTTGTTCGACGAAGTGACAAACCAATGGCCGCACTCATGACGCCCGAACGCATTGAACTGATTAGAAAAAATTTAGCGCTCAAATTAGAAGCCGCAAGACTTGCTTTAATTAACCAGCACCAGACGTTGTTTACTGAAAGCATTGCTATTTCTAAAACCTGGTTAAGTGACTATTTTGACCGCAACAACCCCTCTGTAAAAACCGCAATTGACGAGCTTTCTCAACTTGAAAACACGGTTATTAAAACGGAACTCCCTTCCATCGCCTTATCCTTACAAATGTTACGTGACTTGCCTCTGCTGACTATTTCAGAGCAAGACTCTCCAGCGACAGAAACCGACCCGCTGATCACCGAAAACCCTAACGCCTCAATAATTAAGAAGGAGCTAAACTCAGCCCCCATCACACTGCCCGTCGAGCCAGAAAACACTACGACAGCCCCTGAAGCTGACACCAACGAAACTGACATTTAGGCAACACGATGAAACTAATTTTCCTGATCATACTTGCACTGATTATTGCCAGCGGGCTGGCCTATCAAGTCCACCTTGAACCCGGTTACGCCCTTTTAACATACGGTCAATTGTCTATTGAAACCTCTCTTGCGGTTCTTCTGTTTATTACCTTAATCAGTTTCTTTGGATTTTACTTTTTCTTAAGAACACTCCTCACTGTTAAACGCACACCAAAAACGATCGGCCAGTGGAATCAAAAGCGTAAGCTAACAAGGTCAAAAAAAGAGCTCAACAAGGGACTTATTGATTCCGCTGAGGGTCATTGGCAACGTTCTGAAAAACTATTAATCAAACATGCCCAACAAAGCGAAACACCGCTATTAAATTACCTCAGTGCTGCCCATGCTGCTCAATCACAAGACGCTTTTCAACGGCGCGATGATTATTTATTTAAAGCAGGTGAAGCTTTACCTGATCAACTTCATGCCATTCAATTAACCCGTGCCAAACTGCAATTAGCTGCGGGGCAGCTTGAACAGGCTCTGGCCACGTTACAACAACTCAAAGCGGCAACACCTAACCACCCTATCGTCTTAACGCTTTTAATGAAAACCTACCAACAGTTAAATGAATGGGACGCTTTATACAACTTATTACCCGCACTCAAAAGCAACCGAAAAATATCTCGAGACGAATGGCAAAGTGTTAAGAAGCACACGTTAATTCAACTGTTAAAAACGCCAAACAGTTCTTCTCAGCATGAGCTTGACCACGTTTGGGCATCACTCGACAAAAAACAAACAACCCACCCGGATTTCCTCATCCCTTATGCAACCCAACTCATCAACAGTGGAAAAACCGATGTCGCAGAAACCTGTTTAATAAAAGGACTTAATGCCCAATCAAACGCCGATTTATTAGCCCTTTACATGACGCTAAATATACCCGCTGATAAAAAACAGCAGCAGCTGGAAAAATGGCAACGAAAACAAACAACTGACCCAACCTTACTCAATGCCCTTGCTCAGCTTTGCATGGAACAAGAAAAATGGGCGCCTGCAAAACAATATTTGGAAGAGAGCCTTTCACTTCAACCCAGCGGCCTCACCTATTTACTATTGGGTCAAACCCATGAACACATTGAAGGCACAAGTGAAAAAGCCAATACCTATTACAAAAAAGGGCTTGAACTCAGTCTCAATGCAACATCCCTCAACGCAACACAAAATAGCTAATCAAGTTCCAAGCTGGACCATAAGTCGTCTATTTTTTTCTTAATGGACGACTCCATCACGATGGGCTTGCCCCACTCTCGCTCGGTTTCTCCCTGCCATTTGTTTGTCGCATCTAAGCCCATTTTTGAACCTAAACCAGAAACCGGTGAAGCAAAATCCAAATAATCGATGGGGGTATTGTTAATCAGCGTTGTATCTCTGGTAGGATCGACGCGCGTCGTCATTGCCCAAATCACGGATTCCCAGTCACGGATGTTGACGTCTTCATCGGTCACAATAATAAATTTCGTGTACATAAACTGTCTAAGAAATGACCAAATACCAAACATAATCCGTTTTGCATGCCCAGGGTATTGTTTTTTTATGCTAACAACCGCCATCCGATAAGAACAACCTTCTGGAGGCAGATAGAAATCTTGAATTTCAGGAAATTGCTTCTTAAGAATCGGTACAAACACCTCATTTAATGAGACACCCAATATTGCAGGCTCATCCGGCGGTTTTCCGGTATACGTTGAATGATAAATAGGTTCTTTGCGATGCGTTATCCGCTCAACGGTAAAAACAGGGAAACGCTCAACTTCATTGTAATAGCCGGTATGATCACCAAACGGCCCCTCATCAGCCATTTCATCAGGGTAAATGTACCCCTCCAGGATAATTTCTGCGCTGGCAGGCACTTGCAAATCGTGTGTTAGACAATTCGCTATGTCTGTTTTAGCGCCGCGTAATAAGCCCGAAAAAGCGTACTCTGATAAGGCATCGGGCACGGGTGTTACCGCTGCTAATATCGTGGCCGGGTCTGCACCTAAGGCAACAGCGATGGGAAAAGGCTCTCCCGGGTGTGTTTCTTGCCATGTTTTATAATCAAGGGCTCCTCCGCGATGCGCTAACCAACGCATGATCACCTGATTACGACCAATCACCTGTTGACGATAAATCCCTAGATTTTGCCGTTTTGAAGAAGGCCCTTTTGTCACCACCAACGGCCATGTGATCAAGGGCCCTGCATCACCCGGCCAACACGTCTGAATGGGAAATGCAGATAAATCAACAGCGTCGCCTTCTATCAACACTTGCTGACAAACCGGTTTTTTAGTGACCTTTGGCGCCATATTCAGCACTTGCTTATACACAGGCAGCTTATCCCATGCATCCTTGACGCCTTCTGGTGGCTCAGGTTCTTTCAAGGCAGCCAGGACGTTCCCAACATCGCGTAACGCCCCTACCGACTCTTGCCCCATCCCCAGCGCCACTCGCCGAGGCGTACCAAATAGATTCGTCAACACCGGTGTTGAATAGCCTTTTGGATTTTCAAACAGGATCGCAGGGCCATTTTGCCGTAGAACCCGATCGCAGATTTCTGTCATCTCGAGATGAGGGTCAACTTCTTGAGTTACTCGTTTTAACTCGCCTAATGTCTCAAGTTTTGAGATAAAATCACGTAAATCCTTATAATCCATTGTTATTTTAAAATAGTCGTTTTCTTAATGATTATAAAGTAACACCGAAGCAAAAACTAAGATATGAAATACGACATTCTTCTTGATACGAAGGGCCTAAACTGCCCATTACCCTTACTAAGGCTTAAACAACAATTACAAAAATCCGGCCAGGGAGACGTTATAAAAATAGTCGCTACGGATCCCGCAGCTCATCTTGATATCGGTGTTTTTATTGATAAGTCGGACCACGAGATGCTTTTGCATGAACGTGATGACGATCTGCAGTATTTTTACATTAAAGTTTCTCAATGATTCACCCGTGCCTGAATACAAAAAAGGCGTTCAAATGAACGCCTTTTTTAACGACCGTGCTAGCCGCTATTCGCCTGTACCGTAATCTAAGCGCAACTCTAAAAACTTCTCAGACTACTTCATGCTTTCAACAACCGTTGGTGCTTTTATCTAGATTGTGATTTATGTATTCTATATTAAATAACGGTAATATCTTTTAACGCCATAATCTAAAGCCTCCATGCCTTTTTAAGTAGCGGGTCTCTTGAATCTTCATCCCAACGTACACGCTCACCAACGCGACAACAAGAAGTGCAAATAAAAACACCAGCCAAATAAGCCCATCACTGTCTTTTGCTCCTTTTTTCGAGACCTTTTGAGTTGAAACCTCTACCGCTGTAGACGGTTTAATTTGCTGTTGAAGTTGCCAGGTCTCCTCTCTTGCTTTAGCCCGTTCTGCCTGTAATTTAGCTTCAGCTTTTTCCTTTTCCTCCGCCGCTACCGTCTTTGCAGGTTGTTTTAAACCCGCCAAGGCGGCCTCTGCACGGTCGAGCTTTTCTTGAAGTTGTCGATATTTGCTCTGTAGCGACAGCAACCTTACCTTTGCGGGTTTCTGTTCAGAGATAAAACGCTTCTCAACCCAGCCCGTTTTTCCATCGACCAGCTGCACCTTAACGAATCCTCTAGCCTCCCCTATGAGTTCTATTGGTGTACCACTCGGAAGCAATTCAATGGGTTGCTGAGTATTATTTGGCTTAACATACATACCTGCCAATAATTTATCCGTGATATGTGCAGCATTCACCGTAACCGGCAAAAAAAGCAATAAAAATAAAAATCGCTTCAACATGTTAAGCGGCTATACCGGAATGCCTCAATAAAGCATCTATGGTCGGTTTTCGCCCCCTAAACGCAGTAAATAATTCAACCGCGTCATCACTGCCACCTTTCTCTAAAATATTGTGCAAAAAGGAACGCCCCGTTGTTTCATCAAACACACCGTTCTCTTCAAACAATGAAAAGGCATCACTGGATAGAACCTCTGCCCATTTATAACTGTAATAACCCGCTGCATAACCCCCCGCAAATATATGGGAAAAACTATTCGGAAAACGGTTAAAGTCAGGCGTTTTAACAACACTGACAGCCGCTCTGACTTGTTCTAACACATTATAAATTTGTGATACTTTGGTGGTAGGGTCATACTCCAAGTGGATACGAAAATCAAACATTGAAAACTCTATCTGCCTCACCATTTGCATGCCCGACTGAAAGTTTTTTGCCGCCAACATTTTTTCAAACATATCCTGTGGTAGCGCCTCACCCGTTTGATAATGACCGGAAATGAGCGGCATCACTTCCGCTTGCCAGCACCAATTTTCCATAAATTGGCTGGGCAGCTCTACGGCATCCCACTCAACCCCATGAATACCTGATACGCTTAGGTAATCGACTTGTGTCAGCATATGATGCAAACCATGGCCAAATTCATGAAACAAGGTCTCCACCTCACCATGCGTTAGCAAAGAGGGATCATCACCTATTGGCGGGGTAAAGTTACACGTTAGATAAGCAACTGGCGTTTGCACGCCCTGTTTCTTTTTAAAACGGGTTGCGCACTCATCCATCCAGGCACCTCCCCGTTTGTGTGGCCGAGCAAAAAGGTCTATAAAAAAACGCCCCCTGAGCACGCCATGTTCATCCGTAATAGAAAAAAACTGGACATCTTGATGCCAGGTATCAACATCCTTTATTTCAGAAATTGTAAGGCCGTACAACTTTTCTACAACTTGAAACATGCCCTTCAGCACACGGTTCACAGGAAAATACGGTTTCACTTGTTCCTGCGAAAATTGATATCGTTGTTCACGCAATTTTTCTGAGTAATAAGCAACATCCCAAGACTCCAAATCGCCCTCATGCCCTTGTTCACGGGCAAAATCACATAAAGAAGCAACATCTTTTTTCGCCATCGGCAAAGAGCGACTCGCCAACTGATTTAAGAAATCAAGCACATCCTCTGGCTTTTCCGCCATTTTAGTGGCCAATGATAAATGCGCATAACTGTCATATCCTAGGAGTTGCGCCTGCTCATGCCTTAAAGCAAGAATCTCGTCCATTATTTGAGCATTATCCCAGCTCTCATTGCCCGTTCCCTGGTCAGATGCTCTGGTCACAAACGCATGATGAATGTCATAACGTAGCTGACGGTTATCTGCATAAGTCATTACCGCTATGTAACAAGGGAACTCCAGAGTCAGCATCCAGCCTTCTTTGTCTTTTTGTTGCGCTGTTTGACGAAGCAAATCCCTTGACGATTCGGGCAGCCCAGCCAACTCCTTTTCATCGACAACTAACTGAGTCCAATCATTGGTCGCGTCCATCAAGTTTTCTTCAAATTGATTGGTTAAGGATGACAATTGTTGAGATATATCCATATATCGCTGTTTTTTATCACTTGGTAACGCCACTCCCGACAATTCAAAATCACGCAATGCATTATCAATAATCTTTTTTTGCGCCACACTAAAAGACGCGTACTCAGGCCCATCTTTTATTGAACGATAGGCTAAATACAATGCCTTATTTTGCCCAAGCTCCGTTGAATACTCGCTGAGCTTGGGCAAACAATTTGAGTACGCTGTTCGCCATTCTTCATTATTCATCACCGAATTTAAATGACTAACCGGAGACCAGACACGACTTAAATGATCATCCATTAATTCAATCGGGTGCACTAAATTTTGCCAACTGTATACCGATTGCTCGCTCAATAAAGAGGCTATTTGTTTCTTATTTTGCTCTAAAACGTTATCGATTGCCGGCTCAATATCAGCGGGCTTTATTTCACTAAATTGAGGTAATTCATGGTTTTCTAGAAGAGGGTTCATCGTATTTTTATGTATTTGAAAATCAACATATTTTCGCATGCTTCTTAATGGCTTCCAAGTCTCAACGTTTTTTTATCCGGCCGCCACAACCTGCCTCATTCTCAACCGAACGGGCTATCTGTAGAATTTTGCAACTCAAATTTTAGGTTGGAATAACAATGAAAATAACCAAATATGTTCTATTAATTCTTGGTTTTTTGCTTTGATGATTCTCCCACTGCCGCCACCCTTTTGTTAAACAAATCGGTGATACAACGTGGCTGATTTGGAAAGCATTCATCCAAATGCCGCACAAAAATGCCCGCACAATATTCAAAAGATCAAGGACAGCAATGGACACAGCCAACCGTTATCGCAGAGATAACTCAGGCATCGGACCACCCATTACGCACTCAGTGGCGTGCTATCGAACAAAACCCTTACAAAAATCGCTGGCTTACTCACCAACTGAGCCTGAACGTATTAAAAGCGAATATTAAATGCCCAAATGGCCGCGACGCCACTAGCAAAAAAGCACAGCAATGCGGCATACGATTTATATTGAAATCGTCTGATCAAGGCCACTTGATCTTGGGTAGAAATTAAAAATGGCTGACGGCTATTCATCGGTTTTTCAATTAAATGATCAACACCTGCATCGCTTTGCCTGAGTGTTTCTTCGTGTAATTGAGTCTTGGCGATCAGTACAGCTTTTTCCCATTCATCTGAATCTATCGTCCCGTCTCTATTTTCGTCAAATCGATTTAACAACATTTGTGGATTACTTTTCCAGCGAGTCAAAATAGCTGCCAACGATTCATTTTGCGTCGGTAAATCCATTTCTCTAAAGGATTTAAAATCGCCAAGGACATATAAATCATCTTCTTCATGAATACGCTTTTCGCTATAACGATACCGTTTACCAAACGCCAACGCCCCGGAACCAAAGCCTCTTGGGCCGGCGGTAGGAAAAGGCGTGCTGCCATACCAGGTATCCGCTACTGAATGAATGACTTCTGCATCATCTGGGTCAATAATGGCCTTACCGGTTTTGCCTTGTAAACAAAAGACACCGTCACTCACTCCAGTTTCATAAGTTCTCCATCGTGTTCGACTACGCCCTCGAACATACTGCGATTGTTTTTCCTCAACTTTATACCAGTACCAAACACATTGTAATTTCGTTAAAGGTGCAACAATCGGCTCACCCGGCAACAGTTTAGCGGCTCCTTCAAATTCATTATAGCCTTGTGATGCTGACCTAATACGGGCCGTTGGCGTGTCCTGCATAAGGCGATAACGCCATAAAAATCGAAAGAAAAAATACAAGCCCACCGCTGATACAAGGCATAAGGCAACAAAATAGAACCAAAATTCATCTTCGGGTAGCCGTTGTATGGCATAAGGCAAATCTGTCATTATTCAAATAATTTTTTTACACTGACATCTGCCAAATCAGCCTCTTCAAATTCCAGCAAATCAAACGGTTTAAAGTGAAACAATTTTGCAATGAATACATCGGGAAATTGTTCAATTCGCACATTATTTAAGTTCACACTTTCGTTATAAAATTCACGTCGATCTGCAATATTATTTTCTAACTGACTGATTCGTTTTTGCAGCTCTTTGAATGACTCATTCGCTTTTAAGTCGGGATACGCTTCCGCAACGGCAAATAAGTTCATCAACCCTTGACGCATTTGAGTTTCAGCTCGACCAAGAGCAGAAACATCTGATTGACCCAAGGCATTGGATACCCCCGAACGTGCCTGCATCACCTTTTCCAGCGTACCTTGTTCATGCTTCATATATTGCTGACATGTTTCAACCAATTTTGGCAATTCATCATGCCGTTGCTTGAGTAACACATCAATATTTGACCAGGCCTTAGAGACGCCATGCTTCAAACTCACCATGCCGTTATACAGCGCGATTCCATAGCCTGTTAATACGACTATAATAGCTAAAGTGATAAACCCTGCTACACTCATATTATTCTCCTTTTAACAATTCCTCAGCAAAGTATAGAACAGGACAGTATCGATGCACGTTAAATCTTTTGAGTCAACAACCCCTCTCATGGATGAATCTACTTTTATACATGAAACTGCCGTTGTCATTGGCAATGTTGAATTGGGCGTAGATGTTTCTATTTGGCCATTAGCCGTTGTTAGAGGCGATATTCACCGTATTAAAATTGGCTCTCGGTCCAATATTCAAGACGGTAGCGTCGTCCATGTCACGCATGCCAGTGATTTTAATCCCGGCGGCTATCCTGTCTCCATCGGAGAAGATGTCACTGTCGGGCACAATGTCACCTTACACGGTTGCACCATTGGCAATCAGTGCCTAGTCGGGATGGGCGCGATAGTCATGGACGGTGCTGTCATTCAAGACCAGGTCATTATCGGCGCAGGGAGCTTAGTTCCTCCGGGCAAGATGCTAGAAAGTGGCTATTTATATGTAGGATCTCCAGTCAAAAAAGCCCGGCCAATCAATGAAAAAGAGGCGCAATTTTTAACCTATTCACCACAAAATTACGTTCGCTTAAAAAACAAATACCTTCTTGAACAAACATTATCCTTGCCGGAATAATTTTAATGCAACCCTTTGCTTTTGCTCGTCAGCCTATTTTAGACACGTCACTTCAACTATATGCCTTCGAATTTTTATATCGGCCGGCCAATGATGTGACACATAACGAACACTCCATTACTCACGAAGTCCTCGCCTCATCAATTCTAGATTTGGGCCTGAATCAAGCCAGTAATAACACCCTGGCCTTTATTAACATGTCTTATGACGACTTAATGGCTGCCCATGTTGAGGCTTTACCCTCAGAGAAAATCATTTTAGAACTGCTTGAAGACATACAACCAGACTCAGCATTGATCACCCGTGTCAGCACCCTAAAAAAACAGGGTTTTAAATTTGCATTAGATGATTTTGTTTACAGCTCAGACTGGGATCCCTTAATAGAGCTTGCGGACATCATTAAATTTGATTTAACAATGACCACGCTTGAAGAAAATCAGGCCCTTATCAAAAAACTATCCAACAAAAACATTCTGTTCCTCGCTGAAAAAATTGAGACTTATGACGAGTACGAAACCTACAAAGGCATTGGCTGCACACTGTTTCAAGGTTTTTTCTTTAGCAAACCCGAAACAATCAAAGGCTCTTCATTAAATGCCAACACCGTAGTAAAAACAAAACTTTTATCCAGCATCCATCAAGATGATATCTCATTTGAGAGGCTAGAAGAAATTATCCAGGAAGACCCAAACCTGACCTTTTTGTTATTAAAGTACTTAAATTCAGCCCATTTTTCTTTTTCCAACCCTATCCATTCGATTAAACAGGCTATTGTTATTCTTGGCGTCAACGATTTCAAAAAATGGGTTACGTTACTGACCTTACGCAACATCTCTTCAAAACCTGATGAACTGCTTCGATTAGCCTTAGTCAGAGCACGACAAGCTGAGTTGTTTGCAAAAGGAGCATACCTAACCAATAGCAACAGCTATTTTCTCAGCGGCGTTTTATCCGTTTTCGATGCCATGCTTGATACGCCCTTAGAGAGCATCATCAAATCGATGTCTCTTGATCCGGAGATCAGTCAAGCTCTGTTGACTCATGAAGGCGAAATGGGGCATGCCCTTAAGGAAATCATTCAATACGAAGCAACCGGTGAATATTGTTCCGAAAGCCTTCCAAATAATTACCCAGCTGCGTGCCAATGGGCGGACCAGATATTGGCATCCTTAAAGGCTTGATTGATATTATATGTCCATTTAAATCCAGCTAACCGCTCTTATCAGTTAGCTGTTTTTTTTGCTTCAGTCGTGCAAGTACTGTTTGACTATTCGGCATCACCCCACGCCAAAGATAAAAGGCATGCGCTGCCTGTTCTACCAACATGCCCAACCCATCCTTAATCAGTCGGGCTTTTTGCTGCTGTGCCCAAAGCATAAAGGCGGTGGGTTCCTGGCTATAAGCCAAGTCATAGCACAGTGCCCCTTCGGCCAGCAGTTGATCCGCCAGCGGAGGCAGTTGGCCAGTCAAACTTGCAGAGGTTGCATTCAACACTATGTCAAACTGATGCTCATGCAAACTTTCATAGCTACCAGCCTGAACAACGCCAATGGGCGCAAACAGTTCTTCCATTGCTTTTGCCTTTGCTACTGTCCTGTTCGCCAAATAAAACGCTAAGGGTTTTTCTTTTAACAAAGGCCCTATAATGCCACGTGATGCACCCCCAGCTCCAAGCACAAGAACACGCTTTCCCTCTATGTCGACGCCAAGATTAACGCGGAGATCGGTTAATAAGCCAATGCCATCAGTATTATCGCCCAATAAAGAACCATCATCTTGACGCTTGATCGTATTAACGGCCCCACTAAATTTTGCTCTTTCCGTTAAAAGATCAACTTTTTCATAAGCTAACTCTTTTAAAGGAACCGTACAATTGAGGCCTTTCCCACCTTCTTTAAAAAAGACGTCTACTGCCGCATCAAAATTTTCTGGCCTGACTTCTTCTGCTTCATACCTTATCTGCTGACCTGTTTGCTTGGCAAATTGCTGATGAATGAAGGGAGACTTACTGTGACTAATAGGAAAGCCAAATACCGCGTATCGATCCATTACGGCTTCTCTTCCGTTAACCAACGGGCAACATCTTTAGCAAAATAACTTAACACGCCCTTTGCGCCAGCCCGTTTAAACGCCAGTAAAGATTCTAAAACCACCGCACGCTCTTCAAGCCAGCCATGTTGAGCCGCCGCTTTTAACATCGCGTATTCACCGCTCACCTGGTAAGCAAATACGGGAATGTCAAACTCGTCATTTACACGCCTGATAATATCCAAGTAGGGCATCCCAGGCTTCACCATGACCATATCAGCACCCTCTTCAATATCCAGCGCTACTTCAACCAAAGCTTCATCGCTATTAGCACAATCCATTTGGTAACTGTTTTTATTTCCCGAGCCCAGTTGTGCTGCTGAACCAACTGCTTCTCTAAACGGGCCATAAAAACTTGATGCATACTTAGCCGAGTACGCCAAAATTTTCGTATTCGTATAGCCAGCCACTTCCAGAGCATCGCGTATAGCACCAACACGACCATCCATCATGTCCGATGGCGCAACAACATCTGCTCCCGCCTCAGCATGAGATAGGGCTTGTTTTACCAACACGTCAACAGTTTCATCATTTAGAACATAGCCCTCGCTATTAACTAGCCCATCCTGGCCATGAGTTGTAAATGGGTCCAAGGCAACATCAGTTATCACGCCCAGTTCTGGCAAAGCCTTTTTTAAAGCTCGAACGGCTTTTTGCGCAAGACCATCAGGATTCCAGGCCTCATCAGCTAAATCGGTTTTAGCCTGTCTTGAAGTTACCGGGAAAAGAGCCACTGCTGGTACGCCCAGCCCAAAAACTTCACGTGCCTCCTCTAATAACAAATCAATACTAACGCGCTCAACTCCCGGCATAGAATCAACAGGCTGACGCTGATTTTCACCGTCTATAACAAAGATGGGATAAATTAAATCATCCGCTGTTAATGAGGCTTCGCGCATTAAACGGCGACTGAAATCAGCCGAACGCATTCGTCGTGGTCTCGTTGCGAGAATTGCCTTTGTTTTATCAAACTTCATTTTATTGACCTTTCTTAACTATCACTATTCGTTATTATTTTAACGACTTACTCATTTGACCGCCCTAGAAAATTAGACTGATCAACTGACTTTCTACAAAACGCATATAAAACACGGCTATTTAATCTATTAACCTTTATATTTCCCCAATATTAATCACTGCCTTTCAACGTTACTTTTTACGAAAAAATTGAAAAGATAAAAACAACGATAAATTTTTCCATTTGACGAGCAAAACTTGAATGACACTTTATTTGAAGCTAATATTGACAAGGTTTCCCTATTTTCAAAGAAAGGTCGTGCTATAAACTATAATAGGATTAGGTCAAATAGCACCAGCCATTGAATTATTGAAAGTAGCTTATATGACCACTATTATCACTGTATCTGTCTTTTAACGATCAGTTATCAACGGTTCAGTTAAGGCAGCTATTATAAAAAAGCTTGTTAAACTGCAATCGGTGAAAAAAAGGGCTTACTAAAAAATTAGAAAATTCCGTTATTAACGCAATGAAGAGGCTCACTAAGAGGTCTATTGATTAACTTAAACAAAAAAATAAAAACAGGATATGCACAATGAATAAAATAAATGGACTTTTAAACGCTGGACTTTTAGCTCTTTTGGCCTGCCTGTCGGCACAGGCAAGTGCTAATGACCTGAATGCGCCTCAACAAGTTATTAAAGAAACGTCAGACTTAGTTTATAAGGTTGTGCAAAATGATAAAAGCAAACTGGATGACCGCAATTATGTTTTTGAACTCGTCAATGAAATCCTGGAACCTCGCGTCGATTTAGACAAAGTCTCCAAACTTGTGTTGGGCAAATACTGGCGCACAGCAAACGATGAACAAAAAGTTCAATTTCAAAAGGAATTTAAAGGCCTACTTGTTAATACTTACGCGACTGCTTTCAAAGAGTTTGATGAATGGACGATTCATTTCATCCCCATGCCATTTGACTCAACAGAGAAACGCCTGATTGTTAAAACTGAAATTATACAACCCTCTCGTCCGCCGGTTGCGGTTGACTATCGAATGGCCTTAAATGAAACAGGTGAATGGAAGGCTTACGACGTTATCATTGAAGGCATTAGTATGGTAACAAATTACAAAGCGAGCTTTTCTAAAACCATCAAAGCAGCCGGTAGTCTGGATAAGGTTATTCAACAATTAGCCGAAAAAAACAAGCTCTCAGAAACATCAAGCCAGCTCGCCCTTGATAAGGCTAATAAAAACTCTTAGCGCTGATTGGCCTGCCTAGGCAAGCCAGTCTTTAGGCTGCAAAAAAAACTCATAGAGTTTACTTTCATCAGAACCTGGCCTTGGGCTCCAATCGTACCGCCACTTAACCTGTGGCGGTAATGACATTAAAATCGACTCTGTCCGTCCACCAGTCTGCAAACCAAATAAAGTCCCCCTATCCCAGACCAAGTTGAACTCAACGTAACGCCCTCTTCTATAAAGCTGAAAATCTCGTTCTTTTTCTGTGTATGAACAGTTTTTTCGTCGTTCAACTATTGGCAAATAAGCTGGAATGTAATGATCACCCACGCTTTGCATAAACTTAAAACAATTCTCAAAGCCACCCGTATTTAAATCATCAAAAAACAAGCCGCCCACGCCACGTGGCTCATTGCGGTGTTTTAAAAAAAAGTAGTCATCACACCATTGTTTATATTCAGCGTAGACCGCTTCACCAAACGGGTCACAGGCTTTCTTAGCTTGTTGGTGCCAATGCACGACATCGTCTTCAAAGCCATAATAGGGCGTTAAGTCAAACCCCCCACCAAACCACCAAATAGGAGCCTCTCCATCTTTTTCTGCTATGAAGAAACGCACATTGGCATGTGATGTCGGCACGTATGGATTACGGGGATGAATAACCAGTGAAACGCCAAGTGCCTCAAAACGCCTTCCGGCTAATTCTGGTCTGTGTTGTGTTGCTGAAGTTGGTAATGCGTTGCCTTGTACATGCGAAAAATTAACACCCGCTTGTTCAAATACCTTGCCCTGCTCCAAGACTCTCGTACGACCGCCCCCTGTATCGTCTCCCCTATCCCATTGATCTTCTCTAAAACAGCCGTCTTCCTCGAGACCTTCTAATGCAGAACAGATCGTATCTTGCAACGTCAGCAAATACTCTTTAACGCGTTTTATACTGGGAGATGACATTGGTATAGTCTTTATTAATTAGCGAAGCTGTATGTTCAATACTGGGTCTATTATCCGACTGGGCGATCGAGATGAACCAACTTGACCATTCATCGTATAAACATCTTTTTTAGAAAACTTTAAACGGGTTTGATTTGCTGTTTTTGTTGGCAAACAACCTGACTTATTGGCACTGGTCGATACAATCGCCATATCGGCCAGTTCACACAACTCTTTTGCCAAAGCATGCCGAATTAATCGAATGGCAATTTTATCGCGCCCACCCGTTAGCCAATCGGGCACACCCTGTTTTGCTGGTAATAGCCAGGTCGTCGGCTGCTCTCCCGGCTCATTGATGGTGGAAAGAAGCGGCTCATTTAAAGGCTGTATATAAGGGCTTAATTGAGAAAGCTTAGAGGCTATCAGGATCAACCCTTTGTCCTCAGAACGCCCCTTTAAATCAAACAAGTGATTAACGGCTTCACGGTTTAACGGGTCACACCCCAAACCAAACACCGCTTCAGTTGGATAAGCAACGACCCCACCTGCGTGGAGTCGATTCACAAAGCACTTCTTTTGCCAAGCCGATGGCACAAGCGTTTTACCCTTGCTGAAGCTTTTCTTGTAACGCTTGGTTTTTCTTAATCACGGCTTCAGCCGATGCTTTTCGATCGTCACGCACACGCTGTGCTACACTCTCATCTGACAACGCAAGAATTTGAGCCGCAAGGTACGCCGCGTTTTTTGCACCCGGTTTTCCAATCGCAACACTCGCCACAGGAATACCGCCCGGCATTTGTACTGTCGATAAAAGAGCATCTTGACCTTTCAATGAACCTGCATCCAAAGGCACACCAATCACTGGCTTAACCGTATTCGCAGCAACCGCTCCAGCCAAGTGAGCGGCCAAACCCGCGGCTGCAATAAAGACGGCACAACCTCTGGCATCTGCATCTGTCACATAGGCATGTGTTTCAGCAGGTGTCCTGTGCGCAGAAGTTACCCTCACTTCAAATGGAATATCTAGGTTTTTAAGCACGTCTAACGTTGATTGCATAACAGGAAAATCGGAATCTGACCCCATTAAAACGGCTACAAATGTTTCTTTATTTTGCATAATTCTCTTTATCTATTCTGGTTTAGTAATTTCTTCACAAGGCGTTACATAAGAACAATCTTGCTGTGGACAAACTTTCTCGGTACCACGCCGCTTGGTTGTTTTTAAGGTTAAAACAGGCCAATGGCAACTTGGGCATGGCTCATTTATGGGCTCATTCCATAACGCGTACTTACATTTAGGATAATTAGAGCACGAGTAGAATATTTTACCCTTCCGAGATTTTCGCTCTAGTATAGTTCCCTTTTTGCACTCGGGGCAAACAACATTTGTATCTTTAGGCTTTTCCAGCGGCTCCATATGCTTGCAGTCCGGATAGGCACTACAGCCGATAAATTTACCATAACGCCCGGTACGAATGATGAGATTAGATTCGCATTTAGGGCATTTTCTTCCCTCAACAATTTCTGGCTCAGCTGAAGCTGCATCTTCATTAAGATTGCGTGTATAACTGCATTCAGGGTAATCAGTACAGCCTATAAACCGCCCATTCCTCCCTAGCCGAATGGAAAGTGGCTTACCACATTCAGGGCATTTCTCATCTATCGCTTCCTGCGTCACATCACTGCGCTGAACACTGACCTCCTTATCATCTATCAGCGTTTTAAACGGTTCCCAAAATGTTCTCATTAAGGGCAGCCATTGTGTTTCACCCCTTGAAACAGCATCTAAATCGTCTTCTAATTTTGCAGTAAAATCATAATCCACATAATTAGTGAAATGCTGTGTTAGGAATTTATTAACGATCCGGCCAACATCCGTTGGGTAAAAACGTTTTGATTCCAGTTCAACGTAATCACGGTTTTGCAAGGTTGAAATGATCGAAGCATACGTCGATGGGCGCCCAATGCCACGCTCTTCAAGCGCCTTTACCAAACTCGCTTCACCATACCTGGGAGGCGGTTCAGTGAAGTGCTGGTTAGGCACCACGTCCAGTAAATCAATCAGCTCACCTTCCTTCATCGGCGGTAACAAGCTTTCCTTGTTATCATCATCCTCTTTACTGTCATCCTTGCCTTCCAGATAAACTGACATGAAACCGGGCTTATTGACCGTTGAACCGGTCGAACGAAAGACGTACCCTTTGCCACAAGTGAGATCTACACTGACTCCATCAATCAAGGCATGAATCATTTGGCTTGCGACCGCTCTTTTCCAAATCAGCAAGTAGAGTTTATATTGATCATTAGACAACGAACCTCTGATTTCTTCTGGGATTCGTGCAGATGAACTGGGGCGAATTGCCTCATGCGCTTCTTGCGCATTCTTTGACTTTGTTTTGTAAACGGGGGGCGACTTAGGCAGGTTTTCTTTGCCATAACGTGATTGTATAAGTTCACGAATTTCTGCCACCGCCTCATCCGCTAAATTCACCGAGTCGGTTCTCATGTAGGTAATTAAACCCACTGATTCTGGGCCAATTGTTACGCCTTCATACAATTGCTGAGCTATCTGCATCGTCTTTTTGGTGGTAAAACCTAACTTTCTGGACGCCTCTTGTTGCAATGTTGAGGTCGTAAACGGCGCCGCAGGGTTTCGTTTACGTTGTTTCTTTTGTAGCTTCTTTACCAATAATTTACCCGCGGCAACGGCAACAACATCATCTTTAACTTTATTCGCATCGCCCGAATTCTCAATGCTGAACTGTGTCAGTTTTTCGCCATCAACATGGGTTAATTTTGCTTTAAAGGATTGTTCAGAGGCTTTGACGGCAGCCTCTATACTCCAGTATTCGCGACTATTAAAGGCCTCTATTTCCAGTTCACGCTCAACTATTAATCTTAAAGCAGGGCTTTGGACACGGCCCGCAGACAAGCCACGCCTGATTTTTTTCCAGAGCAAGGGCGATAAGTTAAACCCGACCAGATAATCTAAAGCTCGCCTCGCTTGTTGAGCATCCACCATATCCATTGACAACTCACGCGGCTCTTTTATGGCTTCTTGGATAGATTTTTTTGTTATTTCATGAAAAACAACTCGATGAACTGGCTTGCCTTTCAGTAGCTTTTTTTCTTTTAAGAGCTCGGCAACATGCCAAGAAATCGCTTCTCCTTCCCTATCTGGGTCAGTCGCAAGATAAAGCTCATCGGCCTTTTTCATTGCCTTGGCAATAGCTTGAACATGGCGCTGATTTCTTTCGACCAAGGAATATTTCATGGCAAAATCATGTTCAGGGTCAACCGCTCCCTCTTTCGGAATTAGATCTCTCACATGGCCGTACGATGCCAGCACCGTAAACCCTTTGCCTAAATATTTTTCAATCGTCTTGGCTTTTGCCGGTGACTCAACAATAACGAGAGCTGACATAAAGAAAACCTAATGAAGTTCGAATGGAATATCGCCGTAAACCAGCTCTTCCATTTGTGAATAATGCCCTTCCATCCCCGATTGGCTGAATAACACCATTAATGCCACCCATTTTACATGCTCTACGGACAGTAGTGTGTCGCCTAACGCCATGGCCCTATCAATAATGAGCTCGCGACGGGTTACGTCTATGATGCCAGTTTGTTCTAAAAATAATAAAAAGCCTTGTGCATCCACATCAAAGCGCAAACGCTCTTCATCTGAATAAATTCTGACGGCATTTTGTCCGACGTAATTCTCAACCACCGCGGACGGTTGATGTGTCAACTCGTCCATCCAATCAAAGGCTCTTTCAACATAATTTTCTGTGAAGCCCGCTTCCAATAATTCTGTTTTTAATTTGCCTTGCTCAATAACGTTTTCTTCGCCTATATCCATGTAATGTTCAAACAAATACACAAGCACTTCAAAAATGGTTTCTTTCATTTCTTTCAATTTTATCTCTTTATTATTTGGTGGAACACCGATAGAAGAGGCCGCCCGGCGCAGATGATACTAAACCTTCAAGCTCCATTACTAATAACATAGACGAAATTTCTTCGGCTGTAAAATGAGTTTCCGCTATCAGCTCATCCACTGACGTGGGGTCAAACCCCATTTTATCAAGTAAAGCCGCATAGTCGCCTTCAATTGGTAAATCATTTTCTGCCATGGCTTTATTCTGCCCATTTTCTTCCCTGACAGCCGCTCGAGATAGCTGACCTAGCTCTTCAAGCACGTCGTCCGCTGTCTCTACTAATTTCGCTCCCTGGCGAATCAAATGATGGCAACCTTTAGCAAGCGGATTATGAATCGAGCCTGGAATAGCAAACACCTCGCGACCTTGCTCCATCGCATGCTTAGCGGTGACTAATGTCCCACTTTTGATGGCTGCCTCAACCACTAAGACACCTAAGCTTAAGCCACTGATAATTCGATTTCGTCTGGGAAAATACCCGGGTTTGGGTTGTGTCCCGATGGGAAACTCAGACACCAAGGCACCCGTTTTAATGATCTCTGCTGCCAGCGCTTTATGACTCGCAGGATACACTCTATCCAACCCTGTAGCCGCTACTGCTATTGTTTTACCTGTGCTGTCTAAAGCCCCTTTGTGGGCTGCCTGGTCAACGCCAAGCGCCAAACCACTGGTTACTGTTAACCCAAAGTCTGCAAAATTTTTTGCAAATGCCCGCGCTGTTTTCATTGCCATTGGCGACGGGTTTCGCGTGCCCACCATGGCCACCTGTAAAGAATCTAATAAATTGCGATCACCACGAATGAATAAAACAGGTGGCGGATCAGGTATTTCTTTTAGTAACGTCGGGTAGTCTTCATCGTTCCAGCACATTAAGTGACAGTCCTCGCGCTGCAACCATTTTAAATCAGGGTCTATTACGTGCCAATCAAGACGTTTGATTTGCTGAGCAACAGCGGTAGAAACACCCGCGTTCTCTAACTCGGAAATTGAGGCCAAGAAAACGTTTGACGGCTTGGAAAAAACGTCCAGAAGCGATAAATACGTCTTTGCCCCAACTCCTTTCACTCGCCACAACGCGAGCCAGGAATTGCGTTCAGAAACAGAAAGGCCTGACGAAGAATTTTCTTCGCCAGGCCGACTTAAACGACTCAAGGTTATGGCGTACGGACTACATCATGACGATGAATAACACGCTGACTCTCCATCACTAAACCGTAGCTAACGCGGTCAAACACACGAAAGACCATTAACACACCCGCTTCTTCATCAGGTAACGTCACCTCCGCACCACCGCCCTTAACGACATCTCTTACGGTTTCGCCAGCTCGATCTATTTTAAGCACATGCCCTACTTCAACTCCGTCTTGCTCACCACGATCAATCACCACCACACCAAATTGCGCAACTTGAGAAACGCCGTCCACAATACCGACAATGCGTCCACGAATCTCACTATCCGGGGCATGAGGAAAGTAATTTTGAATAATCGGCCCTTCAATCGCTGGCAACAAGCGGTCGCCTTTGCGTACTTCTCGTGTTGATCTCGATAACACAACAGTGGCAGGATCCCCTTTCAATTTGACCGCTGACTCAGCAATATAAATTGATTCAAACCCTAACGATTCACCTGTTTCTCCATCCAAATATTCCTCACCTTGACGAACAACAATGTAACCATCTGCAATACCATCTACGAAGGAACGCACATAAGCCTTATAACCAGGACTACCCAAAATATGCTCATCATCAAATGCCACGATATACGGTGCAGAGTCGTATTCTTCCTGAGTCATCACCCTTGGGTTATTCAAAAATGCAGCAATCGCATCAATGGGTATTGCGGGAATCGCGTCATCCAAGCTAGAGCGACGAATAGAAGGCGACAATTTGCCATCACCTCTTTTCAACCTCAACACCGGCTTGCCATCAATAAAAGCCAGTTCGATAATATCCCCAGGATAAATTAAATGCGGATTTGCAATCTGATCGTTTGCTTGCCAAATATCAGGCCATCGCCATGGTGTTTGTAAAAAACGTGCCGAGATATCCCAAAGCGTGTCGCCTTTGACAACAACGTAACGATCGGGATGAGATGGATTCAGTTTAATGTCTTCAGCCCACACAGCCCAGCTTAACGACATACTCAACATCAACACTAACAATTTTTTTATAGCCATGATCTTCCTTTTTATTGGCAATTTAAGAACAACCTTAAGTCTAGCCTAAAATATTCACTATTCAAAGTTTAACCTAAATTAGTTAGAATTCCCCCTAAACAGTTGAGCACAAACGCACATTTCTACTATTTCAATATGGCCAAATTAGAGATTCTACATTTTCCTGACAACCGTCTTAGAACCAAAGCAACTGACATCACTGCTATTGATGATGATTTACGCTGCTTTATAGATGATATGTATGAGACCATGTACGACGCGCCCGGCATTGGGCTGGCTGCCACGCAGGTAAATTTTCATAAGCGGCTTATTGTGATTGATGTATCAGAAGATAAAAACGAACCTCTTTGTTTTATCAACCCGATTATTACCCATAAAGACGGTATTGAGATGATGCAAGAAGGCTGCCTCTCCGTACCTGGTTTTTACGAAGATGTCGAAAGGGCTGAGTCTATTACTGTTAAGGCGCTAGACAGCCAAGGTGAGACTTTCGAGCTGAGCACTGATGGCCTTCTCGCCGTTTGCATTCAACATGAAATTGACCACCTCGACGGCAAATTATTTATTGATTATTTGTCACCACTAAAACGTAATCGTATTCGAAAAAAGCTGGTGCAACACCACAAAGCCCAATCCAAAGAAAACGCCCAATCTGATCCCGTCCTATAGACTTCAGATGAATATTATTTTCGCAGGCACACCCGATTTCTCTGTGCCAACATTGGAGGCCCTCATCTCAACCGCACATAAAATATGCGCCGTTTACACTCAACCAGACAGGCCAGCGGGAAGAGGGCGAAAGATTCAAATGAGTCCTGTAAAACAATGCGCTTTAGAGGCTCAAATACCCGTTGAGCAACCGATAAACTTTAAATCCTCCGAAGCACTCGATACCTTAGCAAGCTATCAAGCTGACCTCATCATTGTTGTCGCCTACGGCCTCCTTCTGCCTGAAAAAGTTTTAAAAATGCCTCGCTTTGGCTGCATCAATATACATGCTTCTTTGCTACCTCGCTGGCGGGGCGCCGCACCCATCCAGCGAGCTATTTTATCGGGCGATAAAGAAACGGGGGTTACCCTTATGCAGATGGATAAAGGCCTGGATACCGGCGACATGCTGTCTAAACAAACCTGCCATATTGAGCCAGAAGACACCTCCAGCAGTCTGCACGACAAGTTAGCCGAACTGGGTGCTCGCGCATTATTAAACTTGCTGCCTTTAGTTGAGACAAATCAACTGGCACCTGTCCCTCAATCAGACAAGGAGGCAAGCTATGCTAAAAAACTCAGTAAAGAAGAGGCCTTTCTCGATTGGAACCAGCCTGCTGCAACCATCCAGCAAGCGATACAAGGTTATAACCCTTGGCCCGTTGCTCATACCCTCCTCGAGGGCAAACCTTTACGTATCTGGCAAGCAAAAACGACCAACGAGCCCGCCACACGGGACCCTGGGCAAATAAAAATCGACGGTAACAAACTATTTGTCGCCTGCAAAGACAACTTCCTTGAAATCATCGAGTTACAACCCACCAACAAGCGAAGAATGCCCGCTAATGCTTACCTTTCGGCCCACAAAATTGACGGCCTGACGCTAGGCTAAATGAATAAAAAAGACAACCGCCCTTTATCCGCCCGAGAAACGGCTGTCACTGTTATTTGCTCCGTGCTTCAACACGGCAAATCATTGACGGAAGCTCTTGAACTAAGTGAAAACCTAGAAGCAAGGGAACGCGCGTTCAGTCGCGAGTTATGCTACGGAACCTTGCGCTGGTACGAACGGCTGGAGGCTATTCTTAAGCGCTTACTTAAAAAACCTTTTAAAGCAAAAGACTTAGATATTACTGTGCTCGCCTTAGTGGGTCTCTATCAGCTTATCTATCTTAATACCCCCGATCACGCCGCGGTATCTGAAACCGTCAAGCTCTGCCGCAACAGCAAAAAGAGCTGGGCTAAAGGTGTATTAAACGGGCTTTTAAGAAACTTTTTACGCAATAGAGAATCACTCGAGCAAGCCGTAGACGCACAGATCACCCAACGTTTTTCTCACCCTGAGTGGCTGGTCCATCAACTGACTGAAAACTGGGGTGAACGTACGGCAGATATTCTCCATGAAAACAATCAATACCCGCCCATGTCGATACGGGTTAATCAAAAAAGTGCTCTCGAGAAGCTTACCTTAAACAGTTAGAACAAAACGGTCTCACGGCCTCGAAAAATCCCTTTAATTCGTCAGGCCTCACCCTTAAACAACCCGTAAACGTTGATCAGTTGCCCGATTTTTGGCAAGGCGCCGCCTCTGTCCAAGACGGGGCTGCGCAACTGGCCGCAGATTTGCTCGACATTCAGCCAGACCAACGCATTTTAGACGTATGCGCCGCACCCGGCGGAAAAACAGCCCACCTACTGGAAAACTCACCAAGCAGCGCTTCGTTATTGGCTCTTGATATTGATGAAAAACGCAATCAGCGCGTTATCGAAAATCTGCAACGACTGCAACTTAGCGCAGATGTCATTACAGCTGACGCCTTAGAAACAAACGCGTGGTTTAGTGGCGACCCTTTCCAGCGTATTTTGTTAGACGCCCCTTGTTCTGCTACCGGCGTTATTCGACGTCATCCCGACATTAAGTTGCTCAGAAAACCATCTGACATCCCTGCCCTCACTGAACTCCAAAGTAAGCTCCTAGATAAAATGTGGGCCTTGCTCGATAAAAAGGGTGTGCTTTTGTACGCCACCTGCTCTATATTATCAGCAGAAAACAGCCAGCAAATTGCTTCTTTTATGGCCAGACACGCTGACGCAAAAGAAATTAAAATAGACGCAGAATGGGGGCTGCCGTGTGAATACGGCCGACAAATTTTGCCTGGCGATAACAATATGGATGGTTTTTATTACGCATGTATAAAAAAAATCTAACGCCCATGCGCCTTTTTCAGCCAACCTCCTGCTTTATTCTCATATTGATTTTACTGACCTCTTTTGGAACCAGCCATGCAGAAGAAAAAGCAAGCATTAACATAGAATCCGCTGAGCTCATACTTCAAGACAAGACATACTTTTTGAATGCTCAAATACATTATCGCCTAAGTGATGAAGCCATTGATGCCTTACACAATGGCATTAGTCTGACTTTTAATGTGGACCTATCCATCACTGAATCCAGAAAATGGCTATGGGAAAAATACCACCATCAGCTCTCATTTCCTTATCAGCTTAAATACCACACCTTAGCCAAGACCTATCTCATCTCCAACTCGACCAATAAGACACATCATAATTTTTCCAGCCTGTCAGCGGCCTTAAACGCCCTGGGGACACTTAACGACATTCCTGTCCATGCATTAAAAACCAACCATAACCTTGATATCAGCGCATCGTTAAACGCTTACCTCGATATCGAAGCACTCCCGCTCCCTATGCGACCCCTAGCTTATATTACCTCAGGTTGGTACTTACACAGCAATACATTTCAATGGCCTTTAGCTCACTAAAAAAGAGAAATTACCTCATCCCAGCCGGTGTTTTTCTCAGCCTGCTTTTCAGTCTCTATTTGATGACGCATGCGACGGAATCCAGCTCAGAATTCGGTAACTTATTCTCCGCACTGATTATCATCAATCTTGCGGGAACTGTTTTTTTACTGGGCCTGTTAATTTCAAACATTCACTGGTTATGGCGTCAATTTTCAAGCCAAGCGGTCGGGTCTAGAATCACGGCCCGCATTGTTTTGCTGTTTTTTGCCATTTCCGTTGTTCCAACAGGCATTGTTTTTTACTTCTCAGGAAAATTATTACATCAAAGTATCGACAGTTGGTTTGATGCAAAAATCGACACCGCCATGCAAAGCTCGCTCATGCTAAGTCGTCGTTCTTTAGATAACCGAACGCTATCCCTAATGAAAGAAACTCGCCAGCTCGCTGCTGAACTAGAAAACCAAAGTGACATTTTTTTATCGCTGTCTTTGGCAGGCTTAAGGGCACAAACAGAGGCCAGTGAACTCACCATATTTTCAAAGCAAGGGCAAATCATTGCAACAACGAACCTTGACCCGGGTGTGCTGATTCCTAATACGCCTGATAGTTCAAGTCTTTTATTGGCAAGGCAAAATCGGGAATTCATCGGCCTGGAGCCTGGCCAGGATCAAGGCCTCATTGTTCGAGCAATTGTTGAAATTAAAAACACCAACCCAAAACGCTACTTACAGGCAATTTACACCGTACCCGAAGACATCGGTGAGCTTGCCAGTTCGGTTGAAGAAGCCTATACCGCCTATCAAGAATTTAACTATTTACGTGATTCTTTAAAATTCAGTTTTACGTTAACTCTCTCTTTAGTCCTTATTTTCAGTATTTTAGCGGCCAGTTGGGCGGCTTTTGTTTTTGCCAGAGAACTTGTTGCACCGATTCGCCAACTGGTTAAAGGAACGCAAGCCGTGGCAGAAGGAGATTACGACAATAAAATAAAAACCAATCGACGGGATGAATTGGGGTTTTTAATTAACTCATTCAACGCCATGACGCTACGCGTTTCAAACTCACGCACTGAAGCCAATAACGCTCAACGTGACGCCGAAAATCAGCAGGCCTATCTGGAAACCATCCTAAGCCACCTTTCCAACGGTGTTTTAGGCTTTGACCTCGACCTAAGGCTAAAAGCAACCAATCAAGGCGCCGACCATATTCTCGAGCACCCCTTAACAGCGTGCATTGAATTTTCATTACATGATATTGCCGCAAAATTTCCAGACCTTGAAGCCTTCACCAGCCTATTATTTGATCGTTTTTCCAGCAATGAAAAGGAATGGCAACACGAATTTTTATTTTCTATTAATCACCAAAAGAAAACCTTGTTGCTTAAAGGTGCCCCTCAGTACGCTGCTGACAAAACACATTCCGGTTACGTACTAATTTTTGATGATGTCACCCCGATCATTCAATCGCAGAGAAATGCTGCCTGGAGCGAAGTCGCCCAACGCTTAGCACATGAAATTAAAAACCCCCTCACGCCCATACAACTATCTGCTGAACGCTTACAAAGAAAACTCCACACCGAGCTCAATGATGAGGCTAACAGGGTACTAAAAAAATCGACCGAAACGATTGTGCAACAAGTCAGCGCGATGAAAAGCATGGTCGATGACTTTTCTAACTTCGCTCGCCCAGCGCAATCTAAGCCTCAAGTAATATCAATAGGCCGCTTGATAGATGACATCACAAGCCTCTACCAAGGTCAGGTTCACCAGCTTATTGTCACTATTGATGAACATTTACCCAACACCTACGCCGACCCTGTCCGACTACGCCAAGTATTTATTAACCTGATTAAAAATGCGCAAGAAGCCATTGCTGATGCTGACGGAGGCAGGATTAATATGTCCGCTCGTTATATTAAAGACAGTAATTCGATCGAAATTGGTATTGCTGATAACGGTCCAGGGATAGATAATTCGAATCTTGAACGCATTTTCGAACCCTACATAACGACCAAAGAAAAAGGCACTGGACTTGGGCTCGCCATTGTTAAAAAAATCATCGAGGAACACAATGGCACCATTGCTATCAAACCTATCATGCCTCATGGCGCTAATTTCATTATCAGGCTTCCTGTAACTCCCCCTTAATTCATTATTTATAAAAAAATATTTTATGAAAAAACCTCATATTCTTGTTATTGACGACGAGCCAGATATTCGCAATCTTATCGGTGACATCCTCGAAGATGAAGATTACGAAGTATCCACTGCCGATAGTGCGGCGGCTGCCCATCAAGCTCGTCATGAATGCCGACATGATTTAATTTTGCTGGATATCTGGATGCCCGATACCGATGGCGTCACCTTGTTAAAAGAATGGTCTACCACTGGAGAATTATCCTGCCCCGTTATTATGATGTCAGGCCATGGCACCGTTGAAACAGCCGTAGAAGCCACCCGGCTTGGTGCTTATGATTTCCTTGAAAAACCGCTATCCATTGCCAAACTATTACTCACAGTCGAGCGAGCCTTGGAAGCTGAAAAGCTTAAACAAGAAAACATCGACCTTAAGCAATACGCCTCAACTATTCAGGAACCTCTCGGCAGCAGCCAACAAATTCAGCAGTTACTAGAACAAGCTCGTCGCCTTGGCCAGCATGACACCCGAGTTCTGCTGACCGGTGAGCCCGGTAGTGGCAAAGAAACATTAGCACGATATATTCATGAACACAGCGCAAGAAAAAACGGCGCCTTCATCGAGCTTAACACAGGTATCATCACCTCTCACAATGCACTTGAGGAATTTTTTGGTCGTGAAGAAGGCGATTCTATTCATTACGGTTTACTGGAAAAAGCAAACCACGGCACTTTATTCATTGATGAAATTGGCGACATGGATAGCGAAGTGCAGCATCGCTTACTCAGTGCACTAGAATCTAAATCATTTCAGCGCATTGGTGGCCATGATGATGTAAAAGCAGATGTAAGAGTCATCGCCTCGACGCGCCAGGACCTGGAAGAAGCGATTTTAAATGGGCAATTTCGGCAAGATTTATATTACTTACTCAATGTCGCCTGTTTACACTTGCCCCCCCTGCGAGAAAGAAAGGAAGACGTCCCTTTATTACTGGATTTTTATCTACAACATTACATAAAACGAGAAAATCTACCAAAACGCAAGTTTACCATTGCAGCGCAACAATTTTTAAGTGATTATATGTGGCCAGGAAATATACGTGAACTAAGGAATGTGGTTCAACGCCTTTTAATACTGGGCATTGGGGACGAGATCGGCCTGACCGAAGTAAAAACAACACTGGGGGAATCCGCCAGATCCGTCATAACATCAAACGACATACCAATCTTTTATGACCTTCCTCTCAAAGATGCTCGGGCACAATTTGAAAAAGCCTACTTGGATTACCACTTGGATCAACACAAAGGCAGTGTTACGAAGTTGGCTGAAACAGCCGGCATGGAAAGAACCCACCTGTATCGCAAACTCCACGCCCTCGGCATTGAGTTTAGAGGTAAACGCTAACCCGAGACATCACCTGATTTCATGAGAATTATTATTCTGGGTGCTGGCCGAGTAGGCTTCACCGTTGCCAACAACTTATCTAACGAAAATATTGACATCACGCTGATCGATAAAAGCCAACAGGTTATTGATACCGTTTGCGAGCGATTAGATATTTCAGCTATCTGCGGCAATGTCTCCCACCCTGATGTATTAGAAAGTGCAGGCATGAAGCACGCTGATATTGTCATTGCCGCTACAGATAGCGACGAAACAAATATGATGGCCTGTCAAGTGGCACACCACTTATTCAACGTACCCAAAAAAATTGCACGAGTTCGCGCAAAAATTTTTTTAGATGTTCAAGAAAAACTTTTTAACAACAACGCCATCCCGATCGATGCGATTATAAATCCTGAAAATGAGATCGTTCAATTTATAAAAAACCTCATTCTACATCCAGGTTCGCAACAAGTCTTATCCTTTGCCAACGGTGCCCTTAGCCTAGTTGAAACAAGGTGCAACCGAGACTGCGCACTTATTGGGAAGTCCTTAAACAACCTCAGCAACCAATTACAAAGCATTTACGCAAGAATAGCGCTCATATACAGACAAGAAAAAATCATTATCCCTCATCATCAAACTGTTATCGAAGAAAACGATCGTGTCTTTTTCATTGCTGACTCAAAAGATATCCAGCGGGTGCTCAGTGTTTTATTTAATCAAGATAAAGCATATAAACGACTCATTATTGCCGGCGGAGGGCGAATAGGGCTGGGTTTAGCAAAAGAGTTGGAAAGCACCCTGCAAGTCAAAATTATTACAAAAAGCAATGAAAAAGCTTTCGAACTATCCGAACAGCTCGATCATAGTATCGTGCTTGCAGGCGATGCGACTGACGAAGCCTTTCTGCTTGATGAAAACATTGATAAAACCGATGTGTTTTGCACCTTAACAAGCGATGATGAAACCAATATTCTCTGTTCTATGTTAGCTAAAAGCCTCGGCGCTAAAGTGGTCATGAGCCTTGTCGATAGAAATGCTTATATGAGCATGGTTGATAATGGTTCTCTTGATAACGTTATCTATCCTCAGCACACGACGATCGGCAAAATACTGTCCCAAGTCAGACAAGGCGGCATTTCAAGCGTCCATTCTTTATTACGCGGTAAAGCCGAAGCCTTTGAAGCCGTTGTCAAAAGCAATGGCAAAAAAAATGACCTGGATGGCAAGGCTATAGGTGATATTAAACTACCTTCTGGCAGCCTTATTATTGGCATAGTAAGGGATGGAGTATCTCTTCCTGCGAAAAAAGATGTCGTTATCAAAAACGGCGATCACCTCATTATCTTCATTGCTGACAAATCATTGATTCATCAGGTTGAAGCGCTTTTTCAACCGACTAAATCGCTCCTTGGCAGACTCATCCGCTAGGCATGCACTATAACGTTATCAGACGAATAACTGGCCTCTTATTGGGCTTATTCAGTATCACCATGTTGCCGCCGATCGTGGTTTCTTTTATTTATAATGAAGAAAACCACCAACCCTTTATTATCGGCTTTCTGACAATTTTTTTAGCCGGGTTTCTTTTATGGCTCAGTGCTAAGAATGCAAAAGAAGAACTCAGAACACGTGACGGGTTTATCATTGCCGCCATGTTTTGGCTCAGCCTTGGTCTCTCAGGTGCTATTCCCCTTTATATTTCAAATGTGCCTTCGCTATCTTTAACCGATGCCGTTTTTGAATCTATTTCGGGCTTAACAACAACAGGCGCAACGGTTATTACGGGGCTGGATACTTTACCAAAATCCATCCTGTTTTACCGTCAACAACTTCAGTGGCTTGGCGGTATGGGGATTGTCGTATTAGCCGTTGCTATTTTACCCATGCTAGGCATCGGGGGTATGCAGTTATATAAGACTGAAACCCCTGGTCCTGTTAAAGATGCAAAGCTGACGCCGCGCATCACCGAAACGGCTAAAGCGCTTTGGGAAATCTACCTGGGCTTAACTGTTGCGTGCACACTCGCGTACTGGTTAGGTGGCATGACGTTTTTTGATGCCATAACACATAGTTTTAGCACCGTGTCCATTGGTGGTTTTTCAACGCATGATGCAAGTTTTGCCTTTTTTAACAACCCGACGCTCAACTATATTTGTATTTTTTTTATGCTCGTTGCGGGCATTAATTTTGCCCTACACTTTAAAGCAGCCAAGTCGCTTAATGTCAAAGTCTATGCTCATAATGATGAGCTCAAAAGTTACCTTTTTATCCTCATCGCCCACACACTGATCATCTGTGGCGCCCTGTATTTATTAGGGTATTCGAACATTTTTGAACAAACGCTTTTTCAAGTCGTCTCTTTTGCTACAACCTCCGGCTTCACCTCGACCCAACACGCAGACTTACCTCTATTTATTCCAGCGTTACTGATTTTTATGAGTTTTTATGGTGGATGCGGTGGCTCAACAGCCGGCGGCATTAAGGTGGTTCGTATTTTGATTATGCTAAAACAATTAGGCAAAGAAATAACGCACCTAATACACCCTCACGCCGACATGCCCATCAAACTTGATCATCACGTGGTGTCCAGGCCTGTTATTAATGCTGTTTGGAGCTTTTTTTCTGCTTACATTTTATCATTTGGCATTCTGATGATTCTAATGATGATGACCGGGTTGGATCAAATTACTGCCTTTTCAGCCGTGGCCGCGACGCTTAACAACCTGGGCCCTGGATTAGGCGACATCAGCAGCAGCTATGCAAGCCTACCCGATATCAGTAAATGGATAGCCTGCTTTTCTATGCTACTGGGTCGATTAGAAATTTTTACTTTGCTGGTTCTGTTCAGCCCTGTTTTTTGGCGAGATTAATGCCTGATATAAAAGACAAGTGGGATCGCATTTATCGCCAACGAATAACAGCAGAACCCGAACCAGCGACCATGCTATTGCGTTACGCCCATTTGCTGCCCAAGCAAGGCAAGGCGCTTGACCTTGCTTGTGGGCTGGGTGGCAATACTTTTTTTTTGAACAAGCACCATCTTCAGGTTGACGCCTGGGATATTTCATCCGTTGCCATAGATTATATTAATCAAAACAAACCTGAATCCAGCAACATCAAGGCCTTAGCAGTCGATATAAACACCCTTAGTTTCCCAAAAAACCACTACGATGTCATTACCGTATCGCATTTTTTA
This sequence comes from Cycloclasticus sp., assembly GCA_002700385.1. GTDB lineage: Bacteria > Pseudomonadota > Gammaproteobacteria > Methylococcales > Cycloclasticaceae > Cycloclasticus. The sequence continues at coordinate 238,049 of PADC01000011.1, forward strand.
AATCCGCAGCTAGCTCCAAGTATCATCACCGCACTAAAGCCTCAAGGGTTACTTTTTTATCAAACATTTACCCTTGAAAAAACCCAATCTATTGGGCCCAACAACCCAGCCTTCTTATTAAAAAAAGGGCAGCTTTTATCGCTATTTTCATCCCTAACACCCATTATTTATCACGAAGAAGGCCGTTTGGGCGACACCAGCAAAGGCATTAGAAACGAAGCCATTCTTATTGCTCAAAAACACTGATTTTGAAACCCCACCCTCCTGGTAATATCACTGTATAATGAACGGCTTAGTTCAATTGAAGGTCTGCCAATGTCTATTATAAAAAACATTTCCCCTGTTCAAGCTTATGAAATACTCCATGGGAACACCCAAGCTGTTTTAATTGATACAAGAACCCAGATTGAATATTCTTTTGTCGGCCACCCGATTGGCGCCATTCACGTGCCACTGAAGCGACCGCCAAACTGGGAAAATTTTCCAGATTTTATTGAACAAGTCGAAAAACACATTTCATCCAAGTCAACGCCCGTCATCTTGATGTGTCGCAGTGGGGCACGCTCCATGGATGCCGCCAAATTGCTGGAAGCGGCGGGCTACCAATCCTTATACAATATGGATGAAGGCTTTGAAGGTGACAAAGATGACCATAACCATCGTGGCACCTTAGGCGGTTGGCGCTTTCACAAACTCCCCTGGGAACAAAGCTAGCACTCTTTTACATCATTACTTACATCAATACCCAATCATAGGAACCTATTTTCGTGAAACAGAACCTTCGTAATATCGCCATTATCGCCCACGTTGACCATGGCAAAACCACCCTTGTTGATAAATTACTGGAACAATCAGGCACGCTCGACCGCAAAAATTCGGGTACCGAACGCATCATGGACTCCAATGATCAGGAAAAAGAGCGCGGCATTACAATACTGGCAAAAAACACCGCTATCGAATGGCAAGGCATCCATATTAATATTGTCGACACCCCAGGCCACGCCGACTTTGGCGGCGAAGTAGAACGGGTTTTATCCATGGTTGACTGCGTACTACTATTAGTTGACGCGGTTGATGGCCCCATGCCTCAAACACGCTTTGTCACCTCCAAAGCTTTTGAGAGAGGATTAAAACCCATTGTCGTCATCAACAAGGTTGACCGCCCAGGCGCACGCCCCGATTGGGTTATTGATCAGGTTTTTGATTTGTTTGACAAACTGGGGGGAACGGATGAACAGCTAGATTTCCCCGTTATCTATGCTTCTGCCATCAACGGCATTGCAGGGCCAGAAGCCGACCAGCTTGCCGATGACATGACACCGTTGTTTGAAATCATCAGAGACAACGTCCCCACACCCGTCGTTGATGTTGATGCTCCCTTTCAAATGCAAATATCATCACTCGCCTACGATAGCTACGTTGGTGTTATCGGAGTTGGTCGCATCACCCGAGGTAGCCTGAAGCCGGGGCAAACTGTCAGCATCATTGACGCCGAAGGCAAACAACGCAAGGGTAAAGTACTCAACGTCAAAGGCCATTTAGGACTTGACCGTATTGATGTTGAAGAAGCCTTTGCAGGAGATATTATTTGCATTAATGGTATCGATGGATTGGGTATCTCCGACACCTTATGCGACCCCGACCACGTTGAAGCCATGCCCGCGCTATCTGTCGATGAACCCACTGTTAGCATGACTTTTTCGGTCAATAACTCACCGTTTGCTGGTCAAGATGGCAAGTTCGTCACCTCGCGTAATATTAAAGATCGTCTTAACCAAGAACTTATCCACAACGTTGCCTTGCGAGTCGCTCCCGGCGATTCACCCGATAAATTTATCGTTTCAGGTCGCGGTGAATTACACTTATCTGTACTCATCGAAACCATGCGTCGCGAGGGCTACGAGCTGGGTGTCGCCAGGCCCGAAGTTATTCAAAAAGAAATTGATGGCAAACTTCAAGAGCCTTTTGAAATTGTCGTCATCGATATTGAGGAGCAACATCAAGGCCCCATTATGGAAGAAATGGGTCTGCGTAAAGCCGAGCTCACCAACATGGAACCTGATGGTAAAGGCCGTATGCGCCTGGAATTCATGAGCCCTTCTCGTGGCCTGATTGGTTTCCGAGGGCACTTCTTAACACTGACATCAGGCTCAGGCATTATGACGAGTGTGTTTGACCACTATGGCGAAGTCAAAGAGGGGGAAATAACGTCTCGTCAAAACGGTGTTCTGGTTTCTATGGTACAAGGCAAAACACTGGCTTTTGGCCTATTCAACCTACAAGATAGAGGTAAACTCTTTCTTGGTCACGCCGAAGAAGTCTATGAAGGACAAATCATCGGCCTGCATTCGCGAGGTAACGACCTGGTTGTTAACCCAACAAAAGGCAAGCAGCTCACCAATGTACGTGCATCAGGGTCTGACGAAGCACTGACACTCATTCCGCCTGTCATTATGACACTAGAACAAGCGCTTGAGTTTATTGAAGACGACGAATTAGTTGAAGTCACCCCACACCATATTCGTTTAAGAAAGAAACTCTTAACCGAAAACGAACGTAAACGCGCATCACGCGCTCCCAAATCATAAACGGCAACCATAAAAAAACCGGCGGAGTAAACTCCGCCGGTCAGTTGGTCGCATTGCTTGGTTGGCAAAAAATTTAGTCCTTTCAGCATCCATGCTGTTTGCGTTATCCTTCTCGCGTCCCTGACAAACAATCCGTGTTTGTTGAGATCCCTCTCATAAATTTCCTTAGCGACGGATAAAGTATAGATTGGCCTCACGGAACAGGTAATCATCTACTGCCTCAATCAAGGTAAGCATTTGCTTACAAAGTTCCTTATATTTCTTAAGAAAACATATTGTCTTTACATACAATCAGAACTAATATAATTAATGAAATCTAATAAACAGGGCGGAGACAATGGGCTGGACTAAAAAAGTATTACGCATTAACTTAACCGATAGAACCTCTACTGAAGAACCACTCAACATGGAGTGGGCTAATAAATACCTTGGTCAAAGAGGTCTCGCAACAAAATATTTGACGGAAGAAGTTGATCCAAAAGTTGATCCTTTATCTCCCGACAATAAACTTTACATGGTCACCGGCCCCTTAACCGGCACAATGGCAAGCACTGGCGGCCGCTATTCCTGCGTCACCAAAAGCCCGCTAACCAATGCTTTAGCCTGCTCTAACTCCGGCGGATTCTTTGGTAATGAGATGAAGTGTGCCGGATGGGACATGATTATTTTAGAAGGCAAAGCCAGTTCGCCCGTTTACATCAGCATCGTTGATGAAAAATGCGAAATCCTGCCTGCCGACGATATTTGGGGAAAATCTGTTTGGGAAGCTGACGAGTGGCTTCATAACAAACACCAGGACCCACAACTAAGAATTGCTGCCATTGGTGTACCCGGTGAAAAAGGCAACCTTTATTCAGCTGTTGTTAATGATTTACACCGCGCTGCTGGTCGCTCTGGCGTCGGAACCGTCATGGGCTCAAAAAACGTTAAAGCAGTCACTCTTCGTGGCAGCAAGGGCGTTGGCAACATTAAAGACCCTAAACGTTTCTTTGAAGCCACAAACAAAGCAAAGCAAATTATTGCTGATAGCGAAATGACTCAAGGACTAAGCGCCTTGGGCACAAATGTCATGATGAATCACATGAATGAAGTCGGCGCTTTACCAGCAAGAAACTGGCAAGACAGCATCTTTGAAAACGCGCCAAAACTCTCGAGTGAAGCCATGGCCGTCCCAAGGAAAAGCGACGGAAAACCAAACTTAACTCGAAATGCTGGCTGTTTTGCCTGCACGATCTCTTGTGGACGCATTTCCACTATCGATCCTGAACACTTCACCATCAAAAACCGTGATGATATTCATAAGCACTTCAAAGGAAATTCTGGCGGTAATGAATATGAAGCCGCTTGGGCTTTAGGCTGCGACACCGGTGTTGATGATTTAGATGCAGTGACCTACGCAAACTTTGTGTGCAACGAACAGGCCTTAGACCCTATTTCAGCGGGCGCCACGATTGCTGCTGCAATGGAACTATATGAACTGGGCATCCTAACAAAAGAAGACACCGGTGGCATTGACCTGACCTTCGGTAATGCAGAAGCCATGGTCGAGTGCATTGAGCTGATTGCAAAGCATGAAGGATTTGGCATAGAGCTCGCACAAAGCTCACTTCGTTTTTGTGAAAAATACGGACGCCCTGACCTTGCCATTGTTGTCAAAGGGCAAGAGTTTCCAGCCTATGATGCTCGTGCAGTAAAAGGCATGGGGCTAGGGTATGCCACATCAAATCGTGGCGCTTGCCACGTCCGCGGATATACCAATGGCTCAGAAACAGCTGGCGTTCCATTTAAAACTGACCCATTAGCAACAGAAGGCAAAGCAGAACTTCTAATGGCTTTTCAAGATGTAACCAGTGTTTTTGATTCTGCAGGTATCTGCACCTTCTCTTCATTCGCACAAGGCCTTGAGGAAGTGGCAGAGCAAATAGATGCAGCTTGTGAAGGTGATTGGACAGCAGAAAGGCTTGGGCAACTTGGCGAGCGCGTTTGGAATCTTGAGCGTGAATTTAACAACAATGCCGGCTTTACCTCAGCTGATGACACACTGCCTCCACGCTTACTGAATGAACCGGTTAAAGCCGGGCCTGCAAAAGGCCACGTTTGTGAATTGGATAAAATGCTGCCTGAATATTACGACATTCGCGGTTGGAATCAAGACGGCACACTAAAAGAAGAAACCAAACAACGCTTAGGTCTCTAAAAACAACGTCTATTTACAGGGTGGCCTTCGGGTCACCCTACTTAAGCTCAGCACAATATGCCAGAAATTACACTAAAACTATTTGCTTCTTTAGCCAAAGTGGGGCCAGAAAACATCGGTGGAGAAATCAGGAAAATACCTCTCCAAACTGGCGACACCATCACCAGCATTGCTGAACGCGCTGATTTATCTGGCAAAAATCTCCACTTGGTTATCTTAAATGGCACCTACATTGATAAAGACAAACGTTCATCAACACAATTATCTGATGGTGACACCCTAAGCCTATGGCCTCCCGTTGTGGGTGGCTAGTAAATAACTGGCAAACCATAATTTCCTGCTTGCTATCACCCCCCGTTATTGGGAAAATGCCCTTTCACCGTAACAAAGCAAATACCTTCAAATGGATAACAGAACTGCAACTGTTAATCGCGACACCCTAGAAACTCAAATTTCCGTCTCTGTTAATCTAGATGGTAACGGCCAAACCCGTTTTTCTACCGGCCTGCCTTTTCTAGAGCACATGCTTGATCAAATTGCTCGCCATGGCATGATTGATTTGGACATTAATGCAAACGGCGACTTACACATTGATGCCCACCATACTGTTGAAGATCTGGGTATCACACTTGGCCAAGCCGTTACTAAAGCATTAGGTGACCGCAAAGGCATTTATCGTTACGGTCACGCCTATGTACCATTAGATGAGGCTTTATCACGTGTTGTCATCGACTTCTCGGGTCGCCCCGGGTTGGTTTATGACGTCGAGTTCCCTCGAGCGAGAGTGGGCGAATTTGATGTGGATCTGTTTCGCGAATTTTTCCAAGGATTTGTCAACCACGCGAATATCTCCTTGCACATTGATAATTTGAAAGGCATTAATGCGCATCATGTAGCAGAAACTATTTTCAAAGCTTTTGGCCGTGCACTCCGTTTCTCTTTAGAAAGAGACCCAAGAATGGAAGGCATCATGCCTTCAACAAAAGGCTGCTTGTAACATTTAAACGAGATCTAAATTATGGCCACCGTCGCCGTCATTGACTATGGAATGGGCAACCTCCACTCCATTGAAAAAGCGTTAAAAACCGCTTCTCCAGCATCTACTGTCATTGTCAGCGCAGACAAAAACACCCTTTTATCGGCTGATCACGTTGTTTTCCCCGGTGTAGGCGCCATCCGTGACTGCATGGCCGCTATCCACGCCACTGGGTTAGACGAGACTATTAAACAAATTGCCCAAGAGAAACCTTTACTTGGCATCTGTATTGGCATGCAAGCGTTATTTCAGCACAGCGAGGAAAATGGCGGGATTGACTGCTTAGGCATCATCCCCGGCAACGTTATCAAGTTCTCTTCTCACCTTAGAGACGAGCAAAAAAACCCATTAAAAATCCCACATATTGGATGGAATGAAGTTTTTTTTGATTCAAAAAACCCACTTTTCAAAAACATAGACGAAAATGAACGGTTTTATTTTGTTCATAGCTACCATGCTAGTAAAGTGGAAAAAAAATATGTCTGTGCCACTTCAAACTACCCAGAGAAATTCCCTTGCGCCATCAAGTGGAAAAATATAGTCGCCGTGCAATTCCATCCTGAAAAAAGTCAACGCGCTGGATTGCAGTTATTAAAAAACTTCTTAAACTGGGACGGGCAGTCCTAACACCATCAGGAACGATAAACATGATTCTTATTCCCGCTATTGATCTTAAGGAAGGCAAATGCGTTCGTTTACGCCAAGGCCGCATGGATGATGAAACTATTTTCTCAGACAACCCCGTTGAAGTGGCTACTCGCTGGGTCAATGAAGGCGCTCAACGCCTCCACCTTGTTGACCTTGACGGTGCCTTTGCTGGCAAACCCGTCAATGCCCGTGTCATACACGATATCGCTCAAGCTCACCCCAACTTGACCCTTCAGGTTGGCGGCGGTATTCGAGATGAAGACACTATCCAGACCTATCTCAATGCCGGTGTTCAATACGTTATTATTGGCACAAAAGCAGTTAATACGCCTCACTTTGTTGGCGATGTGTGCGCTGAATTTCCGGGTCACATTATCGTTGGCCTCGATGCAAAAGAAGGCAAGGTGGCGATTGATGGCTGGTCGAAATTATCTAATCACGATGTCATTGACCTGGCTCAGCGCTTTGAGAATGATGGCGTCGAATCAATCATCTACACTGATATTGGTCGCGATGGCATGATGAAAGGCGTTAATGTTGAGGCAACGGCTAAACTCGCTCGCTCAATCCGGATTCCAGTTATTGCATCAGGCGGCATCACTAATATGGAAGATATCCATGCGCTTGGTAAAGTTTCAGATGATGGCATCATGGGCGCGATTACAGGGCGAGCGATTTACGAAGGCACGCTTGATTTTGCTGAAGCCGAGAAACTAGCAGAGACATTTGCATAATATGGGGCTCGCCAAACGCATTATTCCTTGCTTAGATGTCGATAATGGCCGCGTTGTTAAGGGCGTCCAATTTGTTGATATTCGCGATGCCGGCGATCCTGTTGAAATAGCTAAGCGCTATGACCAAGAGGGAGCGGACGAAATCACTTTCCTGGATATTACTGCCACCTCTGATAACCGTGACACCATCGTTCACGTCATAGAAAAAGTCGCCGATGAAGTCTTTATCCCCTTAACCGTTGGCGGTGGAATCCGTGAGTTAGCTGACATTAGCCGCATGTTAAAAGCAGGGGCCGACAAAGTAGGCATTAACAGTGCTGCTATCTTCAACCCAGGCTTTGTTAAAGAAGCCGCTGAACGTTTTGGCTCTCAATGCATCGTTGTTGCCATTGATGCAAAATGCGTCAGTGCTGATAACGAACCCAAACGTTGGGAAATTTTCACTCATGGCGGCCGGAAAGAAACGGGCATTGACGCCATCGAATGGGCAAAAAAAATGGTTAATTTCGGCGCCGGTGAAATTTTACTGACCAGTATGGATCGCGATGGTACAAAAATCGGCTTTGATCTGGAACTCACCCGAGCCATAAGTGAAGCCGTTGAAGTTCCCGTTATTGCCTCTGGTGGCGTTGGCACACTCGATCATTTAGTTGACGGTATTACAGAAGGCAAGGCAGATGCGGTGCTCGCAGCCAGTATTTTTCATTTTGCAGAATATACCATCGGTGAGGCTAAACAACATATGAAAGACAAGGGCATTGAGGTTCGCTTATGAGTGCTTGGCTAGAAGAGGTCCGGTGGAACGAAAATGGCCTTGTTCCAGCGATTGCTCAAGACCACAAAACAGGTAAAATCCTGATGGTTGCCTGGATGAACAAACAAGCCCTGCAACTGACTGCTGATCAAGGCCACGCCGTTTATTGGTCACGTTCGCGCAATAAGTTATGGCATAAAGGCGAAGAGTCCGGTCACCAACAAAAAATTATCGACATTCGCATCGATTGTGATGAAGACGTTATCCTGCTTTCTGTTGAACAAAAAGGCGGTATCGCTTGCCACACAGGACGAGAAAGTTGCTTCTACCGAAAGCTTATCGATAAACAATGGCAAGAAACCGACCCCGTATTAAAAGACCCAACAAGCATCTATTCAAAATGAGCAATGTACTGAAACAATTGGAAACCATTTTACAGCAACGTAAACAAGAGGACTCAACCTCATCTTACGTGGCCAGTTTGTATGATAAAGGTCTCGATACAATCCTTAAGAAAATTGGCGAAGAAGCGACTGAAACCGTCATTGCGGCAAAGTCAGGTGATAAGGAACAAATTATCTACGAAACAGCCGACCTTTGGTTTCACTCACTTGTTTTGCTAGCACAGCAAGATTTAAGTGCCGAGGATGTACTCAACGAACTTGAACGCCGTTTTGGACTATCTGGCCTAGATGAAAAAGCCAGTAGAACCAAGTAGAATGCGTTTAATTACAACACTCAACGAGAGGTTCTTATGGGCGGCATTGGTATCTGGCAATTAATTATTATTCTTGTGATTGTGCTTTTATTGTTTGGCACTAAACGTTTACGTAACCTTGGTGGAGATTTAGGCGGCGCAATTAAAGGCTTTAAAGGCGCAATGAAAGAAGGCGAAAGCGAACCTGCAAGCGACGAACAAAAATCAGTTTCCAACGATGAATCTGATAAAGACGGTTCGACTAAATAGTCGATACTTCTTTATCGGTTTTATGGCCGATAACCTTTTAACCTATGTCACAAAGCGACCCGAACGATCAAGAAGCCAGCTTCGTTTCTCACTTAGTTGAATTACGAACGCGTCTCATCCATGCGCTTCTTGGCATGTTGGCGGTCTTTTTACCCCTAGCCCCTTTTGCCAACGATATCTATTCATTAGTAGCCCAACCGCTCCTTATCCACATGCCTGCAAGCACCAGCATGGTTGCCATTGAAGTCATTTCGCCCTTCCTAACACCCCTCAAATTAACGCTGATGCTCTCCGTATTCATCAGCATACCTTGGATTTTTTACCAAAGTTGGCGGTTTATATCACCCGGTTTATACGAACATGAACAACGCATTGCTCTGCCGTTAATCAGTGCCGCTACCTTTTTATTTTATAGCGGCATGCTATTCGCCTACTTTATTGTCATGCCGCTTATTTTTCAGTTTCTCACCGCGACCGCACCCGAAGGTGTCGCCGTTATGACGGACATTAGTAAATACCTGGATTTCATCTTGGCCCTTTTTTTTGCTTTTGGCATGGCCTTCCAAGTCCCAATTGCCACTTTCTTATTAGTTAAAACAGGGGTTTCCACCCCCAAAAGTCTGGCAGAAAAACGACCTTATATCATCGTTGGCGCCTTTGTCATTGGCATGCTCTTAACCCCACCAGATGTTATCTCGCAAACCCTTTTAGCCTTACCCATGTGGCTTCTGTTTGAAATTGGCTTACTCATGTCTAAAAAATTCGTACCACAACATAAACCTCAGGCCTCTCAATGAAAAAGCGCGTTTTATTCTTTCTTAGCACCTGTTCACCAAAGCGGGCTTTAGCTAAAAAGTAACAACTTAACCTTATGATGCCAACAGCAAACACATTAACCTCATATCCAAAATTTTGGGCTGAGTGCTATGGTATAGCACCCTTTTTACCGACCACCCGCGAAGAAATGGATGCACTGGGTTGGGACAGTTGTGACATTATTATCGTCACCGGCGATGCCTATGTAGATCACCCCAGTTTTGGCATGGCCGTCATCGGGCGGCTGTTGGAAAAGCAAGGGTTCCGTGTGGGCATTATTGATCAACCCAACTGGCAAAGTAGCGATGACTTTTCGAGGCTAGGCAAACCCAATCTTTTTTTCGGCATTGCGGCCGGTAATATGGACTCCATGATTAATCGCTACACAGCGGACAAACGGGCGCGATCAGACGATGCCTACACACCGGATGACAAAGCCGGTCGACGACCGGATCGCGCCGTCATTGTTTACACTCAACGTTGTAAAGAAACTTTCCCCGATGTACCGACTGTTCTTGGTAGCATTGAAGCCAGTTTACGACGAATCGCCCACTACGATTATTGGGACGATGCTGTCAGGCGCTCAATCTTAGTGGATTCTCAAGCTGATATTTTACTGTATGGCAATGCAGAAAGAGCGATCACTGAATTAGCACATCGCCTATCGCAGAATGAGCCCATCTCGCAGATTAATGATATTCGTGGCACTACGTTTATACGAAAGTCATTACCCGATGGCTGGACACTAATCGATTCAACCCGTGTTGACCGACCGGGAAAAATTGACCCGCTACAAAACCCTTACCAAACTGATGAAGAATTAGCCGCAGCAACCGGTGGAAAGTGTCAAATAAGCAATGATAGCGGTGATGGCAGCCAGACCGTTACCCTTAGCTTTTTACCTAAACACAGCAAAACCGATCGTGCTAAAACAGTCATTCGCCTGCCCTCTTATAAAAAAGTAAAAAGTGACCCTGTTTTATATGCTCATGCATCACGTGTTTTACATTTAGAAACCAACCCTGGCAATGCCCGTGCGCTCGTACAAAATAACGACGGCAAAGATGTCTGGCTAAACCCACCCCCCATTCCCCTTAGCACCGAAGAAATGGATGCCGTGTTTGGTTTGCCTTATCAACGCGTACCTCACCCGAAATACGAGGGAAAGCGCATCCCAGCTTATGAAATGATACGCTTTTCCATTAACATTATGCGCGGTTGCTTTGGTGGCTGTACATTCTGCTCTATTACCGAACATGAAGGGCGCATTATTCAGAACCGTTCTGAGCAATCCATTTTGAACGAGATTGAAGACATTCGCGACAAAACACCCGGTTTTACCGGCACAATCTCCGATCTTGGCGGCCCAACTGCCAATATGTACCGCCTTGCATGCAAAGACCCGACAATAGAAGCGGCTTGCCGTCGCCCTTCTTGTGTTTACCCGGGTATTTGCGACAACCTCAACACCAACCACGACCCCTTAATTAAGCTGTACAAAAAAGCGCGTCAAATCAAAGGCGTAAAACGCATTCTCATTGCCTCAGGTTTGCGTTACGATCTTGCCGTAGAATCACCAGAATACGTCGAAGAATTAGTCACCCACCACGTCGGCGGCTACCTGAAAATAGCCCCCGAACATACCGAAAAGGGCCCTTTATCTAAAATGATGAAGCCCGGCATCGGCACCTATGACCGTTTTAAAACCATGTTCGAGAAATTCACCAAAAAAGCCGGTAAAAAACAGTATCTGATTCCCTATTTTATTGCCGCTCACCCCGGAACAGAAGATGAGGATATGGTAAATCTCGCGTTGTGGTTAAAGAAAAATAAATTTCAAGCCGATCAAGTACAAACCTTTTACCCATCACCGATGGCAACGGCCACCGCGATGTACCATACCGGCCGTAACCCACTTAAAGGTGTAAATTACAAAAGCGAAAAAATAAACACCGTAAAAAAAATAGAACAACGCCGTTTACATAAAGCATTACTGCGCTATCACGACCCAGAAAACTGGAAAGTTATTAGAGACGTGCTACTAAAAATGGGTAAGAAACAGCTCATCGGTGACGCTCCAAACTGCCTAATCCCTAGCAAACCACCAAGTAATAAGCATGGAACTTTGGCCGGTGCTAAAAAGTTTGTTACCAAACACACACCTCAAGGTTACAAACCTGTTGAATACAAGCGAAAAAAACGCTAGCATCGACACCAGCAGCTTATTTAACCGAGCACCCCTTATGAAAAAAAATAAAATTAAGTTATTCCTCATCTTAGCTTTTATTTTTCCGCTCTATTCACAAGCAAATGAGGACTTTTATGCGCCGGGGTCGTTTGCCGACGAGCTCTTTGGAGATGTTTTAGAGAAGAATGAACTGGCTCTCATTGGCTGGGCAAGCACAACATTGGTGTTCAATGATGATGGCAGCGATGGCGTCTTACCGAATGGCGGCCTATCTAGCGACGAAGGCTTCCACCTTAACCAGCTTGCACTTATGTTTTGTAAAGGAGACGGTTGCTTACCTACAACCAAATTCAGCCCAAAACATAACTTATTAAGCCGAATAACGCCCACGCCTGCCCCTAAAAGTGAATCCGTTGATATCGGTTTTAATATCCTAGCTGTATACGGCACAGACTCCCAATTTCTGCGTGTCAGTGGTTTTGATGATTTTGACTTTGATGACAACCATGATGAAAAGCTCTCCATCCCACAGTGGTACATAGATGTTTACCTGCCATATTTTGACGGTATGAACATCATGGTTGGTAGCTTTATGTCTGAACTTGCTAGAGAAATCGGCTACCCATATGCCCCACCACGTTGGTTTGCAACGGCATCTTACGAGCTTTTATACTCACCTGTAAAACACGTTGGCGCATTGGTTTCGATTAAGCTGCCCAGCCATAAAGATTTTGGCTTATTAAGTATTGAAGGTGGCATCACCACGGGTTGGAATAATCTGGATAACCGCAACGGTAGCCCTGCCTATTTAGCTGGTTTACGTTATCGAACACCCAACATGCGTACAGGTATCGACATTGAAATGATCTACGGCAATGGCGCTGATGATTTTGGAAAAGCCCCAGCAAAAGGTGGGTCACAATTTTTTACCTTAAGTAGTCGCGGTAAAGACCTAGATCGCTTCGCTGGTAACGTGACAGTGATGCATCAATTTACGCCCAAATTAGAAGCTATATTCGAATTTTTTTATGGCTCGCAAGAAGGCGGGGACATAAAAGCGGGACCACAATTCATTGTGGAAGATGCTGAATGGTATGGCTCTTTTATCGCCTTACGTTACCAACTACAATCTGATTTGCACCTAAATACCCGAGCAGAATGGGTTAAAGATAAACTCGGTGCAAATGCACTTTTCGCAGGTTCCCCTGGTGAAGTGTACTCATTAACAGCCAACCTTGATTGGCAAATTAACCCCTACCTCAACATTATTCCTGAACTTAAATATGACCAGTATGATGGTAACGGCCTACCGCTGTTTGCCAACAAAACAGAAAACAACCAACTGCTTGGTTTAGTCAATATAGTTTTTAAATTTTGAACCCATTGCCTAGTTTAAAACAGCAGTTTTTATTCATAGGCCCGTTAATAGCTGGCCTAACTTATTATTGGCTAGACATTAACCTTGCCAGCAACATCGCCATAACGGCTGCGGTTGCTGTGTGGTGTGTTAGTTGGTGGATTTTTGAGCCCGTTCCAATTCCCGTCACTTCATTACTGCCTATCGCCATCTTTCCATTAGCAGGCGTATTAACTGCTGACCAAGTTGCCGCTGCTTATGGCAATAAGTTAGTGCTTTTATTATTGGGTGGTTTTTTATTATCCACCGCCATTTCTCATTGTGGGGCACATCGGCGTATAGCACTCACTATGGTGCATTGGTTTGGTAGTAATAACCCTAAACGATTAGTCATGGGTTTTATGGTGGCATCAGCCATACTCAGCATGTGGATTTCAAATACCGCCACGACCTTAATGCTACTACCGGTAGTGCTCGCCATTATTGATAGCTCTGATAACAAAAAACTCGCCTTGCCTTTATTACTGGGCCTTGCTTATGCCGCCAGCATTGGAGGTATTGGCACGCCTATTGGCACACCGCCAAACTTAATCTTCATGCAAGTGTATGAAGAAAATACTGGCTTACAGGTCAGCTTTACCCAGTGGATGTCTTGGGCCTTACCGCTGATTTTTTTATTTTTACCCATCGTTTGGCTTTGGCTCACCCGCCACTTACATAACGAAGGCGGCTTTCACTTACCGACCGTTGGCGCATGGACGACACACGAACGCCGGGTAATGATTGTATTCGGCTTAACCGCGTTGTTTTGGATTACCCGCCGCGAACCATTCGGTGGTTGGAGTGGTTGGCTAAACCTACCACACGCTAACGATGCCTCTGTCGCACTACTTGCTGTTATTGCCCTTTTTATTACCCCTAATGGCAACAAAGAAAAACTACTCAACTGGAAAACCGCTCAACAAATTCCGTGGGGCATTTTATTATTGTTTAGCGGTGGCATTTGTTTAGCCAAGGCCTTTGTTATTTCAGGTTTAAGTAGTCAATTGGGTGATCAATTATCCGCCGTAACCGCATTTAGCATTATCGGCATGATGGTCGCTATCGCTCTTTGTGTTACTTTCTTGACCGAGGCCACCAGCAATACCGCTACCACTGCCATGCTAATGCCCGTGCTAGTTGCCACTGCCATTAATGCGGAGCTTGACCCCTTGTTACTGATGATTCCAGCAACCTTCAGCGCCAGCTGCGCTTTTATGCTACCCGTTGCCACTGCACCCAACACCATCGTATTTAGCAGCGGGCTCGTTCATAGCAAAAAAATGGCAAAAGAAGGATTGGTGTTAAATCTTATCGGCACCATTTTAATCACCTTTGTCTGTTGGCTAATTTTTGTTATCTAGCACCTTCCCTTAAAACATTCGCGCTTCCATTTCAGGCCACTAAAGCTCGTGCTATAGAGGCTACAACGTTTCTATCGGGTGACTGTCACCCGATAAACCACTGACTCATTGCATCGCACGGTTTTATCCTCAATAATAGAAGCCAATAAAAAAACGCTTATCCTATCTCGGTATAAGCACACGTAAACTCACATAAGAACGTGATAAAGATTGCAACCTGGAGGGGCTCCATGTCGGCCAATACTGACCATTACTGGGCGGATAATATTCGTCTTATCCTGAAACTTTTATTCATTTGGTTTCTCGTTTCCTTTGTTTTCGGCATTATCTTAGTCGAACCGCTTAATGCCATTGAATTTGCTGGCTTTAAGCTGGGTTTCTGGTTTGCTCAACAAGGCTCTATTATTTCATTCGTTCTACTGATTTTTTATTACATAAAAAAAATGAGCGAGATTGACGCCAAACACGGCGTGGACGATTAACATGGAATTACAAACTTTAACGTATTTGGTGGTCGGTGCTACGTTTGCACTGTATATCGGCATTGCAGTTTGGGCAAAGGCCAAAACAACAGGTGACTTTTATATTGCGGGTAAAGGCGTACACCCAATTGTTAACGGTATGGCAACCGGTGCAGATTGGATGTCAGCTGCCTCGTTTATTTCACTTGCAGGTCTCATTTCTTATTTAGGTTACGAAGCCGGCATGTACTTAATGGGCTGGACAGGCGGCTACGTATTGCTCGCCATGTTGCTGGCTCCGTATTTACGTAAATTTGGTAAATTTACCGTGCCGGAGTTTATCAGCGACCGTTATTACTCACGCGCTGCCCGTGTTATTGCGGTCATTTGCTTGATTTTCATTTCCTTTACCTATGTGGCCGGCCAAATGCGTGGTGTTGGCATTGTTTTTTCACGCTTTTTAGAATTGCCCATCGATCAAGGTCTTTACCTCGGTATGGGCATTGTCTTTATCTATTCCGTTATCGGTGGCATGAAAGGCATCACCTACACGCAAGTGGCTCAATATATTGTGTTGATGTTCGCCTATTCTGTACCCGCTATTTTTATGGCCATACAATTCACGGGTCACCCTGTTCCGCAAATTGCATTCGGCAGTGAAATGTCGGATGGCAGTGGCTTTTTATTAAATGCCTTAGACAACACCCTGATTGAGTTAGGGTTCAGTTCTTACACCGAGCCGTTTAACGACAAGTCAATGATTGACATGATGGCCATCACCCTCGCCCTGATGGTGGGCACCGCCGGTTTACCTCACGTCATCGTGCGCTTTTTTACCGTACCTAAAGTGTCCGATGCCCGTAAATCGGCAGGCTGGGCACTTATATTTATCGCCTTGCTATACACCACCGCACCGGTTGTCGGTTCGCTCAGCCGTTTAAATATTATTAATAGCATCAATGGCCCTGAAAACACCGGCACGTTGTATACAGAGATGCCAAGCTGGTTTCAAACCTGGGAAAAATCCGGCTTATTGGGTTGGTTTGACCACAATGGTGATGGTAAATTGCAATATGCAGCAGGTAAGGCCTTTGCCGGTAAAGGGAAGCCCGTTTTTGATGGTGAAACACGCGGCGAGCACGGCCAGCGCATCACAACAAACCCATCCGATGGTGAGGTCATAAACGGTGCTCCATTTGCCAATGAAATTTATATCGACCGAGACATCATGGTGCTTGCTAATCCAGAAATTGCACAGTTACCTAATTGGGTCATCGCCTTAATTGCAGCCGGTGGTGTTGCCGCTGCCTTATCAACAGCAGCGGGTCTACTGTTGGTTATTTCCGCCAGTATTTCTCACGATTTATTGAAAAGTACTTTCATGCATAAAATCAGCGAGAAAAATGAGTTACGCGCCAGCAGAATCACCTCCGCATTTGCTATTTTAGTCGCTGGGTACTTAGGCTTACACCCGCCAGCCTTTGTCGCTCAAGTGGTTGCTTTTGCCTTTGGCTTAGCCGCATCATCCTTGTTCCCTGTATTAATTATGGGCATTTTCAGTAAACGCATGAATAAATACGGTGCTATCTGTGGCATGCTCACCGGGCTTGTGTTCACCATGAGTTATATTATTTATTTTAAAGGTATATTTATTGAACCGATGGCAGTTAATAGCGCCGAAAACTGGTTATTTGGTATTTCTCCCGAAGGCATTGGTGCCATTGGAATGTGCCTGAACTTTTTGGTCGCTTTCACTGTTTCAAGCCTAACACCGCCACCACCGCACAGTGTACAAAACATGGTTGAACGCATTCGCCTACCCAATGCTGCGGCGGCAGCTCATGACCACTAAGAAGCCGCTGCTCAATGCTTAATACCATTTGGGTAGATGCTGACGCCTGCCCCGTCGCCATTAAGGAGATATTATTTCGCGCCGCTGAACGCACGGGTACTCAAACAACCTTGGTGGCTAACCAAATGGTGCGAGTGCCACCGTCAAAATTTATCTCATTTTTACGCGTCAACCAGGGCTTTGATGAGGCAGACAACGAAATTGTTAAACGCATGCAAACCGGCGACCTGGTTATTACTGGCGACATTCCTTTAGCCGCCGATGTGATCGAGCAAGGTGGCACAGCTTTAAATCCACGCGGCGAACTGTACACCAAAGAAAATATTAAAGACCGCCTCAATATGCGCGACTTTATGGAAACCATGCGTTCCAGTGGTTTAGAGGTCGGCGGCGGTCCACCACCACTCAATAAGACCGACCGCCAAACCTTTGCCAATCAACTCGACAAGCTGCTAACGAAGGCGGGCCGTTGACTGTATAATCGCGGCTATTCAATTCGAGAAAGCCCTCATGCCAAAAGCCAATGAATTAAAGTGCGGAATGATTGTCGAGGTAAATGACGAACCTTATTCAGTTAAAAGTATCGATGTACGTAACCCCTCTTCACGTGGAGCTGCTACGCTCTACAAAGTGCGTTTTAACCATTTAAAAACCAAGCAGAAACGTGATGAAACCTTAAAAGGTGACGACTTTTTAAAAGACGTCGATTGCGAACGCGTCAAACTGCAATATTCCTATCAAGATGGCGACACCTATACCTTCATGAACCTTGACAGCTACGACCAGTACACGGTTGATAGCGACGACATTGCCGAACAAATCAAGTTTCTCACAGAAGGGCTGGACAGCATTGTTGGCATTTTATTAGACGGCCTTTTAGTGGCGATTGAATTACCAAGCAGCGTTAGTCTGCAAATTATTGATACCGCGCCGGGGTTAAAAAGTGCCTCTGCCACCTCTCGAACAAAACCCGCTGTTCTCACCACCGGCCTGGAAATACAAGTACCCGAATATATCGACAATAACGACGTCATTAAAATCAACACATCCACAGGCAAATTTCTTTCGCGAGCTTAATTATGAAAAATTCTATAGAACAACTGCGCCAAGCGTTGGCCACACTTCAATTCAACGAAACCATGGAGATCGTTGAGGCGTTATACGACTTTACACCCACCGGCTTTACCAATGGCGACACGCGCAATGAAGCGGGTGAGAACAATGGTTCGTGCAAATTGTTTGCCTTTGCCAAAATACATGACTTTACCGAGGCGCAAACATTGGCGTTGTTCGGTGAGCATTACCGCAATGTGCTAGCAACACCCGATGGCGATGACCACCAAAACATTCGCAATTTTATGAAAACAGGCTGGGCTGGCATTACGTTTGACGGCATTGCATTAGTAGAAAAGACATAAACACTGTGGCAACTTTAGATTTTTCAACACTTTCCATATCGCCAGCGCAACTTAAAAACTTAGCGACGCTTGGCTATAAACAAATGACGGCAGTGCAAGCACAAAGCTTGCCGCACATTTTAAAAGGTAAAGACATTATCGCTAAAGCCAAAACCGGCAGCGGTAAAACGGCGGCGTTTGGTATTGGGCTGTTGGATAAAATTAACCCACGATTTTTTGGTACGCAGGCACTCATTATTTGCCCTACACGCGAACTAGCCGACCAAGTGGGTAAAGAAATTCGTCGTTTAGCGCGTAACGTGCCCAATATTAAATTGGTCTTATTGTGCGGCGGCAAACCGTTTGGCCCACAAGTTGGCTCGCTGGAACACGGCGCACATATTGTTGTGGGTACGCCGGGGCGGTTGCAAGATCACCTAAAAAAACGCACGTTAAAAATTGATCAGCTAACAACGTTGGTGTTAGATGAAGCTGATCGCATGCTGGACATGGGCTTTTCAGACGTGATGGACGAGATTATTGGCTACACGCCTACGTCGCGCCAAACGCTGCTATTTTCTGCCACCTACCCCGATAACATTAAAACAATGAGTCGCAACATACAGCGCGACCCGATTAGCATTACGGTTGAAGCGGAACACCAGCACAACGTAATTGAGCAATTGTTCTACCAAGTGAAAAGGCACGAACGCAACAACACCTTGCTTGCTTTGTTCCAGCACTATCGCCCTGCCAGCACGGTGGTTTTTTGCCATACAAAAGCGCAATGCAATGACGTTGCACAACTGCTTCAAGACAACAACATTGAAGCGTTGGCCATACACGGCGATTTAGACCAGCGCGAACGTGACCAAGTGCTGGTGCGTTTTTCAAATAATAGCTGCTCTGTATTGGTTGCCACCGACGTTGCTGCACGGGGCTTGGACATTAAATCCCTAGCGATGGTGATTAATTATGAATTACCGCGCGACCCTGAAATTTTTATTCACCGTATTGGCCGAACAGGTCGCGCAGGCGAAACCGGTTTGGCGATGAGTATATTCACTGAAAACGAACAACGCCGCATTAACAGCATTGAAGAGCTGCAAAACAAGCCTTGCCGTATTGATAGCCCATTGTCATTAGACCGAGATTCAACATACAAGCTTTACCCGCCCATGGTGACCATTCAAATTGATGGGGGGCGAAAAGATAAAATACGCCCTGGCGATATACTCGGCGCCTTAACAGGGGCTGCCGGTCTGAAAGGCTCGCAAATTGGCAAAATTGATATTTTTGATCGTTCTAGTTATGTAGCGCTTGAACACTCAGCCGTTCGACAAGCATTAAACTACTTAGCCAATGGCAAAATTAAGGGGCGGCCCGCTAAGGCCAGAAAATTAAGGTAGCATCTAAAAACCGGTAAGAGTATTGGATAAAAGCGCACATCCTTGTGCCCTCAGGCTCCTTTGGCTAAAAGCTATGCTGACTTTTTTTCACCCAAATATCGTTGCCGTTTTTTTGCCTTAAACTGAGTAATATCGGTCATAATTAACCCATCAATACAATGTGCAAAGCTTTTATCCACATTAAAGTCGATAAAGCGCACACCGCCTTTTTCGCAAAGCTCGGTGTACTGTTTATATAGCGTCGGCAGGGTCACATTCATATGGCTTAAATGCTCACGCATCGTATTAAAGTCGTCCTCGTAATGCTCTCCTTTAATAACTTTTGCCACGTTGTCTTTCATTTCTGTCGTAATTTGATAGGGCATTTTAGACACCGCCAACCCTTCTTTGTCACCGTAATACGTCCAGTAAAAGCTGACAATCAGTGCCTTAGCAAATTCAGGGTACGCATTACTTAAACTAACCGGGCCAAACAAATAGCGAATATGGGGATAACGCTGTAAATACGTACCAATCCCATACCACAGATGATCTAAGCTGCGCCTACCCCAATATTTTGGATTAACAAAACTACGCCCCAATTCGATGCCTTGCTCAAAATAAGGGGCCATCAATGCCTCGTTATAATCAAACAATTCTTCGCTATAAAGCCTTTGCTTCTTGGTCAGCGACTCTTTCATTTCTACTAATCGATAAGACCCGGCGATCTCTAATTCCTGCTCGTCCCATAGAACAATGTGTTTGTAGTGTGCATCATAATGGTCAATATCTCGTCTCAACCCGGTTCCCTCACCGACCTTTCTAAACGTTAACTCACGTAAGCGACCAATTTCATTCATCACCGCTGAATCGGCCTGGAAATTGAAGAGATATATTTTTTTTTGATCCGCTGTTTCACCCAATAATTCGGCTTGTTTGAGCTCTTTTTTGAGCTTATATCGGTCTTGCGGGTGAATGATCGTCTGTTCCGTTTCCAATAAGGTGGGCTTTCCTTTACCCAGCCTGTAAACTTCACGTCGGATTAATTTAGTCAACTCTTTTTTTTCTAGCGGTAACGCAGCGATCGCACGATAAGGAATGGGTGCGCCTATACGGAAACTGATGGTTTTTGAGTGTTTGTTAAACATTTCATGAGCCAACAACATTCCTGATAACGGCTTATACACCATTGAGCTACTGTAAAAGAGTGATGAGTTTCTCGCACTGACATGAATCGGCAAAATAGGTGCTTCTGTTTTTTTTGCAAAACTCAGGAAGCCAGCACTCCATTTCCCGTCCCTCACTCCGTTCGGCCTTATTCTTGAGACCTCACCCGCTGGAAAAACGATCACCGCCTGTTCATCTTCTAAGCCGTTTATAATTGCTCGAATACTGCTCTTCTGGGTTGATTTATTCAGGTTATCGACAGGTAACAGTAAGTTATCGATGGCATTAAATTGAGTTAAAACATCGTTAACAATAATCTTCACATCACGCCTGACTTCGCCCACCAGCTTTAACAATGCTAAACCATCCAGCGCACCCAATGGGTGATTCGCCACAATAACCAATCGCCCTGAAGCGGGGATATTGTAACGATCTGAATGAGAAACTGAATAACTGAAATTGAAATAATCAAACACTTGATCAATAAAATCAAAGCCTTCCAAATGCTGATGTTTATTCAAAAACCGATTAACCTCTTCTTCATGCGTTAATTTCTTTAACATGCTGATGGCCGGTTTTTTAATCCACGGGCTTCTCATTTGGAAGCTGGGATACTTTTCTTGTAACGTATTTTCTACATCAATCATTCGGTTCTTCTCTTTAATATGACGCCCGTTGTACTGTAAGCAGCTGATATGTCGAAAAAATAACAGTCAGATGACGCTTTTATGACGATCAGCCGAGTCAATACTTCGGGCACACACCAGTCTGGTATAATCGTCGTCTTTTCCGATAGCAGCCGTCCCCCACTATGTTTCAATTGATCATGTCTCGAACTCAAAGCCTGAAAGGGGATATCCTCTCGGGCTTAACCGTCGCCCTTGCACTTGTGCCGGAGGCGGTGGCTTTTGCTTTTGTCGCCGGTGTGGAGCCCTTAGTTGGCTTATACGCGGCCTTTATGGTGGGATTGATTACGGCGGCTATTGGCGGTCGCCCCGGGATGATTTCAGGTGCGACTGGCGCCTTAGCTGTCGTCATGGTTAGTCTGGTGGCAACGCACGGTGTTGAATATTTGTTTGCAACCGTCGTACTGATGGGGTTATTACAAGTGGCGGCGGGGGTCTTTAAACTGGGAAAATTTATCCGCTTGGTTCCCCATCCGGTCATGCTGGGTTTTGTCAACGGCTTGGCCATTGTGATTTTTATGGCGCAGCTTCAGCAATTCCAGTTTATGGACGCTGCTACGGGTGAACTGGCTTGGCTACAAGGCCCTCAATTAATAAAAATGCTCAGCATGGTGGCGTTAACAATGGCCATCATCTATTTTTTACCCAAATTAACAAAGGCGCTGCCTTCATCGTTGGTTGCCATCATGACAATCGCCGCCCTTTCTATTGGCTTAGAAATGGATTTGCGCACCGTACAAGATGTACTCAAAGACATGACCGGCGATCCAATGGCAACAATAGCCGGTGGCTTACCTCAATTCCATATTCCAAGTGTCCCATTCAATTTAGAAACCCTTAAAATCATTTTTCCATATGCACTGATTCTCGCCGCTATTGGCTTAATTGAATCGCTATTGACCCTAACGCTGATCGATGAAATCACTCAAACACGTGGCCGAGGAAATAAGGAGTGTGTGGGTCAGGGCGTTGCAAACATTGCAACCGGGCTCTTTGGCGGCATGGGCGGTTGCGCAATGATTGGCCAAAGCATGATTAATATTAATTCTGGTGGCCGTGGCAGAACCTCGGGTATTACGGCTGCTTTATTCCTGCTTATCTTTATTTTAGTGGGCTCATCATTAATTGAAATGATTCCGGTGGCTGCACTGGTTGGCGTGATGTTTATGGTCGTTTTAGGCACTTTTGAGTGGGCGAGTTTTCGTTTACTGGGCCGCATACCCACCTCTGATACTTTGGTTGGCATTACGGTTGCCGTTGTTACCGTTATCAGTGATCTGGCCATTGCCGTCGTGGTTGGCGTGATTATGTCTACACTGGTTTTTGCATGGAAACACGCCAAAAACATGCACTTTGAAATTGAAGAAACAGACGGCGTTAAAATATACAAACCCACTGGGCCGTTGTTTTTTGCCTCAATCCATAATTTTCGAGACCAGTTCGATCCCGTCAATGACCCGCAAGAAGTGATTATCGATTTTGCTCGCTCACGTGTCTCGGACCATTCCGGCATTGAAGCCATTGATACCTTAGCTGAGCGCTACCTTAAGCAAGGCAAAACGCTACATCTACGCCACCTTAGCCCTGAGTGCGTCAAACTGCTGCATAAAGCAAGAAAATTAATAGAGGTCAACGTAATAGAAGACCCTAAATACTCTGTTGCAGATGATGAGCTGGGCTAACCGGCTCAACCCTTAAATGGAGGCTTGAACGCACTTGATAATACCGTAATCGTATTCTTCATCCAGCGCTTCATAAATGGGTTTTATCCGGCCTTTCGAACGCTCTTCAAGCGACTCAATCATCATCACAATTTCTTCATATTCGCTATCGTCAAGTTCAAGCACTTCACGCACATCAAGCAGACCAACCTCAATCGCATCAGCCAAATGGCCATAAATCGTGGTCACTTTACTATCGCGTTTTTGGGCTATCTGCTCAACATTGTTACCGGCTTGATAAAGCAATAAGCTTTCATTAACTGTGGCGCTTAAACGATTATTCAATAAATCAGTTAATGGAAATTTTGCAATTTCATCCAAAAAGACCTGCCCATAACGTTTAATTTTTTGATCACCCACGCCTGAAATATAGCGTAAATCAGCGGCTGTTTTCGGGCGCTTCTTCACCATGTCTTGCAGCGTTGCATCATGAAAAATAACATACGGTGGAACAGCCATTTCTGTGGCCAGCTCTGTTCGTAAAGCACGCAAGGCGTCCCACAATGGAACATCTTGCGGTCGGACTGGGTTTCTTTTTTTACTCTCGCTCTTGTGTGTTTTCTCGTTAGTTTGCGCTCTTAGGTTTAATGTTTTTTCTCCGCGCAAAACGCCTCTACACTTTTCTGTTAACTTCAGCGCACCATAATGCTCAGCTTCCACACTGATATAACCCAGTGCAATTAATTGTCTAAAAATAGTCCGCCATTGCGTTGTTGAAAATTCCTTGCCAATGCCAAACGTGCTCACTTGATCATGACCATTTTGCTGGATACGTTCATCCGCTTTACCGAGCAAAACATCAATAATGTAATTAACACCAAAGCGCTGGCCTGTTCTATAAATGCTGGACAAGACCTTTTGAGCAGCCACGGTCCCATCCCATTTTTCTGGCGGCGTTGTACAATTATCACAAGCACCACACGGTTCCTCCAAGGCCTCATCAAAATAATTAAGCAAGGCTTGACGGCGACAGGCAATCAGTTCGCACAAACCCAGCATTGACTCCAATTTTTGATGTTCTACCTGCTTATGCGATGACTCTGCTGTCGATTGCTGCATGAACTGACGAAGCATTAAAACGTCCTGCAAACCGTAAGCCATCCAGGCATTTGCCAGCTCTCCATCGCGCCCGGCACGACCGGTTTCTTGATAGTACGCCTCAATACTTTTTGGCAAGCTCAAATGGGCCACAAAACGTACATCTGGCTTATCGATACCCATACCGAACGCAATGGTCGCAACAATAATAACGCCCTCTTCCCGCAAGAAGCGCTGCTGATTAGCTTGCCTGATTTCTTGTGACAATCCTGCATGATAAGGCAAAGCGACTCGACCTTGCTCGCTCAACCATTCTGCAATGGCTTCTACTTTTTTACGTGACAAACAATAAACAATACCGGCATCTGAAGAATGGTTTTCCTGCAAAAACCGCCACATTCTCAATTTTGGGTTATTTCCCTCAGAAATGGCATAATGAATATTGGGTCGATCAAAACTGTTGATGAAAACGCGTGCATTTTCCAACCGTAATTGCGCAATAATTTCATCACGCGTTCGTTGGTCTGCTGTTGCCGTCAACGCAATACGAGGTACGTCAGGAAAACGCTCATGCAGAACACTCAGCTGTTGATACTCTGGCCTAAAGTCGTGCCCCCATTGCGAAACACAATGCGCCTCATCAATGGCAAATAATGCTATTTTGCAACGTTCCAATAAAGACAACAGCACTTCATTCAACAAACGCTCCGGTGCCACGTACAGTAAATCCAAGTCACCATTCAATAGCTGTTGTTCAACTTTTCTTGCCTCTACCATCGATAAGGTTGAATTTAAATACGCCGCCTTCAGACCCTGCTGGCTCAGCGCATCCACCTGATCTTGCATCAACGCAATTAACGGTGAAACGACTATCGCCGAACCCTCACGCAATAAAGCAGGTATTTGATAACACAACGATTTACCGCCACCGGTTGGCATCAGCACAAAGGCATCACGGCCTTCTTCGAGCTCATGAATAATCTCGGCTTGAGGCTCGCGAAACGTTTCATAACCGAACGTTGATTGCAAAATTGACTGGGCGCGGTTCATGGCTATACAAAGAGTAAAAAGAACCATTATACAAGAGGCTGGCTTTATCCAACTGTATAGCATCACGCAACGTCACCTTTAGGTATAATGCAAACTTTCACACCGTTACCCTTCCTGTTATGCTGAAACTAAGCAATGCATCTCTCCGCCGAGGAACAAAGTTACTGTTCGACAAGGCTTCTTTTACGGTGCATTCTGGCCAACGTGTTGGCATCAGCGGTGCCAATGGTTGTGGAAAATCCAGCCTATTTGCCCTGATTCTCGACAAGCTACACGTAGATTCTGGTGAATTTTCCATTCAATCTGGCTTTGTTATCGCGCACGTTGCGCAAGAGCTCTCTGCTACTCCACAAGCGGCTGTTGAATTTGTAATGGATGGCGACAGTGAGTTACGCGATATTCAAGCGAATATCGCCGACGCCGAAGCAAAGCAAGATGGCCAACGTACTGCTGAGCTGTATGCGTCATTAGAAACCATCGATGGCTATACTGCTCATTCACGTGCAGCCATTTTAATGAACGGGCTGGGTTTTAAATCAACCGATTTAAACAAACCGGTGGCCAGTTTTTCAGGTGGCTGGCGAGTTCGTTTAAATTTAGCCAAGGCACTCATGTGCCGCTCAGATATTCTTTTGCTCGATGAACCCACCAACCATTTGGACCTTGATGCCGTTATTTGGCTACAAGAGTGGCTGCAAGGTTACGCAGGCACTTTGCTGCTTATATCGCACGATAGAGACTTTTTAGACGCTGTTGTCAGCTATATCCTGCATATTGAGCAACAAAGCACTGTCCTCTACACTGGGCATTACTCAGCATTTGAACGCGCTAGGGCCGAACGATTGGCCCAACAGCAATCAAATTATGAACGTCAGCAAAAAGAACGTGCTCATATACAAAGTTATGTTGACCGTTTTAAAGCAAAGGCAACAAAAGCAAAACAAGCCCAAAGCCGGTTGAAAGCATTAGAGCGCATGGAGGTCATCTCTGCCGCACATATTGATTCGCCCTTTCATATTAATTTTTTAAAACCAGAACGTGTTTCAAACCCTTTAATTAAAGTTGAAAAAGCAAACTTAGCCTATGGTAGCAACACCGTCCTAAGCAACGTCTCTCTGTCTATAAAACCAGGTGATCGGCTGGCTTTACTAGGGCCCAATGGTGCTGGAAAATCGACACTCATTAAATTATTAGCTGGAGATAAACAGCTTGATAGTGGTTTGTTAACCGCTGCTGAAAGTCTGACCATTGGCTATTTTGCCCAGCATCAGCTCGAACAACTTGATACGAACGCATCCGCTCTTCTGCACATTCAACGGCTAAACAGCAAAGCGACTGAACGCGATATCAGAAATTTTTTAGGCGGCTTTGGGTTCCATGGCGATAAAGCATTAGAAGACGTCGCACCGTTTTCAGGTGGTGAAAAAGCGCGTTTAGCACTGGCTATTCTTGTTTATCAAAAACCTAATTTATTATTGTTAGACGAACCCACCAACCATTTAGACATTGAAATGCGTCACGCGCTCAATTGTGCTCTTCAAGAATTTGCTGGTGCAATGGTGATCGTCTCTCATGATCGCCATTTATTACGCACCATCACCGACCAGTTCTTGCTTGTTGCCGATGGCCAAGCCATTCCTTTTGAAGGCGATTTAGACGATTACGCAAACTGGGTTAAACATCAGGCTAAAGCCACCAATTCAAGCCCTCTCGATGACAGAAAAAGCCCCTCTAGAAAAGAACAAAAACAGCATCAAGCAAGTCAGCGCCAAAAACTAAAACCTTTACGCCAAGCGTTACAAAAAGCTGAAAAGCAGCTCGAAACGCTCTATGCAAAACAACAACAACTCGAAGAAAAACTGGCTGATGGCGATTTATATAATAATGATCAAAAAGAGCGGCTTGCTCAACTGATTAAAGAAAAAACTCAAGTTGACCAAGCACTAGAAGAAACTGAAGAAAACTGGCTTAATGCGCAACAAGCGCTGGACGCACTGTGATAGAAAAAAACAACAAAGACCCTTTGCATGGGCTGACCTTAGAGGCTATTTTGACAAGCCTTGAAGAACACTACGGCTGGGATGGTTTAAGTCAAAAAATCAATATCCGTTGTTTCACCAACGAGCCGTCTATCAAATCCAGTCTTAAATTTTTACGTAAAACCCCTTGGGCACGGAAAAAAGTTGAAGCACTCTATCTTGCAACTCAAAACAGCATTTGGAAGTAATCATTTTTTGATCTCTCCAAAACGCCCGAAAAAAGCGCATCAACGTGACGCCTAAAAAAACCGTTGACTACCTCATCATAGGGCAAGGCTTGGCGGGCAGTTTGCTAGGCTGGCGACTGATTCAACAACATCATACTGTTTTAATTGTTGACCCTTGCCTAAAACAAACCGCTTCGCGAACAGCCGCCGGTTTAATTAACCCTATAACAGGAAAAAGATTGGTTAAAGCACCAAACACCGAAAACCAACTCCTTACGGCCAGAAAGTTATACAAACAATTAGCTGATTTTTTTGGTCGCCCATTTTTTTACGAAAAAGATCAAATTCGACTTTTTCAATCTGAAGATGAAATCAATCAATGGAATAAGCGCAAAAGTCAGGCCGACTACCGTCCTTTTTTAGCTAAACGTTTTAGTACAAGTGAAAAACATGGCTTAAAAATGGCTCCGCTAGGCGGTTTTGAGCAAAAACAATGTGGTTACCTTGACACGGTTGCCTTGCTCGATCATCTGCGACATTTTTTTCTAGATCAACAGTGCTTTATTAATCAACACATGGATCTGGATGATCTAAAAATCAGCCCTGCCTTTATTGAATGGCAAGGCCATCTCGCTAAAAAAGTGATCTTTTGTGACGGCCACCATTTACGTCACAATAAATGGTTTTCTTGGCTCCCTTTACAACCCGTTCAAGGGGAAATTTTAACCTTACAATCAGAACAACCTGTCTTTGATGAAATTGTCCAATTTGGCAATTGGTTACTGCCTCTCTCTAATGGAACATTGAAGTTAGGGGCCAGCTGGCAATGGCAACCGCTTGATGAAAAACCCAACGAAAAGACTTCCGCCGAACTACTTGCTCGTTTTTATCAACATTTTCCAAAATTCAATTCTACTCAATTACTTGATGTAAACGTCGGCATTCGACCCGGCACTCGTGATAAACACCCTTTTCTGGGAACGCATCCGACTTTTTCACAACTAACTGTTTTTAATGGCTTCGGTTCAAAAGGCTCGTTACTGATCCCTTGGTATTCCAATTGTTTTCTACGCCATTTAACCGAGGCTGAGACGCTTCCTCAAACCGTTGATATACATCGATACAAAAATGACTATTTCACTGGTTAAGCAAGCACATAACGCCATTTCGAGTTGCCTATTAGCAGGTGATATCGCCGTTGATGCGACCATGGGTAATGGATTTGATACCTGCTTTTTGGCTAAACTGGTTGGCGAAAAAGGGGTTGTTTATTCGTTTGATTTACAGCAACCGGCCCTTGAAGCGACTCGACAACGCTTGCATGATAATGGGTTACTCCAGCGTGTTCGTTTAATACAAGATAACCACAGCCAAATTTCATCCTATTTAGCGGCGAATCATATCGGCTTAATCCGGTGCGCCATGTTCAATTTAGGTTATTTGCCCGGTAGCGATAAAACCATCCAAACAGAACCCACCTCAACCCTTGAGGCGCTAAATACGCTGCTCTCTCTTTTAGCCTCACCCGGCATGATTTCTTTAATCGCATACACCGGCCATCAAGGCGGACAGCATGAAGCAGACAAAGTTAAAGAGTGGGCGCAACAGCTTTCTAAAAAAGAATATCGAGTCAGCATTGAAATACCGCAGGCTGTTAAACAAAGCCCTCCTGAACTTATTTTGATTGAATCCATCAAATAAACAGTCAACTCACTGATCTACAAACAAGGGAGTTATAAACGCTTCTAAAACTTCACTTAAGTGAGGCGAAGCAACCTATAATATCAATGACTGATCATTCATTCTGTCTCCACTGCCTTTTTATATGCATATTCACCCCTCACATCCGCTTCAACGCTCTCGGTTTATTTGGCTGAGTTTATTCTTTATTTGTACTTTTTTAGAAATCACCGCGCTGTATTATCAGCATATTTTAGACTACGCGCCTTGCGTCTCCTGCATTCATGTGAGGCTGTGGGTGGCGCTTATTTGGCTCATATCGCTCATTGGTCTCATTTTACCGGCAGTCAAAGCCGTGCGCGCCCTATTACTAACCGCCACCCTGTTTTGTTTTAGCGCTTTAATTGAACGTTCGTGGACACTGTTGGGAACCGAACGCGGTTATTTTATAGGGAGCTGTAACGTTGATATTGGGCTGCCAAATTGGCTCGCTTTAGATCAATGGTTACCTTTTATGTTTAAAGTAGAAACCACCTGCGGTTACACGCCGTTCATCATTGCAAACATCACCATGGCAGAAGTGCTGATCGTGCTATCTAGTGTGTTATGGCTGTTTGTTTTACTGTGGCTTTTTTACACCTTTAAAAAACCAGCTTTTTCTCGCCGCTAACAACAGTAAGGCAGCACCCGACACATCAGCAAACCAATCATAAATATCTGCATCACGCCCTGCTACGAAAGACTGATGCCATTCATCACTAAGCCCATAAAACGCACAAAACAACACTGAAACTATTTTTGCTTGGTTCAATCGGTCTGTATGATATTGAAAATAATTAATCGCTAAATACGCTAGGCCCGCATAAGCGATCAAGTGAAATAATTTATCCTGATGCGGCAGCCATGGCTCAACAGGTAACGTTGGTTGATGTGATAAATAAAATATCAGTCCGCAATACCCGATCAGGAGCAGCAAACTAATCTGCTTCACGGCTGGGAAAAAACAGTCTGAGCCTCAAACACCGGCCCATCGACACAAACACGTTTCATCACGTCGCCTGCCTCCGTCATCACTTTGACGACACAACCGGCACAACCGCCAACCGCGCAAGCCATGTATTCTTCTAACGAAACCTGACAAGGAATATTAAACTCGTTGGCCAACGTAGCAACGGCTTTTAACATGGGTGTTGGACCACAAGAGTAGATTTCAACCTGATGTCTCTCTTCATCACTTAGCGCATTTAACCAATTACGCGCAAGATCGGTAATATAACCTTGATAAACGCCTTCATAATCCTGCAAGCTCGCTAAACGGCTTGGAATACCCCATTCTTCGAGTAAGGGCAAACAATCACTCACCTGTTGATCAATGCCATTAACAACTATTTCGGATGCCTTTCTATCAAACGGAAAAGGCACTTCAGAACCCATAAAAACAACGGGGTCGATACCGGGTAGATTTTCTTTTATATGCTCTGACAAACAAATCATGGGCGGAATACCAACGCCCCCGCCAAGCAGCAGGGCTTTGGGTTTGCTCGCGTCCAATTCAAATGGGCGCCCAATAGGCCCCATCACATTCACCGTTTCACCCACTTGGCGCTGTGCCAGTAATTGTGTCCCCGCACCCACTGCCTTATATAAAAACTCAACCCAGCCTTCCTGAGCCGAAGCGCGCATCATCGATAAGGGCCGGCGCATTAAGCGCTGGGGATCACATTGGATATGTGCAAATTGCCCTGGTTTTGCTGACGCTGCGCATTTGGGCGCATTTACTCTTAAAGCAAACTGCCCTTCTTCAAACGCCTCATGCGATAGAATTTCAGCTTCTTCGATAAAGATGGTATTTCGTGTATTTTCTTGCATTATTTCCCAAAAACCAAGCGGCCATTAACCAATGTATAAGTTACTCTGCCTTTCATTTGATGCCCTAAATAAGGCGTATTCATGCCTCGGCTGAGCCAATTTTTTTCGTCAATTTGCCATGTCTCTTTTGCCTTAACAATACAAATATCTGCTGGCGCCCCCACCGATAAGCACCCTGTTTCCAGCCCAAGAATTTCCGATGGCCCATGAGCCAGACTACTCACCAGTTGGGACAAACTCAACAACTTTTCATCCACCAGTTTCAACATTAATGGCAACACCGTTTCTAAACTTGAAATGCCCGGTTCAGTTGATGGAAAAGGAGCCTGCTTCGCCTCAGCCTCATGCGGTTGATGACCGGAACTGACACTCAATATCCCTTCGACAACACCAGCCAATAGGGCATCCCTATCGCTGGCAGAACGCAGTGGGGGAGACACGTGGTAGTTGGCATCAAACGTCCCGACGTCTAATTCAGTTAAATGTAACTGGTGCGCATGCACATCCGCGGTCATTGCTATATTAGCAAACTGCGCTCTGGCCAACATGCTAACGGCTTTGGCCGAGGAAATACCCGTTAAATGCACCCGTGCGCCTGTTTCTTCGGCTAATTGAATCAGTTGCGCAATCGCGACTGTTTCGGCTGATACAGGTATCCCTGCGAGACCTAACCGAGAACTAATAGCGCCTTCATGCACACAGCCACGGTCTTTGATCAACACGTCCTCCGGCTTTAAAACCACCAGCAGGTCATGCGTCTTGGCATACTGAAGCGCTCGCCTAAGCACTTGACTGTTGATATTGTTTTTGGGTGCTTGACTGACCGCCACACACCCTGCTTTTTTTAGCGCAAACATTTCACTCAGCGTATGGCCTTCAAGGCCCACAGTTAACGCACCGAAGGGCAACACTTTTGCGTAACCTGCCTCTTCTGCTTTATCCAAAATTAACTGTGCAACAGAGGGCGTATCAAGGACGGGGGTCGTGTCTGGCAAGCAACACACCGCGGTATAGCCAGCTGATACGGCTGCTTTTGATTCACTCGCTATGGTGGCTTTATGCTCATACCCCGGTTCTCTCAAACTTGCGCTTAAATCCACAAAACCAGGCATGACCCATTGATCACTCGCGTCTATCGTCAGCTCTGCCGTAAAACCAGCCGGTTCTGTTCCCAGCGATTCAATTTTTCCATTTGCTATAAAAACATCTTGAACGCCGTCATACCCATTTGCAGGATCGACGACTCGGCCATTTTTGATGAGGATATTCATCAGCCGGCCACCTTGCTGTGACCCAAGGTAAGGGTCATCACGGCCATACGCACGGCTATTCCATTAGTCACTTGTTGCAAAATAACTGAATGAGCTCCATCTGCAACGGCGGCATCCATCTCCACACCTCGGTTTATCGGCCCAGGGTGCATCACGGTAACATCTGGCTTGGCATACGCCAGTTTCTCTTCAGTTAGTCCAAAGCATTCAAAGTATTCATGCTCACTGGGTAATAAGGCTGACCCCATTCTTTCACGTTGCAAACGCAACATAATAATAACATCGACATTATCAAGCCCTTGGCGCAAATCACCATAGGCATGTGCTCCCAATGAGCCTACATCGCTTGGAAGCAGCGTTCTCGGTGCAATCACCCTGATGTCTTTCACACCCAATGTATTGAGCGCCTGAATCTGAGACCGGGCAACACGTGAGTGTAAAATATCCCCAATAATGGCTACGTTTAAATTTGAGAAATCTTTCTTCACTTGACGAATGGTAAACATATCAAGCATAGCCTGAGTGGGATGCGCATGGCTCCCATCACCCGCATTAATGACGCTCACATGCGGTTCTACATTGTTCGCAATAAAATGTGCTGCGCCACTGTCGGAGTGTCTCACAACAAACATATCGGCGTGCATGGCTTCTAAATTTCGAATCGTATCTAAAATACTTTCACCCTTTGACGTCGCCGATGTTGCTATATTTAAATTGATCACATCCGCTGACAAGCGCTTCGCTGCTAGATCAAACGTTGTTCGAGTTCGCGTGCTGTTTTCAAAAAACAAATTAACAATTGTTTTACCACGTAATACAGGGACTTTTTTTACGGCTTGATGCCCAACGCTCGAAAACGATTCCGCCACATCCATAATCTCCGTTAAAATGTCTTTCGATAAGCTCTCTACCGTAAGAAAGTGGCGTAGTCGCCCCTGTTCATCAAGTTGTAAACGGGAACTATCGGGTGCTTTGAAGGACGTACTAGCAGGTTGCTTGCTAGAGCTCATATCAGTCAATTCCGGTTAGTTTCTAGCACTAAAGGCGCTGGTCCGGTCAATTTTACCTGCTTTTCAGGTGATAAATCCAGTTTCAAACCCACGATATCTGCGTGAAGCGGTAATTCTCGTTCACCGCGATCCACTAACACGGCCAAGGTCACGCTATCTGGGCGGCCATAATCAAAAATTTCATTTAACGCTGCCCGACTGGTTCTTCCTGTATATAAAACGTCATCCACTAAGATAATATTTTCACCCTCAACTTCGCATGGAATTTGACTGGGCTTTACTTGTGGGTTTAAACCGATACGTGAAAAATCATCTCGATAAAACGAGATATCGATTTCTCCCAGCGGTTTTTTTAACCCAAGCTTTCGGTGTAATTTTTCTGCAACCCACAAACCACCGGTGTGCACACCGATCATCAATGGATCGACCCTTTTTTTTCGCTTCATTTCTTGCGCTAACTCACCTGCCATTGTGTCAATGATGTCCTCAACATCAACGGCACTTAATGTCTCACCCATTTTTAATTACCTTGCTGTGTATTTAACCAACTTTGCAATATTAATTGCGCAGCGACTTGATCTTGCACTGCCCACAATTTATTTGCACTGACTTGGACCTCATCAAACAAAATTTGCTTTGCTTCAAACGTCGTTAAGGCCTCATCAAATAATTCAACAGGACATTGATAGCGTCCTTCTAATTGACGCGAAAATCGCCTCATTTTGGGCGTAACCTCATTATCACTGCCATCTTCTTGCCGCGAAATACCAACAATCATTTTTGTTGGTTTCCATGTATCGATAATTGTCGTTATTTCTTCCCAACCTGTTTTTTGATTCACCGCTCGAACTGTTGTTAACGCATTCGCTATCTTCGTTTCTGTGTCGCCCACCGCAACACCTATTTTTTTAACGCCATAATCAAAACCAAGGCACACCGCCATTAACAATGGCCTGCATCTGAACTCATTAAGGCGATATCAACGCCAATTCTATGCGCGGCTAATTCCCAGCGCTGAGCTAAAGGCTCATCAAAAATAATATGGGGCTCGGCCTGGCCGTGTAACCAGGAATTCCTTTGAATCTCTTGCTCTAATTGCCCAGCGGCCCAACCTGCATAACCCAATGCAACGATCCACTTTTCTGGCCCCTTTCCTTCGCCAATCGCTTGCAAAATATCTTTTGAACTGGTGAGCGCAAACTCGTCATTGACGGTTAAAGTAGAGTCCCAACTCCCAACTGGCGTGTGCAACACAAAACCACGCTCAGGTTGCACAGGTCCTCCCATAAACAAGGGGATATTCGCCAGTTCAGGATCAACCGGCGTGATCGATAATTGCTGAAAAATAGCGTTCATCGTCATGGTGTGAGGTTTATTGATGACGATGCCTAACGCGCCTTCTTCATCATGCTGGCATAGGTAAGTCACTGATTTAGAAAAATCCTCACCTTCCATACCTGGCATGGCTATTAAAAAATGGTTAC
Organism: Cycloclasticus sp.; assembly: GCA_002700385.1. Classification (GTDB taxonomy): domain Bacteria; phylum Pseudomonadota; class Gammaproteobacteria; order Methylococcales; family Cycloclasticaceae; genus Cycloclasticus. Next base: position 273,017 of record PADC01000011.1, read on the forward strand.
TAAGATACTGTTTTTTATTCATGAAAATTGTTTTTCTGGCCTTAACGAGTCTGCAAAGCGCCTTCATTTAAAAATTGCCACGTCCTCGTAATCACTAAAATATCAACCTCTTTTTGTAAATCCAGCGGAAGCGGCGCAAACGGTGCTGACAGTTTAACAATATTGATCGCTGCATCATCAATAATTTTGTGGCCTGAACGGCGGTTTATCGTAATTTTTTTTAAATTACCGTCAGCGTACAGCTCAACACTCATGACCAAAGTGCCTGATAGCTTTTTACGACGAACTTCTCCAGGATAATTTAAATTACCAACGCGCTCAATTTTACGTTGCCAAGCCGCCTCGTAACTGGCTGCCTTATATTTATGCGCGTTAATTGAATTTATATGTAATTTTCGTGGTCGACGCGAATAACTGGTAACGGCTTCATTAATCTCCGCTTGGAGTTTTTCTATTTCTTCGCTTTGACGTAATAAATCCGCCGTCGTTAAGGTCCTGCTTTCCTTAGCCACCTTGTTATGACTTGCCTTAATGGCCACTTCCGCTTCATCTTGCAATAACACCTTTTGAGCCTGAGCTTTTGTTTGCTGCTCTTCACCGTGTTCAACGTTCTCTGTCTGCTTTCTTTTCTGGCGAATTGCTTGCTGTTGATTTATCGCTTTTTCTTCAGCATCGCCGCTTCCTGTTTGGTCTTCTTGTGCTAAAAAATCAGCCTCATCAGGTCGCTTTTTCTCAGGCGTCGTCACTAGCACAACTTCTAGCGGCTTACTAGCCGAAGTCAAAACATCAACATCAAACCCCACACCTAAAATAACTAAAGCGTGAATTAACCCCGCCATAAACAACGTGAGGACGAGCCTGTCTATCGATGGGATCACCGTATCAGCCCTTGTTTCGTCTATGTTCCTCAATACAGTCCATTAATAACGCACTGATATTCAAACCATATTGATTATCAAGCTCTTGTACGCAGGTTGGGCTGGTTACATTAATTTCCGTCACATAATCACCGATCACATCTAAACCAACAAACAGTAGCCCCTTTTCCACTAGAGTAGGGCCGATTTGCTCACATAACCAATATTCTCTTTCGGTTAATTCACGCCCTTCACCGCGACCACCCGCAGCCAAATTACCTCGGGTCTCCCCTTTTGCGGGAATACGCGACAAACCATAAGGAACAGGCTTGCCATTAACAATCAGAATGCGTTTATCGCCATCAATAATTTCTGGCAAATAGCGTTGCGCCATGGTCAGCTTTTTTCCATGCTCAGTCATCGTTTCTAGCACCACGCCTAGATTGTGATCTTGCTTCTTTAAGCGAAATATTGAAGCTCCGCCCATACCATCAAGTGGCTTGACAATAATATCTTCATGTTCGATTAAAAAATCTTTTATACGACCCGTTTGTGAAGTAACCAAGGTCGGCGAGCAACATTGTGGAAACCATGCGGTAAAAAGCTTTTCATTAGCATCACGCAGGCTTTGCGGTTTATTGACCACCAACACGCCAGCAGCTTCGGCTTGTTCTAATACATACGTTGTATAGATATAGTCCATATTAAAGGGCGGATCTACACGCATTAAAATGGCATCAATTTCACTTAAATTCTGATCAATTGGCTCACCTAACTCAAACCAGCTGTTTTCATCGCGTTGAACGCGCAACGGCTTACAAACAGCCTTAGCAGCGCCGTTTAGTAAATACAGGTCTTGCTGTTCCATATAGAACAATTCCCAACCTCTACTTTGCGCTTCTAGCAGCATTGCAAAGCTGGTGTCTTTTTTAATATTTATTGACCCGATGGGATCCATCACAATGCCTAATCGCATTTTTTCTCCATAATTATTTTATATGTACAGAATAGCAGCTCAGCTACCAAGACTCCTACTAGTGTAGCTAAGCTATGATAAAATTCATCCATGCCTTTTACCAGCCTCTTTTTCTCTTGAAAATGAACAAAAAAATACTCCTGCTATCGCTGTTTTTTTCACTACCGGGCCTTGCCAACAATACCGGAAGCTACCAACAGTGTTTGACCCTGGCCTTTCAAAAGGCTGACGATAACATGACCGTGGGTGAACTTAAGCAGCAGTGTTCACCATCTTTAGATGCGCCAAGCCCATATCAATCTGCTGTTGAAAACCGCCAACGCTTAGAGCAACAAGCAGGCTGGAATGCTTTCTCATTGATGCCGCATAAGCCTAATTATCTTATTGTTAGTTATAACGATAATCAGCCCAATGAAGCGGTCTTAAATAATGCTTTTCCAAACCATGATAACGATCTACAGCATGTAGAAACCAAGTTCCAGCTCAGCGTTAAAATCCCTTTGCTACAAAATATATTTTTCGGTAAAGGCGATTGGTACGGCGCTTATACCAACCGCTCTTTTTGGCAACAGTTTAATAAAACCCATTCTTCACCTTTTAGAGAAACTAATCATGAAGCCGAAACATGGCTATCATTTAATCATCATTACTCATTTGCTGGCTTAAAAGGCTCGGTAATCAGAGCGGGCTTTACTCATCAATCAAATGGGCAATCTGGCTCTTTATCAAGAAGCTGGAATCGAATTTACAGTGAATTTATTCTTGAGCGAGGCGATTTATACCTGTCATTCAAACCTTGGTACAGAATTCCCGAAGCATCCAGCAGTGATGATAATGCCGATATCAATGACTTTATGGGCCATTTTGAGCTAAGAAGCCTTTATAAACTTAATGATCACACTGTTGACCTGCTGTTTAGAAACAACTTCAAAAGTAGCCGTAACCGCGGCGCTATTGAACTTGGTTGGAGTTTCCCTATTCACAACAAGGTGCGCGGCTATGTACAATGGTTTAATGGCTATGGCGAAAGCTTAATCGATTACGATAACCATACTAATAGTATCGGTTTTGGCGTGCAATTAAGTGATTGGCTCTAGGGCAAGCTAATCTCGCGCTTTCACCTCTTCAAGAGCATGTGAAAGTTCAGCCTCCGCAGCTTCATCAATATGAATATTCCCACTCTCAACTGCGCCAGCATTTGGGTCTTTATAAACGCTCTCATCGAGCTTGTTTTCGCTGTTAGCAACAATCGATGAAACCACCGCATCACCCGACACATTCACCGCCGTTCTGATCATATCCATTAATCGATCAACACCGAGTATTAGCCCAATGCCTTCAATTGGCAGGCCCACTTGAGCAAAGACCATTGATAACATAATAAGCCCCACCCCAGGCACACCGGCAGTACCAATAGAAGCCAGAACCGACATTAAAATAACGGTTAAATAGCCTGCAATGCCTAAATCCACATTGTAAATATTGGCAATAAACACCGTTGCCACACCTTGCATAATGGCCGTGCCATCCATATTGATGGTTGCGCCAAATGGAACGGTAAAAGAGGCAATCGAATTATCCGCACCGAACCGCTTGGTGACCGTACGCATGGTAACTGGAATAGTGGCGTTAGAACTGGCCGTGCTAAAGGCAAATACCTGAACATTCCTGATTTTTTTAAGGAACATAGCTGGGCTTAAACCTGAGGCTACTTTAAGCAGCACCATCAAGGTAACAAACAAATGGAACAGTAAGGCACTGACCAATACCAGCACATAACCCGCTAACGAAGCCAATAAGCCCAAACCAAGGCTTGCCAAGGCTTTGGCAATTAAGGCAAACACTGCATAGGGCGCCACCGACATCACCACATTAACCATTTTCATCATGATCTCATTGGCAATTTCCGCACCTTCCACAAAACTTTTAGCCTTACTACCGACCAGCAACATGCTTATGCCAAGCAAAATTGAGAAAAATATAACCGGCAACATATCCCCATTGGCCATCGCGTTGATTGGGTTACTCGGGATAATGTCAATTAACACCTGGGATAGCGGTGGTGATTCCTTGCCCACAAAATTCGCTTCGTTTGGAATATCCATGCCCTTACCAATACCCGAACTGGCCGCAATAATAATCGCCGTTGCAATCGCTATCGCAGTCGTTAACATGTACAAAGCGAACGATTTACCGCCTACACGGCCTAAGGCTCGAATATCGCCTATACCGCATACGCCACAAATTAATGAAAAGATAACTAAAGGAACGACGAGCATTTTCAAGGCATTAACAAACATTTTACCCACGACATGAAAAAGCCCATCAACGATACACACATTAACAAAAGAACCCGCCGTATTTAACTCGAATAAGTTAATACCCAGCCCCACGCCAATCCCAAGCCCCATACCCAATAAGACTTTTACCGTTAAGCTCATTTTATTTTCTGTTGCCATCCAGCATCCATGATTAAATTTTTACTGCCTTGTAATGTATTACAAACTGGTTTTGAAACCAAACCTATTTATCTTTAGATTAAGGCATCAGTCCAAGCCTCTTGTCAGTATTATTTGTTCTATCAAAGACACCATTTTGCAGAAAATGGTATTGTGATCAACGAATAGAGACAAGCGCCTTACTGATCACACGGGCTTCAAATATGTTTTTTTGAACGCTTACGAAAGCAATGATTGGATTATTTTGAGCTGTCGAGATTAATACGCCTGTACACCATATTTTAGTAGCATTTTAGGAAGCAAATCATCTAGATTCTGAACGTCCTCATCATTTAACTCGATCAAATTAAAGCCGTACTTTTTATAGATATCTATTTTCTTTTCCTTTCTTGCTAAATACTTTTGATCGTTTTCATATCCCCAGTACTCGATATAAACCTTGCCTGTTGGAATATAAAAATCACAATAAACATCTTCTTCTATCGGTAGCTTCCGTTCATAAGCATGGACTATTTCCGCCATATACAGCCAATTATCAATCAGCATTTCTGCTTTTGAGCGAACAAAATGCCCATCAGCACTGCGGTGTTTCGCTAAAAACTTTTCTCGAAAACCAACTGCCTTTGTGTCTTCCTTATCATTGCTGTTTAGCTTTATTTCTGCCGTACCTTTGACATGGCTAACTGTTTCTAATAGGGTTTTTGACTTTAGAATTGACTCCGGCCAACGGACATAAGGTATACCCGTTCTGAAATTTTCCGCCTGAACACCCCCTTGTTTCTTACCTTGGACGGTTATATTCCAGCCTTTTAAACCTTTATCTATCCAACCAATTTCAGAAAAAATAAAGTTCACTTTATTAGCAGATAGTTCAAAGTATTTGCCAATGACTGTGGCCGTAATCGATTTTTCTGTTGTCTCTTGAGAAGCAGGTGACGATGAATCCAGCCTCATCTCCTCAGGCCAGACAACATACTTACCGTACTTTTTAGACTCTTTATAGTCTCCGCCCAGTGCTTTTCCTTTATCTGTTAACACCCATGTACCGTCTTCTTTAGAGACAAGCTCAGCTTTAAGCAAATCGGCAAATAATTCGTTGGGCAATACACCTAAAACCTTAGCCAAGGCGGTTGTCGAAACTAATTTCATTTAATGACTCCATTCACAATCCATGCACCTTATTTGGCTAAGTTTAGACCCTATCTAGCCAAAGTACCTGAATTAAAAGAATAGAGTGGGTCTGATAAGCCCGCTTTTCTAACTACACGTGATTAGAAAGCGATTTTTTGATCATCTGAGGAAGCGAACACGCTAACCCATATCCCCCCAAAGCACTTGCATTGCGGCTATTGAGGCAATGGCTGCGGTTTCATTGCGTACAACTCTTGGCCCAAACCCAAGCGCACTAAAGCCGTTTGCTTCAGCATCAAGCACTTCTTGTTCTGAAAAGCCACCCTCAGGGCCCACTAGGACTGACACCGACCCATCCATCTTTTCATAATTTTTTAATGTCGCTGTTTTTTCCGGTTCAAATATGATGCGATTGGAGGCTAAATCGGCGTTTAACCACTGAGTTAAATCCGTCGTGATGTTTAGTATTGGCGGGATATTCCGGCCACACTGTTCACACGCTCGGTACACAATGTTTTGCCAATGCTGGTGGCGCTGAAGCCTCCGCTCTTCGGTTAATTTGACCACGCAATACTGCGTTATTAAGGGCGTTATGGTGGTAACGCCAAGCTCCGTTGCCTTTTGAATAGCGACGTCCATGCGTTCCCCGCGGGATACACTTAACCCCAGTTCAGTTTTCAATGGCGATTCCAAATTAATATCTCGCCAGGCACCTATATCCAACACAACGGCTTTGCGGTGAACCTCAAGCACAGAAGCGGCATATTCTCCTCCACGCCCATTAAAAACCGTTAGCTGATAGCCTTTTTTGAGCCTTAGTACGTTTCGTAAGTAATGTGCAGCTTCCGGTTCTAGTCTTATCGAAAGCCCCTCTGCTAAATCTTGTTCGATAAACAAGCGTGAAATACGCATGCTTAGCCGTGCAAGCTATCCGGTAGCTGAATAGTATCGATAGGGTCTTCATGTTGAGGCGGCATTTGTATATAGAAACCTTGTGTCGCCAGGCTTTTTATCACCTCACTCACCTCTGCACGGGCTAACGGCCTTTCTAGCGATAGCGTCAAGTCAAACACGTGCTCAAGTGCTGTAAATTGCTGCATCACTTCCGCAGGCACCTCGGAAAAATCATCTTGCTCTTTAACGTACAAATACAAACCATCACGCTTTTTCGTTTTGTATATCGAGCAAGCCATTTCTTTCATTTCACTCATCCCTTGTTAAAACCTAAATGACGACAAATAGTCAGGCTGGCCTCTGCCTGATTCATACTATAAAAATGCAGTCCCGGTGCGCCGCCCTCCAATAAAGATTGACACAGCTCACTCACTACATCAATTCCAAATGCTTTTATTGACTCACGATCATCGGCAAAACCTTCTAAACGCTTACGAATCCAACGCGGAATTTCTGCGCCACACATATCTGAGAACCGAGCCAGTTGAGCATAGTTGGTTATTGGCATGATGCCCGGCACAATAGGTATTGTTAAACCTAATTTTTTGCAATCTTCTACAAAACGCGCATAGGCATCAACATTAAAAAAGTACTGCGTTATCGCACTATCAGCACCTGCTTCCACCTTCCTCTTAAAGTTCAACAGATCACTTTGAGCATTAGCTGCCTGAGGGTGAACTTCGGGGTAAGCCCCGACTTCAATATGGAAATGATCCCCGGTTTCTTTGCGGATAAATTCAACCAGCTCATTGGCATAACGAAATTCCCCAATATCCAAAGTGCCGGATGGAATGTCACCCCGCAGGGCAACAATTTGATCAATCCCATGCTTTTTATAATTCGCTAGAATTTTACGAATATTATCTTTGGTAGAACCAACACAAGATAAATGCGGTGCCGCCGAAAAACCCTGGTTTTTAATATCTAATACCGTGTCTATCGTCCCTTGCTGAGTGCTGCCACCCGCACCAAAGGTAACAGAAAAGTATGCCGGCTCTAATTGACCCAGCTGTTGACTCACTGCCAATAATTTTTCACGACCTTCTTCTGACTTTGGTGGAAAAAACTCAAAGCTGATTGGCTGATTTAAATCGGTTGCCATAGTTAATAACGATAGTGATGAGGCTTATAAGGCCCCTCAACAGGCACATTAATGTAGTCGGCTTGCTCTTGTGTTAGTGCGGTTAAATTGACGCCGATTTTTTCTAAATGCAATCGTGCAACTTTTTCATCCAGGGTTTTTGGCAAGACGTAGACTTCATTTTTGTATGCATCACCGTTATTAAAGAACTCTATTTGCGCCATCACCTGATTCGTAAAAGAAGCCGACATGACAAAACTCGGGTGCCCTGTGGCACAACCTAAATTAACCAAGCGACCTTTTGCCAATAGAGTAATACGCTTACCATCAGGAAAAATTACGTGATCCACTTGAGGCTTTACTTCTTCCCACGTGTATTGTTCTAAAGAGGCAATATCAATTTCTGAATCAAAATGGCCAATATTACAGACTATTGCCTCGTTCTTCATGGCCGCCATATGATCGTGATTGATCACGGCCAGATTGCCCGTCGTTGTCACAAAAATATCGCCTTGGTCCGCGACTTCATCCATACGCACGACACGGTATCCTTCCATGGCTGCTTGTAATGCGCAAATAGGGTCAATTTCTGTCACCCAAACGCTAGCGCCCATGCCTTTGAATGCTTGGGCACAGCCTTTACCTACATCTCCATAACCAACAACAACTGCAATTTTGCCCGCAATCATCACGTCTGTGGCGCGTTTAATGCCATCTAATAACGACTCACGGCAACCATACAAGTTATCGAACTTACTTTTGGTAACTGAATCGTTCACGTTCATGGCTGGAAACAGTAATTCGCCCGCTTCTTGCATTTGGTATAAGCGGTGCACACCCGTTGTTGTTTCTTCGGTCACACCTTTTACGTTAGCCGCCATATCTTGCCATCTTGTTGGCGCAACCGGTAAATTGCGGCGTAGCACTTCAAGGATAGCCACCCACTCTTCATTATCATCTGCTTTTGCAGCAGGCACAGCACCGGCTTTTTCAAACTCAACCCCTTTGTGCAGCAGTAAGGTTGCATCGCCACCATCATCAAGAATCATATTAGCTTCTTGACCTTCAGGCCAGGTCATCATTTGCTCTGTACACCACCAATACTCTTCAATGGTTTCACCTTTCCAAGCAAACACGGGAATCCCCAGATCAGCTATTGCCGCGGCAGCATGATCTTGTGTCGAAAATATATTACAAGAACACCAACGCACTTCAGCACCCAACGCCACCAGCGTTTTGATCAAAACGGCTGTTTGAATTGTCATGTGCAGGCTACCCGCCACACGCGCGCCAGCCAGCGGTTTACTATCGCCAAACTCTTCTTGCAAAGCCATTAAACCGGGCATTTCACTTTCTGCAATGGCAATTTCTTTATGGCCCCATTCTGCCAACGAGATATCGGCAACTTTATAGTCTGTAAATTTTTCTGTTGAGACAGCACTCATTTTATTCTCCTAAATTGATAGCCCAGCTGCCGAGCGTAGCTCATCAGCCTTATCTGTTTTTTCCCACGTAAAATGGGGTAACTCTCTACCAAAATGCCCATAGGCAGCTGATGGTTGGTAAATCGGTCGTTTTAAATCTAGCGCAGCAATTAAGCCTTTTGGCCGTAAGTCAAAATGTTCGCTGATTAAAGCAGAAATTTTCTCATTATCGATAGCCCCTGTACCAAAGGTTTCTACCGAAATTGACGTGGGCTTTGCGACTCCAATTGCATACGACACTTGTATTTCACAACGCTTTGCTAAGCCCGCTGCAACGACATTTTTAGCGACATATCGACACATATACGCTGCAGATCGATCCACTTTACTGGGATCTTTGCCTGAAAAAGCCCCCCCGCCATGACGGGCCATGCCCCCATAGGTATCGACAATAATTTTACGACCCGTTAAACCACAGTCGCCAACAGGGCCGCCAATGATAAATTGACCTGTCGGATTGATATGAATATTCTCAGACAAACAATTAGCAAACCAAGCTTCTGGTAAAACAGGTTTGATAATTTCCTCGATCACTGCTTCACGCAAATCGGTCTGATTAATTTCTGGGGCATGTTGTGTCGATAGCACAACCGCCTCCACGCCTACTGGTTTATTATTCTCGTAACGCAAGGTCAGTTGGCTTTTTGCATCAGGACGTAACCAAGGCAAAATGCCGTGCTTTCGAACCTTTGCCTGACGCTGAACCAGCAAATGGGAATAAGTGATCGGCGCTGGCATCAACACCTCAGTTTCATCACAGGCATACCCAAACATCAAACCTTGATCGCCCGCACCTTGCTCATGGTCTTCACTTTCGTCGACACCCATAGCAATATCATGAGACTGCTTGCCAATCGCGTTTAGCACAGCACAACTTTGCCAATCAAAACCAATCTCTGGCTTATCATAACCAATCTCTTTCACCACATTCCGCACAAGTTCTTCAGTATCCACCCAGGCATTTGTTGTCACTTCACCAGCCAAAATCACCATGCCGGTTTTAACCATGGTTTCAACAGCGACACGTGATGCGGGGTCTTGCTCTAGCAAAACGTCTAACATTGCATCAGAGATTTGATCCGCGACTTTATCCGGGTGCCCCTCAGACACCGACTCGGATGTAAAAATATAATTATTGCTCATAGTAAACCCGCCTCGTTACTTTAAAATTAGGCAACTAAAAGTTGAGCTGTTTTTGCTGATTTAGCAGACAGTAACCCATCGTTACTGGCCGGCAGCACTCATTATTTTCAGTTTCCTGTTAATAATGAACGCCGTTATTTATTGAACCTTGAATAAGCCTAGCAGGGGAGACCTGTCGCAACGTTCCTTATTCAAGTTTGACCATTGTAGTCAGTGCTTCAAAAAAATCAAGCGCTTAGCAAAGGTGCGGTATCCTTCTTTCAGTAGCGTTAGTAAAACTTTGGAAAAAGTCTTTTTGTTCGCCGTTGATAATCAATATAGTGTTGACCTAACTGCTTGGCCAGGCTTTTCTCTTCAAAATAAATCCCTATCAGCACGTAAATCGACATACCTGTGGAAAAGACCAAGTGACCCACTGTCATCGTAGGTATCGCCCAAAAGGCAATTAATAACCCTGTCATCATGGGGTGCCGGATCCAGCGATAAACCAAAATTTCGGTAAAAACAACCGGGGTATATGTTTTTTGACAAAAGTACAACCAAGACTGCCTTAAACCAAATAAATCAAAATGATTTGTTAAGAATGTTGCCATAAGAACCAGCACCCAGCCTACAACGAACAGCCCCCATAAAACCTTTACTATCATAGGGCTTTCAACTTGCCAAACAAGTCCTGCCATCGGCTGCCAGCAATACATTAAGATGGCCAGAACAATGGCCGACACCAAGCAATAGGTGCTTCGTTCAACGTGGTGCGGCACCACCGAGGCAATCATATCTTTAAACCAGCTTCGCGCCATTACGCTGTGCTGAATTCCCCATAGCAACATCAAACTTATATTGACCAAGAGGGCATTTTCAGAATAAACATCAACTTCCGATGAAATAGAGATAGGGACAAACACATCACCGACAAAGCCCATAAAATAAACAAATACGACAAAAAACGCAATGTAGCAAAATGCCCCATAAAGCATGGTGAATAATCGCATACCCCCTCCTCAGTTTACTCTTATTATTTTCTTTACAAGGCGACATTACAGAGGCCATTATAAAATTTCAAGCAGGGTGATTAAATAACTGAGCAAAGCCCCCTCTTATAAAGCAATAATCATTATTCATGATGCAAACGGGGTTGATAACTTTCAACTCCAAGGTGATACTCACACGATAACATTAACATTACAGGTGTCGACTATGAAAACCAAGGCTGCTGTCGCATGGAGAGCAGGCGCTCCACTGACAATAGAAGAAATAGACCTCGAAGGGCCTCAGCAAGGGGAAGTGCTGATTCGGCATGTTGCCGCGGGGGTCTGCCACACAGATGCATTTACTTTATCTGGCGAAGACCCAGAAGGAATTTTCCCTGCCGTTTTAGGACATGAAGCAGGCGCCATTGTTGAAGAGATTGGTCCCGGTGTCACCTCGGTTAAAGCCGGTGATCATGTCATCCCGCTATACACACCCGAATGCGGGCAATGCAAGTTTTGCACGTCGGGAAAAACCAATTTATGCCAAGCCATTCGATCAACCCAAGGGCAAGGGCTTATGCCGGATGGGACCACAAGGTTTTCTAAAAATGGCCAGCCGATCTATCACTACATGGGCACCTCTTCCTTTGCGGAATATACGGTCTTGCCGGAAATATCGCTCGCCAAAATAAACAAAGCCGCTCCCCTGGATAAAGTCTGTTTACTGGGTTGTGGGGTAACAACCGGCCTCGGCGCCGTACTTAATACGGCTCAAGTAGAGCCCGGTAGCACCGTTGCTATTTTTGGCCTTGGGGGTATTGGCTTAAGCGCTATTCAAGGATCGGTGATCGCGAACGCCTCTCGCATTATCGCTATTGATATCAATGAAGAGAAATTCGAACTGGCCAAACAGCTCGGTGCCACTGATTGCATTAACCCAAAAGACTTCGACGCACCTATTCAAGATGTCTTAATCGATATAACCGATGGTGGCGTTGATTATTCCTTTGAATGCATCGGTAACGTCAATACCATGCGTTCTGCTTTAGAGTGCTGCCATAAAGGCTGGGGCGAATCCATCATCATTGGTGTTGCCGGGGCCGGACAAGAAATATCCACTCGTCCATTTCAACTGGTGACAGGGCGAGTTTGGCGTGGCACTGCTTTTGGAGGGGTTAAAGGGCGAAGCGAGCTACCCGGCTACGTTGAAAAATACCTTAACAAAGAAATTAAAATTGATGAAATGGTGACACACACTATGGGGCTTGAGGAGATCAATCGCGCCTTTGATTACATGCGTCAAGGAAAAAGCATCCGCTCTGTTATCATTTATTAAACGTTTTCAGCTCAAACCCGTTATTTATTATGAATCATCTATTAAAACAAACTATTCAACGTATCGATCAAGCAAATGCAGATGACCCACATGATGGTGTTGAATTACTGTATTCAAAACGCATGCTCGATACCCTGCAAACATTCGACCCTAATGCGTCGGACCCATTGACCTTAGCCTGCTATGCGCAACACGTATGTCGCTGGAAACTCAACCGCAAAGACTTCCCCACCGGGTTACAAGGCTATTTGAAATGGCGCTCTGATTTAGCAAAACTGCACGCTAAGATTCTGGCCGACGCCATGCAAGCCTCTGGCTATGACGAAAAAACCATTGAACGTGCCAGCAATATTATTCAAAAGAAGAAATTAAAAACAGACCCCGAGGCACAAACACTTGAAGATGTTTCCTGTCTGGTTTTCCTTACTTACTACTTTGAGCCCTTTGCCGGCAAGCACACCGAAGATAAAATTATTGATATTGTGCAAAAAACCTGGGGCAAAATGTCCGAAAAAGGTCACCAAACCGCCTTATCACTAAACCTAGCCCCTCACCTACAAAAACTGGTTACCAAAGCGCTGGCATAATGCTATACGCCCAACCCATCTCCTTGCTTTTAATTTTAGCTTTACTTGCTTCTGGGTGCGCACCCATGGCTAAAACAGACAATATCGAGCCCACCACTGCCTTCAACGTCTGTTATTCATATGGATGCAAGAAAACGCAATCCGTCAGTTTAAGCGAAGAGCAGTGGCACCTCATCAACCAAGCTTTCAAGCCGTTAGCCACAACACCTTCTGAAGAACGACACCGGCTCTCGATGGCCATTGCCCAAATGGAAAAAATTGTCGGCGCAATCACCCAAACAGAAAATGATTTACCCGGCACCTTTGCAGCGCTGTTTAAAAAGCTCGATGACCAAATGGACTGCGTTGATGAAGCAACCAATACCACCTTATACATAAAACTCTTCCGCGAACGGGGGTTAATACACTTCCATCAAGAGGGGCCTCGTATCAATCGCGGCTTTTTCTTTAACGGCTGGCCGCATACCTCTGCCGTCATCGAAGAAATTAGCACAAAAAAACGGTTTGCCGTTGACTCCTGGTTTCATAAAAATGGTGTTCGGCCAGAAATAATTCCAGTCCAGTTGTGGTATTCTGGTTGGCACCCAGACCCTAAACCTATTAATAATTAAAGATGATGGAGAACTTGCTATGAACCGACTAATTAAACTATCAATCTCACTAGTCGTTTTACTTTTCAACAACCTTGCATTTGCTGGCGATTCCTCGAACCAAGGCTTTGACAACATCACGCTGAAAACTACCCATGTGCGCGGTAATATTTATATGCTGGAAGGCGTCGGCGGATTTGCTGGCGGCAATATCGGTGTTTCCGCAGGTACTGATGGCGTGTTATTAGTCGACGATCAAATGAGCCCCATGTCTGAAAAAATAAATGCGGCCATACAAGATATTAACGCTGGCCAATTACGATTCATTCTTAATACACATTGGCATGGCGACCATACCGGAGGAAACGAACACTTTTCTAAACAAGCCACAATCATTTCACACGCTAATGTAAGACACCGCATGATGACAGACCAAGAAAATTTCTTTGGCAAATCACCTGCCAGACCCAAAGAAGCTTGGCCAATTATTACCTTTAATGACGCAGTCAATATCCACTTTAATGACGAAGACATCCAATTCATCCATTACGCCAATGGCCATACCGATGGCGATGGTGTGATTTATTTCCCTAAAAGCAATGTTGCTCACTTGGGTGACCATTTTTTTAATGGCGTGTTCCCTTTTGTTGATTTAACAACCGGCGGGAATGCATTCAAACTGACGGAGAACATAAAAACCATTATCGACAGCTTGCCAGAAGATGCGCTTATTATCCCAGGTCATGGTGAGCTATCTGACATACCGGGGCTTAAGACCTATTATAAAATGCTAACTACTTCCACTTCTTTAGTAAAAAACATGGCGGCTAAAGGCAAAACGCTGGAAGAAATTCAACAAGCCGGCTTACCAGAAGAATGGGCCTCCTGGGGTGGTGGCTTTATTAATGAGGCAAATTGGATCCAATCTATTTACCATAGCCTGCCAAAGTAAAAACAACATGATCAAAAAAACGGACCAGGAATGGCAGTCCATATTAACACCTGAAGAATTCCGAATTTGTCGCCAACAAGGCACTGAACCGGCTTTCTCTGGTGTTTATGCTGACTGTAAAACAGAAGGGGTTTACCGGTGTAAATGTTGTGGCGCGGCTTTATTTGAATCGGCCAGTAAGTACGATTCCGGTAGTGGCTGGCCTAGTTTTTGGCAGCCTATAACAGCGGATGACATAAAAGAGAATAAAGACACCAGCCACGGTATGATTCGCGTTGAAGTCGTTTGTTCTCATTGCGATTGCCATTTAGGCCATGTGTTTGAAGATGGCCCGCAACCAACTGGCTTACGTTATTGCATTAACTCTGCCTCATTAACTCTAGAACCAAAGGAATAATATGTCGTGCGCCCAGCAACACGCACAAGCTCTGCTAGATTACATTGATGCCAGCCCAAGCCCATGGCATGCGGTACAAACAACCCGAGATGCACTATTAAATAAAGGCTTTAAGGAACTAAAGGAAAATGAGGCCTGGTCATTAAAAACGGACGAGCGCTACTTTGTTAAACGCGATGATTCATCCATTATTGCCTTCACCGTTGGCTCAAAAAGCCTTATTAAGCATGGTTTTCGACTTATTGGCGCACATACTGACTCCCCCGGTCTCAGAGTAAAACCAAAGCCAAATCACCAACAAAATCATATCCATCGCCTTGGCGTGGAGGTTTATGGCAGCCCGATACTTGCAACCTTTACCGATCGCGATTTAGGCCTGGCGGGTCGTGTACACTTTAAACAAAATGGTCAATTAGCCTCCACATTAGTACACCTCAACAAACCCTTCCTTCGTCTACCGAATCTGGCTATTCATATGAATCCGAACGTCAATACGGATGGACTGAAGCTTAACAGGCAAACAGAATTACCGTTGCTGCTCTCTATTTCCGACGAGCCCATCAATATGGTTGATTTACTGGCCAATGAGTTGAGCTTGAATGCTGATGATATTTCAGCATGGGAGCTGCATGCCTGTGACACGCAAGCAGGCACACTATACGGCCTTAACAACGAATTTTATGCCAACAGTCAGCTTGATAATCTCGCCTCATGCCACGCTGGCTTATCCGCTTTATTATCTGATAAGTCACTGAAGGCAGGACAGTTTAATGTATGTGCTTTTTTTGATCATGAAGAAATTGGCAGTCATAGTCATAAAGGTGCTGATGGTAGCTTTTTACCCGATACGCTGGAGCGTATCGCCGGCTCATTAAAACTGTCAGATGAAGACTATAAACGTGCTTTATCGAATAGCTTTATGATCAGCGCCGACATGGCTCATGCTTATCAGCCAAATTTCCCCAGTGCTTACGAACCAGATCACAAAGTACTGGTTAATCACGGCCCCGTGATTAAAATTAACGCCAATATTCGTTATGCATCAAACAGTGCTTCACAAGCTCACTTTATGAAACTTTGCGAGCAATCTGGCGTACCTTTCCAGCAATATTCACACCGGACTGATCTTGGTTGCGGCAGCACTATTGGCCCCATAACATCCGCTCAATTAGGCATTAAAACGGTTGATGTTGGCTGCCCGATGTGGGCCATGCACAGCATACGTGAAAGCGCTGGTGTTCAGGATCACCACTATATAACCCAAGTCTTCACTCAATTTTTCAGCTAACCCGCGTTATGAGATTTAAATTTACTTTTCTTATTTTTATTGTTGCCGCCATTGCTGTATTTTTTATGCGGCAAGAGAACTTTGTTCCTCGAACAGCGTTAGATATTTACCATCACTATATTGATGCAACAGAAGCCGATGCTATTCCTGGTTTAACGCCTGAAGCTGCAAGCGAAATTCAAAAACAGGTGGTGTATGCTTTATCAGAAAACTGGGGGGGTATCGCAGGCTATAAAGCGGCTATAACAAACCCAGCCGTGCAACAAAAAATGGGGATCGAACAGCCCTTATTAGGCATCTTTTTAAATAAAATGCTACTCAGCAGCCCTGCTGTCATCAACATAAATTCTGCCACCCACCCCTTTGCGGAAGCTGATTTATTAGTCCGCGTTAAAAGCGCCGCGATAAACGATGCTAAAACCGATCAGGAAATTTTGGCTTCTATCGACCATGTTATCCCGTTTATAGAAATCCCTGACCGACTTTTTTCAACCGAAAAACCGTTAACTGCCGACATGTTAACCGCCATTAATACAGGCGCACGTTATGGGGTAATGGGAGAAGCTATCCCAATGGAGCATATTGGCAATCTTAACCATTGCCAAGTCGGCATTGTGTATGACGATCGGAGCCATCTCAAAACGGGGACCTGCTCTTCTTTAATGGGCAGCCCCGTTAACGTTATTCGCTGGCTTCGTGATCGCTTACTCGCCCTAAATTATCCTTTAAAGCCAGGGGCCTATTTATCGCTTGGCAACTTAACCTCACCCATCCCGATTAAAAAAGGGCGTTTAACCGCCCTTTATACAGGGCTTGGCGATCAACCACACACGATGGTTTCTGTAACATTTCAATAGGCTCCAAAGAATCCTTTTGGAGCCTGATAAAGATTAGTCTATGCGCTGACCTAACATTCTTTTTAAGGTGCCGTCTTTATCCATAAAATGATGTTTCAATGCGCCAGCGACATGTAACAAGAAAGCTGCGAACATCAACTTACCCGCAATCTCATGTGTTTCATGCGCAGCACCTGCAATAGGGCCATTGATAGGTATCATTCTTCCTGGCTCATCAGGGTTTGGGGTAGCGGCTAAAAGCTCCAAACCAAAAATGGCCAACCCGTAACCACCTAAGCCAGACATTAGCATGCCAGAAATGGGCATTACAACGGTTGTAATAATCAGTATCCAATGAACAATTTTGGCCAGTGCATGTTCCCACGATTTATAATTGCTGGCTGCTTCTGGCCAACCTTGTTTTACGCGCCAAATCACACGTGCCATGATGACAACAAAAATAATCATACCAACTGACTTATGAATGGGGTATAAAGCATAGACTTCATAATCGGTCATGTACACGCCAACTGTAACCAGCATGATCATTGAAATGCCAACAATCCAATGGAGTGCAACCGTTACGCACGATAATTTTGACTTTGTATCACTCATTTTTCTCCTCCAGTTTTTTCCTTACTTAAGCATTATATGATATATCATATCCATAACCATTTAAAACACTTATTTTTAGCTTATGCCCACTCACTTATTCCCCACTATTTACATTCCTCACGGTGGTGGCCCCTGTTTTTTTATGGAATGGACACGCGGCCCCGCAGACACATGGGACAGGATGAAACATTGGCTGCAAAATTTACACAAATCCCTACCAAGCAAGCCTAGCGCCATTGTTATTATTTCTGCGCATTGGGAAGAAAATGTTATTAAAATTAATTCTCAACCCAGTCCACAGCTTTATTTTGATTATTATGGCTTTCCTCCCCATACATACGAGCTAACCTACCCTGCGCCAGGGTCACCCGAACTTGCAAAACAAATACAATCTCTATTGACCAGCGCCGACATTAAATCTGAACTTGACCCCGATCACGGCTATGACCACGGCACATTTGTGCCCTTAAAAGTAATGTTTCCTGATGCAGATATTCCTGTTGTTCAAGTTTCTTTACAGTGTCAACTAGACCCTGCTTTCCATATTCAAGTTGGCGCCGCACTTAAATCGCTAAGAGAACAAAATATTCTGATCCTTGGAAGCGGTATGAGCTTTCATAATATGGAAATCTTAAGGCACGGCCAAGATATCAATAATCATTCAAAAACCTTTGATCATTGGTTAACTCGCACTTGCTCATCCCTACCCCTCGAACGCAACAAAAATCTTGCACAATGGTCACATGCCCCCTCGGGAAAACATTCTCATCCAAGAGAAGAGCACCTTCTACCCTTAATGGTGGTTGCTGGAAGTGCCGGGGAGGACCAGGGGAAAAAAATATTCGGCGACAATGTTATGGGCGCCGATGTTTCGGCCTATCAATTTGGTTAATTCAAATCATTCCTTAACAAGAGCCTTTATGGCAACTCTTTTGAGAACCCGATTGGGCCATTAAAGAACCACACTAGAAAGGTCAAAAAAAGGGCGGTTAAACCGCCCCTTGTTTATTGTCGAACTTACCAAGCTGTCCAGCCACCATCATGCGCGATAACTTGACCCGTCATAAATGAAGCCGCATCACTGGCTAAATATACTAATAAACCAGCCAGCTCTTCAGGGTCACCTGTTCTATTCATTGGTGTTAATTCATGCAATTTTGCTATCATCGCATTCATATCTGTCTCCGACAGTGGCAGTGCCTCACGACCGAGTTGCGTGCCTAAATGCCAGCCTGGCGCTATTGCATTACAGCGAATGCCATCTTTCCCATATTCCACAGCAATTTGCTTAGTCAATGTGGCGACTGCACCTTTAGAGACAGAATAATTTGCAGCCACCGCAGACAAATCATTTGATACACCGCCAAGACCCGCCACAGATGAAATATTAATAATGGAACCACTTTTCTGTGTCATCATTTGTGGGAGCACAGCGTTAGTGCAGAGAAAAACACCTCGCGTATTAACGGCGTTAACACGGTCCCAATCATCTACTGACATGTCATGTATTCTATCCGCAGGGCTCGCAATGCCCGCATTGTTCACTAAAATATCCAACCTGTCATACGCATTAAGCGTGATTTCGCTCATTGCCTTAACTGATTCAGGGTCACTCACATCAACAGCTACTGATGTTGCTTGACCACCCATACGACGTATTTCTTCCGCGGTTTCTTCTGCCGCAAATAAGTTAATATCTGCTGACACAACCGTGGCACCGGCCACGCCTAACGCACGCGCGAATACATTCCCTAAACCCGATCCCGAGCCTGTAACAACTGCAACCTGTCCATCTAATCGAAACAAATCCAGCGAGAATTTAGATCCCTGATTCATTGCGCTGTATACCCGCCATCGATTGGAATAATCGTACCGGTAATAAACCTTGATTCTTCGCTCGAAAGGAAAGCAACTAAGTTTGCAATCTCTTCAGGCTCTGCACCACGGCCTAGCGGTGTCATGCTCGATGCCGCCTCAATAAACTCGGGGCCAATTCTCTGAACCATATCCGTTAGTACAAGCCCAGGACAAATGGCATTAGCGCGAATATTATGCGGTGCATAGGTAACTGCCCATGAACGCGTTAACGAGATAACGGCCCCTTTTGAAGCACAGTAAGAATGTAAGCCACCCGGTGTGCCGATAAGCCCACCTATTGATGAGGTCGTCGTAATAGAACCACCTTTACCGCCGGCGATCATACTTTTAAGTGCGTATTTGGCTGCCAAAAAAACACCCCGTGTATTAATAGACTGTACTTTTTCCCAAGCATCAACATCTAGCTCGTCGGTATTACCGTCACCGTCTTCAAAACCGGCATTATTAAAAAGAATAGAAACTGAACCAAAAGCGGCTTCAGCAGCAGCGGTCATTTTTTTTACTAATGCCTCGTCTGAAACGTCACAATATTCTGCAATCGCACGACCACCTTGTTGCTTAATAAGCTCCAGCGTTTCTGCATTCCCTTCTTTATTAATATCAGCTAAACAAACACTGGCACCTTCTGAGGCTAAACGAATTGCTGTTGCGCGGCCCATTCCAGATGACGAACCAGTCACTATGGCATTATGCCCTTCCATTCTTGCGGTCATTATTTCTCCTTACTATAAATTTTTATGATTAGAAAAACATATTTAGATTTTTGTCGACAATCACCCGTTCTGGTAAAAACACTGTTCTTGCAACGATCTTCAGTCCATCATTTGTATCTTGAATCAAATCTTTCCGCAGACCCGTATGACTAACATGGTCTTTATCTCGCCTTGAGCGCAATAAAGTAAATTTACTTCGCACGTCGTAAACACTCGCATCATCAGTACAAAACGATTCTATGTTCGTTATTGTGCGAATATGGTGTGTCGCGGGGTCATTTAGCCAAACCATGCCCGTATCTTCACGAGCCGCCCGCTGCTTTAATTTTTCGAAGCTTTCATCGTAAATCATCGTTTCACGAATAGAGCTTTTCCCTGGTCTGTTACGCCGATAAGTATTCATCGGAATAGGCATTTTATAAACAATACTTTCATCCAGCATAGCCAACCAATCGTCGTAGCGTTCTTCGTCCAAAGTACGCGCTTCAGCCGCCAAAAACCGCTCAATTCGATAAGCTGTTTCCATATTTGTATCTTTACCTACTGCTGCTATTTTTTGTTTCTTAGCCATTGGCAGACTCCTTCTGAGCTGATTGCTCTGGCAAAATATCACTAACTGATTCAGCCAACATCGTTCTTTGCCACTGGGTATAAAACTCTCTCTGGCACAGTTCATTAACGATACCGGGGGAAGCATCTCCAGGGCCATCCCAATCCATTGTTCTTCCTTGTGCCATACCCAACCAACCTTTCATTTGCCGTGTTGCGTAACCATTCGGCGAATGCGTTATTGCTTCGGTAAAGTCACCATCATCACCTTCTAAAATACCCGCCGAACCAAACGTTTGGCCAACGTGTTTAACAATAATATCTTTGACCTCATCAGGTGTATTCTTATCCGCCATAGAGTAGGTCGCTACTTCAAAAGAACCCGGCCCTTTGGGATGAATAACGCGAAGTAAGTTTAGGCCTTGAATAATTTGTAGGTTTGGAAAAACACCCATATGCGTTTCTGAGCCTAATAACTGAGTGCCGCGAACATCACCTAAACGTTCAACAACACTCGGCCTAACTTGCTCAAGATATTCAATACACGGTCCTGGGTTATCATATAGCGCATATCCCGACTGCCCATCGAGTGTTGATAAAACAGTATGTGGTGGTATGGCCACCTGCATTTGTCCCGAGTCATCAAATCCGGTGTTGTCTTTACCAATCCCGAGTACTGATTCTCCTCGCCCTTGACCAATCGTACCCACCACTCGCATCGCACCTGCGTGCGCCCAAGCAACGTGGTAACCATCACCAATTGCATTTTCAACGGGTAATTTCCAGTTTCCTCGTATCTCTACTCGAAATGGCGTACCAATCAGCTCCATCCCCTCGGGGGACGCATCCAAAACAACATCTAGGTAATATTTCATGTCACCTAAATATTCTTCGAGATCGGGGCCTTCTTCTGCAAAGGTGCCAAAAATCATACCCTTATAATTTTGCACACGAGCAACAGGTACCAGGCCCAATTTACTGCGATCTAAATTGTCGTAGATGGCTTCTTCGAGTGGAACGGCCGCAAGTTCGCCCATATTGTCATACGCCCAACCATGGTATGAACAGGTAAAGGCTTTGGTTTTACCCCACTCCGCATGACATACTTTATTACCTCGGTGGCTACAGGCATTCAAAAACGCCCTGACTTCGCCATCTTCACCGCGCACCACAATAACGTCATCTTCACCCATATAGGTACGTAGAAAATCACCGGCTTCGGGAATTTGACTGTCATGTCCCAAAAAAAGCCAACAACGATTAAAAATCTGTTTTAGCTCGTCTTGATAGATCTCTGGTTCCCAAAAAATACTGCGCGATTGCAGCGCTGCTTCATTATCTATTAATTTATTATAATCAAACTTACTAATCTCTTATCCTCCATGAGCGCCCCACTGTGCTTAAGCGCCCTATGTTTGGTATTAACCGATTTGCTCTTTACCCGCATCCATATCAGACATCACTGCTGCTGCAGCTTGCCACGATGGCTTATCCCGCAAACGAGCCAACCAAGCTAAAATATTGGGGTAGGGTGTTAAGTCAAGACCCAGAAGAAATGACAGAGAGGTAATCGCGCCACTAGCGATGTCTGCAATGGAATAATCACCGCAGATATATTCCTTCCCTGCGAGTTGATTATTCAAAATGCTTAACGTGCCTAAGAAGGCTTCTTTTGTACTCGCAACCGTTGCCTCATCAGGTTCCGGTGCTGTCATAGCAAAAAAGAAATTGAGAAGCGCAGGTGCAAATGATGCGCCTTCCCACGCCACCCATTGTTGGACCTTAGCGCGTTCTTTTGAGTCTGTTGGCAATAAACCGGAAGATGGATTAGCATCAGCAAGGTACTGAAGAATAGCTCCAGACTCCCAAAGAATGAACCCATTATCATCAATTGTTGGCGTTACACCGTTTGGATTTATTTGTCGGTAAGCTGCATCAGCAGGTCGACAATCCGCCATGCGATCTAGCGCGTTAACTTCGTAATCTATACCCATTTCTTCCAAAGCAATAACGGCTTTGCAACCGTTGCGAGAACCACCAAACGGGTCGCCTTCTGCTTGAATATGATAAAGCTTGATCATTTTCTATTTCCTTATCTAAATTATTAAATTAAATAGCCGTTAGGCCGCCATCGATACAAAAGTTTTGGCCAGTAGCAAAGCGGGATTCATCCGATGCTAAATAGGTTGCACAATAAGCAATGTCTTCTGGTTGACCTAAAACATCCATCAGTTGTAATTTCATGATGTCATCAATCATTTTCTTTAAAACCTCTTTATCGGGGAAAACTGCAAATGCTGGCGTTTCAATCAGCCCGGGGGATATGCTATTAACGCGAATTTTGGCGGGCGCAAACTCTGCTGCCAACGTTCTTGTCATAGCAATCACACCGCCTTTAGTCATTGAATGCGCAAACTGATGAATATGGCCGGCAAACGTCGAGCCGATGACCCCCGCCGCGGACGCTGTATTAATGACTGAACCGCCGCCGCGTCGCTTCATCACTGGAAAAGCATGTTTAATGGCGTAATACACTAAATCAAGTTCATTTCGTACCAGCCAGTGCCAGTCTTCTGTTGAGAATTCATCGATCTTGCCATAGCGTACGGCCGAGGCATTGTTGTATAAAATATCGAAGTCGCCGTAAGTTTCTACCGCGAAATCAATCCAATTTTTGACTTCGTCCTCATCACCCAAGTCAACAATGCGGCTGACCATTTCACCGCCTGCATCCACAACCCGACGCACCGTTTCCTCGTGCTCACCTTCTTTAACGTCACAACCGACTATTTTCGCGCCTTGCGCGGCAAACATCTCTGCCGCTGCACGGCCTTGCCCGCCAGCGGTACCCGTAATTAAAGCCACCTTCCCCGCTAGACGACCACTCATAAAATAACCCTATCGCTAAAGCCCGACTTTTTGATCATCCTGAGTGAGTCAATACCCGTTCCTAAAACGGGAGCTTTCCATTTGTACACGGCATTATCAACTTCACACATGGCAAGAGCGGCTCTCGATAGCTTGAGATCATCTCCCACTAAATCAGCCAATTGAAATTGATTTAAGTAGTCAATAATAGCGGGGAGCTTTGGTAACATTGCATAATGGAAAGCGTTAATCTCTTCCATCGTGCTGTTCATCCGTTTAACCAATCTTTCCTCCGTGGTAGGAAGTGCCCATAGATTAATTTCAACCTCAATATCACTGATATCTGGACGTGCTATAGCCTGACTCATTTCGATTCTCCTGTTCCTTTCACTGCACTCATTAAACGGTGGTAGAAAGCGCGTATAGCGATCTCCTGTTTATTGATCTGAATCTCTTTAATAACGCCTGCATTAAAATTCATTTGGATTCCTTCCGCTGTATATAGGTCTTCAGTCAACACATCTCTAATCTGAATTCGGCCTTGTTCAGAGTTAAATAATTGACCAAAGTCTTCCAGTTCACCTGTATGGAAAAAATCTACTTCCCATAGGCATTCGCTTGGCGAAATAGGAAGCGTTCTTTGAACTAAAATTTGCCCTTTTTGGATAAATAAGACGACGTTAGGAAATAGCAAATAAGCATCAAAAATCCATAATGGGTGGTCACTGAGAACACCCTCTCCATCCTTTGCAGTAAATTCATTTTCAGATTTTGTATATAAAGACGTAGCACCATGCTTTGCTGACAACAAAGCCACATCCGTTTGTACCCCTGTCATTTCTTCTGGGCGATACGCACAAACCCTTGCTGGCACACCAATGCTTTCAGGGTATGCGTCAGCCGGAGCGTAGGAACCTGGAATAGCACCCGCAATGGTATTGCGGTGCGTCTGATCAACATGATAGCCTTCAATTTGCGCGTCCACTAACAACTTCCAGTTAGCATTAAATTTAGCCCGCCAGCCATAACTCCATGTCCAATCTTTGTTACCTAAGTATTTATCATAAGAATCATTAAGCGGCTTTAGATACTCTTTCAATGAAACACTAGGCTCTGGATCTAAATTAATAAAAATGAACCCGCCCCATACATCAACAGACACTTTCTTAAGACCGAGTTTACTTTTATCAAAGTCACCAAAAAGCTCTTCACCTGGCACATCGGCCAACTGCCCTTCTGAATCAAAGACCCAGCCATGAAAATCACAGGTCATAAACTTTGCTCGGCCACAAGGCTACGTCAAAATATGTGCTCCACGATGCGTACATGCGTTATAAAAAGCATTGACCTGCCCCTGTTTATCTCTCGTGACGATAATGGATATTTCTAACGCATCAATAAAAAAAGTAATATAGTCGCCATGCTCGGCAACGTCACTTTCTCGGCCTGCCATCAGCCAAGTTTTCTTGAATATCTGCTCTTTTTCCTGCTCAAAAAAGGCTTGCGATGAATAGTGATCAGACGGTATTGCTTCCGTACCAAGTTCATGCGAGCCGAGGGGAGGTATAGCCATAACACTTTCGTTTCCCATTCTCTTTTCTCCAAAGTTTTTAACTCATCCCATAGATTAAGCTTATATTGTTAGCACCAAATTCTAACGAACGTTAATTAGTACATCACAATGTTTAAAACCTGTCCATAAGAATTTGCTTATGTTGTGACCCATGTGGTATCTGAAAAAATTCCGTCTTCAACTTATTACTTTATTGATATTTTTATCAGTATATGAAAGAAATATATTACCCAATAAACTCAAAGTTAAGCCTTATAAGCCATCCTTATATGAATGAAAAAATTCACAGCTAAACCGCTGAGTGTTACGCTAGGCATGAAATAAATAAGTAAAATAAGACATTGTCAAAGCGATATCACATGTGTTACGCTAGGCATGAAATAAATAAGCTAGGAAGAATAATGAACAAACTACTTTATATCCAAGCATCACCACGTAATGAGCGTTCAAACTCTACTGATGTGGCAAATACCTATATCAAGACATTTAAAGCCGCTGCAGAAACGAATTCTGTCTCCACATTGAATGTTTGGGACATGAACTTACCTGAATTTGATGGCGATCGCCTGAATGCCAAATACAGTTTTTTACATGGCCAAAACCCTAGTGATGCTGAAGCTGCTGCTTGGCAAGAAATTGTTTTTATAGCCGAACAATTTAAAGCCGCTGACCGCTATTTATTTAGCGTCCCCATGTGGAATTTTTCAATTCCCTACAAACTAAAACACTTTATTGATGTCATTACTCAGCCAGGACTGACCTTCAGTTTCTCACCGGAAACTGGCTTTCAGGGATTAGTCACCGGCAAACCGGTTACTGCTATTTACTCACGTGGTGGTGAATACAATAACGATGAAGCAAAAGGCATGGACTTCCAAAAACCTTATCTCGAAATGGCACTTGGCTTTATTGGTTTTAGCGACATAAACAGCATATTAATAGAACCCACCTTTGCCGACCCAGATAGCGTGAGCCATGCGATTAGCACGGCAAAAGACCTCGCCACTACGCTTGCAAACAAATAATGGACTTACAATTAAAAGATAAAACGGCCTTTGTATCTGGCTCTAGCCAAGGCATTGGTTTCGCTATCGCCAACTCCCTTGCTGCAGAAGGATCGCACGTTATTATTAACGGTCGAAGCAATGCTAAATTAATCCGTGCTAAAGATAAAATTCTCAATGAGCACCCACAAGCCAATATCAGCCTTTTTTGTGGCGATTTATCCGATCCACAGACAACCAGCAAACTCATTAGCCAGCAGCCGAATGTTGATATATTAGTCAATGCGCTTGGTATTTTTGAGCCTAAAGAGTTTTTAGATATTCCTGACGAAGACTGGGAGCGATTTTTTAATGTCAACGTGCTGAGTGGCGTTCGATTATCACGCGCTTATTTACCTCAATTACAAGAAAAAAACTGGGGTCGTATTATTTTTATCAGCAGCGAAAGTGCCCTTCAAATCCCACAAGAAATGATTCACTACGGCACTACAAAAACAGCTCAACTCGCTGTATCACGCGGCCTTGCAGAAATATGTGCTGGAACGGGTATTACCGTCAATGCTGTGCTGCCGGGGCCAACACGTTCTGAGGGTGTTATTGAATTTATAGATCAAATAAGTGATGGGCAAGATTTCGAGGCATTTGAAAAAGAGTTCTTTCAATCCATACGCCCGTCATCTCTTATTAAACGATTTGCTGATACACAAGAAGTAGCCAATATGGTGACCTATTTGTGCAGCCCCTTAGCATCGGCCACTACCGGGGCTGCAATACGAGTAGATGGCGGCGTGGTGAAATCCTGCGTTTGATGCCAATAAGCGTTCTGATCTTTTTCAACTCCCACTAGATAACTGGCTCGGTTATTTCGCTTACGCTACGTAACGACACATCTAATATGAATATAACGGCTATTACCCAATCGATGAGACTGCCATTTCTCATTTTGACCTTTGTTTGTGTATTTTTAGGCAGCTGTATTGCCAAACTCAACCAACAAGACATTAATCCATTGTTTTTAGTGTTCGCCTTAGTCGGTGCTTTATTCGCTCATATCAGCGTTAACACCCTTAATGAATATTTTGACTTCAAAAGCGGTCTAGATCTCATCACTAAAAAAACACCTTTCTCAGGTGGTAGCGGTGCTTTACCTCGGCACCCCGAGGCCACACACGCTGTCTTTATTATCGGTATCGTGTCGCTAGCATTAACCGTCTTGATTGGTTGCTTTTTTCTTTGGCAATACGGCATACGCTTTTTACCTATATGTATCACCGGGCTTGTCTTAATAGTAGCCTACACACAATGGATCAACAGATGGCCACTGACCTGCCTCATTGCGCCTGGTCTAGGATTTGGAATTCTTATGGTCGTCGGCACTCAGTTTGTCTTAGAAGGGGAATACTTGCCACGAACTTTCTTTATTGCGGTTATTCCCTTTCTACTGGTCAATAACCTTTTGCTGCTCAATCAATACCCCGATATTCAAGCTGATGCTAAAGTAGGTCGGAACCACTTCCCCATTGCCTATGGCATTAATCGAAGTAACTTTATCTATGCATTCTTTACCCTCGCAACCATTTTCATCATCCCTTTTTATATTTTTATTGGCTATTTACCCACCTTAAGTTGGATAGCACTCATTCCAATGCCACTGGCCATTTTCTCTTTATATGGTGCTGTAACACACAAGGAGGCCATTGGCTCTTTTCCGCAGTATCTCGGCGCCAATGTAGCGGTGACTGTATTAACCCCGCTATTACTCGGTATATCAATTTTATTCTAAATAACTATGGTAGCTTTAAGCCGCCGCCCTCTTAATGTGCGCTAATGTAAAATAAAAAATAATGTAAAATAAAAAATGTAGGTTCGTCTAAAACGGAGAACAAAATATGAATTGGGAAGCAATCAGTGCCATCAGTGATACCATCGCCTCTATAGCCGTTGTTGTATCCATTGGCTTTTTGGCATATCAAGTAAAATCAAACACGCGATTACTTAAATCTGCCGCTCGGCAAAGTATCGTCGATGAATTTAAGAGTAGCAACCGCATGATGACAGCCGATGCAGAGCACTTTGCTAATGGCATGAGCGACTACCCTGACCTTCAATTGCCTCCCTCAGTAAGTACTCGGGTATCATGACCGACACGCTTTTGTCCTTTCAATCTTGTCTCGCTCTTCGGCAAGCAGGTACTTTAGACAACCGCATCTATGACGCATACTTAACGTTTACGGCAAGTCTATTGGTGACAACGGGTGGTCAGGCATATTGGCAACACTTTAGGAACACTTTTATTCCAGAGATGGTGGAGGAACTTGATAAAAAAATTGCTAAAGGTGATTTGGGCAACATTCAACAAATACCTCAGTTTAATGTCAATTGGAATAAGCAAAATAATCCTCAATAAGAAAAATAGGCATTTAAAGATAATTCAATATTAAAGTTCATAGTGCAGCTTTACTGATTTTTCTTGCAGGCGAATTAAAAAAATGGTACGTTTTAATTCTTTACCACCTTTGCGGAGCATAAAAATGACCATTAAAGTAATTGGTGTTGGATTTGGCCGCACAGGCACGCTTTCACTGAAAGCCGCGCTTGAAAAATTGGGTTATGCTGACTGTTACCATATGTTTGAACTGTTTAGCCGTGCGGGCCATGCTAAAACCTGGCAAGGAATTGCGGATGGTCAGCAGCCAAACTGGCCCGAGCTTTTTGACGGTTATCAGTCCCTTGTTGATTGGCCAACTGCTTTTTATTGGCGTGAACATATAACGTTCTACCCTGACGCTAAAGTGATTCTTACCGTACGTGACCCAAACGCTTGGTATAACAGCATAAGCAAAACTATATTTACCGCTATTGAAAACGCGTTCCTAGAAGACGCTACAATACCTCAAGTACCTGACGACGCGCCTCCATTTGCAGCCGACCAGATTATCGTCGCAAAAACATTAATTGCCGATAGAATTTTTCAAGGGCGATTACGCGATAGGGATTTTTGTATTTCTCAATATCATCAACATATTAAAGACGTTAAAGACACCGTTCCTGCTGAAAACTTACTCGTCTTTGAAGTGAAAGACGGCTGGGGGCCCCTGTGCCAATTTCTAGGTGCCGACACCCCTAACGAACCTTTCCCACGTGCCAATACGCAAGAAGAGTTTTCCAAAAAAATGCACGACTCTTAACGTTAAGCACTGTCATTATAAGGGTAGGGGAAATGACTATAGAAAAACCAAACCATGATTATGCTCACCGTGTAACACTTGGAGCAATACCTTAATCAGAATAGACAAATACTCATTACAAACGAAGGGCGTTTTATGCACTCAGCTGGTCTAATGTACACCATCGCTCAAATCGCCGTTGCTCTGGCAGGTTTTAGCGCTATTATCGTTGCGTTAAACCAAAAACCAGTTCGTGAATGGGATTTAGCAGATCAAGTTAATATCCGGTTATTAATACAACTCTCCATTGCGGTTATCTTCTTTTCACTCCTTCCCTCCCTGCTCTCAATATTCTTGAAAAGGAATGATATTTGGCTGTGTAGCCTTTGGGCTTATGGCCTTATTCACTTCTTAGATGCCGGTTTCTTTTTGTACTTTAAATCGAAACATGCGCCCAACATATTTCGTATAGCCGCATCGTGTGGTGTTACCCTTGCGCTAGTGCAAATGGCCATTGCCGGGTTAGGCAACGATGTTGCTAGAGAATCGGTGTACGTCTTTACACTTATTTGGCACATCGGCATTATTTTTATGGCCTTTATTCTTTTGCTATATCAAGTACGCGACGTTGAGGATGAAACAAATAATAAAGGAGAGCCTAAATGACAATATCACTCGCCACACAGCGCGAAACCAATGCTTTTCTCGATGAGCTTAGTCAATGGTCGATTGAAAATGGCAAGCTACACCGTGAATTTATCTTTAACGATTTCGTTGACGCTTTTGGGTTTATGACCAAAGCGGCGATATTAGCCGAAAAAACCAACCACCACCCTGAGTGGTTTAATGTATATAAAAAAGTAGTGGTGGATTTAACCACCCACGAAGCGGGTGGCATTACCGAGCGCGATTTTACGTTGGCCAAACAGATGGAACGTATCGCGACTAGCTAGCGGGCAGCTCCCAAGGCACTGATAAACGGCCATCTTTAAACATGGCTTGAATGTCCTTTTTAAGCATTTTACCCGTTAAACCTTTGGGGATTTCATCTACTAAAACGATATGCTTCGGCACTTCAAATTTAGCCATGCTTTTTTTACAAAAGGCGATCATTTCAGCATAATCAAAAGCATCGGCCTCTTTTACAATAATGACCGCTACAACCGCTTCATCCCACTCTGGGTGTGGCACACCAACAACGGCAACTTCCACGACATTTGCATGCTCATCCAATACGTTTTCCACCATGCTAGGAAACACATTTGCAGCACCGGTGATGATCAGATTATTTTTTCTATCCGTCAAATATAAAAAACCTTCTTCATCGAGATAACCTAAATCGTTGGTACATAGCCAACCATCTTTTAGTGTCTCATTGGTTTGTTTTTCTAACCCTAAATAGCCTTGCATCAAGCAATCGGATCTTAGCCATATTTCCCCTGATGTATCAGGTGGGCAGACATTATTTTTTTCATCACGTATTTCTACATCAAAATGTAATGCAGGACGGCCACAGGAACGAAGCAAATGTTCCTCTCCAGCCAAGCCCCTTCTCGTATCGTCTGGTGACATCACACATGTCCAGCCACCGGTAACTTCTGTGATCCCATAAAGTTGTGACATATCACAGCCAAAAGTCTCTGCGGCTTTACGTATAAGTTGTGGCGTGCTGGGAGATGAACCATACGTTATTAAGCGTAATGAAGGTAACTTGATGTTGTTTTCCTCCATTAAGTGAATAAGACGGCGCATCATAATAGGCACCATAATGGTTACAGTGACCTTGTGTTTGTTAATGTGCTCAAAGTATTCATTAGGCTCGAAATCGCCTTCTGGCAACACTGCGGTCATACCATTGACGGTATTCATCGTAATCAATACAAAGGTTATCCAAGCTGAAGACGTAGGCGCATACCAGACATCATTCGGTGTCAAACCGACGTTGATGATTGTATTCATCATCGCTTCTCGCAGACCAAAATGCGAGAGCAGCACGCCTTTTGGCGACCCCGTTGTTCCCGATGTATAACTAATAGCTGCCAGATCATCTTGGTTTAATTCGGGCAAAGCAACATCTGTATCACTGTTTGCCAACAACTCTTCATAGTCATACGGGAGGTTATGTTCGCCCCCATAGCCAATTAAGATGACGCCTTCGGAAGCCAGTTTTTCAGGTAAATCACCCATCAAATCAACACAATTCGCCTGCACCATCACCACCTTCGCAGAAGAATCGTTGATGACATACAGCATCTCATTTGGAGAAAAACGCCAGTTAATACCGACGCGAGGCAAGCCTAATTTAAGACACGCATGAAACGCTTCATACACTTCAATATGCTCATGTGACACGATGCCAACCACATCACCTTTACCAATACCCTTATTTTGCAACGCTTTTGCAAAGAGGTTTGCTCGTTGATTCAACGTCGCCCAATCGATTGACCGGTCACCCTCATAAAATGCAATTCTTTTAGGCATTGCCTTTGCTGCACGCAGCAAAAAATCTCTCACTAGTGCTGTCATCTAACTGTCTCCATCCTCCAGTTGAAAATATAGTAGCTCATTATTTTTATCAATTTTATGAAATCCTGTTACCACTGTTGAGCCAACCTTGTAAATCTGTCCTTCCTTTAGTTTTAATTGCCCCATCAAACGGGGACCCTCTTTGAGTTCAACCAATGCGACTATGTAAGGAACTTGATCATTAAACGCTGGATGAAAACTCCGATGATAAACGACATAAGTATAAATTTCACCCGATCCATCCGCCTCAACCCATGTCAAATCATCACAACCACAATGATCGCAAACAAGTTGCGCAGGCGGCAGATGAGTTGAGCAATTTGAACACTGTTGGATCATGATCTTATGCTGTTGCATGCCTTCATAAAAGGGTTTTGCCACCTCTTTTATCTCTGGCCAAAC
The DNA here is from genome assembly GCA_002700385.1 of Cycloclasticus sp. Taxonomy (GTDB): domain Bacteria; phylum Pseudomonadota; class Gammaproteobacteria; order Methylococcales; family Cycloclasticaceae; genus Cycloclasticus. The sequence continues at coordinate 305,354 of PADC01000011.1, forward strand.
CACACTCTGTTCAGCAAATTTCATTGAACCCTCTCCTGCTGCCCCATAATCAATGCTGCATGAAACTGCATTCTACCGCCATAGCCTGTCACCAACATATGGTCGAGCTTACTGACTTGGCGAGCACCGGCCTGGTTTCTAAGTTGCATCACCGCTTCTGACACCGGGGTTGCGCCTTGGAGATAATAGCCCGAGAGGTGTCCCCCTCCCGTATTAACCGGCAGTTTACCTCCTGGCGATGTTTCACCCGAGCGGACAAATTCGCCCGCTTGACCAGCACCACATAAACCGTATAGCTCTAAATTAATGAGCGTTGAAATACTGAAGGCATCATAAAACTGGCATGCGTCTATATCGCTCGCGTTGATGCCTGCCATTTTATAAGCGATTTCACCGGCCTGTTTTGCTCCTGTCTCTATTTCTGGTTGGTGACCACGACGGTTAATATTACCCGCATGCCCCTGCCCCATACCATAAATATAAGCCGGCGGTTGAGGACTCTCCTTCGCTTGTTCAACCCCCGTAACAACAACCGCAATACCGCCGTTCACCGGATAAGCACAATCCAACATTCTCAACGGTTCAATTAAAAAAGGGGCTTCGCGGTATTGCTCTATGGTGAGTGGCTTTCGCAGTTTTGCCAAGTCATTCAGCTCTGCCCAACGTCGGTTGGAAATAGCCACTGCTCCTAAATCGTCGGTGGTTCGGTCATAAACCGCTAAATAACGCTGTGCCGCCATTGCATAGGCAGCAATTGGCGTGTAAAAACCATTGGCTATTTCTATTCCCAAGTGCCCCATCATGGGCATCGCAACGGCAAACGCCTCACCCGCAGACGTGTCTCCCTGCAAAGGCGTATCAGCAAAAACGCACACCACTTTTGTCGCCATGCCGGTCTGAATAGCCATTGTCGCCTGCTGGATGGTTTGCACCATCGAACTGCCTTCTGCTTCTACAACATTTAATAGACTCAGATTGCTTAGGCCAGCATAGTCCTGCATTTCCATCGGGAAATCGGCTAATTCGGCTAACGGACTTTTGTTTAATAACAGCCCGTCTATGTCTGAGTGTTCAAGACCCGCATCTTTTATCGCTAAACCGATAGCATCCACTGCCAATTGCCACGAGGGCTTATGGTAATCTCGAGTAAACTCGGTCATACCAAGCCCGGTTATAGCCGAAAGCGCCGCTTGTCTTTCCATCATCTAGAGTAAAAAGGATAAGGTCGGTATTGGTTCTGTGCCATTAACCAAGACTATCTTTTTCATGTGAATCTGGAAGCTGTCACCACGTCGGCTAACCAGATACGTAACACGGCCTGACCAAATTCTAAAATCACGCACCGACTGTATAGAAAATTCAGGAAGAAAGAAGTTGGCTTCAATCTGATAACGCCCTTCAGCCTGTTCAGAATATTCAAAGTTAGAAATAACCCGTCGCATTCCCGATACCGGTAATTGGCTATAACGGTAACCCGTTTTTAACTGACGAATTCTTGTGGCCAGGCGAGTGCGGTTATCATATAAAATTGAAACTTTTTGTGCAGGGTCATCATCTTCTTTTGCCGGCACCCAGTACACAGCATCATCTGCCCATAAATCTTCCCATTCCTGGTACTTTGACTCATCGGCTAATTTAGCTTCATGCACAATAAAATGTTCAAGCTCGTGCGCTACATCATGTGATACCTGTCCCATTAGCCTTCCCCCGACATAACTTTACGGTAATGATGCCAAAAACCCCGATTTGAAGTTTCATCGGTCATGTGTGAGCTAATCACGCCATCTGCATCGGTTGTTTCCCTGTTCAAACCTCGACTTAAATCACACCATGGGTCACCTGATAACAAGGCTTTTTGCGCCCTTTCTGCAATACTCGCATCATCCGCTAATAAGAAAGCTGCCGGGCCTAACGCACCTTCACTTTGCCTGAGTAACTTAAAATCCAATTCAGGTGCGCCATCTAAAAACATGGGGGTACTCCACTGTACCGCTGAGTTTGTATCGGTTGGTTGGAAAATAACGATATTCATTTCGCCTAAAAACAAGTTTGGGAAAATGCAGGCATGTGGCGGCCCATCAAACAATATTTTTTCAGCTTTTTCTGCGCCATACGCTTCATGCATACTATCGACATAGGATTTTACTTTTTCAGGCGTCGACCCTAACCAATCGAGAGTTTTTGCATAACCCTCCGAAAAATCAATTTCCGTATGGCCATTACCCCAATCTTTAATGACACCTTGAATACTCTCTTCTGTGCCAACAAATTCGCCATATTGGGAGTCAATCGCCATGACAAATGATTGGTGGACGTAATTGACATGGTACCCATCGGTATCATTTTCAGGCAGCATTTTCCAGTTTGCATCAAAACGTTGGCGCACCCAACCACCTTTCAAATCAATTTTTCCAGTCGGCGACATCTCACAAGATCGGTCTATTAGTGACTTTGCATTACCCAAATGCTCATCAAGGCTAATGACAGGCTCTTTGAAAGATGCAAAAACAAACCCTCGATAACTATCACTCGTTAATGTTTGCAGCCTTAATTCATCCAGTGGTTTATCAAACCCCCCTGGGTACGCAACATCCATTAATTCCCCATCTAGATTGAACACCCAGCCATGATAAGGGCAGGTAAAATTACGTTTATTACCTTCCGTCTCATTGCATAACATATTGCCTCGGTGAGTGCAGCGATTTGAATGAACGTTAACTAAGCCGTTCTTGTCTCGCACCATAATGACCGATGACCGGCCGACTTCTCTAACAAGGTAATCCCCAACCTCTTTTATTTCGCTCTCGTGCCCGATGTAAACCCAGCCGTTTTGAAATATTTTTTCAATTTCATCAGCATACACTTCATCAGAGGTATAAATAGAGCCGTGTATTTTGTCTTTCTGAATAAGCTGATGATAATCAATCTTGCTCGTCATTTTTTCTCCTTAACTTTTTTAAATGAGCCTATCTGTTGTTAGTTATAATATCAATGATATAGCTCAAATTATTGCCTTAAATCCAACGCCTCACCCTGGAGCAAAAAAAACTGTATTCATGCTCGAACAAATTTAACAAAACCCTTTCCTCAGGCTTAATCTGGAATTGGTTCATATAAACCACATATAAAATTAAACCACTCACACTGTATATTGACCCCAGCCAAATCAGCCAGGCTAACAAGATAATCAAATTAGCCATGTACATGGGGTTTCTTGTATAACGGTAAACCCCTGTTGTAACGAGTTTTGTGGCCTTATCAGGTGAAATAGGATTTATGGTCGTTTTAGCCGTCATAAAAAGCCGTAAGGCCGCAAGATCAATCAGCACAGCTAGACCCACCAAGGCCCCACAAATAAACGCTTTATAAGATATTTCGTAACGTAATAAGGCCTGCTCATTCGCTACCCCCCACATAACGGCTGCTGCCATTATCGCAACCACGGGCGGGGGGACTTTCCCCTCGAGGCTTTGCACCATCCAAGTATTATTTAATGTCTGCAATCACGGCTCTTTCAACAAACCTTTCTGGTAAAGTGCCTGGCAATGCATAGGGCACAATATCTGCCGTGTCGTAAAATTCTTCAATAATCGGGTGCATTATTTTTCGCCATAAAGGGGGAACTAAGGTAACGAATAAAATATTTAAATAACCCAAAGGCAAGCGAGGCGCTTTATCCATCACTCTTAATACTTGGTATGGGCGCCCAACATTGGCATGGTGATCAGAATGGCGATCGATTTGGCACATGAAAAAACTACTGATAATCATACTGTCATCCCAAGCATGCTCAGGACGAATTTTTTCATAACTACCATCCGGGTTTTGTTTACGCATTAGGCCATAGTGCTCTGCAAAATCAGCCGTCGCTAGCAACATTCTTGGAAAGATATATTGCATAATAAATAACGGCAAACTTATCCACCCAAACAGATAAACCAACAAAGAGAACCAGGCAACTTGGGCTACCGTAATTTTGATCATTTTATTATCAAGATTGAGCCAACTCAGCCCTTTTTTTGCTAGCCGTTTAGCCTCCACTTGCCAAGCGCATATTGACTTCCTAATCGTACTACGCAAAGCAAAGCGCCAAAAATTCTCGCCATACGGCGCTGTTGCATGATCTTCAGGCGTAGCAACCGTTAAATGATGATGAAAATTATGATACACATAAAAATCAGCCATACTGATTGGCGTCAACAAGGCTTGGCCCATAAACCGGTCGAATGCATTGCCGTGATGACAGAGTTCATGACCAGGAGTCGCGCCAAAACCTGTCACTAACCCTAATGAAATGGCCAAACCAATAATTTCCAGTGGGTTTAAGGGCTGATAACTCACACCTAATGCAGTAAACATATCCATTGGCGTGTTGGTTAACAGCGAATATGCGAAAAGAGTTATTAAAAATTGTACCGGGATATAAAGCCAAAGCATGAAACGATAAAACAGACTTTGCTCTAACTCTTGTTCCATTTCAGCGGGTGCATTCACTGGATCATCTCCCACTATCGGGTCAAGAATCATACAAATAACAAAGGCCACAACGGTCAACCAATACCAATACCCGCCACCTAAAAAGTGAGCAATGACCGGTGTTGTGGCAAACAATAGGATGGGTATTGTTGTATAACGGGTAACAATACTCACCTTTCTCTTAATATTTTCTGGGGCATTTACTGTTGGTAACATTGTTTTTCCTTCACTTGATAAGTCACAAAAGATACATTTATTATAAATAGTTATTTATAACTGCTGATAGTTAGATTTTGTCCTTTATTGACAATAATCATTTTTTCTAATATTGAGAGTATTCATATCAATAAAAGTTGCTTAATATCGTTAAATTAATCACCAAAGCTAACCAGCACTATGCAAACATCGACTATTCAAACCGGTTCTTTTCAAACCTTTTTAAATGAAGCCGGCACCGCCCACGGTACCAGCATTCTATTGCTGCACGGCTCCGGCCCAGGCGCTAATGCCATGTCTAACTGGCAATTTGCACTGCCTTTTTTAGCCGACACCTATCATTGCTTAGCCCCTGATATCGCGGGTTTTGGCTTAAGTCAACATAATGCACCGCCCAGTTCAACACGCGAATGGATTGACATCTGGGTACAACAACAAATAGATTTATTAGATGCCAAAGGCATTGAGCAAGCACATATTGTGGGCAATTCCATGGGCGGCGGCGTTACATTACACCTCCTGAATCGACACCCTGATCGCTTTAAAAAGGCTGTCTTGATGGGGCCGGTAGGCGCACCTTTTGAGCCTACAGTTGGCCTCACCAAGGGCTGGGAATTCTATAAAGACCCATCACAAGAGGCTTTGGAATATCTCATCACTAAGTTCCTTTATGACCCGAGTTTACTGGGTGATGATATTGCGAACATTGCGGCACAGCGCTTCAATAACGTCATGAAAGATGAGATACGCGTTCAGTTTGAAGCCATGTTCAGTGGCGGAACGAAAATGGGCATTGATGCTTTTGTTTTATCAGATGACGAGTTAAATAATATTCCACATCATATGCTGGTTACTCATGCCCGCGAGGACTTTTTTATTCCCCTCAACAATGCCTATCACCTGATTGAAAGAATTCCAAATGCGCAATTACACGTATTCGATCATTGCGGCCATTGGATTCAAATTGAAAAGAAAAAAGCCTTTAATAACCTGACCAAACTGTTCTTCGACGGCTTTTTAGACGATTAAACCCCACACGCCCTAAGCATTTTTCTTCTTAACACACTAACACATATAAAAAGGGGCCTTTATAAGGCCCCTTTTCCTTTACTATTTCAAGATCGGCGGCTCACGTCACCAGTCAGGGTTCACTGAGCCGCCGATCTCTATAGCCCATTAATTCACAAGGCCATGTTTATTCGGCTTTCACTTCTTCCTTCTGCTCATTGGACGGGTATAAAAAGCTGGCCAAGGCCGGAATTAATAAAACCGCACCAATCATGTTTACGAAAAACATATACGCTAACAAAATGCCCATATCTGCCTGAAATTTCAGGTCGGAGAAATACCAGGTAGCAACGCCCAACGTCATGGTGACCGAAGTAAAAGCCACACCGGTACCCACTTCTTTTAGCGATTCGTAATACGATTGTTGTAAAGACTCTCCCGCAGACTTGTGCGCCACCATCCGGGCAAAGAGGTAAATTCCATAGTCGACACCAACACCAACTCCCATTGCTAATACGGGCAGTGTCGACACTTTTAACCCTATCCCCAAATAAACCATCACCACATTTGCCAAGTAGGCAACCAAGGCCAGCGGCACAACGATACAAATCGTCGCTCTTATCGACATAAAGGTTAAAAAGCAAAAAGTACCCACCGCAGCAAATAAAATAAGTTCTATTTTGGTTTGCGCTTTGGCCACTATTTCATTTGTTGCCGCCATAATGCCCGCGTTACCCATGGCGGGGACAAATTCAACTTGCGTGTTCTTATTTTGGTCATTAAAGCCTTTAACCGCTTGCATCACTCGATCTAACGTTTCAGTCCGATGATCTGTTAAATAAATGGTCACTGGCATTATCGTGCAATCGTTGGAAAACAAGGCTTGAGACATTTCCACACGATAAATATTGGCTGATATCATTTTTTCATTTCGGGGAATCCCCAAAAATTTTGGATTTGCTTCGTAATTACCAATATTTCTTTCACGAATCACTTGAGAAAGCGCCTTAACAGATTGGACGCCTTCAACATTCTCCATTTGCCAAACAAAATCATCAATCGTTTGCATAACGCCAAAGTTAACACACGCGCCTTTTTCATCCGCTCTGGCCAAAATCACCAGCTCATCCAAGCCGACGGAAAATTTAGATTGAATCGCATTAGCATCTTGGTTGTATTGAGCATCTGGCCAGAATTCAGGCGCCCCTGCTTCAACATCACCCACAATCAATTGATCTTGTACTGATAACGTGTAAGCGCCCAAACCAAAGGCAAGAATTAATACAATGGCCGCATTTTTTTTCTCTGTTAACTTTGAGATTGTTTTCCAAAAAGCATGATCAGCACCTTTAATACCATCTTCAGCTCTTTTAACTTCTTTTTCATTCAAATTAATGTAGGACAATAAAATAGGCAGCATGATTTTATTTGTAAGAAGCATCACCGCCACCCCAATACTGGCAATAATCCCAAGTTCTCTAATAATGGGAATGTCAATCAAGACAATAACACCAAAACCGACCGCATCCGAAACCAACGCTGTTGCTCCCGGTATAAAGAGTTTATAAAAAGCACCCCGTGCTGCATCAGTTGGGCTTTCACCATTCACAACGCCTATTCGCCAAACATTGGTCATTTGTATGGCGTGACTTACCCCAATCGCAAGAATTAAAAAGGGAACCAGTATGGACATAGGGTCAACACCATAACCAATTATTTTAACGATGCCTAACTGCCAACCCACTGAAATCAATGCTGTCGCGATAACCGCCAACGACAGTTTTATCGAACCTGCAAAAAAGTGCAGCAAGATAAACGTAATGATTAATGTAATGACAAAAAAGCCTATAACTCCCTCTGCTCCATCAATCACATTGCCGATAAATGGTGCAAAACCGATAATGTGGATCTTGATCTCATCTGATCCGTAGGTCTCCCTGATTTTACTCAGCCTGCCCGCAAATTCCTCATAATCAATTTTTTGGTTTGTTATAGGGTCAATTTCTATCAAGTCCGCTATGATCAATGCGCCCGATAAATCTTTAGCAACCGTTTTGCCAATTTCTGACGACTTGTATAAGTTACTTTTAACTTCCTCAATACGCTCGGGTGTGGCTATAAAATCTGCCGCAACGATTCTCGAGCCTGTAAACCCTTCCTCACTCACGGCAACATAATTAACATTCGGTGTGAACAGTGACGTGACCGTCCTTGCATCAACACCGTCCATAACAAGAACCTCTGAGGTAATCTTTTCCAAGGTGGTTAAAAACTTTGCTGTAAACATATCTTCATTTTTGTTTTCAACAAAGATCGTGATACGGTTAGCCCCACCAAATTCATTACGGTATTTGGTAAATGTTTGCATATACGGGTGAGATAAAGGAATGGCTTTATCAAACCCAGGTGAAAGCTTTTGATTAAGCCCTTGATACCCCAAAAAGACGGTTATTAAAAGGCCGATGACTAAAAATAACAAACGATGCTTTAATAAAGCATCTGCCATAAAATCTGAAATCTTATGGACCAAATCTGATTCGTGCTTCATGCTCATGGTTACAACCCTACTTCTGAATTAAGTCACTGAGTGACATCTCTGTAACACCACCTGTCATTGATGACAAATAGACCTTATTATTTTGCACCGTCACCGCCGTATAATCTGCACGACTCTGGCTTTGTATGGTATTCGTTAATGTGCCTTCGTGATTTACAACCAAAATAATACCGCCACGACCAACAACTAACGCCCCTCCAGTGGATTCTATTGAGGCCGACTCCAGCAGGAACTGATCGGTACCTGTTTCAACTTTTACCCACGCTAAGGTGCTTGAGTTAAGCAGATAGAGATTCCCACTCATGCCAAAAACCAAAAAATTATTACCTACCTTGTTGACGCCGAAAAAAGAGCCCTCATAAGGTGAACTGATCGCATTCCACTCTGTTTGCCCACTTTTTTTTGTAAAAATCCCGCCTCTTTCGCCTACCACTAAAAACGTATTATCAATTTTTGATATGGCAAACAGGTGATTTTGATACCATTCCTCTACCGATAAAATCGTAAGACGCCAATTTTCTCCAGCATCTTCCGTCACCCATAATTCTCCGTCAGTCCCCAATACATAACCCTTGTTGGCCGTTATAAAATTAACAGACATATAGAAGCGTTCGTCATCGGGATTATATCGATTGATTTCCCAGCTATTTCCACCGTCACTGGTTTTTAAAATGGTCGACTCGTGCCCTACAATCCAACCCTCTTTTTTTGAAGAAAATGTAATCCCCGTCAAGGTAACATCTACGGGAGATTGAACCTGATACCAGCTTTCACCTTTGTCATCAGATTTTAAAATGATGCCTCTTTCTCCAACAGCCAAAACACTTTCATCAGCGGTCACCAAATCTAAAAAAACAGCCTTTTTCGCTAATGGTAGTTCTAAAGCAGGGCGCGGTGACATTTCTGCAAAAGCAAGGTTGCTGAATAATAAAGTCAAACAAAATATAAATTTATACATAACTAGACTTTTCCCACTGTTTTAAAAAAACCGAGGCCAGTCATCTAGCCTCGGTCTAAGCTTATGTAGACGTAAATCTATCTACGCCCAAATTTTCGTAGGCCTTGCGGTGTAAAGATATCAAGGTTAAAACTTATATCCGCTTCTTTTGAGGCCACTTTTTGTCCACCAAAGCCCATCCTCTCACCTGCTTGATACGGCCAGTAAGGGAACGTTGTATATCGGCCATTGATAAGATCAACCTGCATATCACCAAGAGGCAATGAAACATTTGCGCCGGGGATAAACGCATTGTATTGCTGACCAACACGCCATAAACGGTCTTTTGCATCATAGGCTTCGAAAGCAACGCCTAACCAGGTGTCCTCATCAAAATATGCTGTGTGGCGTTTGTATAAATGGCGCTGACCTTCTTTGAGCGTTGTATCGATGACCCAAACGCGATGCAGTTCGTAGCGAACAACCTCTGAATTAATGTGTTCTTCTCCAAAAATCTCATCAAATGGGAGGTCTTTATTACCTAATTTGTAGTTGTTATAGGGCACATAAAGCTCTTTCCTCACCGGTTTAGAGAAATCAAAACGCGTATGCTTACCGCCAAAATAGTGCATCCAGCGACTTGCTACCGTTCGCTGCCCGTCTGAGGCAAAAGAAGGACTGTCATGAAAGCCAATTTCAGGGGCTTTACGTACGCGCCGCTGCCCTGGAACATATAAATACGTTTGGAAATCAAAATCTTGCGTATAGTTACAACCGCCAAAAACCAAGCCTGATGAACGCGGTGGCTCTTCAACTTGCCACGAGTCGCAAAGCATTGCCACACCATCACGGTTATACCATTGAACACTCCTAATTTTTGAGTCTGCTGGGAACCAATACGGCGAAATGGTACGCTGCCTGATAATCACATCAGTACGATTGCCATTTGAATCCGTTAACGCACCGTTGATCATTCGATCATTTGCAATACCCTTAAAGGCAAAGAAGTGGTTATAGGCCGCTTCCGCGCCTGTTTTTGGAATGGGGAAAGGAATTCCACCACCTGGGATATCATTCTTTAAACAGACCTTTGACTCCGTTGCGTACTCATCACACAGGGCTACATTTTTTGCCTGAGACAATGTCGCATCGTAAACCCATTTATCGTAGGCACCCGTGCGATGCGTTGGATAAATATGCATTTTAAAGCTTTCAGGGTATTGCTTGAATAGTGCAATTTGCCCCGGCGTTAGCTTTTCAGCATGCTCGGTATAATTTTGAGCCGTAATAGTAAACAAGGGTTTATCATCTGCAAAAGGGTCTACCAGACTATCCACTGTTCCACCGGGCAGTGTCGCCATCGGTTCGCTGTTCCACTCTGGAATCGTACCTTCTGCATTTCCTGCCCTTATGGCACCCATGGGGGTGAGTTCCGTACCATTTATACCCAATTTAGCTTCTTCTTCGGCCGTTAATTGAGCTAAAGCACTACCCGATATTAACGCTGCTGATAAAGCCAAACCCATTATACTTTTCTTATTTGATGTTAAAAATTTCATCATTTCTCCTTAAACACTGTCAATTTATTCTAATAATGATTAACTATTAGAATGAGTAGCTGATATTTGCCTGAACAAAGTCACGATCCGTGCGGCCATTCAAACGACTTCCGGCTTGGTTAACCATCGCCTCTGCGCCATCAAACATGGTCCAGCTAACGCCACCCGTCCACTTACCACCGCCATAACCAAAATCGACACCCAGTGTTAATGCTTTTCGGTCATCAACAAATAAAGGAACAATCTCGTTAGACACACCTTCCACGTCGTACTTAAACGCCACGAAAGGTGAAACTGATGCCACATTGAATAAGGCCGCCTCGTAAGTTAGGGACTGCTTGATTTGGAAGCCCCAGAAATGTTCGGTAACCTGAGGGTTAAAGACCGTTCTAAACGGGCCAATCAACGCTTCATTCTTTTCAGGCAAACCATCAACCCAGCCATAAGCGACTTCTGCTAAGGTGCTGTTCGCATCGGCACCCATAAAGCCAACACCCCAAATGCGCTGAAAGGTCATTTGTAACTGGTGTCTGTCAACTTCTTCATAACCTTGAATCTCATCACCTTGGACACAAGTTCCACAATTCACCGCAAAAAATGGTCCTGCTCCCAGGCCATTTAAAACAGGCCCCGTCATCTGAATAGGCGCATCTTTTCTCAAATGATATTCACCTGCAACAACCCAACCTTCAATATTGGTATTAAATGAAATACCAAAACGCTCAATATTTTCTACGTATTCAAGAAAGAAGGTGCCCGTATTGTAATACGTTGAAATCATGGGCGTATGATCGTGAAGGTTTTGGTAATAAATGGCAATTTCCCCACCATTAAACAAGTTTGGGAAAAATTTTCTAATGGCAAAACCATATTGGCCGCCATCTGGGTGTTTGTCGCCTACTCTCACCAAAGAACCGCCGACAAGTCCGCAATCATCAAGGCCGTCAGGTGCAATACAGGCACCGGAAGGAGCACCAAATGGAAGCGTTGCTGCTCCAGATGCAATACCACCAACAACGCCATCCCCATCTGTATCATAACCACCGCCTGCACCAACCGCATCGAGTGTTGTCCAAAATGAACCTGCAGGGTCTAATTGAATTTGATCAAACTCGAAGAGATAAAAGGATTCAACTGTCCATTCGTCGCCTATATTCCAAGAAATATAGGCCGCATTCGTGCCAAGAAATGCATCTTTGAGCGCACGACCCGGCTGCCTAAGTTTATTTAAGTCAACCGTATTGATGTCATTAATTGAGCCTTGAATAAAGGTATTCTCACCCCAGCTGATCACTTGCTTACCAATTCGAATGTTGACTTGATCGTTATCACCAAAATAGCCATAAAACATCAAGTCTGTAAGCGTAAAATCTCGTGCTAGCTTGTCATGCGCTTTATCAGCAAGATCCTCGTTGTCGTAAACATGGTCATAAAAATAGTTACCCCGCGCCAACATACCAAAGTCACCATATTCCATACTTAACGTACTAGAACCACGGATAGCATTGCTAAAAACATCACCTGCGTCTTCAAAAATCCTGTTTCCGTGAGCGCCTTGTTTATCATGATCCGCATCTTCTGTACGAGCGGCGATAGCATAGGTAATATCGGTATCAAAAGCCCCTCTAAGTTCACCCTGCTTAAAGCTGAATGCTTGTGCTGTCCCGACCTGGGACAATAATAGTGCCGAGCTGAGTGCAACACCCACACTCGATTTTTTAATCGATTTCTTCATGAAACTCCCCCTTGTAATATTTTAACGACACCTTTTTACACCGGTGTTGCACAAAACATACACCTAACTAACGCAGGTTCGATATAAATTTCAGCAGAAAAAATGATTTAAATCATTTTAATATCAGCGAAGCTGCTTATTCCAATAGAGTATAATTTTATTCGACGGTTACAGATTTAGCCAAATTACGGGGTTGGTCAACATCCGTCCCCTTTAACAAGGCGACATGATAAGCCAATAGCTGCAGAGGAACGGTGTAGATAATCGGTGCAATTATTTCACTAATTTCAGAAACCCGGATAATTTCTAACCCTTCAGTCTCTTCAAACGTTGCATGCACATCTGCAAAAACAAATAGCTCGCCACCGCGCGCTTGAACCTCTTGAAGGTTCGATTTTAATTTCTCTAATAAATCATTATTTGGCGCTACTGCTACAACGGGCATTTGATCATCGACTAATGCTAGTGGCCCATGCTTTAACTCACCCGCTGGGTAGGCTTCTGCATGAATGTAGGAAATTTCTTTTAGCTTTAAAGCCCCCTCCATAGCCACTGGATACTGCTCACCCCGACCTAAAAATAGCGCATTATGTTTATCGTTAAATTTTTTTGAAAACTCAATAATTTCAGGTTCCAATCGAAGCACTTCGGCTACTTTTTCAGGCAATACTTCCAACTGCCTCACAATCTCGATATGTGTTTTTTCATCAATGGCATGGTATTTACCAAGACTTACTACGAGTAATAAAAGAGCCGTCAGTTGGGTGGTAAATGCTTTTGTTGAAGCAACCCCTATTTCTGGCCCAGCTTTTGTCATTAACGACCATTCAGACTCTCGAACCAGTGAACTTTCAGGGACATTGCAAATGGCTAGCGTATGCGCATAGCCAAGCTCCGATGATGCCTGTAGTGCCGCTAAGGTATCGGCCGTCTCTCCTGATTGAGAGATGGTCACAAACAACGTGTTACTTTTAACAATATGTGGCCGGTATCTAAATTCACTCGCCACTTCAATATGACAGGGTAGCCCGGCAACGGATTCGAACCAATACTTTGCAACAAGCCCCGCATGAAAACTGGTTCCACACGCGACGATTTGAACTTCCTGAATGCTTTTGAAGGCTTCTTCAGCTGCTTCACCAAAGCAACTCGTTAATATTCGACCATTTTCGATACGGCCTTCAAGCGTATGTTTAAGAACTGCAGCCTGTTCAAAAATTTCTTTTTGCATGTAGTGGTCGTATTCTCCTAGTCCTACCGTATCTGCCTGCAATGTTGTTTGATTGATTTTTCGTTCAACTGGCTGACCTGACTCATTGTAGATCGTCACACTATCATGCGTCATATCCGCTACATCCCCATCTTCCAGATAGATAAAATGTTCTGCTTCCCCCAGCAACGCAAATACATCTGAGGCAATAAAGTGCTCATTATTCCCGATGCCTATCACCAGAGGGCTGCCTTTTCTAACAGCAACCATGTGGTTATTATTACCTTTCTCAAGAACACCAAGGGCATACGCTCCTTGCAATGACTCAACTGTTTTTTGAACCGACGTCAGGAGATCTTTACTTTTTTTGTATTCATCATCAATGGCATGAACGATAACTTCTGTGTCTGTTTCTGAATCAAACTCGTGCCCAAGTTCTAGCTGCTTTTTTCTCAGTGATTCAAAATTCTCAATAATGCCGTTATGAACCAAGGTAATTTCATTACATCTATGGGGATGCGCATTCTTTTCAGACGGAACACCGTGTGTCGCCCAGCGAGTATGGGCAACGCCACATTGCCCCGATAGTGGCTGCGCTCGTATGAGCTCGTCGAGGTTTTTGACCTTACCCTGCGTACGCCGCCTTTCAAATCCATGATCAGCCGCCACAACAGCAATGCCAGCCGAATCATAGCCGCGGTATTCAAGCCGTTGTAACCCTTTAATAAGGACACCGGTAATGTCTCGTTGTGATACGGCCCCTACTATTCCACACATATAAATCCCTTTTAACTTTTCGTCGGCTTCTTCCAGCAATTTAATGTTACTTGTTTAGCTCGGCTCACGGTCAATGCTTCTGCCGGCGCATCTTTTGACAGTGTTGTACCCGCACCCAAGGTTGCACCCTCGCCCACACTTACTGGCGCTACCAGCTGTGTTCCTGAGCCTATAAAAGCCCCGTCTTTAATCTCGGTTCGGTGTTTATTAACGCCGTCATAATTACACGTAATGGTGCCCGCACCCACATTAACACCTTTTCCTATTTGCGCATCACCTATATAGCTGAGGTGGTTAATTTTTGAACCTTCACCAATCGCTGTGTTTTTAACTTCAACAAAATTACCAATGTGGACATCCTCTGCCAAGTCAGCCCCGGGTCGAATCCTAGCAAACGGTCCTATCGTGCAATTTTTGCCAATAACACAATTTTCTAACACTGAATTTGCTTTAATCACAACACCCTCACCAATCGTTGCATTTTCAATGACACAATTTGGGCCTATATGCACATGACCACCTAAACTAACATGACCGAGAAATACCGTGTTAACATCAATAAAAACATCATGGCCCGTTATCGCCAATTTCCCGCGGATATCAATCCTTTTGCTATCAGCCAGCGTAACACCCTCGTTCATCAGTGTCTCTGCCTGTTGAAGTTGATAATGCCGTTCTAGTACACAGAGCTGACTTTTCGAATTTACACCCTGCACTTCAAATTCATCTTCTGCTTGTATCGTGTTAATACTTACGCCTTCGCTAACAGCCGTTTCAATAATATCTGTTAGATAATATTCCGTTTGCGCATTATCATTCCTTAGCATCTTTACCCAGGAGACCAGCTGGTCTCCTTTGACAGCCATAATGCCAGTATTAACCTCTTTAATTAACAACTCAGAGCCAGAAGCATCTTTCTGCTCGACAATTTTGCTGACTTTATTATCCACCCTAACTATTCGCCCGTAGCCTGTTGGGTCATTAAGCTTAACGGTTAACAGTGACAGGGCTCTGTCGCTAACACTCTCAACCATTTTGCCCAACGTTTTGGATTGAATTAAAGGCACATCACCATATAAGATTAAAACAACGTCATCCGACATGATATGGTCAACTGTTTGCAGAACGGCATGACCGGTTCCAAGTTGTTCAGCTTGTTCTACCCAGTTAATGTCAAGATGAGAATGCTGCTGCTTTACTTGTTCACCATCATGCCCATACACCACAACCACATCACTATTAAAAGGCTGAACAGATTCAATAACATGCTGCAGCATGGCTTTTCCTGCAATCTCATGTAACACCTTGGCCTTATTTGATTTCATCCGCGTGCCTTTTCCCGCGGCAAGAATGATTGTCTTGATCGTCATTGGAAATACTTTTTTGATAATTGCATAGTTTAACAGGTATAAAAAAACCCGCCTAATGACGGGTTTGCTTTATTTGATCAGCCACATCTACACTAAAAATAATGATGAACCAACCTCAATTCTGCTGCACATTAACGTGTCTTTCTTAGGCGGCTTATGGCCTGTAATTGTGCGGCTGCTTCAGCTAACTCAGCTTGCGCTTTCGCAAAATCTATATCCGATGTTTTGTCAGCTAGCGCATCTTCGGCCTGTTTTTTAGCTGCTAATGCTTTTGCTTCATCAAGGTCATCGGCCCTAATAGCCGTATCTGCAAGCACTGTAACAAGGTGGGGCTGAACTTCAAGTATGCCACCAGAAATAAAGAAGTCTAATTCTTCCTTTCCGGTATTCACACGTACCTCACCCGGTTTTAGGCGCGTTACTAGTGGTGCATGTCGCGGTGCAATGCCAAGCTCACCAAGCTCACCGGGAGCGAATACCATTTCAGCCAGCCCTCCGTATATTGATGCTTCGGCACTTACAATGTCTACATGGATTGTCATGCTCATTTTAGACCCTTTAGATTAAGCGGCTTCTTTTGCGTGTTTTTCAAGGACTTCATCAATTGTTCCTGACATGTAAAAAGCTTGTTCAGGGATATGATCATACTCGCCATTGATAATGCCTTTAAAGCCTGCAATGGTATCTTTCAATGAAACGTACTTGCCCGGTGACCCGGTAAAGACTTCTGCCACGAAGAAAGGCTGCGACAAGAAACGCTGGATCTTACGAGCACGTGCAACGACTAATTTATCTTCTTCTGACAGCTCATCCATACCCAAAATGGCAATAATGTCACGTAGTTCTTTATAGCGCTGCAAAGTGCCTTGAACATCCCGAGCAACATTGTAATGTTCTTCACCAATCACCAGCGGGTCTAACTGGCGACTACTTGAGTCTAATGGGTCAATCGCAGGATAAATACCTAACTCAGCAATTTGTCGTGATAGCACAACGGTCGCATCTAAGTGGGCAAACGTTGTCGCAGGTGATGGGTCAGTCAAGTCATCGGCTGGTACGTAAACCGCTTGAATCGATGTAATAGAGCCTTCGCGTGTAGATGTAATGCGTTCTTGGAATACACCCATTTCTTCAGCAAGGTTAGGTTGGTAACCCACCGCTGATGGCATACGACCCAGTAGCGCTGATACTTCTGTTCCAGCGAGCGTATAACGGTAAATGTTATCGATAAACAACAACACGTCACTGCCATCCGCACGGAATTTTTCAGCCATGGTTAGGCCGGTTAGCGCAACGCGCAGTCTGTTTCCGGGAGGCTCGTTCATTTGTCCGTAAACCAATGACACTTTGTCGATAACGTTTGAATCGGTCATTTCGTGATAGAAATCGTTCCCTTCACGAGTACGCTCACCCACACCAGCAAACACGGAATACCCGCTGTGCTCAATCGCGATGTTACGGATAAGCTCCATCATGTTCACTGTTTTACCTACACCGGCACCGCCGAACAACCCAACTTTGCCACCCTTCGCGAAGGGACAAACGAGGTCGATCACTTTGATGCCTGTTTCAAGAATTTCACTGGACGCTGCTTGTTCTTCATAGGAAGGTGCAGAACGATGAATACCCCAGCGCTCTTCTTCACCGATTGGCCCTTTTTCGTCAATAGGCTCTCCAAGAACATTCATGATTCGCCCTAAGGTTTTAGTACCCACTGGAACTTGAATGGCTTCATTTGTATTACTTACTTCTAGTCCTCTTTTAACGCCGTCCGTTGTTCCCATTGCAATGGTTCTAACCACCCCATCACCTATTTGTTGTTGCACTTCCAACGTTAAATCAACGTCCTTAACAATAAGTGCGTCATACACTTTGGGTATTGCATCACGTGGGAATTCCACATCCACAACCGCGCCAATAATTTGAACGATAACACCTGAGCTCATATCAGTTCCTCAATAGTCTTAATTTAAAATTTTCTTTTAATACCCTATCGGTATTGTAATTTTTAGAACCCATGGTTTTATTCATAGGCTCAACCTGAATTTATACGGCTGCTGCTCCTGCAACAATTTCAGATAACTCTTGCGTAATAGCCGCTTGTCTAGCTTTGTTATAGACAAGCTGAAGTTCATCGATCAACGTGCCCGCATTATCTGATGCGCTCTTCATAGCAACCATCCGCGCAGCTTGTTCACAAGCATTATTTTCTAATACGCCTTGATACACGAGTGATTCAATATAACGGTTCAATAATTGATCAAGGACCTCTTTTGCATCGGGCTCATATATATAATCCCAATGATGAGTTAATTGATCATCCAATTCTTCGGTATAAACCGGTAATAATTGTGTTATTTCCGGTGACTGCGTCATCGTATTAACGTAATCGTTATGTGCTATATAGAAGCGATCAATTTTCCCTTCGTCATATTCATTCAACATCGTTTTGACGACACCAATAATGTCCTCAATAGAGGGTGTTTCACCTAAATGGGTTACAGAGCTGAGTACTTCGCCACCTAATCGGCTTAAAAAGCCTTCGCCTTTTGAACCAATCGATGCCATGGCAACATCTATACCTTGCTCATCCCATTCTTTTAGTTGGCTAACAAACTTGCGGAATAAATTTGAGTTTAATCCACCACACAAACCCCGATCGCTGCTGATAAGAATAACGCCCACTCGCTTACACTCTCTATCCAGCAGATAAGTGTGCTTATACTCTGTTCTAGCCTGAGCCAGGTGTCGAATAACCTGGCCCATTTTCTTTGCATAAGGGCGTGCCGCTAAAACACGCTCTTGTGTTTTGCGCATCTTACTTGCAGCAACCATCTCCATCGCACGTGTTATTTTTTGTGTACTTTGAACACTTGCAATTTTGGTCTTAATTTCTTTTCCAACTGCCATAACAGTTCCCTTTAAAAGGTTTGTGTTTTTTTGAACGCTTCTATCGACGTTCTTAATTCGTTAATGATATCGTCGTTGTAGTTCCCTTCATCACCTATTGCAGATATTAATTCAGACTTTTCTCTTTCTATGTAGCTATGTAAGGCTGATTCAAAGTCAAGCACTTTATCTACATCAACATCATCAATGAACCCCTCGTTTGCAGCAAATAAAGAGATAGACATTTGAGGTACACTTAAAGGTGCATACTGATTTTGTTTCATCAATTCTGTTACCCGTACGCCGCGATCAATTTGTGCTTTAGTTGCTGCATCTAAATCTGAAGCAAATTGCGCAAAAGCTGCCAATTCACGATATTGAGCGAGATCCAAACGTGTACCACCGCCTAACTTTTTAACCGATTTCGTTTGTGCTGCACCGCCGACTCGAGATACTGATAAGCCTGCGTTCACAGCTGGGCGAATGCCCGCGTTAAATAAATCAGTTTCTAAGAAAATCTGACCATCTGTAATAGAGATAACGTTGGTAGGAACAAATGCTGAAACGTCACCGGCTTGTGTTTCAATAATCGGTAACGCCGTTAAAGAGCCTGTTTTTCCTTTTACTTTACCATCTGTCAGTCTTTCTACTTCTTCTGCATTAATTCTAGCTGCACGCTCAAGTAACCTGGAATGAAGATAAAATACATCACCCGGATATGCTTCACGACCTGGTGGGCGACGAAGAAGTAGCGAAATTTGGCGATACGCCCACGCTTGCTTCGTTAAATCATCGTAAATAATCAGCGCATCTTCGCCTTTATCACGGAAATACTCACCCATTGCGCAACCGGCATACGGCGCAATGAACTGCAGTGCAGGAGAATCTGCCGCTCCAGCGTTAACCACCACCGTATGGTCCATCGCACCATGTTCTTCTAATTTTCTTACGACGTTTGCTATAGAGGATTGCTTTTGACCAACAGCTACATAGATACATTTAATACCTGTGCCCTTTTGATTAATAATCGCATCAATCGCAATGGCTGTTTTTCCAGTTTGTCTGTCACCAATGATGAGCTCGCGTTGGCCACGACCCAATGGAATCATTGCATCAATTGATTTCAAACCTGTTTGTACTGGTTCGTCCACTGATTGGCGCGCAATCACCCCAGGGGCAATACGTTCAACAGGAGAGGTTGACTCTGCATCAATTGCACCTTTGCCATCGATTGGTGCCCCTAATGCATCCACTACTCGGCCTAACAAGGCTTCGCCCGTTGGCACCTCTAAAATACGACCGGTACATTTAACGCTATCGCCCTCAGTAATGTGTGTATATGACCCCATGATCACCACACCAACAGAGTCCCTTTCTAAATTAAGCGCCATGCCGTATGTTCCACCTGGGAACTCTAGCATTTCACCTTGCATAACATCTGACAAGCCATGTACACGGGCAATGCCATCAGTTAGTGACACGACGGTGCCCTCTGTTTTAGCTTCTACGTCTGTATCGAAATTTTCGATTTTTTTCTTGATTAGATCACTTATCTCGGATGGATTTAATTGCATCGTTTTTACCTTTGCTATTTTAACTTATTAGCCATTTGTTTAATCTGGCTATTTAAAGAGCCGTCAATTACTTTATCACCGGCACGGATAATCATGCCGCCAATTAAACTTGAATCCTCTTCAACGTTTATCGTTACTTTTTTGCCGAATGAATCTGATAAAGATGCGCTTAATTTAGCCTTATCTTCTTCAGTCATGGGAAAGGCTGATATTACTTTTACACCAAGCTCTCCGCACTTTTCAGCTTTTTTTATTTCGTACTGATCGGCAATTTCAGAGCTTAATGACAGGCGGTTATTTTTAACCAATAGTTTTACGAAATTGAGTCCTCGAGAATCCATTTGACCCTCACAAATACCCGTCATGGCACTCTCTAGATCATTTTTAGATAATTTTGGGTTATCTATTAGATTCTTGACTTGTTCGTCGCTCATGACTAGATTTAAAAAACCTAACATTTTTGACCACTGGTCAAGCTCACCTTTTTCATCAGCCATTAAGAACACAGCTTCAGCATAAGGTCTCGCAAGCGCTGCTATCTCAGCCATTAAACCGCACCTAATTTACCACTGATATCGTCAATAATAGCTTGGTGCTTGGACGCATCAATTTCGCTTTTAATAATTTTCTCTGCTGCTGATACGGCCAATACAGACACTTGCTGGCGAAGCGCTTCACGTGCACTAGCAATTTCTTGCTCAATCTCAGCTTCTGCACCTTTTTTTACCTTCAAAGCCTCTTCAACCGCTTTGCTTTTCGCCTCTTCAACCATCTCCCCAGCACGTACATTCGCCAAGTTAATAATATCGGATGCTTCAGCACGCGCTTCTTGCAACACTTCTTTAGCACGTTGTTCCGCTAATTCATGTTCCTTTTTTCCACGCTCGCCTGCTGCTAGACCTTCAGCAATTTTGCTTTTTCGTTCTTCCATAGCTGCCATTAGTGGCGGCCATACAAACTTCATGCAGAACCAAACAAACATAAAAAATGCTATTGTTTGGCCTATTAGGGTTGCATTAATATTCATTGTTAAATCTTAAGGTTAGGGTTAATCTTCGTTTAATTTAACCAACGACCGCAAACAGAATGTACATAGAGATACCAACAGCAATCATTGGAACCGCATCAATCAAACCGACAACAATAAAAAACTGTGTACGCAACAAAGGAATCAATTCAGGTTGGCGAGCTGCACCATCAATAAAACGACCACCCAACATACTAATACCAATCGCGGCACCGATTGCACCCATACCCATTAACAACGCACCTGCCAAATAAATCAAACCTACATCTTCCATTTTTTTCTCCTATTGAGTTTACTAAAATTAATAAAAAACTAATGATTTTCTTCGTGGGCCATACTCAGATAAACGATCGTCAGCGTCATAAAAATAAACGCCTGCAGTATAACAACGAGTATGTGAAAAATTGCCCACGGTAATGATAATGTCCACTGTATGCCCAGCGGCAATAATGCGATAAGGATAAAGATCATTTCTCCAGCGTACATGTTACCGAATAAACGTAGCGCCAGTGAAATAGGTTTTGAAACCAAGGCAATTAATTCTAAAATTAAATTAAATGGCATCATGTACTTAGGGAACGGGTGAAAAGCCAATTCAGCAAAGAAACCGCCCGGCCCCTTAACCTTGATACTGTAATAAATCGTTAGGAAAAATACAGCTAAAGCCAATGAAAATGTCAAGTTAGGATCGGTTGTTGGAACCACTTTAAGGTAAGGAATCCCGATAAGCTGACCTAAATGAGGGATATAGTCAACCGGCACTAAATCCATCGTGTTCATTAGAACGATCCATACGAATATGGTCAATGAAAGCGGTGCAATAACAGGGTTTCTGCCATTAAAGCTTTCTTTTACGCTACCATCAACGAATTCCAGCACCATCTCAACAAAGTTTTGCCAGCCCGTTGGCACCTCGGCGGAAGCTGCAACGGCCGCCTTCCTAAAAAGCCACAAAAAGAAAACACCCAACAATACAGAAACACCCAGCGTATCGAGGTTAACCGCCCAAAACCCCATCTCTTTAGCGGCCTGCGCAGTTTCCGCAGCAGTTTCACCATGAGCAATACCCCAACTACCGTCTGGGTGCTGCCCATAGGTAAGGTTGGTTAAATGATGCTTAATATATTCTGAAGATGTAAGGTTTTCACCTGCCATATGCTCTCTCTTTTAATCTTTCACTTTAAAGCCACCAACTAAGAAGCCTAATTGGCCCGCAATCAGCCCGACCACTACATAAATTGGGCTTAACTTCAATAACATAAATCCCACAACAAAAAGCGCAACAGCAATAACTAATCGCTCTATCACGCCCAAATAAATATAAAAACTTCCTCGATGGCTCCCTCGCCGCAGTTTTTTTAAGCCTTGATGCGTCCTAAAACTCATCAATAATGACATCATGACTGATATCAAGCCACCATACACACTCGCCTTTACAACCTGCGGATCAGGAAACAAATGATACACTGCTAAAGCGGCGATTAAAACCAGTAAAACCTGATAAACAACTATGGTCGCTTGAGCTCTCATTACACAACTTTCCCGCCCATTCAACAAATAATTATAAGTTTGCTGCAACGCACAGTCAAGCCTATTTAATGTGCGTTAACACGCCTTCTAATTCATCTAATGATGAAAATTGTATCGTGATCTTTCCCTTACCTTTCGAGGAACAACTGATTTTTACCGTGGCGCCTAATTTTTCAGAAATATTTTGCTGCAGTCTTTCCACATCCGGGTCTTTCTTCAGCGGCACACTCTTTTTGCCGCCGTCTTTCAAGACCTGCTTCACCATTGCTTCAGTGGCCCGCACGGACAGCCCACGTGAGACTATTTTTGTTGCAACAGAGAGTTGCTGAGGGCCATCCAGTGACAGCAAAGCCCGCCCATGACCCATCTCTATTAATCCATCTCGAAGATATTCTTTGACTTCTTGCGTTAGCTCGAGCAAACGCAAGAGATTACTCACCGCTGCTCTTGATCGACCCACTGCATCGGCAGCTTGTTGGTGCGTCATGTCAAACTCATCGATCAAACGTTGCAACGCCTCTGATTCATCTAAAGTATTTAAATCTTCTCGCTGAATATTTTCTATTAAGGAGATGGCAACAGCCGAACGATCGTCCACATTCTTTATGATCACATCGACTTCTTGAAACCCTGCCAATTGGGCCGCTCTCCAACGGCGTTCACCCGCTAGGATTTCGTATTTATTTGCCCCAATCGGGCGCACAATAATGGGCTGAATAATGCCTTGCGCACTGATGGAATCAGCTAATTCTTGCAGTTGCACTGGGTCAAATTCACTCCTGGGTTGATACTTACCGCGCTGCAAAAAATCGATGGGCAAAGCGTTTGTTTTTTTTACATCGCGATCTTCTGCTGTTTGACTTAACAAGGCATCTAATCCTCGACCTAAACCCCTTTTCTTCGTAGCCATTCTTTAATCCTGATAGTGTTTTTCATCTAGCTCATTCGCCAAGTCCATGTAAGCCTGTGCGCCGCGAGAACTTTTGTCGTACAGAATAGCCGGCAAACCAAAACTAGGGGCCTCGGCCAGCCTTATATTTCTCGGTATAACCGTTTCAAACAATCTATCAGAAAAGTGTATTGTCAACTGGTCACTCACCTCTCGTGTCAACCGACTACGCCCATCAAACATTGTTCTCAACAACCCTTCTAGTGCCAAATTTTCATTTACGGTGTCTTGTATCTGCTTCAATGTGTTCATCAAAGAAGACAAGCCTTCTAGTGCAAAATATTCACACTGCATTGGGACCAATACGCTGTCAGCAGCAACCAAGGCATTGAGGGTAAGCATGTTCATCGAAGGTGGGCAGTCGATAAAAACATAATCATAGTCTGCCGACATTTGATTAATAGCCCTTTTCAAACGGCTATCCCGATTTTCCGCCTCTAATAGATGAACTTCTGCTCCCGCAAGATCCATATTGGCTGGCAAAACATGGTGTTTAATATTCTCTGGGTTAACAATTGCTTCAAATGGACTGCATTCATCAAGCAAGACATCATAACAAGACAATCTGACATCTTGCTTATTGACGCCGCTACCCATTGTTGCATTACCCTGAGGGTCCATATCAATCAACAAAACTCGACGACCTAACTCTACGGTTGAAGCAGCTAAATTAATGCTGGTTGTTGTTTTACCGACGCCGCCTTTTTGATTAGCAACTGCTATGATTCTTGCCACTCATGCCACCCTTGTTCGTCTTATTAAGCCCTATACGGCTGTATAAATTACCAGATTTCTTGTTGCCTCAAGCTCAGGTATTTCCAGAGACACTACGCTATCAAACTGAAAACCCGGGCTATCGATTATCTCTGTTTGTTTCGATTTCATTGCCAGGAGTTGCCCACCGCTTGTCAACAGATGGCGTGTCTTTAATAATAAATCTGACATGCCAGTCAATGCCCGAGCCGTTACCGTATCAAATTTTTGCTCTGGCAGACACTCTTCAATTCGGCTGTGAATCGGCAACACGTTCTCTAACACCAATTCAATACAAACCTGTTGAATAAAGCGGGTTTTTTTAGAATTACTGTCAAGTAAACTGAATTGCATATCATCTCTTGCAATCGCCAAGGGGATGCCGGGTAAACCCGCACCTGTACCCACATCGATACAACGCGCGCCCTGCAAAAAAGGAAGCACCGCCAAACTATCCAAAATGTGTAAACGCACCATTTCTTCAGGCTCATTTATAGCCGATAAATTATACACGCGATTCCACTTGACCAACATTTGGAGAAAGCCCATCAGTTTCCCCACACAGGCTTGCGGTAATTCAATGCCCATTTCTATAAGGCCGCGCTCTAATTGGGTTCTGTGTAATTCGTTAAACATTGAGCCGTTAAGCACTTTTCTTCTTCAAATAGACTAACAACAATGAAATAGCGGCCGGCGTGACACCTTGAATCCGCCCTGCTTGACCTAACGTTTGCGGCTTATGCCGATCTAATTTTTCGATGACCTCAGAAGATAAGCCAGGCACTTGTTGATAGCTCAACTCGGAGGACAAGCTGAAGGCCTCATAGCGTAACGTTCGTGCAATGTCGGTTTGCTGACGATCGATATAGCCAGCATATTTCGCTTGTATTTCCACTTGATCGCGAACTGAGCGGTCGGAAACTGTACTCTCCAGCTCTGGTAAATCGGCAATATTCTCGTACTTGACTTCCGGTCGGCGCAATAAGTCCAACAAGTTGGCCTCTCGCTGCAACGGCGTTTTTAGAAACCCATTGGCTTTTTTCGATGCCAGCGTATTCGGTTGTATCCATGTGCTCTTTAAACGTGATTGTTCAAGCGCGATCAATTCAGCTTTTGTACTAAATTTTTGCCATTGCTCTGTTCCGACAAGCCCCATCTTATAACCTATCTCCGTTAGCCTCAGGTCTGCATTATCCTCTCTAAGCAATAAACGGTATTCTGCTCGACTGGTAAACATCCGATAAGGCTCTAGCGTGCCATTAGTCACCAAATCATCAATCATCACACCAATATACGCTTCATCTCGGCGCGGACACCATGGCTCCAACTCCCTCGACTGGCGCGCAGCATTCAAACCCGCAATCAGCCCTTGAGCTGCCGCTTCTTCATACCCTGTTGTTCCATTAATTTGCCCCGCAAAAAATAAGCCCGGCATATGCTTGGTCTCCAAAGATAACTTTAAATCTCTAGGATCAAAGAAATCATATTCAATTGCATAACCCGGGCGCACAATATGCGCCTCCTCAAACCCCTTAATGCTCTTTATAAAAGCATATTGAATATCAAAGGGTAAGCTGGTTGAAATGCCATTCGGGTAAACTTCTGTGGTCGTTAAGCCTTCCGGCTCAACAAAAATCTGATGCGAATCCTTATCTGCAAATCGCATCACTTTATCTTCGATTGACGGGCAATAACGTGGTCCAACACCCTCAATAACCCCCGTATACATTGGCGAACGATCTAGGCCTGACCGAATAATATCGTGGCCTTGTTCGTTAGTTCTGGTGATATAGCAAGAAACTTGCCTCGGGTGATCTTCTGGCGAACCCATGAAAGAAAAAGCGGGTAATGGCGTATCACCGGGCTGTTCTTGCATCACGCTAAAATTAATACTCCGTCCGTCAATCCTCGGCGGCGTACCGGTTTTCAAGCGATCAACGTTAAACGGCAGCGCACGTAACCGTCTTGATAGCGCATTAGATGGCGCATCCCCTGCACGCCCTCCTTCATAATTCTCTAGGCCGATATGAATTTTGCCACCTAAAAATGTGCCAACCGTTAACACAACCGTAGGCGCAGTAAACTTAAGGCCCATTTGTGTGACCACGCCGCTAACACAGTCATCTTCAACAATAAGATCCGAGACAGTCTGCTGAAACAGGCTTAAATTTTGTTGATTTTCTAACGTTTCTCTAATGACCTGCTTGTACAACAGGCGATCTGCCTGTGCACGTGTCGCTCTTACTGCAGGGCCTTTGCTCGAATTCAGTATGCGAAACTGTATTCCCGATTTATCAATGGCTTTGGCCATGATACCGCCAAGCGCATCCACCTCTTTAACTAAGTGGCCCTTACCAATACCCCCTATAGCGGGATTACAGCTCATTTGCCCCAATGTTTCTATGTTTTGCGTTAATAACAGGGTCTTAACACCTGTTCGAGCAGCTGCTAAAGCGGCTTCTGTTCCCGCGTGTCCACCGCCAACAACGATAACGTCAAATTTATTTGGATGTTGCATAACTTTAACTTTTAAATATAAGCCGTTATTTTAGCATTATTCAATACATTTATCTGTCGCACCCAAAACACCTTATTCATCTATTTGCTAGAATAGCTGTATCAACCTATTAACTGTCGATATTTTGCGCCTGCCATGAACACACCCATTCAAACATTTTTAGAACACGCAAACGCTATTATTCTGGGTAAAGAAAAAACAATTAAATTAGCTTTAGCCTGTATTTTATCGAAAGGGCACCTTTTAGTAGAGGATGTTCCTGGCGTGGGCAAAACCACCTTGGCGCATTGTTTTGCCCGCTTATTGGGATTAGATTTTCAACGTATTCAATTTACCAGTGATTTATTACCGGCCGATATCGTTGGCTCTACTATTTTTGATCGAAATAATGGCCTGTTTGAGTTTCACCCTGGTCCGATCTTTACCCGCTTCGTCTTAGCTGATGAAATCAACCGAGCCACGCCTAAAACTCAAAGCGCCTTATTAGAGGCCATGGAAGAACGTCAGGTCACGATAGAAAAAAAAACCTACCCGATGAGTCATCCCTTCATTGTGATGGCCACCCAAAACCCCGGCTACCAGATTGGCACTTTTCCCCTGCCAGAATCTCAACTCGATCGATTTTTAATGCGCCTATCCATCGGTTACCCAGATGCGAACGCCGAAAAACTGCTTTTGAGTGGTGCAGATATTCGTTCACAACTCGAATCCCTTAACACGGCCATTGATGTAGACCAGCTCAACTCGATTCAACAGCAGGTTTCAAAAGCGCATGTCTCTGAACCGCTAATCGGTTACGTACAAGCCTTATTGGAATGCTCACGCACCTCACCTTTATTCTCCCAAGGCCTATCACCCAGGGCTGGCATTGCCTTAATTCAAGCGTCTAAAGCATGGGCTGTCATAGATAACCGTGACAGCGTTTACCCCGAAGACATTCAAGCCGTCTTTGCCGCCGTTACCGAGCATAGACTCACTTTACACAACAATCAGGCGCCAACAGAACGGGCCTCATCCATATTGCTGTCGGAAGTGGCTATACCCTGATGCTAGAGATAACGGTAAAAACAGGCCCCTGGAGTGAACTGCAGGAGTATTGCAAAACGGTACGGTTATCTGTCTTTGTTGAAGAGCAGTTAGTGCCAAGCACACTTGAGTTAGACGGTACAGATAATAACCACCACCATGTTGTTATTTTTAATGATAGCAACAAGCCCATCGCCACCGCACGATTGGCTAAAAATGGCAAACTGGGAAGAATGTCGGTGCTAAAACAATACCGACAACAAGGGTTAGGCACTGAACTGCTGAATCAACTGACTAAACTGGCTGGCTCACTCGACCTGGAGGTGTTATTTTGCCATGCACAAATCAGTGCGAGTGATTTTTATATAAAAAATGGCTTCCAAAAAACAGGGAAGCCATTTGAAGAAGCCGGCATTTCTCATATTAAAATGAGAAAAAACGTAGTGCTTAGTCTTTAAGATTTACGTTGTTGTAGATACTCTTCAATAAAAGCAAAGCGGTCATTACCCCACCAAGCCTCATCATCCAACATCATTATAGGGGCACCAAATACACCATTCTGATGAGCTTCCACACACGCTTTACGGAACCTTGTTCTGCCTTCATTTGACTGAACGTATTCAATAAAAGCACCTGCATCCCAACCCATTTCCTCCGCGACACTTGATAATTCAGTCATATCGGTTGGATCGCAGCCTTCGCCCCAAATTTTTGCATAGGCGGCGTCAACATAGGCTTCTGCCTGACCCTTATCGTTAGCATAAAGCACTCCTACGTTCCAAGGTTCCACCTCCAAACTCTTAGGAAAGGCAAAAGGCACATCATAATGTGCAGCCCAGCGCTTTAAGTCGGCCAGCATAATTTTAATTTTAGCTGGCACATCCCTATTCGACGGGCCATAGTTACCAGCTGCTATTTTTGCCTGTGGAATATCCATCGGCAAATAGTTCACCGATAAACCGTACTTTCTGGCTAATTCTGGTAACTGTGTATGAGCCAAATAACTGAATGGACTCATCATGTCAAAGTAAAAATCTATGGAGTCTTGCACCTTAAGCCCCTACTTACTCGGCAGCGGGAATACAAACATTTCCGTCTTCTATGGTGACCGGATAGGTCTTAACGGGAATTTGGCATGGAAATGATGTTGGCTCACCTGTCTTAATGGAAAACGCACCACCATGGAAAGGACACTCAACCTCGTCACCATCCTGATATCCGTCTGTCAACATGGCCATACCATGCGTACATAGATTGTCGGTCACATAGTACTCACCCTCAAAAACATAGACAGCTAAAGCGGGAAAACCATCTGGCGTTACCGCAACAGGTGCCTCGTCTTTAACTTCGTCTGTTTTACATAATATTATCTTACTCATAATTTTGCTCTTTTATAAATGTTAAAAATAATGCTCTTAGCCTCGGGGGCTATCATACTCAATAATGATAGAAAACCGTAGACCGATTATCTGATATTAATAAAAACGGTCATAGTGAATTTGATCGAAAGGAACTTTATACTCCATCATTAGCATCCGCGTTAGGGCGTCTGTCATAGGAGGCGGGCCACAGAAATAAAATTCATGCTCGGGTAATTTATCACCCAACGTTTTTCCCAACAACTCATGAATAAAGCCAACATCTCCAGTCCAACCCTCTGCTTCGGCGGCATCAACATCGGATACTGCATTGAAATTCTTTACTCGAGCTTTTAAATCGGCATCTGCCTCGATCAATGCAGGCGGGCAAATGTCTTTTGGCGTACGCCCCCCGTAGAACAAGTAAATGTTTCTATTGCTCAATCTAGGATCTTTTGCAGCGGCTTTAATAATTGACATTTCAGGGGATAAACCTGAACCACCACCAACACAAACAATGTCTCTTGGAATTTCTGGTTTTAAATAAGCTAAACCGTATGGCCCATCAATCACTATTTCTGCACCCACCTCATAGTCTTCAAATAAGGTCGTGGTCGCACTACCGCCAGGCATTTTTTTAATAATAAAACGCCATTCGCCTTCTTCATTGGGTAGATTACACATCGAATAACCACGTGATCCCGTGATACCCGGAAAATCTAATAATGCAAATTGCCCTGCCAGGAAATGGGCCGGGTGTTCCGTTTTAAAACAGAACTCTGCCATATCATCCGTCAGTTTATTTATTTCAAATAATACTGCTTTAGATTTGATTGGCTTATGAACAGGCGCTGCCTCAGGGTTTAAACGTACTTTTATTTCGCAATCTTCCGTAGGGATACATTGGCAACTTAATTTCCGCCCTTTTTTAATATCGCGAGGCGATAGCCCTGGTGCATCTTCCCAAATGTTGTCTACATTACCCTCTAGCACTTCCACTTTACAGGCACCACAACCGCCCGAGTTACACTCATAGGGCATTCCAAGACCTGCACGTAGCGCCGCGCGCAAAATAGTATCCCCTTCTTCACATTCAAACTCAAATTCCTGATCACTGATTTTTACGTTAAAACTCGTCATGCGGCTCCTCTTACTTCAAATATATTAATTTGTATTAAAAGGTTATTATATTACCTTCAAACAAACAAGTTGTGTTTAAAGTCAACTTTAAGGCGAGAAATTCAATGAGCACACCCTTTTATAGTCAACAAACGTTCGATTTTTTACAACAACTCTCTGAGAACAATAACAGAGCCTGGTTCAACGAACGAAAATCACAGTATGAAGAATTTGTGCGTCTCCCTTCACTTGATTTTATTGACGCCATGGAACCCAATATTAAAAACCTGTCCAGTCGCTTTACTGCTGTTGCAAAAAAAACAGGTGGGTCGTTAATGCGCGTTTACCGAGATGCTCGCTTCAGTAATGATAAAACGCCCTATAAAACAAATATTGGTATTCAATTTAGGCATCTCGCTGGAAAAGACGTCCATGCGCCGGGGTTCTATCTACACATCTCCCCCAATGACTGTTTTGTGGGCGCTGGAATTTGGCGACCCGACGGCAAATCGCTGAATCAAATTAGAGAAATGATCAGTGACAGTCCAAATGCGTGGAAAAGCATCACTCACCATAAAACGTTCCGACGCTATTACAAATTTACAGGGGATTCGCTAAAAACCTACCCAAGAGGCTACGCTAAAGACCACCCTATGATTCAGGACTTAAAGCGCAAAGACTTTATTGCCATCCACCCCCTGAGCCATGATCAGATTTTATCGCCAAACCTTGTGAAAACCATTCATCACCGTTTCAATGTAGCCAGTGAGCTGATGGATTACCTGTGCAACGCGCTTGAATTGCCTTATTAAATTTATAAACCTAATTTTTCAGCAACAAAATCCGCATCCTTATCACCTCGACCAGAAAGATTAACCAGAATACTTTTTGTTGACTCCATGGTTTTGGCTTTTTTCATGGCATACGCCACTGCATGTGCACTTTCTAATGCCGGGATGATACCCTCTACTCTCGACAACGTCATAAAAGCATCGAGACAGTCTTCATCATCGATCGCAACGTATTCAGCTCGCCCTAAGTCTTTTAACAAGCAATGCTGAGGACCAACACCTGGGTAATCTAATCCTGACGCAATGGAATAGACCGGTAAGGGCTCACCAGACTCATCTTGCAAGTTATAACACTCAAAACCATGTAAAGCGCCTTTAACGCCCTGACTCATCGTAGCCGCGTGGTCTTTTGTGTCTAAACCCCGACCAGCTGGCTCGACACCCACAATGCTTACCGCTTCATCATCTAAAAACGCTGAAAACAAACCAATGGCATTTGAGCCACCGCCAACACAAGCAGTGATCACATCAGGTAAAGCCCCTTGTTCCTCAAGAAACTGTGCTCGCGCTTCTTTGCCCACAATACTTTGAAAGTCCCTGACCATCATGGGGAAGGGGTGAGGCCCGACGACTGAGCCAATCGCATAAATAAAATTTACCGGGTCTTTTAAATATTCCTCAAAAGCACTGTCTACAGCGTCTTTTAGAGTCCGCGTTCCACGACTTACGGGTACCAAAGTACAACCCAGGATTTTCATTTTTGTCACATTTGGGTGTTCTTTTTCTATGTCCACCTCACCCATATGAATTTCACAATCGATACCCACCAAGGCACAAGCCGTTGCCAACGCAACGCCATGCTGGCCCGCCCCAGTTTCTGCAATGACCTTGCTTTTACCCATGTGCTTTGCCAACAGTGCCTCACCAAGACAATGGTTAATCTTATGCGCACCCGTGTGATTTAAATCCTCTCTTTTTAGAAAGATTTTTGCCCCACCTAACGTCTCTGTTAGTCGCTTTGCATAAAAAATAGGACTGGGACGTCCCACGTAATGAACATACAAATCATTTAGTTCGTTTTGAAAAGCCTCGGTTCTCGAAATCTCCTGATAAGCCGCTTTAATCTCATTCATGATAACGACCAAGTCAGGCGGGATAATCTGTCCGCCGTATTCTCCAAAATAACCATGTTCATCTGGCATGGGGATCCCATTATACTTCACGCGCTTCTCCTCTTTTTTTAAGCTTTTCTCAATAAGCTACTGTATTACCGACGACTCAAGATGGCAAGACACCCCTTTACGCTGTTTGTTTACAAAATTTGATTTGGATCATGGTCGACATTTCATCATAATGCGACAGTAATTGTTAAAAAACATCATAGGAAAAAGAATGACTGAAGCAACCCAGAAAACCGAGCAGCAAACGACCATGTATCACTGGATTGGTGGAGAAGAGGGGGTTCGCAAACTGGTTAACCGGTTCTACGATATTATGGACTCTGACGATGAAGCAAAAGTCATTAGAGCCATGCATAAAGAGGATTTATCTGATATTCGACAAGGTTTATTTGAATACCTATCCGGCTGGCTAGGCGGCCCACCCTTGTTTGTCGCCAAACACGGCAGCCCCTGCATCACTAAACAGCACCAGCCCTATAAAATTGATCAAAAAGCCTCTGATGCCTGGATGCATTGCATGAAGAAAGCCATGCGGGACGTTGGAATTGACGCTAAGTATCGTGACATGTTGACCCCAGCTTTCCAGCGTATTTGCGATACCTTATTGAATCACTAACGTTACAAAAGATAAAACATACAAAAAGGGCGCACTATGCAGTGCGCCCTTTTTAACTCAAGCGAACGACACTTAAATATCGATGTTCATTCCATAGCCTGTTGCTTCAGGCTTATGACCAAAGATATCTCCCGTGTAGTGCTCTTGGTCTCTCATTGCTTCACGTGCACCGTGACCCAATTCCAGCAACCAGCCTGATGGTGTCGCAAAGTAGAATGTATACGCTTGGTCATTTGAATGCTTACCAAGCTGCATTGCCACATCAATCCCTTCTCTACGTGCTGTATCATGAGCAATACCTAAATCATCTAACTCTGTGTACTCAAGCATCAAATGATTAATACGCTTTTCCATTGGGCCCAAACCAAATGCCAATGAGTGCTGGCGATCATTACAATGCATAAATACAGGTTTTGCAATCATGCCGTTTGGCAACTTGAATTTATATTCAACAGAACCAACAAGGCCTAAGGTCGAATAAAAATTATAGGTCGCCTCGTCGTCCATAGAGCGGATAATAAAATGTCCGATACCTTGATCACCGGTCAAGAACTTCCCGTACATTGGGCGTCCAGGGTGAAAGGGCTTCATGACATCCATTTGCGGGCTATAAAAAATTTCTGTTGGATTGCCAGATGGGTCTTCCAGCTTAAGCAAACCAAGCACAAAACGTTCTTCACACTCTTCTTCAGACGCCACACGGAAATCAATGCCGTTATCTTTTAAATGCTGTTGCATGGCTTTAAATTCTTCAAAGCCTTTGACACGCCAGCCGGCATAAGCCAAATCATCTTCATCAGATTGATGGATCACAAAACGGTGATGCTGATTATCCATTCTTAAATAAAAACGGTCATCTCGATCACCTTCTTCAATTTCCAGCCCTACACATTGAGTCGCGTATTCTCTCCAGGCGTCCAAATCTGTGACGTTAAAACCCATGTAACCCAACTCTGTTACTTTGACCATTACTTAAATCCTCTTTTTAATATAAAAAATTAACACTTAATTTATCAGAAAAATATATACAAGTTCTTATCTTCCGTTACTCTAGCATCCAGAGTAATTTTTCGACTTACCAGTTGAAAACCGTCACCCACTTTGCGTAGAACATCTCTTCGGCACCCTACATGTTCAGAATGCTCCAATTGAGAACGATTCCTCACAATAACAAAATTACTTAAAACTACAAGCTCCTCCGCATGATCTGTGTGAAATGCCTGTACATTAGTAATTAAATAACGAACAGATGAAGGTGGGTTCTCCATCCATACCGCTCCTGTGCCTAACCGACCAACACGTTGTTTAAGCTCATCGTAATTATCGTTGAAAATCGCCATATCATTGGGCGAAGGCTCTAACCGTTTGTCCTTTACGTAACGGCGCTCAACAACAGGCATCCAATAATGCACATCTTTCGCTACGCACGTTTCCAGCCACTGGCTAAATTCTCTATCTTGTAATAACGTCGCTTCATGAAAATAATGCTGAGAAACATCATAATGCAATTGCATCGACACACGTTCTTTTGCTTCCAAATTATGCATGTGATTACTCCCCAACATTCGCTTTAGCGGCCAGCCGTTTTGCCCAGTAATCTTTATTAGGAAAACAGTCATCCCATTGGTCATCTTTCGCACGAATCGCTTCCCAGCTGTCTGCTGACATAATTTCTTGGTAAAAACGATAAAATCCACGATACGATGTTTCACCAATAAAGCTTGAACCGACAATACCCGGATAATCAGGGTGTGGCCCTTCATAACCAACGGCCATGCGCGAATCCATGTTATTCGCACGAGTATGCCTCCCTTGGTTATTTCTAGTAGAGTTCACCATATTGTCGCCATCATCACTCTCTAAAGTACCGGCTGTGCCAAAGCTTCTAGCGGCCTGCTTAACAACTTCTCTCTTGGTCTCGTCATCCATGTCTTTATGTACAATCACCCAGGACCACACTTCTATCTCATGAGGGCCTCTCGGGTGCCAGACTTTAAAAATATTCGTTCCATACAAGAAAGAACAGTTTGGGAATGTCGTGCAATTCCAATGCCCGTCATATAGCTTAGCCCTTGGTTGACCCAATTTTTCAGCGACGCTAGGCAGTGTATCTTGTAAAAATTTTAGATACCCATCTCGTTTTTCATGAATACCCACAGCGGCATGATCAATCACACCGAAACCGTGACCGTGCCGCGTCGTGATTTGTATGCCTAACTCATCAAAGGGCATATTCGCGCGATTACCGGCCAAACCACCCAGTTCTCCACCCAACATTTCAAGTGCTGAGGCGTGCGTCCAACCCACATGATAAGCGTCACCAACAAAATTCTCAGCCGGCACTTTCCAGTTACACTTAAGAATTGACTTCATCGGCGGACCCACTAGTTCAACACCGCTGCCAGCGCCCACCATCCAAGTGTCTAAATACCAACCCCAGTCTCCTAAAAAGTCAACAAGGGATGGTGCTGTTTCATCAAAGCAACCAAATACAAAACCACGGTAACTGTCCACCCGAATTGATGGCAGGCTGAGCGACGCCATATCTATTTCATCGTGATAACACTTTTCTTTCAACGGCACATCAACCAAAGAACCATCGGTGCTATAAACCCAGCCATGGTAATTACACACAAATGACTTTGTATTACCGCTATCTGCAGTACAGACACTATTGCCTCGATGCGTACAGGAATTTATAAATGCTTTTAGTGACCCATCTGTATGCCTGACAACAATAACTGAATCTTCGCCCATCTTAGTCGTAAAAAAGTCACCTGGTTTTTCCAACTGACTTTCATGCGCCAAAAACAGCCAACAACGGCCAAAAATTCGCTCCAGTTCTAGATCATAAATATCTTGATCCCAAAAAACCTGTTTAGACTGTGTGGAATTTTCAATATCCACCAGTTTATCCATATCAATCATCTCTCACCTCTTTAAACTTTAATATTTTTTTATCTCGCCATGATTTGTCGATAGCCTTTCCAAAACCCTCGCACCGCATTTTCATCCATACCCATAGGCGACACCTCATCTCGTACATCATTGCCACCCATTTCTATCAACGAATTTTCACGTTCATCACGGTGCACACCTTGTTGTACAATCTCCACCGCTTCACCATCTTCCATTGAAATAAAGCCCCCGGGACCGACCAAGTTAATATTACGTAACCGATGCCTTGTCATTTCCTCGTCATCATCTTCATAACCAAAATAAGTCCACACCAACTCTGTTTCATCAACTGATTTTGGCAGCACTTGACGCGTCGCCAAGGTGTTTTGTATTTGTTGCAAGACAACGGACGGAAATAACGATTGAATGCTGAGCGCAACGTCATCCTCTCTTTCCGGCAAAAAGTCCAAGACACGCGTGTCTTGCAACTGATGAGTTCCGCTCATCTCTCTGTTTGCCTCACCTTGGTACTGTGAATAATCTACATCGCCTGTCGGCATTGAAACATTAAAATAATTATGCCGGCCCACATTATCCGTTATCCCAATACTTTTTTGACCCTGACGATAAATGCCAAAGGTGGGGTAAAACAAATGCAATAAACCTCCATGGTAACTGTCTCTGCTATTTTCAGAATAAGCTTTCCAATTACCCTTCATAAATTGGCGTGCGTAGCCAATCACCTTTACCGGTTTATGCATGATACGATTGATGTTGGCGCACATCTTTTCACCTAAAAAGGCCGCAAGATCAGGCGCCTTTTCATCAAAGCTAGCAAACACCATGTGCGCAATTTGCTGTACTCGTAATGGGCGCAGCCCATGCTGCTGCATATCAAAATCTTCGCCATAACCGCCGTGGCCTTTCATTCCACGTCGGAAAGGAACCCCCTTAAGGTTGCCTTTGGCATCATAGGCCCACTGATGATAAACACAGGTAAACACCCCGTCATCAACGTGCCCATGTCGCTCTCGGCAAACCAAAGCACCTTTATGGGCACATCGATTGACCCAGGCATTTAATTGCCCGTCTTCGTCTCGCGCTAAAACAACCGGTGTATCACCAACGAAAGTAGATTTATAGTCACCCGCTTTTGGCACTTCAACATCCAGGCCGATATAGCACCATACCGGCCCACGATAGAGGTTTTCTTGCTCTAGCTTGTAAATGCCCTCATCCAAATAAACAGAATAGGGCGCATGATTACCGTCAACATCAATTTTATTAAGCTCTGCCTGTGATTCCATCATTACCAACCTCTCTTTATTTTTTATTTAAAAAACCCTTTTTCAGCGGCTAAATGCCCTGTTAATTTGATCGCTTCTAACATCATCGTATGGTCGGCTTTGCCTGTCCCCACGAGATCATAGGCTGTTCCATGCGCAACTGACATATGCAAATAAGGAGGCCCCATAATCAATGCGCAATTGCCAGAAAACCCCCAAGTCTTGATGGCGATATGCCCTTGGTCATGAAACATGGCCAACACCACATCGTATTTATTCTCTATGCATTGACGAAAAACTGAATCCGGTGGAACAGGGCCCTCTACATTTATCCCTAACTGCTGCGCCGCTTTTACACCAGGCCGTATTTCTTCATCTTCCTCTTTTCCGCTGGCATGGGGGTTTAACCCAGCTACTGCAATTCTTGGCTTGCTGATCCCCCAACTTATTAGCGCGTCATTCAATTGGCCAATCGCCTTGGTGACCAAGTCAGCAGAAATCAAATCACAAACATCTCGAAGCGGCAAATGATCTGTTAAATGCATAACTCTTAAGGGCCCGCTAATGAGGAACAAGTAGCTGTGCCCTGGCTCCATATTAATCACCCTGTCTAGCACGCCGGCCTTCTTCATTGATACAGAGCTAATGGGGGCCATCACTGTTGCATCAACATCACCAGCAAGGGCCATTGCGTCCATTTCATCTAGCCAGTCTGCACTAGCCTGTCCACATGAGGCATTATCCGTACCCATTTCGAAACCATTAATATCAAATTTGCCCGAATCAAAAATATCCATGACCGTCGG
Source organism: Cycloclasticus sp. (assembly GCA_002700385.1). GTDB lineage: Bacteria > Pseudomonadota > Gammaproteobacteria > Methylococcales > Cycloclasticaceae > Cycloclasticus. Next base: position 343,520 of record PADC01000011.1, read on the forward strand.
ATCATCGCTGATTTCATTCACAGATGAAATTTTATTCACTGTCAGCGTCAGCCCACAGAATTTAGCCGCTTGCACCATAACTTCTGCACTGCCCACGAGAACGGGGCGGCAATAGTCGTGCAACTCGCCTGTAGCCCACGATTTTGCAAGCACTTCCGGACCGATGCCTGCTGGATCACCGATCATTGTTGCCACAATTGGTCTTGTATTCATTATAAAAATATCTCCCCTCTGAGATTAATTGACTTATATTTTTACTATATGTCTTATTAAAAAATAAAATAATTTCAAATATTAGCATAACATTATTTTTAAATCATTTTTACTATTTTATGAGCCACATCACTTGACATTAAATCAACCCTTTCATATTGGTAATAAAAACATAATAAGCTGTTGCTATCAGGCTCCCTACTGAGCTAATCTCTATATGCAAGCACAATTAAGTGCAAACAAACCTTAGGAGTTTTTTATGTCTGAACCTATCCCTTTTAGCTCGCTGTTAGGTCTGCGCCGCTACGCTTCACTACGTTCCGCTGCGCGGCACAGACCTAACGGCAATCGCGGATTAACATCCGCCTAGTTAAGCTGCGCTACCGCGCAACCTAACAAGGCGCATGAAGCGGAAGAACCTTGAAGGAACAACCTAGCCCTGCTACAGTCATTCCTTCAAGAACCTACCGCTTATCCGCGATTGCCGTTAGATATTAAAGGCGTCGTTGGCGCTGTACGCTGGCGTGAATGCGTTCGTGGCATGGGTGCCGCAACGCCACCGATTATTGTTGAACGCATCGGAGATATCTCTGATGATAGAGCCGATAGGCTGATGGCTCACGCTGAAGCCGCTGGCCTGAGTGTGTATGGTATTAGCCAACTCAGTTACCAACGCGCTTCCCAAGACCCTACGGTGGTATATCCACTCGACGGCTATTATGTCCACAGCATGAGAGGGTCTGTTGTTTGTACCATCAATCGAGTGGCTGTATTACTGGATAACAAAGCAAACACCGATATTCAAGCACTTATTTCTAAAATGATGTTAGTGGATAACCGTCCAAAGTCTTAATAAAAAAAACAACATTAACCTTCCTAAAAACCTCTTTAATTTAAAGAGGTTTTTTTTGACCATAATCATTTTCTTATATACTTAACTCCGTATACTCGATAATGCAATTAATTCCAAATAATCAATGAGGAGGACTCATGGCAAATAATGCTTTAACCCTTGAATTAAAAGGGGAAGTAGAAGATCTACTGAACGCTTACGTTCAATGTATTGACGATGATAACCTGGAAAGCTGGCCAGACTTTTTTACTGAAGAATGCTTATATCAAGTCATTCCCAGGGAAAATCACGAAGTCGGCTTACCAACCGCCGTCATGTGGTGTGATAGCCGGGGCATGTTACAAGACCGCATTACCGCTCTCCGTCACGCAAACATCTATCAAGTCCAATGGTATCGTCACATTATCAGCAATCCCGTCATCACAACAGAAGACGGTGATACATTTAATGTCCAATCCAATTACGCTGTCTTTAAAACCTGCAATGATGGTGAAAGCACGGTCTACAACATTGGTCGTTATGTCGACGTGATTGTCCGTGATAATGGTGTTTTAAAGTTTAAAGAAAGAACGGCCATTTATGACACCCATCGTATTACCACCTTGATGGTTATTCCCGTTTAAAATATTAGGAGCAACATTATGAATGCTACAACGCCCCCACATTTAAAATGGCCCGCCAATGCAGACCATACCGCTGTGCCCTATTCCGTTTTTAATAACCAAGAAGTTTACGATTTAGAACAAGCCCGGCTGTATAACGGTCCGACCTGGAACTATCTGGCTACCGAGGCTGAGCTACCTGAAAAAGGCAGTTTTAAATCTACTTATATTGGCGATACGCCGGTCGTTGTCACTCGCGGTCAAGACAATGAGATATATGCTTGGGTGAACCGCTGCGCCCACCGCGGCGCTGAAATTTGTCGTGAACGTCATGGCAGATCTGAAGACGGTGCCTACACCTGTGTGTATCATCAATGGTCCTACGATGCAAAAGGCGACCTTCGTGGCGTCCCCTTCCAACGAGGGCTTGCAGGTAAAGGCGGCATGCCAAAAGATTTTGATAAAAAACAACATGGTTTGCGCAAAGTACGCGTGGTTAATTATCACGGTGCTATTTTTGGTACGTTTAGCGATGACACACCGGATATCGAAGACTACATGGGTGAAGACGTGGCTTATCACTTCAAGCGCATCATGCACAAACCTATCGAAATACTCGGCACAACTCGCCAACATATTGCCGGGAACTGGAAATTCTATTCCGAAAATACCAAAGACCCCTATCACGCAAGTTTACTCCACTTATTCCATGCCACGTTCGGTCTATATCGCTCCTCACAAAAAGGTGAGTCGATCTCCAATAACGACTTCCATTCTGTTCTATGGGCGAGTGGCGGCACCGAGGACGAGAGCGCTTTAGATGACATGAAAAAAGACAAGCTCAGAACGCTTCAAACCGGTGAATACGAACTTCAGGATATGTCCTTACTCGCAGGCACCCAAGAATTTGAGGATAACGTCACTCTCGTTATCTTGTCATTATTTCCTTCTTTGGTTCTACAGCAAATTCAAAACACGCTCGCGTTTCGTCAAATTTTACCGAAAGGTAAAGATGAATTTGAATTAGTTTGGACATACTTTGGCTACAAAGATGATTCTGAAGAAGTCCGAAATTATCGTCTAAAACAATTCAACCTCATTGGCCCCGGCGGGCTGATTTCTATGGAAGACGGCGAATCAACTGAACTATGCCAAAACGCCATTGTCCGAGATGGGGAATATACGAATGTTATTCAAATGGCCGGTAAAGAAGCCAGCGGCGATGACCACTTAGTTACCGAAGGTTTAATCCGTGGCTTATGGAAAGGATATAAAGAGCTCATGGACTTTTAACTTATTCTCCAATTAAATTGAATAGGCCCTAGAACAAATGCGCTAGGGCCTTTTTTATCGTTTTTTGAAAAACGTTTTAACTCGTTCTAAATTTAGTTTAGAGTATCCCTTTGGAGAAGGGCCCCATTTTTCATATGACAAACAATAAAGTAGCGTCTAATTGCTCGGAGTGCATACTTGCTAAAAAATGCGTTCCATCTGGCATGCCTGAAGAAAAGCTATTTCGATTTGAAAATATTGTCCAAACAAACATCTTATACAAAACCGGTCATTCTCTTTTTGAGCAACGCGTAAAAACAAATTACTTATACATCGTTAAAACAGGCTCATTTAAAACCAAAATGATCTCACCGCACGGTACCGAACACGTCCATAATTTCTTTTTACCCGGCGAGGTCATTGGTTTAGACAGCGTTGGTTTTGGCATGACACTCAACAGTGCAGAGGCACTAGAACCCAGTTTAGCTTGCAAAATAGACTACCCTTCTTTACGTATGCTACGGAAAGAGTTTCCCACCTTATCCGACTTTTCAGTCAAATTGTATAGCAATGCCCTGGCTTCCATGAGCCAAGTACAAAACATCATCTCTCTTCAAGCCGCCTCATCACGATTAGCGGCTTTCTTACTACTTTATCAAAGCCGCCTTTCATCACCACAGCTACAAACGACCTCATTCCAATTACCTATGACGCGTCAAGATATCGCAAGCCACCTTGGCCTGGCCATTGAAACGGTTAGCCGATCGTTTTCAAAATTAATTGACACCGGTTGCATCCTCAAGGAAGGCCGTAACATTCAAATATTAGACAATAAAAAACTGGAACAACGAGCCAACACATCGACTCGATAACTGAAGGCGAGTGACAAATATCAAATTAGCGGGCAATAGATATAGGATACTTTTCAAAAGTTATATATATTTATTTTGCAATAACACTTAATAATTGAATTGGAGAGAACATGTCACAGACACCTGAGAACGGTGCCACCTTAGACTGGCCCGCGAAATATAACGAAGTGCCTAAAGAGGTCTTTGAAAGAGAAGACTTATGGCCGCTTGAGCTTGAAAAAATATTTTATGGCGATGAATGGCATCCTATTGTGCACCAGAGTGAAATTCCAAATATTGGTGATTATAAAGCTGCCGAGCTGGGTGAAATGCCTATTTTCGCCGTACGCGGCCAAGATAATCAAATTCGGATTTTTCAAAACGCCTGTACTCATCGTGGTACCACGCTGGTTACAAAAAGCTCTGGGAACAAAACCGAATTCGAGTGCCCCTATCACCGGTGGTTATTCAGCCCGGAAGGCGATTTAGTCGGCTGCCCGAACAGTCGAGAATTCACTCCAGATTTTGATAAAAAGAACTTCAGCCTACCCACCTTCCGTACAGAGGAATATAACGGTTTATATTTCATCACCATGAGTGACACCGTTGCACCCCTTAGAGAATACTTAGGCGAGGAGTTCTATGAACCGCTAGGGCGCATTCTTGGTGGAGACGGTCGACTGAAGTTTGTTGGCTACCAAAAAGTTCATTATGACTGCAACTGGAAAGCCTATTGCGATAATGATGGCTACCATGCTCCGTTACTTCACTTGGCTTTTAAAATGCTTAATTGGCAAGGCGGCAAAGGGGTTCAAAATGTTTCTGAAAATGGTCACCTTTCGTTTGAATCCGAACTGAAAATTCCAGATGACATTACCGCGTTAAAGGATGCCTCTATTTTAGACTTTAAAGGCACAGAAACCAGCACAGGTTCTATTGTGCAAATGCAATTCCCATTGACCGTTTATTCTAAACATATGGATATGCTGAACATTCGTTATGCCTTCCCTAAAGGGCCTAAGGGCATTGAAGTTCATTACGCTTACTTCACTCACGAAGACGATGACGACGAAATGATTCAACACCGGATACGTCAATCCAGCAATTTGCTGGGCCCATGTGGCTTAATCAGTATGGAAGATGCATCTATTTTCTCTCGTATTGACAAAGGTAACAAAACACCGGGTAACGCTATTTTCCAAAAAGGCGTCAAAAGTGAATTCCAACTTGATCTTCAAGTTGGGCAAAATGATGAGTCTGGTAATTTACCTCGCTGGGAACACTATAGAAAGTTAATGGGCTTTAAGAGGGCAGAATCATGAGTGAAATCGAAGCAAACGTTATTTTCAGTATCGAAAATCTAAATAGGGACTACATTTGCGCCCTCGACAAGTTAGATATGAATAAATGGTTAGCTTGTTTTAATAAGCAAGGAACCTACACCCTTATCTCAAATGAAAATGAAAGCAATGGGCTACCTATTGGCTTTATGTTAGATGACTGCTATGAACGGCTACAAGACCGTGTGACCCAAGTTGTAGATATTCAAGAAGACTCTACTGAGCACTATCAAACGCGTCATATGACTCAGTTAACTAACATTACTGACTTAGGTGATAATAAATATAAAGCGGATTTCAACTTCACCGTCTTTTATACGCAAGATCTTATCGAACAAACCAGCATCTTAGGCGCTGGCCGATATGAGGATATAATCTTAGTAGAAAATGGCAAAGTAAGTTTTATTCAACGCAAAGCCGTACTGGATACTAACGTACTACCGCGTTACGTTCCATACCCAATCTAAGCCGTAACAACTGAACTAATAAAAAGGCCTCAATTCTTAAAATTGAGGCCTTTTTTTGTAATTACCATTCTAATTTATTCAGGGCGTTTACCAACACCAATACCACCATCTGAATTAATAATAGTGCCCGTAATATAGCTAGACTGATCCGATGCTAACAATAAATAAGCACCTGCGTGATCTTCTGGTGCTGCTGTAAAACCTAATGGCGTCATATCACCAATAATCTTATCAATGTCTGGCACCTCGTTCAGCTTGCTCTCCGCTTGACCCGCCGCATTACTACCGCCAAGGTTTGTCACTGTGCCGCCAGGCGCCACACCATTAATTCTGACATCTGGCGCTACTTCATACGCTAGCTGTTTTATCAAACCAATAACAGCATGCTTAGAAGCAACATAAACAGGGCCACCACCTCCGGTGTAAAAGCTGGACGTTGAAGCGGTAAAAATCATATTGCCTTTGGTCTTTCTCAACGCCGGCAAAGCGGCTTTAGCGCCTAAAAGATAACCTTTTACATTAACAGCAAATATTTCATCACAGATTTCTTCAACTTTTTCTTCAGGCTGAGCTTCTAAGGGCACCATATAGTCCCAAATACCCGCGTTACCAATAAACACATCCAATTTCCCGAATGCTGACACCGCTTTATTCACCGCTGCCTTATTAGAGTCCAAAGACCTCACATCACCCACAATACCAACCACCGCACCATCATGCGTTTTCTCTAATTCATCAATCCTCTCTTGAGAACGATCCATCACGCAAACTTGTGCACCTTCTTTTACAAAGCGCTCAACAATTGCTAAACCAATGCCCGATGCTCCACCTGTAATTAATACCGCTTTATTATCTAACCATCCCATATTTTTCAACTCTATTTATTATTTAATATCTCATTAAAGAAAGAAATTCATATTACTATCCAGTACGACACTATCATCTAATGTCATTAAACGTTCGAGTAATTGATATCCATTCTCTGATTTAACCCATCTATCTTCTCGGCCAACCGTAAACCGTTTTCTCTCAGAGTTCAAGCGACTTCTATGAAACTCGACGACAGAATAAACTTTAAACTGATCCTGTTCGTCTGTCTCGAAAACTTCTACATTGCTAACCATATGGCGTGATGCATTCATTGGGTTCTCTGCCCAAACAAAACCCGTTTTATAACGGCCTACCCTAACCTTCAATGAAGCAAAGTCATCATTAAATATAGGCGTCTTAGCCGGTGCCCGTACAGCCGACTTATCTTCTCGAAAACGCCGCTGAGGCATGTCCATACGATAATAAATATCATCAGACAAAATCTCACTCAACCACTCATCGTAACGCTCAGCGCTCAGCATACGAGCTTCTTTAAATAAATGCCGTTGAAGGTCTAAATAAACCTCATCTTTTGCCGCTTTTAAAGTCATTATTTATCCTCCGTTGCACGCGCTTCTTCTAGGTTATTATAGAAAGGAATATCTGACCAACTGTCTGCCTTCATCATTTCCAACCAACGGCGATAAACATAGCGTTGATTCTGCTCACACACTAACCCTTCACTGATGACACCCGGCATTCCCTCACGGCTATGTTCATTGCCCATCGCCATATTGGTATAAATGTCCATTTGGCTCGTTCTCCAACCTCTCGATTGCTCTGTAGCGGCTTGAAGGTTATCGCCATCATCATTATCAAACATACCCGCTGGACCAAAAGTACGGCTCACATTATTAAGGATCATTTCTTTTAAATCATCAGACATGCGTTTATCGACCATCGCCCATGTCCACATTTCAAACTTCCCTGGGCCTTTCGGGTGATAAATTCGAAACCAGTTAAGGCCGGGCAAAAATTGCAAATTAGGAAATACCGTGAAATTTATTTGTGAACCCCACATTTTTTCACCGCGAATCTCCCCCAAGCGTTCAACGGCAGTCGCCCTGTTTTGATCCAGATAATCCCAAGCCATTTGATATTCATTGTAAAAGGCATAGCCTGATTTTCCGTCTAAAGCGGCTAGTACCGTGTGGCCATTCATACCGGCGACAGAGATTGCTGATTCATTATCAACGTCACTGTTGCCAACAGATAAGCCTGCTATATCAGACTCTGCCGTTACGGTCATCGCGCCAGCATGCGCCCAACCCAGATGATAACCATCACCAGATACATTTTCTACCGCTAATTTCCAGTTAACGGGCAGCTCAACTTTCATTGCGGTTCCAATTAATTCCGTGCCTTCAGGCATCGCATCTAACCACACATCTAGGTACCACTTCATATCACCTAAGTACTCTTCTAAGCTCGGTGCTTTCTCGTCAAATGTGGCAAAAATTAACCCTTTATAACTGGCTATTTGGGCAACTTCAATCATGCCAAATTTTGATTTATCTAAATTATTTTGATAAGCCGCTTCTTCTAGCGGCACGCCCGTCAGTTCACCGTTATAGCTAAAGCTCCAACCATGGTAATTACATACAAAACTTTTACTGTTGCCATGATCCGCTTTACATAAACGGTTGCCGCGGTGAGTACAGGTATTTAAAAATGCTTTAAGGCCATTATCTTTCTGCCTAACGACCAGCACTTCATCTTCTCCCATATAGGTGCGAATAAAATCTCCCGGCTTTTCAAGTTGGCATTCATGCGCTAAAAAAAGCCAGCTTCGGCCGAATATTTTTTCCATTTCCTGATCATAGATTTCGGCATCAGAATAAATCAGCCTTTTTTGACGGCCCGTTTTAAAATCTATTAAATCGTCTAAATTTTCCACTGTGTCTCCTTCCATTATTTATTAATGAATAACATATTCATAAATATTATTAACTTCTTCTACCGTTAACTTATTACCCCACGCTGGCATCGAACCTTTTCCGTTAATAACGGAGTCGTTAAATCGCACTCTATCATTTTTAGGAAACAAGCGAAGATCATAGGTTGTGCCGGAAGTTTTCATATTGACCCCATGGCAATGTGAACACGCTTGTTCGTAGAGCTCAGCACCCCTTTTACCGCCTCAGACCAGTTCTTTTCCTCATCAATCGGCGCTTCTTCGGAAGCCTCGGTTAATACGGGCCTAATCGTGTCTGCACTGACCGTGCTGGTGTTTTTGCCATCGCCCAATTCAAAGACCCATATAGAGCCCCCTGAATTGATATTCCTTAGATCAGGATCATCTACAAAATTTGTGTACACACCGCCAATACCACTCGCAACAGCTATATATTGTTTGCCGTTGAGTTGGTAGGTTACTGGCGGAGCAATAATGCCGGAGCCTGTTCTAAATTCCCATAACTTCTCACCGCTTTGCGCGTTAAATGCGTAAAGTTCACCCGTTTGAGCACCGGAAAAAACTATATTCCCCTCGGTTACCAGGGTGCCGCCGTTCATTGGAACAGTGGTAGGAAAAGACCATTTCGCCTTGCCTGTTAATGGGTCAATCGCTTTTAAATAACCTTTCGGTTCATCTGGAAGAATCCATTCAAATTTTGCACCCACATAAAAAACACCTTTTTTATATTCTTGCTTAACCGGTGTGTAATACCAACCAACATTAAATGTATTAGCGTATGCCAAACCTGTTGTTGGGCTATAAGACATCGGCGCTAAGTTTTTACCACCAAAAGCCGAGGGCCATATCTCGGTTGTTTCTCCTGTCTTAATCATGTTTTTAACGCGCTCAGATATGATTGGTCGCCCTGTCTCCATATCAATTCCATCAGCCCATGTCACTTTATCAACAAACTTATTCGCCCTTAATAACTTACCAGTGCTACGGTCAAGTACATAAAAGAACCCATTCCTATTGGCTTGTATCAAGACCTTCCGTTGTTTTCCATCAACCTCAATCTCAGTAAGTATTGGGTCATTAACAGCGTCATAATCAAAGCCATCATTTGGGGTAAATTGATAATGCCAGATCAACTCACCCGTTTTAGGTCTAATAGCCAACATACTTTGCGTATATAAATTATCTTTTGCTCCTTCTCTCATATTCCAAGGCGACTTATTACCCACTCCCCAATAAACAAGGTCTAGTTCTTTATCATACGAGCCTATCAACCATGTCGGCCCTCCACCATGCTCCCACTCATCACCTTGCCAACTCTCACTCCCCTTTTCTCCCGGCTTGGGTATAGTATGGAAGCGCCATAAATGTTCACCTGTTTTTGGATCCCAGCCATCTAAAAACCCCCTAGCACCAAATTCTCCTCCTGCCACGCCAGTAATCACTACGTTATTGGCAACAAGCGGGGCACTGGTCATTGAATAACCAAACTCAATCTCTGCTGTTCGTTTTTCCCAAATGGTTTTTCCATTTTTTGGATTAAGGGCTAGCAACCTATTATCCGGCGTGGCGCGATACAACACATCGTTATACCAAGTTGCCCCTCTGTTCGTAACACCACAGCAAGTTAGTGTTTCTGCAGGGTATTGAATGATGCTTTTCCATATTTGACGACCAGATCTTGCATCGACTGCATATGTCGCGTTATGGCTTGTAATATACATAACCCCATTAATAACTAACGGTTGTGTTTGCTGTCCTCTATTATCACCAAGGGATAACACCCAAGATGGTTTCAATTGATGCACATTGCCATCATTAATTTGTGTTAGAGGTGAATAACGCTGTAAATTTTGTTCAAGACCATAATAGTGAACACCGACATCTTCTGGTACTTCATTTATTTGTCTGTTTATTTGTTCAATAGCGCTTTTTGGTACTAATTCTTCTTCTTTATTGGTCGTTTTATTTTGTTCATCACAAGCACTTAAGATCAATAACATAAAACAGAACAGTAAATTTTTAATTATTGTATTCATTCCTCTCCCCCTTTTTTTGTAAATATACTATTTAATTCGCATCTTATCGCCTAGTTATATTTCATGTCTTAATGACATAAGGCATAAAAAAAGCAGTGAAACTTTCGTTCCACTGCTTTGATTATTAATGCTTAATATTAAGTGATTCTATTACTGATAATCTCTTAATTGGTCTACATCAAACATTGACTCATCTACAACCACATCTAGGTCTTCCCATGTTGCAGTCATATTCATAGTCGTTACACGATGATTAACATTATTTCTAATTAAAACACCGCCCCAGTTGCCTTCACCTGTAGATGGCTTCCAGTCACGTTTCTCATCCCAACTTTTGAACATATTGCCACGTGGGTCCCATGTGATCTGTCGACGTGTGTTGTAAAACTCTTTATCAATCCACGCATGACGCTTAGAGTATTGATATTTACCTGATTTATCAATAATTTCAAGTTTCCATGTTGGACGAAGTTCAACTTCCATGTATTCAACAGCACATTTATCTTCTGTTAGGACCATTGAGTTGTATGCATGTACAGTCGAAACTGGGGTTAATACAAATTCTTCACCGATAAGGTTATAGTCAAATTTCTTAATATCAGTTTTTACCCAATAAGAACGCCAATCATCCCAAGATAATTCTACACCTGATAATAAAGGATCTTCTGAATCTGAACCTGTTAACAAACGAGTTCTACGTAAGGTAGGAATGAATAATTTAAAGTCATCTTCTTTACTGCCTGAAGCATAACGTTGGCGTACACCTGCTAAACCACGTACATCATTTGGTTCAAAGAAAAATATAGCACCACCTTCAACCATTTCTTCTTTACCTGGAATGTCTCCTAAAGGCTCAATTTCTGTTCTGTTATGATAATGCCACCACCAAAGGTTTGCCTTATATTCTCTATCAGGCTCACCTTCAGCCGTACATGAATAAAAATAAATAGGATTGAGCTCTAGGGTTTCAATAGCCACAGAATTTGCAACCAAGTTCCAGTTTAGTTCTAATCCATTTTTAGGATTAATAAATGGAATTGCTGAAGCACCTGGGCCAGACAATAAAGCATAAGACCCATCGTCATAAACCATTTGACCATCTTCATCAAATTTAATGTTTATGTTTTGTTCTTTAAGTGCTTTAGTATTTTGTAAATATCCATTATGCATATAATAGGTATTTGTTGGCACGATTTTCATTTTCTTAATGCCGCCCCATGATCCGCCAATAGCATCATAAAGCTCTTTAGTTAAGTATTTAGCTAGCCAAGGGTAATCAGCCTTATTTTCGCCTGTAATTACTAGTCCTGGCTTTAAATCTTCTGGAAATGTTTCTTTATCCATTAGGTCATATGCATCATAACCACGTAAGTCTTTCCATTCTTTTGCTAGTTTAATTGCTTTAGGGTCTGAGATTAATTCAACCCATTTATTATAATCAGCATTATTTTGTTCTGATGCAAAAGTTTTCCAAGCTTCTAATGCACGATTGGTTTCTGCCATTGCAGGTGCAGTTGACATGCCAAGCCCAAGCGCTATGCCGGCAGCTGCCAGTTTTATTTGTAATCTTTTATTTTTCATTTATATCTCCATTACCCTTATTTCTTAATTTAATTCACTTACATTATTAATAACTACCTACCACTTTTCAATAAGTGATAGGTAGTTATTCTAATTACTTAGAACTGGTACGTTAAAGATACTTCAACATAATCTGAATTATTAAAAGTACCAATTGGTCCGCTTTCTTTGTTGCCAGAGAAATGAGCGATTTCTACACGTGGGCGCCATGAGTCACCAAAGTAGTTGAAGTCAATACGTTGACGATAGAAGTCACCAGAGCCTTGGAAATCACGTATGTACAAGCCATCAAACACCAACCTTTCGCTATCAAGTGCCATATTCCAGCCAAACGTTAGGAAATTTTGATGATCTTGTATTTCAGTAAAGGCATAAGTTGATTGTTGCAATAGGCCTTGATCTGAATTATGAGTGTAGATATCAAATAATTGTAAGCTAGTGAAGATAGATTTAGCTTGTGATTCCCAACCCGGTACCCATAATGGGAAATCAAAACCAATCATTGTTGATGTGATGTCCTCTTTCACAATGTTTCGGCTTGCTTCTACAGCCAACGCACCTGAGCCAGTTACTTCGCCCGCAAAGCTACCATCAAATGGTCCGAATGTTGCGCCTGGATTAACTCTAGAACGATTAAATGGACGATCAAACTCATGTGACATTTCTAAACGTACAGTTGGTGCAGAGCTTTTGCGTCCAATTCTGATAAAGTCACTTAAATCACGTGCGAAAGTAAAACCTAACATTAACTGGCGATAGTCATAATCTACCTCAACCGCAGCGTTAATTGAACAATCAGGGCCAGGTATACGGTTAAAAGCATCACCACAGCCAAACCCTGCAAGTGGGCTTACAATTGGGACCGGGCCTCCTTTTGCAAACGCATCTACTGATTGCAGCCAATTTTGGTAACCACCTGCTCCAAATAAAACAGCTTCTGTAGTTGCTGCATTAAATGATGCACCCACTGAATTACTATTACCGGGAATTGATGGTATTTGTGTTCCAACACTTGGATCATTGAATCCATCTCCGACAATTAATGAAGAGCCAATTAGCTTAGATACTGGTAGATCTTGTTGTCCGTAAAACGCATTTATGGTTGCAGAGCCACCCAGTGCTCCAAACTTTAAGCGCATTGACCATTCTGCATCCGATAAGCTGAGGCGGTTTGGTTTATTGTCATATAAATTAAAACCAATTCCAGCAAACCCCGGTCCATTTTCTGTTGTGTCATTCACGTCAGCCCAAGGTAAACCAAAAATACCGCCCGATGTCTCATCGCCTGGTGTTGGGTTGTTAATGATAAAGTTAGATGTTTGAACTTCTGGTACAAAGTTAATTTCCAAAGATGGGTTTTTCATACCCATGGCTTTAAACGGCCCGTCTATACCAAGCTTTCTGAAGTTAAAATCAGCTGACACCATTAAAGCTGGTAAGCGAAGCTCATCAGAGTCTGTAAATGCAAAACGTTGACGCAAGTCTTGAGCATGCAATACATCCATTAATCGTAAACCATCTGACTGACCCCAACCACGCTGGAAGCGACCAAATTTAACAGAATAACGGCCTTTTTTATCACGGTATTTAACTGAAAGCTCACGAATAATGTCTTCCCAGTCCGTTAACACCTCTAATTCATCATCCATTTCCGCACAGTAGGCATTGCCTGAACAATTACTTGAATTTAAATTAAAGTTTGCATTTTGTTGGAAGGCTCCAACACCTGGAACAATAGCACCATTTACCTGATCAGGTAGACCACCATTCGGTGAATCATAACTGGTGAATTGTGATGACATATCACCACGTAGCCAGAAATTTCCAATAAAAGTCCATTGCCTGTTAGGACGATACGTTGTTTTAGACTCAATAACCCAGTTAGCCGGTCCCGCTTTGTTGCCTTGGTCTGGTAAGTCGTAAAGCACAGATGCGCCCACTTTAATTCGACCACTTTGAGTTAGGCCTTTAATGCCTGTATCTATCGCCATAGCAGGTGCCACCATGGAGACACCCAGTATAGCCGCTAGACTTATTTTTGTTATTTTCTTCATCTTTTCCCCTTTATTATTTACAGTAATACATTTCTAACACTTTCTTTATACGTCATTTCACACAGATAAACAACGTTTTTTGTCATTTTTACAACAACGTTGCTTTATTGCTGCGCAGCATTTTCTTTTATTTTAAACAATGCCTTAGGATGAAAAGCGGCAATGGCTGCAGGTACGAATAGTAACGAACCTAACATGTTCATAAATAATACAAGTGCTAGCAACATACCCATTTCTGCCTGGAACCTTAATGGTGATGCAACAGCCCAAGGAATTAATGGCGCAATCATGGTAACCGCTGTAATAAATATCGCGTTACCCGATGTTAAGAAAGCCTGATGTATTGCTTCATGAACATCTTTTATCCCTAGGTTTTTATATTCTTCTTTAATTCTATCAATCATATAAATACCGTAGTCCACACCTAAACCTACACCGAGTGCAGCAAGTGGTAATGTACTAACGTTTAAGCCCACTTCTTTCCAAGCCATAAAAGCGTATGTCAATGAGTTAGCAGTAGCCAAACTAAACAATAGAATTAAACCCGTTGTTACAGAACGATAGTACAAGACAATACAAAAGAAAATTACAAATGCAATTGCAACCATCGTCTTCACATTTGAATTAACAATTTCCTCATTGAGTGCCTCAACAATACCAACTTGTCCACCCATATAAAGGAACTTTGCATCACTAACAACTTCTTTCTCATTAGCAAAGAAAGCATCCAGATTATCTCTTAGCTTTTGGATTGTTGGACGACTGTGATCTTCCAAGAAGAAAGAGACGTTACCTATTTCCCACTCTTTATTTGTATACGCCGCGAAATCACCCGGCTCACCTCTTGAACGGAACATATAAATATCAAAACCCACTTCTTCTTTTGTATCTGGAATAAGGGCATAAGATGGATCCCCCTCAAACAGTACTGAATTGATCAGTTTTATAAAAGGCACCAGACTAATTGCTGGACGAACTTCAGACATATGCTCATACACGTAACGATCTAACGCCTCAGTCTGGTGATATACGGATGGATCCAGCATGGTGTCTTTTTCACCTTCAACATAAACCTGCATGATGTCGGTGCCTAAAAATGAGAACCTTGTGTTGATTGATTCTACATCTTGGTTAAAACGTGCATCTGGCCATAAAATGGCACTCCCTTTAGTATCACCTACGGTCAGGTTTTGAGAATACCAGCCGCCGAATATAAGCAAGAGCGCGGTTGCTCCAACCATAGTCCAGGAATGATCTTCCATATTGATGACTGTACTCCAAATTTTATTCAGAATAACAGAGCCTGTTTTATGTGACTTTGGCGGTTTAATTAAACACATCACTGAGGCTGCGAAGATAAGCGCAGGCACAACTGACAGCAACCAAAGACTACATATAACGGCTAGCGACTCAATACTTGGAATAGCAACAAGGGCCAACACACCAAAACCTGCTGCATCTGTAATAATGGCAGCGGTACTGGGTACAAGCAATAAGGCAAGACCGTCTCTTGTTACATTTCGACAATCTTTAGGTCGTTCTTCACAGGTATCAATATTATCCAAAATACGCGTTGTAAATTGCACGCCATGAGACAACACAATCGCGAAAATAAAGGCCGGTAATAAAATTAATAGTGGGTCTAGATTGTATTCAACGGCCCCCATCGCCCCTAAGCCCCAAATAGTAGCAACTGTTGCTGTAAACATGGGGATAAAGACACCAACCCATGTTCTAAAGTACAAGAACAAAATGACCGCAATAATAAGTACTGATGCTGCGAGAATATTAAAGACAGAATCTAACGATTGATAAATATACCCCAGTAGAATCGGACGCCCTACAAAATTAATTTCTAAATCTTCACCTTCATATTTTTCACGAAGGTCTAAGAAAAAGTTAAGCACTTCAAGCTTATCCGCCTCATCTCTAAAGTCCGCAATCACAATAGCCGATGTTTCATCATTAGAGACTTGAAGCCCGCGATATTGCTTGTTTACAAACTGACGCATGCGCGTCATTTCTTTTTCGGTTTTCGGCAAATCCGGCCATAACAGCGCATCAACACCGACGCGGCCACCGCCCCCTGAAACTGCTTTAGTTTTTCTTAACACCAAAGACTGGCTTAAGTGACGATAAGTTTCTTTGTTGTAGTAAACATCTTCAGCAATTTGCTTGTATTTTGTTAAATAGTCCAGGTCGTAAATATCCCCTTTTTTATTTTTTACTTCTATCAGGGTCGTATTCGCGCCTCCAAATTGCTCACCAAAACGCAAAAACAACTCTACATTGGTTGAATTAGCCGGTAGCATTTCTTCCAAAACCACATTAAGTGACAGCCCTTTGTACGCGTAATAGCCAGGGATAATCGTCAATATCGCCATTATCGATGCCACTAATACTGGCTTTCTTGAAATAAAGCTCGATAGTTTCTTAATCATTATTTATCTCCCCAACGACTTGATATCAACTTAACGTTTTCTGATGCCGCTATATTTAATTTTTCTCCGAATGTCATGCTTTCCAAACCACCTTTCACGATCATGCCCCGTAAACCAGCCGCCCAAATATCGCCTGATTCAGTCACATCAACACCACCAAACCAAACGAAAGGCAAAGGAAAAGTCTCTGCAGGAGTTAAATTCGTAATGCTAAATGCAGGGTCTTGAACTTCTTGAACTTCTTGAACTTCTTGAACTTCTTGAACTTCTTGAACTTCTTGAACTTCTTGAACTTCTTGAACTTCTTGAACTTCTT
>PADC01000001.1 GCA_002700385.1 Cycloclasticus sp.
AAAGGCAGCAAGAAACCTAAAACTACGCCATAATCTGGCGACCAGGGTGGGTCAATATTAGATGCAAATCCTGGGTCAGTTTTAAGTGCAAATCAACAGATACGCGTCTTGTCGTATTTATGCCTGTGGTCATGAAACTTGTGCCTCTTCCCGCCGGGTCCTTTGCTAGCAGGCACGGGATGGGCGTTATCAAATCCCAATATCCTCTCGTGTTTCTCATCGTGTAACGTCAGTGAATAACTCAAACCATGAGGCCGTTCTGGAGTGACATCGGTCCGCTTGGCTTTAATCTCGACACGATATTTGCACTTCTCGTCCACAAAATGGACAGTTCCATCCAGCTCCAGAAAGTACTCTACAGCCAAGTCTTGATCACGATCTGCCATAGACCTTAGTTAACACCCCCTGTTAATTCAATGCAAGGAAATATAACCTCTGAATCATCACCCTACCCTCCTTCTTGGCCACCAACCGCATCTAATTTTTCCCAAAATGGCTGATTTTGGCCTCATCGGCACGCACGCGTAAATATCCTTTATATACAACAGGTTAGGCGCTTCTATTAATTCATGATATACCCTATAATCATGAATATTTAGGGCGTAGAATCCCGGTATCGTGGTTTTGGCAGTGGGAGACCGTCAGTAGTGGATCTGGTCGTGTTCAGCGAGCATCCGGTGCCCTTTGATGGCCTGGCGGTATTGCCGGCGCAACTCGACGGCAGCCGGGGCGACAACCGACTGCCCCAGACCCACTGCCAGATCCAGGCGGTGAACGACTGGCAGGCGATCCAGTGCTGGCTGGCCGAGTTTGATGGTTCACCCCAAACCCACCGCAATTACCGCAAAGAAGCGGAACGCCTCCTCCTCTGGGCGGTGAAGCAACGGCACAAGCCGATCTCCGGGCTGCTCCGGGAAGACTTCCAGGCCTACCAGGCGTTTCTGCTGGACCCCCAGCCCGCGGCCTACTGGTGCGGTCCACGAGCAGCGCGGTACACCGCCAACTGGCGGCCGTTCAAGGGACCCCTGAGCGAAGCGAGCCGGCGCCAGTCGCTGATCGTGATCAACGCACTCCTCGCGTACCTGGTGGATGCCGGCTACCTGCGCGGGAATCCCCTGTCCCTGATTCGCCGCCGCAACAAGCTGCTGACCCCCCAGACCGGTGAAGCCGTCGCCCAGGAACGCTTTCTCGACCAGGAGACCTGGGGGCATCTCAAGGGGTACATCGCTGCCCTCCCCCAGGGGACCCAGCGCGAAATCGAGCACTTCGAACGCACCCGCTTCCTGTTTCATTTTCTGTATCTGCTGGCGCCCCGCGTATCCGAAGTGGCCAGCCATTCGATGAACAGCTTCCGTGAGTTCCGCGGGAAGTGGTGGTGGTTCGTGGAGGGCAAGGGCGGCAAGCGCGCCAAGGTCCCAGTGAACAATGAAATGCTCGATGCCCTGATGCGCTACCGCCGCTTCCTGGGACTCGAGGACCTTCCGGCCGCCGATGACACCTCACCGGTGTTGCGTAGTATCAAGGGCAATAAAGGGGTGTCCGACAACATGGTCTATCGGCTGGTAAAAGACATCGCGCAGGCCGCCGCCGACCGGATTGAGGCGGAATCCCCGCTACAGGCTAGAAGGCTCAGAAAGGCGTCCTGCCACTGGTTCCGGCATACGGCGGTCACCCATGGCGATGATTCCGGGATCGGCATCAAGTATATTCAGGCATCAGCCCGGCACGAAAAGCTTGAAACGACGGCCCTCTACCAACATGCCGAGGATCATCGGTGGCATGACGAGTGGCAGCGACTGCGTTTCCAATAGATGTGTAAAGGACTACTTCAAGTTGCGCTGAATATTTTTCTGTGTTTTTCCATATAACCGGGCCACTGCTCATGTTCTGGGTCTTGCGGAAAATCCGCGGTTAGGCAGAGTAGACGAGATTTGCCCTCGATAACCTATCTAATGTTTCTTCAATAATACCGACAGCATCTAAAATGTCCTGCTCAGTCGTGCCAAAGCCCAGACTGAATCGAATTGACGATTCCGCGCTATCGCTATCTAAACCGATGGCTTTTAAAACATGGGATGGTTCTAGAGTACCTGAGGTGCATGCAGAACCGGTGGAAGCCGCAAGACTCGGTTGCATAGTGCTGAGGATGTCGTGAGCAGAAAACCCAGTAAACCGCAGGTTCGCATTGCCAGGATGTTGAGCATTGCCTCTAGCACCATTAACTACAACCGGCCAAGAGAGTGCGGCAAGTTCTTCGATGAAAGTATCCCTCAAACGACGCACAGTTTCCCGCTTGTCTACTATCTCTTCTTTCATAAGGTTTTCCGCAGCAGCTCCCATTCCCACACAGAGTGGGGTGGGCAATGTACCGGACCTTAAGCCATTCTGCTGCTCGCCGCCGTATATCAACGGTTCAATTCGGTCTTGCAAATCACGGGATACATAAAGAACCCCGATGCCCTTCGGGCCATACATCTTGTGTGAGGAAAGGCTAAGCAGATCTGTTTGTTCCGCCAGATTGATAACTTCCATAGCTACAGGCGCTTGCACGGCATCACAATGGACAAGAGAGCCGAATCCTCTCGCTAGCTTCGAAATAGCCTTGATGTCTTGAATTGTGCCGATCTCGTTATTTACCGCCAGTACAGAAACGGCAAGAACGTTATCGTCTAGCATCTCTTCGAGTGCCGACAGCACGACAAAGCCATCTGGATCCACTGGAATCGATTCGACTGCGAAGCCGTACTGATCCTCCAATATGCGTCCTGCAGACAGGACGCACTTGTGTTCTATAGCACTAACGAGGATACGTTTACGCTTGCTGTTTACGGCTCTTCGCCCAAGACCGAGCAAAGCTAGATTGTTTGACTCCGTGGCTCCAGACGTAAAGATAATTTCGTCAGTATCAGCTCCAATGAGTCTCGCAATACTAGCCGCGGCACTTTCGACTGCATTTGAAGACTCCCATCCAAGGCTGTGATCCGCAGAATGCGGATTTCCGATCATAACATCAAAATACGGCACCATTTTAGCCAACACCCGCGGATCAACGGGTGTTGTCGCCTGATGGTCGAGATAGATACATTCCCCAATTTTCATTGTAAATCAATAGGTTAAAGAATCTTCCAGATAAATGTTGCCCACAATCACATGTTTAAGGATGCTGGGGAGTCTCTCCAGCTAACATTGACCATAGCATGGTTTGTCGGCTACAGTCGAGCTGGAGACATCATCCAGTAGCCACCGGGGCAGATATGGTACGCGGACCACTATTTCAAGAAAACTATAATCCTCAGTTTTCGGGTCACGAAACTTTTCCACTCCGTTACGGGTGGCTAAAAAAAGCTTTTGATCGAGTTGCGGAAACCGAGAATCAAACCGAGAACAGGGCTGCCTGTTGGGACGATGACGCCATCGCCCGCTTCGGCGTTGGTAAGAATATGGTTGCAGCCATGCGCCATTGGGCGAAAGCTGCTCAGGTCATTGAAGAGCCCTCGGTCAATGCCGTCAGGACGGCTGAACTTGGTCGCATTTTATTTGGTAACGGTGGACTTGATCCCTACATGGAACACCCGGCGACGCTGTGGCTTGTCCATTGGCAATTAGCGGCTCGCGCAGAAAAAACAACATGGTTCTGGGCGTTCAGTCATTATCCTGCCATCAACTTTGAGCGCGAGAAGTTTGAAAAGCTTCTGGAGCGTTTCGGCAAGGACAGAGGATGGTCGCCTGTTGCCTCGAAGACAATTAAGAATGACATAGCCTGCTTCATCCGAACCTACGTTGCCCGTCAGCCGTCCGGCAAGACCGGCCATGATGATGCACTGGAATCTCCTTTGACTGAGCTTGGATTGATCAAGGCAGTCGGAAAGAAAGATGGTTTTCGCCTTGTACGTGGGCCAAAGACTACCTTGGGAGACGGCGTCTTTACCTACGCCCTTATCGATTTTTGGTCCCGTTATGCGCCGAACGCTTCGACACTCTCCTTTGAAGCAGTCGCCCACGCGGCCGGCGGACCGGGGCGCGTCTTCCTGTTTGATGAGAACGATGTCGCTGATCGTCTAGCTGCACTCGACGAATCGACCGGCGGGGCTCTCCGGTGGTCCGAGACAGCAGGCCTGAAACAAGTTGTCCGCAACATCAACCTTGATGAAGTTCCCGCCCTGGACTGGATACAGATGGATTATGGCGTGAATACCGGAAGAGAGGCAGCCTGATGCCGCTAAACGAACGTGTCCGAATAGCTCGCCGTTTTCTGAAATCGATTCGAATTGACTCCGATCTTGGAGATGCCGTAGCTCTTGAAGGCTTTATTTGTCCACAGTCTTCCGCTGACATCCTGTCAACAATGGCGCGCCACGTTTCTGAAACGAGACAAGGTGCGTTCACATGGACAGGGCCTTACGGCAGCGGAAAATCGAGTCTCGTAGTCGCACTTAGCGCCCTACTGAACGGTAATGCTAATCTTCAGAAGGAAGCTGCAAAGGTCTTTGGTAGTGATCTGACAAAAGAAATTCAAGCCGCGTTACCAATAGGCTCTAAAGGGTGGCGCATCCTACCAGTAGTGGCACGGCGCTCCGATCCTGTAACCGTCATTGGCGAAGCTGTGAAGCAGGCAGGGTTAGTATCTCGTCAACCGCGAGGAGGTTGGACTGAAAGCAACCTTCTTTCTGCTTTGACCGAAGCTGCTGCTGAAAAACCGCGGACCCACGGTGGTCTCGTTCTATTTATCGACGAGATGGGAAAATTTCTAGAGGCTGCCGTTCAAGACGGCTCCGATATCTACATTCTTCAACAGCTCGCTGAAGCGGCTTCGCGTAGCAAGGGACGTTTCATCGTCGTAGGCATTCTGCACCAGGCATTCGAAGAATACGCTCATCGTCTTTCGCACGAGTTGCGTGACGAGTGGGCTAAAATTCAGGGTCGCTTTATTGATCTCATCGTCAATACGGCTGGTGAAGAGCAAATTGAACTAATTTCTCGCGCAATCGAAAGCGACCACAACCCCAAAGTCATAGGGGCACCAGCCTCGGGCGTCGCCAGTTTTGCCCGGCGTGAACGGCCCAAAGATGCTGAGCGGCTCGCCGGCATGCTGGAAGCATGTTGGCCGCTGCATCCCCTCGTTGCGTGCCTGTTGGGACCGATTTCTCGGCGGCGATTTGGTCAGAACCAAAGAAGTATATTTGGCTTCTTGAATTCCTCAGAGCCGCATGGATTTCAGGATTTCCTTTATCAGACTAACGGCAACCTACTGTACGGCCCCGACCAGCTTTGGGATTATCTACGCGCCAATCTGGAACCATCTATTCTGGCCTCTCCGGATGGCCACAGGTGGGCATTAGCTGCGGAAGCGCTCGAACGATGTGAAGCAATTGGCGGTGATGAGCTTCATATTAAGTTGCTCAAGACGATTGCAGTAATCGACCTTTTCAAAGAGCGATCGGGGCTAGTCGCTAACTCAAATCTTCTGCATATTTGCTTTCCGAGAGTATCTAAGAAAGCTTTGGAAAAAGCACTGTCTCAACTGGATGAATGGTCATTTACGATCTTCAAGAAGTTCCTTGATGCTCGTTCCATTTTTGCCGGCAGTGATTTTGATATCGAGCAGGCCATACGTTTCGCACTTGATGAGATAGATGAAATTGACTTCGAGGAGTTAAAGTCACTCGCCGGACTCCAGCCAATACTTGCCAAACGGCATTACCATGATACTGGTGCACTTCGATGGTTCGAAGTGAACGTCATCCCGGTGAGTGGGATTGTTGATTATGCTGCAAAGCTTCAGTCTAAGAATGGCGCAATCGGACAGTTTTTGCTTGCCATTCCTACTGAAGGAGAATCTGAAGAAATTGCTGAAACTGCTTGTCAGAAGGCGGCCAGGTATAGCGATGACGAGAAGGGGGATATTGTTGTCGGGATATCTAAACAGGCCTGGGCAGTAATGCCTCTTGCTCGTGAATTGTTCGCATTGGAACGAGTCAGCAATGACCACCCTGAACTAGCTGGGGATCCCGTTGCACGAAAGGAAGTAGCCGCTCGTCTGTCTGCATTGCAAACCGTACTGGAAACTGAACTCAACAAGGCATTTGATCGCGCGCTGTGGTTCCGGAAAAATCATAAGAAGAAAAATCTTCGGCAAGCAGAATTAAACATCATTGCCTCTGATTTGGGTGACAAGCGATTCCCACAATCACCGCGTCTACACAATGAGCTGATAAACCGTCAGAAGCCTTCCAGCAACGCAATTACCGCTCAAAACAAGCTTTTGCACCGGATGATCGTCAATGAAGGCGAACCGCGACTCGGTATCTCGGGTTATCCTGCTGAAGGTGGGCTGTTCGTATCCATCCTTGAATCGACCAATCTGTACAAACGGGATGGTGAGACATGGCGCTTCGCTTCTCCCGATCTAAATGAAGATGATAATCATAATATTGCTCCAATGTGGGCGGCTGCGTTTAATCATGTGAAGGAGCATGCTGATCGAACCGTTCCGGTTTCTGAATTGTTCAAGCTTTGGAGTAAACCGCCATTCGGTGTAAAGGAAGGTCTTATGCCTATCCTGGCGGTTGCGTTCATGTTGTCTCAACGTGACAGACTCGCTGTATACCGCGACGGCATTTTTAGGGCAAAGTTCGACGATGTCGACGTGGACTACCTCGCGAAGGACGCGGCCACAATTCAAATACGCTGGATGGACCTTTCCGATGTTTCTCGCCGCCTCTTATCCGATATGGCGCAGGTTGTCCGTGATCTTGATGAAACGAACGAACTTGAGAACCTGGAGCCGATTGATGTCGGACGCGGGTTAGTCGCAATTTATGATCGGCTTCCCAAGTGGACGACGAGGACAATGCGGCTCTCCTCAAATGCGGCCAGTATTCGCGACCTCTTCAAGCGGGCGCATGACCCTAACCAGTTCCTCTTCGACGATATTCCGGGATTGCTCGGTGAAGACATGCCACTCGCAAAGGACAGGGATTTATCGCGCATCATTCAAAGTGTACACGAAGGTTTGGAAGAGCTCGTTCTTGCCTATCCTTCTATGCTGCACCGACTGCGCGACATAATGCTCGCCGAGTTGCAGGTTCCCAACGTATCACCCCAGTCCCTGACAGAATTACGGGACCGCGCCGAGAACATAAGACAACTTGCTGGGGATTTTAGGCTGGACGCCTTTATCGGCAGACTTTCCCAGTTCGATGGTTCGGATGAGAACTTTGAGGGGATAGCCAGTCTCGCTGCGAATAAGCCCCCCCGAGACTGGGTCGATCCCGAACTAGACCAGGCATCTATCGAGCTCGCTGACTTGGCGCAGAAGTTCCTTCGTGCTGAAACCTACGCGCGTGTCAAAGGCCGACCTGATAAGCGTCATGCGATGGCGGTTGTGATCGGCATGGACGGTCGCCCGACGCCATTGTTAGAAGAGTTTGATATCGCCGATTCTGACAGGGCCGCTGTAGATGATCTTATAGAGCGTGTCGCCGCCGCTCTTGAGGACGGGGACACCAGCCGTCGAGGGATCATATTGGCCGCCCTTGCTGAGCTTAGCTCTCGTTATATGCATAAACCGGAACCGTCTAAAGGGAACGGGAAACGAAAAGGAAGGGTTGCTTCATCATGAATGATGCTTCCGTAAAGCATGTGCTTGGCCTTTCAGGTGGGCGTGACAGTGCCGCCCTTGCTGTATATATGCGGCAACATCACCCAGAGCTAGAACTGGAGTATTTCTTTACCGACACGGGCAAAGAGTTACCAGAGGTATATGAATATCTTGGTCGCTTGGAGGGTTTTCTTGGTCAGCCCATTCTTCGACTCAACCCCGACCGAGATTTTGATTTCTGGCTCAAGCAATACAATGACTTTTTACCGTCACCGCAGACGCGATGGTGCACGAGACAGCTAAAGCTTCGTCCGTTCGAACGTTGGCTTCGCCCCATTCTTGAAGAGGGCAAAACCATCTATAGCTATGTGGCTATACGTAGCGACGAAGAGTATCGGGAAGGATACTCGTCCAAACACGACAACCTCATCGTGGAGTTACCTTTCAAACAGGCCGGTGTAGACAAGGCAGGCGTCTTGGAAATTCTCGATGGAGCAGGTCTCGGACTTCCCAGATACTACGAGTGGCGTACGCGCAGCGGCTGTACTTTCTGTTTTTTCCAACAGAAGATCGAGTGGGTAAGGCTCAAAGAACAACATCCCGAAGCTTTTGAAGAAGCCAAGGCATACGAGAAAGATGCCGTTGAACATGGGTCGCCATTTACATGGAGCCAGGGCGAGTCGCTAGAGGAGCTAGAGCAACCTGATCGTGTTGAGCAAATTAGGCAGGATCACGAGCAGCGCCTCGTGCGGATGAAATCGAAAGTGCAACCCAACCCTCTGCGCCCAGATAGTGAACCACTCGACATTGACGATCTATACGGAAAAGCTAAAGTTTGCCTAGCATGCCACAAATGAAACGAATGTCTCGCGCGCTTTAAATACTGAGCGCGTCTTCTAGGCTATCGAAGAACTCGCTACCATTCTGAGGACGTTTCTGAAAGTCGTGAAGCAGTGAACGATGTAGCAGCTCGAATAGTTTGCTCGGACCTGTCCAATCTTCGTAACCGTCCGGTAAACCCATCTTGAGTCCCCGGGGCGGCGTCCCGGATAGTGTCCACTAAAGTTTACGTGGACACTTACTATGGATGATCTAAGCGTA
>PADC01000002.1 GCA_002700385.1 Cycloclasticus sp.
CACTGCTGCCTCCCGTAGGAGTCTGGGCCGTGTCTCAGTCCCAGTGTGGCTGATCATCCTCTCAAACCAGCTACGGATCGTCGCCTTGGTGAGCCATTACCTCACCAACAAGCTAATCCGACATAGGCTCATCTAATAGTGCAAGGCCCGAAGGTCCCCTGCTTTGCCCCGTAGGGATTATGCGGTATTAGCCTGGTTTTCACCAGGTTGTCCCCCGCTACTAGGTAGATTCCTATGCATTACTCACCCGTCCGCCACTCGACGCCTGCTAGCAAGCTAGCATCGTTTCCGTTCGACTTGCATGTGTTAGGCATGCCGCCAGCGTTCAATCTGAGCCATGATCAAACTCTTCAGTTTATATTTTTTTGATCTCTAAGAACAGAGATCTAGATCTTGCTCAATATAGAATTAAACGTATTACTTAAATTCTTACTTTTAAGTGTGTTTAACCTGATATTGATTATTTCTTATTAACTTAAACAATCAACACAAGTACCCACACAAATTACTTGATAAATTTTTAAAGAGCTGATTCGGATTTGAAGCGAATCGGGCCAGCTATTATATTCATTTGCTTTTTATATGCAAACTATTTTTTAGTTTTTTTGCCAAGAAATAGTTGATTATAATTTGCTAAGCTTTTCCTACGCTTCCCTCTAAATCGGGTCGGCTATTTTAATCATTTGCTTTAAAAAAGCAACTTTTTTATTTAACTTTTATTTACTAAATAAATGATTATTCATCACCGTCTCTTTCAGCCTATCTGTCTTTTATTTGACTGCTTGGCCAGAAGAGATGCGTATTATAGGGACGTTATTTTAATGGTCAACCATTATTTAATCTATTTGTAACATTATTTACTAACTTATTGTTATTCTTGCAAACTTTCTTTTGCCAACCTGAACCAAGTATTCATTACCTTGCTTTAGTGTTTGCTGCTTATCAACAACCTTATCACCACCAATTCTAACGGCCCCTTGCTTTATCATTCTGTATGATTCGGATGTACTCGAGGTTAACCCCGACTCTTTTAATGCATTTGCTATCATTAAACCCGCTTCGCTCCTTATAGTGACTTTTTTTATATTTTCTGGCAATTTGCCATGTTTAAACCTTGATTCAAATTCTTGATGTGCGGCTGTCGCCTTCTCTGCATTACTAAATCGCTCCACCAACTCTAATGCGAGCCTTATTTTTATATTTTTTGGATTTTCTATACCTTTTTCGCAGGACTCTTGCCATGCGTTTATTTCACCCAGTTCTTTAAAACTTAATAATTCAAAATAACGCCACATTAAGTCATCTGATATAGACATGATTTTGCCAAACATTTCTGCAGGGTCTTCATTTATCCCTATATAGTTACCCAGTGACTTTGACATTTTCTGCACGCCATCCAACCCTTCTAATATGGGCATCGTCATAACAACTTGTGGCGCTTGTCCATACGCCTCCTGTAATTGGCGCCCTACTAATAAATTGAATTTTTGATCTGTTCCACCTAATTCCACATCCGACTTTAAGGCGACAGAATCATACCCCTGAATTAATGGGTAAAGAAATTCATGAATCGCTATTGATTGCCCACCAGTAAATCGCTTATTAAAGTCGTCTCTCTCAAGCATCCGCGCAACAGTGTGTTTTGCAGCCAGTTGTATCAAGTCTGCTGCATTAAATTTTGACATCCATTCTGAATTAAAAACGACTTCAGTTTTTTCAGGGTCCAGTATCTTGAAAACCTGTTCGGCATATGATTTTGCATTCTCTACGACATCTTCTTTTGTTAGCGGCGGACGTGTCGTCGATTTACCTGTTGGGTCGCCAATCATCCCTGTAAAATCACCAATTAAGAACAAAATATGATGACCGGCATCCTGAAACTGCTTTAGTTTATTAATGAGCACCGTATGGCCGAGGTGAAGATCAGGGGCGGTGGGATCAAAACCCGCTTTGATTCTTAGTTTTTTGCCTGAGGCTATTTTTTTTTCGAAATCTGACGCCACTAATATTTCGTCAGCTCCACGCTTTAAACGTTCTAACTGTTTTCTTGTTATTTCACTCACTAAATTTTTTCCTATATTATAGTGTAGGCCGCGAAAGATACTGCATATCACATATAAATCAACCCTTCATATGCCTGCTTTTCCCCAATCTCTACATTTTTTATGCTTTATACTTTTCAAGTTACTTGCTATACAATGCCTAAGATGTGGCTTTATATAGCTTTTTTATTTTAAAACCAAACATCTTGCAATGAACCTTTATGATGAAACACCATTTAGTAAATCGCGACTTCAAAACCCCTTTGAATAGCCGACGCTACCAACCTAAGAATACACGCTTGACCGCTATGCTTCTTGGCACTGTGTTTCTATTGGGCATCATCGTTTATTTTAAATACCTCTCTCAGCCTGATTCTTCCGCTCTCGCTTCTAAAAAACATATCATTTCAATTGATTTGCCTAATAATTCGTCTGATGAGCTTTCAGAAGCTGAGACCACCTCTTTAAAAAGCACACTGGACGTTACCAACAAGACACACGAAATAGACACCAACACTGTACAAACCAGCAAAGTTACACCGAAACAATACACCATCAAACCTGGCGATAGTTTGGCAAAAATTTTCAAAACGTTAAATTATTCTCCCACAACACTCCACAACATCATTCAACTGGGCGAACCAACTCAAGCTTTGAAAAAAATCATGCCAGGACAAACACTTCGTTTCGCACAAAATGCCAACGGTCAATTCACGTCTCTTGAATACGATATAGACCCAATCAAGACGCTACAAATACAAACGACTGAAAATGGCTTTTCTGCAATGATTCACGAAAAGCCGGTCATCATCTCGCACAAAACGGCTTCTGCACAGATTAATAATTCGCTTTTTTACGATGCAAAACAAGCAGCGCTTTCTGACAAAACCATTATGGAACTTGCGAATATTTTTGGTTGGGATATCGATTTCTCTCAAGGCCTGCGCCCGGGTGATTCATTCAGCTTGCTTTATGAAACCAGATCCGTTGATGGGAAACCTATTGAGAACGGCCACATCTTGGCTGCTGAATTTATTAATCAAGGAAACACATATCAAGCCGTTCGTTTTACTGATAAAAAGGGGCATTCGGAATATTTTTCTCCTGATGGAAAAAGTATGCGTAAAACGTTTTTACGCAACCCTATCGACTTTGCAAGAATCAGTTCACATTTTAATTTACGCAGAAAACATCCCGTTTTGAATCGCATTCGAGCTCATAAAGGGGTTGATTACGCTGCCTCAACAGGCACCCCCATTAAATCAACCGGCGATGGGAAAGTTATTTTTCGCGGTATTAAGGGTGGTTATGGGCGTGTTGTCATTGTTCAACATGGCCAAAAATACAGTTCGCTGTATGCACACATGTCCAAATATGGCCGCTATAAAAAAGGTGCCCGCATCAAGCAAGGCCAAATTGTTGGGTACGTCGGGCAATCTGGTTTGGCAACTGGCCCTCATTTACATTATGAACTTCGGGTCAACGGCGTCCATCGCAACCCTTTGACAACTAAGTTTCCTGCTGCAAAACCCATCAGCAAAAACCTATTGGCCGACTTTAAACAACAAACCGCTCCTCTTTTAGCTCAATTACAGCTTGCTAAACAAACTCAGTTAGCCCTAAATTAAGGCCGCATGAAAAAACTGTATATTGGCTTAATGTCTGGTACCAGTTTGGATGGAGTCGATATTGCTATTGTTGAATTTAGCTCTAAAAAACCCGTTCTTATTTCTAGCCTGTATCAACCGTATCCCATTGAACTGCTAACTGACTTAAAGAAGGCCTGCCAACAAGCAAGATTTTCTTTTGAGGCTTTAGGTAAACTGGATGCGCGCCTAGGTGATTTTTACGGACAGTGTATCCAAGAGTCTATGCATAGCCAGCATATTAAACCCAAAGATATTGCAGCCATTGGCTCACATGGACAGACCATCCATCACAGTCCTGATAGCTTCCCCCCTTTCACCTTACAAATTGGCGATGCCCACCGCATAGCCGACAAAACAGGCATACCTGTGATTGCTGATTTTAGACGACGAGATATCGCCGCAGGCGGGCAAGGCGCCCCCTTAGTACCGGCTTTTCATCAATTTGTTTTTCAATCAAGCTCTGATAATACCGTTATTCTTAATATTGGTGGCATCTCCAATATAAGCGTGCTTCATAAAGCCCCATCTGAAACCGTTATCGGGTTTGATTGCGGACCGGGTAACACATTAATGGATCAGTGGTGTCAGCAGCACTTTGATAAACCCTATGACTCATACGGGCAATTAGCTGAGGAAGGCACTATCGATGCGCAACTTCTCAATAGCATGCTAGGCGATCCTTACTTCAAACAAAAATACCCAAAAAGCACAGGCCCAGAACGCTTTAATTTAAAATGGTTAGAGGCGCAACTTGGCCGAGATCAACGCTGTAAAAGAGACGTCTTAAGCACTTTATGTGAGCTAACCGCTCAATGCATTTCACAAAGCATTAGGCAACTATCAAACATTGACAAAGTGCTTGTTTGCGGTGGCGGCACTCATAATAAATATTTAATGGGCAGACTAAACAATCTAATTGATCAACCCGTTGAAACAACCGAAAAATACGGCATCCACCCCGATTGGGTAGAAGCCATGGCGTTTGCTTGGCTTGCAAAACAAACCATGGAAGGCAAACCGGGCAATATGCCTTCCGTCACTGGTGCTAAAAAGGCAGTTATCCTGGGAAGTATCTACCCCGCTTAGGTTTAACAACCTGTTTTAATGAATAAAAACTCAATGTTGCTAAGCTGCAAATGACGAACCACAGCCACACGTCGTCGTTGCATTGGGGTTACGGATGACAAACTGAGAACCTTGCAAGTCTTCCTTGTAATCAACCTCGGCTTTTTCTAGGTATTGATAACTCATCGGATCTATCACGACAATCACGCCGTCTTTTTCCATGCCAAAGTCATCTTCAGCCGTTGTGTCATCAAATGTGAAGCCATATTGAAAACCTGAACAACCGCCACCCGAAATATATACACGAAGTTTCAGCTCAGCATTGCCTTCCTCTTCGATTAACTCAGCCACTTTTTTTGCCGCACTATCCGTAAAATTGATATCTGCTTCTGCAGTAAATGTTGTCATATTAGAAATCTCTTTCATTAAATTAAATATTACTCACTCTTAGTACACTGTCTGTTAAGAAAGTTCGTCATGTGTTGATTCTTGCGTCTCGACATGAGGCACCTTTGATTGCTCATCGTGTTGTCGGACAAGCTGGCCATTCACTTCCGCACCTACTTCCATTTCTATTAAATTATATTGAACATTACCTGTTATGCGTGAATTTGCAATAAGCTGAACCCTTTCTGAGGCAACCACATCGCCCTGAACCTCTCCATCAATAACCATAATAGGAACCTTCACACAACCTTGGATAGACCCCATTTTACTCAGCGTTAAAGTCGCACCCGAGTCTGCTTCTGCAGTGACATTACCAACAACGCGCCCATCTACATGCAACCCACCTTCATAAACAATATCGCCTTGAATAATTGTGCCTTCTCCAATAATTGTGGATACATTCGTGGTGTTAATATCTTTTAGTTTCTTTGTATCTGAAGAAAACATCTTTTTAGCCCTTCGTTTTATTTCCTGGTTGGACGCCACAGTTTATCCTAGATACACGCTAAATCCTAATCTCCTGCTCATTGAGTCAGCACGACCTCGTTCCAAGACCAAGACTGCTGAATCGTTTTATTCTCTTTATTTGATGGTTTTATCATAATCGTGGCTTTCTTAGGCAAGAAGCCATCGGGAAGCCTGATTTCACCAACGAGTAATTCGTAATATCTAAAAGAATAGTTATCATTTGATACATCGTCCATCGACAATTCCTCTAATGACAACGTCTTTTCCTCTCCTCGCAACTCACCGGTCACAGATAAGGCATACCGACCCTTCATGACCTTTTTTTGGCTTGCGCCTTGAGCTAAGACCAACTGATATTCATAGGCACTTGCCCTATCCAGCGCCTTTACCTCGAAACCATTAATATACAAGCCCTTAACCAGGGTTTCGGGAGCCACTACGCGTTGATAAAAAGCAAGTTGTTGCTTCAAATCGCTTATTTCATCGTGTAATTCAGTTAAGGCCCGTCGTGATTTGTTACGCGCCTGTTCATCAATGATTTTAGAACTTTCAACAATATCCATTTGCTTTAAAAGTTCTTTATTTTTCTGAGCCATCTCAACCAGTGATGCATCCAGCCTTTGATTCTCAGCCTGATATTCAGTGACGCT
Organism: Cycloclasticus sp.; assembly: GCA_002700385.1. GTDB lineage: Bacteria > Pseudomonadota > Gammaproteobacteria > Methylococcales > Cycloclasticaceae > Cycloclasticus. The sequence continues at coordinate 6,322 of PADC01000002.1, forward strand.
TCTTACCGAAAATCGCCCCAAGAAAAAAAATAACACCAGCAACACGAGAACGGCGGGCAAAATACTGTTTTCTATCGCTCGCCTACGCCTTGTTTGATGATAGGGGTGCGGACATTCGTGACGGATCATAAAAACCGTTTAATTTAAATATTAAGGGTATAAACCAACTTGGTCCAAACCTGCTTTTTCATCCAAGCCAAACATAATATTCATATTGTGGATAGCCTGACCTGATGCACCTTTCACCAGATTATCAATCACTGACAATACAGTAACCACTCGCCCACCTTGTGGCTGATGAACTGCAAGTTGACAACGGTTGGTGCCACGAATATCACCGGTATCGGGATGCGCTCCAGCAGGTAACACATCTACAAAAGGTTCATTTGCATAAAATTCTTCAAACACGCGCTGCAAATCAACACCGGTCTTTTTCAAAGGCGCATATAACGTCGCATGGATGCCACGAATCATCGGCACCAAATGAGGCGTAAAGGTGAGAGAAACGGGCGAAGAGGATTGAAGATTTAATTCCTGTGTAATTTCCGGCAGATGACGATGACCCGGCACACCATAGGCCTTAAAACTTTCTCCACTTTCGCTCATTAAACCCACAACACTGGCAGACCGACCTGCTCCACTCACCCCTGATTTGGCATCAGCAATCATCATTGATGTTTCAATCACATCAGCCGTTATCAAAGGCAAAAAACCCAGTTGGGTCGCCGTTGGATAACAACCGGGGTTGGCCACTAACAGAGCTGATTTGATCGCTTCGCGATGTATTTCAGGCAGACCGTACACCGTTTGTTCGAGCAATTCAGGACAAACATGTTTCGCTCCATACCACTCTTCCCAAATTTCAACGTCCTTTAACCTGAAATCTGCGGATAAATCGATCAGCTTTACCTCTGCTGCTAACAGTGTTTTTGCCATATGCATTGCCGTTGCATTGGGCGTCGCAAAGAACACGACATCACAAGACATCAAGTTTTCAGCCACCGGCTCTACAAAAGATAACCCATTAAATCCACGCAAACTCGGATAAACAGCATCTACGCGCAATCCTTTCTCGGCACGTGACGTAACGACCTCAACACTCACCTTAGGATGCAACGCAAGCAACCTGAGCAGCTCAACACCTGTATAGCCTGTTCCACCCACTATCCCAACCTTAATCACAACAAACCTCTTAAAATTAATCCTCAGTATCGGCACATTTTACACGAGCAGGGTCTGATATACTTAATAGAATGTTTAATGGCCGTGACCTATCAATTTTTAAACTTTTATCCACTTGGAAAACTCACTTGGTTTTCTGGTTAGGGGCTATTTTTGTTGGTTTATCCTCCGTTGCCCTAACTGTTGGCAGTGAGCTTGTCAGCGAGTTATTTAGAAAACTTCATCAAGAGTATTTAGCGTATAGCTTTTTCTTTACCCCACTGATTCTTACGTTACTGGCTTGGATCACCTTTACTTTTTTTCCGGGATCAGAGCGCAGTGGCGTTCCTCAAGTAAAAGCCTCGCTCGAACCCTCAAAAGCCGGTAATGATAAACCGCTTCTTAGCTTTCGCATTCTTATTGGAAAATTAAGCCTTAGCATTGGTGGCATTTTTGCAGGAGCCTCTGTTGGCCTAGGCGGCCCTGCCATACATATCGGTGCTGCTTTGATGACTTATTTTGGTCGGTTTGCACATTTTGGCCCCCATTATTTAGAACGCGGTCTTATTTTAGCGGGCAGTTCCGCCGGGTTCGCCGCAATTTTCAGTGCGCCTTTAGCAGGTATTGTTTTTGCTATCGAAGAAATGGGGCGATCACTTGAACAAAAAACAAGCGGCCTCATCATTACGGCCGTCATTTTTGCCGGTGCTACAGCTCTTATTCTCCACGGGCAATATGTCTTTCTTGAGGATCGATCCACCTTGTTCCCCTGGGGTAAGGCATGGCTCATTATTCCTGTGTGCGGTATTATAACGGGGTTTATGGGGGGGCTATTTAGCCTTATTTTGCTCAAAGGTGGGCACTTTCTAAACACCCTCACCTTCTTGACCCCACTGAGAATAGCTTTCATTTGTGGCCTGCTTATCGCTTTACTAAACTATTTGTCTGAGGGCGCAACAGCCGGTACAGGCTATCAAGAAACAAAAAACTATCTCGCCGATGCTCACAGCATGTCGGCTGAATATCCCTTAATGCGTATGCTTGCCAATATCGCGACTTTTTTTATTGGCATACCCGCCGGTATTTTTGTGCCGTCTTTGTCCGTGGGCGCTGGAATTGGCGCAAATCTAGCTGAATGGGTGCCTATTGCTCCTTTGTCTGTTGTCATCCTTCTTGGCATGACCGGTTATTTCGCTGGTATGATTCAAGCGCCTCTAACCGCCTTTGTGATTATTATGGAAATGACAAATTCGCATGATTTATTACTCCCCATGATGGCCACAGCGTTTATAGCCAATGGAACTTCTAAATTAATTTGCCCTCTATCCCTCTATGAAGGCTTAACTCAACGTTATCTCAATACAAACGATCATGAACAAAAATAAAGCGCCCTACCTCGTCCTTATCTTACTCCTCGTCGGTCTCGTTGGCCTGTTTTACTTCAATGGTGGCGCCATAAATAAGGTGCCTGATATTACCGTTAGCACTATTCACGGGGAAAAAATTGCCTTGTCCACCCTTAACGGCAAACCTGCTTTAATCACCTTCTGGGCGACGGATTGCCCTGGTTGCATTAAAGAAATTCCTCATTTAAAAGCCATTCATGCAGACTATACAGCGAAGGGCGTTCCCATTATTGCTATTGCGATGAAGCACGACCGACCTGATCATGTTATTGCCATGGCAGATGCCAAAAAGCTTCCTTATAAAATTGCCTTGGACCCAATGGGTGAGGCAGCACAGGCTTTTGGAAATGTCAGACTAACGCCAACAACTTTCCTTATCGCCCCTGACTCAACGATTGTTATGCATAAATTAGGTGTTTTCAATGAAAAGAAAATGCGCCAACAACTCGATAGTTTATTGGCTGAAAGCTGATGTGGTATAAAGCATTACACATGATTTTCATGGTCACCTGGTTCGCCGGCCTGTTTTATTTACCGCGCTTATTTGTCTATCATGCCATGAGTGACGATAAGGCAAGTAATGAACGATTTAAGGTGATGGAGCGAAAATTATACTTCGGCATCATGACACCCGGGTTGATTCTTACACTGCTTTTTGGCACCCTGATGCTCACCGATTATGCTTGGGCTGTTTATGGTCAATCAGCTTGGTTGTACATCAAGTTAACGTTGATTTTCATCTTAGGCATTTATCATGTTTTTTGTGGAAAATGGCTACTCGACTTTAAACACGACCGTAACCGACACAGCCATGTTTATTATCGTTGGATAAACGAAATCCCCGTGCTATTTTTAGTGGGCATTATTCTGCTGGCGACCATAAAACCTTTTTAAATTCAATACCAAAGCCATCTTACCGAAGATGGATGGCTTAAGCTGGCAAACCTTGTATAATCCATCATCCAATCAAAAATTGAGTTTATCATGAGTAAAATGGTTCAATGTGTTGTCCTTAAAACTGAAGCCGAAGGCTTAGATGCTGCCCCTCACCCAGGAGAGCTTGGCGAAAGAATATTAGCTAATGTTTCAAAAGAAGGCTGGGGGAAATGGCTGGAGCGCTTGGCAATGATTATCAATGAAAACGGTTTAAACACGTCTGATGTCGAAAGCATCGAAATCATCGAAGAACACATGAAAGGTTTTTTCTTTGCAGAGGGCGACAAGGGGCAAGTACCCGCCGGTTTTCACGCCGCCTCCTGATCACTGGAGGGCAAGTAAAACAAACAATAGCCTCTAACAAATCGCCCCTTAACGTCGTTTACCCGCAACCACCGCTTGCAGAGCCACAAGATCCACAACCGCCTGACCCACCGGTTGCTGCAAAAACATTATTAAAGACAAAACTTGCCTCACCCATGCCTTTGTCTACAAAATCAATTTCAACGCCGCGCATATAATTTAGAGCCACTGCATCAACGTAAATTTTATACTCACCTGTATCCAATACACTATCGTATGCCGTTCTATCATCCGAAAATGTCATGCCATACGACATGCCACTGCAACCACCGCCCGAAACAAAAATTCGAATAGCCTCCATTTCATCCCCGACTTCGACAAATAACTCAGCTAGTTTTGCACTAGCCGCCGTGCTGATATTGATATCGGATGAAGTCAACTCAGTAGTAAATGATTGTGCTGCTCCCATACTCTGCTCCAAAAAATGATGAGTCAGTATTATACGAAAAATTATTATAAAAAGCTGTTTTCAAAGAACGATTAAAAATATTAATTGCTAATGAGAATGATTTGCATTATCATTTATATTCGATAAATTATACATCCACTATACATTATGAAAAAAATAAACCGCTTCTTACCCTCGACTTGTTTAATTCTACTAACGGTACTAACCCTACCCTCAGTACATGCAGGCGAGAACCAGTGGCTATACGCAAAAGGGACTGATACAAGACCCAAAGGCAGTTTTGAATTTAAAATTAGCGATATTATTAAAGTTGGCAAGGGATCTGGTGATTATGTCTCACATGATTTTCGTCCTGAAATAGAATACGGGATTACTGATAAGTTATCCGTTAACGCAGAACTAGTTTTCTTTGATCATAATTACTCAGTTGACGACGCAGAAAACGACCCCGTTTTTTCTACGCAAGGTGGGACTAACGAACGCTATAACAAAACACAATTTGCAGGCTATGAAATTGGCCTGAAGTACAACATCCTTAGCCCATATAAAGACATGTTCGGGCTCTCTGTAGGCCTAGCATTTGAGCATCGGGATCATTACCGCCTTGACGGCGCTGATATTGATCAAGACTCTATCACGACGAACCTTTTTTTCCAGAAAGATTTCCTTGACGATACTTTAATATTCGTTATTAACCCCAAAGCCGAATTTGAGCGAAGAAAAACACCCAATGTCTTAGAAGAGGAAATTTCATTAGAGCTGATGGCGGCTGTTTCCTATCGTTTCATCCCTAGATGGACAGTAGGCCTCGAGTATAGGTCACAGTCTGATTATCTAAGTGTCCAAGAAAATGGAAAATTTGAAGAAGGTGTTAGCCGTTCAAGTTTTGATTTGACCGACTTTCGTCTAGGCGATAGGTTTCAAAGCGGCCAATATATAGGCCCAACGATCCATTATGCAGAACAACGCTGGTGGGCCACAGCTGGAATTTTATTCCAATTTCAAGGTGGTGGAGGCTTTAGCAAAGACGGTAAAAATTATGATGAACATGAGCGGTACCATACTGGATTCTCCTTTGGTTATGAATTCTAGTATGTTAAGGCAATTTCTAATCATTCTTTGCCTGACATTAGGCTCAACCTACGAGGCAAATGCCGAGGTTTTTTTTACTTTGGACGAGGCAAGGCAAACCCTTTGGAAAGACACACCCATGCATTCAGTTCCAATCACACTGACAAAATCCCAAGTAGACGCTATTGAAAAGCATTCCAAAATTAGAGTGCTAACTAATAAAGTTAACGCTTGGAAGACCTCAACTGGAGGGTGGTTTATTGTTGATCAGGTCATTGGCAAACATGAAATGATTGACGTTGCGGTCGCTATTAATCGTACGGGTAAAATCAAAGGCCTGAAAATAATGACATACAACGAGAGTTACGGCTCCGAAGTCAGGAATCCAAAGTGGTTATCCCAATTCCACGGGCGTGATAACACCATACACTTAAAACTAGATGAGCAGATAGATAATATTACAGGTGCCACCCTTTCTTGTAGACATATAACTGACGGTGTAAACCGCTGGGCGCATACCTGGGATATCGTTTTACGTCATTTATAACAACCTCCTCTTCTAATTTAAAAAGAACAAACTTGTGATTAGGCTAAAAATTCCACCGCTATATCAGTCTTTCTTTTTATGCTTATTTGTCAGCAGCTGGTGTAGCGGCCTTTTATTCTTTGTTTTAAGTAAATGGTTTCGCATAACAGGAGAATACGGCTTGCAGCAACACCCTTGGCAATTTCCTTCAATACAAATTCATGGCGGAACTGCATTTTTGGCCATGATTTGCTTTGGTATTTTACTTGGCACTCATATTCCCTCTGGTTGGAAAAACAAAAAAAAACGAAAATCAGGCATCGCATTGATTGTCGTTGCATGTTTTTTAATCATCACGGCTTATTTACTGTATTACATCGCCCAAGACAACCTGAGGGAGTACATTGTGTACGCACACTTAACTCTTGGCTTAGCCTTTCCCTTTGTTTTGATAGTACATCTTATCAAAAAAAATACATTTTGAACTAACAGACACTGACATGAAAGTAAATTGGAAAAAATTCAACCGAAAAGTACATTACTGGGGCTCCATCATTTGTGCAATCCCTATTGGCATCATCATTATTACTGGCACGATACTTATACTAAAAAAGCAAATCGAATGGGTTCAGCCACCCACTATAAAAGGAAAAGGAATCACACCCTTGGTAAGTTTTGCTGAAATATTTGACGCATCCAGAAAAGTCCAGCAGGCTAACATACAATCATGGGAAGACATTGACCGCTTGGATATCAGACCCAGCAAGGGTGTGATTAAAGTTCGCGGGAAAAATCAGTGGGAAATTCAAATTGATCATCAGTCACTAAAGATTTTGAACATTGCTTATCGGCGATCGGACTTCATTGAATCCATCCATGACGGAAGCTATTTTCACGATAATGTAAAACTGTTCGTTTTTTTTCCATCCGCTATTTTGTTGTTAATTTTATGGGGAACAGGCCTTTACCTCTTTTTTAAAACCTATTTCTCTAAAAGAAATGTAAAGATAAAGCGGGCCTCCCTTGAAACCTAACGCATATCTTTTTTGTGTTAGCATTCTTTTATCAAATTTAAGCCTAGCAGCAAATCAGGAACTAAAAATTAGCTATAAGCAACCTTTTAAACAGCTTGACTTATTAACTTCAGCGAGCTTTAAACAACAAGGCAGCCATTTAAATTACCGACATTTTGATATCGGAATTCGCAAGCCATTCCCCTATTTAGGAGACGGCTGGTCTTATGATCTTCATTTTCGACAAACACACACTCATAAAAAACCGGGGAAGAGATCCGTTGAAAAAAGAACTTACCTTCAACTCAAGAAAAAATTCTCCAGCAAAAAAATATCATTTCTTCCTTCTTTAGATTGGCAGATTAGAGGCCGCCAGGAACTCAGATTTCGTCAACAAATAGGCCGTTCCTGGCGAAGCCGTCTTAAATTATCGGCAAAAAAAAAGCATGCTTTATTTAACTCACACCCTTTTATAAGTTATGAATACTACTATGATTATTTAAATCATGATATTACAAAAAAGAGCGCCGAAGCAGGTCTCCAATTCTCTAAATATCGAGCACTAACACCAAGTATTTATTTGAAGCACTCTTCTTCTTACAAAAAACAAAAATGGCACTCTTATTCAGGAGTGGTATTTAAACTAGCATTTTAAAGTAATTAACCAATAAACACATAGATATTATTTTCATCTGTGCGTATCGAGAATTTTTGCAAATTCAAGATGGCTGGGCCTTGTAGTACACGACCATTAGCTTCAAACTTAGCTCCGTGACAAGGGCACACAATATAACCTTCCTTAGCCTCAGTTGTGCATTGTTGATGAGTACACCTCATTAATAAAGCCTCAAAATTATTACCAACTATCTTAGCTAAATATATAGGGTAATCTTCAACAGGGTGATCAAGTAAAACGTAGTTATGGTACTCAAATAATGAGCGACTAACAACCAGTTCATTCTCAGCATTAACAGCCAATTTTCTGTATTTTTTTTTTGCTACTTGGCAGGCAGATAATGAAGTAACAACACTAGTAACTCCTAACGATAAGGCGCCAAACTTTTGTAAAAACACCCTTCTTTTCATGTCAGCCCCCTAGGATTCTTAACTGTTTAAAATTTATAGCACATTCAGTGTGCTCGCGTTGACAAAATATTGATTAATTGTCTTAATGATAATGATTATCATTATCATTAAGAAAAGGGCAAAAAACATGCAATGTAAACTAAATAAAAACTCCTTGAATCAAACCCAATCGAATCAAGTAAAAAAAAATTCCCACACTCCTGCCGAACAGCAAAAAAATAATTTTCCTGATAATGGGCTGGAAGCTGAATCTCCTTCTATAGAAGACCTTAAAACCACCATTCTGTATTTGATGACTAAATTTGCAGCAACCCAGCACAAAAATTATGCTTTAGCAGCCTATAAGCACCTTTGCATGATATCAGACCGGCATAACAAAGATTCTGAATTACATTTTCTTAATCACTCCTTAGCTATTGAATGGCATAGTATTTATCACGGCGTAGCTTACCCTTCGCAAAAAGCTACCAAGGACAGCACTATGAACTGACTCTCTCTAAAAACATGTTTGGTTTATCGTTCTTTTTGAAAATTAATCTTCCAACGAAATTATCAACGTTTCATCGAAAGACATTTCCCCTTTTATTTTTTAGATAAATACAGGCAAATGCAATTTATTGTATTAAAAATACAATAATATTATTGCAAATGAGAATGATTTACATTAAGATTTGGATTGCTATTTATTGTTTACATTAACAGGAGAAAAATTTAAATGAGCATTCCAGTCTTTCGTAAAAAAACAAGCGTCGCTTTGTTGCTAAGCTTAGCCATAGCACCCCATGCATCGGCCTTAACACTTGAGGATTTAGCCAAAAGGCTGGATGCTCTGGAAAAACAGAACACACAACTGATTCAAGAAAATTCCAAACTTCGCGAAGCCGTGGCTCAAACCAACGATAAGGTGGAAGCAGCGGTTATCGCCACAGAATCAATCGCCGACAGTAGCAGCGGTATTCAAAAATTAGCGAATTTTGCTGATAAAACAACCATTGGCGGTTACGGCGAAGTGCATTACAACAATTTATCTGGCAAAGGCGGTGCAAGCGATAAAGACGAAATAGATTTTCACCGATTCGTCTTATTCTTTGGACACGAATTTACGGACAGCATCCGTTTCTTCTCCGAGTTAGAGCTGGAACATAGTTTAGCGGGAGAAGGCAAAGAAGGGGAAGTTGAGCTTGAGCAAGCCTATATTGATTTTGATCTAAACGATCATCACACAGCTCGGGCAGGTTTGTTCATGCTACCTATTGGTATTATCAATGAAACACACGAACCACCGACTTTTTACGGCACCGAACGTAACCCAATAGAAAAGAATATTATTCCAGCCACTTGGTGGGAAGCCGGCGCCGGTTTGCATGGCCAGCTAGGCCATGGGCTAAGTTATGATGTTTATGTTCATTCCGGCCTTGCGGTCCCCAATAGCTTTAAAATCCGCAGCGGACGCCAAAAAGTCAGTGAAGCAAAGGCCAATGACCCTGCCGCAACTGCTCGCCTTAAATACACGGGTATCCCTGGTCTAGAAGTCGCTTTAACAGCTCAACACCAGCAAGATATGGGGCAAGGCTTAGTCGATGGACTCGATAGCGGTAACCTAATAGAAACACACGCGGTTTGGTCTACTGGTCCATTCACTTTAAAAGCCTTATATGCGGCTTGGGATATTGACGGGTCAGCTGTTGAAGCAGCAGGCGCTGATAAGCAGAAAGGTTTTTACTTAGAGCCTTCTTACCAATTATCTGAAAAATTTGGCGTATTCGCACGCTTTAACCAATGGGATAACAAGGCTGGAAGCAACTCAGGGTCTGCTAAAGATTCCGAAAAAGAGCAATGGGATCTTGGTGTAAACTACTGGCCACATGAAGATGTTGTTATCAAAGCCGACTACCAATACCAGAATAACGATGATGGTAAAGATCAAAACGGGCTTAACATCGGTGTAGGGTATCAATTCTAATCAGCCCGAATAAATAGATGAAACGGATATTACTTATTATTGCTGTGTTTTTCTTTCAAGCAGCCTCTGCCAAAGGGGTCTATCAGACCCCTGAGGCTTTTTTGAACCATGCATTTAACGGTAATATTCCGCCCCTATCATCGGTCTGGCTAACTAAGGAAAAAAAACAAGCCATTACAGATATTCTTCAACACAACCCCTCATTTATCCGTGTTAAATATTGGCAAAATGGATCAAAAACCGCCTGGATACTGGATGAAATAGGCAAGGAAAAACCGATCACCGTCGGTGTTATTGTTGAAACTGGAAAAATACAGCAGCTCAAAGTTCTCAGTTTCAGAGAGTCTAGAGGTTGGGAAGTAAAGCACGCCTTTTTTACGCGCCAATTTGACAATATTGGCATCAATGACAAACAACAGCTCGACAAACCCATTGACGGTATTTCAGGCGCGACCTTATCCGTCCGAGCGCTTAAAAAAATTGCCCGAATTGCACTTTATCTTGAACAACAGCTTTAAACAATGAATAACAAACGACGCCGTAAACTCACCCCTTTGTATATCTGGCATCGATACACAGGGCTTTTAGCTGCCTTGTTTGTTATTTTTATCAGTCTCAGCGGCCTTGCATTAAATCACACCGACGACTTAGCGCTAAAAAACCAATACCTTAGCAGCAACTTTCTATTGGAGAGATATAAAGTTCAGCCCCCCACTACAATCAAACAATTCAGAGCAGAGCAACACGTTATCACTCAAGCCGACGACTTATTATTCATCAACAACAGTCGACCCATTGCTACCGAGGCCCTTTTAACCGGTGCTGTGAAACTTGAAAACTTTCTGCTCGTTGCACTAAGCGATGCCTTGCTCCTTGTCGACGACAACGATCAAGTCGTAGAAACGTTAAGCAGCCTTGATGGCGTCCCCAGTCAAATAAACCGCATCGGACTCAATGATCAGCAGCAGCTCTATCTTTTTTCAAATCACCAGATGTATCATTTAAGTACAGACCTCTATCTTCATAAGGTGAATGAAACGGTGCCTGTTCAATGGATACAGGAAGAGCCTCTATCAAAAAACACTCAGCGTTCTATGGTTCAACGCTATAAATCTAACATCATATCGCTGGAAACATTCTTGTTAGACATTCATAGTGGCCGTTTCTTTGGCTCATACGGTGTGTTATTTTTTGATGTTGTCGGCATCATTCTTTTGTTTTTAGCCTTCTCCGGCCTTATTATCTGGGTACGCCAACGACGATAACAACCCGTAATGAAAGAAGAACTTGCTTTTTATTATCAACTTTTACGACAACATGCTTTAAATGATTCTCACAGCGGCAATGGATCTGTACGGATAGGAAATTCATTTGTCATAACTAAAACGGGCGCCTGTGCCGACACCGTAAAAACCGACGAATTGATTCATTGCAAATTGAACGAAGCGCCACCACAAAACGCTTCATTAGATGCCACTATCCACCAACATATCTACCAGTCAAACAAACAACATCAGGCCATTTTACATGCCCATAATCCATACACCATCGCGCTAACATTACAAAGCTTGTTGTTTAGTCCCATTGATTTTGAAGGAAAACTCTATTTTGGTGAACTGCCGGTGATCGAATGCGAAACGGAGCATTACCTTCAGGTCATGCCTCAACGAATTAACGATTGTTTAAAACAACACCCCATTGCTATTGTTCAATCTCATGGCGTGTATTCTGCTGCTGAAAATTTAGAATTAGCCTATAAATGGCTGTGCTCTATTGAGCAATCTGCAAAAATAAAGTGGTTAGCTCAACAAGCCTAAATTCGATGATGAAGGCGCAAATCGTATAAATGTTTTTCAGCATTGATCAGATGCTTTCCCCAATGCAGAAAAAAACCATCACGCCATAAACTCAACGCCAATGGCAAATTATCTTGTCCAGAATGGATCAAGTCTAAACCTCGTTTAATTTCAAAATAAAGATCAGCCAAATCACCCGACAAACTGCCATACAATTCATTTGTTATCAGCTCTTCACCTAACTCATACGCATCTCTTTCGCCCAATGTTTTTTTAAGCCTGCAAAAAAGCTCGAAACGCTCATCAATATCTGACAGTGCAAAAAAACATTCATCCCGTTTATTATTCTGGTCTATCACCCCCATCACGGCGTGAATTCTTGGCAAAATCAGGCTGATGTTTGCCAACCACTCTTGTGCCTCAAACTCATGAATATTTTCAATTAAAAAACAAAAACGCTTTGCATTCCCCTGCAACTCAACAATTTGCTTTAATATGATTTTTCTGTTTTCTTTAAGCACACGATAAGCTTAGTCAAAACTTTAAAAAATATTGTGAATTACTAGACAAATGTCTAAATTAAATACACCCCATTTACTTTTTCTTCGAATCAAGAAAATGGGCTTCTTTACGGGAACCTTTATAAGCTGACAAAACTATCATTGCTTGGTAAAAACGTGGATATAAAACTAAATAAAAAAAGCAACTTTGGCGCATTGGTTAACGACAGATTCAGGAGCTCCTTTTAATGATCCGTCTTTTAATTTTACTTGCCATTGTCTTTGGTGCCATCTACCTTGTACGTTGGTTTCTCACCACACCCGCAGAAACAGTTGCCGCCAATATCCGTAAATCACTTTGGCTGCTTTTAGGGCTTGGACTGATTGTTCTTGCCATTACCGGCAAACTTAATATCATTTTTGCTTTCATTGGCTCCGCTATTCCCTTTATTGCGCGGCATTTACCCAATGTATTACGGCTACTGGGTCTAGCTAAATCAATTCACGCTAACGGCAAAAAAACGAAGCACAATAACGCCGCCGCTCCAACACAGGCGATGAATCGGCAAAATGCACTGCGCCTTCTTGGGTTACAGGATGGCGCTTCAAAAGAAGAGATCATTGAAGCACATAAGCGCTTAATGCAAAAAGTACACCCCGACAAAGGGGGTTCTGAAGAACTTGCTACTCAAATCAACCACGCCAAAGAACTCCTTCTGAAAGAACATGAACACTGATCAAACCCTAATATTTTCCATTTTATCCGTCACCTTAGTCTTGTTTGCTTGGGGGAAATGGCGGTACGACGTTATCGCATTAGCCGCTATGACAGCCGTTCTTTTATTTGGCCTCGTCACACCTCACGAAGCATTTGCCGGTTTTGGCCATACTGCCGTGATTACCGTTGCCGCCGTATTGATTATCAGTCAGGCGCTAAAAAATGCCGGTGTGGTCGATGTGGTTGCCGCCTATCTATTGCCCCATACTGGCAATGCGCTTATTCATATTGCCTTATTAACTGGCCTTGTGACGTTTTTTTCAGCTTTCATGAACAATGTTGGCGCACTTGCCCTCTTGTTGCCGGTTGCCATCGCCACTGCTAAAGAGCATGGTCGATCACCGGCGATGGTCTTAATGCCACTAGCTTTTGGGAGTATTTTAGGGGGCATGAGCACCATGATTGGAACACCACCCAACATCATTATTGCTAATTATCGTGCAGACATCAGTGGCGCGGCTTTTAGCATGTTCGATTTTTCACCGATCGGTTCTATTATTGCCGTTGTTGGTGTCATTTTTATCAGCCTCATCGGTTGGCGCTTAATACCCAAGAAACGTTTTGACGAAAATACACCCGAGCAATTATTTGAGGTCAGCGGTTATCTAACAGAAGTTAAAGTCATGGCCGACAGCCCGTTAATTGATACGGCGGTTAATCAAATAGAAGACTTGCAAAGTAATGACGTTGGCATTGTTGGCGTTGCCCGAGGGCACCGGTATGCGCTTAATACTAACCCTAATTATGTACTGAAAGAAAATGATATCTTAATCCTGCGTGGCGACCCAATCGCCTTACAAAGTAAATTTGCCGAAGCCAATCTGGAGTTCCAAACCGCCAGTGGAAAAACATTTAATGACTTAACCGAAGGTGACCTCGCACTAACGGAATGTATTATCACCTCCACCTCACCACTTGTTGGTCGAGACGTCTCTTATTTACGCAGGCGCACGGCTAATTCAGTGGCGGTTATAGGGCTTGCTCACGAAGGACGATTAATCAAAAAGCGGTTACGCAACCATACTTTCAAAGCCGGCGATGTGCTTCTGTTGCAATGTGAAAAAACCTTCATCAACGATATGCTCATCAGCCTAAACTTACTGCCTTTAGCTGAACGGGGTATTCAAATTGGCCAGCAGCGGCGTGTGGTTATCGCTCTGGCAATTTTCATTGGTGCTATTGTTCTCGGTGCGATGAATGTTTTACCCATGGCTGGCGCCTTTATTCTGGCCATTCTTATTTATTCCCTGTTGGGTTTTTTGCCGGGTAAAGACGTCTATCGAGATGTCGATTGGCCTATTATTATTTTACTTGGCGGCTTGATCCCGGTCGGTCGAGCTTTAGAAAGCACTGGCGCCACTGAACTGGTGGCGAACAGCATTGTCAATTTAACCGATGGCCTACCCACCTACATGATCATTGCGCTTATCCTGGTCACAACGATGTTTTTATCCGATATTATTAACAATGCGGCCACTGCTTTAGTGATGGCCCCCATTTCTGTCGGTATTGCTAACCAACTAGGCGTCAATATAGACCCTTTTTTAATGGCGGTCGCAATTGGCGCCTCTTGCGCCTTCTTAACACCGATCGGGCATCAATCAAACACTCTCGTGATGGGGCCTGGCGGTTATCAATTTGGAGATTATTGGCGAATGGGGTTACCCTTGGAAATGATCATCACAATAATCTCCGTTCCACTGATTCTTATTGTCTGGCCCCTTTAAACAGGGCCAGACACTTAAATCGCACTGAAGATTAACGAAGGATAATATCAGCAAGATCGATGACATCGATGACGGTGCCGTTACCTTCTAACACTCGCACCACTTTATCACCCACACGACGAACCACCTCGCCCTCGTATTGATGAGGCAACCGTCTTGCGAGCTCATCTGGAATCCGCTCAGAATGCCTTAACACCTCAGCCTCTAACACTTCTCCACGCGCTACTTTTGTTTGCCAGCCAGGTGGAAGCTGACCACCACGATCTAGCTTTTTCTGCAAGCCGGGCGGTAATTTTTTCGCCTTACCTTGATGTCCCTTTTTGCCCTTCTTATCGTGATGAGTATGGCCCCGACGATAATATTCTATGATGCTGGAACGTTCTGATTCAGTAAAATAACGCCCTTGTTTTTGCTCTCGTTCTTGTTTCTTTTGTGTCTCTTTTTTTGCCTCAACTTTCTTCGGCTCTTTTATTTCTTCAACCCTCTCAGTACGACCAAACCATCGTTCCCAAAATGATTCACTGTGCTCCGCTTTTCCAGCAAATTGTCCGTCTGGTTTAGCCGCTTGAGCCGCGCTAAACGACAGCAATATCAGCATTGCTAAAACAACTACCATGGGTTTCTTTTCTAACATAACACTCTCCCTTTATAAGCGATCTATCAACGATAGACGCAGCAATCTGAACACTGCCTTAATCCGTCGTTGATATCTCTTTTATATACTGAAATATTTTTCGTGCCGAAACCGGTGGTTTTTGTTTTTCCAATTCCAGCTTTGCTTTGCGTTGAAGTTGCCGTAAATGCTGCCGGTCTGCCGTTGGAAAAACCTCCAAAAACTCACCTAACGCTTTATCTCCTTGCTCAACCAATTGATCTCTCCATTGCTCCATCATATGCAAACGAGCGGTGGCGGCTCTATCCTTATCAAGCTGCCGCTCAATGGCCTGTGTAATCGGTTCAACATCCATGCCTCGCAATAATTTCCCAATGTATTTGAACTGCCGTTTGATCGCACCACCTTTATTCAATTTTCTTGCAACCACAAGCGCTTCTCTTAAAGTCTCACTCAATGGCATGGCATCGAACTGGTCTTGTGACAAATCCGCAATTTTCTTTCCCAGTAAGACCAAATCGTCTGCTTCACGTTTAATTTGCGTTTTACTCAGTAACTCAACATCAATGTCATCTTCTTCATTCATTTATCTTTTTCCAAATTCCCTTCATCGCCCGTCAATAAGGCAGACTGATTCAGAGTTCCATAAAACTCTACTCGATGCCTGATGACTCAGGTTCTTCACAACTTATCCGACCGTTGTTTAGCCCGTCATCAATAAGAACATCACAAATAAAATAACCGCTGCTATCGGTAATAAAATTCCTGCCCAATCTTTTTCCGCTTGCTCACTTTGTTTAAGCGCTGCTTTGATACCGGGCCTAAACCAAAAAATAACCAATAAGGCCACTGCGCCCAGCGCTATTTGTTCCCAAAGTGCCATACTTGCCATTTACGTCTCCTTCATCGTTTCATTCAATCTTTCTTGCTCACAATACCAACAATGCGAAAATTGGCCATCGCTTTCCTCTCCGCAATACGAACATGTCCAAGCAGGTAGGTTTTGTTCGCCAAGGGGATCGCTGGCTAAATATTTTTTCGCTAACGCTTCATCCCGGTCATCTTCAATCCAAAGTTCTGGCCAACAGTCAATCGGGGGCAGTTCGCCTGCCGCGCTGGCCGAAAATTCATTTTTAATAAAGCAACAGAGACCCTGTTGTTCTAAATAGTTCCGCCAAAAGGCCACTTCAATAAAATTTTGCGCTGAAAAAACCTTAATCATCGTTTACACTGCCTCAACTTCTCACAAGCTTTGCTGTTATGACTCATCCCCAATACATCGATACGCCCGAACACCTGTCTGCACTTTGCAACTCTTTAAAGAATGTGCCTTGGCTGGCTATCGATACCGAATTTCAGCGCGAAAAAACGTATCGCTCAATACTGGCGTTAATACAAATTGCAACGCCGGATACAGTCGCTATCATCGACCCCATTGCTTGTGACATCAACCCTTTATTAGATATTTTATACGACAAAAATATCTTAAAAATATTTCATGCTGCACGCCAAGACCAAGAAATTTTTTATGATTTACGCGGTGAACCACTCGCCCCAGTTTTTGATACACAAATCGCCGCACCCATTTTAGGCTACCCTGAACAAGCCGGATACGCCCGTTTGGTTAATGACGTGTTAGGCGTGCAATTAACCAAAGCTCATTCACGAACTGATTGGCTACGTCGGCCTTTAAGTGAAGAACAAATCACCTATGCCGCGGATGATGTGATTTATTTAGCTAAACTCTATCCTCTGTTAGCAAATCAACTAAAAGAGAAAAATCGTCTCGACTGGCTGACGCCTGCCTTTACCGATTTGTGCAAACCCTCACTTTATGCCAACCCACCTGAACTTGCCTGGAAAAGAATTCGCGCAGCAAAACGGCTAAAAGGCGCCTCACTGTCTATTCTACAAAAAACAGCCGAATGGCGAGAAACACTGGCTCAACAAAAAAACATTCCACGTGGTTGGTTAATTAAAGACGACCTGTTGATTGAACTTGCAAAACTCAAACCCACTACGGTCGATTCTTTATCCAATATCCGAGGCATACCGGACAAGTTTACCGAGAAATTTGGCCTTGCCATCATTGATATTATTGCTGCCGCCTTAGAGAACAAACCTGCTCCCAAAGACATACAAAAGAAACCCAACAAAGTCAGCGAAAAAGAAGAAGCTTTAGCCGATTTGCTCATGGCTCAAGTTAGATTGAAAGCCGCTGATGCAAACGTAAACCCAAGCTCAATCACCAGTCGCAAAGAACTCCTTCAACTGATACAAGGTCAACGCGATCTGGAATTACTTAGCGATTGGCGTAACGAAATGATTGGCCAGGACCTTATGGCGACGCTTAATGGCCTTCATACTTTTCAAGTTGTCTCCGGCGAATTGAATATTTCCACTTAATTCACCAAAAAAATCAATTTGGCTGTTTTTTAACCTGGGGAACCGTCAACGTCGTACCGGTGCCGACGAGATTAAAATTAAGGGTCGAGTTATATTGCCTCAATAACCACATGGGCACACGGTAACGCTGAGCCAATAACCAAGCAGAATCGCCTTCTTTCAGTGTCAAGGTTTCAGTTTTAACAACGTGAAATTGTTTAAAAAAACGATCTTGCACATTTTTATGGTACGCCAACCTTTTTTCTTCGAACTCACGCCTGCCTACTCGAGAAAAATCAAGCTTCAACCGCTGACCAACGTCAAGCTGCGACTTAGCACTCAAGTTGTTCAACTGCCTCAACGCCATTGTTTTTAACGATAACCAATCAGAAAGATGGCCCAGTGTTTCATCACTCTGCACTTCGATTGAACCATCACGGTCCACTCGATAATTACTCGGATCTGCCCTTAAAATATTTTCTTTAACCGCTTCTTTGGGATTAAGCACTTTTGCATTAGCGGCTACCGACAGTACATCCGGATCAGGCCGCAAGCGTAATGTCTGCCCTACATATAAATAATTTTTATTTTTTAGTTTATTTAAAGACAACATATTCGCCTCAGACACCCCTGCTTTTTTTGCGATAGCCGACAATCGATCACCTTTTTTAACGGTATAAAAAACGGCTTCAGGCTCCACAGGGTGCGCTCCCTTTAATTGCTTTTTAGCCACGTTTGGCAATTTCAACACTTGGCCAATGCGAATTTTATGCTGGCTTCTTAAGCCATTAAGCGCGACTAATTCATGGGTTTTTACTTTAAAACGCCGAGCTATCTTTGATAACGAGTCGCCTCGTTTTACTTTATAAGACACATCTGGTTTTTGCTCTAATGACCATTCATCTTTCGGAATACTGGCGATAAGCTGTTTTGTGTTAGCCGGCTGAACATTCTTCGGTACACGAAGCTTGTAGCCTTTTGGAACATATTTATCATTTGACCAAATCGTCGGCTGCAGCGCGGGGTTCAATGACTTAAACAGATTATTCTTGACACCAAAAGCCGTCATTAGGCCCTGCGCCGTGTAATATGATGGTAGCTGAACTTCCTGAATCACCATCGGTTTCTCACGTTGCAGCTGGCCAAAGTATTTAGCAGGTTGCTGGTCAATATCATGTGCAGCAACAAAGGCATTGTAGAAGTTCCGCGAGGCGAAGCCAAACGTACGCCCCTTATATTCACGCACTATTTTCGCAATATCGGTTCCACCTGTTGCTTTTATCGCTCGCCTCATGCCAGCTGCACCGTGGTTATATGCCGTTAAAGCAAGCGGCCATGTCCCTGTGATTTTATGGTTATTTTTTAACAATAACCCAGCCGCTCTTGTGGCCAGGAAGGGATCTAATCGCTCATCCACGACATGATCAATTCGCATAAACCGGCGCCCTGTCGATCGTGTAAACTGCCACAGACCTGCAGCGCCTGCATGCGATCTGGCATCTGAAATAAACGACGACTCAACATGGGGCAAGGCGGCTAATTCATCAGGGAGGTCTAACCTCTTAAATTCTTCTCGAATAAAGGGCAGCCAACGCCCAGACCGGATTATTCCTTGTTTGAAACGATCCGCCTGCCCTAACTGAAACCGTAATCTTTCCGCTGCAGATTTAAACTCCGAACCTGTCGTTCCTTCCGGCCACAAAGCCTTTACATGTCGATGATGTGCTTTTTCAAGCCTTTTCCGTGGATTTGCAGCCAAATACTCCAAAGCCGTGCTGTAATATTTTTTCTTTTGCTTAATCACCTTTTGACGCGTTTTATAGCTGGTTCCAGGCTTAAACGACACCCGTTCATAGATAATATTTAAGTGCTGATTATCGTGAATAAAGCCTTCTGTTGTTGTTACCTCTGTATAAACTTTTAACCAAAAATTTACATCGGGCTTCAACGTATCGGGCAACGGAAACGCTTGGGGATCACGCGCTAACGAAAGGTTAGATATCAGTCCCAACATAAAAGTGGCTAGTAAAACACGAGACTTTCCTTGAATTTTCTTCATATTAAAACGGCCAAATAGACCAACCAGAATCAAGCGTCGACTCACAGCTTTTTAGCTGCGCCCCATACCGTTTAGCATTCGCTGCCACTTTTTTTGCCACACGTTGTAACCAGGATTTTGCCAAATAAGTCCCTCGACTATAACCTCCATGGCCTTCATGATAGGCAAGGTATTGTTTTTCAGCATCCCATTTAGAAATACCCAGTTTTCGTTGCGACACATTCGTATACCAGCCGATAAAATCGGCAACATCTGCAAAATCATCCCGGTCCGCACCATCGCTGTCCGTCGATTTCATGTACCAATCCCAGGTCGAATCCTGTGCCTGACCATAACCATATGCAGAGGATGATCTTGGCAGAGGAACAAACCCTAAAAACCAATCCCTTGGCGGCCTGACATTTGATTGAAAACGTGATTCTTGGTGAATAATGGCCATTTGTACCGCTATTGGCGTACCCCATTTCTTTTGTGCCGCTAACGTTGCACCATACCAATCGTCCTTTTCATAAAAAATAGAACACAGATTATCCTGGTTTTTAGGCGGCGTTGAGGCACAAGCCAGCAACAGTAACGACAACAGGACAACAATGAGCCGTTTAGTCATTATCTCGATTTTTCCCAACGATCAAGAGCGATCACAAATTTTTTCGCTGCTTGCTCTAGCAACGCTAAAAATTGTTCATGCTGACTCACTTTTAACGCTTCCCAAGCACGTTGCATATCAACTTCTGCTTCTTTCATGATCTGCGCATCACTGACCAGTTGATAAGCCCGATTAAGTGAATGAATCATCGAATTCAATTCAGCCTTAGCAACATTACCCTCTGTTAACACCATCATGCAGGCTGCCTCGGGCGCTTTTTGCAATGACGTCTCACTCGACATCGCATTCAACACAGCCCATTCATCGACATAGTAATCCCTTAAGTGACTCACCAAATACATCAAACATAACATACTAGGTAAATCCTTAAACAGGGTTGGATCACCTCTACTGGCTGCTAATTCTGCAGCCACTTTCAAAGACGGGCCTATAATCATTTGGTATTCTTCCGGGCTCAGCCAATCGGGTTGATGTTCAGTCATATCACTCACATGTTAAGAATTAAATTTATTAATTAAAAAGCTATTCAGTTTATATTCAGCAAAGTAGTTTTTAATGTGGTAGTCTAAAGATTCTAAAATTTAGCGTAACTCATTCAGTCATTAAATCAATTTAGGGAAAACAATGAAATACTCAACCTCATTTATCGCCGTTCTTCTATCAAGCTTTTTATTCTTAACCGGCTGTGAAGAAGCTGACAAAGCTGCGACCAGCGCTAAAGAAGCCGCTACTGACGCAATGCCATCAACAGACTCTATTGTAGAATCAGCAAATGACGCAAGCGCTTCAGTTGATGAAGCAGCTTCGGATGCCGTTGACACCACGGAACAAGTTGCTTCAGATGTTATCGACTCGACTAAAGAAATGAGCAATGACATCCTTGATGCAGTGAAAGAAAAAACGTCTGACGCGTTAGAAACAGCTAAAGAAATGACAGATGACGCGATTTCCAGCGTGACAGAAACGGAAGCTGAAGCAGCTGCAGAAAAGGAATCTAACGATCTTTTAGAAGGCGCTAAAGAGTCTTTAGAAAGTTTAAAGCAATAAGCTCCTCACGATAAGAACTAAAAACCCCCTTAACGGCTCAACCTTAAGGGGGTTTTTTAATGCGGGCTGATAGTGAAATCAACCTCTAAGGTGTTTTTTAAAATGGGATGTCATCATCAAAATCATCCATCGGCGCTGTAGGCTGTGCTGGTGCAGAGGAGAAATTACTGGGCTTTGACTGCGAGCTCGAGGGTGAAAATTCAGCAGAACTTCCTCCACGGCTATCTAACATTTGCAACGTACTCCCTTTTATTTCTGTGCTATAGCGATCCTGCCCGCTTTGGTCTTGCCATTTGCGGGTATGAATTGAGCCTTCAACATATACTTTTGAGCCCTTTTTAAGATACTCGCCCGCTACCTCGGCTAATCGATTAAAAAACGCCACTCGATGCCACTCTGTTTGTTCTTTTTTCTCACCTGTGTTCTTATCTTTCCACGTTTCCGATGTGGCGACGGTGATATTGGTTACCGCACTACCGCTCGGCATATAACGCGTTTCAGGGTCTTTACCCAAATTTCCTACTAAAATTACTTTGTTCACACCAGCCATAATTCACTCCAATTATTGACGCTCATTTAAAGCGCTTGCTCATATTTTAAGAGATGATCGCGTCTAGCGCCGCTTCATCTAATAACTCATTATCTACTTTTAAATAGGCCGTAGAATCGTCAACCGATATCCCCACATCTAACACGCCTTTGACAGCTAATAGCTTATCAGTTATTTGTTTTGCTTGCTCATCGGTTTCAACGTCTACGTTTTTTAACAAACTACTCATGTGCCGAGGTGATTTCATGCTTAAGGCGACTAAAAACCAAACAAATAAAATAACGGCGCATACCAAAAAAACGTCCAGCAAACCATACTGGCTCCAAACCAAGCCCCCTATCAAACCGCCACAAAACGCACCAAAAAACTGAGCACTGGAGTACACGCCCATCGCTGTTCCTTTACCTCCGGCAAAGGCAATCTTAGAAATTAAAGAAGGCAAACTCGCTTCTAATAAATTAAATGCGGTAAAGAAAACAAATAAAGAGGCCACCATTCCCCACAGAGAGCCACTGAACAAGTACAGCCCTAAACTGGCAAGCGATAAAGTCGCTATGGCACTCACAAAAACAAGCTTCATTTTCCGTTTTTT
This sequence comes from Cycloclasticus sp., assembly GCA_002700385.1. GTDB lineage: Bacteria > Pseudomonadota > Gammaproteobacteria > Methylococcales > Cycloclasticaceae > Cycloclasticus. Next base: position 28,910 of record PADC01000002.1, read on the forward strand.
TTCGGCAATGATGATAAACGGCACCATCGCAACAACTGACAATCCCAGCACAGGCAAATAAACCATCCAATGGTTTTCAGCTGCAAGACCTAACTTACCTCTCATCAATAAGGGCAAGACAACAAACATCGCTGTCATCACTAAATGTAAACAAAAAATACCAAAATCAAGACGAAGAAGCTGGGTATCCTTTAGCACTTTTCCCATTAAGGCAGGAATTGGCTCTGCATCCCTATGCACGGCTATATTTTTTGCTTCGGGTACCACGTTATACAAAAGAAAAATGCCTGCCGCCGCTAACAGCGCGGTAAACCAGAAAATTCCTTGTAAACCGATAAACGACGCTAAAACAGGCCCCAATACCATCGCCACACCAAACGAAACACCAATGCTAATGCCAATCGTTGCCATTATCTTCGTCCGGTTTTGTTCCAGTGTTAAATCCGCTGCAAGGGCCATAATCGCCGCAGCGACGGCCCCGCTGCCTTGCAAGGCTCGACCCATAATAATGCCGTATATGGTCGTCGACATGGCGGCCACAACACTGCCGATTAAAAATAACAGCAAACCGATCGTAATGATTTTTTTCCGGCCAAACCGGTCAGACATCAAACCAAAGGGAATTTGCAATAACGCTTGCGTTAAACCATAAATACTAATCGACAAACCCAGTAGCACCGGCGTTATTCCATCCAGATGCTCGGTGTACAAAGCCATCACCGGCAAAATCATAAACAAGCCGAGCATGCGCATTGAAAAGATACCCGCTAAACCTAAGCTTGCTCTTTTCTCTTGTTCGCTCATTATTGATGTTTGGCCCGAAGATTCAGCCATAATTACTTTGCCTAGCCTTTAAAAAGAGGGGTATATTAACAGGTTTGGCGACTTAATTAGATACGTAAATGGACACCATTCAAATTCGTGGCGCAAGAACCCACAACTTAAAAGACATTGACTTGGATCTTCCAAGAGATAAGCTCATCGTCATCACGGGGTTATCCGGTTCAGGCAAGTCTTCTTTAGCTTTTGACACGATTTATGCGGAAGGCCAACGCCGTTATGTTGAGTCATTATCTGCCTATGCTCGGCAATTTTTATCTGTGATGGAAAAGCCCGATGTTGATCATATCGAAGGGCTTTCGCCAGCTATTTCTATCGAACAAAAGTCGACCTCACACAACCCTCGATCAACGGTGGGTACCATTACAGAAATATATGATTATTTGCGCCTGTTATTTGCCAGAACGGGCATTCCTCAATGCCCAGATCACGGCACCTCGCTCGAAGCACAAACCACCACTCAAATGGTGGATGCGGTGCTTGAATTAAACCCCGATAAACGCTGGATGTTATTAGCCCCTGTTATTCAAGCGCGCAAAGGTGAGCACTTTAATGTATTGAACGATCTGCGCAATCAAGGGTTTATTCGCGCACGGATTGATGGAGAAGTCGTCGAACTGGACAATGCACCACCGTTAGAGTTAAAAAAGAAACATACCATTGAAGTTGTTGTTGATCGCTTTAAAATTCATGACGACTTAGCTGTTAGGCTCGCCGAATCTTTTGAAACAGCATTAAAACTCACTGAAGGCATTGCCGTTATCAGCAGCATGCATGACGATGAGGAGATTCTATTTTCCTCTCGTTTCGCTTGCCCCGTCTGTGGTTACAGCATCAGCGAACTGGAGCCACGCAGTTTTTCTTTTAACAGCCCTAAAGGCGCCTGCGTCAGCTGCGATGGGTTAGGCATCAAACAATACATCGATCCGGCACAAGTGCTCCACAGCCCAGACATTAGCTTAGCCGGTGGGGCTATTCGCGGTTGGGATAAACGCAATATGTATTACTATCAAATGATTATGTCGCTGTCTAAGCATTATCATTTTGATCCAGAACAACCCTTTAATTCGTACCCGAAACACATCCAAGATGCCATCTTATTTGGCAGCGGTGACGAACCGATTGTTTTTAAAACGCTTAATAGCCGAGGAGAAGCAATCCAACGCACACACCCGTTCGAAGGCATTATTCACAGCATGGAACGGCGTTATCGCGAAACAGATTCGAACACTGTTCGCGATGAACTCGCAAAATACCTCTCAAGTAAAGCCTGTCCAGATTGTCATGGGCAACGCCTTAACAAAGCGGCGCGGCATGTTTTTGTTGATGCACATAGTCTGCCTGAAATAACAAACCTGTCCATTCGAAAATCCAGCGATTTATTTGCGTCGCTGAAACTCCCCGGCCACCGCGGTGAAATTGCCAAGAAAATTATTAAAGAAATTAAAGCACGGTTCGATTTTCTTATTAATGTCGGCCTCGATTATCTATCCTTAGATCGAAGTGCCGATACGCTGTCCGGTGGCGAAGCCCAACGTATTCGACTCGCCAGCCAAATTGGCGCAGGACTCGTGGGTGTTATGTATGTCTTGGACGAACCGTCTATTGGCTTACATCAACGCGACAATCAACGCTTAATCAACACCCTTTTTCATCTCCGCAACCTCGGTAATACCGTTATTGTTGTCGAACATGATGAAGATGCAATTTTAGCCGCGGACCATGTCGTTGATATAGGCCCACAGGCCGGCATTCATGGTGGCGAAATTATTGCTCAAGGCTCGCCTCAAGACATCACACAAAACCCCAAATCAACCACCGGGCAATACCTGTCTGGCCGGCAGTTTATTGCCATTCCCAAACAACGCCACCCTGTTGATGAGAACAAAAAATTACGCATTAATAATGCTCGCGCCAACAATTTAAAAAACGTCAGTGTAGCGTTACCCATTGGATTATTAACGTGCATTACCGGCGTGTCGGGTTCTGGAAAATCAACATTAATAAATGAAACGTTGTATCCAACTGTTGCCAAAATATTAAACAAATCTTCTTTGCCTATCGCGGCTAATGATGGTGTCGATGGTTTGGAACATATAGACAAAGTCGTTGATATTGATCAAAGCCCAATAGGGCGCACGCCACGTTCTAACCCCGCCACGTATACGGGGCTCTTTACACCTATTCGAGAACTCTTTGCCGCCACCCCTGAAGCCCGATCACGGGGTTACACACCGGGACGTTTTAGTTTTAACGTCAAAGGTGGCCGCTGTGAAACATGCAAAGGCGACGGCGTGATTAAAGTAGAAATGCACTTCCTTGCCGATGTGTATGTCAATTGCGAAAGCTGTAAAGGCCAACGCTACGGGCGCGAAACATTAGAAATTCGCTACAAAGGTAAAACCATCCACGAAGTGTTATCCATGACGGTTGAAGATGCTTGTGATTTTTTTGAGTCCATTCCCGTTGTCTCTAAAAAGTTGCGCACCTTAATGGATGTTGGACTCGGCTATATCACCCTCGGGCAAAATGCCGTGACTTTATCAGGCGGTGAAGCACAACGTGTCAAATTATCACGTGAGCTTTCTAAACGCGATACAGGCAAAACACTCTACATACTGGATGAACCAACCACTGGCCTACACTTTGCGGATATTCAACAACTTCTCAGCGTTCTGCATACCTTACGCGATCATGGCAATACCCTTGTGGTTATCGAACACAACTTGGATGTAATAAAAACCGCTGATTGGATTATTGACATGGGCCCTGAAGGGGGCGATGGCGGAGGCGAAGTGATTGCGCAAGGAACGCCCGAACACGTTGCTGAAAGCAACGTCTCTCATACTGGCCTGTACCTAAAAGAACTGCTTAACAAAACCACAACGACCCAAACCGGATAACGAGGACACTTTTGATCAATTCAGCCACTAAACTGTTTCCTCTCTGGGCCATCTTATTGTCCACTCTTGCCTATCTAGCACCCACCCTTTTTACGCCACTTAAACCGAGTTTATTTTTCTTGCTCGGTTTGGTGATGTTCGGCATGGGCATGAGCTTAAAAGCAAATGACTTCTTGCTCATTTTTAAATCACCCAAACCGATCCTTTTAGGCCTTTTGCTACAGTTCCTTTGCATGCCTTTTTTTGCCTGGGGGCTGTCTACCTGGTTACAGTTACCCTTGGCCTTGGCCAGCGGCATGGTGCTTGTTGGTGCAAGCCCCGGTGGCACCGCTTCTAACGTAATTTGCTATTTAGCCAAAGGTAACGTGGCTTTATCTATCGCCATCACGACGTTTTCAACTGTATTAGCTGTTATTGCTACGCCGGCATTAAGTCTGCTCTATTTAGGAAAACAGGTTGATGTACCCGCCATGAAAATGCTGATGGATATCGTAAAAATTATTATTTTACCGGTCACAGCCGGCATCATCGTGAATCAACTCTTTGGGCGGTTGTTAGGCGCTGCAAGGCAAATCTTTCCATTAATATCTGTCTTTGCCATCGTATTGATTATTGCGATTATCGTTGCACTGAATCATTCTCGCCTCGACTCCATTGGCATCCTGTTGGTCTCCGCGGTTGCGCTTCATAACGCCCTTGGGCTGTTGGCCGGCTATTGGCTACCGCGTGCTTTTGGCATGGATCAACGTACCTGTAAAACCTTAGCGATTGAGGTCGGTATGCAAAACTCCGGTTTAGCCGTTGCATTGGCGGTTAAATATTTCTCACCGGCCGCCGCCTTACCCGGCGCCCTATTTTCTCTTTGGCACAACCTGACAGGCTCACTGCTCGCTTCGTTTTGGTCTCGCGGTAAATGATCAGGCCTGACAAGCGCCTCCTATTTTTATAGAGGACGTTTATCAAAACCTTAACCGTCATTACTTACTCAGCGTCTGGGTAAAATAACTGCTGCCCACCTTTACGAAAGCCTGCGATAATCTCTTGGCCTTTTTTACTCGTAACAAACCGAATATATTTCATCGCTAAGTCATACCTTGAGCCTGGATGCTTACTTGGATTAACCGCCATCACGTGATATGGGTTAAATAAACCAACATCGCCTTCAAATAACACCTTGAGGGAGGTTTTGTCAGCGAAGGCAATTTGCGTACCTCGGTCTGTCAAAGCGTAAGCGAGTTTTTCATTCGCTATATTAAGCACAGCGCCCATGCCTTGCCCGACATCGACATACCAGTCCCCACTGGGTGTAACACCGGCTTTCCTCCACAACTGTTTTTCTTTCTTATGCGTGCCAGAGTCATCGCCTCTGGAAATAAAGGTAGCTTCTACTTGAGCAATACTTTGCAAGGCTTCTTCAATTGTTTTAGAAGCTGCTATATTTGCAGGGTCACTGGTTGGCCCGACTATAACAAAATCATTATGCATAACTGCCGAGCGATCAATGAAATCGCCCGCCTTAACGTACTTCAGTTCTGCCACTGGGGCATGAACAAACACGACATCAACATCACCTTGCGCACCCATTGCCAATGCTCTACCAGTCCCTACAGCAATCACTTCAAGCTTAACATTGTACTGGTTTTCAAAGACAGGGTTGAGCACGGCTAAAAGCCCAGAGTTTTCCGTACTGGTTGTGGTCGACATTCTAAGAATATCCAATGCCGAACTGCTTGACGCAAACATCATCAACGCGCCAACACTCAACCACCAAAGTATTTTTACAATTTTTTTCATCCTATCCCTCGTTACTTATCTCGTTATAAAAAACAAGGGGCGACAAACGCACCCCTTTATTAGCCGACCGTGTTAAAACGCCCATTGGCCACGAAGCTGCATAATATCTGCTTCTTCATTATCATGCGCACCACCATCTACCTCTAGTACTTTGATATAGTTAGCAGAAAAACGTAAGCCCGCTACTGGGAACCAATTAAGGCCCAGAGTCATATTGTCCATTTCACCACCGTTTATAGCGCCATCCATTAAATCAATGGTGCTGTATCGTAGCGCTAACTCCCATGCACCTATACCACCACTACCAAACGGGCTATTAGGCTTAACTGCTTTAAATTTTGCACCTTTATGTGTGTATGGTCGCGTATCTTGTGTAAGGAACCAGCCGGTTTGTGCATACCAGCCATCAAATGTTAAGTCGCTGGTTGTATCGCGTTCTAGCTGAGTACGAATGTATTCAGCTTGGCCAGAAAACCTGTCTTTAACAACAGCAGCCTCGGCGCCTAATGTTAAATAGCTATCTACATCCAGCAATTTACCCGTATCCACAAAGTTCACTCCTGAGATATTGGTTTCAGGCTGTTGTTTGAACTGAACCTCGCCACCACGTGATCTGCGGTAATTTGCGGCCAAACCTAAATGGACCAACGAGCCTTTTTCATTAACCGGCATCCACGTAGAGCGCCCGCCTAAACCCCACCCTTCATCGTCTGAGCCACCATTTGTATTGGCTTTATCACCAAACACACCAAACGCAGTTGTCCAATGTTTACGATCAATACTCCCCATAACGCCAATGTGTCTGCTCGCTGTAAAGGCATCAATCGAGGCTCTTTCAGTAAACTGCGTATTATTGTCGCTGATTTGATCTTGCAACATAAACGGGTCTCTAAAGTGGCCAGCCTTAACGCTGAGCCCTTCAAAATCAAATCCATTGTAACCCACCCAAATATCTGTAATCCCTTTCCGTGTATCGCCTGTACCCGCAAAGTCATACTCAAACTTATAGAACCAATCTTTATTTACGATACCTTTGATATACAGCCTTGCACGACGCACTTTTGTGCCATCACCTAATGTACTACCCGCTGCCGAATCATCCTCCCCATACCAAGCGGCGTCTAACTGCATGCGACCACCAATTTGCGTGGTGAAATTACCGTCACGTGATTTAACAGCTAAGCCACCTTTATTAACATTCACTTCAACATTGGTTGCCTTATCGAGCCTTTCTTGAATGTCCTCAGTTTGTGCGATGTTTTTTTGCTCTGTTGCTTTCGCCTCAGCCAATACGCGCTGATATTGCGCATCGGATATCGTGCCATTTTCATGCAGCAACATAAGTAACGTTGTCAGTTCAGAGCCTGCATGAGCCGATACCGCCCCTCCTACAAAAACAGCGGTGGCTAACACTAATTTATTTATTTTCATTAATTTTTCCTTATTGTTGATGATCAAAATACCTGCTGGCATAGAGCAAAACCAATGCCAATGGGCTTTGCATAACATTAACTCGTTGATTAATAATAAATTTTAGTCATCATCACCGAAACAAGCCTAACAACGCACTAGACTTATGCGACATTTTGTCTCAATATAAAGAAACTTTTGACAATATGTCTCACCCCTGCTTTTTATGAATACCCACAAATCAACTGCACGTCGTAAAGCTATTCGTGACCGCCACTCGTTTTTTGGTAATAACCCACTTGTTGTTAAACTGCTGAATGATATTGATCGTGTCGCCACTAAAAACACCCCCATTTTATTAGACGGCGAAACAGGGACTGGCAAAAGCCTATTGGCTAGAAAAATTCATGACCTTAGCCAACGCAAAGGCCCTTTTGTATCTATTAACTGCGCAACCTTTAGCCAACACTTACTAGAAGCCGAGCTCTTTGGTCACGCGAAAGGCGCATTTACAGGGGCGAAAGACGCACGAAAAGGGTTGGTCGCCACAGCACAAAACGGCACTTTATTTTTAGATGAAATTGGTGAGCTACCACTCGATTCGCAGCCCAAGCTGTTACACCTTTTAGAAGAAAAAACCATCCGGCCCGTTGGCTCAGACAAAGAATATAACACCTCTGTCCGTATTGTCGCCGCCACGAATAAACGCCTCAAAAACCTGGTCAAACAGGGTTTATTTAGGACTGACCTGTATTATCGTTTAAATGTTGTTCCTTTTACTACCCCGCCACTTCGCGACCGTCCAGATGATATAGAGGCGCTTACCAACTCCTTTGTCTGTCAATTGTGTGAGGAACACGAATTAGCGACCCCGTCCATCTCTACCGAGTCCATCAAGGCATTAAAAACCTATCATTGGCCCGGCAACATTCGCGAGTTACGTAATCATATTGAACGCTCATTGCTTCTAAACATTCCATTACATGAGAGACTACCGGTGGATGACACTCACTCGGCGGCTACAAACAACTCTTGTCTAAAATCACACGAAAAGGCCCAAATTCTTAAAGCGATCAGCGAAAGCAACGGGAACAAATCCCAAGCAGCCTTAGCGCTGGGTATTTCTCGTCGCACGCTAGATAGAAAACTAAAACGATGGCGTGAAGCAGCTGCCTGAACGTATCTTTTTATCAACGCCTCTAGGTTGGCGGCACTTTTCAGCGTAAACTATCGCTCGTCCAACAACCTGAATTTAAGCAACTCAATCACTATGCGTACCAGCGATTTTCCACTCAATACTGTAAAAGAAACCCCTGCTGATGCTGAGATCATTAGCCACCAGTTAATGATTCGTGCGGGACTGGTTCGCAAACTTGCAGCCGGTTTATACAATTGGCTGCCACTGGGCGTTCGAGTTTTGCAAAAAGTGCAAAACATTGTGCGTGAAGAAATGGACAAAGCCGGCGCGTTAGAAGTCTTAATGCCCGTCGTACAACCTGCTGAACTATGGCAAGAATCGGGCCGATGGGAACAATACGGGCCCGAATTAGCACGTTTGAATGATCGACATGGGCGGGAATTTTGCCTCGGCCCAACGCATGAGGAAATAATTACCGAACTGGCCCGCAACGAAATAAAAAGCTACAAGCAACTACCCCTTAATTATTATCAAATTCAAACCAAATTCCGCGACGAAATTCGGCCGCGTTTCGGCCTCATGCGCTCACGCGAGTTTTTGATGAAAGATGCCTATTCTTTTCATATGAATGAAGCCTCACTCCAAGAAACGTATGACCGTATGTTTCAGGCATACAATAATATTTTCAATCGACTCGGACTTAATTTTCGCCCAGTGTTAGCAGATACCGGCTCAATTGGCGGAAATGCATCACACGAGTTTCATGTATTGGCAGAATCGGGTGAAGATGAAATTGCCTTTTCAACCGACAGCCAATATGCCGCGAACGTCGAAAAAGCCGAAGCCGTTGCGCCTTCGCAAACACGAGCCGAACCTGACCAAGCACTTGAAAAAGTTGCCACCCCTCAACAAAAAACAATTGAAGAGATCAGTCAATTTTTAAACATTCCTGCTTCTCAGTGCCTTAAAACCTTGCTGGTTAAATCAGAAGACGATGGGCTTATTGCGTTGCTTCTTCGTGGCGATCATCAGCTTAATGAGATAAAAGCTGAAAAACTTCCCGGCGTACAAAACCCTCTGACCCTGGCGACCGATGAAGACATTCAACAAGCCATTCACTGTGAAACAGGGTACATTGGCCCTATCAATTTAAACATCCCCTTAATTGTTGATCGCAGCGCAGCCCATATGGCTAATTTTGCTTGTGGTGCCAACGAAAACGGCCAGCATTACTTGGGGGTTAATTGGCAACGTGACGTCCCCTTACCTGAGCGCATTGAAGATATTCGCCAAGTGGTCGAAGGCGATGAAAGCCCTGATGGCCAAGGCACGCTAACTATTGCTCGCGGCATTGAAGTGGGCCATATCTTCCAACTTGGCACGAAATACAGCGAGGCGATGAATGCCTGTGTGCTGGATGAAAACGGCAAAAATACCGTCATGACGATGGGGTGTTATGGCATTGGCGTAACCCGTGTTATTGCAGCCGCTATTGAGCAAAATCACGATGATAAAGGCATTACCTGGCCCGCTGCTCTCGCCCCTTTTGAAGTCGCTTTATTGCCCATGAATATGCATAAATCCGAGCGCCTGAAAGCAGCCTCAGAAAAGCTTTATCTGGCGTTGAAAACTGCTGGCGTTGACGTGTTATTTGATGATCGCAAGGTACGCCCCGGCTTTATGTTCTCCGACATGGAGCTGATCGGCATTCCTCACCGAATCGTCTTAGGAGATAAGGGGCTCGATAACGGCATGGTGGAATATCGTGCTAGAACAGAATCGGATAATCAGGATATCCCGCTAGACAATATTGTGGACTTTATCAGCCAGGCAATTAAGAACACAAAGAGCACTTAACCATGGAACCTGAATTTTGGCATGAACGTTGGGCGAAAAATGAAATTGGCTTTCACTTAAAAGACGTTAACCCATTTCTACTCAAACACTGGTCAGCCCTTCAATCATCATCAAGCGACTCTGTTTTTGTTCCTTTATGCGGCAAATCTGTGGATTTAATCTGGTTATCTAAACAATGCGCCAGCGTGGTCGGCATTGAATTAAACCAACAAGCTGTTGAAGCGTTCTTTTCTGAGCATCACCTCAACCCGGAGATCACTCAATCAGAGCACTTAACCTTGTACCAGGCAGGCAATATAACACTGTATTGCGGCGATATATTTAAATTGGAAAAAAGGGCTGTAGAGAACTGTTCGTTAATCTACGATCGCGCCTCATTGGTCGCCTTTCCAAGTGAAATGCGGCGTTTATACAGCGCTAAACTGGATGAACTCTTTAACACCCCGCATAAACGCCTGCTGATCGCTTTTGACTACGATCAACAACTCATGAACGGCCCACCTTTTGCCGTGTCGCCAGAGGAAGTGGATACGTTGTTTGGTCAAGATAAACAAATCACTCACTTGGAAACAGCTTCTGTTCTTGAACAAAACAAGCGCTTTAAAGAACGAGGCATTACCGCCTTACTAGAACATGTCTTTATTGTAGAAAAGCGTTAAAGCCGGTTTTTAAGCAACAAATCTTCAACCACAACGATACACATCCCGCAGGCCACATTCACCCCTGTTTTCTCTCGCACAGCATCAAGGTGATTTAACCGGTGCTCGTTAAGTAAGCTAACAAATTGCTTCTTTGTTACCCCCTTACATGTGCAAATAACATCGTCATCTTGAAACTGATACACTCAGGCCTCTAATGATCGTGACCACAACCTATAGACGGCTCTGCTTCATAAGGGGTTTTTCTTTTTGGAGTATTCATTCGATACTGCACGAAGTCTTGCACATTATGGTGTTGTAAAAAGGGGTTGCCCTTAATTTGCTCTTCCAAGGTTGATGTTTTTTTAACCGCGTAATTATGCCCCGGTAAAATAGTTGTCGAAGCCGGCAACTCGGTACGAATTTTGTTCAGCGTTTTAAACATCACTTCCGGGTCACCCCCTGTAAAATCACAGCGACCACAACCGAACACAAACATCGTATCGCCGGTTAATAAATCATTGTTGACATGGTAGCAAGCCGACCCCGGTGTATGACCTGGCGTATGCAACATTTTAATGGGCGTTTTACCCAACATCAATTCATCACCACCATGATGCAACGTTGGAGTGCCGTCGTGCTCACCCCAAAAGTCTGCTTCTTCTTTTAGCAAATGAAGCTCTGCATCAAAAACATCCAGCACATCTGATATACCATTAATATGATCCGGGTGACTGTGGGTTAATAAAATATCTGTAATTTTATAGCCGCGTTCGTTCACCAGTTCTATCGCCTTTGGCACATCCCAGGCAGGATCAACAATCGCTGCTCTTTTTGTTGCATGATCCTGAATCAGATAGACAAAATTTTCCATTGGCCCCAATTCCAGCGCATCAATTGTATATTGCTTATCACTCATCACTTGCTCCTATAGTTCGCGTGTTTCACTAAAGATAATATCTGGCCACCGCTCTTGTGTTAACGATAAATTGACTCGGCTTTTTGCTAAATATACCAGATAACCGCCCCCATCTTCTGCCAGGCTATCGTGCGCCTTCTTTTTGAATTCTTCAAATTTCTTCGGATCGTCGCAACTGACCCAACGTGCCGTGGTAATGGGGGCATTGTCATAAACGCACTCCACGTTATACTCACTTTTAAGTCGCTGTGCCGTCACCTCAAATTGAAGAACGCCTACAGCGCCTAAAATCAGGTCATTATTTCTTAACGGTTTAAACAGCTGAGTCGCCCCTTCTTCAGTTAATTGAGTCAACCCTTTTTGCAACGCCTTCATACGTAAGGGGTCTTTCAAAACAGCACGACGAAATAATTCAGGGGCAAAATAAGGAATACCACCAAATTTGAGTTTTTCGCCCTGCGTAAAGGTGTCGCCCACTTGAATCGTTCCATGATTGTGCAACCCTATAATGTCGCCCGCAAACGCTTGCTCTACATTTTTGCGGCTATCCGCCTGAAAGGTAATGGCATTACCCACTTGAATATTTTTACCAATCCGCACATGGCTCATTTTCATCCCTTGTGAGTAGCCGCCTGAACAAATACGCATAAAAGCTATACGATCACGATGCGCGGGGTCCATATTCGCCTGAACTTTAAAAACAAAACCAGAAAATGCCGGCTCTTCCGGTTGCACTTCGCGCTCGACTGCCTGACGTGACTGAGGAGCGGGCGCATATTCAGCAAACGCATCAAGTAATTCACCCACACCAAAATTATTCACTGCCGAGCCAAAAAATACCGGCGTTTGCTTGCCTGCCAGATAAGCCGCCATATCAAAGGGGGTACTGGCTTCTCGGACAAGCTCCAACTCTTCCAGAAAGTTATCAATTTCCACACCCACCAGTTCTTTCAACCTGGGGTCGTCCAACCCTTTAAAAATCTCGCCGGTTGCGATTTTCCCACCGTGCGTTGGACTAAAGACATGCACCTCATCTTTATAAATATGATAGACACCTTTAAACCCTTTACCCATCCCAATAGGCCATGTCATCGGGGCGCACTCAATTTTTAGAACCGACTCCACCTCATCAATCAATTCCAGCGGATCGCGACCTTCGCGATCCAGCTTATTAATAAACGTAATAATCGGCGTATCGCGCAAGCGACAGACTTCCATTAACTTAATCGTTCTTGCTTCTACACCCTTCGCACAGTCAATCACCATTAAAGCAGAATCAACCGCCGTGAGCGTCCGATAGGTGTCTTCGGAGAAATCCTCATGGCCCGGCGTATCCAGCAAGTTCAACAACTTATCATTATGTTCAAATTGCATCACCGAAGTGGTAATAGAAATGCCCCGCTCCTGCTCCATCTCCATCCAGTCTGAGGTTGCATGACGAGAGGCTTTACGGCCTTTAACAGAACCGGCTACTTGAATCGCACCCCCAAATAATAGTAATTTTTCGGTCAGCGTTGTTTTACCTGCATCAGGGTGAGAGATGATGGCAAACGTGCGCCTCTTGTTAATTTCATTTGATAATTTACTAATTTCTGACACCTTAGAGTCCTTTTTTTACTTTTTTTTAGCCATCGGAATATCTTCCAGATGCTTGTCAATTGCTTCAATCACGTCGCTATTAAGCGCCAAATTGGTCTTTTCGCTCTGCCATTTTTCATGGAAAAGCTCTACCGTTTCACTTGCCGTATCCAAAACCAGTTTTTCTGGCAACCGTGCCTTTGCCGCCAAATGAGACAGTTCATCCATGGTGAAGTCAGCAAACTTCTTGCTCCTGCTAACTTTCAACGCGGCTTCCTTATCCGTGATATAAGGAATTGTTGAAACGAAATCATAAGCTGGTGCAATCGAGGCTGATCGCTTATCGTTATAGATGAGCGACCAGTTCTTTAAATGCATATCGGCATTGCCGATCAGCGTGTTAAACACCAGCCTGCGGATAAACTCGGCGATATCCTCTTCTTGTCCTTCTATACCGATAACCTGCGCGATATTGCTCATACTGGCTTTCTTGTACTTGTCATGTGGATAGACACCAAACACTTGCGCAAAGTCTTCAATATGAATGGCCTGCCCATCGGCGCGATCAAAGCGTTTAATCGCAACGGCGCTATTGCCAAACTTGCCAATGCCTTCTGGGATATTGGCAATCTGATCAATCGGCAGTAGCTGAGTTTCAGGTACGTCCATACCCAACATCCGCGCCAATTCCATCATTGAATATTCATTTTCTGGCACCGCCTCAAAGCGAGATGATGGCAATTTCACAATCCATGAACCGCCAGTACCAGAGGCGGGAATGGTTAAACCGCCACTGGCAGGCTGCACGGCTGAAAATTTCAGCTGCACACCCGCCAACGAAAAGCGCATGGGGGCTTCGCGCTTGATCTCTTCTTCAATATCTTCATATTCGTCGCTCGGCAATGCCTCACCATCAGCAGGCATAACCGTAATGGCTCCGGCTAAATCCTGCCCTAACACCCACAGCAAGAAAAATTCCCGTGCAGGGTTTACACCCGCGCGCTCTGCCAGATAGTTACGCATGGTTTCTTCTGGCAACAGATTGGAAAAATACGGCGTTAACTTGGTTTGGGTGGGTTTGAAATTAGTGATCAAGCCACCTAGTGCATCCTTGAAACCCAATCCTAAGACAGGCCGCGCTTCATCGTTGGCATAGGCATCCGTAAAAGCAAAAAGCGTTCGGTCATTGCCAACATTGGTAACCGTTGCGATAGGTTCGCCATAGAGCAGCACATTGAGTGTAGAAACGTTACTCATCTGCATCTCCATCCAAGCTATAGGCTGGCGCGGATTGCTCCCCATCTTCATCATGCCCTTGCGCACTACGAATAATAGACTTGATGGCTGGCACTGACTTTTTAGGCGCGACAAACAGCTCTAAATCAAGCACACGCGCCAAAGCGATCAAACTGGATATGCGCAGGTCAACGCCGCCAGACTCAATTTTAGAGATATGGCTTTGCGGCACGCCAGAACGGGCGCTTAGCTCTCGTTGGCTAAAACCCTTACGCGCACGCGCTTCTCGCAAGCTTTCCAATATTTGATCGGTTATATAACTCATGTTTGATACATTATTCTATATCAACTAAATACTAATATCTATAAAACTATATCAAACCTAACCAAAAGACTCAAGAATGATATATTTTAACATATCAAAATAACATATTGATATGTTTTAACAGATAAACCGAGCATCAGATTCAGGTTTAGCTACCTCGCGTTTTACGGCGCTCACCGCCGTAAACAACATTCTTAAACCAGCATTGTTTAAAACAAGGGCGCTATCGGTACTGTAAGTACCAATAGCCAACATTATTTAAACTTTTGAGGTTTTGGTTTGGCAGTCTCCTTAATCCCAGATATAACTGCTGACTTCTCCAAAACCATTACCTTAACTATTTGCAGTTGAGGAATACTTCAGACCAGAGAATTTCGCTTCCATCTTTTCAATAAATTTTGGTGTATTACTAACTCCCCAGTTACGAGCTATATAGTAGCCTTTCCCGTCAACAGTCAACTCTGGGTCTCGGTTAAACCTATATTTGGAGTAGCGTCTCTCAGTTTCAGTCATTTCCTCGGGTCGTTTCAGTAATTTAAAGCTGCAAGAGGTATCTTCTCGCAACATATTAAACACCTCATCATTTATAAGACCTTTGGATTCCAAAAGCATGACAGTATGAAACCCAATATCTGATTTTTTAAAATCATGCTCAAAGACTTCATCTTCATAAGAAACTGTAAACAATGACCTGTCTTTCTTAGACACTCTAGAAACACGTTCTTCTCTTCGTTTCTGCTTCACTTCAATTTGATAGCTTTCTGCTTCAGGAAGGGGAATAATTTGATCTGCACTGAGAACCAACTTGTCATCGATCTTATGAAGCGTCAGGCGAACGCAGCTAATATCTAAGTCACGATCATTAAGCCACAAAACTGATGTAGTTATTTCTTTAGAAAAATTGGCTGAGGCAAGTACAATACGGACATTCTGTGCAAAATCATCCTCTCTTGGGGACTCCCATCCCAGAAACTCGCACATTTTTGATTCAGCATCTAGATCCATAGAATTGCTAGTTAGGTATTTCTGGAATGCCATCTTAGCTTGATCCCAAGTCATATTGGCAACCATCGCGGCATATCGAATAGCTTGCAGCTCCATATGCCCACCATCATCGGTGCGCTTTAGCTCAATAACGATAAGATTGGCATCTCTATCGATTGCCAAAAGACCAATTCTTCTTCCGCTTTCAGACCATTCGCCAAACTCTTCGGCTATAACCAATATATCATCAGCAATAACTTTAATGTTTGCTCTAAGCAACCGTTGGAGATCGCGCCTTTCCCAAAGGTTTTCCTCCTGAAAGCTAGTAGATACTAGCGGAGTTAGTTCATCATCGGTAACTTGGTAGAGTGGCATCACTATTCTCCATTTATACTATTTTTTATTCCTACGCTTACGAATAGTTGATACCCAATTGTCTAGTTCTTCAATATCCGCTTTTAAAACATCCGGTTCCGGTAATTCCGCTCTAGCTGCGGCTGCCTGATCGTGGCCGGGTAACCATTTAGAGCATTTAGTCATAGCTGCGTTAAGGATATTGCAATCATCTTCCGATATATCCGAAACCTGTATTACTTGTTGCGTCTGAACATTAGGACGATACCTTTCCACTACGCCACCTAACAGAACTTCTTCAAGTGCACGTTCCCACGCCTCTCGAAGCAACCCATAAATGTAACTAGATTCCTTTTCGTAAGCTGCTTGATGTCCTTCTCGATGTAGTTTTTCTGCTCCCTGATATTGATTTCTCAGATAACCAATCTTTTTCTTAATTGGTAATGCAACCCATGGCAATTCCTCTGCACAAACACCAGCGCCAATTGACAGTTGTCTTACGTGTTGATCCAATTGATCTACACCCAAATCATCTGAAAACTGCTTAAGCAAGAGTAAAAACACAACATCGTGTGTGAAGACAATAACTTGCCGTTTCTGTGACTCTATAACAAGACGTCTAGCCACACCTTCGCGCCATTTATAATCTAGTGATGAAACTGGATCATCAAAGACGATACCTGACGGATCATCGGCTGTACTAAGTTCTGCGAAAAATGCTGCGATGGATAAGCATCGTTGTTCACCCTCACTTACTACGCGAGGCAATTCAATGCCTGGTGCACGAGTAAGAATGAGCTTGTGATATAAGACGCCTTCAGCACCACCGGCCTCTTTCAATTCAACCTCAACATGCCGAAAAGCTAAATTTCTTAGTTCATCACTAAAACTGTTCTTAAGCTTACTGGTTACATATGTTTTTGTGATGGATGTGCTTTTCTGTGTAATTGATTGCGTTTTTGTGTCGTTGAGGCATAGCTCATACGCAGCCAACTTCTTCTTTCTCTCAATCTCATCCAGTACAAGTTTCTCATGCTCGGCTAGTATTTTACGACCACGGAATTCTTGCACCTCAGCAATCATGCTCTTCTTTTCTTCTTCGTTGTCGGTGTTGCTCAAAGTCTTGATACGCTCTTCAAGCTGAATAGCTAATGCTTCCACCTCACTAGATATCAACGCTAATTCTGGGAAATCAGAAGAGAATTCCTGTTTTTCATCCAAAACAGTTACAACCTTTTCTCGTCGGACTTCATTATTATCCAATGCAGTGGAAACTGTTTTCGCAAATCCCTCATCCTCGATACGAATTTCTTTGATCGTCTCTTGAATTGTTTCATTTTGAATCTGAAACTCGACAAAAACCTTTTTTGAGTTGGCGTATTTCTCGCGCAATTCACGAAGTTCACGTTCAGTTGTAGACGTTACAAAGGCCTGAAACTGTTTGAGTCGGAAGGCTGCTTCATGATCTAAACCTTGCTGACATAAAACGCACTGCGCATCATCTTCGACAACCGGAAACTCTTGCCCTTTATAGGACAGTTCTTCAGAGAACCGTTGTGCTGCCTCCCATAATTGCGACCAGACTTCCGAACCAGTACCTTCAAGCATACCTTCTGGGAATGTCGCTTCTCGAAGCCTTTTAGCTTCTTCGCTCTTACGGCTCCCCTCCATTTTGGTATCAAAAATCTTCGATACTGCCTTATCGGAAAGTGTTGCTTCAACTATTTGAAGATGTTTAGCAAGGTTTCTTATGCGACCTGCACGAAGTGTCATTTGCCGAGCCAATTTCTCTGGATTATTGACCTGTAAATCCTGTAAAGATTTTTCCAACAAGGAAAAACGAGATTCTTCATCAGATGAGAATTGAGCAAGGGACTGAACTGTTTCTGGCTTCGTCAGTGATGAAATACCTGACAATAGTTTCGAAACGCGCGTTCCATCTGGAATTTCACTCTGTAATGTAAATATTTCATTTGTGCTAAGCGCACGTTGTTCTCTTTCTAAATTTAACCGGGTGGCCTTACATGCTTTTACAAGATTGTCGAAGAGATCAAGACCAAATGGACGGAATGCAACATCGGTTTTCTCTGTCAGATAGACGACGGCAGACTGGGTATCGAAAACGCTTACACGCGAGATAAAATCATCTTCTCCTTCTCCAGCCCATTCCTGTAATTTAGATTCGTCTCCGACCTTGTATTTTATTGATACGGTTGGGGTATGAGGAGTGCTGCCAAATACGACGTTACCTAGTATGTTTTCTTGGCCTCTAGCACGGCATGCACTTTTCAGAATTCTTATATACCCTGTTTTACCGGCTGCATTATCACCGTAGACAACTGTAAGAGCAGGAGAAAAACTCAAAGTTTGGCCTTCAGCCAATGCATTGACTCCGCGGTGATGAAAGATTGAGTGAAGGATAACTTGTGATGATGTTGTGTCGAGTGAGGGGATATGATCTTTCGTCAGAGGCAAAACTTCCTGTTGTTCGCTCAGTCCATGAGCACTTTTACAGACTTCGCCTAACTCTCGTATGTCGTCCTCAGAAAGTTCATCGTTGATAACAAGACGGCGCAAGGCATCTCGTTGCCACATTGGAAGATCCTTAGACCAGTCAAGTATTTCTTTTAGGACAGACACAATTCCCTCCTTGCAGAGACCATTAAGTACCTGAACACAGCATCAGTTTTCTCGTCCACCTCATCTGGCGCAAAACTCTCCGGCAATCCGGTTTTGTCATCCCATAGAAAATCTTTTATCCTCACCTTAATCTCATCTCGTGTGCTCTGCTTAGCAGAAAAGTTCTGAATACGGCCAAGTTCTTCCTTAATCGTCTTGTATAGACCTTCAGCCACTTTTTTAATACGATCAATTTCCTTTTTGGAAAGATCGGGTTTTAACAGCAGGTCAAACAGAGCTAAAGACTCTTCGCTTAGTCCTTCTTTAACTGCTCGCTGCTCTTCTTCGCTCAGTTCATCTACCAGTTTGAGCAAGGCTTCAAACGTAGCTTCTATAGTTACGCGATCCTTCTCGTTGTTGTAGTCATTGACGATTTCTTCGTAGTGCTTCTGGAAATCCGTTCTCGTCGGATTTTGCATGAGCATTTTGAGAAGCTTTTTCTCGATGATCTCTTTTAGACTTTGCACGGTTGTGTTTTTGGCAGGTGAGCGTTCAAACTCTTTTCTAAGCCTCTCAAAATCGATCTTGCTGATATCGTAAAGCTTGCTTGGCTCTTTTACGCCACTTGTTGGTTCGATGCTCTCTTCGATTACGGCGTGAAGCTCACGCATGATGTCAGAGATATCCGCTCTCTCAACATCCTCTTGCAGGCTCTTGTAGATGATATTGATTGCATCGTAGGCCGAGCGGTAATTGTTTATGGCTTTGATCGTTAAGCAAGCCTTGAACTTTTTGAAGACCTCGCGGCAGATGATTTCAAAGCGCTTGCGGGTTTCATCATTTTGGTTAACAACTTCTTTTGCATCAATGATGGCTTTATTGCGCTCAAAGCCTGTCTTCTCCAACACATCTTCCAGTCTGAATTCTTTTGCTGCCAGGAAGGCTCTTACGGCCTCGATTGTTTCTTCGAGGTCTGCCAGCAATTCTTCTTCCGGTCTTACCGGATCAAGCTCTGGTGGTGGCTGATCATCTCCACCTTCACCCCCTGTATGGCCTGCAAAGGTCGCAAGGGCTTTGCGGAGGTTTTTCAGAATACCGCAGTAATCAACAATAAGGCCGTTATTCTTACCTTCGGCCACGCGGTTAGCGCGAGCAATGGCCTGCATCAAGGTATGTGCTTTAAGCGGCTTATCAAGATAAAGGGTAGACATAGTTGGTACATCAAAGCCAGTGAGCCACATGGCGCATACGATAGCGACGCGGAAAGGATGCTCTTCTTTCTTGAAAGCGCTCTCCATATCAATGCGCTTGCCATCCGGTGTCTCAAAGCCTTCCTTGATCAGCTTACGGTGCGGCGTGATGTCCAGTTCCCACTTGCGGAATTTATCGATCTCGCCTTGCTCCTCAGAGACCACCACGGCCATGATGGTTTCACGCATCCAGGCAAGTTTGCGCTCCATATCCATGATGGCCTGTTCGTCAGCCAGCTTGGTCAGCTCCTTTTCAAGCTCTGTAATTTTGGCCTGCCACTTCTCAAGGATAATATGTTGCATCCGAACACATGTGATCTTATCGATACAGACCATCATCGCCTTACCGTTTTGACCACCGACACTGTAGTGATCAACAAAGTCTTCGGCGATCTGCTCCAAGCGGCTTTGTGCGGTAATGATGTGGTAATCACGCTTTAGCTCCCGCTCCAGTCTCTCGGAAACATCCTGATCTTCGATCTCGATTTCTTCCAGCTTGGCGGCGATCTTTTCATTAAGATCATTCGTAGCCAGCCCAAGCTTTTCTCCTCTGGCATCGTAGTAAAGCGGCACGGTGGCCTTATCTTCAACGGCACGTTGGAAGTCATAGGTGGAGATATAATCCCCGAATACGCGGCGGGTGATTTCATCATCCTTAAAAAGCGGCGTTCCGGTAAAACCGATATAGCTGGCATTCGGCAGTGCATTGCGCAGATTCAATGACAAACGACCATATTGGGTGCGGTGTGCTTCGTCGGTAATAACGATTATGTCGTTTCGATCTGAATAAGGATTATTAGGATCAACATCCTTATTAAATTTCTGAACCAACGTGAAGACATAGGCTTTGTGCTGGTTCAAGAGTTGCTGCAAATGGTCGCCGGACGCGGCGCGGCATGGGTCTTGATCGTTGTCAACAAGGCCGCACCCTGCAAAGGTGTTATAGATTTGTCCATCCAAATCTTCGCGGTCGGTACATATCAGGAAGGTAAAATTGCCGCCCAGCTTGCGATGAATCTTGCGGGCGAAGAAAACGATGGAATAGGACTTACCCGATCCTTGTGTGTGCCAGAACACGCCAAGCTTGCCTTTGCGCTCCTCACGGTTTTGCACGGCTTCAATGGCGCGGTTAACGCCTAAGAACTGGTGGTTACGGGCAACGATCTTAACCCGCTTGCCTTTGCTCTCATCAAAGAGGGTGTAGTTTTCAAAGAGATCGAGGAAATCGCGTTTATTGCAGATACCTTTGAGCAAGGTCTCCATATCCACTACGCCCGGATCATCCTCAGCGAGGCGCTTCCAGTCATTAAAGTGTTCGAACTTGCTGGAGATCGAGCCTATTTTCGCATCCACGCCGTTCCCCAATATCACAAAAGCGTTGTGATGGAACAGGTGGGGAACGGTGTCTTTGTAATCGGAAAGGTTTTGCTCGTAAGCATGGCGGATGTCTTTGTGAATAGTCTTGCACTCGATAAACATCAAGGGAAGGCCATTTACAAAACCAACGATGTCGGCGCGGCGGCGGTATATATCACCGCGCACCCATAGCTCACGCACACACAGGAAGTGATTGTTTTCAGGATTGTCAAAATCAAAGACTTTTAGGCGCTTAAGCTCAAGCTCTCCATCTTTATTGCGATACTGAACCTTTACACCGCTTTTAATCAGCTCATATTGCTCAAAATTGATTTGCAGGGTGTTTTCAGTAACAGGGGCTTCAGTAATCTGGCGCAGCGCATCTTGATAAGCTGCATTCGGCAAGCCAGGGTTAAACTTCACCAAGGCTTCACCCAGATAGCGGGTTAAAACAACCTCTTTATCAGACTCCCTGCCAATCGTGCCTTCTTTGCCAAAGGTCTCGTTGTTATAGGCAAAGACACTCTCCCAACCTAGCTGCTCTTGCAGATAATCAGCAGTCGTTGCTTGTACAAGGGTATCTTCGTTAAGCGGCGTCATTAGCCTGAATCCTTAAGCAAAATAAAATGTTCAACCAAACGAATCATCAGCTCTTTTTGGTCGGGCTTGCTTTCCGCCATCAGCAAAGCTAATGCAACCAGGGTGTTATCGTTAATTAGCTTTTCCACAGGTTTGGCCAACAAATGTTGATGAATGCGCAAATACCACAAAAACAAAAACGAGCCCGTTCGTTTATTGCCATCCGCCAGCGGGTGATTCTTAATGACTAAATACAATAAATTTGCAGCACGACTGGCCACATTGGGGTAAAACAGTTCATCGCCAAAACCCTGTTCAATGGTCGCGATGGCAGAGGCCAAACCATCCCCGCGTAGCTGGCCGAATAATGCCGTGGCCTCGCCTTTGGTCATCAATTCTTGTTTTAGCTCGCTCACGGCAGCCAAAACAGTCTCGAACACCAAAGGCTGCATATCGGCCTGTTTAGCCGCCAGTTCACTGAGCGATTGTTCGTCATAGGCTTGCAATAAGCTCCAACTGCGGGCGTAATCACTGATTACCGCCAACACTGCCTCACCCGATTCACTGATCATCTGCTGGTTTTGCAAGGTGGACGACAACAGGCTCAGTGCCTGTTCCATTTCGATACCGCGTTGCATGAGCCGCTGTTGGTTTAGTGTATAGCCCTCGACCAAGTGCTGCCTGAGTGTACGGGTCGCCCATTGGCGAAACTTGACGCCTTGGCTTGACTTTACCCGATAGCCTACCGAGATAATCACATCAAGATTGTAATGGTCGGTTTGATAGGTTTTACCGTCTGCGGCAGTTGTCGCAAAATTTGCGACAACTGCCGCTTTCTCTAATTCACCTTCACGAAATACATTATTCACATGCTTACCGATCGTTTTCACATCACGGTCAAATAGCTCGGCTAACTGCTGACGATTTAGCCAGACGGTATCCTCCTGAAATCGTACATCAATATGGCTTGCACCATCATCGGTTTGGTAAATTTCAATTTGATTATTCATGGTTAACATTCCTTGTTAAAAAGTGTACGTGACAGTACGAATAACTCTTCCCAACAATCGGCAGTCGTTGCCTGAACCAGCGTATCTTCATTGAGCGGAGCCATCATACGGCAATCTCCCCATTCATGAGTTTGGGAAGAAGGAGATCACGGGCTTGGGTCAAGTACGCCATTTCTCTCTGTAAGTTTTTTATCTGATCATAAACAGGTAACAACGTATCGATAAAAGTCTCCATTAAACTTTTCGGAGCAAAATTAATTTTGAGGCCACGAATCATTTGTTGATTTATGTTTGTTTGTGCAGCCCCTTGGGAGACTGCTATCAATTCATTCCTCTTAAAGTAGAAAAAAAGACTTGCATAGATATAGTGTGATCGTTCGTCTTCAGGAAATAGTGCGCAACACGCCTGATTACTTGCTGCCGGAGAAGCTAAAATCCCGGTTCTACCAATATTAGTACCACCATACATTGAAACCAGAAGGGTGTTTTCAGGAAATAGTTTAGCTGATGACTTTGATAGCGCCTCATCAGTGATTTTTTCTTCAGTCGAAAATATAAAGCCTTCATCAAGCTCTTGTGTTTTAACCCAGTTGATATCGCCCGTATAGAAATCCGGAACTTTTCTGCTAGGTGTCCCACCAGAGGTAGTATCAAAAAAGTCTGATATCACGCCTCGATCCCACCCCTCCGGTACGCCATCAATGATTTTGACATGCTCATGGCCGGGGAAGCGGAAACGAACAAACCATTCTTTGTAAAGCTGCCGCGCAGATTCCTCCAGCAACTCAATCCGCCGCTTGTTGTTTTCGATAAGGTCGTCGTAGGCCGACAATGCGCTGACTATTCTTTTCTGAGAGTTTAAGTCAGGGAAGTTGATATTCACCGACCTCATAATGGAGGTGTTTAAATTAAGCATTGTCGAGCCAATAGCGCGACCTTCAAGCCATTTCACAACATGGTCTTGGTCAAGGTAGTAAAAAAGGTATTTGTTAAGCACTTCATTATCCGGCATATGGATTTTCAAACATCCAGTGCCACAGAAATACTTTCCTCCTTCTTTGATATAACCGCGCTTGCTTATTTCACCTCTTCTAGGGAAAACAATATCCCCTGCATCCAGCATATGCCTGCCTA
Organism: Cycloclasticus sp.; assembly: GCA_002700385.1. Taxonomy (GTDB): domain Bacteria; phylum Pseudomonadota; class Gammaproteobacteria; order Methylococcales; family Cycloclasticaceae; genus Cycloclasticus. Next base: position 52,834 of record PADC01000002.1, read on the forward strand.
AAGCACTCGCCTTACTTTCAGAGATTCTTGCAATTTCAGCTTCATCAATCGTGCCTTCCTTTATGTCTTTAGGCATGACCACGGGAACACCAGAGATGTCATCGACATATTCCGCTTGTTTCAGCTGAGAGCCAAACGGTCCAGTTTGTACGATACCTTCCGATTGATCGCATAATTCTCCAATGGTTTTTGCAGCCCAACTCATATTCCCAACTCCTCAAAATTCTTTTGGATTTGGGCGGCGAGCGTGGCGGCTCCTTCATTTAAGCCTTTCAGCTCAATATGAATATCTCGGAGCGTTTCTTCAAAATCGAAATCTTCATCCTCTTCTTCCGGCGCTACGCCGACATAGCGCCCAGGCGTTAAGCTCCAATCATTGGCTTCGATCTCTTCTATATCCACCAGCTTGACTAAGCCTTCCACATCAGCAAGCTGCGCATCAGGAAAACGCTCTTGCAGCCAGTGGGCTTGCTTGAAGAAATAGCGGATAAGCTTTAACTGTTCAACGGCCTCTTTTCGTTGCTCATCCAATTCTTTGATGAGTTTGTTCGAACCCTTTTCACCGCTTTCCTTGGCTTGTTTCTCAACAAACTTATAGAGCTGGTCAATCTGCTTGATCAGGTCGCGACTGGTTTCTGCCAATGGTTCTAGTTTTTCAGCAGAGGCTTTTAACCCTGCATTGTCTTTCGAGGATTTCTCCCAAGATTTGCTCTCGGTATCGATGCTGGCTTCAAATGCGTTGATATCTTTACCCAGCAGTTCGAAGGCGTTTTTCGTTTCTTCATCGACTTCAGGGAGTTTGCCGATGAGTTCGTCCAGTCCGGCAACAAAGCCATCCATTTGCTCTTTACTGGTTTTCGCTTCGGCAAGCGTGCGATCAAGGTAGCTTTCAACCAGTTCGAGGAAACGTTCATTTTCGCCACGGTATAGCCAGACGATAGAGGTTAGGTTCGCCAATTGCTCGGGTGAGAAGTCGTAAATCTTGCGTGTTACCTTGCGGTAAACATTCCGTGCATCAAGCATCAGCACCTTGTCTTTCATCTGCTCGGCCTTGTTCTTGTTAAAGAACCACAGCTCACACGGCACTGAGCGGGTATAGAAGAAGTTGGAGCGGATGGCGACCATTGCGCCGACATGGCCACTTTCCACCAGCTTGCGACGCACTTCCGCTTCCTGTCCTCCGGCACTGGAAGCCTGCGAGGACATAACAAAGCCTGCGCGGCCTGCATCATTTAGGTAGCTGTAGAAGTAGGAAATCCAGAGATAGTTACCGTTGGAAACTGCGCCTTTTTTGTTCACCCCTGGCAGACCAAAGGGCAAGCGCGGATCGTTTTTGATTTTCTCCGCGTCTACGTCATCCACGTTGAACGGCGGATTCGCCATCACGAAGTTGGCTTTTCCAAGAAAATCGTGCGGGTCTTCGTAATAGGAAATGGCTTTCTGGATTTTCCCCTCAAGGCCATGCACTGCCAAGTTCATCTTGGCTAGGCGTATGGTGGTCGGGTTTTTCTCCGCGCCGTAAAAGGTAGCCACATCTTGCGGGTTTTTGTGCATCTTTTCTATGAAGTGAGCGCTTTGCACGAACATGCCGCCAGAACCGCAAGCAGGATCGATGACCGAGCCATGATCGGGTTCGATAAAGTTCACGATCATCTGTACCAGCGAAACAGGCGTAAAGAATTCACCGCCATCATGAGCGCTCTGGTTGGCAAATTGCGTTAGGAAGTATTCATAGATACGCCCGAAGATGTCGCCAGTCGCCTTTTTAAGGGCCGGATCGTTAAAGGTGCGTAGCAGATTGCCAAGCACGTCGTTGTCTAGCTCTTGGTATTCGCTTTTGGGCAATACGCCTTTGAGGGTTTCGTAGTCTTCTTCAATGGCCTCCATTGCGTCGATCATGGCCTGGGCGCGATCATCGCCCTCGGTCAGATTGACCAGAGTGTCGAACTGGGCAATATCGCGAAGGAAGATAGCGCCCTTACTGGAGAAGTCTTCTTTGGTGAGCGGTCTGGTTACGCCGCCACGGGATGGCAGTGAAGCCTCGATTTCCGGCTTTACCACCAGATAACGACTGTAAGCATGGCGAAGGAAGATAAGCCCCATCACGGGCATGAAGTATTCGTTGCTGGCGTAGTTGCTGTTGGCGCGAAGGTTATCGGCGCTGCCCCAAAGTCGGTTTTCTATTGCTTCTATATTTTCTAGCTGAGCCATTCGGCTTTTACTCCGTTTCTTTCTTCTTCTGTTATTCAATCCGGCGGTCGATATCCTCCCTTTTAAACCGGCAACTACCGCCCACTTTAAACCGAAAACCCCTTCCAAAGTCAACATTTGATCCGTCAGAATTTTTACCCTCCAAAGCATACGAAGAGAATAGTGGAATTTTAAACCGGCAACAATGATCAATAGATTTTACAGTCCAGTTTTTAATTTGATTGTTTTAAGGAAAATATAACGTTGTGGTAACGATTAGAAAGCAGGATGCCTGATACTTCACTCTGTGCGATGCTGCTGTCTCGCGTGTTGTACCTGCTTGGGATGGCAATATTTGCTCGTTTTGCTCTAGGCTGTCAACTACCGATTCCAATACATTCGCGTGACGTTAATTCGCTATAGCTGAAAGTTTCTCTACTCTTTAAAGATTCTATGGGGAGAGGGTTAATCTGAGCGGTTGGCCTTAAACAAGACCACTGGTTTATTATTTATCTCCGGAACGCCTTTCATCGCGAACATTAACACCGTAAACAAGGTAGATGACATATTCTGCAATGTTGCCAGCATGGGCACCCAGGCGCTCCAGGGATTTAAGCATTAACGTTATGTTGATGGTGTGCCCGAGGTTACGTGCATCTTCAAGTACGAACGTTGTTAGATGCCGTAAGGAGGATTGAAACTCCATATCCAGGTCTTGATCTGTATTTAATAAGGTTTCTGCCAGTTGTGCGTCTAATTCACTTAATGACTTCATCGCCGTATCCAGCATACCAAGCGCTAACTTACCCATATTGCTAATATCTCGCATTTGGTTTTTAGCGGGCTTTGGCTGATTTTCATCCGACAGAGACTCTACTATATGAGCAATTTTTGCCGCTTCATCACCTATTCGTTCGAGGTCTACAACGATCTTAGAAAAGGCGATGGTAATTCTTAAATCTCTTGAAACAGGGCCTCTTTTAGTCATTAAATCGACAATACTGTTATCAATACGATCTTCCATCGAATCAACAGTTGGTTCGCGGTCTAATACTTTTTGGGCTAAGTCTTTATTAAGCCCCATTAAGGCTTGCAGCGCCACACGACTCTGATCCAGTGCGAGGCTACCCATTTCTAAAACATTGAGATGAAGGGCATGTAACTCACCATCAAAACGCTGATCTGCATGCCCTTCCAGTGTCTTTGTCATCTTAACTGCCCGTTGTTTTAGCCAAATCGGCCAGTAATATAGTCTTCTGTTAATTGATGTAGCGGGGCATTAAAAACTTGATCGGTTGTCCCTACTTCTATCAGATCACCTAAGTGAAAATAGGCGGTTCTGTTAGAAACACGTGCCGCTTGCTGCATGGAATGGGTGACGATACAAATGGAGTAACTCTCACTTAATTCAAGCATCAGCTCTTCGATGGCGGCTGTTGAAATAGGATCTAGTGCAGAGCAGGGCTCATCCATTAGAATAATTTCTGGCTCAACCGCTATGGTTCTGGCGATACAAAGGCGTTGCTGCTGTCCACCCGATAAACCTGTTCCTGGCTGATCAAGACGATCTTTTACCTCGTCCCATAAGCCTGCTTTTTTTAAACTATTAACAACAATTTCTTCTAAATCATCTTTATCCGTTGCCAGCCCATGAATTCTGGGCCCAAAGAGAATATTTTCACGAATTGACTTTGGGAATGGGTTTGGCTTTTGAAACACCATGCCAACTGAAGCCCTTAAAGGAACCACATCAATCGACTTGCCGTTTATATCAACACCATCCATTTCAATCGTGCCGGTCACACGGCAACTATCAATCGTGTCGTTCATTCTATTTAAACAACGTAAAAAGGTTGATTTGCCACAACCCGATGGCCCAATCATCGAGAGGATTTCTTTTTTTCCTACATCTAAATTTAGCCCTTTAATCGCATGCTTGTCACCATAGTGAACATTAATATCCGTGCATCGCATACGTGGATCGTCGACGCGCACATCACCCACCGTTTCACGGTTTTCTCGATCAACTTTCGGTGTTTTAGACTGAAGGTCCATCGCTTCTTTTGTTTGCGCTGGATTTAATTCCATCTCTTTTTGCCCAGTTTCTTGTTCAACGTTCATTGTTAACCTCTAATTATATTAGGTTTCTTAACGTCGCTGTTAGGTCCAAACCTACCAGCGTCGTTCAAATTGTTTTCTTAAAATAACCGCCACCATGTTCATTAGAACAAGGAAACCAAGTAACACCATGATGGCACCTGATGTGCGTTCCAAAAAAGCTCGCTCGGGGCTATCGGCCCATAAAAATATCTGCACAGGCAAGACCGTCGACGGATCGAAAATACCGGCGGGGATATCCACTATAAAAGCCACCATGCCAATCATTAGCAAGGGGGCTGATTCGCCCAAGGCCTGAGCCATTCCAAGAATCGTTCCAGTTAAAATACCCGGCATTGCTAACGGCAGAACGTGGTAAAAAATAGCTTGCATTGGCGATGCGCCAACGCCTAGGGCTGCTTGTTTTATTGATGGCGGCACCGATTTTAACGCCGCGCGGCTTGAGATAATAATGGTCGGCAGTGTCATGAGGGTCAGCACCAAACCGCCCACAAAAGATGCCGAACGCGGTAGCCCGAAAAAGTTGATAAAAATCGCCAAACCCAATAAGCCGAAGATAATCGACGGCACAGCCGCTAAGTTATTAATGTTCACTTCGATGAAATCAATAAACTTATTTTTCGGCGCAAACTCTTCAAGATAAATGGCCGATGCAACACCCACTGGGAATGATAAAAGTAGCGTTACCAGCAAGGTATAAAATGACCCTACAACCGCTCCCCAAATACCGGCTGATTCAGGATTACGTGAATCACCTGCGTTAAAGAATGTTGTGTTAAAACGCTTTTCAATCCGATTTTGCTCAATGAAGTGATCAATCCAGCGAATCTGGTTATCTTTTATGCGTCGATCTTCTTCTGCTATATCACGGTTGATATGGCCTTTGAAGAACACATCAACTTCATCATCTGCCGGCACCCAAATTGATATGGCTTGTCCAATTAAGCCGGGCTCTTCAATTACTTTGGCCTGTAGCTGATAAGCGGCACTTTGGCTAACTAAACTGTATAATTTACGTTTTTCCCGGCGCCCGCTAACATCAGGAAACATATTTCTTAAACCTTCTTTAATGACCCCGGAATAATTCCCTTTGTTTAGATTTTCCGCATCAATCTTGGCGGCATCAAGGTGCACATCCAGTTTGACATAGGTCTGCTGAAAAGCACCGTATCCTTTGCTGACGATGCTACCAAGTAACATCGCTAAAAAGCCAATGGCTAGCGCAATGGACAACTTGCCCAATAACTGAAACCGCTTTTCAGACCTTTTTCGACGGTCCATGCCTGCATTAATAACATCTATCGCTCGGCGTGGGGCTGTGTCTGCTTGTTGGTTATTCATCGTTGTTTCTCGCTGTGTTTATTCATATTGCTCTCTGTACTTGCGTACAACCCTTAGCGCGATAACGTTTAGAAGAAGCGTAATCACAAAAAGCACCAAGCCAAGTGCAAAAGCAGCTAAGGTCTTAGCGCTATCAAACTCTTGGTCACCTGTTAGCAAGGTAACAATCTGAACGGTTACGGTGGTTACCGCATCCAGAGGGTTGGCCGTTAAATTTGCGGCAAGCCCTGCCGCCATGACCACAATCATTGTTTCGCCCAGCGCTCGGGAAACCGCTAACAAAATTCCCCCTACAATACCGGGCAAGGCCGCAGGAAAAATAACTTTACGTATTGTTTCTGACTTTGTAGCGCCTAATCCATAGGCACCATCTCGCATTGCCTGCGGCACCGCGTTGATCACATCATCCGATAAGGATGAAACAAGCGGAATAATCATAATGCCCATTACCAAGCCTGCTGCTAACGCACTTTCTGATGCGATATCCAAGCCCAAACTGATGCCTGCCCCTCTAAGCAACGGCGCGACAGTTAAGGCCGCGAAAAACCCGTAAACAACCGTTGGAATGCCGGCAAGCACTTCTAGAAGCGGCTTGGCAATGCCACGCACTTTTGTAGAGGCATATTCAGATAGATATATCGCAGACATTAAACCAACCGGAACCGCGACCATCATCGCAATAAAGGAAATGAGCAAGGTGCCCGTAAATAAAGGGATTGCACCAAAAGCGCCACTTGAACCGACTTGATCTTCTCGCATGGCCGTTTGCGGACTCCACGTAAGGCCAAAAAGGAAATCATCAATCGGTATCATTTTGAAAAAACGAATCGATTCAAAAAGGACAGACATCACAATGCCAAGTGTTGACAAGATGGCGATACAGGCACAAAGAAAAAGAAACACTTTTATTACCTGCTCCACAACATTTCGAGCGCGTAGTTGTGGGTGTATTTTTCTGACCGAGACTAAACCAAAACCAAACACCAATAACAAGGAAAAAATCGTTAGCAACATATGGCTTGTTGCTTGCAGACTTTTGTATTGATCAGCCGCCGCTATTATCTCAGCACTTGGTTCAGTTGCCGTCAAATTACCCAGGGTCAAATTATGAATATCATTAACCACAAGATTAACGTGGCTTTGGCCTAGGCTTGTTATGTGTTCAGGTAAATTGGCAATCACGATATTCGTGATGATGGCTGGCTCAAACACCACCCATGCAGCCAGTAACAAAATCGCTGGTAACCCACTCCAAATGGCCGCAAAAAAACCATAAAACGACGGTAAAGAATGTAAGCTCTGTATTTGCCCCTGGACTATTTTAGAGGCTCGTTGTCGGCCAATAAAAAAGGCGGCGGAGCTGAGCAACATTAAGGTAATAAAAAGAATGTCAATTTGCATCCTATGACTCCTGTACGGCTTTTTGCGAACGACGTCATTAACGCCTTATATTGGTCTAACATTTAAATAATAAAGCGGAGTAAAGTTAATTAACTCACCCCGCTTCATCATCAGCTTAATTTAATAGAGGCATCCTTGCCCATTTTGCTCCTTAACACATCATTTTACAAAGATGAAAGAGGAATTAATTCTTTCGCAGCTTTAGTAAATGCCGCACGCTCTTCCTTAGGCATTGGAATTAAGCCACGCTCAGATAGGTAACCATCATCACCATATGTAGAATCGCTAGTGAAAGATTCAACAAACTCATGAACACCTGGAACCACTTTCACGTGTGCTTTTTTTACATAGAAGTAAAGAGGACGAGAGATTGGGTATGAACCGTCAGAAATCGTTTCAAATTTTGGGTTTACACCGTTGATCGTTGAACCTTGAACTTTATCTAGGTTTTCATCAAGGAAGCTAAAGCCAAAAACACCCACCGCATTTGGATTTGCATCCAGTTTTTGTACAATCAGGTTGTCATTTTCGCCTGCTTCAATATAAGCACCGTCTTCACGTACGGTGTGACAAATACCTTTGTATTTAGATTTCAACTGCTTTGATAGCGCTTTATCGCCAGCTTTCTTTGCTTTTTTTGAATCTTTCTTGATTTGCTTAATCCATGGGAAGCTTTTACAACCCCCTTCCATTGCTAGTTCAGCAAACGCATCACGTGTACCTGATGTTGGTGGAGGACCTAACACTTCAATTGCTGTTGCGGGTAAAGAAGAGTTAACGTCTTTCCATGTTTTATATGGGTTAGCAATAAGTTTTTCACCGCCTTTAGGGTCTGGCACTTCCTTCGCTAAAGCTAAAAACACGTCTCTTGTTGTTAATGACAACTCAGGACCTTTTTTAGAATTTGCAATTGCAATTCCGTCGTAGCCAATTTTAATTTCTATTACATCAGCAACGCCGTTTTTCTTACACATTTCAAGCTCTGTTTTTTTCATACGACGAGACGCATTCGTAATATCAGGATGTTCCACACCCACGCCAGCACAGAATAATTTAAAACCACCACCAGATCCTGTTGATTCTACTTTTGGTGTTTTGAACTCAGTGCTTTTACCAAATTGTTCTGCAACAACTGTTGCAAACGGATACACTGTTGAAGATCCGACAATGCTGACATAATCACGAGATGCTGCTAAAGCACTACCCGCCACGAATGTCGCTGCGATTGTCGCTGTTAATAAAATTTTTCGTTTAGACATCTTATACCCCTGGTTGTTATATAAAGTAAATTTCTATTGTTACCTCTGATAGAGCCAACAATACTTCTCTAGAGTCAGAAATAAAGTCGCCCCCTAATCTTGTGAGCAATATCACACAGCAATGTGTCAAGATTATTGAAGTTATATGACAACTTTATGACAAGCAGACACGTCAAATAGTCTTTTATAAAGCGCCACAATTTTTGTAAAAGGATAAATATGAATCGATGCCATGCAAAAAAATTGATACAAACACGCCTGATGCCAATTTAGAATTTATCCCATCGCATGGAACCCTGTCTCTTAGTAGACGCCATCAACGTAGATCTTTCTAGTCTCGGGAGGCACCATCAAGGCCTCTCCATGCCAATTTCCTTAATCATTGTTATTTGATGCGCTGGTATTCGCTTCTTTTCTGCACACAGCTGCGAATGGATAGGCTGGATGTTTTTAATACGTTTTACTTGTGTGAAAAACATTCATCTTGTTTTTTATGCCCGTGACCGGCTAAACTCGGTTAAAATCTACAGACGTACAGTAAAAATATAGAAGTACTAGTATGACCTATTGTGTTGCCATTTCTACCGATTCAGGACTCGTGTTCTGTTCCGATTCCCGCACTAATGCGGGCGCTGACATGCTGTTTTCTCACAGTAAGATGCACATATTTAACCCAGATCCAGATCGTATGTTTGTGATTTTGAGTGCCGGCAATCTGGCTACCACTCAGGCCATTATTAGTCGCATTGAACATGAGCTGGAAGATCCAAATGCCAAAGTCAATTTGCGTTCGTGCCCTAGAATGCTGGATGCGGCCAAGTATGTCAGCCAAATCAGCCGCGAAGAACAAGCATCCGCACAAAAAAATACCGCATCCGCTGGGGTTGAAACATCCGTTTCGCTGATTTTGGGTGGCCAAATTCAGGGAGACGAACCCACCCTGTATTTGATGTATTCGGCCGGTAATTTTATTTCCGATTCAGACGAAACACCATTTTTGCAAATTGGTGAAAGCAAATACGGCAAACCCATTCTGGATCGCATCATTACTCGCCAAACTTCTTTAGAAGATGCCGCGCGCTGTGCGATTGTGTCCATGGATTCCACCATGAAGTCGAATGCGACGGTCGGGGCGCCTATAGAAATATTGGTTTATGAAAATAATTCATTTACCAGTAATCACTATGTTCGCATGGATGAAGATGACCATTATTTGCATAATATTCGCCAAGCTTGGAGCGATACGTTGAGGAGCGGTTTTGCTTCTCTGCCGCAATTCGAATGGGAGCACCGCGGGCAGTCAAATGAATTAGACAATAATGCACACACTAACGTCCTACCCATTAACCAAAACAATGGAAACAATTCTCTCTAGTATTTTTTAACTGGCTTTCGGAGGTTTTACATGTCGATTCATGTCGCCATTCATCATAAAACGGTTTATAGCTATGATCGACCAGTAAAACTTTCCCCGCACCTTGTTCGGTTGCGCCCGGCTGCTCACAGCCGCACCCCCATACTCAGCTATAGCCTTAATGTTTCCCCTGAAAAGCATTTCGTCAACTGGCAACAAGACCCTTTCGGTAATTTTGTTGCCCGTTATGTTTTTCCAGAAGCCATTCGCCAATTCAGCATTGAGGTAGAGTTGGTGGCCGAAATGACGGTGATCAATCCCTTTGACTTTTTTGTCGAGGAATACGCCGACAAATGGCCTTTTAATTATGACGCTGAACTAAAGCAGCAACTTCGGCCTTACCTTCAGATTCGCGAAGAGGGCCCATTAATTAAGGAGTGGGTGAAACCCGTCGATCGAAAACCTACTCAAATTGTCAACTTTCTGGTCAACCTTAACCAGCGCTTACAACAGGAAATTGCTTACCTGATTCGAATGGAATCGGGGGTACAAAGCTGTGAAGAAACCCTCACGAAAGCAACCGGCTCCTGCCGCGACAGCGCCTGGCTGCTGGTACAAATTTTACGTCACCTCGGTTTGGCAGCACGTTTTGTTTCAGGCTATCTGGTCCAGCTAACAGCCGATGTTAAAGCTCTGGACGGCCCCTCTGGTACTAAGGAAGATTTTACCGACTTACACGCCTGGACTGAGGTTTACGTGCCCGGTGCAGGTTGGCTTGGGCTTGACCCCACCTCCGGCTTGTTTGCAGGCGAGGGGCACATCCCTCTTTCTTGCACGCCGGACCCAGGGGCAGCAGCACCCGTGACAGGGCAGGTAGACCCTTGTGAAACTACTTTTCATTTTGAAAATAAAGTCACCCGCATTCATGAAGACCCACGCGTAACCAAACCCTATACGGAAAACCAATGGCAAGCCGTTATGGCGCTCGGCAACGCAGTAGACAAGCAGTTAGTCAAGCAAGATGTTCGTCTTACTCAGGGTGGCGAACCGACCTTTGTTTCTATTGACGATATGGATGGAGCGCAATGGAATACCACTGCGTTAGGATCGCATAAAGAAAGTTTGGCGCGGGAACTGCTTCAACGACTGAGCAAACAATTTGCCAACAAGGGACTGCTACACCTCGGCCAAGGTAAATGGTACCCCGGTGAAGAGCTGCCTCGCTGGGCGTATAACTGCTTCTTTCGACACGACAACGAACCTTTGTGGCAACACCCTGATTTACTGTCGCCACTTGAGCCTAAAGACTACGAAATAGCGGATGCACGACGCTTTGTGCAGACACTTGCTCAAAAACTCGATTTAGGTACGCGCAGTATTGCGGCGGCTTACGAAGATGCAGCGCATTACCTCCGTCAGGAAGCAAGCCTTCCGGCTGATATTGACCCTCGCGAAAGCAATCTGAAAGACCCGCTGGAGCGCCGCCGATTAGCTAAAGTGCTTAATCAAGGCTTGGATAAGATTATCGGTTATGCACTGCCGCTGAGTTGGGACTACGCCGAAGAAAGCTGGCACAGCACACCCTGGCCTTTACGAAAAGAACGCCTCATTCTGCTGCCCGGTGACTCCCCGATGGGCTATCGATTACCCTTGGACTCGCTCCCATGGAAAATGCGTCGTCAGCCCCCCGCTTCCCCTCAAGACCCGTTTGAAAAGCGCCAACCCCTGAATTCGGCTAGTGAAATCACGCGCCGTTACAGCCTATTCGAGCCAACCTTACCAAACCCACAAGTCATCCAAGAGCAAGCGTTGGCCGATGAGGAAGACAGTGTTGAAGACATCCCTCATACCGCTCTTTGCATACAACCCCGAGAAGGCCGTTTATGGATTTTCATGCCTCCACTCACTCATCTTGAGCATTGGATTGAGCTGGTAGGCGCGATAGAGGCGACTGCAAAGCAATGTAATATCGCTATTGAAATAGAAGGCTACGAACCACCGGATGATGCCCGTCTGAGAAAACTGGCGGTCACACCAGATCCCGGCGTCATTGAGGTAAATATTCACCCAGCCCATAACTGGCAAGAACTGGTCAGCAATACAGAAGCTCTTTACGAACAGGCGCGATTGACTCGACTCGGCACAGAAAAATTTATGCTGGATGGCCGCCACACGGGTACAGGGGGTGGCAACCATGTCACCTTGGGAGCCGCTGATCCTGTTGATAGTCCGATGCTGCGCCGCCCTGATCTACTGGGTAGCCTCGTGCTTTTCTGGCAGCACCACCCTTCACTCTCATACCTGTTTTCTGGTCTGTTTATTGGCCCCACCTCGCAAGCACCCAGAGTCGATGAGGCACGTGATGATGCGCTTTATGAGCTTGAAATTGCACTCCAACAGCTCAAACCGGGGGAAGAGGCAGAGCCCTGGCTGGTAGACCGCCTGTTTCGTAATTTACTGGTGGATATTACCGGCAATACCCACCGTTCCGAATTCTGCATCGACAAACTCTATAATCCCGGTGGCGGCGCTGGCCGACAAGGTCTTTTGGAGTTTCGAGGCTTCGAAATGCCACCTCATTGGCAGATGAGCTCAGTACAAATGCTGTTGCTGCGTGCTCTGGTAGCAAGTTTCTGGGAGAAACCTTATCGCGGCCGCCCTGCCCGCTGGGGAACTGCGTTGCATGACCGGTTTATGTTGCCTCATTATGTGCAGATGGACTTTCAACAAGTCCTGGACAGCTTGAAAGATCACGGCTTTGATTTTGATCCTGCCTGGTTTGCACCATTTTTTGAATTTCGCTTTCCCCATTATGGTGCAATTCTTCGCCAGGGAATGAGCCTGAAACTTCATGGTGCCATTGAGCCCTGGCATGTATTAGGCGAAGAGGTCACTTCTCAAGGTACATCCCGCTTTGTCGACTCTTCAGTTGAACGGCTTCAGGTAAAAGTGGAAAACTTCAATCGTGAACGCTATATACTCACCTGCAATGGTCGGCGTGTGCCCTTACAAAAAACCGATATAAACGGCGAGTATGTTGCAGGAATCCGTTTTAAAGCGTGGCAACCCGCCTTTGGCCTGCACCCGCATCTACCAAGTGATGCACCACTGGTGTTTGATATCGTTGATCTGGCTAATGAAAAAAGCATTGGCGGCTGCACTTACCATGTTGCTCACCCCAGCGGCCGAAACTACGAAACCCTGCCGGTGAACGCCAACGAAGCAGAGGCAAGACGTATCTCAAGGTTCTGGGATCACGGACACACGCCCGGAACGCTATTACCGAAGGTGGAGCCGACTAACCCGGACTTCCCCTGCACTTTGGATTTGCGTTTCAGGCCCTAAGCCAAAATAAGCGGCTCCAGTTATTAGCCTGTTGACAGATTTGGCTTGGCATACGCCTGCATGCGTGCTTGATGTACAAAACGCAACTTATCAGCAACCGCTGGGGTCACTACAAAAGGATAAGCGTCAGCCAGGCCAATACTGCGGTTTAGCTCATTCAGTGTGACGGAAAAACTATCCCATACATTGATGAGACTGTTGATGTCGTTGCTATCAAAAGTATCAATTACACCCCTTTGCACAGCGGTCTCCAAGGTATCAATGATATGCAGGTAATGGGCAAAACATTCGGCCCAATCTTCACTGGGATGAGAAGAAGCATAGGCGCTGATATGACTGAGTTCCCAACCCGGCAGCGGGCCTTCTGCATGGTATTGCTGTAAGGCAGCACTGTAAGGTTGCCTTGGATCACCAAACAGCGCAGTAAATGCGGTTAGATCATTCACTAACAGCTCATCATAATAATGCCCCACCTCATGTCGCATATGGCCTAGCAGTGTGCGATAACGCTCGCTGCTTTGCTCGCGCTGCCAGATTCTCTGCACATCGTCGGCTTCAATCACATTAATGGTAATCACACCATTCTGGTGACCTGTGGCGATAAATTCATCAGCCACATCCGGGTTGCTGCGTTTATCTTCAAGAAAGTCAAAACATAAACCCCTTGGGTAACCTCCAACCGGTGCTTCCAGAGGCAGACCAAGAGTCAATAAGCCAAACAACAACCTGCGTTTCGCCTCTTCCAGTTTATTCCAGTGGGTCAGGTTGTCCTTTTTAGAAAGATCCGGGATTGTGCGATTAAGTCGGCATGAAAGACATAGTTCATGATTATCGGCAGCGTTTAAAACTGCATTACAAACGTTGTATTGTTTTCGATAGCCACATGGTTTGACAAGTTCCCCACTGCCAGGTAACTGCCAATGATCATCGCTGAGAATCTGCAATGCAACCATGGTTCCGCGCTCTGGTGAGTATGCCACCAGCCGCTGACAATGAACACACACCCGGTTTTCAAGGAAAATTTCTCCGCCGCAAATACAATTGAAACGCCGCACCGCTGACCTTAATCAGTTATACCAAAATAGGTATCCACAATGACGCCATGTAAATTGCCAATACCCAGTTGCAACTCATCAACATATTTGTGTAAGCCACTTCGACGAAGCATCTTAATATCCACAGACTCTAATTCTTCAATTAAGGCATTTAGCTTACGCCTAGACGTATGAGGTTTATGCAGCACCTTAAGACAAGCGCCAACCTCATCCAGACAATGATGAATAGAGCGGGGAAACTCGGAACTTTTTAGCAGATAACCCAAGATAGCTGTACCACTGATACCAACAAACCCTTGTTGACGATAGGCCTGAAAGGCATTGAGTGATTTGAGCACACTGATCCATCGGACGGTAGCAAAAGCGGGGTTTATTTCTTCCTGATCGGGCAATAACTGCGCCGCACCAACATCTATAATACGGCTACTCATATCAGCACGTTCCAGATTACGGCCAATAAGCAAAAACTGATAGGCATCGTCATGAGGCAGGGTGCCCATTGAGATACCGATAATAGTCTGGCAACGGCAAATCAGCGCGCTCATAAAATCATTCCGTTTACGACGACTCAAAGAACCTTTTGCGTACTCTGACGAAAAATGATAAAGCTCGTTGATCTGCTGCCACATCTCGTTGGGAATAATATCACGAGAAACACGCGCATTCTCTCGTGCCGAATCAATGCAATTGATGATCGAATTAGTGTTACGTTTGTCGGTGATTAAAAATTTCATGACCGCTCGTTCGCTCTGGTCTTCATCAAACAGTTCCTTAAACTGCTCCTCTGCCCCAAAAACGCGAACCAGCTCATACCATTCGACAGCGGCATGACGAGGCAGGTCGAGCAATAAATTACTGGTGCTGTTAATTAAGCGTGTCGTGTCTTCAGCTCGCTCCATATAACGAGCCATCCAGTAAATATTTTCGGCAACCCTAGAAAGCATTATTTTTCTCCTCCCATATCGACCACCCAGGTATCTTTACTGCCACCACCCTGAGAGGAGTTCACCACCAAAGAACCTTCAATCATAGCCACCCGACTTAAACCGCCGGTTGTTGAGTAAAGGTTTTTACTTTGTAATGTAAAAGGACGGAGATCGACATGACGCGGCGCCATTCCCCCATCATCAACCAGTGTCGGCACAGTTGAAAGGTTTAAGGTCGGTTGCGCGATGTAATTACGTGGATTCTCCTTTATTAATTTAGCAAACTGCTTAATTTGCTTTTTAGTTGCTCTGGGGCCAATGAGCAAGCCATAACCACCCGATTCATTAGCCGGCTTCACCACCAGCTCTTCCAGGTGTTCCAAAACATAATCCCGGTCGTCATCTCGCATGCACAGGTAAGTCGGGACATTAGGAATGATAGCTTCCTCGTTAAGGTAGTATCGAATCAACTCAGGGACAAAAGCATAAACCACTTTGTCATCTGCCACACCCGCACCCGGTGCGTTAGCAATCCCCACCTTACCGGCTCTCCATGCTCGCATGAGTCCCGGCACGCCTAAGGTCGAATCCTTACGAAACACTTCCGGATCGAGGAAATCGTCATCGATCCGTCGATAAATCACATCCACACGCTTTAAACCATAAATGGTTTTCATGTAAACGCAGTCGTCGCTATCGACCAGCAAATCACTGCCTTGGACCAATTCGGCACCCATCTGTTGTGCCAAATAACTGTGTTCAAAGTAAGCGGAATTGTATATACCCGGCGTCAACACCACCACCTCGGGTTGTTCACCCTGACGAGGAGAAAGAGCGGCGAGCATCTCGTATAGCTGAACGGTGTAATCATCCACGGGAAGGATGTCAATATTTTCAAACAGTTCGGGAAAAACACGCTTCATCACATGGCGATTCTCCAACATATAAGAGACACCCGAGGGCACTCGCAGGTTATCTTCCAAAACATACTGCGTGCCATCACCACCTGTAACAAGATCAGTGCCACAAATATGGGCCCACACCTGATGAGGTGGAGTCACGCCTTCACATTGCTTACGATAATTAACCGAACCCGACAGTATGCCTTTTGGAAAAACACCGTCCTTAACCACCTGCTGATCGTGATAAAGGTCATTAATAAACATATTCAAGGCTTTCAGACGTTGCTTAAGACCGCTTTCAGTTATTGCCCAATCATGACTGGAAATCATTCGTGGAATCAAATCCATCGGCCAAACGCGGTCAATATTACTTCCTTCACTGTAAACAGTAAAAGAGATACCAAGAGACTTCATCGCAAGATCGGAAGCCTGCCTGAGCTCTACAACCTCTTCATCTGTTAAACCAGAAAAATAACGACACAACTGACGGGCCACCGCCCTTGGCTTGCCCTGATTGGCAATCAACTCATCGTAACCCTTTAACGGACCGTACTTAGCAAAATCTAATGTCATGATCGCCCTCTTTATAAAAGACCTTTCACCATAATACTACTCTCACTTATTCAAAGTGGCTCATACAAGAACCGTGCAAAATCCTTTGCATACCCACTGTATTTATAGCATTATTCGTGCCGTTAACCGTATATTACCATTCAATAGTTAAAGCTCAATACAAAAGCAGTTTTGATATCTTAACCTGTTCTCATATGGCGTCTAAATCTGACAATGTTTATATGGCTGTTTTATAACCGTAAAAACGCCTTTATTTACCAATCCATTCTATATAACCAATGCCAGATTCTTTCAGATTTTGAATATCGTGTCCGCCAAACCATATTTTGAAACGGCCATCTTCATACAACGCAGAAGGCGCACGAATTTCAGTTTTAGTCCAACTGACATCGTCTCTTTTCAGGAGACTTTGCTCATCCTCTATAAAATTGATGCCATCTGTCGATACAGCGTGATGCAGGGCAACTTGCTGCCAACTGGGTTTATTTGCAATCACGTCGTAGAAAAGATGCACCTTATTGTTAACGACAACTGCGCTTGGCGTGGAATATCCTAAAAATTGCTCTGGTGCATCGCTTGGATACAGAGGGCCCTGGGTAAGAATTTTTTTCATCGGCGAAAAAGTCACACCATCATCCGACACGATATAACCAATAGCTGATTGATTGCTCGGACTACCTCCACCATCACGCCGGCCAGATGCATGGAAATAAACATATAACCGATTTTTGAATACGACAGCGCCAGGTTCAGCAACGTGAAATCCATTCCAATCACGGAAGAAATTTCCCGTTGGCTTTATTAATGGTGTTTTTGATACTCGCCGCCAAACAACTCCATCGTTGGATATAGCATGCCCTATGGCCATTTTTTGCCTGATCAAGCCCTTGACTATACCGGTGTAGAACATATGATACTGGCCCTTGAAATGCACAATTGACGGTGTTTCTACTGAGTCCTCATCAAAACTACCGGATTGGCCTAATGCCAACAAGGGACGGGGATTCATGACCCAATGAATACCGTCCTTTGATGTGCCACGAAATGGCAACACCGTCCCCCATTGACCCCCTACATTGGCCGTTGCATACATAACATAATGTTCATTGATTTTAATGACTGATGGGTCATTCCATAAGGCTTTTGACATATAGTCGCCAAAACTCAGTACACGATGCACGGTACCTTGCGGAGAAACTTCATGAGCGATGCGACTCAACGACCCCGTTTTAACTTGTTCGATTTTGTTAACGGGCGGTATTTCATTTGTTTTTACGGGCGGCACACAGCCTACAAATACCGTCAACATCATTATTATCAAACCTGACTTCACTATGACCTCCTGTCTTATTTTGCTTTACTGTGTTCTATGCAATTATGGATTCTACATTTCTTGATAACTAAAGCCGTGCTGGGGAAAGTTTATTTCGCTGTTAAGCAGCTTATATTCAATTTTGCATACTGAAGCAACATGATGGTTTTTGCATCGACAATTTCACCACGCTCTATCATCGCGTAAGCCTCATCAAATTTAAGCTCCAATACTTCAATATTTTCTTGTTCGTGAGCTAAGCCACCGCCCTTGCCCACTTTCATTTGCGGGCTATATTCTGCTATAAAAAAATGAATGATTTCAGTCACTGCACCGGGCGACATATAGGCTTGAAAAACTTTTTTTACGGCTTCAACTTTATAGCCGGTTTCCTCTTCTGTTTCTTTTTTAATACAATGTTCTGGGCTATCGCCTTCCAATAATCCAGCGCAGGTTTCAATTAATAAACCACTGCGGTGGCCATTTAAGTAGCTCGGCAAACGAAACTGACGCGTTAAAATAATATGTCGTTTTTCTCGATTATAAAGGAGGATTGTTGCGCCATTTCCACGGTCATACACTTCCCTTTTTTGCTGTTGCCAACAACCATCATCTGCTTGAAAGTCAAACGTATAGTTGTGTAGTGTGTACCAGTTATTTGATAATAACTTTTTGTGTATATTTTTAATGAACTGACGACTCATTTCTAAGACAGGCTCCGTCCTTAATACCCTATTCCAACTGATAAGAAAGCACCAAGGCATCTTCGCGCCCTTCTTTAGCGGGGTAATAGTTTTTACGTTGACCGATTTGTTTAAACCCCGCCTTTTTGTATAGCTTAACCGCCACAGTGTTGGAAGGCCGCACTTCTAAAAAAACACTTTCTGCCTTTTTCTTCTTTGCAATGGTGAGTGTTTCTTGAAGAAATTGACGCCCTATCCCTTTACCTGTGTAGGCAGGATCCAGACAAATGTTCAGGATATGCGCCTCTGCAGCGGCGACAGATAAGATAACGTAACCGATCAGCTGCTCATTTTTTACATATGCCCAATTTGAATACCCAACTTTCAGACAATCTTTAAAAATACTTTCGCTCCATGGGTAGTGATACATTTTCTCTTCAATCGCTAAGACAGCACCAATATCATGCTCTTTTAATGGGCGAATATACAACGAAGGTTTTTTAGATAAGCCCAATAAAGCCGCAAGTCTAGCCAGCATATCGATTAGTCGCCTGCTCATTAGCCAGTTGAAGATCAGTCCATGCTTGTTTTTTAGCCAGCGGAGTTTCTAATAAATCTCGCGGATGATGACTAACGACTATTGGTTTAGAAACATCATCAACGGCCCGCACTTTACCCCTTAGGGCACTTAAAGGTTCGTTTGATTTAAGTAAACTTTGAGCTGCCTTTTCACCTAACACATAGATGACACGTGGGTTTACCCGTTCTATTTGACGAATTAAGTAAGCTCTACAACTTGCAAGCTCAATCTGTTCAGTCGTCGTGTTTGCTGATCGGCATTTAACGCTATTGGTTAAATAAACGGTCGTTTTATTACAGCCAACTGCTGATAACATTTCCGACAATAAATGGGCACACTGATCGGTTATCGAAAGCCCTTGTTTTTCATCTTGCTCTGTTAGGAAATCACCAACGATGAGCCATTCCGCTTGTTCAGGGCCTTCACCAAAAACAACGTGCTTTCTCAAGTTCCCGGCATGACAACGCTGGCAAGTGGACGCTATCTGGTAAAGCTCGGCCAAACTATGGGCTTCGATAGTTTCAGTGGACGCCTTGGCTGCTGGTTCTTCGTGCTGGACCCTTTCTTGCCAAACCTGAATACCCATCGCACCGAGATAGGCTAACTGCTTATCAGATACCCTCATTCGGTTTGATCGGCCTTTTTATCTCGTCTTTTTCGTTGCAACAAACTCATTGTTAGCGCAATGCCCGACAAAGCATAAGCCAAACATACGATAAATAGCACCAAAGGCGGCGCTGCATATACCAGGGCCAATACCAGCATGACGATGACAGCAAAAACGAACGGCACCTTACCTGTAAAATTTAGTTCCTTAAAACTATGATAGCGAATATCACTGACCATTAATAAACCGGCTGATAAGGTGACCAGCAGCAAACCAACTATCGCGGCCGTACTATTGAGTTGATAATCTTCCATAAGCCAGATATAACCGGCAACAAGCGCAGCAGCCGCTGGGCTGGCCAAACCTTGAAAATATCGCTTATCCGCGGTGCCATGTTGAACATTAAAGCGAGCCAGGCGCAGCGCACCACAGGTGGCATAAACAAAGGCGACCATCCAGCCAAACTTTCCTAACGAGGAGAGACCCCACGAATAAGCCACCGCAGCAGGGGCAATACCAAACGACACCAGATCGGCCAAGCTATCGTATTGCGCTCCAAAATCACTTTGCGTGTTGGTCATTCGCGCCACTCGCCCATCTAAACCATCAAGCACCATGGCAATAAAAATTGCAATGACAGCTATTTCAAAATGTTCATTAATCGCCCCACTAATGGCATAAAAGCCGGCAAATAAGGCACTGGTTGTAAATAAATTGGGTAGTAAATACAGCCCTTTTGATGCTGGATTTTTAGTTTTCTTCATTGAATGCTCACTCCGCTCATCGTTTTAGTATAGCCCAGCATGCCGTTATAAGGACAAAAAAAACGGCCGTAAAACGGCCGCTTTTCTGTGCAACTAATGCTCGATCAGTTTTTAGATTTATCCACTAATGCATTAGCGGTAATCCAAGGCATCATTTCACGCAATTTACCACCGACTTGTTCAATTTGGTGAGCCGCGTTATTTCTACGGTTAGCTGTCATTGATGGGTAGTTAGTTGCACCTTCCACGATGAATTGCTTCGCATATTCACCATTTTGAATGTTTCTAAGCGCTTCGCGCATCGCTTCACGAGACTCATCATTGATGACTTTCTTGCCCGTGACATACTCGCCGTACTCGGCATTGTTTGAGATTGAGTAGTTCATGTTGGCGATGCCGCCTTCATACATTAAATCAACAATCAACTTAAGCTCGTGCAAACATTCGAAATACGCCATTTCTGGTGCATAGCCGCCTTCTACTAAGGTTTCAAAGCCCATTTTAACCAGCTCAACTGTACCGCCACATAATACAGCTTGTTCACCGAACAAATCTGTTTCTGTTTCATCTTTAAAGGTTGTTTCAATAATTCCACTGCGGCCACCACCAATTGCAGAAGCATAAGATAAGGCAACCTCTTTAGCTTTACCTGAGGCATTTTGATAGACCGCGATTAAATCAGGAATACCGCCACCTTTGGTAAACTCACTCCGTACTGTATGGCCAGGTGCTTTTGGCGCAATCATGATCACATCAAGGTCGGCACGAGGAACGACTTGGTTATAATGAACCGCAAAACCATGAGCAAACGCCAGCATTGCACCATTTTTCAAATTTGGTTCAATTTCTTCTTTGTATAGCTGAGCCTGAAATTCATCAGGCGTTAAGATCATGACCAAATCTGCACTTGCAACAGCAGCTGGTACCTCTTTAACTTCTAAGCCAGCATCTTGTGCTTTAGCAACTGAAGCTGAGCTAGCTCTTAAACCAACCACCACATTAACACCCGAATCTTTCAAATTATTTGCATGAGCATGGCCTTGTGAACCATAGCCAATTATAGCCACTGTCATGCCTTTAATGATTGAAAGGTCCGCGTCTTTGTCGTAGTAAATATTCATGTTTTTCCTTCGTTTTATTTAAATTTAATTGTCTTGCCTAGGCAAGGCACCACCCTCAATGATTTACAGCGTTAATGATCTCTCACCACGAGATAAACCAATAACACCTGTACGGACAACTTCTATGACATCATCACCTATTGATGCCAAGAACTCATCTAACCAAACTTTTTCACCCGACAACTCTATAATTAAATAGTCGTCGGTTTCATCGCTCACACAAGCCAACGTCTCTGTGCCTAAACTTTCAACCTTTTGCACCATCACATCGCTCTTTTTCACCTTTAACAAGGCGAGCTCTCGCTCCAATGAAAATGATTCTGATAAATCAATCAACTTCACCACATCGATTAATTTATTCAATTGTTTTTTAATTTGCTCAATGGTTTCATCGCTTCCTACGGTGACCAACGTTAAGCGCGACAAAGTAGGGTCTTGAGTAGGTGCAACTGTTAATGACTCAATATTGTAGGCCCTAGCGGAAAACAAGCCTGAAACACGTGACAAAGCACCCGCTTCATTTTCCAATAAAACAGAAATTATATGCTGACGGCTCATGCTAATACCCTTTTATATTTTGAGCTCGGAGCCATCACCATGTCATTATGCGCTTTACCTGCTTCAATCATGGGATAAACGTTTTCTTCTGTGTCTGTCAAAAAGTCTAAGAAAACCGTGCGATCTTTCAAGGCAAACGCCTCTCTTAAGGCCGGCTCAACATCTTCCTTATTAGTAATTTGCATACCCACATGCCCATACGCCTCTGCTAACTTTTTAAAATCTGGCAATGCCTCTAGATAAGAATGAGAATAACGGCTTTTATAGGTAAATTCCTGCCACTGACGCACCATACCTAAATAGCCGTTATTTAAATTAACGACTTTTACCGGCGTATCATACTGCAACATGGTGGATAACTCTTGCAGACACATCTGAATACTGCCTTCTCCTGTTACACAGGCAACATCAGCATCGGGGTTTGCAAATTTAACCCCCATGGCTGCCGGCAACCCAAACCCCATAGTGCCTAAACCACCGGAATTTATCCAGCGACGTGGTTGATCAAAAGGGTAAAATTGTGCAGCAAACATTTGATGCTGGCCCACATCTGAGGTTACAAAGGCTTCGCCATTCGTGACTTTGTACAATTGTTCAATAACATATTGCGGCTTGATTGTACCGCTCTCCATGTCATACGCCATACAATCAACTGCTCGCCAGTCATCTATTTGCTTCCACCACTCAGCGATACGTCCACGATCGAAGGTTTCACCAAGGCTTTCTATCTGGGCCAACATGTCTAGCAAAATAGGCTTTACTTGGCCAACAATAGGCACATCGACCGTAATGGTTTTAGAAATGGACGCCGGATCCACGTCAATATGAATAATTTTTGCGTGGGGACAAAAATCTGCAATTTTTCCGGTCACTCTGTCATCAAAACGCGCGCCAATGGCAATAATCAAATCGCTATTATGCATCGACATATTGGCTTCATAGGTGCCATGCATACCCAGCATCCCAATAAACTGTGGATCTGTTCCTGGGAACGCACCTAAACCCATCAATGTTTGGGTTACAGGAAAGTTCAAGGTATGGCAAAGCTGTCTAAACTCGGCGCTAGCCTCGCCTAACACAACACCACCCCCACTATATATAACGGGGCGCTTCGCCTTTTTTATTAACTTAATGGCTTTTCTGGTTTGTCCAATGTTGCCGCTAACCGTTGGGTTATACGAACGCATCACCACCTCTTCCGGGTATTGATACGGAACCTTAATAGTCGGGTCGGTAATGTCTTTCGGAATATCAACCACCACTGGGCCTGGGCGGCCAGACGTTGCCAAATAAAACGCCTTTTTCATTGTTTCTGCAATATCAGCCACGTCTTTGACCAAAAAATTATGCTTAACACAAGGGCGCGTTATACCAACCGTATCCACCTCTTGAAAGGCGTCAGTTCCAATAACTGGTCTGGAGACCTGACCTGTTATAACAATCATTGGGATTGAATCCATAAAGGCGGTGGCTATACCTGTCACTGCATTTGTGGCACCCGGACCAGAGGTGACCAGCACAACACCGGGTTTACCGGATGAACGCGCGTAACCATCCGCTGCATGCGTGGCACCTTGCTCGTGGCGGACAAGGACGTGCTTGACATCATCTTGCTTAAAAATAGCATCATAAATATGTAATACGCACCCACCTGGGTACCCAAACACGTATTCCACACCCTCATCTTTCAAGGATTGGATGACGATTTCACCGCCACTTAACTCCACAATGATTCTCCAAAAATTAAATGATTTAGCTTGATCAAAATATAGACTCGATCACAACACGCAATCGAACTCGACAAAATACTCATTTTTACTCGCTTGGTCAAGCTCTTTCATTACTCAATAAGTACTATATACTAGACAAAAAACACCGACATTACATAACCACAGGGACTTAATTATGTATCGTACTATGCTGTTTTGCTTTTTCTTACTTTTTGCCAACTTGACCCATGCGGCCATATACCACTGGTATGATCACGAAGGGCACCCGCACTATGGACAGAGACCGCCGAGCGACAAGTCCATTCAAGTACAAAAGATACATATTAAGTCGACTGTCCGAGTTAACGACAATACCACTGAAAAAACAGTTCAAGACAGCGCTGATGAATTGGCCAAATCTAATGCCACTCGTCAAGCCGAATTAGAAAGCGCTCGGCAAAAGGCCCTTGAAGCCCATCGCATGCAGGAAAGGTGTGATATCAGCAGAGAAAACCTTGACCGATTAGATTATGGCGGCAATCGTTTATTTCGAGAGGCCGACGGGAGCTATTCGCGACTTAACCCCGAAGAAAAGAACGAACGGCGCAAGCAGCTAGAGGCCTTCATTAACGAAAATTGTCGTTAATTGGTCATCGCTACCTTTTTTGCTTTTCTTTCTTTTTCGACTAAGAAATCTATAATCCTTAGCATGTTCTGGTAACTTTTCGCCATCTCACCAGTAATAAGGTATTTACCGTCGACCACCATCGCAGGCACACCGGTGACGCCATATCGACCAACCATTTCTTTAGCTCTAGATACTTTGGTGTTTACAACAAAAGAATGATAGGTTTTTTTAAATAACTCCTCATCTACCCCATAAGTCTTATAGAAAGCCGCTAGCTTATCAAGGGTATTTACAGGCTTTCTTTCCGCGTGCATTGCGTGAAACAACGCACTATGTGATTTGCCTAACACATCTAAAATATCTGCCGTAAAGTAAGCTCGAGCATGCACTTCCCATTGGTCGTTAAAAACAGCCGGCAGGCGGAAAAAATTCACATCTTTTGACGCACTGCTTACCCACGGGTTTAAAGAAGGTTCAAAACGATAGCAGGCCGGGCAGCCATACCAAAATATTTCTACAACTTCTATACGATCTGGGTCATCCGTTGGTTGAGCAGGCTTGATTAATTGATAATCAACACCTTCGTTAAATTTAACCGCTTGTTCTGCAACAGCGGGGGCACTCAGTAACATAAAAAAACAAACCAACAATAACTGACGCATTTCTTTCTCCTAAATTAATTTCTCTTAAAGTTCACCGTATGAATGTAGGCCTGATAAAAACATATTCACGCCTAAAAAAGCGAACAACGTGACGAACAACCCAACTATAGCCCACACCGCCATCGGTTTGCCTCGCCAGCCTTTTGTTAACCTCATATGCAACCAAGCAGCGTAATTTAGCCAAACAATGAGCGCCCAGGTTTCTTTAGGGTCCCATGACCAGTACCCACCCCAGGCTTCTGCTGCCCACAAAGCACCCAAAATGGTCGCCAAGGTAAAAAAAGCAAACCCCAGGGCAATGGATTTGTACATTAAATCATCTAGAATATCTAACGTCGGTAATGCCAAGGCAAGGCTATGAGGGTTCCGCCCCTCAGCCCTGACACGGATAAGGTAAGCCGTTGCCACCATTGCAGCCAATGCAAATGCACCATAGCCAACAAAATTGGCGGGCACATGGATTTTCATCCAATAACTTTGTAATGCTGGCACTAATGGTTGAATCTCGGCTGCATTTCTATCAAAGGCATACCATAATAAAAAAGCAACCGCCGCACTGATGACCAATAAAACAAAACCACCTAACATACGTGTTTGGTAACGGCGCTCATAAAATAAATAAAGCAACGCAGTAATAATTGAAAACAAGATGAATACTTCGTACAAATTGCTGACAGGAATATACCCTACATCCAAGCCAATTAGGTACGACTCTCGCCACCTCACCATCAGCCCCACTAAGCCCATTGTTGTGGCTGACCAAGTCATCGCGCCAGCCACTTTCCCGGTGAACTCTGAGCGCGTAAACAATGCAAGGAAATACGTTATGGTTGCCAGCACATACAATGCACTCATCCACATAATCGCAGACTGGCTCGATAGCAAAAACCTTAGGAAAAAATCAACGCCAGCATCCTCAAGGCCATTTACATATCGGCTAACGCCAAACAGGCTGAGTAAAAAAACCGCTAAGGATAGCCATCTAATTTCTTTCCAATACCACCCCAAGGCCACCAAGCTAACACCAGTTGAAAGCAGGATAACCTTCTCATAACCATCCATTAACTCAGCATATCGACTGTGGGCGTAGCCCGTTCCGATCAGCACAATAAGCCCCCAGACCCAATCAAAAAGACTTAGTCCCTTCCAAAAAGATTGCTGATCCAGCTCTTGCTTCAATGCAGCTTGTATACTATTCATGTTGTTACCTTAACCTGTTAAGACACGATTAAACTGTGCTCGAATCTGTTGATATTGTTTTGAAAAGTCCAGTTTGTTTCTAATGGCATGCCCTGCCAACACAAACGACAGACCCTCGTCCGAAGGTTCTAACCTGGCCCATAAACGTTGCTGAGGCGCATAAAACATTAAAAATACGCCTAAAATAAGCATCGCACAACCCGGGTAGACCACGTATTTTCCTGGGGCTTTTGCAATTTGTAACCCGCTGGCTTGATGATGCACAAAGCTCGACAATTGGAAATAGACGGGCGAACCATAACGATTAAGCGCTCCAATCGCTACCGAGGCATCATCAAAAAACTGCGCTTTATTTTCATCCACACCTAAACTCACATCCACGCCTTCTTTTCTCAGCACATCAACATACACGGCACCTAACATCTGTTGCAGCACTTTTATGTATAACGCCGATACTTCTTCACGTTTATCAGAGGGAACATTTTTTTCAATCTGCTCAGTGACACCTTCCATACCTTTTTCAACAAACAAACCAACTAGCTTAATCAGCGCATCATTTAATTGTGCAGCACTATTAGAAGGCAGTGCAGAGCCAGGAAAGTTCAACTCAGTTACAATCCGTTTCAATAACGCCTCATCCCCTAGTGCATTGAGGTAGTTCATAAAGCGATCAATACCGCCTTTATCATCAACAGGAATGTATAAATACCGAAAATCCTCTGCTGGGGAACTGCGAACCCCACTCAGGTAGTAATACAAACCTTCCTTCTCCACAGGCACCATGTAATTCAGAAATTCTTTTGCTTCACCTGTTTTATTTCGCATTTTGAACTGCACACTAGGCCCTGAGTTTTTAAATTTCCTGCCCGGTTCATCGGACGGATTAATGTTAAATAAACGAAAATTAGAGGGCTCAAGAATCCACGGATCAGCAAATAAGCTCATCGACAACTCATCACCGACTTTGGTGTTTATTTTTTTATTTTTAATATCCCCACCCATTAATGGCCAAGCAATCATCTCCAACGCCGAGCCACCATCTGAAAAGCTCGCTTGATAGATAGAATACCCGTCGTAAATTAATGGGTGATTAACAGAAATCGTTTGCTCCAGCGGCTGTTCCAAACGCTCGTCATGGATCACCAAATCACTTTCAAACGATTTTGGTTGACCACTGTCGTAATGCTCGATTCTAAAATCCTTCACCTCTACTGAGAAAGGCAGTTCTTGCACCAAATACCCGTCTCTATAGTTGAGAAATAAAACATCCGTTTTACGGCCTTCAGGTATGGAAACACTCCCTCTAAACGACGGATTATTAATACCTAAACGACTCATTTCCGGCACATCGCTCGCTGCAATATTTCTGGTCTCAGGCACTATCTGCCCAAGTATTTGCCTCATTTTTAAAATGGCATTGCCATCAATTAAGCCACCGATGCAAATTAAAACAATGGCTAAATGCGTCAAAATATAACCTAATCGACTGGCACCTCCTTTCATACCAGAAATCAACGTATAACCTTCACCTTGCTTTAATCGCGCGCTGTAGCCATTATGAGAAAAAATTTGTTGCGCTGCATACTGAACATCTTCCTGCGGCTGCGTCAAAGACCAATGACACGAATTAGAGTAGTTTTCTAGCGTTTTAAGCTGAATATTCTGGCGGTACTCATGCATCTCACGCACCATATTCGGTGCATTTCTATAAATACACGTGCTGGTTGAAAGCACTAAAAAAAATAAAATAAATAAAAACCAACCCGATGAATAAACATCGTACAGCGCCATTTGTTGAAACACCTCAAACCAAAAAGGCCCAAACTTGATGATGTAGTCTGTATACGGTTGATTTTGTTGTAAAACGGTTCCGATGATGGCCGCGATAGACAAGGCCACTAATAAGGTGATGGCCAAATTCATCGACCCCATAAACTTTAATAATAAAGCAGATGTTCTTGGTGGGGTCATAGGAGTTGTTGCTTGATTTTTCATAAATAGAAGTTTAAAGCCACTGACCAGACAACACTAGACTGAAAGCAAAAAGGGGCAACAAAGTTGCCCCTTTTTATAAAAAAATCTAAGTTTAATGCAACCCTGAAATATAGGAAGAAACCGCTTCGATTTCTTTATTCGACATACGGCCGGCAATATCCCTCATCATCGCTTGATGGTCGTTATTGCGTGTTTCGGCTTTAAAATCTTTTAATGCTTTAGACAAGTACGCCGCATGTTGCCCACCGATACGAGGAAAACGTGCAGGCGCACTCCCCGCACCATTAGGCCCGTGACAAGCAATACAAGCAGGCAACCCATTGTCAACCTTTCCTGCACGGTACAATTTCTCACCCAGTTTGATTTTGTCTGCGCTTGCCGCCTCGACAGTGGAAGGAAGACTCGCAAAATAAGCCGCCAAATTTTCAATATCAACAGCGCTCAAACCAGCGACCATCGGCGCCATAGATGGATCAACACGTTTTTGTTTTTGGAAGTCATGCAGTTCTTTTTCTATATAAAATGCATGTTGTCCTGCCAGTTTTGGCCATATGGGATTGACGCTATTACCATTTTGACCATGGCATGCAGCACATATCGCTGCTTTTGCTTTACCGGCTTGTACATCGCCCACGGCAAAAACTTTTGTTGACAGCAATGCCATAAAAAAACAAATCACTAATACCTTTATTTTCATCATTATTCCAAGCCTGACTAAATTATTTGATTCCAGCATAATATGCAGCAAGGTTTGCTATATCTGCATCAGATAAGGCACTCACCATCGCTTTCATTGAAGGATCTTTACGTTCTCCATCACGAAATGCTTTTATTTGTTTTACTAAATACTGCTCTTTTTGGCCAGCCAAATTGGGGTAGATACCCATTGGGCTTATTCCCGCTGCACCATGACACGCTGCACATTGTGCCGCTTTCACCTTACCTGCTGCCGCGTCACCTGCCCAGGCCTGGCTTACCGCAGATAACATCAAAACCATTATCGCCCATGAGATCTTCTTCATTCTTGCTTCTCCAATATATTTCACTAAACGCTAAATTATTGAGTAATTTTACAATAAAACCGTATCAAGTTTAGTACTTTCTAGGTCAATTTTTTGATATATACCCTGAAATTACTCTCTCCGGTACAATAAGGCACCTTTACCAGCCACCCTTCTACATGAACCCTTTCTATCACCGCGCCGAATACCTGCTTAATGCCCCAAACCTTAAAACGACGCCAGAAGGTATTGAATATGAAGTTGCCTTTGCGGGGCGTTCCAACGCTGGCAAATCAAGCGCGATTAATACACTAACCCACCAAAAGAGCCTTGCCAGAACGAGTAAAACTCCAGGTCGAACTCAGGAACTTGTGTATTTTAAACTTGATGATCAGCGTTGCTTAGTCGACCTACCCGGTTACGGCTACGCTAAAGTACCCCCTAACGTTCAGCAAAAATGGCAAATTGAACTTGAGCGCTATCTAGAAAAAAGAAGCGCACTAAACGGGCTGGTTTTACTTGTGGATATTCGCCGCTCCCTTGGCGAACACGATATGCAAATGATTGAATACGCCCGTCATTTACAGCTGGATATGTATATCGCCCTAACAAAAGCGGACAAACTCAGTCGTAATGCCGCTAAAAATACGTTATTTGCTGTTCAAAAATTACTGAACGATTCAGCAACTAATACACAGGTAGAATTATTTTCTTCCTTAAAAAAAGAAGGCATTAAAGAGCTTCATCACTGGCTCGATGAACACCTTAATACAGCAGAAATAACAAACAAAAAAAAGCCCTAGCGCTATACAAAATAGCCTAGGGCCAAATCAAATCCGATTATTGCTAACCGAAAACTTGCTCAAGGGGAGGGGGATAATGAGCAAGCATATCTGTAAAGATACGATCAATAGACGCTATCTTTCAGAAAAAGTTCAAACCCTTTCATTTTTTTTCATTGTCGGCTTAATTTCCCCCGGGTAGGGTCGTTAACAAATAAACCATGAACGATTAATGCGCCTCATCCCAATTCGTCCCAGTGCCAACATCAACCTCTAACGGCACATCTAAAGTAGCTGCTTCGCTCATTTTTTGCTGAATGATGTTTGAAGCCTGATCTAGAAAAGCATTTTTAACTTCAAACACTAATTCATCATGCACTTGCATCACCATTCGCACAGGCGGTTTAGCCTGCTGCAGCCAATCATCAACGGACAACATCGCTAATTTGATAATGTCGGCTGCGGTACCTTGCATTGGCGCATTAATAGCCGTTCTTTCAGCGTATTGTCTTCGCTGCCCGTTCTTGGCATTGATATCGGGTAAATATAATCGCCGACCAAACAAGGTTTCAACATAACCCTGTTCATGCGCCAGCGCTCGCGTTTCATCCATATAGGTTTTTACGCCCGGATAACGTTCGAAATACAGATTGATATATCCTTGCGCGGCGCCTCGGTCGATATCAAGTTGCTTTGCCAAACCAAAAGCGGACATGCCATAGATCAGCCCAAAATTAATCGCTTTGGCAGAACGCCGCTGGTGCGTTTCCACCTGATCAAGCGGCACACCAAAGACCTCGGCCGCTGTTGCTTTATGCACATCCAACCCATCTTTAAATGCTTTTAAAAGCCCCGCATCTTGTGATAAGTGCGCCATGATACGCAGCTCAATCTGTGAATAGTCAGCCGCTAATACTGTGTAACCCGGCTCAGCAATGAAAGCTTGACGTATTCGTCGCCCTTCCTCACTTCTTATAGGGATATTTTGCAAATTTGGGTCGGAAGAAGATAAACGCCCCGTGGCCGCAACCGCTTGGTGATACGAGGTATGTACTCGCCCTGTGACTGGGTTAATTTGCTTCGGCAGTTTATCCGTGTAGGTAGAACGCAATTTACTTAAACTGCGGTGCTCAAGAATTAATCTGGGTAATGGAAAATCAACCGCCAAATCTTGCAAAACAGTTTCTGCTGTTGAAGGTTGGCCTTTAGGCGTTTTCTTTAAAACAGGCAAACCCAGTTTGTCATACAAAATTTCTTGTATTTGCTTTGGCGAACCCAGATTAAAAGGCTGGCCTGCCACCTCATGCGCCTGCGCTTCCAGCGACTTGATGTTTAAGGCCAGTTCAGCGCTTTGTTCGCTCAGCATCTGCTCATCAACCAGCACCCCGGTTTGCTCCATTCTTGCCAAAACGGGGATTAACGGCATCTCTATCGTTTGATAGACTTTTTTCAACGCCTCTATTTTTTCCAGTTTAGAAAAAAGCTCATGATGTAGACGCAATGTTATGTCAGCATCCTCTGCTGCATACGGCGCGGCTACATCAACAGACACCTGATCAAAGCCGATTTGTTTTGCCCCTTTGCCGGCCACATCCTCATAGTGAATTGTCTCTTGCCCTAAATATTTTTCAGCCAAGGCATCCATGTTGTGCCGAGTCGCTGTGCTGTTCAACACATAAGACTGCAACATCGTATCGTGACAAATCCCTGCCATATGGATGTCATGATTAACCAAGACATTCGCGTCGTATTTAAGGTTTTGACCCACTTTATGGACATTGTCTGACTCCAATAAGGGCTTTAATTGATCTAACACCCACTGTCGAGACAGCTGCTTGGGCGCACCCGGATACGCATGGGCTAATGGCACATAGGCGGCATGGCCTGCTTCCACGGCAAACGAAACGCCGACGATCAACGCTTTGGTGTAATCCAAATGGGTTGTTTCAGTATCAAAAGCAAATAACTCGGCTTTTTTCAGCCTGTCTAGCCATACATTAAAACTGCTTTCATCAAGAAGCGTCTCGACCTTTAATTTAACCTTCTCTGGTAAAACCTCATCACCCGCTTCCTCATCGGCATGTTGTTGCTTTTCGCCTCCTGTTAATTGTTTTAACCATGAATTAAATTCAAGATGGCTTACCAAACTATGCAGCGTGTCGGCATCGGCGTCTTTTCTTACTAAATCTGTGGGTGCCTGATGTAGCGGGACATCACATTTAATCGTTACCAGCTTTTTTGAAAGAGGGATAGCATCAAGGTGGGCGCGCAAACTCTCACCGACTTTACCGTTCACTTCATCTGCTCTGGCTATAATTTCATCCAGCGAACCAAATTGATTTAGCCACTTTGCTGCTGTCTTGGGCCCTACTTTCGGCACCCCCGGGATATTATCTGAGGCGTCGCCCATCAACGCTAAATAGTCAATAATTCTTTCAGGCGACACACCAAATTTTTCCTTCACGCCTTCTTCATCCAACTGCTGGTTATTCATCGTATTGATCAACGAAATTTTATCGGTGACCAATTGCGCTATATCTTTATCACCGGTTGAAATCACCACATTTAGACCCTCAGCTTCGGCTTGTTTAGCTAATGTACCAATCACATCGTCTGCCTCCACACCGGCCTCCATCACTAATGGCAAACCCATCGCCTTAATCAACGCATGCAATGGCTTTATTTGCTCCCTGAGCTCTTCCGGCATTGACGCCCTATTTGCCTTGTAGTCTGCATACATCTCGTTACGAAAGGTTTTCCCCGGCGCATCAAAGATGACACCGAAGTAGGCCTCTGGATAGGTTGACACCAACTTTTTCAGCATATTGGTTACACCTAAAATGGCGTTGGTATAGTCACCTTTAGAATTTGTTAATAATGGCAGCGCATGATATGCACGAAAAAGGTATGAAGAGCCGTCAACAAGCACCAGCGTTTTGTTAGCCATGAATAATATCCAGTCGTTTTATTGTTTTAGAATTATACCTAAGGGGCATCAGTTTCACACAAACGATCTCGAGCGTATATTTTAGTTCTATACTGTCTCTATTGATGATCACGTGATACAAAAAAAGGGGACTCAGATGGGCGACCAAAAACGTGAAGCCTGGAAAATATTTCAAATTATTGCAGAATTTGTCGATGGCTTCGAACAACTTTCACATGTCAGGCCGGCTGTCAGCGTTTATGGCTCGGCCCGGCTCAAAGAAGACCACCCGGATTACCAACGTGCCGAAGCGATTTCTCTGGCCTTATCCAAAGCCGGGTTTTCTGTCATCAGCGGTGGTGGCCCTGGCATTATGGAGGCTGTCAATAAAGGGGCTTTTAACGGCCCATCTGCCAGTATTGGGCTCAACATCCAATTGCCTCATGAGCAACTGGCCAACCCGTATCAAGATGTTAGCCTGAACTTCAGGCATTTTTTTGCTCGTAAGGTGATGTTTGTTAAATACGCAACGGCTTATGTTGTCTTACCCGGTGGGTATGGAACATTAGACGAATTAGCTGAGATCCTGACCCTGGTCCAAACAGGAAAAACTCGAAAAATACCCATCATCCTTATTAACAAAAACTTTTGGGCTGGCCTGATTGATTGGTTTACAAACTCTTTATTGGCCGCCGGCACGCTCGCAAAGGAAGATCTGGACCTGTTTCAAATTTGTGAAACACCCGATGAAGTCCTCACGGCTATTTTTGATTTTTACGAACAACGCGGCTTTGAACCGTCTGCTGAAGAAGAGGAAATACTATTAGAGCTCTAAATGGCGTCGTAACAAAGCGAAATTGTAAAAACTCGCTAGATAATGTCATAATTGAGCAAACACTTTACCTCAAAGGAACACCATGCGCCGGATCTTAGCCGTTTTTTTAGTCTCAACTCCACTATATACCTCATTTGCCTCGGCAGATGAAACACCACCGGCCGTTCTTCCTGAACCCCCTGAGCTACCCTCTCAGATCGTCAGCGGTGAAAATATGTCGCCGGATATTACGATCACCCGAAAAAAGAAAGAAACCATCACCGAATACAGCGTGAATGGTAATGTTTACATGGTAAAAATCTCACCTGAGAATGCGCCCGCGTATTACATGATAGACACTGATGGAGATGGAAACTTAGAAACCCAACGTTTCGAGCTGGAAAAAGGCATGAGGATCCCGCAATGGTTACTGTTTAGCTGGTAACCTAGGCATTTCTTTAAAGCATGTCTGTTTACACGATCGTTGAGCGTGCTCAATTAGTCACCCACTTAAAAACTTACTCATTAGGCGAACTGCTGGATTTTCAAGGCATCAGTTCTGGTATTGAAAACACCAATTACTTTGTCACCACAACAGTTGGTGAGTACGTGCTCACACTTTTTGAAGAATTAAAGGCAGAAGAGCTTCCGTATTTTTTAACCCTTATGGCGTTTGTTTCAGCCAACGGTGTCCCTAGCGCTCAACCCATTCGTAATAATGACGGCGCCTACTTAACCACCTTAAATGGCAAACCTGCGGCCCTGGTTGAAAAACTGGCTGGCCGTGACGTTGAATCGCCCAGCCCAAAGCAATGCGCTATCATCGGCCAAACCATGGCAAACCTGCACCGCACCAGTTTAAAACTCGATATCTATCGTGAAAACAGCCGAGGAGCCGTTTGGCGACAACAAGCGGCTGAATTGCTTTTACCCCTGGTGGACAACGATTCTGCCGAGCTGATTAAGCGTGAACTGGCTTTTCAAGCAAGCTACAGCGACTTGAGCTTGCCCAAAAGCGTTATCCATGCTGATTTATTCAGGGATAATGCTTTATTTTCTGGCGATCAGTTATCCGGCATTATTGATTTTTATTATGCTTGTAACGATTATTTGACATACGACATAGCCGTGGCAGTGAATGACTGGTGCGTTACCGCTGAGGGTACTTTAGACGATAAACGATTTAATGCCTTTATTTCTGCTTATCAAGCAATAAGACCATTGACTGAACATGAAATTGTTCATTGGCCCATCGTGATACGGGCCGCTGCGTTCCGCTTTTGGTTATCAAGGTTACGTGATGTGCATTTTCCTAAAGAAGGTGAAATGACCCACTTAAAAGACCCCAACGCCATGAAACGCATTTTAATGGCCCGCATTAACCACCCAGATAATTACGGCATCGTTTGATTTTCTCTCCATCGCTGCCGTAGTTCTTTCTTCCGCTCTGGAGGTAAATTTTTCAGCCATTGTGCTCGCTGACGCATTTTTTGTTTTTTTTCAGGTGGCAGTGACTGAAACTGACGAAAACGCTCTCGCAATTTATCTTTCTGCTCGGGCGTTAAATTTTGCCATTTTTTGAAACGTTTTTTCGCCCGCGCCTGCTGTTCAGCAGACATCCCAAGCCAACGGTCAGCGCCCTTCATGAGCTTTGCCTGCCTTTCTGCTGATAACGAAGGCCATTTGTCCGAAAAAGGCTGAAGCAATTTTTGTTGCTCGGATGACAAGCGACCCCAGTCCATTTTTTCACTCGATATAGCCACGGGTTGGTACAACAAGACCAAAATCGCTATTAATATTAATGTGTTTAATTTCATTTTTTACTCCCGCTCAAGGTCTTCTTCTCGATCATCACTTTTTGTATGCTGTTCAACTTTTTTTTCAACCAATTGTTCATCTGTCTGTAAGAGCGTGACTTCTCTATCATCTTCGGCAAGAAACTCTAAAAACTCAAGACTCGGTTGCTCCTCAGAAAAGCAATTAAATGACACCCCCATGCAGATGAGAATGACCACGGCATAGACAACAGAACACCTCATCCCGCTGCCTCAATTTCATCTAGCCAGGTTATAAAATCCAACTCTTCATAAAGCTCTATTTCATCGTCCGATAACACCAAATTTATATCGTCAACAGCCAGCAAATTACCTGCAGGCAACGGCGAATTTGGCTGCCAAATCATTACTAACAGGGCAACAAAGGCGGTCACCGCAAACCCTCCTAAGCCCCAGGAGAATCTGTCTTTTTCAACTTCAGACACCGAATCAATGGCTGAATAACGGGCTTGCCTTAATGAGCTGCTAACCTGAGCAGAGAGTTGTTTCGCCTGTTCATCCAACGCGTCTTTGGCTTTTTTTTCAATTACGTCTGTCATCTTAATGATCTCCAAGCAATTCTCGTATACGAGAATTTGCACGATTCAAATGTGTTTTTACACTGCCGTCAGAACAACTCATCGCTTTTGCCGTTTCCTTCACGGTAAAACCCTCCCATACACGAAGCAAAAACGCTTGCTGTTGCCTCAAGGGTAACTGCTTAATCGCCTCTACCAACTCCCGACCTGTATTTTCTCCAGCCAACTGATGAAGCGGTTCGGCAGCTGGTTGAGCCGGCTGATTCTGCAGTTGGCTTTGATGCTCATCCGAATCAGCACCAAACCAGCCCCTCCACCGAGAACGCACCGCAGAACGTCGATACCAATCCCGAATTTGGTTTTGTAAAATTCGGTGAAAAAGTGCCGGCCATTGTGTCGTGGGGCTGTTTGCATATTTACTCACAAAAGCCAGCATCGTTTCCTGCACTATATCCAAGGCTTCTTCGGTTTGCTTCGTTGCAAATTCAGCATGACAAAAGGCTTTCCTTTCCACACCGGCTAAAAATTTATCGAGCTCATCTTTGTTATCCAAAAAAACCTCATCGCATCATCTTCTTCCGTTGTCATACACAATACTAACGCACAGGCCTGTATTCGGTTGACAACACGTTGTAATATATCGTCTCGCTTTTGAAACTCAACCCTTATGCTGAATAAGATCATTCGCCTTATAGATGCCATCAATCAAACCATTTCAACCATGGTTTCCTGGTTAATTGCACTAATGGTAGTCACTATGTTTGGTATTGTTGTGCTGCGCTATGGCTTTGATATAGGGTCAATTGCTGCACAAGAATCCATTACTTATATGCACGGCCTTGTTTTTATGCTCGCCATTGCACACACACTTAAAATAAACGGCCATGTTCGTGTGGATATTTTGTATCAACATTGGGGGGAAAAAGGCCAAGCCATTGTTAATTTGCTGGGGTCTTTATTTTTATTGTTACCCGTTTGTGCGTTTATCGCCTTCATCAGCTGGGACTATGTATCAACTTCGTGGAGTTACTATGAAGGTTCCAGGGATGCCGGCGGAATTGACGGCGTATTCCTGCTGAAATCATTGATTCCCCTGATGGCCTTGCTACTCTTTCTGCAAGGTTTATCTGAAGCCATGAAAGCCATTTGCACTCTACAAGGAAAACATGATGGACGGTAGCATGGCATTATGGATGTTTGCTGCGGTCTTCCTTGTATTATTAATGGGTTACCCCGTTGCCATTAGCTTAGCGGGCACGGCTTTAATTTTTGCCTTTGTCGGTCACTATTTTGGCGTTTTTGATGCCGTATTTTTAGAGGCTTTACCCAATCGTTTGTTTGGCATTATTGAAAACGACACACTGGTTGCTGTTCCCTTGTTCGTTTTTATGGGCGTCATGTTAGAGAAATCCAAGGTTGCCGAAAGTCTACTGGAGAATATGTCTAAATTATTTGGCGGGCTGCCGGGTGGTTTAGGGTTTTCGGTTGTTCTCGTTGGCATGTTGATGGCAGCCAGCACTGGGATTGTCGGCGCCACCGTTGTTACCATGGGTTTATTATCTCTGCCCACGATGTTAAAACGTCATTATGACCCCGCGCTCGCCTGTGGAACGATCTGCGCATCTGGGACACTTGGCCAAATCATCCCACCGTCCATTGTGCTCGTTTTGTTGGGCGATGTGATTTCATCAGCTTACCAACAGGCACAACTTGATATGGGTATTTTCTCACCAGACACTGTTTCTGTTGGCGACCTGTTTGCTGGCGCACTGATTCCCGGCCTTCTGCTTGTTTTACTTTATTTAATGTACTTGATTGGTGTGTCAATTTTTAAACCCACCTCTTGCCCACCTATAGAGACACCGAGCATTCACCGTTCTTTATGGCTTGAACTGGTGAAAGGTTTATTTCCTCCGCTGGTTCTTATTATTGCAGTCTTAGGCTCAATTATCGCCGGTATTGCCACGCCAACCGAAGCCGCTGCTGTTGGTGCAATGGGCGCCACCTTGTTAGCTTACTTTAAAAAGCAGCTTCACTTTAAACAACTTAAAGAGGTCACTCAAAGCACCACTCAAGTTACCAGCATGGTGTTTTTTATCTTAATTGGCGCCTCACTGTTTTCTCTGGTTTTTCGCGGTTTGGGTGGGGACGAGCTTGTTGAAGAATTATTGTCTGATTTACCCGGTGGCGTCTTAGGTGCCATGCTGGTCGTTATGCTGGTTATGTTTCTTTTAGGGTTTGTTTTAGACTTTATTGAAATTACCTTTGTTGTTGTGCCTATCGTTGCGCCAATTTTATTAGCCATGGATATTGACCCCGTTTGGCTCGGTATTATGATTGCGTTGAATCTGCAAACGTCCTTCCTAACACCTCCGTTTGGTTTTGCCTTGTTTTATTTGCGAGGCGTTGCGCCTGACTCAATTAAAACCAGTCAACTATACCGGGGGGTTTTACCCTTTATTTTGATACAGCTTCTACTGTTGGCTCTATTAGCTCAATGGCCTGATCTTGTGACTTGGCTCCCCAATCTCATTTATAACCATTGATCTCGATCACTAAGACGAACTCTTTCTATATCATCACTTTGTTTTTATGAAAGTTAGTAATAAACTGAACGGAACCAAACAGGAGGCTCATAATGTCATCTCTAGCTGAAGATGTAAGTCATCACGCAAAAATAACAAAAACCATCTTACTTAATACTGGCAACGTTCAGCAAAAAAAGGAAGAAATTCGCGACTATTTGTATAAAACCTTCGAACTGGAAGAGCAGCTTTATCAAACGCTCAAAGAGGATAATGCCTTTTACTTAAGGCCCGAGGTGTTGCGTCACCCTTTGGTGTTTTATTATGGCCACACAGCCAGTTTCTTTATCAATAAACTGACTTTAGCCTCATTGATCCAAAAGCGAATAAACCCGCGTTTTGAATCAATCTTTGCTGTTGGTGTTGATGAAATGTCATGGGATGACTTAAATGAAGCCAACTATGACTGGCCAAGCATCAATGACGTTCGTCAATACAGACAAACCGTTCTTGCTCTTGTTAATTCATTGATTGACACCCTGCCTCTGGAACTGCCCCTAACCTGGAGCAGCCCTTTTTGGCCCATTTTAATGGGC
Source organism: Cycloclasticus sp. (assembly GCA_002700385.1). Classification (GTDB taxonomy): domain Bacteria; phylum Pseudomonadota; class Gammaproteobacteria; order Methylococcales; family Cycloclasticaceae; genus Cycloclasticus. Next base: position 92,114 of record PADC01000002.1, read on the forward strand.
ATTGAACACCAGCGTATTCACATAGAAACCTCATCCGCTATTATTCGCCAAATGCCTCTGGCGCACCTTCAACAACTTAATACGTGGCATGTCTGCCCCCACTATGGAGAAGCACCTGATAACCAACTGCTAAACGTAGAAGGCGGACAAATTCAACTGGGCAAAGATAAAAGCCATCAAACCTATGGCTGGGATAATGAATATGGAAAAAAGGTCGCCGATGTCGACACCTTTTCTGCTAGCAAATTCCTCGTGTCTAATGGTGAATTTCTAGGTTTTATTGAAGAGGCTGGTTACCAACAAAAAAAGTTTTGGACAGACGAAGGCTGGAACTGGGTGCAATACAAAAAACCCGAACACCCGCTCTTCTGGGTTAAAAAAGACGGTCATTATGCCTTACGCACCTTACTGGCTGAACAGGAAATGCCTTGGAACTGGCCGGTTGAGGTTAATTACCTTGAGGCAAAAGCCTTCTGCAACTGGTTAAGTGAGAAAAAAGGCAAAACCATTCGCCTGCCAACAGAAGAACAATGGCAATACTTACACGAACGCCATGACATTCCTGATCAACCTGATTGGGAGCAAGCCCCTGGAAATATTAACCTTGAACATTGGGCTTCAGCTTGCCCCGTCGATCATTTTGCTTTTGGCGAATTTCACGATTTAATTGGTAATGCCTGGCAATGGACAGAAACACCCATAAGCGGTTTTGATGGCTTTGAGGTTCACCCTCTTTATGACGATTTTTCGACACCTACTTTCGATACTCAACACAACCTCATTAAGGGCGGCTGTTGGATTTCAACCGGTAACGAAGCCACCAAACACGCCCGATATGCCTTCCGACGTCACTTTTATCAACATGCGGGCTTCCGCTATGTAGAATCAGAGCAACCCATGGAAAAACCAACTGCTATGTACGAAACCGATACCGCTGTCTCCCAATATTGCCACTTCCACTATGGCCCCACCTATTTTAATGTAGAAGACCTCTCTGCGCATTGCGTGAGACTTTGCATGGAAAAACTTCAAGATAAACCCACCGCACGCGCACTCGACCTAGGCTGTGCCGTTGGCCGAGCGTCGTTTGAACTGGCACAACACTTTGATGCTGTCACCGGCATCGACTTTTCTGCACGCTTTATTCGCATTGCTCATCAAATGCAGCAGAAAGGGAATATTCATTATGAACTGATCGAAGAGGGTGAAATCGTGTCATTCCACGAACAAAAACTCTCAAGTATGGGGCTCGATAAAAACCAACAAAATATCGAATTCATCCAAGGTGACGCCACTAATTTAAAACCCCAATTCACGGATTACGATTTAGTACTCGCCATCAATCTCATTGATCGATTGCGTACACCCGCTGTTTTTCTTGAGAATATACGTCATCGCATTAACGTAGGCGGCGTGCTCGCCATCGCATCACCTTATACCTGGCTTGAAGAATTCACCCCAAAAGAAAACTGGCTCGGTGGCATTCGAAAAGACGGTGAACCCTATTCCACTTTAGAAGGGTTAAAAGACCACCTTGGCGCACATTTCAAATTGATTAATAAGCCAACTGATGTGCCGTTTGTCATTCGTGATACGCGGCGCAAATTTCAGCATAGCTTCAGTCAACTGACTATTTGGCAGCGTATCAGCTAAAATGAATGACATGCCCGATACAGCCGTTACGGTGTCCATTGCCAGAAAAGTCAGAAAAGGCGCTGAGAAACAATACGAAGACTGGCTTCACCGCATTACAGAAGTCGCTGTTGATTTCCCTGGCCATCAAGGCGTACACATACTCAAACCATCAGAAAAAACCGGAGGCGAGTATGTGCTCATTGTCGGATTTAACTCCTATGCTCATCAAAAAATGTGGGAAGAATCTGAGCAAAGGCAACAATTTATAGATGAGCTTGATAAAAAAAACTTAATAGAAGGTGACACCAAAATCAAAAAAGTTTCCGGCCTTGAATTTTGGTTTACACTTCCTGAAATACCCAGCAACGCCGTACCTAACCAGCACAAAATGGCCCTTGTGCTCATGGTCGTTGTTTTTTCCCTCTTATCCCTCATCAACCTCTTGCTTGGCACATCGTTATCAGCTTTACCCGCCCCATTAAAGCTCGCCATTATGGTTATCGGGCAAGTGCTGCTGATGACCTATTTAGTCATGCCAGTCGTAACACGGTTACTAAAAAACTGGCTGTATCGATAAGCCCAAAACAATAAAACTACTTTTCCTGATGTTGCTGCAAATCAGTACGTATCCATTCTGCCATTTTAGTGGCTCTGGCAAGCCAACTATCCGCGTGATCCTTTGGCAAGTGCTCATACAAATGACCAGAAAATAAAACCAACCAATCATCAATCAAATCCGGCGGAATGTTTAAATAACGGTGCACTGCATGCGGATTATAAATATCTTCCCGGTAACGCTCGCCACCCAAATCAATCCACCAAAAGTGGCCAATCCTGGCCTTCAGCTCGTCCCAATCTTTAACCTCTGAAAAATAAGGCCCCAACGTTGGATGCCCTTTAATAAGATCATAAAACCCAGCCACCACAGCTTGAATTTTATCTTTACCTAACGTCTCGTGTAACTGCCGATACGCCCTGCTCTGATCTAAGTCTTCTGTCTGATCTTTCACCAACTTCTCCCATAAAACCCAAAATATTACTCACTTTTAACATAAAAATTCAGGCATAGCAGCTTAACCGAGCAAGCTCTAAAACAACCCCCCCTCGCCAAATAAACTTATTATTGATAACGCATTACCCTATCGTTTATCACACCGATAACAGCAACAAAATTAAACAATCAATCATGTTATCTTAAGCTGACAAAACAAAACATAATCCCCTGTTTAGTTGATTTTCGTATAACAGGGCACTATAGTTCGTATCAGTTAAGAAATTACAGCGGAGTTTTTATTCTTCTTAATAACCGGTTAGGTCTGTGTGCCGCTTGATTGCCCTTAGTCAGAGCGCGAAGCAGCGCAGTCTATGCAAAGACAATGTCAATTTCCGAGTACCGTTACATGTCAATGGGAGTAATAAATTGTCGAAGATAACTTTACAAGGATATATCACTGTACCAGATGATGATTTAGCTTCTGTGCAGGCCGAGCTTCCGCAACACGTTAAACTGACCCAAAAGGAAGACGGTTGCTTGATTTTTAGGGTCTCTCAAGATGCCGAAAACCAGAATGTTTTCAATGTGTACGAGGCGTTTGTTAATCGTGTTGCATTTGAAAAACATCAGCAGAGAGTTAGAAATTCGCGTTGGGGTAAAATTGCGGAAAATGTTAAAAGGCATTATCAAATCAGTGAAGGTAGTTAACTATGGCTGCACACAACAAACACATTAAAAATCACTCCATTTCGTTACCCTGGGCCTCGCTGAGGCCCCACCTTTTATGTCGGCGTTAGCCATACTGAAGAGCTCTAAGGTTGATTTCACAACTACCAAAATGGGTAGAGCTTGGAGCCTTCTTTCTGGCTTTGATTGCAGGTTGCATTAACGCAATGGGGCTACTTGGATTTGAGCACCAGTCGGTGTCTCATTTATCTGGCACAGCCACCTTGCTAGGCATTGAGTTGCCGAGTCTGCAATTCCAAAAGATATTCCACATCCTAGGTATTTTGCTTTCATTTTTGAGTGGTGCTTGCGTAGCTGGCTTCTTACTGCATGGATCAACTCTAAAACTAGGCAAACATTACGATACGGCGTTATTAATTGAATCGATTGTGTTGTGTGCATCTTCATGGCTTTTAGTTTCAGGTTCGTTTTATGGCCACTTTCTCGCTTCGGCTGCGTGCGGCCTTCAAAATGCACTTGCCACAACATACAGCGGTGCAATTATTCGAACTACCCATGTCACGGGTATTTTCACCGACCTAGGAATAATGCTGGGTTCTATTTTTAGAGGCCAGGTTCTTGATAGGCGAAAAGCAAAACTGTTTTTATTTATAATTTTTGGTTTTATTCTTGGCGGCATGTCGGGTGCGTTACTTTATGCAGAATTTCTATTTATTGCTTTACTTATTCCTGCGATTGTATGTTTAATCATGGCAGTGACCTATCGTGTTTATTCTCATGGTCACAGCTAACAAACTATTCAAAGCGGCGCGGTTTAATTCAATCGTGACCCCACGTATATTGCCTTTTAGCTCTTAGGTTGCATTTTTTCTTTAGCCCATTCGACAAACTCATGTAAGGTGCAACTGCCAGTTGTCCCTTTCCGGTCACCGTCTACTACCCGGTACACAATCAAATAAAGCGAAGGGTTTTTGTGTTCTCGATGGTCAACAACCTGGCGTACCGACCAATCTCTACCGGGCTTTCCGTTGGTATAGAAAGCGCCTGGTTCTAGAACAAAGCCTGCAATTAGCTCCTCATGATAAATTGCATCTGCAATATCAACAATGTGCTTTATTTGTTCATCACTAGCATCAATTACTAACTCTGAGCGTTTTATCGCTTCATGAATATGCTGCATTTTGATACCGCGTGTATCTGGGTGATACCCGGCACTTTGGTATCGCATAAAACTTTGCGGGTATCTTCGCCAACTAAATAGGTTATTAAAAACCAGAGATACAGAAAATAATACACAACAGTTGATAAGTGTTGGAGTAAGCACATACCAATAACCAAGTTCATTTATAGCGGTTCCACCTATAACTGCGGCTAAAGCTGTTGCACCTCCTGGAGGATGAAGGCTTCTGGTAATGTGCATTGCTAAAATAGATAAAGCCACTGCCATTGGGGCTGCGAGAGTAATGGGGCTAATAAATTTTGAACAACTTACTCCAACAAAAGCTGACAGCAAGTTTCCCGCGAGAAATGCCCATGGTGTAGAAAGTTGGCCGTGAGGCACGGCAAAGAGCAATACAGCTGAAGCCCCCATTGATGGTAAAATTGCGATTGAGCCGGTTGCTCCAATAAAATATGTGGTCGTATAGAAGCAAAAAAAAATTGCTAGCATTCCGCCTAGCGTGGCTACCAATTTCTCGGAAGATACCACTCCACTTTGAATACCAAGAAATTCAATCGCTGTTTTAATCATGATGTGTCGCTTATAGTATTAAAAAATCAGGTGCCATTTTTAGCTGATTCATGATAAACCATGAGCTAGCAAAGTATACTGATGACATCGCCTATTACAAAGCGCTGCTGTCGGACAAATTTTCCTCTGTGCTCCAAATTTGCTGCAGAGCGCGACGTTAACCTCACCGTTGTAAACCATAGACAGCATCTCTACAAACCCACAACGGCGCTTCTAAAAAAGCCAAACAATCAAGCGCTTAGCAACAGCTTAATCGTCTCTCGCCATTCAGTCACATAACAGCCCTTTTTGCCTAGCTCTCTTTTTTATGCAGGAAGATAACGGCCATACCCGCCAAAAAAGAACCTGACGCCATAATAAGGGCTACGTTTTGAAAGGCGAGGCCAGCGGCGAATAAAAAACCAGGAACCATTGGGCCAATAACGGCGCCGCCACGTCCAATACCAAGCACCATACCTGAACCTGAGCCTAAAATTGAAGAAGGAAAACTGCTTGAGAAAAGTCCGAAAAAACCTGATATAGATGCCATAGCAAAAGTCCCTGCAAAGAAACCCATCATTTTCATATTGACCATGCTGTCTGTAAAGTGCGGGAATAGCGCCACACCCACTGCTGTTAGCATAAGGCTGGTGAACATCAGCGGTCTAATGGGTATAAATAAAGCACATAAACTAATGCCCATAGAGCCAAGAATGCCGCCTAAACTGGCAATACCGAGAACCTCGGCAGCTTGTGAAGCCGTGTAACCTAAATCTGTAACGGCCGTTGGTAGCCACTTTACAAAGTAATAGTACGTCATTACATTTGCGAAGTACGCAAAGCACAATAGCAATGTAATATATCGCAAACTTGGGCTAAATAAGTTTTTCATTCCAACCACTTCTGATTCTTTTTCAGCTTCGGATGGCAAAGCCTCAGGTGCGGTATGCCCTAAACGTCGCATGGTTTTTTGAATCTGTTCTAACGCTCCGGCAGGGCGCTTACGATTTAAAAATGAAATTGTTTCTGGTACGTAAAAGTAAACCAGAGGAATGAACAGAAAGCTGAAAAAAGCACCCAGATAAAAGGCAATACGCCAGTCATACTGTTTAAGTAAAGGCGCAAGAAAGGTCGCACCAAGGTAGATACCAAACGGAAACCCTCCGGCAACAAGTGAGACTGACATCACTCGGTTTTTATCATTACAAAAATCTGAACAAGTTGCTGCGGCTGCGGCCATAACGCCCCCGACCCCTATTCCTGTTACAAAACGTGCCGCACCTAGGACATAGATATTGGGCGCAAGGCCAGCGACAAGCATACCCAGAGTCACAACGGTGATGCCTGACAACATGGTAAAACGCCGGCCATGACTATCGGCAAATGATCCAAGAAAAATCGCACCTCCGGCCATACCCGCTAGTTCAATCGACAAAACAACGCCAAGGACAGATTTAGATAGTCCCCACTCTTGCGTCATGCCTGGGGCAGCAAACGCGATGGATAATACATCATAACCATCCAGTGCCAATGTGCCGATACAAATCGCAACAATGATCCACTGCCCTACGCCCATAGGCTCGGATTTTAAGCGCTCAAGTGCATTTTCGTCGTTGACCATTTTATCTCCTCATTTTATTAATATTATTTTTACGCTCCATAAGGCGTTTGGAGCTTAGCCCTCACACCAAGCAAAATATATTAACCTATTCTCTGTAAAGCAACCGCTTAATTTTAAAATTTTATAGGGTCCGCACCGTTGTCTTTAATGTGTTCATAACGTTTGCTTTACACTGTCCCTTATAATCCTGTAAAAAAAATATTTCCCTTAGGTATGCAAGCTGACATTTTAACCACCGTTATTCTTCCCACGTCGCTCTTTATCATCATGCTTGGTTTAGGGCTAAGCTTACGCACAGAAGATTTCACCCGCGTTATCAAACAACCCAAGGCGGCTTTTATTGGCCTGTGTGCTCAAGTAGTCGCGCTGCCTTTCATTGCATTGTTAGTTGCTGTCTTATTTAAACTTCCCCCAGAATTGGCTGTTGGCCTGATGATTATTTCCTTTGCGCCCGGCGGAGCCACATCTAACCTGTTCACCAACCTTGCTAAAGGTGATGTTGCGCTGTCTATCAGCTTAACGGCCGTCACCAGTTTAATAACGCCCTTTACGCTGCCACTGTTTACTGTGTTGGCTATGAACTATTTTATGGGTAACGGTGAGGCATTCGAGCTTCCTGTACTAAAAATCATCATGCAATTAATAGCGATCTCTGTCGTGCCCGTTATGATTGGCATGTTGGTCCTGTCGAAATGGCAAAAAGCAGCAAAAAAAGCGGACGCTGTTATCCGAGTCTTTTCTATCATCTTTTTGTTCTTGATCATCGCGGCTATTATTTTAGACAATAAAACTCAGATGGCTGACTTCTTTTTAGCAACAGGGCTAGCCACTTTAACGTTAAACATTTTAGTTTTGGCTTTGGGGTATGGTTTAGGCCAGTTCTTCAAACTACCTCGTGCGCAAGCAGTGTCAATTGGCTACGAGGTGGGCATGCAAAATGGCACGCTCGCCTTATTAGTAGCCGGTACCTTAATCGGCAATAGCACGATGATGATTCCCGCTGTTACTTACAGTATTTTAATGTTTTTTACGGGGTTTTTATTTGGTGTCATACTGAAGAAATTATCATCTGATGAAAGCCGCTTATAAAGCCCTGGCCCTCATGTACGCATACTCAGACACCTTTGACCATTTCGTCGCCTGTTGTTGAAACTCGGTATACGACGCATATACTTTTTGCGAAAACACATCTCTGTCCACGATTTCTTGCACCACCTCATTCGATAGGGTATGCAGTTTTTTCAGCACGTCATCTGGTAGCGGTTTAACATTCACTTGGTGCTTATTAACCAAGGTCGTTAACGCCGCGTTATTTTTAGCACTAAACTCCGATACCATATCCATGTTGGCATCTTTACAAGCGTGTTTTACTATCGCTTGCAGGTCCTTTGGCAAGTCATTAAAGGCCTCCTTATTAATGAATGTTTCTAACGTTGAGCCAGGCTCATGCCAACCGGGGTAATAATAATTCTTCGCCGCTTTGTATAAACCGAAGGCTAGGTCGTTATATGGCCCAATCCACTCCGTTGCATCAATGGCGCCCGATTGCAACGAGGTAAAAATCTCACCGCCCGGCATATTCACCGGAGTTCCACCCGCACGGCTCAATACCTCACCGCCCAAACCGGGTATACGCATTTTTAAACCGTTAAGGTCTTCAACCGAATTAATCTCTTTGCGAAACCAGCCGGCCATTTGAACGCCGGTATTGCCTGTTGCCATGGGGACTAAATTAAACTGGTCGTATAATTCTTCCCATAATGCCAACCCACCACCGTAATATAACCAGCCATTAACTTCCTGTGCCGTCATACCAAAAGGAATGGCAGAAAAAAACTGCGTTGTTTCGTTCTTACCTTTCCAATAATACGCCGCACCATGGCCCATTTGAGCCGTGCCTCTAGAAACTGCATCAAACGCTTCAAAAGCAGGCACCAGTTCATTCGCACCAAACACTTTGATTCGAATGCGCCCCGCGGTCATTTCTTCGATTGTTTTTGCTAAATAATTGGCATTAGTGCCCAACACGGGAAAGTTTTTTGGCCATGTTGTCACCATTTTCCATTTAAACTCAGGTTTTGCAGCAAACGCTTGACCACCCACGGCTAGCGATGAAGCCGCTACCACGCTCGAACCCAACGATTTTAATACATCACGACGTTTCATTTCTTTCTCCAATAGATCACTCACACCAGCTTGCAGTTCATTTAGGTTTATTTAATTGTTCTTATCCATACGCTTCAATAACACGATACCCCACGTTATCGTAGGTTTTCTGGCTGCCCTTATTTATAAATTTGGCATCGTCCCACAGCACACCAACAAAGTACGCGACTGATTTACACTTGAAACCTAACATGGAATGCCTTGCTGTTTTTTTATTATCGATTATAGCGTGCCTATACTACCGACAACACATGGCCTTGAGAAGTCTTCAACAAGACAAACAAGTCGTTGTATACTTACTTTTTTTTAATTGACTACCGTTTTCACATGGCAACAATCGAACACACATTAGAAAGAATTCTTTATGCCTCCAGATGGCTACTCGCTCCGATCTATTTGGGCTTGAGCCTGGCACTTATTTTACTGTCGATTAAGTTTTTCCAAGAAGCCTTTCATTTTTTCCCCATCATTCTATCGACAACAGAGTCTGACATGGTGCTTGTTATTCTCTCCCTCGTTGATATGTCACTGGTTGGCGGGCTTATTATTATGGTCATGCTCAGCGGGTATGAAAATTTTGTATCACGAATTGATATTGAAGACGGTGCTGAAAAGCTCTCATGGCTCGGCAAATTAGATTCAGGCTCTCTTAAACAAAAAGTAGCGGCCTCTATCGTCGCCATTTCATCCATTCATTTGCTGCAAAAATTTATGAATGCCGAGCATATCGAAAATGACAAGCTCATGTGGTATGTCATTCTGCATATTACCTTCGTCTTATCTGCCATTGGAATGGCTTGGGTAGACAAAATGAATCAACAAAAATAAGGACTCGTTATGCAATACAGAAAATTGGGCAGAACAGACCTCGAGGTCAGCTTAATTGGTTTAGGCACCATGACATGGGGCCGCCAGAACACACAAGATGAAGGCTTTGAGCAAATGGATTATGCACTCGAGCAAGGCATTAACTTTTTTGATACTGCCGAGATGTATGCTGTCCCCCCCAATGCTGAGACCTATGGCAAAACCGAAACCATTATTGGCAACTGGTTTGATGCTCGTAAAAACCGTGAACAAGTCATTCTGGCCACTAAAATTGCAGGGCCCGGCATGGCTTGGGTTCGAGAAGGTAATAACACGATAGACCGTAAAAACATTTTATTGGCGGTAGAAGACAGTTTAACGCGTCTAAAAACCGATTATATTGACCTTTACCAGCTGCACTGGCCAAACCGTGGCTCTTATCATTTTGGCCAAATTTGGGACTATGCACCTAACTTTGATAAAGCCGCCGTTGAAGCAAATTTTATTGAGGTATTAGACACCTTAGACGAACTGATTAAAGCTGGCAAAATACGCCATATCGGCCTATCTAATGAAACCGCTTGGGGAACTTGCAAATGGCTTGAGCTGTCAGAAAAATACAAGCTTCCGCGCATGGCCTCCATTCAAAATGAATATTCCTTAATGGCTCGTCACTTCGAACCCGACCTCAGCGAAATTTCTTTACATGAAGACTGCGGGCTCTTGGCTTGGTCTCCATTAACACGTGGGCTCATCAGTGGCAAATACCTCAATGGCGCAATGCCTGAAGGCACTCGCCTCGCGATAGATAGTCGAAAGGAGCACCGTGCAAACCTGCAAACTGATGCCACCATCGAAGCTTATATGGCCTTAGCTAAAGAACATAATCTTGACGTCTGCCAAATGGCCTTAGCTTTTGTGAGCCAACAACCTTTCGTTACTTCCAATTTAATCGGCGCCACTTCAATGGAGCAACTTAAAAGCAACATTGACTCAATTAATTTAACTCTTTCGCAAGAAGTTATTGATGGCATTAAAACTGTTCGGCGACGCTTCCCCATGTCATTTTAAATACTTCTCCATAACCGCAACTCAACTCGGTGAGTTGCCTGAGCACAGCTCTTTACTCTACTTTATGAGCAGGGTGCGTGCTAACAAAGTGTTGAAGCACCAACTTCAATTTGGCTGCTTTTACAAGATCTTCTTTCTCTTGCGCCGCCTTAATATCATCCAAAATAATTTTCTTAATCGCAGGAATCCCTGCCTCAGTTTCGAGTAAATAATGGCCTAACTCCAAGGCCACTAATCGAGGCACATGTTCGTGTTCAGCAATAGCCTCTATCTCTTCATCCGTAAGACCACTCAAATCAACACAGTCTTCATAGGTCAACATGGCTTTCTCCTTTCTATAACGCTTATTTGTATAGATAAGCTTATCTTACTCTTTTCTCACTAAACACTTCACTTAACTCCATGAAATACGATGTAAGCTGACGTGAATCAAATAACCTGCTTAAACTTTTTTCCTGCCATCCTGCCTCATTTATCTATGTTTTTTAAACCTGACCCCTCTCGATTTTTATTTGCATTTTTAAATTGTAGTCCGCAAAAAAAACATACATAATTAAACGCTTATATTTAAATGTGTATGGAGTGCCATGAAAACCCAACTTATCATCAACAATGAAGCAGTCGATGCTTCAAACGGCGCAACCTTCGAGCGCCTAAATTCACTCACCGGCAAACTGGTTACTCAAGGAGCCGCAGCCACCGTAGCGGATGCCAATAAAGCGGCCGATACGGCTGCGACGGCTTTTAAAACCTGGTCTGAAACCGGCCCCACTGAGCGACGCTTGTTATTACTTAAAGCAGCCGACCTGCTTGAAAGCAAAACCAACGATTTTATTCAAGCCATGGCGGCTGAAGTAGGCGCTTCCGCTCTTTGGGCAGGCTTTAACGTGATGATGGCAGCCGGTTTGTTCCGAGAAGCTGCCAGCTTAACCACCCAAATTCAAGGCGAAACCATTCCCACCGACAAACCAGACACTTTATCAATGACTTTCCGTCAACCCGTGGGGGTTGTGCTGAGCATGGCTCCATGGAACGGCCCTATTGCACTAGCAGCACGAAGTATCGCTTATCCCATTGCCTGCGGAAATACCGTTGTATTCCGTGCCTCTGAAGTCAGTCCAAAAACTCATATGCTAGTTGTAGATGCCTGTTTGGAAGCGGGCTTACCGCCAGGCGTACTCAACGTTATCACTCATGCCTCGGAAGATGCGGCGGACATTACTGAAGCGCTTATCGCCCACCCTGCGATTAGGCGTATTAATTTCACCGGTTCCACTCGGGTTGGTCGCATTATTGCTCAACAAGCTGGCCAGCACTTAAAACGTTGCCTGCTTGAACTGGGCGGCAAATCGCCGTTAGTTATTCTGGATGATGCTGATATCGATGAGGCCGTTAAAGCAGCCATTTTCGGCTGCTTCCTATATCAAGGGCAAATTTGCATGACCACTGGTCGTATCGTCATTGACGAAAAAATAGCCGATGAATTTGTTGAAAAATTCAACATCGCCGCTCAAAAGCTCACCATGGGTAACCCCGCTGTTGAAGGTAATGAGCAATGTATTATTGGCCCCTTGGTGGATGCCTCCTCGGGTGCAAGGCTCAATAGTATTGTTGAAGATGCCGTAGAAAAAGGAGCCACCCTCGTCACGGGTGGGGCAGCTGACAACGCAAGCATGCCCGCTACGATTCTTGATCACGTAACAAGCGACATGCGAGCCTACCACGAAGAATCTTTTGGACCCGTTATTTCAATCATTCGCATCAAAGATGACGAACAAGCTCTGTTTGTTGCCAACGATACGGAATACGGCTTATCCGCCTCGGTGTTCAGCCAAAACTTCCCAAGGGCGATGAAAATAGCGAAAAAAATTGAATCCGGTATTTGCCACATCAACAGCGCGACTGTGAACGGTGAAGCACAAGCACCTTACGGTGGCACCAAATCTACCGGCTACGGCCGCTTTGATGGCCGTGCTGTGATTGACGAATTTACCGAATTACGCTGGTTAACCGTTGCGCCGAACCAGGTACACTACCCCTTCTAAAACAGCCTGTTAACCCCCAGCTTATTGAGTAAGCTGGGGGTTAATTTAAACTGATAGTTTGTCTAATTTGGCATAAGCCAGCATTAACCATTTAGGCCCTTCGGAGGAAAAATTCACATGAACCCGCGCTTGAGCCCCACTGCCCTCAATATTCAATACCACACCCTCGCCAAATTTTGCATGCCGAACAGATTGCCCCATTTTAAAACCATCCGCTGTTTTTTCTCCAAAACTTGCCTGATGAGTGGGCACAACCGGCCTTGTTACACGCGACCCTAAACGGACTTCTTGCATTAATTCGACAGGAATTTCTCTAATAAATCGCGACGGCATGGGGTAATTTTCCTGGCCATGCAAACGACGTGACTCAGCATAGGTTAAATACAGTTTCTCCATCGCCCGAGTAATGCCCACATACGCTAACCGCCTTTCTTCTTCTAATTTGCTAACATCATCCACTGATCGCTGACTGGGAAATAACCCCTCTTCCATCCCACTTATAAAGACCAACGGAAACTCCAGGCCTTTCGCAGAATGCAGGGTCATTAACTGTACACAATCTTCAAATGGATCAGCTTGCCCTTCACCGGCCTCTAAAGCTGCATGCGCCAAGAAAGCATCTAACTCACTGAGCCCTTCATGATCTTCTGCCTCATCTGAAAATTGTCGAGCAGCATTAATCAGCTCCTCCAAGTTTTCAACACGTGTTTCGCCTTTCTCGCCTTTTTCTTTTTTATGATGTTCAATCAACCCTGAGCGACTGATAACTTCTGCTACTTTTTCATGCAAATTCATCGAGTCCATATCGGTTTCAAGTTGACGAATAAGCGTCATAAAACCACTTAAGGCATTAAGCGCCCGACCATTCAAAGCAGCGCCTTCACACAGGCTCTTTGCTGCATGCCACAAACTGATATTTTGCGCCCTTGCTTGTTCACGAACAATATCCAGCGTGCGTGTACCAAGTCCTCGAGTGGGTGTATTGACAATACGCTCAAAAGCGGCATCGTTTTCTTTATGTGTCACTAATTGTAGATAGGCCAACGCATTTTTAATTTCCAGTCGTTCGAAAAAACGATAACCGCCATAAATTCGATAAGGCACTCCGGCTGCCACTAGGTATTCCTCAAATAAACGTGATTGAGCGTTTGAGCGATATAAAATAGCCACCTCATCACGACAATGCCCCTGACTCACCCAATCTTTAATTCTATCGACCACAAAACGGGCTTCGTCTTGATCGTTATAACCGGCATAAAGCGAAATTAACTCGCCTTCCTCGCCGTCGGTCCACAACTCTTTGCCCATCCGTCCATCGTTATTAACAATAAGGGCATTGGCCGCGTTTAGAATCGTACTGGTTGAACGGTAATTTTGTTCCAGACGAACAACTTTATGTCCCACATAATCTTTTTGGAAACGGTGGATATTCTCAATTTTTGCACCTCGCCAGCCATAAATTGATTGATCGTCGTCACCCACCACATACAGGTTTTCAGACGCTTGTGTTAGTAACCGTAACCAGGCATATTGAATGGTGTTGGTATCTTGAAATTCATCGACCAACACGTGTCGAAAGCGCTGCTGATAATGTTCTCGCACCTCATCGTTATCTCTCAACAATTCGTGTGCTCGCAATAGTAACTCGGCAAAGTCAACCAAGCCCGAGCGCTGACACACCCTTTCGTATTCCGCATAAATGTCTAACATTTTTTGCTCAAAATGATCACTCGAAGGTGCAATGTGCTTAGCTCGTTTACCTTCATCTTTTTGTGCATTGATGAACCATTGAACCTGACGCGGAGGCCACCTTGTATCATCCACATCCATCGACTTGAGTAACCGCTTAATCAAGCGAAACTGGTCATCCGAATCTAACACTTGAAATGCATCTGGCAAGCCTAACTCTTGGGCATGCATCCGCAATAAACGATGTGCTATGCCGTGGAAAGTACCAATCCACATGCCACCTACGGGTGTTTTAAGCATCGCTTGCACACGCTCTCGCATTTCACCAGCCGCCTTATTAGTGAAAGTGACCGCTAGAACACTGAACGGAGACACCCCTTCAACTTGCATTAACCAGGCGATTCGATGCACCAATACTCGCGTTTTACCGCTCCCTGCCCCAGCAAGAATCAACGCAGCTTTTTCTGAGCTACTCACCGCATCGCGTTGAGCATCGTTTAAACCATCCAATATATGTGTAATATCCATCAGAGCATTTTATACCAGGATCCCTTCAATTCATTCAATCGCAGAAAAAATAGTGTGCATTACCCCTCGTCACTTAAACTTCTATACAGTGAGCTATACTATTAACGTACCGTTCAACTTCCTTTTTAAAAGACACATGAGTGACCCAAACGATAAAGAAACACTAACCATTCGTCATTATGATGACCATGCTGAAGCGTTTTGGGCAGGAACAAAAGACCATGATGTCTCACAAAATATAGAAGCCTTTCTTACTGCCTTGCCAAAAGGCAAGCCGCTGAATATTCTTGATTTTGGATGTGGCCCCGGTCGAGACTTGCAACACTTTAAATCATTAGGGCACCATCCTATCGGCTTAGACGGCTCTAAAACCTTTTGCAAAATGGCCACAAAATTCAGCGGTTGCCCCACATTGAATCAAACATTCACTACCCTGAATTTGCCCACTGAATATTTTGATGGCGTATTCGCCAACGCTTCTATGTTTCACGTTCCCAGCACGCACCTGTTAGCTGTACTGAAGACATTGCACCATTGTTTACGGCCTAATGGCGTACTGTTCACTTCTAACCCACGCGGTAACGCCGAAGGCTGGCAAGGTCAACGTTATGGGCATTACCAAGAAATTGAGGAAAGTAAAGCGTTTATAGAACAAGCCGGCTTTGAATTATTGTCACATTACTACCGACCAAAAGGCAAACCCATAGAGCAGCAACCCTGGCTCGCCATGCTCAGTCGCCGAGTGAGCCTTTAAAAACGACATTGACTGTTTGCTTCTTAAAAAGAACCAAGAGAACTTTTTCAACCCCTCAGACCCTAAGGCGCTTCAACACCTTGATTTTAAGATCCAACTGAATTAGCCTTAGCTTTAAAACAATAAAAATAAGCCATAGAGGAATGCTCATCAATATGGATGTTTTCTTATCCCGATTGCCAGACAAGACCACACTAAGCGAACTGGAGAGCACCTGTCTGTCTCTCCTCTCCAAAAAATTTCGCTTGCCTTTCACAAAATCACCTGAGCTGATCAGCTGTAGAATAATGGAAATACGTGATAAGCATGATCGATCTGAGTACCATGGTCTCATTCATATAAAGCCTGACGATGTCGCTACCTGGTTCATTAAAAACTGTCGCGGAAGCAAAATTCATGGCAAACGTTTATTAGCGCACCAGTATAAAATGCGAGATTCCAGCTGGAAGCCCGACTATTTTAACGAAGCTGATCATAGACGACCGTCATTAAAAACATGCTACATAAACATAAAATCGCCCTCTTACACAACCCGTCCTTATGAAACGCATTAGAACAAAATCAAATTGGGTCATATTATTCACTCTTGTGTGCCTTACAACAGCACCACAAATTTTTGCCCATGCAAAGGTCATCAGCACTGACCCTGCTCCTCGATCTACCCTTAGCCGTCCCCCCGAGTCTATTAACATTTTATTTAATCAACTGTTTGAGCCTGCTTACTCAAGCATCACGGTTAAAAGAGCCGATGGCAGCGTCTTGACAACGGAAAAAGCAATCGTCGATCCCAGCAATCAAAAACGCCTCGTCCTCTTGTTGCCCGTTCTCTCAGCAGGTCAATATACTGTTAGCTATAAAGTATTATCGTTAGATGGGCACACAATATCTTCAACCTATAGCTTTCGAATTAAAAAGGAAAAACCCCTCGCCCACTGATGGAGACTTTTGGTTTCTTCGTCACTTTTCTGCACTCTGTTGCTGGGTTATTTATTCTTGGCACGGCCGTTATCTGTCTGCTCTCTTGCGGGGTCAAGCCAGCTACGCTTCATGCAACACGCCAGCAACTTATTCAATCCAGTTTATTATTAGCTCTCGTTCTTGTTGTTTCGGGGCTTTTTCTGCCTTCTTTACAAGCCTTCTCTATGTCCGGTCACCCTGACAGCGCCCTCGATCAAGACCTTATAAAACTTATTCTTTTTTCAACGCGATTTGGCTCCGTTTGGCTTACGCAAGAGCTGTTGGCCCTTCTCATTTTCTTCAGCCTTCTGGCTCGCCATCGCCTTAATCCAAACGCCGACAACCGTTACTTTTTTATTTGGCTTATCGCGGCCAGTTCTGTCTTACTGTTTGCCGACTCGCTAAAAAGCCATGCCGCCGGTATTGAACCTGCTTGGCCGGGGTTAATCGGGCATGGGCTTCACCTGTTAGCCGCTGGCAGTTGGCTAGGCGCGCTTCCTGCGTTGATTTTTTTGCTTCGCCTCTCGCCAAAAGCGACACAGAATACACCTGACCCTTCTGCCGTTTGGCAGATACTCAATAAATTCTCGATTTTAGCCAGTACGATGGTCGGTATTATTTTACTGAGCGGCTCATTCATCGCTTACCTTCAGATCAGTCGTTGGGCCGAGTTATTCGCGACACCTTATGGTCATTTGTTGCTTATTAAAATTTTTCTTTTTATCAGCATGTTGTCGGTTGCAGGCATCATTCGACGCTATTATATGACCAAAGGTGTGCACCAACGCCAATCGCTAGCCGTCACCAACGCAGTCATCGCAAAATGGGTATCACTTGAAACCAGTCTAGGACTTGTTTTATTAGGGTTTGCCAATATTTTGAAAAGCACGACACCCGCCCTTCATGAAACGCGAGTTGTATGGCCTTTTGATTTTCGTTTTTCATTAGACGCCACATGGGATCAAACGACTTCAGTGCAAACACAAGTCCTTCTCGGCCTCATGCTAATCAGTTTAGCCATCGGATTAAGCCTTTACTTTTTACGTTTTAAACATTTAAAGAAAATGGCCATTATTGCTGGCTTTTGCCTATCGACCGTTGGGGTTACCATCGCCCTCCAACCCCTAGCAGTAAAGGCTTACCCAGATACTTATCGCAACTCCAGCGTGCCTTACGATGCGATAAGCATTGATAACGGAAGACAGCTTTATAGCGAGCATTGCGCAAGTTGTCACGGTGCAGAGGGAAAAGGGGATGGCGCGCTAGCAGAAGCACTGGACGTGATGGTCATGGACTTAAATCACATGCACTCAGCTGGTTCTACAGCGGGCGATATGTATTGGAACTTTACTCAAGAGCTCGCCGTTGATAATTTTCATTCCTCAATTAATTCATTGGATGAAGACGAAATTTGGGAACTGATCAATTATCTCAACGCCACGACTGCCAGCTCTAACGGCACTAGCCTCTACACCTATATTGAGCCAAACGAGCCTTTCTTAGGCGCTCCAAATTTTTATTATTCAACCGACACCACTAGCGGCCATTTAATAGACCATAGAAAGAAAAATGCCCTTTTATTGGTTTTTTTCTCATGGCCAGAAGAAAAGTCTCGCCTGGATAACTTAAAAAACCACTACAAAGATATCACAGCAAACAACACAGACATTATCGCCATTGAAATAACAAAGCCGAGCAGTGAAGCACCGACCAATAAACCTGCTTATCCGTTTATTGTTGTGACAGAACAAACCGAGCCGATTACTAATACCTACTCACTTTTTCGTCGCAGCTTTATGGACGAGCGCGACGTCGATGACACACGCCCTCTAACCCACATTGAATACTTGATAGATCGCTTTGGCTATCTACGTGCACGCTGGAACCCGGAACACAACTCAAGCCAATGGACGGACTTCGCTTTACTCACCAATGAACTAAAAAAGCTGGCTAACGAGCCTGAAATTTTGCCGCCGCCCGATGAGCATGTTCATTAAATAATCACGCTTTGTGTGATACCACGCCGTTATACTTTTTTATAAATTTCTGCGCCTTTGCTTTTAAATTCAACCGCTTTTTCGGCCATCCCTTCTTCCAAGGCATCTTTAGCCTCAATGCCTTTATTCGCCGCATAATCTCGAACATCTTGTGAGATTTTCATTGAGCAAAAATGCGGACCGCACATTGAACAAAAATGCGCCACTTTCGCTGAATCTTTGGGTAAGGTTTCATCGTGATATTCACGTGCACGGTCTGGATCCAAGCCTAAATTAAACTGATCTTCCCAACGAAACTCGAAACGCGCTTTAGATAAAGCATTATCGCGTATTTGCGCACCGGGATGGCCTTTTGCCAAATCCGCTGCGTGCGCAGCAATTTTATAGGTAATGATGCCTTCACGAACATCTTCTTTATTGGGCAACCCTAAATGCTCTTTGGGCGTGACGTAGCACAACATCGCACAACCGTACCAGCCAATCATGGCCGCACCGATACCTGATGTGATGTGATCATACCCTGGTGCAATATCTGTTGTGAGCGGGCCTAGCGTATAAAATGGCGCTTCATCACAGCATTCTAATTGCTTGTCCATGTTTTCCTTGATCATTTGCATTGGCACGTGACCGGGCCCTTCAATCATGGTTTGAACATCATGTTTCCATGCAATTTTCGTCAACTCGCCCAAGGTTTCCAGCTCACCAAATTGCGCTTCATCGTTTGCATCTGCCAAAGAGCCGGGGCGCAAGCCATCACCTAAGGAAAAGGAAACATCATAGGCTTTCATAATCTCACATATCTCCTCGAAATGAGTATATAAGAAATTTTCCTTGTGATGCGCCAAACACCACTTAGCCATAATAGAGCCACCACGAGAAACGATACCGGTGGTCCGTTTCGCCGTCATCGGCACATAACGTAGCAAAACACCGGCATGAATTGTAAAGTAATCAACCCCTTGCTCAGCTTGCTCAATCAAGGTATCTCTAAATATTTCCCATGTTAAATCTTCGGCTTTGCCATTCACCTTTTCCAAGGCTTGATAGATGGGCACTGTCCCAATGGGAACGGGAGAGTTACGTAAAATCCATTCGCGCGTTTCGTGGATGTTTTTGCCGGTGGATAAATCCATGATCGTATCGGCCCCCCAACGAATACCCCACACCATTTTGTCTACTTCTTCTTCAATTGACGATGTCACGGCCGAATTACCCAGATTGCCATTAATTTTCACCAGGAAGTTACGACCGATAATCATTGGCTCCACTTCAGGGTGATTAATATTGGCAGGAATAATGGCGCGACCACGTGCAATTTCATCCCGAACAAATTCAGCCGTAATCTCCGCGGGAATGCTCGCGCCAAAAGACTCACCCGGATGCTGTTGCGCATTGATTTCCGAACGCTTCATATTCTCACGTATTGCTATGAACTCCATTTCGGGGGTAATAATCCCTTTTTTTGCGTAATGCATTTGGCTGACATTAGCACCGGCTTTAGCTCGCCTAGGGGCTTGAATATGCTCAAACCGTAAATGGGCTAGACTCTCATCTTGTTGGCGTTGTTGACCAAAACTGGAGCTAGGCCCGTCTAATAATTCTGTATCGTCCCTATCTAATATCCAAGGGCGACGCACATGAGGCAGCCCCGTTCTCAAATCAATAGTGGCCTTCGGATCAGTATAAACACCCGAGCAATCATACACGTAAACATCTGGATTTTTTTCAGCACCAAAACTCGTTGATGTATCAGCTAAAGAAATTTTGCGCATGGGCACGTTGATATCATCACGCGACCCTTTGATATACACTTTTTCTGAATTGGGCAAGGGGGTTATCGCCGCCTTTTGTAATGCTTCAGTTTTTTTCTTGAATTCTTCTGGAATGGCACTCATCATAACCTCTTTAGACGCGCGTAATTAACGATATTGACACCCGGTATCTTATCACACACTGTTATAATTATTTTTGCATAATAAACGTACTTATATATGAAAACCATTTCCGCAAGTCAACTCAAATTACTGATCGATACAGCAGATACACCGCCTTTTCTACTCGATGTCAGGGAACCACATGAATTTGACTATTGCCATATTGCAAACAGCCATTTAATACCCATGCAAAGTATTCCCAGTCAACTGGATCAACTCTCAAAAACAACGCCCATTATCACCATTTGTCATCATGGCATGAGAAGTCAGCAAGTAGCTCAATATTTAATGCAACATGGTTTCAAAGACATTACTAATTTAACTGGCGGCGTTCATGCATGGGCTAGCGAAGTGGAACCCGCTATGCCCACATACTAGTTGAATGGAAACTCTTCCTGATCTACTTTGTGACCCGATGTCGGTTCTCTCAGTTGGACTCAACCCCTCTATCCCTTCCGTAAAAGCGGGATTTTATTTCGCCAACCCGAGAAACCGTTTCTGGAAAGCACTGAATCAATGTGGTTTTTTTAAAAAAAATTTAACACCCAGCCTAGACAGCTGCCAATACTTGCTCGAACAGTATCAAATTGGGTTCACAGACCTTGTTAAGCGCCCCACCCCTGGCTGCAAAGAGCTAAGAGCGGATGATTATCGTACCGGCAGCAACCGTTTACAAATTCTTGTTAACGACATACGGCCTCAGGCGGTTTGGTTTCACGGTAAGCTGACTTGCCAAAAGTATTTACAATACGGCAGCGAAAACAAGCATTCTGTGAACTGGGGATTACAATCATGGGCCATCAATAATCAACCCGTTTATGTCACACCGAAT
The DNA here is from genome assembly GCA_002700385.1 of Cycloclasticus sp. GTDB lineage: Bacteria > Pseudomonadota > Gammaproteobacteria > Methylococcales > Cycloclasticaceae > Cycloclasticus. Next base: position 113,560 of record PADC01000002.1, read on the forward strand.
CCAAGCCCTGCTAACGCCGCCTTCTCGCTAACCACTATCAGCGATAGCTACGCTGATTTGCTCAACCGTCTTTGCATTTCATCAAAATGCTAACCGTCATTCAACGCGTCACCCACGCCAATGTTCGTGTTAATGACATCTCCATCGGGGAAATCAAGCAAGGCATCGTTGCTTTGCTTGCTATCAAGCAAGGCGACAGTGAAGCAGAGGCGCAACAACTCATAGATCGAATCTTATCCTATCGAATATTCACTGATGAAAAAGATAAAATGAATTTAAGCCTTAAAGACATCAAGGGTGGCTTATTACTGATTCCGCAATTCACCTTAGCCGCCGATACCAAAAAAGGCGCCCGACCCAGCTTTGCCCCAGCAGCCTCACCAGCTATCGCCAAACCTTTATTTGAATTCGCTGCTCACTATGCAAGACAGCAGCATGGCAACGTAGCATGGGGTGAATTTGCTGCCGATATGCAAGTTTCATTGTGTAATGATGGCCCGGCTACATTCATTTTAAACACCGATAATCATGGCGATTAAACAGACTAATTGGCTGCCTATATGCTAAAGTATGAACCATACGATCAACCCGCTGAATCACTATGAAAACGCTAAGAAAATTTTTACTCTGCCTTATTCTTTGCAGCTCTCCAACAGTCAACTTTGCGCAACCGCTGAATTTGGTGACCGCGTACGAGCTAGCCCTCGAACATGACGCCGACTTACACGCTGCTTACAACCAGTTACTGTCATCAAAAGAAGTCAAACCTCAGGCGTTGGCAGATTTACTGCCCAATATTAACGCTTCGGCCCGTTCAGATGAGGTACGACAAGAAAGCGAAAGCAGCTTTTCCGGCAGCGGCAAAAACACGGAGCAATTTCGAGATGAAGGGTTTTCTATCTCTTTAAGACAACCGCTTTTCAACTGGGCTTACCTCACACGCTTCAAGCAAGCCACAAAGCAGGTTTCCAAAGCAGAAATCAATTATCAACTGGCTGAACAAGCGCTAATTTTACGTTTAACCCAACGATACATGGCAGCACTTCAAGCAGAGGTCAATTTAAAACTGGCCGACGATGATGTAAAGGCCTTTACCCGCCAACTTGAACAAGCCAAAGTACGCTTCGATGTAGGGCTGGTCGCCATTACCGACGTGCATGATGCCCAAGCGAGATATGATTTGGCCATTGCCACCCAAATTGCCGCTCACGATACCTTGTATTCAGCGCAAGAGGCTTTACGGGAAATTATTCAAGCCAACACATTCACCCTGACCCCGTTAGCACCGTCTTTCCCTTTAGCTGCACCAGAACCCAACAAGATCGGCCATTGGGAAACAAACGCAGCGAACAACAATCTGGCGTTAAAGATGGCACGACATGATGTCAGTATTGCAAAAAAGGACATTGATATTAACCGTTCGGGACACTACCCAACGGTTGACATTGTTGCCTCACACCAATATAGCGAAACCGGTGGCGGCAGTTTTGGAACCGGCTTTAGAAACGAATCAGACCGACTTGGGGTAGAATTAAACTTGCCGTTATTTGCTGGCGGTAAAACCAGCTCAAAGACGAGGCAGGCAGCGTTTAATCACCAACAATCATTGGATGTTTTGCAATCTCTCCAGCGCACCACACTCAGAGAAACACGTGATGCTTTCCGAGGGGTTACAACAAACCTTAAGCGAGTTAATGCCTTAAAACAGGCCATCATTTCGAACAAAAGTTCTTTAGATGCCAATGAAGCCGGCCTTGACGTTGGCACACGGACAATTGTCGATGTCCTCAATGCTCAAAGCAATTTATCACGGGCTAAACTCGAACTGAATGAAGCAAAAATAAACTATATACTCAGCATTTTAAACCTTAAACACAGCGCCGGTTCATTATCTAAAGCTGACCTTGAAACGATCAATCATTGGTTAGAGCACTGAGACGCTAAATCGCTTTATTGGTAACCCCTTTCTTAAGACGTTGACTCCAGCAAATCAACGTCTTTTGATGCCCATTTTTTGATCGCTAAAATAACAAGGGAACCAAACATCACAAACCCACTCGCCATTAATAACGACGCATCATAATGACCGGTCGCCGCCGCTAAATAACCCGCTATTGTGGGCGCCACAATCTGCGGTACCCCGTAGCTCATTGTTAACATGCCCATTAGTTTTGCCGGCTTTGTTGGATAAAAGCGCCCAGCCATTGTTAACACAATGCTGACAATGCCAACGAAGGTAAAACCATACAAAGCCGCGCTCAGTAAAGCAAACCATAGGGTATGACCGATCACCGGGAGCACAATACCCATGGCATGGACGATAAAGGCTAACAGTAACGCATTCAAAATGCCTGTTTTTCTGGAAATTAAATCCCAAAAAATACAGGCTGGAGCGGCAAAAACACCCAATATCAGAAAGGCCATTTCACCCTGCCCCCTTAATTCATCCTGATTTTCCACAATCGCAACAATATAAGTCGCGCTGATAACAAAACCAAATCCTGCGCAAAAATAAACAACCAGCATCAGCTTTAAAAAAAGGCGACTCGGGGGCTTATCATCAAGCACTTGCCCTTGCTCACTGATCCCGGTTGTATCTGGGGATGGCAACCAACACCATGCAGGAATGGCTAACAAAACACCCACACTACCCAAAAGCAACCATTGTTCCGACCACATCAACGTTTCCGTCTGTTCGAGCAATAAGGCCACTAAGACAATCCCTATGCCGATGCCGGCAAAATGAATGCCCATTTCACTGCGATAATGATGCCTTATTAACCAATTTAACATCAGACCCGCTCCAATCAATAAGCCTGCTGCCGAGCTAAACCCAGCAACGAACCGGGAAACGCCCCAGACCCAAGGTGATTCAACCAGGCCCATCATTAGGGTGGTGAGAACTGCAAGCACCAAACCTGTGCGATAAATACGGTCCTTGATAATAAGGTTCCCCACCAAGGCGGCCGTGAGTGCTCCTGACATATAACCCAAATAATTGATCGTTGCCAACCAACCCGCCAGCACCTTAGTTAATCCGGCCTGCTCAAACATAATAGGCATCATGGGCGTATAAGCAAAACGGGCTATACTCAATGTCAGCACTAAACAAAAAATGCCTGACGCGAGGACTTTGTATCGTCGACTAAAGCGGCTCATTCAACATGCTGATAATACGTTCCGCTACGTTGCTTACCGCGCCTTTGTTTTTTTCGACAAAGTGATAACCCGCTGCGCCCATCTGATCACGCTTTTCAGGATGCTCAAGCAACTCAATCACTTGCTGCGCAAGCTGATCTGGGTTTTCCACTTGTAAAGCGGCTCCATTTGCTAGCAAACGGTCACTAATCTCAGTAAAGTTATGCACAAATGGGCCGAACAACACAGGCACTGAATGAGCGGCTGCTTCCAGCATATTATGTCCGCCCGTTGGGACAAAGCTACCCCCAATGAATGCAACATCAACTGTCGCATAATACAATTTCAGCTCACCCAGTGTATCGAGCAAAAAAACATCCGTCTTAACCAACGACGATTTTTGCTCACTGCGACGTGTAACGGTATATCCCCGTTTTTCACATAATTTTGCGACTGAGTTAAATCTTTCCGGGTGCCTGGGCACTAACACCAATAGGGTATCGGGCTGCTGTTTTTTTATTATTGAAAAAGCCTCCAGTACCTTCTCATCCTCACCCTCATGCGTACTGGCCGCAATCCAGCTGGGGCGTTGCTGAAACCAATCACGCCTGATAACCTCTGCTTGTTCAAACAAATAAGCAGGCATGTCGGTATCAAATTTAATATTACCTGGCACGCTGATTTTGTTTTTATCTAAACCCAGGTCGATAAAACGAGTTAAGCTCGCCTCTGTCTGCGCACACACATATGAAACATGCCCCAGTGTTTGCGTCATGAATGCTCCTAATTTTGCATAGCCTCTCGCGGATTTCTCAGAGAGCCTTGCGTTAACAATGATCGAAGGCACGCCATGTTGCTTCGCTTGGTAAAGCATATTCGGCCAGATTTCAGTTTCCAGAATAATGGCCATTTTGGGTTTAAAACGACGATAAAATCGTTTCATCGCACCTGGCAAATCATACGGCAAGTACACATGATGCACTCGATGACCCAGAAAGGCTTTAACACGTGCAGAGCCTGTCGGTGTTGTTGTCGTCACCAAGATAGGGGTATCTGTGTATTTTTTAGCTATCTCATCTATTAATGGGAAGGCTGCCTCTGCTTCACCAACCGATACCGTATGAAACCAGATAACGCCTTCAGGCTGGCCTTTTTCATACCAGGCAAAACGTTCATGCCATCGACTTAAATAAGCAGGCGCCTTTCGCCCACGCACCAGCAGTCGCAAAACGAGAAAAGGGGATAAAAGATACAGTAAGGCTGAATACGCCAGTCGCATGAAATTATTTAGCGTTTAACCATTCCATGTAACACTTTACACCCTCTGCCACTGTTTTAAATGTCACATCACAGCCAGCAGCACGCAGCGCCGTTAGATCGGCTTCGGTGAAACTTTGATAATGACCAACCAAATGGTCAGGAAAAGGAATATAACTCAAGCGACCTTTTTGATGATAATCGAGCACACCTTTAGCGACATCATTAAATGGCTGGCTCTTGCCCGTGCCGCAATTAAAGATGCCCGAAACCGTTGGGTTATCTAAAAACCATAAGTTCACATCAACAACATCAGACACGTAAACGAAATCTCGGACTTGTTCACCGTCTCTATAACCATCACAACCAGCAAATAATTTAATCTCACCAGAATCTAATAATTGGTTATTGAGATGGAAAGCAACACTCGCCATACTCCCTTTATGCTGTTCGCGCGGCCCATACACATTAAAATAGCGCAAACCCACCACTTGACTGCCAATATCTTGTGCGCGCACATATTGGTCAAACAAAAATTTAGAATAACCGTACACATTTAACGGCTCTTCATTCTTCAGATCTTCTTCAAACTCGCTACCGCCCCCATAAACAGAAGCACTGGAAGCGTAGATAAAAGGGACCTGATTGGCTTGGCAGAAATGCAAAAGCGCCTTGGAGTATTCGTAATTATTGTCCATCATAAACCGCCCATCCCACTCTGTCGTGGAAGAGCAAGCGCCTTCATGAAAAATTGCCTCAATGGGCACATCATCAAACCCACCACTCAACACGCCGTCTAGAAAGTCGTCTTTATCCATGTAGTCTGCGATTTGACTATCTACGATATTTTTAAATTTTGCGCCATCTTTCAAGTCGTCGACCACTAGAATGTCGCTAATGCCTCTGGCATTTAAACCTTGAATAATATTACTGCCAATAAAACCCGCACCGCCCGTTACTATGATCATTTCTTTACCTCTTTTCACTTGTATCGCGAATATTTTTGATTAAATTCGTCGTCGAACACCCTTCAACGTAATCGAGCACATAGGTTGCCCCGCCCGCCTTAGCAACACAATCAAACCCTTCTATATCTTCAATGCTTTTGTAGTCACCGCCTTTAACTAAAATATCGGGCAATATTCGGCAGATATGCTCACGCGGGGACTCTTCAGAAAAAGCACAGACCCAATCAACGCAGGCCAGAGCCGACAACATTTCTGCACGTACTTCCAGCCGATTAATGGGGCGCTCAGGCCCTTTCAAACGCGATACCGATGCATCATCGTTCACTAAAATAATTAATCTGTCGCCCAGTGCCTTTGCTTGTTGCAAATATCGCACATGCCCAGGGTGTAAAATATCAAAACACCCATTGGTCAGCACAATTTTTTCACCATTAATTCGCGCCTTAGCAATCGCGAGTGATAAGTCTTCAGCACTGACAAAACCACGCGGCATGTCTTCTAACGTATGCAAACTTGCTTTTAGCTCATTTTGCGTTACGGTGGCTGTTCCCAATTTAGCGACCACCAAACCCGCCGCCTGATTCGCCAAGACTGTTGCGTCGGGCAAGCTGGACCCTGCGGCCAAGCAGGCTGCTAAAGTTGAAATAACCGTATCGCCAGCCCCGGTCACATCAAACACTTCTTGCGCCTGCGTCGGTAAGTGAATGGGGTCTTGATCCGGTTGAAGTAAAGTCATGCCTTTTTCGCCTCGCGTCACTAACAACGCCTCTAAGTTCAGCTCCTCAAGCAAGGCGGAACCTCGGCTGACCATTTCTTCTTCATTCTTACACTCACCAACAACCGCTTGGAATTCACTCCAATTTGGCGTAATCAGCGTTGCACCTCGATACTTGGTAAAATCTGTTCCTTTAGGATCGACCAACACTTTTTTTCCCGCCGCTCTGGCTGTCGCAATCAGCTGCTGCACGGAAGCCAAGGTGCCTTTGCCGTAATCTGACAGCACCACAACGTCATGTGAAGGTAACGCTTGCTCGTAGTCTTGCTGCAATTGCTCAACTGGTAAGTCGTGGAAACTCTCTTCAAAATCCAACCGAATTAATTGCTGATGCCGACTGAGCACCCTCAGCTTAGTGATCGTTGGCTGATCGGTTAAATGCTCAAACTGACACGTCACCTTCGCTTGCTCTAACTGCTCTTTCAACGCACGTGCAGCCGCATCCTCTCCGGTATAGCCCAAGACAGTCACGGTCGAATTGAGACCAGCAATATTAAGCGCAACATTACCCGCACCACCTGGGCGATCTTCTATGTCTTTAACATGAACAACAGGAACCGGCGCCTCGGGAGAAACACGCGATGTATCACCCTGCCAATTTCTATCTAGCATCAAATCACCAACAACCAAGACCGCTGCTTGGCTAAAATCAGGTAGCTTCATCTTTTAATTCTTATTCAATAATCTGCCCACCATCATATCATGCGGCATCCAAAGCAGAAAAAGCCTGTCGTAAATTAGCAGATAATTTATAATCTTCGAAAACACTCATTGAGGATATTTTGTTGAGCATTAAAATTTATCACAACCCACGTTGCAGCAAATCTCGCCAGACACTCAAGATTCTGGAAGAACAAGGCATTCAGCCAGATATTATTGACTATTTAAAAAACAAGCCTAACAAAGAGGAACTTGAGACCGTTTTAACATTACTGGGAATGTCCCCACGTGATTTAATGCGTAAAGGCGAAACCATTTATAAAGAACTCAATCTGAAAGACAACACGTTAAGCGACGAACAATTACTTAACGCAATGCTCGAAAACCCTATTCTAATTGAACGTCCCATCGTACTGGCCAACGGCAAAGCTGCTATTGGGCGCCCTCCTGAAAGTGTCTTGGGTATTCTATAAATGACCACAAACGTTCTGGTTTTGTTTTATAGTCGCCACGGCGCAACAGCCAATATGGCTAACCTGGTTGCACGCGGCGTGGAGGAAGTGGACGGGGTGGAAGCGACTATTCGTACCGTACCCGCTGTTTCTACCGTTTGCGAAGCCACCGAAGACGGTATCCCAGATGACGGCGCTTTATACGCCAGTTTAGAAGATCTTAAAAACTGTGATGGATTGGTCTTGGGCAGCCCAACACGATTTGGCAATATGGCCGCCCCTCTCAAATATTTTCTAGATAATACAAGTACGATTTGGTTATCAGGCGCACTGATTGGCAAACCGGCTGCCGTTTTCACTTCCACCAGTAGCCTGCACGGTGGGCAAGAAACAACACTGACCTCAATGATGCTGCCCCTGCTCCACCACGGCATGGTACTGGCTGGATTACCCTACTCTGAACCCGCTCTACTAGAAACTGCCTCTGGCGGCACCCCCTACGGTGCCAGTCATTTAGCGGGAACAGATAATACACGCCAGCTGGATGAACACGAATCTCAACTGTGTCTAGCGCTAGGAAAAAGAATCGCGACACTCGCAAAAAAGTTAAAACCATCGTGAAATTACCCGGTCAAAAAACCGCCTACTGGCTACAGTTATTAAGCTATCTCTCCTTAATTGCTTTTATTACCGCTTGGATCACAGTGCTTTCTCCGCCTCAAACTTTTCCTATTGCCTTGGTTCTTATTGTTTGTGTCGTACCGCTCCTGTTGCCGTTACGAGGCGTCTTACATGGGCGCGACAAACCCGTAAATTGGGCCGCTTACCTCAGCCTGCTTTATTTCATACACGGCACGACCGAAGCCTTTGCTAACCCCGACACACGGTTATTAGGCATCGCCGAGATCATCATCAGCCTGACTGTGTTTTTTACCGCTTCACTCTACATTCGGCACGTTAGCAAACACTGATGCACCCACAACTGCCGCTGCCTTTTAAATTACAAGATGTTTTTAATTTTGAAAACTTCATTGCAAGCGACAATGAAATCGTTGTCCAAGCCTTAAAAAACCCTAATGAGCCCTTTATTTATCTGTGGGGGGAGGCTGGAACCGGTAAAACACATTTGCTGCAATCAGCTTGCCAACATCAAACCGAGCAGGCTGGTACCGCGTGTTATCTAGCCGCCAAAGAAATAGCCACCAACCCACCCTCTATCCTGGAAGGCTTAGCCAACCTTAATTTAGTCTGCTTAGATGATATTGACACCTTCTTTGGACAAGCTACTTGGGAAGAAGCCCTCTTCAATTTGTTCAATCAGATCAAACAGGCTAACGGCCGTTTAGTCGTAAGCGCTAGTTTTTCTCCTCAACAGGCAAACATCATACTGAATGACTTAAAAAGCCGCTTAAATAGCGGGCTTCCGTTGAATTTAACAACGTTAAATGACGAGGACACCATCAAAGTTTTACAAACCCGTGCTCAACAACTTGGTTTAGAGCTTAATCATGAAACAGCCCGCTATCTGATGACGCATTTCCCAAGGGATATCAATACACTCTGGGGGTTGCTTGAGCAATTAGACCAAGCCAGCCTTGCTGCCCAACGTAAATTGACCATTCCTTTTTTAAAAACCACGTTGCTAAACCCACTTCAACTGTGAAATATTAAGCTTGTGTTCAGTTTGGACAGATAGGATACTCTTTTTTTAAATAAGGCCTTTCATGAGCCACATGCTAAAACAAACTGTTCTTGCTTATGCTTTACTAAGTTCATCATTCGCTCATGCGGGTTTTCTTGACTTTATTAAAGACATTGACACAAGCAAACTCACCAGCTCAACAGCGGCTTCGTTACCGGCAAACCTCAGCAACGCGGAGGTTGTTTCCGGCCTTAAGCAAGCACTAAAAAAGGGAACCTCTTTTGCTGTTGACAACCTCAGCTCTGAAGGCGGATTTTTAAATCAACCTGATGTAAAAATCCCCATCCCCGCCAGCTTAAAACCGATTGCCTCGTCGTTGGAAATGATCGGGCAAAATAGCCTGGTTGCAAACTTCCAGACGACACTCAATAAAGCGGCTGAACAGGCTGTATCAGAAGCAGCCGCCATTTTCGCTGACACCATTCAAAATATGAGCATTGAAGAGGCAGCAAACATTCTAAAAGGACCTGAAAATGCAGCCACTGAATACTTCAAAAAACGCAGTTCAGAGCAATTATTGGAAAAATTTCTGCCTATCGTTAAACAAGCAACCAATAACGCTGGCGTAACCGCCAGTTACAAGCAATTAATCGCACATACTGGCTCTTTCGGTAACTTTATTTCATCGCAATCACCTGATATTGATAATTTTGTTGCTCAAAAAGCCGTTGATGCGTTATTTTTGCGTATCGCAGAACAAGAAAAGTTGATTCGGGAAAACCCCGCTGCTAGAACCACCGATTTATTAAAAAAAGTATTTACTCCCTAACTTAATAAGAGATATTGACATGGACAATTTATTATCAGAAGGCACCCTGACTCAAATTCAAGAACTACTTACCGTCTACGGTCTTAAGGTCATTGCCGCCTTAGCGATCTTTATTATCGGTAAAATAATTGCAAAAGCCATTAGAACAGGCGTCTCCAACGCCATGAATAAAGGTGGGTCAGACCCAATCCTTATTTCGTTTACAACCAATATGCTTTATGCCGCTTTATTAGCTTTCGTGATCATTGCGGCCCTTGGCCAGCTCGGCATTCAAACCACCTCCTTTATTGCCATCTTAGGTGCCGCCGGTCTTGCGGTTGGTCTGGCACTTCAAGGCTCTCTCGCGAACTTTGCCGCGGGCGTACTGATGATTATTTTCCGCCCTTTCAAACAAGGTGATTTTATTGAGGGCGCTGGCGTTTCTGGTATTATTGAAGAAGTGCATATTTTTAACACCATCATGCGTACAGGTGACAACAAAACCATTATTATTCCTAATGGTAGCTTGATGAGTGGCAATATCGTCAACTACTCGACCAAACCAACACGTCGTTTAGATCTCGTTATTGGAATCGGTTACGATGACGATATCAAGAAAGCCAAACAAGTGTTAGAAGACTTAATGGCAAGCGAAGAGCGCATATTAAAAGACCCAGCGCCAACCATAGGCTTACTTGAACTGGCTGATAGCAGTGTAAATTTTGCCGTTCGCCCATGGGTTAACTCTGCCGATTATTGGGGCGTCCATTTCGACCTGTTAGAACGTATTAAACTGCGCTTTGATGATGAAGGCATCAGCATTCCTTATCCACAGCAGGACATTCACCTTCACAATTCACCTGCTGATCAATAGGCCATTTTGCTCCATCTTAAAAAGGGCTGTCATACCAGCCCTTTTTTATTGCGCGCATGAAAATACCACTTAATTTCAAAAAATATTGATTTATATCATGAATTTCACTATTGTTAAGCTCACATTTATATCCGCGCTTGGCGCATAACTTAACCATAAAGGAACAACTGACATGGCTCATGAATTACCTCCTCTACCTTATGCAATCGATGCATTAGAACCTCACCTCTCTCAAGAAACTCTTGAATTCCACCACGGCAAACATCACGCAACGTACGTGACTAAATTAAACGGCTTAATCCCTGGAACAGAATTTGAAAATGCCAGCCTTGAAGAGATTGTTAAAAATTCTTCTGGCCCCATTTTCAACAATGCGGCACAAATCTGGAACCACACTTTTTACTGGAACTGCCTAACACCCAACAACACAGAACCTTCGGGTGATTTATTGGCCGCTATCAACGACACTTATGGCTCTGTTGACGCATTTAAAGCTGAATTCACTGACAAATCCGTCAATCTGTTTGGTGCGGGCTGGTGCTGGTTGGTAAAAAATGCTGATGGCAAACTGGAAATTGTTCAAACCAGTAATGCGGGTACACCGCTAACTGCTGGCCAAACTCCACTATTAACATGTGACGTTTGGGAACATGCGTATTACATTGATTGCCGCAATGCTCGTCCTGCTTACATGGACAAATTCTGGGCATTAGTGAACTGGGATTTTGTTGCCAGTAACCTATAATCCATTTGTTACGATAAAAAAGGCGCCTTTTAGGCGCCTTTTTTATGTCTTCGAGTAAAGCTCACTTTCTTTATATTGATCATTGGCATGCCGCAATACCACCAGTAGCGCAGCCCCTACGGGTAAGGCCAATAAAACACCTGTAAAGCCAAACAAGTGCCCCCCTGTCATCACAGCAAAAATAACCGCAACCGGATGCAAGCCAATTTTATCGCCAACCAATATCGGCGTTAACGCAACACTTTCCAAAACCTGAACCACGCCGAAGACCAACAATATAGGCAAAATCGCACTCGCGTCATGAAACTGAAAGATTGATGCACCACAAGCCAGCGCAAGCCCTGTAATTAAACCCAAATAAGGCACAAAACTAACCAATCCCGCCAGCAAAGCGATCAATAAGGCAAACTCCAATCCCACAATGCTTAGCCCAAGGTAATAAATCACCGATAAACTCAACATGACAAGGATTTGTCCCTTAAAAAATGCGCCTAACACCACATCTATTTCTTTTGATATTGTCGTTAATTTGCCTTCCATGCGACGAGGAAAAATATCCTGAAGGTGCTTTAACATCGCACCCCAGTCCCTTAGCAGGTAAAAAGTTACAACAGGAATGAGTATCAGATTAGCCAAGCCTGAAAGAAGCGCAAGACCGGACGAACTTATAGAGCCCACTACATTTGCTAATATACCGCCAGCACGCCCTATATTCTCTTGCAAGGTTTGTTGTATCTGCTCTGTATTAGCCGTTCCCAAACCATCTAATCGCAGTTGAAACCAAGGCAATACCGTTTCTCGAGCCCATTGAATAATAGCGGGCACTTTCTCAATAAGACTCGTTATTTGTTGCTCGATAAGAGGAACTAAAACAATTAAGATTACCGTCGAGCCAATAAAAATAACAGCAAAAACCAGACTCACTGCCCATGTTCTTCGCCACTTCCTACTTTCTAGTGCATTGACTAACGGGTTCCCCAAATAGGCCAGTAGTGCGGCAATCAAAAAAGGCATCAGAACCGGAGAGAGACTATAAATCAATCCGATCAATACAATAAAAAATATGACGTACTTCGTGCTATTACTGACCATAACTACCGCCCTTTTTTAATATCCCAAGCCTTAAAACCCCACGTCCAGATATACTCCAAACCACTGATTGATGTTGTTGCCGCAACCGCGTAAAGAGCAAAATTTATCCAAGACTCAGGTATATCGATAACACCTTGGCTCGATATGACCATCACCAAATAGATAATTTGAAAGGTTGTGTTTAACTTACTGGAAAAAGGAGGGGTGCCTTGGAATTCTTCTATCATAAAATGGTATGCCAAAGCACCTAAGGCAATAATCAAATCGCGTAACAAAATAATAATAAAAACCCAAAACGGCACTAAATCAGCAAAAACGCCCACTAAAAAACACGAAACCAATAATAATTTATCTGCCAATGGGTCAAGAAAAGAGCCCAACTGACTCGTCCAGTCAAAGCGCTTGGCTAAAAAACCATCCAACGCATCCGACAAGCCGGCTACGGTAAACAGGATCAAACTCATTACGTAGTGTTCATGCCATAGTAAGTAAATGATGGGCAGCACTAATATGATTCTAATAATACTAATCACATTAGGAATATCTCGTCTGGTCATTTAATTCGCTCGGTAATAAAGAGTTTTTTCCATTAAGTCAGCAGGCAGCGCCTTCATACCATCAGGCAAAATATACTGATTTCTCGGTGAACTATCGGGCGATAGCGCATTATTAAGGGCAATCGTCTCTTCCAAAACAGCCACGTCACCCCTGATTACCAAGTTCAACACAACTTTATTATCTATCAACTGCCCCCAACTCAATTTTTTAACCATGTCTAACGATGATAAGTAACTCGTCATATTCACAAATTGAGACAAACTCTTCACATCAGCCACTTCAATATTCAGCTGATTTTCCTGACTTGCAACACTTAAAGGCGCATAAGTATCCGCCAGTTTCTCTGCTACTTGGGCAAAAGCCTGCCTAAAAACCAAGCGAGCAGTATTTGATTTTTCAAGCCTACTTTTTTGCTGGCCCTCATTCATCAACGTCCAATCAAACTGCCACGTTGCCCCTTCTTTTAACAGTCGACCAAACATCACTTGCGAATGACCATAGCGCCTTGATGCCTGCTGTATTTGCTCAGAAAACCCGCCCCAGACATCATTAAAGCCAATATCCCGCTGATCGGCTAAGTCGAGTAACGGCAAGGTCACATGCAAGCCCATATTGCGCACCTCCTGTGTCAGTATTGCCGCGAGACCACTGTCCGATTCTGCGCCAGCAATAGAGCGCCGACCACCTTCATCAATAGCCAACCATAACAAGACAGAAGGACGATTAGCCCCCCAAACAGGCACACCAAATTGCTGCAAGGTTTGATCTATTCCCGCTTTTTGAAACCGCACAATAAGCCAAAAGCTTTGTCCACCATCTCTCTTTTTATATTGAAATTGCTCAACATACGAGCCCGCATTAGCCAAGCTCTCAAACAACGCCGCCTTGTTAGTATCACGACGGCCAGAGACTTTATGTACTACTTGCTGTAATGCCCTTTTGATTGCCAATTTTCTCGCTGATGATGATTGATCCTTGACCACAACTTTAGCCGTATATAAACCATCTACTTGCACCGCATATAACGGCATAGACAAAAGAAACACCATAAACCCCAATAATAAACGCATCAATACGCCTGTCATCCTCATTAACATAGGGCATAGCATAATATAGTTACCCCTATTACTGCCAACAATTCACTCAACTGGTATAATTTGCTTTTTTACAAACCAAAAGAATTCATTTTGAGTGATCCAAAAAACAGCCTGAGTTACAAAGATGCAGGTGTTGATATTGATGCTGGCACACAATTAGTAGAACGTATCAAACCTATAGCAAAAAAGACGCAAAGACCAGGCGTCCTCTCTGGTTTAGGTGGTTTTGGATCATTATTCGAACTGCCGCTTGATCGTTATAAAAAACCTGTTCTTGTTTCGGGTACAGATGGTGTTGGCACCAAACTCAAACTGGCCATGATGCTTGATAAGCATGACACCATTGGGATTGACCTCGTCGCTATGTGCGTAAATGACATTGTCGTCACCGGCGCAGAACCATTATTCTTTTTAGATTACTATGCAACCGGGCAATTAAATCTGGATGTTGCCAGTGACGTCATCACCGGTATTGGCAAAGGCTGCGAACTGGCCGGCGCCGCCTTAGTGGGTGGAGAAACTGCCGAGATGCCAGGCATGTATGAAGGCGAAGATTATGATCTGGCTGGCTTTAGCGTTGGCATTGCTGAAAAAGATAATATTATTGATGGCTCAAACGTTGGCGTTGGTGATGTTTTAATCGGGCTGGCTTCATCTGGTGCTCATTCAAACGGTTATTCCTTGATTAGAAAAGTTATCGAACTTCAAGACGACCTCAACCAAACCGTGGGCAACAAGCCCTTAACGGAGGCTTTGCTCGAACCGACTCGCATCTACGTCAAATCACTGCTGAGTCTGATTACCCAACAACCCGTCCACGCGCTCGCCCACATTACTGGCGGCGGCATAACCGAGAACGTGCCTCGGGTATTACCTGAAAACACGGTCGCCAATGTGAAGCTCGGCAGTTGGCCTACACAACCCTTATTTGACTGGCTTCAAGAAGAAGGTAATATTAGCGATGATGAAATGCTTAAAACGTTCAACTGTGGCATCGGTATGGTGATGTGTGTCGCCAAAGAAAGAGTAGATGGCGTGCTTGATGTCCTTAAAGACAGCGGAGAGTCCGCCTTTGTTATCGGTGACATTGCCAAAGCTGACGGTGAACCCAAGGTCAACTACCTATAACCGTATGAACGCCGACTATCGAATTGTTGTTTTAATCTCTGGTTCAGGCACCACCCTACAATCAATTATAGACACCGACCTCCCAGCGACGATTGCCGCCGTTATTAGCAACAAGCCACACGTCTTGGGAATTGAACGCGCAAAAGAGGCCGGTATTCCTACTCATGTTCTCGATCACACCGGCTTTTCTTCACGCGAAGCCTTTGATCAAAGCCTGCAAGCCCTCGTTGACCAATACAAACCGAATTTAATCGTTTTAGCCGGTTTTATGCGAATTCTCAGTGATGATTTTGTCGAGCATTACTACGGCAAACTCATCAATATCCACCCCTCTCTATTGCCAAAATATAAAGGCATGAACACACATCAGCGTGTTATGGACGAGGGTGAGCCACTTCATGGCAGCAGTGTACATTTTGTTAATTCCGAACTAGACGGCGGCCCCGTTATCTTACAAGCGCGGCTGCCTGTTCTCCCTAATGATAGCCGAGAAAGTCTAGAGCTTAGAATCAAGACAAAGGAACATCTGATCTACCCAACCGCAATCAGCTGGCTTGCTGAAGGGCGAATCGAATTAAAAGGCAATGAAATCTACATGGACGGAAAAAAAATGACCGGCCCCGTGGTGATGGATTACATGTAACATATCAGCGTGAATTTTTTACTAAAAAAAATCCAGCTTTACACCCTCTGCTTTCTCTTTTTACTTATTTCTAACCACGCCGTCGCCTTTAATCACTCCATTCCGACTTTTAAGGCCGAGTACAAACTCAGCCATAACAACATTGAAATTGGACAGGTTTCTCTCTCTGTCAACCAATTAGCTAACGGCCAGTATCAACTGCGCTCGTCAACAAAAACCAGCGGCTTGCTGGCCTTTATTCGCGATGATGATGTCCTTGAAACCAGCCTTTTCGAACTTAAAAAAAATCAATTAAGGCCCTTGTCGTATCAGTACCAACAAGTTCTGGGGGATGAGAAAAAAAACGTCCGTTTACAATTTAATTGGCCGGAAAAAACCTTAATTAATTCTTCAAAAGGTAAAACATGGCATTTAACACTAAGCGACGGCATTTTGGATAAAGCCCTGCTCCAAATTGCCCTCATGTTAGATTTACGGGATATCGCAAACCATTCACTCAGCTATCAAGTGGCCGATGGCGGACAATTAAAAACGTATGCTTTTTCTCCTGTCGGGTTTGAGAAAATCGATGTCGCCGGCAAGCAATACAATACCCTCAAGCTCGCTCGTCAAAAAGATGATAAACCCTTAATCACCTATTACTGGTGCGCCGTGGATTTTTATAACTTACCGATTCTTTTGCAACGCGAAAAATCTTACGGAACCTTTGAAATGCGTCTGTTAAGCGTTACCTTTACCGGCTAATCTAGCGCGACCAACGCCAGTATTACGCTTTTGGTAAGGTCACCCCCGTTTGACCCTGGTACTTACCCCCGCGATCACCGTATGAGGTTTCACAAATCTCATCCGCGCCCAAAAATAATATCTGCGCCACGCCCTCGTTAGCATATATTTTTGCTGGTAGCGGCGTGGTATTAGAAAACTCTAAGGTCACATGCCCTTCCCACTCGGGTTCCAGCGGCGTAACATTCACGATAATGCCGCAACGGGCATACGTCGATTTACCCAGGCAAATCGTCAACACATCCCTTGGAATTCGCAAATATTCAACCGTCCTTGCCAAAGCAAAGGAATTAGGCGGAATAATACAAACATCTGATTTTATATCTACAAAACTGTTTTCATCAAAGTTTTTAGGGTCAACAACGGCAGAATTAATATTGGTGAAGATTTTAAACTCATCTGAACAACGGATATCATAGCCATAACTCGATGTACCATAAGAAATCAGCCTACCCTCATCCGAGTGCCGCACCTGCTGCGATTCAAATGGCTCAATCATCCCCTTCTCATCTGCCATACGGCGAATCCAACTATCAGACTTAATACCCATGATCTACCCTAAAATTTAATTAATAACAATATTTGGAATTTTACCGCTGAAATCTTTTGCCTTTGAAGAAAGGGTAGCCGCCAGTTTTCTCGCCATCTTCCGATAAACTTGAGACACCGGACTATCAGGATCGGCTGCAACGGTAGGCACACCCGTATCTGTGCTGGTACGAATCGTTATATCCAGCGGTAACGAACCTAAAAATTCTACGCCATATTCTTTTGCCATGGCTTCACCGCCGCCTTGGCCAAAAATCGCTTCTTCATGCTGGCAGTTTGAGCAAATATGAAGACTCATGTTTTCGATAATACCCAGCACAGGAATATCCACTTTCTCAAACATTTTTAAGCCTTTCTTAGCATCAATCAAGGCAATATCTTGCGGCGTTGTCACCACTACTGAACCGGTTACTGGCACCGTTTGAGCCAAGGTCAAATGAATATCTCCAGTCCCCGGCGGCATATCAATAATCAGATAATCTAAGTCATCCCAATTCGTATCGTGCAGCAACTGGCCCAAGGCTTGTGTCACCATGGGACCGCGTAAAATCATCGGCGTATCCTGATCCACCAAAAAACCAACTGACATCACTTGCAACCCGTGCCCTTCCATTGGCTGAATAGTTTTTCCATCAGGTGAGCCCGGACGCCCTGTAATCCCCAACATGGTCGGTTGACTCGGTCCGTATATATCGGCATCTAAAATACCAACCCGCGCACCTTCCGCTTGAAGCGCTAAAGCTAAATTAACAGACGTTGTTGATTTTCCAACACCGCCTTTACCAGAAGCCACGGCAATCATGTTTTTTACGCCGTTCATCAGCTTAACGCCCTTTTGAGCAGCATGCGGTTTAATCAACCAGCCAATCACTACATCAGCACTATTAACGCCATCAAGCTGCTCGAGGTATTGAGCAATATCAGACTCTAACTGCCCTTTGATACCCGCCGCTGGGTAACCCAGAATCACCTCAACATGAAGCGCACCATTAACCAGTGTTAAATTCTGTAACGCCTTGTTAGGCAAAATACTGTTTCCTGTTAATGGGTCAACAAAATTTTTTAAATGTTGCTCGATGTCTGCTACTGACAATTCACTCATCTGTACTCCAAAAAACCATTCAGTTAAACAACACATTCTATACGTTTATTACCTGTTTTTGCGAATTTTAGACTGAGACTAAAACATCCGAATAAAAAAAACAGTGGCCTGGCATGGATTGGGCATTTTTTGCAGCGGCACCCGCCCAACAACGCGATAAGGAATGCAACACGCGCTCCCATTAAGGCCATTTTATGGGACAATATCGTCACTAACGTAAAATTCTTAACCGCGAGCGGGGCTAAACAACTCTCTTCCGATCTTGCTGTTTACTATTATTAGCATTCATTATGTCAAACGAAACCAGAAAAATTCTTGTTACCAGTGCCTTACCTTATGCTAACGGCCCTATTCATATTGGCCATTTAGTTGAGTACATTCAAACCGATATATGGGTACGCTTTCAAAAACAACGCGGCCATACCTGCCACTATGTTTGCGCCGATGATGCCCATGGCACACCTATTATGCTAAGGGCCCAACAAGAAGGCATTACGCCGGAACAATTGATCGCTGATACGTGGACTCAACACCATGCTGACTTTCAAGACTTCAATGTCGGTTTCGATAATTTTTACACGACTCACTCGGATGAAACGCGCGACTTTGCCGAGCTCATCTACAACCGCCTCTATGATCAACAGTACATCCATAGCAAAACCATTACTCAGGCCTACGACCCCGTTAAAGAGATGTTCCTGCCTGATCGCTTCATTAAAGGCGAATGCCCAAAGTGCGGCGCAGCTGATCAATACGGTGACAACTGCGAAGTGTGTGGCGCAACTTATTCGCCAACCGACCTAGTCAATCCTGTCTCAGCCATTTCCGGTGAAAAACCAATCGACAAAGAGTCTGAACATTACTTCTTTAAACTGGGCGATTTTGAAGCCATGTTAAAGGAATGGACTCACTCAGGGCACTTGCAAGAGCAGGTAGCAAACAAACTGAGCGAATGGTTCGAGGTGGGTCTGCAAGATTGGGACATTTCACGTGATGCCCCCTATTTTGGCTTTGAAATCCCCAATGCGCCCGGTAAATTCTTTTATGTTTGGCTAGATGCGCCGGTCGGCTACATGGGCAGTTTCAAAAACCTATGCGATAAAGAAAATTTGGACTTCGACGAATATTGGGCAAAAGACAGCACAACCGAACTGTATCATTTCATTGGAAAAGACATTGTTTATTTTCATGCGCTGTTTTGGCCAGCCATGCTAACAGGGGCTGGTTTTAGAACGCCTACTGCTATTTTTTCACATGGCTTTTTAACCGTAAACGGCGAAAAAATGTCTAAATCGCGTGGCACGTTTATAAAAGCACGCACTTATCTCGATCATCTGAACCCCGAATATTTGCGCTACTACTTTGCTGCCAAGCTCAGCGGTCGTGTTGAGGACATTGATCTTAATTTTGAAGACTTTAGCCAGCGAGTCAATACCGACTTAGTCAACAAAGTGGTTAACATTGCTAGTCGTTGCAGTGGTTTCATTAACAAGCGTTTTAATGGCCAATTATCGTCAAGCTGTTCTGAAGCAGAGCTCTTTCAGTCTTTTGTTGCTGAAAGCGACCCTATCGCAGCGCTTTATGAATCTCGCGAATACGGCAAAGCCATGCGTGCGATCTCTACTCTGGCCGACAAAGCAAACCAATACATTGATGAAAAACAGCCCTGGGTTGTTGCAAAACAAGACAACTGCGACGACGAACTGCACGCCATTTGCAGCGTCGGCATTAATTTATTTTATCTTCTTGCCAGTTATTTAAAACCCGTGGTCCCCGAGATGGTCAGCAAGGCTGAACGCTTTCTCAACACAGGCGAACTTCCTTGGCCAGATCAATTAGCCCCCCTGACCGACCACACTATCCATAAATTCAAACCGCTGATGACCCGTGTGGACACCGATAAACTGGCTGCGCTCATTGAAGCTTCAAAAGAGAATTTAGAAAAAACACCCGACGCATCTCAAAAAAAAGCACCTCAAAAAACGACTGATGACTTGGCCGGTACCATCGAATTTGATGATTTTGCAAAAGTTGACTTACGCGTTGCCCTCATTGAAAAAGCTGAGCACGTTGAAGAGGCAGACAAACTACTACGCCTCACATTAAGTTTAGGCGATGAAAAACGGCAAGTCCTCGCAGGCATAAAGTCTGCCTATTCGCCTGCCGAGCTTGAAGGCCGCCTAACCGTTATGGTGGCCAATTTAAAACCTCGAAAAATGCGCTTTGGCGTATCGGAGGGTATGGTACTGGCGGCCGGCCCCGGTGGTAACGAGTTATGGATTCTCTCACCCGATAGTGGCGCAAAACCCGGCATGCGGATTAAGTAACCCGCTTGAGTTAAAACGTTGACATTTACATTTAATAGAAAATCATTATAATTCTTAAATTGAATATAAAATATATTTTTCATTCTATCTGGTTATATAGGAATCGTAACCCCATGAGCATTGATAGGATTTTGGCTAAATCAGGATATACTGGCCAAAAATCGTTATTTACCCTATGTCTGAATACCTACTCATCTTAGTCAGCACCATACTGGTCAACAACTTTGTCTTGGTGAAATTTCTCGGCTTGTGCCCGTTTATGGGCGTTTCAAACAAGCTGGAAACCGCTATGGGCATGGGCTTGGCCACCACCTTTGTATTAACTCTAGCCTCAATTTGCAGTTATTTAGCCAATCAGTACCTGCTCGCACCCCTCGGCTTAGAGTACCTCCGCACCATCACCTTCATTGTTGTCATTGCAGTGGTGGTACAAATAACTGAAGCCGTCGTGCATAAAACCAGTCCTTTATTACATCAAGTGTTGGGCATTTATCTGCCATTGATCACAACAAACTGTGCCGTCTTAGGGGTCGCCTTACTGAGTGTTCAAGAAGATCACGGCTTTATAGAATCCGGCTTGTATGGCTTTGGCGCCGCATTAGGGTTTTCTTTAGTGCTGGTTCTATTTTCTACTATCCGCGAACGAATCACTGTTTCTGACGTACCCGAGCCCTTTAAGGGCAATGCTATTGCCTTGGTAACCGCAGGGCTGATGTCTGTCGCCTTTATGGGTTTTTCTGGCCTGATCAAGTTCTAAATCATGTCCTCTTTAATCCTGATCATCTTATTCGCGGCACTGGGTATTCTTCTCGGCTATGTGGCCATTCGCTTTAAAGTGGAAGGCGACCCACTGGTTGATAAAATTGACGCTGTACTGCCCCAAACTCAATGCGGTCAATGCAACTTCCCTGGATGTCGCCCTTATGCCCAAGCTATCGCCAACGGTGAAGCAGACATTAATCAATGCCCACCGGGCGGCGAAGCCGGCATTGCCGCCTTAGCCGATTTACTCGGTGTCGATCCCAAACCGCTTAACGAAGAAAATGGCGTCGAAAAAGCAACCATGGTCGCCGTGATTGATGAAGAAACCTGCATTGGCTGCAAGTTATGTATTCAGGCTTGCCCCGTGGATGCCATTTTGGGTGCCCCAAAACACATGCACACGGTTATTGAAGCCGAATGCACCGGGTGTGAGCTATGCTTACCACCCTGCCCTGTTGAATGCATTACCATGGAACCCGTGACACAAACTTTAAATCTATGGCAATGGGATAAACCGGATGCATCGCCACAAAAGAAGGATGCACCATGAAATTATGGCGCTTTAACGGCGGACTCCCTTCTTTAGCCGAACATAAAAACGAATCGGTTCATTTGCCGATTGAAACAGCCCCCGTGCCCAAGCAGCTTATTTATCCACTTGGGCAACATATTGGTAGCCCTGCTAAACCGTTAGTAAAGATAGGGGATAAAGTGCTTCGCGGGCAAAAGATCGCCAATGCCCAAGGGGCCATTAGCGCACCTATCCATGCTGGCAGCTCCGGCACTGTTGTGAGCATTGCGGATCACCTCATTCCCCATCCCTCTGGGTTTTCTGCACCCTCAATAACAATACAAACAGACGGCCAAGATAATTCAATAGAATTCAAACCACAGCCTGACTTTCGGCAACTACCCGCCACAGAATTAGTTCAACTTATCCGTGACGCTGGCCTTGTTGGCCTGGGTGGTGCGGCTTTTCCAACAGCGGTCAAACTGAATACACAAAATAAAGACACCCCCATAGACACGTTGATTTTAAATGGCGCCGAGTGCGAACCGTATATCTCGTGTGATGATCGCCTCCTCAAAGAACGCGCTCATCACGTTGTAGAAGGGATTGAAATCTTGCTGTACATAACGGGTGCCAAACGAGCCATTCTTGCAGTAGAAGACAACATACCCGACACTTTTACCTCGATTCAACAAGCCGTCGCACAGAATGGAAATGGTGCCATTTGTGCCGTCCAAATTCCAACCATTTATCCAACCGGTGGCGAAAAACAACTGATTCAAACCCTAACGGGCAAAGAGGTTCCCAGCGGCAACATTCCGGCTGATATTGGCATCGTTTCCACCAATGTTGGTACCGTGTATGCCGCTCAGCAAGCCATTATTGAAGGTAAACCACTCACTTCACGGATCATCACCGTCACGGGTGAAGGGGTCAAGAAGCCTCACAATCTTGAGGTCAGAATAGGCACCCCCATCAACGCCTTGATCGACGTCTGCCAAGGCTACACAAAACACGCCGACCGCCTCATCATGGGCGGACCGATGATGGGATTCGCTTTATTGAATGATGAAATCCCTATTGTAAAAGCAACAAACTGCATTCTGGTTGCCAGTCAGCAAGAAGTCATTACCGAGAAACAGGCAATGCCCTGTATACGTTGTGGTTTATGCGCCAGCGCTTGCCCTGTCTCACTGATGCCTCAACAACTTTATTGGTACAGTCAATCTGATCAACTCGAAAAAGCTGAAAAACTTAATTTATTTGACTGTATCGAATGCGGCTGTTGTGACGTTGTTTGCCCAAGTCACATTCCGCTTGTACAACACTTTCGCTACGCTAAAAGTGCGTTGAAAGTGCAAAAGCATGAAAAGCACCTTTCTAACATTGCTCGAGAGCGATTTGAAGCGCGCGAGAAACGTATCGCCCGAGAGAAAGCCGAACGAGCAGAACGCGCCCGCAAAAAGAAGGCCGCACTACAAAAGAAACCGGCTAAAGAAGAAATTGAGGCTGCCGTTAGCCGCTCAAAGGCGAAAAAAACGCCCCTTGAAGAAAAGGATTAAACCGTGCATTTTTTGACCTCTAACGCCCCTTTTATTGAACCGCAAAATAGTATCCAAAAAATGATGCTCTGGGTTCTTATTGCTTTAACACCGGGCATCGCCACAATGGTCTGGCAATTTGGTTATGGTGTTTTAGCCAACATCGTTATCTGCGCGACAACCGCCCTCATCGCCGAAGCAGTTATGCTAAGCCTTCGTGGGCGACCTATCCGCCCCTTTTTGTCGGACTTAAGTGCCGTCGTCACTGCGGTCTTATTAGCACTCGCCTTACCCACGCTTGCACCTTGGTGGCTACCTTTTATTGGCGCACTCATTGCCATTGTGATCGCTAAACACTTATATGGCGGCTTGGGGTATAACCCGTTTAACCCTGCCATGATCGCTTTTGCCATTTTAATTGTGTCCTTCCCGAAAAGCATGACCGTCTGGGTGCTTCCCCAATCGCTCTTACCCACCGGCACAAGCTTCTTAGACGTATTCACTCCGCTAACCGATCAACAAGCCAAAAAAGCTTTAATTGACGCCATAACAGCCGCAACCCCTTTGGATGAAATGAAAACCCAACTCAACCTAAATAAGACGGTTGAAGAAATACGCACTTCAGCTGTTTTTGGCAACCTGGCCGGTCAGGGTTGGCAATGGGTGTCTATCGCTTATTTAATAGGCGGCCTCGTTTTAATGTACAAAAAAATTATTACTTGGCACATTCCCGCTGGCCTGCTATTCGGTTTATTTATCATCAGTTTTATCTTCTACCTTATCGAGCCCAGCATAAAACCTTCTCCTCTTTTTCACCTGTTGAGTGGTGGCGCGATGTTAGGGGCTTTTTTTATTGCAACCGATCCGGTCACCGCCGCAGCGAGTTTAAAAGGGCGTTTCATTTACGGCCTGTTAATCGGCATGCTGACTTATATTATCCGCACGTGGGGAGGTTACCCTGAAGGGATTGCCTTTGCTGTCATTTTGATCAATATGGCCGTGCCTCTTATTGACCATTACACGCCACCACGTGTTTACGGGCATAAATAATATGGCCAATAACAAAACATTATTACTAAAATCCGGCTGGGTGCTTGGCCTGTTTTCGCTTATTGGCATTGGGCTGGTGTCCCTTACCTACTCCATCACAAAGGATAAAATTGCCGATAATCAGCGCATGTTTATTTTACAAAACCTTCGCGAACTGGTGCCCGAAACACTTCATGATAACGACCTCTTATCGGATAACATCACTATCGTAGATGCTAAGGCCTTTGGGAATCAGCAGCCCGTCACCCTATACAAAGCGACAAAGAATCAACAACTCTCAGCCATTATTGCCTCCCCTACCGCGGCTGATGGCTACAATGGTTCAATTAAACTGCTGGTTGCCATACGCGAAAATGGTGAACTCATTGGGGTTCGCGTGGTCTCACATCACGAAACGCCAGGTCTGGGTGATGCAATAGATACCAACAAGAGTGATTGGATCTACGGCTTTAATGGCCGCTCGCTGACAAACCCCGAAACTCGCTTATGGCGTGTTAAAAAAGACGGGGGTGATTTTGACCAATTCACTGGCGCAACGATTACTCCACGAGCTGTCGTCAAAACTGTGTTAAAAACATTACAATATTACGAAGCAAATAAGCACTTATTCATTACAACCGCAACACCCAGTGATCATGAATAGCTATAAACACATTTTAAAAAACGGCCTTTGGGATAACAATCAGGCCTTCGTCGCCCTGTTGGGACTTTGCCCTTTATTGGCCGTGAGTAATACTGTCATCAATGGCTTAGGGCTTGGCTTAGCAACAACCCTGACCCTTATTTTATCTAACTCCATTGTCTCTATTATTCGCCACCAAGTTGGCACTGAGATTCGTCTCCCTGTCTTTGTGCTCATCATAGCGTCCATTGTGACCGCCATTGAATTAGCCATGAATGCGTTTTTTTACGAGCTTTACCTGATTCTCGGTATCTTCATCCCGTTAATTGTCACCAATTGCTCCATTATTGGCCGCGCAGAAGCGTTTGCCTCCAAAAACCCGTTTACTGCCTCGTTTGTAGATGGATTGGCCATGGGGCTTGGTTTTACTGCTGCCTTAGTCACCTTGGGCGCTGTACGGGAAGTCCTGGGCTCGGGAACCTTACTGGCCAATGCCCACCTGATGTTTGGTGACTCGGCTAAAGATATGGTGATTTATGTCATACGTGATTATGAGGGCTTCTTACTCGCTATTTTACCGCCGGGTGCTTTTATTGGTTTAGGCCTGCTGATCGCGCTAAAAAACATCATCGATAAGCGGCTTGCAAAACCAAAAACCCAAACAGTGAATTTTTCAATAGACCCTGAAAAGGCTTAAATTCGGCGTGAGCAGCGTGAGGTATTCATGGGAAACACGTGCATACAAGCCAACATCAGCCCTGTTATTTATCACGGTTTCTTTTGTTGCTCATACTGTTCTGGCTGCGTTTATTTACAAAACCGGCTTTTTTATCCGTGATGATATCGACCATATTGCGTCAAAAACCATCAACGTTTTTATTGCCGAGCCGGCACCGATAACCCCTCCAAGCCCCCATACGCCTCCAGTACCCGTTACGCCTCCAACACCCATTGAACCACCGAAGCCCGAACCCAAAAAAATTAAAAAAAAGAAAATTGTCACTCAGGCTCCATCGACAAAACAAGTCTTTACGAAGCCTAAGGTCGCCAAAAAGAACGTTAAGCCTAATCCGCCTAAGGTCATACCCAAAGAAGCCGCCTCGCCTTTACCATTGCCCGTGAAGAAGCCAGCCGTCTTTGTTTCACCCAAACCCAGCTATCAACCTAAACCCAAATACCCAGCGATTGCCCGACGAAGAGGCGTGGAGGGCTCAGTTATTCTTGAAATTTTTGTGGCAAATGACGGGCGTGTTACTCAAGCAATGGTGATTGAAAGCTCAGGATCATCTGCTCTGGACAGAGCCGCTTTAAAAACCATTAAAACCTGGCGATTCCCGCCCAGCCAGTTTAATTCTTTATCGAGCTATAAACAGGCCATAGAGTTCCGCCTCAATCAATACTAGCAGACGCCCATTCGCTCCAAATAGGTTCACAATCAGCAGGAAAGGCCGACATCATACCCAATTCACTCCACTGACTTGGCTGATGAAAATCAGAACCGCACGAAGCGAATAAGCCTTTCTCATGACACAAACGTGCCAGCAGGCTCGTTTCCTGTTGAGTTTGCATGCCAGACACAACCTCCATGCCACGCCCACCCACAGCGATAAACTCATCTAACAGAGCCGATAACTTGGTGCGCGTCATTTTATACTTTAGTGGATGCGCCAACACAGCAACACCGCCTGCGTTAACAATCCAGTCAACGATGGTCGGCAGTTCGGCCCAAAACTGTTTTACATCGCCTACTTTCCCATCACCCAAGTATTTTTTAAACGCCGCCGACATATCTTTTACCACGCCTAATTCAACAAGGTGTTGTGCAAAATGTGGCCGCCCAACATGACTATAATTAGCAATCTCTTCGACCCGTTGATAATGGATCGGGCATTTTGCTTTTATTAAACGTTCGGCTATGCGTCGCGCTCGCTCACTGCGCGCTTTTTCTTGTTGAGCAACGCCTTCTTTTATAGATGGGCTGTCCAACGCTAAATTCAACCCCACAATATGAATACCTCTGCCTCGCCATTGCGTTGAAAATTCAACCCCCGTTACCAGTGTTAAAGCAAACTGTTTAACGGGTTCTAACTGTTCATAGGCGGCCACCGTATCGTGGTCTGTAATCGCCAGCATCTCAACACCGTTTGACTGCGCGCGCTGAACCAACGCTAACGGACTCAGCGTGCCATCCGAAACGAGGGTGTGAGAATGTAAGTCAATTTTTTGCATATCGCACCAGTTTACACCTTACTTGATACTTGAATGTTAAAATGCCCGTTTATTAAAAACGATTTTCTTCATTATGCTAGTCACTAAAAACACTGTTGTGCGATTTAACTACACCTTAAAAAATGACGAAGGTGAACTGATTGAACGCTCTGCTGGTCATGAACCAACCGCCTATTTACAAGGGCATGGCGGCATGATTCGAGGCGTGCAATTAGCACTTGAGGGCAAACAGGCTGGCGACCGCTTTAGTGTTACCGTTCACCCACACGATGGTTACGGTGAACGGCTTGATAACTCTATTCAACGTGTCCCTGTTAAGCATTTAGTCGGTGCTAAGAAATGGCGCCCAGGGATGATTGCGACCGTGCATACCGACAAGGGACAACGCCAGGTCAACATTGTAAAAATGGGTAAATTTATGGCCAAAGTGGATACTAATCACCCCCTTGCCGGCCAAATACTGCATTTTGATATCGAGATCATCGATGTTCGAGAGGCCACTCAAGAAGAAATAGCCCATGGGCATGCCCATGGCGCAGGCGGCCATCAGCACTAACGTATCACCCGTATGTCTGACACCCCTATACTCTATTCTTTTCGGCGCTGCCCATACGCCATGCGTGCTCGGCTGGCTATTAAACAATCGGGTATTAAAGTCATCTTGCGTGAGGTTGTTTTGCGAAACAAACCGTCTTCAATGTTATCCATTTCACCCAAGGGAACTGTGCCTGTTCTTTTGCTACCCAATGGCGACGTTATAGATGAAAGTTGGGACATTGTGCATTGGGCCACTGCTGAACAAGGTACCAGCCAGATCAGGGGGGATGTAACACGGGTTTCAGACGCCAATCAGTGGGTACAGAAAAACGACCATGAATTTAAACAGCACCTTGATCATTACAAGTATGCCGACCGTTTTCCTGAATTTTCAGCCGAACATTACCGCACGCAAGCAGAAAGTTTTCTTAACCTCTTGGACCAGCAATTAGCACAACATGCGTTTTTACTCGACAATCAACCATCCATTGCGGACATCGGCATTTTCCCCTTTGTTCGCCAATTTGCGCACGTGGATATTGAATGGTTCCGACAAACACCTTATCCGCATTTACAACGCTGGTTTGACTATTATTTATCCTCCGAGCTTTTCGCCAGCATCATGAATAAATACCCCGCCTGGGAAGAAGGGCAAGAACCGCTGACCTTCTAAAGCCTTTCTTTTATCCCATGCCTGGCTTAAGATAAAAAAATCAATGGAGATGAATATGCCTTTAATTATACGCCGGTTCTTAATCATTTTAGCAGTATGCCTGACGTTAAATGGCTGTGCGGGCATTACATATCATGCCCAACCGCCGCAAATCAGCATCAACAATATTCAACTGGTCGATGCACAATTGCTCGAACAACGGTATGAATTAACGTTACGCGTTCAAAATACCAACGATTTTCCTTTTTTTATTAAAGGCCTCAGTTATCAGCTGGATATTAATGGTTCAAAATTTGCGCATGGCGTCAGTAAGCAATCACTCGATATTTTGCCTTATGAAGAAAAGCTGCTGACCGTCTCGCTAGTCAGTAACACACTGGGCATTATCAACCAGCTGCAAGCGCTATCTAAGACGAACGATGCCCTGCATTTCCGTTTAAAAGGTAACGTCAGTCACGGCGCGTATAATTTAACCACCTCATTATACAACTTACCGTTTGAAAAAGAAGGCACGCTTAAACTCTCAACCTTATTAAACAAATGAACCAAACCACCACTGGTTCACTCTAAGGGATGAGCATTGACCATAAAAAGGAGATCAAATGAAACGGCTATCCGTGTTGGGTTTAACGTTACTTTTAATCGCTTGCACAGGGCCCAATCCATACGGTGCATCGAGCGAAGGGTATACGCGCAGCGAAGCAAATCAACCCTTACAGGTCAGCAATGGCATCATCATTGACCTGCAGGCTGTCACCATAGATTCCGAAGGTAATTTAGTGGGCAAAACAGCCGGCGGACTCATTGGGGGTATCGCAGGCAGTAGCGTTGGCGGGGGCCGCGGTAGCGCA
Organism: Cycloclasticus sp.; assembly: GCA_002700385.1. Lineage (GTDB taxonomy): Bacteria > Pseudomonadota > Gammaproteobacteria > Methylococcales > Cycloclasticaceae > Cycloclasticus. Next base: position 142,934 of record PADC01000002.1, read on the forward strand.
GCAGCAGCCGTTGCAGGTGCTGTCGTTGGCGGTCTTGTCGGCAACAAAGCAGAAGCACTATACAGTAAAGCGAACGGCGTTCAACTGACTGTTCAACTGGATAATGGCCAGGTTCAATCGGTGGTGCAAGAAGTCAACCCAAACATACTATTCAGAAAGGGCGATCACGTAAAACTTATCCAAAGTGCCTCAGGAAAAGTTCGCGTTATTCAGTAAATAATCTCACCTTCCTCCCAGCATTCCTTTGATAGCTGCCGGTAAATCTGCTGGCAGCAAGATGGTTTTTGCGTTATCAGAATTTGACATATCCTGAATCGCATCAACGTATTTTTCACCCAAAATATACATCACCGGCAGCTCTTTATCTTGAATGGCCTCTGCCACTTTGGTAATGGCTTCTTTACTGGCTTCGGCCAACACCACTTGTGCTTCACCGTCTCGTTTGGAGGCTTCCAACCGTCCTTCCGCTTCTAAAATAGCGGCTGATTTTTCACCTTCTGCGCGAGTGACTGTGGCACGGCGCTGCCTTTCTGCCGCGGCTTGCTCTTCCATTGCATTTTGCATCGTATCCGATGGCGTAATATCTTGAATTTCTACTGTTTTAAGCGTAATTCCCCAATCGGCTATATCATCGGATATCGCTTCTTTTAAACGTGCTTTTATAATATCTCTTGAAGACAGTGCGCCATCCAGCTTCATTTCACCAATAATTGAGCGCAGCGATGTTTGCACCAGGTTTTTAATCGCAATGCGGTAATCTTCTACGCCGTACACCGCTTTTTCTGGCGAAACAATATTAATATACGAAACTGCATTGGCAATAATAACCGCGTTATCTTGTGTAATCACTTCTTGCGAGGGGATATCCATCACAATGTCTTTCGTGGTGACTTTATAAGCCACTTGATCGATATACGGCATAATAATATTTAAGCCCGGGCCCAGTGTTTTATGGTATTTACCTAAGCGTTGAACCACATGTTTAAACCCTTGAGGAACCAGCTTGATCCCCATGGATATGGTAATAAAAACCAACCCTAAAAAAACACCTGCAACGATTAATCCTTCCATCTCTTACTCCTCTATTAGTTACCGCGCTTTACTGACAACGAGCGTATTACCCGATGCCTCTTTAATCTTCACTTTATCACCCACATTAACTTTTTCATCACAGATGAATTCCCATTCATCATCACCCAGAATAGGCGTTGTAAAGCGTACATGCCCACGTGATTTTTCACCCGGTGCTTTAATCACCAAGCCCATCTCACCGGCTATCGCCTCTTGAGTAATGCCTGCTTTTGTTCTATCCGTCATTTTTGGGCGTAAATATTTAAACCAGGCCGCGCCGAATATCACCGACGATACCGCCCAAATGAATAACAGCCAACTCATCGCAAGCTCAGGCGATATTAATAATGAAATGGCCACCACCAACGCACCTAAGCCAAACCACAAGACGGTAAAACTCGGCAAAAAAATCTCAAAACCAATTAACACCATGCCCAATACCAGCCAATGCCAATATGCTAATCCAATACCCATCATTGCCTCATGTCCTTGTCACTTTAGCCCATCATAGCCCTACGTCAGCTGCCTGAGAAGCACTTCCGGATCATTATAATCAAACACTAACGGGCGACACTTGCCCGCTTCTTCCAATATTAAGCTGGGGAAGCTATTCGCACGAATGCTTCTGGCAAATTTTAATTCTGCCAATAACTGCTGTTTTGTTGTCGCGCTGTTCAGCGCTTCGGCAAAAATATCAGTGTTTAAGCCCACTTCTTTCGCACACTCAATTAACACCGCCTCATCTGATGGGTTTTTAGCCTGTAAGTAATAGGCTTGTTGAATGGCCAGAATCATCGGCTTTTCTGCCGCAGGGTTTTGCTCTTTTGCTGCCACCACTGCTCGGCAGGATGGATAAGTAGACCGTCTGGGTTGGCACTTTGTCCAAAAATCATCATTAAACTGCGTGCCGGGAATGCGTTGCTCAATACGTTGCCAAGTTGCCCGAATGCTTTTTTGTAATGCAATCGGCATGGGTTGATCGCTATCAGCCGCCAACCCACCCAATAAATAACGCACCGTTATTGTAGCCGGTAATTTTTCTTGCACTTGCTGCCAAACCTGCCGAAACCCCCAACACCAACTGCACATTGGGTCGTGTACGTAGTACAACACTTTATCCATATTGTTTTACCCAGTTTTGGATAATACGCTGCAATTGGCTTAAGCCATCGGTTAATGCCGCGGGGCCCGGCTGTAAAATATTGACTGATTTAATTTCAAACAATTGATTATGTTGTACGGCTGGAATAGTTGCCCAACCGTCTCGTTCAGCCACCCTTTCAGGTCTAAATTTTTTACCGCACCACGAGCCGATAATAATATCGGGCGCCCGATCAATCACCCGTTGAGGGTCTTCAATAATACGCTGTTTACCACCTGCCTCTTCAGAAAGTTCGGGGAAACAGTCTATACCACCGGCCATACCAGCCAATTCAGACACCCACTTAATACCCGAAATAAGCGGATCATCCCACTCCTCAAAATAAATCACCGGCTTTTTTGTATAGCCTTTAGCCTGTTGTATGCAGTCATCTATATTCTTTTGATATTGCTCAACCAGCATCGCTGCCTTTTCTGGCTTACCAATTAACGCGCCCAGCGTGTGTAGCATGTTGAAAATTTCAGCAACCGAACGTTGATTAAACACATGAACCTGCAAACCCGCACGCACCAACTCAGCGGTAATATCCGCCTGCATATCAGAAAAGGCCAACACCAAATCGGGCTTTAGTGCCAAAATCTTATCTATTTTTGCCGAGGTAAACGCCGATACCTTCGGCTTTTCCTTACGCGCATTCGCAGGCCTGACCGTAAAACCAGAAATGCCGACAATGCGATCTTGCTCCCCCATTAAATACAGTGCTTCGGTGGTTTCCTCTGTTAAACAAACAATGCGCTTAGCGCCATAGCTATTTTTAATCATTACCTAACTCACCTAACCGCTCTAATGGGCTTATTACCTTATCTAAATTTTGCTGCAAAACATGGGTGTAAATTTCTGTTGTTTTAACATCTTTATGCCCTAATAACTTTTGCACTACTCGAATATTCGTACCTGCTTCAAGTAGGTGCGTGGCAAAGGAGTGCCTCAATGTATGCGGCGTAACAGGTTTGCTGATACCCGTTTTGTTTTTAGCCACGCGTATTGCTTTTTGCAAATTCGACTCATTAACGTGATGCCGCCTAATAGCACCACCGCGAGGATCTTTAGATAACTGACCAGAAGGGAAAGCATACTGCCAATCCCAGGAGCGCGGTGCCTTAGGGTATTTTTTAGCTAATGCATTAGGCATATAGACATTAGCGTTCCCCTCTAGCACATCTTGGTCATAAAACTGTCGAACCTTAAGCAAGTGGGTTTTTAAATCATCAATTATTGATTTACCTAACAGCGTGGTTCTATCCCCTCCTCCTTTACCATCACGTACCACAATATAGCCATTAGAAAAATCAATGTCTTTAACGCGAAGACGCACCAATTCCATTAAACGCAGGCCTCCCCCGTACATTAACCGGGCCATCAGCTGGTTCACACCATTCATAGAACCCAGCAAAAGGGACATTTCATCCGTTGTCAAAACCACTGGTAAACGCACTGGCTTTTTAGACCGAACCGGAGACAAATCATCAGCAACAGGTAAATTCAACACCTTCTTATATAAAAAAACAATCGCATTCAAAGCCTGAGATTGCGTCGCAACGGCTACCTTCTTATTTACGGCTAAATGACTCAAAAAACGCTCTATTTCTTGTTGCCCCATCTCAGATGGGTGTCGTTTGTTATTAAACAAAACAAACTGTTTTATCCAACGAACATACGATTCTTCAGAACGCTTGCTGTAATGATAATAACGCATCACTTCAGAGACTTGATGTAACAATTTCTTAGATTGAGGCTTAAAAACAGAACCATCAGAAGTCATTTTTTTATTAAAGCGCATAAAGTGTTGTTATCCATGTTTGATATGTTAATATCATAATACATGGAAGTAGTATCCGCCTATATACAATTAATACGTGGACAATGGCTTCCGCTTATTAACACTGTTATGTGCTGGAATGCAAAATTAATTTAATCAAGGAGAAATTGAATGGCTGCATATGTTCCAGCAATAATTTGGGTCGCTAGTGCGATCATTTGTCACTACATTGCGCAATCTAGGAATGTAAAACCAAATTACATACAGAGGCTTATCGCTGTTGTATTAGGCCCTTTTGCAATTCCGTTAACGTTTCTAGTAAAGCCACAAAAATGAGAAGAAATAAGTTAAAACACAATTTAAAATTCGTTTTTAACTAAGTTTATAGAAACCACTATTCATGCTCATAGTAATTCAAAAGAATCACAAAAGTACACATAACAAGTGCATTATGTCGCCATCAAAAATCGCTGGCTCGGACTCGCGTTCCGCTTCGCTCCACGCGAGCCGCATATGCTGGCGTTAGGCGTCATAGCTGTTGTACTTCTCAATAGCTATAAGTGGGTCAGTGTAACTATTGCTAGTTTCGCTTTGCCCATCATAAAACCGTACTCTGTACTTTAGTTGTGCAGGGTTAAATTTTAAGTCTTTAGCTTTGTGAGTTCTTGCGCTACAGCTACTAGCTAGCACAATCTCTTTATCCATTGCTGGTATTACGTCATCCAATGTTACTGTGTGCATCTCGCTTCTCCTGTTCGTTCACGCCTAACAAGGCACTCAAATTCGGACTGGCAAAAAGCGCCAGCCGTTTAGCTAAGGCGTTATGGCCAAAAATCGGCAATGTAGCAAGATTCGGGTCGAAGAATCCGGGTCGCCCTTTCATAATATTTCCTCATTAGATAAACATATGAAAGGAATAAAATCATGCATTCACTGGCTGACAAAGTTGCGATTGTTACAGGAGCAAGTTCAGGTATTGGTTATGCCGCATCAAAACTGTTTGCTAAAGAGGGGGCTAAAGTTGTTGTCGCTGCAAGACGTCAGACTCAACTTAATACGCTCGTAGATGAAATAACAGAAGACGGTGGTAGTGCTATTGCACTGGCTGGAGATGTAAAAGACGAAAACTTTGCAAAAGCGCTGGTCGATTTGGCAACTAGCAAATTCGGCGGTCTCGATGTTGCCTTTAATAATGCTGGCACCATGGAATGGATGGGTGACACTCGTGAAGTACAGCTTTCTGAATGGGAAGATACATTGAATACGAATCTAACAAGCGCGTTTCTTGGGGCAAAGTACCAAATTCCCGCATTGTTGGAGCGGTGTTCGAGCTCATTAATCTTCACCGCGAGTTTTGTTGGGTACACAGTTGGGTTTCCCCAAACAGCTGCATACTCGGCGAGTAAAGCTGGGATTATTGGACTTACTCAAGCTCTTGCAACTGAATATGGCGCCAGGGGTCTCCGGGTGAATGCGTTACTTCCGGGAGCCACTGATACACCAATGGGTAGGGCATTTGCAAACACACCTGAAATATTGTCATTCGTCGAAGGTCTATACGCACTAAAGCGTATGGCAAAGCCTGAAGAAATAGCGCGATCTGCTCTATACTTGGCATCAGATGCATCAAGCTTCACAACTGGAGCAGCCATGCTTGTTGATGGTGGTGTTTCAATAAATCGTACTTGAATACAAAATTGAGTTAAACAAGAACCACAATGTCTGACTATGAACGGATTGCTAAGGCCATTTCATATATTAATGAGCGAGTAAAATTTCAACCTACACTGGAGGAAATTTCTGCACATTTACATATGAGCCCATTTCACTTTCAACGGCTTTTTTGCCGGTGGGCCGGAGTGACGCCTAAGAGATTTTTGCAGACTTTGACAGTAGAGCGAGCAAAACAATTGCTTACCGAGTCTAAACCTCTTCTGGAAGTTTCTGATTCCCTGGGTTTGAGTAGCAGCTCTCGATTATATGATCACTTTGTGAATCTGGAAGCTGTAACTCCGGGTGAATACAAAAAAGGTGGAGCTGGTATAACTATTGAGCATGCTGTACATGTTACCCCCTTTGGTAAGGTTTTTATTGCAGTGACGCCAAGGGGAATTTGTAAACTAGCTTTTTTAAGTCAAGAAGATATAAAAGAGCATCTTGATGAGTTAACTAATAAGTGGCCGCATGCAGTATTTCGTGAAAACTACGGTGGCACACATGAAATTGTTGAATCAATTTTTAATTGGGAAATGCGACTGGATCGACCTCTTTCTTTGTATGTTACAGGCACGAATTTCCAAATTAGTGTATGGAAGGCTTTATTGGAGATACCGCCTGGAACTGTAACAAGCTACACTCAGATAGCCTCTGAAATAGGTAAGCCGCGCGCGGCTCGCGCGGTGGGTACTGCGATAGGCGCAAATCCAGTTGCATTCCTTATACCTTGCCATCGCGTCATACAGCAAAGTGGTAAACTTGGCGGGTATCATTGGGGTGAAACCAGGATGCATGCAATACATGCATGGGAATCAGCAAGGTATGAGTAATGACTGCCATAACAAGGCGGCCCAGATCGGACGCCAAAACCGCTACGCGGTTTTTTGGCGCCGCTGGCCTTAATCGTTAGGCATTAAAGGTGCGTATGGCAATTACATACAGAAAATTTAATGAATCTGATGAAAACCAAGTCAATATGTTGGCAACGTCAGCGTTTGAGCAATACGCAAATGAATATAAGGACTGGAATGGATTCAAAAAAAAATATCTTTAATGTCGCAGCTTGCAGAATCATCAGATCTCATTGTTGCTGAACAAAACAATAAAATTGTTGGTGCAATAGCTTATGTTGGTCCGAATAAATTGAAGTCCGACTTCTTTAAGCCAGAATGGGCAATTATACGTATGTTGGTTGTTTCACCTGAGGCGCGCAATAATGGTATTGGACGCACTTTAACAAATATGTGTGAAATCCTTGCAAAGAAAGAGAAGGCCAAGGTGTTGGCGCTGCATACCTCGGAAATCATGGAAGTGGCTTTATCTATGTATCTGAAAATAGGGTTTGTTTTATATTCAAAGGCACCAGATATCCATGGCGTTAAGTATGGTGTGTATTCAAAGGCAATAGATACCTAAAAATCAGCTCCGCAGGATTGGTTCCCTTCAGTCGCTCACCTGTGAGCTGGGCGTTAGGCGGCGTGATATTTTCAAGTAGTAGGTAATTATGAACAAAAAAATAAGTGCTGGAGAATTTTCTGTTTGGCTTGAAGAGTTCACTCAAACTATGAGAGGTCTCGGTGAAGGAAGTGTCCCGTGTGGTGAATGTGTTGGGTGTTGCACATCTTCTAAGTTCATACATATCCGGCCAACAGATAGGAAAGCTGTGGACAGTATTCCAAAAGAGCTGATGTTTCAGGCCCCTGGGCTACCTGATGGTCATTACCTTCTTGGTTATGACGAAAAAGGCTATTGTCCTATGTTTAAAAAGAATAAATGTTCTATATATGATTCACGTCCTGAAACATGTAGGCAGTATGATTGTAGAGCCCTGGCGGCTTCCGGGTTGAAAATAGACGATGAAACTAAAGAAATTACCGATAGGGTAAATTCATGGGAGTTTGGCTATTCATCCGTCCATGATAGTGAATTATCTAACGCTGTTAAATTAGCTGTGAAATTCATTTCAGAAAATAGAAACATATTTCCTGACGGGTTTGTGCCTTTATTGAAAGGGCAAATAGCGGTGATGGCTGTGCGTGTACACCACATTTTCATAGGGCATACTATGGACTCAGTTCGTGAAGATACTAACAGTTTTGCAAGTGAAATCGTGGTTAAGTGTAGTGCCGTCAATTTAAATGACGCCTAACAAGGCGCTCGTTCGGATGCAAACTACGCTGCGCTCCGTTTGCACCGCACAGCTTCAACGTTATGTTACCGAGTAGAGAAAATGAATATTCAGTACAAAGAATTAGAAAAAAATGATGCCAGAAAGCTCATAAATCTAAGGATTTCTGTTTTAAATACAGACCCATACTCCTTTAGCATAACCGAAGATGAGGAAACTCAAGCAAGTGAAGAAGTTGTTCAAAGCGCTATAGAGAGCTATGCGAATTCCCCTAATAAAATAATGCTCGGTGCATGGATGGATAAAGAGTTAGTGGGCGTAGTTGGAGTGGAGCGCTTTGAGAATAAAATTGAAAATCACAAAGCCCGCATTTGGGGGCCTTATGTAAATAAAACATCTAGAGGTAAAGGAATTGGTTATTACCTAATTCAAAAGGCTAGAGACTTTAGTTTTTCCCTGAGAGGCATAGAAATTGTATCCTTTGACACGTCCAGTGAGTCTAAGTCGGCTATATCTCTGTTTAAGAAATTAGGGTTTCAGGAAACAGGGGTTCTAAGTAGAGCGCTCAAATTTGACGGTAAATATGCAGATCTGCTTTTTATGCAAATGAGTAAACCAACATAACAATGCGTATCAATCGCTCCCTGCGGTCGCTTGGACAGCCAAAGCTACGCAATTTTTGGCATGGCTACGCCATTTTACGCCAAAAACCGCTCCACTTTGTCTGCCATTGTACTTTGCGTTATGTGTCAAAGGATAATTATGAGGCTAACAAATAAAATCAGTAACTTTGATGAGTTATTTACACTTTATGAATCTGTTGGTTTGGGAAATGGGCGAACCAAAGACGATTTAATTAAAGTATTTTCTACAAGTAAATATATTATTTCTTATTACGATAAATCTAATAATTTAATTGGCGTTGGCAGAGCCTTTGGTGATGAACTTGATTGTGCAGTTATATGTGATATTGCGGTATCAAAAAAAGAACAAGGAAAAGGGATTGGCACTAAAATTTTAAATTCTTTAGTTAAAATGGTCGAGCATCATATGAGAGTTCTATTATATGCAGAGCCAGGCAAAGAATCTTTCTACAAAAACAATAATTTTCACCTAATGAAAACTGCAATGATGACATCATCAAAACTTCCATTGGAATTAGGCCGAAGCATTGGGTTCATCGAGTAGCCACATAACAAGTGCCATCAATCCGACATTTATTCCGTGGCTTATTTTGTGTAAGCTTCGTTTTTTAACACAAAGTAAGCCACTCCATAAATGCGGTTGTGGCAGGCGTTATACCCAAAAGGAGAATTAAGTAGCATGAAAAAAGAGCAAGAGTACGCAGGATTCTGGATTAGATTTGGAGCATTACTAATCGATTTAGTGATAATAACTATCGTTTTGTATGTCCCACTTTCGTTTATTTATGGCGAAGAATATTGGTTGGGTGAGCAGATCATCTATGGTTTTTGGGATGTGCTACTGGGTTATATTGTTCCCATTGTTGCAACAATATGGTTTTGGCTGCGCTTTTTCGGTACACCAGGAAAAATGGCAACGAAACTAAAAATCGTTGATGCAAAAACTGGAAATAAACTTTCTCTGGGGCAAGCTATAGGTAGATACCTTGCCTATATCCCAGCAATGTTACCCTTGGGTCTGGGGCTTATCTGGGTTGGTATAGACAAAAAAAAGCAGGGTTGGCATGACAAATTGGCTGGCACTGTTGTCATTAAAAGTAATGAATCAGAACCAGTAAAGTTTGAAGAATAAGGTATAACAATCACATGCACTCGGACAGCAAAAAGCGCCGCTCCTCGTTCCTCGTCGCTCTGCTTTTTACTTCCGGTGATGTGAGGCGTTAGCTGTAATTGAGGATTTAGATTAATGTTCAAGGGTAAGGAAGCGATTCTTCTCGATATGAATAGTACATTCATGTTTGGAGAAGATAGATTTAGGGAAGCTGAAGATTACTCAGAGTACTACAGATCTATTGGCGGTGGTTTGCCAAATGATATTGTAAACAGAATTATCAATAGGGCTTATGATTACTTGGCGGTTAAATATCCGTCTGAAGACTATAGGCACAGTTTTCCATCACTACAAACCGCAATTGAGGAAAGCTCTGAAATGAGCATTCCATCAATGGAAAAAGGAAAAATCATTCAGACATTTGCATACCATGAGCATGGGTACATTCCACAATCATATGTTCAGGCTTTAATCGCATTGAAAAAAAGATTTAAATTGGCACTTGTTATAGATATTTGGGCACCAAAACAAATGTGGGTTGATACCTTTGAGCGCCTTGGGATTTGGTCGTTGTTCTCGGCCTATTCGTTTTCATCTGATCACGGAATGGTTAAACCTTCTCCAAAACCATTTGAAATGGTGGTAAATAAACTTGGGCTGCCTAAGGAGAAGTGTTTAGTCGTTGGTGACTCCGTTCGGCGCGACTTAGGTGGTTCTCTTAAAGCATCGATAGATTGCGTTTTAGTCGGTGGTGAGGAAAGCGATTTGTCAGTTGGGGAATTTCGTACTCTTCTGGAGTTTCAAGAAAATGTGTCATCATCCATCAGCTAACAAGGTGGTGCAGTGGAGCCAGTTACGCTCCGCATTTTTTATGGTATCGCTTCGCTCTTTTTACCATAAAAAATGCTCCACTACACTGGCCCACTGACCACGGCGTTATGTTTAAGCAATGTCTAAATCCAAGTACAAGAATGTAATCAAAGTTCGGCACTTTGCGGCTAAAACCATTGATCTAGGCGAGAGCTTGCCATTAGAGTCTCTCGCTATTGAGATATTAATTGGTTTTATTCTGGCTGTGCTTGCTTATCAAGGCTATCAGGCCAAGTTGGCATTACTATTATTTCCTTGCGCTATTGGCGCTGTAGTTTGCTTTTTTATTGCAATTCAAACATTATATTTTGCTATTAAGGATCATCGTGAGAGTAGGCGTAATGGTTCTAAATAAACATAACAAGGCGCTGTTATCGCTACGCACTGTCGAGCGTAGCTGGGACAACCTACTCGCCGCTTCGCTTTGTTTCGGTTGCCCCAAAGCTTGGCGTTAGCCTCAAATTCGATAGAACGGAGATTTTACTTGCCTCAAGAGCTTGTTGAAATTTTAAAATACCTTATGAGTGCAGCCGCTGGGGCTGGACTAACTATTGTAATTGTCGCTAAGTTTGGTGAGAAAATATTCTTCAAACATCTCGATCATAAATATGCAGAACGCTTGTCAAGAAAAAATATAGAGCTTCAATCTGAGCTAGAGGAAACCAAAAACGCTTTAAATAGGTCACTTCAACAAGATGTTGCAACATATAAAGCTGACCTGGAAGTTCTAAGTGGTCAGAGAGCTAGATATCTAGAAAGAAAAATAGACAGTATTCTAGAACTCAATAAATCTTATGTTTTCGCTGTCAATGCATTTCTGGAGTACATTGATATCAATCATGCCTATATAGATGAAGCTGCAAACTATTTCATATTCCAAGCGGAAGAAAAGGATTTTTCTGAGTTTTCAGATTATCGAGTTTATGCTGAAATAAAGAGGGAGCACTGGCCAAAAAGGCAAAAACCTGCTGAATCTGCAATTAATAAGTATTCGGAGATGCTGGCATTAAGAATGCCAATTCTGCCAAAGAGCTTTGCGTCAGTAGAACTGAATCTTGTTTCAGAGCTAAATGAAATCATGGATAGAAGCAAAAGCCTCTTTTATAGAACAATGGGTCTCACATCTGAGATTGTTGAGCCAGAAGAAGAGATGACGCCAGAAGAATGTTTAGTAGATTTAAAAGAATACATGACAGAAAGTCTAGGGTTAAAGGAAAAAGTTGAGTCTTACCACGACAACCTTTTAATAAAAGCTCAGGAAAGCAACGTATTAATTGAAAGCCTGTTAAATGCACAGGCGCAGGGCTAACAAGGGTGTCAACGGGATGCATTTACGCTGCGCTCCGATGCACCCGTTACACCGGCGTTAGAGCTACAAAAAGATAAGCCATCGAAGGAACGGATATGATTGAGAATGTGAAATTACAGTTTTATCGCATATCGAAGATGGGGTATTACCGCTTCGGGCAAGATCAGCCAGAGTTCGGTTCTACTTCAGAGATTTTCGAGGAACTATCTGGCTGGGTTAGAAGGGATAACAAAGCACTATCTGAAACCTGCACCTATGAGTTGGAAGATGGTGAAGATGAATACAGGGCTTTCTGTTTTGATCTTGTGAAAAACCGTCTTACAGGCGACTTTGTTATTGTTACATGGAATGAGACATCCACCAATGAAGGGCGTGTTGTAACCGTTGATGGTACGCAGTCTGTCGGCAATGCTGATGTAAACTTTACAGATCTACCCGAAGGTTCTATTCCGGGCTATGCAACATACTTTTGGGTTGTTCCAGAACATGATGTGTTTGCTTCAATAAGATTCCACCATAGTCTATTAATCGGCAAAAAGAGCTTCGATCGATACATCAAGGAATTTGTGGCCAAGTTTACTTCGTTTGTTGTTACAGAAGAAACTGAAGATGGAGTAGAGATTTTAGGCTATTCAGATAACAACGATGAAGTTTATCATTTAAATGCTGATTTTAAGTCGTATTTGTACAGAAAGCCTGGACAAATAGAATACATAAAACAAAATATTGATAGCGTTACCAAAATTATACGGAAAAACGAACTGAATCCGCAGGTTGAATTGCATCGTACAATGTGGCAAAAGTTTCTTGAGTCTATCAGAGTTCGCCCAGAAGAAAATAGACTAACCGATGATATAAAGATCAAGTACGAAATACCATTTACTCCTAGTGAAGATGAAGTAGATGAAATAATTGCAGAGTGGGAAGAGAATCATGAGTCTAAATGGGATGATATTGGATTCAAATTTGAATCAGATCCACAAATAAAATGGCTAAGCCATTCTGTTGCGAAAGATGAATTTGAGATAGACGTAACAAGAGACAATGATGAGATTGTAGAAGCCCATTCTCTATTGGATGCGTTGACAGAATCTAGAAATGTATATCTTCGGCTGATCAGATAATGTTGGGGAAAATATTAGTTCTGATTCTTGTGATTGGTGTTGCTGTCACCTGTTATTTCTTTGGTAAAAATATATCCATGGAGGAGCAAACTCCTCTTTTAGAAGGGTTAAGAAACACTGCGGCAATAATATTTGGTGTAATGGGTGCATGGATTGCCATATTGCATCCTGAGAGTTTAAAGAAAATATTCAGCCAAAATGGTGGCAGTGTTTCAGTAGAGGATAGAGAGACAATAAATTTGCTTTTATCGCCGATATTAATATCTACCTTTATACTTCTTGTCGTTTTGGTTATGCCCTTGATAATTTCTATCGGAAAAACTATCCCTTATGTATTGGGATACAAACATGAATTAAGAGGATTGTCATTTGCAATACTGGGATGTCTTACCCTTTTGCAGTTATGGACTCTCATATTAACGCTAATTCCCGGCGATCTTTTGAAAAGAAACATACAGAAACAAGAAGCAAAAGAAGCGGTGAGGGGTAGAATGTTCTCAGGAACGAGAAAAAAGAGAGAGTGAAGCTCTAACAAATCAATTAAGCCGACGCGAAAAAGCTGCGCGGCTTATTGAAACGTTAGCATTCTCTCAACATTGACACCTATAATCCAATGGATTACTATTGAGGCATGCAAACCATTGTAGAACTCCCTGAGTTCCTGAGAAGATCAGATAAATTATTCAGTGCACCTGAAAAGCTAAGTGTCATCAACTATTTGGCCGCTCATCCTGCTGCCGGAGACATCATGCAAGGTACTGGTGGCATACGAAAACTAAGGTGGGCTGCACACGGCAAAGGTAAGAGTGGTTGTGTTCGGATTATCTACTATTTCCACAACGAATCTATGCCAATATTCTTGTTAACTCTATTTGGTAAGGGCGAGAAATCAAACCTATCAAAATCTGAGCGCAATGAATTAGCTAAATTCACAACTTTACTTATTAATAACTATGGTGGCTAATATGGGCAGTGCATTTGACAGTATAAAACAAGGTTTAAATGAGGCTTTAGAATTCTCAAAAAACAAAGAAGGGGGCGCTGTTGTTCATAAGTTCTCCCCTATTGACGTAAAAAACATTAGAGCTAATGTTGGCATGTCGCAAAATGAATTTGCATCTGCTTTTGGCATTAGTGTTAGTACACTCCGCCATTGGGAGCGCGGAGACCGCAAGCCACAAGGCCCTGCTCTTGTCTTGCTTAATATTGTGGCAAAAGAACCAAGAGCTGTATTAAAGGCATTAAGCCACTAAATGCTAACAAAAAAGTCAAGTACGACGCGCAAAGAGACGCGCGCGTCTTACTTAAAACGTAATGTGTAAAGCCAGATTGACACCCGTTACGTTATAGATTACAGTCATATAAATGATACAGAGCTTTAAGCATAAGGGTCTAGAATTGTTTTTTAAAACGGGTCGCAAGTCCGGCGTACAAGCCAAACATGTAAAACGACTCCAATTAATTCTTGGTCGCCTTAATGCTGCTTCATCACCTAGTGACATGGATTTACCGGGCTTATTCCTTCACTCACTCACAGGTAATCGAGAAAAAATTTGGTCTGTACGTGTAAGTGGAAACTGGCGTGTAACATTTTGTTTTAATGGAACTCACGCTGAAATCGTAGATTATGAAGACTATCATTGAGGTTATTTTATGTTAATGCACAATCCCCCACACCCCGGCGAAGTATTAAAAGAACTTTGCATTGAGCCTTTAGGCTTAACTGTAACGGAGACCGCTAAAGGACTTGGTGTTAGCCGCAAAACATTGTCAGCTATTCTTAATGGTAAATCGGGCATAAGCCCCGAAATGGCTGTCCGCTTATCCATTGCATTTAATACGTCATCTGAGAGCTGGTTAAATCAGCAGTCACAATACGATCTTTGGCGAGCAGAACAACACCGTAAAGAGCTACATGTTACCCAATTATCGCTTGTATAAGCACATAACAAGCAGGTCAGAGGCGACGCGGGTAAAGGTCCGCGCGCTTTACCTAAAACGTTATGTGTAAAAATCAACAAGCAGATTTCAGTCTTAAATTATCTACAAATGGTATAAAGTCTTTATCTGTATATAATAAAGGTATTTTGTTTTCTATACAGTAGGTAGCAATTATTACATCCGCTGTTTTTCTAACCGCAATCCCTTTTTTCCTGAGTTTTCTAAAATTATTTGCGCTTTTAATCGCAAGTTCTTTCCCTAATAGATTATGTACAGCTAATGACGTTAAGACATTTTTAGCAGCTTTATAGTCGGTATCACTCCTAAACCCTTGTAATACTTCAGCAAGTATAAGGTCACCAATTACAACTTCTTCGAGTCCAAGTGTTTCATTTAATTTATCCGTCTCAGGATTGTCTACACCATTAAAAAAATCAATCCAAACACTTGAGTCTACTAAAATCATTATTTAGCTCTTATTTCTTCCAGGTTGCCTTCCCACTTCAGCTTGCCCCTAAGAGCACGTATAGATGCCTGTTTATTCAGCTTGATCAGTGCTTTAAGCCCTAATTCAACAGCTTCTTTTTTAGTGCTTAATCCAGTTGCTTTTAATGCATCAGCCATTAAGCTATCATCAATTTCAATATTAGTTCTCATTACAACCACCTTTGTGTATAAAAAATCGAGTGTGTACACATGATATCAATAAAACACATAACAAGCCAATTAACGGCGACCGCAAAAAACGCGTCGCGTTATCTCTAACACTATCTGTTTCCTGACAATATGGATTAATCGACTATGAAAAATTTGATTACTGTTAAATACTTTGCCGGCTTGCTTACTCTCCTTTGCGTACTGCCTGGAATTTTATTGGCTGCACCATTTACTTTTGTAACGCTTGGAGATACCCAAGATATTTCTGATAAAGGGCAAGAGCGTTTGTCTGGTTTGATCGAAAGTATCAATCAACGGCAACCTGCTTTTGTCGTTCATATTGGCGAGCTAAAGGGAGGCGGCGACTCTTGTCATGATGACTATTACCAACGCTTGTTACGCACTGCTAATCAGTTCAATAACCCGTTGGTTTATCTACCGGGCGATAACGACTGGACGGATTGCTTCCATTCGCAGTTTGATCCATTGGAGCGACTTAATTACTTACGTAAACGGCTCTACCCAAAGCCTGTGAGCCTGGGTAAAACGGTTATGCCTTTAACCCGGCAGAGTGTTCAGCCTGAATTTAGAGATTTTCCGGAGAATGTCTGGTGGCAGCAAGGCGATGTGTTGTTTGCCTCTTTTCATAATGTGGGAACAAACAATAATCTGTATACCGATTCGAAAGCCATTCAAGAACATTTAAGTCGTAATACGGCCAATTTAGCTTGGCTGGATCAAATTTTTGAAAGAGCGTCATCGGCTAAAGCGTTGGTGTTATTCACTCACGCTAATATTAAGTTCGATGCCGTCTCTTGGCAGCCTACTGGGTTTGACAGCTTCCGCGCCGCGTTGAGCGATCACGTACGAACATTTGCTCGCCCCGTTTTGTTCGTACACGGAGATACTCACAAACACAAAATTGATAAGCCGCTAAAATATAAACGCAAAACGATGGCAAACTTTACACGATTGGAAGTGTTTGGCAGCCCTGATTTAGGGGCCATTTATGTTCATGTTCATCCTGATACAGAGCATGTTTTTCACTTTGAACCGGTTTCTATCAATCTGTCGGATTGAATTTTGGTTATGTTTTAGAAAAACGTTATAAATTAGAATTAATCTGATCAACAAAGCAGAACTGGAAAGGCGTAAATCTGACCTGAGAAACAACACCCTATGACTTACTTGGCTTTATATTTTGATTAGGAGATTAGACTTTATCAACTTCACCTTAGTTGGCATAGATTCTTTTAACGATGCTATCAACTGAGAGATCAGCTAAGTTATCAACTTCAATGGCTTTAAAGGAACCGCGCTGTATTTCTGCTCTGGCTGCAGATGTTTTGTTTCCAAACAGTGCCAAGCCTGCTTTTCCCAAGCATGAGGCTCTATGACTTGGTCCTGTATTATTTGCCAAAATAGGGGAGAGTGCGCTTAAAAATGCACCCAGAGCACTTGGCAGGTGATCATTGCTCCGTTAATAATGAGGGTGATTTATTTTTTAACCTTTTATATGGAACCAGAATGGTAGATCTACAAACACCTCTACGTGACAACGTTCGATTGCTTGGTCAACTGCTGGGTAATACGATTAATAGCGATTTAGGCCCCGAGTTTGTCGAAAAGATTGAGAAGATTCGTCATTTGGCAAAAGATGCTCGTCATGGTGAGGGCTATACGCAAGATCTGATCGCTGCGCTGTCCAGCCTCGAAGAGCACGAATTAGTACCGATGGCTCGAGCATTTAGCCAGTTTCTAAACCTTGCTAATCTTGCAGAAGAGCACCACCGCATTCGTCGCCGCAACAGTTTAATCGTTACAAAGCAAGATCCCGATGCATTTGACCAAGTTTTTCAATATATCCTGGCTCAGAATATTGATCCAGATACCTTGGTACAAAAGGCAGCAGAGATTCAAGTTGAGTTGGTACTCACGGCCCACCCCACTGAGGCCAACCGTCGCACTTTTATTCAGAAATATGACGCCATGGCAGAAAGCCTTGCACGTTTGGATCGTGAACTGCCTTTGAGCCATGCGTATCAAGATACTGAGGCACGGCTCCAACGGCTTATCAGTGAAGCATGGCATACCAACGCTATTCGTAGCGAGCGTCCAACATCGGTCGATGAAGCAAAGTGGGGGTTTGCGGTTATCGAAAACTCGCTCTGGGGAGCGCTACCCGAGTTCTTGCATAATTTTGATCGTGAGCTGGAGCAGGTCACAGGTAAGCGGCTACCCTGGCATGCCGCTCCAATCCGGTTTGCTTCATGGATGGGGGGAGACCGTGATGGCAATCCGAATGTAACGGCCAAGGTGACTGATGAGGTTTTACTGTTATCCCGTTGGGTGGCGGCCGATCTTTTGTTAAAAGATATTACCCAATTGCGCCATGAACTCTCGATGAGCCATGCAAGCGATGAATTACAACAAAAGGTTGGCAATGCCACAGAACCTTATCGAGCGGTGTTACGTGAGATTCGCCAAAAACTTAAAAATACGCGCCACTGGGCGGAAGAGTGTCTCAGTGATGGCTGGCGCCCATTAGAAGATGGCTATCTGCTTAATAAAGAGATACTAGAGCCCCTGTTATTGTGTGACCGCTCTCTGCGTGAATGCGGTATGGATGTAATAGCTGATGGCGGTTTGCGCAAGACTTTGCGCCGTATTGCAGCCTTTGGTCTCTCCTTGGTGCGGCTCGATATTCGTCAAAATTCAGAGCGCCATGCACAGGTGTTTGAGGAGCTGGTTGCCTATTACAAGCTAGGCAATTACGCCGAGTGGTCGGAAGCTGAGAAACAGGCCTTCCTGTTGAGTGAGTTACAAAATCTGCGTCCTCTGATTCCAAAGAACTGGCAACCCAGTGCAGAGGTGCAAGAGGTGCTCGATACCTGTGCGGTTATTGCATATCAAAACGAAGAGGCAATGGGTAGCTATGTGATTTCAATGGCATCCAGTCCATCGGATGTCCTTGCAGTGGTCTTGCTTCTAAAAGAGATGGGGGTCAACTTTGCGATGCCTGTTGTACCGCTGTTTGAAACCCTGGATGATTTGAATAACGCAGCAACCTGTATTGCAACTTTGCTTGATATTGATTGGTATCGGGATCACATTGACGGGCATCAAGAGGTAATGATTGGTTATTCTGATTCATCAAAAGATGCCGGCACACTGGCGGCAAGTTGGGGTCAGTACCGTGCTCAAGAGACACTTACAGAGGTCTGCCACGAGCGAAATGTGCGTTTAACTTTATTTCACGGCCGTGGTGGAACAGTGGGCCGTGGTGGTGGCCCAAGCCAATCGGCTATCTTGTCACAACCGCCTGGTTCTGTGAACGGTACGTTGCGCGTTACGGAACAGGGAGAAATGATCCGCTTTAAATTTGGTATGCCAGGGCATGCAATACGCAATATGGAACTGTATGCAGGGGCTGTTTTAAGGGCCAGTTTGGTTCCCGTCCCAGCACCCAAGCCTGAATGGCGGAAACTGATCAGTGATATGGCGGCTGATGCGGAAAAAATTTACCGAGAGCTGATACAAAATACCCCTGAGTTTGTCGCCTACTTTCGCCAGGCCACACCCGAACAGGAATTAGCGAAATTGCCATTGGGCAGCCGCCCAGCCAAACGAAAAGCAGATGGGGGGGTAGAAAGCCTTCGAGCGATTCCGTGGATCTTCGCGTGGACTCAAATTCGTTTAATGCTGCCAGCATGGTTAGGTAGCGCAGCGATAACAGATGCACTGTCGGGTGAGCGTAAAGAGCTGCTCCTGCAAATGCGCCAGGACTGGCCATTTTTTACCGCCTATATTGATATGTTAGAAATGGTGTTAGCGAAAGCAGATCCCGAGATAGCAGAGTACTACGAACAACGGCTGGTGGATGAGAAGTTGCACCCTCTTGGTGAAAGGCTGAGAAAGAGGCTACGAGATGCTCGCCAATTGCTGCTTGATTTAACAGGACATGAGGAGCTTTTGGCATCCAATGCTACAATTCGGCAATCTATTGATGTCAGAAATCCGTACATTGATCCATTGCATTATTTACAAGCAGAACTGTTATACAGAGATAGACACTGCCCCAATGAAACCGTCGAAAAGGCACTGATGGCTACGATGACAGGCATCGCAGCGGGTATGCGGAATACGGGCTAAATTATAGCCTTGTTGTTATTTGCTCTAATGAGCCCGTTAGGGTATTTGTAAATAAATCAATGGGGTCTGACCCCATTGATTCACTGTTCGGGCCAAAAAATCAATCGAGTCTGACCCTATTGATTTCATTGATTTGCCTTTGATTGTACTCCTTGATGAGGCCTGCTAATGGGTGTATATAGGTCTCTAAAAGAGGGCTTGTTATCATGCAAACAAAATTTTCCGAAGATGTTATTCCGCTGTTTGACCTAAAGGTTAATCCGGGTAAGGTTGTCAACCATGCAAAAGACACGCCTAGACCGGTTCTTGTTACTAGCCGAGGGCGTGGCGTTGCCGTTGTTCAAGGACTGGATGATTACGAAAACACCAAGGAGGAACTTGAGTTCGTTAAGGCTGTTGCTCAAGGATTAATGGAGATAAAGGAAGGCGAAACTTCTGGCATCAGTGATGTAAGAAAACAGTTGGGCCTCTAGCTAGTGAATATTTCTTTTTCCAGGTCAGCGGTTGATGACCTTAAAAGTATTAAAGAGTATTATCAAGAGCAGAGTGTACCTCAAATTGGCCAAGACTTTGTAGTGACCATCATTGAGCATATTGAAACGCTTTCAACTCATCCGGATATTGGTAGAGTCGTACCAGAGTTTGACGACGATTCTATCCGTGAACTTATTCATTTACCATTTCGTATGGTCTATCTGCCTGAAAGTGAGTCAGTAAATATTATTAGAGTACGGCGTAGTGAACGGCTACTTAAATTACACGATAATTGAGTATAAACAAGCGTTCAACCGGGCTCGCCTTCGGCTCGCGCGGCGTTATGCATCCATAGTAACTGTATTTTAATTTGAATAGGCTGATTGTAGATTTTGGTAGCGCTAAAAAACTTCCCCGGAGCTAGTGGCGGAAATACACTTGATGAAACTCTTTTTGGGCTAATAGCGGACGATCTCGTAAATCAAGGCTATAGCATTCGACCAGGAGCTCTTCCTGAGGACATATCAAGTTCATTGTATGCTCACCGACTTGAATTAAATAACAGTAAGTATACCGATGCTGGCATTGGACGTGGTGTAGATTTCCTGAGAACAGAGTTTGTGAGAACTGATGAGATTTGCTGGATCAATGGCGAATCTGATGCAGGCAGAAAATGGGTCGAATGGAATGCTAGGTTGCAACGTTTCTTGAACAAAAAACTATTTTTAGGTTTGTTCTCATTTGAAAGTCATTTTGCTCACTATTCACCTGGCGCATATTACAAAAGACATTATGATGCATTTCGAGGTGAAGCGAATAGAGTGCTGTCAGTCATAACATACTTAAATCCAGCATGGTTGCCAACAGATGGGGGTGAGCTTGTTATCTACAATGACGACAAAGACCGTGATGGAATTAAAGTGGTGCCACTGTACGGTACTTTAGTGATATTTCTTAGCGAAGAGTTCCCTCATGAGGTGCTGCCCTCCTCTAGAGACCGGCATTCAGTTGCAGGCTGGTTTCGTGTTAACACCTCAATTAACAATAAGATTGATCCGCCACGTTAATTCGAGCGGTTGTTTGCATAACAAAAAAGTCAAAGTGAAGCCCATCGGCGCACTTTACTTAAGCGTTAGGTCTGCTACAGTCATTCCTTTAGGAATCTGCCGCTTATTCGCGGTTGCTGTTTTAAAAAAAATAGGAGAATTTTGTTAATGAATAAAGATATTGATAAAGGAGTTTCTTTAATTCTTACAGCAAAAAAATGGATGTCCTTTGTTGTTCTTATTTTGATGGCAATAGTTGTCACTATCGCGATAGTGGAGCTCGGCATCATTCTTTATTTAGATTTATTTGATCCAACAGATGATGTGCTTTTTCTTGAAATAAATGAGTTATTTAGAATCTTTGGCTTTTTTTTCATTATTCTCATTGGATTCGAGCTGATAGAAACAGTAGAAATGTATTTCAAAGATAATGTCATACATGCAGAAGTTGTTTTATTGGTAGCCGTAATAGCTGTTTCTCGGAAGGTCATTTTGCTAGATTTGGAAAAATATGATCCCTTGGCAATAATAGGCTTAGGGATTATTATCATTGCTTTAGGGGGTTGTTATTGGTTTATCAAGTTGAGCTACAGAAGTAAAAATGTATAAAACCATAATTTACGGATCGATGAGACCGGTTTATCGCGCTGCTATATGACTATACCTATGAAATGATTGACTTTTTAGCGACCTTCATTGTTTTCTTCGCTGTCGTTGATCCCATTGGCACTGTTCCGGTATTTATTGCCGTTACGTCACAATGCGATAATGACGCCAAAAGGAGAATTGCGTTACTTGCAACCCTAGCGGCCGGTGCTGTGCTTTTGTTCTTCGTTGTGGCTGGCGAGATCATTTTGATCGCAATGTCGATACCACTCCCTGCGTTCCAAATCGCAGGCGGGATCATTTTATTTCTTTTTTCACTCACCATGATCTTCGGTGAGAGCAAGCCTGATGAGGAAACAAAACTGGCACGCAGTCATAATGAAACTGCTGTATTTCCTCTTGCAGTCCCTTCCATCGCAAGCCCGGGGGCAATATTGGCTGCAGTGTTATTAACCGAGAACAATCGATTTAGCATCTGGGAGCAAGTACAAACAGTCTCCATGATGTTAGCTGTGCTATTTTTTACCTACTTACTAATGCTCGCAGCAGGCCAAGTTAATCGATTGATCGGATCTAGCGGGGCAAGTGTAGCTAGCAGAGTAATGGGCTTATTATTGGCATCAGTCGCAACATCGAACACTTTAACGGGCATTAAAGTGTATTTTGGCCTTTAAAGTTAGCCGCTCAACAAGTGCCGACAGTCTCGGAAACTCAATATGCAATCCCCTTCAGACGCACTTAAAAAAATTCCAGAAGATTTACCTGTCCCACCTGATGACGGAAGATGCCCGCATTAGTCAGTGCTTTGATCCCTAATATCACGCTCATTTCCCTATGCCCCAAAAGTAAATTTATCTTTATGTTCCAAGCACACAAACAACTAAAGTTCAAAAGGAAGCCGTTAAACGCTTAAATCCCCCCTTACCCTTTAGTCAGTGATTCTGGTAACGAGTTATCTTCAACGCTAAACCTCCTTTTACTAGAAACAGCAGATTTAAAGCTGACAAAAAGGGGCAACCTTATTATTAAAAATGGCGTGATTAAAATACTTTTAACCTGTATTCCCACCTGATAAAAATGTCATCAAATGGTTTAATGCAAGCAAGTCCTAAACATCTAGTTTAGGTAATGGCCCGTACCGTGTTAATCGCCATAGATTCTTTTAACGACGCTATCAACTGAGAGATCGGCCAGGTTATCAACTTCAATGGCTTTAAAAGAACCGCGCTGTATTTCTGCTCTGGCTGCAGATGTTTTGTTTCCAAACAGTGCCAAGCCGGCTTTTCCCAAGCATGAGGCTATATGACTTGGTCCTGTATCATTTCCCACTACAAAATCGGCTTCGTTAAGTAGTCCCTGCCATTTCAAACCAGCTGGATATTCCCCTTTTTTCAATGAGTGTATGGCCCGGCAATGTGTTGACCAAGTTGCGTTCATCAGGGCCTAAAATATTGACAACATCATAACCTTGGGTCAGCAGTGTTTCGGCCAATTTTGCATAATAAGGCCAGCGTTTTTTTGGATGTTTTGCAGAACACCCGGGGATGAGTGCAATGTATGGCTGGCTGATATTTTCACTGTTGATCAATGCAGAAACATCATCGGCCATCCATTTCACATTGGGTTTCTCGGCAAATACAAGGGGTATATTTGCGTTTCGTAGAATATCAATTTGCCCCTTCAACCCCGACTTTGGCTTGATTGATGTTTGTCGGCCATGCCAGCTTATCTTGTTAAATAATAGCTGTTGATAATACTGCGTTCGATTTGAGTTTTGTAAATCGATAATGCCGTGGAACTGTTCTTGTTTTAGCTGTGTAAACAGGTGTTTATTTGCTATTAGATGCCACCAAGGTGCTCGAGAATCACAGATGATGCGATCAATATATGGACAGCGCTGCATCAAGCGCTCAAATTTTGGGTCGGTCAACAAAACCAGTTCGGCGTTAGAAAAGTGGCGCCTGAGATCTTTCAGCACGCCATCACTCTGGATAAGGTCACCCAGTGCGCCATGCTTAATAATCAACAGCTTCTTTTTCTCGTTCATTCTAATAGTGTCAATCTAGCGCTTCTTGTTGTCGAATCGCTCGATAGTAATCGATATAGGCCTCCACGATGACACTTTTGGTAAAACCGTTTTGAAAACGCTTAAAGCCGTTACGGCTTAAACGATTGGCTAGCTCTGGATCTTTGCGCAAACGTTCAATACCTGCGGCAATCGCTTCTACATCATCTATGGGGGCGATCAAACCATCCATATCATGCTGAACAAACTGTCTTGGGCCATCGGCATTACTGACAAGCAAAGGTGTTTGTTGTGCCCAGCTTTGTATAAAGACCGTGCCAAACCCTTCATTTCGAGAAATAAAGGCACAAATATCTGCCGCCTGCAATACCGCCGCTCTATCAGTGCGCCACCCCAGGAGTTTTACGCGTTCTGTCAGATTCAATCTGGCAATTTGTTGTTCTAACTCGGCGCGTTGTGGGCCTTCGCCCGCTATCCATACATAAATATCTGGCAGTTTTGCTGCTACATCAATCAATGTATCAAAAGCTTTATCGGGATGAAGACGGCCAAGCCCAAGTACTAATGTTGCTTTTTCTGGTGTGTCAAAATCTGCACGATGAATGGGTGTGTCTACCCATTCCACTTCTGCGAAATTTGGAATTTGTGTCAGACACGATTTAGCAATACCCCCTTGCTCTAAATACGATTGAATGTCGGGCGTTAAAGCAACAAAATATTGCATGTTACTGTAATATTTAAGTTTGTATGGTGTGCCAAATCTTGCGACCGTCAAGTAGCGTGGTATCGACATCCTCTTTGACCATTGAGGAATATGCTGACATGCACGGCTCATCCAACCTTGTACAATCTCTGGCTGGAAACGTTTGATAATGCGACGTATTTGCCAGGCTGTATAAAAATCAAATTTACCGCCAAACGGCAACCTATGCACCTTAATATCCGCGGATTCCAGCGCATGCACCCTCACATCATTGGGGCGCGTGACAACTTCAATGATCTGATCTGCACGGTGCATGGCAATGCTCATATCCACAAATGCCGTTTCTGCGCCACCATGCTTGCCACCCGCCATTATATGCAGAATTTTCATTCTTTATTTTCCCAGTCTCAGAAATACATGGTTTGCTCTATCCACAAGCTACGTCCGTGCTTTTATTAACCTCTTTAATAATGTTGAAATATTAACGTATTAAGATGACAAATTAATGTAATGATTATCTTTGGCAATTTTAATGCTCGCTGTAGGCTCACTCTCAATTAAAGAACGTATTTTTCTTTCGCTTCTACCTTCTTTACTCCTGTTTTTCAGGGGGACGGCCGATATAACGGTTTCATTATGCGGCCTCTTTTTTCTATGGCTAAGCTACCAACATAAAGACTGGAGCTGGGCAAAAACAAGTTGGTTTAAATGGGTTTGGGTGTTTTGGGGGCATTTATTATTGATAAACGTCCTTCTTAGCATCGACCCCAGTGACAGCCTTTTTTATGCCATTACCTTTATACGTTGGCCATTATTTGCTGTGGCCATCGCTTACTGGATGTTGAAAGATAAACCACGTCAGCAGTGGTTTCTGATGACTCTTATTTTAACCAGTCTGTTTATCGTGCTCGATACAGTGTGGCAATATTTAACAGGGGTGGACTGGTTTAGTATGCCTAGTTTCACTGATACGCGGCTGACAGGCCCTTTTCGCAACCCCATACCAGGCACCATGATGGTGAGGGTTTGGTTTATAATGCTGTTTGCTGTTTTTCTTATGCCTTTACTGACATCACAAAAAAGACAGCTTTTTTATCTCATAGCGCTGATCGCACTAGGGCTTGGTTTTATCTTTATTACTGGCGAGCGCATGGCCTTCATTGTGTTTTTGGCGGGTAGTGCCGTCTGCATTACGGGCATGTTTTTCGAATATCAAGCGCACCGCAAGCAATTGTTGATAGGCTTGTTCGCCATTGCTATCGGTTTTATTATTTTGACTCAGCTTGATCCTATGATGACGCAAAGAACCATTTCAAGCGCACTGGATAAACTGGCACACTTCTCTGAATCTGATTACGGCCAGGTTTTTCAAACCGCTGTTAGTGCGTGGCAGCAGTACCCTGTTTTTGGTAGTGGTATGCATACATACCGCACCGTTTGTGAAGGGATCGCACTCTCAACGCAGGCGAATCTTAACTGCAGCCACCCACATAACCTTTATCTACACATCGCCGCTGAAACAGGACTGTTTGGGTTGTGCCTGTTTGTTATCATGCTGCTGATGCTGTATTTCAATGTGTTGCGGCCCTTATACCGGTCGCAACAATGGTTAAAAATGGCAGCCAGCTTTACGATATTGTCCACCTCACTCTGGCCTCTTATTGGCGGTAAAAGTGTATTGAATAATTGGGTTGCGGCTCTAGTCTGGGTTGGCGTCGGCTGGTGTTTAGCTATGTCACTAGCTCACAAGAAACAAGCATCACACTAAGGTTTTAAATAAACATCTATTGTCTGTTCCAGCATGTTTTGTAGCTTAAAAGGGTGCTTGTTAGGTACAACAGGGGGCTGTTTTATCCAGCTAATAACCCGATCTGCTGCTTGCTCAATATTGCCAACATCAACCCGACCCTGAGGAAAAACAGCGGTAAGCTGCTCCTCAACGCCTCCATGAGCATAGGCTATCACGGGTACACCGAGGCTCAATGCTTCTATTGTTGTTCGCCCAAAGGCTTCTGGTTCGCGCGACATCGACAGAACAATATCAGAAATTGCCATGACTTCTCGCAAATCAGAACGATGACCCACAAAACAAAGCCGATCACTGACTTGTTTTTCTTCGGCTAATTTTTTTAACTCGTCAAGAAAAGCTGTTTTACCTTTTTTTGCCTCACCAACAACCAATCCGAGGACCTCTACAGATTGTGATTTAAGCAAGGCCAGCAACTCAATGAAGTCTTGCTGCCCTTTCCGACGTGTTATTCGCGCTGGCAGGGTGATAATAAACGTCTCTTTTGTCTGTGGATAATCCCGATACCATTCTGACAGCCATTTGTCAGATGGCGTGAAACCAAAAGGAAACTTGCTGGAACTAACCCCTCGATAGATGCGATGCACTTTTTCTGGGTTAACTTTGTAGTTATTCAGAACATAGTCGCGAATCATGTCCGATACGACGATAACGTGTTCACCTTTCGTCATCACAGAGCTGTATCGGCTAACCGAGTATGGCCCATGAACGGTGGTTACCAGCTTCGGACGTGTTGCGGGATCCATGCCCTTCCAGGCAAAGTAACAAATCCAGGCGGGAAAACGCGACCGGACATGGAGAATGTCAATTTCTTGTTCCTGTAGAAAGCGACGGAGCCTGAAAACCAAGCGCAAGGTGAAAAGCGACTTACGCCCTATTGACCATTGAATATGTTTACTGCCTTGCCGAATGAGCTGATCAACCATTCTACCGCCTGCAGAAATGACTATCGACTGGTGACTCTTATCAACAAGGTAACGAGCCAGTTCCAGTGTGCCACGTTCTACCCCTCCGGATTCAAGCGCTGGCAAAACCTGCACAATACGCAAGCCAGGTTGATTCATCGCGCGTTACCCAAGCGACGTTACAGGCACCAAATCATCTGCCATTGGCATTAGCCACTGTTCATGCAACCACTCTGCACAACGATCCGCTTCAAAATAGTTAAAACTGGGCCTTAGATGCGGCTTATATGCACCGAGCGTATCAAAACGAACAACATCGTTTGCCGCGATAAGCTGATTAATTCCCCAAGCCAACCTGCTTTCACGTTTGCTTGTCATGTTCAATATACCGACAGCCACTCTTGCAGTCAGTACTTCATAAATCATTGACACCGAATCTTCAGATATCCAGGCTGTCGCCACATCCGCCAGTTGCTCTGCCACCCAGCCAGACTTGGTTTTATCGACTGATACAACCTCTAAATTAACACACGGCTGGATGGCTTTATGCAATTCATCAACAAAAGAAGCCGGGGTACGCCGCGACGTTGTTACCGTGTAATGTTTGCTTGAGTCCTCTTCCACTAACTGTTTTATTTGTTTAATCAGATCAGGCATATCAAAATCATAATGCTTTGATGGCCCGCCTACCATAATTAAAGCCTTGTTAGGGTGGTGAGGTCCAGTTGCCCGCATTGAGTTCAGCACCCCTTTCGTTTGCAAAACCCTAGCAAAACCGTGGAACTGATCATGTTCAGGAATAATCGATAAATCAAAAAGTGATGCAGGCAAGCTGGGTTTCATTAATACGATTGCCTTACCACCATAGGCTTTGCGCGCAGCCAGCAGGTGGATATGTGTGCGGTGCCCTGCTCCAATAATCAAATCGGGTAGAGGCAAGTTTTTACCTAGAGACCATGAGGCACTCAAATACGCTTTAATACCATTAAGTCCCGTTTGAACAGGAATGTCATAACAGCGGCAAGCATGCCTTCTTTCGATAGCAGCGACCAGCCCTTCACTTTGATTTTGATGACCGGGCTTGCCGTCTATCAACCGCCAAATTATTATTGGCTGTCTTGTGTGTACATTCCCGTTGTCGATCATGGAGCCATAAACCTCAATTAAATACACGTAATAATGTATATCAAGCATGTTTCAACTTTATGACAACAGCCAAGGTAAAGTGCGCCTCTGTTTATACTCACCTCACAAACTGGCACTATTCAGCAGATAACAACCCATAATCAAGGCCTAATAAGTTGAGGATATAAACTCTTTCAAGCACGTCTTGAATTTTTCAAGTGGAACAAGCAGTGCTTCCACGCAACCCAACAAGGCGCTTAGCTATAAAAGAATCTTGAAGGAACATCCCGGCCTTGCTACAGTCCTTCCTTCAAGAACCAATCGCTTATCCGCGATTGACGCTAACACCTGAATCACAAAAAATGGAGGTATGTTATGGCTAGAAAGTTTTTCACAGTTTCTCTTTTCATCTCTTTTATAGCAATGTCAACATCAGGAATGATGATGTTCGTCATTGAAAAGCCATCATTTACCATTCAGATGCACCCCGTTCATAAGTTATTTGGCCTGATTATGATTATCTCTGTAAATCAATGGGGTTAAATCAGTGGGGTCAGACCCCATTGATTCCTTGGTACCTCAGTATATGTTGCAATGAATCATGCCAACACTTAAGTATTTGGAGAAGCCATGAATTTTAAAACTATTATCACGCTCCTTTTATATCTGTTTTTAAACACGGTTTTTGCTGCACAACAAGACTTATCAGCAAAGCAATTACAAGCGGCTACGACGATTAATCAATTGGGTGCAGATTTGCTACACGCAAAATTCAAGCATGGTGAAGTCAATAATGCCATGGTGTCATCAGTGTCACTGTATTATGCCTTGAGTGTTTTGCAGCAAGGCGCTGCAGAGCATTCGTCGGATTTACTTAACTCAGTGTTACTAAGCGGTTCAGGCTTAAATTTAAATGACATCGCCCCTGCATTAGCTGAAAAAATAGTTGCGGATAAACGCGATGATTATCCAGCTATTGCTCACTTTCAATTAGCGAATTCAATTTGGTCAACTAATGGGGTAACCACAGACAAGCCTTTCTTTTTTGCAGAACAGTTTAAAAGTAATGCCACAGGTTTTTATGATGCAATGCCTTATCCAGTGGACTTTGAAGCTGAAGGTGCAGGCCTTATCAATGACTGGGCATCTGAAAAAACCAATGGTTTGATTCCTAAAATTATTGATCAGGGCACATTAAAGCAATTCTTATGGGTGATTATGAATGCGGCGTATTTTGAAGGAGCATGGGGCACGCCAATGAGGGCGATTCCGGAAAATTCATCTTTCGAGTTTACAACGCTAAATGGTAAAAATATAAAGCCAAAGTCAATTAGCACCTATGATTATAAAGCGTCAGTACTTGAAAATGAGGATGGCAGTGTCGCTTTTAAACTGCCGTTTTTAGGCAATAAATATTCTTTTATAGTTCATTTTCCTGCTGAGTCGGAGATAGATCTACAACAGTGGCTGTTAGAAAAAGGCAGCGTTGATATGCCAAGCATTATTGATGATGTGCTGGACAATAAAAGTGAGTGGTTTCAGCTGACTATTCAAATGCCTAGCTTTAGTTTTAGTGATGGCATTGAAATGAAAAAAGGCTCACCGATAGCTGATGCACTTGGCTTGGCTCCTTTGTTTTTAAATCAGGTTAATCTGTCATTATTGGTTGATAAGCAGAAAACACCCTTGGAAAATCAAGCTACAACAGTTGGCCTTATTAAACAGCAAAGCAAAATTGAACTTGATGAAAAGGGCGTTAAAGCAGCAGCGGTAACCTTAATCGGAGGTATCAAAGTGACCAGTGTTGAACGCCCCTTGCCTAGCCGAACTATTTTACTTGACCGACCTTTTGCATTTTCGATTATAGAAAATTCATCACGCACCATGCTTTTTAATGGGGTTTTAACAAACCCAAGTGTGATGTAAGGTTAGGTAATTTAAATGATTTTATAAAAATGGGGTGCTTACCCCATACCAACAATTGAGAGTGAAAATTAATGAAAATTAATATAGCAAGCACAAATTGATTATTCGAGCGGTACCAACATTCAATTTGAATCATAAACAAATAACAAGATGGGGAATCAAATGAACAACTCACTACGACACAAAATACACATGCTGTTGGTTATATTTGCCATGATATTCAGCTTGTCGGTCTCAACGGCTCAAGCTAACCCAATGGGTATTCCTCAAGTTCCTCAAATTCCGGCCTTTTTGCCGATGATGATGGACGTGCCGATGACCAAAAAGCTGCCTATTGATGGTGAATGGATGATTAATGATATTCGTAAGCGTATCCGTATTGAAGGTGGTCGTGCTTATGCGGTTGATTCTTGGTTGCACTTGTTTGTATTAAAAGTAGAGCCAATGATGGTTGTTTCACAAGACTGGAGGCGCATTGGCCCGGGCAAATACAGTGGACAAGACTTACCATTAGTTGGCCCGTTTACTGCGACCCTAATGCCTAATGGTTCAATGAGTGTGCAAGTTCAAGGTATGTTTGGACCGGTTAACTTAACGTTTTCTCCTGTTCGTGTTGATGATCAACGTCGTTTTGAGAGAGAAAAGTCAGGCCAAGGTTCATCTGCGCCAGATGATTACCAAGAAGAATACCCAGAAGATGACTATGTTGGAGGTGACTACCCAGAGGATGAGTACGTTGAAGAGGAATACGTGGAAGAAGAGTATCCAGAGGAAGAGTACGTAGAGGATGAATACGCTGAAGAAGAGTACCCAGAGGACGAGTATGTAGAAGATGAGTATCTAGAAGAAGAGGAATACTACGAAGAGGAAGAAGAAGCTGCGCCTACTAAAGTAAAAGCAAAACGTTATAAAAAAGCGAAAAGAGGCTGTGAAGGTACACAAGTTTATCGTTCAGGCACTAAGTGTTATTCATGCCCAAAAGGTTATAAGCGTACTAGTCCAACTCGCAAAATGACTCACCCTGAAGCATGTAAAGAACGTGGCGTTGGCTTCGGTAAAGAAAAAGTAGCGGCTAAATACGTATGGGGTGCAAATGGCTGTCCGAAATACCAATTTAAGTACAAAGGCTACTGCATGAAGTGTCCGAAAGGCACAAAGCGTATTCATGTTGCAGGTGTTGATACTGGTTACTGCAAAGTTCAGTAATGATGACTATCACGATGACTTTAGAAAATAAAAACAGGAAAAACACAATGAATAAATCATTATTAAAAACACTGTTTAACTCTTCAATATGGGCTTTATGTATCGTTGTATTGCTAGGTGTTTCAACTACGACTCATGCGAAGAGCGTTCAATATGCTAAGACAGAAGGCAAAATTAAATCTTGTCCGGTGCTGTACCCAGAGACTAGCAACCGTAGCGCAGCTAAATTTAACGTAGCAAAACAAAGCTGCTGGTCATGTCCCAAAGGCTACGTACGTTCTAAAAATCCATTACCGGATAAAGGTTCGTCATGTAAGAAAAGAAATGTGAATAAGAAAGCAAAATTTGCATTTAATGCGACATGGGGAGGCACTATTTGCAAAGGCAAAGAAAACTGGTTGAAGAACAAAAAATGTTGGACTTGTCCTGCAGGCTATAAACGTTCACTGAAAGAAACATCAGGCGGACACCCAGTGTGTAAGCCAAAGAAAAAAAACAAATATTCAAAAGGCTACAGGCGTGGTAATGCAAAAAAAGCATGTCCTGCAGGATTTATTAAGAATCCTGAATCAGATTCAAAGAAAAATGCATGTATGAGATTAAATTTAGCAAGTGGTGAACGAAGCTTGTCAAGTAATGCTAATCAAACCATGATTCAAAATAAGATAGATGAAGCAGGAGATTTGATTGCATTAATTGATAGATTTAAACGAAAACTTGAGCCAGTAATTAAGCGTAAAGGAATCAAAAACTTGTCCCGAAAAGACTTAACTAATGCGGGAGTTAACGGTATTTTTGATAGCGGCTGCGGTCTTGGATACAACTCATTCACTATTACCGTTGGCGGTGATGGTGCATATTATCTCGGCGCTAACGCTGATGGTGGTATTGCAATTGGTCGCGAGCAAGGCTGCGGAAGTGGTACTAAGTGGGGTATGACATGGGTTAGCACAACAAGTGTTTCTCTTGGTACGTCAGTTGGTGGTGATTTGAGTATCAATGTAGGATTTTGGCAAGCTAACTATAAAGAATTATCTGGTTTTACATGGGGTATTGTCGGTGGTGGTGCTACAGGTTCAGTTGGTATGACTGCTTCTGGCTGGAGAGCTGTTGATGAGAATTCTGGAATACTTGGTGATTTTTCAGGTATTTCATTGGGCTGGCAAACAGGGTTATCGTTGGAAGCTGAAGGTAATTTTGGGTATACCTTCCAAAACCAAACCTTCAATAACTGTAAAGATGTAACTGTTCACGCGATTAATAAAACAGGTAGGGATATTAAGATCATCGATGTTGATTATCATGATTATGAAAAAGGGAAATGGCGTTCCGAACCAACACCAAATAGAAAAATTTCTGCAAATGGCAAGCCTTATATTTGGAAGTTTAACCTAAACAAAGTGGATCATGCCTATACACAGATCCGAGTTAATTACAGAAAGAAAAAGAGTGATGGTGGATGGACTAAAAAGGTCTATAGAGATTGGTCAGCGAAATCAATTTGTGAAAAAGGTAAAAAATACCGAGTTAACCTAGAGCTTTAATAACGGTTATGTCTACAAAATGGCAGCTTTGGCTGCCATTTTTGCATTAATCAAATCAATTTTATAAAAATGGGGTGGCTACTCCATACCGACGAAAGAGGCTGAACATTAAGATAGCTACAAATTGAGTATATGAACGCTGTTGGCTTTCATAGTTATCTTATTTGGCTTATCGCTATCAACAAATACACAAGCAAAAATTATTTATACGGGTGCCAAAGATATTGGTAAAAGTGCCTGCTCAGGCATGTACCCGAGAAACAAAAAATTTGAAAAGGCCAAAAATAGTTTAGTTAAAGGTGGCCGCTGGTCATGTCCAAAGGGCTATGAACGCAGCAAACATCCTTCACCCGACAAGCCTAAGTCTTGCAAAAAGAAAAACAAAAAAAAAGTGAAGTTTGCGTTTAATGCGACATGGGGAGGTACTATTTGCAAAGGTAAAGAAAATTGGTTGAAGAATAAAAAATGTTGGGTGTGCCCAGCGGGCTTCAAACGATCACTCAAAGAAACATCAAACGGTCATCCACTTTGTAAACCTAGAAAGAAATATCGAACCCCTGGATTTTATTGCAAGGCTGGCAGCCCTGGTGCCTAAACCCAGGGTCAACTTAACCCGTTTCCACGGTGTATTCGCCCCGAACAGTAAACACCGACTCCAGGTAACCCGGCCAAACGGGGAAAAGGATCGCAGCTACACACAGGCACGAACGCTTGGCTGGAAAAGACGCCTGAAGAGCGGCATCGCAGCATGAACTGGATGCAGCGACTGAAGCGAGTTTTCGGTATCGACATCGAAACCTGTGAACGCTGCGGTGGGAAGGTTAAGGTCATTGCCAGTATCGAAGATCCGGTGGTGATCGCACATATTCTTAAACACCTGAAACAGAAGGAAGCCTTGCAAGCAGGCATTCAGCCGCACGAACGACCGCAGGAACGTGCGCCTCCGGTGATGGGGCTGTTCGAATAACATTTTCATGGACATCGCGGGCAAGGTAGAATCCCGTTCGTGGGTCAGCAGCCCATGCTGTTCAGTTCAAGCCAAAGCCCGAGAAAATTAGCTTAATATTCTCACGGCGCAACTAGAAAAAGACAAAAAAGGGACCATAAACCAGTATCTGTGTGGCTTGTGTTTGGCCAACAGGGCGTTTATTCTTCCTATACACAGTGGATAACCGGCGGGAAGACCTTATCAGTGAACTGGAAGACAAACTGCAACAAAAAATTGAGGAATCGCGACTGTTTGCCGTTGCCTGGGCGGTTAAATAGCGCGACGATCTGAATTGTTAAAATTTACCTATTAGGTAAATAAATGTAGAATAGGAGTCTGGGTGGAAATCAGTTACAAGGACAGTAAGCTTCGCAAGCTCTGTGAAAATAGTCGGGAAGCCAGCCGTAAGCTGGGCGCAGACAGCGCTGGAAAGTTACGCAGGCGATTAGCCGAGCTAGATGCCGCAGACAATGTGAACGAACTGATAGCGGGTAACCCTCATCCGCTGGACGGCGATAAATCTGGCCAGTTCTCGTTGGCGCTCGCAGGTGGCAAGCGCCTGGTATTTACCCCAGATCATGACCCGATCCCGCTCAAGGACGATACAGGGATCAACTGGTTGGCAGTCACTGCTGTCACCATAATTTATATTGGAGATTACCATGACTAATCAGCTAAAAGGATTTAAGCCCGATTGGGTCTCACCGCCTGGCGAAACCATTCTTGATGTCATGGAAGAGCGCGATTGGAATCAGGCAGAATTGGCTCAACGTCTGGGATTCAGCACCAAACATCTCAATCAACTGGTTAAAGGCAAGGTTGCCCTGACTGACGACGCCGCTTTAAGGTTAGAGCGGGTGTTAGGGTCCACTGCCAACTTCTGGTTAAACAGAGAGGCCAAATACCGCGAACACCTCGCACGCATCGAAGCTCAGGAGCGCTATAAAGCCTGGACCGGGTGGCTGGATCAGCTCCCCCTGGCAGAGCTAAAAAAGGCCAAGGTGATTCCTGATGAGCGCATTACGAGTGCGGCAAAGTCGGCACTAGTGGAGAAGTTGCTGAGCTTTTTTGGCGTGGCCTCCCCCGATAGCTGGCAGACACAGTATGGCGATATGCAGGCATCATTCCGTCGTACGCGAGAAACCCAGTCAGATGTCGGGGCCATTGCGTCCTGGTTGCGCCTGGGTGAAATAAAAGCGGAGCAAATCGAGCTGCCCAAATACAACCGCGCCAAATTTATCAAGGCGCTGGATGACATCAGGGAAATGACTACCCAGCCACCCCAACAGTTCGAACCCGCAATGCGCCAACTCTGTGGTGAAGCGGGTGTAAAACTGGTGCTGGTGCCTGCCATACCCAAGTCACACGTGAGTGGCGTGGCGCGCTGGCTCAACCGCCACACTCCGTTGATTCAAATCTCTCTTTATGGAAAAACCAATGACAAATTCTGGTTTACCTTCTTTCATGAAGCTGCCCATATCCTGCTCCATGCTGACAGCAAAGCCGATATTTTCCTGGACGACCCCAATCACGGAACGGCGGACTCGGAGCAAGAACACGAAGCCAATCAATGGGCATCAGACCAACTAATTCCACCTGCCTTTGCATTTGAGTTTTCACGCCTTGAACCAACTGCTAGTCAGATAACGGCATTTGCGGAAAACATCAATGTCCACCCCGGTATTGTCGTGGGCAGATTGCAGCATGAGGGAAAATTGGGTTATGCCACACAGTTGAACAGGCTGAAACAGAGTTTTCGGTTTGTGGAGGAGGACAAATAATGGCCCAGATACAAACATGGCAAACCTTGACATTTGTATGCTACAAGCCTACATTTACGCCCAACAACACCCCTCCCGCTTCCCGTCAGATCAGCGCACCTTGCAGGTTAATCCGGAATATTACCCGGTGAACATTAGACACGTTTGTTAAAATGCTTACCCGTTAGAGAAAAGTATTGCTTGAATACATTTTACCTTTTACCATTCGGTACTCTTTAAAACGACGATAAAACAAAGCCCTCTTTGATAGTGAACAAGCAACACGTATCGTTAAAAATGCTCCTGATATGTATTGCTTTGCTTATGGGGCAGTATGTTGCGCTTGTCCATTCAGTTGAACACCCGTTTCATGAGGTGACTCAAGCTTGTGATGCCTATATTGCGCTGGAACAATCAAAAGATGGCCTGGTTTCCGATTGCAGCAAACACCTCACCCCAGTTGCCCAAACGAGCCACCAGGCATATTTCGCCAACACCCTATTAGCTGGCACACAAGCCCTATACAGCATTCGTGCGCCTCCTTCTGTTTAATCACTAATGAACGACCGACGCAGCTTTTAGGTTGCGCCAACTTTATTATCTATTAAAGAGAGATTTTTATGCGTACTACATTACTCGCGGCAGGCGTTGCGCTTGCTTTTTCATACTCGCATCCAGTTTTAGCGGACAGTGATCTTAGCTCACTAAAACAGCAACTGGATCAAATAAAACAACATTACGAACAGCGTATTCAAGCATTAGAAAACCGTTTAGAAGCGGCTGAAAAAAAGGCGACACATGCAAATAGTAAAGTGAAGCAGATTGAAGAAACAGTCACAAAATCTTCAACGTCGAAATCGGCCTTTAAAACTCAAAACAGTTTTAACCCCGCCATCAGCCTAATTCTAGATGGTCGATATGCAAGCTTTAGTAATAATCCTGAAGAATATGAACTACCCGGTTTTGCCTTAGGCGGCGAATCGGGCTTGGGGGAAGAAGGCTTTTCTTTGGGTCATACTGAACTTGTTGCCAGCGCCAATATCGATGATAAATTCTATGGTCAAGCGAGCCTTGCTTTGCATGACCATGAAGGCAGCACTGAAGTTGAATTAGAGGAAGCGTTTATTCAAACGATTGGCTTAGGAAACGGTGTAACTGTAAAAGGCGGGCGTTTTTTCTCGGCAATGGGTTATTTAAACGAACAGCATGAACATGCTTGGGATTTTGCCGATGCACCACTTATTTATCGCGGTTTATTTGGTAACCAACTACGTGATGATGGGTTGCAAGTCAGTTATATCGCACCAACCGATACCTTTTTACAATTAGGTGCTGAAGCGTTTAAAGGCAGCAGTTTCCCCGCAGGTGGTGAATCAGATAATGTTGGTGCATGGACAGCCTTTGCCAATATCGGTGGTGATATTGGCGTTGAACATAGTTGGTTATTCGGGTTAAGTCACTGGCAAGCTAATGACATTGATGGCCGAACCAGTGGTGGTCATGCACATGAAGGTGAAGACGAAGAAGAAACGCCGTCTTTTTCTGGTAAAAGCAAAATCAATGCGGTTGATTTTGTTTACAAATGGGCGCCTAACGGTAACCCAAGTCAGCAAAACTTTAAATTTCAAGTCGAGTATTTTGATCGCCGTGAAGATGGCGTGATAACAATGCTTAACAGCGATCCCCTGGAAGCAACCCGTTATGATGGTGAACAAAACGGTTGGTATGCTCAAGCTGTACACCAATTTAAACCTCAATGGCGTGTAGGCTTACGCTATGACCAGTTAGACAGTAACAACTCTGGAGCTGATACGGATATTCTGGAAGAAGCCGGTTTAGATAATGAAGGCCATACACCGAAACGTTACAGTGCGATGGTGGAATGGTTACCGAGTGAGTTTAGTCGTATCCGTTTACAGTTCAACCGGGATCAATCTTATGAAGATACGGATAACCAGCTATTTTTACAATATACCCACAGCCTGGGTAGTCACGGCGCTCACCAATACTAAGGGGGTTTCAGATGTTTATTAAAAAATTCAAAAGAAATAGTCTATTACTGCTTTCCTTATTATTGCTTAGCAACCCCTTATATGCGGGGCTTGAGGTTTTTGCCTGCGAACCCGAATGGGCCTCGCTGGCAAAAGAACTGGGTGGCGAACATGTGGATATTTATACAGCAACGACTAATCAACAAGACCCCCACCATATTCAGGCGCGCCCGAGTTTGGTGGCTAAAGCACGCCAAGCAGACTTATTAGTTTGTACCGGGGCGGAATTGGAAATTGGTTGGCTTCCGTTGTTGCTACGCAAATCGGGCAATCCAAACATTCAAGAAGGACAAGCAGGTTATTTTTTAGCAACCGATTATGTTGCCTTATTGGATAAGCCGATTGCGTTAGATCGCAGTATGGGTGATGTTCATGCGGCTGGGAATCCACATGTTCATCTTGACCCTGTTCGGGTGCAAATAATTGCAAATAAACTCAGCGAAACACTGGCTAGGCTTGATCCGGCGAATCGTTCTGATTATGAAAAAAAATTAGCATCGTTTACCGAAAACTGGCAAAACATGATCCAACAGTGGGCAGAACGTACCCAACATTTAAAAGGAAAGCCGATTGTTGTACATCATAAAAACTGGACTTACCTCCAGCATTGGTTAGGACTAAATCAAGCTGCGGTTTTAGAGCCTAAACCAGGTATCCCACCAACCAGTTCTCATTTAAGCTCATTGGTATCGGGTTTAAAAGCAAATCCTGCTCAGGTGATTGTTTATGCGAGTTACCAAGATAGCAAAGCGGCAAACTGGTTATCCAAAAAAACCGGCATTCCCACCCTTGAGCTTGCGTTTAGTCCAGCTACAGATGAGACCTTGGTTCACTGGTTTGACCAGCTATTGAATCAATTGGTAGCATTGTAAGAATGATAGACAGCTTAGATATCAGCATCTTAGGGCCAGCGTTTTTCGCTGGCCTGCTGGTCTTGGCCAGTCATGTGCCGCTTGGTCAGGAAGTTTTAAAACGCGGCATTATTTTCATTGACTTGGCGATTGCACAAATAGCAGGCTTTGGCGTTATTTTAGCAACACAGATCGGTTTCGACTCTCACGGATGGGAAGTTCAATTAGTTGCCATTAGTAGTGCATTATTGGGTGCCTTTGGGTTAAGTTTATTAGATAAATATAAACCGCAAATTCAAGAGGCCTTGATTGGCGTGAGTTTTATCTTAGCGGCAACCGGCAGTATTTTATTATTGGCAAATAATCCGCATGGTGGTGAACAACTTAAAGAGCTCATGGTTGGGCAAATTTTATGGGTCACTTGGGATGAATTGATTCCCTTAGCGATCGTAACAGGCTTCATCTTGGTGATGTGGTTTTCCTTCAAACTTAATCAACGCCTGGGGTTTTATTTATTATTCGCCTTGGCGGTTACCAGTTCTGTTCAACTGATTGGTGTTTACTTGGTCTTTGCCAGCCTGATTATTCCGGCGTTGGGTAGTCGTGATTATACCGCAAAAAAATCATTCATTGTGGCCTACCTCATTGGTGCTTTCGGATATGGTATTGGGCTTATTGCTTCGTCAATGCTAGACTTACCGAGTGGTGCGCTGATCGTTTGGATGATTGCGTGTATTGCTTTGTTAGCCGGCTTTTTTGCTAAGAAAGAACATCAAACGGCTTAGCCATACCACATCACTCAGAACGTTTGAGTGATATTATATTTTTCTTCTGCATTCTATAGGCACAATGACGTGAAAGTAGACTCTTATCTATCAAGCAACACTGGGGACATTAAGCAACTTTTTACTAGCGTGTTTACAGATTCAGAAGGCACCTCTGAAGGGGTATTAATTGGACAATTAGTGCATGACATCGTCACCCTGACTCACAAAGAAGACCTTCATGGTTACGTAGCCATTGATAATGATAAAATCATTGGCTGCCTTTTTTTCACCCGATTATCCTTTCAACAAGGCCTCAGTGCTTTTCTTTTATCGCCCATGGCCATACAAACAAGCTATCAGGGCAAGGGCTTTGGCCAACAGTTAATTAATACTGCCCTTGAAGAATTAAAGAAACAAGGTGTTCACTTGGTGTTTACTTATGGTGACCCGGCTTTTTATTCAAAAGTGGGGTTTAGGCAAATAACGGAAAAAACAGCCAAGGCTCCTTTCACACTATCTCAACCTGAAGGCTGGCTTGCCCAATCATTACTTGGTGAGGACATTAAACCCCTTCCAGATCAGCCCTATTGCGTAGAAGCTTTTAATAAACCTGATCTCTGGTAGCTGACTGTTTTTCCTCTATAAGCCTGCTTTGCATCAAAAATAAAGAGCACATAAACATGGGTTTTTTCAACCGTTAAATAAGCTACGCCTGTTATAATCAACGATCAATAACTTCTCTTCGAAACAATCATTGAGCTCTCATACCCTAACGTCTCCGTTTAAGTCGCCTGTTTTCAGGATGATGTGGATCGCCATGACCATTTCTAACATTGGCACATGGATGACAGAAATTGGCACCAGCTGGCTTATGGCTTCAATGCCAACGTCCGATCTATACATTGCGCTGATTCAAACGGCAATTACAATGCCCTTCCTCCTCTTGGCCTACCCCGCTGGCACGATGGCTGATTTAATTGACCGACGTAAAATCTTATTGATCTTACATATTCTGTTATTTATAACGGCAAGCGGTCTAGCACTTAGTGCTTTTTATAACATCGTTACACCGTTAAGTTTGTTGTTATATACTTTTGCTTTGGGGGTTGGAAACGCTTTAATGAGGCCAGCTTGGGCTTCAAGCGTACCTGACTTTGCTCCCCGAGAACTGCTCCCCAGCTCCATTACGCTTAATACGTTAAGTACCAATGTTACCCGCGCCATTGGGCCGGCTATTGGTGGTTTTATTATTTTTCACTCGGGGCCAACGGGCGTGTTTGCATTTAATGCCCTTTCGTTTACTGCATTGATCTACGCTTTAGCTGTCTGGAAGCCTAAAAAAGAAGAAAACCCTTCGGCTTTACCCGTTGAACGCTTTATGGGGGCTTTTAAAGCCGGTATACGCTATACAAAAAATGTGCGGTTATTGCGTGTTGTTATACTGAGAAGCGCTCTGTTTTTCTTCTTTGGCAGTGTCGCTTGGGCTCTGCTGCCTATTATTGTGATCCGTGAAATGGAAATGGGCGCAAAGAGCTTTGGTGTTTCAATGGCTGTTGTGGGTTTAGGAACCATTTTGGGTGCCTACTTATTGCCAAAGTTTCATCGCATAATAAGCCGTAATCAAATTGTTACGGTTTCCTCTGTCATGCTGTCGTTGCCTTTACTCTTGCTAGCCTATCGACCCAATGTTTATACCTTAGGGTTAACGTTAATGGCATTAGGTTGTGCCTGGATATTTAGCTTCTCGTCCTTGATGTTAACCGCCCAAACCTCTGTTCCAAACTGGGTTCGTGCTCGCACCATTTCCATCATGATGGTCACCTTTGGCGGCAGCATGGGCTTTGGCAGTTTGCTTTGGGGCACATTGTCTGACCAATACAGTACCAGCACTTCCATCACGGTAGCCAGTATGGGTTTATTACTGACGTTACTCTTAAGTCGGCGTTTTGCCATCGCGAATGATAATTTGGACCTCTCTACCGCCGCTCAATGGCCCATGCCTATCCCTGTTGACTCTGTTCCTGTCAACAAAGGCCCGGTTATGGTCAGTATCGACTACTGCATCCCTGAACAGAACGTAGATGAATTTTTGAGTTTAATGAAGAAGTTGCGAGTTATTCGTAAAAGAAACGGGGCTTATTTCTGGCAAATTTACCATGATGCAAAAGACCATCAATTGTTCTCTGAAGTGTATATGTCTGAATCCTGGTCTGAAACCCTGCGTCAACGTGATCGCATAACGTCCTCCGAAATGTCTATTCGTGACCAAGTTATGGCCATGCATGTTGGAAAAAACAAACCAGCCATCTCGATTAAAATTGCCGGCAAAGCTTAATCAATATGAGTAGTTTAATCCCCATGGTTCTCATTCTTGCGACCGGCGTTGCCTGGCATAAGTTTGAACCGGGTGGTATCACTACTCAGCAATTACGCAGCACGCTAAGCGCCTTGGTGGTGAATTTATTAGCGCCGACGTTAATTTTATATGTCATTCTCACAACGCCACTTAAAGAAGAACTGTATCAAGTACCCATAACGGGTCTTATCACCATCAGCTTTTGTTTAGCCCTTGCTTTCATCTTATTCACCCTGCTTCTCCGAACTGGCTATATCACTCGCCCGCAAGCCGGTGCTTTAATTTTAGCCGCTAGCTTTGGCAATGGCATGGGTATTTCTTTACCTGCGGTTGAAGCGTTGTTTGGCGCTGACATGGCCAGTATCCCCTTAATTTATGATTTACTCGCCACGGTGCCATTCGTCTGGATTATTGCCGTGCTAGTTGCCGCACACTTTGGAACACGTATTGCCGGTGGTCACTTAGGCCGAGAATTACTGTTAATGCCCCCCGTGTGGGCCATTTTGATAGCCTTAACACTTCGGTATTTTCAATGGCTACCACATGAAAGCATCATTCAGGCCTTTAAAATGATGGGGCAAGCAACGGTGCCTTTGTTACTGCTCATGGTTGGGGTAAATTTTAGAATAAGCAGCTTGAAATACATCCTGTTAACCCTACCCGCCATGTTGATTAAGCTAGTTGTTAGCCCGGCTGTCGCTTTTGCCACTGGCGTTCCCGTTGGCTTAAGTGGTGAGGTTTTAATCATCACCAGCATTACTGCAGCCGCACCGCCTGTGATTGTCGGCATTGCTCTAGCTGATCGATTTAAACTGGATTCCGCGCTTTTTTGCACTGCCTTAACGCTCGGTACTGCCGGGTACCTCCTTATTGCTCCTGGCCTTTCAAATTATTTGACACTGTTCATATGAATACACTTAAAAAAACTCTCTGGAGTGGCGTTTGGTTAAGTTTTTTAACCGGCATAGCCGCGGCCATTACGGTAACCAAAGCCAGCCCTGCCTTATTGGAAATACAAAAAGAGTTACCGCTCAGCATTATTCAAATCGGTTGGATCATGTCTTCTGCTGCCTTGGCCACCGTGTTATTAGGCACCTCTGTTGGCTCATTGTCCCAACGATATGGCCCAAAAAGAGTCTTACAAATTGCCCTAAGCCTGATCATTATCTCTGCCAGCTTTAGCTTGTTTATCAACTCAGCCAACGAGCTCATCGTCAGTCGGGTGATTGAAGGTATCGCGGTGATCTTCGTTTCTGTAGCAGCGCCTACGTTGGTCTCTCACTTATCCAAACCCTCGGACATGGGGTTAACGATGGGCGTTTGGGCCTTATGGATGCCCGTTGGAAGCGTGCTGGCTTTTTTAATAGCGCCGCTGATTTTAGAACAATTCGGCTGGCGATGGCTTTGGGGTTCTGCGGCTTTTCTAGCATTACCTTTGTTGGCTGCGTTGGCTTGGCTTAACGATCCAACGCGCGAAATCGTCAATACAGTTCGTGAGAAATTGTCTCGCCTTGTCATTTATAAGGCGATCATCATGGGCCTTATTTTCACCTGTTTCACCGGCTCTTTTTTTAGCATCATCACGTATTTACCGACCTACCTTATTGAAAACTATCAACTTAGTTTAAGCGAGGCCTTATTAATCACGACCATTTTGCCGGCCTTCATTATTCCGGGGAACCTACTCAGCGGCTTTTTTATTCATCGAGGTGCGCCGTGGTTTCGAATGATGATCTACCCTGCTCTCTCTCTGGCCATCATCATAACGCTCTTACTGCAAACAAATTACCCTGCTGAAATAGGGCTTCTGTTGCTCGCCTTAATGGGGTTGTTTTTAGGCATGATACCAACGGCGATTTTTGCCCAAAGTCCTCGGCTGGCCGATAAGCCGATTGATACAGGGCGCATTATTGGGATCGTAATTACCGGTCAAGGGCCTGGGATTTTACTCAGCCCGCCACTCGCCGGTTTTCTTATTGGCGAACAACATAACTGGCAAAACTTATACCCGCTTTATCTTCTTTTAACCCTCGGTATCATCGCCTTGACGCAACTTTTAAAATCGCTTCAAACCGATCGTTAATTACTCTTCGTGCAGCGCCTTAATGGGGTCCAGATTTGCGGCTTGGCCTGCTGGGAAAACACCTGCAATTAGACCAATGAGTGCTGAAACGAACAAGGCCAAACCTAAAAAAAACACATTAAAGGTGACGGGAAGACCGGGCAAAGCCATATGCAATACCCCTGTCAGCATAAACAATAATAACAGACCAAGCGCACCCCCCATGAGCGCTAATACGATGGCCTCACCCAAAAACAGGTGAAGCACTGTTTTTTTATCGGCACCAAGGGCTCGAAGCAATCCAACTTCAGCTGTTCGTTCTTTCACTGTTGTCGT
Organism: Cycloclasticus sp.; assembly: GCA_002700385.1. GTDB lineage: Bacteria > Pseudomonadota > Gammaproteobacteria > Methylococcales > Cycloclasticaceae > Cycloclasticus. The sequence continues at coordinate 187,117 of PADC01000002.1, forward strand.
CATAATAGCCAATATACCCACCGCTCCAACGAGTAAGGAGATACTGCCTAACGCGCCGACTGACAACTTTAAAATTGACAATATTTTATCCATGGATTCCAACATGTCATTTTGAGTGGTTAGGGTCACATCTTCTCGACCATGGCGGTCAATCATTAATTGCATGATGCTTTTTTCTAGGTGCTGTAGCGAGGTGTTAGCAGAAAAAACCACGTTAATTTCCATCAACGATTCTCGGTTAAACATTTGAAGGCCATTTTGGGCAGGAATATAAATCGTATCATCCAAATCCATACCCAACATTTGCCCTTTTTCTTCTATCGTACCGATAACACGAAACCGCTGACCACCCACACGAATATATTGACCTAAAGGACTCGTTTCACCAAATAACTCTTTCTTCATGGTATAGCCCAACACAGCTGTTGGTCTGGCGTCTTCTAAATCACCTGAAAAAAAACGCCCTTGCGCCACCTTGAAGTTCCATGCCTCACTCATATCAGGCCCTACCCCTAAAATAACGCCATTGCGTTGCCTGTGATTAAACTCAACGGTGCCAGAGCCTTGAACAACCGGGACAACTTTTTCAACCCCTGCCAACTGTTTTAATGCCTGTGCATCTCTTAAGGTTAATGGCCGCACGGTGGACAACAAACCACCCGAACCATGCGTTTCCTTTAAGCCTGGATTAATGGCAATAATTCGAGCGCCAAATTGAGAGAAACTATCCAACACATAATGTTGAACACCTTCCCCAATGGCTGTTAATAACGTTACCGAGGCAATACCAACGGCCATGCCCAATGCCGTTAACAGACTTCTAAATCGATGACTGAACACCGAACTGATAACCCAACGGCCTGCATCAACCCAGTTCAAGTGGTTTCCTTTTGTTGTTTACCTTGTAAGGCTTCAACCGGCGAAAGTGTTGAAGCCCTTTGTGCTGGCAACCAAGAGAACAATAAGGCAAACACCACCGCTAGCACGATAGAGCCCACCTGTGCCCACCAAGGTGGGTAAAATTGGAGGTCAGTAAAATAAAGATTCGCTATCGACGTAATCACATGACTCAATAATAAGCCCGATAACGATGACACAATGGCAATCAGTCCGGCTTCGCATAAGAACAAAGTGCGTACTGTTGATGAAGTAGCCCCCATGGCTTTGAGTAAACCGATTTCCTTAACCCGCTGAGAAACTGTAATCATCATCATGTTCATAATCAAAATGCCGGCCACTAACATACTGATCGCCGCTATCCCCGCGACCGCTATGGTTAATATATCGAGTATCTCTTGCACCGAGGAGAGCATGGCATCTTGAGAAATCACCGTTACATCCTCCTCACCCTCATGCCGTTCTGTCAGCAAATCAACGATCGCCCGTTTAACAGTATCGAGTTGTTGATATACCCTCACTTCTGCAAATAAACGAAATAAACCGTCCACATTAAACAACGACTGGGCATTCGCAACGGGAACAATAATCACATCGTCCATATCGAAACCAAAACTTGTTCCACCTTTTTTTAACACGCCGATCACGCGGAATCGGGTATCACCTATTCTGATTCGCTGACCCAATGATGACTGCTGACCAAATAGCTCTTTTTGTAGCTGATTTCCAATAACGCATACTGCCTCACCTTTATCTAAATCCAGCTCGGGCAATATGTTGCCTTGAGCCACACTTAATTGGCGGATAATAAAAAAATCGCGACTACTCCCAATGGTTAATGCCTCTCGTATTTTACCGGCATAAGAGGCCTCAAGGTTACCGACTACGATAGGCGCCACTGATTTTACGCCTGATAAACGAGAAACAAACTGCGCATCTTCCAGCGTGAGGGGTCGAGGCGACTCGCCTGTTAGAGGCGGCATACCCCCCGTCGTTTCTTTTTTCCCTGGTAAGATAATAAGGGTATTGCGCCCCAGCACATTAAACTCTTCAAGCACGAATGACTTTGCGCCTTCCCCCAAGGCTGTCAGTAAATTTACCGCGACGACTCCTATCGCAATAGCAACCCACAACACAATGGTACGAAATCGGTGTCGACTCAAAACCTGTGTAATAAAGCTCACAATGTCCGACCACAGCATGGCTAAACTATGCGCCCATCTAACATGTTGAGTTGTCGGCGGGCTCGTGCGCCCAATGTTGGATCATGGGTCACAATCATTAACGTAATCCCTTCATCGTTCAGCGATTCGAGTAATTTTGTAACCTCCTCGCCCGATTTGGAATCTAGATTACCGGTCGGCTCATCGGCTAATAAGATACTGGGCTTCATAACAATCGCCCGACCTATGGCAACACGCTGACGCTGCCCACCCGATAATTGGTTAGGGCTATGGTGCGCTCGATCCATTAAGTTGAGCTTATCGAGTACATCATCCACCGCTTTTTTACGCTGTTTAACAGGGATGCCCGACAGCATCATGGGTAATTCCACATTCTCCCGAGCCGTCAATCGAGGTACCAAATGGTACGACTGAAATACAAAACCAATTTTGTCACTTCTTAACCGCGTACGTTCCGCCTCGCCCAGCGCAGATGCGTTAATACCATCCAATAGGTAATCGCCCGAATTCGCCCGATCTAGTAGCCCCAAAATATTCATTAAAGTAGACTTACCTGAACCAGAAGGCCCCATCACTGCTATATATTCACCCTGCTCAATCCGCAACGACACATCGTCCAAGGCATGGACAACTTGATCGCCTATATGAAACTTTTTTTCTAAATGCTTTAGCTCAATCATTGTTTGATTGTCACCAAAGCCCCTTCCACAGCCCCATCTTCATCAAGCGACAACAACACACGGTCGCCATCGTCTAGACCCGATTCAATCTCTGTATAACGCCAATTGCTCAGCCCCGGGGTAAATTCTTTTAGCGCCAACCGCTTTGTCGATTCGTCGTATAAAAGCACCTTATTACCGTCAATAATCGTTTCGGTCGGCAACCTTAAGGCCTGCTCCTTCTGTTGAATAATCACATCCACATCTGCGCTGTACCCAATCAATAGTTTCGGGTACTGCGTTTTATCAACCAGATTAACGTCGATATCGACCGTTCTCGCTTGCTTTTCAAGTTCCTTTACATACGGCGCAATCCGTGAGACTAGCCCCTGAAACTGCTCCCCACGAAAAGCATCGAGGGTAATATGTACAGCCATTCCTTTTTTTATCTGTGAGGCATCCACCTCATCAACAGGTGCTCTAACATAGAGGCAACCATCGGCGATTAAATCCACGGCTGGTGGCGTTGCCACTCCCGAAGGAGACGGGGTTATATATTCACCCACTTCACCATTGATTTCAGCAATCACACCGCTAAAAGGCGCGGTCAATTCCGTTTTTTCAAGCACGGCTTTTTGTAACAACATACTCGCCATACTGCTTTTTGTGCTGGCCTTGGCTTTGCTGCAACTGGCCACAGAAATACGTGCCTTTGTCGCAGCCGAATCTAATTGCTCAACAGACACTAATTTTTTTTCCGCTAACCCAGCCAAACGTTTATGTTCTCGCTGATTCAACTCTGCTAAACGGCAGCTCTCTATCACTGTTAATTTTGCCACTTCCACTCTGGCTTCCGCTTCTTTAAACCGAGCCTGCTGATCTTTATTCCATAATCGAATCAGCACCTGATCTTTTTTAACGTAGTCCCCTTCGGTGACAAAAAGCTCTGCAATCTGGCCACCAATCGGTAATGATAAACGTGATCGATGGCAGGCTTTTATCGTACCTGCTCTGGTATTGGACACTGTTAAATCGACCGTCCCTTTGCTAACCGAAACGAGACGAACAGATATTGGTTTTTCTTCATCAAAATAAAACCACACTAACGTCGCCAACAAAAGCAGTGCCAAACCCGTTATAACTTTTTTATTCACGATGCGATATCCCCTTGATGTCCAATAAAACCATACCACATCAAGCCTATTAAGCCAGTGACCACCGTCTTTAATTCGCTATAATTCATTCGCTCAATGTTGCGCTAGTCCAGGGAAATACTGAGGCATGGCTTTCTTAAAAGATGGTCGATCAGCACACCTTGCATACCACTTTTTTAAGTTTTGAAATTGTTCAGCAATCGGCAAGCCATGAGTCACTGCCAAACAAAACCGTGGAAGTAACGCACACTCTGCAACAGAAAATTCATCAGCAAAAAAGTCTCTCTCGCCCAACTTTTCAGACAGCATCGATTGCGCTTCATACCACGCGTGTTTTGTGGATTCCTTTAGCTCATCACGGACGGTGCAATTCTCGCTATCGCGTTTTTCTTTAATGTACGGAAACAATATTTTTCCTAATTGATGGTCGCTGTAATGATGCAATTGCCTGATTGTGGCTCTTATCTTAGCGGGCCCCGGCATTAATTCCATGTGAGGCGCCTGATCAATTAAATACTCAATTATTTCTGATGATTCATTAATAACAAGGTGATCGTCTAGCAACACCGGTACCGTCTCGTTAGGGTTTAAGCGCACGACATCGGGGTGTTTTTTATCTAATTGAACCTCAATCTCACTGACATTCACCCCACTCTCAAAGGCGGCTAACCGTACCTTCCAACAAAAAGGACAATCTGGACGCTGGTAAAGCGTTATTGAATTTACATCTGCTGGCATTAGATTTTTCTCAACCTCAATTCGTGCAAATGATCTTTTAATGAATCAATTCGATCATTCCCCCAGAACACTTGCCCTTCTACTGTAAAAGAAGGAACCCCAATGACTCCTTTCGATTGCGCTTCTTGCCAATTTTCATCCATTTGTGTGAGGTAAAGCTCGTTGCTACTCACTTCTTCTACCATTCCACGCGATAGGCCTATTATATCCGCCACTTCAAATAACACGTCTATTTCACCAATATTGTGGCCTTCTGCCCACTCTTTTCTCATCACCTCAATAATATACGGCTTTAAAAGCCCCTCTTTTTCAGCCGCAAACGAAATGGCGCCTGCCAATGTCGGATCAGTTTCAACGGGTGGTGGAGAAAAAGGAATACCCATTTTTCTGCAGCTACGCGCTACATCTTGGCGCACTAAATGTATTTTTGTCTTTACTCGTTCAGGAGATGAACGCCCCGACCACCCTCCAAAGGGTTTCCATAAGAAATTTACATCGTACTCATCAAAAATAGAAAACATATTCTTAGACGCCAAATAACAGTATGGGCTCCTAAAATTGAAATAAACATCGATATCTATCTTAGCCACTGATTTAGCCACCTTGTTATCATTCATTTCACTGCTCCTTTCATTCTTGCCCTATGTGAAAACAGGCGATCAACTTTATAGGTTATTGAGATGACGCTCAATCACTGGCCATGCATCTGCACCAATGCGTTTCAACTGGTTTAATAATGTAGGTGAGAAATCTGCGGCAACAGCATGCTGGAATGACTCGCGAGACCTCACCCGAACAAACCAGTCATCGACAGAGGGATAATCATTTAAAATTTCAAGCCAGCCAAATTGATCCAAGGTTTGAAAATACGGCGACATTGCACAGTCTGCCAACCCAAATTGATCACCCGTCAACCAACTCTGTTTAAGTAGCGCTTCTTCCATTTTCTGAATCGTATCACGATAAACTTTCACCGAACCTACCACATCTGGCGCCTCTAAACCCAAAGCCAACAAACGACGCTGGCGTTCTCGGCGGGGTTCTTCAGGAATTTGATCAATTAAACGTTGCTGCTCTTCCTCTGTTTTTTTCAATAATGTTGGTCGCATCACCAAAGGCCATTGCAGCGCACCACACGATGGGTGTAGCTTAATATCAATGTGCTTTAACCAAAAGCGCATCCTCGCTGTAGCTAGAGGAGAAACTGGGCGCAATGAGGGTTGTGGAAATGAGTCCTCTAGGTATTCACAAATAATTGAGGATTCAATAATGGGTCTATCCTCATGCACCAATGTTGGCACCACCCCAAGCGGGTTGAGTGCTAGATACCAAGGCTCTAAATTTTCCTTGTTTTGTAAATCAATAGAATGGGCCTCCCAACCTAGCGACTTTTCTGCCAACACAATACGTACCTTCTGTGCACATGGGGACATCGTATGGGTATATAACGTAATCACAATAAACTCCTCTTCAATATTACTTTCCGTTGCACTAGTATAAGTGGGTAAATTTGCCGTTAGAATACCCAAATATGCCGAATAGAAATGCAAAATTGCAGATTAATTGGAATGACATAAAATATCTCGTCTCATTAGCGCGTCATGGACGCATGAACGACGTCGCGAAGGAGTCTGGAGTTGATGTAACCACGGCATCTCGGCGACTTAAAGCACTTGAATCTGCACTAGGAACAAAGCTTTTTGTTCGCATTGATAACCGTTACTCACCAACAGAGCCCTTACAGCGCGCGCTAGCAAGGGCTGTGTCAGCAGAACGGGAAATTGGTTATTTTCAACACCAACTGATGGAAAAAGATACCGCGTTAAGTGGGCGCTTAACAATCACTTCTGTTCATACCTTCATTAATAGCTACTTATTACCCAAACTGTCATCATTTTACAGTCGCTACCCCCGTATTGAATTAGAACTAATAGCCGATAGCGAACAATTAGACCTGAATCGTCATGAAGCCGATTTAGCGATCCGCATGGGACGACCCGTACAACAAAATATCGTGACTCGTCGGTTAAGTAAACTTTATTATTCTATTTATGCACACCGAGATTTGCTGGAAAAGGAACAGACTATCAATGAAATACCATGGGTTCTGTTTGAGAAAAGCTTTGATCACTTACCAGAGGCGAAATGGCAACAACAACACTATCCTAATGTAAAAGCGAATTTGTACTGCAATGTGGGGCCGGCTATGCTTTCCGCCGTACAAAATAAATTAGGTGTAGCCTGCTTGCCCTGCTATATGGCACAGGCCGACACGAATCTTGTTGCTCTTCAAGAACCGACAGCGCTGCGCGAATTGTGGAGTTTAGTCCATCCAGAAAAACGTCACCTTGCTAAGATAAGGGCTTTCTTAGAGTGGCTAGCCTTAGAAATTCAGTCCGATGAGCGCTTATTCCATGGTCAACTCGCTAAGTAGTTTGTAACAAACTCGGTCCCCTTAAGTGCCTGTTTATAGCCAGCCAACTCTTTATACATCGTGTTTAGAGCTCAAAAGACTCATGCAGACTTGGAATGTTAACCTCTGTATTATGCAGCTTTTTTCCGAAAGACCGCATGCTTTCTTCCTCACCATGAACAAGAAATGTAGATTTTGGTTTGCCCGTTTTTGCATGCCATGCAAGCAACCCGGCTTGATCTGTATGGGCTGAAAAACCGCCAATCGTATGAATACTGGCTTCAACAGGCATGTCTTCACCAAAAATTTTTACGGTTTTTGCTCCATCAATAATGTTTCGCGCCAAGGTACCGTGGGCAGCAAAACCAACAAAGACAATACTGTTTCGTTTATTCCATATATTATGTTTCAGGTGATGGCGTATTCGTCCACCAGTACACATACCTGAACCCGCCATGATAACGGCACCACCTGTGATTTGATTGATTCCCATCGACTCTGTTGTCTCACGTGTGAAGTGCAAGCCTGGAAAACCAAAAGGGTCTTTCCCACCGTCAAACAAGGCCAGTGTTTTCTCGTCGTAACATTCTGGGTGACGTGCAAAAATATGGGTGGCAGAAATCGCCATCGGCGAATCGAGAAAAACATTTATGAAATGTTTTATGCTTTTGCTGTGAACCCCCTCTCGTAAAAAATAAAGCAGTTCCTGAGCACGCTCCATTGCAAAGGTCGGGATAATAACATTTCCGCCCTGCCCAATGGTTGTGTTAATCACTTCATACAACTCTTCAATAGACGGTTGAAGTTGCTTATGTAAACGGTCACCATACGTCGTTTCCATAATCACGGTATCAACCCTCGGTGGTTTGGCAGGGTTATTTAAAATTGCCCTGCCGCCGTATCCCAGATCACCGGAGAACAACAACCGATGCTGCCGCCGACCTTCCTCAAGTTCTAACAAAATAGAGGCCGAACCCAAGATATGGCCAGCATCGAGGAAAGTGGCCTTTATCCCAGGCGCCAGTTGCTCGGCCTGCCCATATTCAGCCTGTCGACCAAAAAACTCCAGGCTATTCAATGCATCGAGGAGGGTATAAAGAGGCTCTATCTCCTTAGCATCACTGTTACCTCGTCGCCGCTTTGCTTTCCGTTGCTGATAACGCGCCTCTTCTTCTTGCAGACCAGCCGAATCCAGCATGACCAATCTTGCCAGTTCAAGTGTTGCGCTCGTCGTGATGACAGCGCCTTTAAAACCCCGTTTAACCAATAAAGGAATCCGACCGCAATGATCTAAGTGCGCATGGGTCAATAACAAAAAGTCGATGGATGAAGGATCAAAGCCAAAAGGTCCCCCATTCTCCTCAACCAATTCCTTACCGCCTTGATAAAGCCCGCAATCTATTAAAATTCGCTTTCCGGCACACTCAACGAGGTGACATGAGCCGGTCACACCTTTTGCTGCACCGTGGAATGAAATCTTCATTTGATCTCCTTAGGCTGAATAATGCTGGCGATTTCATCATCCTCTTTAATCTAGGTTAAACCGGCAGGGTTATCAATAATGGACGGGTTAATAACAGACTTTTCAAGAAAGCACCAAATCATCGCCCACCAAACATGGAGACCAGTTTACCTGAGTTCACTTTCTCTTTATTTGATCAACATCAGATACAACATCTTTTGTTAACGTTATGCTTATTAACCGATCAAGTCGCTCAGGCACACTAAGGAAACATTCAATCTTGCAACAGACCATCACGTTTGATCTCAACCTCATTCAACGCTACAACCAGTCTGGGCCTCGTTATACCTCTTACCCAACAGCCGTTGAATTTCACGAGCGCTATACAACAGAGAGTTATCGCCATCAGGCTGACTTATCAAACCGGCGCGGCGGGCCACTGTCTCTGTATTTACACTTGCCGTTTTGCGATACCGTTTGTTTTTACTGCGCCTGTAACAAAATAATTACCAAAAACCGCAAGCATGCGGTGCCTTACCTGCATCATTTGCATAAAGAAATTGCCTTGCAATCTGCCCTATTTGATTCAACGCGTGTCGTCGAGCAATTGCATTGGGGAGGCGGCACACCCACCTTTATCAATCACGATCAAATGCGCGAACTAATGCGCGTTACACGCCAACATTTCAATTTGGCAGATGATGACAAGGCAGAGTTTTCTATTGAAATAGACCCACGAGAAGCCGATGAAAAAACCATCGCTCTATTGCGTGAAATTGGCTTTAACCGCCTTAGTCTGGGCGTTCAAGATTTCAATCCTGTTGTCCAAAAAGCCGTTAATCGAATTCAAAGCGAAAGCGAAACGTTTGCTGTTATTGATGCGGCTCGCGCTCACCAATTCCGTTCAATTAGCCTCGATTTGATCTACGGCTTACCACACCAAACGCCCCAAAGCTTCTCTGAAACACTTGATAAAGTCATCAACGACGCCAGCCCCGATCGACTGTCTGTGTTTAATTACGCGCATCTGCCAAGCCAATTCAAAGTACAACGTCAAATGAATGAAGACGACATGCCTGCGCCAGAAATCAAGCTTGAAATATTGCATCGTTCCATTGATCAATTAACCGCCGCAGGGTATGTCTACATTGGCATGGATCATTTTGCCAAACCAGACGATGAACTGGCTGTCGCTCAGCGCAACAATCAACTCCACCGAAACTTTCAAGGCTATTCTACCCGCTCAGAATGTGACCTGATTGGTCTGGGTGTTTCGGCTATTGGGCGCATTGGCGACTCGTACTCTCAAAACCATCGGACGCTGGAAGATTACGCAAACAGCCTTGATAAGAACACCTTGCCCATTTTTAGAGGAATGGCTTTAAACGATGACGACAAGATTCGCCGCGTGGTTATCAGTACGCTTATTTGTCACTTCTTCTTGGATATTCAAGCAATAGAAACAGAATTTTCTATTGATTTTACTGAGTACTTTAGCGATGCCTACAAACAATTAGAGCAGTTTGCTAAAGACGGTTTAATGCAATATGACGCCCAGAAAATAGTCATTTTGCCTGCAGGCCATTTACTCATCAGAAATATTTGTATGGCTTTTGATCGTTATATGCAAGCAAAAACCAAACAACGTTTTTCAAAGGTTATCTAGCCTGCTTAGCCTTCATGAAGCGGCTTAAACCGAATAATGAGCAAAGGTAACAGCGTCAGATTTGCTAACAGTGCTGCCATCATAGAAAAACCGGTTAACAAACCAAAATATATCGTAGGAATAAAGTTGGAAAAAATTAAAATAGAAAACCCGATGGTAATCGTGATGGAGGTGTAATACATCGCTCTACCAATCGTGCTGTGGCTTTGCCGCGCGGCCAGCCAGTAATCTTGGTGTCTATTATATTCATCGGTAAACCGGTGTACGTAATGGATGGTGTCATCGACGGCTATCCCTATGCAAATTGCGGCTATGGTGATGGTCATCATATCCAACGGAATATTTAACCAGCCCATAAGACCCAACACCATGCTTGCCGCCATCATATTCGGCACAATAGCAATTAAAGCTAAACGAGCATTTCTAAACAATATTGACAACATAAAAACAATCGCAACAAAAACAACCCCCAACGTTAAGATTTGCGACTTAAAAAGGCTTTGCAACATGTTGTTATAAAGTACAACCATGCCGGTAATATTAATCTGCTCATCATCTAACCCTAGCTCTTGGACTAAGCCTCGACGAATATTGCCCAACAATTCTTCGCGTTTCAGATCAGGGTCGGACTCAAAAACACGGATGCTAAAACGTAGTTGATTCCCATCCTCGGACATATATGGGGCAATCAACGATTGCTTGATCACGGCCGGTAATTTTTTGTACAGAATGGCCAGCTCAAAGTCATTATGCAGAATATCTTCATTCAAACTTTTTAATAAACTGATTGTTGTTGCGATAGAAACCACTTTGCCTGTTTCTGCAAAACGCTCGAGGTAACGGTGAATCGCTTCAATCTGCCCCAGCATGTCACTGTTGAACCAGTAACTCGACCCCGTTATGCCCACCCCTTCATCAGCAAACTCATCATCAAAATATTCATCGTCTTCATCAAACGCCTCATCATCTTCAACCAGAAAAAAAGAAGCGGGGGCGTCTATCACCACATCCAACGGGGTTGTGCCGCCCAATTGACGGTCAATAAGCTCCATTCCCTGATAGATTTCAGTGGATTTTTTGTAATAGTCAATAAACCGATTCTCTACCGTCAATCGCGCTACGCCCACTACGCTGAGCACGGCTATAACAATAAACAACAACAAAATTCCACCGCCATTATGTTCATTTTTTCGTGCTAAAAACTGAGTCAATGTTTCGGTAAAATCACGCTCATTCACTGCTTTCTCCTTATCAAAAAGCACTAAAGCAGCAGGAAACAACGTAAAGGCTATCAGTTGCGCAACCGTTATTCCAATAACCATCATCCAACCAAAATCAATCACTGGACGAATACCGCTCACTAACAACGAACCAAAGGCCACCATGGTTGTTATAGAGGTATATAAACAGGGAATAAACTTGCTGCCCACTGTTTGAAGAACTAAATCTCGTTGATGATCGTCAGGCTTTAAAGCCAACAGTTCTCTGTATCGTACAATCAAATGCACCAATAACGACAGCGTAAGAATAAGCAACAAAGAAATAAAGTTTGATGATACAACCGTTACTGGCCAATTAAGCAAGCCCAAAATGCCGATCATACTGACACCAGAGGCGGCACACGTCACCATCGCAAGAACAACCCACCTTGGCCGCCTAAATATAATGATGAGTATCACAATCAGAATAATAAAAACACCCACCCCGAAGGTCATCAGATCATGGCGAACAAAATCAATCGAATCACTCGTAATCATTGGTACACCACCAAGGTACAGGCTCGCTACCTCTCGATGCTCATTCATAATTTGACGCACGGTTCGGATATTTCTACTTTGTTGCGCTTGCAGTGAAGCGTTATAAACATCAAACGCGTTAGTAACCTGCTGGAGTTGCTGCTGCTCTTCTAAGGTGAGTGCAGCATCAAGTTGTTTTTTACGCAATGCATCGCGCTGTTTTAACAATCGCTCCCAGGTTTGATCATATTCAAAAAAAACCTGTAAAGTGGTCGTCGTTCCATCCTTACTGACTAATAAGTCACGGTACAGCGGACTCGATAAGATTTCTTGTTGGGCCAATTCTGGATCAGCTGTCGTACTTTCCAGAGTGATGACTTCCTGGCTTAACTCAAATAACGTTACTGGTGGGCTTTTGATTAAGGGCACATCAAGCAATGTTGTCACTGATTCCACTCGAGACACTTTTTTAAGCTTTGAGCGCAGTTGTCTTATATCCTCTAAAACTTCGTCAGAAAATAGTTCCGCTTTCGGCGTATAGGTAATAATTAAACTATCATCTGAGCCATAACGGGCTTTAACGGCACGGTAATAATCCAAAGACTCATCTTGTTCAAGCACGAGGGAATCAGCTGAGGCATCCAACCTAAAATTGGAGGCATTGGTTGCCAAACCGGCGACAATACAAGCGATCAACAACAGCGTCAGCAAAGGGTGAACGAGTATCGTTCGATCGTAGGCGGCTAACAATACGGAGGACATCTCATTAAAGCTCCAATTCAAGTAAAATTTTAAATTTGCAAACAACGCCGTCTATACGCAAATTCTTCTGAAATACTGCCCCTTAATTTACCACTTATTTACGCACTCTATTAAGTTATCCATCCAAAACCACAGCACGATTTATTGGAGTCTTTGTTTAAAAAAACATCAAAAAACAGTATCCACCTTATACAGCATATAAAGGCCGTTAGAAAACATCGCTCTCTTGCTGTAAAACCGCATTTTTAACGCCCTACTAACAAATCTCCGCGTCCGCACAGTTTTATTACAAAAAAATGGTCGAATGCACCAATATTGAGCGTTTGCTTTTTTGATGTTCTGGGTCAAACACTCCGTTCCCCGATTAACAAGCATAATCTCAATTGGCACGCTAGTTGCTTTCACGGAATTTGAATCTTTAGAGATTCTAACTGCAATGGCGCAGTTAATAAATGTATCACTATAAATAAGCGAAGAAGCTTGAGTAAAACGATTTAAGCCTCTGTCTCAATTTATAGCTTTTAAATCATCCAATGAGAGTTAACGTAACTATGTACTTTGATATTAAACGTCTAAAAAAACCCCTTTCCAAGTCTAAGCACGGTAAAAGCCTTACTTTTTAGGCTACGATTGGATGAAAACTAAAGCCATCATTTTTAATACAACGGCCGATAGTCTCGTTGATGTTAAAGAGGCATTAGGTCACTCTCAGTATCAAGTGATTGCCGACAGCTCTTGCTTAAGCGATGTCACCCGTGCCGTCTTCAACGGTTCTGTTGAACTGGTTATCGCTGTCACTGATAAAAGGTTTGACCCCTTATTCGCTGCCGTTGGACAAATAGTAAAACAACATGCAGTACCCATAGTGGTTTTCACCTATGACGACAGTCGAGACGTTATTCAACTGGCTATTAAAACCGGCGTTGCTGCCTATATCGTTGATGGCCTTCAAGCTAATCGCGTCGTTTCCATATTAGATACGGCTTGTTTACGTTTTAATGAGCAACAGCGTCTTTTGAGCGAACTTAACAAAACAAAAGAAAGCCTGTTAGAGCGCAAACTGATTGAAAAAGCTAAAGGCATCTTGATGAAACGATCAGCTCAAGATGAAAACAGCGTGTATCAATCCATGCGAAGAGCGGCAATGAATAAAAACATAAAGTTGGCTGACTTAGCCAAAAGCATTATCGATAGCCATGAGCTAATGGCTTAAACCCCCTCAAAACAGAGGCAAATAAAACTTAACGACCTTTTGGTCATTGGACAACGGCGTCCGTCACCTAATTTTTTCAACGTCATTAGGTGGTGGGCGTTTTTTTTGATTTTTTAACTGATGGAGAGTAAGACATGAAAAGTAATACCCAACCAGCAAGACAACGCCTGAAGCGTTCACTTGCCGCTTTAACGCTCACACTTCTAGGGGGGTTGACGTCTGTTCAAGCCGTAGAAGATTTAGAGAAGGATGAGCTTAAATTTGGTTTTATCAAATTAACGGATATGGCACCGCTGGCCATTGCTTATGAAAAAGGTTATTTTGAAGATGAAGGTCTCTATGTCACCATCGAACCACAAGCCAACTGGAAAGTCCTGCTAGACCGCGTGATTGATGGCGAATTAGATGGCGCCCATATGCTCGCAGGGCAACCTTTGGGAGCAACCATTGGCTTCGGCACCAAGGCCGACATTATTACCGCGTTTAGCATGGACTTAAATGGTAATGCGATCACGGTTTCAAATGATGTATGGGCAGAAATGAAACCCAATATCCCAAAACAAGCCGATGGCAAACCCATGCATCCGATTAAGGCAGATGCACTGAAGCCAGTTGTTGAGAAATACAAAAAAGAAGGAAAGCCTTTTAATATGGGCATGGTTTTCCCCGTTTCCACACATAACTATGAGCTACGTTATTGGTTAGCGGCGGGAGATATTCATCCGGGCTATTATTCTAAAACAGACATTACCGGCCAAGTTGACGCAGATGCTTTATTGTCTGTAACACCACCACCACAAATGCCAGCAACGCTCGAAGCAGGCACCATTTATGGTTACTGCGTCGGCGAACCTTGGAACCAGCAAGCCGTTATGAAGGGTATTGGCGTGGCAGTTGTTACCGATTATGAAATTTGGAAAAACAACCCAGAAAAAGTCTTTGGTGTCAGTGCTGCTTGGGCTAAAGAAAACCCTAATACTCATAAAGCCGTCATTAAAGCCCTGATTAGAGCTGCTAAATGGTTGGATGAAAATGATGACGCAAACCGCCCGGAAGCTGTAAAAATTCTATCTCAATCGGAGTATGTCGGCGCTGATTACGATGTGATTGCGAACAGCATGACAGGCACCTTTGAATATGAAAAAGGAGACAAAAGGGAGTTGCCTGATTTCAACGTATTCTACCGTTACTACGCAACGTACCCATACTATTCAGATGCCATTTGGTACTTAACTCAAATGCGTCGTTGGGGCCAAATTCCCGACTCAAAACCAGATAGCTGGTTCCATGAGATGGCTAAGAAAGTTTATCGCCCTGATATCTATTTAGCGGCTGCCAAGGAATTATTAGCCGAAGGCAAAATAGATGAGAAAGATATACCTTGGGATACCGATGGCTATCGTGCTCCTCAAACTCACTTTATCGACGACATCGCTTTTGATGGACGTGAACCAAATGCCTATTTGGAGAAATTCAAAATTGGTCTAAAAGGTGACGACACCGTGAAATAAAGCATCAGCACGCCCTCATTTTGTGGGCGTGCTTTTTTATTGCCCCGCTCATTTATTTAATAAAAAAACGTTTCAAATAATGGATCAACGTTTGATCCGAACTGTTTTAAACAAACTTTAACAAAGAGGTTAACATGTTATTAAAAATCACTCGTTTTCTAGAATTGATTGGTTTTACCTGGTTTATTCCAATCGTTAGGCTTCTAGCGGGTGAAAATCCTGCAGAACAATTTAAAGAGATGCTTAAAGTTATTGGCGTCCCGGTGATTGCTGTACTGGTTTTTCTTGGGCTATGGAGTGTAGGTGCCTCTAGCATACAGACGAGCCTGGGGGCCATCCCTGGTCCCTCTGCGGTTTGGGCAGAAGCTAAGAATTTAGCCTCCGATCATTACAAAGAGAAAGCTAAAGAAGACGCTTTTTATAAAAGACAAGAAGCAAGAAACGCAAAAAAACTGGAAAAGAATCCCGATGCCGTTATCAAGATAAGGAATTACACCGGCAAAGCCACTTATCCACAACAAATTTTAACCAGCTTATGGACGGTTTTTGTTGGCTTCATTATAGCCACCATCGTTGCCGTACCATTGGGGATCGTTTGCGGATTAAGCCCTGCCTTTAATGCAGCGCTGAACCCAATGATTCAGATCTTTAAACCGGTCTCCCCGTTGGCTTGGCTCCCCATCGTAACGTTAGTCGTCAGTGCTGTTTACGTTACTGATGGTGACGCCAGCTTTTCTAAATCATTCTTGGTATCCGCTATCACGGTGACACTCTGCTCTTTATGGCCAACCCTCATTAATACCGCTGTTGGTGTTGCCTCTATTGATAAAGACCTGATGAATGTGTCCAAAGTCCTTCAATTAGGCTGGTGGAAGACCATTATCAAAATTGTCTTACCCAGTTCTTTACCGTTAATTTTTACCGGTTTACGCTTATCACTCGGCGTAGGCTGGATGGTTTTAATTGCGGCAGAAATGCTGGCGCAAAACCCAGGGCTTGGCAAATTTGTTTGGGATGAATTCCAAAATGGCAGCTCCCAATCGCTAGGTAAAATTATGGTTGCTGTGTTCACGATTGGGATTATTGGCTTCATGCTAGATCGTATTATGTTGACGCTGCAAAAATATTTTTCATATGGCGAAGCCATGTAAGGGGAGTTAACAATGTCATTTTTAACACTGAATAAAATCTCCAAATCGTACGGCAGTGGCTCCTCAAAAACCGACGTACTCCATGATATTAACCTCGATATCAAGGAAGGTGAATTCGTTGCCATCGTTGGTTTTTCAGGCACCGGTAAAACAACCTTGATTTCAACCATCGCCGGACTCATACAACCCGACAGCGGTGAAGTGAAGCTTGAAAATAAACACGTTGACGGGCCAAGCGCCGAACGAGGCGTTGTTTTTCAAAGCTACTCGTTAATGCCTTGGTTAACAGTCAGCGGCAACGTTGCTCTCGCCGTTGATTCTGTTTTTTCCCATTTGTCCTCAGATGAACGTCAGCAGCGTATTGAGAAGTACATTGAGATGGTAGGGCTATCGCATGCAACAAACCGCTACCCGTCTGAGCTATCTGGCGGCATGCGTCAACGCGTTAATGTCGCTCGTGCGCTGGCGGCTAGCCCGCGGGTCTTATTGCTTGATGAACCCCTGAGTGCACTGGATGCATTAACAAGGGCTAATTTACAAGATGAAATTGTTCGAATTTGGCAGCAGGAAAAGAAAACGGTCGTTTTGATTACCAATGATGTCGATGAAGGATTGATCATGGCAGATCGTATCATTCCTTTAAACCCAGGCCCTAAGGCCACCTTTGGCCCCGAGTTTATCGTAGACTTGCCTCGTCCTAGAGACAGAGCAGCCATGAACCACGATGAAAAATTTAAGTCCCTACGTGGTGAAATCACGCAGTACCTCATGCAAGTTGGCCAGCTAAATACGGATACCGGCTCTGATAATGTTATTGAGCTGCCAAACGTAAAACCAAATACCAGTAATGATTTTACTGACAGCGGCGTCGAAGAACCTAATGCACTCAAGCCATTCAAAGACAACATCGGTGAAAAAAAGTATCTCGAATACTTCAACTTGAAAAAAGTTTACCCAACACCTAAAGGCCCTTTAACGGTTGTAGAAGATTTTAATCTTAATATCCAAAAGGGTGAATTTATCTCCATTATTGGGCATTCTGGCTGTGGGAAATCGACCGTACTTTCAATGACAGCGGGGCTCACCGATATCAGTGATGGCGGTGTTGTGCTAGACAAAAAAGAAGTGGATTCTGCTGGCCCTGATCGCGCCGTTGTCTTCCAGGCACCCAGTTTATTCCCATGGCTAAGCGCCAGAGAAAATGTCGCTTTAGGGGTTGAACGTGTGTACCCTCATGGAACGGCAGCTGAGAGAAAAGACATTGTAGATTACTACCTGAGTAAAGTCGGCTTAAGCGGGGCTTTAGATAAAAAAGCAGCCGAATTATCCAATGGCATGCGTCAACGTGTTGGCATTGCTCGAGCCTTTGCCCTTTCACCCAAGTTATTACTACTGGATGAACCTTTTGGCATGCTAGACTCCTTAACTCGCTGGGAGTTACAAGAAGTGCTTATGGAGGTTTGGACACGCACAAAAGTCACCGCCATTATGATTACGCATGATGTGGATGAAGCCATTTTACTGGCCGATCGCGTGGTGATGATGACCAATGGCCCCAACGCAAAAGTCGGCAAAGTCATGCAAGTCGATTTACCTCGACCACGGAGTCGTAAAGAGCTGGTAGCACACCCTGATTACTATAAATACCGGGAAGAATTACTAAACTTCCTAGCCGAGTGTGATAACCACTAATGAGATACTTACACAGGTACGTTGGCGCGAAAACGTCAACGTACCTGAATTATTTAACCAACCTCAAATCTATCTCAGTTAATTTATAGTACTTTCTTGAGAGTAATCCCTCTCTAGTTTTGACTATTGAATTAAAACAAGCATAAAAAAAGACCTACGGAAATTCATAGGTCTTTTTTATTTGGTGGGCCTTGAAGGACTTGAACCTTCGACCAATGGATTATGAGTCCACTGCTCTAACCAACTGAGCTAAAGGCCCTTAGTTTTTATTCAGATGTATCGATAAAACTACGTAAATGTTCTGTTCTTGATGGATGTCTCAACTTACGAAGCGCCTTTGCTTCAATTTGGCGAATTCGTTCACGCGTGACATCAAATTGCTTGCCCACTTCTTCCAGCGTATGGTCTGTGTTCATATTAATGCCAAAACGCATTCTGATCACTTTTGCTTCACGAGCCGTTAAACCGGCAAGAACCTCCTGCGTTGACTCTCTCAAACTCTCAATCGTAGCCGAATCAACCGGTGATACCGCATTGGCATCTTCAATAAAATCACCTAGACTTGAGTCTTCATCATCACCTATTGGCGTGCCCATAGAAATAGGCTCTTTAGCTATTTTAAGTACTTTACGCACTTTATCTTCCGGCATTTCCATTTCTACCGCCAACTCCTCTGGCAATGCTTCGCGGCCTTTTTCTTGTAGAATTTGGCGTGAGATACGGTTCAGTTTGTTGATGGTTTCAATCATATGAACGGGAATACGAATCGTTCTTGCCTGATCGGCAATTGAACGTGTAATCGCTTGGCGAATCCACCATGTGGCATAGGTAGAAAATTTATAACCCCGACGATATTCAAACTTATCAACAGCCTTCATCAAGCCGATATTACCTTCTTGAATAAGATCCAGGAACTGCAATCCTCGGTTTGTATATTTTTTAGCAATGGAAATAACCAACCGCAAGTTTGCCTCAACCATTTCTTTTTTAGCCCGGCGCATTTTCGCCTCGCCAATGGATAAGCGACGGTTGATATCTTTAATTTCTGAAGTGACTAATTTGCTTTCATTCTCAACGTTAGAAAGCCTGACTTGTGCTTTTTGAATTTCGTTAAAATTCTCTTTTATACATGCAACATAAGGCTCATCCGTTTTAAGGTGCTCCTCAAGCCAGGTCAGGTCACTTTCATTTTTCACAAAACCCGCAATAAATAACTTACGCGGCATTTTTGCTTGTTTTACACAAATATCAATGATTGTTTTTTCTTGTGCTCTCACCAAATCGACACTCTGCTTCAACACATCACTGAGCATGGCAAAAAATCGAGGTGTAAATTTAAGCGCCATGAACAAGAGCGCTAAATCATCAAACGCTTTTTGAGTTTTATCAGACGCATAACCTGCCTTATTGATAATTTTTTTGCAGCCCTCATACTTAGCGCTAATTTCATCAATACGAACTTGAACATCTGCAACGGTTATTGCTGGAACATCTGGCACCGCATCGTCTTTTGCAGCAGCAGGTTGCGTATAATCATAATCATCTTCGAGATCAACAAAATCTGGCAGATAATCGGCTAACCTCAGCTCTTTATTTTTAACTTTATCGAACACGTCAAAAAAGCATTCAACAACGGCCGGATAACGGACCAGTGCGGCCAGCATTTCATTTTGACCTTCTTCGATCCGCTTAGCGATATCAAGTTCACCTTCACGCGTTAGCAGGCCGACTGTTCCCATTTCGCGCATGTACATGCGGACAGGGTCTGTCGTTCTACCTAATTCTTTATCAACGGTTGCCAAGGCAACAGCAGCCAGCTCTGCGGCAGCTGATTCATCTACAGATTCGCCCGCCGCGCCATCGGATACGGTATCTTCTTCCGGTGCTGTTTCGTGCACACCGATACCCATATCAGAAATCATCGTGATAATTTCTTCAATACGCTCTGGCTCCACATCTTGAGGCAGATGATCATTCACTTCAGCGTACGTTAGGTAGCCTTGTTCGTGCCCCATGCTGATAAGCGCTTTAATTTTTGAAGCCTGCTTTTTTTGCTGTTCTTTATCCATTACGTTCCCGTAAATTTTAAGTACAAATTTTCATCGACTGAACCGAATATTGTAGCAGATATTTGTAATTTATCTACGCATCATAATCTATTTTACTAATTCTCTAAGTTCATTTCTTTCTTCATCAGTCAAATGTTCTGATTTTGCCAATAACTGCTCATAACGGCTATGTTTTGCCTGTTCTTTAAGCCGCGAAATGGCTCCTAAAAACTCATGCTCTAACGACTCGCCAACTATCAGTCTCTCTTCAGCAAATAGTGCTCTCATTGTTTTTTCGAACTCACGTCCACGAAAGCGCTCTAATAACATCGCTGGAGACAGATCGTTTTGACTATTCATGGCCGATATTAGTTCCTTTAAAACCGACATACCGGGCACTTCCAACTCGAGCCAATTTTCTTCCGTATTAATTTTTAGTGCCAACGCTGGCTCGTGAAGAATCAGCGTGATCAAATGCCGCATTGCCGACAAGGGGGCGACCCCCGTTTTGCGAACGGGTTGGCGTGTTCCAAATCGCGGCTTCGATAAGCTGGCAGCCTGCTCACGTTCTGTCTTCGTCAATCGTGCCAGTTGTTTTTTCATTAATTCTGCGAAAGCGCCTGCCGGCAAGGTATTAATCAGCGGCTTCGCCTGCTCCATGAAAGCGGCACGGCCTTCGATCGTCGTTAATGAATGCAGTGTCGCCAAATAATCAAAAAAATAAGTGGATAGCGGCACGGCGTGCTCAATTAATTGCTCAAAATGTGCTGCCCCTTTCTTGCGGATTAGACTATCTGGATCATCACCCTCATCGAGTAACAGTACTTTTATCTGTCGACTGCTGCGTAATGCCGGTAACGCATTGGTAACCGCTCTCCAAGCCGCTTTTCGCCCTGCTGAGTCGCCATCCATGCAAATCACCAGCTCGGATACCGAACGAAATAACAGATCAATATGTTCTCGTGTTATTGCTGTGCCTAAAGCCGCAACGGCGTTCTTGATACCCTGCTGATAAAGTGAAATGACATCCAGGTATCCTTCGACAAGGATAATTCGTTGGATTTTATTCGACGACTTCAGCACTTCAAACAAGCCATACACTTCTCGCCCTTTGTGATACAGCGGCGTCTCTGGAGAATTTAAATACTTCGGCTCACCGTTATCTACAACACGTCCACCAAAACCCACTGTTTGCCCACGCTTATTGCGGATCGGGAAAATAATGCGCTCTCGAAACCGGTCATATGTTCTATTATTATCATTTGTCGTAACCAGTCCTAATTCACGTAATTGACCCAAAAGAGTCTCATTTGCACCCATTGACGAGAGCAGGTTATCCCAACCCGGTGGCGCAAAGCCCAATTGAAACGCTTTAGCAACTTCACCCGTCAACCCTCTGTTTCTTAGATAACCGGTTGCTCGTTCAGCAGCACTGTGCTGGCGTAATTGCTGCTGATAAAACTCACTGACCTTTTCATTCATGGCGAACAAAGGGGTTAAGTCTCGTTTTGGTTGCTCTGGCTCAAAACCTTGCTCTCGAACGACCTCTATTCCACATCGGTTTGCCAGCTCCTCTACCGCCTCGACAAAACTCAGGTGACTATATTCCATCAAAAAACCAATGGCCGAACCGCTCTCACCGCAACCAAAACAGTGATAAAACTGCTTATCCTGACTTACTGTGAAACTCGGGGTTTTTTCATCATGAAAAGGACAGCATGCGGAATAATTCGCACCTTTCTTTTTTAATGGCACCAGGCTATCAATCACATCAACGATATCGGTACGTGCCAATAGATCATCAATAAAATGTTGAGGGATTCGGCCAGCCATGTTTACGGTGATTTGTGTACCCTATGTTTCTCATTTGAAAGCATAGACTAGATTAACAAGCTTTAAGGCTTTTTTATAGGTTGGTGTATTGTCAGCAACTGATGATCCTGGCTTTGTAGAGCGAGGAGCTCTATAGGCTTAACGTTAGGAGAGTTTTGCTTTTATTTTTCCGCTTGCGGCACCAACATCAGCTCGACCTTGCAACTGTGGCCGAAGAATACCCATGACTTTACCCATGTCTTTCATGCCTTCAGCACCGGAATCGCTGATCGCCTGATCAATCAACTGATCAATCTCCGATTCTGTTAATTGCTGAGGCAGGTATTGCTGAATGATCAGCGTTTCTTTTTGCTCTATTACGGACAGATCATCACGACCGGCCTTATCATACGCCTCTATCGAGTCACGGCGCTGCTTGACCATTTTATCTAATAACTGAAGGACTTGCGCATCATCCAGCTCTGTGCGCTCATCCACTTCTTTTTGTTTGATTGCGGCGAGTATTAACCGAATAACACTCAGCTTTTCTTTTTCTTTTGCTTTCATCGCCTGCTTCATATCCTCACGAATACGAAGCGATAAAGCGTTTACAGGGTCGCTCATGATATTAGCGATACAAAAAGTAAAATTTAGCTGCGACCGCGACGAAGGTTGTTTAACGCACGACGAGTACGAGATAACCCTTTGAGATGGCGTTTTACAGCGGCCGCTGCTTTACGCTTGCGTTCTGCTGTTGGCTTTTCATAAAACTCACGCTTACGTGACTCAGCCAAAACACCGGCTCTTTCGCATGTGCGCTTAAAACGGCGCAATGCAAAATCAAATGGTTCGTTATCTTTAACGCGAACTGAAGGCATGTATTTCTCTCTTCTTAAATTAAAGTTAGGTGTAAAAGGATGGCGGATTATACACGTAGCGCTATCCCATGCCAACACTTATAGGCCAACAATATAGACCGAGGTATAAAAACCACGTGCATATCAAACCTGACCTTCAAGTGTCAGATCATTAAAGCGAAACCAATAACCTATGCGTATAATACGAATTTTTGCGACGCGTTAAGCGACCAACATTAATGACGAATCAACCCCAACTGATACTTGGCATTGAAACATCCTGCGACGAAACGGGCGTTGCACTCTATGGCGACAAGGGCTTACTGGCCGATGCACTGTATAGCCAGATCGAGATGCATGCAGAATACGGCGGCGTGGTACCTGAACTGGCTTCGCGGGATCACGTGCGCAAATTAATCCCGTTGATTGAACAATGCGTTACCAAAGCTCACGTAACTCGCGAAGACTTAACCGGTATCGCATACACTACCGGACCGGGGCTCATAGGCGCTTTATTTGCGGGCGTTAGTGTAGCGCGGAGTTTAGCTTATGCATTGAACATTCCTTCCATCGGCGTGCATCATATGGAAGGACACCTGTTAGCCCCTATGCTCGAAAATAACCCGCCCTCGTTCCCTTTTGTAGCCCTGTTGGTCTCAGGTGGTCACACTCAACTCATTAAGGTAGGTCAAGTTGGTGAGTACGAATTATTAGGAGAGTCTTTGGATGATGCGGCCGGTGAAGCCTTTGATAAAACGGCCAAACTGCTCAAATTAGGCTACCCAGGTGGCCCTGCTTTAGCTGCTTGCGCTGAAAAGGGGAACCCCAAACGATTTAATTTTCCTCGCCCAATGACCAATCGCCCCGGTCTTGATTTTAGCTTTAGCGGGCTAAAAACATTTGCTCTTACAACCAGTCAACAAAATACCCTCGACGAACAAACCTGTGCCGACATTGCCAGAGCCTTTGAAGAGGCGGTTGCAGAGACCTTGGCCATCAAGTGCAAGCGCGCTTTAATGCAAACTGGGCTGTCTACTTTAGTGGTAGCCGGTGGCGTTAGTGCAAATAAACGTTTACGATCAACACTCAACCAAATGGGAAAGGAAACTGGCGCTGAGATTTTTTACCCTCGCCATGAATTTTGTACCGACAATGGCGCCATGATCGCTTTCGCTGGTTATCAACGCTTATTAGCTGGTGAACACGACGCCCTTCATATTAAAGCGCGACCCCGCTGGCCTTTATCAGAACTCAACCTGCCTCAAAAAAAATAAACAAGGAACGCATGGACATTATTTTCTTACGAAATCTTCGCATAGAAACCGTTATCGGTATTTTTGATTGGGAGCGAACAATAAAGCAAACTGTTTTTTTTGATATTGAAATGGCCACCGATATAAAAAAAGCCGCTGCCAGTGATCATATCAATGATACTTTAGATTATAAATCCCTATCGAAAGCTGTGATTGCTTTTGTCGAGAAAAGTCATTTTCAGCTCGTTGAAACCCTGGCAGAAAGAGTGGCTGAACTCATTATCAATGACTTCAATGTCCCGTGGTTAAGGCTAACGTTAAACAAAAAAGGCGCTTTACGTCACGCCGATGACGTTGGCATCATAATTGAGCGTGGAACAAAACCCCAGTGACAACTGTTTACCTCAGCATTGGTAGCAATATTGAACGCGAAAAACATATTCGTGCGGGCATTCTGGCCTTAAAAGAACAATTTGGTCACATCACCTTGTCCAGTGTTTACGAATCGGACGCTGTTGGTTTTGATGGTCACCCTTTTTTAAATTTAATAGCCGCTTTTGAAACCGATTTGACGCCCACGCAAGTCGACACGATATTAGACACCATTGAAAAGGATAATGGCCGCACCCATGATCAGAAAAAGTTCAACCCACGTACCTTAGATTTAGACTTAGTGTTATACGGCGACTATATCAGCTCAAACCCCAAGCTCGAAATTCCACGAAGCGAAATTACCCGTTATGCTTTTGTTTTAGAGCCCCTGGCTGAAATTGCAGCCCACCTGAAGCACCCGATCCTGTCTAAGTCTTACGAACAGCTTTGGCAAGACTTTGATAAAACAAATATCGTACAAAAACGCATTCAATTTAAGTGGGATTAAATTAAACTTTTCCCGCCATCAACCGCAATCACCTGCCCTGTAATATACCGGCCTTTTTCAGCTAAGAACAAGACCGTTTCTGCAATATCTTGGGGGGAGCCTTGCCGCTGTAGCGGGATACGGGCCATCAATTCTTCTCTTAGTTCATTCGACGCATTTTCTGGCCATAAAATAACCCCCGGCGATACCCCATTCACACGAATATCTGGCGCCAGTTCTTTTGCCAACGACTTGGTCAGTGCAGATAAACCGGCCTTTGCCGTACTATAAATTGGGTAGTCTGATAGCGAACGTTCGGCATAAATATCAACCACATTGACCACGCAACCCTGCGTTTTTTTTAACGCGTCAACACTCGACTTAGTGATAAAAAACGGGGCTTTCAAATTACTCCCCATCAAATCATTCCATTGATCTTCGCTAGCTTCCTCTATCGGCGTTTGATAGAAAGTAGACGCGTTATTAATTAAAACATCTATCCGCCCAACTTTGCCAATAACCTCTTGTACCAACAACTCAATTTGCCTCACCGATTGCAAATCCGCCTGTAACGCCCAAGCCGAGCCTTTTCGCTCACGATTGAACAAAGCGGCAAGGTTGTTCGCTTCATCAGCTGAATGTTGATAGTGGATAACCACCCCATAGCCTGCGTGATGGAATGTTGTTGCGATTTGCGCGCCTATTCGTCGCGCCGCCCCCGTAATCAAGACTATTTTCTGTAAATCGGACACACCGTCTCCAAAATAAACTAAAATTTCAACAAGAACATGTTACTGAATACCGAATGCAAAACCGACTTTTATCTTTGCTTTTTTTTCCTATTTTATTAGCCTCTTGCGCTCAAGTACCTAATCAAAAAGGCCACCATTATGAGTACTTTAATCTGAGTGCGATAGGGAAAACCGATATTGATATGGTCGCTGACACCCACGTGAAGCTCACCATAAATCAGTTGAAACTGTTAGCAGTAAAGTTATACAAACGTAACCCGCGCGAATGGAAAAAAGCCAAGCTAAAATCCAGAGAAGCCGCTGTCGCACGTATTTTTAGCCAACCCTTTCCAGTCGTTAACGGCAAACATAGCGTCGACAGTATACGACTCGCTTTTGATGAGCAGTATCAAGGTGATCGAGTATTGGCTTTCATATCAGGCTTAGGCAGCATGCTAACCCTTTCATATAATGGCAAAAGAGAGTTCTACCTGTTTGACAGTTTGGATGCTCAACGCCTCTACAATGGTGCACGCAACATTGAGGTTGCTTCATGGTTACTGCAAACTAAAAAAAAACGTAATGGAGACTTCTTTTTACTCAGCTCTGGGCAGGGAATAACCACTACTAACCGCAGTTACGATCGTTTGTTCGGAAAACTCATAGGCCAACAAGACTTATTAGCGCAAATTATTGCCACGAAAAATCACCGCACAATAAAAAACGTTATTCAATCGGCGGCCCGTTTCGTTTTTCTACCTGTTTAGCTTTTAAAAAGCACCTTTTTG
The DNA here is from genome assembly GCA_002700385.1 of Cycloclasticus sp. Classification (GTDB taxonomy): domain Bacteria; phylum Pseudomonadota; class Gammaproteobacteria; order Methylococcales; family Cycloclasticaceae; genus Cycloclasticus. The sequence goes on from PADC01000002.1 coordinate 213,703, forward strand.
AAACAGATCACCGTGAAAAAAGCACCCATTATTTGTGTTGCGCTTCACTGCGTGTTAACTGTTGAATCGCCTCAAGACGCTTTTTACGTAGCGCCTCGCCAATGTCTTTCCCCGCTAAACCTTGAGCAATAAACGCCTTAACGTCAACCTGATTCGCCGCATAAAAAGCCTGTTTAAGCCATTGTGCTTGTGGGTAGTCTTTATCCTCGAAACCTAACCGGCCTTTTGAATCAGCCTCGCAGGCCAACAAAAATAAAGTCAGTTTTTCTGGCTGACGAAAAAAACCCAATGCTTCAAACATGTTTAACAAGGTACTGGCTTTTAATTCAAATGCTCGATGACAGTGCGTGTGGTATGCCATCACCTTTTCGGCAAGGTCTGCATAATCATTCGGCACACGTAAACGATTGACCAATTCCTTCAGCGCTACTAGCCCCTTGGTTTCATGCCCATAGTGGGAGGGCCAGTTTTCTTTCGCCGTTAACCCCTTGCCCAAATCATGCATCAGGGCTGCGAAACGAACGATTTTACTGTCAGACAACGCTACCGCTTGGCGTAAAACCATCATCGTATGCACGCCGGTATCAATTTCAGGGTGGCGCTTTTCAGGTTGAGGAACACCATACAATGCATCAATTTCCGGCAAAATAGCCGCCAATGCGCCACATTGCCTTAACGTTTCAAAAAAAACATCTGGCGACTTTTCCCCAAGCGAGCGACTTATTTCTTGCCACACCCGTTCTGGTATTAAGGCACTTACCTCTCCAGTACTCACCATTTCTTTCATTAATGCCATTGTCTCTGGCGCGATCCTAAACCCTAAATGGGCATACCGTGCAGCAAATCGTGCAACCCTCAATACACGCAGAGGGTCTTCTTTAAAATGAGGAGAAACGTGACGTAACATTTTTGCCTTCAAATCAGCTTGGCCGCCATAAGGGTCCACCACACCTTCTGCATTTTTTGCCATGGCGTTAATGGTTAAATCACGCCGTTGCAGATCTTGCTCAAGCGTCACTTCTGGCGAGGCATAAATGTCAAACCCTTTGTAACCAGTCCCTGTCTTTCGTTCTGTCCTCGCCAATGCATATTCTTCTTTCGTATCTGGGTGCAGAAAAACCGGAAAATCTTTCCCCACAGGGCGGTAATTCTGCTGCAACATTTGTTCGGCCGTAGAGCCAACCACAACATAATCTTTATCCGTATATGGATACCCTAATAACTCATCCCTGACAGCCCCACCGACAAGATATATTTCCATCAGTAAACTCTTATATACGTTATCATTGCGCTTTTAATTAAGGGCTTTAAATTTACCATGCTGGAGATTCTTTTATATTGTGCGGCCTTTGGGGTCATTTCAGGTATCTTATCGGGTTTGTTAGGTATCGGCGGCGGCATTATCATCGTGCCCTTCATCGCTTGGCTTTTGACTCATCATGGTATGCCAGCTGAATCCATCATGCAAACAGCCGTTGCCACCTCGTTAGCGACCATCATTACGACTTCCATTTCTGCCGTGTGGGCTCAACACCGACGCGGTGCAATTAATTGGCCCGTTTTTATAACACTGACGCCCGGCATTGCTATTGGCGCATGGTTTGGTGCTGACTTGGCTCACATGATGACCAGTGAAGTATTAGCCATGGTTTTTGGCTCATTCCTGGTATTAAATGGTGCACGCATGTTCATTAATCTAAAAACGAAGCCTCATCGCCAGCTCCCTGGCACCCTCCCTTTAGGCTTAGCCGGTACAGTCATAGGCACCTTATCAACCTTGGTTGGAATTGGCGGTGGTACGCTGACCGTGCCCTATATGACGTGGCATAATGTACCCATTAAAAAAGCTATCGCTTTAGGTAGCGCCTGCGGCTTACCGATAGCAATATTTGGTGCTGTTAGTTTTGCTATTATCGGTATGCAAGCTGCAAATCTGCCCGACAACAATATTGGCTACATTAATATTCCAGCTTTTTTAGGCATCAGCAGCACCAGCCTTTTTACCGCGGTCTTAGGTGTACATCTTTCTCACACTGTTCCAACCGAATCATTAAAAAAAGTTTTTGCCGTTCTCCTGATGCTGGCCGGCCTTAAAATGCTGGCCGGTTAACAACCCGGCAAAAACATTGTGCTGATCTTTTCAACACACTAAGGGTAAAGGGAGCTTCTATTTAATTCCCAACAAAACTTCTTTTGCCTCTAGAGTTATACTTTAGAGGTAACTTTGTATAACAACAGACCTGCTAACATAGAAACTACCACAATTAACGGCTCTTCCAATCTAAAGCCAAGGCTTGCTACCACCGGGCCTGGGCAATAACCAATTAAGCCCCACCCAATACCAAATAGCGCCGAACCAATTAACAACCGAGCATCTATTTTCAACACCGTTGGCAAATGAAAGTCTTCATCAAATATTGGTTTACCGCGTGCAAATACAAAACGGTACATCACCGTCGTGGTTATGACCGCACCCCCTAAAACGAACATTAAACTCGGATCCCAGTTTCCGGTAATATCTAAAAAATTAACCACTTTATTGGGGTCAACCATTCCTGATAAGGTAATGCCTACGCCAAAAATGCCCCCTGCTAACAACGCGCTCAGTATTTTATTCATCGTTAGGCTCCTAACACCAATTTTGCAATGTAAACGGTAACAATACCGGCTATAAGAAAGACCATCGTTGCCGTTATTGACCTCAATGAGCATCTAGAAATTCCACATATCCCATGGCCACTGGTACAGCCACTGCCCATTGCCGTTCCGAAACCAACAAATAGACCACCCAAAACCAGCAGGGCTGTTGTTGTATGCTCACGGGGCTCTATAACAACTGGAAAAAAGTAGGCATAGATAGCCGCACCACCAATGACACCGATGACAAAAGCGGCGCGCCAGGCTTTTTCAGTGACCGATACGTTGTTTAAAAGACCACTGACAATGCCGCTAATGCCCGCCACTCGACCATTCAAATACATCAATAGGCTGGCACTGATGCCAAGCAATATGCCGCCTGCCAAAGAAGTGTAAGGGGTAAAATTCTCCATCCTATTATCTCCTAATTATTTATATGCTTATTATGTTACATTATAAGGAAATGGGCTGCATCAAATGTTGAAAAATCCATGTAAAATAGCTCCATGGAGAATAAATCTAAACAATGGCATGCCTTACACGCCGAAACAGCCAAAATTGAGTGGAAGGATTTAGAGCGTTTTTTTGCACGCGGTCATTTATTGCGTGTATCTAGCGATTTAGATCTCGTCGATACGGCTGTTGAAATGGCAAACGATAATAAGGCGGTCATTGAGCAATGGGTCGCTGAAAATCGTTTGTCGGGTGTCTCGAATGAAGAGGCCCAACGTTGGTCACAAGGGGAAAGCACCCTTTGGTCTGTGGTGGTACTCCCCTGGATTTTAGTCCAGCAACGATAACCCACTTTAATATAACGCCTTGAGCTCTAAAACAGCTGACTCCCTCTTATGTGAACGAATCGCTATCGCTTTGATGCTAATTAAAGCGAGCAGCCCAAGCCTTTTCCAACCGCTTTTCAGAAATGGGTTGTCGCGTCTTAATCTGTTGCGCGAATAACGAAATTCTAAATTCTTCAAGCAGCCATCGGAATGAGTCATCTTCGGGGGCTGTATCAGTTGATGCGATAAACTGCCAAAACTTTTTTTCAAAAAATTGCGCCTGTTTTGCTTTCACGGCATCTTTTTCCAACTGCCCTGCTGCTTTTTCTAACCTGATTAAAATGGCTTTCAAATACCGCGTATAAAACTCAAGTTGATCGGCCGGCACATGACGGATAAACCCTTCAAAACACAGGCAAGAAAGTTGCTGAGAGATGTCGGTATAGAGTGCTTTTTCATTGCGCCATTTATTTAAAGCCTCCATGACTCGTTGATGTTGTGCCAGCAGCGATGAAATCGTTTCAGACAATTCATAGCCCTTTGCATACAATGAAACATCATTTTTTTGAACCGCTTGATCAAACTTCTTTTCCGTTCGAATATCTTGATCTGCAAAATAACTTGCGATCAACTGATGCGCCAGATCATCAAAAATATCTTCGCCCACGCTTCGTTGGCAATGGGGGTGTGGGTTCAAATGCTGATAACTGAACGCTTGTGATGTGGTAATCGCCGATTGTCGGCTCAATTTCTTTAATTCTTTAGCAAATTTCAAACGAAATAGTCGTATCAAACCGTCTTTATGCGTTTTTTGTGCCTCTTCTGCCGAATCCATTAACCTGAGGCCAACACTGGTTTTCTCATCCACTAACGCAGGAAACCCTTTTAGTTCCTGGCCTTGATGCTGGATTGTCTGCTGTTCGGGAATCTCATCAAACTGCCACTTTTTTGAGCCGGTTGATGACAAGGCATCACTCAAAGCCGTTTGAAATTGTGCGCCAGCCTTTTCAGCATATTGACGCTTAAGGGCATTAAAGTCCTTTGAGACGGCTAAGACATTTGATTTATCTCTTAAAATACAAAAGCTCATACTCAAATGAGGCGGTAACTTCTCTAACTCAAAGTCAGACGCCCTCAGGTTTGACCCAGTCAGCTTATTTAGAAAGCCAGCCAACTTTTCCAACAGTCGGCCACTCGAATATTCCATGCCGTCGATACATGCCTCAACATAATTGGGCACAGGAACAAATTGCTTGCGTAAATTCTTCGGCAGGCCTTTGATCAAAGCCTGCAATTTCTCTGCATACAAACCAGGTACTAACCATTCAAAGCCCTCTTCAGTGAGTTGATTTAATTGCGCCAAGGGAATCTCGGCTGTAACACCATCGTCTTGATGACCGGGTTCAAAACGATAATTGAGGTTGATTGGCACGCCGTTAATCAAACGTACATCAGGAAATTTCTGCGCATCTACCGTCGACTCCTCTTTTGATGACACATCCTCGGTAGTTAATTCCAAGGACGTTTGGTTCTTATCATTTTTTATCTATTTATTGAGCAGCGCTAAACTCGTGATATTGTCGGGTAATTTATCATCATAAAATTCAAATAAGGCTTGCTCATCCACCAACAAATCAACACGCCGGCCTTTTTGCTGCTCATATTCAATGCCTTCTAACAATTTTTCATTTTTTCTAAAAAAAGCCGCATGACACACCATCTCACGATCAACTAAACCTCGGCGTATAAACATTTCACGTGCCTGCGCGGGTTCTGTTCTTGCCATTGGTACAGCTCGACCTTTACTCACCGTTAAACCAAAGAGCAGTTGTTGCTCGTAGAACATGCCTTGTGCTGATTTTTTTGACCAATGGGGCTCGTAATAATGCCGCTTTATCAGATGAGCTGCTGCTTTTTCAATCCATTCCGGTTTAATGCTGGCCATAGTTCGAGCATAAACCCGCGTCGTTTCAACCTGCTCGGCAGCCATGACCCATTTAGGTTGCTTTTTAAATAAAGCAGACGAAGGGTGAAGGTAGAATTTTAAATTTCTCGCACCTAAATATTCCGCTTTGTCGTGCTTAAAACCAATGCGCGTTACCAAGCCTGTCAAAAGCGCTTGATGAATCGCATCGTCATTTGCTTCGGTGGAATTAATGGTTAATGATGCGTTTTTGCTAACCAAATCTAACAGCTGCCGACGAATGTCCTCCCAATCTTTAACCCGCATATATGCCAAAAAATTTTCATGGCAATATTTCCGGAACTGATGATTAGATAACGCTTTTTTTTGCTTCTGAATCTCTCGCCATAAATTTATAAACGATAAAAAGTCTGATGTTTCATTTTGGTACGCCTTGTGTTTTTCATCGGCATATTTTGCCTTGTCACTGGGCCGTTCTCTTGGGTCTTGAATCGACAAAGCCGACACAATCGTTAAGACTTCATCTAAACAACAAAGTGGCTCTGCGGCCAGTAACATACGCCCAAACTGTGGATCCAGTGGAAAATGAATTAATCGTTTTCCAATCTGCGTAAGCTTCTCGTTCTTATCTAACGCACCCAACTCATGCAAACTGCGGACACCGCTTCGTATCATTTTATCGGCGGGTGGCTCTATAAATGGAAAATGGCTTATTTCAGCCAACCGCAATGATTTCATTTGCAAAATCACTGAGGCTAAATTGGTTCGTAAAATTTCTGGCTCAGTAAATTCAGCACGTTGATTAAAATCCGCTTCGCTAAACAAACGAATACAAACCCCTGGCGCTTCTCGACCACAACGGCCACTGCGTTGATTGGCGCTGGCTTGGGATATCGGTTCTATGGGTAATTGTTGGATCTTGCTTCGTTGACTAAAACGACTGATTCTTGCCAAACCCGTATCGATAACACATCGAATGCCCGGCACCGTCAGCGATGTTTCAGCCACATTTGTCGCCAACACAATACGAGATTTCTTATGCGTTTTAAAAATGTTTGATTGTTCTTTTGCGCTAAGCCGCGAATACAACGGCAAAATATCATAGTTCTCAGGGTGTTGCTTCCTAAGTGCCTGTGTGGCTTCGCGTATTTCACGTTCGCCGCTTAAAAACACCAAAATGTCGCCGAGTTTCTCCCGATGTAATTCATCGACCGCCGCCACAATCGCTTCGGTTCTATTTTGTTCGTTCGTTTCAAGACCTGCCTCAATGGGTCGATATCGCATTTCAACAGGATATGTTCGCCCCGATACATTAATGATCGGAGCGTTATTAAAATGTTTAGAGAAACGTTCAGGGTCTATCGTTGCTGAAGTGACAATAAGCTTCAGATCTGGTCGCTTGGGGAGCAACCATTTCATATAACCCAAGAGAAAATCAATATTTAAGCTACGCTCATGCGCCTCATCTAAAATCAGCGTGTCGTATCGACTTAAAAAGGGATCGGATTTAATTTCTGCCAACAAAATACCATCCGTCATTAATTTAATGAGTGTTTGGTCTTTCTCCTTTCCCTGGAACCGAATTTTATAGCCTACCGCTTGCCCCACTTCAACCTTCAACTCATCGGCAATACGTTGCGCAACGCTAACAGCCGCTAACCGACGCGGTTGCGTATGACCAATTTGGCCCTTAAGCCCGCGCCCTAACGCTAAGCAAATTTTAGGTAACTGTGTGGTCTTGCCAGAACCCGTTTCACCACACAGGATAATGACTTGATGCTTTTTAATGAGCTCGGCGATCTCATCCCTTTTTTCACTGATCGGTAACGTTGGAAAATCAATGCTGGGGCAACATAAACGGCGCTGATCAACCGCCTCACACGACTGTTTAACCTGACGTAACAAGTCATTTTTTTGTTGTAAGTTTTGACTCGATTGAAGTTTCTTTAGCTGCCTGCGGAATCGGTGCTGATCCTTACTTAAACTATCATTAATTAACGAACGAATATCGTTAATAGTTGAAATGTCGGGCATTTTGAAAATGAGTTATTCCAGCAAAAAGCGCATTATACCGAAAGCACTCCATATTATCGGGTACAGTTGAAGCTATGAAGCGTAACCCTTATTCCGGCTTAAATACCAAGTTAAAAGAAACCGGCACCGCCGTTGAAATAGACGGCAGTTTAGCCACGTCCATTAGCTTTTCAATCCCTGCGTCTAGTTCAAAATCGGCCGCATTCAGCAGGATTGGTTTTACACTGCTGACCCCCAGCGCCCCATTACTTAAACCCACTATTTGAACAATGGCTAGGAGCGTCTTCAGCTGCCCATGTAAATTTAGACTCAACTCCACTGTTTTAACAACACGCTCACCCATAGCAACCAAACCATTTTGGATACCAACTATTTGGGTTGTCACGACAGCCTCAGGAAAACGGTCCGTTTCAAACAACATGCTTTTCATTCGCTCATCGCGTATCTCAATATGGGTTTTAACACTGGCTAAATTAACCCTAATGCTTGCAAAACCTTTATCGTTAATTGAGCCGGCCAACTGGCTAAACGAATGCACCTCACCAATTTTGTTTTTCTTTATTGATACAAAATAAAGAGATGACTCACCCTCATCCAATTGATATTGCGCCTGTACGGTTAGCGAGAAAAAAATCAAAATAACCATCACGAAAGTTTTATTCAGCCGCATTACAGTCCCCTAAAATAAACAGGCGTCCATAATAACAAGTTTAAATGCTGGCCGCACCTTCATTAAAACGCCAACGGACTAACTTATGCCTATCGCATAATGGGTGTATCACAATATAGAAAAGCAACAAAAAAGCCCCAGCTCCAAAAAGAGCTGAGGCCTTGTTGTACATGGTGCCCAGAGACGGATTCGAACCATCGACACGAGGATTTTCAGTTATATTTTCCATGTTTTCCGCACCCCTTTAAAACAGTGATTTTCTATATCAACTTGTTGTTTTATAAATATTTTTTTAATTTCTGCACATTACCCTAGAAAGCTGATATATACTAGAAATTGAAGAAAAACCTTACCCCCACCTTACCCCGGATTGAATATGGCTAAGAAAATAATCAATTTCACACAGGCTAGAATTCGTGACTTACCACTTCCAGATAAAGGACGAGATGAATACTACGACAAAGAAAAGCCTAAGCTTATGTGCCGTGTTAGTAGCTCAGGACACAAAGCTTTTTATGTGGTCAAGTGGGCAAATGGAAAGACCCAACGTGTAACGATAGGTTCGGCTGACGAGGTAACCGTCCATTATGCAAGAAAGCAAACAGATACTATTTTGACGTCATTAAGCTCAGGTATTGATCTAACAGCTCAGAAAAAGAAAGAGCAATTAGGCAAAACACCTTTAGGTAACGTATTAGAGCTATACCTTGCTGACCGCCAACTAAAACCGCTCACAATTAAAGATTATCGTTACAAATTAAAACTGGGGTTTGGCGATTGGCTTAAGAAGCCGATTAATAGCATTAGTGAAAGCATGGTATTAGCTAGGCATAAAAAAATAAGCAAAACAGGTAAAACGACCGCAAACACAACGATGCGAGTTTTACGCCTAACCCTTAATTATGCTAACGCGGTAGGCATGATAGACAATAACCCAACAAAAATACTAAGCAAAGCTCGCTTATGGCATAAGAATGAACGAAGGGATCGAGTAATACCTAGCGATAAATTAAAAGAATGGCATGATGCCGTAACCGCCTTGAACAATGAAAAAGCTAAAGTGTACTTCCTAATGATTTTATACATGGGACTACGAAGCAAAGAAGCATTAACGCTCGAATGGGAGCATATAAACCTAAAGCATAAAAACATTACCGTTTACGATACAAAAAATGGCACTGACCACAAGTTAGCAATTCCAACACCGCTTTTGCCTTATATAAAAAACCTTTACAGCATTACAGGGGAAAGCAAATGGGCATTCAGCCAAAAACCTAAAGGCAAAAATGAACATGACAAACCAATGGTAGTGCCTACAAAGCCCATAAAATCCATCACTAAAGCTTGTGGTGTTGAGTTTAGTTCACACGATTGCAGACGTACTTTTGCAACAATAGCCGAAGCGGTAAACCTTCCATTAACAATGATTAAGCGATTAATGAACCACGTTACAACTAACGACGTAACAGGCGGCTATATTGTGACAGAGGAAGAAACATTAAAAGAAGCCATTAATAAAATAGCCGCTTACATACAGGCCAAAGTCTCAACTAAAAGCAACGTTATACAACTAAGGGCAAAAAAATGATTATTCAAACTGGTTTTAAAACACCTGAAGAACGACAAGCCGAAGAAGAAAAAGAATTCATAACCATGTGGCGCAAACTTACAACACAACAAAAAATCATAATGAAGCGGCTAATGATTAGGCTAATTAACAAGCAGGCAGCGCCGCCTACTGAAGCGAACATATACAACTTGTAAGAATTAACCAAGCCTAGGGTAGCTCCTGAAAAACTGGTCACGTTCACCAGCCCGGCTTGATTTTTATTTGAACGATGCTAGGGAACGAGCATATGTACGAAGAGCCTTTTGAATATCGGTCAATGCCGAAAAGCAAAGATGATTGGATTGCCCAGAGACTTAAAGATAAGGAAAATGCATATAACGGGGGCTGCCTTGGCGCCCTTGCTGACGCAATTCAAATATGCAAAAAAAATGAGACCCCTCTTCCAAAATGGGTGGCTGATGAAGCAACTACGGCAGTATTCATACTTTCGACTAATGACAAAGGACATCTAAAAAAATGGAGAAACTGGTTCACCCAATACGAAAAAGACATGGCTGATATTGACCTTTATTATTCAGTAAAAGAAGCCCGGGAACACGGCGCAGCATGGGCGGATATTTATGATATTGCTGCATCTTTGGTAAGCAATAGAATTGATGAAAATCGTACAGAAGCCGTCAAAAAAGCATACAAAAGGACAGTAAAAAGATTGAAAGCTGCCCCCTTCAGATATCATTATCTAACCTCATTTAAGAAACCCGATCGCTCAGCAGCTCCTACTGAAGAAAGCCATAAATTATGGCAATGGGTAGGGGATAACATAAAGACGGGAAAAGCCCGTAAAACAGGCAAATCAAAAATCTAGGGTAACAACCCTTCTCTTTTAAGTACCCCATAGTTCAATTTAATTTTCGGCAATATACGCCTCAAGCTTAGCGCTGTGCTGAGCGTACTAGTCTATTCACTAGATAACCATTGAGGATAAAACATGACCACACATAAAACGAATTTAAAAAAAGCTATACGCCTTAAGTTAAACACACCTGAAGAAGAAGCCGCGCGAATTAAAATTCCCGTTACAACTCTAGCCAAAGCTCGATCAACAGGCCACCCCGCAATTCCCTTTATAAAAATAGGTAAAACCGTTCGTTATGACCCAGAGGCCGTTGACGCATGGCTGAAAAAAAATACCTTTAATAAAATTGAGACGGGGGCTTAATAATGAATACCCCAAAAATAAAGCCCTTGGTGCGCCAACACCAAGAGCTTAAGACAACATATTGCAAACCAGATTCTAACACAGCACTTCTCGACACCATATACTTTTGGGTTAGGCAAGCAAGAGCCGAGTGCTTTAGACTGCACAACACAAAAAACACAACCACCAAAACTCGCATACACATCAACTTAATTATTAGTTTTTTGGATACAATTTTAATCCGGGGCACACATTGGGGGAGGGGTAGATAAATGACTCTAACACCCAATAAAAACAGCAACCTAAACCATGCTCTAAAATACGCCTCAATAGGCTGGCAAGTATTCCCGCTTCACTATATAAACGCGGGAAAATGCAGTTGTGGCAAACAATGCAAATCACCCGGCAAGCACCCTATTTTGGGTGGTGGATTTAAAGCCGCAACGCTTAGGAAAGATATTATTAAAAAGTGGTGGAAGCAACACCCTAACGCCAATATAGGCGTAAGAACAGGCAAGGAAAGCGGAATTTTTGTTTTAGATATTGACCCTAAAAACGATGGTGAAGCCTCTTTTGATAAAATCCAAGAGGTGTACGGAAAAGTACCCGATGATGTTTTTGCCGTAACCGGATCAGGTGGGCGTCATTACATTTTTAAACACCCGGGCGATATTGGCCGAAGTACAACTAACTTATGGCCGGGTATCGACACCCGAGGCGATGGCGGCTATATCGTTGTAGCACCATCTAACCATATAAGTGGTAAAGAGTATTTTTGGGATGCTGAGGCAGACCCGTTAAACGGCGCACACCCTAAAGCCGCACCCGATTGGTTGATTAAAAAACTAGGCCAAGGGAAAAACCTGGCAAAGCCACCCGAAAACATCATTTTATTACCCGTTGATGAAGTTAAGCGCATTCGCCACGCTATTGCTTATATACCAACCGATGACCGCGACACGTGGTTACAAGTTGGTATGGCTTTGCATTCGACCGAATCAGGAGATCAAGCGTATGGCCTTTGGAATGAATGGGCGGGACAATCAGATAAATTTGATCTAGCAGACCAACGGCGCGTTTGGGATTCATTCAAGCCCGGCGGCGTGACATTAGGCAGCTTATTTGCGTTAGCTAAAAATAATGGATGGATTCCACCTACACAAAGCAACACGAATGAGCCACCTATTGAGGCTTATATAACAGACCAAACCGCAAACAATCATTCACCTGCACTCACTGAGGTGGATAGCGAATTATTAAACCCGCCACCTGAGCTTGACCCAATAGCACTGCATGGCATTTTAAAAGAGGCTTGTGAGGTATCAACCCGTTTTAGTGAAGCGTCAAAGGTAGCCGTAGCCGCAAATATTCTTTCCACTTTTAGCGCAATCGTAGGTCGTACTGCTTACCAGCATATTGGCGATGGTATTTGTCATGCGCGGCCTTACTTTCTTTTGACAGGAAAAACAGGCAAGGCGCGAAAAGGCACCTCAGAATATACGCCTAAACGACTATTTGATGCAGTCGAAACCATGCTAGGCGATGACTACACGCCCGCAAAGCGTCATGAAGGCGGGTTAAGCACAGGCGAAGGACTAGGCTGGACAATTCGAGACGATACCTTAGACGAAGATGGCGAAGTGACAGAGGCAGGCGTAAAAGATAAGCGGCTGTATATCTCAGAAGCAGAATTTGCCGGGACGATGGCGGCTGCATCACGTGAAAAGAACAACCTAAGTGCAACCATTAGAACCGCATGGGATGGTAAAACCATCAGCCCATTAGTTAAAAATGCTAAGTGGTGTACGACTAACCCCCATATTGTCATTACCGGGCATATCACCTCAGCAGAGCTACTCGACCGCATGAGCGATGTAGACGCACAATCAGGTTTTATGAATCGCTTTGTTATCTTGCACATTGTTAGGCCAAAGTTAGTACCGTTACCGAAGCGCACCCCAGATGCAGACGTGCAGCGCATAGCGGCGCATTTTGCAGAAGCGGTAATATTCGCAAGGGGTAACGATGAACAAGCAAAAAATGGGCTAGAGGTGAAGCTATCACCTGAGGCCATTAAATATTGGTGTGTTCGTTATAAAGCATTAACCAAAGAAGAAAACGGCCTTGCTGGAGTGTTATTAGTACGAACAGAAGTATATTGCAGAATGTTTGCAATGATATTCGCTCTACTCGACAAATCAGCAACGATTGAAGTCGCTCACATTAAAGCCGCCTTAGGATGGATTAAATATTGGCGTGACTCAGTGCGGTATATATTCCAAACATTAGCGGCTAAAGCTGAGGCCAGCAAAATGAACGAGACAGCTAAAAGCGTTTATGAGTTCATTAGCTCAAACCCTAAATGCACTCGAACAGAATTAACCAGCCATTTTAAGAACAAGCTCAATAGTTCAGAAATAACTCAAGGGCTTAATTACTTAATGAATGCAGCACCACCACTAATAAAGCAGGAGATGAAACCAAGAGCGGATGGCAAACCGGGTAAAGGCACCATGATCTTTTGGAAGCCATAACTAACTAAACCTACGTAAAGAACTTAGGAATTTAGGTAAGTTAGAGTGTTTACAGTACCTAGAGAGCAGAACTTAGGGGAAACTTTGCAGTAACTTAGCTTTATTATTTTAATGATTAAAACCTAAGTTCCTGCTAAGTGACCTAAGTTACTAGGCTCGAAAGCCCCGCTATTGCTCTATGTTCCCTAAGTTACCTAAGTTCTGCTCCTAAAGATAAAGAATATGGGTAAGGGGGGCTAAATTTCTAGAAACATCAACACCAACGACCGACGCCCTAGTTTTTATTTCTTAATGGCAAAATACAGGTAGGGGGGGTATAAATCTCAATGAGGTGTTATTTAAACGACCGACGTACCCTATCCATATTCAGGTGCGGGAGTTTTGGAGGGGGGGCTAACCTAGAAGGAAATTCTAGAATTCTCTTGCTCAATGTTTAAAGTAAAGAAAAAGGAATTCAACCTTACCCCCACCTTACCCCAGACAAAAAAGCCCCAACTCCAAAAAGAGCCGAGGCCTTGTTGTACATGGTGCCCAGAGACGGATTCGAACCATCGACACGAGGATTTTCAGTCCACTGCTCTACCGACTGAGCTATCTGGGCAACTAAAGTGTGGTCGCGTATTAAACAGCGGCTTACCCATTTAGTCAAGAAAGATGTTGAAAATCGCCCTATTTAGTGGGTGGCGTATAACCTTCAGGTGCTTGAGCATCATCGGTGAAAAGGAATTTTTCCATTTCTGTTTTTAGCAGCGCTCGCGCTTCCGGTTCAAACGGTGTTAGCCTGTTTTCATTAATGATCATTGTTTGTTGAGCCAGCCACATTTGCCAGGCTTCTTTCGAAATATTATCAATTATTCGTTGACCCAATTCACCGGGGAACGGTGGCTTTTCTAACGGTTCTGCTTCGCGCTTTAGTTTTTGACAATACATTGTTAGCTCTATTTAGTTAATTCGACAATTGGGAGATTAAGGCACTCACCGGCTTTGGAAGCCCTATTTTTACATGGCTATTTGTTTCATGCCACCTCGTTGTCTTGCTCTCTTCAATTTTACTGTGTACATCTAACATTGAGCAGACAATGGGCGTGTAATCCAGGTGGTAATGTGAAAAAGTATGCCGTTTTTCATCTATTGTGAGCGCCTCCGTTAAATCCACTCCCTCGTTTTGACACCATTTTTGAAGCTCTTGTAACGTTTCAAATTCTGGAAAGACCCACAAACCGCCCCATAGCCCAACGGGCGCACGCTGATTTAATAATATCTTCTGCTTGTTTTTTAAAATCAGCCAATACACTTTTTTAACGGGCAATTTTTCCCTTTTTTTTGGCGTTGGTAACTCTGCCACCAGATTGTGTTTTAACGCTGTGCAGTGTCCTTTCAAAGGACAGAGCGGGCAAGTTGGTTTTGAGCGCCTACAGACCGTTGCCCCAATATCCATCATGGCCTGATTATAGTTCCGCGTTTTTTTCTCTGGTGTATATTGTTCAGACAAACGCCATAATTTCTTTAAAACCGCTGCGCTACCAGACCACCCTTGAATAGCAAAAAAACGGCACAAAACACGCTTCACATTGCCATCCAGAATTGGTTCCGCTTGCTGCATTGACAAACTGGCTATCGCACCGGCTGTAGAGCGCCCAATACCCGGTAACTCAACAAGCTCCACGACGTTATCAGGAAACTTATTTTGATACTCGTTCACGATAATCGTTGCCGTTTTATGAAGGTTTCTTCCACGAGCGTAATACCCTAAACCCGACCAATAATGCAGCACATCATCTAAAGAGGCTTCCGCAAGAGCGGTAACCGTAGGAAATTGCTGAATAAAGCGCTCAAAATACGGAATGACCGTGGCGACCTGTGTTTGTTGCAACATAATTTCAGATAACCATACCCGATACGGCGTAGGCGATATTTGCCAAGGCAGATTTTTTCTACCATGCAATTCAAACCAACCTAAAACAAGGGCCTGAAACTGTTCAGGCCCTATAAATCGACTGAAAGCTTGATCAGTTAAAATAGGCTTTTTAATAAATCACCTGCGGGGCCTTTTAGCTTTTCACCAATTTTTTCATCTAACTTTTCTTTTAATTCTGCCTTTTTTTCATCAATTTTTTCTTTTTGCGTCGCAAGGACTATTTGCTTCACATCCAGCTGTATCCTAGGCTTCGCGAACGTACCGGCCACATTAACCGGGACAAGAACGTTTTTAAGATCTTTAGAATCTGCTTTTTCAGCCTCACTCAGTGCCTTTGTTCGTTGAAGCGTTAATCGATAATCCAGCGCCTCACTCACTAAATTCGCACTTCCTTCCCCCGTAATATTCACTAAAGGCGATGTCACTAAAAGGTCTCTATTTTTCGCCAGGCCATTAATAATTTGAGTGCTGCCCGACATATTTGCAAAGGCTGTTTCACCTTTACCTTGTTCTGCTAACGCACCAACATTTCCTTTTAATACGGCTTCGGCTTGTTTCATTAACGCGCCAACATCGATTCCTTTTATTGTACCGTCATCGAAGCTAAAGTTAGCCGTACCGTTTAAAGCCGACTTAAAGGCAGGAACGGTATTACCTCGTGTGGTTAAATCAGCTTTGATATTAGCCACACCAGATAGCTTGGATTCGCCCATCAAATCAACGAGTAACGGTTCAATATTGACCCCTGTTACTTTTTCTTTTACTGAAATACGCGGCGTATTTTGGCGCGCATCGATGGTTGTTTTGCCTTCGTATTGTCCGTTATAAAACGCCTCAACACGTTGCTCAGTATTCAACACGCCATTTTTTGCGCGTATTTTTACGCTGGCCGACTCAGCTGCAAGCCCATTAACAACCAATGATTGAACGTTTAATAAACCATTAACATTTAAGTCGCGGATGGTTTGCACTGGGATCAATGCCACCGCAGCAGGCGGCGGAACGGCAACACCACTTGCTTGTTCTTTGTTAGCAACATCATCTGTTTTTGGCAAATAGCGATCCACATTTATTGTATCAATCACCAAGTCAAACCCAATTGCTGGCTTTTCAAACTGATTTACCGAGACATTACCCGATAGAGTGGAATCATCGAATTTAATCGTGAGTGGTTTTAAACTCAAGCTACCCGCACCCACTAAATCTGCCGTCAAATGGCTCGATATATCAATTTTCATTGCACCATTCGGCACCGGCTCGCCTGCCGCATCGATGAGCAAGGCCAAATCTTGAATTTCAACCTTGTTCAACGCCGAATTGATAACCAGATCACCGTCAAGCTTTAAACGGACGGTTGCTTTAGGTTTTCGGCTATCTACTGTTAGTGCTAAATCGATGCCCATTGGCTTGTCTAACGAGAACGCATCTGTCGTTAAATCCAAGTCTTCGAGGTTATATTGCTCACCTTTACTCGCATCAATCCAAGACACATTTGCATCTTCTACCTGAATGCCACCAATTGCGATGGCGCCTAACGCCTTAGCAGATGATGTGCCGTCTTCTGAATGGCTCGTTTCTTCATGACTTTCGCCAGATGCCCGAACCATATCGTCCCAATTAGTTTTACCGGCTTTATTTTTAGCAAGATGTAAACTCATGCCCTTTAAAACCAGAGTACTTACTTCCACTTTTTCGCTCAACAACGGCAGTAATTTAACTTTAATATTGGCTTCTCGTATTTCCGCAAAATGCTCGGCTTTAAAACCGGCAGCATTGCTTAAGCTGACGTTATTGATGCCTATGCCTAACCAGGGAAAAACAGACAAGCTCAGGTCGCCGTTTATCGTCAGATCGCGACCGGTCTTTTCTTTTACAATCGCCTGAATGTCTTCACGGTAATCATTCGGGTCTATAACCAATGGCACAACAATAATTGCCACCACCAATAATAAGACCAAACCCGCTAAAATTTTTAGCACTTTACCCATAACGCTTCCTCCTGACTGTTCCTTACCCTGATAAGATCAAATATTATCAGGCTTTTTTGTTAACGTATGATGAATTAGTCATTTACCTTCATCCGTGCTTTTAATTAACACGCTTTACTGGAGAGCCTATTCAACCCCTCCATTTATAACCCCTTTTTCTTTCAACATCGACTCTAAAACCGCTTGATATTAGAAGCGATAATAATGTTCAATTATTTTTAGACGTAGAAAACGCTTTATATCCCCTTTTTTTTGGCTATTTTTAGCAAAATAACAGGTAGAATCAATCTTTTATAGTATCATTCTCAACCATTTTAAATTTTTACCGTATCGATAACGATACTAAAAGTCAGGCCTTATCATGAACACCATTCAAACAGACGACTTAAGAATTCTTGGCATGCAGGAGGTTATTTCACCTGAACAATTACTCAATGATTTGCCCATTACAGAGACTGCTGCCAAAACAACCGCCGATGCCAGAACAGCTATCCATAATATTCTACATGACAAGGATGACCGCTTATTGGTTGTTATTGGCCCTTGCTCCATCCACGATACCAAAGCGGCCTTAGAATATGCTTCTCGCCTGAAGCCTTACATTGATCGTTTATCGGATGACCTGATTATCGTGATGCGTGTTTATTTTGAAAAGCCTCGAACAACCGTTGGCTGGAAGGGACTGATAAACGACCCTGATCTCGATGACAGCTTTGATATTAATAAAGGCCTCCATACAGCGCGTGAATTATTATTAAACTTGAATACCCAAGGGGTCTCCGCCGCAACAGAGTACCTGGACCTCATCACGCCACAATATGTGTCTGACCTAATTGCCTGGGGCGCCATCGGCGCGCGAACGACAGAAAGCCAAACTCACCGTGAGTTATCATCGGGCTTATCGTGCCCGGTTGGCTTCAAAAACGGCACAGATGGCACCATTAAAGTGGCTATTGACGCGATTGGTGCAGCGGTTCGCCCCCATCACTTTTTATCCGTCACAAAACAAGGGCAATCTGCTATTTTTAAAACAGCCGGCAATGAAGATTGTCACCTGATTTTACGTGGAGGCAAAACGCCTAATTATGATGCGAAAAGCGTTGACGCCGCTGCTAACGAATTAGGCAAAGCCGGTGTTAATCTCCATATAATGATTGATTGCAGCCATGCAAACAGTAGCAAACAGCATGAACAGCAAATGATCGTTGGTGCCGATGTTGCTAAACAAATTGCGGGTGGCGACATGCGCATCAGTGGCGTCATGATCGAAAGCCATCTTGTTGCCGGACGCCAAGATGTTGTAGACGGCCAAGAGCTCACCTATGGCCAAAGCATCACAGATGCCTGTATTGATTGGGACAGCAGCGTGCAACTCTTAGAAGAATTAGCGAGTGCTGTGCGCAAACGGCGTGAGAGCAAAATAGATACAGCAAATGATTAACGGGTACACGACAATGGAGATTCAACTCAATGGCGAACCGTTTTCCTGTGATGACGATACAACGCTAGAACAGCTCACTCATCAAATGGGGTTATATGGCAAACGTATTGCCATTGAGCTGAATGAAGAGATAAAACCAGCTGATCAGTTCAGTAATATTCAACTTAAACCGGGAGATATTGTGGAAGTAGTACAAGCCATCGGCGGGGGGCAGCCCGATCGCCTAACAATTGCCGGACAAGACTTTTCTTCTCGATTGCTCGTTGGAACAGGCAAATATAAAGACATGGCACAAACGCAAGCCGCTATCGAGATGAGCGGCGCCGAAATTGTCACGGTTGCTATTCGCCGAACAAACATCGGTCAAAACCCAGATGAACCCAACTTATTGGATGTGATATCGCCTGACAAATATACGATTTTACCCAATACCGCAGGCTGCTTTACTGCTAAAGACGCTTTAAGAACCTGTCGTCTTGCCCGCGAGCTATTAGGCGGCCATAAACTCGTTAAGCTGGAAGTTTTAGGTGACGAAAAAACTCTTTTCCCTGATATCACAGCCACTTTAGAATCAGCCGAAATTCTTATCAACGAGGGTTTTGACGTGATGGTTTACACTAATGATGACCCTATTATTGCTAAACGCTTAGAAGAAATGGGTTGTGTTGCTGTGATGCCATTGGCCGCGCCTATCGGTTCTGGCTTAGGTATTCGAAACCCCTATAATATTTTAACCATTATCGAAAATGCTAACGTTCCTATCATTGTGGATGCGGGCGTTGGCACGGCATCTGATGCCGCTATTGGCATGGAATTGGGCTGTGATGGAATTCTGATGAATACCGCCATTGCTCACGCAAATGACCCTGTTCTTATGGCCTCGTCGATGAAAAAAGCGGTACAAGCAGGTCGTGAAGCTTATTTGGCTGGGCGCATGCCGCGTCGCCGTTATGCCTCGGCTTCATCACCACTTGATGGCCTTATTTAACTTAGCAGCTACGTGATATGGCCCAGCTTGATGATAAACCTCCCTTTCGGCGTATTCGTAGCTTTGTTAAACGTGAGGGGCGCTTAACGCCAGGGCAAGAAACTGCTTTAAAGACCGGCTGGCCATTATTTGGTTTGGATTCAACAACACTGATTCAACCAAGCCAACTGTTTGCTAACGACCACCCCATTACCCTTGAAATTGGCTTTGGCAATGGCGAAAGTCTGGTCGCAATGGCTGAAAATAATCCTGATAAGAATTTTATTGGCATTGAAGTCCACCGTCCGGGTATTGGGCATTTATTGCGCCTCGTTTTAGAAAAAAAAATAACCAATCTTCGCGTCTTTGATACGGATGCCATTGAAGTCTTACGGCATGCTATCCCACCCCATAGCTTAGATTGTATCCAATTATTTTTTCCTGACCCTTGGCATAAAAAAAGACACCATAAGCGCCGTATTGTTCAAACTGAGTTTTTGGATCTCATCCATTCGAAACTAAAAAAAGGCGGACGTTTCCATGCCGCCACTGACTGGGAAAATTATGCAGAACACATGATGGAGGTTCTTAACGCCCATGCTGGGTTTATTAATAATAGTAAAGGCGACTATGCTGAACGCCCACCGCAAAGGCCGTTAACTAAATTTGAAAATCGAGGATTATGCTTAGGGCACGGTGTTTGGGATATTATCTTTATAACAAACGGGGTACGCTAACTGGCTGCTGTTTGACAAGCCGCAGTCTCTACTGATTCTATTTCTGGCGATTTAATCCCTTTGAAAATCTTTTGAAGGCTCTCTAGCTGCTCCGTCAACTCTTTTTCAAGGATTTTATTTTCAGAAATTTTCTTCTCTAATTCTTCACGGCTCGCAGAAACATTGCGCAGACTTTCTAATTTACTTTCCACAAAAGCTTTCTGTTCGTTTACTTCTCTAATTAAATTACTTAATGCCGTTGATTTCCAGCGTTTAACATCAGCTTCGGCTTGCTGAAAAATAGACACTGCCCGCCCGCCAATCATATAAACAAAGCGCTTAGCCAACAAATTTTGCTCCGTTAACGCAGCAGAGGAGCTGGTACTAAACTCTAACCCTTCTTTAAGTAATCGAGCCAGTTGGTTTTGGTAAACCGCTATATCAAACCCTCTCGTCTGTTCAACATCAATATGATATTCATCTTTAAAACGTTTATAAATTGAATTCAACAACTTAACGCTGGCCTCTGTTGTGCTTAAGGCTTCATCCAACAATGAATAAAGTTCTTCAAACGTGTCTTTCATACCCTGCCGAATCCCAACGCTTGTCCAACTGGCAGTCACATGATCTCGCCCTTGAACAACAATTTTCGACACCTTCTCTGGGTTAATAACATCGAGTAACTCCATGATTTGTGTATGAAAAATATGCTGAGAGGTCTTCAAATGAGTCAAGTTGTTATTATAGACCGTTTGTTTTTGCCTCGTTTCTAACAATAATTCACCAGTCGCCTCTTCATTTTTATTACAAAGGCTGCTTAATTCATCGGTATGATTTTTTACTTTTTGCAAGCGGTTATTGACTGTGTTACTCGCCAACTCCATGCTCTCAACCACTTCATCAACCACTTTATGCTGAAGAATGTCTTTTTGAGCATGCAAAATTCTATCTGATAAAAAGTCCTCAAGACCAGATAAACGACTATTTGACAACCCAGTCGCATCATTTTTAATTTTAGCAATCAGTGCTTGTTTAGCTGATAAAGAAAAGATGTTCTGTTCATCCAGTTCTAATAACCGTGCTGTTTCCAGCGTTTGTTTATGAATAGACTCTGCCCACTCATCATTCGTCATCAACTCATCATTGAGCGTGTCAATTTTATTAAGTACCACGGCTAAGCCATGAGGATGCCTGTTTCTATAAAGCTGAATGTGTTGCTCCCACATCGCCATATCGCTTTGAGTAACACCGGTATCTGCAGCTAAAACAAAAATCATGGCTTGAGAATTAGGTAACATATTCAACGTCAGTTCAGGCTCACTGCCCAAAGCATTTAAACCGGGCGTGTCGAGTACCGTTAGTCCTTTTTCTAATAATGGATGTGGAAAACTGATTAAGGCATGTCGCCATGCTGGAATATCAACCTCTGCTTCAGCCTCTTCATCGACTTCCTTACCAATCAGCCCCAGCTCTTTTGCTTGCTCAATGCTTACTCGTTTCGTTTTTAATAACTCCAAAAAACTTTCTTGCATCTCTTCTGGTGAATCATAATTTAACTCAATGTGGGTCCAATGATTAGGGTCTTTTTTAAAGTCTTCTATCGCCTTATCAGTTGAACGTGTTTCTATAGCTAACAAGCGGAGATAAGGCTTTTCTTTCGCATCATAAAAAATTTCTGTGGGGCACATCGTTGTACGGCCAGGGCTAGAAGGCAACAAACGAATACCTGACGATGCAAAAAACAAC
Organism: Cycloclasticus sp.; assembly: GCA_002700385.1. GTDB lineage: Bacteria > Pseudomonadota > Gammaproteobacteria > Methylococcales > Cycloclasticaceae > Cycloclasticus. The sequence continues at coordinate 235,825 of PADC01000002.1, forward strand.
GCATTTATTAACTCTGTCTTACCACGTGAAAATTCTGCAGCAAACGCTATCGTTATATTATCTTTCTCAAGCAGGCGTAGGTTCTGAATTAACATCAACTCTGTCTCATTGTCGCCGAGACTCCCCTCGTCCAACCAATGCTGATAAGCATGAATACATTTAGACATTGATTGCTTCCACAGATCATAGCTGCGAAGTTGCGTATCAAGATTCATAATATTAATCACCTAGTGTTATGTAAGACGTTTATTCCTTAAACGTTTTCTTTCTAAGTATAGATGAATAATAATAAAAAACTGAAATGAAATTAAACAACTAGCACAATTAAGAGGGAACATCACACAAAACCAATAGAATTGGTCACTCAATTTGCTTAGGCTTTCAAGACAAAAAAATTTTCAAATTAAAGCAAAAAGAGGGGGGATCAATAACATTTTCAACACCTGTAACGCCAGTAAGGCGGCGATCGGACTCAAATCCATCCCGCTGACGGGAGGAATCAATCGCCGAAACGGCTTCAAAACCGGTTCCGTTATTTTGTGCAACACCTCTACAGCCGGATTATATGAGCCCGGGTTTATCCAACTGATAATGACCACTGCAAAAATACTGTAAATGAACACATTAATGAGACTGTCAATCAGCTCCGCCAAGCTCCAGATGAAAACAACCCAGATATTCGGCGCGCCCCCCATGGCAAGAAAACCCAAAACCATTTGCAACATTAAGGCTAAAGCAACCGCCGCTAAACTAATATTTTTAACGGTTGGAAAAATGGGTTTCAAGGCTTTTAAAGGCACCCGTGTTAGCTTATTAATAAAACTAGACACCGGGTTACGCGAATCTGCCCTTGTATATTGCAGCAACACCCTAACGATCAATACAAAAATATAGGCACCCACAAGGGTGTTAAGAATAAGCATCAAAGGGTTAGATAGATATCCCGCAGGCATTAGCTGCCTCCTAACTCATCTGATAATTCTACAGAACGCTCTTTAGCCGCTAACACGGCCTTACGAAAAACTTCTCTCAACTGGTGTTTTTCCATAACCCCAATCGCACGCTCAGTTGTGCCACCCGGTGAAGTCACTCTTTGGCGCAAAACACCGGCCGACTCACTGGATTCCAGAGCCATTTTGGCGGCACCCAAAGCTGTTTCCTGTGTTAACAACTGCGCAGTCTTTTGAGTTAATCCAGCCTCTATTCCAGCGGCTTCTAGTGCTTCCATCATCATAAAAAAGTAAGCAGGGCCACTGCCAGATAAAGCCGTCACCGCATCAAGTTCATTTTCCTCATCAACCCAAACCGTTAGCCCTACAGCTCGTAACAATGACTCCACTTGATCCTTTTGGTCGCTACTCACTTGAGCATTTGCAAAAAGCCCCGTCGCCCCTGTTTTAACGAGTGCTGGCGTATTCGGCATACAGCGCACCACTGGCAACTGGTTCTCTAACCATTTTTCAAGTGCCTGCACGCGAATACCTGCTGCGATAGACACAATGAGCGGTGGCTTTTCTTTGATTAACGGCGCCATGCCTTCAGCCACTCGTTGCATATTTTGTGGCTTTACGGCTAATACCAACACATCAACGGTGGTCGCTAAAGCACCCATGTCTTGAGTCACATTGACACCAAATGTTTCACCCAAATAAGCCAGTTTTTTGGCGTCTAAATCCAAAACGGTGATTTTATCAACCGGATAGCCATTACTCACAAGCCCGCCAATTAAACTGCTTGCCATATTCCCACCGCCAATAAACCCTATTTTTTGTCTCTTCATAATCTCACTTAAAATTAAAACGTATGTCCCTCATAAAACCGCACTTTTTAACCGTTCGCCAAAAATGGCTGTACCAATGCGTACCATAGTCGAACCTTCAGCGATAGCAGATTCCAAGTCGGCGCTCATTCCCATGGATAACGTATCCAACTCCAAATTAAAACGCTGATTAATTTCAGCTTGAACGTCTGCCAGTCTTTTAAATGATGCCCGTTGCTCACTCACTGACTTTTCGGCTCTAGGAATAGCCATTAACCCTCGTAATTGTATATTGTCTAGCGCTAACATTGGCTCAATAACACCAATCAACTCCTTTAAGCTAAACCCTGACTTGCTTTCTTCTTCGTCAATATTAACCTGCAAACAAATATTCAAAGGTGGCTGGTTAACCGGTCGCTGTTGATTGAGTCGCACTGCTATTTTTAAACGATCCACGCTATGCACCCAACTAAAGTATCGAGAAATATCCCGCGTTTTATTCGACTGGATAGGGCCAATAAAGTGCCAAGTAATATCAAAATGGGGTAGCAAGTGCTGTTTTTTCAACCCATCCTGCAAATAATTTTCACCAAAATCACGTTGGCCGGCTTTGTATAAAGTCATCACCTCTGTCACAGGGCGTGTTTTACTCACTGCTAACAACTTAACTGGCGAATGATGTTGACTGGCCAAGTTTTCAATAAGCTCACGTTGTGCAAAATATCGCTGTAATAAAGGAAGCATTATTTAAAATCCTGTCTATACTTTAAAGTGATGGCTGGATTTACAAGTACCAACGATGGTGTTACTTTCTAGCTGGCTTCATTATACAAACAACTTAGCTCTGTAGGGCAAACGGATTTCAAACATGGATATTTCAGATTTATTAGCCTTTAGCACAAAAAACAACGCCTCTGATTTACACCTTTCAGCGGGATTACCACCCATGATTCGAGTCGATGGTGATATTCGTCGTATCAACATGCCGGAACTTGAACATAAAGAAGTGCATGCGATGATTTACGACATCATGAATGACAAACAACGCCGTGATTTTGAAGAATTCCTGGAAGTTGACTTCTCATTTGAACTGCCTGGCACCGCACGATTTCGAGTGAATGCGTTCAATCAGGACCGTGGTGCAGCGGCTGTTTTTAGAACCATCCCTGTCGATATCCTGACACTGGAAGACCTAAACTGCCCTCAATCATTTAAAGAAATTATTAATGTCCCACGGGGCATTGTGTTGGTCACAGGGCCTACCGGCTCAGGAAAATCCACCACGCTTGCCGCCTTAATGGATTATAAAAATGACAATGTTTATGAGCACATTCTGACCATTGAAGACCCAATCGAATTTGTGCACAAAAGCAAAAAATGCCTCATCAACCAACGTGAAGTTCACAAACACACCCACGGTTTTAGTGAGGCATTACGTGTTGCCCTGCGTGAAGACCCTGACATCATTCTAGTCGGTGAGATGCGTGATTTAGAAACTATTCGCCTAGCCTTAACAGCCGCCGAAACGGGTCACTTAGTGTTTGGTACGTTACATACCAGCTCAGCGGCCAAAACGATCGACCGTATTATTGACGTGTTTCCAGAAGGTGAGAAAGGCATGGTACGCTCTATGCTCTCAGAATCATTACGCGCTGTTATCGCACAAACACTCATGAAAAAGATAGGCGGTGGACGAGTGGCTGCATGGGAAATCATGACCGGCACCCCGGCTATCCGGAATCTCATTCGAGAAGATAAAATTGCCCAAATGTACTCCACTATACAAACCAGTCGTAAAGACGGCATGCAAACACTCGACCAACATTTAACCGAGCTTGTTCAAGCTGGTATTGTTACACGGCAAGACGCTAGAATGAAAGCCGCAGACAAAAACGCATTTAGTTAACAGGAGAATAAAATGGATTTTGATGCGCTTTTACAATTAGCCGTCCAAAAAAAAGCTTCCGATGTATTTATTACCTCTGGCTGGGCTCCAACAATAAAGGTTAATGGTTCGCTGCAAGCTGTCTCCAAAACTCGATTAAGTAACAACCAGTCACTCGAGATGGTTCTTGCCACAATGACGCCCGAACAAAAAGATGAATTTCATGCATCAAACGAATGCCAGTTTGCTATCCAGCGTCATGACATTGGGCGGTTCCGTGTCAGCGCATTCATACAAAGGGGCAGCGCAGGCATGGTACTTCGCCGTATAGAAAGCAAAATACCCACCGTTGAGGAGCTCTGCCTACCGCCTATTTTGAACGAATTAGCCATGACCAAACGTGGCCTCATTTTATTTGTAGGAGCAACCGGGACGGGTAAATCAACCTCCTTAGCTGCAATGGTTGGACACCGGAATAATGAGGGGACGGGGCACATTATTACCATTGAGGACCCCATAGAGTATTTACACAATCACGCAGGCTGTATAGTCAGTCAACGCGAAGTTGGCATTGATACGGAATCCTATGACATCGCTTTGAAAAACACGCTGCGTCAGGCACCTGATGTTATCTTAATTGGCGAAATTCGAACACGAGAAACCATGAATCAGGCTATCGCTTTTGCTGAAACAGGCCACTTATGTTTATCCACCATACACGCCAATAATGCCAATCAGGCTCTTGACCGCATCATTCATTTTTTCCCCGAAGAAGCGCATAGCCAATTGTTCATGGATCTCTCTCTCAACTTAAAAGCCTTAATTGCCCAACAGTTGGTCCCCACTGTAAATAATAAAGGCCGTAGCCCTGTAGTTGAAATTCTCATTAACACACCCCTCGCATCAGACTTTATTAGAAAAGGTGAGGTTCATAAGCTAAAGGATTTGATGAAAAATTCTACCGAACACGGCATGATTACCTTTGATCAAGCGTTATACGATCTATACAAAAAAGGTGAAATCAGTTATGAAGACGCTTTACTTTATGCCGATTCTAAAAACGAAGTGAGGCTAATGATTAAGCTTGGCAAAATACAGCCAAAGAACCTTGACGATGACCTCTTATTGATTGATAACGACTAATAACTACCGTTTATCTGGGTAGAAAGGCCTTTCGTCACGTATATCTAACCTTTAAGAATACAAACTGCTAGTCTAATTAACTATGAATAGTCGGCAACAACATACCTTTTTAACTAAACAACAAGGCTTTACACTTATTGAGCTTGTAGTCATTGTCGTCATAGCGAGCATTCTACTCACTATTGCCGTACCAAGTTATCAAGAATTTGTGAGGAAAAATCAGGTAACAACTAATTCAAATAATTTAATTTCAGCCCTCAATTTTGCACGAAGTGAAGCCATTAAAAGAAGCGTCCAAGTAACTATCAGACGCAAAGGAACAGCCGCCCAAGAATGGGATGGCGGATGGGATATCTTTAGTGACCTTGATGGCCTCGGTACGTTTACTGATGATGGGGATGCCAACCTGTGCGAAGTTGGTGAAGATTGTTTGCTTCGAACGTTTCCCGCTATCCCTAAGGGTTACACCTTACGCACAGGAGCCAATTATGCTACTTGGTTAAGCTATTTGCCTAATGGCTCGTCAAAAAGCCCTAGCCTAGCGAATGATACTTTTAGACTCTGCTCTCCTGCTGCGGATACTTCTAAATCGCGATCCATCATAATCAGCACATCCGGTCGACCTAGAACACAAACAGGGACAGTCTCATGCCCATAACAAAAAAAAATCATGGTTTTACGCTGATAGAAATTATGGTGGCGATTTTTGTTCTAGCCATTGGTCTTCTCGGCCTTGCTGGATTGCAAACAACCAGTTTGAAAAACAACCATAGCGCACAACAACGGACAGAAGCCATTATCCAGATATACAACATTATTGATAGAATGCGAATTAATAAAAATGTAGCAAAAGCAGGGGGTTATGACCTTGCTCTAGGAGCAGCAACCCCAACACCTGCCGTTCCTCCTGCCCCCACTCCTTTGGAAGATTTAGACAGAAAAGCTTGGAGAGACACCTTAGCTGCCGCCTTGCCAGGTGGTACTGGGTCTATCTCAACAACAACAGGCATTACGACAATTACTGTTCAGTGGGACGATTCTCGCGGATCTCAAGGAAGCAATGTTCAACAATTTGTTATCAGCACGGAATTATGAAAATCTTCACTAAAAAACCATACCAAGCTGGCATGACCCTCATAGAAATCATGATTGCCTTGGTTCTTGGCTTGATATTGTTGATTGGAGTGTCTCAAATTTTTGTCACTTCCAAAAATACATATCGCTTAAATGAAGGGCAAGCTCGATTACAAGAAAACGCCCGAATTGCTTTTGAATACTTAACACGAGATATTCGTGAAGCCGGCTACAGCGGTTGTCGATCACTGACACAAATGAACGTTCAATCAGTTGCCAGCGCTCCTATACCGACCTTTAGTGAAGCCACTGCAATAACTGGCCATGAGGCAACAGGCGTAAGTACTTGGTCTCCCGCCTTATCGTTACCCGCCGCAGTTGCCAGTACGGTTATTTCAGGCACTGATGTCGTCACCATCCAAAAAGGAACCCATTGTGGTGGAACACTTACCGGTAACTTAGGCTCCTCAAATGCCAACGTTCAAATTTTTGCTCCCAATAGTTGCAACATCTCCGCCGGTGATGCACTAATGGTTTCAGATTGCGAAGATGCACATATTTTTAGAGCAACGAACGCTCCACCATCAGGCGGCTCATCTCAAACTGTTGCTCATTCAACCAGTGAGAACACAAGCAACCATTTTTGTATAAATCAGACTTTTGGTTCCCCAGGCTCATGTGGCTCAGGTAATGCCAAACTTTATGATTCAAATGCAGAAATACTTCAATTTAAGTCGTTAACGTACTTTATTCGCCTCGGTGCTGGTGGACGCAATGCACTTTGGGTTTATGATAATGCGCAACCGGCGGGTACTAATAACCCCATTGAGCTTATTGAAAGCGTCGCCGATCTACAAGTTCAATACGGTGTTGACACCAGTGCAAATCAAATCATCGATTCATACGAAACGGCTGATACGGTCGATACTGCAGGCGATTGGGACAAGGTAATTAGTTCAGAAGTCAATTTATTACTCGAGACGCAGGAAGATCACTTAACAACAGTTAATCAAACATACATCTTTAATGGCGCAACAGTTACAGCAGTAGATAACCGTTTACGCAGGGCTTACACAACCATCATTGGTCTGAGAAATCGAGTTCAATAGTTATGATAATTAATACCGCAAAACAACAAGGGGCCGCCCTTTTCGTTAGCTTAATTATGTTGTTGCTAATGACTTTGATTGGTGTCACAGGAATGCAATCGACAATACTAGAAGAAAAGATGGCGGGAAACTTTAAGGACAGAAGCATGTCCCTGCAGGCCGGAGAATCTGCTTTACGTTTTGCAGAAAATTACCTCAAAACTACGGTTGTACTTCCATCTTTTACAGGTACAACATTAGGTCATTATCTGCCAACAAGTTCTGGCGCTCCTCGTTGGGATGCAAGTGTAACGAATTGGTCTGATACAACCAATGATGTCATTGCGTATAACGGATCGCTTACCGACATAAGCAGTCCTCCCGTTTACATTATCGAAGAAATGCCGCCTATTCCTGAATCTGGAGGCAGCTTGGAAACGGGCGTCGCTTTAGAAAGTAATTATTACAGAATATCCGTTCAATCTGTTGGTGGAACAGATACTGCAGTAACCTTATTGCAAAGCATATACAAGCGCTAAAAGGACTTGGAGTTTACAATGAATACATTTGTCAAAAAACTTATCACTTTTCTCATATTCAATTTATATACTTCAGGCGCAGCATTTGCTACTGTTGCTCAGACACCCTTGTTTCTAACGACGTCTGTTGACCCAAACGTATTATTCAATATGTCCGTTGAAACACCCATGGGCGGGGCAGCCTATACTGACCAACCCGACCCTAATACTGGATGCGCCGGCCGTACAAATGATGGCGGCACTGTCGGTATTTGCTATTTCCCTAATCAAGAGTACCTGGGATATTTTGACCCTAAAAAGTGCTACGACTACAGCGCAGCAAATACTCGTTTTGAGCCGTCCAATAACTTGACAAACGCTAATCACGAATGTTCCTCGCAATTTAGCGGCAACTTTCTAAATTGGGCTAGTATGACGGCAATGGATATGTTTGTTTGGACGATGACCGGTGGAAACCGAGTCGTTGATGGCGCTGATAATGTGACAGTCATTCGGAGAACTCGCAAACAAAACGTTAACTCTTGGTTTCCTCATAAGTTAATAAGCGCAACGCATAACGTAGCCCCTTCAACAGTCACTCCTTGGTCTGATAGTAAAATTTATATTTACAATACTGATTTTGGTATACAGTTTGGGACCTCTTTTAACGGCTCGCAAAAAGGCACCTACGAAGCCATGGTTCGTGTCTGCGATAAAAATCGCCAGCTAGAAGCAAACTGTGTCCCTTATAACAATAATTCGTATTATAAACCAGAAGGGCTTGTACAAGAAAATGCAAACTCTATGCGCTTTGGGGTGACAAGTTATTCAAATACTAGCGCTCACAGTGTTGATGGCGGTGTCTTACGCTCAAACATGAAATATACTGGTCCAACAATGCCCGATGGCTCCGGCGGAACAATGACAAACCCGCTAGCGGAAACACGCCCTGATGGGACGATCAATACGAATGCAAACCCCGCCGATGCACTTGCCAGTGGTGTCTCTCTTTCCGGTGTTATAACTTATTTAAATAAATTTTCTGACTCAGGTTATAAGGGTTTCGACCCTGCTTCTGAGCTATTTTACGAATCAATCCGTTATTTTAAAAACTTAGGCCCTACCTCAGAATATTTGTCTGGGGCGAATGGTGGCTTCCCAATTTTAGCTTCAAACCGCTGGGAAGACCCGATACAGTACCATTGCCAGTCTAATTTTATTGTAGGCATTAACGATGCAAACCCGTGGGCTGACAAAAGACTTCCTGGAACACACTTCACCTCAAGTGCAAGCTGGCCCAATGCAAAAATAACTAACGATTTTGGACAGCCTAGCACGCCCGATGCTGCTATCAATGTCACTTCTTTAACCAACACCGTGGGAGACCTAGAAGGGTTAACTGGAACGAGCCAAATCGTTGGCTGCACTGCCCTAAATTGTGATTTTGCAAACACCCCGAAAATAATCCCCGGTTTGGGGGAAGTAATGGGAACATACCCTTACACACCAAAGGAAAACTCATATTATATCGCTGGATTAGCTTATTATGCGAACACCCACGACATCCGGACGGGAGCAAGTGGAACACAAAACTTTCCTGGAAAGCAAACAATTTCAACCTTTATGGTCGACTCCCAGGAATACAGTGCCACACCTCTCCTAGGGCAAATGAACATGCTTTGGTTGGCAGGAAAATACGGTGGGTTTACAGACGTAAATGGCGATAACAATCCAAACGTTACTGAAGTCAACGGTGTCACTGTTACCTCTGATGCTGAATGGGACGCCAACGGTGACGGTGAGCCAGATAATTATGTGCTGGCCACAGAGCCTGCTAAATTAGTTAACGGTTTATCTCAAGCCTTTGCTACAATTCAGCAAGCCACCTCATCAGCTGCTTCAGCTGCTACAAACTCATCCCGACTTAATACTAACAGCATGGTCTACCAAGCTCGCTTTAATAACCCTGATTGGACAGGTGAATTGCTGGCTTATTCTATTGACCCAGTAGATGGCAGTATTGCAGCTACCCCAAGTTGGGATGCGGCCAACCTCATTCCATCTGAAAATAGCCGGAATATTTTCTCTTATGACCCTCAGGCAAGTCTAACCAAAGGTATTATTTTTGAATACGCAAACTTAGGAGCAAACCAAATAGCGCTGATCAACGCCGATTCATTAGGCTCATTGCGTGTAGACTATATAAGAGGTGATGTATCAACTGAACAAAGAAACGGAGGTGCTTTTAGAGACAGAACATCTCTAATGGGCGACATTGTCAATTCTGACCCATGGTTTTCCGGTAACACAGAAGACTTCGGCTATTCAGGCTTAAGCGGTACAGAAGGAATAACATACAGCGCATTTAAGAACACAAAACTTGGCCGCACTCCCGCTTTATATTTTGCAGCCAATGATGCAATGCTGCATGCAATAAATGCCACAAGTGGTGCAGAATTATTTACTTATATACCGAATGAAACCATCGGTTCACTTAGTATTTTGTCTGACCCCTTATATGGTTGTAATGGGGCAAGCTGCATACAACACAAATATTTCGTTGATGGTTCGCCACGTGTCTCAGATGCTTATTTCGACAGCACATGGCACTCGGTTCTAGTAGGCACTTTGGCGGCTGGCGGCAAGGGCTTATTTGCATTAGATGTCACAACACCTTCTAGTTTTTCTGCCGCCGATGTTTTGTGGGAAATTTCAACAACTCAGGCTCCCGGCCCAAGTGCTGATTTATCAGATTTTGCCAGCAACTTAGGCTATACGCTACCTCAAGCGTCAATTGTTCGTATGCAGGATGGAAGCTGGGCTGCGATTGTTGCAAACGGTTATGAAAGTGCGAATAATAAGGCCGTTCTGTATATAATTGACATAAAAACGGGGCACATCTTAAAAAGCATTGATACTGGCGCGGGATCTGCGGCATCGCCAAATGGACTATCCACTCCCATTGCGGTGGATGAAGATGGCGACCACATTACTGATAGCATTTTTGCGGGTGATCTATTAGGTAATATGTGGAAATTCGATGTTTCTTCATCAAACCCAAATAGCTGGGATGTTGCTCATAAAGTCAGCGGAACCCCTACACCCCATTATATCGCTCTAGACTCTTCCGGAGTTAGGCAACCCATCACCTCTAAACCCCAAGTAGGAAGACACCCTAATGGAGGCCTGATGATTTATTTTGGGACGGGTAAGTACTATGCAAATAATGATCAAATCATTGGCCCCTCCCCCCAAGTTCAGACATTTTATGGCATTCGGGACGCAGGTAGTATTGTCGCAGATAGGTCTGTTCTTCAAAAGCAAACCATCCTTGCGGAATCTACGTTAACCATCCCTGCCACTGTTACACCTCCTGCCCCAGCATTTGACATTGATGTACGAGTAACAACAGACACTCTTGTCCCTTATCCTACGAAAGAAGGCTGGTATATGGATCTCATATCCCCTGTTAATGGCGCTGAAGGAGAGCGCGTCGTCAGTAACCCTTTACTGAGAAATGGGCGAATTATTTTCTCAACAATGACGCCTAACCCCGATCCTTGCGATTGGGGTGGCTCTAGTTGGCTGATGGAATTGGACGCTGTCAATGGGAAGAGACTTGATGGATCACCCTTTGATGTAAACAATGATGGAAATATTGACTTAGCTGATCTTGTTCATATCTATGATACCAATGGTGATGGAATTATTGACGCCAGTGATGATATAGCGGTCAGTGGCATCAGAAAGAAAAACTTAGGCATTATCAAAACACCAAGTGTAGTAACATGTGAAGACGGCACAGAATGCAAATACTTAAGCGGATCAAGTGGTCAGCTCGATATGGTCAAGGAATCATCCGGCGCACCGACAGGCCGCCAATCATGGCGACAGCTAAGGTAACGCGACATGACAAAACAACATGGATTTACGCTTATCGAGCTATTAATTGCTGTAGTGATAATCGGCATATTGGCCTCTATTGCCTATCCCTCGTATGTAAACAATACGAGGATCACTAAACGCACCACAGCTCAAGCCGATTTAGTTGAACTCGCTAGTTTTTTAGAACGTCGATTTACGGAAAACAACTCATACTTAATATTAAATGGGAGTACTGATCCCATATCTGGAACTGCCTGTGCTACACCCGCAGGGTGCACCCCATCTTTAGCTAATGGTATTACTCATAAAGATTACCTTTACTCCTTTTCTGGAACACCGACATCTACAGCATTCACTGTCCAAGCCATCCCTCAAGGCAGCCAAACAAGCGATACCTGCGGAACGTTATCTCTATCTGACACAGGCGTGAAAACCCCGACAACAAATAAATGTTGGCGCTAGATGATAATTTTTATCAATATGCAAGACATGTTCATCACTCTATTTCCATTTCAAGGCCACTCCATTAACCCTTTATCGCCCGACAAACGATTTTAAACAGAATAACCATGCAATAATTATCGGTAACTGCCCGTTAACTGAAGGAGAACCCTTATACCCTTAAAGCTCTTAAAAACGGAGGCGCCGTTTTATAGATTAAGCCTTCTTATATTATTTATTATCGGAATGGCCCAATGGTTTTTCAGGACACAATACATCGCGAACACGTTGCTTTACCTCTTTTGCTTCAGGAAACCGACCTTCTTTTTTACGCGACCAAATCGCATGTGACCCTGATTCATCATGGAAGGTCATTTCAAATTTTCCACCCGTTGCAGGCGTCAGATTAACTCCACCGAGTTCTTCCTCAAATGTGGTTAGGAGCTCCTGCGCCAACCAAGTTGAACGCAATAACCAACGGCATTGAGTGCAGTACTCAATCTCAACTCGCGGTTTGTTTTTTTCAATCACGCTAAAACACGTCTTAAGGTCAAATTATTGATGATAGACAGGACTACTTTGATGCACTTCATCAATCATCGCTGCCACATGCTCAGGGTTAATATCCGGTAAAATACCATGACCTAAATTAAAAATATGCTGGTGTCCATGCCCATAATCGGCCAACACATCCCGTACTTTTTGGCGGATTGTTTCTGGGCTGGCATACAAACTGGTCGGGTCAAGATTACCTTGTAAAATAACTTTATCTTGCGTTAATTCGCGCGCTAGCGCTAAGTCTGTTGTCCAATCCACACCCAGCCCGTTGTAGCCCGCTTTTGCCATGGGCGCCAGCCAAACGCCCGCACCTTTTGTAAACAGCAATCTCGGAATGTCTGGGTGGCTTTCTGTTAGTGCTTTTGCAATTTTACGGCTGTAGGCTAAGGAAAATGTTTCATAATCTGTGGTTGATAAATTACCGCCCCACGTATCAAACACCATCACAATTTGCGCACCCGCCTCTATCTGTGCTTGCAAATAACGAATAACAGACTGGCTCACAATATCCAGCAGGCGATGCATTAATTCAGGCGTGTCGTACATCATTCGTTTAATTTTTGCGAAGTTTTTACTGCCACTGCCTTCAACCATGTAACACGCTAGCGTCCACGGGCTACCCGAAAAGCCAATTAAAGGAACACGCCCACCCAACCCTTGTTTAATGGTTGAAACCGCGTTCATCACATATTGCAGTTCTTGATTTGGATCGGGAACAAATAATTTATCTATATCGGCGCTGGTTCTCACTGTTTTTTCAAATTTAGGCCCCTCGCCTTCCTCAAAATATAAACCTAAACCCATCGCATCGGGAATGGTTAAAATATCGGAAAATAAAATAGCCGCATCCAATGGGTAGCGCTCTAATGGCTGTAAAGTGACTTCACAGGCTAAGTCGGCATTTTTGCATAAGTCTAAAAAACTGCCGGCCTGAGCTCGTGTAGCACGGTATTCTGGTAGGTATCGGCCTGCTTGCCGCATCATCCAAACTGGCGTGCGTTCAGTTTTTTCACCGCGTAAGGTTCTGAGTATTAGGTCATTTTTTATCGTCGTCATTACTTAATACTCTCTTTTGCTCTGTTAAAACGGTATGAGTTAAACGTTTAGATAATCCAGTATACCTTGTGCTGCCTCTCGCCCCTCATAAACAGCAGTAACAACTAAATCCGAACCTCTTACCATATCACCACCGGCAAATACTTTTTCATTGCTCGTTTGATAACCAAATGAACCATCAGCTGGCGCAATAATTCTGCCACGATCATCCTGTTTAATATCAAAATCAGCTAGCCACGCTGAAGGACTCGGCTGAAAACCAAACGCTACAATCACGCTATCAGCCGGAATTATTTCTTCTGTCCCTTCTATAACGACAGGGCTTCGACGCCCATGCTCATCAGGCGCACCTAACTCCGTTGTCACCAATTTTATGCCTTCAACTTTGTCTGTACCGACAATTTCTACCGGCTGTCTGTTCCAAAGAAAATTGACGCCCTCTTCTTTTGCATTAGCCACTTCTCGGCGTGAACCCGGCATATTGTCTTCATCTCGACGATAGGCACAAGTAACCTCTAATGCACCTTGACGAATGCTTGTCCGATTACAATCCATTGCTGTATCACCACCACCTAGCACTACCACACGTTTGTCAGCCATATCGATGAATTCATCACCCATGATGGTATTAACGCCTTCCAGACCCATCAACCGATTAATATTAGATACTAAAAATGGAAGCGCTTCGTGAACACCCTCTAAATCTTCCCCGGGAAATCCGCCTTTCATAAACTTGTAGGTTCCCATTCCTAAGAAGACGGCATCATAATCAGCTAAAAGTGTCTCAAATGGAATGTCTTTGCCTATTTCTGTGTCTAAAATAAATTCAACACCCATGCCTTCAAGCACTTCACGACGATTTTTTACAACTGACTTTTCCAGTTTAAACGGCGGAATACCGAAGGTTAGCAAACCGCCCACTTCTGGGTAACGATCATATACCACTGGCTTTACGCCATTACGCGCAAGGATATCTGCACAGCCTAGACCCGCTGGTCCAGCGCCTACAATTGCCACTCGCTTACCGGTGCTTTTTACGGCGGATAAGTCAGGTTTCCAGCCTTGCTTAAAGGCTTCATCAGAAATATATTTTTCTATAGAGCCTATTGTAACCGCACCAAACTCATCATTAAGCGTACACGATCCTTCACATAAACGATCTTGAGGGCAAATACGGCCACAAATTTCTGGCAATGAATTTGTTTTATGCGACAACTCGGCCGCTTCAATGACTTTACCCTCAGAAATCAACTTAAGCCAGTTTGGAATGTAGTTATGCACCGGACACTTCCATTCACAATAAGGGTTACCACAATGCAAGCAACGATCAGCTTGATCGGCTGCTTGCTTCGCATCAAACTCACCATAAATTTCCTTAAACTCTTGCTTTCTTTGGTTCGCAGGAACTTTTACTGGGTCTGTGCGAGGCACCTCTACAAATTGAAAATTATTAGCCATCTTATTATTTCTCTTTACGCTAAGCAGCTTCTGAGCTTAACGAGTCTAATAGGGATTTAAGGTCAGCAGCTTTAGGTGCCACTAGCCAAAAATGTTGGATGTAATCTGCGAAGTGATCAAGCATGCTTTGACCTCTTTCGCTACCCGTTTCGGCGACAAACTCTTCTATCAAACACCGTAAATAATCACAATGCGCGTCCATTGACTCTGTATACACACGATGGATATCGACAAGTTCATGGTTGTATCTGTCTACAAATGTACGAGACTCATCTAACACGAAGGCAAAACCACCCGTCATGCCTGCACCAAAGTTAATGCCTGCTTCACCTAGTACAACGACAACACCGCCCGTCATATATTCGCAACCGTGGTCACCAATGCCTTCCACAACCGCAATCGCACCCGAGTTTCTTACAGCAAAACGCTCGCCTGCAAGCCCTGAAGCAAACAATTTGCCATTGGTCGCGCCATATAAGCAGGTGTTCCCCATGATGGTTGAATCATGACTTTTAAAAACACTGTCTTTAGGAGATTTAAGGACTAATTTGCCGCCCGCCATGCCTTTACCTACGTAATCATTCGCATCGCCCTCAAGTGTCATGTGCAAACCACCGGCATTCCAAACACCAAAACTTTGACCGGCTGAACCAGTAAAGCGAATGTCGATCGGCGCATCATTCATGCCGTTATTTCCATAACGCTTAGCCACTTCACCCGATAAACGAGCCCCTATTGAACGGTGAATATTACCTATTTCATAGTTAAAGGTACCGCCGGACTTTGCTTCAATGGCCGGCAACACATCCTCAACCATGGCTTCAGCAAATTCTGCACTATCGAACGGGTCATTTTGTGGCGTAATACAATACTGGGCTTTTGATTCGTTGCCCGGGATAAAATCGAGTATAGGTTGTAGATCAAGTTCTGCCTGCTTAGCCGTTAACCCCTCAATCTGCTCTAATAGATCAGTGCGACCAATGATGTCTTCTAATTTTTGAAAGCCTAATTTTGCTAACCACTCACGGACTTCCTGGGCAATGAAACGGAAATAATTCATCACATACTCTACTTCGCCGTGATAGTGCTTCATCCGTAATACATTATCTTGCGTGGCAACGCCCGTTGCACAATTATTCAAATGGCAAATTCGTAAGTATTTACAGCCCATGGCAATCATCGGCCCCGTACCAAAGCCAAAACTTTCTGCTCCTAAAATAGCTGCCTTGATAACATCTAAACCGGTCTTCAATCCACCATCCGTTTGAAGACGAACTTTACTTCTTAAGTCATTTGCCAACAATGTTTGGTGTGTTTCAGTTAAACCCAACTCCCAAGGACCGCCCGCGTAACGTACGGATGTCAATGGGCTTGCACCGGTTCCACCATCATAGCCAGCAATGGTAATTAAATCGGCATAACATTTTGCCACGCCGGCAGCAATTGTCCCCACACCGGCTTCTGAAACCAGTTTTACCGACACAAGCGCTTCTGGGTTGACTTGTTTTAAATCAAAAATCAATTGCGCTAAATCTTCAATGGAATAAATATCATGATGAGGTGGGGGCGAAATTAATGCGACACCTGGTTTTGAATACCGCAAAGTCGCTATCATTTTATTGACTTTATCACCAGGTAACTGCCCGCCCTCTCCAGGCTTGGCGCCTTGAGCTACCTTAATCTGTAGCACATCTGCATTCACTAAATAATGCGGTGTAACACCAAATCGGCCTGAAGCAATTTGTTTAATTCTTGATAATTTTTCCGTGCCAAACCTTGCCGGATCTTCACCACCTTCACCTGAGTTTGAACGGCCACCTAGGCGATTCATCGCAATGGCGAGTGTTTCATGCGCCTCTGGCGATAGCGCACCCAGCGACATAGCGGCTGTATCAAAACGCTTATACAATTTCTCAGCCAGTTCGACGTCCTCTATCGAAATTGAGCGCGTTTCATCTAGCTTCAACTTGAACATATCCCGCATGGCAACAGGTGCTCGATTATTGACATTATCGGCATAAATGCGGTATTGATTAATATCCCCTGACCGAACAGCTTGCTGTAACGAATTCACCACATCCGGATTATACGCATGGTATTCACCGCCATGAACATACTTCAACAAACCCCCCTGTTCAGTGCCTTTACGTGGATTCCAAGCTAGCTCAGAGAGCTGTTTTTGCTCGTTTTCCAACGCTTCAAACCCGGCACCTTGAATTCGGCTAATCGTTCCTTTAAAGCAGGTGTCAACAACGTCTGACTGTAACCCAACTACTTCAAATAATTGTGCGCCGCGATAACTGGCAATGGTCGAAATACCCATTTTTGATAGTATTTTGTATAACCCTTTGTTAATCCCTTTGCGGTAATTTTCCGCCAGTTTATCTTCCTCAATACCTGAAATATCACCGGTTTCGACCATATCATTTAAGGCCTCATAGGCAAGATACGGGCACACTGCCGTTGCGCCATAGCCAATGAGTGTTGCGAAGTGATGAGGGTCTCTGACCGTTGCCGATTCAACAACAATATTTGCCTGGCATCGTAATCCTGCCTGCACCAAATGGTGATGGACAGCGCCGGTTGCTAATAATGCGTGAACCGGAATCAAGTCGTGGGCTAACCCTCGATCACTTAGTACCAGAATGACATAACCTTCTCGAACTTTCTGTTCAGCTTGCAAACAGACTTGCTCAATTGCTGACTTTAGATCTACGTTTGATGCCTCATATTGCAGGCTAATGACAGCACTTTTATACGATTCATCCGTATTCGACAACAACGCCTCAAACTTTGAGGCCGATAATACCGGTGACCCTACTTCTAAGCGATGCGCATGTTCTGCAGATTCTTCAAACAAGTTTTTTTCTCTCCCAAAACTCGTCAACAAAGACATCACGACCTGCTCGCGTAATGGATCAATGGGCGGATTCGTTACTTGTGCAAATTGCTGCCTGAAATAGTCGTATAAACTGCGAACTTTTCTTGATAAAACAGGCATGGGGATATCATCACCCATTGAACCAATTGCCTCTTGCCCTGCTTCAGCAAGGACTTTAAGCACCTGATCTCGCTCTTCAAACGTCAACTGATACTGCTTTTCATGCACCTTTAGCGTTGCTTTATCAAAAGGCGCGACCGTCAACGGATCATCATTTCTTGCGGTACATAATTTTTTCGTATGTTGTGCCAACCAGGCCTTATAGGGTTGACGTGATTTTAAACGCTCATCGATATCTTCAGGCTTAATCAACTGCCCTTCTTCTGTATCCACTGCTAACATTTCACCCGGCTTTAAACGCCCTTTTTGGACAACATCTTCGGGCTTATAATCGTAAACACCCACCTCTGATGCCAACGTAATGTGCCGGTCTTTTGTAATAACATAGCGTGCGGGGCGCAAACCATTTCTATCTAAACAGCAGGCAACATGCCGCCCATCAGTCAATACGATAGCTGCTGGCCCGTCCCACGGTTCCATGTGCATGGATGAATATTCATAAAAGGCACGTAATTCTGGGTCCATCGTATGGACATTTTGCCAAGCAGGGGGGACTAATAAGCGCATGACACGGAAAATATCCATGCCGCCTGCAATCAACCCATCAACCATATTATCTAAGCTGTTTGAATCTGAACCAACCGAAGAAACCCAGGGCCGTATATCGTCCATATTAGGAATTAAAGGCGTTTCAAACGTATAACTACGCGCTTGCGCCCAATTTCTATTGCCACGAATCGTATTAATTTCACCGTTATGTGCTAAGAACCTAAACGGTTGGGCCAAGCGCCATTGGGGAAAGGTGTTTGTTGCAAACCGCTGATGAAAAACACATTGCGAACTCTCGAGCTCTGGGTCACCTAAATCGGGGTAAAAGACAGGCAAAAACTCCGGCATCACCAGGCCTTTGTATGAAATGACGTTAGAGGCCAAACTGGCCACATAAAACATATCGTCATGTTGCTCTAAACGTTTTTCTGTACGCCGTCTGGCAATATATAAAGCACAATCCAGTGCAGCATTGTCCATGCCTGCTTTGGCATTAACAAAAACTTGCTCAATAGCCGGTAACGTTGCTAGCGCTTGCTCACCGCAGGCACTCGTATCAACAGGCACTGTTCTCCAGCCAATGACAGTAAGCCCTTCTTTTTCGATTTCTTCCTTCAGTATAGTTTTTGAAAAGTCAGCTTTTTCAGCATCTTGATTAAAAAACACCATGCCAACAGCAAATAATTCTGCTGCCTCTGCACCCATTTCTTTTGCTTTTGAGCGAAAGAATTTTTCTGGTGTTTTAAGCAATAAGCCGCACCCATCACCTGATTTACCATCGGCAGCAATTGCGCCACGGTGTGTCAAACGAGCCAAAGAGTCTATGGAGGTTTTAACCAGCCAGTGGCTTGGCTTATTATCAATATGCGCAATTAGTCCAAATCCGCAGCTATCTTTCTCAAACGCAGAGTCATATAAACCCGCTTGAGGGATTGAGGTTTGTTTCACTCGGCTAACCCTATGTACTTAGTTATTGAAAGGATGACTTGCTTACGCAAATCGGCCAGTGATTATATCAATCACATGGGATATTTTCAATTTAGACGCTTCGCTCCTTATTCATCCACAAGGATATTTCCTTGAATGGCTTCAAATTTACGGCGCCATGGTTTAATTTTGGCTAATGAAAAGGGTAACGCTTGCGTTGCTTCTATTGCCTTTTGCTCGCCATCAAAATCGCCATAAACAACTATAAACCATTGTCCATCGTTACGCTGACTTTGAAGGTAGTAAAGCGGCTCAACACCCTTATGTTTACGAACAAATTTTCTTGCAGACTCCTCGGTTGATACGCCCAGCAGTTGCAGCGTAAAATGATTTTTATCTCTGCTGTTAAGCCAACGGTGGTTAATTTCCAGGGCTGTTAACTTCTTTACCTGACTCACTTCCTTTGGAAGTGTCTTCTTGTCCGTTCGTGTTACAGCAACAGGCTTGGTAATAAGCGGTTCTGCCTCAACAATTTTTTTCTCTTTTTCTTTAGAAGGCCCGTCTAGTTCAACAACCGCTTCTTTTTGAGTTTTTTCAGGTAAGGGTAAAAATAGAGGAGAATCGTCAAGGATTCCGACAACTTCGTCTGGATGTTTTATTCTTTTCTCGGCGTCTTCAGGCCGTGATACCAAGTTGTCTAAATGTTTAATTTTTCCTTCAATGGGCCTTTTTTTTATAAGGGCTGAGGGAGGTGCTTTATCATCTTCTATTGGATACAAAAAATAAATCAGAATTACTGTCACTAGTATTGCCATACTGGCCAACCCTATATACGGTAAAGGCTTAACTTGTTGCCGAGCCTTATCATCAATCGCCTTTGGCTGGTGACTCATTTGCTCCAACACATCATTAATTCTGCCGGGCAAGCCACCGGTTTCAATAAATAAAACCACCTCGTCAAACCCCGCTAAGTCAGCAACATCTATCCCCTTTTTAGCGACAATCATTCGCGCATACTCTGACGTTTGCTTTTGAGTCAATGGCTCCAAACCCATTAACTGACAACGAGATTCTACCGATTCACCTAAATTATCTGATGAGGTCAACAGGATATGAAGACAATTATAATTGTCGGACAGCTGAAACAGAAAATCAAAGTGTGTTGCCTCTAATTCATGCACATCTTCAATACAGACAATCACCTTCCTGCCTGCCCTCGAACTGGCCTCTAAACGAACAAGCAGCTGTTTTTTATTTCCTTCCAAGTAATTAAAGGCATCTGTTAAAACATTCAACGGCATGGCTGCATTAATTAAGTCAGTGGCCGTCACTAATACAAACAAATCGGTATCATTTAACTGTTTTTCTAACTGCCGAACAAAATAAGATTTACCTGATTGTTCAGGCCCTCTCAGCAAAATTGTCTGCCTTGTATTAGCTAGAAGATGCAACAACAAATCAAGGCGGCTTTGTCTTTCTGCTGGAAAAAACTCTGTCATTTTATTCTCAGGTTTATCTGTATTTTTAACCCTATTCAATAAGAGAGCTACTGATTTCTTACAATCATTTCACTGATAAGGGTCTCGTCTCGGCAATCATAAATCACGGCCTCTCCCAGTTTCTGTAATAAGACCAAACGAATGGATTTAGACACATTTTTTTTATCGACTTTCATCTGTTCTAAGTAATCAGGTGCTTTCATTTCCTTTGGCAAATCAACGGGCAAATTAGCTTGCAAACATAAGGACCTCACACGCGAACTATCGCTCGAGGAAATCCACCCCAAGCTTTCTGACATATCCGCCGCTAAGCACATACCGACAGAAACCGCTTCTCCGTGTAACCATTCACCATAGCCCATATGTGTTTCTATCGCATGCCCAAAGGTATGACCAAAATTAAGGGTCGCTCGAACACCCGATTCTTTTTCATCTTTCGCAACAACTTCGGCTTTTTTCATGCACGATGTTTTTATCGCATATGTTAATGCAGCAGCATTTCGCTCAAGCAGACGCTCCATATTTTTCTCAAGCCATTCAAAAAAAGTAATATCACAAATTGCACCATACTTTATGACTTCTGCTAATCCGGCACTTAACTCTCTGTCAGGTAATGTAGACAGCACAGCCGTATCGATTACAACACATTTTGGTTGATAAAAAGCCCCTATCATGTTTTTGCCCAGGGCGTGATTAACCCCTGTTTTTCCACCAACTGACGAATCCACCTGAGAAAGTAATGTTGTCGGTATTTGTATAAAATTCACGCCTCGTTGATAACTGGCCGCTGCAAAACCAGTCATATCCCCCACTACACCACCCCCTAATGCTATTAGGGTCACCTGACGATTGCACTTGTTCTCCAGCAGTGAATCAAATATTTTGTTTAGGTAGGTCAGCGTTTTATAGCGCTCACCGTCTGGTAGCACGACCGCGTTAACGTCAAAACCGTTTGAGAACTGCTTGATACATTGCTGTAAATACAACGGCTCAATTGTTTCATTCGTTACGATCATTACTTGGCGGGAAGCAATGTGTTTCTCAATCAAATGAGCCTCATTTAATAAACCATGGCCAATATATATTGGATAACTTCTCTCCCCAAGAGCGACTTTCAAGGTGTCTAATTTACTGTTCATTGAGTGCTTAATTGCCTGATTATGCTAGAAATAACTTTTCTACTGCTTGTTTTGTTCGTACTAACTGTAACATCAGCTAAGGATTCATATAAAGGCGCCCTTTGTTGCATGAGCTCCTCCAACTTTTTTTTTGGATTGTCTATTTGTAACAAAGGCCTTTTCGTATCAAACTTTGTCCGGCTTAGTTGCTGCTCTACTGAGCATTGCAAATAAATAACCCGCCCCGTTTTTTTTAAAATGTCTCGATTAATCTTTTTTAATACAATACCACCGCCTGTTGCCACAACGGCGCCATCTAGTTTTGAAAGTAACTGAAGTTGATTCGTTTCGCGCGCTCTAAATCCTTCCTCACCCTCCAGCTCAAAGATTAACGATATCTCAACCCCTGTACAGCTAATAATTTCAGCATCCGTATCGTAAAACTCCATATTGAGTCGCTTTGCTAACAATTTCCCAATGGTGGACTTTCCGGCTGCCATCGGCCCAATAAGGTAAATATTATTTTTTTTAGACATCAGCTCAAATTATTTTTGCATTTTTGGAACTATATCATGATCATTGCCAACCCATTAAGGTCAGCGATTACTCAAAGAAAAATTTCAAAAAAAAACGGGGCAAAGCCCCGTTTATTAACAACCCTTTATTTTTAGGCTAGTTTACTACTAAATTATCTTTTAAAATTTTAGGTGTAATAAAGAATAATAACTCTCGATTATTGTCTTGCTTAAAGTCCTTCTTAAACAAAACACCGACAGCCGGTAAGTCTCCAAAGAAAGGAACCTTTCGCACACTATGATCTTTTGAGCGCTCGTAAATACCGCCTAAAACGACCGTATCACCATTATTTACCAATACCGTTGTATCAACCTCTTGCGTATTAATTGGGACGCCACCGGGCTGTACATTAGAAAAATCTGGTGAGTCTTTTGTTATATTTAACTCAAGATTAATTCTGTCATCCGGTGTAATCCTGGGTGTGACGGTAAGACTGAGCTCTGCTTCTTCGAAGCTGGTAGAAGTCGCACCTGATGAAGACGCTTCCTGAAAAGGAATCTCTACACCTTGACTAATTTCTGCTTCAATTTGATCAGACGTAATCACTCGAGGGCTTGAGATGACTTCCCCTTTAGCTTCCGTTTGTAATGCAGATAACTCTAATTGCAATAACGAGCTACCGATCTTTCCAACAATAAACTGTATCGCTCCAGCAGGTGAGGCCGCTGGCAAATCAACTAGCAAACCTTCACTGCCGCCCACGTCAAAGATATTTCCTCCGGCAACATCGACACCATTTTCAAGCGATCCGGCGGCAACAGAAATAGAATCATTACTTTGGTCAATTCCACTTAAACCAAACCGCACACCTAGGTCACGAGTAAAATCATCATTAGCAATAACAATTCGTGATTCAATCATCACTTGGCGAACAGGGCGATCAAGGCGTTCGATGATACGACGAATTTCTACCAGCTTTTCAGCTGTTTCTTGGACCAGTAATGTATTCGTTCTTTGGTCAACTGAAACCCCACCTCTATTAGAAATTAATTTAGAATCCGAATTATTCGCATCATTTCCACCTGTCGATTTTAAGATCGATACAAGATCAGTTGCCTTAGCATAACTAATTTCAAAAAACTCTGTTAACAGCGGTGAAAGTTCTACTACTTGCTTCTTTGCTTCTAATTCTAATTTTTCTTGCGCCGCTACCTCTGCCTGAGGCCCAACCATCATGACATTTCCGTTAATACGCTTCGCCAGGCCTTTGCTTTTTAGAATAATATCCAGCGCTTGATCCCACGGTACATTATTCAGCCTTAGTGTAACGCTACCACCAACAGAATCACTGGCAACTAAGTTCATATCTGTAAAGTCGGCCAGTAGTTGCAAAACCGAACGCACTTCTATGCTTTGAAAATTCAATGATAGCTTTTCCCCAGTGTACGGGAATTTTTCCGCAGCCAACTCTTCTTGCTCTTGTTTTGTTAGCGGTTTAAATTCGATCGTTAAAAGCTCGTCCATTTGATAAGACAAAAATTCATATTGCCCTATCGCAGATATGGATAATCGAGTGTCACCACCGACTGGCATCACATTAATGGTTTTAACGGGTGTAGCAAAATCAAGGACATCAAGTCTATTCGCCAATTCTTGAGGCAAGCCAGTATCATGAATGTCCACGATGACCTTGTCACCTTCTTGTTTAACATCGACCACAGATGATGTATCCGTGAGGCTCACCAAAACGCGTCCCTCACCCTCTTCCCCTCGTCTGAAATCTATCCCGCTGACAGCTTTTTCTTTATTGTTTAATGGTACTGCAGAAGGGCCACTCGTTATTGGGACACCGGTGACATTTCCAAGTGTTACAAATACACTCTTACCCTCAACTTTGGTCGCATAAGGTGCGGCATCACTAAGGTTAAGAACCACCCGCGTTCTTCCTCCTGCCTCTAAGGCTCTTACACTGACTGCTTTACCTATGTTAATAGGAATGGTTGTTTTACCCGCACCATTAGTAACACCTAATAAGTCTATAGCAATTCTAGCAGGATTATCGGTACTAAAGCTTTTCAATTGTCCTGGCGCTGAATCTAATGACAATTCCAGCTGTACTTTATTTCCAGGTAATCCAGAAAATTGAATGTTTTCCAAAACAGCTGCCTGCACAGATATTGCTGACATTGAAAACCAACATGCCATGGCAAGCATTCCTTTCAACAACTGATTTTTATTCTTTGCTATGCCCCATCCACTTGTATTTGACTTGTGCATGAATTTTCCCTTATTTACATGTTTCATTATCAATTCTCTCTTCATTATTCTACGAGAGCCAAAGAAGCTTCTCTTTCGCGCCATTTACCTGTCGTTGTTGCAACCCATTCTTCAAGATCGATTTGTTGCTCTTGCACCCCGGTAATTTTGCCGTAATTTTGACCTAAGTAGTGCCCTGCTTGAACACGATGGATAACTCCATCATTCGCTTTAACAAGTCCCCAAAGCTCATTACCTTTGGACAGTGTCCCTACCATGCGCAATGTATCTAACGGATACGCTTCCAGCTCTTCTTTTTCTCGCTCCATATCTGGCCCCGGGCCTTCTGCACTCACCACCTCTGCTAATACTTGAGGTTCCTCTTGTTTTTCAAATGGGTTTCGCAAACCTTCTGCAACATAATTATAGGATTCATAGGACTTAATGTCCGGCATCGGCTCAATGGGTGTCGCAGACTTAGATTTTACCTGTGAAATATAGGCTTTCAAATCATCAAACTCATTACTGACACAGCCCACTAAAGTTAAAGAAAACAAAATAGGCAATAAGAATTTAAGCGATTTCTTCAGATTAAGGCATATCATCTTTTATTGCCCCCATCTAGATAACGGTATGTTTTAGCTGTAGCCGTCATTGTCATGCGTGCACCCTTTTTTGCTGGTGATAACGACACATTATGAAGGGTGACAATACGGGGCAAAGCCGCCAAGTTACTAGCAAATTCTCCAAATTCATGATAGCTTCCTGATACAATCAACTTAATGGGTTTTTCAGCGTAAAAATCCTTCTGCCTTTCTCCCAATGGTTGAAACAAGCTAAATTCCAAGCCGCTAGCTAGGCCAGCCTGAGACACATCGACCAGCAAATCTGCAATTTCAGTCTTATTGGGTAATTGCTGCAACATCGCCCCAAACTTTTGCTGCATATCAACTAGCTGTTGCTTATAAGCTTCAAGATTAACGGCTTTAGCTTGCTTACGTTCAAATGTTTTTTTTAAGGCCTGTTCTTTTTTCTCAGCTTTTTCTAAGTTATTCCATTGATCTACTGTGTCAAAATACACCCAGCCACCAATCAAAATGATACTGACTAATACTATAGCGGCCACCTTTATACTTATCGGCCAATTGCCCGCCTCGTTAAAGTCCCAATTAATTTCATTTAAATTCATTTCCCTCCCTCCTTGGGCTCACCAACTTTAGCCTGAGCAACCTTTAAGGTAAAACTATTTGCATCAATGCCTTTCGAACGGATGACATTCAAATCAGTACCTTTTAACCATGGTGATTGTTCCAATCTGCGCATATACGCGGAAACTCTGGTATTTGATTGTGCATTACCAGCAATTGTCAAATTTTTTCCATTTTGACTAAATTGGGTTAGGTAAACGCCCTCGGGCACTGTTTTCGCCAATTGGTCAAACATATGTACAATTTCAGGACGACTACTCTGCAAGCGTTGAATAACTTCCATTCGAGCAAGCAGTTTGCTTTTTGTTTTATCCAGTGCTTGAATTTCTTTAATCTTTTTATCTAATACAGAAATTTCATTTTGTATAAGTCGATTACGATTACCCTGTGTTTCAATAAGTCCCTCTATCGAAAAATGCACCCCGGTCATCACGAAAATAGAAACAAGGACACCCACGGCCAACCATATTAAAAAATCGACTTGCCGTTGTTTACGTAATTCTTCACGCCATGGAAGAAGGTTAATTTTAGCCATTAATCAAAACTCCTTAATGCAAGCCCTGTTGCAATCATCATTGCCGGCGCATCATTACTCAACGCTTGGACCTTCACCTTCCCGGCAAGTGTCATTTGAGAAAACGGATTCGCTACAGTGGCCGGCGTTCCTAACTTCTCTTCTAACAAAGCATCAACACCTAATAAAGAAGAAGTACCACCAGACAATACTATATGATCCACACTATGTTGAGCACTGGACGAAAAGAAAAATTGTAATGAACGGCCAATTTGTTGGCACATCACGTCTTTAAATGGATCTAACACTTCTGTTATATAGCTGTCAGGTAGGCCACCATGTTTTTTTGCCATCCCTGCCTCCTCGTAAGAAAGCCCATAACGACGCTGTATTTCTTCAGTTAATTGCTTCCCTCCGAACCCTTGTTCTCTAGAATAAATCACTTTATTTTTGTGGATAATATTAAGGGTTGTCACCATGGATCCTGTATCAGCAATAGCAATCGTTGCATCCGGCCCATAACCAGGCAACGACCCTTTTAACAAACCGTAGGCGTTTTCAAGCGCATACGATTCAACATCAACGATCTTGGGCTTCAAACCTGCCAAATCTAACACGGCAATTCGATCGTCTATATTTTCTCGTCTTGAGGCCGCTAATTGAACATCTATCATAGTAGCGTTCTTTTCATTAGGCCCGATGACGCTGAAATCTAAGTTGACCTCATCCAACGAATAAGGAATGTACTGATCGGCAATCATTTCTACTTGCGCCTCAAGCTCTTCATCATCTTCAGGCTGTGGAATCGTCACAATTTTAGTGATCACTGCTGAGCCTGAAACAGACAAGGCTGCCTGCTTTAGTTTTGTGCCCGAACGTTCGATAGCTGCTGTTAGCGTTTGTCCAATAGCTTCAATATCTGCAAAGTTATTATCTACCACCGCGTTCTCTGGAAGAGGCGCGACACCATAACTTTCTACTCGGTAGCGAGAGCCCTCCCGGCTAAGCTCAATAAGCTTTACTGCCGATGAACTGATATCAATACCCAAAACATTTGGGTTGTTACGTTTGAAAAAAGACATCCTTTGTTTCCCTTCTCTTTGTTCGTTCCCGTCAATAAACTCAAGAACGCTTACATAAATTAAATATAATCAAATCAAGCTAAAAATCAACAACTAACACAATTTAGTTAGAGTATAGCCTTAGTTTAAAATTTATGTGGGGGTTTTTATTAAGATTAAGTTCATTAAGTCCAGGTTAATGTGATTTCCTTCACAATGCTATTTACAATGTTAACCTATTAAATAACTCAGTTTCTACTTTCGCACATTTAAACGGCATGAATCAACAAACAAACACGTCCTCTTTTTATAAAAAAACTTTCATGCTGCTCTTCGTGTTAAGTTTACTTCTCGCTGCTATCGCTGCGTTGTATATAAAACTTACAGTTATTCCAGCACTCCCCGATGTTAATACATTAAAAAACATCCAGCTTCAAACGCCCATGAGCGTCTACAGTCGTGATGGCTTACTCATTGCGAAGTTTGGAGAAAAAAAACGCATCCCTACTCAGTACGAAAACGTTCCTTCTACTCAAATAAAAGCATTTCTTGCCGCTGAAGATAAGGATTTTTTTCAACATTCAGGTGTTGACTTTATCGGGCTCGTACGCGCTGCTGGCCAATTGATACTAACGGGTGAGAAAAAACAGGGTGGTAGCACCATTACCATGCAAGTTGCCAGGAACTTTTTTCTTACAAAAGAAAAAACTTACATTAGAAAAATTCGGGAAATTTTGCTTTCGTTCATCATCGAAAATCAACTGTCCAAGCAAGAGATACTGACCCTATATTTAAACAAAATTTACCTTGGCCACCGCTCGTATGGCATTGCCGCCGCCGCGCAAGTGTATTACAACTCATCACTAGAAGAACTTTCTTTGGCACAACAGGCCATGATAGCCGGGCTACCAAAAGCGCCGTCCGCTTTCAACCCAATTACTAATCCGGAAAGAGCACTGACTCGTCGTAACTATGTCCTTAACCGACTGCTCAAGCTAAACTATATTACACAAAGTGATTTTGATCAGGCCATAGCTGAACCCATTTCTGCGGGCCTTTACTCCGCCTCTGTTCAGCTTGAAGCTCCCTATGTAGCTGAAATGGTTCGTAATGAAGTTTATAACATGTACGGTGATGAAATCTATAGTAATGGTATGCACGTGTATACAACGCTTGAAAGTTCGCACCAACGCGCTGCTAACCAGGCAGTCAAAAAAGCCCTACACCAATATGACCGACGCCACGGATACCGAGGAGTTCTAGGGCATATTAATTTGGATGAAATTAATTTAACTGATTTTGACACCTCCTTGCTGTCTTCGTATCAAAAAATTGGGGAAACTGAACCGGCTATCGTCATCTCTCTCTCAAAAGATAGCCTGCAGGCCATCACTTCTGATAATAAGACAATCGACATCACATGGGAAAACCTGAAGTGGGCTTCGCCTTATATCAATGAAAATGCACAAGGGAAGCAACCAAAAACCCCCTCTGACATTCTCGCAGCTGGCAACATCATTCGTATTCGCCAACAACCGGATAGCGAAACCTTTGAACTCGCTCAAGTGCCCAATGTTTCAGGCGCCTTTGTTTCTATGGACCCCACTGATGGCGCTCTGACCGCTTTGGTCGGTGGCTACGATTTTTATTCTGGTAAATTTAATCGCGCCTATCAGGCTAAACGGCAACCCGGCTCAGGGTTCAAACCCATTTTATATGCTGCCGCCCTCAGCAAAGGTTACACACCTGCGACATTAATCAATGATGCGCCTGTTGTGTTCAATGACGCAGGATTGGAACGACAATGGCGCCCAGAAAACTATAGCGGTAAATTTTTTGGCCCTACGCGTTTACGTGACGCTCTCACTCACTCAAGAAATTTGGTTTCTATACGGATTTTAAGAGATATTGGTGTTAAATATACGCGGACTTTTGCCAGTCGCTTTGGCTTTCAGCCTAAAACTCTGCCAAACAATCTCTCCTTATCACTTGGGAGTGGCAGCACAAACCCCTATCAAATGGCCACCGCCTATTCTGTTTTTGCCAATGGTGGCTTTAGCGTGACGCCTTATTTTATTGATAAAATAATCTCTGCCTCTGGTGAGGAGTTGTTTAAAGCCAACCCCGCTACCACAATCGAAAACCCGCCCCATTCAACGGATGAAGACAACTTATTACTAAAATCAACGCTCACAACGCTCCTTGAAGACACCCATTCAACCGAAAACAATACGCTATCCGAGGCGCTTGTTGAACCGCCTATTAAAAAAGCGAAACGCGTTATCTCACCGCAACTTAATTTTATTATTAACTCTATATTAAGAGATGTTATTAAACGCGGCACTGGGAGGCGCGCACTCTCTTTAGGCCGAACTGATCTAGCGGGCAAAACTGGGACCACAAACGATCAACGAGATGCCTGGTTCAATGGCTTCCACCCGTCACTCGTAGCAGTCGCCTGGGTTGGGCTTGACAACAGTAAACCCTTAGGTAATAAAGAAACTGGTGGGCGAGCCGCTTTACCTATTTGGATTGATTTTATGAAAGAGGCACTAAAAGACACGCCTAATACCCCCCTTTCTCAACCCGAAGGCATCGTTGGTCTATTGATTGACCCTGAAACAGGCTTAAAAACAAGCTCATCGAACCAGAAAGCCATTTTTGAATACTTCCGAGAAGACAATATACCTGCATCAGATTCACAAGATAACGCCTTAGATAAACCGCTAACGCAACAACCCTCTATAGAAGAGTTATTTTAGTAGTTTACTCGCATAAAAAAACGCACCTGACGGTGCGTTTTTTGACTTTAATTAAAACTAACGATCATCAAGAGGAACATAATCACGCTTTGGCGCGCCTTTATACAACTGACGTGGGCGACCAATTCTTCCATTTGGATCAGCCATCATCTCCAACCAATGAGACACCCACCCAGAAGTTCGCGCCAGTGCAAACATCACGGTAAACATACTAACGGGAATCCCTAAGGCCTTGTAAATAACGCCTGAGTAGAAATCAACATTTGGGTACAATTTACGCTCAACAAAATAGTCATCTTTTAACGCAATTTCTTCCAATTTCATTGCTAATTCAAACATCGGATCTTCGGTACCTGTTTCTTCCAATACCTCATGACATACTTTCCTAATAATCGTTGCCCTTGGATCAAAGTTCTTATAAACGCGATGTCCAAAACCCATTAATTTGAATGGGTCATTTTTATCTTTTGCCCTTTCTAAAAACTCGGGAATATTTTCAACGCTGCCTATTTCATCCAACATTTTAAGTACGCCTTCGTTCGCTCCACCATGAGCAGGCCCCCATAACGCTGCAATACCTGCAGAAATACAAGCAAACGGATTTGCGCCCGTGCTACCGACCAACCTAACCGTTGACGTACTCGCATTTTGTTCGTGATCAGCGTGCAATATGAACAATAAATTTAACGCTTTAGCCGCTACTGGACTCACTTCGTAGTCCTCACAGGGCACTGAAAACATCATATGTAATAAGTTTTCGCAGTAATCTAAGTCATTTCGCGGATAAACAATCGGTTCACCAATAGAGTGCTTATAACAGGCTGCCGCAATAGTCGGGAGCTTAGAAATCAGCCGGTGCGCTGAAATCATTAAGTGCTCCTCATCATTCATATTTAAGCCATCATGATAAAAAGCGGCCAATGAACCCACAACGCCCATCATCATCGACATCGGGTGCGCATCATGATAGAAGCCATCAAAGAATTTTTTCAATGACTCATTAATCATCGTATGACGGCTGATAATATTGCTAAAAGAAGCAAACTCCTCTTTATTTGGCAGCTCACCATGGATAAGCAAATAAGCTGTTTCCAAATAATTACTTTTTTCTGCTAGCTGATCTATAGGGTATCCACGATGCAATAAAATCCCTTTGTCACCATCAATAAACGTGATATCACTTTCGCAGCTCGCCGTTGTTCCAAAACTTGGGTCATGCGTAAAATACCCCAAAGCGCCCGGTATACCTTTTACATCAATTGTTGGGTTGCCAAGCGTCCCCTCAAGTAGGGGCAGCTCTACACTTTTACCCGTGGTATTATCTGTTAATGTTAAACTCTTTGATGACATTTATAACTCCCTATTTACTGAGACAGCCCTGTCCACTATCTCCGCGCATAGATAACGCTGCGCTCATTAAAATAAATTAAATTTGACCCATGATTCTAACGGACTATCTTAATCAGGTCACCCAATTTGGGCTCCCTATTGGGGAAAAGATTGTTTAAAAGCCTTAATTGATCCCCAACATGGTGCGTTATGGGTGAATTTTTGGCGAGCATTTTTATACTTCTATGATGGCGATCAACTTTAACCAGCTTAATCTTTAATGCTTTTGCCACACGTCTGTCCTTATCATCAAGGGACGAAAAGCTTTTTATGCTCTCAAGCACTTGCCGATCAACCCTCACAAATTTGTCTGGCTGCTTTGCTGCTGCATAAAAAATAAAAGCCCTTAGCCCATCAAACAACACAACAACCCGGACTCTTCCTTGCCCATAAGGCGTTTTACCTGTAGTAATCGCTTGATAACCTGACAGTTCGCCTAGCTTGAATGGCGCCTCGCTAAGCCTTTCTTTCAGCCCTAATCTTTTTTCTAAAAACTCTCTGGGCGTTATTTTTTTATTTAAATCTTCTAACCGTAACTGCATAAACGCATCATTATTGGGCGTTATTGCGGTGATCGAGTCCGGTTTATTCGATATAAGCCAATCGCTCGGGAAATCCAGCTTAAAATTCAGCTCGGGGTGGTAAAAACGCCGCCCCCGGATAATCCCATCTTTTTCGCTATCGCCAAACGTTAAGCCCTCTATTTTCTTTAGAAAAAAGATATCCTGCTTCTGAGTACCCGAGGAATTAACAACAGGCCCAACATGTCCTAGCACTTGCTGAAGGCGAGTATCATTATCCGGATGTGTCGAAAAAACTCCATGGTAAGCCATTGGCTCACGCCCTTGCTCTGCCGCTAATTTTTTATCAAACAATTCTTGATTTTTGAGAACCGCAATAACACTTCTCATAGCGGCGGCGGAATACCCTGCTTTTCTTAGATAATCCGCCCCCAAACCATCGGCTTCCAATTCATGCTCACGCCCGTAGCCTCTGACAATACTTGTCCCTAGAATATTGCTTAATTGGCCTGCACCCTGCACACCAGAAGCAGCCGCGATAAGGCCCCCTATTAAATGGGTTGCCGTTGATAAACTGTGTTGCCGTACCGAATGCCTGGCTGTCACATGGCCTAATTCATGGCCTAAAACGGCTGCCAATTCGGCCTCACTGTTAAGATAAGCTAATAAACCACGCGTTATGTATATATAACCACCCGGCAAAGCAAACGCATTCACTTGCGGGCTGTCCAACAAAGTAAATCGGTAAATCAAGCTTTGTCGATGGCTAACTCGCGCGACTCGGTCGCCCACTGATTGTATATATTGTTGAAGCGCAGGGTTATCGTAAAGGCGATAGGTTTTCATAACTTGTCGGCTATGTTGTCTTCCTAAGGCCAGCTCTTCTTGCTCCGACATCAAAACAAAATCCTGTTGCCCAGTCACCGGGTTTATCGAACAACCCGCACTGAACACCAGAATTAATATCACTAAATAGATACGATTCACCATGTTTTGTCTCCAAAGCAGTTGGGCAAAAAAAATGCTACCAAAAGGTAGCATTCATATTACACTTTTTAATGATCGTTTATCCACGCTGATAACGTTTATTAAACTTGTCCACACGGCCAGCCGTGTCAACAATACGCTGTTTACCGGTATAAAAAGGATGACATTCTGAACAAGATTCAATATGCAGCTCGGATTTACTTAAAGTTGACCTTGTTTTAAACGTGTTGCCACAACTGCAAGTCACTGCTACTTCGTTATATTCTGGGTGTGTCTCTGGTTTCATAATCTTCTCTAAAATCTTGTGACGGGACGACTCTGTCCTTCGCTCGGTCGCGCATCATACGAAAATTACCGCGTTTTAGCAAGTGCTTTCATTGTGATGCGTCTTCGGTATGATGTTCGTTTATTTATTTGTAACCATTTTGCACATGAAAATCGTCTCCATTAATATCAACGGCATTCGCGCGGGAGAAAGAAAAGGCTTTTTCAGTTGGATAAGCGCACTTGATGCCGACGTCATCTGTCTTCAGGAAATTAAAGCTCAAGAAGACCAACTCACCAACCACACGTTTTGGCCGGAAAGTTATCATTGCTATTATTACCCCGCCGAAAAGAAAGGGTATAGTGGTGTTGCGATTTTTTCAAAACAAAAACCTGACCAAGTCACTAAGGGCATCGGTTGGGATGATTTTGATACCGAAGGTCGTTTTATTGAGGCGACTTTCGGCGATTTGCACGTTTCCTCCATTTATATGCCCTCAGGTTCCTCAAAAGAGGAACGCCAAGCTTTTAAATATGACCTAATGGATCGGTTGATGCCGGTTTTAAGAGATAAACAACAGGACGGCAAGCAACATATCATCTGTGGCGACTGGAATATTGCACATAAAAAAATAGACATCAAAAACTGGCGAGGAAACCAAAAAAACTCCGGCTTTTTACCGGAAGAACGCGCTTGGATGGATGAGCTATTTGGCAAAGAGGGATGGGGAGATGCCTTTCGACTGATCAATCAAGAAGCTGAACAATACACTTGGTGGTCCAATCGAGGGCAAGCGTGGGCAAACAATACGGGGTGGAGAATTGATTACCAGGTTGTTTCTGACAATCTTAAAAACTCCGTAACGGGTGCAACCATCTACAAAGACGAACGCTTTTCTGATCATGCACCTCTAATTATCGACTACAATATCCCAAATAAATAACCATGCCCCCACCCACGACAAACAGCCGCTGGCTTGGCCCTATTCGTGCTTTTTCTCAGCCGCCGGTCATCGCCATGTTTTTTTTGGGTATTTCCGCGGGTATTCCATTGCTGCTCATTTTTTCTTCTCTCGGTTTATGGCTACGGGAAGCTGGCATAGAGCGCGCCACTGTCACCTATTTTAGCTGGGCCGCTCTGGGCTATTCTTTTAAGTTTGTGTGGGCGCCCCTTATTGATAAATTACCACTGCCGATTTTAACCTCCTGGTTGGGGTATCGCCGTGGTTGGCTTTTACTGTCTCAACTCATGGTTATGAGCTCCATTGTACTCATGGCGGCAGTGAACCCGCTTCAAGATAGTCTCCACTTGATGGCTTTTGGGGCGATTTTGCTTGGCTTTTCATCGGCTACACAAGATATCGTTATCGACGCATACCGCATTGAATCCGCCGAAAATAAATTGCAGGCGCTGACCTCCTCTAGCTATATCGCTGGATATCGAATCGGCATGATCATTTCAGGTGCTGGCGCCTTATTGCTGGCCAGTTACTTTGGCTCTAGTATAGAAAGCTACAGTTATATCGCTTGGCAGTGGACATACTTGACCATGGCTAGCCTTATGTTGATTGGCGTTTTCACCACGTTAATTATTTCTGAGCCAAGCCAACAAATTCACAACGATTTTTTCCATGACAGGCGTGAACACGTGCAACTTCTTTTACTTTTTAGCCTGCTTGTCTGTAGTTTTATTACCGTCTATTTTTTTAGCTCCCCCATAGCGAATAGCTTAAAAAACCAGCTGGCCACTTTCTTGGTAAACACACCCCTCGCGAGTTTTATTGTTGAATTCTGTCGCTTAACGCTCAGTATTATGTCTATGGCCGCCCTTGCGCGGCTCTTGATTTCTTGCGGCCTTGTCTCATCCTCTGTTGTTGCCAAAAGTTATATCGACCCTATCAAAGATTTTTTTTCTCGCTACGGCTATACCCTGGCCTGGTTACTATTAGCATTAATTGGCCTTTATCGAATATCAGATATTGTTTTAGGGGTTATTTCCAATATTTTTTATCAAGACATTGGCTTCACAAAACCTGAAATTGCGAGCGTCGTCAAAACATTTGGCTTATTGATGACACTACTAGGCGGCTTTTTAGGTGGCTTGCTGGTCTTACGCTTTGGCGTGATTCGCATTCTATTTGCTGGCGCCCTCTTATCGGCACTCACTAACTTACTCTTCATGTTGCTAGCACAAACTGGGCACCATTTGCCGATGCTGTATGTGGTAATTTCCGCCGACAATCTATCGGCTGGCCTTGCCAGTGCTGCCTTTATTGCCTTTCTATCCAGCTTAACCAATGTATCATTTACCGCCGTTCAATACGCCATTTTTAGCTCGCTAATGACCTTGTTGCCTAAGTTGTTTGGCGGATATTCAGGATCAATGGTTGAATCAATAGGGTATGAGCAGTTTTTTCTAATAACCGCCCTCATGGGGCTCCCAGTCCTCATCCTTATTGGCATGATTAATAGGCACCTTAAATTGAAGGAATAGTCTCTTTAAGAACCTTCAGCCTGATTAATTAAGCCTAATCTATATAAAATTGTCGCTTAAAACTAAACGTAAACGGCTTTACTACACCGTCTGGTTTTATGCTGATATTAAACGTAACCATCTCTTTGTTTGATAAGGCAAACTCACTAAGGTAGTAAATCGCCTTACCTTCCGTCACTCTTCTCGGTTCTAATGTTTTTAGCTGTCCTGCAAGGTTTTTTGCATTAATGGACACACTCGCATTTACCGGCTGGGGTAGTTGCCCTGGATTTTGTTTTTTTTGAACTGAAAGATTCAACACGCCTTTATATTTGCTTCTCAATATACCGTATGCCGTTGCCATTGTCGGCGGTAACGTGTTGGCAGTAAATGCATTGTAATAGACGATATAGTCACCAAAATCATAGGCATTATCGGCTTCACCTATGGCAGGCATTAAAAACAAAAACAATAAACAGTATTTTTTTAGTTGCATTGTTATTTCTCATCCAATTGATATAAAGCCACTTCACCAAACAAGTTAGGCCACAGTTTCATTAATGTACTGGATTGGTGCTCATAATCCACAATCCCTTTTTTTGAAATGACCATTGAACGTTGCTCACAAAACTGTTCAAAATCTTTTACCGTGCATAAATGGATATTCTTTGTCTCATACCATTCGGCCGGCAACGCCTTAGAAACCGGCATACGCCCCTTTATTGACAAATAAAGGCGACACTTCCATAAACCAAAATTTGGAAATGTTACGATACTTTTGCGCCCAACTCGCAGCATTTCATCCAGTGTTTTATCTGGTCGATGAAGCGCCTGTAGGGCCTGAGTCATAATAACGTAATCAAAAGAAGCATCTGCAAAATCTGTTAGCCCGGCTTCTAAGTCTGCCTGAATAATATTGATGTTATTTTTTATACAACTCAAAACATTTTGTTGATCTATTTCAACCCCATAACCGCTCACTTGACGGTTTCGCTGCAACCAATCCAATAAAGCACCATCACCGCACCCCAAATCTAAAACTCTTGAACCAGGTTCAATCCATTCACAAATTTTTTCTAATTCTGGCCTAAGTTGACTCATTCCGACACCTCAATATTTTGCATATATGCGCTGAAGGCATTGAGATAATCTTCATTTTTTACTAAAAAGGCATCATGGCCATGATTAGACTCAAATTCGATATAACTGACATCACGGTTTGCATCGGTTAGTGCGCTCACAATTTCTTTCGAACGCGCCGGTGAAAATCGCCAATCAGTGGTAAAAGAAGCTAAAAAGAATTTAGCCTGCACTTTTCTAAATACCGCTGACAAATCACCGCCTTCTTTGCCGGCAGGGTCAAAATAATCCAGCGCTTTGGTCATCAATAAGTAGGTATTTGCATCGAAATGGCTGGCGAACGACTCGCCTTGATGGCGCAAATAACTTTCAACTTGAAACTCAACGCCGAAGTCGTAATTTAGCTGCTCATTTTTCAACTCACGGCCAAACTTATCACCCATCGCATCATCTGATAAATAGGTTATATGACCCAACATTCTAGCCACCTTTAAACCACTGATTGGCACAGTCCCATGGTCGTAATAACACCCCTCATGAAAATCGGGATCACTCATAATTGCTTGTCGAGCCACCGCATTAAAAGCAATATTTTGCGCCGATAATTTTGGCGCAGAAGCGATAACAATTGAGTGGCGCAGCATACTCGGGAATTGAATCGCCCATTGAAGTGCTTGCATGCCGCCTAAACTGCCGCCCGCTACCGCCGCCCATTGTGAGACACCTAATGTGTCAGCCAATCTTTTTTGATAATTGACCCAATCGACAACCGTAACAATCGGAAAATCTTTACCATACGCCTGAGACGTCTTAGGATTGATACTGCGAGGGCCTGTTGAACCGTTACAATGACCCAGGTTACAGGGCGATACCACAAAAAAACGGTTCGTATCAATGGCCTTACCCGGCCCAATGCATATGTCCCACCAACCCGGCTTCCGATCCGCCTCAGAATGGTAACCAGCAGCATGGTGATCTGCTGATAAAGCATGACAAACTAAAACAGCATTATCTGCTTTTTTATTCAATGTGCCGTAAGTTTCATACACAATATCGTATTGCTCAATAACCTTACCGCTCTCAAGCAAAAGAGGCTCTTCAAAATGGCGTGTTTGTGGTTGAACGATTCCCACAGAATCTGTTTTAGTAATAGACAATTTATTCTTTTGCGTTATATTAATATCATTTAATATTATTTTTAATTATATAGAAAACTCTTTATATTCACCGATCTAGTCTGACTTTAATGCGCCTTAAGCGTCGATAATAACATGTACCTGTATAACGAATTTGATCAAACCCTTGTCAACGAACGTGTTGAACAGTTTCGTGATCAAACCAAACGGTTTCTAGAGGGTGATTTAACGGAGGAGCAGTTCCGCCCCTTACGCCTCATGAATGGCCTCTATATCCAAACTCATGCGCCGATGTTGCGCGTCAATATACCGTACGGCCTGTTATCAAGTAAACAGCTTCGCATGCTGGCTCATATTGCGCATACATACGATAAAGATTACGGGCATTTCACAACCCGCCAAAACATACAATTTAATTGGCCCAAGCTCGAACAAGTGCCCGACATTCTAGCTGACTTAGCCAGTGTACAAATGCATGCTATTCAAAGCAGCGGTAATTGTATTCGAAATACCACCTCAGACCCCTTAGCGGGCGTTTGTGCAGATGAGATCGAAGACCCCAGGCCCTATTGCGAAATAATCCGTCAATGGTCCACCTTACACCCAGAGTTTTCATACCTGCCGCGTAAATTCAAAATCGCCGTCAGTGGCTCGCCCAAAGACCGTGCGGCGACCCAAGTCCATGATATTGGCTTGCATGTTAAAAAAGATGCCCTTGGCAAGATCGGGTTTGAAGTTCTTGTCGGCGGCGGTCTTGGCCGAACACCTGTTATTGGCCAAACCATTCATTCTTTTATTGCCGAAGAAGATATGTTGTCTTACCTCGAGGCTATTCTCCGTGTGTACAACCGTTTTGGCCGACGAGACAATAAATACAAAGCTCGCATTAAAATTCTTGTTCGCGAAACAGGCCTGGCAACATTTAAAGAGCAAGTCGAAGCGGAGTGGGCACTTATTCGCGATAGCAACCTCAGGCTAACTAATGAAGAAATTCAACGGGTGAAAGGCTTTTTTAAACCCCTGGCCTACGAGACATCTACCGACGATGCATTAAAGCAAAACCTTGCCAATAGCGGCCTATTTCGCCAATGGTTCAAGCAAAATACGCGAGAACATAAACAGAATGGGTATCGCATTGTTTTTATCTCATTGAAATCACCTCATCGAGCCCCAGGTGACGTCACAACCGAACAGATGGAACAAATCGCCGACTTGGCTGATCAATACAGTTTTGGGCAAATCAGAACAACGCATGATCAAAATTTAGTACTCAC
Organism: Cycloclasticus sp.; assembly: GCA_002700385.1. Taxonomy (GTDB): domain Bacteria; phylum Pseudomonadota; class Gammaproteobacteria; order Methylococcales; family Cycloclasticaceae; genus Cycloclasticus. The sequence goes on from PADC01000002.1 coordinate 275,225, forward strand.
TGATGTCAAGGCAAACGATGTCTATGCCTTGTGGCAACAACTTGAAAAGCAGCAACTTGCCACCGCCAATATCGGTACGATCACCGATATGATTTGCTGCCCGGGTCTTGATTTTTGCAGCTTGGCCAATGCGAGCTCCATCGATATTGCCAAAGGCATCACCGACCGATTTAGTGAAGACACAATTGACATTGGCGAAGTTAGCTTAAAAATGTCTGGCTGCATGAACGGGTGTGGCCATCACAGCATCGGTGAAATTGGCATCTTAGGCGTCGATAAAAAAGGTGAGCAATGGTACCAATTAACACTGGGCGGCTCTGATAGTCACCAGAGTAAACTGGGGGAACGGCTCGGTAAAGCCATTGCTAAAGATGCCGTCGTAGATGCCATCGATGACATTGTTCACGTTTATAAAACGAACCGCCAGGATAACGAAAAGTTTACCAGTACCCTGCAACGTATTGGCCTCCAGCCTTTTAAGGACAAAGTGTATGACGCTCATTAGACATAAAGAAATAGTCCAGGATAATTGGCATTACTTACAAGACGGGCAGTCACCAAAACCCAGCCATAATATTGTAAGTCTCGATTACTGGCTTGAAAACAAAACACGCCTAATCTCTGACGAAGCACCTCTGGGTCTATTAGTACAAGGAGACGAAGACGTTACTAATTTTGCAAACGACCTTCAGTACTTTTCACTCATCGCCATTGAGTTTCCAACATTTACCGATGGGCGAGGCTATTCGCTGGCTAAAACACTGCGCGAACACTATCGCTATCAAAAAGAAATAAGGGCCTCTGGAGATATTCTGCCTGACCAAGCTTTGTACCTAACCCGTGTCGGCTTTGATGCCTTGGAGTTGGCCAATGAAGAACACGCCCCAATGGTACTGAATAAACTAGACGAATTCAGCGTTTTTTATCAGCCCCATTATACTTCGACGTAATTGTCATTAACGTTTCTTCAAACGTCACCCTTATTTATAGTAAACACTAGGGACCTTATCGACGCACGTTCAAATTTTCACTTTTCTGACGCCGAAAATTCATACCATTGTCACATCAGCCTGCTAATTTGATTATCCATCAAATACACAGCAAGGATGAATAATGAATAAACTAACCGCTTTAGCACTGGGGATTTCTCTCGCCCTTGGTGTCTCATCACCCGCCATATCCAAACCCATCCTCAACATTACTAAAATAGGCCAATATGTTGAAGAATGTGGTGGTGAAGAAAGTTGCTCTGAAATTTCTGCCTACAGCAGTATAGCCGAACGCATTTACACCACAAATGCGGAAGAGAATGAACTTCGAATTCTTAATGTTGCAACAAACGGAACTTTAACTGAGTTTGCTGCCATTGACTTATCTGGGTATGGTGGTGGGCCTAACAGTGCCGCCACTTACGGCGAATGGGTTGCCGTCGCCATTGAAGCCGATATTAAGCAAAATAATGGCAGTGTTGTTATTTTTGACAAGGATGGAATCGAACAAGAAGTTATCACCGCAGGCGCCTTACCCGACATGCTCACGTTCACACCCGATGGAAAATACTTATTGGTCGCTAATGAAGGCGAACCTAATGATGACTATACCGTTGACCCAGAGGGCTCTGTTACCGTGATAGACACCGCCACGTGGACTGCAACAACGGCTGATTTTAGTGCCTTTAACGATGCTAAATTAAAAGACGTCAGAGTGTTTGGCCCTAATGCCACCGTCGCACAAGACCTTGAGCCTGAATACATCGCCGTGTCTGATGACTCCACAACCGCTTGGATTAGCTTGCAAGAGAATAATGCCTTTGCAAAATTAGACATAAAATCTGCGACCATCACCAACATCTACGGCTTAGGCTATAAAAAACACACGCAAACAAAAAATGCGTTTGACGCCAGCAATAAAGATGATGCCATCAATATTCAAACCTGGCCAACAAAAGGCATGTACCAACCCGATGCCATTGCGAGTTTTAAACGCGGTAATGCCACCTTTATTTTGTCTGCAAATGAAGGCGACGCAAGGGATTATGACGGTTATAGTGAAGAAGTTCGTGTTAAGGACTTAAATTTAGACGCGACTGTTTTTCCTAACGCCCAGGTTTTGCAAGAGGACGCCAACTTAGGCCGCCTAAAAACAACCACCGCCACAGGGGACCTTGATCAGGACGGCGATATTGATGAAATATACTCTTATGGTGCTCGTTCATTCTCTGTTTGGAACGCAAATGGCCAACTGGTTTATGATTCTGGCGCCGATTTTGAGCATTTTCTAGCGGCTTATGCAAATCAAGACGTCGATGCAAAACCTTGGGTTGAAAGCCGCAGTGATGATAAAGGCCCCGAACCAGAATCTATCACCACCGGTGAGCTCAATGGTAAAGCCTATGCCTTTATCGGTTTAGAACGTGCGAACGGCATTTTCATTTACGAACTCAGCAACCCATATCGGCCAAAACCTGCCGGCTACATCAACATCGAAGCAGTTGGCGAAATAGGCCCCGAAGGACTTATCTTTATTAAAAAATCTGAGAACACCGGCTGGTTAGTCATCACCAGTGAAATCAGTAATACCGTCAGTCTCTACGAGATTTCAATTCCGTAACTCTACTGATGCAAAAAAGTCCCTATCGTATGGATAGGGGCTTTTTTATACTCAATAAAAATCAATGGGCCAATAGACTTAAGTTTTTCTGTTGTAATTGGTACGACACCGGAGCCAGTTTTATATTTTGTAAGGCTAAGCTGGGTAACAACTCTTTAAGTACCGCAATTGTTTCAGGATGTGGATGACCAATCCCAATCGCGCTCCCTTTCTGTTTAGCCAACGCAACTAGCTCATTAAACTGTCTTCTAATGCTATTGATATCAATATCATGATCGAGAAAAACATCTCGCCTCAACACCGGAACCCCCTGTTCTCGCGCAATCATTTCTGCTATCGACTGACTTGACGTGCGACTATCGACAAAAAAATAACCCAATCGAGCCATTTCTTTCATGACCCAGGTCATATGCCCAGGGTGCCGAGTTAACAAGCTCCCTTGGTGATTATTCATACCAATCGCATGCGGCACTTTCTCAAATGCTTCCCGTATGGCTTTAATAACCCCTTTTTCATCCATATCCACATCAATGACGCCTTTTTCTACCAATACACCGAACGTCGATTGCATCGGCATATGTAAAATAACCTCTTTCCCTCGCTGGTTCGCATACCGTGCTGATTGTCTGGCTTTTGGGCCATTTGGTAAAATCGCGTAGGTTAAATCACCAGGAAGGTCTATCATCTGCTTATCTTCAACAAAACGATAACCAATATCATCAATAATAATGCTGACTACAGCCGGTTCGTTGATGATGTCGGTAGCGCCAAGGGTCGGGGCAAAAACCGACATCATCAACACTGATGCCAATAAGTTTTGCAGGGTTACTTTCTTAACAAGGCTGTTAGACAATGTGCCTCCAAAAGTGAACATTATTGTCTTAAAATATTAATTCCCTTCAAAAGGTTGAGTGCCTCATGCAGCGGATAATCATTGTTCAACGCATCTTCTACCGACTTTTCCTTGCTTTTTTCATCCGTATCACCGTTTGTATTGGCCAAGTGTTTGGTCAAATCTTTTTCTTTGATAGAGATAAAGTCATCATCTAACTGCTCGAGTTTAACTTTCGATAACACCACGTCGGGGGTGATGCCTTCGGCCTGTATTGAACGACCTGACGGTGTAAAATAACGCGCAGTGGTTAACTTAATTGCCCCGCCTTTATTATTTTCAAGAATCGTTTGTACCGAGCCTTTACCGAAACTTTGCTGCCCTAAAATCACCGCACGCTTATGATCTTGCAAAGCACCCGCAACAATTTCAGAGGCGGACGCCGAACCCCCATTTATCAACACAACGATGGGCGCACCTTTAAGGATATCATTGGGGCCTGCTTTAAAACTCATCTTGGCATGCTCAACCCGACCTTCTGTGTAAACAATTAAACCTGAATCTAAAAACGAATCGCTGACTGACACTGCTGCATTTAAAAGCCCACCCGGGTTATTTCGTAAATCTAACACCAACCCTTTTAGTTCGTTATTGTCACTTTCTTTTTTTAGTTTGGCGATGGCTTCGTTTAGATTCTCGCCTGTTCGCGTTTGGAAGCTGGCGATACGCACATACCCATAACCTGGCTCAAGCATACGATTTTTTACGCTCACCACTTTGATAATGGCTCGTGTGATTGAGATTTTAAGCGGTTTAGGCTCCCCTTCTCTTATAATCGTTAATACGATATCGGTACCTGGTTTGCCTCGCATGATTTTTACCGCGTCCGATAGCGTCATGCCTTTAACAGGCTTTTCATCCAAACGAATCACTAAATCGCCTGCTTCAACGCCTGCTTTAAATGCGGGTGTATCATCAATGGGGGTAATGACTTTGACAAAGCCATCTTCCATGCCTACTTCAATACCTAAACCACCAAATTCTCCGCGAGTTCCCTCACGCAGATCCTTAAATGCTTTTTTGTCTAAATACGTTGAATGTGGATCTAACCCGGTCAACATGCCTTTTATCGCATTCTCTAGCAGATCATGGTCGCTCACCTCTTCGACGTAAGATGCTTTAATTTGGCCAAAAACTTCTGAAAAAGCTTTTAAGTCATCCAGTGGCAATGAACGGCTGGGTTGCTCTTTTTCAGCCAATACGGTCCCGCCAACACTGAGCATAACACCCAGTGCCGCACCCACGATTAACACTGGTAATGTTTTACGCAAAAAATTCATATTCACTCCATTCACTCGCTATATTTACCCGACACGACCGTTTCTAACCGCTCGACACCAGTGAACAGGATTCACCGGCTTTCCATTTTTTCTAATACTGAAGTATAGACCGGCTTTTTGTTGACCGCCACTCACACCGACTGTTGCAATCACCTCACCTGTCTCAACCCAGTCACCCACTTCTTTGTATAAGCCCTCATTGAAAGCATATAAGCTCATATAATTTAAGCCATGATCTACAATGATTAGCAGACCATACCCACGCAACCAATCTGCATAGACCACTCTACCATGTGAAATAGACCTGATGGCAGTGCCTTCACTTGCAGCAATCACTACGCCGTCATATCGACCTGAATTTCTAGCACTGCCAAAACGTTTTCGTATTTGCCCTTTAATTGGCCAGGCCAACTTGCCTTTCATGTTCTTAAAGGGCTTATTGTGCTTCTCAGGTATTGGAATGTCATTGATAGCTTGACGAATATTACTTAATAAGTTGGTGAGGCGCTTTTCATTTTCTTTTAGTTCGTTTAACTCACTGGAAGCTGATTTTATTTTTTTACTTAACTCCGCCAATACCGTTTGACGTTGTTTTTTTGATGCATTTAATTGTTCCTGTTGAGCCTGTTTCGCCAATACAAACGATGCCAGCTGACGGTTTTCCTTTTCGAGTTGCTTTTCAACTGTCACTAATTGCTGCAGATCACCCTCTAATGCCTTCACATTATCCATTCTGGCCTGGTTAAAATAATCGTAATATGTCATCACTCGGCTCATTCGATCCGGTTGCTCCTGATTTAACAGCATTTTTACGCGCCTTTGCTTGCCCATTAAATAGGCCGACTTCAGCTGTTCGGCCAGCTGTTCTTTTTGTGTAAGCACATTTTGCTTTAGAATCTCTTGCTGGGCGTGTAGCTGTTTAACTTTATGTTTCGTCTGGCTAAGCTGACCATTTAAATATCGAAGCTTCTTTGACGATTCATTCAACTTTTTTTCAAGCTGCTTTAGCTCTTTTTCTTCTTTTGTTTTTGATTGTTGCGTTGACGCAATATGTTGTTCAACTGATTGCATCCGCTCACGCAATAATGCCAATTGCTTCTTTTTCTCACTCTCTGGGGAGGCTAACAGCACCGCTGAGTACGTTATTAAAAAAAACGTAAAAACAATCGAAAAAGTCCGTCGTTTCAACATAGCATTAACTAAAACATTTCTGGTCAGCTCAAGTGCAATAAACTATGCCCGCTCATTTCACCCGATGGCTTCAACCCCATAGCGGCCAGTAAAGTTGGTGCAACGTCGGTCAAATCACCCGAGGCTTCAAGTTTTGCAGGGCGCCCTACATATACAAAGGGCACCGCATTTGTCGTATGCGCTGTGTGATTTTGGCCAGAAACAGGATCCAGCATTTGTTCCACATTGCCATGATCCGCGGTTATAAAAATCTCCCCGCCTACTTTTTCAAGTGCATCTAACACTTTGGAAAGACTCGCATCAATAGTTTCTACCGCCTTTACCGCAGCCTTAAAGTTTCCAGTGTGTCCGACCATATCGCAGTTCGCATAGTTTGTTATGATCGCATCATATTTTTCTGACAAAATCGCTTCCACTAATCGATCTGTTAGTTCAGGTGCACTCATTTCTGGCTGCAAATCATAGGTTTTAACATTGGGTGATGGAATTAAGACTCGATCCTCTCCTTCATTCGGTGTCTCTACGCCGCCATTAAAAAAGAATGTAACGTGCGCATACTTTTCTGTTTCAGCAATGCGTAGCTGTTTTAATCCTTGTTGGGCTAAAATCTCTCCAAACCCATTGTTTACTTCTATCGGCGGGTATGCAACCGGCAAATCGAATTCCTCATGGTATTCTGTTAAACAAACAAACTGGCTTAATGACGGAACCTTTTTACGCTCAAATTGATTAAACCCTTTCTCCGTGAAAGCTCTCGTGAGCTCGCGGGTTCGATCTGCCCTGAAGTTCATAAAAACAAGACTATCACCATCTTCTATCTGAGCCGCCTTGCTTTCGGCATCATGAATGCTGGTCGGCAATACAAACTCATCTGCTTGCTCCCGTTCATAAGATGATAAAAGCCCATCAACCGCGCTAACACTCGAATAGTCTGCCAGCCCCTGCGTTAATAAATCATAAGCAAGTTGAATCCGATCCCAACGGTTATCTCTATCCATGGCATAGAAACGGCCAACTAAAGAGGCCGTTTTCCCAACACCCAAGCGTTCAAAAAGGCCGTCGATTTTTTCTAATGAGGTTTGCGCGCTTTTTGGCGGTGTATCTCGCCCATCCAGCACGGCGTGCAAATAGAGTTTTTTCACCCCCTTTTCAGCCGCCAGCTCCAACATGGCCTGAATATGGTCTTCATGGCTATGAACCCCCCCTGGGGACAATAAGCCAATCACATGCAAGGCTTTGTCTTTCTTGATCACGTCATTAACAAGATCACACAGCACCTTGTTCTTTTTGAACTCGCCTGAACTCACTTCATTATTTAGCTGTGTTAATGTTTGAGGTAACAACCGGCCTGCGCCCAAGTGCAAATGGCCCACTTCAGAGTTACCCATTTGCCTATCCGGCAAGCCAACGGACGACCCTGAACAATCTAACAACGCCTTCGGTTGTGTTGCCCACAAGCTGTCCCAGGTCGGTGTATTTGCCACATTAATCGCATTAGAATTACTAGATTCAGCGTACCCAAAGCCATCTAAAATCATCAAAACTATTGGCCTTTTCACTAAATGTTGCTTCAAAATGTTATCTCCGTCATTTGCTTGTTATAATGCACCAACATATTCGATTCATTTTACGGCATCTGCTCTTTTAATGCTTACATTATCAATGCAAAGGGACAATCTATGAGCAATTTAGCGGTTAATACGCTTATCAATAACGACGAAGAAATACATAAGGCTGCTGAACTTCTTAAAGTTCTCTCACACCCCATTCGTTTAAAAATTATTTGCCAGCTAGGTCATGCAGAAAAAACTGTACAACAGTTGATTGATAGCGTGGGCTCCACTCAAAGTAATGTATCGCAACACTTAGCTATTATGCGAAATAACAAGGTTTTACAATACCGTAAAAACGCCACTCAAGTGTTGTACAGCGTCTCAGAAAAAGCGGCTATAGACTTGGTGCAACTACTCAAAAAAATCTACTGCTAACACTTGTTTAATTAAGGTTTTCCCGTAATGGATATTTATCTTGAATTTGTAAGCAACCACAGCTTGCTGTTTGTTGCCCTGCTTGTGGTCATCATTTTATTACTGCAAAATATTTTTGGTGATCTAACCCGCAAATACAAATTAATCTCTCCGCCAGAAGCGATTAACCTGATCAATCGCGAAGATGCCGTTGTCATTGACACGCGCAATCAGGCAGAATTTAATGCGGGGCACATTTCCGATGCTATCTTAATTCCACTGCCTGAGCTAAAAGAAAACCCTGAGCAGTTAAAAAAATACGAGGGTAAACCGCTTATTTTTTATTGCAAATCGGGCCTGCGGTCAAATGAAGCTTGTAAAGCTTTAAGCAAATTGGACATCGATAATATATACGCACTAAATGGGGGAATCCAATCCTGGGAAGACGCCAGTATGCCCCTGATAAAAAAATAAAACTCTTCTATCTGGACACCTTATGGCCTCAACTGAACCAACCCAAGCTTCTGAAAAACAATTTGCGATCCAAAAATTATTTGTAAAAGACCTTTCTTTTGAATCCCCCAATACCCCGACCGTGTTTACTGAAAAATGGGATCCATCCGTTGATATCAATTTAAACAGTAACGCAAAAAAGGCACCGCAAGACCTGTTTGAAGTCTCTATAACCGCGACCGTTACCGTTAAAAATAACGACAAAGTCGCCTACCTGGTTGAAGCAACGCAAGTTGGTATTTTTGGTGCTAAGGGCTTTTCTGATGAAGAACTTGGCCCTCTCTTAGGCAGCTTCTGCCCAAGCACGTTGTTTCCCTATTTACGTGAAGTAATTTCGGAAATGGTCACCAAGGGTGGTTTTCCTCCAATGTTGCTTAACCCCGTTAATTTTGATGCTTTGTATGCGCAACATCAGCAACAAAATGACGTTACTAAAGCCAACTAAATAGAGCATTATGACCCAGGAAGCAATAGCCGTACTTGGCGCGGGGTCTTGGGGCACAGCAATGGCCATCATGATGGCAAGATCTGGCCACCCTGTCACCTTATGGGGGCATGACCCTGAACATATTCAACAATTACGAACAGACCAGAGTAATCGAACATTTCTTCCCGGTACTGACTTCCCGGCCAACCTTTTGGTAACGGATGATTTGGAAAAAACTGTCTCTTCACATACTTTTTTAATGCTCGCTGTCCCCAGCCATGCGTTCAGAGAGACCTTATTAAAGTGCAAACCACACCTTCAACCAGACACGCTGATCACCTGGATAACTAAAGGGTTTGAAACCAATACCGGCTTATTGGCTCACGAGGTTGTTTTAGATACTTTGGGCGACAACACACCTATAGCCTTGATCTCTGGGCCCAGCTTTGCGCTTGAAGTGGCTGAGGATTTACCCACAGCTGTTGTCGTTGCGTCTCCTGATATCAATATTGCTACACACGTGGCTGATACCATTCGAGCATCAAACTTTCTTGCCTTTCCAAGTAACAACATTGCCAGCGCTGAAATTGGCGGCTCAATGAAGAATATTTTAGCCATTGCCGCTGGTATTTCTGATGGATTGGGTTACGGTGCCAATGCACGTGCTGCCCTTATTACACTGGGTTTAAATGAAATGGTGCAACTTGGCAATGTCTACGGTTGCTCAGAGAGCTCCTTCCTCGGTTTGGCCGGTGTTGGCGACCTGGTTCTAACGTGTACAGACGACAAATCGCGTAATCGACGCCTGGGTTTACAACTCGGAAAAGGTAAGAAAGTTGATGAGGCCAAACAGACCATCGGCCAAGAGGTAGAAGGCATTCATGCTGCCCGTGAAGTGTATGCGATATGCAAAAAGTGGTCGCTCGATATGCCGATCTGTATTCAAACCTACCGTATTTTATATGAAGGCCTTTCGCCTGAAGTGGCTGTCAGATACCTTCTTGGCCGCGCCCAACTGGCGGAACCCCAGCTAGATTAAATCACCATTCAAAGTCATGTTGCCGCCAAGCTTCATAAACAGCAACCGCGACAGAATTTGATAAATTAAGACTTCGATTGCCTTCTTTCATTGGGATTAATATGCGCTGCTCCTCCGGCAGTGACCCAATAAATGCTTTTGGAAGCCCACGTGTTTCTGGCCCAAAAACTAGCGCATCGCCGGCTTGGTAGCTCACTTGCGCATAATTACTTTTTGCAAACCTAGAAAAAGCAAACACTCTATTGGGTCGCTCTGCTTCTAAAAAAGCATCAAAATTTTGATACTCTTTAACGTCCGCCGTGTCTCGATAGTCCATGCCGGCTCGCCGCAACTGTTTATCATTGATCTCAAATCCAAGCGGGTGAATTAAACTCAAACGCACGCCCGAGTTGGCACAAAGTCGCATCACATTACCGGTATTTGGTGGAATTTCTGGTTCAAATAAAACGACGTGAATCATGCTGATATTGATTTTCGGTTAACTGATATAATGCCGACATTATCTCATTATCAGTCATCAAATGTTACATCCAAAATTAGCCTCTTACTTCTGTGGAATGCGTTTTCAAACACCTGTCGTTTTATTATCTGGCTGCGTAGGGTTCGGTCAAGAATATACCCGTGTAGATGGTTTCTCTCATCAGGATATTGGCGCCGTTTGCCTGAAAGGTACCACTTTAAATGCACGCCCCGGCAACCCAACACACCGGGTCTATGAAACACCGTCCGGTATGCTCAATGCTATTGGTTTACAAAACCCGGGAGCTGAAACGGTAGTGAATAACATTCTACCTTCACTGGATTTTGAAGAAACGCGTTTTATCGCCAACGTATCCGGTTCAACCATAGAAGAATATACCGAAGTCACTCGCTTATTTGATCAGTCCCCAATTGATGCAATCGAAATTAATATTTCTTGCCCAAACGTTAAGGAAGGCGGTGTAACCTTTGGCAATGACCCTGATATGTCGGCCCGCGTTGTTGAAGCCTGTCGCTCTGTTACAAAAAAACCGATCATTACAAAGCTATCGCCCAATCAAACCAACATCGCAGAGAATGCCAAACGCTGCTTAGAAGCCGGTAGCAATGCCTTTTCAGTCATTAATACGCTGATGGGGATGGCCATTGACACCAAAACACGCACACCGGTTATCGGCAATGTTCAAGGCGGCCTTTCCGGCCCCGCCATCAAACCGATCGCTTTATTGAAAGTACATCAGGTCTATCAAGTCTGCCGTGATCATAATATTCCCATTATTGGGCAAGGTGGTATCACAACGGTTAACGATGCCCTTGAGTTCATCATTGCCGGTGCCAGCGCCATTGGACTTGGAACCGGTTTATTTTACGATCCCTTGTTAAGCAAAAAAATTAATGATGGCCTCATTGATTATTTAGATGACCATCGGTTAAGTCATCTTTCTGAGTTGGTTGGCAGCTTAAATAGCTAGCGAAGAGCACTTGCCTAAGGTAGGCTACTATTTTTTTGTAATTTTTTTGAAATATGACGCCTAAACTCATTATATTTGTTGCACTGACCACGTTAATAACTCGCGTTTCAGCGGAGCCTTCTCAACAACTCGACACGCAACTTTCTGATGTCAACGTCATCGCCACCACCCCTCTCCACGGTGTTGGGTTGGATAAAAACAAACTGCCCTACCCTGTTCAAACCGCCGACGCTGAACAGTTGAAAAATGCCCAAAGCCTTGATCTAAGTGACTATGCAGCACAGCATTTAAGCAGCGTCCACCTTAATCAGGCGCAGAATAACCCTCTCCAACCAGACCTTCAATACCGTGGCTTTACCGCCTCACCTTTATTAGGAAATTCTCAAGGGCTATCGGTTTATATGAATGGTGTTCGCATTAACGAACCCTTTGGCGATGCGGTCAATTGGGATGTTATCCCCGAATCATCTATTGCAGGCCTTAACCTAATGGCTGGCTCCAACCCTCTATTTGGCCTCAATACACTGGGCGGTGCACTGTCCATCAATACTAAAAATGGCTTTACTCACCCCGGGCATTCCGTACAGGCATACGGGGGCTCGTTTAACCGACGAGCAGCAGAGTTTGAAAGTGGCGGCAATAAAAACAACCTCAGTTATTTTGTTACGGGCAACTGGTTTAAAGAAGACGGCTGGCGCGACCATTCAGACTCTGACGCAAAGCAACTGTTTGGCAGTGTCGGCTGGATGTCGCACAAAACAGAACTAGAACTCACCATCGCAGCCGCTGATACAGACTTAAACGGCAATGGCTCATCACCCCTTGAATTACTTCGACAAGACCGTAAAGACGTCTTTACCTATCCAGACAATACCCAAAATGAATTACGCATGGCAAGTTTGTCGATGGACCATTGGTTTACCGAACGCGTCTTGCTCTCCAATACTGTTTATTTCCGCCGAAATGATCGTATAACATTTAATGGTGACGGGTCGGACTACGATGTTATCGATTCTTTTGCTTTCGGTAACGGATTAAACGAGGAAGGCGATGTTGTTATTACCGCTGCAGAGTGCGGTGGTGGATGTACAGCTGGGGATATCGTCGAGGATGGAGAGCAACTAACAGATCAAAATGGACATATCATTAATCCCGGCCTTGATGACGATGAAATAGCCGTTAACAACCAAAGTTTTACCGAGCAAGATGCCGCTGGGTTTACTACTTAATTGACCTTTCTCAATGACCTCTGGGGGCACGAAAACCAGCTCATCACCGGTCTAAGTATTGATAGCGCCGACATCGCTTATACCTTTGAAACCGAAATAGCCACGTTTACACCCGAGAGGGGCACTATAGGAAGTGGCCTTACCGAGGCAGACAGTGTTGTTGATGCAAACATAAAAACAAGCACCGCCAGTTTCTTTTTTATGAATAATATGGCGCTAAACGAACAGTTCACTCTAACACTCGCGGGGCGTTACAACTATTCTCGGATAAAAATCTCCGGCACTAACGGTGATGATAACGTCGTACCGGTTGGTGAAAGTGGGACGCACACGTTTATTCGCTTTAATCCTTCAGCAGGGTTAACCTATGATTTTCGACCCGACCTCAGCAGTTATTTAAACTATAGCGAGTCTTCCCGCGTACCAACGCCTGCTGAACTCACCTGCCACGATCAAACAAACCCGTGCGCGCTGCCTAACTCTTTTTTAAGTGACCCTCCTCTCGATATGGTCATCGCAAAAACATGGGAAGTCGGTTTACGCGGTCATCAACAAGCACTTAACTGGCATCTTGGTTTATTCCAAACCACTAACCATGATGATATCTATTTCCTGCCCACGGAAGAAGGGCCGGGACTAAGCCCCGGTTACTTTGATAACATTGGTAAAACCCAGCGCCGCGGCCTTGAGTTTTCTTTGTCCGCTCGCTTCGAGCGATACAGTGGGTATTTAAACTACAGCTGGATTGAAGCTATTTTCAAAGATAGCTTTGTCGTTAATTCGCCTAACAACCCCGCTGCCATCACCAGCGGTAACAATGATTTCATGGTTTCTAATGGCGATCACATTCCTAGCATTCCCCAGCATACCCTTAAGTGGGGTGCTGATTGGCAAGCGACAAACCAGATCTCTATTGGCTTCAATGCAATGTATAACGCAAGTCAATACTTTAGAGGCGACGAAGCCAATCTAAGCAGTCAAGTCGAGGGGTACACCGTTTTCAACTTGCACAGCCGTTATAAAATAAACAAAAACATTGAGGTCTTTGCTCGTATTGATAATCTCTTTGACCGAGAATACGAAACGTTCGGGCTATATGGTGAAGCAGACGAAGCGCCCGGTTTTGCTAACTTTACCGACAGCCATTTCTACGGCGCCGGTGCACCAAGAGCTGGCTGGGTTGGTGTTGAATTTAAGCTGTAAGTGTCGGTCGACATCGTTACTTTTTTATTACTGACGCATTGCATTAAGCGCTAAAATCTTTAATTTTACGCGTTAACGTGTTGCGCCCAAGGCCTAATAACTTAGCGGCTTCTTGCCGACGCCCCTTGGTCATCTCCAATGCCTGCATTATGAGCACCTTTTCAATTGAAGCCACCACCCTTTTAGCAAGTTCCCCCTCGCCGGATACTAGCCTTTTCTGAATATCTTTTTTAGCAGCATCCAGCCAATCACCACCGTCAATGGTTTTCTCAGCTACTTCGGCATGTCTGAGTTCGTCCGGCAAATCATCTAAATGAATCGTGTTACTTGGGCACATCGCTGTTAATAAATGACAGGTATTTTCAATTTGCCTGACATTCCCCGACCAGGATAAGCTTGAAAGATAGGCCATTGCTTCTTTGTCTAACACCTTGGCTTCATCACCCAATTCATTCGCCGCTTTTGTTAAGAAATGGTGCAATAACTGCGGAATATCTTCTCTACGTTCTCTAACGGGAGGGATTTTAATTCTTACTACATTCAAACGATGGAACAAGTCTTCCCTAAAAAGCTTTTCTTCAACTAATTGCTCTAACCCCTGATGAGTCGCCGCAATGATACGAACATCAACCTTTATGGGCTGGTGCCCGCCCACTGAAAAAAACTCCCCATCCGATAAAACACGCAACAGACGTGTTTGCATTTCAGCCGGCATATCACCAATTTCATCTAAAAATAAGGTCCCACCATCCGCTTGTTCGAAACGGCCTTGTCGACGACTGGCTGCACCCGTGAACGCCCCTTTCTCGTGACCAAAAAGCTCCGACTCCAATAAATCTTTAGGAATCGCCGCCATATTTAAGGCAATGAAGGGTTTTTCCCTTCTAAGGCTGTGTTGGTGTAAGGCTTTTGCAACCAACTCCTTACCCGTGCCCGATTCACCGTTTATCATGACGGTAATGTTTGAGCGTGATAAACGTCCAATCGCTCTGAAAACCGTCTGCATAGCTGGCGCACTGCCAATAATACCCGATTCACTGGCTTCATCTTGAGCACCTGTCTCTTCGACGGACACATTTTTTTGGTGATGAGCATATGCACGCTCTACCTGATTCACCACTTCATCCACATCAAACGGTTTAGGTAAATATTCAAAAGCGCCGCCATCGTAGGCTGATACAGCACTGTCCATATCGGAATGGGCCGTCATCACAATTACAGGCAAATCCGGCGAGCGAACATGAAGCTCAGCCAATAATTCAATACCGTCTTTTCCTGGCATCCGTATGTCTGTTATTAACACATCAGGCTTGTCTTTATGCATCAAATCGATGATCCCTTCCGCATTCTCAAAACAGGTGACCTGATGACCTTCCCTTTTAAGCGCTGTTTCTATCACCCAACGTATTGATCGATCATCATCGACAACCCATACCTTTATTTTTTCACTCATACTTAATGCATCCCACTTTTCAACTAATTGTGCCTGTTTCTCCATTTGATCATCCTTGTTTATCAAACGCCTTTTCCTTACGGTATCTTATCTAACGGTAATATTGTTGAAAACACGGTTCGGCCGGGTTCACTAGCTACCTCAATAATGCCGTTGTGACGCTGAACATTGGTTTGCGCTATAGATAAGCCTAAACCTGTACCCTCTGTTCTACCTGTTACCATTGGATAGAAAATTTTAGTTTGCATCTCTTTCGGAATACCCGGCCCATTATCAATAACATCTATTTTTATCGCTTGCTTACGCGTTTCTTCACCAATGGTAAAATTTCGATGTATCCGGGTCTTTAATATAATTTCACCACCTTCTTGGACTGCTTGTGTCGCATTTCTAACAACGTTTAACAACGCCTGTATCAACTGGTCTTTAGCTGCTTTTATTTCTGGAAGGCTTGGGTCATAGTCGGTTTTCATGATTATTTTTTCATTCACCTCGGCCCTGACCAACTGACGAACTCGTTCAAGAATAACGTGTATGTTGATGTACTGATGGTTAGGTAGTTCTGATGAGCCCAACATCCTATCGACTAAATTTCTTAAGCGCTCAGCCTCTTCGGTAATGACTTGAATATACTCTTCATAACCGCCATTCAGCTCTTTTGATAACAATTGCGCCGCCCCACGAATCCCGCCCAGTGGGTTTTTAATTTCGTGTGCAAGGCCCCGCAGCATATTGGTTGCCAGCTCGTTCTGCGATAGCAGTTTTTCGTCATGATCAATTTGTAGATAGTGATTAAAATCAACCATTTCAATCAGAATTTTTGCTTCACCATCTATTGATACTGGGGTTACTGATAAACTAATTTTTCTTTCTATTCCAACCGGGCTATTTATAGACACTAAGTGCTCTGTGATCTTTGATCCCAATTGCCAACTGCGTTCTAGTACTTTATCAATATCAAAACTGGCCATGTCAAACAGCTTTTCTGCCTTAACGCCTATGGCTTTACGCTCACTAATATCAAGCATTTCTTCTGCGGCGTTATTAAGATAAGTCAGCATGTTTTTTTCGTTGAACAACAACATCCCAACGGAAAGCTGTTCAATCAGTGAGTTTGGCAAATAAGTATTTCTTTTCATTTTTGATAATAAGCAAGTAATGCGCCAACTTGTAGCGCCCCATATTTACAGCACGTTTTAAAAAACGTGTTCAGCCTACGAACGCGTTGTCCGCACTACTATGGTGCGTTTTATTGTATCAGCTATGCGCTAACGCTCATCGTTTTATATTACGATGAAGATAGAACGTTATTTTTTGACTACTAATTTTGAAGCCGCCGTTGCTATCTACCACCTGTATTTGAACCGTATGTTCACCTGGGGCCAGTCCTTGCACATCGAAGTTGGGCTGCTTAACACCATCAATCAGCAATTCAACAACATCACCTTTTTGTAAGGCCGGTTGTAAATCATACGTCACATTCACCGTGCCTTGATTGTTCCTAACGGTCCCTTGGTCAATAGGGGAAATAATATCCAATGTGCTATACGGGACGTTTTCGTTCGATGTCTCAGCCTCGTCCTTGGGCTGAACTGCTTTTTCTTTTTCAGTCGGCTGAACAGGGGCTTCATACGTCATCACAGGCGGCACGAACACTTTTTCAGCGCCTGTCACCGGCGTGTCTGAATAGGATGTTTTGCCTTGTTTATTGGTGTATTTATAAATATCAGCTTGTACAACACTGACTAGAAAAAAACTCACTAACAAAATGCCGTATTTCATTATTCGTTCCTTTTTTACATTCTTGTAAACCATGAGACCACAATTGATGATTTTTGTGCAAAAAAAACCCCGCAATTGCGGGGTTTCTCTCTGCTTCAGTATAACCTTATAAGCTGTAGTACATGTCGAATTCAACAGGGTGGGTCGTCATACGCAAGCGAGTCACTTCCGCCATTTTAAGCTTGAGATAACCATCAATCATGCCATCAGTAAACACACCGCCTTCTGTTAAGAAAGCACGGTCTTTATCCAGCGCTTTAAGTGCCTCTTCAAATGAAGTCGCTACTTGAGGAATGGCTGCTTCCTCTTCAGCTGGAAGATCATAAAGATCTTTATCCATCGCCTCACCAGGGTGAATTTTATTCTTAATGCCATCTATACCCGCCATTAACATCGCTGAGAAGCATAGGTATGGGTTCGCTGTTGAATCAGCAAAGCGCACTTCAATGCGGCGTGCCTTAGGGTTCGAAACAAAAGGAATACGAATGGATGCCGAACGGTTACGAGCCGAATAAGCGAGCATAACAGGCGCTTCAAAACCCGGCACTAAACGTTTATAACTGTTTGTTGAGGCATTCGCAAACGCATTAATGGCTTTAGCATGCTTGATGATGCCACCAATATAGAACAAGGCTGTTTCAGAAAGACCACCGTATTGATCACCAGAAAATAAAGCCTTACCATCTTTAAAAATCGATTGGTGTACGTGCATGCCATTACCGTTGTCACCAACGATTGGCTTTGGCATAAAAGTCGCTGTTTTGCCGTAGGCATGGGCAACATTTTGAACAACATATTTAAGTTCTAACACTTCATCGGCTTTTTTCACCAAGGTGTTGAATACCGTGCCAATTTCACATTGACCTGCTGTGGCAACCTCATGGTGATGCACTTCTGTTTTTTGGCCCATTTCTTCTAGAGTTAAACACATAGCCGCGCGCATATCATGAAGAGAATCAACCGGAGGAACCGGGAAATAACCGCCTTTTACACCGGGACGATGGCCCATGTTACCACTTTCATAATCCTTCTCAGAGTTCCAGCCCGCTTCTTCAGAATCAATTTTATAGAAAGACCCTGACATATCGGCGTTCCAACGCACGTCATCAAATACGAAAAACTCATTCTCTGGGCCAAAATAAGCCGCGTCGCCAATACCTGTTGACTGTAAGTATTCTTCTGCTCTTTTAGCGATTGAGCGCGGATCTCTCTCATAACCCGACATGTCGCTTGGTTCTACAATATCGCAACGAATTATCAGTGTAACGTCATCAAAAAATGGATCTAATACGGCTGTGGACGGATCTGGCATTAAAATCATGTCTGATTCGTTAATGCCTTTCCAGCCTGCGATGGATGATCCATCAAACATTTTACCGTCTTCAAACACACCCTCATCGACTGTGTGAGATGGAACCGTTACGTGTTGTTCTTTACCAATGGTATCAACGAAACGGAAATCAACAAAAGCAACTTCTTTTTCTTTGATCAGGTCTAATACATCTTGTGCTGACATGTTTACTCCTTAGTTTTTAAAATTATTACGTCTAAATTAGTTAGCGTGCAATATTTTTGCACATATTATGCCAAAATATAACTCTTTGATTTTTAATTATATTTTCCTCGAACTATCAAAATAAAGCACATAATAGGGCAAATTACTTATCGCTGCCCCATTTTAGTGCAAGCTACGAAAACACCACCTTGGCCCCGGTTACATTAGGTACGGTCAAAGTTCTTGCTTTAAACTGTTCAGATAACGCCTGTGCTTGCTGAACGCTTTCAACGCTATCTAACGGTAACTCTATTTCAACTTCCACTTTACCGTCAAGGTAATGAAGATTAATATTTGATACTTCGTGCTTTTGAATCAGCTCTCCCCACACATCATCAAACTGCGACATTAAGCGATCTCTTAAGGGTAGATTCACACTGGGTGAATACTTTTCATCATCCTCTGGATCAATGTGAACCATGACCTCACCAATATTCTCTATCCCTTTAATCAATGACAAACGAACCGTCTCACTGATTAAGTGGCCCTCTGAAACACTGATTTTTGGATCAACAAGAATATGAACGTCTACTAAAGCCGTGGCACCCATTTTTCGAGTACGTAAAAAATGCAGTTCCCTCGTGCCATTAACTTCCAAAATGATGCGCTTTATATTCTCTACAACATCAGCATCTAGCGCTGTATCAACCAACTCTTTACTTGAGCTCAACACTAAATTAACGCCTATTTTCATCACCATCAGGCCCACGATAATCGCCGCGATAGAATCAAAATATTGGTACCCGGCCATTTCAAGACCCACACCAAATAAAACAACTAACGAAGAAATTGCATCGCTTCTGTGGTGCCAGGCATTAGCTCTCAGCAAATCGGACGCTGTTTTCTTTGCTGTCACCATCGTTAAGTGGAACAACACTTCTTTAGACAATACCGATACCACCGCTACCGAAATAACCAACCAGCCATGTGACAAGGTCTCGTCATTAAAAAAACGAGAAATGGCATCCCAAATAATGGCGCCAGCAACGGCCATTAATAATGTGCCAAGAATAACCGTCGCCAGCGTTTCAAAACGTGCATGCCCATAAGGGTGCTGTTCATCCGCTTCGTGCCCGGCATGATGCGACGCGTAATACACTAGACCGTCTGACAATAAATCAGATAACGAATGAAGCCCGTCAGCAATCAGTGCATGTGACTGGCCCAGCCAACCGAAACCAATTTTTAGCACTGACAAAATAAGATTAACCACTCCACCAATGACGGTGATTTTCTTTTTGGCCGTTGTTTCACTCATGGTTGTCAACATAATTTTAACCACCTACTTCGATAATCAGACTGTATTCGTGATCGATTTCTTCAGCTGTTAGTACGGTATGGCCATTAATCCTACACCATGCTGGGATATCTTGCATAACGCCTGGGTCTGTACATGTGACTCGCAAATGCTCGCCAGGCGCCATCGTTTTAATCCTATCTTGTGTCTTAATAACCGGCATGGGGCACATCAAGCGGCGTACATCTAGCTCAATCATACTCGCCACGATGGTTCTATTTCATCCGGCTTTAATGGAGTTACTGTATAACTCTGGCTAACACCCTTTTCCGTTACCTCAACATCCACTGCTTCAGCATCTCGGCCTTGGCTAAAGCGCGCAACAATTTGCGAGGCCAATTTAAGATCCTCGTCACTCGCCTTGCCATCCAATAAGGTCAAAGGCCCTTTATGGCTCATTGTTCTTAGGGTAATAAATTGTTTTTTATAACCCTGTAAGAAATTATTTTCCCCTTCCTCACGCGCAATAATCAGTTTGAAATGAGGCTTAGGACGAATATGTCGTCCCACTTTCAACAACATGATATCGTCTATCTCATAATCTCGCTTACCACGTGAAGCCCATAAATCTGTCAACTTAACTGAATAGGCTTTATCGGTTAGAAAACAGCATCCGCCAGCCGGCTGCGCATAGTCATCAAAACCGAACTTTTGCGCTAACGCCATTTGAGGTTTACGTGTCCGACCACTAAAGTCATACAACTCATCACGATTCACCCAACCTTCTCGCTCTGGTAAGGTCTCGGGT
The DNA here is from genome assembly GCA_002700385.1 of Cycloclasticus sp. Classification (GTDB taxonomy): domain Bacteria; phylum Pseudomonadota; class Gammaproteobacteria; order Methylococcales; family Cycloclasticaceae; genus Cycloclasticus. Next base: position 295,862 of record PADC01000002.1, read on the forward strand.
AGATTTTGTGCACACAAAGGCCTGAGTAAGCGATCATCTGCTCCTGACTCTTCGGATATAACCGGCATCGTCTCTCTACGCTGTGACATCGGCCGTTGACCAATCACTTCACCGGTAATAATAAAATCAAAGCCGTTCTCTTCTGCCCACTCTTTTGCTTTCCCCACCATAAAGATTTTGCAATCTAAACAAGGGTTCATATTTGCGCCGTAGCCGTGTTTTGGGTTGATCAACACATCTTTATATTCTTCAATAATATCAATGATATGAAGTTTAATGCCGAGCTTTTCAGCGCTCCAAAGTGCATTATTTCTCTTCGGTTTCGCCTTATCTTTTTTTCGAATCGCATGGGTATGCCCTTCTACACAAAAGCCCGTATAAAAATTGATGCCTTCGACATGAACGCCTTGCTCCAGCATAACCTTTGCCGCCAACAGCGAATCGAGCCCACCAGAAATAAGCGCAACCGCTTTACGTTGTGTTGCCATAACTTTCTCTACATTTAATCTAAAGCGCATTATACCGGATTGGTTTTCTTATGTTGATGCCCTAACAAGCGAGTTAAGCGATAAAACACATTAAATAGCCTTAGCATTTGGCTTCGCCTTAATGATAAGTAAGGCCTTATTAGATATACTGGTCGTTTTTTAAATAACCGTTTATTTACCGTGTCAAAATCAAAACAAGACCTCATGACGTTCCAAGGCCTTATTCTTGCTTTGCAGGAGTATTGGGCTGCCCAGGGGTGCGTTATTCTTCAGCCCCTAGACCTTGAAGTCGGCGCGGGCACTTTCCACCCGGCTACTTTTTTACGCGCGATTGGCCCAGAACCCTGGTCTACGGCTTATGTGCAACCTTCGCGCCGCCCGACCGATGGTCGCTTTGGCGAAAACCCAAATCGCTTGCAACATTACTATCAATTTCAGGTATTAATTAAACCATCTCCCGATGATATACAGGATTTATACCTTGGCTCTCTAACCCACCTTGGGCTAGATATGCTGGAGCATGATATTCGCTTTGTTGAAGACAACTGGGAATCTCCAACCCTAGGCGCCTGGGGGCTTGGCTGGGAAGTTTGGCTAAACGGTATGGAAGTCACCCAATTTACCTATTTTCAACAAGTCGGCGGCTTGGATTGTCGCCCCGTTAGTGGTGAAATCACCTATGGGCTTGAGCGCATTGCCATGTACATCCAAGGTGTTGAAAGTGTCTACGACCTTGCTTGGACAAGCAATGAAAAGGGTGTTGTAACTTATGGCGATGTTTTTCACCAAAATGAAGTGGAAATGTCAGCCTACAATTTCGACCTTGCAGACACCGACGTTATGTTTAAACAGTTTGATGCGTGTGAAACTGCCTGCAATCTATTAATCGAAAAAGGCTTAGCTTTGCCGGCCTACGAACAGGTATTGAAAGCATCTCATACCTTTAACTTGCTCGACGCACGCCATGCCATTTCGGTCACAGAAAGGCAGCGATTTATTTTACGCGTTCGAACCTTATCAAAACGGGTTGCTGAAACGTATTTTGCCTCACGTGAAGCCCTTGGCTTCCCCATGTTAAAAACTGAGGGGGCTTCATCATGACAACTAAAGACCTCTTATTTGAACTAGGCTGTGAAGAACTGCCACCCACAACACTTACAACCTTACGGGATCACCTGTTGTCTGCTCTTTGTGCTGGATTAGAAGAAGCCAGTCTTAGCTATACAAAAACACATGGCTACGCCACACCCAGGCGTTTAGCTATCTGGGTTGAAGGGCTTCAAACAGCACAAGCAGATAAGCTCGTCGAAAAACGTGGTCCAGCGCTTGCGGCGGCTTACGATAAAGAAGGCAAGCCAAGCAAAGCCGCTTTAGGTTTTGCACGAGGCTGTGGTGCAGACTTTAACGACCTTGAAACACTAAAAACAGATAAAGGCGAATGGTTGTCTTATAAAAAACTGGAAAAAGGCCAACCGGCAGAAGCCCTTATTCCAGCTATTATTGAAAATGCCCTTGCTCGCTTACCGATCGCTAAACGCATGCGCTGGGGTCGCTCCGATGACGCCTTCGTTAGGCCTGTTCACTCCATTGTCCTGCTATTAGGCAACGATATTATCAACAGCGAATTTTACGGTATTAAGGCCTCCAACCTTTCTTTTGGCCACCGTTTTCATGCCCCTGAAGCTATTGAAATCAACGATGCCAGCAGCTACTCGGATCAACTCGCTTCTGCCTACGTTATTGCAGATTTTGAAGCACGTAGAAACCTTATTGAACAACAGGCGCATCAAGCCGCTGAAGCGGTTAATGGCAAAGCCCATATTGATTCACACTTATTAGATGAAATTACCGCCTTGGTGGAACACCCTGTTGCTGTAACCGGCTGTTTCGATAAGCACTTTTTGGCCTTGCCTAAAGAAGTGCTTATTACCACCATGCAAATCAACCAAAAGTATTTTCCGGTTCTTGATGCAACCGGTGGTTTGCTCCCTTATTTTATTACCATCAGTAATATTGATAGCAGCAACCCACAATCGGTCCGTCATGGCAACGAACGTGTTATCAGCCCCAGACTATCGGATGCTGAATTTTTCTGGCAACAGGACATGAAAAGCACCTTAGCCGACCGCATACCTCTGCTTGATCATGTTGTTTTCCAGCATAAACTGGGCTCTATCGGCGACAAAACGCATCGCGTAGAAAAATTATCAACCGCTCTGGCCTCTCAATTAGGGTTCAATACAGTTTATGCTTCTCGCGCTGCCTTGCTCAGCAAGACCGATCTTGTTACCGACATGGTCGGAGAATTTGCCAGCTTACAGGGCACTATCGGTCGTTATTATGCGATCGAAAACGGCGAGCCTGAAGACGTTGCTGAAGCCTTGCAAGAGCAATATTTGCCCAAACAATCCGGCGGAATAATACCTGCAAGCAAAACAGGTCAAATACTCGCCTTAGCCGACAAGCTAGACACCTTGGTCGGTATCTTCAGTATTAACTTACTGCCCAGTGGAGACAAAGACCCCTTCGCCTTACGACGCGCTTGTTTAGGTATTTTAAGAATCATTATTGAGGGCGGTTTACAGCTGGATCTAAAAGAGCTTATTTCAATATCTTCTAAGCAGTTTACCCACACATTCGACGAAGATAGCGTAAAAGAACTGGTTTTAAATTTTATTCTCGACCGTCTAAAAGGGTACTGCTTGTCCCAAGGCTATTCTGCAGAGTCTTTCGCTGCCGTTGCTTCTGTTAACTGCACACAACCTGTGGATTTTATGCAGAGATTACAAGCAGTTAAAGCATTTTCTTCCCTGGAAGAAGCGGCCAGCTTAGGTGAAGCTAATAAACGCATTCAAAACTTATTAAAAAAAGCGCCTCGGGACGTGAACAAACTGTTTGAACCATCTGCTTTAGAAAATGAGCATGAAATAACACTGAACCAGACATTACAATCCATAGAACAACAAATTCAACCGCTTATTGATCAGCACCAATATATTGATGCCCTGAAAATATTATCGACCCTTAAAGAACCCATCGACGCCTTCTTTGAGCATGTTTTTATTATGAGCGATGATGAAAAACTAAAAAATACACGCTTGGCTTTGTTGAATAAAATCCATGCTAACTTTATAAAAATAGCTGATATTTCAATGATATAGCATTATGGTTTTAGAAAAACCGTTTAAAGCCGATATTATTTTGGATCGTGATGGTGTCATTAATCTCGATAGCGATGCCTATGTGAAAAGCGTCGATGAATGGATAGCAATAGAAAGCAGCATCGAGGCTATCGCCATGCTACATAAGGCAGGGCATCGTATATTTATTGCCACCAACCAATCGGGTATTGGCCGCGGGTATTTCTGTACCGCTACACTGGAGGCTATGCACCAAAAAATGCTCCGCCTGATTCAACAAGCCGGTGGAAAAATTACGGGTATCGCTTTTTGCCCTCACACCCCTCAAGATCAATGTACTTGCCGCAAACCCAACGCTGGCTTATTGAAAGATTTAGCACAGAAATTTGATATTAATTTAAATACCGCTATCGTGATAGGGGACAGCCTACGAGACCTTCAAGCGGCCATCGAGGTTGGCTCTAACCCCATACTGGTATTAACAGGTAAAGGAAAAAAAACCCTTCAAAGTAACCCTGATCTCCCTTATCCAACTTATAACAACCTCTATGACGCAAGCCAAAAAATCCTCGCCTAATTTATTCCTTCTGGGGCTACGCTCCATTGTGTTTTTTATATTCCAAGTGACCACTTTGTTTATATTCGCCCCACTTGTCCTGCTTTCTTTCCCGTTCTCCTATTCCGTTAGGTACGCCATAGCCAGCACGTGGGCAAAGCTCGTTATTAAAGGGCTTAAAACCATCTGTAAACTCGACTTTAAAGTCACTGGAGCAGAAAACATAAAAGGAAATGGTATTATTTTTTGTAAACACCAATCTGCCTGGGAAACCTTTGCCCTGCAAGTTATGTTTCCTCAGCAATGTTGGGTCCTAAAAAAAGAACTGCTGTGGATTCCTTTATTCGGCTGGGCCTTAGCGCTCACCCAGCCCATTGCAATCAATCGTTCCAAAAAAAGCCAATCTTTTAAACAAATTATTGAACAAGGAACAGACCGGCTGACATCGGGTCGCTGGGTTGTGATTTTCCCAGAAGGCACCCGCACAGCGCCCGGCGAAAAAAAGAAATACATGATCGGCGGTGCTTTGTTAGCAGAAAAATCCGGTTATCCGGTTATCCCTGTTGCACATAATGCCGGAGAATTTTGGAAACGAAACGCCTTTATAAAATACCCCGGCACGATCCAGGTTCGCATTGGTGAAATGGTCGACAGCAAAACGTTATCGGCCAGAGAATTAAACCAAACCATGCAAAACTGGATTGAAGGGCAAATGGACTTAATCTCTAACAAAGCGCCTTAAACCCCTGACGCGAAACCTTTTCAACGGTTTTCAAACGACGCACCACGCGCCGACTATAAAACAACGAAACTGTTTTATTATTGGCAGCCAGAATAAAATTGAATCTATATTTTGATTATTGTACACTTTTCATTATGAACAATAATCAACAACATAATTCACGAGGCGGAACCCGGAAAGGCGCTGGGCGCAAAAAAGGCTCTTCCGTTTATGGTGAGTCCACTAAGGCTATTCGAGTTCCTGAAAGCATGGTGCCATCGCTCACTGCGCTTCTCGCGTTCCGCAAACAACAATTTAAAGCTCAGCAAAGCGCTTCCGAACCAGCCTCATTTATTCACCCTGTTACCGATGCTGAACCTATAAAAATACCGTTGTTTAACTGCCGTGTTGCTGCTGGTTTCCCCTCACCAGCGGATGATTATGTTGAACAAACGCTCGACTTGAATCAATTACTGATCCAAAAGCCAGCCGCTACTTTTTTCGTACGTGCCGAAGGTGAATCGATGATTGGCGCAGGTATTCATAACAACGATATTCTGGTCGTTGATCGATCACTCGAAGCAGGCCCTGGAAAAGTTGTCATTTGTGCCTTGAACGGCGAGCTAACCGTCAAACGGCTCGCACACCATAACGGCGACTTAATTCTACAAGCCGAAAACCCTGATTACCCAGATATTCCCATACCAGCAGAAAGTGATTTCATGATCTGGGGCGTTGTCACCAATGTTATTCACGCACTCTAGCGTTAATTTCTTAAATGCTTTCTCAACACCGCATTGCTCTAGTCGATTGCAATAATTTTTATGTAAGCTGTGAACGTTTATTTCGCCCAGATTTACTGAACAAACCGGTTGCTGTACTTAGCAATAACGACGGTTGTATTGTTTCACGAAGTGCTGAAGTCAAAGCATTAGGTATAAAAATGGCCGTTCCCGTGCATCAGATTAAAGCACTGATAAATCAGCACGATGTACAACTTTTTTCTTCTAACTATGCGTTGTATGCCGACCTTTCGTCGCGTGTTATGTCATTGTTATCTGAGTTTTCACCCCATCAAGAAATTTACTCAATAGATGAATCCTTTTTAGATTTAACGGGAATCAGTGCCGCCGATCCCGTAGCGTATGGCGCCCTGATCCGACAAACCATTATGCGCCAGACAGGCATTCCTGTTTGTGTTGGCATGGGGCCCACAAAAACCCTGGCTAAACTGGCCAATTACGCCGCAAAGCGTTGGCAGAAAACTCAAGGCGTTGTCGATTTAGCTTGCCCCGAAAAAAGAAAAAAGCTCATGCAAGTCGTACCCGTTCGTGAAATATGGGGAATTGGTTCCAAATTATCCTCTAAAATCAACACCTTAGGCATTACCCATGCGTGGGATTTAGCCTGCTTACCCAGCAACAAAGTCACTACACAATTTAACATTGTCGTTGCTAGAACGGTCATGGAGCTCAACGGCATCCCCTGCTTCCCGCTAGAAAACTCAACACCCGATAAGCAACAAATCGTCTGTTCTAGAAGTTTCAAACAAAAACTCACCACATTCGATGAACTCGCCCAAGCCATTACCCAATACACAAGCCGCGCAGCTGAGAAATTAAGAAAACAAAACAGCCTCACCCACTTGGTAAGCGTCTCCATTCAAACCAATCCATTGGATTCTAAAGCACAACATTACCGGCGCTCAGCTCGTTGCGTTTTACCCTCGCCTAGCCAAGACTCAAGACTACTGATTACAACAGCAAAAAAACTGCTTAAACAAATCTTTAAACCCGGTTTAAAATATCAAAAAGCCGGTATTACTCTAGCGCAACTCCATTCCAATCAAGCATTTACCCAAACTGACCTTTTTCCCTTATCACCAACGTCAATCCCCCCTGACAATAAAAATAATCTCATGCAAATAATGGATGAAATTAATCTTAAATTTCCGAATAAAATTTGCCTTTCAGACGCCAAACTCAAACAAAAATGGCTCTATCAACCAAAAAACAAATCCAAACGCTATACAACCGATTGGAACGAAATCGCCAAGGTAGCGTGTTCATAACACAGCACTAACATCATCAAAATGCAATAAATCCCCAGCGAGCACCCTACAAATGAAGCACCTCTTTTATTGCTAAAACGCATTTAAAAACCGCTCTTTTATATGTGTTAGTATCGCAATATATAGACTATGGATTCCGCATATTCGCGATTGTCTTTAAACCGAAAGCATAATTGGAGAGCTCATGAAACGCGTTGTTGGTCTGCTCGTTTTGTTTATGTCGGCACTGACCTTTGTCGGTTGTGGCAATGGTATTGACGAGGTAAGAGCCGATCATCCTATGAATGCCGAATCATTAGAGCCATTGAGTGGCGACGAGCTTCGGTATTTGGCGTTTCAGGTCTTTCAGGGTGGGTCAGACCCGGCGATTCCATTTGATGGCGCGTTGGTCTACACGCCGAAGGAGAAGGTTGCCGATATGGTGCGCGACATCGTCACCACCATCGGCGTAACGGGAGGGCAGAAGACGCGCCTGGCCTTCATTCTTGGGCCTATTGCCTTTGACCATAGCGACGCCGAGGTACGGCAGATCATCGACGACGGCTTCAACATCGCTCTGTCTGAAAATGTGGCCGTGGGCTTTCACCTCGATGACGCGATGTTCTGGCGCAAGCGGGGCGATCTCATCAATGACCCGACAAATATTGAGTGGACTGATTTTGATGGAAGGCCCGCGACCGGTCTATTCCTGGAATGGGCGCGCCCGCCGGCCAGAATGGTCTTTAACTCCCCGACGATACGCGCCGAGGTGACCCGTCGCGCGCGTGACGTAATCGGTGCGCGTATTGCCGCCCATGTGGCGAACCTTAGGGCGCAAGGGAAAGAAGACCTGTTTGCTGGTGTCATCGCGGGGTGGGAGTCCCACATGGGGCAGGACGTCAACACGAGGGATCGCGTGGGTTTTCATGCCCTCGCAAACGCAGGATTTGGCCCGCAGAATCCACCGTCGAATATTGGTGATGAAATCACCGCAATCGTGGCCGAATTTATCGGCCTGTGGACCGATGGTTTGGCACAGGGCGGGGTCGACAGCAATCGCATATACACCCACGTCGCCTTCCTGCCCCGAGCGCGTTTTGAAGCGATATCAGCACCGTCGGGCGTAAGCTATGAAGACGTGCTGGATCTTGCCCCCAGCTCGCAACGGCCTTCCGTGGCCTTTGCGACGAGCGCTCGGCCCGGTTTCTCCACCTATCCGGTCGCAGGCGTCTATGAGCAGATTTACCAGGAGCTCTCGGCACAGGGCAACCCCTGGTGGGCCTCCGCCGAGGGAACCAACATTATTCCTGCGGATAACCCGGAAAGTTCTGGCATCAGCATGGAGACTTACCTCGCGCGGAGCTTCAACCACGGCGCAGCACTCGTCACACTATTTGGATGGGGGATTGGCAGTCAGTCAAACCCTTTTCGCACCGCGACCGAAGGCCGCGAGGCGCTTGCGGCTTACCGAAAATTTCTTTCCCAGTGAGGTATTTCTACGGGGGAAGGTTGCCCTCTAATTGATATGCGTAATAAAGGAAAAATAACTTCATGGAATCCTGACAAAGGGTTTGGGTTTATAACCCCTAATAAGGGTGGCAAACGGATTTTTGTGCATATAAAAGCTTTCAACAGCCGTACAAAAGAACCCAAAATAAACCAAGTCGTTACCTATGCTTTAAGCACAGATAAACAAGGTAGAGTGTGTGCTGATAATGTAACTAGGCTAGGGGAAAAATTATCAAAAAGTAATAGTAAAAAGCAAAGTTCAAAAACTATTCTTTGTTCTGTAATATTCCTTCTTATTGTCGGTATATCAACTTTCTCAGGCAAAGTTAATATCTTGGTTTTTCCTCTTTATATGGTTGCTAGTCTTCTTACTTTCCTCATATATGCTATGGATAAATCAGCGGCCAAAAGAGGCGGATGGAGAACCCAAGAAAGCACCTTGCACATGCTATCTTTAATTGGTGGTTGGCCCGGCGCTGCTATTGCTCAGCAAACGCTACGCCATAAATCTAAAAAAGAATCTTTTCGTATCGTTTTTTGGTTTACAGTTGCAATAAATATAGGCGTTTTTACTTGGTTACAGACCCCAAATGGGGTTATTTTTTCCCAGTCACTTATAGAAAAAATAATGTAATTGCTAAAAAAGTTAAGTAGGGAGTGCAAAAGGTGCTCGCGTTTTACTTATAAATAGTTTTCTGATTTACTCTAAAAAAAACAAGCTCATACCAAGCCGTATGAACTGTGTTAATTCAATGAGCAACCCATTTGTGTGAATTAAGATAAAAAAGTGTGTAGGGCGGGTTTCACGGTGTTTTGAGGTTTTTGATATTTCTATTCGCTACAATCTAACCAATTTTATCGTTTTTTTGGCAAATACATTAAAAAACTTGATACCCCGTTAAATGGCTGTATATCAATAAGGCTCTTAGTTTTACAGAGCCATTTTCTGGTGTTCTAAAAAATAAGCCTTCTTTACAACTTATTATCCAACCACTTCAAATGCACCCCAGCTATAATCTCAGACGCCCCACCGATAAAATTTGAGTCATAGTTCCCCACAACCTACGCTCTTTTCACTTTCTCCAATTCTATTCATGTAAATGCTTAATGATTCTTTAAATGAAAAGAAAAGTTGGATTAAATCTGGCATAGAACCGCGAACGTAACTTATTTTTTGATAAGCTGTTTATGTACATAGTTATTCTTTTGCTTGGAAAAAACGGAATCAAACTTTCTTGCTTCTAATGTTAAAATTTAATATCTATGGCAAAACCGTTTTCCTATACATCTAAATTTGCTACTTCTAAGGCATTTTTCTCAATAAAATCTCGCCTTGGTTCTACTTCATCCCCCATTAATGTTGTAAACACACCATCCGCTGCAATGGCATCTTCTATCCGCACTTGCAGTAATCGGCGTGAATCTGAGTCTAACGTAGTTTCCCATAATTGCTCTGGGTTCATTTCCCCTAAACCTTTATAGCGTTGTATTTGTTGGCCTTTTCTTGCTTCTTTCATCAGTAATTCAAACACTTCTTTGAAATTGGTAACGTTGTATTCTTTTTCACCAATTAAAAGAACGGTATCTCCTTCAAACATCCCTATTAAGGTTTTTCCAAACCGTACTAACCTTTTGTATTCTCCCGATTTAAAGAATAAACGTGTCATTTCAAATGATTTATCTACACCGTGGGAAGTTGTTGAGCAATGTATAGACCAGTTACCTTCTCGGTAGTCTAACGATAAGCTGTAATGTGTAGGGCTGCTTTCTATGGCGTTTAATCTTTTTTCTAACTCACTCAACCAGTTAATCAATTCATCTTCTTTGTTTAATTCCGTTACCTCTTCGGAAAACAATAATTGATTTAAAATCTGCTCATCATATCGACCAGACAACCTTGCGATCATTCCTTCTATTTGGATATGCTCTTTCGCGAGTTCTTCTAAAGCAACTCCTTTGATTGCTGGTGTTGTATCGTCTATAACTAAATGTGCCTTTTGTAAGGCCAGTTGCAGTAAATAACTGTTTAGTTCATTATCGTCTTTAACGTAATATTCTTGCTTTCCTTTCTTTACTTTATATAAAGGGGGTTGAGCGATATAAACATTACCATTTTCAATCAGCTCTGGCATTTGGCGATAAAAGAATGTGAGTAGCAATGTGCGAATATGAGAACCATCGACATCAGCATCTGTCATGATAATGATTTTATGATAGCGAAGGTTTTCGGGTTTATATTCTTCCTTGCCAATACCACAGCCTAATGCAGTAATTAATGTACCCACTTCATCAGACGATAACATTTTATCGAAGCGGGCTTTTTCTACGTTTAATATTTTACCCTTTAAAGGAAGAATTGCTTGAGTGCGACGATCTCTTCCTTGTTTTGCTGATCCACCCGCAGAGTCACCCTCCACCAGGAATATTTCAGACAACGACGGATCTTTTTCTTGGCAATCAGCTAATTTCCCTGGCAACCCGGCTATATCCAATGCTGATTTTCTTCGTGTCATTTCACGGGCTTTTCTTGCTGCATCCCGCGCTCTCGCCGCTTCTAGCATTTTCCCGGCTATTTCTTTTGCTTCTGCTGGGTTTTCCAATAGAAATGTTTGCAACGCTTCAGACAAAGAAGACTCTACTATTGATTTTACTTCTGAAGAAACCAGTTTATCTTTTGTTTGAGAAGAAAATTTAGGATCGGGGACTTTGACAGATAAAACAGCAGTTAAGCCTTCACGAGCATCATCACCCGATGTTGAAACTTTTTGTTTTTTCGCTAAGCCACTTTCATCAATATACTGATTTAACGTTCTTGTTAAACCGGCTCTAAAGCCTGCTAAATGCGTACCACCGTCCCTTTGTGGAATATTATTTGTGTAACAAAAAATATTCTCCTGATACGAATCATTCCACTGCAAAGCCACTTCAACATTAACATCGTTTTTATCAACATTAATGTAGACAATATTTTCATGAATTTTTGATTTTTTACTATTAAGGTGGTCCACAAATGCCTTTATACCGCCCTCATATTCAAACACTTCTTCTTTTGCAGTGCGCTCATCCGACAACCTAATTCTTACACCTGAATTTAAAAAGGATAGCTCACGAAGCCTTTTAGCTAACAAATCAAAATGGAACTCGATGTTACTGAATGTTTCTATACTGGGTTTAAATTTTAAGCTAGTTCCCGTTTCGCCTGTCTTACCAATAATTTTTAAAGGCTCAACGGGCTCCCCTTTTTTATATTGTTGATAATGCTCATTCCCTTCTCTTTTAATCGTTAACTCCAGCTCATCTGATAATGCATTAACAACTGAAACACCAACGCCATGTAAACCACCCGACACTTTATAGGCATTGTCATTAAACTTACCACCCGCATGTAGAACCGTCATGATCACTTCCGCTGCTGAACGCCCTTCATCAGGGTGAATATCCACAGGAATACCACGACCATCATCGGTAATCGTTACCGAATTATCATTATGAATAATAACCCCCACTTCCGTGCAAAAACCTGCTAAAGCCTCATCAATGGAGTTATCCACTGCTTCAAAGACCATATGGTGCAAACCCGAACCATCATCCGTATCCCCGATATACATACCCGGCCTTTTTCTAACAGCATCCAAGCCTTTTAAAACCTGTATATTTGACGAATCATACGTTTCGTTATCTTTATCTTCACTCACTCAGCTTTCCCCTATTTGCATAATACCTTGTTTCACGTGAAACACTTTTGTATCTTTTGCTTCTATAAATTCTAAAAACAGTTCGATGTTTGTTGTGGTAACAAAAACCTGAACACCTAACTCTCTTAAAAACAACATCACTCTTCTGAAACAATCCCTATCCAATTCTGCTGCCAAATCGTCCAGTAACACACAAATTGATTTAGTAGATTGTTCACTCATTAATTTGATTTGCGCTAAATACATCGCAATGACTAATAACTTCATCTGGCCTCTTGATAAATAATCCTGCGCCGGTTTACGATCGACCAATACCTTAAAATCCGCCTTATGAGCACCTACCGTTGTATAGCCATATTGCTCATCTCGGCCAAGGCTCCTAGTTAAAGCCTCAGATAGGGATGAGTTCTTCTCCCAGCCTTTTAAGTATTGGATCTCCACATTGATATTCACAATAAAAAAACCAACAATGGTTTTTAACTCTTGCTCCAACTGCGCTATGTAACCTTGTCTTGCTTCGGTAACCATTGTACCGTATTCAATAAGCTTATTGCTCCAAACTGCCAAGGTATCCAATTGTTTAGTTTTTAATAATCTGTTTCTTTGCTTCAAAAGCTGGTTATATTGTTTTGATATCTTTAAAAACGAATGTTTCACGTGAAACACACCCATATCGATGAATGATCGCCTGGGCGTTGATCCATTTTCAAGTAACGTTTGAGATTCTGGTCTAATTAAATGTGTGTGTAATAATCGTGATAGCTCTGAAGATTTACTCTCGGTTTTGCCATTTACTCTAATGAATGTTTTTTCATGGTTTTTTTTAATGGCGAGCTTATTAGTGGACCCTAAAATATCTATCTCGGCAAATACAATTAAACTTTCTGCATTGTGTGATAAAACCTTAGCGATATTCTGTGTTCTAAAAGACCGCGCTCTGCTGAGAATATATAACGATTCTAAAAGAGAGGTCTTTCCACTTCCATTCGGCCCAACAATAATATTCACTCCGGAAGTGGGTTGAAACTGTATCTCTTCTATGTTCCGAACGCCTTTTATTTGAATATTTTTTAATGACAAAAATATTATCTAGAAACTAAATACGCATCGGCATAATGATAAAGCGACTGCTTTTATCATCTGGATTTTCAAGCAGGCAGCTGCTGTTAGTGTCAGTAAAGGAAACCTGGACACTTTCTGAGTCAATAACATTCAGCGCATCCATTAAATAACTGGAGTTAAAGCCCATGCTCATTTCATCGCCATCATAATTAATAACGACCTCTTCTTCAGCTTCATCTTGTTCGGGGTTATTCGCGTTAATCAACATCCGTTGTTTAGCCAAATCTAAACGTATGCCTTTGTATTTCTCGTTTGATAAAATTGAAACGCGAGATAATGCTGATTTAAACGAGAGTTTATCTATATTAAAACTGTGCTTTGTTTCTGTTGGCACAACATTCTTGAAATCAGGGAAACGCCCATCAATCAGTTTCGCATTTAATTGAACATCCCCTACATTAAATTTAATGCTGTTTTTAGCTATTTTTATGTCGATATCGCCGTCAAATTTATCAATAAGTCTTAATAACTCTTGAGCCGCTTTTCTTGGAATAATGACTTGATTGATGGACTTTGTTTCGTTGTCTATTTTATTTTTTGATAAAGCTAAACGATGTCCATCAGAAGCAACCGTTTGTAATTCGCCGTTTACGAGTTCCATCATTAAGCCATTCAAGTAATAACGGACATCTTGCTGAGCCATACAAAAAATGGTTTTGCTAAAGGCTTTTAGTAAAATAGATTGAGGTAGGTTAATTTGATCACTGTAATTTGATTCATCAAACAAAGGATATTCATCCGCGGGTAAGGTTCTAAGTGTAAATCTGCTTTTACCCGATTTAATTTTTAAAACACCGTTATCAAACGATAAATTTATCTCTGCATGGTCTGGTAATGATCGGCAAATATCTAAAAACTTCCTAGCCGGAATCGTTGACTTTAAATTTTCATTGCTTTCAATTTTTGATTCAGCACTGATTTGAACTTCTAAATCTGTTCCTGTGAATTTTAACCGCCCATCATTCATGGATAAATAAACATTCGACAAAATAGGTAAGGTTTGTCGACGTTCAATGACACCAAAAACCTTTTGTAAGGGATCTAATAAATTTTCTTTAATAATATTTAATTTCATATTCTAAATACTTATTATAGTTATAAGGGATGAAAAATCTGTTGAAATCATGTTTTTTTATATTAAAATCAATGGGTTAAATATATTTTGAATATGTTATTAATTAACATAAATATTGTGGATAACTTGTTTGTATAAATCAATTAAATTTTATCCACAGCTTACACCAAATTAATGCGATAGGGTTCTTAACAGGTTAATATAATCTTCATCGATTGCTTGTTCTGAATCTCTGAGTTCTTTCACTTTCCGTGTGGCGTGCAATACAGTGGTGTGATCACGGCCACCAAACTGGTTGCCAATTTCGGGTAGGCTATATTGAGTCAGTTCTTTTGCTAAAGCCATGGCGATTTGCCTTGGACGAGCAATAGATCGGGTTCGCTTTGCAGAAAGTAAGTCAGATATTCTAATTTTGTAATATTCGGCGACTGTTTTTTGAATGTTATCAATGCTAATACGTTTATTTTGTAGCGCTATTAAATCCCTAAGGGCTTCTTTAGTAAAATCAAGTGTAATAGGTTTACCGGTAAAGTTAGCATTAGCGAGTACTCTACGCAGAGCGCCTTCCAGCTCTCTAACATTTGATTTAATTCGGTTACCCATAAAGAAAGCCACTTCATCCGCCAGGTCAACACCGCTTGAGGCGGCTTTACTTTTTAAGATGGCTACGCGAGTTTCTAAATCAGGGGGTTCTACAGGGATGGGTAGTCCCCAGCCAAACCGGGATTTAAGTCGTTCTTCCAAACCATTAATTTCTTTTGGGTAACAATCACAGGTTAAGATAATTTGTTTATTATTTTCAATGAGTGTATTGAAGGTGTGAAAAAACTCTTCTTGAGATCGTTCTTTGTTTGCAAAAAATTGAATATCATCAATTAGTAAAAGGTCTAAAGAGCGGTAGTGATTTTTAAAATCATTGATGGCGTTTTTTTGTAGCGATTGCACCATATCAGAGACAAAACGTTCTGACGATATAAAGCAAACTTTTGCGTTTAGATTTGATTGAATTAGGCTATTACCAACAGCGTGCATTAAATGCGTTTTACCAAGGCCAACGCCACCATAAATAAATAATGGGTTATAGGAAGTCCCTGGGTTTTCAGAGACTTGAATAGCCGCTGCTTTCGCTAATTCATTCGATTTACCCACAACAAACGAATCAAAGGTAAAAGCGCTGTTCAGGTTGTGAGTAATGTTTTCATTATGGGGAATTTTTGATGAGGCTTTTTTAATATGATTCGCTGGTGAAGATTGTTGAGGCTTTGAACTCCCAATTTTTAATAAAATCTGAGTTTTATTATCAGTTAACTTATTGATTATATTGGTTATATTTGAAATATAATTATCAGAAACCCAGTCTAAAACAAATTTATTTGGAGCAAATAAAAGCAGTTCATGATGATGAGTTTGTGCTTGTAATGGGCGTACCCACGTGTTGATTTGTTGAGGAGGGATTTCTCCTTCCAGTTGTTGTAAACACTGTTCCCAAAGAGATGACACATTAATCCTTAATGAAGTTAAACTGAATTCTTTGTAAGAATAACGTTTAAAAGAAAAGTTATCCACAGGAAAAATAAAGATTTTTGATATTTGTAAGGATCGCTAATCTTTATATAAACATTGACTTTTAAGGTAAAAAAAACTAACCTTCCCAGTCTTTTTCTCAAAAGAAAACCATATCAAAAAAACGTCTTCTTTTGTAATTTTTATAATCAGGTATTTACAGGACACTTCAGCATGAAAAGAACATTTCAACCCAGTAATCTTAAAAGAGCTAGAACTCACGGATTTAGAGCAAGAATGGCGACAAAATCTGGCCGAAAAATTATCAATGCCAGACGCGCAAAAGGTAGAGCTCGTTTATCAGCCTGATCAGAAAGCAGGTATACAAGTTTGAAAAAATAGACAGACTAAATACGCCGTCTGAGTATGCCAGCGTTTTTAAAGGGGCAAAGAGAAGTACAGATGGTTTATTTACTGTTTTAGCTAAAAAGAGCGCTGTTCCAAAGGCCAGATTAGGCCTTGCTATTGCAAAAAAAAGCGTTAAAAAAGCGGTAAAAAGGAACCTGATTAAGCGGATTATTAGAGAGTCATTTAGGCGGAATAAAGCAGATTTATCAGGTTATGATTTTGTGGTTTTGTCCCGCCAAAATGCTGCCACAGCAAATAAAAAACAGTTGGCCGTATCAATAGAGAAACATTGGAAAAAGTTAACGACTAATGAATAAGTTATTTATTTATTTAATTAATTTTTATCGCTATTTTATTAGCCCGATGTTGGCTCGGAGATGCCGTTTTTACCCAACGTGTTCTGAATATGCGTTGGAAGCATTTCAGGAATATAGTGCGATAAAAGCTTTTCATTTAACCCTTAAAAGGCTTTTTCGTTGTCACCCTTTTTGTAAAGGCGGTGTAGACCCCTTACCAACGTCAGAAAAATCAAATGGATAATCAAAGAACTTTATTGTTTGCAGCGCTTGCATTTATTGCAGTACTTATTTGGCAAGCATGGCAAGAAGATTATGTCTTGCCTCAGCAAATGACCACTCAAGTAGCGGCGACTGAATCGAAAGTGACCCCCGATGTGCCAGATGTCAAAGCCAAAAGTAATCAGATATTACCATCAAGCAGTGAGGGTGCTGACAATGTTAATATTGAAGGCGGCACTATTTCAGTCAGTACAGATGTGTATGAACTGCAAATAGACAAAATTGGTGGCAGCCTGATCGGGTTGACGTTGACTGATTATCCTGAGGAAAAAGGCCAAGAGAAAAAAATACAGCTCTTGCATAACTCACCATCCAAAACCTTTGTTGTTGAGTCTGGTTTAGTGGCTCAAAACGGCGAAAGCCCAAATCATCATGCACTTTGGAGTTCGGCCAATAATGAATATTTGATGGTGGGTGAAGAACTGCGTGTGCCCCTCATTTGGAAAAATAATGCCGGTGTAACGATTACAAAAACGTACATCTTCACAAAGGGGAGTTATCAAGTTGATCTTGAAACACGTATAGAAAATAACGGCGCAGAAGCTTGGTCGGCAAGGGAATATTTGCAGATAAAGCGTAATAACTATGCTGAAAAGAATGAAAATTCAATGATTTACACTTATACCGGTGGCGTTCTTTACACGGATGAAGATAAATACCAAAAAATTGGTTTTAGTGATATGGAAGATGATGATTTAAGCCGTGAAGCAACCGGTGGTTGGCTGGCGATGATTCAGCATTATTTTGGTATTGCGTGGGTTCCAGAAAAAGAAAATCAATACCACTATTACACTAAATCACTGAAAGGTGGTTTATATGTTATTGGCGCCTATTCGCCCAGTAAGGTAGTACAACCAGGCGAGGCGAAAACAATTCATTCTGTTTTGTTTGCTGGGCCTAAACTTCAAGATCAGCTGGTTAACGTTGCGCCAGGGCTTGAGCTAATGGTGGATTATGGAAAATTAACAATTATCGCCGAGCCTATTTTTTGGTTACTCAGCTTTTTCTATGATTTTGTTGGCAATTGGGGGGTGGCTATCATCATGGTAACGTTGACGATAAAGGCTTTATTCTTCAAATTATCTGAAAAAAGCTATAAATCTATGGCGCACATGAAAATAGTGCAGCCAAGAATAGTGGCACTGAAAGAGCGTTATGGCGATGATAAAAAACAGTTAAATCAAGCGATGATGGAGCTGTATAAAACTGAAAAAATAAATCCACTGGGCGGTTGTTTACCCATACTCATTCAAATACCTGTTTTCATTGCTCTTTATTGGACCTTATTGGAAAGTGTCGAGTTAAGGCAGGCGCCTTTTGCTTTATGGGTGGATAATATCTCAGCCGCAGATCCTTATTTTATTTTACCGGTTATCTATGGGATTACGATGTACTTTCAGCAGCGTTTGAACCCGGCACCGGTTGACCCTGACCCGATGCAAAAGAAAATGATGCAAATGCTGCCCATTATGTTTACAGGTTTTTTTGCTTTTTTCCCTGCAGGACTGGTGCTTTATTGGATTGTGAATAACTTATTAACGATTGCCCAACAAACGATCATTATGAAAAGGATCGAGGCCGGTAAAGAGAAATAGCAGACGACATGTTAGGCAATAATGATACGATTGCCGCTATTGCCACAGCGAGTGGCCGTGGCGGTATTGGTATTATTCGTATCAGTGGCATAAAAACGAAGCAAATAATGGAGCAATTGTTTGGTGGCCAAATACCGGTTCGCCAAGCATGTTTTAGATCTTTTAAAGACGGTGACAATCGCCTTATTGATAGTGGCTTGGCATTGTACTTTCAATCCCCCGCTTCTTATACAGGCGAAGACACGCTAGAACTTCAAGGCCATGGTGGGCCGGTTGTTTTGGATATGCTCTTGAAAAGAGTGTTAAGTTTAGGAGCGCGTCTTGCCGAGCCAGGTGAGTTTACGCAACGAGCTTTTTTAAACAATAAATTAGATTTAGCTCAGGCTGAGGCCGTTGCAGATATTATCGATGCTGGAACGGCGGCGGCGGCAATGTCCGCGCAACGCTCCTTACAGGGCGCATTTTCAGAGCATATCGATGAGCTCCAGAAACAGCTGACATATTTGCGTCTCTACGTGGAATCTGCGATAGATTTTAGCGATGAAGAAATAGATTTTTTATCGAGCGATGAGCTACATCAAACCATCAATAAATTACAACAGGCCTTTAAAACCTTGTTAGCAACGGCAAAACAAGGCAGTTTATTACGGGATGGTATGACGGTTGTTTTAGCGGGTAAACCTAATGCGGGTAAATCGAGCCTGTTAAATGCGTTGGCTCAGCGTGATACTGCAATCGTAACAGAGGTGGCTGGCACAACGAGAGATGTTTTAAAAGAACAAATACAAATAGAAGGGATGCCCGTTCACATAATTGATACGGCGGGTCTTCGTGAGACGAGTGATCGTATTGAAGAAGAAGGTGTGAAACGAGCAAAACAGGCGATTTTATCGGCAGATCAACTATTGCTCGTGGTAGATGACCGAGAGTCAGGCTCGGAAGATTATTTATCGTTACTAGCTGATATACCCTCTTCAGCACCTGTAACGATTATTTTTAACAAGGTGGACATAACGGGTTCAGCAATAGGCAAAACGACATCGGAAGAAGGGCGAACCATTATTAAGTTGTCTGCAAAACATAAAGAGGGGTTGATTGAGCTGATTCAACACCTCAAAGAGCAGATGGGTTTCAATCCCGACGAAAAAAATATCTTTCTTGCACGTCGCCGTCATTTAGATGCACTGGAACGGTCAAAAGATTTTTTAAATAAAGGGATAGAGCAGTTACTTAACTATCAAGCTGGAGAGATGTTTGCAGAAGATTTACGCTTAGCGCAACAGGCTTTATCTGAAATAACCGGGAAAATGACCCCCGATGATCTTTTAGGCGAAATTTTTTCCTCATTTTGTATTGGGAAATAACAGAGCTATTTTTTTGTTTTCAGTGTCGCGAGGGGGTGTTTTATCCCCTAGCCCCCTCCTAGCAAAGCAAGGGGGAGTCTTATTAGGACAGATTTTTTAAAGCATTTTTTTAAAGCATTCGCATGAAGCTGATACCAAAATCATAACAACGGTGATCAACGCCACGTCCTGTGCCGCCCCACATGGTGCCAACTAACACATCTACTTTCCAAGTTTCGTATTGTATGCCCATACCAACATTAGCAATCTGTAAATCGCCTAGCGTAATGGTGGCGGGGTTTTCAAATTCAGACGGTACACCAGAAAACTCATTTGTGTACCCAGCCCGTAATGTTATGGTGCTGTTATATTTATACTCTGTACCAACACTGTAGCCATGGCTGCGTTTCCAATCGGGGTCGCCATCAACGTTTTGCAGGAATTTACCTTGCTTATCAAATGTTGCATTAGAACCAGGCCAGTTGAAGTCACTCCAGTCATTTTCTCGATAATCGTAAGTAAATGTTAACTTGTTGGTCGGCTTATAGGCGACACCTATACCCCATGAGGCACCATAAACAAAATCCGTGTGTCCATCACTTTTTTCATCGGTTTTAAACGGGTCAATAGCACTGCCGCCTTTAAGGCTTACACGCGTATCACCCTTTAGTTTAATATCTGTGCCAGTACGATAGGTGGCGCCAACACTCCATTGTTCATTAAATTTATAAAGCATGCCAAAGTTACCTTGAAAACCATAGCCCCATTTGCGTATCTGAGCATCGTAGTCATAGTTAAGCGATGGGTTAGGTGCTATATAATCTTTTTTAACGTCACCTCGCCAAAGACTAAGGATAAGATCAACACCCAGGCCAACACTGAATTTATCAGTTACCTGGTAGCCGATGGAGCCGTTTGCTGACATGAGCCCAAGGACAGCAAAGACGTCGGCTTCAATTTCAGCGTCAGTAACGGGGTCTGTTATTTTATCGTTATAGCTAGAATATGCGCCGCCTAAGCCATATAAACCGCCCCCGATGGTGTAGCGCCCAAAGTTTTTAAAAGCAACAAATGAAGGCATGGTAGCAGCACCTAACCAAAGCTCTTCATCGTCATCAAAGTTAGAGGGTTCTGATGGATAAAAACCTGGAAATAAATCTCCTTTATTGGGGTCGTAAGGGGTGTTGGGGTCGGTCAGTCCGTTGTTGGTAACGCCATTTTTGGCATCAACTTTTGCAGTCATGGAATAAAGCCCGAAAGTATATCCTGAGCCTTTTAGCTGGCTTAAGCCAGCAGGGTTCCAAAATACAGCTGAAGCATCGTCTGCCAAGCCAATAAATGCGCTTCCCATGCTCAGCGCCCTGATGCCAAGGCCTTCCAGGTTAACGCCGCTGGCGTATACCTTGGTTACTGGAAGCGCGGATAACATGATGAAAGCAATACCTAGAAGGCTGGGGCGCTTTGTTGTACGTTTGGATATCCCCTTCCCTTTTTTTTGTGAAAATGAACACATCTTGGAAACCCCTTATCTTTTATGTTTTTATATTAACGAAAGATTATATAATGATCGCTTAGGATCGCGGTGGTTTAAGATACTTAAATTTAAAAAGGGAAATATGACTCATCCAATTATTGAAAGCCTTTTGTGGCGACACACGACTAAGAAATATGATGCCAGCAAGAAAATTTCCGAAGAGGACCTTGGGGTGCTTTTTGAGGCCATGCGATTATCGCCATCGTCCATTAATTCACAGCCGTGGAAGTTTATTGTGATTGAAAGTGATGACGCCAGGCAGCGCATGAGTCAGACGTTTGCTAATAAGTTTCAATTTAATCAGGCGCATGTTTTTGATAGTTCGCAAATTATTCTCTTCGCGCATAACCCACGTTACACAAAAGATGATTTTGCGGCGATCATTGATAAAGGGATAGAGGATAAAAGGACAAAGCAAGAAGACCGGGAGCGCGCCTTTGCTTTGTTTGCATTTGCTGAGTTAAATACAGACGAAGCGGGTAGCACGGATAGTTGGACAAAAGCACAAACCTATCTTGCTTTAGGAAATACGCTGCACACACTGGCTCGCCTTAAAATAGATTCAACCGCATTGGAAGGGATAGATACCGAATTGGTGAACGAAGAGTTTAAAAAAGAGCTGGACGGTTATCGATGCGATGTCGCACTGGCTATTGGTTACCATGATGCAGAAGAGGATTACAACGCCAAGTTACCTAAATCCAGACGCAATTTAGAGAGCATTTTGGTGCGCTTATAAAGAAGCTTTATTTAAGGTGTTTTAGTGGTTGATATAAAACGCTTTACGTTCTCAATAAAAATGTCTTCTCCGCCTTTTCCATATCGTGCATTTAAATAAAGTGTCTGTAGGGTTAATAGGCGCTTGGATTGATTCGGGTAATTTTTTATCGCTCGATTAAAATAGTCTGTTGCCGTTTCATACGGATGGCGCGGCCCCGTTTTTCTTGCCAATTTTTTACACAGAGTCAGGTAGGCTGTTTGTACAGGGTCATTGAGCTGATTTTTGAGAAGGAATAAAGCACTGATAGAACCCAGTAAGATTAAACCACTAAAAACGGCAAGCCAAAGAATCATCTCTTGCCAGTTAACAATGCCAAAATTAGAAAGAAAATCGAGTTGTTTTTCTGGGCCATATGCCAGCACAGCGTTTTGCCAGTAATAATCAACGCTATTGATGACCCACTTTAATTGCTGTGCCCACTTTTGAATGCCTTCAGGTGGGGTGAGTTCAAAATTAATATGACGATTAAATTGCTGAAGATTAGGGTCGATACTCTGTTCAATTCGACGGGGCGCAATGGCGGCTGTTGGGTCAACACGAACCCAACCCTTTTTTTCTAGCCAGACTTCAGCCCAAACATGGGCATCTGCTTGACGAATGTTATAAAAATCCCCTACTTCGTTATAAATACCGCCTTGATACCCGCCTATAAGCCGAGTGGGAATTTTTGCCGCTCGCATTAAGGTGGCAAAGCTGGTGGCAAAATGGCCGCAAAACCCACGTTTACTGTCAAATAAAAACTCAGCAACAGGGTCTTTGCCAAGCGATGGTGGCCGCAGGGTGTAATAAAATTCGTTGTTATAAAACTGTAGAGCCTGTTGAATAATGTTGTCTTTATTTGAAGCATTTTTAGCCCATTGATCGACTAAAGCAAAAATTCTACTATCGGTATTATCTGGCAGGGCTAATGCCCGTTTACGGTCACTATCCGATAGACTGGTTGCGTTTCGTTGCGTCGTGGATCGAATGTCGAACGTGATATTTCTATGCAGTTTTTTATCTAAGATTAATTGATGGTCATGCGTCAATCGGCTTTTATGTGGCGCATCGGCAGGTAGATCAAGAGCATAAAGCCAAAATTGTTGATGAGGCTCCATCATCAAGGTGTAGTGGTAATCAGATTCTTTTTTTGGTGCCGGGCTTGCTTGTTCAAAGGCGCTTTTTTTGGGTGGGGTCAAAGTCCATGCTTGCCCGTTTGTTTCCCAAAAAACAGGGCCGCGCCAGTACAGGTCTTTTTGTGCGGGAGTTTGGCCATTAAAGCGCACTCGAAATGCCGTTTTGCCGGAAAGGGCCAGGTTTGAAACGAGGCCCGGATTAATGGTGTTGCTGATACCGCTGATAGCCGGTTTCTCATCTGGCATGGCCCACAAAGGGCCTATCATTCTTGGAAAGAGTAAGAAAAAAACAAGCATTAAAGGAAAAGCTTGTAATAAAACAAGGCCTGATAAGCGAAGTAATGGCGGGTTATTAAAATGATGACAGTGCGTGTTATTGATGACCAAAGAAAACAACAATAAGTAAAAAACAAATAAGGCATACAGGGCGATTTCAATGAGTTGATCAAATAAGAAAGGCGTAATGAGCACAAAGAAATTCATATAAATAACCGCTTGTATATCGCGTGGCGATCGGCTCTCTAGCAGTTTTAAGCCCATGAGTAAGATTAATAAACTTGAGCTGGCATCGCGCCCCAACGACATGCCATAAGTTTTTAATACAAAAAAAGCGAGGCCAAGGGACAGGGCTAATAAGAGCCACTTATTGGGTAACGCATTAGGAAATCGGATGGTTAATGTACGCCAGCCCAACAATACAAACCCTATTGTGATGAAGGTGGGCGGCAATTCACCAATATGCGGCACAATCAGTAGTACGCCAATGGCGATAAGCAGTTTCACAACAAGAGGGTTAAGTGCCGGGTTTTCAGGTTGTTTATGCGTGCCCATATAAAGCCAATTCTTTTAAACAAGCGTGTTGATGGCTAAGGCCATGATTGGGCGGCCGCTCAAGGTTGGGTAAGCGTAAACCGTAGTTGAGGCCAAGGTCTTCACATTGTAGAACCCAGAAACATAATTGGGAAATTTTGGATTCCAGAGGCAGGTCGTGGCAGGTTTTCCAATCCAGCCAAATATTACTCGATTGGTCTGCATTAAACTCTTTGCTGTATAAGCCTTTTTCAGCAGCGAGTGCCTTCCAATTAATGTGCCTAAAACTTTCTCCTTGTCGGTAGGTTTTTAAGCCTACAAAGTCATCGGTACCGGATTGTTGACTGGGTGACTCGCCTTGTTCAGTGTTATCTTGGTTTGCCTTCAGTTCTAGGCCGGTATCAATGGCTTGGGGGTATACCAGTAGGGGTTGTTTAAAAAGTATAGGTGACCAGGCTCGAAAAAAACCAAATGGAAAAGTTGTAGACAGCGTAAGGGTGTCTAGCGAATGCCAGCCACGCGAATTGAACGTTAAGGGTAAGGTTACCGAGAGTGTTTCACCTTTATGCAAATGAAACGTCTTGTGTTGATCCAGATAAGTGGCCGTAATGTTCCACCGATCAAGGTGCTCGGGCTCTTTAATATTGATATTAAGCTGGCCCATTGAGCCGGCATGGAAAACAGGTGTTTTTGTTTGCGAGACAATAAGCTTAGACAGGTTTTTAAAGCTAAAAAAAATAGACGTTTGTGCGGCAGCAGCTAGAAGAAAGGTAAAAACAAACCCCATGCTATTGTTGTAGTTAATGGAGGCGATGAGCATTAGTAAAACGACAATGGCGAGGGATAAACCGCCTTTGCTAGGGAGTATGAAAATTCGTCGGTGATTCAGTTTAACAAGGGACTGTTGACTCCCCTCGCCTTTTAGAAAGCGTTTAAGAGATAAGCGTTTTGAAAGGGCAAGGGCCATAGGTTTTAGCGCTAGTTCAGTGTTCTAACTGTAGCATGTGTTGCTTTCTCTAAATGAGAAAAAAGCCGCATTTGCGGCTTTTTTGTAAACCAATGTAGAGAAAATTATAAGACAGGCATAGATTCTTTAACGCTCGTTCTTTCTTCCATTCGGGCCTTCCATGCACTTACACCGGGGAATTCTTCCAGTAATGAACCTTCAGGCACCATCCCCAAATAAGCGATGATGGGGTATAAAAAGTAATCGGCTAGTGAGGGGTCGTCCCCCGCTAAATAAGCATCATTTGCCAGCGTGCTATCCAGCAAGGACAGTTGCTCTTTAGCGACTGGAATGGCGGCCTCTAGCACATTCTGATCCATTGGCATAATTTCAAACCGGAACAAAACAATATCATGGACAAGCGTTTGAAAAATGTAGGCATTGATATAGCTGATCCATTGGTTCATGATCCCTCGGTTTTTTGCATCGGCAGGTTTGAGCGAGGGGCCGTCAAATGCCTCATCAATATAGTTAGTAATCGCTAATGTTTCATACAGAGTATAGTGACCATGACTAAAAGCAGGCACTTTTCCAGTGGGGCTGACAGCACGCATTTCATCCGTATTGGGCGCATGGTGGAGGTGTTCAAAATCGACGCCTTTTTCAACAAGTGCCATATGCACAGTTCTTACGTAGGTACTTAGTGGAAAGCCGTATAAAGTAACATCACTCATTTCATTTACCCTGCTATTTTGATTAAATGGACAGTCAATATAAGTAATTAATCTGGTGCTGTAAATACAAAAGTATAGGGGGAAGAGTATGAGCCAACGTTTTGAAAATAAAGTGGTTGTGGTAACAGGCGCTGCACAAGGTATTGGGAAAGCATGTGCGGTAAGGTTTGCGGCAGAAGGAGCCAGCGTGGTGATTGCCGACCGTGCGGAAGAGCAAGCGCGGAAAGTACAACAGGAAATTATAGCTCAGGGTGGTGAGGCCAGTGTTTGTGCGGTGGACCTGGAAACAAGTGCAGGTGCTAAAGAGGTGATGCAAGCAACGGTTGATATATATGGGCGAATAGACGTATCGGTTCATAATGTTGGTGGAACAATTTGGGCGAAGCCTTTTTGGCAATACCCTGAAGATCAAATAGAAAAAGAAATCAATCGATCTTTATGGCCAACGTTATGGTGTTGTAGAGCCGTTTTACCTTTCATGATAGAGCAGCAATCGGGGGCGATTGTTAATGTGGGCTCGGTTGCCACCCGAGGTGTAAACCGTGTGCCCTACTCTGCAGCCAAAGGCGGCGTTCAAGCGATAACAACGTGTATGGCCTTAGAACTGGCGGAGCACAATATTCGAGTGAATTGCGTTAACCCAGGGGGCGTAGATCAGGGTGAGAGAGCCACACCAAGACACACAGGAGAAATGACCGATATTGATAAGGCAGGTATGCAGGGCGTGGTTGAGCAAACGATGCGTGACACCCCAATGAAGCGCTATGGCACACCTGAAGAAGAAGCGGCGGCAATATGCTTTTTGGCAGCGGATGAATCATCGTACATAACAGGGGAAACAATTAATGTGGCTGGCGGTGGAATTGGTTAGGCCTGACTGGAAATCGCCTGACAACAAGGGTATATTTCACCTAAATTAATTTTTTTTTGATCTAAATCATGGTAAACCGTCTTAAAATGGTTTTGACATGGCGCATGTTGAGGAGCTAGAAACATTATGAATAATATTGATTGCAAACCACTCGTAGGTACCGAAGAGGGCTGGATTGATCGCCGAATATTTTGGGAACAGGCGATTTATGAACAAGAACTAGAACAAATTTTTGCCAAAGCCTGGCAGTTTGTGGCACATGATTCAATGCTCCCCAATGCTAATGATTTTTATACCACCTACATGGGTGAAGATGGCGTTATTGTGGCTCGCCAAAAAGATGGCAGCGTGAAAGTGTTTTTGAACTCATGTACACACCGAGGTAATAAAATATGTTTTGCCGATGACGGTAATACACGTACGTTTAACTGTAACTACCATGGTTGGGCTTTTGGTACCGACGGTGAGTTAAAAGGCTTATCAAATGAGCATGTATATAACGAAGGCGACATAGACAAAAGTAAATGGGGTCTTCAGCAAGCACGGGTTGATAATTATAAAGGGCTTATCTTTGCGACATTTGACGATGAAGCGCCCTCTTTAGAAGAATATCTTGGTGATTTTCGTTGGTACCTGGATATTATGCTGGATCAAGACGAAGGTGGGACAGAGTTTATTGGCGGTGGTATCAAAAATTATATCAATGCGAACTGGAAATTTGGTGTTGAAAACTTTATAGGGGATGCGTATCACGCTTTATGGACGCATGACTCTGGTTTCAAGGCGATGAATAATAACGAAGGCTTCCCTCCTGCGGACCCAAAAGGTAGTTATCATGCCAGTATGAATGGGCACGGTTGGGAGTTTGGCACAGACGGTTTAGCGGACATTGCCATTCTGGGGCAACCAAAAGTATTGGAATATTACGAAAAAATGCGTCCAAAAATGGCGGAGCGATTAGGTGAAATGCGCTCAAAGATTTTTGGTTCATTAGCCTCTGTATCGCTCTTTCCAAATTGTTCATTTTTACCGGGCATTCAGACATTCCGTGTTTGGTTACCAAGAGGGCCACATAAGTTTGAAATGCGTATGTGGACTATCGTGAATAAGAATATGCCAGACGAAATTAAACAAGCCATTAACATTGGTTGCATGCAAACCTTTAATCCGGCGGGTGTGCTGGAAATGGATGATGGTGAAAACTGGGAAGGTAATACCGTTGTGAATAAAGGGGTGGTGACACGTAAAGGCAAGCTGCATTATGGCTGTGGAATCAACAGTCGAATTGAACATGAAGAGCTGCCAGGGATTATTCATGCGGGGCAATTCAATGATGCTAATCAACGTTTATTTTATCAACGTTGGGCTGATATGATGAATGCAAAAAGCTGGGATGATATACCTGAGCGATACACGCCGAGATACGCCGGCAAGCCAACAGTTTAAGGAGGGGCGATAAGATGACAAAGAAAAATAAAGCAGCGTCTCTTGAGCTTATTAATGAAGTTCAACAGTTTTTATATCGCGAAGCACGGCATCATGATAACGAGGAATTCAGAGAATGGTTGGACATGCTGACAGAAGACATTCATTACTGGATGCCCTACCGTTATCAGCGTTACCGCAAGAATGAGAAAGAGCCCAGCATTTATGATACTGCATACTATAACGATGACATGGAGTGTCTGGTTAAGCGAATTATGCGGACAGAGACAGGAACGTGCTGGTCTGAAGATCCGGCAACACGCAGTGCTCATGTTATCACCAATATTGAGGTTGAGTTAACGGATAACCCGGATGAATTTACAGTATATTCATTAACGACAGTCCATAGAAATATTAATGAAGATGAAGAGCACACAATGATTGGCCATCGTACCGACCTGATCAGGCGTGTTAATGGCGAGTTAAAGTTAGCAAAGCGTAAGATCATTTTGGATCAAAATATCTTTAAAAATAAAAGTTTAAATGTATATTTATAAAACGCATTTCGTGACCAAGGAGGAAAAAGCCCTGTTTTAGCGGGGCTTTTTTATTAACCGATGACGAGCACAATAAAAGCACTGATCTACCTGAATGCCGCCAGCATATTATGGGGCGGAAATATGATATTGGGCCGATATTTGAAAGATTATCTGGGCCCTTGGTCTATCGTGACGACTCGTCTTGTCATTGGTGGCGGCATCTTCCTCATTTTGTTAATAAAAAGCGGAGAACTAAAGAAAGTTAGAGAGGTTTCCGACTGGAGAACAATTATCCTTTTAGCCATAACAGGGGTTGTTGCTTTCCAGTCATTGATTTATTACGGTCTTCGTTTAACAACGTCGACAAATGGCGGGCTGATTAATTCATTAACGCCCCTGTTAACAGCGATCGCCGTGGCCGTGTATTTTAAAGAAAAGCTAACGTACCAGCACTGGTTGGCTGCCGTGGTCACCATATTAGGTTTGGCGTTTATTCTCAGCGAGGGGCAGTTGTCTAACTTGTTGTTGCTGGAATTTAATCTTGGAGACTTATTAATTTTAGCGGCGGTGTTGAGCTGGGTAGGATACAGCCTTATCGCAAAAGTCGCTATGCAGCAGCTTTCACCTTTGTTAATTACTTCTCTTGGCGTGATTATTTCACTGATTGTTGTAGCGCCCTTGGGGTTAATAGAAACGCTCTATGTTCATCCGCCTGTTTTTACTCTTAACTCGGTACTGGCCGTGTTGTTTATTAGTATAGGCCCAACGGTCTTATCGCTTCTTTTTTGGAATAAAGGGGTGCATTTAATCGGTCCTGCAAGAGCCTCGCTGTTCTTAAATACAGTCCCTGTCTATATTATTGCTATTAATGCCTTGTTTTTAGATATTATGCCCGAGCAATACCAATTAATGGGTATGCTGTTAATTTTTGCGGGCAGTTTTTATGCCGGTTTTAAGTCGCCAAAGCCACGTTAAAATAGTATTAGGGGATTAAAACCGGGCTGCCGATAGTCGTTCGTTGCT
Source organism: Cycloclasticus sp. (assembly GCA_002700385.1). Classification (GTDB taxonomy): domain Bacteria; phylum Pseudomonadota; class Gammaproteobacteria; order Methylococcales; family Cycloclasticaceae; genus Cycloclasticus. Next base: position 325,423 of record PADC01000002.1, read on the forward strand.
CTAAATAATCATGCGCTTTGGCAACATCGGTTAAAGCAAAAGACGGCCCGACTTGAATGTTGATGTGCCCTCTTTCTAACATATTTAAATAGCGAGCAGCACTTTCAAGGATTTCCTGTCGGTTTCTGGTGTAGTGATATAAAGTCGGCCGAGTGAGGAAAAGAGAGCCCTTTTTAGATAGTTCCAATACATCGAATGGATCGGGCTTACCCGATGCGTTACCAAAACTCACCATAAGACCACGAACGCGTAAACAATCGAGGGATTGCATGAAAGTCTCTTTGCCAACACCGTCATAAACCACATCAACTTTTTGACCATGGGTTATGTCATCAACGGCCTTAACAAAATTTTGTTCACGGTAGTTAATAACGTAATCACAACCAATATTTTTAGCCAGTTGAGCTTTTTCATTCGAGCCAACAGTACCAATCACGGTGGCCCCAATAGATCGTGCCCACTGACAGGCGATTTGGCCAACCCCGCCTGCTGCGGCATGAATTAATATCGTGTCATCAGGCGTTAATGTGTGGAGTCGACAAAAAAGGTACTCAACTGTCATGCCACGTAATAAGCTGGTGGCAATGGCCGTATCGTCAATGCCATCGGGAACGGGAACGATTTCATTGATATCAATGAGCCGATACTGCGTATATGCACCCTTAGCGGCAGAATACGCAACGCGTTGACCAACTGAAAATTCGGTAACGCCCTCGCCTACTTGTTCAATGGTGCCAACTGCTTCATCGCCTAAGGTGGCGGGTAAATCAATTGGGTAGAGACCAGAGCGGAAATAGGTGTCTATATAATTAACGCCAATTGCAGTTTGTTTAAGTAGTACTTGCTGTGCTTTAGGCTTTTCGATAAGGGTCGTGTCGAGTTTGAAAACACTGGAATCACCAGTTTGATAAATATTGGCAGACAAGTTTGTATGCATATAAGTTCCAAGAGGTTAATGGTTTGCAGAAATTAGCAAAGTATAGTTTGCAAGTAAAATCGAAATTTAAAAACTTTGTTTAATGAAAAAAGTTGATGCAAACATGAGTAAAGCAACTATATACTGTATAGAAATAAGCGAAATATGGCTAATGTAAAAATTGGCGCGGCTTTTATTAGCCTAATTCTAGTTAAAAACCATTGACAAATATATCTGGATTATTATAGTTTTGAACTCTTGTTTGATTGGTAATGAAGTTAAAATAATTAATAGATTCAGCTGATGAGGGGAGAAAGTGAAATTGATAAACATTAAAAAAACAAAAGCCATGGGTCTTTTGTGTATCCAAGCGTTGGCATTTTTAGTAACGGGGATAGCAACAGCAGAAAACGGAACGTCGGGTGATCAAAATCAATTTCATCGATTTTGGCCTGATAATTTATATGCTGTTGAGTTTGTGAGTGATGAAGTAGGCTTTATAGCAGGCTATTCAGGTTCTGTTTTTAAAACAGAAGACGGCGGTGAGACTTGGGGCGCGATTTATATTGGAGCCAATGAGCTAATACGCCATTTATCGTTTGTTGACGATACCAACGGTTGGGCAGTGGGCCACCGAGGTTCAATTTTTCATACCGCAGATGGGGGTCTAACTTGGGAAACCCAACTACAAGATAAAGGTAACTATCTAAGAGATATCGCGTTTGCAGATAAAAATAATGGCTGGGCAGTAGGCCATGGCTCAACTATTTGGCATACAGCAGATGGCGGTAAAAATTGGACAAAACAAACCTTAACCGGATTCGAGGGCCGGGACTTACCACGACTTCACGGAGTGGTTGCTAAAGACGCTAACAACGCTATTTTGGTCGGTGAATTTGGCACAATAGCGTATACAGAAAATGGGGGTGAACTCTGGTTAGTGGCATATAACGCCAGTTCTGGAACATTGCTGTCTATCGCAAACCAAGGAGCAGGCGCTATAGCAGTCGGGTTGGATGGTGGCGTCTATGCGATTACCGTTGAAACGGAGGCACAAAAAGCACTCATCAAAGAAATTAGAGCGAACAAATTAGCGAAAGAAGAAGAGCAGGCAAGAAAAAAAGCAAAACGCCGGGGTAAAGAATATGTGCCCAAAGAGGAAGTAGAATTACCGGAAACGGAGATTGGCTATTTTGTGACTCAAATCGATAGCGGGATTTCTAATCACTTGTACGATGTTTCAAGCACCACTTCGGGTCAAGCCATTGCGGTAGGTGCATCAGCAGTTCTTAAAATATCCAAAAGTGAAGCTGTGTCAACAATAGTTCAAGAAGTTCAAGAAGTTCAAGAAGTTCAAGAAGTTCAAGAAGTTCAAGAAGTTCAAGAAGTTCAAGAAGTTCAAGAAGTTCAAGAAG
>PADC01000003.1 GCA_002700385.1 Cycloclasticus sp.
GAGATATGCGCCATGCGGTAAAGGCCGTAGTTGGTGCCGTTGGCAATGATGGCAGCAATCAGGTTGTTGGCGTTCACCGCCTGCCTGGCTTGCACTTGCCTGACGTGATCGAAGGTATCCAGAAACCCGGTTTCCTGGTCGACAAATCGCATGAGGTCGGCAATATTGACCTGGTTCAGCTGTTCGAAGAACGGATTGTTGAGTAGGCTCTTAGCGCCCGATGACGGAAGTCGCCACTGGGTTTTCCCGGAGCGGGAGCGCAGTATGACGTTTCGGTTATCGCCTTTCTGGATGCGGTCCCCCACCTGCTCCAGTGTCGTGGCCAACTCCTTCTGCATCGAACGCAGCAGTTGTTTTGGGGCTGTGTTAATCCGGTTCAGCAACGAGCTTTTGATCAGCTTCCGTCTATGCTTCCAGATATCGTCATCGACCAGATCATCGGCCAAACTGCAGTGTTTCGGCGATTGCGGGATGAATAGATGCCCGTCGAGCTTGCCTTGAGTCAGTAGATACAGCAGCACCTCATAACGAGCAGGATTGATGGAGCCACCGGGAGCGACAAAGGGCAGGTGTCTCGGTTTGATCAACCGCCGGTCGATTTCCCTGATACTGCCGCAGGCATCAAGGTCCAATTGGCTCCGTTCGATCTGTGCGCCCAGGGCGCGAGTCGTTGTCGACGACTGGAATTTGAGGGCGAGGAATATTGGCCGCAGTATCTGCTCGATCAGTTCCGCCTGCTGGTCATAGTATTCCCAGATGTAGAACGCCTGTGATTGTTTCTGGTCGGTGAGGTAGCGACAAAGCGACTCGATCTGTTTCGGGCGCATGACGCCTGCCGCTCGCTGGCGTATCTCGCCAAAGCGTACCGATCCCTCAATGGAATCATCAATGAACAAACGTAAAAGCGTGGCGCCCTTGCCGACATTCGCGACTGCCTCTTTCCACTCCTGGTAAGCGGTATCGTCGGCGTACTGTTTGGCTTCCTGCTGCAGCTTGAGGCAGTGGTGGACAAAAGCGTCTGCCAGGTGCTCGGTAACCTGTCGATATTTGAGGTGAAGATAACAGATCAGGTACAGGGAACGAGTCATTTTGTCGAAACGACGAAGCTTGGTCGGTGTGTAGTAGTCGACCATGGAACTAAAGTATTCCAGATTGCTGAGTGAAAGCCCCAATTGCTGAACGACCGCATCGATATCATCGATCAGCGGCTCGATCTGCTGGTGTATTCTGAGTTCCTTTTCCAGCTCTGATACGGAGAAATTCCTGGCTGATTGCCGAACACTGTTCAGTGTCGTTGCTGTATCGTCATCCAGGATCGCGTCCACGCTCTCACCCAGTGACTGGCCCATCGAGTGTGACAGAATATCCGCCAGGCGCTGGCGCTCACCGGCGATAGCTTTGCTGACCACCCGCTGCAGCACGGTATATTTCGGGATGGCAATACGGTGCTTGGCCAGAAAGTCGGTGGATTCATCGAAGAGGAATCGCGACTCAATAGAGGCTGCTGCCGCCACTCCAGCGCGCCTGCTTAAGGCCGCTTCGCTGTCTTCATCAAACGGTTGGTAGTTTAATAGCAGAAATATGCGGCGGTAAATTCGCACTTTTTGCATGGGTGACAAGTTCTTGCGTCCGAGTTTCATGCCGGGGAAGAACTCGCCTGCAATGAACTGCAGGTCCTCCCGCACATCGCTATAGCGGATGCTCAGGACAACGGGCTTGACCTTGAAGTAGCCCAGCAACAGGACAAAGTAGACCCTGTTGTAGCGATCACGGATTGAGCGAAGGGCATCGAGTTCGGGATCATTCAGGGAGAAATAGTATCGCTGTTGCTCGAATGCGAGCTTCGGTGCGCCGTACAGATCCTGGATCTCAGAATCCAGGAGAATGGTACGGCGTTTGCTTTTCAGGCTCATTCGGGAATCCAAAACGCCCGATCTTAGCCTAATCGGCTGAAAATCAGCCAATTCAGGGGAAAGTCAGAAAGTAAGGCGCTCCTGAAAGCCTTGCCAGGCCTGGGTTTCAGGACAAAGTGTTATTTGCGGCGGGGATGTCCCTAGCCCGGATATTTCACAAAGGGGATAGAAAAACGGCGGAAAGATCTTGAAAATAAGGGTGTCGAGTCCTAAACAACAAGAAATTCCGCCGTGACAAAATGCTACCAGAGTCTGCTTCCATTTCCATCCGTTAAACGAAGAAAAATTGAAGCCAATTTCAGTGGCGGTGACATCACCAGCAATGGTGGTATCGGGCTCCTTGCCCAGGTCGACAAGGACATGGGCCTGCTCCGGTCCGTCGCTCGAGCCATGGGCGATCCCCGCCGCCGGGCCAGCTGTGATCATTCTCAGGAGGAATTGCTCAAGCAGCGGGTCTATGGCTTGGCCCTGGGCTACGAGGATTTGAATGATCACGACGAGTTGCGTCATGATCTGGCCATGCAGACAGCCACCTCCCGCGTGGAAACGTTGGCCAGCCCTGCCACCCTATGCCGGCTGGAACAGCGTTCTGACAGGCACAGTGCCTGGGCTATTCACAAGGTGCTGTTTGAGCAGTTCATTACAGCGCATAAGCGCCCACCGAAGCGACTGATTCTGGACTTCGATGCCACCGATACGCCACTACATGGTGATCAGGAGGGCAAGTTCTTCCACGGCTATTACGATCACTACTGCTACCTCCCGCTGTATGTCTTCTGCGGTCGTCACCTGCTGGTCAGCTATCTTCGTTCCAGCAAGATTGACCCTGCCAAACACAGCTGGGCTATCCTCTCGCTGCTGGTGAAAGCCCTGCGCCGGCACTGGCCTAAGGTGGAAATTATCTTCCGCGGTGACAGCGGCTTCTGCCGCTGGAAGCTGCTGCGCTGGTGTGACCGGCACGATGTCCGGTATATCGTCGGGCTGGCTAAAAACAAGCGTTTGAAGCGTAAGTCACAGTTGTGGATGGAACTGGCTGAGAGCCAGCACCTGCTGACAGGTAAGAAACAGCGGGTGTTTGCCACCATCACCTATGGTGCCCGGAGCTGGGACCGAGCGCGTCGGGTAATCGTCAAGGCAGAGCATAGTAGCCACGGCGCCAATCCCCGGTATGTGGTCACCAATCTGCCCCAGGGTGATCAGTATCTCTATGACAAGCTCTACTGCGCCCGCGGCGATATGGAAAACAGGATCAAGGACCAACAGATGGACCTGTTCGCAGGCCGCGCTTCCAGTCACCGCTGGTGGCCGAACCAGTTCCGACAACTGCTGTCAGGCTTGGCTTATACCTTGTTCGAAGGCCTCCGAGCGCGAGCACTGCAAAACACGGCACTGGCCAAAGCCAGTCCGAACCGTATCCGGCTCACGTTACTCAAGATCGGCGCGGTGATCATCCGCAACACCCGCCGTATCCGCTTCCTGATGAGTAGTGCCTGTCCCCACCAGGAGCTGTTCCGCACAGTGGCCTTCCGCCTCAACTCCTCTTAACGCCTCCCGAGTGCTGCCCCGGCATGTTGATAAACAATGGGGGTTGGGGGAGCTATGCCTGAAAAACACGAAATTGGATCAAATCAGCCGATCAGCTGACCAATCTCCACGCATCGAAAAAATCTCCGCGGAAACGTGACCGAATCTGATCACTCATGAAATATCCGGGCTAGTACCCCATCTGCGGGTGCAATTTGCTGTCACCTGTATTTTGACTCATGGAGAAACGGCATTCCTGCCATGGTAACTCTTACCCTTTCGGGGGTCGTGGCTTACGCGATATATGGGGCGGAGGGAAAGACGCCCTTCACTTGAGGAGTAAGGTGATAACCGCTTCGGCATGTTTGTCACGTGCCTCTTCGTCATCCAGCGTATTGCCAGTCAGAAAGCGACTTTCGGTGGTCACCAGTAGTCTGTACAGCAGTGCGCCTTTGTAGATAAACAGCAATTCCTCAGCAGGAATGTCTTTTACCACTCCCGCTGCTTTGGCATGTTCAAAGGTTTTGCTGACCAGTTGATCATGCTTTTTCACATGGGGGAGAACAGATTTTTCATATCTTGGGTGGTCTCTCATCCCTTCTTGGCAGTAGATGCGAAAATAAGGAACGTGTTGAACGGCCCAGTCGAGGTTTTTCCGGACATAATTGGCGAGTTGTTCCTGTGGCTGTTCGTCCTCAGCGTCGTAATAGAAGGTTTTTATGTGCTTTTCAATTGACGCCACCTCGCGGTTGATTACTGCCTCCCAAAGGTCTTCTTTCGACCCGAAATAGTGGGCGATATTCTGGTGGTTAGTTCCCGCATCTTTTGCCACAACCCGGAGGGATGTCCCCTCAAAACCATTTTCAGAGAATGCAACCAGCGCAGCATCAAGCATTTTTGTGCGCAGTTGTTCGATCTCTGTTTTTTTTGCACCAACTTTTTTGGATGAAGTGTCTTGCATATCTTTATTGCCGTTGCTGGGGAAGCACCATATGTAACCCATTGATTTTAACGTAAATATACCTGATTGCGTAAACCGCCGAAGTCTGCCACCTATTCCACGTGAAGCCTGCCACCCAAACCGGGGCAAAGCTGCCACCCATCGGAGCGTAGCGACGCGGGGTTTGCATTGTTACTCGGAACCGGTGGTGCTCGTCAACTTTGCGTGGCGTTTTCGCATGGACTCCCCTTTCAGATTTATCTTGTAAGCATTGTGCACCAGCCGATCCAGGATGGCGTCGGCCAGGGTCGGATCGCCGATGACCGCGTGCCACTCCTCGATGGGCAACTGGCTGGTGGCGACCGTGGAGCGGGATCCGTGCCGGTCCTCCAGTACCTCCAGCAGATCGCGCCGGTTCTCGGCGTTCAGTTTCATCAGCCCCCAGTCATCGAGGATCAGGACCTCGATCTTGGCGAGATTGGCCAGTAGTTTGGGGTAGCGTCCATCGCCCTTGGCGATCATCAGTTCCCGCAACAACCGCGTCAGCCGGATGTACTGTGCGGTGTGACCCTCCCGGCAAGCCTTGTGTGCCAGCGCGCACGCCAGCCAGGTCTTGCCCACGCCGGTGGGGCCGGTGATGAGGACATTGAGGTGCTCCTTCACCCACTGGCAGGCGGCCAGGGACTGGATCAACCCCTTGTCCAGGCCGCGGGCACTCCGGTAATCGATGTCTTCCAGCGCCGCATTGTGTCGCAGCCGGGCCCGCCGTAAGCGGTTCGTCAGTCGGCGGTTCTCCCGCTCGGTGATCTCCCGGTCCACCAACAGTCCCAGGCGCTCCTCGAAGGCCAGTTCCTCGATATCCGGCATGGCCATCTGGTCGGCCAAGGCCGCCGCCATACCGGTAAACTTGAGGTCCTGGAGCTTGTCCAGGGTGGGATGTTTCAGCATGGTGTTCTCCTTCAGTGGTAGTAAGCAGGGCCGCGGATGTTGTCGTGGCTGTCGGGCAGGGCCAGTTCCTGCTGGTCTTCCAGCGGTTGCTCGTCCAGGCGGTGCCTGAGGATGGATTCGATGCTCTTGTAGCGGCAGCTACCCAGGGTGAGGGCCCGCCGGCAAGCGGCTTCCAGACGGTCATCGCCGTAGGCCTTGCCCAGCCGCAGGATGCCCAGACAGGAGCGGTACGCCTGTTGCGGGTGCTTGCGCGAGCCCAGCACGGTCTGGATGAGTTTCCCGGTGGCCGGCCCGGTCCTGGCGGCCCAGCGCATCAACCGCTCGGGTGACCACTCCCCGGCTTGGCGGTGAGACTCGGGCATATGGGACGGGTCGGTGGTATGCCGCCCCTTGTGGTGTGAGCGCACATGGCTGGCCACCCGCTTGCCCCGGTGGAAGCACTCGATGGTGTTGCGGGTGAGGCGCACGTCGACCTCCCGCTTGATCAGGGCATAGGGTACCGAGTAGTAGTGGCCCTCGACGGCCACGTGGTAATCGATGTGGACCCGGGCTTTCTTCCACTCGGCATAGACGTAAGGTTCCGCCGGCAGGGGCTGCAGCGCCGGGCGGTCAAGTTGCTCGAAGTGCTCGCGTCGGCAGCCCGGCAGCTTCCTGAAAGGACGGGCGTTGAGATTTTCCAGCAGTTCCCGGATCACGGCATTGAGCTCGGCCAGGGAGAAGAACTGGCGGTGGCGCAGGGCGGCCAGGATCCAGCGCTCGACCACCAGCACCCCGCTCTCCGCCTTAGCCTTGTCCCGCGGGCGACGCACCCGCGCCGGGAATACCGCCACGCCGTAGTGGGAGGCCATGTCCTGGTAGGTCGGATTGGCATCGGGCTCGTAGCGGTGGGCTTTGCTCACGCCGGAGCGCAGGTTGTCCGGGACCACCAGTTCTGGCACCCCGCCCAGGAAGCGGAAGGTGCGAACATGGGAACCGATCCAGTCCGGCAGGCTCTGGCTCCAGGTCGCCTCGGCGTAGGTGTAGTTGGAGGCACCCAGCACCGCCACAAAGACCTGGGCCTCGCGGATCTCGCCCGTCAATCGATCGATAATCGGGACGGTCTGGCCGGCGTAATCGACAAACAGTTTCTCGCCGGCCCGGTGGTCCTGGCGCATGACCACATCCAGCTTGCCGCGCCAGGCACGGTAGTGCGCACAGAACCAGCTGTACTGGTAACCGTCAGGATTCGCCTGGCGGTATTCCTGCCACAGCAGGAACAGGGTGACGCTCTTGTGCTTGAGTTCCTGGCGGATGGAGGCCCAGTCGGGAACGCCGCGGGCATCCGCCGGCAAGACCGGAGGCGGCGGGAACAACAGCCGTTCCAGGTGGGCATCGTCCAGGTTGGCCGGCAGGGGCCAGGTCAGTCCGGCCTCGGTGGCCCGGCGCAGGTATTCACTGACGGTGGGGCGGCCGATCCCGCAGGCCGCGGCGATCCGCCGGTTGCTCAGGCCCTTGGCCCATTTGAGGCGCAAGACCTCTTTGATTTTACGCATGGATAACCTCTTTGCTGGCATCTGGCCCCCTCCGGTTGGAAAGGGGCAGAGTACCGGTTAGTTATCCCGCGTCGATTGGCTCCGAGGGGCGATCTCAGGCGGCCTGCCGGGGTGGCAGTTTTGCCGTGGAATCAGTGGCAGCTTTCGCATGGAATGGGTGGCAGGCTTCGTCTGGAATCAGTGGCAGGCTTGGTCTGGAATACGCAACCTGATTCAAAAACCTGGCTGTAGACGCTTGGCCAGTGCAGCAAGTTGTCGTGGCGCAACTCTATGTTATTTGACGACTGTAAAAAAATATGTTGGTAGCAAGTAGATTTGTCCGGTTTTTATAGCAAATGAATTGTCCGCTTTTGTAGGCGCTGGGTTCTCGATCCAGCGGATAGCTGCGAAGCGGTTTACGCGGCCATCTTTCTCCGTTTCTTAATGAGTGCCCCCTGCGCGTTGTAGTGCGCCAGGCAGCGTGGCCCATGGAAGACGGCGAGGTCGCCATTGGGGTATTCGTGAACCCGCACGCGGGTCTTGCTGAAGTGACGAATCTTGTCGCTGGGTAGCTGTAAGGTCATACCCTGATAGGACACACAATTGTCTTTGCCCGTGATTCGCTCCACCTGACGACAGAGAATATTGTCGATGTCCACGCCTAGCAGCGGTACAAAGGCATCGCCCTCTTGGGCCGGTTTGACCATGAAACGGCGGTTAAAACGCTTGAGATAGCTGCGCCGCAGGAACTGGTTGGCCTCGTCCATGGTAGTGATACCGGCCAGGGCCAGCTCCTTGGGCAGACGGTCCTGCAAGGTGCGAAAGAAACGCTCCGAGCGCCCTCGCGCCTCGGGCGAGTAGGCGGCGATCATCTGAATGCCAAGCTGGTTCATAGCACGCCCGAACTGCGTCAGGCGCTGCTTGTCGACTTTGTTGCCGGCTTCAGTTGTGAGCCAGTAATGGGAGCCCCGATCACTGTAGAAGCTGGAAAATAAGCCTCGCTTCTGCAGAACCACTTTGACGCCCTCAAAACTGGAAAGCGTGCCTTCCTCCTCGACAAACTGAGCGCAGTAGATCTCACTGTTAGCGTCGTCCATGGTCACGATGAGGTCCCAGATCTGGCCGGGTACCCACTCATGGGTAGAGCCGTCCTGATGGATCATCATCCCTGGCAGGGGTGCCCGGGGCCGTCGACGGCGCTGGGGGCCGCGCTTCTTCCCTTTGGGTGCCAGGTTCGCCTCCTGCAACCGGCTCTTCACCCACGTGTAGGATCGACTGCCCTGATGCTCGTCCTGGTAGCGCTCAAAGAAGTGCTTCACGGTCCAGCCGTCGTAACGCTCCTTGTAAAGCGCTTCAAGGCGCAACACCTCGTCAACGGGCGCTTTGCGGGCTGATATCTCGCTAATGCGCTTGTCCATCAGTCCTTCAAATCCCGCTTCCTCGTATCGGTTGATATATCGGCGAAAGCTGCGTTCACACAAGCCAAGCAGCTGTGCCGCCTGCTCTTGGGTTAATCGTTTGCTTTGCCAGCCCTCGTAGGCCTCTTCGAATCTCATGCGTCTGGTCTCCTGTAACCAAGCTGCCCGGCCCACTTGCTCTCTCCTAATCAAGAACTTAGTGAAACCGGACAGATTACTTGCTACAGAACCGGACAGAACATTAGCTACCTACACGACTGTAAAAAAATATTGACGACCGTCAAATCGTGTGTGATGGTGTACGACATTGAGCAGTGATAATTCAAATAAACGCATCAAGAGGATCGAATTCATGCAAATCAATTCAAACAGAAGGTTGTTAGCCGCTGCCGTTGCCATGTTGGTTGGCGGCGGCGAGGCAGTGGCTCAAAGCTCGCAACTGGAAGAGGTGGTAGTAACTGCGCGTAAAAAAGAAGAATCGATAATGGATGTGCCGATTTCTGTAGCGGCGATGTCGGGAGAAAAGCTGTCGGCTTACAACATCACGGATTTCGACGCGATGGCGGCAATGATGCCAGGCGTTAACATCAGTGACGGTATTCTGGAAGGCGCTGTTCTGAATATCCGCGGCGTACAGACTGAGGGCGGTAATGCGGGTTTTGAACAGTCGGTAGGATTGTTTATTGACGGTATGTACATTGGGCGAAGCAGTTTCTCACGGCAGGGGCAGTTAGATGTGGCCCAGGTCGAGGTGTTGAAAGGTCCCCAGTCTCTCTATTTTGGTAAGAACACCATCGCCGGTGCGCTGAATATCCGTACCAACAATCCAGGCGATGAATTTGAGGCTTATCTGCAAGCGGGTTACGAGTTTGAATCCGCCGATCAACTGTCTGTAGAGGGCGTGGTGTCTGGCCCGATTGCAGAGGGTATCAAGGGGCGTCTTGCGACTAGATTTACGGAATCTGATGGCTGGCTGGAGAATCCCTATGCCAGCGGCGACGCTGGAATGGCCCAGGAGGATCTGTTCCTCCGTGGGACCCTGGTGTTTGACGGTGCGGACAACTTTAGCGACACGCTCAAGATCAATTACATGGATTCCGAGGCACATGAAGATTTGATCAATTGCGTCGGTGGCCCCGGTTTACTGGCGTTCCAGGTTCAAGGCTCGCAGGAAGACTGCGTGAGAGACGATACCGTTACTCACGTTTTGACCAGCCAGGCGATGCTCGACTATCTGGATGATACAGGAAAGCATGGCGGGCAGCGGGTAAAACCGGGAGAGACCAGCTATAACGTTTTTAAAGGAATTACGATTGTTAACCGCGCCGACTGGGATATTAGCGACCAATTGAGCTTGACCAATGTTACCGCCTATTTGGATACCGACTGGGATCGCTCGGGTAATGTGAACCAATATGATAGCGCCGGTCCCTTTTTTCAGAGGGAGGAGTTGACTGACTTCTGGTCAACTGAATTCAAGTTAAGTGGCGAGTTCAGTGATCGGATTACGTGGGCCGCCGGATTTTACTATCAGGAAGAGGACATCGAGTATGAAGAGTTTACTCGCCTCATCCTGACCGATGATGACAATCGTAACGGTGTGCCTCTTGAGCCGGGCGATGTTCTGGGGCAGTCCTGGGCTGGACCAAAGCGACAGGAACAGAGTGAGTACTCGATATTTGCAGAAGTATCTATCGACATGACTGACACGCTGAACCTGAATATCGGTGGTCGCTATACAGATACTGAGAAAGATATCGACCACACGACCTGTGCCAGTGGTATTGGAAACTTCGGTCCGGCAGGCATCTTTACCAGTTCCGAAGCCATTTGTGATGACGGTGCAACGGACTTTCTGCCGATTGCCAATGACCAGATTTTTTCCACCAGCCTGTCAGAGGATGAATTTTCACCCAGTGTCCAACTTACCTGGAGGCCCGGCAATGAGAGCATGTACTACGTTTCATATGTCGAGGGTTTCAAGGCCGGTGGGTTCAATTTCGATCAACGAGCGCCAGTGCCTCCGCTTGATAGCAACGGTGATGGCGTGCCCGATGTTGGCTATCAGTTTGACAAGGAAAATGCTGAGGCTGTTGAACTGGGAACGAAACTAACGCTTGCGGAGGGGCGAGTTCAACTGACGGCGGCCTATTTTTACACCGAGTACACAGATCTCCAAGTGTCGGCCTATGATGATGATCTTATCTCCTTTTTTACTGTGAATGCCGGAGAGTCAGAGGTTCAGGGGCTTGAAGCAGACGTTACCTGGTATGCCTCTGATGTGCTGATGTTGGGCGCCTCGGTCCTTTTTCTGGATGCCGAGTTTACTGAATTTAGCGGTGCGCGGTGTACCAATGATGCAACGCCTGATGACCCGGTGTCGGGCACCTGTGATTTCTCCGGTAACAGCCTCCCCAATGCCGCAGATTTCCAGAGCAACCTGTTTGCGACTCTGCGCACGGATCTAGGCGAAAATTTGGTGCTGGATCTGCGCGCTGATGCCGCTTACACCGGTGAGGTAGACGACTGGGAAGGGCATATATATGGCGACAACGATGCTTGGTGGAACCTGAACGCGTCGATTTCCCTGGGAAGTGCTGATGAAAAATGGCGTATTTCTTTAGTGGGTATCAATTTGTTAGACGAGGATGACTACCTTGGTTGGGACGACCATAGGTGGAATGCGGCACTCAGTGGAATCGGCGCGGCCGTGGGGCAGCCGGGCAACTACTATACCTCGGATGCCAGGCAGGGCCGTCAGGTCTCGCTGGTGGCGCGCTACAACTTTTAGGCGCGGGAACAATAATGACTGGTATTTCACGAAGAGCGTTGCTGCAATTTAGTGCAGGGGCGGCCATTCTCGGCGCCACAGGCCCGGTTTTGGCGGGTGCCCCGCAGCAGCCATCGCTGGTACTACGCGATACCTCCTTCAAGCTGCCGCCTTCGATTCTGGATTCACTGTTGGTGAGGGGCGATAGAGTGGTCGACTTTAATCGGGATGCCGTTTACGCCTGGTACGAGAAGTTGCAGCCCGCTCTCCACCAGAATCCTGTGCCGGTGCTAGGCATAACCGATCAGCATACTGCCACCACACTCGAGGTGTTGGCCCGGGAGTTCGGATTGGCGAGAGGTGAGGCGGTTCAGTGCAATCTGGGGAATGACAACGGTTCCGCCGCTTTGATCTGGTTACTAAAACCCGCCATTACATGTGCTCTCTAATAATATCGAGGATATCGGGGTGAGACTTCCACCTAATGTGAACAAACAACAATTTAGCCGCGCCATGAAGAGTTTTGCCTCGATTGTGGGGGAGGACTGGGCATTTTCCGACGAAGAGCGCCTCGAACCATATGCGGATCCGTTTTCACCGAAAATAGGGAACGGCCAACCCCTGCCCTCGGGAGTAGTGGCACCGCGGTCCGTTGACGAAGTTCGGGCGGTTATTGAAACCGCAAATCAATTTCGAACTCCGCTCTGGGTGGTATCAACGGGCAAGAACTTTGGCTACGGCGGCTGCGAAGCCTGCGTCGCGGGTAGCGTTATCCTCGACCTTAAACGTATGAACCGTATTCTTGAGGTCAATGAAGAACTCGCCTACGCCGTAGTGGAACCAGGTGTTAGCCAATACGACTTTTGGCGTTATTGCCAGAAAAACGGCTTCAATCTGTGGATCGATGGGCCTTCTCCAGCTTGGGCCAGTGTTGTCGCAAATACGATAGAACGAGGGGTTGGCTATGCGGCAAAGGGAGACCGATTCGATCAAGTCTGCGGCATGGAAATTGTATTGCCTAATGGTGAGCTGATGCGAACCGGGATGGGAGCCATCGAGGGAGCACCAACGTGGAATACCTATAAGTATGGCTTGGGTCCTTTTGTTGATGGCATGTTTTCCCAATCCAATCTTGGAGTCGTCACCAAGATGGGGGTGTACCTGAATGCACAACCGGAATCTTACCGATCCATCGTAATAGATGCACCTGAGTATAGGCAAGTTGTAGAACTTATTGACACCATGCGCGAACTGCGGATCACAGGAGTGGTAAGAACGGCAGCAAGTATCGTCTCCACTGCCCAGGATAATCATGAAGTTGCCGCCAAAGTCATGCGGGGAATCGCATCGGCGAAAGGCGATCTAGACAAAGTTTATGCCATGATCGAGCAAACCGTCGGATGGCGTGTTCGGATTGGTATATCAGGTCACACTGCTCAGGTAGAGGCAGACTGGCGCAAAATTTACGCGAGTTTCCGACAGGCAATTCCCAATTGCAGTATTGGATCGGATTTGTACGAAGCCCCCTATAACTATGATCAGATGGACTCGATTGCCAAACTCCAGGCTGCGGTACCCTCTATGCAGGAAACGGAGATTTGGCCTCACAACGCAGTGTTTATCTCCACGATGCTCCCCTGTAAAGGCAGTGAATTCTGGAAACAGGTAGAGGTAATGCGTGATGTTTTCGTCAGGCATGGGCAATTCTTTATCGATGCCCCCATTCATTTTCACACCGAGCGTTCCATCATGACGATTCTCGGCACCATGATAGAACCGGGAAATATTGAGCAGAACAAGCAGGCTGTCGCCCTAGGTAAGGAAATAATTGAGGTGGCAGGTGAAAATGGTTGGGGTGAATATCGAACGCCTACCACGTTTATGCAGGCCGCTAGCGACGTATACTCGTTCAATAACCACGCCTTGAGGCGTTTCTGTGAGTCGGTGAAGGATGCAATAGATCCAAATGGAATTCTTGCGCCCGGAAAGAACGGAATCTGGCCCAAGAGTATGAGGGATAAAGCGTGAGGAATTTGATCGCAATGCTGTTCTCCGTTTGTTTGGCGGCCAGCCTTGCCGTAAAAGCTGGAGATAAGGAGTACAAACCGGATTTCAGCCCTTTGGCTATGGCCAGTCAATACTCGGCCACCGACGAGCAAATATCGCTCATCGAACCAGATCACAATGCCTCCGCATCGGTGATTCGGGGCTACGAAATTTACAACGGTAAATGCGCTATGTGTCACTCCTACGGTTATGAAAAAGGTGCAACATTGCGGCTCGAACGCAGGTATCAGGGAGCTGTGCCTGCGTTGATTGCCCTGCGTACGGATCTTTCCAGACAGCTAATTGAAACCTTTGTACGCAAGGAAACAGTTGGTATGCCACCCTTTAGAATCACCGAAATTTCTCCTTCGGATATGGATGATCTGGTTGCCTATCTAACTCGATTGAATAGCAAATAGTAAGATTTTAGTGAGGCTTATATGAGCAAGGAAAATCGCCGCGAAACAGGAACTTATAACCTGGAAATAGATGGTGGTAGACGAAGGTTTCTCTCCAGTGCCGGTATTGCAACCGGTGGTCTATTGGCATCGGGGCTGTCAGTCCCGGGAAGTGCAAACGCCAAGGTGTCTATCGACTATCCAGATGAAACAGTTCCCGCCCCAATGCGTTTTCTCGGTGGCGAGTACTCTCTTGCAGAAAGAGACCTGAGATGGGAGAAAATTCGCCACATGATGAAGGAACTGGGGCTGGACTGCCTGATCATACCGGCGGGAGCTGGTGATAGCTATGTCAACTACGCGGGCTATGTCTCCAATGCTGGATTTATGAATCCCGGTGCAGTAATTCTTCCCCTTCGGGAGGAGCCTACGATTTACGGTACGCTACCAATGCCTAGCCAGTGGATTTCGAATGTGGGGGAGAAAGGTGTTCCTCTCGGTGAAGCTATAGCTTATCGCCTCAACGAGCTTGCCCTGGGCAGCAAAAATATCGGTGTTGTAGGCACCAAAGGAAAGGTATTCGGATTAAATGAGTTTACTGACCAGGGGCTGGTAACTTATTCCGCCTGGCAGCATGTCATCGATAAGCTACCCAAGGCCAGCTTTGTAGACGTAACGCCTCAGTTAGCGCTACTTATGCTGGTGAGAACTCAGGAGGAGATCAAGGCATACGAGCGCACGGCGGCCGTAGGAGAAAATCTGCATCGATTGCTGCTGGATTACGTAAAGCCAGGTATTAGTGACCGGGATCTCAGGTCGCTGGTGGCGGAACATATGATTCGCTCTCGGGCGACTGTAGATGTTGATGCATTGGAAATGCGACAAGGGATTGTACAGAAGGGGGATATCATAAACTCCGAGTACGGCATTCACCATCGCGGTGGTTACACCCAGTCAACCCTGTGTATGTCGGTAGGTGCGCCAGATAAGCAAACCGCTGCGTTGGCGGAAGTCGCGCATGAGTGCATGCAGGTTGGGTTGGGCAGGCTAAAACCAGGCGTAAAGTTCGGTGAAGTGATCGAACGCATGGAAAAAGTGATCATCGATGCAGGGTATTGGCATGGGTTTCCCGTATTGCATAGTTTAGGCCCCCTCGTGCTGGTTGGGCCCGTTGCATGGTTTCCGCCCCCCGCTAAACCCGATGAAATACTGGGCGCGGATGTTGTAATCAAGGAAGGTATGATATTCAGTTTTGAGCCTGGAGCCCGTGTTGGTTCAAGTGCTCAGGTGAAAGTAGGCGGTAGTGGCGTTGTTACCGCCACAGGTGTTCGAATGTTCAATTCCCTGGGCACCAGGATGCGTATTGTGTAGATCAGACAAACCGGTAGAGTCCTTCTCTATCGTTGCTTCTGCGGGCGGTATTTGCCCTGTGAGATGCCCTCCGGTTTCTTGAAAACTCTGGAAAAAAGCGGGATCTTGGTAGTCTAGGCGGTAGGCAATCTGGTCCAAGGGCTGTCGCGTGTAGACTTGCATCTTTTCAGTGTAACCCTTGACCTGTCAGTGTTCTTGAAAGTTGCGCTTCAGAAGCCTGCGGAAAATATCCAAGGTCTTCTGGAGTGAAAATCCGGCAGTGATATTCCCGTGGTCAAAGGCGCCTGACGGATCGCCTGAAGGCGCTGGCTTGCTGTCCCTCCATGCGGTGAAAAAATCTTGAGAAATAGGCGGGATCTTTATAGCCCAGTTCATAGGCGATCTCGTTGATACTCAACCCCGTGTATACCAGGCAGCGCTTGGCTTCTGCAATCAAGCGGTTGTGAATAAGTTGCTTCGGCGTCAAGTCGGTAACATCGCGACAGATACGATTCAGGCGCTTTTCGCTGAGGCCCAGTTCAGTAGCGTACCTGGAGACATTCCAGGAATTCCGATAATGGTGCTCCAGCAGGTGCTGGAAGCGTTCGAAGTGTTGCCTTGATGCCGGCGTGGCAACGCTGTTGGTTTGCTCGTCGGGAATCAACCGCAGCAGTTGAACAAGTAAGGTTTTGCACAGTGCGCTCAGGTAGGTGGTGCGTGCCGGGCCCTGCCTGCGGTACTCATCAGTAATTACGCGGAAGGTATCGACCGCCTGCTTACAATTGCGTGCCTGTTTATCAGCTTGCAGAAGCCAAGGAGTACGGAGCAGGGGAGAGAGTTCGCTGCGCTCGTGATTACATAGAATATTGCGCAGAAAACTATCGGCAATGGTTAACACCAGCCCTATCGTACCTGTTTCCAATTGAAAGCCATGGACCACTGAGGGCGGAACCACGATAAAGCCTGGTCCGTAGACACTGTGCCGGTCTCCATCCAGGGAGGCGTTTATTTGCCCGCGGTCCACCCACAGCAGCTGCAGCAGGTGATCGTGGCGGTGAGGAGCGATCTCCCACTGGTAGGCGCTACCTGCTTCGGCCATGGTTTCGATATGCAGGAAGTCCAGCTCAGCGGAAGCGTCCGTCTGGCCGTAGAGAAAGTAGTGGGGCACCGATTCATTCATGCGGTCACTATGTGGTGAAGCCGGGGAAAATACCCATGAAATTTGCTTGAAAAGGCGTGAAAGTGCAGAAATTTGGCGGAAATCCGCATGTAAATTACAGTTTCCTCTTTTTAGACTGATGGCCAGATAAGAAATACAGTATCGGAGACCCGCATGATTGCCTTTGACCCTTACTCAAGGGAGGTGGATATCGACCCCTATCCCCTTTACAAGCAACTCCGCGATGAGCACCCCTGCTACTGGAGTGAAGCCGGTGACTGCTGGGTGATCACTCGCTACGAGGACATCTACAACTGCGTTCGCAACTGGGAGGTGTTCTCCTCAGCCAAGGGTAATATGCTTGACGATCTGGAAGAGCGCGCCGGTTCCACCCTGGGCACCACTGATCCCCCCGGCACGATCGCCTGCGCGCCCTGGTGCAGTCTGCCTTTACCAAGCGCGGCGTAGATTATCTGACGGACCCCATCAAGGAAATTACCAATGAAGTGATCGATCGCTTTATCGACAAGGGCGAGTTCGAGTTCATCAACGATTTTTCCAGCCCAATTACGGTGGGTGTGCTGGGGATTTTGCTGGGCATGGATCGCGCTGACCAGAAAGATATTCGCTACAACATCGTCTCCTTCCTATCCACTGATCGGCTTCCAGAAAATAAGCGGGTCTAAATTACCGTTCACTAGGTCTAACCTGTTGAAAAAACAGGAATTCAGGCCGAAGTTTTCAACTCTCAATGTCAAGCCACCTGGAGCGCCAGAATTTTCCCCATATCAAAGACGGGATTATTGGCTGCAACTCGCCTGAAGTCATATTCGCCCTGCATATTGACGTGTTGCCAGGTGAGCAACGATCCGCTCTTTATGGCGGTCAGCATCTCGTCATGCTCGTCACTGTCTTTCGTATTGAATAATTCCTGTGACAGATACAAGGCGTTCCATAAGACGATGGCATTCTGGATCAGCACCTTGCAAGCAGTGGCGATTTGCTGGTCCTCGAGACTGCCATCCTGGAATTCCTGATTGTTGTCGAAGAATACCGCTTTCGAAAAGCGGTTGGCGAGTTCAATCTTGTTGAGTTGCTTCTCGATGCGCTGACGCAGTTCCAGATTATCGAAGTAGGTCAGTATGAACCGGCTTTTTATCACGCGGCCAAATTCCTTGAGCGCCTTGTATAAAGGATGGTCGTTCGCGTAAGAACTCAGGCGTTTGAACAGCTGCGAGGCACTGCTGTGCCGCAGCTTGATGGTGGCCATGAAACGCAGGATATCATCCCAGTGGGACAGTATGAGCTTCTTATTGATCGTGTGACCGGGCAGAATGACATCGCCCCGGCGTTGATGCACGCCCTTACTGGAAAAGCTGGACAGCGTTTGCTTGCCCACTTTCTTGAGTCGCGGCGCAAACGCCGTATCGATCAGGTGCGTGGCCGCGAAGATACACTCGGTATAGCCGTGGGTATCGGTCGAATGAATATCGCTCTTGATCACCTCGTTTTGCATCAGCCCGTCGATCACGTAGGCCGCTTCGCGTTCCGATGCGCTGATGACCGTTGAGTGGAACAGGGCATGCCGTTCGTCTATGAACGTATACAGCGTGACCCCCTTGTCCTTTCCGAAGTACTTGAACGAGTGGTTGGCATGCAGACAATCAACGGCCACATTGACCTTGCGGCCATCGCTACTGGTGTGCAGTTGCCCGGGCTCGTGCTGGAATGCGTTGGACAGGGGTAATTTGTCCATAACCTGAAGCAATTGCGTGTTGGCTGCCTGGATATTCTTCAGGCTGAAACACCAGTTGACGGTGCTTTTCAGCGTGCTCTGGTTAATCCCCTGGGAAATTTGCGACAGTTTGTGGATACCGATATTGCAGCCTTTACCCAGGATGCCAGCGAGCACCGTGTCGTCACTGGGTTTGAGTTTATGGTGTTTGGGGCTCAAATGCTTAAAGCAGGAAATGAAGTTACAAATTTGACTGATTTCTCGCAATACCTGCAGGACCGATACGATCCCGTTATCCACAAGTGTTTGACCCACGAAGCCGTCCTCACTGAAAGCGGTCTCCGGGGTACGTACCTTGGCAGTGCCTTTCTTGTCGAAACGAAGGTACTCGTTTTCACCGGATCGGATGCGGTCATTGACGAACCGATATTTGGCATCGAGTGTTTCCTTCAACTCTGCAAGTACAGCAGGGCCGTCTACAAACTTGTCCAGGCCGGCCATGGACAACAAGTAATCGCGCTCTCTCAACCACTGTTCTAGGGGTATCAAGTAGTCCTGGATGGCACGGTAGCGGTAAGAGTGTCGTAAATTCAACTTACCTGCCTTTACCGCCGTAGCCACGGATTTAAATAACAGGATCTTGTACAGCGAGATCCGCAGCGTCTCGCCTTCGGGGAAGAGGGCTTGCTCTTTGGGGGAAAGAAAGTCTAGCGGAGCGCTCTTACCCAGCAGGCCATCCGTGTCTTGAAAATACTTCACGGCTGCCAGTATGTTGGCGTCTGAAGAGGGAGTATCGAATACCAATGCTTTCAGAATCGGCGACACCCTGAGTTGCAAGCTCACGGATCTTTTCTCGAGTTCATCGTAGGTTTTTGCCGTGTCCGTTTGCTGTTCCAAAAAGAGTTCACTTTGTTGCAGTGTTTCTCGTACCTGATCACTCTGTAATGCCTCGTAGTCCGTCAACAGCTGCTCGATCTTCGCTATCCTCTCGGATGCGGATAAACTCTCAGTGCGCGTGATGGCGGTAATCTCATCAAGCACATGCTGTGCGCTCTTGCGGGCCTTGGTAACGATACGAATTGCTTCTTTCTGGGCCGCCCGTTGTTGCAGGTCGCTCCGGTCCTCCGCCTTGGTAGCGGCATTGATGGCCGACTGGGTACTCTTGAGCAGGGTATCCATCAGCACGTCCTGACGGAGGCTATACTGGTGTTTGATAAACGCGAGTAAATGCAGGTATCGTTTCCAGCGATTGGGGAATTGCTTGAGCTGTGCCAGTGTGGCCTTTTTCACCCAGGTAGCATAGTACTCGGTAGCCCTTTCCGGGAGATCAAGCAATGTGTACGCCGATTCGAATTGCGCAAAGTAACGGCCGAATGCGAGGCAAGACTTCACGTTTTTCTTGATCCCCTTGGTCTGCCGAGATTGGCTGATCGTCTTTGCCTCACCCAGCAGGGCAGGTAGTCCATCTGTCGCTTCGAGCATTGCATCCAGTGCCCCGCAGTCACCGGGTTCAAGGCCATTTTCGAGCTGCTCGAGCCAGGCAGATTCCACAATGTTAAAACTGTCGGTGATGAGGTTAGCGAGTTGATGATGTGTCGGGACCTCGATACGCTGTTGCCAGCAAAAGTCGACGGCTGCAGCGAATATGCGTTCCGGTTTGATCTGCTGCTCGGCCTGTAGTTGCACATGCCTGGCGATGTACGCTGCGCTGTCGGCGTCGAAGGCTGTCCAGTCCAGGATTTCGCGAATACGGACTTGGTGTTGCGCCATACGCGATGGTGAGTATTGTGCCAGGTCGACAGGCTCGGTGATATTGAGCTGCTTTTTGAGGTATTTGATATCGCGCTGCCTGAACGTATTTTTTTCAAAAAATCTACCGGAATGTCTGAAGTAGCCGAGTTGGAGTAGAAACCCAATCTTGTTCGTGTCCGAGCGCAATGCACTGAGTGTGCGCCGGATCTCATCGGTCACGGCAAAGTAGGCAGGGCGCTGCTTGTGTGTAAAGACAGGGGGTAAGTCGAATTTACGCTTTTCTGCGACGGATAGGAAATGGAGTTGCGTCATTCAGAGATTGCTCCAGTGACAGGAGTGGTTGGGTTCAGGCAGCAAGCCCGCTATGCAGTGATAATTTTTCTTACAAGCGATATGAGCTTTCAATAAACCCGGTAATGTAGGCCGGATCTGGAGCCCAATCCATCGAAATCAACCAACGGATGCTTTTTTGCCCACACGGCCTTGACTCTTCCCTGCATGTACATACAATGTATTTATGATTATGTTTAGCTGGAACCCAGCCAAAGCTCGATCCAATCTCAAGAAACACGGAGTCTCATTCGAGGAGGCCAGATCCGTTTTCTACGACGATTTCGCGATTCAGTTTTATGATGAAGAATCGCTCGATGAGGATCGATTTCTCCTTCTCGGTATGAGCAACGAGTCACGAATTCTTGTGGTGGTTCACTGTGAACGAGGGGAGAAAGGAGAAGAGCTTAGAATCATTTCGGCACGAAAAGCCACAACCAGAGAACGTCAGCACTACCAGGGTGATTCACCATGAAGAAAGAATATGATTTCTCAAAGATGAAGTCTCGAAAGAACCCTTACGCCTCTAAACTTAAAAGGCCGGTGACGATTCGCTTAAGCGAGGATGTCATTGAATACTTCAAGGAAATGGCAGAGGAATCCGGTGTTCCATATCAAAGCCTAATTAACCTCTATCTTCGAGACTGTGCAAATCAGCACCGAAAAGTGGATATTCAATGGGTTCCTTGACACGCCGAGGGCGACGGATACTCCGCGCGGCTGTTTAGGTACACCAGCATTTCTTCCGAGTTGTGACGTTGAAACTGCTCCGGGCATTTTTTAGGCTCATCAGGCAAAAGCTGACGGGATGTTGCAGGTCATAAACTCAGAGGTGATTGCGAATATTTTCAACAACTTAACGCGCCTGAACGGTAATTTGCACCCGCTTATTTTCTGGAAGCCCTGGTAGTGGTGGCGGCGGTAGCCGATGAATTTGCCGCCAAATTGGCGGCGAAAGTGCAGACCATGGTTTGCGGGGATCCCAGGGAGGGCACAACCCCACTGGGTGCCGTGGTGGATATGGGTACTGTTGAAAGGGTCAATAGGCTGATTGATGATGCAGTGGGCAAGGGTGCCGAACTGCTCTGCGGTGGCAAGGCCGAGTCTGTACTGATGCCTGCAACTTTGCTCGATGGTGTCACCGAGGAGATGCAGCTCTACCGGGATGAAAGTTTTGGCCCGGTTGTATCCATGATCCGGGCAAAAGACGAGGCCGACGCCATCCGTATCGCCAACGACAGCGAGTATGGCCTGAGCGCGGCGGTATTTACCCGTGATTCCGCCCGGGGCCTGCAGGTGGCTCGCCAGATACATTCGGGTATCTGCCATGTCAACGGACCGACAGTTGCGGATGAGGCCCAGATGCCTTTCGGTGGCGTGGGGTCTTCCGGCTATGGACGATTTGGTGGCAAAGCCGGGATCGACAGCTTTACGGAGCTGCGCTGGATCACAGTGGCATCACAGCGCGGGCATTACCCTATTTAGAGACTCAAGGACAAAGGTAGAAGACTTCTGAAAAAAAAATAGCTCCAGTCGGGATATACACTCTCATCAGTACAAGAAGTTCCTTTCTTAAAAAAATTATCCCGAGGAAATACCCATGAATAAAACATTAACGCTACTGACCGCAGCAGTACTGGGTATCAGCTGTCACGCCATTGGCGCGGAAGACCTGACCAGCATGTATGTCCAGGAAGGTGAAGCGGTGCAATACGACCCAAAGACCAACCCGATGCCATTTGTGCGTCCGCTGGATATGCCCATGTTTCATTTTGGGTTTCCGAGCGCGACATTTATTCCGATGATTAAGCCCTCTGATACCGGAGGTCTGTTCAGCGGCGGCATTGAACATATCGAAACTGACTACTATGGGCCTGCGCACATTCACTATAAGCGCACCGAAACGGTAATGGTAACCGAAGGCACGATACAGATGAGGGTTGGTGACAGGGATATGGTGGTTACTGAAGGGCAGTGGGTGCATGTTCCTGCCGGACAGGTGCATGGGTACAAATCGACAGGATCACCTGCCAAGTGGATTATTCTGTGGAACTACCTGGAAAAGCCATCCCACAAGGAATTCTCAAAGGAGTGTGATCGCTCAGGCTGGACTGCGGAGATGAATGCGGATCCCCTGCGGATGACAGACTGGTACAACAAGTGCGTCGAGGACTTCGAGATGCGGGATGATCCACTGCCTTTCGAAACAACTCCCTGGAAGCAAACGCTTCCCCGCTAGTTGAAGTTAGCCAGGGCTGGATTTCTCCAATCCACCCCTGCCAAGCTGGCCGCTTGCTGCCAGCCCATTTTTTAGCCAACCAATACACAGATCTTTTGCCCGACTAATCCAGTGTTCGCAGAGCGTAAAGAAATAGACAAAAAGACAAAAGCAAAGGACTTCTGAAGAAACAGTAGCCCTTACCGGTAGATTTACTTCGCCAACCATACAAAGTAACTGAGCAGCATTGCTGCAAGTTACGTAATGATGACGCTCGGAGGTCAAAATAATGTTTAAGAAAACCGCCATCAGTTCGATGACACTCTTGCTACTCTCAAATACGGGAACTGCAGGAGCAGCCGCTTTGGAAGAAATCACTGTTACAGCACAGAAACGGGAACAGTCCCTCTCCGACGTACCCATTTCTGTAGCGGCTGTTTCAGGAGAGGAAATTACCCGGAGTGGCTTTAGTCGACTCGACGACCTGTCTGAGTTCACACCCAACCTGACGATCACAGAGTCGTTTACTGGATCGCAGATTGTCGTTCGGGGTGTCGGCACCTCGCCCGGTAACGCAGGTTTTGAACAATCCGTATCTACGTTTATCGATGGCGTGTACTTTGGTCGAGAGCGATCCAGCGTGGCGGCTTTTCTGGATGTCGACCGCGTTGAAGTTCTGCGAGGGCCCCAGCCAACCTACTTTGGACAAAATGCCATCGCCGGAGCCATCAATATCTCCACACGGCGACCGACCGACGAAGCGGAAGGATACGTGAACCTTTCCTTTGGCACCGATGATGAATACTCTGCCACTGCTGCCTATGGCGGACCTATTACAGAGAAACTGCTCGCTCGTGTGGCACTCCGTGCCAATGGCATGGACGGCTATATCAATGATCCCAACAACGGCGACCTTCCTGAGCGCGAAAGCAAGAGCGGACGAGTAATCTTCACCTATCTTCCCACCGATAATATGGAGATCAGTCTCAAGTACGAACAGTCTGAATCGGAACAAAGCGGGCATACTCTGCAACCGGACAACTGTAATGCTGACACGGATGGCGATGGTGTGGTTCTCCCCTACGACCCATTCACCGGGACGGGCGATCCTACCGTGCCCTGTGATTTTGCACTCAAAAACGTACCCGGCTACAGCGTTGGCACAGATAACACCTTGTATAACGGCGGGCATTTAGCTCCCCCGCCTGGATTCGTTTTGTTTCTCAACCTGGCGGGAACGCCGGTCGTAGATGCATCCCAGCTCGATTTCTTCCAGCAACAGGACCGCAACCTGGATACATCGAACGCGGCTTTCTCCTTCGAGTATGATTTCGGTAATGTGATTCTGAATTCTATTACCGGTTATGTGGAATACGAGAGCGACTTCTACCTCGATTTGGATGAAACGCCGTATGCGCTCGTTCATCCCTACGTGTTTGAGGATTTCGAGCAGACCAGCCAGGAATTACGCCTCACTTCCGCCTATGATTCAAGACTCGAGTGGATGGCAGGCGTTTACTACCAGGACCACGAACTCAAATCCCAGAATGAGTTGACCACAGCTCACTGGAGCCCTGGTGCTCCGATTGCGCCGGGACCAATGGGTGCGATTACCATCGGTCAGCATCACAACGAAGACTCTGAGTGGCTGAGCTTCTTCATGGCTGGCACCTATAGCATTACGGACGCCCTGCGGCTCGAGTTGGGGCTCCGTTACACTGAGGTCGAGAAAGAAGGTTCTATCCGTGCCATCGATGGCGGATTAACCTGTGGCGGTATGACCTGTTTTCCCGGCCAGGTGGCGACTGAGCGAGTTGACCCGTCAGCCATCCGAGGGACCGGGTACGACGCAGACTTTGAGGATGATGACGTAAACCCCACACTGGGATTGCAGTGGGATTTCAATAACGACGTTATGCTGTATGCTCGCTATGCCGAGGCGTTCAAGGCCGGCGGTTTTAACGCAGGCAACTCGGTTCCCTCTTCGGAAGATCTCTACGTGTATGATTCCGAACATGCAGAGACTATAGAGCTCGGCGCCAAAATGACCTTGCTGGAGGGTGCCCTGGCACTGAATGTCGCGCTATTCACCACCGAATACACAGACCTGCAAACCAACGCCTTCGTGCAGGATACCGGAAGTTTCGACGTCACAAATGCGGGTGAAGCGACATCTGAGGGCATCGAGTTCGATGGTGGATGGGCAGTTACCGATAACTTTACCCTCACGTTCTCCGGTTCAGTGATGAACGCTGAATACGACAGCTACGAGGGCGCCGCGTGTAACGATTCAGAACGGGCGAGCGGTGCGTGTGTCAACGGTACAATAGACCGCGCGGGCTACGCCTTGAAGCTGTCGCCGGACTGGTCCCTCAGCGTGGGCGGCGACTACACCATCCCGCTCAGTGACAGGTTTGAGCTTAATCTCGCGGCAAGCGTTTATGCCACCGATGACTACGGCAACTCTGAACTCTTTACCACCGATCAGGACGCCTACCAGAAAGTGAATGCCACCGTGTCGCTCAGGCCCACCAATGGACACTGGGAGGTGTCAGTTTACGCACGCAATATCGGCGATGAGCAGGTTGTGAATAACACCGGCCCCGGGGCACTGAATGGTTGGGACACAATCGATCAGGAACAGGGACGGGGAGATTCCTACGGCGTTATCCTGAACTACCAGTTCTGAGGCTTGGGCAGATTAGGGCTCGCGCCCTGACTCCGCGTCCGAAGTCGTTCATTCGGTGAGCACTTCGGACGGGCACTTGACTCCCCTGGAGATTGACAAGAGACCATAGCGCGATGAACAGACGTGAATTCCTGTTAAGAACAGCACTTGCATCTACCGCTATAGCCACAGTACCCCATGTATACAGCCTGGCCAATGAGGATTGGCTTGAGCCGGCTGATGAGGTACTGCTTGCCCACCCCTACTACAAAATCGTTTACGACATTGGCATGGCACCGGCAGTTGACCTGGCAGGGCGAGCCAGGAAATATGGTCTGACAGCGGCTGCAATTGAAGGGGACATCACCGAACTCTGGAATTCAGACTTGAGGCCCCACTGGAAAAAAGGCCCATCATGGATTGCTGGAGTCACATCTCCGGCGTCACTTTTCCTGCTGGTTCAAATGGCCAAAGACGAAAAACACCGCATCACCTATCGGCATGAATTGAACAGTGAAGCATGCCTCTGGATTATTGGCCCAGGAGCTTAGCCTCAGGCTAATCTAACCACGGAACACTATTTCGCCACTTTTCGGGAGATCATATGCCCCAGCTACCAAAACATATAACCGATAGCGCGTTCCAAGAGTGCATGGTTGAACTCGAAGCCATTGTGAGCAAAGAGTGGGTGATGACCGGTCAGTCCGACCTGCAGTCCTATCGAGATGATTACGGGATATTCTGGGGGCACTCAGAGCTTGAGCCCAAGCCCAGTGCAGCCGTCGCGCCCGCCTCGACGGATGAAGTCCAGGCCGTCGTGCGAATATTGAATAAATACCAGTTGCCATGCTGGACAATCTCAACCGGTAAAAACCTGGGATATGGCGGTGCGGCACCCTTGAAGAATGGGATGATCACCATCGACCTCAAGCGGATGAACCGGATTATTGAGGTCAATGAAAAACACGCCTATGCCATAGTCGAGCCCGGCGTGAGTTATTTTGACCTGTTTAACTATATTCGGGACAAGGGTTACAAACTGTGGATGTCGTGCCCCTCCCCTGGCTGGGGTTCGATAATCGGCAACACATCAGAGCACGGGGTTGGATATACGCCTTACGGCGATCACTATGGCAACCAATGCGGTCTGGAGGTCGTCCTGCCCGATGGCGACCTGCTTCGTACCGGCATGGGCGCCATGCCCGATACAAAAACATGGGGGACCTTCAAGTACGGGTTTGGACCACACATCGACGGCATGTTCACCCAGTCCAACCTGGGCATCGTCACCAGGATGGGCATCTGGCTGATGCCTGAGCCACCGACCTTTATGACGGGTTGGGCAATGATGGATGGTATCGACGATTTCGCCACAATGATTGAGGCGACTCGCGACCTGCGTCAGCAGGACATCATCACCAATATGGCCACGGTTTTCCCAGGCATGATGGATGCCACCTACCGGCCGGAGTCAGGCGAGCCCCTGCGGGAACTTATCGCGGGGCGAGGCAGCCCCATGGACCTGATAAAAATTCTAAAGGAGCATAATCTGGGCTTTTGGACCAACCGTATGGCTTTTTACGGTTTGTCCAACGCCGTAAAGGAAAAATACGAATACATGATGGACCACTACCTGGCCCATAACCCGAAAACCCGATTCAAGTTTGATACCTATTCCGCGCCCTATGATTTCAGAAAGATGGACGCGGGTGCCAAACTACAGGCCGGTGTTCCCAATCTGGGGGAATGGACGGTTATGGGCTGGACCGAAGATTCTGACGCCCACGCGTTCTTCTCGCCAATCATCCCCTTCACCGGTGAGGCTGCCCAGGAACACGTGGACGTTTTCAACGAGATCTTCACCCGACATGGACGTGGCCCCTATATTGGAAGCATCGCATTATTCAACACCACTCGAACCTGCATGATCACGATACCTTTGCCTGTCAGGAAGGGCGACCATGAGTTCAACCGGGTTTCGCAGGATTTATTCCTCGATCTAGTACAGGCCAGCACTGAGCGAGGCTGGGGAGACTACCGTGCCCCCACATTTGCGATGGATACGATCATGGATACCTATTCGTTCAACAACCACGCGCTGCGCCGCTTCCATGAACGCATCAAGGACACCCTGGATCCCAATGGAATTTTCAGTCCGGGGAAAAACGGCATCTGGCCAGAACGATATCGAGATACCAGGGTGATCATCTGATGACCACCATTAAAAAAATCACCGCATTGAGTGTCGTTGCCCTGCTCAGTATAGCGGGCTATTACAGCTATCAGTATTTTGCTACCTTCGGACCACAGACAGAATTGAGTCATGCAGGCGAAACCACGCCCATCATGCAGCGGTACATCGAGCAAAACACGGAGCAGTTTCCGCAGTTCCTAGAGGGTGTATACGCTCTTGGAAAACGTACGTTCAACAAATGGTGCACGCATTGCCATGCGCCGGGTGCGATGGAACATGCCGGAACCATCGCTCTCAGATTGAAGTACCAGGGAGAGAAACCCGAGGCACTTGAACACCGCGTCGACCTCCACCCGGCTGTCACAAAAGTATTCGTCCGAAATGGCGTTAAATCCATGCCGGCGTTCAGGCGTACAGAGATATCTGAAGCTGAGTTGGAAGCACTCGCAAATTATCTGGCGCGAAATCTCGAAAATCCCTAGTCTGTGTTTTTGTCCCGACAGGGCGGATATTCAGTTCAGTCTTCCGTTCTCTTCTGGGGACTCTTCATTTCGGGGTAGAACCATACGGCGGTACTGGCCGGGTGTATTACCAATCAGCTTGCGAAAGGCTTTGTTGAACGCCGCATCTGACTCATAGCCGGCTTCGTCCGCTATTTGCGAGATCGACTTTTCTCCCTGCGACAGGGCATAGGCTGCCCGCTCCATGCGCAATTCAGAGAGATATTTTATCGGTGACGATCCTGTTAGCGCCTTGAATTCTTTCGCGAATGCCGAACGGCTGAGATGAGCCGTTTCGGCCATATTCACCAGGTTCCACCGATGTTCCGGGCTACGATGAACTTCTTTCAGCACTTTGGCGATGCGTAAATTAATCAAGCCCGCCTTGTCGAGATGCATGTCGGATTCCATCCTTTCCAGCGCAAATTCGTTTATCGCTGTGGCGACAATTTCCGATATTTTGTTGTGCACCCACTCGGTGATGGAAGGCTGCAGTAGTTTATTATTCTGGAGGAAAGACAGGAAGCTGGATAGTTCCGGTATTGAACGAATTTCATCTACCGTTAGAAAAAGTGATAGAGGGACTACGCCGGGTAGGGGATTTGCCGTGCCGGGGATCAGGGAGTGAAATATAAGGGCGGCATGCCCATCATCGATTTCATGCGTCTCAAAGTTGCCCAGGGGGATTGAAGCGAGCGGTTTCTCGACCAGACCCGCGTAGTTCCCGGCAGTGCTTAATTTGACATCGGTGCCCTGCGTGGTACAGAAAAGCTCACCCGCTTTTATTCTCTGGGGTGCATCATCATTGATAGAGAAATAACATTCACCCTCTTTTACGAGAAAGAGAGAGGCCATGTTGTTGCAATCTACTTTGGAGAAACAGTTTTGGCTCAACAATACAAATTGATCGAAATGCCTCGAAACGCTGACTCCGGAAGTAAAATTTCTCATTTGACCATTCTCGACCCTTAAAGGTTCATACGCAAACACCAGTTTCTGGACGTGCAATAACTAGCGGTGATCTTCCGATGTTAGCATATCCTGCGCACTGCGAACCCGGCCAAGCACCGAACTAGGCTATTTTGGCCCAAACCAATGGGATGGACTCTTCCTCTCGGTACTAATGTAATGAACCATCCCCATCCTCGCCGCTAGCCCAGCGGGCGTCTTCAGACTAGCCTTCTAGCTGAAGGACCTCAACCTGGGATGGGAGATCGACATGACTACTATTAGCATACTGGGCATTGATATTGCCAAAAACACCTTTCAACTTCACGGCGCCGATCATACCGGCAAAGCCGTTATAAGGAAGCGCATGGCTCGGCGAGAGCTGGCCGCTTATGTAGCCAATTTTCCGCCCTGCACGGTCGTGATGGAATCGTGCGGAGGAGCCAATTACTGGGCGCGGGTTTTCCAACGCAGCGGTCACACCGTGAAGCTGATCAGTCCGCAGTTCGTAAAACCTTTTGTAATGACAAACAAGAACGACGCCAATGATGCCCAGGCAATCGTGGACGCAGCCAGCAGACCGTCCATGAACTTTGTGCCTATCAAGCAAGTTGAGCAGCAGGACATTGGGGTACACCAGCATTTCATCCGGATTTTGACGGCGGGAGCTGTCAGAAATCCTCTGTAATATCAGTCGGTTACAATCCAGCTAGATTGAATCTCCTTTATAATCAGCCCGCCAATACACTTTCTTAAAGCTGTTTCTCGAATAGCCCGTTTCAGGCCGCCTGGTGCTTGCCCTTACGCGGTGTGCTGAAGAGTCGGTCCCGGTAGGGCCCGACGTGAAAAGCAAACACCCCGCGGAAATTGATGTGCTCGAAGCGCACGGGCGTAATGTGCTTGATCATGTCCGTACCGATTCTTTCAGGCTCTTTGCGTTGCCACTCCTTGTGTACGCGATCCATATGGTGCGTGTTCCAGGCCATCGTGATATTGGTGAGCAGTGCCAGGGCACCGGAGGTGGCGGCCAGTTCTTCCGGTCGCCGACCACGCTTGGGTACAGGACGTCCATGATGAATGGCTCGCTGTAAAGTGTGTACGGATTCACCGTGACTGAGGATGCGAAGGACTTCGCGGCGGAACTCTGGGTTGGCCAGGTAATCACACAAGTAGCCGGTCAAAGCCAATTTGCCCAGCGCGACGCCGGCACCATGCAGGGGTTCACCCTGGGCGGCGGATCCATAACGGCGAAGGGCCATCGTCGCAGAACACCAACCAAATTGGATGGAGGCGGCCAGCCTGACAAATTCATCCCAGTCCCGCTCGATGGCTTTCAGAGAAACAGTTGGGCCTATGATGGGCTTGAGGGATTTGGGGACATCGACACCCCGCGGAACGAACAGTTTTTGGTACTTCAATTTCCGCAGGCGCGGATAGAGATCCAGCCCGAGCACCTTCGACAGCCCCGAAGCAAAATGCGTATGGCCCTTGGTGTCCACGGCCACCGCTTCGATTTTGGAACCGGGTGAACGAATCGCGCCCTCGATGGCTGGGCCGGCTTCCCGCTCATTTAGCACGATCGGCTGATCGTAGCTGATGCCCCATTGGTCCAGCACATGGACGTAACTGCCCACAGAAGGGGTTCGCCGTCGTGGGTCTTGTCGTGCCTGCCACAGGTGGCGGGATACTTCGAGGGCAATCATGTCTGAGGAAGCAAAGGATCCATTCCCCCAGTGATTCACGATGTCATGTCGACGAAGGAACTCCAGTACCACGCCATTGGCTTTCTGAAGGACTCCTTCTTCCTCCAGTAATTGCATGGCTTGCTGGATATCTTTGATCGGAATACCGGGCATCATCAGGGCTACCCGTGCAGCACTCAATTCGCTGCCCTGGGCGATCAGGGCGCCATACAATGCAAGCAGGTTGCGTTCGCTTGTTGGCGGACCTCCCAATAGCTGCCAACTGAACCGTGTGTGGCTGTCCAACTCCAGCAGGAGATTGGGGAATTGAATCGGTCCGATTTCATTAATCCAGGCTCTGGCGGTTTTACGAGTACCGGGTGGACGGGATTCACGAACGATCTTCGGGACATAGATGCCATCATCGACAATCTCTATCTCTTGTTCCTGAATCGCCTGATCCAACGCGTTCAACCCAGTTTGCACCTGGGCCTTCAGTTCTTCGAGGAATTTTGTCGGCGATTGCGGGAGGCCGAGGGCCCTGTAGTACTTACCGCGATTCTTCTGCCATTCGTCTAATGGCATTAGCATGGAATCGCGGCCGCGATACCCAAAGCTGTAATCGACGGAGATGGCACAATTCTTCAGGCCGCGGCGAAGGCCGTGCAGGGTGGCAGCCTCAAATGCTCGAAGTGCGCGCTGCCGATTCTCCGGATCCTGCACCAACGATTCCCAGCGACCAGGGATCGGAATGTCCAGTGCCTCTGGCAGTTCTTTCTCACCCTTCTCATAAAGGTCGCGCAACGCGTTCAAGGCACGCCAGCTGGGATGATCGGGGTCCGCCTCAAAGTCGAGTGTAAGTAGACGGCGCAACAACGGCCGTATATTGGGCTCTTCTGATAGCGCTTCCCGGGTCAGTGCCGCTCGCGGCAGTGGTTTGTGTTCCACCAGTGGGTCGATCAGGTCACAGGCCGCACGCCGAGCCTGGCGATCACTCAGTTCCGGATCATGCAGGGTGCGATGAATGTCGTCCAATGTTGCCCGGTGACCTTGCGATTTCTCATATTGCCTGCGTTCGGCCACCTGCCTGGCCCCAGACCACAGCTCGCTGATACGTTTTTCCACTTGCAAGATGGCAACGTCCACCAGATCCATCAATGTCACACGGAGAAAGCAGGTCAACTCAAGTGTCCGTCTGGCCGGAGAAATCGACCTGAAACGTTGCGGAAACCGTCGGCGCATCCGGGAGGCATAGAATCGCTGCCGTTCCAGCGGGAAGGGGAGAGTGTGACAGTGGACCTCCAATGCCTGCAGTGCCTCGATTTTATCGAACAGCTCATTCAGGTTGCTCTTTGACCGTTTGCCAGGTGGTGTCTTCAACCAGTCGATCAACTGGATATCATATTTGGAGTTCACCTCATACAATGCATCCAGCCATTTCGCGCATACGGGTTCCGGAATAACCTCGAGGGCTTCCTGATACAGCGCATATTCCGCTTCAACCAGAATACGCGCCGAGAGCTCCTTGAGACTACGCTTGCTTGGGATGATGATGCGCTGGTCGAAGAGCCAGCGGCGGGCATATTCGATAAGGGCATCAACTTCACCGGTGGATCGCGCCTGTTGTTTTAATCGGGTAATGAGCACGCGCCGTCGGCCAGCCGTCAATGGTGAGAATCCCAGCCTGGCCATGGCCCATTGCTGATGATCGTACCGTGTGCGTTTTCGCCGGTAGAGCGCCCGCACGGAAGCGATAGTAGGAATTTCGATGTCGAGTTGCCTGCCCACATGGGAAAGTAGTTCGCTCGGCAAAATTCGTACGCCATCAAGTGGACAGCCCGTCAAGCGAAGGAAACAGAGCTGCAAGGCAACGCCGAGCCGATTGATGCCGCGAAAACGGGAGCGGATTTCGTCTCGCTCCTCGATCTCCAGCGTGAAGAAGTGATCAATCTCCCAGCCGGTCAGGCGGGGGAGGGTGCGTATGCCGAGGTAGGGGGTTTGCCAGTGTGGGGTCCTAGGGATTTTGCCCCCAAATATTGCAAAAACCGCCAGAGGCCGCGCCAGCCGTGACTTCTGGAGGCCCATTACTTATCGTTTGTCGGCCGGTAGCCTTCAATCGATGCCATTAAATCCTCAAGTTTTGGCAGATCGCCTGTCTGTGCGAACGTGTATCTACCCCGGAGGTTGATATTCTCCCAGGCTACAGGTGAGGCCCGCTTTACTGTCTCCAAAGATATTGCATTGCCTTGATCCTCAAAGCTGTCCAGCAGATTGCTGAGCACTTTTGAGTTGAAGTAGATGATGGCGTTTGCCACCAGTCTGGCACTTTCGTTCCAGATCTGGATCTCCTCGTCGCTATTGCCCCGGAATCGGTCGCCATTGACGTGGCTAATCGCCCGTCGCAGCTGGTGATAGGCTTCACCCCGATTCAACGCTCGCTGCACGTGATTTCTGAGACTGGCGTCGTCAATGTAGTTCAGCAGATACTGGGCTTTCAGCAGCCGGTTATATTCGGTCAACGCCTCCAATAACGGGTGAGTGTGCTTGTAGCCGGATAGTTTACGCACTAACCTGGCCTGGCTGGTCTTCCGCTGAGCCAAAGAGACGGCAATCCGCTGTATGGTGTCCCAGTGAGCCATGATGCGCTGCGTGTTGATCGGCTTGCGCAACGATATATTCACTTGCTGGTTCTTGTCTTCGGTGATGTTGAATAGTTCATTGATGACCCTGCCAACCTGGGCATATCGGGGTGCAAACCGATATCCGAACAGGTCGAGCAGGGCAAAGTTCACATGGTTTACTCCATGAGTGTCAGTTGAGAGCATGTCGGGGACAATTTCAGTACTGTTGTTCATCAACAGGTCAAAGATGTAATGGGACTCGTGTTCGTTGGCCCCGATTACCCGGGCATTGATGGCCATATGATTGGCATTCAGACTGACCGCGGACACGCCTTTGCTGGTTCCGAAGTATTTTGAGGAATACCGTGTGCGGAATGTCTCGCGTTTGGCTTCGAACTTCTGACCATCGGCACTGGCGTGCAGACTATCTTCCTGAATGTTGTAGTGCTTGAAAATACTCAGTAGCGTGGTCGCGTTGTTGATGCGGTCATTGGACGCATTCAGGGTTTCTAACCGAAGGTAGTTTGCTTGGATTGTGCTGAGTTGTTCATAGGTGCGGTCAGATATTTGCGCGATGCCATAGATGCCCTGATTAGTGGCATTGGCAATCAATATCGCCAGCAGGTCCACTTCGTACTGACGGCTTTTCGAGTTCATGCCCAGCACATGTTGGAAGTCATCAATGAACCCGGTGTCCCGGTCCACTACGCGCAATACATCGGTGATGCTGACCGCTTTCATTTGCTGGAAGAACGGGTTATTCACCAGGTGTTTCTTGCTGGCTGTAGGCAACCGCCAGTGATGTTTGCCATCTTTCGGCCTCAGAATGACGTCCCTGTTATCTGAACACTCCAGATAGTGGCTGACGTCGTGCAACCGAAGCGTCAGCTCATCCGCCATCCGTGGTATCAGACGTTTCGGATCCTCGCTGATATTGGGTTGCTGAGTGCTATCAACCAATGCCTGCTTCTGGTTTTTCCAGATCTCTGGCTTCACCAGATCATCTTCTAGCGCCCGATATCGAATGACTTCCGGCAGCGTCAACTGGCCGTTCAACCGGTTGGGTATCTGCAGATACAAAAACCATTCATACCTGGATTTGTCTATACTGCAATCGGGTTTCGACAGCAATGGCCGTGTGGCTTTCGGTAGTAAGCGCTGATCAATGCAGGTATCGCCGAGCATACTACCGGCGATCAAATCCCATCGAGCTTGGTCCAGGGCCCAGGCTAACCGCCGTGTTTTGTCAGTACCGTCAAAACGCAGGCAGCAAAAGAGCGAACGCAACAGTCCGGTTCGCAATGCGGACTCCGTATCCAGGTGCTGCCAGAATGCCTCCTCCGCCGACTGTTTCTGATTACTCAGGTATCGGCAGACTGAGCTCAGGTCGCTGACATTGAGAAACTGGAATGCCCGTTGCTGTACAGCGTGAAACGACGTATTGGGGTCAATGCTGTCATCAACGAACAGGTGTAAGATATCAGCAGCTTTGCTCACATTGCGAGCGGCCTTTTGCCAATCCCGGTAGACCCGTTCCCGGGCCATTTGACGGGCACGTTGCTTCACTTGTCGGAGGTGATGTATAAACCCTTCCGCAATACGATCCAGGGCCTGCTGGTGCCGCGACTGCAGATAGCACAGCAAGTACAGGCGCTGGTTAGCAAGCGATTGACGTTTAAGTTTGGCACCGTAATAGTCAACTCGTTCGGCATAGTGTTGCTGGTTTTTCTGAGAAAGAAAAAGTGACTCCAGTACAGTCGCCACATCATTCATCCACGGCTGAATATGGTGATACACGGCTATTTCTTTTTGCAACTCGGTGCCGGTAAAATTGCGGGCGCTCTGGCGTAGTTGCTGGAATGTAAACTGGCCTTCACCGGAAACCAGTGTGAGCAACATAGCTGATAGACCTTGGCTGCAAGCGGCGTCGATCTGGTCATACAATCGTTTCTGGTGCTGGCCAATAGCCTGACTGACGATCTTCTGCAGCGTACTATAGGCAGGAATTGCGATTTTCTGGCGAGCCAAATATTCGATCGCAGCGTCAAAGAGTGCTCGAGGTTCCACCCAGCTTTCAGCACAGGTACACAAGTGTTCAACAAGCTGTGGCTGATGTCTTTTATCGTTCCAGTTGCTGACGCCGACAATCGATAGAACACGCGCATAGATGCGGGATTTTTGGTCCGGTTTCAGGCTAAAACGCCTGAACGTAAGGTCCCTATAGTGAAATCGGGCTATGAATGCCAAGTCGTCCTGCATTGACTTGTACCTTGGGTTAAGCAGGACCGGTTTGCATTTGAAGTAGCCCAGCAACGCAATTGCCACACAACGATATTTGCGTTGCCTTATTCTCGATATCTCCGCTAGTTCTTTGTCATTCAGCGCAAAGTAGAACCGTTGGTAGGACTCATTGAAGGATGGGACGCCGTATAGATCCTCGACTTCGGCAGCATTGAGGATGGATAACCGCTTGTTTCTGCTCATTCTTTGACCTAAAGGTCGAAGAAAATACCGAATTTCTCAGCGGATTAGAAACTAATAGCCCCCTGCAGGCCACGAGTGGCGGGGCCTCCGGCGGTTTTTGCAATATTTGGAGGCAAAATCCCTAGGACCCCCAGAAGGAGTTGGCCACGACACTGGAGCAGGTGGGGGAACGCATCCAGAAAGGCGATAACCGCAACGTCATACTGCGCTCCCGCTCCGGGAAA
>PADC01000004.1 GCA_002700385.1 Cycloclasticus sp.
CGAGGAGCCAATGGTTACCGAGGAGCCAATGGTTACCGAGGAGCCAATGGTTACCGAGGAGCCAATGGTTACCGAGGAGCCAATGGTTACCGAGGAGCCAATCAAATCGGTTACATTAGAAGATTATCGGACTAGTAAAAAACTTTCAAAGTCAAATACTGAATCTACTTCTAAATCTCGGAAGGTAAATTTAAAGTGCCGCGCAAAAACTGAAGATGGCCGGTGTTTGTTTATATAAACATCCATGATGAAGCTCGTTTTTAGCTTACTTACCTGATACCATTTTAATCCACAATGTAGAGAAATTTTTTAATAAGCGCGAAAGCTGAACTAGAACACCTTAGGTGTATCAAATTAAAAAAGACTGTATTAGGCTGATAGAAATCTAATAATGTCATTGGTATAGATGTTTGCGTAATAGGGGTAACGTTTAAAATTTGAGATACATAATGTTCCCCAGTGAATATGAAGTGCATTTAATAGAATATTTAAGCGTGGTTACAGGGATGGTAATTTCAAAATTAAGGTGTTAAATAAAATTTTTCCCTGCAGCTTTTGTCGGTTTAAAATCTTTATGTAATTCATTTGTATATACTTATTTTAGGATTTACCAATAGTTAATTTGATTATTTTCTAACAACACCATTAACAATCGTATACTATTTAGCTTACAGAACAGACAAAGAGCAAGCGTTTAGAAACTGAAATAAAGCTTTCATTATTTTGTTAAGAACATTAATTTAATTCGAATGCTGGCAAGAGCAGAAAGTTTATTTAGTTTTGAAAACTGAATAAATTTAGATGGAATTCATGCAAACAATCTATAACTTAACTAGATTGAATCTTATCGACGAAATTCACTTGAGATAATCAATTAAGGATATACTAGTCCGTAATAGAGTCGTTTTGTATAAAAAATAAATGAACAGCATTTATGCAGAAGTTTAATTCTTTTTTTGAACTTCATTTTAGTTAGGGTTTGAGGAATTTTTTGTAATGGGAAACGGAATTGCCTATATTGTTTTAGTTGCTTGGCCATTGATCGCCTTCTATTTATATCGCTCCAATACCATTCAAGTCGCCTCTTTATGGACGATATTAGGTGGTTTTATGTTTCTAGCGGTTAAAACAGAAATTGATCTACCGATGATTCCACCCTTGGGTAAAGACACTGTTCCAGTCATTTCTTCCCTAATCGGAATTTTATTTGTAAAAAATAAACGTTTTCCTCTTTTCAAAAGTCTTGGTAATTTAAAGTATCTTGTTTTTTTGATTGTTGCAGTGCCATTCATTACGGCTGGACTTAATGGAGAGGCTGTAGTTGTAGGCTGGCGTTATGTGTCCGGTTTGACCTATTACGATGGCCTATCTTCCGTTATTAACCAATTCTTATTAATCATGCCTTTTTTTATAGGTAGAGCGTTTTTTAGAACGTATGAAGATCAGCTGACACTGTTCAAGCTGCTAGTTGTTGCAGGGTTGCTTTATTCACTGCCCATGTTATATGAAGTGCGTATGAGCCCTCAGCTACATACGACCTTTTATGGCTATTTTCCTCATAGTTTTTTACAGCAATACCGTTCAGGCGGGTTTCGCCCTGTGGTCTTTATGGGACATGGCTTGTTAGTAGCTTTCTTTGCCGCCGTGGTATTAATTTCAGCTGTTGCTTTGTGGGAAAATAAAATGAAGATACGTAATTTCTCACCTGCAGCAGTCAGTTATTACTTATTAATAGTTTTGTTTTTTTGTAAAAGTCTTGCTTCTTTACTTTATGGTTTATTTGCTTTTGTTCTTATCAAGAGGTTAAGTTGCAATATGCAAATCAAAGCAGCGGTTGTTTTGGTGAGTTTAGCTATGTTATATCCAACGATGTCGATCATGAAAATTTTCCCTCACAAAGAAATTCTTGATATTGCAGAATCCATTGACGCATCGAGAGCGCAGTCTTTGCAATATAGATTTGATAATGAGGCACTATTATTGGAACACGCCAAAACTAAGTTTTTCTTCGGTTGGGGAGGGTGGGGGCGTAATCGTTATAATAATTTAACGACCGATGGTGGATGGGTTATCACTGTTGGTCAGTTTGGCATATTAGGTTTTATCGCTAAATTTGGTTTACTCGCAGCGACAGTATTTCGTGCTTTTATTGCATTTAAATCCCTTAAACCAGAGCCTGAAAGAAAACTATTTTCAGCTCATGTCTTATTGATAGGAATTATAATGATCGATCAACTACCTAATGCGTCTTTAGCACCATGGTTATGGCTAATAGCGGGTATTCTATTGGGAAGGTCGGAAGAAATCCTTGCAAAAAAAGAAACTAAAGTAGTTACTGCAAGTAAAAATTAATGGAACAAACACTGAAGCAACGGGCTGTACGTTCAGGCAACTGGGTGTTTGCTAGTCATATTTCTTCCCAGGTAATACGGTTAGGTGGGAACCTTATACTTACTCGTTTACTTGTCCCTGAAATGTTTGGAATCATGTCCATTGTCTCTGTTTTGCTGGCTGGGGTTGGTATGTTTTCTGATTTAGGGATCTTTCAAAATATTATCCAGAGTAAACGTTCTGATGAGAGATCTTATATAGACACTGCTTGGACAATGCAAATTTTACGCGGTGTATTCATCACTGTGATTTTGTTGATTGTAGCGATTACTTTATATGACTTAAAAGACTCCGGGCTTTTCGATGAAGCCTCTGTTTATGCGGCATCGGAACTCCCTTGGGCTATTGCTGCAATGTCTTTAACTGCACTGATAGCCGGTTTTAATTCAATAAATCTAGCGCTTTTAAATAGAGATTTAAAGTTAAAGGAAATAGCGTTCATTGAGATTTGTAGCCAAGTGTTTGGGTTGGTCGCTATGACTTTATTAGCGTTTATCTATGCAAATATTTGGGCGTTGGTGATAGGAACAATACTCTCATCATTTGTAAAGATGCTGCTGTCACACCTTTCATCTTTTGGTGAAATGAATAGAATTAAGTGGGATGTTAGTGCTGCTAAAGAAATATTTCATTTCGGGAAGTGGGTTTTTGGTGCATCAATATTTACATTTTTTGCTGGGCAAGGCGATAGACTGATATTAGGCGGGCTGGTTACTCCAGAAGAACTTGGGGTATACACAATAGCATTTTTTTTGGCTACAGCCTTTAGAAACATCGTGCGGAAGATAATGTCTTCTGTATTTTATCCTGTGTTAAGTGAAGTTGTTAAGACAAGGCCAAAAGAATTACAAACAATATATTATAAAATACGATTTAAAGTAGACGTCGTTGTTATGCTTGCCGTCGGTGTTTTGGCAAGTTCTGGGCGTGTTATTATTGATTTGCTGTATGACGACCGTTATATAGAAGCAGGTTGGATGTTTGAATATCTTTCATTATCAACAGTGTTTGTTGGCATTACAATGGCTGGCACGTGTTTTTTAGCACTGGGAGACTCTAAATCCATAATGAAGTTGACAGCGGCCTCGTCTATAGCCTTATTTATTACTGTACCGATCGCTCATGTTTTTTTTGGAATTGAAGGCGCTGTGTTGGCTATTGCATTAAACTCTCTTGTCGAACTTCCTATTATTTTTTCTATGATGAATAGGTATCAACTATTAGATTGGAAAAAAGAAATTCAATTCTTTCCCTTGTTTTTCGTTAGTTATGTTATTGGTTATTTAACATTGTCATTTTTAGGGCTATATGATGGATAAGAGAGTAACAATTTCTATTCTTATGCCTATGAGAAATGCTGAGGCGTATATTGTAGAGACCATTCAATCTTTACTTGATCAAACATTTTCAGACTTTGAGTTAATTATCATCGATGATGGATCATCGGATGCAAGCTTGTCTATGGTTAAGTCTTTTATTGATGGCAGGATAAGAATATTAAAGGGGAATATGCAAGGGATTTCAGCAGCCTTAAACAGAGGCCTTAAATCTGCACAGGGGAAATTTGTTTGTCGCTGTGATTCTGATGATATTTACCCAAAAGAAAGGCTTCAGTCTCAAATTAGGTGGTTTGAGGGTCACGGTGATTTTATTGCTGTTGCAGGAAAGTTTAGTAGCATGGATGAAAAAAGCAAAGTGATCGCTGAATTTAAGTCTGGCGAGTCGGAGTGTGACATTACATCGGAACTTCTTACTGGCAAGACACGAACTCATCTGGGTACATATTTAGTACGTAAGAATGTTTTAGATGACCTTGGTGGCTATCGTGAGTATTTTGTTACAGCAGAAGACATAGATATGCAACTTCGTTTAGCGGAGAAGGGGCTCATAGGGTATATACCTGAAAATATGTACTTTTACCGTATTCATAATGATTCAATTACCCACGTACAAAGCTCTAATAAACGTGAGTTCTATGAGAGCATCGCTCGAGATTTCTTAAAACAACGATTAAAAGTTGGGCAAGATGATCTTCAAAGAGGTGAAGCGCCTGCCCCACCAGCGGTTGACAATAAACCCAAAGATAGCTCAATACAAATTCTTGGTTACCTGATAGGAGAATCATGGCGATTACATGGAGAAAAAAAGAAGCATGCTGCGTTGCTTGTTGCGATACGTGCTTGTACTAAAAAACCATTTTATTGGCAGGCATGGAAAAATATTATTATGATTTTGATAAAGAAGTAGTGTGAAAATTACGTTTGTTGTTCCTGGGCTGAATTTAACAGGTGGTCTAAGAGTTATCTCAATTTACGCTGACCTCTTATCTAAAAGAGGCCATGAAGTTACTGTTGTATCACCAAGTCAAAGGATCCCGAGTTTCAAAGAAAAAATTAAATCCTTCTTTAATTGGAAAGGCTATAAGTTCCAGACAATATTTGATGATTCATTTTTTGAGAATTCGAATTTTGAAGTTAACCTATTGAAGAAAAATAAAGAGGTAACGGCATCTGACGTTCCAGATGCCGATGTCATTATTGCCACATTCTGGATCACCGCGGAATGGGTGGCATTATTTCCACCAAACAAAGGGAGAAAAGTATATTTTATACAGCATCATGAAATTCACTATTGGCTTCCAAATCAAAGGGTTAAAGCTACATTTAGTTTGCCTTTTAAAAAAATAGTTGTTGCGAAGTGGTTAGCTTCAATTATGGAAAATGATTATCAGCAAGATGATGTTTCTATTGTAACAAATGCAGTAGATCACGAACTTTTCTATTCACCTGAACGTAGTAAGAATGAAGTAACTGTTTTTGGGACGATGTATTCACAACGGCAATATAAAGGTACTCAGTTAGCATTTGATGCATTTTGCCAATTAAAGCGACAACGATCTGATATTAAGCTTATAGTTTTTGGCATTGAGCCCTCCGAAAAAGTTGAAAGGTTGCCTATTGGTGCACAGTACTTCTCAAGACCTAACCAAGAACAAATTCGAGAAGTTTATAATCAATGTGATGCTTGGTTGTTTACAAGTAGTTCTGAAGGTTTTGGTTTGCCTATACTTGAAGCTCTGTCTTGTCGTACTCCCGTTATTGGGACACGTAGTGGTGCAGCCCCAGATTTATTAAGCTCTGGTGGTGGGATATTAGTAGATATTGGAGATGTTGAAGGCTTGTTATCAGCAATGGAATATATCTGTAATTTGGACAATAAAGAGTGGGAAAATATGTCAAATTCTGCATATAAAGAAGCCCTTGCCCACAGATGGGAAGAAAAAGTGGTCGAATTTGAAAAGGTAATATCAATAGAATGATCAAAAAATTAGTCAGATTTATTTCTTTTAAAACGGGTAAATTTAAGA
The DNA here is from genome assembly GCA_002700385.1 of Cycloclasticus sp. Lineage (GTDB taxonomy): Bacteria > Pseudomonadota > Gammaproteobacteria > Methylococcales > Cycloclasticaceae > Cycloclasticus. Next base: position 5,759 of record PADC01000004.1, read on the forward strand.
AAGTTTATATTAAATTCTGTAACCCGTCCGCTCCTGAATATACGGCATATGAAAAAAAATGGGGGGGGTTTTATTCAATTGGAAAGAATTGTATTTTTTGGCCGTATACAAATATCACGAACCCAGAATATACAAGATTAGGAAATAATGTGATGCTCACAGCTTGCACGATACTTGGGCACGATGGTTCTATTGCAGTATTAAATGAAGCGTATGGGAAGAAGCTGGATCGTGTTGGTAAAGTTGATATCAAAGATAATGTTTTTGTTGGTCATGGTGCCATTATATTGCCAGGTGTAACAATAGGCCCTAATGCAATTGTTGCAGCAGGTGCTGTAGTAAGCTCAGATGTGCCTGAGGGGACTATAGTTGGGGGTGTTCCTGCAAAGGTTATTGGAAAGTTAAATGAGCTAGTAGAACGTTTAGAAAAGGAAACTGGTATATTGCCTTGGGCTCATATTATTAAGAATAGAGAAGGGAGCTTTGATCCTAGTTTAGAACCTGAACTGAAAAAAATGCGTCAAAAATATTTTTTTGGAAATTCAAATTGAGAAATTGAATTTATTTAAACGATAATAACGACTACCAATAAATCTATGATAAAAAATTTAATCACGCCATAACGATTGCAGATAGAAATGTAAAGTTACTTTTCACTAATAGGCACCTATAACTTAAAAATCTCACCAAGATATAACTTATTCTTAATCATACGTTGATGAAAAAAAAATATCGATTATTAACTTTTTTTCCCAATCATATAACGACTTACGGTGTTGGTCACGCGGCATTATCAATCGTCGAGGCTATGGATGGGGATGAATTTAAGTGTGTATTAGTTACACCATCTGTAGATTCAAAGGTTAATTCAAAAATCCTTAAAAAGCTAATACCTACTTTTTTTATGAGAGGAGTATACAAGCTGTTCTCACAAAAATTAATTCATGCACTCACTGAATTTTATTTTCTATTTCAGATTAAATCTGACGATATAATTTATCTTTGGCCTGGAGCTTCGATATCTCTTTTTCGTAACATTAAAAAGAAAGGAAATGTGGTCGTTATAGAAAATATTAATTGCCATCAAGAAACAAGCAAGAAAATTTTAGATATGGAATCTAAAAGACTCAAGTTAAATGATGCGCATTTAATTAGTGATATCAAAATTCAGAATGAATGCGAGCGACTGGATTACTGCAGTTATGTCTTTAGCCCAAGTGCCCTTGTTACAAAATCCTTATTGGACTCAGGTGTAAAAAAAGAGAAAATTCTTGAGTCCAGCTATGGTTTGCATGAATATCAGCAGTTTAATAATTCCAAGCAGAAATTCGTAGAAAGCAAATCTATCGAAGTGGTTTTTGTAGGTAGAGTTGGCATGAGAAAAGGAGTGCATTTACTCTTGGATTACTGGCAAGCAGCAGATATTAATGGGATATTAAAGATCATCGGAAATGTTGAGGAGCCCATTAGGAGTTTAATTGAGCAATATCAACAATGTAGCAATATCCAATTTGTTGATTTTACTTTGGATATTGATCAGGTATATAGAGAGGCTGATATTTTCGTATTGCCCAGTTTGGAAGAGGGAAGCCCGCTGGTGACATATACGGCATTGGGCGCCGGACTTCCCTGTATTGTCTCACCAATGGCGGGTGAGGGCGTGGTAAGGCATAACCAAGATGGATTTGTCATTGATCCGCATGATAAGCTAGCGTGGGTTACTGCTTTGAAATTACTTGCTGAGTCGCCTGAAACAAGGCTTTCGCAATCTATATCTGCTAGAGAGCATTCCAATAGTTTTTTGTGGAAAATTGTTGGACGGGAAAGGGCTTCCCTTCTTTCTAGGGCGCTATAAGCGGTTTCGTATGCACGTTTTGGTATTAGGTGGTACAGGATTTATTGGATCGCATATTGTTGATGCCCTACTAAAATCTGGTCATCGTGTGAGGGTCTTAGGGCGTACTTTTAAGGATGTTAATGAAAATGAATATCCTGATTTGTTAGAAAATATCCAAGCAGATTTTGGTGATTCAAATGCTATTTCAAAAGCTTTGAATGGGGTTGATATTGTTATACACCTTGTTAGTACAACTGTTCCTAGTTCATCTAATTTAGATCCCGTTGCAGATATTGAGTCTAATTTAATTAATTCAGTGAAACTTTTTAACACCATGCTTAAACTCGGTGTAAAAAGAATTATTTATTTTTCATCTGGAGGGACTGTTTATGGTAATCCCGTTCAAACTCCAATAACAGAACAACATCCTACAGACCCAATAAGCTCATATGGGATTACTAAATTGGCTATTGAAAAACATCTTTTTATGCAACAAAAATTAAACGGATTAAAACCCGTTATCCTTAGACTTTCTAACCCTTACGGACCAAGACAAGGACATTTTGGATCGCAAGGCGTTATAGGGACATTTTTAAAACAAATTATTGATGGGGAAGCCATTAAAATATGGGGGGATGGATCAGTAATTCGTGATTATATTTTTATTTCAGATGCGGTCTCTGCTTGTATAAAATCTATTGATTTAGATTTAATTGGCACCTACAACATAGGTAGTGGTCGCGGTCATTCATTGTTGGATATAGTTAATGAAATTGAACATTGCACTAAAAGAAAAGCAGAAATAGTTTTTGAAAAAAAAAGGTCTTACGATGTTAAAGAAGTTGTTTTAGATACGACTTTTGCACAAAATGCATTGAATTGGCGGCCTAAATGCTCCTTGCGAGAAGGTATCAAGTTACATTATGAATGGTTAACTCATAAATAATTTAATGACTATAGAAACAAAAAGTTAATGGCTAAGATAAGAAATAAATCAAGTTAGCATAAAAAAAAAGAAATGCTGTAGACTGCCAATAAAATGCGTTTTTACGGTATAAAAACCGTTAGCAACAGTAAGTGGACTAGTTCAAATCTAAATAACCAAAGTCGAGCACTACCCCCATGACAATACTTAAGAGATTAGAAAATAGGCTAAAATATCAAGTTTTGAAGTTAAAAGATGTAAACAGTGAGAAGGTATTTGGAATAGGTCTATCTAAAACGGGCACAACCTCTTTATCTTCTGCTTTAAATCTATTGGGGTTTAAATCTCTACATACGCCACCAATTATTAATTTGAAAAATAATGAGATAAATTTTCAATGGCCATGGTGGTTGTCAACATATGATGCTTTAACCGACCTTCCGGTTCCATATTTTTATAAATATTTTGATGAAAACTATCCGAATGCTAAATTTATTTTAACAGTCCGTAATGAAAAGGATTGGTTAAAATCCTGTGCAAATCATTTTGATGAAGACCTTAATTTATTATTGGAAAGGCCCGAACCTCATTTTAAGGCATTATTAGCCTTATGCGAAAAAATGTATGGCTCACTTTTATATGATGAAAAATTGTATAGAGAAGCATTTATTCAACATAATTTGGCTGTTGAAGAATATTTTAAAGGGAGAGATAATTTTTTGGTTTTAGATGTTTGTGCAGGTGATCCTTGGCCTGAGTTATGTTCCTTTTTAGGGGTACCTAAACCTACGGTAGAGTTTCCTCATGGAAACGCAACTAAGAAGTTATAATATATAAACACTTAGCTATACGGGTTTACTTTTGTAAGCGACAGGGCTTTACTTCGGGCTTTGTATATCATGAATCACCTCAATGTAACATGATCGTATGTCTGTCTGTGTTCCAGAGATTTCAATTTTGATGTTTATTTTTACCCTTGAATTACCGGTCATTTTATCCATGAAGAAGTTAGTGGGCGGGGTTGATATATTATTGAGAGATGATCGTAAAATTCATACCATACTTACTAAACTACAGAGGTGTAAATTAAACCGTTAGTTTTGTTGTTGGTTAAGTTGCCATTGATTCTTAATAAAGAGGGTTAATTTTCAGAATTTTTTAAGCAATTGTTTGATTTTAAAGGATGTTTTATAGGAATCTATTGAAATAAGGGGAAGGGTTCTTTGCTAATTAGAATTTACAAATATTATTCAGCTGTATCATGTTTAGGTTTTAAATGGCAATGCACCTTTTAATGGCTGCTACAAACGAGGTTTGAAATTTTTTATGATTATTATTAAACCAGTGTTTCGCATTTGTTTTTAGCTTGCTCTTTTCATTTTTTGACAATCTGAGTGTTGCTTCAATGATATGTTCTAAATGAGAGGGATCAAATGTAAACCTTCTAGAACATCTTAGTGGTTCATGATCAATTGTTTTAATAAGAAATCCTCTATTCGGTTGCACTAACTCATTCATTGGGTAGCCATCCGTGGTTATGACAATTGAGCCACAGCTTAAAGGTTCGCATATGTAGTGACCGAAACCTTCTGCTTCGGATGGGCACAAGTGTATTTCCGATTCATTTTGGAGTTGACTCAGTTTATCCTTTGTTAGGAATTTATTAATAATATTAAGGTTATTTGCGTTGAATTTTTTTAAGTGCGCGGCATTACGAACAATTACTTTCAATTCTGGCCATTCCGGGTGTTCGGACCATAATTTCACCAAATTTAAGGTGCCTTTATAATGGCTATTGCCAGCAATATGTATGAATGTATTTGGCTTTTGTTCATATTGTACGTTATAGGGGCTTATACTCGAAAAGCTAGTGTAGACTGCTGGCAGGGCTTGACTATCAAAAAACCTTTTTGCACTGTATGTCTTGCATATAAATAAATCCATCTCAGATAGAAGGTCGTACGATTCTTTACGAAGCCATTCTAGGTTTGGAATTAAAATATTTTTACCTGTGGTGTTTATATTACACTCAAGGATTGACTCTAAATGTATGGTTAATAATATATTGTGATCGTTTTTATTTAAGTCAAATAAAGGGATTATGAATTGGAGGTATTTATCTTTAAGTTTAAAGAATTTGTGATAATGTTGCCGTTCTCCATTTTGATAAATTGTAAAGCCCGTACTCTCTAAAATAGAGCTTATTACCATTGCATCATGGTTTAAACCCCCGTTATTGTCGTGATAGCAAATATTTATAATATTGTTTTGATGATTTATTCGAGAGAAAGGAGTGTACAAAATGGGTGCCTAAGATTATTTTTTGTGTAGCTAATGATTCCTTATCGTTATTATAAACTTTGCATGGGTGTGAGTTTACGATTTTTTTAAGAGGTTTCTGCTAATAATTGCATACCAAAGATCTAAATTTGTGGTCTAACACTAGAGGGTAACGTCTCTCCTTCGATACAATAATAAAGTAAGTGTAAACGACTGAAGTATCATACGTTTAATATATTGCTCTAAATTGTTTTTTTGATTTTTTTATCGTACTTGTTTTTCTGCTCTTGGGTGCTAAACTGTATGAAATTAATTAGGCAATAGGCTTGGATTCAATGGCTAAAGAATTAGATTTAAATGAGCGCATAGTGTTAAATGCGATTTTTGCAAAAATTGATAAAACAGCTTTTTCTTTGTCAACAGGAATGGTTTTTTTTCTCACTATGTTTGTGATTACAACCATTTCAATTCTTAAAAATGATGGTGAGAGTGTAATGGTCGGCCCTGATTTAATTGCTCTTGCTTATTATTTACCGGGGTATAACTTGACGTGGGTTGGTAATTTTTTAGGATCGTTATACGTTGGTATCGTCGGACTTGCATTAGGTTGGTTTTTTGGAATGCTCTGGAACCTAACACATTATTTGTATTTAGCAATATTAATGAATAAAATTAATTTGTTTAAGATAGATTAGATTATTATTTAATCTACTTGCTTATGCGCACTTCCTTTTTCAGAACGAGTTGAATATTTATATTCAAAGTGTACTGGGAATATCGTAAAAATGTGTTAAATATTTGATGGAGTTTGTTTGGAAATGGATAACAAAAAAGAAAATATCAACTCGAGTTTTCTCAGTGAAGCTATACGCTTAAATTTAAAATTATTAGGTTTTGTTTTTGGAAGTGTAGCTGGTGTTACACTTTTTTTAGTCACCCTAATATCTCATTATATGGGGGGTGGAGATGCGCTACATTTGTTGAGTGTTTTTTTTGTTGGCTATTCAGTTTCTATTTCCGGTGCTTTTATAGGCTTTATATGGGCTTTTCTTTATGGCGGGTTACTGGGCTCTTTTTTCTACCATACGTACGCCAAATCCCTAGGTTCTAAAATTGCGCATGTCATCAATGATAATCAGGAGGCGAACGTATTTACAAAGCCCCAGATATTGAAGTTAGAAAGTCATTCGGTTGGACTGGCTGTTGGCTTTAGCCTTTCATTGCTATTGGTTATATCGACAAATATTTTAGTTTTAAGAGGTACTGCAGAAGAAAGCATCCACGCTGCATTATTGTCTTTTTATTTGCCAGGCTATTCGGTTAGTTTTGTTGGAAGCATAATTGGGGCTCTGCAACTATTTGTTATTGCTTACTTCACTTTTAGAGTCTTTAGTTTTATCTATAACAAATTATCAAATTATAGAAACAATGAGTCACCGAGACTTGTTTACTACAAACCAAAAGAAAAGGAACTTGAAAAACTTGAAGCAGCCGAGCATGTCTGCATTTTAGGTGCTGGCCCAGCAGGTTTAGCCACCGGTCACGAATTATGTTCAAACAATACTCAAGTCACGGTACTTGAGAAAAACGATTATGTCAGCGGACTATGCAGAACTGTTGAGGTGAATGGATATCGTTTTGATTTGGGTGGGCATCGTTGGTTCACTCAGAACGAAGAACTGAACAATTGGTTTCGTCGTTTAATGAAAGATGAAATTGTGATGGTGAATCGTATCAGTCGAATTTACTATGGAGGTAAGTATTTTAACTACCCTTTGAGTATTAAAGATGTTGTTACAAAAGCAGGACCAGTAACAATATTCTTAGCGGGCGTTACCTTTTTTAAAGCATTAATTCAATATTCGGTTTTTGATAAGCAGGTCGTTAATATGAAGCAGGCTTACACCAAACAATTTGGTAGTAAGTTATACGAAATGTTTTTTAAGATTTATACAGAAAAAGTTTGGGGAAAACCTTGCGAGGAACTGTCCTCAGACTGGGTAAGTCAACGAAGTAAAGGCTTAAATATTATGACTATTTTACGTGAAGCCATTGCTCATAGTAAAAATAGGGTTGTTAGCCTGGTTGACGAGTTTATGTACCCAAGACTGGGGTTTGCACGTATCTGTGAACGATTGGCTGAGGATATAACAGCTGTTAAAGGGAACGAAATTTTACTTAACTCAACAGTAACTAAAGTTACTTACCATGGCCCAAGAGATTTTGAAGTTGAATATACTCAAGATGGTGAAACTGTATCTGTCAAAACGGATTCTGTGGTCTCTACAATCCCTTTAGGAATTTTGGCGCAAATTATTGTTCCTTCTGCAGATGAAAAAGTCTTGGCTGCTGCTAGAAGCATGGAGTTCCGGGACTTGATCACTGTTAACGTGATGTTCAATAAGAAACAAGTGTCCAAAGACACATGGTTGTATCTTCAAGATCAGGACCTCATTTTTGGTCGCCTGCATGAGCCTAAGAACTGGAGCGTAGATATGGTTCCAGATGATGATCATACATCGTTAGTTCTTGAGGTGTTTTGTACTGCTGGTGATGAATTATGGTCGTTGAGTGATGATGAAGTGGCAAAACGATGCGTGGATGATCTCGTTGATAAATTGAACTTTGTGGAGCGTGATGAAGTGGATGGGTGGGCTGTAATCCGTACAAGGCAAGCGTATCCAGTGTACGATCTGCAGTACGGTGAAAAAACAAAAATCGTAAATGATTTTGTAGAACAGTTTGAAGGGTTGCATATTGCTGGGCGTGGTGGCTCATTCCGTTATAACAACTCGGATCATTCTATTGAAATGGGCTTAATGTTAGGGCGTAAAATACTTGGTTATCCTGTTGATCACATGGCGGTAAATACTGAATCAACTTACCACGAAGAAAAAAACTTGAGTGGTCCTCAAAGAGATCATTATAAATCAAAGAAAATTGTCGTTGATTAATGCCTTTTTAATATTATTCGGATGATGCTTTGATGTATGAATTTTTGATGATCGCTTATTAGTTTTATTTGATGACCTAACGGTTTGAGAAAAGTAAGCTTCCAACAATATTTCTAATATCATTTAAGAAAAGCAAGATGTTGAATTTACTCTCATCTTGAAACATTTAAATGCTTTAAAATTTGAAATGTCTGTTTATATTTCAAGGGATAATAATGAACAAGGCTAAAAAAGTATGACGATCAGTATCGTTATGCCGGTATACAACGGTATCGGCTTTATTGAAAAAAGTTTACCACCTCTATCTAAGATGTTAAACGATAGTGAGGTTATTGAACTGATAGTGATTGATGACGGCTCATCGGATGATTCAATGGCATTGGCAAAAGAATTTGGTGCTAAGGTACTAGAGTCAGGTGGTAGGAAGGGGCCAGGCGCAGCACGAAATATTGCAGTAGAACAGGCAAAGGGCGAAATTGTTTGGTTTGTTGACGCGGATGTTGTTGTTCGAAGTGATGCGCTGATTGAGTTAAAAAAAGGCTTTGATAACGAAGAGGTTGTTGCTGTTTTTGGTTCATACGATGATAGCCCTCCAGCCCAGAACTTTTTATCTCAGTATAAAAATATGGTCCACCATTATTATCATCAGCAAGCGAGCAGGGATGCTTCAACCTTTTGGTCAGGGTGTGGAGCGATCAGGAGAAAGGTGTTTTTAGAGCTAGGTGGTTTTGATGTAGAACAGTTTAAGCACCCATCTATTGAAGATATTGAATTGGGTTATAGGATTAAGGAGTCGGGTGGCAAAATTTCTTTAATACCCGAACTTCAATGTAGTCACCTTAAAGTATGGCGATTTTTTAATTTGGTTCATACAGAGTTTTTTCGCCGAGCTATTCCTTGGGCACGCCTTATGCTTAGACAAGAGCAAATGACGAATGATCTAAATGTAGGTGTAGGTGAACGTGTTAGAGCTATTTTGGCAATGTTATTAATGTTGTTTTTTTTGTTGTCTTGTTTCGGTTTGCTCACATGGTGGATTACTCTAAGCATGGGTATAGTAGGGCTCATAGCTAATAGTCAATTTATTAGTTTTTTCAATCGTAGAAAAGGTTTTTTCTTTACCTGTGGTGGTTTTTTGTATCATCAATTTTATTACTTATATAGTTCGATAGCATTTGCTTTTGCAGTAATTGAAAAAGTGCTAATAAGAGATAAAACCCCTTAACTCCCTTGAATTTTTATTTTTAAGAGAACAAAAAGTGATAATAAAGTTGAGTAGGTAACGTGATATTGCTAGTGATGTAGTATTTGTTATTTTTTGCAACAATGACTATAAGCTTTATGCTAACGAATTTTAAACGTTGCAACATAATTTGGACAAAATTGTTGACTCTGAGAAGAAAAGAAATTTCAACATTAATCTTTTTTTCGTTCAGTCACAAGGTGTTAATGTTTTTTTAGCATTATATTTAAATGATTTGTTCAATGAAGGGTGTTTTGAAATACTTGTTGATTATTAAGTGTATCTAGACCCAAACTAAGATATGAAAATATTAATTTATATGGAAATGGATAATTAAGATGAGTGAAGTACATATTGTTGTTTTGGGTGGTGGCCCGGCAGGTTGTGGGGCAGCGTATCAACTGCGTAAAGAAGGCAAGGCTAAGGTCACGTTGATTGAGCAAACTCAAATGTTGGGTGGCAATTCAGGTAGTTTTGAGGTTGATGGTCAATATCTCGATTTTGGTAGTCATCGATTACATGCGGCCTGTGACCCTGAGATTCTACGTGATATTAAACAAATGCTGGGTGATGACTTGGCGCATCGTGATCGTCATGGACGTATTCGTTTAAGGGATAAATGGCTACATTTTCCACTTAAAACCACTGACTTGATGATGCGTCTTGATAAACCTTTTGCCTTCGGTGCAGCTTGGGATGTTCTTAAGCGTACGTTGTTCGGAAAGGGGGATGAAGGGACTACCTTCGCGTCTGTTTTAAAGGCTAATCTTGGACAAACTATTTGTGAACATTTTTATTTTCCTTACTCTCGTAAATTGTGGGGGCATGAGCCGGACAAGCTATCAGGCATCCAGGCGCATAAGCGTGTTTCAGCAGGTTCGATATCTAAAATTATCAAACGGTTGGCTAAGCCGCCTGGAGCGGGTAAATTCTATTATCCACGTAAAGGCTTCGGACAAATAAGTGAAGTATATGCACAAGAAGGTGAGAAACTTGGCGCGAAAATAAAAATGGGCTGGTCTGCTAACAAAGTAGTACAGCTACAAGGAGGCGGTTTTGATATTGAACTCGTAAATAAGGCCGGTGATAAAGAGAATTTAAAAGCTGATCAAATTTGGTCTACCATCCCAGTCACCATCCTCAGTAAAATGATTGAACCCTCGGTGCCTCAGGAGGTACTAACTGCCGCTGAAAAAATTACTTATCGCTCTATGGTGCTTGTTTACCTGTCTCTCCCTGTTGATCAGTGGACAACAACAGATGCTCATTATTTTCCTGAGAAAGATATCCATATGACTCGAATTTCTGAACCGAAAAACTATTTTGGGTTACAAGAACCAAAGGGGCAAACCATAGTCTGTGCCGAGATTCCTTGTGAGCGTGGAGATGCTATCTGGAATATGTCTGACGAGGAGCTTGGTCATTTAATTCTACAAGATATGGCTACGGCAGATTTGCCGATTCACGAACCGTCTAAAGTCTTTTCAAAACGCTTGCCTCAGGCATACCCTATTTACACAATGGGTTATGAGAATGACCTTAATGCAATGGATAACTGGATTGATGCTATACCTAATTTACTGATATATGGTCGTCAGGGATTTTTTGCTCACGATAATACTCACCATGCGCTTTATATGGCCTATTCAGCAGTAAATTGTTTAGATAGTGAGGGCAATTTTGATCATAATCGTTGGCTTGAGTACCGAGATATTTTTGCTACTCATGTAGTTGAAGATTAATAAGGTCCGAGAGTAACTTGTCTATCAAAACTAACGATAACAACATAGAAGATACTGAGTGTATGGAGGAGTCTCATAAAATTACATGGGGCTGGATATTAGGGTTAACTCTAATGGCACTCCTATTGCGCTTGATTGGATCGAATAGTGGCTTGTGGTTGGATGAAATATACTCGGTAGTTAATCAATTCCGTTTCTCCCCACTTCAATTGCTCGTAACGTATGTGGGTGATAATCAACATCCACTTTACGCTTTGTTAGCCAGTGTTAGTATTTCTGTGTTTGGTGAGCAACCTTGGGTTGTTCGTTTTCCTGCTATTATATTTGGAGTTGCTTCGATACCTGCGATTTATAGTTTAGGGCGTCGTGTCGGTGATGATAAAGAAGCATTACTTGCAGCTGCATTATTAGCAGTTTCTTACCATCATGTTTGGTTTTCTCAAAATGCACGTGGTTATTCTGCGATTGCACTAGCGGCTATTCTTTGTACAGATCGCTTTCTCAACTTAATATCTAAAAAGCGACAAAGTGACGTTTTTTTGTTTGCGATTATCGTCGCCTTAGGGTGCTACGCTCACCTGACTATGGTGTTTATCGTTATCGGGCAATTTTTAGCATTTTTATTATGGCTTCTTTTGCTTCGTGATAATGATGCTCGGATGAATAGCTGGCAATTGCCTATTCAGGCTTTTGTGCTCTCTGGTCTATTAACGATGGCATTTTACATGCCTATTTTAAGCCAAGTGGTAGACTATTTTGTTAATAAACCTTCTGGAATGGAGGAGTTGTCTACTCATGCATGGGCATTAGCAGAAGCCCTTCGAAGTTTGGAAATAGGCTTTGGAGGTGGCACGTTTTTGCTCGCTGGAGGTTTAATTACGTTGGTCGGCGTGGGAAGCTTCTATAAACGAAACAAATTAGCGCTAGCTATTTTTATTAGTTCGATATTGGTAACTTTTTTAGTTGCCTTTTTTGCTCGTGGCACCATGTACCCCCGTTTTTTCTTTTTCTTAGCCGGTTTTTTTATATTGATCGGTGTGCGTGGTGTTATGGTAACGACTTCTTTTTGCGCAAAATTCTTTTTTCCTCGAAATCAACACCATAAGGTTGTTCAGCAATTACCACTTTTAGTTATGTTAGTCATAATTTTGGTGTCTGCTTTTTCTATGCTGCGTAATTATCAATACCCAAAAATGAATTTCGAAGGTGCAATAGAGTGGCTAGAAACGGAAGTTGGTCAGAGTGGAATTATTGTGACAGCTGGCGTGGCCGCATGGCCTTATAGAGTTTATTATGGGGTTGATTGGCCTGAAGTGAAGACTGCAGAAGATATAGATCGCTTAAAAAGCCCCGATAGTCAGCTTTGGATGGTCTATACTTTTCGGCGTTATATGCAACAGTCAGCTCCAGAGGTGTCTGCTATTATTGAAAGGAGTTGTACTGAGCAAAAACGTTTTCATGGTACTTTAGGTGGTGGCGATATAGTTGTCTGTCGTTTGGATTTTGTTGATAAAAGGAGTTAACGTGACAAAACTTATTATTCAAATACCTTGTCTCAATGAGGCCGATCATTTAGCCGAAACCATTGCAGATTTACCTAAAGAAATTTCAGGTGTTGATAATATTGAATATTTAGTTATTGACGATGGAAGTACAGATAACACCTCAGAAGTTGCGACTCAATTAGGTGTTCATCATGTTATTCGTCACACTAGAAATAAAGGATTAGCGACTGCATTTAGAACAGGGTTGGATGCTTGTTTGCGCTTAGGGGCAGATATTATTGTGAATACCGATGCCGATAATCAGTACCAAGGGGCAGATATACCGTTGTTGATTGAGCCAATTTTAGCTGGACGTGCGGAATTAGTGGTTGGTGATCGTGGGGTAGGTTCCCTAGAAGGTTTTTCTTACCTTAAACAACGCTTACAAACTTTAGGGAGTTGGGTAATTGGAAAAGCTTCCGGATTGCATACGCCAGATGCAACAAGCGGTTTTCGAGCTTTATCTCGACAAACTGCGCAAAATACCGTTGTACTCAGTGATTATTCTTATACGCTCGAAAGCCTTATTCAGGCAGGTGAGTCTAAGTTAGCGGTAGAATTTGTAAACATACGTATTAACCCTCAGACACGCCCATCACGCTTAATGAAGAGCATGTGGCAATATATACGCACATCAACAGTCGCTATCGTAAGAGCGTATACACTTTACCGTCCTCTAAGAGTATTTACCATTTTGGGATTTATTCTAATTGGACTTGGGCTAATTCCAGGAGTTCGTTTTATTTACCTTTTTTCTATTGGAGAAACAAAAGGTCATATTCAATCATTGATACTTAGTTCAATTCTATTGATCATTGGGTTCCAATCTCTGGTCATAGGTTTATTGGCTGACTTGATAGGATCCAACCGTAAACTTTTAGAGGAAGTGATTGGTCGAGTTCGTCGGTTAGAATTGAGTTCAAACCAACGCGGATCTAATGATAAATAATGTCGTGTCTAACGACAAAAAGGCATCATTGCTTAAATGGTGACTAATGCGTAATTTAAGATCAAAAGATAAAGTTCAATCATTGCAGCCAACTCCTGGAAGACGAAATTGGAAAAGTTTCATTATTCGGATTATCGGTAGTGGATTGGTATTGAGTTTGTTGCTGTATTTCTTACCCCGAGATAGTTTGTTTCAAGCGCTTGATGCGTTTTCTGTAGATCTTTGGATGGCAGGTGTCGCGTGTTACCTTTGCCTGCATTTAATTGGAGTGGCCAAGTGGCGTATGTTAATCAATGCAGGAGGAGGAGGGTTAAGTTTTATCCAAGCTGCTCGTTGTTATTACTATGGTTTGTTTGGGAATACTTTTTTACCTTCCGTAGTGGGGGGAGATATCATACGCGCAGGCTTAGCTTTTAGGCTTTCGGATTCAAAAAGTGCTGTAGTAATGGGTAGTCTTGTTGATCGTACTATTGATAGTCTAGGGCTTGCATTGGTTGCCAGTGTTGGAGCGTTACTTATTCCAATGAGTCTAGATGAAGAAAGCCGTAATATTTTTTGGGGTTTTGCCACTATCGTTCTACTACTTGCCGCGTTTTTTTTTATTATGATGCTCATGTTGCCAATACGGCGATTAGCTATAAAGTGGCGACGTAGGCTCGTTAAGTTACGTAGATCGGCTAGATTATTAGCTAAGAGGCCATATAAGGTATTTGTAGCCTTTTTGGCTGTGGTGGTTTTGCAAGTAACGCAGGTAATAATGAATTTTTGGTTGGGTCGAGTTGCATTAATGGTGAAGGCAACTTTTTTAACTTGGTTATTCATCTGGCCCGTAGCCAAGCTATCAGCTATGGCGCCTCTTACTCAAGGTGGAATCGGAGTGAGGGAGGCGGTGCAGGGAACCTTATTCGTCCCTTTTGGCATCAGTATGGAAAAAGCAGTTGCTGCTGGCTTGATGTTCCAGGCTATTATTATTTGTGGTAACTTGTTAGGCGGACTTATTGCGGTTTTGATGGGTCAAGCTTCAAAGAAGCTTGCAAAACGACCACTCATTAATAGCGACCGAAGTTATCAATGGGCAATAAAGGGTGCAACAGCAACGAGTTTAACTTTATTTTTTGTTGCTAATACCTTGATGCTTGCATGGGGCAGCGGGTCCATTGGCTTTGAGTGGGTGTCTTGGATGTCATGGCTGCCTGGTTATGATGTTAGTTTATTTGGTAGCATGATAGGATTGCTATATGGCCTGCTGATTGGATATCTTATTGGTTGGCTGGGGTGTTTCATTCATCAAACGTTGGCTAATGGCGAAAAATAATTTCAATGTTGTAAACAACCTCATTAAGCTTAATATGTAGTTGGATGATTATAAACTATCCAGAAAATCGGGGCATAAGACAGTATGTGTTTCCGATTAATATTGATAAAATTTAATGAGATATTATTTAGATAGGTTTTAATCTCGTGCGTCTTAATAAGATAGTCAGAAAAATCCATACATATATTGGATTACAAGCAGTTGTCTCGTTATTGCTTTTTTCGATAGCCGTTATTGCTGTTTCAATTGATACTGAAAAAAAAGCCGAATTCAGTTATCACCAGTTTGAAGGTGATTTATCATTGAAGAATATTGAACTGGCTAAACTCTTACGCAAACAGATTGGACTCAGGTTTGAACCAGAACCAAGAGAATGGATGATTTCTGAAGAGATTAAGGGGAATTTAGTTGTTAGACTTAAATCGCCTGTTGGAAAACGTGAAGTAACACTCAATAAAGTCAATGGTAACATTGAAGTTAAATCATGGCCATTTTCTGTATCTCATTTTGCTAACCACATGCATCAAGAGGGATTTTGGCGTCGTAAGCCGTCCGATAGCCTATGGCTTTGGGCTTGGTCTTTATACATAGAATTTTCGATATTAGCCTTGTTTGCTTTGCCAGTGACTGGTTTCTATATCTGGGTTTCAAAAAAATCGCCTAAAGAATTTTGGGCACTCTCAAGTTTGTTGTTTTCATCAGCAACAATGACTGTTTTGTGGGTTTTGATTAGGTAATATTTAGTAATGTATAACATCCTTCGAAATATTCATTTATTTTTTGGCCTAGCCATCATACCTTTCCTATTTATTTATGTTTTTAGTGCGTTGGTTTTTACGCTTCCATTTCTGAGTGATAAGTCTGTTGATAAGAATAATAAAACTTATGAAATATCTAGATTCTCTTATAGCACTGAAGAACTTATAGATATGCTTGAAAGTGAGTATGGTATCCGTGGGGATTTAAGGAAGAGCAACGTTAAAGAAAATGGGTCCGTTGAATTATTAATTTCACGGCCTGGTACTTATTATGTGATATCAATAGATTCGCAAAAAATGTTGCTAAACATTAATAAGAACACTCAAAGTATAGAGAGATTTATAAATTCACTTCACACCAGTAGTGGCTTTGATAGTAATAACCCTGCTGAAAGATGGTGGGGTGTTGTTGTAGTTCTTGTTGCAATAATGCTTGTTGGAATTGTAGTTACGGGCATCGCTCTTTGGTCTTATAACCGTAAAGATAGGAGGAGTGGGCTTCTATTTTTAAGTATCAGCATAGTTTATTGTACGATAGTTTTATTTGTCTTACGATTTGGTTGAAGTCATTAGCGTTTTTTAAATTTTAAAAAATCATTTAAGTTAGTTTTCCTTTCATGATTATTGAGCATCTTACTTAATCGCGAGAAAGCCTTCAAAACATAGATACTTCATGATAGTGTTAATGTCACTGAAACCGGCTCTATTTAACATTTCAATATTAGCGAGAGAAGAAAAAGGTTCAAGAACGCCTTTTAAACTACGGCTTTTAGTAATAATGTCATCTGGAGTATAGCCAGTTCGTAATTTGTAGTCTGTGTACAGTGCGGTAAGAACATCTTGAAATCTTGCGTCAGAACCTCTCACTTTTTCGAAAAGTAACAGAGAACCACCCCAATTAAGGTTTTGATATAGTTTGTTTATGAGATCTTGTCTAACAGAGGGTCTGACAAATTGAATTGTGTAATAACAAATAATCATATCTGCCTTCTTCATGTCAACATTTATCATGTCTTCACATAAAAACTCGATGTTTAAATCATCATGATCCAGTGCCTTTTTATTTGCAACTTCAATCATATCAGATTCAATGTCAACACCAATAAATTGGGCATCAGGTTTATTTATATTGTGCTG
The DNA here is from genome assembly GCA_002700385.1 of Cycloclasticus sp. Taxonomy (GTDB): domain Bacteria; phylum Pseudomonadota; class Gammaproteobacteria; order Methylococcales; family Cycloclasticaceae; genus Cycloclasticus. The sequence goes on from PADC01000004.1 coordinate 22,443, forward strand.
GGCGAGTTTTAGCGTCAGGCTTCCAGTGGAACAGCCAACCTCGTAAATGGTGGAATCTGGTTTAATAAAAAAATCACTTAAATCACAAATCAATTGGTGACCCTCTGTGTACAAGGGGACGGATTTGCTGACATGCGCGTCAAAGTTTGCTGAGGCTTCCCCACTGAACTTCCAGTTGCCTCTTTGTGCGCCTATTCCATCTCCAACAGTATTACTCATTCCATTTGCTCCTATACGTTTTTAATCCTTTGTTATTTGAACCAATTAAAAACTGATACTAAAATATATCATCAAACGAATTTAATGCATATATCTTTAAGTTTGTATGCATCTAATTCGTTATTTTTGAATGTTCTTCAATTTAAGATTATAGCCAATAATATTTTTTATACTATCTTAGAGAAATCATATGTGACTTCTTAATGAGGTAGACCTGAAAATCACCATTATCAAAAACTTGAGAAAACGTATCAGGATACAGCTTAAAGAGTAAATCAATTTCTTTTTTCTTATGGAGGCTTTTAGTGTTTGGATCAATCTCAGTGATAAGATAATGCGCGTTAATTGCCTGTAGGTAATTCATAAACCACTGAGGATCATTCAAAGAAAAAGGATATGCTGAGGCGGAGCGCTGAGTGAAAAAGGATAAAACCCTTGGGTTTATGGAGACCAAAATATCATTTTTCTGTGTGTGACCAGAAACATAAGCATGGAGCTGATCAATCTTGGTACTTCTTATATCTAATTTAAGCTGGTTTGTTCCTTTGTTAAAGTGCCCCATGAAGTTAACAAAGGCAACAGTAATGATCATAATGGGTACAACATATTTTACAAGGGATGGGGTTAATGAAATTAATTTTTGAAAACCAATAATTAAATAATATAAATAGAATGGAAATATAGGCACTAAATATCTAAACCCGTCGAATCCAGCGAATAGTAATAGAGCACATAGATACCCTGAGAAATATATTTCGGTTACTCTTACTTTCTTAAATAACGCCGTCAGAAATCCTGTTAGCACTAAGACATTGATAAATAGATATATATGTCCGCTAAAAGGAAGGTGTTTAATCTGCAGGATACGATAGATGCTCCAAAAATATTTTTCCCCTTGTTTAATGATATTTTCTGGGTCTATGTTTATATAGCTGAAGGTGGTTGGCGCAGCAGCCTCTGATCCAATTAATAAGTCGAGTTGGTGCTTGAATTCAAAATGAACAGGTGTAACTTCAAATAAGAATTGATGAGCTGCAGCCAGTATTATGAAGAAACTGATAGCCATTAAAGAACGTATGGTTATTTTTTGATAATGCCATAATTCATACGTTATAAGAGTTAGAGGCAAAACAAGAGCAATTTCTCGAATACCATACGATAAATACATCGTAATACCAAGAAGCAGGGCATAAGTATAAGACTGTTTGATATCATTTAATTGCATTAGCAGTAGGGTGAGCAATGCAAAAAAAAGAAACGGAAACTCTGTCAATATACGGTCTTTGAACTGCCAAAACTCAGGGTTTATGCTCAACAATATAGCGACAGAAATGATAGTCATGTTTGAGGTATGACTTTCTAAAATCTTTTTTAGGAGTATTATTGAGCTGATAAAAAAACCAACTAATACCACTTTCATCGCAACGAAATTAAGTCCAAAAAGAATATAGATGATCGATAAAATGATTGGAAAAATGGGTGGGTATGCTGACGGGCTAACAGTCGCAATTGAATTGTTAATATACAAAGGATCTATATAAGGCTTGCCTTCAACTAAATTCATAGCGTGCCGAATATACTGAAGATCATCGCCAACCCAATAATGGCCACTACGGAATGTTGTGACATAAATGATCGTGACAACAGCTAAAACAATATAAAACAACCAGGAATTGCTATTGCTTAATAAAAAGTTATTTTGAGCGCTTTTAATTCCCTTTTCAGATTTTAAGTATCCGTTCAAAGTATTGCTACCAACTAAGTGAAATATTTACGAACGCCAAAGTATTCTTAAGTAAAAATATAGGACTAATTGAGTTTAGTCAAATTTGTATTAATTGCGCCATGATGTTTTGCTTGAGATGACATAATAAGCTTTAATACACCAGTTGAAATGGATTTTATTTTTAAGGGTGATAAAGATGCGTAAAAAGGTGATGGTAACTGGTGGTGCTGGATTTGTGGGTTCCCATTTGTGTGAAAAGTTATTAACACTTGGACATGACGTGCTTTGTGTTGATAATTATTATACGGGGAGTAAAGATAATGTTAAGCATTTAATGGGTAACACCTCTTTTGAATTGTTACGACATGACGTGACTTTTCCATTATATATTGAGGCGGATGAGATCTATAATTTTGCTTGCCCTGCGTCCCCTGTTTATTATCAAAAAGACCCTGTGCAAACGACTAAGACTTCGGTTCACGGTGCTATTAATATGTTAGGTTTAGCCAAACGATTAAATGCAAAAATTCTGCAAGCATCTACCTCAGAAGTTTACGGTGATCCTGAAGTCCATCCACAAACAGAAGATTATTGGGGAAAGGTTAATCCAGTTGGTATTAGAAGTTGTTACGACGAAGGGAAGCGCTGTGCTGAAACATTATTTTTTGATTATTATCGACAGCACCAACTCGATATTAAAGTCATTAGAATATTTAATACTTACGGCCCTAAAATGCAACCTGATGATGGGAGGGTAGTGAGCAATTTTATTATCCAGGCATTACGTAATGATGATATAACGATATATGGCGATGGGCAGCAAACACGCTCTTTTTGTTTTGTGAGCGACTTGGTTGATGGCATTGTCCGAATGATGGATTCTCCAACGGGATTTACTGGCCCAATTAATTTGGGTAATCCGACAGAATTTACTATGCTCGAGTTGGCGGAAACCATTCTGAATCTGACAGGGTCGAGTTCTAAACTGGTGTTTAAGACTCTTCCTTCCGATGACCCGCGACAAAGAAAACCCGATATCAGTCTAGCTAAGCAAAACTTGGATTGGCAACCTCTTGTTAATCTTGAAGAAGGATTAAAAGAAACGATTAGCTATTTCAAGTCAATAATTTAAGCGCTAAATAAACCTTTTCTGGTATCAGAGAGCAATTATTATAAATACTTAAATAATTTTTAAATTTTTTATTTAAATCAATAAATTAAGAGTTATTTATTAAGTCATTTATAATAGGTAAACTCATACTCTTTCCAACATATAAAACAGCTTTTATAAACTGTTTCAGGTGATCAGTCGATGAACAAATACAAGCTCTCTATAGTAATTATTAACTATAGAACCCCTCAAATGACAATAGATTGTTTAATTTCATTATTGCCTGAGTTAGAAGGGATATCAGCAAAAGTTATTGTTGTTGATAATGCGTCGAACGATGATTCTTGTGTAGAAATTCAACGATGGATAGATGCTGAAGAGGTCTATGAGCAAGTATTTTTACTTTCATCGCCTGAGAATCTAGGTTTTTCAGGGGGGAATAATTTAGGTATTAAACACACAGAAGCTGAATACTATCTTCTGCTAAATAGTGATACATTAATTCAAAAAAAAGCAATAATCACCTTACTGAATGCTGCAGATATAAATGATTCTGTGGGTTTGATTAGCCCAAGATTAGAATGGGCTGATGGTACTCCTCAGGAAAGCTGCTTCAGGTTTCATTCACCACTGAGTGAGCTAATTTCATCTGCTAACACGGGTTTTATTACCCGCCTTTTTAAACAGTATCAAGTGCCCTATCCAGTTTCTGATGTGATGCAGAAATATGATTGGACGAGTTTTGCTTGTGTTTTGATTAAAGCCGATGTTTTTAATGATATAGGCCTTATGGATGACGGTTATTTTATGTACTTTGAAGATGTTGCATTTTCTTATCATGCGAAACAAGCAGGGTGGGATGTCATGAATGTGCCAAGTGCACATGTCGTACATTTGCGTGGTGGAAGTTCGCCTATGAAATCTTTGGCTAAACAACGCAAACGATTACCTTATTACTATTACGAATCCCGAACACGATATTTTTATCAAGTATACGGCGCATTTGGGCTCCTACTTGCTAATGTCAGTTGGACAATGGGTTTTGTTGTGTCATCGCTTAGATCGCTAGTGGCGGCTACGTTTCAACCAAATGTATCAAAAAATCAGTGGCGTGATATATGGATTGGATTCTTTAGTCCTCTAAGAAAATTTAAGCACCCAAACAATTATTAGTTTGTGTAATTTAGTTATATAAAAATATGGAGGCCTGAAGCGAGTGACAAAACCAGATTTTATTATCATTGGTGCGATGAAGTCAGCAACCAGTACCTTGCATTCTCAGTTAGCAAGGCAAAAAAATATTTTTATGACGACACCTAAAGAACCGAATTATTTTAGCGATGATGATCAGTACAAAAAAGGGGAACAATGGTACGAATCGTTATTTGAAGGAGCTAAACAGGGCGATTTATGCGGTGAGTCTAGTACGCACTATACAAAAGTTCCTGATTACCAAGAGACTGTTTTTAGAATGGCGACTAGCTTAACGTCTCCAAAGCTTATTTACGTGATGCGCCATCCGATTGAACGTTTGATTTCTCATTACATCCATCAGTGGTCAAAAAATATAATCCATAGTGATATTAACACGGCTATTAATCAGCACCCTGAGCTTGTAAATTACAGTAAATATGCGATGCAACTTAAACCTTATATTGATACCTTTGGCATAGATAATATCTTGCCCGTTTTTACTGAAAAATTAAAAGTCTCTCCCCAAGAGCAACTGCTTATGATCTCAAACTTTATAGGCTATGATGGGCAGATGGTCTGGCAGCATGATCTTAAAAAGCAAAATGTCTCCAAAGAACGTATCCGGCCTTTTTTGGGATATGATTTTTTCATTCAATCAGATCTAATGACGGCACTTAGGCGTAAATTAATTCCTCAATCTATACGAAATAAAATAAAGAAACAGTTAACACTGCAAGAAAGACCCTGTATATCAGATCGCCAAATGCACTATCTTAAAAATGTATTTAATGAAGAGCTTAATCAACTCGGGCAACTGATGGGTGTCGAGTTAGATTGTGATAATTATGAAGAAAAAGTGATTCATAATAATTTGCGTTGGAAAGATACTGAACAGGTGCTGAGTTAATGGTTTCCTCTAATTTAGCAGACTGGGAAAGGGAAAAGCTAAAGCGCTTTTGGGACCCCAGTAAAAAGCTGCTTGCAACCATCAGAGCTTATCAGCAATGCAAAAAATCTAGTCGTCTCGTTGCTTTTTTTTATTCAAAAATTTTAGTTATCAGGCATCGATTTTGGTCTGTTATTTCAGGAGCTGAAATACCTCTCAATAGCAACATAGGCGGTGGGTTATTGATCCCTCATCCCAACGGTATTGTTATCCACCCCGGTTCATATGTGGGCGTAAACTGTTTAATTCATCAGCAAGTAACTATTGGCGTCAGCAGATCCAGTAATAAGCCTCCTGTAATAGGCGGACATGTTGATATTGGTGCTGGAGCAAAGATTATAGGACCAATAACAATTGGTGATCATGTATTGATTGGCGCAAATGCTGTTGTCGTCAAAGATGTTGAAGCATACTCAATCGTTGCTGACGTCCCTGCTAAAGTGATTGGTTACACAAATCAATAGGTTCTGTTAATGAATTTAACCAAGGAGTTTAAGGTAGGAGCTGTCATTATCGGTCGTAATGAAGGAGAAAATTTAGTTGCTTGTTTGAATTCTTTGATTGGAGTGGTGGATTCGATTGTGTATGTAGACTCTGGTTCGACAGATAATAGCATTGAACACGCAAAGTTATTAGCGATTGATGTTGTGCAATTGGATTTAAAGTCACCGTTTACCGCTGCAAGGGCTAGAAATGAAGGTGCTACTTATCTTCTAAAAAAAATGCCTGACATCAAATACCTGCAATTCGTTGATGGTGATTGCGAAGTTCAACCAAACTGGGTAGAAAAATCAGTGACATTTTTAGAAACCCATGCACAATATGCTGTAGTGTGCGGACGCAGACGTGAACGTTACCCAGAGCGATCTATTTATAATCAATTATGTGATATCGAATGGAATACACCTGCCGGTGATACTTTAGCGTGTGGCGGAGATGCATTGTTTAGAGTAAAAGCCTTCAAAAAGGTGAATGGGTTTAATGATGCCTTAATTGCAGGCGAAGAGCCTGAACTATGTTTTAGGCTAAGGGAAAGCGATTGGAAAATTATGCGCTTAGATGCTGAAATGACTCTGCACGATGCCAATATGAAAACAATAAACCAGTGGTGGAATCGTGCCAAACGATCAGGCTATGCTTATGCATCATCATGTTTTCTGCATGGTTTAAGCAAAGAGAAGTATAAAGTAAGAGAGGTAGCCAGTGTTCTATTGTGGTCGGTATTAGTACCCTTGCTCATTTTTTCTTTTAGTTTTTTTCATATTGCGTTTATCGTTACCCTACTGATTTACCCTATTCAAGTCGCACGCTTGTCGATAAAATATGCCGCATTGGATAAAGGCTGGTACATCGCCTTACTTTATGCTTTATCAAATCTTCTAGGGAAGTTTCCACAATTAATGGGAATAATGAATTTTGTTTTTAATGCATTTAAGGGCACTCAAGCGAAAATCATTGAATATAAATGATACGTTAATCGTGGTTAACAAGGGAAATGGGTTTTATGGATTTTAAAATTGCAGTTATCGGATTGGGCTATGTTGGGTTACCGTTGGCGGTTGAATTTGGTAAGAAATTCCCCACAGTTGGTTACGATATTAGCGAATCACGTGTAGTCGAACTTAACTCAGGATTGGATACTACCCTAGAAGCAACGTCAGATGAACTGGCTTCGGCTAACCAGCTAAGGTTTACAACGACCCCTTCTGAAATAGAAAGCTGTAATATTTTTATTGTGACGGTGCCAACACCCATCGATGGGAGTAATACGCCTGATTTGAGCCCTGTTATTTCTGCGACTCATTTAGTAGGAAAGTATTTAAATAAGAATGATGTCATTATTTATGAATCAACAGTTTATCCGGGGGCAACAGAAGAGGTATGTGTGCCCATTCTTGAACAGGTATCGAGCCTGCGTTTTAATATAGACTTTTTTTGTGGGTATAGTCCTGAACGAATTAACCCTGGTGATAAAACACGTCGTTTAACTAATATACTAAAAGTAACATCTGGCTCCACCCCAGCGATTGCAACAAGGGTGGATGAGTTATACCAATCTATCATTACCGCAGGGACACATAAGGCGAGCAGCATTAAAGTAGCAGAAGCTGCCAAAGTTATTGAAAATACTCAACGAGACATTAATATTGCTTTAGTTAATGAACTGGCCTTAATTTTTAATCGGGTGGGTATAGACACTGAAGAAGTCCTTGAAGCGGCGGGCACTAAATGGAATTTTTTACCTTTCCGACCTGGCTTAGTCGGTGGGCATTGTATAGGTGTCGACCCTTATTACTTAGTGCACAAGGCTGAAACGTTAGGCTATCACCCTCAACTGATCTCTGCAGGCCGTCGTATCAACGACAATATGGGTCATTTTGTCGTTTCTGAAGTAGTTAAATTGATGGCAAGCAAAAAAATCAATATTGTTGATTCCCGCATATTAATGCTAGGTTTAACGTTTAAAGAAAATTGCCCTGATCTTCGCAATACCCGTGTTGTAGAGATGATATACGAATTAACAAACACCTATAATGCAAAAGTTGATGTTTTTGACCCATGGGTCGATAAACAAGAAGCACACGCTTTATATAATTTGAATTTAATCGGGCAACCAGACAATGGACATTACGATGCAATTATTGTTGCAGTCTCTCATGACCAATTTAAAAAACTTGGTATAGAAGGAATAAAGGTTTTTGGCAAAGAAAATTTTGTTTTATATGATATTAAATATCTATTTTCTTCTTCTGATGTGGATGGGCGTTTGTAAAGCGTTACATTCTTTTGAAGCCATCCATGTCTGCTAATAAACTCAAGAGGCTTACCCACCGATTTCTATCGATTCGTGATATAAACACTGAAAATTATTTTCATGTGCTGGATGGTTGGCGTGGTTTAAGTATTCTATTCGTATTGGCAACACATTTACTACCATTGGGCCCAAAAGAATGGAAGTTAAATCAAACTTTTGGCCCTATTGGGATGGTACTGTTTTTTATTTTATCGGGTTTCTTAATAACAAACTTTCTCATACATAGGCCAAAATTATACGATTTTATTGTTAGACGTTTTTTTCGGATAGTTCCACTTGCCTGGTTATATTTATTAATTGCGTTACCTATTTTAGGTGCAAACCTAGGCCAGGCGCCCGCTCATTTCTTTTTTTACGCTAATTGGCCACCAATGGATTTTGTAGCCGGTTCTTCACATTTTTGGAGTTTGTGTGTAGAAATGCAATTCTATGCGGGCATTGCCTTGTTGTTTTTTATCTTTAAGCAGAGATCGTTATATCTAGCGATAGGGCTGTGCTTTTTGGTTACACTGTATAGAATCAACACTGGCGTCCATATCGCGATTAATACTTATTTCCGTATAGACGAAATACTAGCCGGCGTTATTGTAGCTATGGCCTATAATAACAAGACATGTGCAGCATTAGTAAGTTTCTTTAAGTGGGCTAACCCGTATTATTTTATGGTTTTATTAGTGATTTCTTGTCATCCTGATAGCGGATTTATGAACTATTTCAGGCCTTACTTTGCGGCGGTATTAGTGGCCTCTACGTTATATGATTCAACGTCAAACTTGGCGCGTTTCTTAAATTTGAAAGTGCTGGTTTACTTAGCCAGTATCTCGTATGCCTTGTATGTTATACACCCATTATTAGCACATACTTGGTTGGGTAGCGGGGAGGTAATTGAAAAATATTTAAAGAGGCCTGTTTTATTTATCATCCTTTTTAGTTTGGCACATATTTCTACTTTTCATTATGAAAAATACTGGATAGCCTTAGCTAAAAAAATTACTGATAGAAAAACACTTAAACCACATACTTAATGTAAAGAATAAGGAATAATTTGTGTTAGCCAGTTATGTCGTTATTTCCCCATGCCGCAATGAGGCAGAATTTATGCGAAACACGCTTGATAGTGTGGTCAACCAAACTGTATTGCCAACGCTATGGGTGATTGTTGACGATGGGTCTACCGATGATACGCCTAAGATTTTATTAGAGTATGTGCAACAGTATTCTTTTATTCGTGTGGTTACTCGTGATAACAGAGGCCACAGAAGTGTAGGGCCTGGAGTTATTGACGCTTTTTATGAAGGGTTAGATACGGTTGATCTTAAACAATTTAATTTTCTCTGTAAACTTGACTTAGATTTGGTTCTACCGCCTCGCTACTTTGAAACGCTTATATCAAAAATGAATGATAACCCTCGATTAGGGAACTGCAGTGGCAAGCCCTATTACATTAATAAAATAACGGGAGAATTTATTAGTGAAGGATGTGGCGATGAAAACGCGATTGGTGCTTCTAAATTTTACCGACGTGAGTGTTTTGAGGAAATAGGCGGTTTTATCCGACAAGTGATGTGGGACGGAATAGATGGCCATAGGTGCAGGCAATTGGGGTGGATAGCAATAAGTTGGGATGAACCTGATCTTCGATTTACGCACCTTCGACCTATGGGCTCAAGTCAGAATAATATTATAACTGGAAGAATTCGACATGGAGCGGGGCAATATTTTATGGGCACAGGAATCATTTATATGTTGGCCTCGGGTCTATACAGGACAACACGACCACCCGTTATTATCGGTGGCTTAGCGATGATTTGGGGCTATGTGAAAAGTGGGTTAACTCGTGCGCCTCGATATGAAGATGATGAGCTGATCTCTTTTATTAGAAAATACCAATGGGCCAGTTTATTAAAAGGAAAAAAAAGGGCTACTGAAGACATTAACGATAAGCAATTAGGTGTCTGGACCGATAAACACCCATGAGAGTTGCTTATTTAGCACCTGAGCTGCCCGCATTGTCAGCTACATTTGTATATAACGAAATATTACAACTTGAGAAATTGGGCACTGAGGTGATTCCTTTCTCGGTTAATCAACCTCAAGCAAGAGTAGAAGAAGATTGCGTTTTTGATTTAACAGAAAGAACCATGGTTTTGTATGCAGAGCCTGTGGTCCGAGTTCTGAAAAGTCATCTTTTGTTGTTGGCTAAAAGTCCCCTTAGGTATCTCAAAACGCTATGGTTACTCTGTAAGGATATGTGGTGTGTTGGACTTTTTACAAGAACTGCACTGGGACTGGGTTATCGTTTTTTATATTCAGCAAGATTAGCCGCGTTATTATTAGAAAAAAATTGCCCTCATTTACACGTTCATTTTGCTCACATTCCAGCAGATATTGCGATGTATGCTTCATCAATCTCTGGTATTCCGTTTAGTATCACAGCACATGCAAATGATATTTTTGAACGTTGCTGGCTGTTGAAGCAAAAGGTTAAAAGAGCTCATTTCTTTGCCACTATTTCCGAATTTAATAAAAAGTATATGCAAAGTATTGGAGTTGATACGGAACACGTTAAAATCATAAGGTGCGGGGTTGATCCAGCGAAGTTTTCTCAACAAGAAGAAGCCACTACAAATACTGTCGTTAAGATTGGTGTTTTAGCACGTCTGGTAGAAAAGAAAGGTATTGATCTCTTAATTAAGGCCGTTGCGCAATTAAAGAAAAAAAACAGCCCAGTAGAACTCTACATTGCTGGCAACGGTCCAATGAACAAAAGACTTATTAATTTGTGCAAAGAAATCGGTTTAACTGAGTCAGATGTGCATTTTTTAGGTGCGATCGCGCATTCTAAAGTAACTGACTTTTTAAAGTCACTGGATTTATTTGTTTTACCCTGCCGAGAGGATGAAAAGGGCGACATCGATGGAATTCCAGTGGTCTTGATGGAAGCGATGTTAGCTGGAGTCCCTGTTATTACAAGTAACTTATCGGGTATTCCTGAATTGGTTACGGATAAAAAAACAGGGTTGTTAATCGAACAAAACAATTTAACTGCATTAGTTGGCGCCATTGCATCCCTAATCGAGGATGATGAACTGCGGAGTAGGCTTATATACAACGCCGCTATCAAGGTAAAAAAAGACTTTTCACTGATTGATAACACTAAAAAACTTAAAACCTTATTTTTTTAATTTATCGGTGAACTTCATAACACTACTTCTTCATACCTTGAAATATCAAATATTTTTAGGTTGATGGTCTTTTATATACTTAAAATGGTGTATTTGGACTATGCTTATCCTCGAAAAAGGAACTTTTGTTTATATATTTTCGCTGTAGCAATCATTTTAAATGGAAAATAATAATTACTTCTTAAATAAGAAATTGTACTGCATTCTTGGGCTGCCGTTTGATGCGGTCGACCTTGAGGTGACTCTTGACGAGATAAACAAGGCGGTCGATTTATCTAGGCCTTGTTTTTTATCGACGCCTAACCTCAATTTTGTTATGGGGGCACAAACTGATAAGGCTTTTTTTGATTCTGTCGTAGAAAGCAATCTGAATGTAGTTGATGGTATGCCATTAATTTTGGTTGCTAAACTTCTCGGTTTACCAATTACAAATCGAGTAGCAGGTTCTACTGTGTTTGAGCAGTTGTCTGCGCGGCCACGAGAAAAGAAAATTAATGTGTTTTTTTTTGGTGGGAAAGAGGGAGTTGCTGAACAAGCTCACCTTCAATTAAATAAAACCAGTCAAGGTCTGTCGAGCTGTGGTTTCTTTGACCCTGGTTTTGTCTCTGTTGATGAAATGTCCACAAATAAAATTTTAAAAATAATTAATAACGCTAAGCCAGATTTTATTGTTGTAGCGCTGGGTGCAAAGAAAGGGCAACAGTGGATTCAAAAAAATCGTGCTCAATTAAACGCACCTGTGATAAGTCACTTAGGTGCCGTGATAAATTTTGTTGCCGGCATGGTCAAAAGGGCTCCTATTTCATGGCAGCGTAAAGGCCTTGAATGGTTATGGCGAATTAAACAAGAACCTGCCCTGTGGAAACGTTATTTCTTTGACGGCATGGGCTTCACTCGTTTGCTGCTTACAAAAGTTTTCCCACTGGCGATATATGATCGTGTATTGAATTTAGGTTTTAGTTCGGAGATTCTAAATAAAGTCTCTCTGGAAAATGACCAAACTCATGTGGTTCACTTTAGTGGTCATTTTCATCATGAACAACTCGATCATATGAAAGAATGTTTAGCGTCTATACTTGAGAATTGTGAGGGGGATCTGATATTTGATTTCGCCGAAACAAAATACATTGATAGCGCGTTTATTGCGACATTATTATTGTTTCAAAATATCTTCTCTAAGCAGGGCGGTTCTCTTAAATTAGACCATATGCCCAAACGAATTAAGCGAATATTTAAATTTAATAATGTAGTGCAGCGCTTTACTTTCATAAGCTGAGCGCAAGCAAGAATAAAGGGAATTAAAAAATGACAAAGTATGTCGGTTTAATCATCGTATCTCTGTCAATAGCCGTTTGGGCATATTGGAATGGTCTTGCAGAAGCGTTTTCTCGCTGGGGGAATCAAGAGGAATATAGCCATGGATTTTTAATTCCAATGGTGACCTTGTATATTCTTTGGGAGAAAAGGGGAGTCATTCTATCGTCTGCTGGCCAGCCCTTGTGGCTCGGTGTGTGGTTGGTATTGATTGCATCAATGGTCTTTTTAATTGGTGAAGTCAGTGCGTTGTATTTATTAATCCAGTATGCCTTTGTTTTGGTGCTTATTGGGTTGTCGTTAGTGATATTTGGCAAAGGCACTCGATATACATTCGTGCCCATTTTGCTGCTGCTCTTCGCCATTCCACTGCCCTACGTTATTGAGGTTTTGCTAACGGCAAAATTGCAGTTAATTTCTTCTGCCTTAGGTGTAAGCTTTATACGTTTTTGCCAAATCCCCGTATTTCTCGAAGGTAATGTTATTGATCTTGGAGTCTATAAATTACAAGTTGTTGAAGCATGTAGCGGCTTAAGGTATTTATTCCCATTAATGAGTTTAGGCTTCATAACCGCGTATTTTTATAGAGTCACTTTTTGGAAAAGGCTCGTCGTTTTTCTGGCGACAATACCCATTACTATTCTAATGAACAGTTTTCGAATTGGCGTGATGGGTGTTTTGGTTGATAACTGGGGCATTTCCGCAGCCGAGGGATTTTTACATGATTTTGAAGGTTGGATTATCTTCATGGCTTGTGCGGTACTGTTGTTTATTTTAATTTGGTTACTTGAAAAACTGACGAATAGAAAACAAAGTTTGGCTGCTGTTTTTGCGATTGATCCCATCGTAGTTACCTCTGAAGATAAAAATAAACTTGCCGCTGGTTTGGCCAATATCCCACTATTATTAGTTATAGCTATTCTGTTTGCATCGGGCATTGCTTCTCAACTTTTAGATCAACGCTCAGAATTTTATCCAGAGCATCCCCCGTTTGTTAATTTTCCACTCCAAATAAACGAATGGACGGGGAAACATGAAAAAATTGATAAGGACGTCATAAAAAAATTAGGGATGACTGATTATCTACTGGCGAATTACTCTAACCATCAGAACGAAACTGTTAATTTTTATGTAGCTTATTATCAGTCTCAACGAAAAGGTGTTTCACCTCATTCACCCAGAGTTTGCATACCAGGGGGTGGATGGGAAATAGCAAAATTTGAGCGAACAAATGCAGCAGGTCACCCTGTTAATAGGGTGCTGATTAAAAAAGGCGAGCATCGACAACTCGTTTATTATTGGTTTCAAGGGCATGGCCGTGTTATTGCTAATGAGTACACTAACAAATGGTATTTGTTTTTAGATTCAATTTTCAAAAATCGTACCGATGGAGCTTTAGTCAGGTATTCAACCGGAATTTCCACCAATGAAGATATAAGTTCAGCAGATTCACGAATTATATCTTTTATGAATGAGTCAGAATCTCATCTTAATAATTTTATAGTTAATTAGAGGTAATAATGAAAAATATAAGGTATCTAACAGTCATAGCCCTAGCCTTATTTAGTCTTACGGCTTGCGGAACGTCTGCCGACAGCGCTGCAGACTTCATTGAGAGTGGTAAACAGCTTTTGTTGGAGGGTAGTCCAGAAAAAGCCAGAGTTGAATTTAAAAACGCTATTCAGGTTGATCCTAAAGTAGCTGAATCTTACTATCAATTAGCGTTATTAGATGAAAAAGACAAAAATTGGAAGGCCATGTTCGCCAATCTTCTAACGGTTGAAAAATTGGATGCCGAGCACTTCGATGCGATTCTGAAGCTCGGCAAAATGTATTTACTATCGGGGGATACAACACTTGCTCTAGAGCAAGCTGCTAAAGTTATACAAAAAGATCCAGAAAATGCGATAGCTTGGGTTTTAAAATCTGCTGCCCTATTACAACAAGAAAACGTTGACGCCGCCATCATTGATATTGAGAGAGCCTTGAGTTTGGATCCATCAAACATAGAGGCCATTTCTTTAAAAGCCAGTTTGCTTAGTAGTCAAAATAAACCTAAGGAGGCTGAAGAACTTTTATCGTCAACATTAAAAACAAAACCAGATGATCTATCGCTCACTGTTCTTTTGCTCGCAATACATGAAGAACATAAAGATTATAAAAAAATGGAAAAAATTTATGAGGGCTTGAGAAAAAAGCGCCCATCAGAATTTTGGATTGTTAAATCGCTTGTTAAATTATATAACCAGCAAGGTGATTATTTTAAAGCAAAAAAAGTTCTAGAAAGTTTTGTAAACGACCACCCCGATGATTCTGAAGCTAAATTATTACTAATTACTTTGATGGAATCCAAAGAGCCAACTGAAGCGGTTGCTTTATTGAATTCTTATATCAACAAGAACCCAAAAAACACGGATTTACGTTTCAACAAAGTTAAATTATTAGCATCAATGAATAAGATAGATGATGCTGTAGTTGAGTTAAACGAAATTGTCGCATCAACTGAGAACTCGTCAGATAGAAATAGAGCAAATACTATGTTGGCCAGTTTTGATCTCCAAAACGAAGATGAAAAAGCTGCTGATTTAAAGTTGCAGAGCGTTTTGAAGGAAGACCCTGAAAATGAGCCTGCTTTGATAATGAAAGCAGCCATTGAAATTTCCAATAATGAAGTTGATTCAGCGATTACTCGCCTTCGAAGCGTATTACGAAATAATCCTGAAGAAGAACAGGCCTTAGTGCTTTTAGCACAGGCTTATTCGAATACCGATGCAAATGAGTTAGCAGAAGATAATTTTCGTCGAGCACTGAAAATTAATCCGGGAAATACAATAGCGGCCTTATCAGTAGCTGAAAGGCTCATGAACAGTAATGATTTAAACAGGTCGGAAACTGTCTTATTAAATGCGTTAAAAATGACACCAAAAAACCCAGAAATTTTACAAACATTAGCGCAAGTTAGATTGTTAAAAAATGATTTATCTGGAACACAAAGCATTGTCGATACTTTAAATAAAACGAATCAACACGCTCATGTTGCAACCTTTATTTCTGCGCGCATTCTTCAAGCTCAAGAACGTTACGCCGATGCAATAGCTGAATATAAAAAGTTGCTTAACGCTAAACAAGAAGTATCCCGTTCTCTAAATGGATTAGCCTTTTGTTCAATGAAGCTTAATCAGGAAAAGGAACTTTTATCATTCTTAAAAGACTTTACTGTGAATAATCCACGTCAGTTTACTAGTTATGTTATCCAATCAAATATTTACCTTCGAGATAATTTAGCCGATAAAGCAATCGCTGTTATAAAAAAGGGGTTAGAGGTCGATTCTAAATGGTTAGAAGGTTATAGCGCTATGGCATCGGTTTATTTAAGCCAAAATAAAGTTGATCGAGCGATGGCTACCTTTCACGAGGGGCTTCGTGAGTTACCAAATAACATCAGTCTAGAAATGCAGTTAGCTTCACTTTATGAGCAAAATAAAAAATTTGATGAAGCCAAGGATTTATATGAAAAAATTCTAGAACAAGATGAGAATGTTGAACCCGTGATTAACAATTTAGCTAGCTTATTAACAGATCATTTTCGCTCAGATGAAAATCTAGAAAAAGCATTAAGATTAACAGAACGTTTTAAATCTGCAACTGAGCCGTACTACCTGGACACTTATGCATGGGTAAACGTGCAACTTGGGAAGTTTGATGAAGCTGAATTAATCCTTGAACGAGTGGTGTCATTATCCCCAAATGTAGCGGTTTTTAACTACCATTTAGGTGCCTTATACGCTAAGCAAAATAATAAAGTAAAAGCTGATAAATACCTTGAAATTGCTAAAAATTTGGCTAATAAACAGGGCGATGTGGTGACCTTTCAAAACGCAAATGATTTACTCGTAAATACAGAATAATCGGTCTTAAATGGTTGTAAGGAGAAATACGTCTTTATTTCTTAGTCATCATACTGTTTGGCTTCCAAAATGGTGGGTCGCTCTTCTTATCACCATAATCGCTGTATCTTTACTCTGGATTGGATTAAAGAACATGTCGAGTTATTTAGCAGTTTCAGAACCAAAGCATGGCAATTACCTTGTCGTTGATGGGTGGTTAAATAAAAATAATTTGAAGCAAGCTCTAGACATCTTTCGTCATCCTGATAACCGGTATACCTATCTGATAACCATTGGAGGGCCAGATATTCTAAACCAGAATATAGAAGCCCTTACGTATGCCGAGCAGTCAGCAAAATTCTTCCGTTCTAATGGGGTAGATGAGAAAAAAATTATTATTATTTCAACGCCTCATTCAGCTCAGGATAGAACCTACCTTAGTGCTGTAAAGTTACGTGAATGGTTTTATAAAGAAGAGAAGCAAAATAGCGTGATTGACGTTTTTACAAGCGCAGTACACGCGCGTCGAACTTTATTTTTATACAATTTAGCTTTTCGTTCAAAAATAAATATAGGTGTTTATGCAGCTGAGCCTGTTAACTTTAGCTTAAAAACATGGTGGAAAACAAGCCAAGGAGCCAAAACAACAGTTACCGAATTTCTAGCTTATCTATGGACTATATTATTCTTTAGTCCAGGTGAATATGGGTCGCATCAAGAAAGATGGGGTGTCGAAAAATCGGCGCGTTGATAAATCGGAAAGGGCGAGAAAATTTTATTTCATCAGGGTTTTAAAGCTTTGTTCTAATGATTCTTAAACCTCGCCTTTATTTCACTCGGTAAGTGATACGACCTTTAGTTAAATCATAGGGAGTCATCTCAACTTTAACGCGATCGCCAGTCAAGATACGTATGTAATGCTTGCGCATTTTTCCTGAAATATGTGCTGTGATAATGTGACCATTTTCCAACTCAACACGAAACATTGTATTTGGTAGCGTATCTTTTACTACGCCTTCCATTTCAATTTGATCTTCTTTTGCCATGATTTCCTTTAAAAAATAATAAACTAAACACTTGATTAACAAGCTAATGCGGCGCGATTTTACACTATTTGAGCGGTGTTAAGTACGAATTGGTTTAAAAAGTTATTGGGGAGTCCAAAGATGCGCTTTGATCGGGTAGCTCATCATCTTTAGTGTAACGACGCCATTTTCCTTCAATTAACATCTCAAGGGGCATGAAATTAGTTTTATAAGCCATTTTTACTGAATTTTTTATGTAATACCCAAGGTATAAATGCCTTTTCCCGCGGTTTTGAGTGGCCTTGATCTGCTGCAAAATTGAAAAGGTCCCCAGACTTCTAGCTGAGTATTCTGGGTCGAAGAAAGTATAAACTGCAGAGAGGGCATCAGCAAAAATATCTGTTACTGAAACAGCTAATAGTTTTTCACCCAAACGGGTTTCAAACATCAAACTGTTACCAAATGATTGACATAAAAACTCTTCGTATTCATTTTCACCGAAACTTTCCATAGAGCCACCAGGGTGTTTAAAAGCTTGGTATCGGCAGTATAGCTCGTAGTGTTCTGTTGAGAAAATAGATTGCACAGAGCTAACGCTTAGGTCTTTATTTTTTGTTAACACTCTTCGTTGGCTTTTTGATGCGTTAAATGTTTGTACATCCACTCTCGAAGAAATGCAGGCACGACAACTAGGGCAGTGTGGGCGATATGTATGTTGTCCGCTTCGCCTAAAACCGATGCTAATAAGGTATTCGTAAATGCTAGGTGTTACTGTGACATCAGGCGAAATAAAAATATTTTGTGATTGTCGATCCGTTAAGTAATCACACGCTTGTGGTGTTGATATATAGAGTTGTAACTGTCTGCCAGCTGGGGAGGGTGAGCTCATGAAAGTAACCACGCGTTTGTCGACGGTTTTTTTAGACAATATACTGCAAGTTGTTCAGCAAATTCTTTTCTCGGTATGGTTGATGCGCCCAATCGCTCTAGATGGTCAGAGTGGACTTGGCAATCTATCAGCTGAAACTCCCATTGACTTAACTGTTTGCATAAAAAAGCAAACCCCACTTTGGATGCGTTATCTAACCGGCTGAACATTGATTCGCCAAAAAAAACCTGCCCAATGCTGACACCATAAAGACCACCAACTAGTTTTTCGTCCGCCCAAACTTCAACTGAATGAGCGTGACCTAAAGTAAACAGAGTTTGATAAGCATCAATCATTGAATCGGTAATCCAAGTGCCTTGTTGCTCCTTTCGACTCGTAGAGCAGGCCACGATGACCTCATTAAATGCCTTGTCAACGGTGCAGCTATATAAATTTTTATTGATACATTTTTTCAGGCTGCGAGAAATATGTAGATCATCCGGTTTTAAAACTAACCGAGGGTCAGGTGACCACCAAAGAATAGGCTGATCTTCTTCAAACCAAGGAAAGATACCGCAACGGTAGGCATTTAGTAAGCGCTGGGGGTTTAAAGTTCCCCCAGCTGCTAGTAAGCCATTTGGCTCCTCCAATGCGTAATCTAGAGAAGGAAATGGTTCAGCATCATTTTCTATATCTAACCAGTGGAGCATGATAGATTACAGATCTTTATGCATCCTCTAAAGCATCAAGAAAACGCTCGGCGTCAAGCGCAGCCATACAACCAGAGCCTGCCGATGTAATGGCTTGCCTGTATATAGAGTCAGCGACATCCCCAGCGGCAAAAATACCTGGAATACTGGTTTGTGTTGCATTGCCTGAGCTGCCACGTTCAGTATGTAAGTACCCATGAGACATATCTAATTGGCCGTCAAAAATCTGAGTGTTAGGTGAATGACCGATGGCAATAAAAACACCTTCAAGGTCAATCTCTTTCGTACTATTATCTTGAGTGTTTTTAATGCGAATACCCGTGACACCCATATCGTCGCCGAGTACTTCATCCAATTGGTTAAACCATTCGACTGAGATATTACCATCGGCCACTTTTTTCATTAATTTATCGGATAAGATTTTTTCCGAACGAAATGAGTCACGTCGATGAATAACTGTAACGTGTTCTGCAATGTTAGATAAGTAAAGTGCCTCTTCAACGGCAGTATTGCCGCCGCCGATAACAGCAACACGTTGGTTCTTATAGAAAAAACCATCACAGGTGGCACATGCTGAAACACCTTTTCCTTTAAATGCTTCTTCAGACGGTAAGCCTAAATATTTTGCAGAAGCTCCGGTGGCGATTATTAAGGCATCGCAAGTGTATGTGCCTGCATCGCCCTTTAAAGTGAATGGGCGTTGTTGTAATTCGGTAGTATGGATATGGTCAAACTGAATTTTTGTATCGAAGCGTTCAGCGTGTTGCTTCATTCTTTCCATCAAAGCTGGGCCTTGCAAGCCTTCTACATCACCAGGCCAATTATCAACTTCAGTAGTTGTCATCAGTTGGCCGCCTTGTTCAATACCGGTGATTAATAAGGGGTTTAGGTTGGCTCTAGCAGCATATACAGCAGCTGTGTAACCTGCAGGGCCGGACCCTAAAATAATTAATCGATGATGTGAGTTGTCGCTCATAAGTGGCTCCTAAATAACTGTGTTTAAACTATGCTTATACCCAAGGGGGTATGTTTGAAAATGAGCGCTGGCTCATTTAATTTAATTTAATTTTAAAGCGCTGTAGTATGGCGATAAGATCTAACTAGGTAAAGTATTATGCTGATGAATATTGGTATTCCAAAAGAGATTAAAACAGCTGAAGGGCGTGTTGCATTAACGCCAATGGCTTGTCAGGAACTCATTGCGAAGGGGCACCGCCTTTATATTGAACATCAGGCTGGTGTTTTAAGCGGCTTTGATGATGACCAATATAGGCAAGTTGGTGTGATTGTTTGCCCTACAGCGCAAGCACTTTATAAGGCAGGCGATTTAATTGTAAAGGTAAAAGAGCCGCAAGAGGGGGACCTTCAATATTTAACACCTAATCACCTTCTTTTTTGTTTTCTTCACCTTGCTGCGAACGAAGAACTAGCGAGTAAATTATCAAAAATAGGCCTGACGGCTGTTGGTTTTGAATCGGTGCGAGATAATAAACAGCTGCCAATCCTTAAACCCATGAGTGAAATAGCCGGAAAACTATCTGTTCAGATAGGTGCTACTTTATTACATCAATACCGCGGTGGTTCTGGTTTATTGTTAGGCGGTTTGCAAGACGATGGTGTCGAAAAAGGGCAAGTATTGGTACTTGGGGCTGGTTCTGCTGGAAGGCAAGCAGCCTTATTAGCAAGAAATATAGGCGCGAAAGTGTCTGTTTATGATAAGTCACTTGAGGCACTTGCATCAGTCACTCAACTGGATCCTTTAATTAACCCTATAAATAATCAAGAGGAATGTTTGTCGTTAATGGCTACCACAAACTTGTTAGTGGCTGCTTTGCATGTTCCCGGGAAGAAAGCGCCGCATTTTATTAACCGTTCCCATTTAAAATTAATGATGGAAGGTTCTGTCATTGTGGATATTTCAGTGGATCAAGGGGGATGTGTTGAAACAACTCGTCCGACAACGTATAACGAACCGACTTTTGTAGAGGAGGGAGTTACTCACTTTTGTGTGGCTAATATGCCAGGAGCTGTACCTAGAACGGCTACGCAAGCTCTTTCAGAAGTGTTACCCGCATATATTCATCGATTTGCACAAGAAGAGTGGTCTGAACGAGATGCGGTTATGAAATCGGCCATTAATGTCAAAGCAGGAAAAGTACTTATTGACCTGCTTTAGACATTAATGACGAGATCAATATTTTACTTAAAGCGTGCCTTCAAGTAATTTTTTATTTAACTCAGCCCAACCTGTACCAGATTTAGCAGCGCCTTCTAAATAGTGCTCTGGTGCTGTCATGTAAGGAGGGCGGCATGGACCTGCTTTCATCCAACCAGCTGCATTAATACGCGCTTTTTCTAACTGAATGTTATATTTAGAAAATTCAGCAAAGCCTCCAGGAGGGAATAAGCTAGACAGTGCTAATGCCATTTGTGGGTAAAGCTCGTCTGGTCTACTCCAGTCACCTGTTTTAGCCGCTTCTCTAACACTGTCACGCCAATGAATGGTTAGCTCAGGGCCTGTACAAGCAAGTGGTGACCAAAAAGCAGTGTTGAATTCTGGATCCATTTTAGCAGCATCTGCGTGATCGATTTCTAGTGGCAAAAATCTAATTTGCTTTTTTGAAACCATCGTGTGCAAGTGTAGTTGACCAATATTTATGTACTTGCAAGTGATGACTTGTGGAATGTTAGCAACTTGAGCCCAAAATGGAGCTGGGAAATCAAATTTAAATGCTTCTGGGTTAGCGTAAATAGCGATTGCCATTTCAGGCACAGCTTCAGCAACATCTTGATAGAAACGAACAGCTGCAGGTACATCAATTTGCTGCCACATTGGTAAGCCTAACATTGTTCCGTCAGCACCAATATCTCGTGCATGACGTAATTGACGAATAGTCTCGCGAGTATTCATTGTTGTAACACCAACAAAGATAGGTACTCGTCCGGCTGAAGTTTCAACCATGACTTCCATCATTTTTTTCTTTTCTTCCCAAGTAAGGGTAGCGCCTTCTCCAAAAGTTCCTTGACTCATGATGGCGTCAACACCAGATTCAATAAGGCCGTCAACAGCTCTAGCGATTTCGTCATAATCAACGCTGTCTTCTGTTTGCCATTGATCACCAGTTTCTATCGCTGGTGTAGGAATGATTGCCCAAGCACCATTCACATCTTCTACTGTTAACCTGTCTTGTCTTCTAGCCATAATTATGTCCACCTATTTGTTATTTTTAAAATAAATATGAGAGCGAGAATTGTATATTGATAACATTTTATATACCAAGGACTTTTATCAGTTTTTTCTTATATACAACATGAACCTGACAGTCGAGGTATTTAATACGCATTTTAATTTTATTCTAACTGTATAAAAATCTTAATATTATTTATTAAAGTGCGCAAAAAAATTAATAAATTGGGCCTAAGCGGTGACTCCATGGGATTAATTAATCGAATGTTTTATATTAAGCTTTAGCTATTTTATAGAACATGTTATTTAAAAAAGCCCCGCGTTGATCCACATATGCACATAAATACTGGCAGCGTAACCGAGAGCGATAACAGGTGCCCATTTAAGGTGTGAAGCAAATGTATAGATACCACGTGCTTGCCCCATTAGGGCAACACCTGCAGCAGAGCCAATTGATAATAAGCTTCCTCCAACTCCAGCGGTTAATGTAACCAGTAACCATTGACCTTGAGACATATCGGGCGACATGGTTAAAACGGCAAACATCACTGGAATGTTGTCGACAATGGCAGACATAAGGCCCAGTAATACATTTGCGGTAGTTGGTCCTAGGTCGCCATAGATGAATTCGGAAGCCAGACCTAGGTAGCCAAGAAAGCCTAACCCTCCTACCGCCATGATCACACCATAGAAGAAGAATAGGGTGTCCCATTCAGCGCCTGCAACCTTGTCGAAAACATCAAATTCACGAAAATCAGTCTGTGCGTTATCTTTACTGCCTTCTTGAAACCTTTCTTCAAAACCTGGTGAGTTTCGTGAATGCTCGCTAATTTTAAGGTAATAACTAAAAAATTTGAGGTAGGCTAAACCGGTCATCATGCCAATGGCAGGAGGTAGGTGCAGGAAGTTATGAAAGCAGACAGCGGTCAAAATGGTTAATGCAAAAAGCATAACAATAGTTAGACCGCCTCGTTTAATAAGCAATGTTTCATTATCATCGACAGAGTTAGGCATTCCAGCAGGGATGAAAGCACTCATAATGGCTGCGGGTACTAAATAATTTACCAGTGATGGTATAAAAAGATTAAAGAATTCAGTAAATTGAAGTAAGCCTTTTTGCCACACCATTAACGTGGTGATGTCGCCGAACGGGCTGAACGCACCACCTGCGTTTGCACCAACAACGATGCTGATGCAGGAAATAGACACAAATTTAGGAGCGTTTTTGCCAACGGTAAGCACAACAGTACACATGATAAGTGCCGTTGTTAGATTGTCTGCCACCGGTGATATAAAGAAGGCTAGGGTACCGGTTAACCAGAATAGGTTTTTATAACTGAAGCCTTTATCAATTAACCAGCCACGGAGCGCATCAAATACTTTGCGCTCTATCATCGCGTTTATATAGGTCATTGCTACCAATAAAAAGAAGAATAATTCGGCATATTCAAGAAAGTTATGGCGTAAGGCGATTTCTGCAGCATGATCATACCCATGGGTCTTGTATGCGATTGCGATCATGATCCAGATGAGCCCAGCAGCCAATAAGACCGGTTTGGATTTACGTAAGTGAAGTTGCTCTTCAAAGATCACTAGTGTGTAGGCGAGAGCAAAAACTAATAATGATAAATATCCAACTATAGTGGATGTAAGGTCTATCGGTTGGTAAGTAGCTGAGGAGGACCATGCAAGGCAGGGGGTTATTAGCAGCAGTAAAGCGGCTAGTATCATAAGTATTTTCATCTAAAGTGCTCCTTATTATTAGCACTGTGTTAAAAATGCTAAAAAAATTATCGAGTATGAAACGAAATGAACGTAGATATCTGTTCTATTAAGGTAAAGGTTCCCACGATTGATCGTGGGAACCCAGCCTCACCGTTATAAGGTTTAATTTAATGTTGAATGGCCTTAAAAATCCCAACAAAACTGGAGTCACTTTTAATGTTTATCTGTAATTGAAGTGATCTAGCAATGTCGCTGGCTGAAATGATTCCTCGAATTTTGTGATGCTTATGGTCCACAACCAGGCAGTGTCGGTAACCGCTGTTTTTAAGGCTACCAATAACATCTTTGATAGAGGCGTGTGCCAGATCCGAATAATCAAAAGACTTTAATTTATTTCTCGGTCTCATAAAGTCAGTAACAGACAGTTCTTCTCTGTTTTCACCTTTAGATACACGCTTAAGTATTTCCCGGCTATTTAAGTCCTCTAGGCTAACGACACCTAATAAATGATTGTTACTATTAACAACAAACTTTAAGCGAACATGTTCTGTTTGCATGAGTTTTTCAGCATCTATGGCAGACATTGAGGAGTTTATAACCATCGGTTGGGTTTTTTCAAAATCGGTGAAGATTTCGAGCGCTGGTGACTTCAAACTAATTTGTTTGTTTAGCTCTGGCCAAGCTAATTCATCGAAGGGAGTAGTATCGTAAAATGCTAAGTCTTTCATCGTTGTGCTCTCCGGTTTTTAAATGATATGCCATGGGAAGGCAGAAAATGACTTTAAGGGAGGCGTGTTGTCTTACAGTATTGCATAGCTTGTGACGGCTATTGCGAATACGCAGCTATTAGGCAGCCCTTAAAAAATAGTTGTTTTTGACCAGAAAAGTCTAGTCTGTATAACGTTAGCCGATGAAGGAGGGAGGGGCGCGGATAGAAAATTTGCCAGCAATATTATGTGCTGAAACGTAAATAGGGTGTGAACGGTCGCTATGAGTAGCGTGTTTTTTGTTGTGATAGACGTGCGTTGATAAAAAATCATCAACGTTATCAAAAGGCTTGTTGTCATCTGATAACTCAAACTCTACAAGCGAAGAGGCAGGCTTAAAAGAGCTGTCTGAATATAGGTGCTGTGCGTCACCTAGAACCGCCGATGAGACGGCGATCAGTGTTAAAGACAGAAAAAATAGACCTATCTTTGATTTCTTAATTAACATGAGGGGTCTGATAGGGTTAGTCCCACTTAAATTAATGGCCAGTGCGCCTAATAAGGAATACTGCTGAAGTTTAATGATATTGTCAATGGAATTTGTATAAAAACCTTTGTTGTTCGTAGAGCCCGCTGTTTACATAAAGAAAAGAATAATTAGCTCTCAGTCGCCATTAAAAATGATTTATCTCATATCGGTGCTGATTGGAATGGCTTTCGTTTTATTGCTGGTGAACTGGTCACGCCTGAAGATGATTTCATTTCACCTGGTAAAATACGTGCACATAAATACCTCAAGATGACGATTGATTTTCGTGCTGAAGAGAACACCAGGCTAAAGCAAGAGATCGAACGCTTAAACTCACCCAAAGCCTTTTTATACGACCGGAAAATATTTCCATAGAAGTTGACCGGGACACGCTGTAAGCCTTGGCCTACCTCACATTGCCCAATATATTACTTCGTATAATGTATATTATGTTAAATTAATAACGTAGGAATGTATCTGCACATTCCCTATTACGAATATTGAAACTAGAACCAAAATCCGGTTCAACATTTAAAAAAACCTCAGTCCTAGCATTGTGAAGGTGTTTATAGAAAAATAATTTGCTTCCGTTATTCTTGAACATATCGGCCTGGAGCATCTAAAAATCTTTTTTGAAACTCAAGCTCCTTTCCGCCCATTTTTGGAGGCGAAACCTGCTTGGCCGTGTCTCGAGTAGCTAACCAACCATCCCATTCTGGCCACCATGAGCCTGCCTGTTTTTCTACTGTATCAAACCATTTATCCGGGTGGATGTAACGATCTCCTTTTTTCTTTAATGAGATACGGTAATGCCGGTTTTGATGGCCAGGTTCACTGATAATACCTGCATTATGTCCACCACTTGCTAATAAAAAAGTAACATCCGTGCGCGCCAGGTTTTTTATTTTATAGACAGACTTCCAAGGAGCAATATGATCTTTTTCTGCTCCAACGACGAATAAGGGGCACCGAATATCACCTATTGAGACATATTTACCGTGTACCTGATATCGATGCTCTGAAAAATCATTGTTAAGAAAAAGTTTCTCTAGATATTCTGTATGCATCTGATACGGCATTCTTGTTGGGTCATTATTCCAAGCGATCAAGTCTATCACTTCACTGCGTTTTCCCATTAAATACTCATTCAGTATTTTTGACCAAATAAGGTCATTGGAGCGCAAGAGCTGAAAAGCACCCCCCATATGTTTTGCATCCAAATACCCTTGCTCCCACATCATATCTTCAAGGTAAGCGACCTGGCTGTGATCAATAAATAACATTAATTCACCCGCTTCAGAAAAATCAGTTTGAGCAGCCAAAAGGGTAATTGAACCAATTGTTGATTGCGTTTCCTTGGCTAAAGCAGCAGCCGTCAGCATCAATAATGTGCCCCCTAAACAGTAGCCGACTGTGTGAATATGTCGACTGGATGTAATGTCTTCCACCTGATGCAAGGCCGATAACACACCCAAATCCATATAATCTTGAAGACTTAGGTCTCGGTCTTTCTCTGTCGGGTTTTTCCAGGAAATCATGAAAACTGTATACCCTCGATCGACCATATATTTGACCATTGAGTTATTTTCTGATAAATCCAGGATGTAATATTTCATGATCCAAGCAGGTACAAAAAGTATCGGTTTTGCATGGACTGTTTGCGTTGATGGGCTATATTGAATCAATTCAATCAAGCGATTACTGTATATCACCTTGCCACTTGTTACAGCCAGGTTGACTCCAATTTTGAACTTTTCTACGCCAACAGGCCCTTGCCCTCTTCTGTTCCTCTCCCAGTCTTCTAGAAAATTTTCAGCACCTCTGACCAGATTCATCCCCCCCTCTTGTTGTGTCACCTTCAGTACTTCTGGGTTTGTCATTAAAAAATTTGATGGAGAAACGATGTCCAGCAATTGCCGAGTTACAAACGAAACGACCTCCTCGTGATGTTTTGAAACACCATGGACACCATTTGTAGCGTTATGCCACCACTGCTGAGTCAATAAGAATGATTGTACATACAACGAAAACGGCAAGTCTTTCCAAGCCTCAGAACTAAAACGTTTATCTTGCGGCAAGGGCGTTATGCAACTTTCATCGTCCTCAATACATTTAATAGCACCTGTTTTCTTTGATAAAAACGTCCAAAAACGCTCATTTTTTTTAAATGCTTTTTGTATTAATTCACCCTGTTTCCCCGGCGAATTGGCTAAGTGAATTGCCCAGTCCATATAGGCTAAAAATAGGGAAGTTGGAGAGATCCCCGATGTTATTCGCCCTTCAGCTGCGTGAATAAGACGATCTAACGTGTTTATGCTGGTACTAGGCCGACTGTGTTCCATAAAATTTCCTTATATGCTGAGTCAATAATACTTTGATTTGTATTGAATAAAACGTGGTTATTCTCAAAAAATCGTCCATGACAGACTGTCATTAAGATAATGTGTTTTAACAGTATAATTTAAGTTAATGTAACTTTTCTTTAAAAATTCTGATGGAGAACACATTGGCTTCACAAACCTCAGAAACACTAAATAATGAACAAGTTCTAAAGCGATTCAACAGCTCATTGCAAGGCCTGTCGGCAACTGATGCGAAGATGAGACTTCTTCAATATGGTGAAAACCGGCTTGAAAATGCTGAAAAAAACCTGCTTAAAGTACTCATTAGCCATTTTTGGGGCCCCATTCCTTGGATGATCGAAACAGCTGCTTTACTCTCAGCTATCATCCAGCATTGGGCTGATTTTGCTATTATTCTGACCTTGCTCATTTTTAATGCGTCCATTGGCTTTTGGCAATCTTATCAGGCTGGTAATGCGGTTGACGCGCTGAAAAAAAAACTAGCCCTTAACAGTAAAGTTTGTCGCGATGGCAAATGGCAACTACTCGCTGCCCGTTTATTAGTTCCTGGGGATTTAATTGAATTGAATCAGGGCGACATTATTCCAGCTGATTGTTTTTTGTTTAAAGGAAACTATATAACCCTTGACCAATCGGCTCTTACTGGTGAATCAATGCCCGTCACAAGAAATCAAGGGCAGATTGTTTATTCCGGAACAACAGTCACGCAGGGTAAAATGACCGCGGTTGTCAGCAACACAGGGCAAAAAACCTTTTTTGGCAAAACCGCCGGACTCGTCTCAAAGGCCCGCCCAGTTTCACATTTTCAGAAGGCTGTTCTAAAAATTGGTAACTACTTGATTTATATGAGTCTCATGTTAGTTGCCTTACTCGTTTTTGTACAGCTTTATCGGGGTGTACCGATGATGGAGTTGCTTCAGTTCTCTCTTATTTTAATCGTTGCCTCAATACCCGTTGCAATGCCCGTTGTTCTTTCAGTCACTATGGCTATTGGCGCCCTAAAACTCTCAAAACTAAAAGCCATTGTAACGCGCTTAGAATCAATTGAAGAACTTGCTGGCGTTGATATCCTTTGCTCAGATAAAACAGGGACGTTGACGCTGAATCAACTTACTCTTGAGGAACCGATACGGCTGTCTGCATGTAGCGCCCAAGATCTTATCCTCAAGTCAGCACTTGCATCTGAAGAAAATAGTCGGGATACCATCGATCAAGCCGTGTTGGCGGGTCTCAACGATAAAGCGGCTCTTTTATCTTATCAGCAACAATATTATCGGCCTTACAATCCGATAGATAAGCGCAGTGAGGCAAAAATAATAACCTCAGAAAATGAAAGTTTTCTTGTTTCCAAAGGCGCTCCTCAAGTGATTCTTGGCCTAATTAAAAACAATGAAAAAATTTCAGCGCAAGTTAACAATGAAATTAAAAAGCTTGCTAAACGAGGTTATCGTGCATTAGGGGTTGCACAAACTAATACCCATGGTGAATGGGAAATGTTGGGACTTCTGGCTTTATTTGATCCACCCCGTGAAGACTCCGCTGTCATGATTCAAGAGGCTAAAAAACGGGGAATTGATACTAAAATGATCACCGGTGACAATGTTGCTATTGCCGTTGAAACTGCTAAAAACCTTGGAATGAGCAGTGCTATTTGTGAAGCCAAAGCGCTGTTTGGAGAAAAAGAAAAAAACGAAACAACACTGGCAAGTCAAATAGAAAATAGCGCGGGGCTTGCTGAAGTTTTTCCTGAACATAAATTTACAATTGTCCACACCCTTCAAGACAACAACCATATTGTCGCCATGACAGGTGATGGTGTTAATGATGCCCCCGCTTTAAAACAAGCTGATATGGGTATTGCCGTGAGTGGTGCAACGGATGCGGCAAGAGCTGCTGCAGATCTCGTTTTAACACAACCTGGACTATCGGTTATTATCGCGGCTATAGATGAAGCTCGGTGCATTTTTGGTCGAATGAACTCATATGCCATTTATCGGATAACAGAAACCATTCGAATCATGGTGTTTATGGTCTTGGCGATGACCATTTATGAATTCTATCCACTGACGCCCATCATGATTATTTTACTTGCGCTACTTAATGATTTCCCTATCATGACCATTGCCTATGACAACACATTACTTGACAGCAAGCCTGTACGTTGGAAGATGGAGCGTGTTTTATGTATCGCGACAGTTCTCGGTATTATCGGAGTTATTTCAAGTTTTGGACTACTCGTCTTCGCAGAACAAGTGTTAGCCATCGCGCCTGCACAACTGCAAGTGTTTATTTTTCTAAAAATGTCTGTGGCTGGGCATTTCACATTATTTGTTGCTCGCACCAAAACGCCCTTTTATTCATCCCCTTACCCATCAAGAAAGCTTCTTTTTGCGGTCATGAGTACACAAATCTTAGCGACCTTCATTGTCTTCAATGGTTGGTTTATGCCTGCCTTATCATGGGAGTACATCGCATTGATATGGGCCTATGCTATTATTTGGATGTTTATTGCTGATTTTATAAAAGTGCGTGTGTATCACCACCTTGATTTAAGCAATAAACAGCATCAATCGTTCCTACAAATACTTAAACAACCTCTCGGAAAGCCCTAACCGTGAATACAGCCTATATCTCTCATCCTGATTGTTTGAAACATAAAATGATAGAAGGCCATCCAGAAGAAGCCAGACGGTTACTGGTTATTAAAGATCAGCTTCAAAAACAGCAATTATGGGATTTTCTAGAACATTATGAGGCGCCTCGGGCGGAACAGCAGTCACTTCTCCGTGTGCATAGTCAACGGCATATTAATCATCTGTTCAATCACTCACCTTCTAAAGGAGGAGCGCTTTATCATGTCGATCCCGATACGTTCATGAATGAATATTCTCTCGATGCCGCACTTAGGGCAGCCGGTGCAGGCTTAATGGCCGTCGATCTGGTGGTGAAAAATGACGTTGATAATGCTTTTTGTGCTGTCCGACCCCCTGGTCATCATGCCGAACATGGTAAAGCAATGGGGTTTTGTTTATTCAATAATATTGCGGTCGCGGCAGCCTATGCACTTGAACACTACAAATTTGAACGAGTCGCCATTATTGATTTCGACGTACATCACGGTAATGGAACCGAAGATATTTTTGAAAACGATGCTCGAGTCATGATCTGCTCTTCTTATGAGCATCCGCTGTACCCTTTTAGTGGCCGCCCAACGATTCCTAAACACATTATTAATAGTCCGTTAAAATCCGGCTCGACCGGTGCAGAATTTCGCAAGATGATCGAAAAGGAATGGCTTCCTGAACTCAACGCTTTTCAACCACAAATTATTTTTATTTCGGCTGGCTTTGATGCTCACTGGGCTGATGACATTGCTCAACTACAACTGACAGATGCAGACTATGCATGGGTCACAAAAGAATTAGTCCATGTTGCAAAAAAATATGCGGAGGGGCGAATTGTATCGATGCTGGAAGGTGGTTACGCCTTGAGTGTGCTTGGTCGAAGTGTTGAGCAACATATCCGCACCCTAATGGAATTGGATTAATCATGCCTGCCCTTTTAATTTTAACCTTACATCAACTATTCCCGGATCATCTAATTTATCAGAAACTGAAAAACCTACCCGCCTACAGATAGAAATCATTACGCTATTTTCACTTAGCACTTCCCCATAAATTTCGTCCAACCCCTGCTTTTTTGCATATGAAATAATTCTTCGCATCAACAAAGTGCCTAAACCCTGACCGGCCACCACATGATTCACAATCAGGGAAAATTCTGCACTGTTGATAGAAGGGGCTCTTATTAACCGCACCACGGCATAGAGCCTTCTCTTGGTAACATTTTCAGTATCAGTGACGATTAGTGCCATTTCACGGTCATAATCAATTTGGGTGAAACGCGCCGCCATCAAATGATCCATTTTTTTGACAATATGGAAAAAACGAAAACGAATTTCCTCCTTGGTCATTGTTTCAAAATTCTCAATTAATGCCGGTTCATCTTCAGGGCGAATGGGCCTTATCTGAAACGTTTGCCCTGACTTTAAACGAATCAATTCCTCATGCTTTTCTGGGTATGGGTGAATCGCCAACTGCTCTGCGCCGGCTGTTTTTTTAATCGACGCTCTAATACGTGCATCTAAAACAACAACGCCATCCTTATCAGCTAATAACGGGTTAATATCGAGCTCGGCGAGGTGATCAAGGTCAACCACCATTTGTGATAATTTAATGAGGGTAAGTAGCAAGGCATCCATGTTTATGGCGGCTTGATCGCGATAACCTTTAAGCAAACGATAAATCGCCGTTCGAGAAACCATATCTTTTGCCAGCTTTAAATTAAGCGGTGGTAACGCTAAAGTTTTATCATCCAGTATCTCTACCGCTGTCCCACCTTGGCCAAATAATAAAACGGGGCCAAATGTTTCATCATTGAGCACCCCCAAAATCAATTCATGAGCGCCTTTGCTATCGACCATTTTTTGTACTGTAAAGCCCTCGATTCGTGCATCAGGGCGAATTTCTCGAACAGTCTGTTCAATGTCCAGCGCAGCCTGTTGAACCGCTTCTGAACTTCTTAAATTTAATGCGACACCTCGTACGTCTGATTTGTGCAAAATATCGGGCGAAAATAATTTCACAACAACGGGAAAACCAATGTCTTCGGCAAATGCTGATGCTTCCTCAGGTGACTTAGCAAGATAGGTTGGGACGGTAGGAATATCATAGGCGTCTAAAACAGCTTTTGCTTCCAGCTCGTTCAGCCATTCACGTCCCTCTGATATAACCTTCGCAATAACTCCCCATGCTTTATCGGAATCAAACGTTAAATCGGCGGCTAATGCAGGTGGCGTCTCCATTAAAATATCTTGATTTTGTTTGTAGCGGACTAAATGCATGAAAGAATTTACAGCCGCTTCAGGTGTCGCGTAACTCGGAATATTTTGTTCGGCAAACAGCTTTCTGCTTTTTTCTGCTGTTGCACTACCGACCCAGCTAACCAGCAAACAATGATCATTATTTTGAGCAATATTTAAAACAGCCTCAGCGGCCTGTGTGCTTGACGCAACAGCCGTTGGACAATTTAGGACTAGAACCGCGTCTACTTCTTCATCTTCTTGAATGATTTGCAGTGCGTCAGAATAACGTTCGGGCCCAGCATCGCCAACAATATCTATCGGATTGCCATGTGACCAGTTAACCGGCAACTTTTGATTTAATTTACGTAAGGTTTCAGCCGACAATTTAGCAAGCTTGCCCCCTTCGGAAATTAATGTATCGGTGGCCAATACACCCATGCCGCCGCCATTGGTTAAAATAGCCAAACGATCTGACTTGACAGGTTTCATGGCTGTCAATGATGCGGCCGCATAAAATAACTCCCGCATTCCATTAACTCTCAGCAGGCCACACCGATTAAAGGCCGCTTCATACACATCATCCGACCCGGCTAATGCGCCTGTATGGGAAGCGGCTGCTTTTCTGCCTTCATCCGACCGGCCAACCTTAAGTACAACGACTGGTTTTGTACGAGCGGCTGCGCGTGCTGCAGAAATAAAACTTCTCGCGTTATGTACCGATTCCATATAAATTAAAATGGCATCCGTTGCCTTATCAGCCGACATAAAATCCAGCATTTCAGGAAAGCTAATATCCGCCATATCACCCATTGAGACCAGATGTGAAAACCCAATTCCACGCCCACAGGCCCAATCGACAATTGAAGTGAGCATGGCACCGGATTGTGAAATAACACCTATCTTTCCTTTTTTAGGCATCAAGTGACTAAAACTGGCATTTAGGCGGTTAACAGGCGAAAGAATACCCAGGCAATTCGGACCAATAACCCGCATGTTATGTTTAATGGCTTTGGCTAAAAGTTCAGTTTGTAATCGTCTGCCTTTATTATCTTTACTTTCAGAAAAACCAGCACTTATAACCACGGTACTTTTAACCCCCTTAACTCCCAATTCATCAATCAGCTGGGGTATGGTCTGTGCAGGTGAAACAATAATCGCTAAATCGGGAATATTTGGTAAATCTTCAACCTTTGCAAAACAGGGCGTGTCAAAAACTTTATCGTACTTAGGGTTGACCACACTAAGGTTTTTCGCCTCAACTCCTCCAGCCAGCAAATTTTTTAAAATAATCTGACCGAGCGAATTTTCACGTTGGCTAGCACCAACTATCACGATAGTTTTTGGAGAAAAAAATTGGGAAATTGCATCCGGTGTCATCATTAAATCCTTTTTTATATTGCTATTTCAACGTTTAATTTTATAAAGATATTCGACAAAAACGCACGAAATAACTAACTTCATCATGGTCTGCTAAAACAGCCTTATTTCATATTTTGTTTATGAAATTTGGTTTTATTGCCCATGTAATAATGAACTCCCCGATGTTTTTATTGTCGCTTTAACTCATTAACCGAGTCAACTTTAACTGTTATTTAAGGCAAAATAATTTAATGAGGTGTGTAATCAATAACTCTATGTTCTTGAGCACCTAAACCTTCAACGTTAGCAATAACGGTATCGCCTGCGTTCAAAAATTGAGGCGGTGTTTGACCAAGACCAACGCCTTCAGGTGTTCCTGTAAAAATTAAGTCGCCAGGTTGAAGGCTCATAAATTCATTAATATAGCTCACCAGTTTTTTTACCGGGTGTATCATGGTATCTGTATTGCTTGATTGCATACGCTGACCATTGACATCCAAACTGACTTTACATGACTGGTACTGTTTAAATTCATCTAATGTAACAAAATACGGCCCAATGGGTGCGAACGTATCAGCACTCTTCCCTTTCAACCACTGACCACTACGACTTTTTTGAAAATACCGCTCAGACACGTCTATACCTGTGCAAAACCCAGCAATATAGTCCTCGGCCTCCTCTTCTTTAATGTAGTTAGCTGGCTTACCAATAATCACAACTAATTCGACTTCCCAATCCACTTGAGTGGCCCCTTTGGGTCGTTCGATAGGGTCAAAAGGACCGCTGATTGCACTCACTGCCTTGGTAAATAAAACGGGTTCTTCTTGTTGCTTAGACCCTGTCTCTTTAATATGTTCATCATAGTTTAAGCCGACTGCAATTATTTTTCCCGGTTTCAGCAAAGGCGCTCCTATTCGGATGGGCTTTTTAATAACAGGCAGCGTTTTAATGTCTATGGCTTTTAAACCCTCTAAGCCATTATTCGCTAGAAAATCTGATGAAATTGCCTTACAAACACCTTCCAAAGAACGAATGTCATTGTTCGTGTCTAAAACACAGGGAATTTCTTCACCAACCAAACCTACATTCAATAGTTTCATAAATTTCTCTTCAAATTTTGGATTGTTTAAATACCTTGTTACTATAGCCGAACGCCCATGTAATTAAAGAGAAGATGGGTTAAATAATAATAAATTTAGGAGAACTAAAAATGAGTAATACAATAATCGCCTTAGGTGGATTTGCCTTATGGACATTAATCCTGGTTTTTTCCGTGGCCACTTTTCGTGTTTTAAGCAGTTTTAAAGGCATGCCACTAAATTGCTTTAAACCCGATGGCTCAGATTGCCCGGGATTTGGTCAAAATCTAACCCGCGCCCACCTTAATTCACTGGAAGTCTTACCCATCTTTGCGGCAGTTGTGTTGGTTGCTTCTATGAATAATCAATTAAGTTTGTTGGAACCCACCGTGCTGTATATTTTGTACGCAAGGATTGCTCAATCCGTTGTCCATATGATCTCTACCGCGTTGGTACCCGTGTTAATACGCGCCACCTTCTTTTTCATTCAAGTGGCGTTACTGGCTTATTATGTATGGCAAATTATTATGTAAATCGCCCTTCTAGTTTATAGATGAAAGAGCCAAACTGTATGCATTAAGGTTTGGCTTTTTTGTTCCGTTTGTTTATCAAATTAACCCTATAATACGCGCATGAAATGTAAAGACGCTTTGTCAGTTATTATTATTTTTACCGCTCTCATGACAAGCGTTCCATTGTTTGCTAAGCCACTGCGTATCGTTTCTCTAAATTTATGTGCAGATCAATTATTAATCCCCTTGTTAACACCCGCAAAACTGGTTGGTATCACTCAGTTAGCGTCAAACCCTGAGGTTTCCTATCACTACCTCAACGCCAATCAATATCATCAACATACGAGCCGTATAGAAGAAATTATGGCACTTAAGCCAGACTTAATAATCGCCGGCGAATATACCGCGCAACCGACAAATCAATTGCTTGAAAATCTTGGTTTTAAGGTCATCACCTTAGGCTTACCGGTTACCATGGATGAGGTATTTCAGCAAATTACCTTTTTAGGTGAACAAATATCTGCACAAAAACGTGCAGCAAAATTGATTCGTCAGATGCGCGACGAGTTAGCAAATCTTCAGGTCATTCCTAAAGAGCAACAAAAACGTGCCGTGGTTTATTATGCTAATGGATATACTGCTGGCCAACAAACTATCGTCAACGCGATATTAAATCTTGCTGGAGTGATTAACGTGGCAGCTGAATTAAACGTAGATTTTGTTAGTCCGTTGTCTTTAGAACAGCTTTTGGCTTCTAAACCAGATATTCTTCTTTTAGGGCGTCATCACAAAAATACAGACTCTTTAGCACACCAGGTGTTACAGCACAAAGCCCTTAAGCAGTACACCGCGCTAAACCATGTAAAAAGAATGATGATTCCGGATAGATACTGGACATGTGCTGGCCCTTCCAGTATCACCGCAGCCGCTTATATACAGCAAAATTTAATACATTTTTCCTATTAAAAGGCCTATGGAACTTAGTCTGAACAATCGATATAAAGACGTGCGTTTAAGTCTATTTTTATTTAGCATCCTGCTGATTCTATGCCTTGTCTCTCTATCGATTGGAGAAATAAATATAAATTTAATCAATAGTTTAAAAGATATATTTAATAATGAATCTAGCCTAAACTCAATTATTTTTAAAGAAATTCGCTTACCAAGAACGTTGCTAGCTGTATTGATCGGTGCTTCGTTAGGCCTTTCTGGAGCCGCTTTACAAGGGCTGGTAAGAAACCCCTTGGCAGAACCTGGTTTGATCGGTGTATCAACAAGTGCTGCATTGGGTTCAGTCATCACGTTTTATTTTGGCTTATCCGCCCTCTTTCCACTGGCCTTGCCATTGGGCGGCATAACAGGTGCTTTGTTAGCGGTTATTTTTCTCTACTTATTAACTCGCCATAACACCAGTATGCTGGCCATCATATTAGCGGGTGTTGCCATCAGTAGCCTTGCTGCTGCACTTACCGCCCTGGCACTTAATCTTGCACCCAACCCGTATGCTTCATTGGAAATCTTCTTTTGGTTGATGGGTTCCTTGGCAGACCGGAGTTATTCTCATCTATCACTAATACTTGTACCGACACTATTAGGCTGGTGGTTGATGTTAAGTACACGCCGTGAATTAGATGTGCTTGCCTTAGGCGAAGACACGGCTCAATCTCTAGGTGTCCATCTGTCAACAGTAAACAAACGCATTATATTAGGGGTGACCCTATCGGTTGGATCTGCCGTTTCTGTGAGCGGCGGCATTGGTTTTATAGGGCTGGTTATTCCTCACTTATTACGCCGTTTTGTGGGTTATCAACCGGGGCGTTTATTATTATGCAGTGCTTTAGGTGGTGCCATCTTATTACTCACTGCCGATATGGTCGTTCGTTTACTACCCACTCAACAAGAATTAAAAATAGGTGTTTTAACAGCCTTATTAGGCGCCCCATTTTTCTTGCATTTGATCCTAAAATCAAAAAAGGAATGGGCCTCATGAGCTTATCGCTTTCAAACGTTTATGTTAGTTTGTCGGGTAAACGCATTTTAGAGAATATAAGCCTTGATATCGCCGCTGGAAAAATTATTGGTTTAATAGGCCCTAATGGTGCCGGCAAATCCACACTTATCCGTGTTTTAGCTGGATTACAGCACGTTGATGCTGGACAAATGACCATTAATAACCACCCGATCAAAAATATACCTCAGCTAGAACTCGCTAAAAAAATAACGTACCTCCCTCAAACAGCCCAGTGTCATTGGCCCATGACCGTAGAACGTGTCGTCATGTTGGGCCGGCATCCCCATGAGGATATACATCGCACTGATAATGTCGATATGCGCGCCGTTGAAGCGGCAATTAAAGACGCCGACATTGCACATCTTATTGGCCGCCCTGTTAATGAATTATCCGGTGGTGAACGCGCTAGAGTCATGCTCGCTCGTGCTTTGGCCACACAGAGTGATATTTTATTGGCTGATGAACCCATTGTTTCATTGGACCCAAGACATCAAATTGAAGTCATGGCGCTATTAAAATTACTGGCTGCTCAGGGAAAAACAATTATCGTAGTGTTACATGAACTTCACCTCGCCATGCGTTATTGCGACGAACTGATCATGTTGAATGATAAACAGGTTGTTTCAAAAGGAGTGCCTAGCGTTGTCTTAACCAAAGAAAACCTGCATCAAGTGTATGGCGTAGATGCAATTTTTGGTGAGCACAATGGGAAAAAGTGGGTTCTACCCTGGTTAGATAATAAAAAAGGGGAAGCCTGAGCTTCCCCTTTAAAGTTCTACACGATGAACGACTGTTATTGAGTCGGTTGGTAGTTTAATGAGAAAAATAGAGTTGTCCCATCGGTATTAAAACCAGAAACGGTTTCATATTCTTCATTAAATAAATTGGCTAATTTTAGGCTTGCGGTTACGTCTTTGTTTATTTTGTAGCTACCTGATAAATCCACCGTTGTAAAACCAGGTATTTTACGCGAATTAGCCGCATCGTCAAAACGACGACCCGAAACGAAAACTTGACTAGCAACACTAAAATCGCCAAAAGATTTATTCATATTAACGGTAAAAGTTTGCTCGGCACGTCTTGCCAGTACATTACCGTCATGAGTTCCACCATCTGCATTTTCAGGATCTATCCAAGAAAATTGACCATCAAAATAGATACCTGATATGACAGTAGAGGCTTGTAATTCCAAACCTTTGATAACGGCCTCAGAAATATTTTGTGGTACAAAAAAAGTATCTAATGAAATAAGGTTTTTAATTTTTGTACGATAAATATTGGCAGACCAATGAACACCGTCGTGTTGCCCAGCAACCCCAACTTCATAGGATGTTGATCGTTCAGGATCTAAATCGGGGTTTGACCCAAAAGGTGAATATAAATCAATCAACGCAGGGGCAACAAAGGCTGTCCCAAAGGATGCATTAAGACGTAAGCGATCAGAAACGTGTGTTGCCCAAGCAATATTTCCGGTGGTGTGGTTGCCAAATTGCTCATCGTCTTCTTCTCTTAATGAAATTTGATAACGATGAGCACCTAGATCCCCCAACAACTGAGTAAAAATAGCATGACTGTGTCTTTTGTTTACACTAAAACCACTAGATTCAGCAATTTTGTCATCCTCATAGTCATAACCAACCGTAAGAAGGTGCGCTTCATTCAACTGAATATCATTCTGGAAACTAAAGTGATCCTGTTGATTATCTCCAAAACTCGTGGCAAAAGCCCCTTCATTGTCAGCTTCAAGTCTTCCTTGACTCAGCGTTGCGATAATTTTCCAGTTCTCAGTCATATCAGCACTTAACGTTGTTCCGTAAGTGTGCTGTAAAAAGTCTGTGGTATTAAAATAACCATCGTATTCACTTTCACCTTCACTGTATAAACTAAAAAATTCTATCTCTGCATTATCAGCAAACCGATGGCCAACACGGATTGAAGCGTTAGCATTTCGATAAGCATCTTTATCAGGTTCAGTTGCAAAACAACCAATGAATAACAGACCACTTCTGCCATCACAACTATTAAAACCGTTGGTTTCTGTATAGCCGCCACTCAAGCTGTACCAGGTTGATGTATTTCCACCTGAAACGCCAAAGCTGGTTTCTTTTTTATCATGTGTACCAAAACCAACAGAAAAAGTGGGTGTCAGTTTACCAGCGCCTTTTTTAGTAAAGATTTGAATGGTTCCACCAATAGAACCAGACCCGTAAAGACTAGATTGAGGCCCCCGAACCAGTTCAATACGCTCAATTAAGTTCAGCGGAATATGCTCAATTTGCGGAGCGCCAAAAGCATTTGTTGCGAGTTTTGTACCGTTTAAAAGGATTTGCGTGTGGTTAGATTCTGTTCCCCGTAAAAAAATAGATGTTTGCTTTCCTAGACCGCCCGTATTAGTTATCACAACACCGGGCAAAGCACTGATCGCCTCAGCAATGGTTTTGTATTGGTATTTATCAATATCTTCTTTAGTGATAACAGATACAGAGGCCAGTGTGTCATCTATAGTCTGAGCTGCGCGTGCAGCTGTAACGACCATCACTTGACTCTCCTCTGCAAAAGCAATGGTTTGCGTTAATGAAAGAGCGGCAATACTTGTAGCCAAAAGGGTTTTTTTCATGAGTTTTCCTCGTTATAAGGCGCAGCCCCGCGCCAATTAAAATGACGCCACGAGAGAAACGTAGTGAAGTTGAAAAAAACAAGAAAAGAATCAACATCAGCCCAATTGCCCACCCGCAACGTACCGGTTAGCTTTTGGCAGGTCTCCGGGCTCATAAGTGATTAAACAAAGTAATCTGGATGTATCGCCTTCCCATGTTTTTTTCACAGTGGCTGTAGATACAAATAGCTTATATACCGTTGCGGGGGCAGCGTTGGGTTTGATGTAAATCGTACCAACTTCCCTTTTATTAGGCGTATCACCTAATACCAAAAAGCGTGGGCATTATCTTTAATTTGGGCTATCCTAGTCAAGATAATAAATAGCCAATTTAACTCAATGACTGCCAATCGCATTAAAACATTGCTGATCGATGATCATGAATTAGTCAGAAGTGGAATTGAATACCTTCTGACTGATGATCCAGATATTGAGGTTATTGCAGTGGGCTCATCGGGTGAAGAAGCGCTCAAATTAAATGAGAAACTTCAACCCGATGTCATCTTGATGGATTTAAACATGCCCGGCATAGGCGGCTCTGAAGCAATAAAAAGGATT
The DNA here is from genome assembly GCA_002700385.1 of Cycloclasticus sp. Taxonomy (GTDB): domain Bacteria; phylum Pseudomonadota; class Gammaproteobacteria; order Methylococcales; family Cycloclasticaceae; genus Cycloclasticus. The sequence continues at coordinate 62,993 of PADC01000004.1, forward strand.
CTCAGGCGTGACCCTGAAGCCAGAATCATTGCTCTTAGCGTCTATGATGATGGCCCTATTCCGCACCAAGCAATAAAACTTGGCGCCAAAGGGTATATCAACAAAGGATGCCCTGTTGATGAAATGATTGACGCCATTACATCTGTTTTCGAAGGGAAAAATTACTTATCATCATCGGTGGCAACTAACCTTATTTTTAGTGGTCAAGAACCCGAAAAAAACGTCTTTAGTCAGCTCAGCGAACGAGAATTACAGATAACAACAAAAATAGTTGATGGGCATAAAATTGCTGATATTGCTGAATCTTTATCCATTAGCCCCAAAACAGTCAATACGCATCGATACCGAGTGCACGAAAAACTCGGGGTTAACAATGATATTGAATTGGTTAAGCTGGCCATCAATGAAGGCTTTTTAAGAAATTTGTAAAAATTATACTCGTCACCGACTCAATCATAAGGTAAAATTCGCGCTCAATTTGATTGCCTGGGTGGTGAAATTGGTAGACACACGGGACTTAAAATCCCGCGACCTAAACAGTCGTGCCGGTTCGATTCCGGCCCCAGGCACCATTTGATAGTTTCAAGAAGTCCCAGACAACCCCGAACACTAGATGTTACGGGGTTTTTTATTGCTTTCAATTCTCAAGGTGCTTTATAGTGTTTCAAGAAATACCCCCAACACACGGGGTATTAGTGGGGGTATGTCGAAATTCGTATCAAAAAATACCCCCAAATTATGACGCATTAGACAGGAGCAATTAACATGCCTCTTAACGCCTTAATTATCAAAAGTGCCAAGCCAAAAGATAAGAAATACCGCTTATCCGACAGCGGTGGTTTATACATGGAAGTAACGCCAAGTGGAGGTAAGTTATGGCGCATGAAATACCGCTTTTTAAAGAAAGAAAAGTTACTTTCTTTTGGAGCCTTTCCGATAGTAACGTTGAAAGAAGCTCGATTGTATAGAGATGAAGCCAAGAGCTTATTATCAAAAGGCATTGACCCTAGTGTCGTTAAGAAAGAATTAAAAGAAAGTAAGCTTGCAGCATCCAAAAATAGTTTTAAAGCCGTTACGCAAGAATGGATAAGTAAAAACAGCACGAAATGGTCAAGCAGCAATACGAACAACGTATCGAAGCGACTTGAGCAGCATGTTTTTCCCCATATTGGAAATAAGAGCATTTCAACTATTACGGCCCCTGACCTTTTAACGGTTATAAACCGTATAGAAAAAACAGGTACCATTTATACAGCCCATAAAACATTGCAAAATTGTGGGCAAGTGTTTCGCTATGCAATGGCAACGGCAAGATGCACCACCGACCCCACCACCGCATTAAAAGGAGCTTTACCACCCACTCAACCAAAACACCATGCCAGCATTACCGACCCAAAGAAAATTGGCGCATTGCTTAGGGCCATTAATGGGTATGAAGGAAACTTTATTACTCAATGTGCTTTAAAGCTTGCACCGCTTGTTTTTGTCCGCCCTGGTGAATTGCGCCATGCTGAATGGCAAGAAGTGGATATAGAAAAAGCAGAATGGCGAATTCCTGCCGAAAAAATGAAAATGAAGGCGGTACATATCGTGCCATTATCAAAACAAGCGATTGCCATATTAGAGGATATTTACACCGTAACAGGTCATGGGAAATATGTATTCCCTAGCGTCAGAACAAACACACGGCCCATGTCAGAAAACACTGTAAACGCAGGTCTAAGACGTTTAGGTTATACCAAAGAAGAAATAACAGGCCACGGTTTCAGAAGCATGGCCTCTACCCTGCTAAACGAACAAGGCTGGCATTGGGATGCCATAGAAAGGCAGTTAGCCCATGCAGAAAGAAACAGTATTAGAGCCGCTTATAACTATGCTGAACACCTACCCGAGCGAATCAAGATGATGCAGCACTATGCTGATTATTTAGATGGATTAGCTAATGGGGCTGATATCGTTTCAATAAATAAGAACCGAAAAACCTAGCGTTTCAATATTGTGAAAAAAACTCTAATAACTCGCAAAGTAGGCAAAAAGAAACAACATACTTCCATGTTTAATAAGGAAGAAGTTAAAACGGAAACTCTAGAAGAGTTTTTTTCTGGACTCAAATCCATAAAAACTGCAAAGGACCATATATTTGACTATATAGATTCATCGGTAACTTTTTTTGAAGACTATCTTAAAGAAAAAGAGTTACCGCATATTTACCCTAAGTGTTATGAATACGAAATTGAAGGGAGTAATGGAGGTGCGCATTTGCCTGAAATATTAAAATATATAACTCAAGATAAAGGAATTAAATTACAACCAGAATGGTATGCTGCTTCATTCATACAGCGCGCTCATGAACTACGCGAATGGATTGAAAAAGGCGATATTTTTGAAGCAGTTCAATGCGCTTTACATCTTGAAAAAGATAGATCGGATTTTAACCTCAGCAACCTTGAGCCAAAAATTTTAGCTGGGAAATCCAGAGTATCTGAGGCATCTAAAATGAAAATGAAAACGGCCACTAAGAACCAGTCTCTAGCAAAACCTATTTTTAATTCATTTATTGAGAAAGACTTTTCAAAATCGAGAGCTGCGCTACATACAGCAAAAAGATTGAAGAAAGACCACGGTATTAATGTTCCCAAAAGTACAATTTTAGACTGGAGAGGTAAAAAACTTATATAAAGCCAACGAGACCGTTCACGCCGTTGGAAAAGCATACGCCATTATTGCCTTGACTTATTACAAAGCCCTAAGGAGGCATAAGACATGGCAAACCAAATCATTAAATTATCTATTGTAATTGCAATAACCGGTTTAAGTGGTTCATCAATATACAGACTCGCTGCAAACAATCAATTCCCAAAACCTATAAAGTTATCTAGCCGTTCTAGTGGCTGGCTTAAAGCCGAAATTGATGACTGGTTAGAAGAGCGCATTAAAGATTCAAGAAAGGAGGCTTAATCATGTCTTCAACCACAAAGCGTATTTCATTACGCGCCTCTATAAATGCCCACTGTAAAGATTGCCTATACGACCCCAAAGAAAAAGGCACGTGGCGAAAGCAAGTTGAACGGTGCACGATAACGCAGTGCCATTTGCATCCCGTTAGACCAAAGCCAATTAAGTAATCATCATGGCTAAAAAAAACGCCCTACCTTTTGATAGTAGACGTGGAAGCATTACCAATTCAAGGTATTTGCTAGAGTCTGAAGCTTACATCGGCTTAACAGCTCAAGCCAAAACCCTAATGACGTTAATGCAACTACATTGGCGAAATGACAAGCCGGTAGATTACGGAATCAGGGAAGCACAAGCAAAAATACCTTGCTGCAACAAAACAGCCAGCAAGTGTTTTTATGAACTTGAGCGCAACGGTTTTATACGGTGTATTGAACAGTCTATATTCAGCACAAGAATCAAAAGCAAATCACGAACATGGCAACTTTTATGGATGCCCTACAAAGGCAACCCACCAGAAAACGATTGGGATACTATCAATGCCAATAAAAATGCCATTATCAAAAAGGCAGCCAAACACCGAGAAAAACTGGCCTCTAACTAGAACCAATTATGATAGAGTTTAGCGAATAAAATCATAAAAAGCCGATACAAGGACAGCATCAGTGCAACCATTAATTTCTGATTATTTAGAACGCATCAACACACGTTACCAAACCGGTATTTCACGTGAACACGCCTACCGAGGCGATTTACAGTATTTATTAGAACATCTATTAACCGATGTTCTAGTAACCAACGAACCAGCACGCATTGATTGCGGCTCACCTGATTACATTCTCACCAAAAATGATATTCCCGTTGGATTTATAGAAGCCAAAGACATTGGCAAACCGCTAGACAGCAAAGAGTATAAAGAGCAATTCGACCGTTACAAAAAATCACTCAGTAACCTAATCATCACTGATTACCTAGATTTCCAGTTTTACCTGGATGGTGAAAAAGTAACCAGCATAACCCTGGCAACAATAGACGAACACAACGTAATAAATCCCTGTGCGGAAAACTTCAAACATTTTGAAGACTTAATCAAAAGCTTTGCCACCCATGTAGGGCAAAACATAACATCGCCAACCAAGCTATCAAAAATGATGGCAGGCAAAGCCAAGCTATTAGCCAACATTATTGAACAAGCCCTAAAAAGCGATACCAACCATGAAGCAGACAGTACGCTTAAAGACCAAATGGAAGCCTTTAAATCCATTTTAATACACGACATCACCAACAAAGAATTTGCCGATGTATACGCGCAAACCATCGCTTATGGTATGTTTGCAGCAAGGCTACACGACAAAACACTCAACACCTTTAGCCGCCAAGAAGCAGCCGAGCTAATCCCCAAAAGTAACCCCTTTTTACGCAAGCTGTTTCAATACATAGCCGGTTATGACTTAGATGACCGTATCGTATGGATTATTGACTCATTAGCCGATATTTTTAGAGCCACTGATGTAAACAAAATACTCAGAAACTTTGGCAAAGCAACACGGCAGCAAGACCCCATTATTCACTTCTACGAAACGTTTCTTGCCGAATACGACCCAAAACTACGCAAAAGCCGTGGCGTTTGGTACACCCCTACCCCGGTGGTTAATTTTATCGTTAGAGCGGTCGATGACATATTAAAAACCGACTTCAACCTAAAAGATGGTCTAGCCGATACCAGTAAAACAACCATAGAAATTGATACCGTTTACGTAGCAGGCCGTGGCAAAAACAAAGCCACCAAACAAGCCAAACAAAAAAAGGACGTTCACAAAGTACAAATTTTAGACCCTGCAACAGGAACGGGAACCTTTTTAGCCGAAACCATAAAACATATTCACGACAGCCATTTTCAAGCCGTACAAGGCGCATGGAGCCAATACGTAGAACAAGACTTAATACCACGTATAAACGGCTTTGAAATACTCATGGCATCGTATGCAATGGCTCACCTAAAACTAGAGCTATTACTTGAAGAAACAGGCTATAAACCCGTTAAAAATCCACGCCTTAACGTCTATTTAACCAACTCGCTAGAAGAACACCATCCCGATACAGGCACGCTGTTTGCAAGCTGGCTATCTAACGAGGCCAGCGAAGCCAATTACATAAAACGCGACACCCCCGTCATGGTGGTTATGGGCAACCCGCCCTATTCTGTTAGTAGCAGCAATAAAGGCGATTGGATTAACGATTTATTAGTCGATTATAAAAGAGACCTAAACGAAAAGAACATACAGCCGCTATCAGACGATTACATAAAATTCATTCGTTATGGCCAGCACTACATAGAAAAAAATGGTGAAGGCGTACTGGCCTATATCAGCAACAACAGCTTTATAGATGGCGTAATACACCGCCAAATGCGTAAGCATATTTTAGAAACCTTCGATACCGTTTATATTTTAGATTTACACGGCAATAGTAAAAAACAAGAAACAGCCCCTGAAGGCAGTAAAGATGAAAATGTATTCGACATTATGCAAGGCGTGTCGATTAATATTTTTGTCAAAACAGGTAAAAAAGCTAAAGGTGAATTAGCAAAAGTGTTTCATTCAGACTTATTTGGCTTACGCCAAAGCAAGTACGACACATTGCAGGCTAATGATATACGCTCGATAAAGTGGCAACAAATTGAATATAGAACACCTGAGTATTTCTTTGTTCAAAAGGATTTGGAGTTACAAAAAAACTACGAAAACAATATTTCTGTTAACAAGTTAATGCCTCACTTTTCAAGTGGTATTAGTACGCATAGAGATAAGCTAGTAATTGATATTGAAAAAACGAGTTTGATTAGCCGAATCAAAAAATTTTACGATACTGAGTTAAGTGACCACGAAGTTTCAACACAACTAAAAATTAAAGATAACAGAGATTGGAAAATAATAGATGCGAGAGCACAAGAAGAACTAAATACTTCTAAAATACAAACTATTGAATACCGCCCTTTTGACACAAGACACATTTACTACGAAGCCAGTCTTATAGACTTTTGTAGGAACGAAGTAATGCAACACTTCATTGATAAAAACAATTATTCGTTTAATTGTTTAAGGCAATCCAGAGGAAATGATGCAGGTACTTTTTTTGTATCCAATAAACTTATAGGTAAGGATACCGTTTCATTGCTAGACCGTTGCTCCTGCTTCCCTCTTTATATCTATCCAACTAACGACAAGCTAAAATCAAAACGAATCCCAAACATGGAAACCTCAATCATTGCGAAGGTAGCCCAAAAACTAAACCTTGAATTTACTGACGAAAAACAACCCAAAAAAGGCACCTTTGCACCCATAGACGTACTGGACTATATCTATGCGGTTTTACACAGCCCTAGCTATCGAAACACGTACAAAGAGTTCCTTAAAATGGACTTCCCACGCGTGCCTTATCCGAATATCAATACCTTTTGGGATTTAGTCGCTTTAGGGGGCGAATTACGTCAATTACATTTATTAGAAAGTTCTTTATTAAACAAGCCTATTGCCAGTTACCCCATAGCCGGTAATAACGAGATTACGCGCAAATTTACCAAAACAAGCATTGGTTACGAAGCAGTAAGCGATACAGCAGGTAAAGTATGGATTAATGACGAACAGTATTTTGATAACGTGCCACTACTCGCATGGGAATTTTATATAGGCGGCTATCAACCTGCACAAAAATGGTTAAAAGATCGCCACGGTAGAACGCTTAATCTTGATGATATTCGCCATTATTTAAACATTGTTACCGCTTTAGTAGAAACAGATCGTTTAATGAAAGAAATTGACCAAATAGGAGTGCATTAAAATTAACCCTACCGGTGTATATTTGCCTGTTCTAAGCCGTTAGAGGTGTAAATATGATGCCTCTAGTAAACCTAAACATGCCACAAGTGTATAAATGACACCTCAACAACAAAAAATCAACAACTTACACAAGCCTAGACAGGTCATATATACACCACACCTACATAACCATGAGTATGTCATTAATTAAAAGCGATAAAGAGATTTTCATATAGCTGGTAGGGGCGGTCTAAATCTCTATGCTTTAATAGATAAACGACCGACGGATTAATAATATTTTTACGTTGGCATTAAAGAGGTAGGGGGGTATAAATCTCTACAAATTGAAGCATAAGCGACCGACGTACTCTATCTATATTCAGACGCGGTAGTTTTGGATGGGGGGTATTAAAAAGGCACTCCTAGCCACTTGTTCAAGAAACGGGTAATTGGTGCCCTGTTTTTAATGAGTTTCTACGCTTTTATGGCTCTCGACAGCATGTTTTGATGAGCAAACATAAAGCTTTATATATCAGTATTTTAAAGATTATTTCGTATTTTCTGCTTGAGATAAAACTAGCAGGCCAACAAACATGCTCAACAAAGTTATTTAAGTATTACCAAAGTAGGGGTTTTGATGGAGACCTTAAAAAGGTACTGTGTGACACTTAAAACATTGCGGACAAAGAGGCGCACTTTTTTTACAGCCTTGTCAGGCTATAGGGGGTTCCGCTAAACATCTGTAGCTATGATTACGTTGTTACATCTTACATTTGCCATAATCAATCCTCCCCCATTCCAGTAATGTATCAACTAATTTGTCCAATACTTTGTAGCCCTCGAGTTCATCATCCCACCAACGATAAATAATGTGGCCCACCCCTCTTGCTAATTTAATTTCTTGAAAGGCACCATCACACCCAACAATTTCACTCGGTAGAACCGGAAGTTTAGAGTGCTCTAATTTTGTGATAACGGCCTGGACTTCATCCTCAGAAATAATACGATTGACTTCATTTTCGGAATACATGCCGTAAACACCCTTTAAAACCCAATTATTATTGTGCTTTTTTAATTCCAAACTTGTTGATGCTTGAGGAAAATCAGTCGGATTGATTTTGTAACTTATCGTGAAATTATTATTTTTCATTAAACGTCATCATGTTATTGAAAAAAAAGTTAATTTAAATAATAACTCATATATGAAAATATACTTATTTTCTATCAATAACCTTCATTAAACGGGGGTATTTCTGGGGGTATGTCGAAAATTAAAGAAATTAGATGCCTTTTGTATTATGGCTTGGAGAGATTTTCGCGGTTCCGGCCCCACCATCTAATAGTTTCAAGAACTCCCAGAAAGCCCCGAACACTTGATATTACGAGGAGTATTGCCTCATATTTAAATCGCGCTTGAATTTATTATCAATGTTTTTCTTTTATAGCAATCTTATCGTAATATCTCGCTCAAATCGGTAGGGTGAAGATTTGCTGAAGATTGGTGGCGAAACAAACATTTGTTAGTACTGCTTTCGTTTGTTGATTATTAAACATAATCAGCTGTCCAATATTTAATTGTGCTCTACCAGATCTTTGTTAGCCGCTGTGATTGTAAAATTAATCTGGTCATTTTTAACATATACTTTCACTGAGCCACCGTTGATTAACTGGCCAAATAACAATTCATTGGCAAGTGGTTTTTTGATGTATTCCTGAACAGTCCGTTCCATGGGCCTCGCCCCCATTTTAGGGTCATAACCTTTTTTCGCTAACCAGCTACGTGCTTCTGGATCCAAGGTAAGTGAGACATTTTTATCGTGTAGTTGAGATTCTAATTCAAAGATAAATTTATCCACGACATGGATAATGGTTGCTTCATCGAGTGATTTAAACTGCACTACTGCGTCTAACCGATTCCTGAATTCGGGAGAAAATGATTTCTCGATCACCTTCATACTGTCTGACGAATGTTCTTGCTCTGTAAACCCAATGGAGGCACGGCTTGCTTCTTGAGCCCCTGCATTCGTGGTCATGACCAGCATGATGTTTCTAAAGTCTGCTTTTCTGCCGTTATTATCTGTTAAGGTGCCATGATCCATAATTTGCAATAACAAATTAAAGATATCTGGGTGTGCTTTTTCAATTTCATCCAATAATAATATAGCATAGGGGTGTTTGTTGACTTCTTCTGTCAGCAAGCCCCCTTGGTCATAGCCTACATATCCTGGAGGGGAACCAATTAAACGTGAGACGGTGTGGCGTTCCATGTATTCTGACATATCAAAGCGAATTAAATCGACGCCCATAATTTTTGCCAGTTGGCTCGTCACCTCGGTTTTACCGACACCTGTAGGGCCTGCGAACAAAAATGAACCGATGGTTCGTTCTTCTTGACCTAACCCAGCACGACTTAGAATAACGGCATCGGATAGCTTTTCTATGGCTTCGTCTTGGCCAAAAACAACCAGTTTTAAGTGACGTGCTAAATCTTTTAATTTATCTTTATCCTGAGATGAGATGCTTTTTTCTGGAATACGTGCAATTTGGGCAATAACTTTTTCGATGTCACTTTTTAAAATAACCGGCTGGCGCTCTTCAGGTGGTAATAAACGTTGTTTTGCGCCTGCTTCGTCAATGACATCAATCGCCTTATCTGGCAAAAACCGGTCATTTAAATAACGATCGGCCAACTTAGCGGCCGTTTTGATGCTGTCTACACTGTATTCAACATTGTGATGCTCTTCGTATCGAGGTTTTAGGCCCTTGAGAATACGAATGGTATCTTCGACGGAAGGTTCATTGACATCAATTTTTTGGAATCGTCTGGCCAACGCATGATCTTTTTCAAAGATACCTCTAAACTCCTTGAATGTTGTTGAACCTATACAACGTAATTCACCTGATGCTAATGCCGGTTTGATCATATTCGATGCATCCATCACGCTGCCTGATGCTGATCCAGCGCCAATAATAGTGTGAATTTCATCAATGAAAAGAATGGTTTTTTCTTGTGCTTTAAGTTGACTTACCAAACCTTTTAGCCGTTTTTCAAAGTCCCCTCGGTATTTAGTGCCCGCAACTAATGATCCCATGTCTAGCGAATAGATAGTGGTCCCTTCAAGAACCTCTGGAACATTGCCCTCAACAATTCTTAGGGCTAAGCCTTCGGCAATTGCTGTTTTACCAACCCCGGCTTCGCCGACAAGTAAAGGGTTGTTTTTACGGCGACGACACAGTGTCTGGATGGTACGTTCTAACTCTTTATCTCGCCCAATCAATGGATCAATTTTGCCAAGTTTGGCCTGTTCGTTTAAGTTAACCGTGTATTTTGTTAACGGATTGTTTGATGTGTCTTCACTGTCAGCCGTGGGAATTTCCTCAAAATCTGTTAGATCATCATCTTCAATTCTAGCAATGCCGTGCGAGATAAAGTTAACAACGTCAAGTCGCGTCACGTTCTGACGATTCATTAAATAAACCGCTTGGGAATCTTGTTCACTAAAAATAGCCACCAAAACATTCGCTCCCGTGACTTCTTTTTTTCCGGAGGATTGCACGTGAAAAACGGCTCTTTGCAACACACGCTGAAAGCCAAGCGTCGGTTGAGTTTCTCGTTCAAGGTCTTCAGGAATAAGGGGTGTTGATTCTTCTAAATATACCTCAAGATCAGCTTTCATCTTTTCAATATTGCCGCCCGCAGACTGAAACACTTCGCAGGCTGATTTATTGCTCATCATGGCAAGCAACAGGTGTTCTACCGTAATAAATTCATGCCGCTTTTCATGCGCTTTTTTGAACGCATCATTTAAAGATTCTTCCAATTCCTTGTTAAGCATTTTATTACTCCGCTTCTTCTAATGTACATTGCAAAGGATGTTGATTCTCCTGAGAATACGCTATAACTTGCTGAACTTTTGTTTCTGCTATGTCTTTAGTATAGATGCCACAGACACCGATGCCACTGGTATGCACATTCATGGTGATTCTAACGGCTTCGTCTTTATCCTTAAAGAAAATAGTTTGTAGTATCGAAACGACGAAATCCATTGGCGTAAAATCGTCATTTAGCAAAAGCACTTTATACATGGGCGGCTTTTGCAATTTAGGTTTGGCATTTTGTACGGCCAGATTGCCATCATCATGCTCATCGTCAAAGGGTAAATCAGACATAATCAAACTTTTTTAAATTCAGGTTGATGTTATTTTGACAGAAAATAATCCATTGTGTTCTGAAATGACACTAATTATTTTATCGGAAAAGATAATATCCAATAAGTGGTGCCATGAAGCCTGCTTTTCAAGCAAGGATTAAGGTTACATTTTATGTTTACCCCGTTATTTTTGAAAGATACTGGGCTTCTATGTCTTCATCAAGATAAGCCATTCCCAGTTTTTTTAAATATTCGTAACGCTCTGCCTTTTTTAAATCAATATCGGGAACACCCATTTTGCATCGCTGATAAATCCGAGTGAGATAGGCCATATAAGCCTCTCCTTCTTTTATCATTAACAGACTTGCGGCACCAACATCAGGACGGACCTTGGTCTTTAAGTTGTCGGGCAAATGAATGGAAATAATAAGCGGATTTTCTTCACCCTTAAAACGGATACAACGCCTTTGAACCGTTTGTTGAGCCCAAAAGTAAGCCAGTTCTTTACTTTGTGTTAAGAAAACAGGCTCTATTGATTCAGCGTATGGGTTTCCTATCGTTGTCATGGTATTTTTAGTCGATTCATTCATCGCTCGATCGCCGGATCGTATTAACCCTTTTGACAAAATAGCGTCAGCTAAGGCCGTTGAAGTCCCGTGATACCAGACCTGACTCGTCTTGAATCCTTCTTTTGTTAATAGACGGTGCGCATCTTGATAGTGTTCTGGAATGTTAGTCATCTCATTGGTTTAAGTTGTAATAAAAAAGCGACGATCAATAAAGAAAGTCGCTCTTTAATTGTTATTGTCAGTTGGTGCCCTAGCGATTAAACAGCCATAACCAGGGCTCGTCATTTATTGAATAACCCACCCTAAATTAAGAGAATTGGTTGGAGGTGTTTTTTGCTCCTCCTGCTTTGAGAGCATTTTCACCCGCAAAGTATTCTTTATGATCATCCCCGATATCTGACCCTGACATATTTTGATGTTTAACACAGGCGATACCTTGTCGAATTTCTTTACGTTGAACACCGGCGACATAGCCTAACATGCCTTGATCTCCAAAATAGTCCTTTGCAAGATTGTCTGTAGACAGGGCCGCTGTATGGTAGGTTGGAAGGGTAATTAAGTGATGAAAAATATTCGCTTCACGAGCAGCATCCGCTTGGAATGTGCGGATTTTATCGTCAGCATCGGCAGCTAAAGCTGAATCATCATATTTGGCATTCATCAAGTCTTGGCGATCATAACCAGACACGTCTTGACCTGCCTCAACCCAGCGGTCGTATGCTTGTTGACGGAAATTTAAGGTCCAGTTAAATGAAGGGCTGTTGTTATACACCAATTTGGCATCAGGAATTTCCTTACGCACTTCGTTCATCATCCCCGCAATATCGGCAACATTGGGTGTAGCTGTTTCAATCCACAATAGATCGGCACCTGCCTTGATGGCTTCAATACAATCAAAAACACAGCGCTCTTCGCCCGTGCCTGGCCGAAATTGATACAGTCCAGAAGGCAGACGTTTAGGGCGAACCAACTTACCATTGCGGTTGAAACAAACATCTCCTTCGGCCATTTCAGAAACATCAATTTCTTCAACGTCCAAATAAGAATTATAAACATCGCCTTGATCACCGGGTTCTTTAACCACCGCTATTTCTTTAGTTAAACCAGCGCCTTCCGAATCGGTTCTTGCAACAATAAGGCCGTTGTCAATGCCTAACTCCAAGAACGCATAGCGAAGTGCTCGTAATTTCGCATGAAAATCTGAATGAGGAACGGTCACTTTGCCATCTTGGTGGCCGCATTGTTTTTCATCGGCCACCTGATTTTCAATTTGCAGGCAGCAAGCTCCAGCTTCAATCATTTGTTTAGCCATTAAGTAAGTCGCCTCGGCATTGCCAAAACCAGCATCAATATCTGCAATGATGGGCACGACATGTGTTTGATGGTGGTCAATTTGATCTTGAATTTTCGCTGCTTCAACGGTGTCGCCCGCTTCACGAGCGGCATCTAAAGCACGAAATAACCCGCCCAGTTCGCGTGCATCGGCTTGGCGCAGAAAGGTGTACAGCTCCTCTACCAGGCTTGCTACGGCTGTTTTTTCATGCATGGATTGGTCAGGCAATGGACCAAAATCAGATCGTAAAGCCGCCACCATCCAGCCAGAAAGGTATAAATAACGTCGTTCTGTGCTGCCGCCAAAATGTTTTTTTATTGATATCATTTTTTGTTGGCCAATAAACCCGTGCCAACAGCCTAATGATTGTGTGTATTTTGTTTTATCGTTATCAAAAGCAGCCATATCTGCGTTCATAATGTCTGCCGTATATTGAGCAATATCCAGGCCTGTTTTAAATTTGTTTTGAGCGCGCATGCGTGCAACAGATTCTGCATCTATAGCGTCCCATGCTGAGCCTTTTGATTCAATCACAGCCGATGCTACATCGATATCATTTTGGTAAGATGACATGTGTCTCTCCTTTTCGTTGGTTAATTCAAAAAAATTAATGAGGGTTATAAATAGTCGTAGGCAGGAACCGTCAGAAAATCAACCAGTTCTTTAGAGGTCGTAAAGCGATCCATGATGGTTGCTGCTTCATCAAATCGCCCTTTCTTAAAGCGTTCTTCGCCAACTTCAGTCTTGATTGTTTCCATTTCTTCAACCATGAGTTCACGAAACAGCTCAACAGTCACTTTTTTTCCATTGTTTAACTCTTTGCCATGATGAATCCATTGCCAGATGGAGGAGCGCGAAATTTCAGCTGTGGCAGCATCCTCCATCAGGCCGTATATGGGCACGCAGCCGTTTCCTTGGATCCATGCTTCAATGTATTGAACGGCAATACATATGTTGGCACGCATTCCCTCTTCCGTTCGATCGCCTTCACAAGCTTCTAATAGGTCGGCGGCTTTGATTTCAGCATCATCTGAACGAGAAATGTTGAGTTGGTTAACGTTGCCTTTTCCAATATATTGATTAAAAACTTCCATTGCCGTGTCTGCAAGCCCTGGATGTGCCACCCAAGTGCCATCATGACCATTTTTTGCTTCGAGGGTTTTATCACCAACAACTTTTTTGAGAACCGCTTTGTTGGTTTCCGCATCTTTTGAAGGAATAAAGGCCGCCATGCCACCCATTGCCAATGCCCCACGCTTGTGGCAGGTCTTAATCAATAAGCGTGAATAAGCACTTAAGAAAGGCTTATCCATGGTGACAACCTGACGGTCTGGAAGTACACGATCAGAAAAACTTTTTAGCGTTTTAATGTAACTGAAAATATAATCCCAGCGTCCACAGTTAAGCGCAACAATGTGATCACGAAATTCATACAATATTTCGTCCATTTCAAACACCGCGGGCAACGTCTCAATGAGTACGGTGGCTTTGATGGTACCTCGCTCAAGACCCATTAAGTCCTCTGCTTTATCCATCACATCTGCCCACCAACGTGCTTCCTTGTGCGATTGCAGTTTCGGTATATAAAAATAAGGCCCAGACCCTTTAGCTAAAAGCGCTTTGTAATTATGAAAAAAATAATAAGCGAAATCGATCAAGCCGCCTGGAATGTCCTGATCATATAAACGAATGTGTTTTTCTGGTAGGTGTAAGCCACGCGCACGACATATTAATACGGCGGGATTTTCATTTAATTCATAATGCTTTCCTGTGATGGGATCGTCTAATGTGATGCTGCCGTTTACCGCATCACGCATGTTAATTTGGCCTTGAGCCACTTTTTCCCATGTTGGGGCTAATGAATCTTCAAAGTCAGCCATAAACACTTTTACATTGGCATTTAAGGCGTTAATGATCATTTTGCGATCAACAGGGCCGGTGATCTCGACACGCCTATCTTGAAGATCATTTGGAATGCTTAGAATAGTCCAATCGCCCTCACGGATTTTTTTTGTTTCTGGCAAAAAGTCAGGTAATTTACCCGCATCAATTTCGGCTTGTTTTTCTTTTCGCGCATCTAGCAAGGCTTTAACGCGTGGAGCAAATTCTTCCGCCAATGTAGCAACAAAGTTATTTGCCTCAGCAGTAAAAATATGGGCGTACTCGGGCGTCATTTCATTAGTAAAGGTTAATTCTTTCATGTTTTAGGCTCCCTTAGACTGGCTAAAATATTTTATTTGTGCATTGCATTATAAAAGGTTTTTATCCCCAAACAATCCCAATAAAACTATTTCTATCATTAATAAAATTAATGATAGAATCCGAAAAATGGAAGAACAATTAATAAAATCTAATCGTCACAAGCAACTCCGGTCTTTTTGTATGGCCGCTAAAGTCGGCGGATTCTCTAAAGCGGCTGATTTATTGCAACTCAGTCAACCGTCTGTCTCATTACAAATTCAAAGTTTAGAAAAAGAATTAAAAGCAACACTTTTTATAAGAAATGGCCCGAAAATCACCTTGACTGATGCAGGCAAAAAACTGCTCGAGCTTGCAAAACCGCTGGTTGAGCAGATGGATAGCCTACCAACACGATTTACTGCTCTTCATCACCCCGAGGAAACAGTAGAAATAAATATCGCGGCGGGAGAAGCCAGTATTTTATATTTGCTACCAACGATCATCGAGAATTTCAAACAACGTTATCCAAATGTCCATATCCGTTTGCACAATGTGTCAGGAAAATCTGGGGTTGATGCCGTTCGCAACGAGACAGTTGATTTTGCAGTCGGCCCAATGCTTGAAGTGCCTGCGGACATCCTTTATAAACAAATGTACCGTTTTGTCCCTGTTCTTATTATGCCTTTTGGCCACCCTCTCTCTTCTGTTGAAGACATAAGTTTGGACGATATTGTGCAATACGAACTTATTCTTCCACCTAAACACTTGAATACTTGGCGAATTGTTGATGATGTTTTACAAAAACATCACTTGAGCTATAAAACTTCGCTGGAAGCATGGAGCTGGGAAATCATTAAAAAATATGTTGAATTAGGACTAGGCATCTCCATCGTTACCAGTGTCTCTTTAACAGGAAATGAACAACTTATTGCGAAGCCTTTATCAAAATATTTTCCTGATTATTATTATGGGGTTACAATGAAAAGGAAAAGTAATTTATCACTTCCGGCCAAAAACTTTATTGAATTGATTGACCCCAGTTTTTTTCAAGCTTCTTAACGGCCGTTACCCTTGATAGGGTGATTTCACGAATACCATACCCCTCATGGATAGAGAGACCTATACGCAACTAAGAAGGAAAAAATTCGACCCTACTTTCTTTACTGATAATAGCAACAGCAATATTACTAAGCGCAACTATCGTTGTGAATGTATCGACAAAGGGAATGATCACTTTTATTCACTTATCGAATAAGAGCCTGGCAGGCAACAGCACATCTAGTGCATTAATGATAGGTGGAGTGTTGTAACCTATTCAGTGGCTTTGCTAACAGTAGAATTGCCCCCGACATGACTAGATAAAAGAAATAAACAAACTGCCAATTAAACGTCTCCCCCATTAATAGACCAACAAAAGGCGTTCCTAATAAAATCCCAACTCCCTGTCCTGTCACAACAATACCTAATACTAAACCAATATTTTTAGGGTTTGCTGGCATTCTTGGCGCTTGTGCAAAAATAGCCGTAGGAATCATTCCTATCGTTACACCCAGGAAAGCCAGCAGCAACAAACCAACACCATCGCTATATTGGAAGTTAAATACTATGCTGAAAACCAAGGCAACTAGAAAGGTTGGATAGATCATCATCTGCGTAGGTCTGATACCCCGATGAATTAACACGCTGCAAAGTGCACAACCTGGTATTACACATAGAGGTAGCAATGAACTAACCCATAAAGCTGAGTAACTACTCAATTGATGATTATTGATCAAGTAGGACGGTAAAAAAGTTAATAAACTAAAGAGAATACAGGCAAAACAGACAAATACTGAGCTTAGAACGACAGCACCAAATACAAATTCTTTTGAATTACCCTCATTGTTAGTCTTCACTGACGTAAACGAAATATTAGGGATATATCGCAAAAGAAATAATAAGGGAACCGCCATTATACCCGTGGAAAACCATAACCAGCGCCAGCCGAGTTCTTGAAGAATAAGCGGTGCTGATAAAAACACAATAAAGCTGCCAGCGGGTATCCAAACCGACCAAACCCCCATACTTAAGCCCGTATCCGTTGGCTTGGAAAGGTGAGAGATAAGTGTAGGAGCACAAACCGAAATCAAAATAATGGCAATCCCTTCAATCCCCCGAATAGCCATAATACTTGTGGAAGATTCAACCAAAAAACTAAAAGAAGTCGAAAAGAACAATAACAACAAAGCTATTTGTAAAATTCTTTTTGGGCCATATTGTTGCGAAAGTCTGCCTGCAATAATGCCGAGTAAAACAGTGGCAACCGATACTAACGACATGATCCAGCCCACTTGAACAGCGTTTAACGCCAGTTCACGTTGTATAACCAGCAAAGCGGGACTTGCTTTTGAAATCGCGATAGAGGCTACCACACCAATAATAAAAGTTAGACCGATACCGATCCAATGCGTTGATTCTCTTTTATTCATAACCATTGTTTAAGCGCCTTTTTTTGGAGTGTTATATATCAATAGTCATACCTTATAGTCGGTGAAATTACAGCTATCTGTATACTCCCTAAATTCATCGTTATAACACTCTTTCCTAATATTCCATACATAAAAAACGGCCGGCGAGCCCATAAATGAAGCCTATTGTTTATCCATGGGTATCCACATTTCATCATTTAGCCTACCACTTTCACGCATTAAGCAAGCTTCTTCCCAAACGCGTAATATTTGTTGCAACGGATATCTCATGCATTGCTAAGGCATTTGTTTCCCCTACTTTGCGCTCTAAATTTGAACAGATAAATAGACTAACGAAATAACGACAGCGAAAGCCGCCAATATGTCACTAATCGCCCCTATTGCACCCCAATTCATAAACACCTCGTCAGTTGCATAAAAAACATATATATTCTTTAGCGCCTATCTTAAAAGGACACGATTACATCCGTAAAGCCCCGGTGTTAACTCGGCGTATTTTCTGTGTTTTGAAATGCGGGTCAAGCTTGAGACGTTCTAGATGGAATAAACAAGACACTAACCCCAGCTTATTTGTATTAACCTTGATTTATTTTAAGCAAGTTATAACGACTTTAGAAGATAAGTTACGTTGGGCGACAACGCCATTTCAATTATAATACCGACCTCTTAAATATTTTCTTACAACTATATGATCTGGAAACCCAATGTCACCGTGGCCTCTATAATTGAGATAGACGGTAAGTTTTTAATGGTTGAAGAAGAATCTGCAGCAGGCCCTGTGCTGAATCAACCGGCAGGACACCTTGAACCTAATGAGAGTATGCAACAGGCTGTCATAAGGGAAACACTGGAAGAAACGGGGCATTCATTTACTCCGACTTCTATTGTGGGCTCTTACCTGTGGCATAACCCGGACAATGAAACAACGTATTTTCGAACAACCTACCAAGGGGAAGTCTGTCTCGAAACGGTCAATGATGCACTTGATGACGGCATTATTCAGGCCCTATGGATGAGTTTGGATGAGATTAAAAATAATCAACAACGCCTTAGAAGCCCTGTTATTTTGGAAAGTATCAATGATTACCTTAATGGCCAGACATACCCGCTTAGACTCATCAAGTCTTTGCTTAAATAAATCACTTAACCTGTTGTATTAAATGAAAAAAAATAATGTCATGATCGGTATGTCAGGTGGAGTGGACTCCTCTGTTGCGGCCTTACTTTTGTTAGAAGAAGGTCACGATGTAACCGGTTTGTTCATGAAAAACTGGGACGAGGATGATGGCAGTGAATACTGTACTGCTAAAGAGGATTTAGACGATGCACAGCAGGTTTGTGACAAACTCGGTATAACGTTAAAAACTGTTAATTTTGCGGCAGAATATTGGGATAACGTATTCGAAGACTTTTTGAGCGAGTATGCCGCGGGACGGACACCAAACCCGGATATTCTTTGTAATCGTGAAATTAAATTCAAAGCATTTTTAGATTACGCGACTGAACTGGGTGCTGATTACATCGCAACCGGGCACTACACGCGAATCACTCAAAAAAATAACCAATACCAATTACTCCGTGGACTCGATTCAAACAAAGACCAAAGCTATTTCCTTTATACGCTTGGGCAACATCAGCTGAGCCGATCCATGTTCCCTATTGGCAACATGGAAAAACCCGCTGTCAGAGAACTTGCGAAAAAAGCAGGCTTTATTAATAGTCGGAAAAAAGACAGTACGGGTATCTGCTTTATTGGCGAGCGAAAATTTAAAGACTTTTTACAGCGTTATTTACCTGCTCAACCGGGTAAAATAAACACACCCGAGGGCGAAACCATCGGTGAACACCAAGGTTTAATGTATTACACATTAGGTCAACGCCAAGGGCTTGGTATTGGTGGCATTAAAACCGCATCGGAAGCGCCTTGGTATGTTGTAAAAAAAGACCTCATCAATAACATCTTAGTTGTTGCTCAGGGGCATGATCACACTCTGATGCAAAGTAATCATCTTGAGGCTTCACAATTAAGTTGGGTTAACGGTTCACCTGTTTCATCCGATTTCCGTTGTACGGCTAAAACACGTTACCGCCAAAAAGACCAAGCTTGCAACGTTCAAATGAACAATGATGGCAGTTGCCGCGTTCAATTTGATCAGCAGCAGCGCGCTGTGACACCCGGCCAATCCGTTGTTTTTTATGATAACGACACCTGTCTTGGTGGCGGTATAATAGACACCACTTCTTCTATAAACTGATAACTGACGATATTTTAAATGACACTAGATAAATTAAACGCCCTCTCTCCAGTCGATGGTCGCTACGCTGGAAAAGTTGATGAACTTCGCCCTATTTTCTCAGAATTTGGCTTAATAAAAGCTCGAGTCACTGTCGAAGTTCGGTGGTTACAAGCTTTATCAGAACATGATGAGATCGCTGAAGTATCAACTTTCTCAGCGCAAACACATGAATTGTTAGAGTCCATCGTTAACGATTTCTCTTTGCAAGATGCTCAACGGGTTAAAACAATTGAGCAAACCACCAACCACGATGTAAAGGCGGTTGAGTACTTTTTAAAAGAAAAAACAGCGGACAATGCGGAATTACTCGCTGTTAATGAGTTTATCCACTTTGCCTGTACATCAGAAGACATTAACAACCTCTCGTATGCCTTAATGCTCAAAGAGGGTCGAGATGACGTTATCGGTTCAGCCATAGCCAATGTGATAGACGACATTAAAGAAAAAGCCGTTGTTTATGCCTCAGCCCCTTTGCTCTCGAGGACACATGGTCAAACAGCCTCACCCAGTACCATGGGTAAAGAGTTTGCCAATGTTGTAGCCCGTCTTAATCGCCAGCTACTTCAACTGGAAGACATTGATATTTTGGGCAAAATTAATGGCGCGGTGGGTAACTACAATGCGCATTATTCTGCGTATCCCAATATCGACTGGCCTGCTTTTGCTGAGGAGTTTGTTGAATCATTAGGCTTAACGTTTAACCCTTACACCATTCAAATAGAGCCACATGATTATATTGCTGAATATTTTCATGTGTTTGCAAGAATCAATACGATTTTAATCGACTTTGCACGCGATGTATGGGGTTACATATCTGTCGGCTATTTCAAACAAAAAACAGTGGCTGGTGAAGTAGGTTCTTCAACAATGCCCCATAAAGTTAACCCGATTGATTTTGAAAATGCAGAAGGTAACTTTGGTATTGCCAATGCGCTAATGAATCACTTTGCTGAAAAATTGCCTGTCTCAAGGTGGCAGCGCGACCTGACAGATTCAACTGTTTTGCGCAATTTAGGAACCTGTTTAGCGCATAGTTTAATTGGCTTTAAATCGCTTCAAAAAGGAATTTCTAAACTGGAAATTAACGAAGACAAATTATTGGAAGACCTTAATGCTAACTGGGAAGTGCTGGCAGAACCTATTCAAACCGTTATGCGACGTTATGGCATTGAAAAACCCTATGAAAAACTAAAAGAACTAACTCGTGGCCAAGGCATCGATCAAGCCTCTATTAAGCTATTCATTGATTCGCTGGATATTCCCGATGATGCAAAAAAATTATTGCTTGACATGACACCGGCAAGTTACACCGGTTGTGCTGAATTTTTGGCTAAAGACATCATAAACGAGGCGTAAAACGTGAGGCGCATCAAAGTTTAGCCAATGTGAGTTGCTATAATTAACGTCAACAAGGTTTTTAGAGTTCTTTTCCCCTCTTCTATCTTATGGCTTAAACCCTTGTTCCTAAAACCGAATCATCTGATTCGGTTTTTTTGTTAGGTTGCTATTCGTAACAAGCACTGGTTAACTATCCATATCTTTTTTACAGAGGATTTTTCAATGTCTATATATCAGCTTGAACAGGCTGTTTTTAGAGAAACAAAAACAACGTTTGACTTAACATCTTATGAAGAAGATATAAAAGCGTTGACTTCTCTCATTAATCAGACTCAAAACGAAATATGTATTTTTAGTCACTTATTAAGTCCAATGATTTTTGATACAGAACCCGTTGTTTCTGCCTGTGAAAAATTTTGCCTAAAAAACCATCGCACTAAAATTAACGTACTGGTTGATGAAACACGCCCAATAACACGTATTTCACATCGGTTATTAGGTTTATCGCACCGTTTTTCTAGCAGTGTCTTTTTTAAAAAAACGGCTTCCGATCTCCCGCTGCGAGAGGATGATTTCGTTTGCTTTGATAAAAGTGCCTATTTCCAATTACCTCATCATCAACATTATGCCGGTCGCTGTAATTTTTCTGATGCAGACCGCACATCCAAATTATTGGTTTTTTTTAAAGAAGCATGGGAACGGAGTGAACCCGATATTGAACTCCGTTCAATACCATTATGAGCAAAAAATTAACGGTCATTTTATTGTTGTTGCCCTTTGCAGCGCCCGCTGTTGCGCAACTGATCTTTTACCCGTTAAAACACAAAATGCCAGCGGAGGTTATTCCTGGCGTACAAGCTTTCTTGCAACCTTCTGAAACAGTGGCTGCTGGTCATAATGAGCTCATATTACGCCTTGAGTCGAAAAATATTGCTGAAATTAAACGGCTTATTGAAAAGCTGGATCAACCTGCTCATCGCCTCCTTATATTTGTTAATCATGATGGGCGATTCAATAGGCAAACAGAAGGATATAACGTGAATCAGCAAATACAACTTGGCGTTGGTGCTAAGGCAAATAATAACTATCAAGGCCAAGTTAATATCTACAGTAATACCAGTGACAAACAAGGTAAAAACAATCAATCCATACAAGTTTTAGAAGGACACACGGCCTATCTTTCGATGGGTGTCAACGAGCCGGTCACTGATTTTCAAGTTCAGCGTCACGGTGCGTATAGCCATATTTCGAGTTCTACACGCTATCGTGAGGCTTCAAAAGGCTTTTATATCACTCCGCGTTTATCAAATGAAACCGTTATGTTAGAAATAGCGCCCCATTATGAAGAACCGCTCTCTAAGGGTATACCATCCGCTCACTTTACACGGGCCTCAACAGTGATACGTGGACGGTTAAATACCTGGATACAATTGGCTGGACTATCAGACGATACAACCCACTCGACACGTGAAATTTTGGGGCGGACAATTCAAACCCGTCATAAAAATAATACCATTTGGGTAAAAGTTGTGGACCTGGATGCAAAAAACTCCTCCCTAAAATAATGATTTAGGAAGAGTAACGATCCATTTTTGCCCACCTGAAGCAGCTTTTTCAGATTTTAATTGACCCTTGTAAAGCGAGACTAATTCGTTAACAACGGCAAGTCCAATGCCATGGCCATTAACTGATTGATCGGCTCTGATCCCACGTCGTAATACATTCTTAAGTTCATCATCAGGAATACCCGGGCCATCATCTTCAATGATAATTTGAATGTCTTTTGAATTTTTATTACTCGAGCTATTAATGTCGATGCGAACTTCTGAATTTGCCCATTTAAATGCGTTATCCAGTAAATTACCAAACAACTCAAAAAGGTCCCCTTTTTCAGCTTTAAATCTCAAGCCCTGTTCAATATGACAGACAACGCGAAGTGCCTTTTCAGCATAAACTTTTTCCAATGAATCGATCACTTGTTGAACAATTGACTTAATATCCAAAGCTTTTGACAGTGTTTGAGAGCCCTTAGCCGCGGCTTTTTGTAATTGATAATCTACTAATTGACCCATTATCAGCGTTTGGCTTTTTATTGTTTTTTTATCGATATCGGTCAGTTTTTTTTGCTCATAAATGCCCGTTAATACAGATAAAGGGGTTTTTAAACTATGTGCTAAGTCCGCAAGAGTATCTCTATATCGTCTTAGGTGTGAACGTTCATTATCAATCAGTCTATTCAATGTGTTTGCTATATCTTTCAGCTCATCACTGTAATGGTTTTCAAGGGATTGTTTTTCTCCTTGATGGATTTTTTCCAAATCAGACACAATATTTTGTAGAGGTTGAAGACTAAATCTAATAATCCAAAATTGAAGCATGATTAAAAAAACACCGATTCCACCCAACCATTGCCAAAGAACAGAGCGAAACCCTGCCACTTGATGAGCTACACCAAGGGTTGAATCAATGACGACAAATTCAAACGGTGTCGTTTGACCAAACACACTTTCGAGGGTTGCTTTATAATGTAAAGCAATACTTGCCACCCCATTTTTATCGGTCTTAATGTACGTTTTTTGTCCAGGTTTAAGGTGTTGAGCCGGTTCAATCGTTTCTCCTGCTGAGGAAATACTGCGCCATACAGCTTGTGCATTATCATTAAAAATATACGCGTATAACCCAGAATCAATTTGTGAGAAACGAGGTTCAGAAAGACTCGACGGCATGACCAAGCGATTTTTTTTGCTCACCTCTGCTACAGCAAGAATTGAATAAAGGTGTATCTGCAACCGATCATTTAAAGCACTTTGCGCCCCCTGTTTATAGGCTGCATCTAACACAAAACCGGCAAGCCCTAAAAAACAAAATAAAACAACACTCGCAGACAGGATGAGTCGAGACTGAATACTCCTGTTCATTACTTAATTGCTTATGAATGATCGAGGGGGATGGAAAAACGGTAACCTCTGCCGCGCAAGGTTTCAATTGGCCTGTATCTGTCGCCGGGGTCTAATTTTTTTCGTAACCGACCGACAAAAACTTCAATCACATTACTGTCTCGATCAAAATCCTGGTCATATAGATGTTCGGTAATTTCTGTTTTAGACATCACCTTGCCTGAATGTAACATCATGTATTCAAGCATTTTATATTCATAGGCGGTTAACTCCACAGCTTTATCCTCGACCATCACGCGTTGTGCATTTGTATCAAGCTGTATTGGTCCGCATGTAAGGAGCGGTGTTGCTATGCCTGCTGAACGTCGGATGAGCGCATTGACTCTGGCCAATAATTCTTCGCTATGAAACGGTTTAGCCAAATAGTCATCAGCGCCTGCTTCAAGCCCTTCCACCTTCTCTTCCCAACGAGTTCGAGCGGTTAAAATCAAGATTGGAAAATTAATGCCCTTACTACGAAACTGTTTAATAACATCCAAACCGGATATATCGGGTAAACCTAAATCAATGATAGCAACGTCAATAGCATATTCAGCGCCATAATAAAGGGCATCTGCGCCCGCGTCAGTGGCATCAACAGCAAAACCTTTTTCGCTGAGCTTATCAACTAATTGTCTTTGTAATACTTCGTCGTCCTCAACAACAAGCACTCTCATAGTAGATTCCTTCGCAACGCTAGCTTGCGCCGAATTATTCGGTTTGAATTTGAATTTTTTTAACGTGCCCTTGGCTCGTGAGCACTTTTATCTCATGAACTGCCTGGCCATTAATTTGCCGCGTTTTAGCATCCAGTATTTTGCCTTTTTTCTCACCTTTAACCTTATTGATGGCTTGATCTAACGTCATGTTATCGGCTTGCGCTAAGATAATTGTTGTATCACACGCTAAAGCAGGGGTAGACATCATGATGCTGCAAACAAAAGCCAGTAAAAGTAAGTTTATGGGGCGCATAATTTTTTAATTTTCATTAAGTAATAAGTAGTTTAAACAGCACGAATGAATCTTAACTGAACAATTGACACCTTTCTTACCTAGTGCCAAGAGGCATTATATTGCGTTGATAATTTGGCGATAAGTTCGGCCATAGCGCCTCCCATGCCTTTAGTTAGCCGCTCAATAAACGGTGGTTGAGAGGTAAAATCAACGATTTTCTCTTCTCCAATTTCGTTTTTAGCAACCGATTGCGCATTACCAATAGCATCGGTTAGTCCCAGTTGAATGCTTTTAGAGCCTGCCCAGACAAGGCCACTGAACAAATCGGAATTATCTGTTAAACGATCACCACGCCCCGCTTTTACTGATTGTATAAACTCATGGTGAATATCATTTAACATTTTTTTAACATGGGCCTTTTCGCTGGAGTTAACTTTAGAAAATGGATCCAAAAACCCTTTATGTTCTCCGGCAGTGTATAAACGGCGCTCAATACCCAGCATTTTCATCGACTCAGTAAAACCAAAGCCATTCATTACAACACCTATTGAGCCCACAATACTGGATTGATTAACAAATATTTTGTCAGCAGCTGATGCAATATAATAACAACCAGAGGCACATATATCTTCGACGACGGCATGAATAGGCATGTCAGGGTTGTTTTTCTTAATGTCTCGAATAGCTTCGTAAACATAGCTGGACTGTACTGGGCTCCCGCCTGGAGAATTAACACGGAGAATCACGCCTTTTGTATTAGGGTCTTTTACCGCACTGTTAATGCTTTTTATAATACTCTCAGCATCTGCTTGACCACCGGAAACAATAACGCCTTTCACATCAACAACTGCCGTATGGGAGCCTCTTGAAATGGCTGTGCCATCTGTTAAAGGGGACATGGTAAGGATACTGATAAAAACAATATACGCTAAAAATAGCAGCTTAAAAAATATGCTCCAACGCCTTGACCTGCGTTGTTCAACTACAGATGCAAGGGCTACCTTTTCTAGAACTGAGCGTTCCCATTGTGGATTATTTTCCATGTCTTTATCTTTGTTGAACATCATTATTACCTCGAAAAAATTTCACTTAAATTGTTTATACACGCTATGGGGGCATGTTCTTTCAATACTTCGTATGAATGAGCGCCTGTCGTTACACCAATACTCGCGACGCCTGCATTTTTAGCCATAGCCAGATCTAACGTCGAATCCCCAATCATCAATACCTTATCTGGTTCGACGCCACTTTCTTGCATAATATCAAACAACATATGCGGACTGGGTTTAGATTGCATTTTTTCAGCGCATCTTAAATAGTCAAAAAATGACCTGATCCCTGTTCCATCGAGGCTTCTATCCAAACCCATTTGACCTTTACCTGTGGCAATCGCTAGGGTTTTATTCATATTTTTTAGCTCTTGTAAAACAGGCAAAGCATCACTAAATAAATCATCCTCAGATACGTCTTTCGTCATGTATTTTTGTCGATACGCATTGACCATCGCACTTTTTTGTTCTTCGTTGATATCGGGAAAAAGGGCCCACATGGCTTGCGAAAGGCTTAAGCCAATGACATCTTTGCATTGTTGTTTAGTCGGCAGTTCAAAATCCTGAAGTTGTGCCATCTGCTGAATACATTCAACAATCCAATCAATCGAGTCTACGAGCGTTCCATCCCAATCGAAAACAATCAATTCATAATTTTTAATCATAATTTTTAATCATAATTTCTTAATAAATAATTCTAGTTCAGTATCTAACGGTGCTTCAAAACTTACTGATTGACCTTTTAAAGGGTGATTAAACGTAAGTTTACTAGCATGTAAAAAAAGTCGCTTTAAACCCTTTTCACGGTATTGTTTATATTGCGAAGGAGTTGAATAACGTTCATCCCCCGCTATTGGATGACCCAGATGTTTTGCGTGCACTCTTATTTGGTGTGTTCGACCTGTCTTCGGTGAAGCTGTGACTAAGGTTGAGTTTTTATATGGGGCCACTTGCTCAAACAGTGTTTGTGATTTTTTACCCTCTGGATGAACACGAACTCGGTGTTCACTGGATTCCAGGGTGCGCTTTTCTAATGGCGCGTTTACCACAATAGACTGCTTATGAAGCACTCCA
This sequence comes from Cycloclasticus sp., assembly GCA_002700385.1. GTDB lineage: Bacteria > Pseudomonadota > Gammaproteobacteria > Methylococcales > Cycloclasticaceae > Cycloclasticus. The sequence goes on from PADC01000004.1 coordinate 90,116, forward strand.
CAGAGCAAAGCAGTATATATTTTCTCTACTTGCCTGTTCCTTAGCAAAGTTTGAAGCCCATTGAGCATTTTTCTATTTTTTGCAATTAAAAGGCAGCCGGATGTTGCTTTATCTAAACGATGAACCAACTCAAGATAACGATCATTCGGCCTTAAAAACCTTAATCCTTCAATAACACCGTGGCTATTTGCTGTTCCACCATGAACAGCTATACCAGAGGGTTTATTCAATACCAGTAAATCCTCATCTTCGAATAAAATTCGCTTTTCGAGCGTCTCGGTTAACCATTTTTTTGGGGAGGTTGTGTTTTTATCAAGGGTATTGATGGGTGGAATTCTAACTAAATCACCCGACTTTAACCGATAAATATTTTTAGTTCGCCCTTTATTTATTCTTACTTCACCGCGCCGAATAATTTTATAGATATGGCTTTTAGGAACGCCTTTTAATTGCGTGAGCAAAAAATTATCTAACCGCTGACCTGCTGCGTTTTCACTGATCTCAACAAACCTTACTTTTTCAAAGGACTCAGTTTTCATAAGGTTTTAGCTTAAGTGGTTATCTGATTGATGTTACTAGTATAATTTGATATAGTCGAAAAAGTTTAATTTAACCTTAACAAGGTGATTAAATCGACGTGATCATAATAACGATTGTCTGCGACCAAAGCTATTCTATCGTTAAATCACACCCCCAAATGGGGAGAAGTTATGTTCAAGTAGATCACTCTACTTTACTCAGCTTTATAAAAGAACATGAATGGATCAGTTTTAAAACTGACATTCAAACGGGTTTTATTTGCTCAACCCATGATGAGCGATTTTGAATTGCCCAGCAAGAACAGAAATTTAATACGGACATAAAAAAGCCAAAAATAAAATAATTTAAGCAGCATGTCTGATCCTAGTGAGAAACCAACTATTTTTAACAACCAAAATTTATAGCTAAATAGTACATGAATCCATATTACCCTTCTCGCGACGCTATTATTTCTGTGTGCTTTATGGCATCAGGAACAGAAAACAATGAAAAGAATGTTAATCAACGCCACTCACGCCGAAGAGCTTCGAGTCGCACTTGTCGATGGGCAAAAACTTTATGACCTTGATATAGAGGTCCCTGCCAGAGAGCAGAAAAAATCAAATATTTATAAAGGGCTAATCACCCGTGTGGAACGCAGTTTGGAAGCAGTCTTCGTTGACTACGGTTCTGAACGTCATGGCTTCCTACCTTTTAAAGAAATCACCGGCCAAGCTATTGGTCTTGAGACACAAGACATTGATGACAAAAACCTTATAAAAGAAGGGTTGGAAATTGTCGTACAAGTTGAGAAAGAAGAGCGTGGCAATAAAGGTGCCGCGTTAACGACACAAATAAGCTTAGCTGGCAGTTATTTGGTGCTTATGCCTAATAACCCAGGCGCTGGCGGCATTTCTCGACGTATTGATGGTGATAACAGAGCCGCCCTGCGTGAAGCACTTGATCAACTGGTTGTACCAGAAACCGTTGGCTTGATTGTTAGAACAGCCGGTGTCGGCAAATCGGTAGAAGAACTTCAATGGGATTTAAACTACCTGACTCACCTATGGGAGGCTATCAGCCGAGCCTCGGAAGACCGCAAGGCGCCTTACCTGATTTTTCAAGAAAGTAACTTTGTTATCCGCTCAATTCGAGACTATTTACGCGCTGATATTGATGAAGTTCTTATAGACAGTCAGGGGTCATTTACGTTGGCACATGACTTTATGCAGCAAATCATGCCGCAATATTTATCACGTGTGAGATTATATGAAGATCAAGTCCCTTTGTTTACACGCTACCAAATTGAAAGCCAAATTGAAACGGCCTATGGCCGAGAAGTTCCCCTACCATCAGGGGGGTCAATTGTTATTGATCCAACTGAAGCATTAACATCTATTGATATTAACTCAGCGCGTGCAACAAAAGGTGCTGACTTTGAAACAACTGCTCTCAATATCAATTTGGAAGCAGCCGATGAAATAGCAAGACAACTGCGCATTCGTGATATGGGCGGCCTGTTTGTTATCGACTTTATTGATATGGGCCCAACCAAGAATCAACGAATGGTTGAAAACCGAATTAAAGAGGCAATGAAACACGATAGAGCTCGAATTCAGTTCAGTCGTATCTCCCGTTTCGGCCTACTGGAAATGTCTCGACAACGGATTCATTCTTCTTTAACTGAATCCAGTTTACCTGTCTGTCCCCGCTGTCATGGCCAAGGCACCATACGAAGTGTTGAATCTCTCTCGCTATCCATTATTCGTATATTGGAAGAAGAAGCCATGAAAGAGCATACAGCGCGTGTTATTGTTCATTTGCCTATCGACTGTGCCACGTTTGTTCTTAATGAAAAGCGTTCTGAAATTGAACAAATTGAAGAAACTCACCAAGTTTCTTTAATTGTCGTTCCAGATAAACACCTTGAAACACCCCATTATGAAATTGAACGGGTCCGGACAAAGGAAGTAAAGCAAGATCAAGCCGCTAGCCATGAGCGTGTAGAACAAGCAAACCCTCGAGAAACGCAACCGTACAAACGTGAACCCATTGTGCAGCAAACAGCCGCTGTTAAAAACATCATGCCGGCAACTCAGCGCCCCGCTGCCCCTTCAAACATTGCTGGTGACGGTTTTCTTAAACGTCTATTTAATAAGATCATTCCTTCTGCAGAGCAAAAGCCAGATAACAACAATCATCAAACAATCCCGGCTAACAACAATAGCCAACAACGCAGTAACCAACCGCGGTCTACAAAACCAAACGACAACCGAAATAAAAACAGGAACAAAAGTCGGAGTAAAAATAGGACTACAAAAGAGTCGAATAAACCAAATCAAAAAGTATCCCAAGCATCAAATACTAGCGCCAATAAAGAAAAAGACAGCACAAAGCCTACTCAACTCACGTCGGAAAATACGCCACAGGCGCCAAAACCTAGAAGACGTCGTAGGCCAAATAGGCGTACAAACAATAACGAAACCAATAAACAGATGGAGTCTAAGCCAGTGGAATCTAAGCCAGTGGAATCTAAGCCAGTGGAATCTAAGCCAGTGGAATCTAAGCCAGTGGAATCTAAGCCGGTGGAGTCTAAGCCAGTGGAATCTAAGCCGGTGGAATCTAAGCCGGTGGAGTCTAAGCCAGTGGAGTCTAAGCCAGTGGAATCTAGGCCAGTGGAATCTAAGCCAGTGGATGAAGGTGTGGCGGCTAAAAGTACGACTCGTCATCCACGTCGAAGAAAACGCACACCAGCACATACAGCCAAGGCCTCCGACGTAGGGATAGAGAACACTAAACAAGATCCTAAAACTGATCAACACGCAACATCAGACATTAAATCCAGCCCGGCAAAACCTAAGCCTGTGGAATCTAAGCCTGTGGAATCTAAGCCTGTGGAATCTAAGCCTGTGGAGTCTAAGCCTGCTATTCCTACCAATGATACGGTTGGCTCTCGTACAGCATTTGAGCCACCTAAAAGCTCGGGCAACTTAGATAGCTAATTAATTTAGCCTATAAAAAAACCCCAGCTAGATGCTGGGGTTTTACTGTTTACTGTTAAATCCTGTTGCTATAAAAATCTAGTCATTATTTACTCAGGTGTTTTTAGTCGAATAGCCACGACCTCACCTTCTACACAGGTCACACCATTATTTTTTAATTTAGTTTTAATAAAGTATTTCCGGCCATCAACCTTTTCTACTGTGGCTCTTAATTCCACTTCTGACATTGGCACCGGTTTTACGTAGCGTAAATTCATTGACCCTGTCACCATTTGGATACTCCGGTCATATTTTTCATCATTTCCGGTTTTTCTATGGGCATACGATAAGGCGGTATTGACTGAATGACAATCGATCAAACTGGCCGAGATGCCCCCATATAAATAATTTGGAGGGCCAATCATGTACTCTTTAGGTGTCCATTTACAGACCACCTCATTTCCATCCAAGTGACTTTCAATTTGCAGGCCATACGGATTATCCTGTCCGCACCCAAAACATTCATTCGGCCTCATTTTTTCTTGTATTGATATTTTTTCCATAGTATGTCCTCAGTTAACGGATGGATTACTTAACGCCCAGGCATTTTTAATTTTCTTTAACGATGTGGCCCAACGATAAAGCCACCAACCATACTGCGCTGGCCATCGTTCAAAATTGCTATCAATATCAAAAAAATGCGCGGCATGACGTGGCCAATAAGGATTGTTTAAGGCCGTCCTGCCAATGGCAATTAAGTCAGCCTTTTCTGATAAAAGAATTTCTTCCGCTTGAGCAGCATGTGTTATTAAACCCACTGCCGATGTTGGTATTTTTGCTCCTTTTTTTACCTCATCAGATAAGTAAACCTGAAAACTCGGCTCTCGGATCAGTACTTTTTCACGGTCAACATTAAAGCCACCGCTTGAGCAATCAATCACATCAACGCCTAATTTTTTTAATTCTTTCGCTAACCTCACTGATTCATTAATAGACCAACCCGTATCCACTCCATCAACCACCGACATCCTAAAAAATAAAGGTTTGTCTTCAGGCCAATTTTTTCTTACTGCCTTAACCACTTCAAAGGCTAAACGTGTTCTCCCGTTAAAATCACCGCCATATTCATCTGTTCGTTTATTCGATAAGGGCGATAAAAATTCACTGATCAAATAGCCATGTGCTCCATGAATTTCTATTACATCAAAACCCGCTTTTTCCGCCCTTGCAGCGGCCTTCCCCCAGGCATCAACAATCTCTTTAATGTCATCAGTTGTTAATGTTTTCGCCATCGCAGAATCGTTGGAAAGTAATTCAGCGCTGGGGCCAACCACTTGCCATGGGGATCCTCCATTCACCTTATCTACTTCATCAAGGTACCCTCCTCCATGCCAAGGGGTTTTAGTCGATGCCTTTAGACCTGCATGCGCCAGTTGGACACCGACTTGAGTATTTTGTTGATGACTAAAATCTATTATTCGCTTAAGAGGGGCAATTTGCTGGTCGTTCCATAAACCTAAATCCCAAGCACTGATACGCCCTTTTTGTTGCACAGCGGTTGCTTCCAGCATAATTAATCCTGCACCGCCGAGCGAAAATTGTGCGTAGTGCGCAAAGTGTATATCGAGTGCTTTACCATCTCCTTTAGCCTGGTAAGTGCACATAGGGGAAATCATAATTCGATTTGCCAGATTCAGCTTCCTAAGCTGTATAGGCGTAAATAACAAAGGTTGTTCGTCAATCATCATAATGCCTGTAATTATTATGGATATGTAGTATAACAATTGTTAGAATTTGCACTCAAACAATCCCATCTATCATACAGCTGATTTATATGCAGGAGCAAACTGAATATGAGTAGTACAGACGACAGATTTAACGGGCCTGGGCCGGATCAGATCTATTACAATTATCTTAGAGAAGACAATTTCTCCCTCCCCCAATGTCAAGATTGCCATGAGTTTCATTTTTATCCCCGAGTGGTGTGCCCACATTGCGGCAGCTTCAACTTGGAATGGAAAACTTTATCTGGCAAAGGTGAAGTTTATTCAACAACCACCATCAGACGCAAACCTGAGCGTGGTGGTCACTACAACGTCTGCCACGTAACGCTTGAGGAAGGTCCTCGCCTTATGAGTCGAGTTGAAGGGGTTGACTCATTAGACGTAAAAATTGGTGATAAAGTTACCGCCGTTATAAACAAAGATAGCGACGATCCGTTCGTGACTTTCACACCAGTACAGGGGGATTAAAAATGTCGCATGAATTAAGAGGTTCTTCTGCTGTTGTAGGTATTGGATTAGCCGGGTGTGGTGAAGCTCCCGGAAGAATGCCATTAGATATTTTAGCTGAAGCAACGCATAACGCTTTAGACGATGCTGGCTTAAAATTATCGGATGTTGATGGTATTTTTACCGGTTCATCCTACCATTTTATGCCTGCACTCAGTACCGCTGAATACCTGGGCATCAAGCCTCGATTCTCTGATAGCAGCATGGTTGGCGGCTCGTCTTTTGTGGCACACACACTCAATGCGGCAATGGCTCTTAAAACAGGTCAATGCGACGTCGCCCTTATCTGTTATGGCAGCAATCAACGAACGGCCGGTGGTAAATTAGCCACCATGTCTGAGCAACAAATTTACGAAGCGCCTTTTAAACCTCGTTACCCTATCAGCTCATACGCATTAGCCGCCGCTCGACATATGTATCAATACGGTACAACACGTGAACAAATGGCGGATGTTGCCGTGGCTGCTCGTCAATGGGCACAGCTAAACCCGGCCGCCTTTGCTCGTGATGAATTAACACGCGAAGATGTTTTAAACTCTAGAATGATCAGCGACCCGCTTTCACTGTTGGATTGCTGCTTAGTGACCGACGGGGGCGGTGCCGTGATTATGGTGTCTAGTGAACGAGCAAAAGATTTCCCCAATAAGCCCGTTTACGTTTTAGGAACGGGTACAGCACATTGGCATCGTCAGATTACTCAAATGCCCGACCTAACAACAACCGCAGCTGTCGATGCCGGTAAGCGGGCCTTCGAGATGGCTGGGGTAACACAAAATGAGGTTGATGTTGTTGAGCTTTACGATGCGTTTACCATCAATACAATTCTTTTCCTTGAAGACTTAGGTTTCTGCGCTAAGGGTGAAGGTGGCGCGTTTGTCGAAAATGGAAATATTTCACCGGGCGGTAGTTTGCCAGTGAATACCAATGGTGGCGGGTTATCGTGTGTCCATCCCGGCATGTATGGCATCTTTATTTTGATTGAGGCCATACAGCAGCTACGCGGTGGTTGCGGCGCAAGACAAGTTGACAACCCTGAAATTGCACTTGTTAACGGAAACGGTGGTGTCCTTTCAAGTCAAGTAACAACAATTCTTGGAACCGAGGCTGTATTATAAAATGAGCGAATCTTCTTTAAAGGGTATAAAAGTTGTTGATTTATCAAGAGTTTTAGGAGGGCCTCTGTGCACTCAAATTCTTGGTGATCATGGTGCAGAGGTCATTAAAGTTGAACCGCCTGCTGGTGATGAAACGCGGGGTTGGGGCCCGCCTTATCACGAACGTGGAAGCGCCTACTATGACGGCGTTAATCGTAATAAAAAAGGCATTGCTTTAGATATGCGTCAACCAGAAGCACACGAAATATTATTTCGCTTACTTCAAGACGCTGATGTATTGGTGGAAAACTTTAAAGTCGGAACACTCGAAAAATGGGGCATTGGCTTTAAAGACGTTTTACAAAAAAAATTCCCTCGCCTGATTCACTGCCGTGTCACTGGTTTCGGAAGTACAGGGCCTTACGCAGGTTTTCCTGGGTATGATGCCGTTGCTCAAGCCACCTCAGGCTTAATGAGCATTAATGGTGACGCCGATCGTCCGCCGGTTCGAATCGGTGTCCCTATCGTCGATTTAACGACGGGAATGAACGCTGTTATTGCGGTTTTGTTGGCTTTATACGAGCGTAATCAATCAGGACGTGGACAATCCATAGAAGTCAGTTTGTACGACACCGCTGTGAGCCTAATTCACCCGCATGCCGCAAATTGGTTTCTAGACGGTAAGCCACAAAAAAGATTAGGCAGCGCTCACCCTAACATTACGCCTTATGACCTATTCCCAACAGCGAATGGCCTGTTATTTTTAGGCATCGGTAACGATCGTCAATTCGCCGGCTTATGCAAAGCGCTTGGAAATCCAGAGTTAGCACAAGACCCGCGTTTTATAATTAATGCAGATCGGGCAAAAAATAAGGCTGAATTACGAATTATTCTCGAAAAAATGCTTGCTGATAAAGACGGAAAAGCCTTAACCGCCCAATTGATGGAAAAAGGAATCCCAGCTGGTGCTGTGCAAACGGTTGAAGACGCACTGCAACACCCGCAAACCATAGCAAGAGACATGGTGATAGAATCCGGTGAATACAGAGGAACGGGCATTCCCATCAAACTGTCACGGACCCCCGGTGCATTTCAGTGTCGCCCGCCTCAATATGGAGAAAATAATGCAGAAATACTGGCTGAAGCCGGCTATACACCTGATGAAATCAAACGATTCCAAGAGATGCAAATAACTTTAGAAACACCGCGTAAATAACTAATTAATAAATATTTATTTCATAAAATGAAACTTTTACTTGTCATCGCTCATGCACCTTCACCCAACATTCAACGGTTGATTAATGCTGTGCTGAAAGGGGCGAATAATAGCGATGTAAACGGCGTTGAAGTCCGGTTTATTAGTGCTTTAGAGGCAGAGGCGGATGATGTGTTAACAGCCGATGCGGTTATTCTTGGTACACCTGAAAATTTAGGCTATATGAGCGGCGCACTAAAAGACTTTTTTGATCGAAATTACTATCCCTGCCTGGATAAAACAGATGCCCTGCCCTGCGCCATTCTTATTCGAGCAGGCAATGATGGTACCGGTACAAGGCGTGCAATTGAATCTATTTTGACGGGGTTACGTTGGAAAATTGTCCAAGAGCCGCTTATTTGTCGTGGTGCGTTTAAAGAAGAATTCGTTGATCAAGCCGAAGAGCTTGGCCTTTTTATGGCGGCCAGTTTAGAGGCAGGTATTATCTAATTTCATAATAACAACACGCAATGCATTTTTCTTACACAGACGAACAACAGGCCATTCGAGACTCCATAAAAAAGGCATGTGCACCTTTTAACGATGATTACTGGCTAAAGCGCGATCAACACGGCGGCTTTCCTCATGATTTTTACGATGCCATGGCCGCCGGAGGCTGGATGGGTATTTGTATTCCCGAAGCCTATGGAGGCTCAGGTTTAGGTATTAGCGAGGCAGCCATTATGGCGAGTACCATCGCTGAAACTGGCGCAGGCATGTCGGGTGCTTCTGCAGTGCATATCAATATTTTTGGCTTAAATCCTGTGGCTGTTTTTGGTACTGAAGAACAAAAGCAGCGCATGCTTCGACCCATGGCCGAAGGTCGCGAAAAAGCTTGCTTTGCAGTCACTGAGCCGAATACTGGATTAAATACCACTCAACTGAAAACCCTAGCAGTCCGCAAGGGTAATCGCTACATTGTTAATGGCCAAAAAGTCTGGATATCTACCGCACAAGTGGCCGATAAAGTCCTCTTATTAGCGAGAACGACGCCTTTAGAAGCCGTTAAAAAACCAACGCATGGTCTGAGCCTTTTTTATACGGACTTTGATCGTAAAAAGATAACCGTGCACGAAATAGAAAAAATGGGCCGTAAAGCTGTTGATTCTAACGAATTATTTATTGATGGTTTGGAAATACCGGTTGAAGATCGCATCGGTGAAGAAGGTAAAGGCTTTGAATACATCCTGCACGGTATGAACCCCGAGCGTATTTTGATCGCTGGTGAAGCAGTCGGTTTGGGGCGTGCTGCACTAAATAAGGCCACACAGTATGCTAAAGAGCGCGTCGTTTTTAATCGCAGTATTGGCCAAAATCAAGGTATTCAGCACCCATTAGCCGTTTGTTGGGCCGAACTTGAAGCCGCATGGCTTATGGTGATGTCCGCTGCCTGGCAATACGATAGCCATCAATCCTGCGGAGCCGCCGCAAACGCAGCGAAATATTTAGCCGGTGAGGCGGGTTTCCATGCCTGTGAAACGGCTGTCATGACCCACGGCGGTTTTGGCTATGCCAAGGAATACCATGTTGAACGTTATCTGCGAGAATCGATGGTGCCGCGTATCGCCCCCGTGAGTCCTCAACTGGCTTTATGTTACATTGCTGAAAGAGTCTTGGGGCTCGATAAATCTTATTAACCGCTTACTTCTCATCCAACTTTCGTTCGCCAGTGTAAGGGACTGTCTTCTCAATATGCGAATAAATAAAGGGTGCAATGGGGTGCTCTCTTTCCTCACGTATATGCCCTAGCAGACCGGCACTTCGTGTCACAACGGCAATACCACGCATTACATCCCACGGCACACCAATTTCAGAGAGAACAACCGCTATTGCCCCTTTTGCATTAATCGTCAAATGCTTACCATAAACTTCATCAACAGCTTTGGATAGTTGAGTGACTATTTCAATATATTGCCCTTTAACCCCTGCATTTAAAGCAATCTCAAAAAGCCGCGGTGTTCGCGGGTCATCTGGTTTATGAAATGGGTGACCAAAGCCTGGGATGGCTTGTTTTGACTTTTTATAAGAAGTGGCTATCTGCAAACAAATTGCCTCAATACGCTCATCAGCTTCCATGATGTCTTGTAAATTTTTAGCCATGCCTTCCATGGTGCCTACCAAACCGCTGCCAATCCCTTGCAGGCCAGCTGATATTGCGCCTTGAACTGATTCAGGAGCAGACATGATGGTTAATCGCGTTGCAATCGCGCTTGGCGTTAGGCCATGTTCCATCAGCGTGACCAAAACCGAATCAAAAACGGCTAATTCGCCTTCACTTGGCATCCGCTGCATCAAATGCAAAAAGAACATTTCTGTAAAACTGACTTTACCGATTAATTCATGAACAAGGTCTTTATTTCTGACCAAAATTTGCTCTTCATTCGTCGTCGATATTTTTGTCTCGGGGGGTAATTTCTTTGCCATGCCCTAACTCTCTTTCAATACTCAGTTTAAATTTATGACGAATGAAGCTCGTTAATTGCTAATTCAAAACAAGGCAGGCTCACCTCGTCATTGATTTGTATAATTTTAAGTGTCAATGGAGCATCAAAATCAAGTGCATCAAAATCTTTGCCCACCAGAGAACTCACCATTCTAGGCCCCTCCTCTAAATCAACCAGTAACACGGCGTAGGGCACATCATCCTTAAAGGCAGGCCCCGGCGCGCGATAAACAACACTGTATGAATGAATTGTTCCTTTGCCACTGGCTGGCTTTAGTTGCAAGTTATCTGATTGGCATTGCCGACAAATGCGTTGTTGATAATATTGTACGTGGCCACAATCTGCGCAGTGTTGTAATAATAACCGACCTGATCTCAAACCTTCCCAAAAGGCCTGACTATCACCATCTGCTGTCGGTAATGGTTTTTCAATTACCAGTCCATTCATAAGGTGTTCTCCGTACCTAAAACAGTGCTTGCCTGTGTTGAGAAGCCCGCACCGAGCGTATGAACCAAACCCAGTTCAGCACCCGCGACCTGGCGCTCACCACAGGCCCCACGAAGCTGACGAACCACTTCAGCAAAATGAAACCACGCTGCTGGAATACCCGGGTGAGCATAAGACAACATCCCTCCATGGGTATTGGTAGGAATTTTACCGCCGTACGTTATTTCGCCCGACTCAACGAAGGCCCCTCCCTCACCTTTTTTACAAAAACCCAGGTCCTCTAACATCATAATGACCGTACCCGTAAAACAATCGTAAATGCCGGCCACATCAATATCATTCGCGGTAATTCCGGCCATTTGATAAGCTTTCTTTGACGATTCAACGGCACCTGTTTGGGTTAGCGTTGGCATTAAAAATATATGCTCATGGCTGTAATATTCACCACCACCCAAGATATAAACAGGGTGCTGCGTGTATTCTTTTGCTTTTTCTGCTGAGGTTAATATGAGGGCCACGGCACCATCTGAAATGAGTGAACAATCCAGCTTATGGTATGGGGTCGTCACCATTTTAGAATGAAGTACGTCCTCAATGGAAATCGGTTCTGTTTTTTGCGCACCAGGCGTTCGTCTCGCATGTTCACGGAATGTCACCGCAACCTGAGCAAACTGTTCAGCCGTCGTTCCATATTCCTTCATATGGCGATGAGCAGTCATGGCAAACGTATTTGCTACCGGAATACCGAATGGCATTTCATATTGCTGATCACGACTTTCTGTCATTGCACGAATCGCCATATCAGGTGTCATGCCGGTGAGCAGACTGTCGCCACAGGCCAGCAAAACAGTCTCAGCTAATCCTGCATGAATAGCTGCTGCAGCCGTATTAACCGCAGCGCCCGCTGTTGCGCCAGACACCTGCAAGGTATTGGAGTAACTGGGTTGGATGTTTAGGTATTCACTTAATGCAATGCTGAAACGGTGGAACGATGAAGCAAAGGCATTTCCCGTTAACACGCCATCTATCGCACTTTTGTTCATATTGGCATCTGCAAGTGCTTTTAATGTTGCATCTGCTGTTAAATCCAGCGGGCTTCTTCCGGGAACTCGCCCAGAGGGGGATTGCCCTACCCCGACAATGGCCACTTGCCCACGAAGTGAGCGACTGTTACGCATCAATATCTACAACGATAGCGCCACGCGCTACGTTATCGCCTGCCTTGAAATAAATTTTAGAGACCGTACCAGCGTGGATTGCAGAAATTTGTAATTGCATTTTCATGGATTCCATGACAATTAATAATTGACCCGCTTCGACAACATCGCCTTCTGCGACATGGACCTTAATGATTTCTCCCATCATCGGTGCAGTGATGCTATCGTGTGCCTCCGACTCACCTTGTTTGTCACTGACCACTGGGATCACCTTAAAACTGACCTGCTGTGACACAGTTTGTACATGGACCTGTTCCAGACCTGCAATCATCCGTGTTGGTAGACGAATATCGCCAAAATCAACTAGATAACTGGTTTTTCCCTGCTCCTTTAAACACACTGTATAGAGAGTATCGTTGACCTTTAATGAAATGATATGGTTTGCATCTATACCTAAATACGCAATTTTCCACTCATTCTCCGCTTCTAATAAGCAGAGTGTATGAACCGAGTCATCATGAGGTGAGTTGAGAGCCCATTGGCTAAATATATCCGCTCTTGTCCATGGGTTTGTTGACCCCACCTCTCGATGTTGCATCAACCACATCGCCGCTGCAATAGCGGCTTGCCGTTGCGTTATTTCATCATCATTTTTTTCTGAATAATCAAGCAACCAGCGGTCTAACGTACCGGTATCAATTCTATCTGCGCGCACCTCTTCTTTTGATAACAATTGGTGTAAAAAAACACGGTTATTATCAATACCAAAAATGGCTGTTTCACTGAGCCCCTGAACTAAGCGATCCAGGGCTTGCGCCCGCGTGTCACCTTCAGAAATTAACTTTGCAATCATCGGATCATAGTATGGCGAAACTTCATCGGCTGTATCCACACCGGATTCAATTCGTAATTTTTCACCCGGGAATTTAATGAAATCTATTTTCCCTGTAGATGGCATGAAATTTTGTGCTGGAGATTCTGCATATAAACGAACTTCAATCGCATGGCCTTTCGCTTGAATGTCAGTTTGTTCAAAGCCAAAACCCTCACCATTTGCAATGCGAATTTGTAATTCGACCAAATCAAGCCCCGTAATACATTCGGTGACTGGGTGTTCAACCTGCAAACGAGGATTCACTTCGAGAAAATAATATTCATCGCCCAAAACAAGAAATTCAACCGTACCTAAACCTCTGTACTGAATATTTCGACCCAGTCGACAAGCAGCCGACAATAAGGCGTTTCTCAAGTTTGTATTTAGAAAGACTGCTGGCGCCTCCTCGACCACTTTTTGCTGTCGTCGTTGTAAAGAACATTCACGCTCGAATAAATGCACAACATTCCCTTCGCCATCTCCCGCTATTTGTACTTCAACGTGTCTTGCATTATTAATACATTGTTCAACGATTAACGCATCGTCCGAAAAAGAGCGTAGGGCTTCGCTCATTGCTGCATTAATATTTGCATCCAGGCCTTCCAAATCATTCAATACACGCATGCCTTTTCCGCCACCGCCAGCAGCAGCTTTTAGCATCACCGGTAATCGCATGCTTTTAACAAGTTCTGCAATTTCTTTGGGGTCGTTTAATTTTCCATCACTGCCTGGAATGACGGATACTTCGGCGCTTATGGCTTCTTTTTTAGCGGCCGATTTATCACCAAATCGACGTAAACTATCCGCTCGTGGACCAATAAATATTAAACCCGCTTGTTCAACGGCATCGGCAAACTCAGGGTTTTCAGATAAAAACCCATAGCCCGGGTGTATCGCATCACAACCTGAATTTTTAGCGGCATTGATGACCTTTTCGATATTTAAGTAGCTCTCTGAGGCCAGTGATCCACCGAGTGCTATACAGTGGCCAATCTCTCGCACATGGCGACCCTGTTGATCAGCATCTGAATAGATACCAACGGCATCGATGCCTAATTTTTGACAGGTACGGGCAATTCGGCAGGCTATTTCGCCACGGTTTGCAATTAAAATACGTTTCATCATTGTCTAAATACCCCAAACTTCGTTTCAATTTTGGGCGATCGTCCCGCCACATCCAGCAGTAACGCCAAGACTTCTCTGGTTTCAGCTGGATCAATAACCGCGTCATACCATAACTTTGAAGCAAAATTGTAGGCCTCTTCAGAATCTTCGAAACGTTTCCGGTGAGGGGCTTTAAATTCTTCACGTTCCTCTTCTGTCCAGGTTTTGCCTTCGCGCTTAAGAATGTCTTCTCGCACAGTCGCCAAGGTATTGGCCACTTGTTCTGGCCCCATAATGCCTGAACGACCCGATGGCCATGACAGCATGGCATTTGGTTTAAAAGGCCGACCGCACATCGCTAGGTAGCCGGCGCCATAAGAACCGCCAGTAATCAGTGTATATTTGGGGACTTTAGCAGAGCTCATGGCAGTAATAAATTTTGCTCCATCTTTTGCAATGCCACCACGTTCTGCATGTTCACCAACCATGAAACCGGGAACATCTGCAATGAATAACAACGGGATATCTCGTTGACAACACAAATTGATAAAATGCGCTCCTTTTTTAGCTGATTCGCTAAACATCACCCCATCATTTGCCAAAATACCAATTTCAAAACCATGAATTTTGGCGAAGCCACACATTAAGGTATTGCCGTAATTAGTTTTAAACTCATCAAAATTGCTGCCATCTATCAAACGAGCGAGGATTTCTCTATTATCCGTTGGGATTTTAGTATCTTTATTAATGATGCCGTATATGTCTTCAACCGGGTATAAGGGGTCTACCGAGGGAGCAACCTCCCATCGCTGTGTTGGTAAATTGCCTAAATTACGTACAATATCGCGCACAATGCTTAAACCATGCGCATCGTCTTCGGCTATATGATCCGTCACCCCACTATCGCGGCAGTGCATTTCAGCGCCACCCAGTTCTTCATGGCCAACCTGCTCTCCCGTGGCTGCTTCAACCAATTGAGGCCCACCCAGATACATAAAACCTTTACCTCGCACAATCACAACCTCATCACACAGTGCGGGTATATAAGCACCTCCTGCAGTGGAAGATCCCATGACAATTGCAATTTGCGGTATCCCCTGGGCAGACATGTCGATTTGGTTATAAAAAATACTGCCAAACATGCCCTCATCAGGAAAAATACCTTCTTGCTCTGGTAAAAAAGCCCCCCACTCTGGACCATTGTGATGCACGGCAAGCGATGTTGTATGGCAAACGTTTGTGCGCGGACATGTTTTTTACACGTCATCGGATAATAAGTTCCACCTTTGACCGTTGCATCGTTCACTATAATCATGCACTGGCGCCCATTAATCAGCCCAATGCCTGTAATCAGGCTAGCACCAATCTCACTGCCCTCAGGCAAGTTATCACCGGCTAATTCGCCTAATTCCAAA
The DNA here is from genome assembly GCA_002700385.1 of Cycloclasticus sp. Lineage (GTDB taxonomy): Bacteria > Pseudomonadota > Gammaproteobacteria > Methylococcales > Cycloclasticaceae > Cycloclasticus. The sequence continues at coordinate 105,697 of PADC01000004.1, forward strand.
AAAAGGTGACCCGGGGTCCAAAATTAACCTGATTCGATCACGAGGTAAAATTTGTTGACGGTGTTCTATGTGTCGACGCTTTGCTTTTTCTGGCCCTCCTTGATGTGCTCGATGTCGACGTGCGTGTAAATCTTCTATTCTTTCAAGATAAAAATCTCGATTAGCAATAAAACTCTCTGATTGAGTATTAATGGTGCTGGTGATAATAGACATAATTTAAAGCTCAAAAGCTGTTGATGTTAAAAAATCGGGAAGATCTCGAAGAGTCAGCGCAACCTTTGCTGCACCAGGTTTACTAAAACGATCAGCATCTACAATCAACACTTGAGCCTTAAAGGATAAAGCGTTTTTTATTGTTGTTTCTATTTGTTGAACCAAGTCCTCATCGTCAGCCTTTAATCGATCGGCTCCTCGTTCAACAATAATTTTTAAGTTACGCTGAGTGGTATGTCCTTCAAAGTCTGCAAAACTCTCATCACACCATTCGTTTCCGGTTGTAACTGCAATATTAAGTCTTGTATTGCAGACGGAAATACATTGATTCCACGGACAATAAGCATATCGTCTGTTCGCCCAAAGCAGCGAATTTTAGGCCCGGTACGACCACACCCGCATGCCGTATCTGTCACGATAATATGATCACCGCTTTTAAATCGCACCACGGGCGATGCCTCACGACCAATTGCCGTATAAACCAGCTCACCGGTAACCCCTTTCTCAAAAGGAATAACCTCATTGGTGTCGGGGTTTATTAATTCGACAATAATGTGGTCTTGGCAAAGCATGTGCATGCCATCTTGTTCAGCGCATTCTCCCCAATAAATAACACCTAAATCCGTGCCACCCATCATTTCACAGACCTTCGCACCCCAGGCGTTTTCTAATGCTTCACGAATGGCGGGGATACCTCCTCCCGGTTCACCACCAACCACCAATTGTTGTACTCCTAATTGATCAGCCGTTGTCCCAAGAATATCAGGCGTCATCGAAGCAACGTGCAATAAAAAATTAGGCGCACCGATCAATACACGCGGTTTGATATCTGCACAGGCACGCAACAACCGATCAACACCACCATCTGCCCCGATGGGAACATCTATCGCCCCCATATACTGAATAGCCTGAACACAGGGAATGCCACCAACAAAACCTTTACTCATAGAAAACCCATGCAGTACAAAATCCCCTGGGTTTACTCCACAGGCAAAGAAACCACGTGCACTTAACTCATTCCACACCTCAACATCATTTTCGGTTAATGCCACGTAGGCAGGGTTGCCGGTTGTGCCCGATGAGGCCTGCATTTGGATAATATTTTCAACGTCGGCCGCGCAATGTAATCCGAATGGAGGAGCGGCGTTAAGGCTATCTCGTAAATCTTGTTTAACGGTAAAAGGAACATTTGCTAAATCTTTTAAGGTTTTAATAGAGGAGAACTCAATGCCTGCTTGTGAGAACTTTTGTTGATAAAAAGGTGAGTTTTTGGATAAATAAACCATTTGCTCACGTAGTTTTTTTTCTTGAAGCTCAATGATAGCTTTTTGTGAACTCTGCTCAATGGGGTGATAAAAACGCTTCCCCTTTTTGTCAATAGCCCCATCTCGTCTATACATAACCTTTCCTCCTAATGTGATATTTTGCAAATAACAAAACCTTTAACAACTTTTCTGTCATCACAAAAGCAGGTCAACTGACATCGAGCATAAATGCCGTCGTCCCTTTTTTCTATTTGGTCTATTTCACCGGATACACGCACCGTATCCCCAGGGTAGACGGGGCCAAGAAAAGATACATTTAATTCACCGCCATAAGCCCAGCCCTGCCAATTCCATTGAGATAAAACACGCGAAACAAACGCCAACGTGAGTAAGCCATGTGCGATGGTGCGCCCAAAGAAAGTCGTTTTGGCAAATTCAGGATCAATGTGCAACGGGTTAACATCGCCTGACGCATCGGCATAGGCATCAATCATGCTTTGGTCAACTGACTGACTCAGTTCTTCTAATTGATCTCCTACAGAATACCCTGCATACGACTGTAGCTCTATCATGTTTCTTTTCCCCATATTCGTGTAATCATCCCACTGGTAATCAATTCACCATCCTGATTACGTGTTTCGGTGGTCATTTCAACGTAATGACGCCCTTTTCGTTCGTATAGTTTAAGAACGTTTGCTGAGGTGAATAGTGTTTCACCGATATAGGCAGGTCGATGGAACTTGAATTGTTGCTTTGCATGGATGCCACCGGGAGGCCCCACTTTTGTTCGTAACGCTTCAATGACATACACAGCGGCTAACATTGGCGGAGCAACTTGGCGGCCTTGGTCATCTTTAATCTGTAATTGTTCCGTTTCATCGTTTGTTGACTGGATGTATTTTTCAACCCGTTCTTTAGTTACTTCAAAGGAAGGGATGGGATCAAGAAAGGCATCTCCTTCGGCCATGCTGCTGTACTTCACATAGTCACTCATCGTTTATTCTCTGCTTAATTTAATTGATATTGGTAGACAGCATCGTCACTGCGGTTCATCTCGCCCGTGCCTATCAGATAATTTAAGTGGGCCATGGCTTCACCCGTTGCCAACGATAAATTAAATAAGCTAAGACGGGTACCATACAGCTCTTCGATCACCTCGAGACCTGATCGAGCATGTTGGCAAAAGACTCGTATTTGATCTAACGATTTAACGTGCCCCTCTGTAAGCGCTTTTGAACGTTCTTTAATGCCTTTAAAAACCCGGCCATGCGCTGGTAGCACCATCGTGTCTTGCGATAAGGTTGATAAGACTTCTAAACTGGCCAGGTAATCAGCCAACGGGTTGGCTTCCGTTTCATAAAAGTTAACACTCACATTAGGTGAGATATTGGCGAGTAATTGATCGCCTGAAATCAATAATTGACGTTGCTCATTATGTAAACAGATATGGCCAGGACTATGTCCGCTGAACTGGTATAAGTCCCATTGCTCATTATTAACCGAAATAAATTTACCACCAACTAAGCGTTGATAAGAAACAGGCGCTTCGGGTACGCCTGTAACGTAACCCCCTACTTTATCCCGCAATTTTCCCACCGCTTCTGCACCTAAACCAAAGCGCTCAAAATACTCACTGCGAATGGCTTTTTGATGCGCTGAGTATTCTTGACACGCCATGTGTGTTGTTAGAAATTCAATCTGACTCATGTGCACAGGGGCTGTTGTTTTATGTGCCAACCATTGAGCCATTCCAACATGGTCTGGATGAAAGTGCGTAATCACTATCTTCTGAATCGGCTCATGATTGCAAAACTCTGACAATACTTTATTCCAAAGTAATACCGATTCTTCACTGTAAAAACCTGAATCAACAATAGTCCACCCCGCTCCATCACGTAATAACCAAAGATTGATATGGTCTAATGCATACGGGATAGGCATCTTCAATAAGAAGATGCCCTCCTCAACCTTCATGGGTACACCAAATTCAGGTTTACTGGTCATTGGGAAGTTCAGAATACCCATGATTCACATCACCCTCAGTTGCTAGAACTGACCGAAACGTTGTAAGTGGTAATCGCGATCTCCAAACAACGTATTCATCATGGTTAAGCGTTTAACATAATGCGCCACGTCTAATTCATCGGTCACACCAATGCCACCATGTAATTGGGCGGCTTGCTCAGCAACGATGGCACGTGCATCACCTAAATAGACTTTTGCAGCAGAAACACTTTTTATTCGTTCTTCTGCCTCCCCATCAGCCACTTTAATGGCGGCAAGGTAAGACAATGAACGCATTTGTTCTTCTGTCATGAACATGTCAACGCAACGGTGCTGAAGCACCTGAAAATTGCCAATGGGTTGATCAAACTGCTTACGCGTTTTAAGGTACTCAACCGTTTTTTCTCTCAGTTCCTTAACAACACCGACTGCTTCAGCCGAAATAGCGGCGGCTGCAGCATCAATAACATATTCAATATCTGGGTAAGCTGAACCCAATTTCCCAACCACAGCCTTTTCATCCACCATGACGTTATCAAAACTTAATTCAGAGGCTCGCAAACCGTCAACCGTTTCATAATGTCGACAAGACAGGCCTTCTGCATCTTTATCCACAATGAATAAAGTCAGCCCTTGCGGGGTTAGGTTATCTCCACTTGTTCTAGCTGAAACGATTATTTTATCGGCTGTTTCCGCATTAAAAACGACAGATTTTTCACCAGACAAACAATACTGTTGACCCTTTTTCTCAGCCTTAAACTGAACATCTGTTAAGTTATAACGCGAATGACGCTCAACATAAGCAAAAGCCAATTTTAATTCACCCGCGATTAACGCCGGCAATATGGCTTCTTTTTGTTCCTCATTACCTGCTCGCTGGACTAGTAGGCCACCCAGAACAACGGATGCCAAATAAGGTTCGACGATAAGGCCTTTACCAATCGCTTCCATCACCACAATTAAACCGGTTTGGCCAAACCCAAAACCGCCATATTCCTCATCAAATGGCACACCCAACAAACCCATTTCGGCAAAGTTTTGCCAATGATCTTCGCTGTAGCCAATACCTGTACGGCTTAGTGATTGACGCGTTTCAAAATCATATTCATTTTGTAAAAATTTATGCAGAGAATCCTGCAACATCATCATTTCTTCAGTGAATTCTAAATTCATCTAACCGCTCCTAATACTTAAAGTCCAAGCACGGCTTTCGCCATGATGTTCTTTTGAATTTCATTTGAACCACCGTAGATGGACGATTTGCGCCAATCAAAATAATGTGGTGCCAACACAGAGGCCTCTTCAGGCCCAATCGGCTCTTCATGCCACCCCTCTGTCATGGTTTCTTTGATATAAGGCAAACCAAAATAACCGACCGCTTCCATTAATAAAGCGGTGATCGCTTGTTGAACTTCGGTTCCTTTAATTTTCAAAAAAGATGATTCTGAACCCGGCGCTTCGCCCGCAGACAATTTAGACAACACACGCATGTTCGTCATTTCCAGCGCCATTAATTCAATTTCAACAGCTGATATTTTGGCTTTAAAATTCGCATCCTCAATGAGCGGTTTTCCGTTATTGCGTTCTTTTGAAGCGAGGTCTTTCAGCCGTTTAAGTTGCCTTTTAGATCGAGGTACCTGAGCTATATAAGTACGTTCGTGCATTAACAACGATTTAGCAATGGTCCAACCATCGCCTTCCTTTCCAACAAGGTTTTCGACAGGTACTTTTACATTTTCCAGGAAAACCTGATTAACCACATGCATGCCATCGACGGTGATAATCGGTGATGTTGAAACCCCGGGCGCTTTCATGTCGATGAGCAAAAAACTGATTCCTTTTTGTTTACGATCTTCTTGGCTGGTTCGTACAAGGGCAAACATCATGTCTGCATAATGACCGTGCGTCGTCCAGGTTTTAGATCCATTAACAATGTAATGATCACTCTGTTTTTCAGCTTTTGTTTGCAAAGACGCTAAATCGGAGCCTGCATTAGGCTCAGAATACCCCTGACACCACCAAACATCACTGTTTAAAATATCTCCAAGGTATTTTTCACGCTGCGCTTGAGTCCCATATTTCATTAACACCGGTGCCAACATCACAAGACCGAAAGCCACCGTTCTCAGACAATTTGCCGCACCACATTCTTCATCAAAGATATATTTTTGAACCGGCGTCCAACCGGGCCCACCATATTCAACAGGCCAACCGGGCGCAACCCAACCGTCTTTATTGGCAAGAATTTTCTGCCAACGGACATAGTCATCTTTTTTAAGGGCAATGCCTTTCGCCACTTTTTCCTGTATATCTTTTGGGTAGTTTTCCTTAAGAAATTCTCGCACTTCCAATTGGAAGGCTTTTTCTTCAGGGCTATAATTCAAATCCACGTATAACTCCTTATAACTTTAAATTAATCTTTAACGACGACCCATTGTCGTCAATCTGGCTATTTTTTAGCCACCATTTTAACCTTGAGAGACGGACGATTTTTTTCTTTTTCTGTTAATGGCTCATCTTTTTTATATGTTCTCTTACAGCGCTCAACCAACTCATGGTAACAACGGGTACCTGCTTTTTTAAATTGTATGTCTTGTGTCGATAATTCACGTATAACACGTGCAGGAACGCCAGCGACGAGACTGTTTTCTGGTACTTTTAAACCGGTTTTCACAAAAGCCATCGCGGCTACCGCGCTATTTTTACCAATAAACGATTCATCCATCACCACCGCATTCATGCCAATCAACACATTGGTCTCTAATTGAGCGCTATGCACCACTGCTCCGTGGCCGATATGTCCCCATGCTCCAACCATGGTTGGAATCCCTGTCATGCAATGAAGTGTGCAATTATCCTGAATATTTGACCCTTCACCGATGTCGATCGAGGACATATCACCTCGAAGTACAGCATTTGGACCGATATAACAATTTGCACCAATCCTTACATCACCAATAACCACCGCGCTGGGGTCGACAAAAGCTGATGGGTGTATAACCGGTATAACGCCATCAATAGAATACACTTGTGGTTGATTCAAGTGATTCACCCTTATTGATTGAACTGACGAAAATCAGGTTTGCGCTTTTCATTGAAGGCCTTCACGCCTTCTTGCGATTCATCGGTATCGTAATAAAGTTGTAAAGTCTGTATACCCAATGATGAAATACCCCGAATATTTTCGGTATCTGCATTGAAAGAGCGTTTAGCTATGGCCAATGCTGTTGGGCTTTTTTCCATAATTTCATCACACCATTGCTGCACTTCATCTGCCAACTGTTCATGCGGCACAACTTTATTAACCAAGCCCATCTCCAAGGCTTCTTGAGCAGAATATTTACGGCACATATACCACATCTCACGCGCCTTTTTTTCACCAACAACGCGAGCCAAATAAGCCGTTCCATGACCCGGATCAACCGACCCCACCTTGGGACCGACTTGCCCAAATACAGCTTTTTCTGAGGCAATGGTCATATCACATATTGTGGCAAGAACATTTCCTCCACCAATGGCATAACCTTGCACCATAGCAATAACCGGTTTTGGCGCATCTCGTAAAATAGTTTGTAATTCTTCTATCGGTAGACCGATCATTCCGCGCCCATCATATTGTCCTTCGTGAGCACTTTGGTCACCCCCTGTACAAAACGCTTTATCACCGGCACCGGCGAGTACAATAACACCAATGCTTTTATCCCAGGCGGCCTTGGTTAAGGCATGGATGAGTTCTTCGCACGTAATCCCTCTAAATGCGTTATAGACCTCTGGTCTATTGATAGTGACATAAGCCGCCCCGTTTTTTACGGTATAGGTAATATCTTGGTAATCCATGAGTTATCCTTATTTTTATGTTGTCTTGTTTGTGGTCATCACCGTGATTTAAAAACAGGGTCACGCCGTTCACCAAAAGCCGTTAACCCTTCTTTTACATCATCGCTATTGAGGCCTTTTACTGCTTCGTTGACTTCTAATTTAAGTGCTGTTTCTAACGGCAAATCCACACCGGAATATGCCAAATCCTTCATCATCCCAAGACCATCAGCACTTTTTGATGCCAACAAGTGACAGTATTCAAGCGCTTTTTCACGTAAGTCATCTGAAGGCGTCAGGTAATTAACCATTCCCCACTCCTGCGCCTCTATCGCCTTTAGGCGTCGCCCAGACATCATTAAGTCTAAAGCGCGTCGAAAGCCAATAATTCTTGGCAAACGCTGACTCCCTCCCCAACCGGGAATAAGCCCATAGTTAGCATGCTGATCTCCGAACACTGCATCTTCAGCGGCAAAAACCAAATCACACCCCAGCGATATTTCTAAACCACCTGCTAAACAAAAGCCCTGTACTGCCGCAACAACCGGCAAGGATGTTTGTTCAAAACGTGTACAAGTCCTGTGCCCTAATTCAACAAAATTTTTTAATGACTTTTCATTATTGGCCGCAATTGTTAATTTCACTTCGTCTAAGTCTGCACCTGTACAAAAATGCGGGCCTTCTGAACATAATAAAATGGCGCGTATTGAGGAGTTTTCCTCATGTTTTTGTAAGGCATCTTGTAACCCTTGATGAACAGCCATCGACAAGCAATTAAATTTATCGGCTCGATTGATAATGATTAAACCAACGGCTCCTTCGGTTTTTGAAATAACAACGTGTTCTGACATTTTTTATCCTGTGATTATTGAAGATTTAGTAAGGCACACCATCGCGACCCACTTTTTCACGCGCAATAATAATTTTCTGAATTTGCGAAGTCCCATCGCCTATCTGTAAGCCTAATACATCACGTAAGCGTTGTTGGATAGGGTAATCCTTGCTGTATCCGCCATGGCCATGTGCCAATAAACAATTATGAATAATCTCAAACGAAACTTTGGGGGCCCACCATTTACACATGGCCGCTTCAGCGGTATGAGGCTGTCCCTGATCTCTTAACCAGAGCGTCTTGTAACAAAGAAGTTTCGCTGCTTCTATATAGGTTTCTGCTTCTGCTAGAGGGAAACTCACGCCTTCAAATTTTGATATTTTTTTTCCAAAAGCTTCGCGTGTTGTCACTTGTTCCCAAGCTTCTTCAACTGATTTTTTTGCGGCGGCTAAACACTCAAGACCAATAAGAGCACGGCTATAATCAAAACCTTGCATTACTTGAATAAAACCAAGACCCTCTTCACCCAGTATATTCTCTTCGGGTACCTCAACGTCATCAAAAAACAAGGAGCCACGTCCTACAACAGATTCGCCCAAATCATCAAAATGAGTTCGCTCTATTTTAGGATTGTCAAGCGGTACCAAAAAAGCGCTGACACCTTTCGCTTTTTCTTCCGTCGTGCCGGTTCTTGCAAAGACGACAGCTATGTCGGCTTGTGCTGCTGCAGATATCGATGTTTTTTCTCCATTAAGAACATAAACATCGCCTTTTTTTTCAGCTTTTAATTTTAAATTAGCCGCATCAGAGCCGGCGCTGGGTTCTGTTAATGCAATGGCACATAATGCCTCACCAGCGATGATCTTTGGAATCCATTGGTTAGCTAAAGCGGGGGTCGCAAATTTTTCAATTATTCCTCCATTTAAACCGGCCAGTATCTGCACATAAGCGACATTAAAATCCGCACGTGCAATTTCCTCCGTAATCAACCCCGCTGTTACATAGCCTAATTCAAGCCCACCATATTGCCCGGAAAGCTCAGCACCTATTAACCCTAAGCGACCCATTTCTTTAAGCATTTCCCGATCAAAAGCATGTTTATGATCGTTATTTTGGTATTCTGGAAGGAGCTTATTTTCTGCAAAACGACGAGCCGTTTCTTGTATTGCCACTTGCTCCTCAGACCAACTAAAATCCACCGCTTTCTCCCTTAATTTCTTTACAACAAAGTTCAACTAATAAAATACTAACAAATGTTAGATTTTACAAGAAAATTAAATCTATTTATGGTATTTTTCGAGTTTAAAATGAACATTTATATCACTGGATAGACTTAAAATGACTGAACAACCCGACCTAACGATTTCATCTGAACTCGCTCAATTTGCATACAATTTTGATTTAAATAATGTTCCCAACAGTGTTCAACAATACGCTCTACACCTTATATTGGACGCAACCGGCATTGCCTATGCAGCCAGCCAGTATGACTTTAGTAAAAAAGGGCTTGAAGCCTTGCGCTTATTCAATGAGCAAGGGGAACATATCGTCTTAGGAACCCGAGAAAAAATGACTTACCGTGATGCTGCTCTGGCAAATGGCTTGCTTATTCACGGACTTGATTTTGATGATACGCATGTTGCTGGTGTTGTTCATATGACCTCTGCTGTATGGCCTTGTGTGTTAGCCGTTGCTGAAAAGTGCAACTCGACAGGTGAAGACATGCTGGCAGCCTATATTCTCGGTATGGAAGTGGGCGCACGGCTTGGTATGGTGGCAAAAGGTGCATTTCACCAGGTGGGTCATCACCCAACCGGTATTGCAGGCGCGTTTGCTTGCTCTCTTGTTGCGGCAAAATTAATGAAATTATCTGCACAACAAATGACAATGGCTCAGGGAATTGCGCTGAGCATGGCCTCTGGGAATTTTGAGTTTTTAGAAGATGGCGCATGGACTAAACGCTATCACCCGGGGTGGGCAGCTGTTTCAGGCATCATGTCAGCCACATTCGCCAAAGCGGGTTATATCGGCCCCAACAAGCCTTATGAAGGGCGATTTGGTTTATATAAAAGCCACTTAATAGGCCTTGAACCAGGCTGTGATTACAGTTTGGCGACGGCGGGTTTAAATGATGTTTGGGAAGTGATGAAGGTGGGCGTTAAACCTTATCCTTCTTGTCACTTCACACACGCAGTTATTGATGCGACATTAATCTTGACCCAAGAACACCAATTAACAGTCGACCAAATTGACAGTATTACTGCCCTTGTACCTGAGGAAGTCATCAAAACCGTCTGCGAACCGATTGAAAACAAGCAATCGCCAACCTGCGCTTATGAAGCACAATTTAGTGTCCCCTATTTAATCGCTGTTGCTTTGGCTCGTCACGATTTCTCGCTCGCTGACTTAGAACCGGAGCCTTTAGCCGACCCAGTTGTTGCCAATCTGGCAAAAAAAGTGAATTATGAAATAGACCCGGATTCCGGATTCCCCACTTATTATTCAGGTGAGGTGCATATCAAGTTAACCGATGGTCGCCTGCTTAAACATCGGGAATACAAAAACAGAGGCTGCTTTGATAGGCCATTGAGCGCTGAAGACATCACAAATAAGTTTAACTTGAATTGCCAGTTAGCTGTTTCAGAAGAAGTGTCAGATAACATTAAAAAAGCTATCCTGGGCCTTACATCCTTCTCAAGCGTGACAGAGCTGACCCGTCATTTATAACAAATGATAAGAGAGTGAATAACGCCAGCATCTCCAGCGTTATTCACTTTTATTTTACCTGGCCTTAATGCCATTCCAGAAAAAGCCGACTTGGATTTCGGCAATTTCATCTATCGTTTTCTCGCCAGGCGAATACCAGGCCAGCGTCCTGTTAAGCGAACCCAAGAGAGACAGCCTTAATATTTTTAAATCAACCGAGGCGTCAATATCCCCTCTTTTTTGAGCAGCAACCAACCATTTGCGCCACATGTTTTCATACTTATCTCGTATCCCACGGCCTTCTTCTTGAACAGCCGCCGGCATTTGACCGTAGTTACGAATACTGGTAGATGTATAGTCGCCTTTTTCTAACAATGCCGTTAAGTGGCCTTTTGCCGCCTCAATTAAAACTTCCTCTGTCGTACTGCCTTCTGGTAAGGCATTAACACGAGTAATCACCGTGTTAATTATGTTTTCAAGGCCCAGTTTTAAAATTTCAAGCACCAATTGCTCTTTTGAATCAAAATGATAATAAAGACTTCCCGCCTTCATATCCAAAGCTGCTGCAATATCTCTCAGCGCTGTCCCGTTGTAACCCTGACGGCTAAACAGTGCAGCAGCAGCATCTAATATTTTCTCGCGGGTGTTTTTTACTTTATTCCTAGGTTTTGTAACTTCTGATGTCGACATGATCCCTGCTTACATACTTATGACTAAAAACCCGTAAAGTATAGCACAATTACATGTTGCTATAGTTTGGCCCACCGCCACCTTCCGGAGTAACCCAGGTAATATTTTGAGTAGGGTCTTTAATATCGCAGGTTTTGCAATGCACGCAGTTTTGCCCATTAATTTGGAATTTTTTCTGCCCGTCTTCATCCGTAATCACTTCATAAACACCCGCGGGGCAATACCGTTGAGCCGGTTCGTCATAAAGCGGCAAGTTATGTTTAATGGGTATAGACGGGTCCGTAAGCTTCAAATGACAAGGTTGGTCTTCTTCATGGTTGGTACTGGATAAAAACACTGAAGATAATTTGTCGAACGTGATTTTTCCATCGGGTTTAGGGTAATGGGGCGCTTCACATTCATTAGCTGACTTTAAGGTGTCATGATCCGGTGTCGTATTATGCCAAGTAAACGGCAATTTACCTGCAAAAATATTCTGATCCAACCAAGCAAACGAACCACCAATTAAGGTGCCAAATTTATGTAAGGCTGGGCCAAAATTACGTGTTTTATGCAATTCGTCATACACCCAGGAAGTTTTGTACTTCTCGTCCATCAACCCCAGCTCTTTCGATGCCACATCACCTGCCATGATGGATTCAATGATAGTTTCCGCAGCTAGCATCCCGGTCTTCATCGCTGTGTGATTGCCCTTTATCTTTGCACCATTTAAAAAACCAGCATCACACCCAATAAGGAGGCCGCCAGGAAAGCTCAGTTTTGGAACCGATTGAAACCCACCTTTGTTGACAGCGCGGGCTCCATAACCAATACGCTCACCCCCCTCAAGATACTGAGAAATTTTAGGGTTAAGTTTCCATCGTTGCATTTCATCAAAAGGGCTTAAGTGCGGATTGCTGTAATTTAATGCGATGATGAATCCAAGAGCGACTTGATTGTTTTCCATATGATAAAGAAAACCGCCCCCCTCCGTATGATTATCAAGTGGCCAGCCTGCGGTATGCACAACAAGCCCTTCTTGATGTTTTTCAGGCTCTATCGACCAAATTTCTTTGATGCCTATGCCGTAATGTTGAGGGTCAACATGATCACGCAAATTGAACGTTTCCATTAGTTGCTTACCTAAGTGGCCTCGGCAACCCTCGGCAAAAATAGTTTGTTTTGCAAGCAGTTCCATACCCGGCATATAGCCGTCTTTTTCGCTACCGTCTTCTGCAACACCCATGTCCCCAGTGAGAATACCTTTCACACTGCCGTCATCATTGAATAAGACTTCTGACGCCGTAAAGCCAGGAAAAATTTCAACGCCCAAGGCTTCTGCTTGTTCTGCCAACCAACGACAAACATTGGCCATGCTCACGATGTAATTTCCTTCGTTGTGCATCGGCTTAGGTACTAAAAAATTGGGTGTTTTAATCCCCTTTTTCTCATTGGTCAGATAATAAACATCATCGCCCTTAACGGCCGTTTTCAGCGGGGCACCTTTTTCTTTCCAATCGGGGAACAGCTCGTTCATGGCCGTCGGCTCCAATACAGCACCTGATAGAATGTGTGCCCCGACTTCTGAGCCTTTTTCTATCACGCAGACCATTAGTTCCTGATCTTTTTCTTGCGCTAACTGCATTAATTTACAGGCTGCAGACAGGCCAGCAGGACCCGCACCAACAATTACAACATCAAACTCCATTGATTCACGTTCCATCATTCCCCCTTAATGAGTACGAAAAAAGGTGCCAGCGCTTTTAACCGCAGCCCTGCCACCTTAATTTTAGTTAGATAAAGTATTTATAATGCTTTTTCAAGCTCATCAATCACCTCAAATAAATCACCGACTAACCCATAATCAGCCACTTCAAAAATAGGAGCATCCGCGTCTTTATTAACGGCCACAATGGTTCCCGCATCTTTAATACCCGCTAAATGTTGAATGGCTCCTGAAATACCGAACGCCATATAAAGTTCAGGCGCAATAATTTTTCCAGTCTGGCCGACTTGATGATCATTGGGTATAAAACCAGCGTCTACCGCTGCTCTGGAAGCACCAACACCGGCCCCTAATTTATCAGCAAGCTTGTATATGACGCTGAAATTTTCTTCACTGCCAACACCGCGTCCACCTGATACAACTTTTGCAGCTGCCTGGAGATCAGGGCGATCACTCCCTCCACTGGTCTGCAACCCCACATACCTTGTGTGTGAAGGCAGCTCAACCGATAATTCACGTGTTTCAATACTGGCTGAACCTTCTTGGCCCACAGCAGCATACGACGCTGTTCTTACCGTACCGATCACTATGCCTTCAGCCGCTTCAACTGTAACGACAGCATTACCAGCATACACTGGACGATCAAAAACCGTTGCACTTTCAACTCGCATAATATCGCTAATTTGTGGCACGCCAAGATGAGCCGCAACACGTGGCATCAAGTCTTTTCCAAACGTTGTACTCGGTGCAAAAACATGACTGTAATCAGAAGCTAAGGCTTCTATTTGAGGTGCTAATAAAGCAGCTACAGCATGTTCATTAGCAGGGTTTTGGACTAACACAACGGTTGAAACACCCGTCAACGAGGCTGCTTGATCGGCCACAACAGCCCCATCAGCCGCTAAGACAGCTACATCTACTGCATCTAAACCCAGCTCACTCGCGCAAGCAACTGCTCGTGCCGTGGAACCATTTAATTGGTCACCATCATGCTCTGCAATGACTAATACTTTACTCATTAGATCAACCCCTTTTCTTTTAACACGGTAACCAGTTCATCAACTGATTCAACTTTAATTCCTGCCTGACGTTTGGCTGGTGTAGATGTTTTTAAGACTTTTACCGAAGCTGCGGCATCGACATTAAGATCTCCCAGCGTGATGGTTTCTATCGGTTTACGCTTTGCCTTCATAATGTCAGGCAATTTAACGTAACGCGGTTCATTTAATCGTAAATCCACACTGATGACGGCTGGTAGGTCTACCGATAATTGTTCTAGGCCGGCGTCAATTTCACGGGTTACAACCGCGCTCTCACCCTCAATGTTAACTTCTGAAGCAAATGTCGCTTGAGGCCAATGAGATAGAGCACCTAACATTTGAGCCGTTTGGTTGTTGTCATCATCAATTGCTTGTTTTCCTAACAGCACGATTTTAGGCTCTTCTTTATCTGCGAGCGCTTTTAAAATACGCGCGCCAGTCAATGGTTGGATGTCATCGTCTGTTTCAACGTGAATAGCACGATCTGCACCCATTGCTAGTGCTGTTCTTAACTGCTCCTGACATACTTTTGGGCCAATTGTTACCGCAATGACTTCATCCGCCTTACCGGCCTCTTTAATGCGTAAAGCCTCTTCAACAGCAATTTCATCAAACGGATTCATGCTCATTTTCACGCCATCCGTGGCTACACCCGAGCCATCGGCTTTCACTTGTATACGGACGTTGTAATCTACAACGCGCTTAACACCCACTAAAATTTTCATTTACTCACCTTGGTTTATTACTTTAGATATATTCTAACAATCATTAGGTTTTATTGAAAGATCAAAATCTTCTCTACCGATTAAAATCGAATACCCATTCGAATTAGAATTGTACAGCAGATTGACAGAGATTTTGTTGAATAAATAACGACGTAACGGTGCCTTTTTCAAATCAACGAATTTTTAACCTTTTTCATGCAACATCGCAGGTATAAGCTGGTAGTATTCATTTTTTAATCTAAAGAGTGAACTGTATACCATGGATATAAAAGAAGCTATAGAGGGACGAATTTCGGTTCGCTCCTTTTTGGATAAGCCCGTGCCTAAATCGGTGATTACTGACATTTTAGACACAGCCCGGTGGTCGCCTTCAGGTACCAATACGCAACCTTGGAAAGTGGTTGTCGTCCAAGGCGAAAGCAAAAAAACCATATCAGAAGCCTTATTGGAAGCTGCAAAAAATGGCGTCAAAGCAAACCCTGATTATGATTATTACCCTACAGAATGGGTAGAGCCTTTTAAAGGCAGGCGTTTTCAGTGTGGCATGGATTTATACCAAGCGCTTGATATAGGTAGGGAAGATAAAGAAAAACGTCTTGAAGCCTCTTTAAATAATTACCGGTTTTTTGGCGCCCCTGTCAGCCTTTTTTTCTTTATCGATAAAGTCATGGGCAAGGGTTCCTGGTTTGACATGGGCATGTTTTTACAAAGTGTTATGTTGGCAGCAAGAGGACATGGTTTAGGTAGCTGCCCACAAGCCTCGACCAGCGATTACCCAGATATCGTGCGTAATATTTTAGGTGTCTCTGATCAATATTCATTAATTTGTGGGCTGTCTTTGGGCTATCCGGACAATGATAAACCGGTGAATCAGTACCGCACACAGCGTGAAGAGGTGGAAAACTTTACAACTTGGGCCGACTAAAAACAACAAGCAGTGTTACCAAGATGGATAACACTGCTTTTAAAACGACTTAAAATTCAAACCGTCTTGAGTGCCGCAAAAGCACATGAATGTCCAGGCAATTCATCTCCGTGGCTTTCAAGCTAAAAATTGGCAACATCACCAAGATAATCGTTTTCGTAAAAAAATAGGAACGTTAAAATAACCAGGGCTGCGATTAGTAGACACACATAGTTTGACTACTGTTCTTTAACCTCTACCAACGGAATATCGTAATTGTTTGCCCAACGAACCCAGTCGGCTGTATTTTTTTGTCCTATCTTTTTTGCAACGTGCTCTTTATTTAGCGACTGAAGTCCCAACTGCTTTTTAAATTGAGCCCTAAAGTGTGGTTCTAGAGCCGCAACAGCCACCCATCCATCAAGCGTTTCATACACCGTATATTCAGGTAAAACCCCACTTAAAATGGCTTCATTACTGGTTAAACCATATGTCAGAGGTTGAGCCATATAATCCGCTGCATCCGACAAAGCAACAAGCACCTGTCGACCTTTTTCACCTGCCATGCTACCCATGAGCAAAGACAAGCCTTCAATGGCTGCGCGCTCGGCACCCGCCAAATCTGCGACAAGTGTTTTTGGAACATTGGGCGGACTCACTAGACCTAAGGCCGCTTGATACGTTAAATCGTGACCCGCGTGGTGATCGTTGGGAGGCGGATAACCCACGACAGCAAGATGATTCAACTGGGGAAACTTTACATGCAGTTGATCCCACCCAAGGCCTAATCGTTCTAATGCAGCAGGACGTTGCGCTGTCAACAGTAAGCTCGCGGAAGCTAATAATTCATCCAATTGGGCTTGCCCAGCGACCGACTTAACATCAAGTATTTTTCGTTCTTGACCCTGATTAACATCCGCATACCAAGCTGGACAATATTGCTCAAAAGGATCGCCCTGCGGTGGTTCAACTTTTATTACCGTTGCACCTAAATCGACAAACCTTTTTGCAGCCAATGGACCGGGCAAATTAAGCGCAAGCGTTATAATCGTTTGATTTTTTAATGGCTTATACATGGTTTTTAATGTGATTTATTTAAATAAATCAGGCGTTACTTCACGATGAAAACCAGCAAAGGGCGTCGTCTTTTTTGCTTTAGGCAAAGGATAGACCGCTGTATTACCTTGCGAAGCCGCCCCATCCACTCGGACAGTTGTTCCACTGATATAACAAGCCGAATCACTTAACAAGAAACAAATAGCTGCACTGATTTCAGCCTCATTACCTAAACGGCCAAGCGGAACCGCGTCTTTTAATGTTTTAAGAACGGCCTTAAATTCAGGCCCATAGGTATCCATACCACTCGACATAATCCAACCTGGCGCCACGGCATTTACTCGAACATTTGAATGCCCCCATTCATAGGCCGCTGTTTGTGTAAAATTTGACATCCCTGCTCGAGCAGCGCCTGAATGACCCATGCCGGGCATTCCTCCCCACATATCCGCTACGATGTTCACAATCGAACCGCCCTGTTTTATCATGGATTGCTTGTACACCTCCCGTGCCATCAAAAATCCGCCCGTCAAATTGGTATTGACGACAGCAGTCCATCCATTTTTACTGATTTTTTCCAATGGAGATGGAAACTGCCCACCCGCATTATTCACTAAACCATAAATTTCACCATGCGCTTCAATGAACGATTTAACCAACTCTATGACGGCTTCTTCATCACGGATATCACAGCTTCTTATATCGCAAATACCGCCGTCTTCTATAATTTCATCGCGCACTTTTTTAAGCTTTTCTATTTGACGACCGACCAATAGAACATTGGCACCTAACGAAGCTAACTCGTGCGCGTTACACCGTCCAAAGCCACTGCCAGCGCCGGTTACAATGATATTTCGGTGATCAAATAATCCCGGGCGTAAATCTGATTGGTACCCCATAATTAAAGCCTTCTGTAAAATGAGTTTAAATTATTTTGATTTATTCAAAAAAGCCGTCATTAATGTTTTGGCATCTTCCGTATCGAATAAAGGAATAAATGAATCACGTTCAAAAACCAAGCCCTCTTCCAAAGTCGTGTTAATCGCTTTATTAACACACGCCTTACCTGCACGAACTGCATGGGGGGCTCGGTCAGCCAGTTCCTTGGCGAGTTGAATTGCCTCAGCTTCAATATCAGCAGGATCAATAACGCGGCTGACTGCACCTCGTTGAAGAGCTTCTTCCGCTAACATTGGTCGCCCATTCATCACCATTTCCATGGCCAGTGATTTACCAACAATCCGAGCCACGCGTTGTGTGCCACCGGCACCGGGTATAACCCCCAAGTTGACTTCGGGAAGAGCAAACTTTGCCCCTGTTGCGGCGAGTAAAATATCGCACTGCAGAGCTAACTCAAAACCACCGCCCAACGCCATGCCTGAAACCGCACAAACAGTAGGCTTACTGAACGTTGAAATGGCTCTCCAGCCTGTCGATGCCTCGACCATCTCCAACATCTCTTGGCCACTGATTCCCGCCATTTCTGCTATATCAGCGCCTGCTGCAAATGCTTTGTCTGAACCGGTAATTATGACCGATCGAATGGCATCATCAGCATCGAAGGTTTCAAGTGCTTTACCGAGTTCAATGAGCAGTGTTGAATTAAGTGCATTATATTGACGAGGCCTATTAAGCCTGATGAGCCCCACGCCTTCTGCAGGCTTCTCAATTAATAACGTGTCGTATTTCATTGGGATTCCTTATTTAGCTGCCATGCGAATACCGCCATCCAAACGAATAACCTCACCGTTTAGCATGACATTTTCAATAATATGCCCCGACATCTCAGCAAATTCGGACGGCTTACCTAAACGTGGTGGGAATGGCACCATTTTTCCTAAGGAGTCACGCGCTTCTTCAGGTAACTGAGCCAACATCGGCGTTTCAAATATTCCGGGGGCGATTGAACAAACACGGATACCAAACCGCGCTAACTCACGCGCTATGGGTAACGCCATGCCCACAACACCCGCTTTAGAGGCGGTATAACTGGCTTGGCCAATCTGGCCATCAAAAGCGGCGACCGAGGCCGTATTAATGATCACACCGCGTTCGCCATCTTCCGTGGGTTCATTATTGGTCATTGCCTGCGCCGCTAAACGGAGTACATTAAAGGTACCGATCAAATTAACATGAATGCCTTTGGCAAATAGCTCAAGTGAATGCGGGTTTCTCTCTCTATCCAACACTTTACTCATGATGGGAATGCCCGCTGCATTAATAACACCATGAACGCCCGTAAATGTATCATTTGCCACTGCAATGGCCGCCAATACATCTGCTTCACTGGTCACGTCGGTTTTTACAAAACGGCAGGCCGCGCCTAATTCTGCTTCTTTGGCTTTACCCGTTTCCTCATTGATATCAAGGATAACGACATTAGCCCCTCTTTCAACTAACATGGTTGCAGTGGCACCCCCTAGCCCTGAGCTCCCACCCGTTACCAGAAACGTTCGATTATCATAATTCATGTTATTCTCCTTAAATTCGTTCAATAATGGTGGCCGTGGCCATCCCTAAACCAATGCACATGGTTTGCAAGGCGAATTGACCCCCCGTTGCCTCTAAACCGGCTACCATTTTAGCCGTTAAACCAGCGCCTGTTGCACCGAGTGGGTGCCCATGCGCAATGGCACCACCCCATGGGTTCACTCTCTCTGGCTTAGGGTTTATTTCTTTCATCCAAGCCAGTGACACAGTTGCGAAGGCTTCGTTAATCTCAAACCAATCGATATCATCGACCGTTAAACCCGCTTTTTTCAACGCTAATTTTGTCGCTGCAATGAGCCCATCTAATTGTAAAACTGGGTCACTACCCACGACGACACGTGCTCGAAATTTCGCCCTTGGTTTAAAACCATCTGCAACGGCAACATTTTTATTCGCAATTAAAACAGCCGCTGCACCATCGGAAATTTGGCTAGCATTACCTGCTGTAACGACACCCCCTTCAGGGCGAAAAATTGTATCAAGAGAAGCCAGTTTTACAGGGTCAATCACGGCTCTAACGCCTTCATCAACGTTCAAAGTGATGGTGTTGCCTTCTTTATCCAAACCCGGCATAGGGATAATTTCTTTATTCGCTCCGGAATGGATAGCCGCTTGAGCTTTTGCATGACTATCAACCGCAAAGGCATCCACTTCTTCTCGTGTAATCCCCCATTTATCAGCTAACAATTCTGCACTCACACCTTGGTGGACCAGAGGGTATTTATTAAGCAGCTCAGCCCCCATTGGTTCAAACCCTTTATAAGGCCCACCAACGGTCATATCCGTTAACATCCCCACCCGTGTCATGCTTTCTACACCGCTGGCAATCATATAGTCAGAATCACCCGCATCAATCACCTGAGAGGCAAAGTGCACCGCCTGCTGCCCCGATCCACAAAAGCGATTGAGGGTAACGCCCGCAACGTCAATAGGAAAACCTGCCATTAACAGTGATTGACGTGCGATATCAGCCGCCTGCTCTCCAATTTGCGTTACCGAGCCTGCCACCACATCATCAATTTTTGCTTTATCAATACCTGACTTATCAACCACACCCTGCAAAGCATTTGCTAAAAGTTTATTGGCTGGTGTGTCTCTAAAAGCTCCATTAAATTTACCAAATGGCGTTCGAACCGCTTCTATAATGACTGCATTTTTCATCATACTGTTCCTGTTTTTTTGTGCGTTAAAATCATAATGAATTTGTTTACTTTTAGTCCCAAACCCAGTCCTTGTATTGCTCACGTAAGGCCAGCTTCATAAATTTACCCGTTGATGTTTTGGGTATTTCATCAATCATTTCAACGGCATCTGGCAACCAGATTTTTGCAAATTGGCCCTCTAAAAAATTTCGTATCTCACTCGTTGTAACAACTTTACCTTCTTTTACAACCACCACTGCCAGCGGCCTTTCGTCCCACTTCGGATGTGCAACAGCAATAACCGCCGCTTCAAGCACATCAGGATGACCCATAATGGCATTTTCAAGGTCGACCGAACTGATCCATTCTCCACCCGATTTAACCAAATCTTTGGTCCGATCCGTTAGCTTGACATAGCCTTCTTCATCTATCTGACACACATCCCCCGTTTTTAGCCAGCCATCCTTACTAAACTTGTCATCAGCACCTTCATTTTTATGATAGGCACCGGTCACCCAGGGGCCTCTTAATTCTGCATTACCGGCTGTTTTTCCATCCCAAGGTTGCTCTACCCCTTGTTCATCCACTATTCGAATATCAACAAAGGGCAACGCCACACCTTGTTTAATTCGATAGGCATATTGAGCACCCTCATCTTCATTTTCAAGCCCTTTCTTCACAAGTCCCAAAGTCGCTAGCGGGCCGGTTTCAGTCATGCCCCATGCTTGAATAATTTTCATATCAAACGCATCAAAAGCACGAAATAATGATTCTGGAACAGCGGCCCCACCAACGGCCATCCTCATGTTGGGCGCTGTCTTCCAACGATCCGGTTCTGCCTCTCTTGCTTGTTTTATGGCCATCCAGATGGTCGGCACACCGGCACTCAATGTCACTTGCTCCTGTTCATATAAATCCAGCAAACTTTCCGCATCTAAATGTGGACCAGGTAACACTTGTTTAGCACCAACCAGTACCGACGTGTAGGGTAACCCCCAAGCATTGGCATGAAACATCGGCACCACAGGCGTCACTACATCAAATTGACTGATGGCGAGCGCATCAGCCATCGATTCTGCCAACGAGTGCAAAACGGTCGACCGATGGCTATAAACTACACCTTTAGGTCGTCCTGTTGTGCCAGATGTGTAGCACATGCCGGCTGCATCATTCTCATTGATGACAGGGTAACTAAAATCTTCATCACCCGATTTCAGGTATTCTTCGTAGTTTGTATACTGGCTGATGACATCCGCACCGCTGAGCGGCACGACAATGACTTCTTTAAATTCCACCTGGTCTTTAAACTGTTCGTAAAGAGGCAACAAAATATCATCAATAATCAAGACCTTATCTTCGGCATGATTAACAATATAAGCGATATCTTCGGGCGATAACCTTAGGTTTAAGGTGTGGATGACGGCACCCATAACAGGTATACCCAAATAAGCCTCCAAATGCGCGTAATGATTCCACATTAAGGTGGCAACACAATCACCCTTCTTTATCCCATTTTTAGATAACGCTGAAGCCAGGCGTTTTGCTCGTTTATGAATATCTGAATACGTTGTTCGATGCAATGTTTTGTCGGGCATTCTGGAAACAACTTCCGTAGCCGGGTAATACAAACCAAGTCGCTCGACGATGTTGGTCAACGTCAGCGGATAATCCATCATTGTACTTTTTGTAGACATCTTCTCTCCTCGTCCGTATACTCATAAACCAAGCAAGCGCTAGGTAAAATATGACTATACCCAAACAATCTATTAGGCGCAAGGAACTTGTCGCCTCTGCAGCCAAGTTATTCAAGGACAATTCCTTTGATCGCACAACCGTTAGAATGCTCGCATCGGCGGCAGGCATCAAGTCAGGTAGCCTGTTCCATCACTTCAAAGACAAGGAAGAAATTTTATTAGCCGTCATTGACGATGGGCTAAATAAGTCTCTTAAAGCCATTCACTTAGAAACGCAATCGATCACGCAGCTCGATAAAAAATTATTCGCCCTTATCTATGCTCATTTAAAAACACTGCATGGCGCAGAACGCGATGCTCATATTGTGTCAATTACCGAGTGGCGATCACTGAGCGCCGAATCAAAAAAGCATTTAATTGCGTTGAGGGATGAATACGAAAACTATTGGCAAACCATTATCAGCGAGGCCGTCGATATGGGGTTATTAATCGGCGATCCTTCCTTAATCAGGTTGTTTATCTTGGGCTCACTGAACTGGAGCATTCAATGGTTTCATCCTAACAAAGATAAAACAATCGAAGAAATGGCACACGAGTTTTACAACATGGTGGTAAAGAAAAATACAACAACTTGAGATGAACCTGAGGCATAAAAATGATCACTAGAACAATATACCAACAAGAACACGAAATGTTTCGCGACAGCGTCAGAAAATTTCTTGAAGACAAAGTGGTTCCATACCATGAACAATGGGAAGAAGACGGTCAAGTTGATCGCTCTATCTGGTTAAAAGCCGGTGAATTGGGCATGATCTCACCGACGGTTCCTGAGGAGTTCGGCGGTGTAGGCGTTGACTTTCGCTATAACGCAATTGTAGACGAAGAAGTTTCTCGGCTAGGTTTATCGGGGCTGGGTTTTGCCTTGCATTCGGACATTGCGGTGCCTTATATCATCCATTACGGTAGCGATGAACAAAAACGCACATACCTGCCGAAACTGGTGAGCGGTGAAATGATCTCAGCCATCGCAATGACCGAACCGGGTACCGGTTCCGACCTTCAGGGCGTACAAACAACCGCCATTAAAGACGGCAGTGACTATATTCTAAATGGCTCAAAAACCTTTATTACCAATGGTCAACTAGCCGATATCGTTATTGTTGTTGCAAAAACAAAGCCTGAGCTTGGTGGCAAAGGAACAAGCCTCATCCTTCTAGAAGAAGGAACAAAGGGGTTTACCAAGGGTAAAAACCTTAAAAAAGTTGGCATGAAAGCGCAAGATACATCGGAGTTGTTTTTTGATAATGTGCGCGTTCCTCAAAGCAACTTGTTAGGTGAGGAAAACAAAGGTTTTATTTACTTAATGCAAGACTTACCTCAAGAAAGGTTGTCGGTAGCCATCACCGGTATTGCGGCGGCTGAATCTATTTTGCAACAAACCATTGAATACACGAAAGAACGTAAAGCGTTTGGCCAACCCATTGCCGATTTTCAAAACACGCAGTTTAAATTAGCGGAAATGGATACCGAACTCACCGCAGCCAGAGTATTTGTTGACCGATGTTTAGAACTCCTTATCGAAGGGAAACTGGATACCGTGACCGCCTCAAAAGCTAAGTTACTATGCAGTGACCTACAATGCCGCGTGATGGATGAATGTGTACAGCTGCATGGAGGCTATGGCTATATGTGGGAATACCCGGTGGCAAGAGCGTGGGCCGACTCACGCGTTCAACGAATATATGCAGGCACCAATGAAATAATGAAGCTGATTATCGGCCGGTCTTTAACACAATAAAAAACAAACATGGTTCAATCAATGCTGGCTGACATGTACACTGATCTTGAGTTAATGCGCAGCCTAACGTATCAATTACTTAAAGAAATTAAAGACCTTGAACAGGGGGGTGGCGGACGCGGTGAAATTCATATGCGTTCTGCGGCGGCTGCCTTACACGCTGGCCGTGCTTGTATGCGTATCCTGGATCAAGGTGTCCAAATACATGGCGGCATGGGCTTCATGTGGGAGTCTGAAATTAACCGTTTATACCGGACTGGGAAAATTCTTGAAATTGGCGCCGGGACCAATGAAGTACGGAAACTCATTATCGCTGGAGAACTGCTTAAATAAGGGCCGTGTTAAAGATGACTGAATTCCTTCAACCAACAACGTTTATTGATAGCGATTCTGCGACCGTTAAAGCATTTGCTTTTGAGGCAATTGAAGGTGCAACGAGCGATATTGAAAAGGCTATCCGTTTGTATTATGCAGTACGAGATTCGATTCGTTATGATCCCTATAAGTTTTACCTCAACGAAGAAAATTTCACCGCCAGCAAGACCTTAAGCACTGGCTCAAGTTATTGTATCCCTAAGGCTATCCTGCTGACTGCCGCTGCACGGGCTGTTGGCATCCCCGCCCAACTTGGCTTTGCTGATGTTAAAAATCATCTCAGCACCAAAAAGCTACTGGACTTAATGGAAACGGACATCTTTATCTGGCATGGTTATTCCGTTCTTTACCTCAATGAGCAGTGGGTAAAAGCTACGCCGGCTTTCAATATAGAAATGTGTGAACGTTTTGATGTCCGGCCGCTTGAATTTGATGGCATTCATGATTCTTTTATGCACGCCTTTAACAAACAGGACCAACAACACATGGAATACCTCGTTGATCACGGTATATTTTCCGACTTACCTTACGACACGCTGATTAATGCCATTAAAAAAACTTATCCAAAATTTTGCGCAATGCTTGCACAACAACAACTGGGAAACGATTATAATTTCAATCAAGAAGAAATTTCAGCATAAAACCTCAGCCAGCAACCTTTGCTTAATACGATATACATATGCCCTTACCTGACAGCCCGCATTCCCGGAAACCTATTCATACTCGACAAATTACCTGTAACGGATTTCAACGTGACGATGGGTTATGGGATGTAGATGCTCAAATTAAAGATATCAAAACGTACTCCGTTGATAATACCTATCGGGGTGAAATCAAACCCGGGGAACCCATCCACGAAATGTGGATTCGCTTAACCGTTGATACCCATATGCTCGTCCATGATTGCATTGCCGTTACCGATCATTCCCCCTATGGCTGTTGTGGTGATATTACGCCCATTTTCAAGCGTTTGATTGGTCAACAAATTGCGCCCGGTTGGACGCGTTTAGTAAAAAATTTGGTGGCTGGTGTGCAGGGTTGTACCCATTTAGCCGATTTGGTTGCACCCGCAACCACAACGCTATATCAAACCATGGCCGGTATTGCTAAAGGCAAAACTGATCAAGAAACTTCAAAACCGTTTTACATTGATGGGTGTCACGCCTGGGTCAGTGACGGCGAGCAGGTATTAACTTACCACCCTGAGTACTACACGGGTAAGAAGTAAGGAAGCCAACCCAGGTGATGGGTTAAGCAAATTTAGAAAACCGAAGAACCATCATCACCAAACGGGAAATCAAGTACAGCAGTGAGCTAATCCAAACCGCCATCAACGCCCAATAACTGGATCTAAATAAAATACTCCAAATATCGGTACTGATCACCATCATGCTAGGATCTTGACTCGGTAAAAACATAAAAGGCGAAATAACAATACAAAACAACGAGGTTTTAAATTTAGTTTCAAAATCACGCGCCTCAAAACGAGTGCTCGCATATAACCACATTGCTCCACCGACTATAAAATAGAGGGGATAAAATAGACTGTAGATAATCAAGCGGCCAGGGATTAATTCATTTGACGTGACCGTCACCTGGTGCCAGGCGGTATCCTGATGAGCTAAAACACCGCCGGATACAACAACAAAACTGGAAAACAACAATAAACATATCATTAACACCATGACCTGTTTGGTTTTTTCCTTAGGACTTAAAGTCGTTGAAAGTGGCTTGCGAAGTTTAAAATAGATAAAAACACTGAGCATGCAATAAAAAATCGCAATATAAACAATCTCTATGTTTTGTAGATTAAAAAACGTCACAGGCCACTTTTAGCTAAGTTAGATCATTTTTACCCGATCATACTGTATCCGCCACTCACACTCAGTACCTGACCCGTTATATGACCGGCTGTGGCATTGGACGATAAAAAGACGACGGCATTAGCCAAATCATTAGGGCGCCCGACTTTCTTTAATGGAAGCGCATTTGCAATCATCTCAAATTGTTCTTCGGTAAACATGGCATCTTTTTGTGTCCACATACTGTTTGAGCCCACTTCATCATCGTCTTCTGGAATGGTAACACCCGGGCAGACCGCGTTGCATCGAATACCAAAACGCCCATTTTCACGCGCCAATGATTTCATCAGACTATTAATGCCTGCTTTCAACGCACCATAAACGGCCTCACGTGGTTCGCCTTGTCGACTTGCATCTGAGCTCAGTGAAACAATGGACCCTTTGGTTTTATTTTTAAGCATCACCTCCAGCACCGAATGCGTACAGTTAAGGTTGCTAATAAAGTTAATGGCAATCAATTTTTGCCACAACTCAGGTGTCGTTTGAGTAAAGAACATCAAATCATCCCAACCGACGTTATTGACAAGAGCATCAACCCCGCCATATTTACTATCTGCGGCCTTAACCATGGCTTTCACTTGCTCCAGATCTGTCACATCCGTTTTGATGACCTGAACATCAGAAGCGCCTTTCTTAAGGGCCAATTCAGCCACTTGATTTGCTTGCACTTCATCAATATCAGCCAACGTGATATTAGCGCCCTCTTTAGCAAAACCCAGGACAATACCCCGACCAATATTTGAGCCACCCCCAGTGACGATCACCGATTTATTTTTTAATTCCAAATCCATAAAAACCTCCTTTATTAATTAAATTTTATTGTTTTAATTCAATATATTAAAATGTTTTATTCACTTATTTTATTACATAAACGGATGATCGAATTGATGACCTCAGCCTGAGCTTCATGGTGCGGCATATGGCCGACCTTTTCCAATAGCAGAACTTCAGGCTCCACGGTCAAATGATCCTGTAATTCCTTCAAACTTGCCTCATAACCATAGACATCTGCGAGACCAAAGATAACGTGCGTAGGACACTTGATTTTTTTTATATCATCAGCCCATGTGCAATCTTTAAAGGCCTCTGACAACCAAGGTCTGGCCCAACCATAAAACAAAGCATCTGTCGCATCACCATGAAAAACCTTTAAACGTTTGGCTAATGACCCTTTTTCATACTGCTTAATGGCTTCTTCAATACCATCACAGACCACTTTATTAACCACTAGCGGCGGTGAAATAGAACAAATACCAAGGATTTGATGGCCTAAGGAACCGGCTGCAATCAAAGCCATGGCACCGCCATCGCTGTGCCCCACCAAGATGATTTTTTTTAAGCCCAATCCTTTAATAACCTCAGGAAGCACTTTTTCTGCCTCATCGTGGCGATAATCCCGTTCACGCGGTTTTGTTAATTTACCCGACTGCCCGTGCCCGAAGCGTTCATAAGCAACCACAGCTAAACCAGAAGCCCTTGCCAGCTCTTCAGGAAAACTTTTCCACATTTCTATGCAGTCTAAACCACCGTGTAACAACACAATAACGGGCTTATCAAGCGACGTATCACCAATAAGCTTAGCCCTCAGGGGATAATCTCCAATCGATAGAGCAACGTGCTTAATATCCAAAATAATACCTGTCTTAGGCCATTAAAATAACCAAACCCCAATCAAGGACGTGATCATTTTTACATTCTTTAGGAGCATTCTCTCCCCTGTCAGCCCAAACGTTAATGTGCAAATCAACCAACCCGCCGCCCGAGTCAAGGGGTGTTTTCTTTATGACACTGATCTCGCTATACAAGATATCTTCTTCGAAGACAGGGGCAATATGATTACAATGACGCCAAGCCAAGATCGACACAACATTCGGCAGTGCTCTGATCAATTGCGCCGCTGCCATGGATATTGTATGCCCGCCATATACCAGTCGTTTACCGTATACACTGGCACCTGCATCTGTATGTGTCATGGCCAGGTTAAGTGTTAAGCGAGTGAGCTCAGGCGCGGAAGTGACGGTATCTCGCGCTTTGATTTTATAGCAAACATTTTCATTGACCTGATCAAAGTGCACACCAGAAAATCGTTGACGGAACGTGTTTAAATTCCAAGCCGTTGGTACAGCAGACATTAAGGTTTCCGTCGGTATATCCGATGGCATAATATCGAGATCATCCGCGTGCTTTGTGTGTGTTTTAGGGTCTCGACAAGGCACCATTGGGCAACGCCAAAAGCGCATAATCTCTTCACCCCGCTGGTTAGTCGTTGTAATTTCCAAACCGACCATACCGGTGGAAGGCCGACCGCCTTTAATTTTATTTTGCCTTAAGGCTACAATTTGGGTTTTAGTACTTAATGTATCGCCAATATAAACCGGCTTCTTTAAAACCAGCCCCCGATAGAACAAATTCCCCATGACATTTTGTGTGGCATAGGTTGTTTGACCAATACAAAAGCCCATCGCCATAATGGAATGAGCCAACGGACGATTTGATCCGGTCACTTCTGTCGCCAAATGATGATCTAACGGCAGTCTTGTGCGGTCACCAAACAACATCTGATGTGTCGTCGCATGCCCATCTGTTAACGTAATGGAAGGAGCTTCTTCTAGAAACTCACCAACTTTAAAGTCTTCGAAGTAGGGGCCTTCTACCAAAATGTCTTGCATGGTTAACTCTCTTATTTATTTGCTGCTTGAAAACGCTTCAAGATACTTTCTTGAGCACGGATAACGGGTAGGTCTATCATTTTATTTTGGTACACAAACACACCTTGCCCTTGTTGTTGCGCTTCATCCCAAGCAGCCAGAATGGCTGTGGCTTTTTCCACCTGCTCTAAAGTGGGTGTATACACCTCATTGACTATGTTGATTTGAGCCGGGTGGATACAGAGCTTGCCTGCATAGCCTAATTTCATCCCCAGAATAGCCTCTTCACGAATCGCCTGCTCATTGGATACATCCAAACAAACGTTATCAATCGGCAAAACACCAAACGCCCTGGCTGCTAATGCAATCTGGCAACGCGAATGATAAATAACACCTGCACTGGCATCTGATTCATTCAACGCCATGTCTGCTGCAAAATCCACGTGCCCAAAACACATAGAATCCAGTGTTGTTAACGCATTTGAAATACTTGACGCTGCTAACACCCCCTTAGCCGTTTCAATAATAACAAACAGCGGTATCTCAGCCTTGTTAAAAAAAGATTTAGTTGTCTGAATATCCTCTACCGATTCGCATTTTGGCAGCATAATGGCGGTCTGCCCCACCGCCACCATCGCTTTAATGTCTTCTTCAAACCAGGGTGTAGACAGACCATTCACCCGAACAATGACTTGCTTTGAGCTAAAAGCACCCGATTCTAAAGCGGTGATGACCCGCTGTCTTGCTGTATTTTTTTCTCCCGGCGCTACAGCATCTTCAAGATCAAAAATAATGGCATCAGCCGGAAGATTGGCCGCTTTATCAATGCGCTTTTGCGCGGAACCAGGCACAAATAAAAGGGATCGACACAGTTGTAATCTATCAGGCATAAGCGATTAGTTTTTAATATGAACGTGGTAAACCCAGGCTCTTTTCAGCAATATAGTTTAATAGCATTTCCCTGTTAATGGGGGCCGTTTTTAATAACCGAACCACCGAGTACATATCATATAAGCCATAATCATCTGTAAAACCATTACCACCAAAACACTGGAGTGCAGAGTCAACCGCTTTCATACCGGCATCAGCAGCGGCTATTTTCGCCATACTCGACGCCTCACCCGCTGACTTTTTATGATCAAATAACCAAGCTGCCTGTCTTGTCATTAATGAGGCCAACTCTATTTGAGTTTTACTTTCAGCCAAAGGGTGCTGTAACCCTTGATACGCACCTATTGGGCCATTAAAAACCACACGTTCGGCTGCATATTCTGCCGCCCTGTTCAGGGCTAAACGGCCTATTCCTGTGCACATAGATGAAACAACAATACGCTCAGGGTTTAATGATTCGAATAAAATTTCAAACCCTTTATCAATCGTACCAATGACATCATCTTCTGTCAGCTCAACATCATCGAAGAATAATTGATATTGGCGTTCTGGCAGGACAACACCCATCTCCAGCGGTGTCATACTCAGGCCTTTTGCTTTCATATCGACAATAAACAAAGTAAACCCCTCGGTTTTACTGGCCACCTCTGTGTGCGCCTGAGTACGCGCCACAACCAGTGCATAATCAGATTCATCTGCACTGGTAATGAACGTTTTTTGTCCATTTAAAAAATACCGATCGCCTTTCTTCTTCGCGATCGTATTAATTTTAATCGTATTTGTGCCGGCTGTTGGTTCGGTAATCGCAAAACAAAAAAGCGTTTTACCCGCACATGCATCGGGCAAATACCGTTGTTTCATCGCCTCACTACCATGATCAGCAATCATGGGTAACGTCATCGTTGAACCGACGACCATGGATAACAAAGGAATGCCATTATTCGCCATGCCCTCCATCAATAGCGCCATTTCAGTCATACCAAGCCCTGCACCACCGTATTCTTCTGGCACCATTAAGCCGATAAAACCATCGTCACTGACTTGATCCCATAACGCTCGTGGGAATTCATTTTTACGTGCTTTTTTTAGCCAATAGTGTTGGTCATATTTTTTTGCAACTTGATCCCCGTATTCATAGATCATTCGTTGCTCATCATTTAATTCGAAATTCATCTTTTTCTCTATATTTTGTTGAATAACTAGAACACTAAGACTAGCGACCTTTCCATTTGGGTTTTCTTTTTTCAGCAAACGACAGTGGCCCTTCAATACCGTCTTCACTGGCGTATACCACTTCATGTAAACGTTGCGCTTCTTTTATGCCGTCATTACAACCCAGGCTCATTGCACTTAATATACTGGCCTTAGCGGCCACCACTGATAGGGGCGCATTGTCTCTAATAATGCCTGCTAACCGGTAGGCTTGTTCTCTAACTTGATCGGGTGTTTCCTCAAGATAGTTAACAAAGCCCACGTCATAAAACCGTTGAATGGGCAGTTGCTCACCGGTTAAAACCAATTCCATAATCAGTGGTTGAGGCAACATGCCCAGCAGCGGCACAGCCCAAGGCGAACCACGACCCATTTTTGCTTCTGTAATGCCTACTCGTGTACCCGTTAAGCCAACACGCAAGTCTGAGTTTAAAGACAGCAGCATACCGCCAGCCATTAAATGCCCAGTCATTGCCGCAATAATCGGTTTTTTACAATCCCGCATACGTTGATGAAATGGGTCTTTCAATTTAGACAAGACGTCTTCGCCTGTTTGTTTTTTAATTTCAGCGGCTTCTTTTAAGTCCATTCCCGCACAAAAAACACCGCAATCTGCGGATGTTAATACAACCACTTTCACGGCATCATTGGTATCAACCTCCTGCCAAGCATCAGCTAATTTATTAACCAAGCTGGTTGATAAGGCATTTTTTCTTTCCGGGCGATTTAATTTTATGGTCGCCACACCCTCCTCAAGCTGATAAATTAATTCATCATTCCACTTCACGGTCACCTCTATTTTATTGTGCCTATGGATGCTGTATACTTGATCGTCAATTTACCAAACAAGCGTTAGTTTGTAAAGTTACAGAACCTGAAGATGACACCCTGTAAACTCTTCAGTCAGCCTATTAATGTACGTAAAGGAACACCATGTCGAGTCATTTATTTTCACCCATTACCTTAGGTTCTTTAACCTTACCCAATCGAATTATCATGGGTTCGATGCACACAGGTCTCGATCACAGTGAAGACCCATTTGGTCGACTTGCAGCTTTTTACAAAGAACGTGCTGATGGTGGCGTTTCGCTGATGGTTACGGGCGGAGTTTCTCCAAATGAACAAGGTTTGATCAGTCCAGGCGCTATGAAACTCACGGATGCCGAGCAAATAGAGGATTATAAAATCATAACAAACGCCGTCCATGAATCTGGCAGCAAAATCATTATGCAAATTCTTCATGCTGGCCGTTATGCAAAGCAAGAAGACCTTGTGGCACCCAGCGCCATCCGCTCGCCCATTAATCAGTTCGAACCTAAAGCAATGACACAGCAGGATATCCAGCGAACAATCGACGATTTTGTTCATTGCGCCTACCTCGCTGAACAAGCGGGATTTGATGGTATTGAATTGCTCGGCTCTGAGGGGTATTGCCTCAATGAATTTACCGCCTTGCGTACGAATCACCGTACCGACGAATGGGGAGGATCGCTAGAAAATCGTGCACGCTTTCCATTAGAAATCATTCATGCCATACGCCGCAAATTAGGCCCTCGTTTCTTTATTCAATACCGAATGTCCGTACTTGAGTTGGTTGAAGGCGGTTGGAATATTGAAGAAGCACAGCAGTTTGCTCAATTATTAGAATCTGCCGGTATCGATTTGATTAACACCGGCATCGGTTGGCATGAATCCTCTATTCCCACTATTGCTATGCAAGTACCAAGGGCCGCGTTCAGCTGGGCAACAAACAAAATTAAGCAAGCTGTCAATATTCCCGTTGCCGCGGCTAATCGAATTAATACGGTTGACGTGGCTGAAAAAATTATTCAGCGAGGAGATGCGGATCTTGTTTATCTATCCAGACCTTTTCTTGCAGACCCCGAATTTGTCAATAAAGCCCAAGAACAACGTACCAATGACATCAATACTTGCATCGCCTGTAATCAATCCTGTTTGGATCATCTCTTTAACTTTAAAACCGTCAGTTGCCTAGTAAACCCGCGTGCTTGTCATGAAACAATCATGCCTGCCCTGCCAAAAACGGCTTCCCCACGAAACATTGCAGTTATCGGTGCCGGTGCTGCTGGTTTATCGTTTGCCATCGAAGCAAAAAAAATGGGCCATCACATTACACTGTATGATGCAAACGAAGATATTGGCGGTCAATTATTGTACGCACGCAAAGTACCGGGGAAAGAGGAGTTTGACGAATTGCTACGGTATTTCAGGGTGATGATAGAGAAATATCAAATTGACCTTCATTTAAAGACAACCATCACAGCGGACCAACTCACATCATCTCAATACGATGCCGTTGTCCTGGCATCTGGCATTAGAGCTCGTCACCTGACTATACCGGGTATAGAGAGCCCAACTGTGTTGACATACGAAGAAGCCTTTGAAAAACCTGACAAAATTGGCCAACGAGTTGCCATTATCGGTGCCGGTGGCATTGGGTATGACATGGCTGAATTTGTAACGCACCAAACCGATGGCAAAGAAACCATTGAATCATTCAATAACAACTGGGGTATTGACTCAACAGGGTTACAACCCGGTGGCTTAGATTCTGCAAAAAAACCACCCCTTAACAAGCTACGCGAGGTCACCTTATTACAACGTAAAGCAGGGAAATTTGGTCGATCATTGGGTAAAACAACCGGTTGGATTCATCAAGCCGAATTACAAAAACGGGGTGTTCAGTTACTTGGTGATCTCGACTATGTAAAGATTGACGCAACAGGCCTGCATATTAACAAGGCTGGCGAAAAACAACACATTCCCGCCGATACCATTATAATTTGTGCCGGTCAGGAGTCTCGAGATGAACTGGCCGTTCCTCTCAACAAAATGAGCAGTAAAATATACAAAATTGGTGGAGCCAAAGAAGTCCGTGAATTAGATGCGGCTCAAGCCATTAGAGACGGAATCGAGTTGGCCTACTCGCTTCATAGCTAAAATACCTCAATAAAGAAAAGAGAACATTATGTTAGATGCTTATATTTATGATGGAACGAGAACAGCGTTTGGAAAATATTGTAGTGCGCTGGCACATGTAAGGCCTGATGATTTGGCTGCAACAGTTATAAAAGCCTTGGTTGAAAGGAACAAAATTGACCCCTTGCTGATAGATGACGTCGTTTTAGGCTGTGCCTGTCAATCAGGAGAAGACAGTCGAAACGTCGCCCGCTATGCAACGTTAGCAGCGGGACTCCCGGTAGAGGTCAGCGGACAAACTGTTAATAGGCTTTGCGGGAGTAGCTTAGCAGCGATTATTGATTCTGCACGGGCAATCACCTCTGGAGAGGGCGATTTATTTATTGCTGGCGGGGGTGAAAGCATGACCCGAGCACCCTTAACGTTTAATAAAAGCAATACCGCATTCAGTAAAGACATCACCGTCTACGATAGCGCCATTGGCGTACGTTTTCCGAACCCGATTATTGGTCAATTATATGGCCATGAGGCCATGCCGGAAACGGCCGACAATGTGGCCAAAGCACTCCAAATCAGCCGAGAGCAATGTGA
Organism: Cycloclasticus sp.; assembly: GCA_002700385.1. Taxonomy (GTDB): domain Bacteria; phylum Pseudomonadota; class Gammaproteobacteria; order Methylococcales; family Cycloclasticaceae; genus Cycloclasticus. Next base: position 140,296 of record PADC01000004.1, read on the forward strand.
CGTTTTCGCCTACCAATCACAACAAAAATGGGCACAAGCCACTGATAAAGGTTATTTTAAGGAAGAGATAACCCCCGTTAACATCCCTCAAAAACGGGGCAAACCTGATATCGTTGTCGATACAGATGAGCACCCTCGAGCGGAATCGACCTTAGACAAAATGTCCACCATGCGTTCTCTTTATGAAGAAGGTGTCGTCACTGCGGCTAACGCCTCAGGGATTAATGATGGAGCAGCAGCCGTTGTCGTTGGATCTCGTAACTTTGGCGAACAGCATCAACTCAAACCCATCGCACGTATTTTAGGCGGCGCTTCAGCTGGCGTAGAGCCATCAATGATGGGATTAGGCCCTGTCCCCGCCTGCCAAAAATTACTAAAGCGACTTGGGTTACGTATTGATCAGATGGATATTATTGAAGTCAATGAAGCATTTGCTGCACAGGTTCTAGGCGGTTTAAAACAACTCGGTATCGCTGAAGATGATCCACGAGTCAATCCAAATGGTGGCGCTATTTCTGTTGGTCATCCGCTAGGTGCGTCAGGAGCCAGGCTGGCTTTAACTGCTTGCCGCCAACTTGAAAGAACAAACGGTCGTTATGCGCTGATCACCATGTGCGTTGGGGTTGGCCAAGGAATCGCCATGGTCATTGAACGTTGCTAATTCAACCCTCATTATCTAAAGAAACCATCACTGGTTGAGGAAACATAAAAGGCTGTCGACCTTAAGAAAGTGACAGCCTTTTATAGCGCTTTTATTGTTATTAAATTTAACGATGTTTAGAGTTTTGCCACTACCGTTTTTCTTTAATAAAAGCAACAATTGAATCCATGGCATGGCAACCTTGGCCCGTTTTTTGTTGAGCGCTGCGCCATTATCGCCACCAGGTTGCCACCTGCACTATCGCCCGCAACAACCAGAGACAAGTCCAACCCATTGAACTTATCTCGATTGTCGTCAACCCATAATAAAGCGTGCCAACAATCATTAACCGCTGTGGGGTATGGAAATTCTGGAGCCAACCTATAAATCCACCAACACAACAGCCTTCCTTTTTTATCGATATTGCAAAGCAATTTTGCCAACTTTTTCCCTTGAAATAATTGTTTTCATAATTTGCGCTGTCCCATCACCAATTTGCAGACCCATCACATCCAGCATCCTTTGTTGATGTGGTAAGTCAGTGGTGTAACCGTAATGGCCGTTTAGCAATAAACAATTCTGTATGATTTCTGTCGCATATTTCGGCCCCATCCATTTCAATACAGCCGCTTCTTTTGTGTGTTTGTGTCCACCATCCCGCAATTTAAGTGTTTGATAAGCCAGTGCTCGTAAGGCTTCCAGCATGCTTTCATGCTCTGCCAACGGGAATGAAACACCTTGGAATTTTACCAACGGGGTGCCAAACGCTTCTCTTTCTTGTACGTACTGCCAGGTTTCGTCCACAGAAACCTGGGCGGCACCGACACACTCCAGCGCGATCAAAACACGGCTTAAATCAAACCCAACCATAATTTTGGTAAAACCTTCATTTTCGTTGCCCAGTAAGGCAGAAGCAGGAATTTCAACGTTATCAAAAAAGACAGAGCCTCGGCCAACGGGCTTGGTACCAATATCATCAAACTCTGTTCGACTGATGCCCGGTAAATTTAAATCGACTAAAAACGCCGACACACCATAAGGCCCTGATTCAACCGTGCCTGTACGTGCAAACATCAAAACGTTATCGGCTTGTGTTGCGTAGCTCATGGAGGTTTTTTCACCGTTTAATAGATACCCTGTATCGGTACGCTCTGCTCTTAAAATCAGGTTACCTGCATCTGATCCCCCACGTGGTTCTGTTAAACCGAGCGCTGAAATCAGCTCACCGGATGCCATTTTAGGCAACACGTCATGTTTCATTTCTTCTGAACCAAAACGCATGATGACGTCACTCATTAACGGATTCGTCATATTCAAATAACTCAGGTTAAAATCGCCGTAAGCAATGGCTTCACAAATTAAACCGTTTACAAAACTTGTCGCACCAATTCCACCAAACTCTTCAGGAATATTCGGTGCCAATAAGCCCAGCTCACCCATCTCTTTAATCAGCCCACGATCCAATGTGGATTCGCTGTTAATGGCACGTTCGCGATAGCCTTCATACAATTTTTCGCTTGCGAAACGTTGTGCCATTTCCTGGATCATTTTTTCTTCATCTGTTAATAATGCCGGATTCATAATGTGTCCTTTATTTGTAGCTTTTCAGCCATTTGTCGTAATTTAAATTTTTGGATTTTTCCACTGGCTGTTCTTGGCATCGCCGATAATGTTTCTACGTATTCAGGCCAATAGTTTTTACTCAGCCCTTCATCTGACAGGTAATCCTTAATTTGCTGTATATTTATTTCAGCGCCTTTTTGTAAAGTAACAAAGCAGCAGGCTCTCTCACCCAGACGCTCATCTGGTTTTGCAACGATCGCTATGTCTTCTAATAAGGGATTTTTGTATAGGGTGTTTTCAACCAAGGCAACTGGAATATTTTCACCACCTCGAATAATAATATCCTTAGAGCGACCTGTAATTCGGATGTATTTTTGATGAATAATTTTTGCCAAATCGCCTGTTTCAAACCAGCCGTCAGAATCGGTATCGTATGCCTCGGGGCGTTTCAAATAACCAACAAAGTTACCCGCCCCACGTGTTTGCAATCGGCCTTCTTTATTTTCACCTAATGTGTTGCCTTCTCTATCAACAACACGCATTTCTGTTCCAGAATAAGGAAAACCATCTGTCTCAAATACTTTTTCTTCACTGTCTGTTAAGAGCGTTGTCGTGACCGCTGACATTTCTGTCATGCCCCACACGGTAATCAAATTCACATTTAAACGCTTTGCTGCTCGCCGGCCGATCGCCGGTGGGACTGGCGCACCACCACAGACAAACACTCTAAATGTATCGTGGTTACACGCTTCTAAAGCGTCAGATGCACTTAAGTCCGCTAAGAAGGGTGTTGCTCCCATCGTAAAAGCGATCTTCTCATCACGGATGATTTCCCAGGCGGTTTGGGGATCCCATTGATCTAGAAGCACCGTTGTCGTCGACAACATCATCGGTACGCTAATGCCGTACATCAGCCCTGTCATATGGGCGGTGGGTGAGCCCATAAAAACGTGTTCGTTTTCTGTTAATTGAATCCGTTCGATAAATTTTCTTGCACAATAATCATGTGTGTTGGGTGTGTGCATGACACCTTTTGGCGCACCTGTTGTGCCAGAGGTATACATCAATAAAAAAACGTCGTTAGGTAATAATGTTGATTTTTCGAACAGCGCGCGGTCTTCTAGACTCACCTCTTCCTTCATAAATGGGTCGAGTCCATCCTCGGCTAAAATGCAAACATGCTCTAAACAGGGTAACGACTCACCGAGTTGCTCGATCATGCTTTTGTGGTCATAACCTCTAAACGTTTCTGGGGCAAAAATGACTTTTGATTCCGCGAAACCCAACATGTAACTGAGCTCGCTTTCTCTAAAAATAGGCATTAACGGGTTACTGACCGCCCCAACACGCATACACGCCAGATACACCACGACAAATTCCCACCAATTTGGTAACTGGAAGGAAACAACATCACCTTTACAAACGCCTTTATGCAACAAACCTGCGGCTAAACGGTCTGATAACGCTAATAATTCTGCGTAAGTTTTTGACTGCTTATCATTGTTCTCTTTACGATAGCCGATCACAGCCGGCTTGTTACCGTGTTTAACAACAGCCTCATCAAAATATTCCAGTAACGTTTTATCCTGCCAATCTTTTGAATCACGCATTGCTTCAATACGTTCATCTGGCAAAATCGGGTCAACGATGGACATGTTTACTCCTTAGTTATCTTTAATTAAACCAACCGGGACGCTAACAGGCATTGCTAAAATTTGTTGAGCGTAGGTTTTACCTTGAACATCAACGTTCATTGAACTAACGCCGCCGCCACCTAAAGCGTCGTGTAGGAAAAAGTTAAAAGCCTCTATACCTGGCAAGTAGAATCGTTCAACCCGACCTTTTGCCACATGGGAAAACCACTCACCGACGGACTCTGCCGTTAGAGATTGGCTAATGTAAGCCATATATTCAGGCTGACGAGCAATGACACCGATGTTAGCAAACCGCCCTTTATCGCCACTGCGTGCTACCGCTAATTTCAGCAAAGGCACCTCTTCCATTGCCCCCTCATCAGTTGCACCAAGTGGCTCACTGACCCTCTCTATTTGTTCGCTTCTAAATGGTACGCCAGCCACTGAGGGATAACTTAATTCAACGCCATCCACCTCAACCCGTGCGCTGGTCTCAGTTTTGTTTAATAAGAATGAATACAAGCTGATCACGGGCGATACTTTTGGACGCCCTGCTTCACCCGCTGCACATCGACCGCCCGTCATATTTAAAATAACGCCCATCACTTCTCTAGAAAAAAGCGCAACGGCTTCCCGTTTTTCGTGATGAACTGCCATTCTTAAGACAATTTCTTGTAGAGCCTCAGGTGCGGCAAAATGCGTGGGATTCCATAAAGCATTTGCACCTAATAAATTGATGGACTGTTGCTTGAAATCGCCATAGCCCTGTTCCGATAGCAAAGCTCTGCATCGCTCAAGAATGGCATCAGCGGTTAATTGGGCTTTTTTTAGTACATCAAACCCTGTTAGCAATTGGGTATAAACAGCGCGATAGCCGTCTAAATAGGTTGCCGATACTTTGTACTGATCAGTGGCCGGATAACCGATAGCGCCTTTCACTAATACTCGATTCTTGCCGTCATCTATCAGTTCGACTTGCGAAAAATCACACACCACATCCGGCAAAAAATAGGCCTGAGGATCACCAATTTCATAAATCATCTGTTCGGCAACGGTTAATTTAGACACTAAACCACCTGTTCCAAGCGCTTTAGTCACGACAAATTCCCCATCCTGCTGACACTCAACAATGGGGTATCCCATATCTGCCCAATCATCACAACTATCTTGCCAATCGGTAAAATTTCCACCGGTTACCTGACAGCCACATTTAATCAAGTGCCCTGCCAAAGAACCCATCGATAATTTATCTAAATCATCAACTGCCCATTGATACTCATGAATTAACACGCCCAATGTGGTGGCAGAATCAACGACCCGCCCCGTAATCACAATATCAGCGCCAGCGTCTAACGCAGCGGCAATTGGAAAAGCACCCAAATAGGCATTGATACTGGCTAATTTAGCGGGAAAAGCCGCACCCGTTTCCATCTCGGTGACGCCGGAGGCACGCAATGCATCCTCTTTTGACAATAAATTATCACCACTGACTGCGCCAATTTTTAACTGAATGCCTTGCTCATCTAAGATCGTTTGAATAGCCTCTTTGCACGCCGTTAAATTGACCCCTCCCGCATTCGCAACAACTTTTACTCCGCGTTCCTTAATGTCTTTTAAATTCGGCTTTAAAATTTGTTGAACAAAGTCGGTTGCATACCCCAGCTGATCAGATTTAGATTTGGCATTTGCCAACAACGACATGGTCACTTCAGCCAAATAGTCATAGACGAGATAATCCACATCACCTTTGCTTAATAACTGTTGGGTTGCATAAGCACTGTCCCCCCAATAACCTGATGCGCCACCAATTCTAATTTTTTTCATCCTGTCTTCCTTATTCATCTGCGTTGACATCTATTAATGGATGGCCAACCTCCACTTGTTGATCGGGCGTCACATACACTTCGCTAACGGTACCGGCTTTTTGAGCATTTAATTCTTGAAACATTTTCATCGACTCTAAAACAACCAATAAATCACCTTTATTAACGGTTTCTCCGGCCTTCACTTTGACATCAGCGATACGTCCACTCATGGGTGCAACGAGGTTGGCCCCCAGTTCTTCCTCATCACGTTTGTTTGAAAATGATAATTTCTCAAACATCGCCACGTCAGAGCGGTTATCAATGTAAAGACACTGTTGTTCATCCAACGCCACAGTGACGCTCGACCGAATACCATTCACCTGTAGTGTCAATTCACCTTCTGCCTCGTTTAAGATAATGACGTCTTGCGTTTCGAACCCATCAGCTTCAACGCAATACTGATGACCGTCTTGCGAAACCACAAAATCCCGTTGTGTTTGCTGAAACTTCAATCTAACCGGCCAACTCAATACCCCGGTGCTTCTCCAACCAGTAGCTCCCTGAGTTCTTGATAATAAAATGGCTGCCATCGACCACATGGCGTCAGATGGGCTGAAACAACCCTGATTTTCTTTCTGTGGCAGATAAGTCTCTTCAATATGCCGGGTTGTGGCTTCTCCCATCACAAAAACCGGGTCTTCAAGCAAGCCCAGTAAAAAGGGCTTATTGCTCGACAGTCCTAATAAAACGGTCTCTTTCAGTGCGCGCCTTAAACGTCTGATGGCTTCATGACGTGTTTCACCAAAAGCGATCAGTTTTGCTAGCATTGAGTCATAGTAAGGCGTGATCATTTGCCCCTTCACAATGCCGTTATCAGTGCGGATGCCTTTTCCTGAAGGCATTTTCCAATCGCGAACCAAGCCTGTCTGAGGGACAAAACCTGCCTCACAATCTTCTGCATACAAGCGGACTTCTATGGCATGACCCTTAAGATGAATATCACGTTGCCTAAGCGGTAAATCGTCGCCAGCAGCAACCAATAATTGCCATTCGACCAGGTCTAAACCGGTAATGAGTTCAGTTACGGGGTGTTCAACCTGCAAGCGTGTATTCATTTCTAAAAAATAAAACGCCCCATCTTGCGCTACAAGAAATTCAACCGTACCAGCGCCCACGTAATTTACCGCTTTTGCTGCCTGTACAGCCGCTTCACCCATCTTTTTACGTAGTTCGTCACTCATGCCGGGTGCGGGTGCTTCTTCAATGACTTTTTGGTTGCGGCGTTGCATGGAGCAATCTCGTTCGCCCAAATAAACCGTATGGCCTGCTTTATCAGCAAAAATTTGAATCTCAATATGCCGAGCTTGCTCAACACATTTTTCAAGCAATAATTCTGAGGAACCGAAACTGCTAAGCGCCTCGGCTCTGGCAGACTCAGCCTCTGCTTTCAGCTTCAGTGGCTCTCTGACAATCCGAATGCCTCGTCCACCACCCCCTGCCGCCGCTTTAACCATAACGGGGTAGCCTATTCGATCGGCTTGTTGCTGTAGAACTTGGTCATCGCCTGAAGGGCCATCGTAGCCGGGAACTAACGGCACCTCGGCATCCAGCATTTTGTGCCTCGCCACCGTTTTATTCCCCATCACGGCAATAGCGGCAGAAGGCGGCCCTATAAAAGTTAGTCCTGCCTGTTCACATCGGCGGGCAAATTCCATCGATTCTGATAAAAATCCATAGCCCGGATGGATCGCTTCAGCATTGGTCTTTTGAGCAGCCGCAATAATGTTATCAATATTAAGGTAAGACTTATCGACAGCCGATTCGCCAATACAAATGGCTGTATCTGCCAAGGCCACATGCAAAGCGTCTCTATCAGCTTCACTATAAACAGCCACTGTTTCATAACCCATTTCTTTTGCTGTTTTAATCACCCGAACGGCAATCTCGCCACGATTAGCAATCAGTATGGTGTTAAATTTACTCATTTCTCAGCCGTCCATATCGGTTTTCTTTTTTCAACAAAAGCACGGTGCCCTTCGCGACCTTCATCTTGTTTATTTAATTTGGAAAAAATATCTGCTGAAAACTCAATCATCTCGTCTTCATCTTTCTGCCCCACCTGATGCATTATTTTTTTTGTTGCCGCACAGGCTTTAGGGCCACAACGTTCCACTTGTTGAATAACAGATTCCAATAATTCAATCAGCTGTTGTGTTGATGCAGCGAGATACTGCGCAATTCCTAGCTGATAGGCCATCTCACCGTTAATTCTCTCGCCCGTTAGCGCCATTTGCTTTGCACGTGTTAAGCCGATTCGCTTAACGACATAAGGGGCTATTTGTGCCGGTGCAATGCCTAATGTGGTTTCTGGCATGCCCAGTTTGGCGTCTTGGTGAACCAAAGTCAGGTCAGCTATACAGGCCAGGCCAAAACCGCCACCCATGGCTGAGCCTTCTACAACCACGATCAGCGTTTGAGGTAAATGCCAGAATTTTTTAAATAATTGCCCCGATTTAATATTTCTTTCTCTAGCGGGGTCTATACCTTTAGTTGAAGAATCGGTTTGCTCTTTACGTTCTTTAATATCCCCGCCAGCACAAAAATGCCCACCGGCTCCTTGCAAGATAACAACACGAATTAAATCTGTACTTGATAAAAAATCAGCCAATTCATGCAATTCCTGATTCATCTGATTATTCATGGCATTACGCCGTTCAGGGCGATTTAACGTCACGTAAAGCCGAGCGCCCGACTGTTTAAGTAATAAAGTATTGGTTGCAGGCAAGCTCATACTAAATTCTCGCAACACCAAAGGTGTTTGGATCAAGTTTTGTTTCTCGACCCCGCACCACAATATCAATTAACTCGGAAAGCAAACGGCGACTTTTTCGTGGATCAATAATGCCTTCATCCCAGACTACAGAGGTGCAATAAAGCGCCGAAGAAACGCTCGAATAATATTTCAGAATATCGTCGGTTTGTTTGGCTAAAAAAGGTTCATCAATGGGTTTATTATTGGCTTTTTGTTTATTTTCATACACGATCTACATCACCGTTGCGGCTTGTTCTCCACCCATCACTGCTAACGTGTTCGTTGGCCATGCAAAGAGAAATTCCGGCTCAAATGAACGGCCCGACATGGCGTAATTTCCTGCACCAAAAGCCCCACCAATATTAAGCGTTATTTTCGGCACCGTGGCATTCGCAACCGCTTGAATCAGCTTGGCGCCATTTTTAATCATGCCCCGTTGTTCATGTTCAACCCCAACGATAAATCCCGTGGTGTTTTGTAAAAAGATCAACGGTTTATTCGCTTGGCAACACAGCTGTATAAATTGGGTTGCCTTGCCGGCCCCTTTGTTGGTGATTGGGCCATTATTGGCAATCATGCCGCAATGTTTACCCTCTATTTCAGCAAACCCACACACCGTGAAAGGATCATAGTTCGCTTTAAATTCCACAAAATCTGAATCATCAATTAAGCGTGCGATGACTTCACGGCTATCGTACGGTTTGTGGTAATCTGCGGGCACAATGCCGCATAGCTCGTCAATGTCGTAACGGGGTCCTTTATAGGGTTTGTTTGTTTCAACGGGCAAACGATCATTCCAATTTAAGCTTTTCACCACTTCGCGGGTCATTTCAATCGCATGTGCATCATCTTCAGCCAAATATTCAGCAAGCCCCGACTCTCTGGCGTGCATATCGGCTCCGCCCAGTTCTTCTTCTTCGGCAATTTCACCGGTCGCGGCCTTTAATAAGGGCGGGCCAGCCAGATAGGCTCGCGCCTTGTCTTTCACCATCACCACGTAATCGGACATGCCCGGTATATAAGCGCCACCCGCTGTTGATGCGCCATGAACCACCGTAATTTGTGGTAACCCTTTAGCAGAAGCATGTGCTTGTGACATAAAGCGGTGACCCGCTAAATTAAACCCCAAATGTTGTAAAAATAAATTACCGCCACCACTTTGTACTAAGCAGATAAAGGGCAGCCTTGAAGCGCTGGCAATTTCTTGCGCGCGACGTAATTTTTCGTAAGCGTGCGGCATGTTGGTACCCGCTTTAATCGCCGCATCATTCACATAAACCATGCAACGGGTATTTTCCACAAACCCAATACCCACAATAATGCCAGCGCCGTATACATTGTCTTCACCGTCATCATCGTGTTGGCCTAACCCGGCTAACGTGCTCAGTTCTATAAAACTCGCGCCCGGATCAAGCAGCAAATCCAACCGTTCTCTAGGCAAAAGCTGCCCTCTTTTTTTAAACAGCTCCTGTTTTCTCTTAGAGGCAAGATGTACTTTATTTTCAAGCTCATTCACATTTTTAATCAGGGCTAATAAATCTTCCCGGTTTTTTTTGAAAGCAGCGCTTTGGGTATTAACTTTACTTTGAATAACGGCCATAATTTTTCTTAACTAAAGTGAGGACGGGTGAATACCCATTCGTTTTGAAACAATTTCCAACATCACTTCATTCGCACCACCGCCGATGGAACATAAGCGGGTATCACGAAAAATTCGGCTGATTAAGTTATCCCACATAAAGCCTTGGCCTCCCCAATATTGCAGGCACGCTGTTGGAATCGTTTGCCCTAAAGCACCCACTTTAAATTTCGCCATTGACGTCAACATATCAACATCTTCTCCTGCAACATAACGCTCACAAGCCTGATGAATTAAAGCCCTTACCGCCTGAATATCTGTCTGCATTTCTGCCAATTTAAAATAAATATCCTGATTTGCAATCAGTGGTTTACCAAAGGCTTTACGCTGTTTTGTATAGTCAATCGTAATATCGACAGCGTCTTGAATTTGGCTTAAATATTTCGACATTGCAAAGAACCGCTCTTCTTGAAATTGTTGCATTTGGTAAATAAAACCACGGCCTTCTTCACCAATTAAATTAGTCACAGGCACGCGCACATTATCAAAGTAAATCGGCGCCGTATCGGAACTACGTGCCCCTAATTTATTTAATCTTTTGCCCCGGGTTACCCCTTTCGTGTCGAGTGGAACAATAATCAGTGATTTGTTTTTATGTGGGCCATTGTCATCTCCGGTGTTACACAACAAGCAAACCCAATCAGCCTGTGTTGATGTAGTAATCCACATTTTTCCACCATTGATAATGTATTCATCGCCCACTCGCTTTGCATGGGTTTTAATCGAAGCCACATCCGAACCGGCACCTTCTTCACTCACCCCAATACAACCGACCAAATCACCGGCAATAGACGGTGCTAAGTAATTACGTTTTAATTCATCACTACCAAAATTCGCCAAGGCAGGTGTGCACATATCCGTCTGCACACCAATGGCTGTTGAAACACCCGAACACTTTATTCGCCCCACCTCTTCGGCAAAGGCCAGCATATAAGAATAATCTAGCCCCAAGCCTCCCCATTGTTCATCACGATTGATCCCCAAAAAACCCGCATCACCCATTTTTTTGAATAATTCGTGGGCAGGGAATATGCCCTCATCTTCCCATTCATCAACATAAGGGTTTATCTCGCGCTCAACAAAAGTAGCAATCAATTCACGTAACATGGTGTGTTCGTGCGTAAATAACATAACAGGCCTCATTTTTTCGAACTTAAGTATAAACAAAAAACGATATAACTAACAAGCGTTAGATTGAATAGGTTAATATAAGCCGTCTGATTAAAATCTTTAAGAAAAAATAGGAAAGATGAACATGTACGAATCCATCTATAAATCATCGTTGTTTAAAGATAAGGTCATCATCGTAACCGGCGGTGGCAGCGGCATTGGGCGCTGCACAGCACATGAACTGGCCGCTTTAGGTGCGCACGTTATTATTCTTGGCCGAACATTAGAAAAACTTGAAAAAGTCGCTGAAGAGATAAGCTCATCGGGACAGCTTTGTGATGTCTACTCGTTAGATATTAGAGACTCTATCGCCATTAAAAAAGTCGTCACAAACATCATAGAAAAACACGGGGCCATTCATGGCTTGGTGAATAATGCCGGTGGGCAATTCCCCTCCTCGCTCGAAAACATCAGCGACAAAGGCTGGGAAGCCGTTATTCGTAACAACCTGAATGGTGGCTTTTATATGATGAGGGACGTCTACAATCTTGCCATGAAAGAACACGGTGGCGCCATTGTCAACGTCGTCGCCAGTGTTGCTTTTGGCATGCCACATATGGGGCATACAGGGGCCGCAAGAGCCGGCATGATCAATTTAACCCAAACGGCTGCTCTGGAATGGGTGCACTCTGGAGTGCGTGTTAACGCCGTGGCACCCGGATCGGTTGCCTCCAGTGGAATGGAAACCTACCCCGAAGACTTTAAGAAAAAACTTCGGCAACGTCGCCACCAAGTCCCCATGAAACGCCAAGCAACTGAATCTGAAATATCATCAGCCATCGTTTATCTCTTATCTGAAGGAGCGGCCTACATAACCGGCGAAACCATTGCTGTTGATGGAGGGTTACCCCTGGCCAAAGAAAACTGGCCCGTCCCCGAACACAACAACAGCAAACCGTATAACGGCTTTCCTTTATATAAACCACCGGTCTTTTAAAAATGAAATCAACAATAAACGAAGGGTTTGTCATAAAAAAAATCAGCCCCACCATCGGGTCCACTGTTTATGGGCTAGATTTATCCAAACCGATTCCTAAAGAAACACTCAAAAAATTACGCCACCTATGGCTAGAAAGAAAACTTCTCGTCTTCCCCGAACAAACACTCACCCCACAACAACAAACCGACTTTACCCAACAATTTGGCGAACTCGATCAATACCCTTTTTTAGAGGGCATTAAAGGTCACCCTTATGTTGCAGAAGTACTTAAGCGCCCCGAAGAAAAAATCAACTTTGGTGGCGTTTGGCATGCCGATACAGCCTACCTTGAAACACCCGCAGCAGGAGCCAGTTTGTATGCCTTAGAATTACCGCCGATTGGCGGCGATACCATCTTTTGTAATATGGGCGCCGCATACCAAGCCTTAACAGACAAGTTAAAACAAAAAATCAATCCGTTAAAAGCCTTCAATGCCTCAAATAAGCCAAATGTATCGCAAACACGCCTGCACCGAATAACCCGTGACGCCTTAGCTAAACAAGTCTTTATCAACAGCCACCCTGTTGTGCGCACACACCCAGAAACTAGAGAAAAAACCTTGTTCGTCAACGAAGCGCATACCACGCACTTTACAAACCAAAGCGAACAACAAAGCAAAGCCTTACTGAATGAACTATACCAACATGCACGCAAACCCGAGTTTCAATGCCGCATAACATGGCATATCGGCATGGTGGCTTTGTGGGACAACCGATCAACACATCACTACCCCATTAACGATTACACCGGTTACCGCCGACTACTCCACCGCGTATCACTCAAAGGCGACAAACCTTTTTAGTAATCCGTAACCAAGTTAATTTAAAAAGAAATCATGCCAGCTTAGTGGTTTAATATGAACTTAAATGGAATTATCATCCACCTATATACAATTAATACGTGGGTAATGGGTTCCACTTTATTAATACTGTTAGGTTTACAAATGGATAATGAAAACTGGGCAAAAGCACGTCAATCGTCTTTACTAGAAAAAGAGAAGCTATCAATTTCTCGCAAAGCACTGGAAATTTCAGAACGCGCAAATGAAATTGCGGAAGAGGCCTTATCTAATTCACAACGAGCTACCTTAAGCTCAGAGCGTGCCACTAGAATTGCAATCATGGCAATAATATTAAGTATTATCAGTATTATATCTAAGGTATTCATTTAATCTATCTCCTCTATGTATAAAAAACCTAACAAAAAAATCAATCCGACCGCAAAAGACGCGGCGGCTTATTTAAAGCGTTAAAAAACAATATCGAGCATTAAACTAGTTATGGAAAAATTGAATAATCCAGCAGCAAGATTTCATTCTTTGCTAAAAATAGGTCAGTCGCAAAAAAAAGATGAACAGTGCGCTAAAGTATGGGGAAATATACTCAATGTACCAAGCGGAGATAGCCCTCTTCTACTTCGTAGAATAGGGCATGTTATGGAACTCCCAAGCCTTATCGCTACAGAAATTCGAGAATTACCAAACGTAAACCACGATATTTACCTTAAATGGCTACCGCGTGTAAATGCATCCATTGGGATGATGAATTTTCAGAACCCGTGGAAAACATTTATTGACCGATTTGATGCTGAGATACTATATGGAATTGAAATCTGTGCAGATACACTCCACAGATCTTGCCCAGAAAAAAATATTTCAGAAAGCACACTTAAAGAACTCTCTGATAAGGTTATTAAACTACAAGAGGATTTATCAAACGAGGACATACCTACATCTGTCGCGCACTTCATCATGGAGCGATTAGAAGAAATCCGACTTGCGCTAGAAGAATACTCATACCGAGGCTCAGCCCCATTAGAACGCGCATTAGAGAATACAGTTGGAAAAATCGTTATCTCCCCTAATATTTACCAAGAATGCCAAAGCTCTAGCTATGGGAAAAAATTCTGGGAGCTTATGGGGTATTTAGCCATAACCATGACAATAACCACTGGAGCAATCCAAATTGGAAAGGATATTGTCTCACTCCTCCCTCCACCAGAAAAGTCTTCCGTAGTTGAACAAGTTCCAAAACCTGACTCTCAAGAAAAGAATGTTACACCTTCTTACAAAAAGGTTGACGGTGTAATAGAAACATAACAAAAAAATCAAGTTCGCCAGCAAAAACACGCTGGCTGGGACGCGCAAAAAGCCGCGCGCCCCTTATGTAAACGTTAGGCATCACCAAGTTTTGGGAGCAGTATGCAAGTTTCAAGAAGAACAAAGTTTTCATTATCTCAACTATTAAGTGTTGTAGAGCGTCCGACTATTCATGTTCTTTTCGATAAGTTTAGCTTTGAACCTCAATTAACTTCATCACCTGCGGGCATCAGTAGTGAAATAAATTCTGCCGATGATCAAGTTTTATCTGACCTAATCATAGAGGTAATCGAGACAAGTAGAACTCTCAGAAATAAAACATCGCCAAGGTATAAATTTGATGACCAGTTTTCAATATTGGAAAAATCTTTATTGCTTGATGGTTACTTAATTGAAAATAAATCAATTAAGGCATTAGATCCAAATTTCACTGGGTATGAACCTATTGAGGACGCACTATTAAAAGAAATAGATAATTCTTCATTACAAAGAAAGGCGGATATAAAACGCGCAGTAAAAGCCTCTGCTGATGACTTTGTGAAAGCGCAGCCAGATTATAATGGTAGCCTAACCAATATTCGTATCGCACTTGAAACCCTTGTAAGGGAGATAGCGTTAGAAAAAGGTTTTACTACATCAAGAAGTGGTAACACTTGGGGGCCATCATTAAGGTATTTAGCAAATGAAGGTTTTATAGATGAAAAGGGTGAGGATGCTCTTTCTTCAGTGTTTACTTTTATTAGCAACGGCGCTCATATACCCCTCGGTTTTAGCCAAAAAGAATTTGTCCGTTTAGGACGCAACATGTGCACTTCAATGTGCTATTTTGTTATTAAAATATACAATGCCTAACAAAAACATCAAGTTCGCCAGCAAAAAGCCGCTGGCTGGGACATACAAAGAAACGCGCGCCCCTTATGTAAAACGTTAGGTTTGTACCGTATTGACTACAACTAAAGGTATTATTATGAGTAGACTTCATTTTGATAAAGACATTCAGCCCTTATCAAATTTTAGAGCTGGCGCAGCTTCATTCATAAGGCAAATAAATGAAACAAGACGACCCATTGTTATCACTCAAAGAGGAAAAGGTGTCGCTTTAGTTATTGATGTTTCAGAGTATGAAGCCATGCAAGAAAAGATCGAACTGCTTGAAGAAGTACAAAAAGCAGAAGCTCAACTTTCTGCAGGGCAAGGTATATCTAACTCAGATGCTCGGTCAAAAATTTTGGAGAGTATTAAAAATTGAACGTAGTTTGGTCTCCTTTAGCGCTAGAAAAATTAGAGACACTAGCTAAATTTATCGCACTAGATAAACCTTCATCTGCTGAAGAATGGGTAAATGATATATTTGACCGTACTGAACTATTCAGTTCACAACCTGAAATGGGTCGTGAAGTTCCTGAGTTATTGGGTCCAAGTTATCGTGAAATAGTCTTTGGTAGCTGTAGGAGAAAATCAATGACTATAACTGATCAATTCTATCATGAAAGGCAAAAGGCACGACCTGACATCTTTTCTCATATGAGAGTGCGCGCCGCAAGATATTTCCTTAAAATCTGCATTTTTATACGAGGATTAATCCCATGATACGACTCGGATGCACCAACGGAAGGATTCCGGCAACCCTGAAGGGATGTCTGTGTCTGGCCTTCCTACTTTTGTCCCTCTCACTCCAGGCAGCAACGATTGAAGAAAAACGTGCAGCAAGACTGGAGAGGATCGGTTCGCTCATTGCGCAAACTTCCAGTTATTCAATCCATTCCAAGAGTGCGATAACGCAAAGCGGCGCACCTGTTTGTAAGTCGGAAGACAGCACAGCCGGGGGGAACGCCAGAATCGCAGAGATCGACGCCCGTATTCGACAGGTCGAGGAAGAGTACGCCACTGCGCATAATGACTTTGCAGATCGTAAAAGCGCGGCGCGCTCACCCATCTACGCGGACAGAACCCTATCCCGTAGTGCACGGGACAAAAAACTCTCGGAAATCTCAGAGAGCTTTGAAGAAGAACGACGACTTCTTCATGAACACTATACTTCGCTCCTTGAAGACTTGCGTGATGAGCGAAGGAGCGCACGTTCCGTTCAGGACGGCAGCATCGGGATAATCATATTGCATCGCCCGGCAAGCAGGACAGAAACCATCCTCCCCTTACAAAACGGTGCGCCGTCAAACGGCTTTATCGCCGAATTGAATGAGTCCGTAGCATCGTTTATTGAGACCTGTAGTGGAGCAAACCTGGTTTATGTCTACCACTACTATCAGGACGCCTTTCGCTATGGTGAGGGAGATAAACCTGTGATCTCCTTTCGCTATAACATTGAAAACAATCGCCTGAGCCTGGTGGCCTGCGATACGCCGATGTGCCGGACGGTCATGGCCACACAAGGTAACAGCGCCGATCCTCGGGACAATCCCGATCTCACGCTCGCGGGCTTTATCGAGAACGAGTTGGTCAAAGCCGAGAATGCCGGAGATTACCGGGAGGCATTCGCCTATGAAGCCGGACGGCGCGAGGGCATCGTCTACAGGTTTGATCCGTATTGGGCAAACTATGACGGGTTTGACATCGCGCGGCGCATCTTCGAAGGACGGTTTGGTGATTACCGCAACACACCGGAATTCAAAGCCTTCTATACCGGACTTGCTACATCTTACTCAAAGCTCTGTGAAGCTAATGTAGCGCAATGGCAAACATTTGAGCGCGGCTATGACGCCTATGAAGGTACGGATTTTAATCTCGACGGCTCCAGAACAATTCACTATTCGGAGCAGACTAAAACCTACCGGATTGACGCACGGTTTGGATCGCACTGGGCACAGTTTGAGTCCGACCTGAACAAAGCCGCTCTTGATCAGGGTGTTTTTGAAGCCTTCGGGCTTGTTCTTGGTCTGCGCGGTGAGATGGAAACCTTCCTCAAAGATCATGCATGCGATAGCGCAACAGTTCGGCAGATGACCGAAAACTTCATCCGCGCAGCAAATGGTCAGCCATCGGCGCAGCAGGCAGGTCTTCGTTTTGCAGATGCAGTGTCTGAAAGCGATGCGCCCACAAAGATCGGAACGCCGCCTCCTCCCTTTACACCTGTTGCAAATACTTCAGAAGCAAACGAAACCGTCAATGCGGCCATTGCGGCCTTTGGTGGAGGCGGCTTGTTCGGAGAAGACTGGAAAACGCCAAAAATGAGCGAAGAAGAGTTTGACCGGGAAGTGGATCGCGTTACCGGAGAGGGGCAGGATAATTTCAATCGTGCCGCACGCGATGCGCAGCAATCACTTGACGAGCTGGAAGAGGCTACGCGAGATGCGGCACAGAGCCAATCCCAAAACAGGCAAAACCTTGAGCAGCGCCTGATCGAGTTGATCAAGGAGCGCAATCAAGCGCCGGAAAATTCGCAAAGGTACAACGACCTGCAAAACACCATCGAATTTACCATGCAGCATATGGGAATAACGGAAGAACCGACAGTTCCCTCCGATAATACGCCGTCTGCCCCCAAAACACGGGGTCAAAGCCAACACCCCCAACAAGACAGCGCACGTCAGACAACCGCAGACCGCCGAGAGCGCATCCGCCAAATTGATCAGGAAACCGATAAGAAAGTTCAGGCTTTGATACAGGCGCAGCATCAAGCGCAAGTCGAAGAGGCCGCAGTATTCATGGAGAAGATAACAACGGTTTCAGCAGATGAACGTACCCGTCTGCTCCGGGACTACGAGCAAAAACAAAGAGAAGCTGGCGATCAATTGCGTGAGCAGGTTCAGGCTCTCAGGGCTGAGGCGAATGAGCTTAAAAGACAACTCTAATGGTGACGGCTTTAAATCTGTATTCGCCATTGTCAGTCTTTGCGCCCTGAACGCTGCCTGCTCGTCTCCTGCTCCATCACCGCAGGAAACTCAAGGCACAAACGGACATGCCCTCTATATACAATTAATACGTCGATAATGGGTTCCACTCATTAATGCTGTTAGCATTCTCTCAACATTGACAGCTATAATCCGAGAAGATCAGATAAATTATTCAGTGCACCTGAAAAGCTAAGTTTCATCAACTATTTGGCCGCTCATCCTGCTGCCGGAGACATCATGCAAGGTACTGGTGGCATACGAAAACTAAGGTGGGCTGCACACGGCAAA
>PADC01000005.1 GCA_002700385.1 Cycloclasticus sp.
ATGGAACCAGGCTTGGCGAGCACTTGACCACGCTCGACTTCTTCTCGCTTGGTTCCACGTAGTAAGATACCAACGTTATCGCCTGCTTCGCCTTGATCAAGGAGTTTGCGGAACATTTCGACACCGGTGCATGTTGTTGTTGCGGTTTCTTTGATGCCAACGATTTCGATTTCTTCACCCACTTTGATCACTCCACGCTCAATTCGACCAGTAACCACGGTGCCACGACCTGAGATTGAGAAGACGTCTTCTACGGGCATGATGAAGTCGCCATCGACGGCACGCTCTGGCAAGGGGATGTAAGAGTCTAGCGCATCGACGAGTTTTCTAACTGCAGGCGCACCGATTTCTGAGGTGTCGCCTTCTAGTGCTTTAAGCGCTGAGCCTGTAATAATTGGTGTGTCATCGCCTGGGAATTCGTACATATCTAAGAGTTCGCGTACTTCCATTTCAACGAGCTCCAGTAGTTCTTCGTCATCGACCATGTCGGCTTTGTTTAGGAAGACGACAATGTATGGAACACCCACCTGGCGTGACAATAAGATATGCTCACGTGTTTGTGGCATGGGGCCGTCGGCTGCTGAACAAACGAGGATAGCGCCGTCCATTTGAGCGGCACCTGTGATCATGTTTTTTACGTAATCGGCGTGACCTGGGCAGTCTACGTGTGCGTAGTGACGTGTATCTGATTCATATTCTACGTGTGAGGTGGCAATCGTGATACCACGCTCGCGCTCTTCTGGGGCGTTGTCAATCTCATCAAATGCTTTGACTTCTCCACCCATCGCTTCTGCCATGACTTTTGTGAGCGCCGCCGTTAACGTTGTTTTACCGTGATCAACGTGACCAATTGTGCCTACGTTTACATGGGGTTTATTTCTTTCAAATTTTTCTTTAGACATTACACACCTATTATTAAAAATTAATTTAAATTGAAACCACAGTCACATCTACAAACCAGTACAACTGGAGCCCATAATCGGAATTGAACCGATGGCCTCTTCCTTACCAAGGAAGTGCTCTACCACTGAGCTATATGGGCATAACCCATGCCGCGATGGAGCGGGTGATGGGAATCGAACCCACGTGTTCAGCTTGGAAGGCTGACGTTCTACCATTGAACTACACCCGCGGTCATTTCGGCTCTATACAAAACTGGTGGAGGGGGGAGGATTCGAACCTCCGAAGGCTGAGCCGTCAGATTTACAGTCTGATCCCTTTGGCCGCTCGGGAACCCCTCCGAAATTAGCAGGCTATTCTCTTGTATTTAGATTTAGCTGTCAACAAAGAAAACGTTTAGCTTTTAAGTTTTTCTTCCGTATGCAGTTTTTGCATAACAGACGGGTACTCACCACTACATATTGCAGGAATTTGCACCATTACCCGATCCATTGCATAACCAAGCAAATCCTTTTCTTCTTTAGAAGGCTCTTTTAGCACATAATCAACGACTTTGTTATGGCCCTTTGGGCGACCTATCCCGATGCGCAGCCGATAAAAGTTCTTTGAGGATAAATGCGCAATGATATCCCTCAGGCCATTATGGCCGCCGTGACCGCCTCCCATCTTCAGGCGAACTTCACCTGTATTAATATCCAACTCATCATGAATAATCAAAATTTCTTCTGTCGGAATATCAAAATATTTAGCACCCGCCACCACAGATTGACCACTTTTATTCATATAGGTTTGCGGCTTAAGTAATCGAACCATCTTGCCTTCAATAGAACACTTCGCCACATCAGCTTTGAATTTTGCTTCGTATTTAAAGCTTCCACCATAGTACTCAGCTATCGAATCTATCATTAAAAACCCGGCATTATGCCGGGTTTTTTTATAGTTATCGCCTGGGTTACCCAAACCGACAATCAGTGAAATCATGCGCTATTCGCCAGATTCCTCTTCAGCACCGTCACTCGCTTCACCTTCTGCTTCCCCAGCATCATCTTCAGCTAATGTCGCTCTATTTGCCTGAATAGCCACCACTTGAAGGTCATGATCCTCACCTTGGGATAAGGCGACAATATCCAACCCTTTTGGCAATTTAATATCTGATAAATGCAAACTCTCACCAATCTCTAGCGCCGACACATCTACCTCGATAAATTCCGGCAGATCTTTTGGTAAGCACTGAACTTCAATATCAACTAAATCATGCGTTACAACACCGCCTTGTTTTGCACCCGGCGCTATTTCTTCGCCAACAAAATGAAGAGGCACATGTACTTTTAATTTTTCTTTCATATCAACACGCATAAAGTCTGCATGCATCAAAATGCTTTTTGCTGGATGTCGCTGTAACGCTTTGATGATAACGTCTTCTTTTTTTCCCTCAACATCAATAGATAAGATATGCGAAAAAAACGCTTCATTTTCAGTGCTATGTAATAACTGATTATGAGCCAAGGTGATAGAAACCGGCTCTTTACCCGCTCCATAAATTACAGCTGGAACCATGTCTTGTCTGCGCAATCGACGCGTTGCACCTTTACCCAAATCTTCGCGAATTGATGCTGTCAATTCAAAGCTGATACTCATCTAACCTTCTCCAAAAATAATATTTAATTTCGCTAAACAGCACATTTTGCCATATTTTTTAATCCACGTATAGCGAACTTACCGAATCACCGTCCACCATCCGACGAATGGTCTCTGCCAACATTTCTGCAATACCCAGCTGACGAACTCTATCACACGCCAAGGCCGACTCGCTTAGGG
This sequence comes from Cycloclasticus sp., assembly GCA_002700385.1. Taxonomy (GTDB): domain Bacteria; phylum Pseudomonadota; class Gammaproteobacteria; order Methylococcales; family Cycloclasticaceae; genus Cycloclasticus. The sequence continues at coordinate 2,719 of PADC01000005.1, forward strand.
GGATGGTATCTGTAACAACTAGCTCATCTAGCACGGAATTAGAGATATTATCTATTGCTTTTCCTGATAACACAGGATGCGTACAATAAGCTTTCACACTTATAGCGCCATTCTCTTTTAAAGCCTTTGCAGCCAAGCATAGCGTGCCCGCCGTATCCACTAGGTCATCAACAATCACGCATTCTCTGCCACTAACATCACCAATGATGTTCATTACCTTAGACACATTTGCTTTAGGCCGCCTTTTATCAATGATAGCCAAATCAGCATCGTCCAAACGCTTTGCTATTGCTCTAGCTCTAACAACGCCGCCCACGTCAGGCGAAACAATCATTAAATTTTCAGTTTTTCTTCTCCATATATCGCTTAACAACAAGGGAGATGCATAAACATTATCAACGGGAATATCAAAAAAACCCTGAATTTGATCGGCATGCAAATCAACTGTTAACACATGATCAGCACCTGCTGTATCGATCATTTTTGCCACCAGTTTTGAAGTAATAGGAACGCGAGCGGAACGAGGGCGACGGTCTTGCCGCGCATAACCATAGTATGGAATAACAGCCGTAATTCGACTGGCACACGCTCTTTTTAGCGCATCAATCATTACCAGGAGTTCCATTAAGTGATTATTGGTCGGCGCACATGTCGGCTGAATAACAAAAACTTCTTTTCCACGTACATTTTCGCCAATCTCAACCATGACCTCGCCATCACTAAATATTTCGACGCTGGCTCTACCCAAACTAATATTAAGATGACGCACAACATCTTTAGCTAAGGCCATATTTGCATTTCCAGCAAACACCATGATGCGATTATCTATCACACTAAACTCCTACTAAAGAAAAATAAGACATGAACATACACTATAAGAATGGCTGGGGCGCCAGGATTCGAACCTGGGATGCGGAGATCAAAACCCCGTGCCTTAACCACTTGGCCACGCCCCAAACTTTATGGCTGCAGATTATACCTGATTTGCTCGATTAAAAAACTGTTTAAGCGACTTCTGTAAGGGCGATTCATTAATACCTCGCACAACCCACTTACTCCAGCTATCAGGTAATTTATCTGACAGCGACACGGCTTCTTGCCGATTCATGCATTTTGCAAACAAACTAGAACCCGTGCCTGTTAAATAAACGTTAGAAAATTCAGCAAACTGACGATAAACCTCATCCAGTTCACGACTCAATTCTCTAACAACCGGCAAGCAACTATTGTTTTCTTGCCCGTTTAAAAAGTCGCGTATTGTGATGGGTGAATTATCTCGTGTCAAACGGTTATGAGTAAAAACTTCTTTTGTTGAACAATGAACCCCTGAATTAACAATCACATACCATGTTTCCGGCAGCTTCATTGGTGTTATTTTTTCACCTAGACCTTCTGCCCAAGCCGACAAACCTCTTACAAACACCGGCACATCTGCGCCCAGACTAAGCCCAAAAGCACTTAACTGTTCTGTAGAGAAGCCCAGCTTCCACATTTTATTCAACACCACCAGCGTTGTTGCCGCATCGGAACTTCCTCCACCCAAACCAGCCCCCATCGGCAATATTTTTTTAAGAATAATTTTAACACCCAGGTTTGTATTGCTTTTATCTTTAAGCAACTGAGCTGCCCGAACAACCAAATTATCTTCCGGGGCAATATCAACCTCATGATTAATTAACTGGATATCATTTCCATCAGTTGGTACAAAATTCAACCAATCTGAAATGGCTATTAATTGAAAAACTGTTTGCAAGTCGTGGTAACCGTTCTCTCGCTGCCCGATGATATTCAGCATTAAATTCAGCTTTGCCGGCGCGGGCCACCAATGTTCTTTCCAATCCAACATACGTTCTTCTAGGTCAACCATTCATCAATCACCAACTTAATTTTTAACGTATCTTTTAGCAGTGTTATTTTACCCGGCAAAAGCAAGCCACCCTGTTCACTGAAACGCTCTAGCTGAATGGTCCACGCCTCTTGTTTAAATCTCATTACACCCATCGACTGCCCTTTATCCATCTCCACCTTTTTTTTTGGTGACGGCAACCCCCTCACCCAATAGGCTAAATGTTCCAAAGGTGGCGTATAACCCAACATGGCTTTCAACTGCTCCTCAGAGACTCGTTGCAAAACACCCTTTTCATCCACCATGACCATGCCGTGCTTTGAATACCCAAGCTTTGCAACAACCCCACCCAAGGAGGTACTTAGGGTTAAATTATCCACCAATGCACCATGTTTCCACTCTAACAGCGTCAACCATGACTTGTTCGCGTTTCGAACTGATAGGCGCCCCAACATATGCCATTGCTGAACGGCTGAAATGTTCTCCACATCTCTGGCAGCCAACAAATGGTTTTGCGCCTTCGTTGCTTTATTTATTGAAGCACACGCCAGCAACTGCGAGGTTAGTAATATCAATACAAAATAACGGATCACTTTAATCTCTTTAATACCTCAATTAAGTGCCGATTATCTTTATCTCGTTTTAACGCTTCCTGCCATAACTGTCGCGCTTCATGTTGCCGGCCCAACATCCATAAGGTTTCTCCAAGGTGCGCGGCTATTTCTCCATCAGGGGACTGACTGTATGCTTTTTGCAAAAAAATCAACGCCTTTTCATATTGGCCTTCACGATAATTTAACCACCCCACACTGTCCAAAATAGCTGAGTCATTAGGCTTTAAAGCCAGCGCTTTTGTTAAATACTCACGTGCCTCCTTAAACCGGAAGGTCTTACTCGCCAGAGTATAACCCAGTGCATTTAATGCATTCGCATTATCCGGCTCCCTTTCTAGTATGAACAACAAGTCCTTCTCAGCAACCTTTATTTTATCCAATTCAGTTGCCGCTATTGACCGAAGGTACCTAAAAGATAAATTATCTGGGCTCTCAGCAATGGCTCCAGACAATAAGTCATACAGGACTGAATGTTGCTGACTATCCATCAACAATTCAGCTTCTAATAAGAAAAAGCGCGCAGAGTTTGTTGGGTAATCATTACGCAATCGCTGCAAAATACTTCTTGCGGATTGCAAGTTCCCCACCTCAGCTTCAAGCATCGCGATGGAGGCTTGAGAATCAATATAATGACTTCCTTTATCGACTCGCCCAAACCACAATAAAGCATCCTTATATTGTTTTTGATAATAATGAATCCGGCCTAAATAAAAAGCCGATTTGGACGGAAACGCTTTTTCTTCATAAAGTTTTTCAAATATTTTTGCAGCCTTCGCCGCCTCCTCTAATTTCAAATAAACAAGCCCTAAAGCAAAGCTGGCTTCAGGGTCACTACTTCCATCCGACAATAATCTTAAGAATTGCTTTTTAGCTTCCTCATAGCGTTCATTTTTGGCCAATAAACGCCCATAAACCATTACCAACTGCCTTACTTCAAGTTGCTCAGCAGCTTGTTTTAAAACGAGTAACGCTTGATCTATTTCACCTTGACCATCTAACACTAAAGCCAGTTGAGCAAAACCCGCTGGCCATGATGAGTCGATCTTTGTGGCTTTAACCGCATCCTTTTTGGCTTGCTCCAACTCAGCAAAATGAGACATCACACGAGACCGAGCCAAATACACACTGGCCTTTTCAGGAAATCGAGCAACCAAATCGTTCATTACGCTGGTTGCCACCTCTTTGCTTGCATTACGCGCAACAAGGTCTCCAATCGAAAGCACCGTGTTACGTGGCGACACATCACTTTTTTTAAGAATAGAATCGACCTGATTTAAACTTTTCTCTACTTCCGCAGCATGCAGGTAGATCGTCAAAGCCAAACGATGCGATGATAATTGTAGATCTCCCTCTTCAACCAGTATATCTATAGCCGATTCTGCCGACACTAAATCCTTGTTATATAAAGCTATTTGAGCAGCCCTTAACGCCACTTCCGAATCTCCTGAACGCTTCGCAGCGTCAAGATAAAAAGCAGAAGCCATCCTGATATTACCGCGTTGACCAGCCACCTCACCACTTAATAAGCTAAACAACAAGTCAGCATCTAATTGACTGGGCTCAACTGATTTTTCTTCTGGCTCGAGATCAACAGGTTTTGGCTTATTAACAGGCTCTTCGATAGCTTTCACTGGTTGAACCACTTTATTTTGATCAATGTCTTTTTGCTTTTCGACATGCGAACAGGCCACCAACAAAACCATTAAAAGCATTACCACAAACTTTAACATCATATTTTTCTCTCTTAACCAGCCAGACAGTAACATCCGCCTTAAAAATAAACACCTTTAGCTTACATCCAAAAACACGCTAAAAGCCTCCTATTGAAACATATGGAACATTCACCAGGATAAAACGCTTATAATAGCGCAATTAAACTAAAGTAAAACCATCAAAAGCGCATGCTGCTTACGCTCGGACTTAATCACAATACAGCACCCATCGATATTCGCGAGAAGCTCGTCTTTGCGCCTGAACAACTTAACGACTCGCTTCAAGCGTTGACCAATCTTTCGTCAATAGAAGAAGCCGCCATTTTATCCACCTGCAATCGAACTGAAATTTATTGTGACGTGGCAACATTGCAAACAGACGAACTGATCGCTTGGCTGGCAAGCCATCATCGTTTGGATGAAAAAAATATACGCGAATATCTATACAGCCATACTGAGCAGCAGTCGATAAAACACATGTCTCGCGTTGCTTGCGGGCTTGATTCAATGGTATTAGGCGAACCCCAAATTCTCGGTCAAATGAAAACAGCATACCAACGGGCCGCTGAAGCAGGCACGCTTGGTAAATACCTTGGCCGACTGTTCCAGCACACCTTTCAGGTCGCTAAAAAGGTACGCACCGACACCGCCATTGGTTCCAGTCCTGTGTCTATCGCCTTTGCGGGCGTTAAGTTAGCTCAACAGATTTTTGGCCAATTGAAAAACCAAACCGCCCTGCTAATTGGCGCTGGCGAAACCATCGAACTGTCTGCTCAGCATTTAAAAGAACAAGGCATTGGCCGGTTGATTGTTGCCAACAGAACTCTTGAAAAAGCTCACGCCATTGCCTCTCAAGGTAACGGCTACGCTATAGAAATTAAAGATATACCTGAGCACTTGGCCGAAGCCGACATTATCGTCTCCTCTACGGCCAGCTCGCTGCCTATACTAGGAAAGGGCAGCGTTGAAACCGCTATTGCAAAACGCAAACACAAACCTGTCTTTATGATGGATTTAGCCGTCCCTCACGATATTGAAAAAGAAGTCGGCTCTTTGAGCGATGTTTACCTTTATTGCGTCGATGATCTTAAAAACATTGTTGATGATGGCCTGCAATCTCGACGCAAAGCGGCCGAACAAGCAGAAGACATTATCGATATCCAGGTTTCGCATTTCCAAACTTGGATGCGCGCACAAGATGCGTCAAAAACAATTCATCAACTGAGAAGTCAAGCTGAGAAATCCCGTGAAGAACTTCTGCAAAAAGCCATCAACTCGCTCAATAAGGGACAACCCGCTGAACACGTTCTTGAACGGTTAGCCAATGACTTAACAAACAAAATTCTACATTCACCCAGCAGCACTTTAAAACAAGCCGCTTCTGAAGGTAACAATGAACTCTTATCAGCCGCTCAACAACTTTTTAATCTAAAGAACTAACGTGAACACAACTATTTTACAAAAATTAGATACGCTTTCTGAACGCTTTGAAGAAATTGCAGGTTTATTATCTGAACCCAGCGTACAAAACGACCAAAATCAATTCCGCTCCTTAAGCCAGGAATACGCTCAGCTTGAACCCATCGTCAACACGCACCAAAACTACTTATCTACATTAGAAGATCACGAAGCCGCAAAAACCATGCTTGGCGATAGCGATCCCGAGATTAAAGCCATGGCGAAGGAAGAGCTAAAAGAAACACAAATCGCTCTTGAAACACAAGAAAAAGAACTGCAAATTCTTTTGCTTCCAAAAGACCCTAATGATGGAAAAAATGCCTTTCTTGAGATTCGCGCAGGAACCGGTGGCGATGAAGCCGCTATTTTCTCGGGTGACTTATATCGCATGTATTTACGGTTTGCAGAGAAAAAAGGCTGGAAGTTCGAAATCATGAGTGAGAACCAAGGCGATCACGGTGGCTATAAAGAAATTATCGCTCGAATTGAAGGAAATGATGTGTACTCTCAACTAAAATTTGAATCTGGCGCACATCGTGTTCAGCGGGTCCCCGAGACAGAATCCCAAGGGCGTGTCCATACATCCGCTTGTACTGTCGCCATCATGCCTGAAGCTGATGAAAAGGACGAAATTGAAATTAACTCTGGCGACCTTCGTGTTGACACATTCCGAGCTTCTGGGTCGGGTGGTCAGCACGTCAATAAAACCGATTCCGCTATTCGCCTCACCCACCTTCCAACAGGCACCGTTGTCGAATGCCAGGATGAGCGTTCTCAGCACAAAAACCGGGCACGGGCCATGTCACTTCTAAAAGCTAGAATCATGAGCGCCGAACAAGAAAAAATGGCAGCGGAGCAGGCAGAATCTCGACGTTCGCAAGTGGGCAGTGGCGACCGATCTGAACGTATTCGAACTTACAATTACCCGCAAGGACGTGTGACAGATCACCGCATCAACCTAACGCTGTATAAACTAGATGAAGTGATGCAAGGTGGCCTTGATCAAGTCATCAACCCACTCATTCAAGAGCACCAGGCAGAACAATTAACACAGTTAAGCTCAGAAGAATAACGAACTGATCCCCTTGAGCCATCGCTTAACAATAAAAGAAGCACTGACACAGGCTGCCGATTTGCTAACCGACAGCGACAGCAGTTTGTTGGATAGTGAAGTTCTTTTAGCTCATGTGCTTAAAAAAACACGAAGCTATTTTAGAGCCTGGCCGGAAAAAGTTTTAACGCCCAATGAGTTGAAAGCGTTTCAACACCTCATTGAACAGCGCAAGACGGGGCAGCCGATTGCCTATTTAACCGGTGAACGCGAATTTTGGTCTCGCTCTTTTAATGTTTCGCCCGATGTCTTAATACCACGACCTGACACGGAATTACTGATTGATATTGTTCAAGAAAACTTTTCACCTGATCAAGCCTTTTCCATTTTAGATTTAGGCACAGGCAGCGGCATTATCGCCATTACCCTCGCCTTAGAATTTAAAAATGCGACAGTCACTGCGGTAGACATCAGTGAAAAAGCGCTGTCGATGGCAAAAAAAAATGCTCGTCAACATAAAGCTGACCACATCCAATTTATTCTCAGTTCCTGGTTCAAAAACATACCCAAAAACCGGTTTGATTTAATAATCAGTAACCCACCTTATATCAGCCCAAATGACCAACACCTCCGTGAAGGCGATGTTCGCTTCGAGCCTAATTCTGCCCTGATTGCTCAGGACAATGGCTTGGATGATTTCAAGAAAATCATTACAAAAGCCTCGGTGTTTCTCAACCCCAAAGGAACTATCTTGCTTGAACACGGGTTTCAACAAGGCGCGATCGTTAAAAACTTGTTAGAATCTTCGGGATTTGTTCAGATTCGGCATTACCAGGATATCCAAGGTCATGTCCGGGCAACATTAGGCAAAAAACCATAACCGTTAACGTTGAATATGCAATCAAAAGAAATCGTCTTACCTAGAAAGCTGGTTAATGAACTTCTTCATCACGCACAATCATCAGAAAAATTAGAAGTTTGCGGGTTTGTCGGCAAAAATAGTGCTGATGAATTCAGCTGTTACCCTGTTGACAATATTGCAGAAACTCCTTCTACTCGCTTCCTGATGGCGCCGGAAGAGCATATCGACACCATGAAAGCGATGCGTGATAAAAAGGAAGACGTTTTTGCCATTTATCACTCTCACCCAACCGCTCCCGCCAGACCTTCAGCCACCGACATTGAGCTTGCCTCTTATCCAGACGCCTGCTATCTGATCATTTCACTTAACACCAAGGGCGTATTAGAAATGCGCTGTTTCAAGATACTTCATGATGAAAACCTTGTTGAAATGACCCTGAGGATGATAGAGAAATAAGAAAACACCTTTATGCTCTTTAGCGGGTTTACCTTGACTCTTTGGCAGACAAATAAATCGCGCGTCTTAGCTTTTTCCTGATATCAAGGTCGCCTTCACTTAACAAATAAGCTTGCTGATATGCGCGAATAGCCTCATCGTAACGTTGCAGATGAATATTTGCGTCACCGACTAATATCCACCCTTGTGAAGTCGGTTTATCTTTTAGCTTTTTTTCAATCCGTACAATCTGCTGCTCGATCTCAATGGTCCTTGCATCGACCGGAACAACCGCCTTACTGACCTCTCCTTCCGTTGCTTTCTTTTCATTCGTTGACACACTTGCACAAGCAGTCAGTAACACCGTTAAACCAAAAACACTCAACTTTTTAGTGATAGTCATCATATCCTCTCTCTTTTAGATCACACGATACATCGTAGGTTATTACTTTATTCTTTTAGTTTGCTTTCCAGTAATTTATTTAATTCTTGTGGGTTTGCTTTACCTTGTGTTTGCTTCATCAATTGACCTACAAAATACCCCATCATTTTTGTTTTACCTGCCCGATATTGCTCAACTTGAGCAACATTATCAGCCATTAATTGATCAATCATTTTTTCTAGCGCGCCCGTATCAGAAATTTGTTTTAGCCCTTCTCGCTCAATCACTTCGTCTGCGACATCTTCACTGCCCCACATCAATTCAAGAACCTGTTTGGCAATTTTTCCCGAAATGGTTTGATCGGCAATGCGTGCCACTAAGCCCCCCAAACGTTCTGCGTTGACGGGACTCTCTGTAATGTCCAAATTATTTTGGTTTAACGCAGCACTCAATTCGCCCATCACCCAATTAGCAACCAATTTAGCCTCCCCACCGGAGAAACTAACAGCTTCTTCATAGTAATCGGCCATCGCTTTTTGCGAGGTCAAAACATCTGAGTCATATTCATTTAACGTGTACTGTTGCTGGAATCGCTGCTTCTTTGCCGCTGGTAGTTCTGGCAAGTTATCACGTACTTCAGTCAACAAAGCCGAACTGATTTCCACAGGCAATAAATCAGGGCATGGGAAATACCGGTAATCATTCGCCTCTTCTTTAGACCGCATTGAACGCGTTTCATCCCTGTTTGCATCGTACAAACGGGTTTCCTGAACAACCTCCCCACCCGATTCAATCAAGTCAATTTGACGGTCCACTTCATACTCGATCGCTTTTTCAATAAAACGAAAGGAGTTTAAATTTTTAATCTCCGCACGGGTCCCAAATGCTTCTTGCCCCATCGGTCTTACCGATACATTCACATCACAACGAAAAGAACCTTCCTGCATATTTCCATCACAAATACCCAGATATTGCACCAAAGTATGCAATTTTTTGACATAAGCAACAGCCTCTGCGGCCGACCGCATATCCGGTTCAGATACAATTTCCAACAAGGGTGTACCTGCTCTGTTCAAATCCACACCGGTCATGCCATGGTAGTCTTCGTGCAGCGATTTTCCAGCATCCTCTTCCAAATGAGCGCGTGTTACCCCGATTGTTTTGGTTTTACCATCCACTTCAATATCTAAATGCCCCAAGCCAACAATCGGCTTATCAAATTGGCTCGTTTGATACCCTTTTGGTAAATCGGGGTAAAAATAGTTTTTGCGGGCAAACACCGAATAAGGTGCGATATGTGCGCCTATCGCCAAACCAAACTTAACCGCAAAATATACAGCTTGCTCATTAAGCACCGGTAGCGTGCCTGGCAACCCTAAATCCACGGCGCAAGCTTGCGTGTTAGGCTCTGCTCCATAGGCAGTTGATGCGCCCGAGAAAATTTTTGACTGTGTTGCTAACTGAGCGTGAATCTCAAGCCCAATAACTGTTTCCCATTGCATGCTTAGGCCTCCTGCTCGTAACCGGACGGTACTGCAAGGTGCCAATCGGTTAGTTGTTGATACTGGTGCGCTACATTTAGTAAACGCGCCTCTTCAAAATAATGACCAATCAATTGCATACCGACCGGTTTATCGTCAACAAAGCCACACGGTACCGACATACCGGGCAGCCCGGCCAAATTTACGCCAATAGTGAAAATATCGGATAAATACATTGACACGGGGTCATCCTTTTTTTCACCTGCCGCAAATGCAACGGAAGGCGCTGTTGCACTGGCAATAACATCAACTTCTTTAAACGCTTCTACAAAATCTTGTTTTATTAAACGTCGAATCTGTTGCGCCTTTTTATAATAAGCATCGTAATAACCTGCCGATAGAACATAGGCACCCATCATAATTCTGCGTTTAACCTCGTCACCAAAACCTTCACCGCGAGAACGTTTATACAGGTCTTCTAAATCTTTTGGTGAATCACAACGATGTCCAAAACGGACGCCATCAAATCGTGACAAGTTTGCAGAACATTCTGCTGGTGCAACAACATAATACGCGGGTACAGATAAATTAATATTCGGCAGACTGATTTCTTTTACGTTGGCGCCTGCTGATTTAAAGGCCTCTACAGCCTCTTCTATTTTGATCCGAATTTCTTCGTCAAGGTCTTCACCAAAAAATTCTTTAGGTAGACCAATGGTTAAGCCTTTAACGGAACCGTCTATATCTGACAACAAATCACCGACCGGCTTATCGGTACTTGTTGAATCTTTTTCATCAAAACCTGACATAGCCTGCAGCATAATGGCCGCATCTTCAGCACTTTTTGCCATCGCACCACCTTGATCCAGGCTCGATGCAAAAGCAATCATGCCATAACGTGACACACGGCCATAAGTGGGTTTAATTCCAGTAATGCCACAAAAAGCAGCGGGCTGCCGGATAGAGCCTCCCGTATCTGTTCCACTGGCTAAGGGCGCTAATCGAGCTGCCACCGCTGCCGCAGATCCTCCTGAAGAACCTCCCGGTACCGTACTCAAATCCCAAGGATTTTTAACCGCCCCATAAAAACTTGTCTCATTAGATGAACCCATCGCAAATTCATCCATGTTAGCTTTACCCAAGGTGACTGCACCGGCTTGCTCTAATTTACGAACAGCTGTTGCTGTATAAGGTGCGATAAAGTTATCCAACATGTTAGAACCGCAACTGGTTCGTAACCCTTCGGTACAAAAAATATCTTTATGTAACAAAGGAATACCGGTTAACAAGCCCGAATCACCCGATGCGATAAGTTTATCGGCTTGCTCAGCGGCTTTTAATGCCGCATCAGTATTTATCGTAATAACACTATTGAGCTCGCCATCAAAACGCGCAATACGATCTAAAAAATAATGACTCAGTTCCACACTGGATATCTCCTTTCTGTGAAGACTGGCCGACAGTTCTTTTAATGATTTGTTATACATTGTTTACCAACATTCTTAAGACGCTTAACCATAAATTTTCTAAGCGTTTTTCATTTAAACGGATACAAAACTTGCTCTAATTCAGCTCAATCGATAACACGCGGCACTAAAAACAAACCATCTTCAACATCAGGGGCATTTTGTTGTAGTATTTCACGTTGATTAGTTTCCGAAACCACATCTGCTCTCAATCGTTGAAACTGATCAAGCGGGTGCGCCATAGGCTCAATATCAGACGTATCGACCTGATTCATTTGTTCAACTAACGTAACAATGTTAGATAGGTCTGACGCATACGACTCGACCTGCTCCTGACGAATACCTAACCTTGCCAAATGTGCTATTTTCAGTACATCTTTCGACTGAATTGACATAAAATAACCTCTTTATTTTATTCATACTTTAAAAGCGTGCAAATTAACACAATTCGCGCCTTGCCCAAAGAGGTAAAGGGTTGTTAAAGTACAAAATTACTCAACACCAAAGTTTTTTACTACATGTTTAAAAAAATTCGCGGCATGTTTTCCAACGATTTATCAATCGACTTGGGTACAGCAAACACACTGATATACGCTCTTGGTCAAGGTATCGTGCTTGACGAACCCTCCGTTGTAGCAATACGTGAAGACAAAATTCGCGGTGAAAAAAGTTTTGCGGCAGTAGGCACTGAAGCCAAGGCCATGCTTGGGAGAACTCCGGGCAACATCACCGCGATTCGCCCCCTTAAAGACGGCGTTATTGCCGATTTTACAATCACTGAAAAAATGCTCCAGTACTTTATCCATAAAGTACACGAAGGGAAGTTCCTTCGCCCCAGTCCGCGTGTCCTTATTTGCGTACCTTGCGGTTCAACACAAGTTGAACGCAGAGCAATAAGAGAATCTGCGTCTGGCGCAGGCGCACGCGAAGTTTATTTAATTGAAGAACCCATGTCGGCGGCCATTGGTGCTGGCCTACCTATTGATGAAGCCTGTGGTTCAATGGTACTTGATATTGGTGGCGGCACTTCGGAAATTGCCGTTCTATCATTGAACGGTATCGTTTATTCGGAGTCTATTCGTGTTGGTGGTGATCGTTTTGATGAAGCCATCATAAATTATATTCGTCGTAACTATGGAACAATGGTTGGCGAGTCTACAGCTGAAAAAATTAAACACACTATTGGCTCCGCCTACCCCGCTAACGAAGTTAAAGAAATGTCCGTCACTGGCCGAAATTTAGCCGAGGGGATCCCTCGTAGTTTCACACTAAACAGCAATGAAATTTTAGAATCACTTCAAGAGCCCGTCAGCGCTATTGTTAGTGCTGTTAAACAAGCACTTGAGCAAACGCCACCTGAACTGAGTGCCGACGTGGCTGAAAACGGCATTGTTTTAACCGGTGGAGGCGCGTTACTTAACGGCTTAGATAAACTGCTTCATGAAGAAACAGGCGTTCCTGTTCGTACGGCTGATGAACCACTTACTTGCGTGGCACGTGGTGGCGGTAAAGTACTGGAATTGATTAATGAAAAGGGACCCAGCACATTCGCATTAGAATAAGAAAAAAAGGTTCATCGCTATAAAACCCATTTTCTCAAAAGGCCCTGCTACCAGCACTCGTTTTATTGCTATCGTGGTTGTCTCCATTTTGCTGTTATTAATAGCAAAACAAACCCAGCACCTCAATCGATTTAAAGACATGTTGTCTTTTGTCGTCCACCCTGTTTTAGTGGCTGTTGATTTACCCAGCCAACTGTTTCAGTGGCTCGCAGACAATACAACAGGATACGCAGAATTACGTGAAGAAAACCATCGTTTAAAATCCGAGTCCTCACTGCTAAAGGTCAAATTACAAAAATTTAATGCCTTAGAAATGGAAAACACCCGTTTACACAGCCTGCTGGAAACCTCTTTCAAGCTAGGCGAACAGTTTATCTCCGCTTCTCTGATTAAAGTAAACCAAAACCCGAATACAACCAATATCCTCATAGACAAAGGCAGTCGTTTTAATTTATATAAAGGACAAGCTGCGCTCAATGAGGACGGGGTGCTTGGCCAAATTGTGGACGTTCACCCTCTGACCGCGTCCATTATGCTGATTACAGATCCTAATCATGCGATTCCAATCGAAATAAACAGAACAGGATTAAGAACCATAGCGGCCGGCAATGGTATACAAAACACCCTGATCTTACCCTATATCCCTCATAATGCCGATATTCAAGTAGGTGACTTACTCACCACCTCTGGTTTGGGTGGTGTTTTTCCAAAAGGTTACCCTGTTGCTAAAATAACTCACCTCACCCCTCTTGAAGGCGAGGCCTTTATGCATGCTGAAGCTCAAACCATGGCAAAAATAGAACGGACTCAAAATATTTTATTGGTATGGAGCAAGCAACAGCCCATTCCGCTTGTCCCCGCAGAGCCAATGGGACCTGAAAAACCAGCCACACTTGATCAGTTGCCCCCTAATGCACGCTAAATCTTCCGGCGGATTTGTTATAGCCTTATCGATTTTTTTCTCCATGTGCCTGGCCATTGCACCTTGGCCAAACCATATCGCTGTTTGGATGCCTAATTGGACATTACTGACATTAATTTATTGGAGTATCGCCTTACCCCATAAAATCAGTGTCTTCACTGGTTTTATAACAGGACTACTGGTAGATATTTTAACCGGCCACTTGCTGGGTCAGAATGCACTCATCTTTGGTACCGCTTCCTTTTTAAGCCACTCACTCTACTCAAGATTAAGGAACTATCGACTCTGGCAACAAGCTGTTTTTGTCCTGTTTTTTTTATTGTTGATGCAATTAGTATCACGGTGGATCGATCAACTTTTTATGGGCGCGAACACAGGTTATACATACTGGTTTCAAGCCTTCTCTAGCGCCCTGTTATGGCCTGTTGTTTTTGCTAGCTTACGGTTTATAAGAAGACGATTTAGGGTTCAATAACGCCATGAAAACCCGTTTTGATCTAAAAAGCTCACTACAGGAAAATAAACTTTTTTTTTCGCGTGCCAGCCTACTCAGTCTTTTTGTACTGGTCTTGTTTTTTATCCTTATTGTCCGGCTCGCCTACCTGCAAATAAAAACTCATGATGAATATGCCGACCTGGCGCAAAATAACCGCGTTAAACTGTCTGTCATTGCGCCTGTCCGCGGATTAATTTTTGACACCCACGGTCGAGTGCTCGCAGAAAACAACCCGAGTTACAGCCTCGAATTAGTGCCCGAACAGATTCAAAATATCAATGAAACCATTGAGCGTCTCCGCACTTTGCTACCGATTTCTGATGCTGAAATAAAATTATTCGAAAAGCGTCGAAAACAACAAAAACATTTTGCAAACGTACCACTAAGAAATCGCTTAAACGACACAGAAGTCGCCGTTTTTTCGGCTAACCGCCATTTATTTCCAGGTGTTGATATCCAAGCCAGACCCCTGAGGCATTATCCCTTTCCTGAATTAACTTCACACGTTGTTGGCTATGTCGGCGCCATTAATGAAAAAGAGCTTAAAACCATTAACCCCGTTAACTACCGTGGCTCACGTGTTATTGGCAAAACAGGCATTGAAAAAACTTACGAAACAGAGCTGCACGGCTTTGTCGGTTATCAACAAACTGAAAACACGGCACAAGGCCGGTCAATTAAAACCCTCAGCCACATTGCCCCCCTATCAGGTCGCAACCTAACCTTAAATATTGATATTGACTTACAAAAAATCGCGTATGACGCCTTGGGTGAATTCGCGGGGACGGTGGCCGCTATTGATACCCGTACGGGTGCGGTGCGAGCACTCGTTAGCAAACCAGGCTTTGATGGCAACCTCTTCGCCCAAGGTATTGATCAGGCATCCTATAGTGCCTTACAAAACTCACCTAAGCGTCCGTTATTTAATCGCTCTCTTCGTGGTCAATATCCACCAGGCTCAACATTAAAACCTTTTTTCGGCTTGGCCGCTCTTGATTACAAAACAATAAACCCACAACAAAAAATAATGTGCCCTGGCTTTTACCAACTGCCAAAACAGCGTCACAAATACCGAGACTGGAAAAAAACCGGGCATGGTTTGACAACATTACACGACGCTATAGTCGAATCGTGCGATGTATATTTCTACATACTGGCACATGAACTTAAAATCGACCGGATGCACAATTTTCTTAACCGATTTGGTTTTGGACAACCAACAGGTATTGATATCCTTGGTGAAAAAGCCGGTCTCCTCCCTTCAAGGGAATGGAAGAAACGCAGTCGTAACCAGGCCTGGTACCCTGGTGAAACCCTGATTGCCGGCATTGGACAAGGCTTCAATCTCACCACACCACTTCAACTTGCCCACGCGACGGCCATTCTTGCCAATAAAGGGGTGGCTCACACACCATCTGTCGTCGGAAAAATCAATGACACGGTCAAGCAACCCCAGCTATCGCCCCCCGTTCAATTAAAAAACGATCGCCATTGGGATCTCATTATTCATGCCATGCATGACGTTGTTCATGGCGCACGTGGTTCCGCCAGAATTATTAAAGAGGGCGCCAACTACGATATCGCGGGTAAAACAGGCACTGCCCAAGTCTTTAGCATTAAACAAGATGAAAAATATGAAAAAGATAAAGTCGCTGATCACCTTAAAGATCATGCCTTGTTTATCGCTTTTGCCCCGGTAGAAAAACCTCAATTAGCCATCGCTGTTATTGTTGAAAACGGCAGTCATGGCGGCTCAGTGGCTGCACCCATCGCACGAGCTATCTTTGATCAATACCTCCTAATCCCATAATGAACTGGTTATTTAAAACAAAGCAACAAGTCAGCCCTTATCATCAAAGAGAAGGGCATATTTTTCAGCGTTTTCATCTCGATTTAACGCTCTTTATTTTATTAATCGGCTTATCAGCCTTTGGCATTTTTATTTTAGTAAGCTCTGGCCAGGAAGATATTGGCCTGCTTCAAAGGCAAATTACTCGACTCAGCGTTGCTTTTATTGCGATGATCATCGTCGCTCAAATCCCTCCCCACGTTTTAAAAATGTCGGCCCCTTGGTTATTTCTACTTGGCATTTTCCTATTACTTAGCGTTCTATTCGTTGGTGATATGGGCAAAGGTGCACAGCGTTGGTTAAATTTGGGTTTTTTTCGTTTCCAACCATCTGAATTATTAAAAATAGCCACACCCATGATGGTTGCCTGGTACCTTGCAGAAAGGCGGCTGCCGCCCAGTGCAAAACACATTTTTTTCGCTACCGTCTTTATTGCTATTCCAACTGTTCTTATCGCCAAACAACCTGATTTAGGCACCTCTATTTTAATCGCCAGCTCTGGTCTGGCTGTGTTATTTCTAGCGGGTATTTCCTGGAAAATAATCATAACGGTCATGGCAACAGCTACAGCGCTCGCACCGGTTCTTTGGAGTTTCATGAAGGACTACCAGAAACAGCGTGTTCTCACTTTTCTAAACCCAGAAGAAGACCCATTGGGTGCCGGCTACCATATTATTCAATCAAAAATTGCGATTGGTTCAGGTGGTTTGTATGGCAAAGGCTGGAAGAATGGCTCACAAGCGCGCTTAGAGTTCCTGCCCGAAAGCTCAACCGACTTTATTTTTGCCGTTTTCTCCGAAGAATTTGGGCTAATGGGCTGCGTCGGTTTATTAACAATATACTTCGTTATCTTTATTCGCTCGATCTACATTGCCATACAAGCACAAGATACGTTTTCACGCTTACTGGCTGGTAGCTTGTCATTCACTTTTTTTATTTATCTATTTGTCAATGTCGGCATGGTAACGGGCATTTTACCCGTCGTTGGTGTACCCTTGCCTCTTGTAAGTTATGGTGGCACATCAATGGTGACACTGCTCATTGGTTTTGGTATTTTGATGTCTGTACATACTCACCGAAAATTACTTTCTTCCTAAGGATAGGCCCGCATCACATGAAACAATTCTCTTTTTACTCTATGTTAATTCTTGCCTTAAGCGTTATTCCCTTGACTGCTTATTCAACGGCACCATCGCTTCAACCCGAAACTTATCAACGCTTTATTGATAAAATGGTCACACAGCATCAATTTGATCGCGATGAGTTAAACACTCTATTAAGTAAATCAGTTGTTAAACAAAGCATACTTAAAGCCATGTCTTCGCCGGCTGAAAAACGTTTGGAATGGCATGCTTACCGCAAGATTTTTCTAAAACCAAACCGGATTAATGGTGGTATAAAATTCTGGAAAGAGAATAAAGCGTTATTAGAGGCTGCTTCTGAAAAATATGGTGTCCCCGAAGAAATTATCGTCGCCATTATTGGTGTTGAAACGCGTTACGGTGGAAACACCGGTTCTTATAAAGTGCTTGATGCCTTAACCACGTTGGGATTTCATTTTCCAAAGCGATCCAAATTTTTTCTCAGTGAATTAGAGCACTTCTTGTTGTTATGCAGAGAAGAAGGCTTTGATCCTTATGAGCCCAAAGGGTCTTACGCCGGCGCCATGGGGCAATCTCAATTTATTTCCAGTAGCTATCGAGCCTACGCTGTCGACGGTGATGGCGATAATAAACGCGATCTCTGGAATAGCCACGCCGATATTATTAACAGTATTGCTCATTATTTTTCTAAACATGGCTGGAAAAACTCGGGCCCGGTCACTCAACAGACAACCGTCGAAGGCGACGCTTATAAAACGTTATTAAATCGATCACTCAAACCCAAAAATACCCTCAAGCAATTATCACAAAAACACGTACAAACGCCGACCGATCAGGCAGATGACACGGTCGTAAAATTACTGGAACTAAACCAAAAAGACTCGTCTGAATTTTGGCTAGCGTTCCATAATTTTTATGTTATTACTCGCTATAATCACAGTCACTTGTACGCAATGGCCGTTTATCAACTCGGACAAGAAATTAAAAAAGGTTATCTAGACACTTCATCATCATGACCCGCGTTTATTTTTTACCAATTTTTCTCATCTCATTGCTCAGCGCATGCAGTAGCGATACGTCAATCGTCCGTGATAGCGCACCCTCTATCCACCCCGCTAATATTGAACTAACACCTGATGCCATTCCTCGGATAGAAGCCAAAAGCCGTGGCGGTAACCCAGCTTCCTATGAGGTGTTTGGAAAAACTTATCATGTCTTACCGTCTAGTGAAGGTTTTGTTCAACGGGGTATTGCTTCTTGGTATGGCACAAAATTTCATGGAAACAAAACATCCAATGGCGAAACCTATGACATGTACGCAATGACAGCTGCGCATAAGACACTCCCGCTGCCAAGCTATGTGGAAGTGAGAAATTTAGACACGAACAAAAAAATTATTGTTCGAGTCAATGACCGAGGGCCTTTTCATGATGGACGCATTATTGATTTATCGTACGCCGCGGCTGCCAAACTTGGCACCTTAAAAAATGGAACCTCCTCAGTCGAGATTAAAGTCATTAACCCAAGTGTAGATGCAACGCCGGATGTAGCTCCCCCTCCGCCAATAAAACAAAGCGAACTCCCACCAAGCCCCTCTATTCAACAACCTTTCGCTTCCAACCCTACTCAAGGGCTTCTCTTTATACAAGTGGGGGCGTTCAGTTCAATTGATAATGCCAACCGACTTAAGTATGAGCTAACAAACCAATTAAAAATGCCTGTCACTGTTGAAAAAAAATCTCACTCAACCGACCCTCTGTATCTGGTCCAAGTTGGTCCTTACATCAGAATGCAAAATGCCGATTCAACTCGATTACAACTGTACAAACTGGGTTATAAAAACACTCTTTATACTGGCCGATAAGTGAGCTTTAACAACAGACGACACTGCCTTATGTGCAAAGCTGCGTGATATAATCCATTATAATCTTTCAGCCAAAAGCTAAATTCAACATGAAAAAAATCATTCTGATACTGAGCCTGTTTTTATCATTTCAAGCCATGGCGTTGCCTATTCCCTCGGCCCCTAATTTAAACGCCAGAAGTTACCATCTAACTGACTTCCATAGTGGCGAAGTATTGGCTTCAAAAGATCCTGATTTAAAACTGGCGCCCGCCAGCATGACAAAAATCATGACCGCGCTTATCGTTTTTCGTGAGCTCAACCACGGGAATCTGAACTTAACTGACCAAGTTCGAATCAGTGAAAAAGCCTGGAGAACACCTGGCTCAAGAATGTTTGTAGAAGTTAATAAATTTGTCAGCATTGACGATTTGATTCACGGCATGCTTGTCCAGTCGGGCAACGATGCAACGGTCGCTTTAGCCGAACACATTGCCGGTGATGAAGCTACGTTTGCACAATTAATGAATCAGGTTGCTAAAGAGCTCGGCATGACAAACAGCCATTTTACCAACAGTTCCGGTTTACCTGACGAGCAGCACTACACCAGCGCAAAAGATCTCTCTATTCTTACTCGTGCCATGATTATCGAGTCACCTGAGTTATATAAAATAAATGCAATAAAAGAATTCACCTTTAACGGCATTACCCAGCAAAACAGGAATAAACTTTTGTGGCGTGACAGCACGGTTGATGGCGTTAAAACCGGGCACACAGAAGAGGCAGGATACTGTTTGGTTTCCTCTGCCGTTCGTGACAATATGCGGTTAATTTCTGTTGTCATGGGAACCGATGGAATAGAATCGCGAAATGATATCAACCAAACCTTGCTGAATTATGGCTATCGCTTTTACAAAACACATTTGCTGTACAAATCACAACAAGCATTAACTAACGCACGCATCTGGAAAGGGGCTGTAAAAAATCTGCCGGTTGGCTTATCGAAAAACCTTTACCTGACCATTCCTCGAAATGAGTATAAATCTTTAGACGCCAGTTTAGAATTAACCCCTCGACTACTCGCCCCCATCAAAAAAGGGGCGATTGTCGGTACTGCCGTTATTAAACTCAAAGGTGAGGTCATTGCTAAACGTCCATTAACCGCCTTGCAAGACATCCCCGAAGGCTCCTTCATGGACAGGCTTAAAGACGAAGCATTATTAATGCTTGAATAAGGGAGAGCGTTAACGTGTCTACCGAGTCTGAGGTGTATTTAAACGGCCAATTTTTACCGTTGGCAGATGCCAGGATCTCTGTTCTCGATCGTGGTTTTTTATTTGCTGACGGTGTTTACGAGGTTATTCCTGCCTATGGCGGGAAGCTTTTTCGTCTGCAACAACACATAGATCGGCTCAATAACAGCCTGAACGCTATTCGCATGCAAGCCGTTATGACAGATCAGGAATGGGCCAACGTCTTAACCAAACTCACTCAGTCTCATACCCAATCCGACCAATCAGTTTATGTCCAAGTCACTCGAGGCTCTGGGAACAACCGTGATCACCAATTACCCGTTGACTATACCCCAACGATCTTTGCTATGTGCCAAACGCTCCCAAGCTCTAGCTTGGATTTTATTGCAAAAGGCATTAAGGCCATTACACTGGACGATATCCGTTGGGACTGGTGTCATATAAAATCTATCGCCTTACTGGGTAACATCTTGCTAAAGCAACAAGCCAGTGACCAGCATTGTACCGAAGCCATTTTATTACGTGATGGCTTTGCTACCGAAGGTTCTGCCAGTAATTTATTCATCGTAAAAAACAAACAACTCATCACGCCCCCAAAAAGTCACCATTTGTTACCCGGTATCACTCGCGATTTAGTCTTGGAACTTTCTCTCAAAGAAGGTATCCAATGTGCTGAAGCTGAAATATCAGAGAAGCAATTATTTGACGCTGATGAAATTTGGCTGACCAGTTCAACGAAAGAAATTATGCCGGTGATTGAATTAAATCGACAAGCCGTCGGCAGCGGACAACCTGGGCCTTTATGGCAACAAATGTCCGCTTGTTACAGTGATTTCAAAAACCAATTAAGACACCCATCATGACCGAGCTTACCGACAATCAACATAACGAATTAATGGACTACCCCTGTAAGTTCACCATTAAAACAATGGGGTATGCCAATATTGAATTTGATGTGATTGTTGTCGATATCATTCGTCGTCATGCGCCAGATATTAGCGACCATTCGGTTAAATCAACATTCAGCAAAACAAAAAAATATGTCTCTGTCAGTATCACCATCACCGCTCAAAACAAGCAGCAAATGGATGCTATTTATCAAGATTTAACCGACTGTGAACATGTATTAATGTCTTTGTGATTGATCACTTAAACAATCGAGAGCGGCCCTTAGTTATTCGTCAACTGAACCAACAAAGCTATCAGGCAACCTGGGAATCAATGCGAACTTTTTGCAACGATCGCAACATCGAAACAGCCGACGAAGTATGGTTTGTTGAGCACCCACCTGTTTTCACTCAAGGGGTCAGCGGCAAAGCTGAACATATTTTAACACCCAGTGAGATTCCAATTGTTCAAACAGATCGCGGCGGCCAAGTCACCTATCATGGGCCGGGACAATTGATCATGTACGTTTTATTTGATTTACGCCGCTTAGGTATTGGCATTCGAACATTGGTTGATGTGCTTGAAAACATCACCATTAACAGTTTAAAGAAATACGGTTTAAAAGCCGTTGCTCAAAAAGAAGCGCCTGGCGTTTATATTAATAGAAAAAAAATTGCTTCTTTAGGTTTACGAGTTAAAAAATCTTGCAGTTACCACGGCCTTAGCATCAACTTGAATATGGATTTAACACCCTTCAAGTATATTAACCCTTGCGGTTATAAAGGGCTTGAAATTACCCAATTGACTGAACATGGCGTAAAATGCACCGCATCCGATTTTGCCGCCATTCTCTTACAAGAATTAAAAGAGCAACTTCCGTTTTCTGAGCTTATACTGGGCCCAGACACTTTATACAGTTAACACTTATGCCACACGACGACCTCAATACTCTAAAAGCTCCCTCAAGAGCCACGCCCGAAACTCACCAGCGAAGTGAAGCAAAACTTGCCCGCATTCCCATTAAAGTAGAAAAAAAAGAAGAGATACTACGCAAGCCTCATTGGATACGCGCCAAGGTCCCCAGTGGAACCCGTGTGAATAGCATAAAAAAAGCCCTCCGCAGCCATGGTTTATATTCAGTTTGTGAAGAAGCCGCCTGCCCAAATTTAGGCGAATGTTTTAATAATGGCACCGCTACTTTCATGATCATGGGCGATATTTGCACACGACGTTGCCCTTTTTGTGATGTTGCTCATGGCCGCCCCAAGCCATTAGATACCGATGAGCCTAAAAAACTGGCTGGCACCATAAAAGATATGCAGCTTCGCTACGTCGTTATCACCTCTGTTGATCGTGATGATCTACGCGATGGCGGTGCTGATCACTTTGCTCAATGTATTGAGGCTGTCCGAGAAAAAAATCCATCCATCCAGGTTGAAATTCTGGTTCCTGATTTTAGAGGCCGTAGAGACATTGCCATTGAGATCTTGAAACAAACACCTCCCGATGTCTTTAACCATAATTTAGAAACCGTTCCTCGTTTATATAAAAAAGCACGTCCAGGCTCAGACTATCAATGGTCTCTTGATTTAATAAAACGTTATAAAGAAGCAAAACCATCCGTGGCAACAAAGTCTGGCATTATGCTCGGTTTAGGAGAAACTCTGGACGAAACGCTCGCGGTGATGCAAGATTTGCGCGATCATCACTGTGACATGTTAACCCTGGGTCAATATTTACAGCCCAGTCAAGGCCACTTAGCGGTAGAACGTTACGTCACCCCTGAAGAGTTTGATGAACTGGCAAAACTCGGTAAAGAAATGGGGTTTTCCCACGTCGCCAGTGGACCGATGGTTCGCTCCTCATACCACGCCGACCAACAAGCCTCTGGCGTTATCGACTAACCTTCTGTATTGGGTTGCATTAAAGACTTAACCCTGCTGAAGTTTTACGTTCAGGTCGGCCAACCTGTCAGGTGTACCGACATCAACCCATTCACCGCCATACAGCTCACCGCTCACCTGATCTTTTGTTATTAACTGACGAATCATCGGCGCCAAAGGAAAAACACCCGACGAGTGTTGCTTAAAGACATCAGGATTAAAAACACCCAAGCCACTGTATGTATAGCGCTCTTTATCCGCCAATCGGACAACGCCATCTTGTATGCAAAAATCACCGTTTTTATTATGCTCGGGATTATTAACCAGAACCAAATGAATGCCTTTATCAACCTTCGTTCTTAAACTGGCAAAAGGAAAATCAGTCCACACATCCGCATTCACCACAAGAAAAGGCTCTTTACCCAATAAAGGTAAGGCCTTGAAAATACCTCCGCCCGTTTCTAAGGCTTGCTCTCCCTCATCGGAATATTCAATATGGACACCCCACTGTTCTCCGTTTCCCAACGCTGCTTTAATTTGCTCACCTAAGTAGGCCACATTAATGACAAATTCAGTAAACCCTTGACGTTTTAACGTAACAAGGTGGTGTTCAATCAAGGCTCGACCCGCGACTTTTAATAAAGGTTTGGGACAATTCTTTGTCAAGGCCCCCATGCGTTCACCACGCCCAGCGGCCAAAATCATCACTTTCATAACACTAGGCAATCCACGGTTGTTGCTCAAATTTTTCTACTACCTGATGATGTTCAATCAAGCCAGCCAAAGGTTTTAGCTCCTCATAGCGTTCACTGATCGTTATCAAATAGCCTAAGGTGCGAGGGATGTCCTTTAAATACCCTTCTTTCCCATCCCTTAATAATAAACGTGAAAAGATACCCACTGCTTTCATATGGCGTTGAACCCCCATCCAATCAAACCATTGATAAAATTGCCGATGATCAAAATCATCCACTTCACCACGTTCTTGTCGTTGTTTGAGAAAATCATCAAGCCAAGCGTAAATTTTTTCATCGGACCAGGCTATGTAACAATCTCTATATAAAGAAACCAGGTCATAGGTGAGAGGTCCAATCACAGCATCTTGAAAATCAATAACGCCGGGATTATTGTCTTTTGTCACCATCAGGTTTCTGGAGTGGTAATCTCTATGAACAAATACCTGAGGTTGTTCCAAGGCAGATGCTGCTAATTTTTCCTTAACCTGACTCAAGGTTTCTTTATCCTTAAACGATAAATCAATGCCCAACAAGGTCTTCAAAAACCACTCACCGAATAAATCCATTTCCTGTCGCAATAAAGCCAAATCGTAGGATGGTATCAACAGATCCTTTAACCCGATTCCATGCATTTGATGCAGCACTTGAACCGCATCTTTATATTGCTTATCCACAGTTCGTTCTGTCAGCTGATCCAAATAACTGTCTGAACCTAGATCACTGAGCACCAAAAACCCATCTTCAAGAGATTGATGAAAAATTTTCGGCGCATTAATACCTTGTGCCTTCAGCAAGTTAGCCACTGCAATAAAAGACGTACAGTCTTCTTTTAAAGGCGGTGCATCCATGACCACAAACGATTGATCATCAAATTGAACTCGGAAATAGCGCCTAAAACTCGCATCACTCGATGCCGCTTCGATGCTAAAGTTTTTAATCGAAAAAGTAACCGCCAGCCAATCCATTAATTGCTGTTTTCGCTCATCTATTGCCATAAAAAATACTCTGTCAAACCTATTTAACTCATACCGAAAAATTGCATGTTAATATATGAGAAATTTTCCACAGTATCGTTGAAGAATTCATCATTCTATGCGATTTTATACAACTTAACGTTAGACACAACCAAAAAGGTTTCACCATTATCCTTTCCTATAAACATTTTCTTTTAGCCTCTGTGCTGATCTTGGCCACTTCTCCATCCTTAGGCTTTAATAATTCGCAATGGGATTGCAAATTGGCCAACGATGGTCAAACCTGGGATTGCTCGACTTCAACAAAACCCGTAAAAAAAACAGCACCTAAGAACCCTGCCAACGCGTCTGTCGCTAGCAAGAAAGGTCCTGTCGCTAAAAAAACTGAGCATAAGCCCAATAAACCTTCTATCCCCCGTGTTCAATTAACTCAAAAAGCCGTGCCAAAAAAACAAGAAAAGGCTCCCACTAAGGTGTCTACTAAAAATACAGGTGCCTGGGATTGTCAAACGCATGAAAGCGGCCACTGGGACTGCGCCCAGACAAGCGAACCAAGCGCGGTTGTTATCGCTTCAAGCGCAACCCTGGAAGAAGTGCCTTTAAGTGACCCAAATGCAGATCGAATTAGAAATAGTTTGCTTTTTCAACAAATGGTCAAACAGCTTAAAGCAAACCCTTGGGATACCTGTAATGTCAGCACAGACACCCTTCGTCAAAGCAGACAAGCTTTGCAACAAAATCGCTTAAATGCTGAGGTGAATATCCAGTCTGACTACGCAGAGGTTCTTAACGAAAACAACGCTCGATTTTCTGGCGATGTCCTCGTTAATCGGGCAGATCAATCTATCTCGGCTGATCAAGTCACCTATAACAATGACCTGGAAAATGCGTCTGCCTCTGGTGACGTTTTTTATCAAGAGCATGGTTTTGCCATACACAGTGACCAAGCAGAATTACAACTGGCTAAAAATTCTGGGCAATTCACGCAAAATCAAATGATTCTTGAAGCCACACATGCCCGGGCGACAACACAAACAACCCGTCTAATCAATCGTCATATTTCTGAATCAACACAGGTGACCTATACCACTTGCGCTCCAACAGTTAATGACTGGGAACTGCAAGCGAGGTCTCTTGAACTGAACAAAGAAACCGGGCGTGGCACAGGTCGTGATGTTTGGGTGGAAGTTTTTGATATTCCTCTGCTCTATACACCTTATATTAGTTTTCCTATTGATGACCGCCGTCAATCTGGTGTGCTTACACCCACGTTTGGCAACTCCGACACAACAGGTATCGACTTTTCTATTCCGTACTACTGGAACATTGCCCCTAACTACGATGCAACGCTTACACCACGTTTCATGACTGACCGTGGCCTGATGTTGGGCGGTGAATTTCGCTATTTAACTCAACATTCCGAGGGGCAAGTCTCTGCCGAAATTCTCGATGATACCGACACAGATGAATTACGAGGCCAGTTCTCTTTCCAAAACAAGTCTACCCTTAGCGCTCGATTAACTTCTGATATTGACCTTAACTACCTGTCTGACGATGACTATTTGGAAGATTTTGGGAACAGCCTGAGTACCTCAAGTGATCGTTATCTAAAAAGCCATGCCAGCCTTAATTATCGAGCTGATCACTGGAATTTACTGACTAGAATAGACAACTACGACTCGATTGATGAGTCTATCCCCAGTTCTGCCAGACCTCATCGCCGCCTACCAAGAGTACTTTTTAACTTCCATGAGCGCGAGGTGTTTGGTGGTGCAAAAGTCACTATGCGTAATGAATTTGTTTATTTTGAACACAGTGCAGATGTCGATGCTAAACGCCTGGATTTACACCCTGGCATTAGCCTTCCATACAGAACAGCCGGGGCTTTCTTTACCCCAAGATTAAGCCTGCGACACACTGAATACCGCCTGCAGGATCAAGCAAATACAATAGACAATCATCAAAGCAGAACCTTGCCTATTTTGTCGGTTGACTCTGGTCTCTTCTTTGAAAGGAACCTGGATTTTGCTAACGGCATGGTACAAACCTTGGAACCACGCGCCTATTATTTGTATGTGCCACATAAAAACCAAGATCATATCCCTTTATTTGATACCTCTGAATACGACTTTAGCTTCAATCAATTATTCAGAGAAAACCGTTTCTCTGGCGCTGATAGAGTAGCCGATGCAAACCAACTAACTTTAGCCTTAACCTCGAGGCTTATTGAATCATCAACGGGTAATGAAAGATTAAGGGCCAGCGTTGGAACAATTGTTTACTTTGATAACCTTGATGTAGGACTGAGCCCCACCAGCGATTCGATCAGTGAAGAGACCTCTGATCTGGTCACAGAATTTTCTGCAAAAATCACGGATACCTGGTCTACTCGCTCTGCCCTTCAATACGACCCTCACGCTGGCAAAACTCAAAAAGCCAGTCTCGGTTTTCATTATCGTGACAGTGCAGACCGCCTATTCAATGCCACCTACCGTTCGCGCTATGAAGCAAACTCTGATGATATTGAACAAACTGATTTATCTTTCAAATGGCCTATTAGCAAGGAATGGAGTACGGTTGGTCGCTGGAATTATTCTGAAGAACACAACTTGTCACTTGAAACATTCTTAGGACTGGAAAAAGACACCTGTTGCTGGCGTGCTAGAGTGATCGCCAGACGATATGTTAACGATGCACTGGATGAAGAGCCTAAAGAAGGCATTTTCTTCCAATTCGAACTCAAGGGCCTCACCAGTTTTGGCGAGAAGCTGGATTCATTTTTAGAAGAAGGCATATTGGGTTATCAGCCACCTGATGAATAGCCATTTAAAGAAAACCTTAACGTTATATTTAACTTTTACAATGACCTTAGCGATGATATTTTTTTAGATCTGATGCATCACTTATTTACTTGACACACTGACCCTATGAAAAGATTTAAACAACAATGCCTTGTTCATGCCTTCATCTTCTTTACCCTCGGATCGCTCAATGCGTTAGCACAAACCCCTGTCAATCGAATCGTTGCTATCGTTGATAAAGGCGTTATATTGCAAAATCAACTAGACGAACAAGTACAACAAACCTACCAACGCTTACCACCGGAGCAACGTGCGTCCATTTCAAAAAGTGACATTGAAAAACGGGTGCTGGACAGAATGATCATCACTGAGTTGCAACTGCAAATTGCTCGACGCAGCGCTATTAAAATTTCAGATGCTGAGGTTGAGGATTCAATCAGTCGAATAGCGGCGGCCAATAAATTATCGCCTGAAGAATTTTTATCGGTGCTTGAAAAGGATGGCGTCTCCCTTTCATCGTTCAAAAATACTATTCGAGACCAAATGTTGGTCAGGCGCGTACAATCGAGTTATGTGCATCATGAGGTAAAAATATCTGAACAAGAAGTCGACAGCTTTCTAAACCTGTTAGAGCAAAACGAAGGTGCCCAATCAACCGAGTATCATTTAGGTCATATTCTTATCGCCACGCCTGAGAATGCCTCGCCCCAGCAAATAGCAACCGCCCGAAAAAAAGCAGACGCTATTATTAACAGCCTTAAGCGGGGTGAGAATTTTTCCACCTTATCGATTGCCAATTCTGATGCCAGCAATGCCTTGGAAGGCGGCGATCTTGGGTGGATGAAGCTCGCTCAAATGCCCACTTTATTAACGCCTTTTGTTGAAAAGATGGCTGTTAATGAATTTTCTGAGCCCATAGAAAGCCCCAGTGGCTTCCATATTATTAAACTTTATGAAACACGTGGCCAACAAAAAGTCATGGTAACAAAAACGCATGTACGTCACATTCTTCTTAAAATAAATGCGTTAATCAGTGATCAAATTGCTCAAGAGCGATTACTCAACCTTAAACAACGTCTTGAAAATGGTGAAGACTTTGGTGCTTTAGCAAGAGCAAATTCAGAAGACAGAGGGTCCGCTATTAAAGGAGGGGACCTTGGTTGGGTGCAGCCTGGCGCACTTGTTCCTGCCTTTGAAACTGCTATGGATAAACTGGCGATCAATGAACTGAGCGATCCCGTACAAACTCAGTTTGGCTGGCATTTAATTCAAGTCTTAGGGCGCGAAGAACAAGACAACACACAACTGATGCGTGAAGCCCAGGCACGCTCCCAATTACAAAAACGTAAAGCCGATGCCGCTATTGAAGCATGGCTAACTAAACTGCGTGATGAAGCGTATGTTGAATATCGCTTAGAAGACTAATCTCTTGACAGCATTGTTTTAAACAGGCCTATGTCTATACCTCGAATTGCTATCACGCCAGGTGAACCTGCCGGTATAGGCCCTGATATCTGCATACAGTTGTGTCAAAAAAACTGGCCATGCGAACTGGTTTTTATTGCAGACCCAACACTGTTATTACGTAGAGCATCTGAACTCAACTTATCTATCAACATCCAACCGGCTGATCTAAACCAACCGGCCTGTGTACATAAGCCCGGTTACATGAATGTTTTACCGGTTGAACTAAGCAAAACAGAACACTGTGGTCAGCTCGACGTCATCAATGCGTCCTATGTGATAGAAACTCTCCGCACAGCCGCTCAACTTTGCTTGGAAGACAGCTGTCAGGCGCTTGTGACAGGCCCTGTACAAAAAAGCATCATTAATGATGCACAGATCCCTTTTTCCGGCCATACCGAATTCTTCGCAGATTATTGCGGAGGATACCCCGTCATGATGTTAGCGAGTAAGAAATTTCGGGTTGCTCTTGCTACAACACACCTTCCTTTAAAAGACGTGAGCTCGGCAATCACCCCTTCTTTACTTGAAAAAACCATCACCATATTGCATCAGGATCTAACAAATAAGTTTTCGCTTGCTGAGCCCCGTATCGCCGTTTGTGGATTAAACCCCCATGCTGGCGAAAACGGCCACCTGGGCCATGAAGAGTTAGACACGATTATTCCCGTACTCGATAAATTGCGGCAAAAAAACATGCACTTAACGGGACCGTTACCAGCCGACACCACGTTTACCCCAGCTATTTTAGATAACCATGATGCTGTCTTAGCCATGTATCACGACCAAGGCTTACCAACCCTTAAATATTCTGGCTTCGGCGAGGTCGTCAATATCACGTTAGGATTACCGATTATTCGCACGTCCGTTGACCACGGAACAGCGCTTAATTTAGCCGGCACAGGAAAAGCCAGCTCAACCAGTTTAGAATCTGCCTTAAACAGCGCCATCCAACTTACCTTAAAGTAAAACCTTGAATAAACCTCATAAAGCCCGCAAACGTTTTGGTCAGAACTTCCTGCAAGACAGTCGAATTATCCACCAAATCATCATGGCAATAGATCCATCAGCAACGGATCACTTAGTTGAAATTGGCCCAGGGCAAGGCGCTATTACAGAGCCTTTATTACAAACAAAATGCACCTTGGATGTCATAGAACTGGACCGAGACTTAGTTGATCGTTTAAACCAGCGATTCTCCCACCTTGAGCATTTCCGTTTACACAGTGCCGACGCCTTAACATTCGACTTTGCTGCTCTTGAACGTGAAACGCCGTTAAGAATAGTTGGGAATTTACCTTACAATATTTCAACGCCTTTAATGTTTCATTTGCTCACACAAGCCGCCCATATCCAAGACATGCATTTCATGCTGCAAAAAGAAATCGTCAATCGCTTGCAAGCACAACCTGGTAGTAAGCAATTTGGTCGTCTCAGTATCATGATTCAGCTGTCTTGCCAGGTTGAAGCACTCTTTGATGTCGAACCGGAGTGCTTTCACCCACAACCTAAAGTCATGTCAAGTATCGTCCGCCTTACACCTTACAAAAAACAACGATACACCATTAATGACCTACCCCTGTTTGACAGCATAGTAAAAACTGCCTTTTCCCAGCGCCGTAAAACAATCAGAAACACCCTGAAAAATATCTGTGAAGACCCTGATTTCGATAAAGCCGGCATTGACCCGAGCAGTCGAGCGGAATCACTCTCCATTGACGACTTTGTTAACCTAAGCAATCAACTCAAGCCTTCATAAAGGGTTGAGCACCTGAATAACTTGATAAGACAAATATAAATAGCAAAAAGTGAGCAGCAAACTCACACTGTACGTCTTTTCTATCGTTTCACGAATAATGTGTGCCATCACAATAAAACTCCAGAAAACTATCATAAAAACACTCAAGCCAAGCCAGCCTGTTGAAGCTTCATTATCTGTTAAATCACCCATCATCAATACAAAAGGGAGACTCATAGTCGTCATTAAAAAGCCACTGCCATAAAGAGCGGTTACCGACTGGTTAAAACGATTTTTTACTGCAAAAAAACTCACCAAAAGATACATAAAAACCCCCACTAACAAGGTTTCCATGAAGGCTTGAGCCATGGCTTCACTGAACTCGACAGTCCGCGAAAGCAGTAACGTGCCGGCGACAAAATACAAAAAAAATACAATTCTTAACAAGGCCGCTGAGTTTGGCACTTGACTCGGCCCTTTCTTAAACAAGCAAATATCGATAAATAGTCTACAGAGTCTTTTAAAATCATTATTCATTGGCTAAGTATGCTGTACCATAACCGCATATTCAATCTGCTTTATATAAATCAAGATGATATTAAGCGAAAACGATCAAATTAAACTCCGCATCATCGAGCTCTCTCAAGAGCATCAAGATGTACATTATTTGATCGATCACCTTTCAGAAGACGTTCTACCCGATCAACTAAGAATACGCAGACTAAAAAAGCGCCGTCTCTTTATCAAAGATCAAATAGAACATTTAAAAAGTACCTTAATTCCTGATATCGACGCATGATCAAGAAAATCACACAAAAACACTATCAACAACTGATTAAAGATGCTGACATCATCGAAAAAGATGTGTTTGGTGTAAAAGTTCTCGACACAAAAAAAGGCGAGATGATTAAATTATTTCGTCGCAAACGGCTTTTATCTACAGCCCTTTTCAAACCTTACGCAGTACGTTTCGTCGATAACGCGAAACAACTCACCGCTTTAGGCATCCCAACAATTACCGTCAATAAACTTTTTTGGTGTTCGAGCATTAAGCGCCATTTGGTTATTTATCAACGGCTTGAAGGAGAACTACTTCGTGATGTTTTAAGCAAACCATCAAGCAATGCAAAGGAAATATTCCGTCAGTTTGGTGCTTTTATTGCTCAACTTCACGATAAAGGCATTTATTTTCGTTCAGCGCACCTGAAAAACATCCTTGTGCTAGCCAATGGTGAGTTTGGACTGATTGATATATCTGATTTGATGGTTAAAAGTCACTCACTGAACGTAAAGTTACGCCAACGAAACTTTAAGCATATCCTTCGCTATCGTGAAGATAAAGCATTATTTAAAAGCCACTTACAAGACTTTTTTTCAAGTTACGTTACAGCAAGCAACCTTGGCAAAAATGAAACAGGAAAGATCGAAAAAACGATTAAAACTATTCTGGCTTGATTTTTCTAACCAAAATATCTTCCATCACCAGATATTCCAAATCAGATCCATAAAACATAGTTAAAGCATCCGTTGGCGAGCAAACCATGGGTTCACCACGGCGGTTTAACGATGTATTTAATACAACACCGTTACCGGTTAATTTTTCCACTTCTGTCAGTAACTCATAGTAACGCGGGTTTGTTTCAGCCGTTACAATTTGCGCACGGGCTGTGCCGTCTTCATGCACGACTTCTGGAATACGTTCCTTCCAACTTTCCGCCACATCAAAGGTAAACGTCATATACGGACTTGGATGGCCTGTTTGCAACATATCTTCTGCCACAGTATCCAAAATACTTGGGCAAAATGGACGCCAACGTTCGCGGTATTTAATCTGTGCATTAATTCTATCGGCCACACCTTTGCTGCCAGGGTTACCAATAATACTCCGATTCCCTAAGGCACGAGGGCCAAACTCCATCCGCCCTTGAAACCAGGAAACTGGGTTCCCTTCAGCCAGTAATTTAGCGGTATATTCTGTTGTGTTGTCCAACACGTCATAGTCAGGTTTATTTTCATGATCTAAACACGCCTGAATGCAGTCTTCATTAGTATATTTAGGCCCCAAATAAACATGCTGCATTTTTTCAACGCTGTCACCCAATTCATTCGCTGCATAACTCGCCGCACCGATCGCGGTACCCGCATCACTGGCCGCTGGTTGCACAAATAATTCCTTCACATCGGGGCGCGCAATAATACGTTGATTCAACTTAACATTTAGCGCCACACCACCGGCATAGCACAGCTTACCGGTTTCTTTGAGTGTATCGCCTAAGTAAGTATCAATTAAGCCCAGCGCAACTTTTTCTAGCAAATCCTGAATGCTCGCCGCATAGTCAATGTAAGGGTCATCAATTTCATCACCTTCACGTTTTGGCCCTAACCAATCAATAAGTTTGGGGCTAAAAAAATAGCCTTTACCATTTTCTTTATAGCGACGTAAACCCAAGCAATTAACCAACTTTGTATTGACGCGAAAGCCCTTACCGTCTGTTTTTATCAAACGTGAAAAATCAAACCGTTTTGGGTCGCCATACGGTGCCATACCCATCACTTTAAACTCACCATCGAGCATTTCAAAGCCTAAAAATTCGGTCATTGCACCATACAACCCTCCCAACGAATCAGGGTCGTAGAATTCTTTTATTTTATGAATTTTTCCATTTTCACCATAGCCAAAGAATGTTGATGCGTATTCACCTTTTCCATCAATACTCAGAATGGCGGTTTTTTCTTTGAAGCCACTGAGATGATAAGCACTGCTCGCATGTGCTAAGTGATGCTCCACTGGCATGAATTTGACCTGTTTTGGATCTATGCCTAAATCATCTAGCATTTTCATCACTTTTTTAAAATTACGCTTATAACGACGGTTACCATTAAATAAAGCCAATAATGCGCGATCCGGTGCGTACCAATGCCTTTTTGCATAATGCCAACGAGCTGGGCTCGATATACCTATCTTTGCGTAAGGAAAAGCAACTACATCGACATCATTAGGTTGTATACCCGCATACGCTAAGCAAAACTTAGTGGACTCATAGGGAAATTGACCCTTCGCATGCTTATCACGTAGAAAACGCTCCTCTTCTGCAGCAGCCACTAATTGACCATCAATATACAACGCCGCAGATGCATCATGATTAACGGCACCGGATATCCCTAGCACAATCATATGAATTCTCCTTTGATTCTAACGAGGGTTTTAAAACCCAATATGCAAGACGGTATATCACAGAAATTTATACCGCTTCGCATAGGCCTCAGGCTCTAGGTTGTTTTTTGGTATTTAACTTATTCCATAACCGCCTTGAGCGAGCACTTAACTTATCCTCACCTTGATAAATTTTAAAGAAGGCTAGCTTATCTGCATGACTCCAATTATCTGCATGACGTAGCCATGTATCAAGATCTCTGAAAACTGCATGCCCTTTAAAAAAAGACTGCCGCACCCTTTCCAAATCGATAACACGTAAATCAGTCTCGCCACCAGGCAATTGCTTAGCAAACACATGTTTTGGATAAAAACAACCATGTTGAAAGTGTCGCTGATGCATCGCATGCATCAACGCCGCAAGCTTTTTAAATAAGTGCAGCTTTTGATCGACATCTTTGATAAATTTACCGTCGGTTCCATACTCTGCCGAAGACAGAGGTATATAACCTAAAAGCTCTTCAGTCATAATACACCCGCGTCTTTTTCCAGCTTCTTTCCAATGGTCAAACGCCACCACTTCTAATGTAGGAATATTATGCTGCTGAAACATTTGAATCACATCAAATTCTCTGGAAAAAGTTAATATCCCTTTAACAGGGTGCGCTATTGATCGCGTCATATGATCTTCCTGCCGTTTGAGAAACACACCGGCTTTACCGCCCAAGGGCAGCTTTAACTCTATGCGCGACACACCACTCCAACCACCTCGGCGATGATTAGGTTCCTCAAACCAATCAGCTTTTAAAGACCATATTTTCTCATGGCTATCCAAGCCATTGAAAATCAGTATATCTCGCCATTTTTCCGAAATATAATGCATTCCTCCACCTCGTTACACCTGTTCTTTGAATCTCATCTGAGAACCCATTTATTGATCCATTTAATCGTCAATAATTATTTTTTAGCGTCATATAGGTCATTATTCGCAAGCCTCAATAAGCGCTAAACAATTCAACTCATCATGTATCGGCCTTTTCCACCTCTCGATCTTTATGCCGACTAAAATAACACCTTAAGGTTTTGCCGATTTAGCTTTCAACCGAAGGGCTTTTTGCTCAACCGCTTTCCAGAGTGCCTTGTTTTTCTGAAGTGAGCATTTAAAAGGTTCGCCTGTGTAACAACTCATGAAATAACTCAAATCATACCGGCTCAAACCTAGCTCCATACTCGAAAAATATAAGGCGGCCAGGTCTTTGATTTGCCATCTTTTTGGGGTTTTATCTCGAATTTGTACACGATGAAGGTCTATTAAATACAAGGCAACATCGTCCACATTTTTCAAAGACTCAAGCTCTCCTTCTTTTAATAAAAAATGACAGATGTATAAATCACGGTGGTTAATGCCATTTTCATGCAGTGTACGTGTTATTTTCGCCACCCGTTTAATCAGTGCCCTTTTTAACTTAAAAGGGGGCTTATGAAGCGCCCAATCGGCACAAAAATCTTCAAGACTAACTGCCGGTTCCAAAGACTCTGTCACTACAAACGACTCTTGCTCCGCAAGATTGAATCCACGCCGCCCATAAGCAGCTAAATTCATTGTCTTAATACCTAACTGATGCAGTGCCCCAAGTGCATCATATTCATTCTTGGCGCCCAAGATAGGCAAACGTCCTTGAAATAGATTTTTAAAAATTTCGCCCCAGCCAACGCCTTGGTGAATTTTGGCAAAGTAAACACGGCCATTCATCGAAAACTTTAGCGTTTTTCGCCGTGCCACTTGTCGATAAATTTCACCTTCAAGCGCCATCAATTCATCAAATGATGACGAGGTTCCCCAATTATTTTTGAACGTCTCTGTTAGCTCAAACTGCATGGACTTTCTCTTTTGCAACTCGTTCAATGGCTTCAACTGCTTTTTCGGGCATGCTGTACAAGTCTTCACGATCTGCAAGCGTCAATGCTCGCTGAGCTAACGCCTCCCTTGCATCACTCAACAACAAGGAAGCAAGCTGCTCATTTAAGACTTGTTGTTTAAAAGGAGAGGAAATGACAACACCCGCTTTAGATTGATCGACATATTTTGCATAACCACAATTACCCGTTACCAACATTGGAAGTCCCGCCACCATTGCTTCTAAAATAACGGTTCCCGTATTTTCCTTACGAGCTGGATGCAGCAAAAGATCAGCCGCCAAAAGAAAATCTGGCACATCAGATCGACCACCCATTAAATGAACATGATTGGCTACACCATTAGCCTTGGCTAAACGTTCATACGGCGCAACATCACCTTCGCCAACAACCATTAAGTGTGTTTTTTTACGTAATGTGATGGGTAAAGAAGCCAATGCCTTGATTGAACGATCAACCCCTTTTGTCTTAAACGCCGAGCCTACCATCAAAACCAGAAGCTCTTTTTCACCAAAATTAAGTGCTTGTCTAAAGGCTGAGCGCCTAGTTTCATCACCTTTAACCCTACGACGACTTTTATCGATACCCGGTGGCAATCGTACTAACCTGTTGTCCGGCGTACCATAGTGTCGTTTGAATAACTCTGTTTGGACATCAGAAATCATCAAACACACCGTTTTGCTTTTGACACCAAAAACAGCCTTTTCAACCTGCGAGTAAAATCGGTATCGTGGATTCAGTTGATGTAACAAGCATTTGCTTACAAACCGGTCGACGTAACAAGGATCTGCCGCATAATACACATCCAAATTTGGCATTTTATTAAAACCCACGACGACGTCGTACGATTCCTTTTTTAGTTGATCAGCTAACTGTTGATGAAAACTTGAAACCTTTGCATGATTCGTTAATCCTTTACATGACAATACCTTAGGATGATACCCAGCCATCCTTTCTCCGTGCCATTCCATCACGTAAACGTCAACCCGGTAACCTTTTTGCAAACACATATCAGCAATCCGCACAAAATCTCGTGCCAAACCACCGTACGGAAAATATTTATACAAAGCAAAAGCGATACGCATAACACACTAAGGCAGCAAAAATAAAAAAACATTTTACCTCTAAACATCCTAGTAATGGCCGAACTATAAGTTAAAATATTGAATTGATGCATGCAGACACAAAACATTGACTCAACAAGCAACTCAACACGACTCACCCAATAGCCTTAAAATTTATTTAAGGCTATTAGATTACGTATGGCCCTATTGGAAACCCTTTGCTCTTAGTTTATTTGGTTTTTTTGTCTTTGCTATGACTCAACCCGCCTTAGCTGCCTTAATGGAGCACCTGGTTGATTCGCTACAAGCGGAACACCGGTCTGACATTTATTGGGTTCCCGTAGCCACCATTTGCATTGTCTTTTTAAGAGGCATTGGCTCATTTTTGGGAAGTTACTACATTGCTAAAGTAGCGAATAATGTCGTTCATAATCTTCGTTGTGAAATTTTTGATACATACACTACTTTACCGACCGTCTATTTTGAAGACCAAAATTCTGGACACCTTCTCTCACGCGTCACCTATAACGTTCAGCAAGTGACCTCAGC
Organism: Cycloclasticus sp.; assembly: GCA_002700385.1. Classification (GTDB taxonomy): domain Bacteria; phylum Pseudomonadota; class Gammaproteobacteria; order Methylococcales; family Cycloclasticaceae; genus Cycloclasticus. Next base: position 40,223 of record PADC01000005.1, read on the forward strand.
CGCCACAGATGCCATTAAAATTGTCGTCAGAGAAGGGTTAACCGTCATTGGTCTTCTGGGGTATTTGTTATACATGAATTGGGCCTTATCCCTCATTTTTATTGCAATAGCCCCTATCATTGCGCTCCTTGTCAATTATGCTGGCAAGCGCTTTAAGGCCATCAGCAAACGTATTCAATTCTCAATGGGGGATATTACCCATGTCTCCTCAGAACTTATTAACAATTATCGAGTTGTTCGTAGTTTTGGTGGCGAAGAATACGAAAAAGAGCGTTTTAAAAAAGCCAGTCTATCTAATTTCAAACAAGCCATGAAAATGGTACAAACAGGGGCAATCAATACCCCCGTCCTACAACTTATCGTTGCTTTTGCTTTAGCACTAATGATTTACTTGGCTTTATTGTTAATGACAAATTCAACACCCGGTGAGTTTGTTGCCTACATAACCGCTGCAGGGCTCATTCCAAAGCCTATTAGACAATTAAGTGAGGTTAACGCAAAAATTCAAAAAGGCATCGCCGGTGCTGAAAGTATTTTTGAGGTATTAGACTCACAACCAGAAAAAGATCACGGTAATTTCGAGGCTGAAACTGTTAAGGGCCATATTGAAATAAAAAATTTAAGTTTCAAATACCCAGAGAGCCATCACACTGTATTGAACAGTATCAATGTTGACATTAAACCTGGCATGATGGTTGCGCTTGTTGGAAAGTCTGGCAGCGGTAAAACAACTCTAGCAAACCTTATCCCTCGGTTTTACAATCATCAAGAAGGCGAAATCCTTCTTGATGGCCTAGATGTCAATCGATATACCTTAGGCAACCTTCGAAAACATATTTCACTTGTTACCCAAAATGTCACCTTATTTAATGATAGCATCGCTAATAATATAGCGTATGGTGCACTAAAAAGCACACCTTTGGAAGACATTAAGAAAGCCGCAAAAGATGCCAATGCCTACCACTTTATTGAGCAACTTCCCAATGGTTGGGAAACAATCGTTGGCGAAAACGGCGTAAAACTATCCGGCGGCCAAAGGCAACGAATAGCCATTGCTCGCGCCTTGTTAAAAAAAGCGCCCATTCTCATTTTAGATGAGGCCACCTCAGCTTTAGACACAGAATCTGAAAGAAATATACAAACAGCCTTAGATACGGCAATGAAACACAGAACAACGCTCGTTATTGCTCATCGTTTATCAACCATCGAAAAGGCCGACCTCATTCTTGTGATGGAAAACGGTGAGATTATAGAACAAGGGAACCACCGTGAACTCGTTGCTAAAAATGGCAAATACACTCAACTTCATCAAACCCAATTTGTAAACAGCTAAAAAAATAGTTTCAAGTATGGATGCCGTCAAAAACTATTCGGATAAGCCAGCTAACCCACGCGAAATCAAGCATATTTGCCTTGTAACGGCGGTCATCAGCTTTATTTTATCAGGCAGCCAAGTGCTCCTTGATCCCGTCATCAACTCCGATGGTATCTTATACATTTCAACCGCTTATCACCTACAAAATGATGATTGGCAAACAGCTTCTCAACAGTACAATTGGCTTTTCTTTCCTCTTATCATTGCTCAGCTCTCTAGCTTGACTGGTTTATCTCTAGAATACTCCGCTTATATTCTTAATGCATTCTTCACGGCTATCACTTGTACAAGTTTCTTACTCATTATCAAAGAGTTTGGTGGAAAAGATAAAACAACGCTCTGGTTTGCCAGCTTAATTATTCTTTGCTTCCCCAATTTAAATGAGTACAGAAACCTAATTATTCGAGATCATGGATATTGGGCTTTTTACCTGCTCAGTTGTTATTTCTTTATCAAAGCCTGCCAGCAAACTTCAATTAAATCTATTCTCTTACTTTTAACATCCTCTTCTATGGCCACCTTATTTAGGGTTGAAGGCTTATTATTCACACTATTGCTTCCTGTTTTTACTGTGATCGTTCATTCATCGTCACTCAACAATAAAACAAAGCTCACCGTGCAGGCCTTAGCAGCCCTGTTAGTCATTACTTTGGTATACATCGCCTCAGGTGACCAACAAGTGAAGGGGTTTACAAAGACCTCACAACTAGAACACGCTTTAGAAAAGCCTTTCGAAAAAATTGAGCAATCAATTGAAATAACAAAATCATACATAGAAGATCTATCCCCACAGGGTTTTTCTAATAAATATGCACCCACCATTCTCGCTTGTACTTTCATCCTTATTCTTATCACTGAAGTGACCAGCGCCATAAGCCCCTTTTATGCATTGATGCTATTAATGGGTTTTTTAAAGCAAAATGATTTCCAAAAACATCCTTTTTTTATTCCTTGGATATATTTAATCTTAATTAACGTCATTATTTTATGTGGTTTTCTTGCCTTACGTTTTTTCTTGGCAGGTCGCTACCCTATTCCACTTGCGCTAATTTTATTAATACCCCTTCCTTTTATAGCTGTAATAATCTATCAAAAGTTCCAAAATAAAATATTTAGCCTTAATCAAGTCAAGTTAATTAAATTTACAGCCGCGTTGTTCGCCATTTTAAGTGTTGACGGTCTAATATCAATGGGAGCAAGCAAAATTTACCTCAAAGATGCAGGTCAATGGATTGCAGCCAATAAGAGCTCTCATGACTCCTTGTTCACCAACGACCAGATCGTTAGCTTTTATGCCACTGGTGAGCATAAGAACCGAATTAGAGAAACAAGCTTTAAAAAAGTTCTACGTAAAATAGAAAAAGGGCAACTTAATAAGTTCGATTTACTGGCTGTCCAATTAGACCATAAAAATTTCGATAAAAAACCGCTCCTTTTTAAATTAATGGCTACAAAACCTCTAAAAATATTTAGCAACAGAAGAGGGGACAGCGTTTTTATTTTCAAATCATAACTAAAACAATTTATCAACACCTTTAAAAAGCAAACGTCGATATCATATTTAACTGCTACGATTTATTGTAGAATGAGCAATAAGCAAAAAAGAAGTTCTTATTAATAAAACAAATCTATAAAAACATGAGTGTTGAATCGGTAAATTGCCCAGTCTGTCAAAGCCAATCTCAGTATGACTTTTCTAGTAGAGATTTAATGTTTAACCATTACGAACGCTACGATTACTTCAAGTGCATAAATTGTTTAAGTGTATTTCAAAATCCCATGCCTTCTGATGAAAAAATAAATAGTTTTTATCCTACGAATTATTCTGTTTTTGATGCTAAATCACAGGCTAGAAAAATTAGCCCCTTAAAGGAAGCCATCTACTATATTAAACATGGGTACAAACACCTAAAACCAAATTTTTTCTTTAAACAAGTTGCAACAATAGTTGCCCCTTTTTACAAAGCAGATAAACCTGACTTTATTAAAAATGGGACTTTATTAGATGTAGGTTGTGGAAATGGGCGATATTTAAATACCATGAGACTTTTGGGCTGGGATGTCCAAGGTGTTGAATTAAATGAGAATGGCGTAAAAGTATGCCACGCAGCTAATTTACCTGTCCATCATGGTGATTTATTATCTGCAAGTTTTCCCGATAAGAGCTTCGATGTCATTACATTAAGGCATGTTATTGAACATGTACGCGACATACACCCACTAATGGCAGAACTTGCCCGCATACTGAAACCTAGAGGTAAGCTGATAATAGAAACACCCAACAACCAAGCCTTAGGTCACAGTTTTTGCGGAGCTAATTGGTATGCTAATGATGTGCCTAGACACCTGATTCTCTTTTCACAGACTAGTTTATCTTTACTAGGTGCGGAACATGGCCTCAGAATGCTTAGTTGTCGATTCGAAACATCGCCAAAAATTATCCTCAACAGCTTAGACTACATAACAAAAAATGAAGATAAGCCCTCTAAAAAAATAATCTGGAAAAGATTCTTAGCGCGTTTTTATATTTGGAAAGCCCAGCGTAGGAACCAAGGAGATACAATACACTCTGTATTTGTTAAATAGCCAATTGCCAACCAAAATTCTTTTTATTTCTAAATCTATAGAGTCCTCCTCTACTCGTTATAGAGCGTTACAGTTTTATCCATATTTAGAGCGGCATGATTTTTCGCCAACACACAGTCAAATATCAGGCGGTATTCTCTCTGTTATAAAAACTTTAGGATTAGCAAGCAAAGCAGATACTGTAATTGTATTGAGGAAAACATTTCCGTTTGTTCTCACTTGGCTTCTGCGACTAGTCTCGAAAAAACTGATCTTTGACCTAGATGACGCCATCTTTTGCAGCACAGACGGCTCCTCGTCTGCAACACGTAAAAAGCGCTTTAAAAACATAGTGATGCTTAGTGACCATGTTTTTGCAGGAAATAAATTTCTTGCTAAAAATACTCTTTTGTTTAATAAATCAGTGACTGTTATTCCGACATGTTTAAATGTAAAAAAATATGACATTACCGTTGACAAACCTAAGGATCATATTGATTTAGTTTGGATTGGTAGCACCTCAACATCCAAATACCTGTTAAACATTTTACCAATACTTGAACTAGCAGTTAAGGAACAGCCAAAACTAAGATTGAAAATTATTGCCGATTTCAGTCTAACTGATGCAAAAATAAACACGCTGAACATACCGTGGAACGAAGAAACAGAAGCTGAGGAGTTAGCATCTTCGCACATTGGCATTGCTCCCATGATTGAAAATGATTGGACACGCGGCAAGTGCGCTTTAAAAGTACTTCAATATATGGCTTCAAAATTACCCGTTATTTCCTCCAATGTTGGCGTTAATAGCGAAGTAATTCACGCCGGTAAAACGGGTTACTTGGTGTCAACTACTAACGAGTGGCTAAATGCCATTGAGCAATTAAGCACTGACATTGAAAAACAAAAAAGAATGGGTATTGCCGGTCAAAATAAAGTAAAAAGGCTCTATGACGAACAAGTTATTTTTAATAGGGCATTACCCATCTTAAAACTATAAACTGATTGTTCTAATATTCAGCATGCCTATACTTCATATATTAAAAATTTCTCAAACTCACTAAAGTAAGGATTTCCATGCCATTTAGACGGCCAACTCATACCAAAACGTTGGATGTCTTTATTATATTTTTGCAAGAACTTTTTATGTGATAAATTAGACTCCAACCCATCCAAATCAATAAAAACCGCTCCATCTGTAGGGCAGAGTATATTTTGCGCTTTTAAATCACCATGACTTATCTGATTACGCTTTAAAAGCACAAATAATTCATAGATTTTTCTAGCCCACTTCTGTCTATCTAGCTCATTAAATTTATTATTTTCATAAATATCCCAAGCTTGAGGCGCATCAATAAACTCCGACAACAAATACGAACGACGCCTGAAAACACCCACCCGCTCCTCGATGAACGCATATGATTTTGCTGTTGGTATTCCAAGCATTTCCAACAGCAAACCGTTTCTCCATGAAATAGCTGCTCTTGACCACATCAGCGCTTTTAATATTGAGCGCACTTTTTTCTTAATGTTATATCGTTTTAGAACGTATTGTTTGCCTGCTATATCTACTCGCGCCACTGTCGCCGTTTGACCATTCTTCAACAAATGGCCTTGTTCTATTAGCGCATCTGGTTTTTCCAGGGCATTGGCAACATCCTCAGTAAAAAAACCACGTTTAGCCACTAAAAAGCGGTGACTGTTTTTTTTACAAACATAGGCGGTACATTCCCTAAAAACTTTTTTATCGATAAACCGCTTTTGCCGCCATCGCCTTTGTTTTATTAATAATGTTTGCCAGCTTTTTTCGTTTATATTGAGTTTATTGCCCAGTCGTTTTGTTAAAACGCCGAAAGCCATCTCATCAAAAGTGACCGGTAATTGTGCATATAAAAGCGCCAGGTTATTGATTGAAGCCTGGGTATTTAACGGGGTTTTCAAGAGTTGGATATCACCGGCATCAATAATAAAAACGTCACCATTACTAATGAGGAAGTTCCCTAAATGGGGATCTTTTATTTCAAAACCCGCCTGATGACAAGTTATGAGCAACTCGGTGACTGATGAAAAAATGGCTTTAAATTCGGCTTCGCTCGGCCTCGCATCCATCCAATCTAGCAAAGACTTTGAGTCTTCAAGATATTCTATTAATAAGACCGTGACCCCCTCCAAAGTCGCTAGCAATAGCACCGATGGTGTAGAAATTTTTGCTTTTATTAGGGCCTTGATGAGCAAAGCTTCTTTCTCTGCCTGCAATTTATGAAAAGACCCATAAAAGAACTTTGCAACAACCGTTTTACCTTGCCATTTTGCCAAACAGGTTAAGCGTCTTTTCGGCAAATGCCTTAATTGCTGATCGAGCTGAACATCGCCAGCCTCTAGTTCTATATTAATTGATTGATCTGGGTGACTAGCCCAATTTTCTATTAAATCGGGTATTTTCACGTCATTAACCCTTGGAGGCTATTGAATACTTGCTGGGGAGCCAGGGTTTCATAACAAGCCGGGGTAACTGACGATGCTTGAGTGTACCGGCAATCTTTTTGCAGACAAGGTGAACAATCAAACGCCGTTTGTAAAGATAGGTTACGTTCACCCATCGTACCGGTTAACTCTGCACTGGTGGCACCATAAATCGTAACGGCTGGTGTTCCACATGCTGCGGTTAAATGCGATAAACCACTGTCCACACCCACTACACCATTGGCATGCATTAAAATGCTGGCTAATTCTTTTATTGTTGATTTTTTTAGAATCTTTGCATTTTCTCGCCTGTTCGACAACCTTTCAGCGCGTTCCTTTTCTTGCTCATTTCCCCATGGCAAATACACGCTAAGGCCTTGTTTGTTTGCTATTGAAATAAGCTCTTGCCAATAATCTTCTGGCCAATGTTTACTTGCCCAAGTGGTGCCATGCAAGAAAACTAAATAGGGTTTTTCTAAAGTTTTAGGTGCAGGACAATCCTCTTTTTGTAACCCGTATGATAAAGAACTCAGATCAACTTCGTACCCCAAGCTTTTAGCAAATAACTGCCTGACGCGAGTTATCGCATGCTGCCCCTTCGGAACATCTATTTTGTAACGATAAGCAAGCGTCGCTAGCGGTTCTTGACAGCTGGTTTTAGACAAACCATATTTAGCGCCCTTGGCATAACGTGTAAAAATTGCACTCTTAATCAACCCTTGCGCATCAATAACATAGTCATATGTCTGTTGCTGCATATGATGAAGACTGGCTTTCATCTCTGCTCTATTTGCCCATAGGTTTTTTCGCCACCGCCGTACAGATACTGGAATGATCTTCTCAACATCGGGGTGCATTTGGGGTATCTCTTGAAACGACTCTTCAACCACCCAATCAAAGGATATCCCCTTAATTTTTTTTGCCGCATCGGTTAAAGCGGGCAAGGTATGAATAACATCCCCAAGTGATGAGGTTTTTATAACTAGAACTTTCATCGTTAACGTTTACCGCTACTCCAAAAAGGCAAGCACTCGATCTGGGGTGATCTTAGTCAAACAATCTAAATGCTGTAATGGGCACTGTCGTTTAAAACACGGCGAACATTCCAACCCTAGGCTAATTATTTCGGCTTTTGAATGCAAAGGTGGCGTAAAATTCGGGTCTGACGAACCATAAAGAGCAATCGTTTTAATGTCTAACGCGGCGGCGACGTGCATCAAGCCTGAATCATTACTTACAACAACATCACACAATGACATTAAATCCAACGCCTCAGTTAAGCTTGTCTTACCTGCAAAATCTCGACATTTATTGCCCGATAATTCATTAATACGAGCTGCAACAACTTGGTCTTTACCCGAGCCAAACAAGTACACTTCCCAGCCTTTTGAAATCGCTTCTTTTGCTACGGCCGCGTAATGTTCCTCCGGCCAGCGTTTTGCCGGGCCATATTCTGCTCCAGGGCATAACCCCAATCTTTTCCCTTCCGCCTCTGTAATATTGAACGAGTTTTTAGCGACTTCAACACTGGCAGGATCAATCAACAACCGAGGCTGAGGAATTTCCGGAAGAATAGCGCAAGGCTCAGCCGCCAGCGCAACGAAACGCTGAACTGTTTTGGTTAAGAATTTTTTATCTAAGTGGCGCGAATCATTCAGCAAACCCCAACGCACTTCACCTACATAACCGGTCCGTTTAGGAATACTCGCAAAGTACGGGATCAGCGCAGATTTCCATGAATTCGGCAATACAATGGATTGATCATAGCGCTCATTGACCAGACTTTTTCCCAACGCTTTACGGCCTTTAAAATTAAATTTCCCATGGCCAAAAGGCATAATAATAGCCTTACGAACCTCTGGCATCCGTTCAAGGATGGCTAATGACCATTCAGGCGCCAATACATCTATAGAACAATTTTCATGGCGTTGCTTCAGCGCCATAAATAAGCTTTGCGCCATCACCATATCACCAACCCATGAAGGGCCAACAATTAATATGCGATAAGGTTTACTCAACGCATTTAAAGATAGGTTAACCAATCACGATGTTCTGGCGAACGACCTTGAACCACATCAAAATACAGCGTTTGCAATCGCTCAGTTATGGGCCCTCTGCCCCCATTGCCAATCGTTCGGTCATCGACTTCACGTATTGGCGTTACCTCTGCTGCAGTCCCTGTAAAGAACGCTTCATCTGCGACGTAAACTTCATCACGTGTAATTCTCTTTTCGATAACCTCTAATCCACACTCTTCAGCTAATTGAAAAACTGTTTCACGTGTAATGCCTTCCAATGCTGAGGTTAAATCCGGTGTAATCAATTTACCGTTCCGAACGAGGAAGATATTTTCACCACTCCCTTCAGCCACGTAGCCTTCGTGGTCTAATAACATGGCTTCGTCATACCCACAGCTAATCGCTTCTTGTAGCGCCAAAATCGAGTTCATGTAATTACCATTGGCCTTGGCTTTACACATCACACTGTTAACATGATTTCGGATATAAGATGAGGTGCGAATACGTATTCCTTTTTCAATACCGTCTTCACCAAGATATTTCCCCCATTCCCAAGCAGCGACCATCACGTGAACTTTTAAACTATCCGCACGAATACCCATGCCTTCTGAGCCGTAAAAACACATAGGACGAAGATAAGCTGATTTTAAATTGTTTTTTACTATCGCTTCACGTTGAATTTGATTCAAGGTGTCTTTATCAAACGGGACATTCATATTTAAAATATGAGCGGAACGGAACAAACGATCTGTATGATCTTGCAGTCTAAAAATTGCTGTGCCCTCTTCGGTCTCATAGGCACGTGTACCTTCGAAAACCCCCATGCCATAGTGTAGAGTATGTGTTAGCACATGAACCTTGGCATCACGCCAATCAACCCATTCTCCATCCATCCAGATGACGCCATCTTTGTCATCCATTCCCATAGTTAACTCCTAACTTTTTTTGTTAAACCAAATGCACTCGCATTCAGCCATTTATAATCATTTCATCCCACACCGAAGTAACCAGTTGGACATGGTGTTCAACTTCTTCGACCAATACCATTTTTGGATTTTCTGCTAACGAGGCGTGATGAGACGCTTTTCGGTAAGCCTGATACGCCTCATTTAACCCTTTTTGTTGTGAATCCGAAAGGAAACCTATTTTATTTAATGTATCCAGCAAACGGATATTATCTGTATATACTAATAAGGCCGGATGGTTATTGGCATTCTCCAGCACACCGAATTGTACAATAAACTCAATATCGACAATACCTCCAACGCCATGTTTTAGGTCAAAATAACCCGGCTTTTTGTTTAAAAGTGTTGAACGCATTTTTTCTCGCATCTCAATCACTTCTTTCCGCAAGGCATGACTGTCACGGGATTGCTTCAAGACCGCATGACGAATTTGTTTAAACCGCTTGGCTACTCTGTCACACCCTGCCACAAAACGTGCTCGGATTAGCGCTTGATGCTCCCATGTCCAAGCATTTTGCTGCTGATATTGCTCAAATGCCGATTCACTGCTGACCAGCAAACCCGACTGACCGTTCGGACGCAAGCGCAGATCCATTTCATATAATAAACCGGAAAATGTGCGAGTCACCATGTAGGAAATAATTTTTCGACCCAGTCGCATATAGAACTCACCTAAAGAAATACTCCGGTCCCCTGTCGTTTGCTCATCCATCTCCCCATCTTTATGGAGGAATATAATATCTAGATCAGAACTAAAGCCTAATTCGATCCCCCCCATTTTACCAAACGCAATAACCGCAAAACCGCTCACGTCATCTATCGTTTCATTAACCGGCGCACCATATTGTTCACAAACCGAGCGCCAGCTGAGTGTCACAACCTTTTCAACAATCACTTCAGCTATGTCCGTCAACTTATCGCTCACCACCATAACCGGAATAACACCCGTTAAATCTGAAGCCGCCACTCGTAACACATTCACCTGCTTGAAAATCCGCAAGGCTTCCATTTGTCCTTCAGTATCATCTGGTGGAATGGATAATAAGGCTTTGTCTAAATCATCCCGAAGTTCCTCTTTTGTCGGCACGTTGAATAAACTCAACGGGTCAATCAGCTCATCCAATAAAATAGGAGACCGCGTCACTTGCGACACAATCCAAGGGCTTAATATGCTCAATCTAACCAATTGATTAAACACAGGGGTGTTTTCAACCAATAAAACTATATAAACCACGCGGTTACAAATTTTCTCCAACATAGTTAGAAAAAGCGACAATGTTTTTTCGTGAGACTCTCTAATCAATAAAGCCTCAACCAGCATCGGTAATAGACGAACCAGGTATTGCTGCCCTTTTTCTTGTAATTGCCTTACCGGATAGCTTTGACAGAAATGAAGAATGCTCCGTTGCGTCTCTTGACTCACCATCACCTCCTTTAAGGTAAAATAATGCGCCAGTTCTTCCTCATTTAACGACAACCAATCCACGTTATCACTCGACTCATCAGGTTGATCAAAGTCTATTAAACTTTCAAAATAGCCGTGCACCCTTGCCATGACCTGTTGTGTCTTTTCCTGCAATGCACCCCAGCTCTCAACATCCATCGACAAGACAAGTCGAGCACGATTAACCTCATCTTCAGGTAAATCATGTGTTTGCCTGTCATCTATCTCCTGAATATGATTTTCTAGCCGGCGCAAATAGCGATAATCTGCACTTAATTCTTCCGCCGCCAACCGCGGGATATGATTTCCCTCAGCCAATAAATCCAGTACTCTCAATATTCCTCGTTCTTGCAGTACAGTTTCTCGACCCCCTCGGATCAACTGAAAAGCTTGTCCGATAAATTCTATTTCTCGGATACCGCCGGGACCTAATTTAACATTATGTTCCACCCCTTTTTTCTGTAACTGCGCTTCAATTTGACGTTTCATCACACGAATAGAATCAAACACGCCGTAATCCAGATAACGACGAAAAACAAAGGCTTTTATCATCGACATCAGTTCAGCTTTACCAAGTTTTTCGCCCGTAATCAGCCGCGCTTTGACCATTGCATAACGCTCCCATTCACGTGCATGACTTTGATAATAAAGCTCCATCGCATCATTATTTAACACCAGGGCGCCACTCTCGCCAAAAGGCCTTAATCGAGTATCAACACGGAATACAAAACCATCAGCCGTGTGTTTATCTAGGAGCTTGATCACTTGGCGACCCATGCGGGTAAAAAATTCTTCATTACTGATAACACGTTTGCCATCCGTTTCACCTACCGACGGATAACAAAAGATAAGATCAATATCGGATGAGAAATTAAGCTCTTTTGCGCCTAACTTTCCCATACCGATAACAATGAGTTTTTGTTCCATTCCTGCTTCATCGCGTGGTACTCCAAAACGATCGCAAGTTTGCGAATATGCCCAAGCAACAGCACATTGAATCAACGCATCGGCCAAAGCAGAAATTTTGTGTAAAACAGAATCAACATCCTCTCCCGCTAGATCCTGCCAAGCGATTCGCAACATATATTGATTGCGGAATTGACGAAGAATACGCATAACCGTTACTTCATCGCTGACACCCGATGTCAGACTCGTCAGGTCTTCTAACAGCTCATCCGTCGCCCACGGTATAGCGTCTTCTTTTTGCTTTAATGCCTTAGCCACCCTTTCAGGAAACCGAACTGCCTGCTTTTGAACAAATAAGCTGCACGCCAATGCTCGGCTAAAATCCTTTAGCGCCCTGTTGCTTTTTAGCCCCTTTTTATTTTCAAATTGAACAGATAATTCATTGTCTACAAGGTTGGAGACCTCTCCAATTAACTCGACCGGCAACTGGTTCAATAATTCTGCTTTATTCAATATCATGGTTTTATCTTAATACATAAGCGTCTGTTTTCAATAAGCTAAACCCGAACTTCCTTGATGACTAAAAAATAAGGGGTTGTGCTTATATCAAGTATCAGCTATAAGCATACAAGTAAAGCAATAAAATCTCATGGAAGCAAAATCTGAAGAGACCCGTAACCACATGGTAAAACATATGATAATAAGCTCAATCTCTACTTGGCTCTGACAATACAAATTAATCCGTTAAAATCAGCGCAACGCCCTTTCAACTTTACCCATGCTAAAAAAATAGATTATTGTTAATCATATGAAAAACGACTTGCCCCATTTAAACAATGCTCCGAATAAAGAGGGTAATTCAATCATAGAATCAAACGAAAGCGTTGCTGAGTCAAAAAATGCTTCATCTTCGGATCAAACGGCCTCGCCTATCGAGCGTCAATTAAAAGATCAACAGTCAAGCCTGCTAAAAGCACTAGACGCTTTAAAGCAATCAAAACATGAATTGAGCACTGAACGAGACTTTATGCGCGCCACCATGAACGCTCTGAATGAAGGGGTTATCGTGACGAATATGGACGGCGTTATCCAATACAGCAACCCTGCCCTTCACCATTTGTTACACAGCAACCCTGAAGATCACTCCAATAAATTTATAGGCGATATTCTCACTTTAAAAACTGATGAATCACTCCCCATTGACCTTCTTCATATTGAGGAAAAAGCACCGACTGTAGAACAACAAATTGCTTTTATTGAACAGGCTGATGACAATAAATTCACCGTTGAGTGGTCTCGTTCATATATTACTAATGGAAACAATAAACGCTTAGGGCTGGTCTTTACCATTAACGATATTACAACGGCTTACAACATCAATAATCAGTTAAAGCATCAAGCCACTCATGACACCTTAACAGGCTTGTTAAATAGAAATGAATTTGATAAACGCTTATCAAATTGCCTGACCAGTACTCAAGACAATATCCGGCATAGCCTGATCTACATCGACCTTGATAAGTTTAAAATTGTTAATGACACCTGCGGACATCAAGCGGGCGACCAATTGCTCCGACAATTATCATCCATTCTATCTCCTATGGTCAGAGGACGAGATACGCTGGCTAGACTGGGTGGTGATGAATTTGCGATTTTACTCGAGGCTTGCCCAAAAAGTGCCGCTTTGAAAGTCGCCAATGATGTTTTATCAACCATTCAGAAGTTTCGCTTCACCCATGATCATAAAACTTTCGACGTTGGTGCCAGTATGGGCATTGCACACTTCTCTTCAGGAGCTCAAAACGAAAACAACCCCTTGAGTGTTGCTGACGCAGCTTGCTACAAGGCCAAAGAGAACGGCAGAAATTGCATCGTAGAAATGGATATTTCCACTATCCAGCACCAACCCAGTATTCCTCCACAACAAATGCAATGGATTAATCGTTTAAACACTGCCCTTGAGACTGACCAGTTTATTCTCTTTCAACAAAGGGTGATTCCAACCAACCCGGGCAAAAATGATTACCTGCATTTCGAAGTTTTATTGCGAATAAAAGATGACGATGGTCGACTGATCAGCCCAGGAGCCTTTCTCCCCGCTGCCGAACGGTACGGGCTCATACACAAAATTGATCATTGGGTTATTAAAAACACTTTTGCCTGGTTATCAAATAACCCTAACGTATTAGCCAAAACTCATTTATGTAGCATTAATTTATCGGGGTTATCGCTGTCTGACGAAGACCTAACCGAATATGTCACTCGATACATCAAACTTTATAACATTGATTGCAATAAAATATGTTTTGAAATAACGGAATCCTCCGCTATTCAAAACCTGTCCTTGGCCTTTGAATTTATACATAATATGCATGAACTCGGGTGCTCTTTCTCCTTGGATGACTTTGGTACAGGCATGTCATCGTTTTCTTACTTGAAGCAGCTACCGGTCAATCATTTAAAAATAGATGGAAGTTTTATTCGTCACATTGATTCAGACCCTATTGACCTCGCCATGACACGGTCCATCAATGAAATTGGCCATGTCATGGGCATGAGCACGATGGCTGAATTTGTTGAAAGCAAAGAGATTCTTCAACTTCTAAGCCAACTCGGCGTTGACTACGCGCAAGGCTACCACATCGCCCAACCAGCCCCCCTTGAAGAACTGCTGAAAACCCTTAATTAAAGCTTAATTTGTTTCAACCTTAACGCATTTGCAATCACAGAAACTGAGCTTAAACTCATTGCCGCTGCAGCGATCATCGGCGATAACAAAATCCCAAAAAACGGGTACAACACACCTGCGGCAACTGGCACACCCAAACTGTTATACAGAAAGGCAAACACAAGATTTTGCCTGATATTTCGCATCGTTGTTTTACTGAGCTTTCTCGCACGAACAATACCGGTCAAATCTCCTTTAACCAAAACAACGCCGGTGCTTTCAATCGCGATATCAGACCCATTACCCATTGCTATCCCAACATGTGCTTGTGCCAGAGCAGGCGCATCATTAACCCCATCTCCGGCCATAGCAACAATATGTCCGGCCGCTTGAAGCTCTTTCACAACATCTGCTTTTTCAGCCGGTAAAACGCCTGCTCTGAATTCATCAATACCCAACTGTTGAGCAACCTGTTCTGCTGCATTTTGTTGATCACCCGTCAACATCACCACATGTACGTCATGTTGCTGCAGCTCCAACAAGGCATCAGCCGTGGAAGGTTTCATTTCATCTCTCAGCAAAATAACCGCACTGGCTTGATGATTAACTGCCATATACAACGCCGTTTGTCCTCGCTCCTCATTCGATATGGGCAACTCTTTTAAACGGTCTGTCTTAATGTCATGGCTTTCTAAATAACGTATATTTCCCAGCATAACTGTTTGCTGGTTAACCACCCCAGACACCCCTTGTCCTGGTGTTGAATTAAACTCACTCACCTCAAATAAGTTCGCTTTTTTTGCCGCACGTACAACAGCTTCCGCCAATGGGTGTTCACTGGCTTTTTCAAGACTAGCCGCCAAAATAAGCAGTTCTTCATCACTCATTACGCCTAACGTTTTAATATCGGTCACACTCGGCTTTCCTTCTGTTAAGGTACCCGTTTTATCAACCACCAGCGTATCCACTTTTTCCATCAGTTCTAACATTTCGGCGTCTTTTATCAACACCCCCATGCTCGCACCACGCCCCATTCCAACCATAATCGACATCGGCGTCGCCAACCCTAATGCGCAAGGGCAGGCAATAATCAACACAGCAACCGCATTAACAACCCCTAGGCTGAGAGCAGATTCCGTTGCTAGGCCATACCAAGCAAAAAAAGTAATGACCGAAATACCCACCACAATCGGCACAAACCAAGACGCAACTAAATCCGCCACACGTTGAATCGGAGCCCGACTGCGTTGTGCCTCACTGACCATTTGAATAATATGTGATAATAACGTTTCACTACCGACACGTTGAGCCGTAAACGTAAAACTACCGGTCCCGTTAACCGTACCACCCACGACGGAATCACCCGCTATTTTTTCTATCGGAATTGGCTCACCGGTCACCATCGACTCATCAATCGAACTGCTCCCATTCAGCAACTCGCCGTCTACGGGAATTTTCTCGCCTGGGCGAACACGAAGAACATCTCCAACCCTCACTTCCTCTAATGGAATATCTTCTTCATCCCCTTGAGCATTAATTCGCCTTGCCGTATTAGGTGACAACCCCACTAACAAATGAATCGCTTTGTTCGTTTGACCTCGTGCCTTTAGTTCCAACACCTGCCCCAGCAAAACCAACGTGACAATCACCCCAGCCGCTTCAAAATACACAGGTATCACGCCCTGTGACGTCAGCATTGAATTCGGGAATAACGTTGGGGAAAACACCGCTACCAAACTATAGAACCAAGCTACCGTTACGCCTAAACCAATCAAGGTAAACATATTCAGGTTCCACGTTTTAACCGACTGCACTGCCCGTTCAAAAAATGGCCAACCCGCCCAGATGACAACAGGCGATGCCAATAATAACTGAACCCATTGCCATGTTTTAGCCGAGGCAAATTTGAGCAACGTCTCACCCACTGCCATCTCTGACATAGCGATAATAAATAATGGAATCGTGAATAAAAGACTTATTTTAAACCGCCGACTCATCTCATCTAATTCGGGGTTCTCTTCTTCTAAAACAACGGTTTTTGACTCTAAAGCCATGCCACAAATCGGGCACAAACCCGGTGACTCTTCTATCACCTCAGGGTGCATTGGACAGATGTAATCTGTCTGTGTAGACGGCGGCACAAAAGCTTCAGGTTCTAGCGCCATACCACATTTAGGACAAATATCTGGCCCATCACTTTCAATACCAGGACACATGGGACAGATATATTTAGCACCTGGAATGGCCACTGGCTGCGGGCGCGGTTTATCTGATAAATACAGTTCCGGTTCTTTATTAAACTTGATTAAACAGCCTTCGCAACAAAAGCCGTACCACTGACTTTTATACTCTGTATGGTGCTGAGTCTCTTTTGTCACACTCATCCCACACACGGGATCTTTGAAGCCTTCTTCTTTCAGCTTTGTGCCATGACAACACTCATTCACGTTATCGACTCCGAAAAAATAAATTCATGTTTTATTCAAGAGACCGCTTCAACTTCCAGCATTAACGCATTTTTCCACACCTTGATCCCAGTGACGATAATAATGACGTGGATAACCAACGTAATAATGGCTATCACAACGTCTTCATGATGCATTGCGCTGTATATATCCCAAACACTAAAAACCATTTCCGTTATTAAAACCACAGGAATCAACGCAGGGTAATAACGCATGGGCCTTTTAGCGCCCACTATTAAAACCACGCCGATGGACGCCAAACCCAGTCCTACAATCAACCAGGCATCTAGCAATAATTGAAAAACAATTTCTTCTTGAAACAGGTTGACACCTGGATACATGCCCGGCAGTTGCGGCGCCCAAAGAGAAGGCCATAATAAGACCAAGTTTAAAATATAAAAAATACCAACACTCACCATCCACCATTTTAACCCTTTCATACGACTCCCCTTTTTAATTATCAAAAAAACCGTTAAGACACTTATATAAAACACACACTTGCTTATATAATCATATGCTAATTGGTTGTCCTTTACGATTATTAATCAATCAATTTCTGCTTAAACATTGTGCTAAGCATCTTCATTAATTACAACAGGAATTTTCATCATGAAATTATATTACTCACCGGCTTCATGCTCTTTATCTCCTCACATTACTTTATGTGAAACAGGTCTCGATTGTGAACTGGTCAAGGTAGACTTGGCGACACACACACTGGAAAACGGCGACAACTACTTGGACATTAACCCTCATGGTTATGTGCCTGCTTTGGTCTTAGACAATGGTGAATCATTATTTGAAGGTCCCGCGATTATTCAGTACCTTGCCGATTTAGCCCCCGAAAAAAACTTAGTGCCTGCCGCAGGCAGCTTTGAACGCGCGAAAGTACAGCAGTGGTTAAACTTTTTATCCACTGAATTGCACAAACAGCTTGCGCCTTTATTCAACCCTGCACTTCCTGACGAAGCAAAAGGCGTTTTCATTGAAGGCTATAGCAACCGACTCAATCAACTGGCCAACGCGCTAGGTGATAATGATTATTTATTAGGCGATCAATATTCAATCGCTGATATTTATTTATTTGTTATTTTAAGCTGGCATCCATTTTTTGAATTTGACGCATCGCCTTGGCCTACCTTAGAAGCATTCCAAGCGCGTGTTGGTGCTCGTCCTGCTGTCCAACAGGCATTAAAAGAAGAAGGGTTAGCTTAACCCTAAAAATAAAAAAAACCGAGATAGCTGGGTTAAAGGCTATCTCGGTTTTTTATTGCTTCATGGCGACCTGTATTACAACTTCACACAGATATTTCGTGTCTCTGTGTAAAATTCCAGGGAGTGAACGCCTCCCTCACGTCCAATACCTGATTGCTTAGAACCGCCAAAGGCCGTTCGTAAGTCACGTAAAAACCAGCTATTAATCCAACTTATTCCCACTTCAATTTTGGCTGCCACACGGTGAGCGCGCGATAAATCGCCTGTCCAAATCGTTGTCGATAAACCGTATTTCGTATCATTTGCCCAATTGATCACCTGCTGCTCTTCATCAAATGGCGTGATGTGACAGCATGGGCCAAAAATTTCTTCTTTCATTATCGTGGCATTCTCACCTAAACCTGTCCAAATCGTTGGTTCCACCCACGCCCCATGTTTCAATTCATCAGGCACTGTCGGCACCCCTCCTCCAATAACAACCGTAGCACCTTCTTCCACAGCCTTTTCATAATAAGAAAGCACTTTTGCCTGGTGCTCATGACTAATCAAAGGACCATAATTGGCCTCTTTATCATCCGGCCGACCATATCGCACTTGCTCAACCTTTTTCTTCAAAGCAGCGACAAACTTCTCAAAAATAGGCCGCTCTACATAAACACGCTCTGTCCCTAGACAAACCTGACCAGAATTAAGGAATGATGAGCGATAAATGCCATCCACTGCTTTATCAAAATCGCTATCAGCAAAAACAATACCCGCATTCTTACCGCCTAGTTCAAATGATACATCTCGCATGCCTTCTGAAGCCGCCTTCATAATAGCCGTTCCAGTACAAGTTTCACCGGTAAAGGTAATGGCATCGACATTGCTATGGTGTGTTAAAAACTCACCTGCCGAGTCGGGCCCAAACCCATGCACAACATTAAAAACACCTTTGGGCACACCCACCGTATTCATAACCTCGCCCAATAAAGTAGCCGTTAAGGGTGTTTCTTCAGACGGTTTAACCACAACCGTATTACCACACGCTAATGCCGGCCCTACTTTCCATGTCATCAGTAAAAATGGCGCATTCCAAGGTGAAATGACGCCAATGACGCCCTTCGGCACACGAATAGAGTAATTAAGGGCGCCTAACCCATCAGGTGTTGTCGTTTGAAACGACTCACTTGGAACATTTTTAATCACGTCGGCAAATATTTTAAAGTTTGCCGCTCCTCTGGGTATAAAGGCATGGGTCATGACAGCTTTTGGCTGCCCTGTATCTGCCATTTCTGCTTCAACAAAATCATCAAAACGCCGAGTAATTTCGTCTGCAACGCCGTACAAAATATCGACACGTTGTTCCATGGTAAATTGGCCCCATTCACCCTTGAGGGCCGTCCTTGCAGCTTTCACAGCAAGATCGACATCAACTTTACCTGCTTCAGAAATTTGAGCAATAATGCGGTGATCTACCGGAGATCGCTTGCCAAATTGTTTGTTATCTGCCGATAAAACGAACTCGCCATTTATGAAGTGATTAATCTGTTTCATTTGTTTCCTCTATGAATTTGATTCGGTTTATTGTCTAAAAAACTTAATGGTTTTATCGCCTAACTGCGATACTCGGTCTCGCTATTATACGCTTCGCTTTTGCTTTTAGTTGAAACTAACACCCCTTTCTGCACAACTCAAGTGTATTCTGAATATAAACCGTTGCCGCCCTTCCGATATTGATTTAAGTCCCCCACTTACATATAGTATAACTTAACCGCCTATTAATATAGCTATATACCAAGAGGAGAAGATCAGCCAATGCACGAAAAAAACACCCATCAATCTGCCTGGTCCAATGACGAAATCAAAGCCTTAGTCAGCGACGAAAATGGCACGCTAGATGCCCGCATATACAATAACGAAGCATTGTATCAACTGGAACTTGAGCGGGTTTTTGCCCGCTCATGGATTTTACTCGGTCATGAAAGCCACATTCCTAACACCGGTGATTTCCTCAACACCTATAGTTGGTGAAGACCCGGTTATTATGGTTCGTCAAAAAGACAGCAGTATTCGCGTTTTCCTGAACCAATGCCGACATCGGGGAATGAAGTTATCACGCGATGACGCTGGCAATGCTAAAGCCTTTGTTTGTACCTATCACGGCTGGGCGCATGATATTTCAGGTCAACTCATTGACGTGCCTTTTGAAGAACAAGGTCATTGTAACGGGTTAGATAAATCGGAATGGAGTCCGTTACAAGCTCGGGTAGACACTTATCGTGGCCTTGTTTTCGCCAATTGGGATGAAGAAGCCCCTTCTCTAGATGATTATCTATCGGATTCAAAACCGTATATAGACGTGATGTTCAACCGCTCAGAAGCAGGTACAGAAGCCATTGGTGGCATACAAAAATGGGTTATCCCCACTAATTGGAAGTTTGCCGCTGAACAATTTTGCAGTGATATGTACCATGCTGGCACCATGTCACATTTGTCCGGCATCGAAGCTGGCTTACCCACGGATGTTAATCTTAACAATGTTGATATTCCAACAAATGGTAACCAGTTCCGTGCAAAATGGGGTGGTCATGGCACAGGCTATTATGTTGATCAACCCGGTCTATTGGCTGCTATTATGGGGCCAAAAATCACAGACTATGTCACTGCCAGCCCCCGAGCTGAGGCGGCTTCAAAAAGACTGGGCAGCGATCTGTTCGGTCAGCGGATGATGGGGCAACACATGACCATTTTTCCAACGTGTTCGTTCTTGCCCGGAGTTAACACCATTCGCACCTGGCACCCGCGCGGCCCGGGGGAAATCGAAGTCTGGGCTTTCATCGTTGTCGAATCCGACGCGCCAGATCACATTAAAGAAGAGTTCCGCAAACAAAATATTCGCACCTTCTCTGCTGGCGGCGTCTTTGAACAAGACGATGGCGAAAACTGGATTGAGGTACAAAAAGTTTTCAAAGGCAATAAAGCCAGAAAAACAAAACTTAATGTCCAGATGGGTCTTGGCCAATCGACGACCGAACACCCTGATTTCCCGGGTCGGATTAGTGGCGTTTACAGTGAAGATGCTGCTCGCGGCCTGTATCAGCATTGGCTCAGAATGATGACTGAACCAAGCTGGGATACGCTAAAGCCGTCATCTTAACAAGCGTCTTTTAACTTCACCCGACCCTTACATGTAGGAACCCACTATGGCCTTTCATATCGACATTAATCAACTTGTTTCAACCCCAGCGCCAGACCTTGCGCTACAACATGAAGTGGAGCAGTTTTATTACCGCGAAGCATTACTTTTAGACAACATTCAATACGAAGACTGGTTCGGTTTATTGGATGATGATATTCATTACTTTATGCCTATCAGACGAAACCGCATGCAACGATACGGCAAAGTAAGATCAACGGATGTACCTGAGTACACCAGTGAACATGAATTTGCTCACTTTGATGAAGACAAAGCCACCATGACGGGACGTTTAAGAAAATTGCTCAGTGATTATAGCTGGTCAGAAAACCCGGCCTCCCGAACACGTCATACCGTATCCAACGTGATCATTACCCCCGGCGAAGAAAACGGCACCTTGAATGTTTGCTCATCGTTTATTGTTTATCGTAATAGGCTGGAAACCCAAGTGGATCTATTCGCCGGCGAACGTCACGATATTCTACGACGTGCTGATAACACCCTGGGCTTTAAAATAGCCAAGCGAACCATCCTAATCGACCAAAGCACGATCTTGTCTAATAATTTAAGTATTTTCTTTTAAACCTGTCCAAACAGACACCGTTTAAACATATTTAAAATACGGCGGCTGCCTAACTTGGGCAGCCGCTAATTAAAGCAACAATGCTGCGGCTTATATACCAACAAGAGCAATCGTTAAAGAGCCAAACATCATCAACCCACCTATTAAACGACTCATAAGCTGACGCTGCGTTAGTTTTTCCATTTGGCTAAACCCAAGCCGAGCCATCACATACACCACACCAACCGCAATAAACCCTCTCGATGCTTGAACAATATTAATCATCGTTGCTTCCTGCGCTTGTTTAAAGGCATACATTAAAATCACCAATCCGATGAAATGAGCAACGGCATAAATCAACAATGTTTTACTGAATGCCTTGCTGACTTTCCAATCATTCTTAAACATAATCGGAGAGAGCGGCATCAACAAGGCAGCCGGTACAACAAAAACAAACACAGCCAGTTCTAACCCCCCCATCCCATTATGCAAAACAAGAACAACAATAATGTCTGCAAAAGCAAAAAAAATGCAGGTTAATATAATAAACAGAAGCGCTAATGGCGAACCGCGCAATTTTCCGTCATTTAAAAAAAACAAACTAACAAAGGCCCCAAAAGCAGCCAGATACACGCTGGAAGAGTAGGTTTGTTCAAAAAAGGCCACCGAAAAAGCAGCGACAGCAAAAATCTTGCAGCCCAACATCGGTACAACGAAAGAGGCATCGCCATGACGCATCGCATTTAAATAACAGGTCTGCCCTAATAAAACGAGTGCGCACATCAAAAGAATCAGCCAAAATTGATCCCAAAGCTGCTGCAACTCAACAAAAGGTAGCAATAATAGCGTTAACAGACCCACTGCGTATTGACTATAAAACGCCAATTTTTGACGATTTAAAGAATGCTCTAAGAACTGTTTGGTATAAGTAAAACTGAAGGCATGAAAAACAGAGGCCAACAAAGTTAACCAAACATAAGGCGGAATACTATTAGTCAAAATAAGGACCTTGATTTAATTACGCCATTTTTTATGGCAAGTTGTATTGAAGAAGCATATGATGTTCTCTCTTACCTTTACTACCACCCCATCTTTGATAGCCTGTAAGATCCATCATTGTCGAAGCGTTTTCCTTTAAAAAACTGGGGGCTTGCATTAACGCTTTGCTTAACTCCCTATAAAAAAAGCTTATGGTCATAACGATCATAAGCTTTTTAATCGCAGTGTATTTTTTTAATTAATCCGATTTGAATTTCTCTAACAAAGCTGTCGCCGCTCCTTTTAACAGTAATGTATCTGCCGCGATTAAAAAGAAGCTGGCGCCCATTTGTTGATAACAGGCCAACTGTTTTGGATCAGCACAATAAACACCCACAGGTTTTCCGTGCTGATGGACTTTCTGAATTGCCTGCTCGACCACACGCCTCACTTCAGGGTGACCTGGTTGCCCTATATACCCCATAGCTGCTGCCAAATCAGCGGGGCCAACAAAAACAGCATCCACCCCGTCGGTTTGTGTAATGGCATCTAAATTCGCAATCCCTTCAAGGCTTTCAAGTTGAAGAATAAGGCAGACATTATCATCCGCTTTTTCAAAATAATCTGGGAATGAACCCCAACGTGTTGCACGCGTTAAACCGCCGCCAAGACCCCGAATACCTTTTGGTGGAAACCGAACGGCCTGCGCCAGTTCTTTTGCCTGTTCAGCCGTATCAACCATTGGAATGAGCAAACTTTGTGCGCCTATGTCTAATACACGCTTAATATTGGCCACATTATGGTCAGGCAACCGCACAACTGAATTCACCGGATAGGCTGCCAAAGCCTGTAACTGCGCCAAGATAGAAGCAATATCATTGGGTCCATGTTCGCCATCTATCAATAACCAATCAAAACCCGTGTTCGCCATTAATTCAGCAGCAGAGTTATCGGCTAATGCCATAAAGGCACCCAGTTGCCGTGACCCTTTAAGAGCCGCTTGTTTAAACTTATTTTCAATCATAAAACTAAACGTAAATTACTTGCTTAAACAAATCGGAAACCGATGCTGCCGAGCTCACCAAAATCTGCATGAAACGTATCTCCTCGCTCCACAGATAATAACCGAGTAAATGAGCCACCGAGAATAATCTGTCCCGGCTCTAAGGCGATACCATGCGGCGCAAAACGTCTTGAAAGCCAAACAATGCCATTACCGGGGTGATTAAGCACGCCGGCTGAAACACCCGTTTCTTCGATCAACCCATTACGTGACACGATGGCACCAATCCATCTTAGGTCAACATCCATTGGTTTAACGGGTCGTCCACCCGTAATTAATCCAGCGCAAGCTGCGTTGTCAGCGATGGTATCAAACACCTTCCTGCGCTTGCCTGTTTCTGGATCAACACGTATCACCCTTGAATCAACGATTTCCACTGCAGGACAAACGTAATCCGTCGCCTTTAAGACATCCATCAAGGTAATATCCTCACCTTCAAGACGTTGGCCAAGAACAAACGCCACCTCAACTTCCACCAAAGGCGCAATAAATCGATCAAATGGAATTTCAGAATTATCTGAAAATACCATATCATCCATTAACGTGCCGTAATCAGGCTCGGTTATTTGTGATGCTTGTTGCATAGCGCGTGAGGTTAGGCCTATTTTTCTACCCACCACCTTGCGACCTTGCGCTAATCTTAATTTAGTCCACTCTGCCTGGATAGCATAACCATCTTCAATGGTCATTTCCGGGTAAAGTTGAGAGAATTGCGGAATCGTCTCACCGCTGGCTAGCGCTTTATCAAGCGCTAGCGCAGAGGCTTCTAGTATCTTTTGCTCTAACACCTGATCTCTTTTCCTAAGAAGTGAGCCATGATGATAGGGTACATACCATCCCAACGTTGTGTTTGTGCCCAATGCCCACAACGATCCAGGACATGTAATTCAGCGTGTTTTAAATGCTCCAGGAAGTACATACTGGTTTCTAGCGGCACAACTTTATCCTGACGACCATGAACAATTGCCCATTCATGATCCATAGAAGCCAATATAGGTGGTGGAATAACAAGCACCGTGTTCATTTCTGCGTTCATTGCCTTAAACATCACTTCTTGAATTGGACGAATCTTAGGGTCCATTGCTTTATCAAAGCGATCTTGCATCACCGCTTCTAAATCTTCAAAAATACTTGGGTCATAAACAAAACTTTGAATCAGTTCACGGTAACGTTCTTTTCTAGGATCATCATAAAACGTCATCATACGAGTTAATGTTGCAGACTTTTCAAATGGCGCACCAATAGCACCCATTAACATACATTTATCGAAACGATCTGGCATTTCGACCACACACTGCATTGCCAGCGCGCCACCCATTGAATTTCCAATGATGTGTGTTTTTTCAATCCCTAATTCATTTAACAGCCCTTTAATCTGTTCAACACGATAACCCATCCAGCGGGCTATTTTTGTAGGAATGTCTTTAGGCATTTCAGATTTCCCAAAGCCAATGGCGTCAGGCGCTATAACGTAAAAATCTTTTGCCAAAATAGGCGCGCACTTTTCCCAGTTAGACATAGCACTGGCTCCAGGGCCTGCACCGTGCAATAACAACAAAGGTGGATTCTCTGGATTTCCAGCAATAATACAGTTACTTGCAAGCTCCCCTGAAGGGATCATTTTTTCAACCATTTCAAAACTCATCTCTCTTCCTCTTTTTGTTAAATAAAATCTACCATTTTTAGTGCTGCTTCTAATTAAAGATCCAGCACTTGTTCACTATTAAAAATAAAATTGACCTTTATACCGTTTGGTTCTCGCTATAACGCTGGCCCACCTCGTTTAACCCAATCTTGTAAATCCCAATATTCACGCCAAGAACTGATTTTTTCATTCTCATCAAATTCAAAGATACCTAAAACAGGCAGCTCCTTCATAACAGAACCATCTTTAAAACCAAAGGTATCCACTCGCTCGGTTACGACACGTTCCTCATCAGCGACCAAGGTTAATATTTCAAATTTTGCCCTGTTTGCCAGCTGAAAAAAACCGTCTACAAAACCTGCTATTTGCTGTTGCCCTTTGAGGGGTTCTAAGGGCAAATTATGATAAAGCGCGTCTTCACTCATTAAAGATAAGATTTTATCAATATCCAAGTCATCCCAGGCGGCACAAAACTCTCTTACCGTTTTTTCTTTACTTTTTAACATTATATTTTTTCCTTTATTAACCCAGATAACAAACTAACACTTGATAGTTTATAGCCTTTAACATTATTAACCACTTATATTGATCTATTCAGTGCTTTTTGTCACGCATATCAAACGAAATCATCACACAAGAAACCCACTGAAACGACGACTAACAGAATTTTAACTCACATAGGCACTTTACCTTACACGTACTTCAGGATCATGCCATCTTAGATAAGACCAGGTTACCCCATCGATCAACCTCACATTGCCAATTTGGTGCCAGATAGGTCGTGGCCACTTGTTCAACAATCAGCGCCTCTCCCGTCACACTATCATTACTCTTCAATTGTTTACGCTGATAAATGCGCATACTCTGGTCTAATTCACAGGCGATCTGTTCACCAATTGGGCGCCTCATCTGTTCCACTAACCCGGGTTTTGGCATCTCTCCGGATAAAGAAACACGTAAATTGACTAACTCAACGGCTAAGTCCAGATCATGCCCATATCGACTTTTATGCATGCTGTGAAAGTCTTTCATTGCCGCATCGGCATGGTGCCACGGTATAGCCAATGTATATGACTGGCCAACGTATCTTAGATCGACTGAGTAGTTTACTGTGATATCGTTGAGCATCACGCCTTCTGCCATCAGTTCCGCTTGACCTTGTTCAACCATTGACAAAAAACCTTGTTCGATTTGCTCAACAGGAATACTTGTTAATACACCCAACAAACTGCGAGATAACTCACGTGAGCGCGGCGCAGCCAACATACCAAAAGCGGATAACACACCTGAGTTGACTGGAATAATAGCTGTTTCTATACCTAACGCTTCGGCTAAAGCACAAACATGCAAACCACCTGCTCCACCAAATGTCATCAGTGCAAAGGGCCTCGGATCAATCCCTCGCTGAATTGAGATCACGCGTAAAGCACGCGCCATGTGTTCATCGGCCAACTTAATAACACCTTTTGCTGCTTCTTCAGGAGAGCAGCCAAGTTCTAGCGCCAGTTTCTCCATGGCCTTTTTAGTGGCGGCGATATCTAGAGACATGTTCCCGCCCAGAAAATACCGAGCACTTATTCTACCTAAAAATACATTCGCATCAGTGACTGTTACTCTTACACCTCCCTGCCCATAACAGGCAGGTCCTGGTGACGCACCCGCAGATTCCGGCCCTACACACAGTAAGCCGCCGCTATCGACATATGCAATGGAGCCTCCACCGGCACCGATCGTATGCATATCAACCATCGGAACCGCCACGGGATAACCTTCAATTTTCCCTTCATTTGTCAAGGAAACAGCTCCATCCAGCAAGGAAACATCCGTGGAAGTCCCCCCCATATCCAGTGTTAATAAACGTTGAAAGCCCGCTTGTTTCCCCATATGCAAAGCGGCCATCAAGCCGCCCGCAGGGCCAGACAACAACATTCGAACTGCATGCCTACCCGCCTGTTCAGCAGCAATGGTTCCACCTGAACTTTGCATGACCGACACGGATGAGCTTTTCACTGCCCTCGTTAATCTGTCTAAATAACCCATGACCAAGGGCCCCACATAAGCATTCAACCAAGTTGCTATACCGCGTTCGTATTCTTTATATTCGGCTAACACCTCCGATGAACGCGAGACAAAAATATCCGCTGGCATCGCTTTTTCCAATCGTTTTTCAGCTGCATCATCTAAAAAAGAAAACAGTAAGTTAATGGCGATGGCCTCGGGTGCCCGTTCTTTTATTTTTTCAACCAGCGCCCCTATTTCCTGATCAGTCAACGGCTCAACCAATTCACCGGCCGCAGATACTCGCCCTCCCGTTTCCAAACAAAGCTCCTTGGGCACAGGAGGTTTTTGAGGTTCAGGGTTTAAGTGATACAACTCTTTTCTTGCTTGACGGCCAATCGTCAACATATCAGCCAAACCATGATTGGTTATAAAGCAGCAACGGACACCTTTCTTCTCCAACACGGCATTCGTTGCAACCGTAGAACCATGTACAATCAAGAGACTCTCATCATCCACACCCAGCTCTTCTATGCCTTGTATAATGGCTTCTTCAGGCGCCTTGGGTGTTGAAAGCACCTTATGGATACGCACTCCGTGACGATCAATGTAAACAAAATCGGTAAATGTACCGCCCGTATCAACGCCTAATAACATACAGAGATTTTTATTTTTAAAAGTGACATTCTTACACGCCTAGGCGACAGATTCATCCTTAATTACACACTGTCTACTGCTTGAAACGAATGGCCTGCCATATTAGACTCTTTCGCCTGAGAAACTAACAACATGGCCTGCACCCATACGATGAGCACACTCATTGAAATAAACAATTTAACCCGTCAATTTGGCGATCATTGTGCTGTCGATGATGTCAGTTTTTCGTTAAACAAAGGGGAAGTTCTTGGGTTTTTAGGCCCTAATGGTGCGGGTAAATCCACCACCATGAAAATGATATGCGGCAACCTTACCCCCACCGTTGGTGAAATAAAAATTAACGGTTATGACATGCTTGAGCAGCCAAAACTAGCAAAAGCAGAATTAGGCTTTTTACCTGAAATACCGCCCGTTTATCCCGACCTAACGGTGGACGAATTTTTAGGCTATTGCGCAAAATTACATGGCTTACGTAAAAACTCTGTTAAAAAAGCCGTCACCCGTGGAAAGTTAAAATGCGGCCTAACCGACATGGGGCAACGTTTGATAGGCAATCTATCCAAAGGTTACCAACAGCGTGTTGGTATCGCTCAAGCGATTTTACACAACCCATCTGTTATTATTTTGGACGAACCCACGGTTGGCTTAGACCCTATTCAAATTCTAGAAATTCGCGAGCTTATTCGTGAATTAGGCAATGAACACAGTGTCATTTTATCCACGCATATTCTGCCCGAAGTACAACAGTCTTGTAGCCGTGTACAAATCATTCATCATGGAAAGCTGGTGCTAAATGAAAGTATTGAAGGCTTATCACAACGTATGAAATCAACCCGTTTGACAGTCCGTTTTCATGAACACCCTGATGAAGATGCGTTGAAGAATTTAGCTGACGTGACTGGCTTGGAAAAGCTGGGACAGGGAAAATATCGTGTTCACCATCATCAGGACACTCCCGTTTCAGACACCGTGGCAAGGCTTGCTGTAACAAATAATTGGGGATTACTCGAATTAACCCCCGAAAAGCACGATTTGGAACATATTTTTCTTTCCACCACTCAACAGTCAACAATCAATGAATAGCCTGATTATTGCAGCGCGCGAGTTACGCAACTTATTTTTATCACCGTTAGCTTGGACTATTCTTGGCGTCACTCAGCTTATTCTGGCTTATATGTTCCTAACACAGATTGATTATTATTTAATGCTCCAACCCAAGTTGGTTGGCCTTCCGGGCGCGCCGGGTGTTACTGATTTGGTCGTTGCACCGCTATTTGGTAATAGTGCCGTTATTTTATTATTGATCACCCCGCTACTGACCATGCGAACCATCAGCGATGAACGCCGTAATAAAACCATCAGCCTTCTCTTTTCGGCACCCATCAGTTTAACTGACATCGTACTTGGAAAATTTTTAGCCATTTTTGTCTTTTTACTGATTATTCTTTTGTCCATCACCCTGATGCCCTTGTCGTTGCTCACTATCGGCGAACTCGATATGGGCAAATTTTTTGCCTGCTTGCTGGCGATGAGCTTACTGATGGCTGCTTTTAATGCCTTAGGGCTCTATATGTCCGCCATCGCCTCACAGCCAACCGTTGCAGCGGTAGGCAGCTTCGGCGCATTATTATTGCTCTGGATTATTGATTGGGCGGGTACGAATAGCGGTCATTCAAGCAGCGTGATTGAATATTTATCCATCATGCGGCATTTTGAAAATTTACTTCGCGGCCTGGTGAACTCTACGGACATCGCCTACTTTATTTTATTCATCGCTGGCTTTTTAATTCTCAGCATTCGTCGATTAGATAACGATCGCCTGCAAAAATGAAAATTTCACGTAAAAAACACCGGTATATTCGACTGCAAAATATATTGTTTACCGTCTTATTTGTAGGCTGCCTTGGCCTACTTGCCTGGCTTAGTACGCAATACACCCACCAATCAGACTGGACAGCTAATAATAGAAATTCCCTTTCTGCTCAAAGCATTCAATTGCTCGGAAAGCTAAAACAGCCCATTGAAATCACGGCCTATGCCTCTGAAAACGATATTTTGCGCCAACAAATTACCGAATTAGCAGCAAAATACATTCAACATAAAACAGATATCTCCTTGGAAATTATCAACCCGGATACACGCCCCGATCGCGCTCGCGAAGAAGGCATTACCACCGACGGCGAGTTAATTCTTCGATACAACGGCAAGCGTGAATCTTTACAGCAACTCAACGAGCAAGCCCTGACGAATGCCCTGCAACGACTGACAAATAGCGAGCAGCAATGGGTGGTTTTTCTTTCCGGTCATGGTGAGCGAAACCCTTCAGGCCATGCTAACTTTGACTATGGCATTTTCGCCAACGAGCTTAAAAAGAAGGGGATTAACAGCCAAACGATTAACTTGGTTGATTCTCCCTCAATACCAATAAACACATCGTTATTAATAATAGCAGACCCAAAAACAACGCTCTTGAAGGGTGAGGTCAGCCTCATCAAAGACTACTTAGCTAAAGGTCGGCCTCTGTTATTACTTGGCGAACCCAATCATTCAAACATCATTAAACCTTTAACTGAGTGGCTTGGTATTGAACTACTACCCGGCACCGTGGTTGACGCTACTACCCAACTCTTTGGAATAGATGATCCAACGTTTGCGCTTGTTACTGAATACCCACATCACCTGGCTACCCAGCATTTACAAGCAATGAGTTTATTCCCGGGGGCAGCTGGCCTGACAATCAACCCTGATGGTCCTTACACAGCCCACCCTCTCCTTTCTACATTGGAACGCTCTTGGACAGAGACAAGCTCTATAGAAGGTCATATTCAATTCGACCCTCACACTGATGAAAAGCAAGGCCCCATTTCCATTGGTTATGCCTTAAGCAAAAACGACAGCTCTGGAAAAGAACAACGTCTCGCCGTGCTTGGAGATGCAGACTTCATTTCCAATTCATTTCTTGGTAATGGCGCTAATTTAGATTTAGGCCTTAGTCTTATTCAATGGCTTAATCATAACGACACCTTAATTGAAATTCCTGCAAAAACAGCACTAGACACCACATTAGATATAAACGAAACGTGGTCACTTATTTTTGGCCTTGGGTTTTTATTCGTGTTACCGGCCGTCTTCATTCTTTGCGGCCTTGTTATTTGGCTTAAACGTAAAAAACGCTAAGTAATGAAAAATCGCCTTATTATCAACCTCTTTCTTGCTGTGTTGCTTATCGCGCTGGGTTTCTTTACTTGGTTCAAGTCCAATCAAAAAAATAATGACAACCCCACTCTATCAGGACTTGATATACAGGCCATCCACAGCATTAAAATTCATCGGGCAGAGGACGACATCATTGAATTACAACACACAGCAGGGGAATGGAAACTGTTACACCCAATGAATGCCTCAGCATTACCTGGAAAAGTGGAGCGTTTACTAAAGATATCTCAAATAAAGCCGCCCGTTGTGTACCCTTTAGAAAAAGCGTCTCTTGATTTATTTGGCTTACAAAACCCTCTGGTGACACTCAGTTTTAACGACCATGTATTTAAAATCGGTCAGGTTGAGACTATTCAATCACGTCGTTATGTGAGCGATGACGCACAACTGTTTTTGTTAGAGGATACTTTTTTGCATCACTTAACTGCACCGGCCAATACCTATATCAATACACGGTTATTACCTAATGGTATTCAAATTACAGGCATAGAAACACCTGAAATGACCCTGCACAGGCAAAAAGATCATACGTGGCGGAATACATTAAATTTTGACCATAATGCACTGTCATCTGATGCGGTTCAAATGCTACTCGACGAATGGCGCTTTGCACGTGCTATTCAAGTTAATATTCAGTCAAATCAAATCGGCGAAGATCAGGTCATCATTCACTTCAACGATCACCAAAAAATGGCCTTTTATTTACTCAAACAAAAAGAACAGGTGATCTTGATTTCTGCCGAGAATAAATTGGCGTACACGTTCAGCGATATCAAATACAAAAAAATGACGACCTTACCTGCTCTTGAGGCGCCAGATGCCTGAATTACCCGAAGTCGAAACGACTCGTCGAGGTATCGCCCCTCATGTTGAGGGTCGGCAAGTATCACGGGTGATTGTACGGCAAGAAAAACTGAGGTGGCCCGTTAGCCCCGAAATCACAACGCAACTCCCTGGCCTCAGCATTAAACAGGTAAAACGCCGAGCAAAATATTTATTGCTTGAAACAGATCAAGGAACGTTGATTATTCATCTCGGCATGTCTGGCAGCCTGCGTATCATAGCGGCTTCTGTTAAACCGGAAAAACATGAACATGTGGACATTATTTTTGATAATGGGCAGTGTTTACGCTACAAAGACCCCCGACGTTTTGGCTCGCTGTTGTGGTCTTCAACAGCCATTGAAAATCACAAACTCATTCAGCACTTAGGGCCAGAACCCTTATCGGATTTGTTTCATATTGACGACCTTTATACAAAAACAAAACAAAAAAAAACACCCATTAAAAGCCTGATTATGGACGGCCAGATTGTTGTCGGTGTGGGTAATATTTATGCCAGCGAAGCCTTATTCCAATCGGGCATTCACCCTAAACGGGCCGCCCAAAATATTTCTAAAAAACGTCTAATAAAGTTAGTCAGTGCTATTAAAAACATTTTAAATCAAGCCATACAACAAGGCGGCACAACCTTAAAAGATTTTGTAAATAGCGAAGGCAATCCCGGCTATTTTCAACAAACGCTCAATGTTTACGGACAAAAAGGCAAACCCTGCCCGATATGTCAAACGCCTATCAAGCAGATAACGATTGCTCAACGATCGACTTTTTATTGCCCACAGTGCCAACGCTAGCTTTTTCTCCTTCTTTATATAGCTTCCTGCAAAAAACTTGCATTCTTTATTAGGAATAGTGCGCTTATTCATATAGAGTTAAAGCCTACGGAGAGGTATTTTGCTTCAAGTTAAAAATAAATTTGTTAAACAATTGCTGGGCAGCTTTATGGACTTGCTGCCTATTTTTGCTGTCATCTTTATTTTTCAATTATTCATCCTTCGCCAGCCTATTCCCAATATTACTGATATTGCTGTTGGCACTGGTTTTGTTGTTATTGGACTCACCCTTTTTATCCAAGGTCTGGAAAAAAGCCTCTTTCCCATCGGCGAAACCATGGCTTACGCTTTTGCAAAAAAAGGGAGTTTATTTTGGCTGCTTTTATTCGCATTTTCATTAGGTTTTGGAACCACCGCAGCAGAGCCTGCGTTAATTGCCGTTGCTGATGAAGCGGCGCGAATTGCCGCTGAAGGCGGTCTGATCGACGCAACCGATAATGCAAAAAATGACTATGCGCTGGGCCTACGATTGACAGTCGCTTTTTCCGTAGGCTTTGCAATTTTATTGGGGGTTCTTAGAATTATCCGTGGCTGGCCTCTGCATTACTTAATTATTCCGGGCTATATAGGCGTCGTTACAATGACTTTTTTTGCCCCTGATGCCATTATTGGTATCGCTTACGACTCCGGTGGAGTCACTACATCCACAATTACTGTCCCTCTTGTAACGGCCTTAGGGGTTGGGCTCGCTTCTGCCATTCGAGACCGTAACCCAATGACCGATGGCTTTGGCTTAATTGCCTTTGCTTCACTGACACCGATGATTTTTGTAATGGCCTACGGCATGATTTTGTAATGATGTTATTAAACGAAATTTTTGCGACTTTATTAAGTACATTGCGTGATGTCGCGCCAATTATTTTCGTCATTATTTTTTTTCAATTAGTCGTTATTCGTCGACCTTTTAGTCACTTTAAAAACCTCGTGATTGGAATGATTTATGTAATACTGGGCATGACTTTCTTTCTGGTTGGATTGGACAAAGCCCTCTTTCCACTGGGCACCTCCATGGCTGAACAGCTAACCAGCGACGATTTTATCAAGCCATCAACTGATCAAAGCCTTTCCATTGCTTGGCAAGACTATTATTGGGTCTATATCTTTGGTGCTTGCATTGGCTTTGCTACAACATTAGCGGAACCGGCGCTCATTGCTGTTGCCATCAAAGCACAGCAAATTTCCGGCGGAGCGATTAAAGCCTGGTACTTGAGAATAGCCGTTTCTATCGGCGTTTCTGTAGGCATCTCGCTAGGCACTTATCGCATAGTCTCTGGTATAGATTTGTATCTGTTCATTATCGCCGGATACATCATCGTTATACTGCAGACCATTTTTTCACCCAAACTAATCATTGGTCTTGCTTATGATTCCGGTGGTGTTACAACATCAACGGTTACTGTTCCCCTCGTTACTGCTTTAGGCATTGGGCTGGCTTCTAGCATACCCGGCAGAAACCCTTTAATGGATGGTTTTGGACTGATCGCCTTTGCTAGCCTTTTCCCCATTATGGCTGTACTGGCCTACGCTCAATTTGCTGATTGGATTAGCCATAGAACACAACTGAAACAATTGGACCGAAAAGGAGAATAAAATGCATTTTAAATTAATTGTCGTCTTTGTGGATGACAACAAAACTGACAAGGTGCTGAAAGCCGCAAGAGATGTTGGTGCCACAGGATCAACGATTATTAATAATGCGCGTGGCGAAGGTTTAAAAAAACAAAAAACATTTTTAGGGCTCAACCTAGAAACACAGCGAGATGTCTTATTATTTTTAGTCGAAAAACATTTATGCCGAAAGATTATTGAAGAAATTTCCCGCGCCGGTTTATTTGATGAAGAACCCGGTAGCGGTATCGCACTACAAATAGATGTTGAAGATGCCATCGGTGTACTTCATCAAGCAGAAGAAATCACACAATCAATAGAGAGCGAACTATGACCGATACAAAATTAATGACCGTACGCGATGTAATGAAAACCGACTTCCACCTGATAGATGGAAAAGCCACCGTTTCTGAAGCTATTCAGATGATGAAAAAAAATAAAACATCCGTTTTATTTGTTAATAAATTTCATGAGCATGATGAATACGGCATCATCAATGCTGGCATTATCGCAAGACTTGTTCTCGCTAAAGACCGGTCGCCAGATCGTGTTAATGTCTATGAGATAAATGAAAAACCGCTAATCAATGCCCACCCAGAAATGGATATTCGCTACTGTTCGCGCTTATTTGCACGATACAATTTAATGCGTGCCCCTGTTATGGAGCAAGGTAAAATTATCGGTGTTGTTAGCCCTATTCAGCTCGTTTTAGATGGTTTATGCGAAATATCGGGGATTAGTTAATTTTAAAAAACGATTAACCAAACCGCCCGCAAGCTTCTAGCCAGAAGTTTTTTTACGGAGGATACACTAGGTTATATCAATGGCGAACGTCATAGAAAAGTGAATAGCGCAATGCCCTAACAACATTTCATAAAATGCACAGTAAAACCCTTGCTGCCTTTGATTTTTACCATTCTAACGCCATTCTGCCAACACGGACGGTTTGAAAGCCGTTAGCGTCAATTAGCGCTCAAGAACTTTTTGACATCTAGTAACTAACAAGACGATTTTTTATTCGTTAATGCCCACCGTTTCAACAATGGCAAGACCTGAACCTCTTCGGTCACTGGCGGCCATCAATGTATTAGATTTCTTATCCCATAAAATAGCGTGCATATTGCCGTACTGTCTGCCAACAGACTTCAACTGATGGCCTTTTTCTTTTAATTTGACTCGCATACCGTCTTTAAATGTGCCCGGTTCATGCTGAATCACATCAGGCAAATATTGGTGGTGATAGCGTGGCAAATTTACCCAAGACTCAGGTGTATGGCCTTGTTCAGCATCCAAAATTCCCAGTAGTACCATGCTAATAATTCGACTGCCTCCAGGTGTACCCAGTACACCGATATATTCCTTTGTTTCAATAAACGTTGGCGACATACTGGATAACATGCGCTTACCCGCTTCTATTGCATTGGCTTGTCCACCCACTAGACCATAAACATTCGGCGTACCCGGTTTAATTGAAAAATCGTCCATTTCATCATTCAATAAAACCCCGGTCCCTGCGGGCACAAAACCCGACCCAAATGGGTAGTTGATTGATAAGGTTGCGGCCACACGATTACCCGCTTTATCCATCACAGAGAAATGTGTCGTATTATTGCCTTCAATGTCCTTTAAACCGCTGATGTCTTGGCTGCTGGTGGCTGTATCCAGACTTAGGTTTTTCGAAATTGTATGCGCATAAGATTTATGTGTTAGCCGTGCCGTTGGCACGCTTACAAAATCGCTATCGCCCATATACAATGCACGATCACGATACGCTCTTCTCATCGCTTCAACGACAACATGAATCCGCGTTGCCTCGTCCAGGCTTTCTAAATCGTATTGTTCAAGAATATTCAGCGCAATAGATAATACTAAGCCACCTGATGAAGGCAATGCTGCGCTCACCACCTTCATGTCTTTATAATCAATCACGACAGGTGAGCGCTCTTTTACTCGGTATTTTTTTAAATCTTCTTTTGTCCAAATGCCACCGGCTTGCTGTACGCCTTGGACTAATTTATCGGCCACCTCTCCAGCATAAAACCCATCAAACCCTTGTTTTGACAGTTGCTTTAAAGTTTCAGCTAAGTCCTCTTGTTGAATGACAGCCCCTAAATCAGGCACCTGTCCCTTGCTCAGAAAAATGGCCTCCGCTGATGGATTAGAGGCTAAAGCGATCTGGCGAAACTTCGCCAATCTTCGATAGTGCTCATTGACTAAAAACCCTTTTTCAGCCAACTCGATTGCAGGCTTCAAGCTATCGCTTAACGGTAACTTCCCGTATTTCTTGGCTAGATGATCCAAGGCTGCAGGCAAGCCAGGAATTCCGGCTGCTAACGCTCCATTAACAGACGCATTTTTAATGGGTTCACCTTGCTTATCCAGGTACATATCCCGATCGGCTTTTAAAGGCGCCACTTCACGGCCATCAACCATTACTTGAAAACCATCGCTTTCGCGGTGTAACAGCCAAAACCCTCCACCGCCTATGCCTGAGCCAAAAGGCTCTACGACGGCTAACGCGGCACTCACCGCAACAGCCGCATCAAAAGCATTACCGCCTTGATTTAGAACATCAATCCCTGCCTGCGTAGCTGCAGGGTGCGCACTGGCCACTGCTTGTTCTTGGGGCTTTATTGAAGGATTTGCGTATAACGCTACGGAGAAAAAAACACCAACGGTAAGAACAAAGGCTTTCATTATTTATTCCTCGTTGGTTGCCATTAAGCGTTTATATTTTAATAACAACTCTTCTTGTGTTTCTACATTGTCCGGATCCTTAGGAATACACTCAACAGGGCAAACCTCTACACACTGCGGGGTATCATAATGCCCTACACACTCTGTACACAGGTGAGAATGTATTTCGTAAATCTCCTCCCCCATAAAAATAGCATCGTTCGGACACTCCGGTTCACACACATCACAATTGATGCATTCATCAGTAATAATTAGCGACATAGTTAACTCAATTTATTCAAAATAGCTTGTTCAATCTCTGCAGGAACAAAATCAGACATATTCCCATCAAAGCGCGCGATATCTCGCACCAACGTGGACGAAACATCACGCCATTCGGGCGCTGTTGTCAACAAGACGGTCTCTAACTCCGGCATCATTTTTCTGTTCATCCCCGCCATTTGAGTCTCATACTCAAAATCTGCGATATTACGTATTCCACGCACGACAACACGGGCTCCATGCTCTTTGGCTAAATCAACCAGCAGTCCATCAAAAAATACGACCTCAATATTTGGTGCACCAGAAAAGGCTTGCTTTGCCATTTGTAATCGCTCATCACTATCGAATAATGGTGACTTGCCCGCACTCTTTGCCACAGCCACCAAAATAGAATCGAATAACTCGCTCGATCGTTGAATGATATCGATATGACCGTTGGTCAGTGGGTCAAATGTACCCGGATATATTGCTTTTTTAGTCATTTGTTTCTCTTTGATATAAGCAGTAGACAACCTGACCTGCTTTTTTTTGCCGACGTTCAACCCACGTGGCTGGCAAAAAGTTCAGCTTTAGTTTGCTTTCACATTCTATGTAAATAACAGCATCATCCGACAAGCGACCGCTTTGTTCAAGGTGTTTAACGCATTCTTGTAATTCACCCTGCTGAAAGGGCGGGTCGAGAAACACAATATCAAATGACTTTTCTTTTTCTTCAACTTTAGCCTTCAAAACATCCAAAGCGATTCGGTGCATTAATTGAACATTATCGGCCTGCAATAACGCTTTATTTTCTTGAAGCGTTTTTATCGCCTGGGCCTCTTTCTCAACCATTAAAACATGACGCGCACCCCGTGATGCAGCTTCAAATCCTAATGCACCACTGCCCGCATATAAATCCAGACAATTTGCCTGCGGCAAATACCTCTGCAGCCAGTTAAACAACGTCTCTCGAATAGGGTCGGTTGTTGGACGCAAACCTTCAATACTGGGAAAGTCTAATTTACGACCTCGCCATCGCCCTGCAATGATACGAATACGGTTCGCTTTGTTGGCCATTATTTTTCTTGTTCTACCGCTTGGCCTACAGTGACCATCACCATTTTATTCACCAAAACGCGTCGTTGAAAAGCATCCACTATTTGCTGTCGCGTGACTGCCTCGATGTTAGACATATAGTGATTTAAATAATCCAGTGGTACACCGCCAACAACAATACCAACGATGTTGTTTAACAATTTTTTATTACTGTCTAACTTCAGTGCAAAACCGCCGATAAGATTTTTCTTAGCGGCAACCAACTCTTCCTCTGTCGGCCCACGTTGAATAAATTCTTGCAAGGTTTTCTTAACGGCTAATGAAGCCTCTTGTACTTTCTCATTACGTGTTTGAAGCCCTATCAAAAATGGACCCTTTTCCATCATAGGGCGAAAATAACTGTATGCGCTATAAGCCAAGCCTCTTTTTTCCCGAATTTCTTTAACAATACGTGAACTAAAACCGCTGCCTCCCAAAATATGATTCCCCACATATAAGGGAAAGTAGTCAGGGTCGTTACGTTTCAATACCGGCAGACTGTACATGAAGTGCGTTTGTTGAGACGGGTACTCTTGATGAATATTTTTACCTTCTGATGGCAAAACGACGGCAGGAACGCGGGTCATTTTTTCACCCATTTCCAAATCAGCAACCAAATCTTGCACCATTTTTTCTGCTTGCTGGCGTGAAATTCCACCAACGAGGACAACCCTTAGGTTATTCGCTACATAATGTTTTTGGTAAAATTGTTTAAGATCCTCTCTTTGAATTTTTTGTACCGATGCCTCATCCCCTTGTATCGCATTTGCATACGGGTGTCCGTGATATATTTCTTCATAAAGCGCCAATTGCGCCAGCGTCCCGGGGGATTCTTCACGCTGCTTAATACGTAATAACGTACGTTGTTTTACACGCTCGAAGTCTATCAAAGGAAAAGTAGGTTTATTCAAAATGTCCTTTAAAAGCTGCCATGAGGTTTTCAATTCCTTTTCAGAGGTTAAACTTCTATACGAAATCGTCGTAAAATCCCGTGAGGTTGATGCGCCTAATTGCGCACCCACACTTTCCAGCCGCTCAGCAATTTGTTGCGCATTACTGTTTCCCGCCCCCTGATTTAACAGCGCACTGGTCAGCGCTGCTACACCATGTTTCTCCTCATCTCGAGCGCTACCCGCATCAATAATTAATTTAGCGTCTAGAATCGGCAAGCCATCTGTTGCAACAAAATAAACTTTGACACCTTTATCCGTTTCCCAAGACTCAATGTCAGGAACCGCCATCGATAACGAGCTAACCAATATAAGCACCGCCATCACAATTAATTGCCCATTAACTTTCATCTGAACCCCCCTGAGACATCATATGTACGACCGTCAAATGATCCTCGTTCAAATATTTTTTCGCTGCGTTTCGAACTTGTTCTGCCGTGACTGCTTTTATTTTTTCAACATACTCATCAGCCTTTTGCCAACCCACACCCACTGTTTCCAGCATACCTAACTGCATGGCTTGATAAAAATTTGAATCTTTTTCGTACACCGAAGACGCAATGACTTGTGCCTTAATACGATCCAGTTCTTTTTGCGTCACTAAATCCATTTGCAATAATTTGATTTGTTGAAGCAAGGCCTCTTCAAGCTGTTGAACACTGTTGCCTTGTGCAGGTGTGCCATCAAATAAAAACAAAGTCGGTAGGCGCGCATTCATGTCATAGCCCGCACTGGCGCTAGAAGCCACCTGCGAACCTCGAACAATATTCGACGGTAATCTTGCACTGCTGCCACCACTTAAAACTCCGGACAATACCTCCAGTGCATAAACATCAGTATCATCTTCTACAGAGTTTAATACGGGTACCTTAAATCCCATCAATAGATACGGCACCTTAGCGTTCTGTTTCACAATGCCGCGGCGAACACCCACCTGTGGCACTTCAATACGTTTTTTTACGGGTTCAAAAGCAACCGCAGGAATAGGCCCAAAATACTTCTCGGCTAAGTTGAAGACTTGCTCAGATTGAACATCACCGACGATCACCAGGGTGGCATTATTTGGTGAATACCATTGTTTATACCAAGCCGCTAAATCGTCAACTTTCATGTCTTTTAAGTCCTGCATCCAACCAATGATGGGGTTTCTGTACGGACTACTGGTATAAGCCAACGCTTTAAAATATTCGTACGTTTGCCCCTGAGGTTTGTCTTCAGTTCGCAAACGTCGTTCTTCCATGACCACTTGCAACTCTTTCTCGAACTCTTTTTCTTGCAGCTTTAAATTCTGCATTCGTTCAGCTTCGAGTTTCATGCTTACTTCAAGGCGTGAGGCTTCCATCGTCTGAAAGTAAGCCGTGTAATCAGCACCGGTAAATGCGTTCTCGCGGCCACCATTTTCAGCAATAATTTTAGAAAATTCTCCCGGCTCCAAATTGTCAGTGC
This sequence comes from Cycloclasticus sp., assembly GCA_002700385.1. Taxonomy (GTDB): domain Bacteria; phylum Pseudomonadota; class Gammaproteobacteria; order Methylococcales; family Cycloclasticaceae; genus Cycloclasticus. Next base: position 81,312 of record PADC01000005.1, read on the forward strand.
CTTGAAACATCATATGTTCAAGCACGTGCGATAAACCAGTAATACCATCGTGCTCATAACTGGCGCCCACCTTATACCAAATTTGCGACACAACAACCGGCGCCCGACGATCTTCTTTGACAAGGATTTTTAAGCCATTTTTTAACACTTTTTCGTGTACCATATTAGGTAGAATATGTGGCGAAGCAAAACTGTTCAGCGAACAAAGACCATTTATAATAAAAAGCACTATTGATAACTTTCCCATTGAGTTCTCACTTAACAATTAAACGAATTTAGAATGGGGATTTTACGATAAAGTTCCCATAGAAAGACACAATATCATGTTTGGATTTGGCAAGAAAAAAGATACCGGTAGTCCTGAGCAAGCTCCAACTGAAGAACCTAAAGAAGGATTCTTTGGCCGCTTAAAAGGCCAGCTATCAAAAACACGTCACGGTTTAACCGGTGGCTTAGGCCATTTATTCTTGGGCAAAAAACAAATTGACGATGATTTGTTTGAAGACCTAGAAATGCTGCTGCTGACAGCAGATGTCGGTATTGAAGCCACCCAGCACATTATTGACAACCTGACCCAACGTGTTGCCCGTAAGCAATTATCAGATCCTCAAGCGTTAACACAGGCACTGCAAGAAGAAATGCAATCTATTCTTGAGCCTAAACAACAAACACTGGAAATCCCTGACCAAGAGGGTCCCTTCGTTATTCTAGTCGTTGGTGTGAATGGCATGGGTAAAACCACCACCATTGGTAAACTTGCTAAACGCTTACAAGCCGAGGGTAAAAGTGTCATGCTTGCTGCCGGTGACACCTTTAGAGCCGCCGCCATTGAGCAACTTCAAGAATGGGGCAAACGTAACGACATTGATGTCGTTGCTCAACATACTGGCGCAGATTCAGCGTCGGTTATTTACGATGCCTTTGAAAAAGCTAAAGCACGTAACGTCGATGTACTTCTCGCTGATACCGCTGGCCGTTTACACACGCAAACAAATTTAATGAACGAGCTCAGCAAAATTAACCGCGTTATCAAAAAAATAGATGAAACAGCCCCACATGAAACCATGCTTGTTTTGGATGCGGGCACTGGACAAAACGCCTTGGCACAAGCCAAAAATTTCGATAAAGCCACGCCTCTTAGCGGCATCACACTAACAAAGCTGGATGGCACGGCAAAAGGTGGCATTATTTTCGCCATCGCGAATCAGTTCAATTTACCGATTCGATTTATTGGTATTGGTGAAGGTATTGATGATTTACGCCCTTTTGATGCCGCTCAATTCACCGCTGCATTATTTGAAAAACCTCACCACGATAGTTAACTTATTATGCTCCAGTTTATTAATGTTAGTAAGCGATACCCCGGCGGTGCCGATGCGCTTAAAAACGTTAGTTTTGAATTACAAAAAGGTGAAATGGCTTTTCTTACAGGTCATTCGGGCGCAGGCAAAAGTACACTGCTTAAATTAATTGCTATACTTGAACGCAGCACCCATGGACAAGTGATGCTCGACAATCAAAACATTGGGCGCCTATCTAAACGCAACGTACCTTACGCCCGCCGAAAAATCGGCATGATATTTCAAGATCACCGTTTATTACATGACCGAACAGTGTTCGACAATGTCGCCCTCCCTCTTATTATTGCTGGGCTTGATCATCATGAAATTAAACGACGCGTACGTGCCGCTCTAGATAAAGTAAATTTATTGGGAAAAGAACAACGCTACCCCATAACACTATCTGGCGGTGAGCAACAACGAATTGGCATTGCTCGAGCCGTGGTGAATAGGCCGCCCATGATTTTAGCTGATGAACCTACCGGCAATCTGGACCCTGAACTTTCCGAAGAAATCATGCAGTTATTTGAACAGTTTAACCAAGTGGGTGTTACTGTTCTCATCGCAAGTCATGATATTTCTCTGATTGACCGTATGGGCTACCGCACGTTGCAACTTTCTCAAGGTGAAATGGTGAGTCACCATGGCTAGACGACGCAGTCATATCAAAAGGCCAGCGAACCTGTTTAATCTCCGCGCCTATTTACTGATCCACCTGCATACATTTTTTGCCAGCCTTGGCCGTTTTTCACGGGCACCGTTTAACTTTATGATGACGGTCAGTGTTATTGCGATTACTTTGTCTCTTCCATCAGGGCTACTGGTGTCCATTAATAACCTGCAAACGCTCAGCGGACAAATTGACCTTAATAACAATATTTCCCTCTTTCTTAATCAATCGGTCAGTCTTGAAAAGGCTCGCGAATTAACAGAGTCTTTAGATGGCCATGATAAAATTGCCAAGTCAATTTTAATTGACAAACAATCCGCTCTGGAAGAGTTCCGTCAATACAGTGGATTTGGCTCAGCGATTGGCACCCTTACTAACAACCCCTTGCCCCATGTTATTCAAATAACGCCCTTAGCTGCTTTGAAAGATCAAGCCTCTCTTGAATCGTTGATCAGCGAACTTAAGCAAGAACCCAATATCCAGCAACTTCAAATGGACATGGGTTGGCTTAATCGTTTAAATGGCATTCTCGATATTGCTCAACGCGGCGTTAGCATTATCACCCTGCTATTAGGCTTTGCCGTCCTGTTAATCGTCAGTAACACCATTCGTTTAGAACTTCAAAATCGCCGTGATGAAATCGATATCACTCGGTTAGTCGGGGCAACATCAGCCTTCATTATGCGTCCGTTTATATACAGTGGCTTTTGGTATGGCTTTCTTGGCGGTGTTTTTGCCTGTCTCCTTGTCAATGTATCAGTCGGATTAATTGACGGCCCAACAAGCTCGCTAGCCACTTTATACGATAGTTCTTTCAGCCTTGTCTTTATGTCTCTAAAGCACGCCTTATTATGGGTGCTATTTTCTATTCTACTTGGCATAGCCGGTTCATGGATTGTCGTCGGTCGTTACCTGTCTGAACTGGAAAATTAATCACTCTTTTATCTTGCTCAATTGCTTTATAACCTGAACTTTTGCTACAATTACCGGTCTTATCTTGTGAGTACCATGTTATTCAAGCACACAAATGGAGGGCTAACATGACACATGCTTTAGCGTTAAATAATCAATTATCAGCTGGATCTTTAGATGCCTATATTGCATCTGTTTCGTCTGCGCCTGCACTAACGGCAGAGCAAGAAAGAGATTTAGCCCATCGCTTACGCAACGATAATGATTTAGAAGCCGCTCGTATGCTCGTTTTATCCCACATGCGTTATGTTATTCATATTGCCAGAAGTTACAGTGGTTACGGCTTAGCACTCCCAGACCTTATTCAAGAAGGCAGCATTGGCTTGATGAAGGCTGTTAAACGCTTTGACCCCGATATGGGCGTTCGACTCGTTTCATATGCCGTACACTGGATTAAATCTGAAATTCATGAGTTTGTTATTAAAAATTGGCGAATCGTGAAAATCGCAACGACAAAAGCTCAGCGCAAATTGTTCTTTAACTTAAGAAAACATAAAAAGAACCTTGCATGGTTAAACGAAAATGAAGCGAATGCCATTGCAAATGATCTTGGCGTAGATAAATCTGCTGTCTACGAGATGGAAAGGCGCCTCAGTAATTTCGACATGGCCTTTGATGGCCACCAGGATGACAACAGTGAGTCTGATGAGGTCGCCTACACACCTGCTACCTTCGTCACAAAAGATGAGCACGATCCTGCCAGTGTTATCGAAATAGACAGCGAAAAAGCTCATGATTCAGCTCGATTAAATACTGCTCTTAACAACCTTGACGATAGGAGCCGAGCCATTTTATCTGAGCGTTGGTTAAGTGAAGACAAACCAACGTTGCACGAATTAGCAGATAAGTATCAAGTGTCTGCTGAGCGTATTCGTCAACTAGAAAAAAATGCGATGAATAAGGTTAAACAAGAGCTAATTGAACATCAGATCGACTAGTAACGTGTATTAGGATCGATCTCATATCCTGATTTAAGGCGTAAAGTTAGTTGTTTATTTTTCTGAACCATTTCAACGTGCTTTAAAAAACTCATTCCCAATAAAACAGCCTCACCATCCATGTGAGGATTAACATGTGCAGCAACATTTTTTAGTTCTATAGCTCCTAGCTTTACCGAATCCAGTAAAACCCGATAAACGACAATATCACCATTTGCAGTACGTGTTCTTTCTGGTCGCCCTTGCGTCAAATTCATCTTCTCAGCAACCCGACCGGGTATACTGATGTTCGTAGCCCCCGTATCTAGGACAAACGTTACCCAGAGGTCATTTAATTTACCATCAGCTATATAATGACCTTGCCGGTTTTGCATTAACAAAACTTCAGCGCTTCCATCAGAGGCATACCTCACATCTGGACGATCATTCGGGTTCGATTGTTTTTCGAAATATCGATCAAACCCAAACGCCAACATCATGAGAAAGCCGATCCATGCAAGCGTTACGATTGTTTTTGATATTTTATTACCTGATTCTACACTGCTCATCCGGAAGCGTTAGAGATAATGATCGATTAGTAACGCTGCAAATAAAACCATCAAATATATAATAGAATATTTAAACGCTTTCATCGCAATAACATCATCCGCTGTTTTCTTTAATAGGATGGCGTAATACAAAAAGCCCAACCCTAATGCAATGGCCACAAACAAATAAAGCAGGCCACTCATTCCTGTCAAATAGGGCAATATACTGACTAAAATAAGTAAAACAGTGTAAAAAACGATGTGTAGCCTCGTAAATTCAGCGCCATGCGTCACCGGTAACATTGGAATGTCAGCTTTCGCATACTCCTCTCTTCGGGCAACTGCTAAGGCCCAAAAGTGTGGCGGTGTCCAAATAAAAATAATCAAAAATAATAAAAGCGCATGGGGGTCGATTGTTGCTGTTACGGCGCTCCAACCTAATACCGGTGGCGCAGCTCCTGCAGCACCACCAATGACAATATTCTGCGGCGTAGCATGTTTTAAATACACCGTATAAATCACCGCATAGCCAATTAAAGAAAGAAAGGTTAAAAACGCGGTTAATTCATTCACCAAAAACACCAGCAAAAGCATTGCAATAACCCCAATGGCGAAGGCAAAACTAAGCACTTGAACTCCATTCAAGTCTCCATGCGGCAAGGGTCTTCCCCTTGTACGAGCCATTTTTGCATCAAATTTTTGATCTAAATAATGATTGATGGCAGCCGCTGACGACGCTGCCAAGCCAATACCGAGCGTTCCAAAAACCAATGGTTGCCACGGAACCATCCCTGGGACAGCTAAGAACATGCCAACAATCGCTGTAAAAACAATCAACATCACAACTTTAGGTTTGCACAACTCGTAATAGCTTTTCCAGCTAAGCGTATTCGTTGAATTTTTAAGTGTTTGCTCAGTCAAGATATAACCTTACTTATGCTATTACTTTATTTAATCTGAAATTAACGTATACCACACTTAACAGAAGCAGCGCAGCCACGGCATTATGCGCCACAGCAACGTGCAGAGGCAAATTTAGTAAGACATTAAATATACCGAGTAACACTTGCATGGTTAACAAGCCACCTAACATGAGTGATTCTTTGATGGCACCTAACCTGAAAAGTATCAAGCTCAAACTGCCCAAAATTATAGTGGTCACTAGTGCGCCAATTCGATGCACCCAATGAATCGCTGCGCGGGCTTCATTATTAAGAACACCAAACTCATAATCAACGCCTAAACCACGCCATAAAACAAACCCTTCTTTATAATCTAAGGCTGGGTTCCATGAATCACCAAAACAGGTAGGGAAATCTGGGCATGCTAGTGCTGCATAGTTGGTGCTGGTCCATCCACCCAGTGCAATCTGTATCAACAAAACAACTAAACCCATTGCCGCAAGGTGTTTAGTTTTATTTCCCCTTTTATCAGCCGATAGGCGCTTATTATTGATACGCAATAAAAGCCATAAAAGTAAACTCAACGTTGCTAAACCGCCCATTAAATGGGCCATTACTATCACCGGCTTAACCAGCAAGGTCACCGTCCACATTCCAAGTGCCCCTTGAAACATGACGAGTAATGACAAACAAACCGTCAATCTCCGTTGACCAAGCTCCGGTTTTTTCCACGCTATTACCGTTAAAATTAAAATGACAAGACCCAAAAGACTCGCGAAGTAACGGTGTATCATTTCTTTCCAGGCTTTATCTGCCTCTAAAGGGCGCTCAGGATAGTTATCAGCTGCGCTCTTAATTCCTTCATGGGACTCATCAACAATTAAATTCCCATAACAACCCGGCCAATCAGGGCAACCAAGTCCAGCATCTGAAAGTCGAACATAAGCGCCTAAAACGACAACAAATAACGCCAATAGAATGGCAAAAATGGTTAAATTTCTAAACATTCTTTACCCTATTTGTGACGCTTTAAATAAATGTTTGAGATCTTTTTGGATACCATAAGGATCTGCATCCTTTGAATATTTCATCATGATATTACCTAATGGATCCATCAATAACACATCATCATCTGCTAAGTCTCCGACCTTAGACTTTAACTCCTCAAGCAGTTGATCATTCCAATGAAACATATATAAATCAGGCGCTTGAGAAAGAAATGGCGTAATATCTGCCAGTGATTTATTTAAATAGACCCGTTTTAAACGTTTTGCATCTTTATTTAAAAGCACATGCAATTGATGAATAAGATGCACTGTCTTTTCACACAATTCCAAGCATTGAGCATCCGTGTCGATATGCAATAAGACCCACCGTCCCTTTAAAGCACTCAGAGCCTTTTCATCACCATCAAGAACATACTCAGTTAGATCAGAAGTGATTACGGGTTTAATAAGCTCACCATAATTCTTTGTTTCCCCGCCTTCTAACCACTGTGGGTTATTAAATATCAGCCATGCTGATATGACCGGTAATGCAAACATCCCTGCAATAAATATCAATTTCAATCTATTTTTTGTTACTTGATCCATTATTTTTCTCTATCTATTTTTATAGTTAATACGATGTAAATGACGACCCAAGCTGCTGCCAATGCAAACCATTGAAAGGCATAGCCATAATGTTTTTCTGGCCCCATTTTCATGGGTAACCAATGCCGATCATAGCCGTTAGGCTCTTGTTGGTCTAATAATATTTGATAGGGCAAGATGTCGTAACCTAATCGTTTTGACACCTTATCTAGATCAATAAGCTGAGTCATTGCCGGCCAGCCTTCAGAAAGTTGATCTGCACCATCCAGTTTAAGGCCAACGCTAGGAAAATGATCGAATTTACCTGTTATCGAAATATCTCCAGCATCTAACTGTACATCGGGTAAGTCTTTTATGTCGTCTGCAGCCGGTAGCCAGCCCCTGTTTAGCAGTATTGAATGCGTTTCACTCAATTTGAGAGGGGTCAATACAAAAAAGCCTACTTGCCCATTTTTTACTTGGTTATCAATAAGTATTTGTTTATCTGTATCGAGAAAACCTTCTGCTTTAATAGGCAAATACCGCAAGTTATTATCATCAAAACGAATCGTAGAGATATCAACAGCGGGTAAGTTTATTCTTGCAGATTGCAGATCTAAAATGTCCTGCTTTTGCTGTGCTCTATCAAGCTGCCAAAACCCAAGCCTTAGTAAAAATATCAACACCAACAGCGCCAGTATGGTTAAAAATAAATTTGCTTTAAACTGCATATTTCAACTATCGTTGCTCATTAATGTAAGGTTAAATACTCAACCCCCACATAAAGTGAAGCTAACGAATGCACCCTTTAATTAAATACCTCATTGTTTTTAGTTTATGTCTTATCATCTACAACCTTTTCAAAGCTTTTTATCATTTGACCAAAAGACAATCTTCCCCTAAAGACGTTGTTCGTTCCCTTGCACTTCGTATTGGCTTATCGATCACGTTATTTATCTCATTACTGCTGGCCTCATATCTAGGTTTCCTCAAACCACATGCTATTATGCCCACTCAACAAACCGTTAATAAATAACAATAAAAAAGGCGCTACATTGTAGCGCCTTTTTTAAGAAAACACTGCTTATAGCCAATAGACAAATACAAACAAACCTAGCCACACAACATCAACAAAGTGCCAGTACCAAGCTGTCGCTTCAAATGCAAAATGATTTTCTGGCGTAAAATGACCCTTCATACTACGAACAAGCATCACCGCCAGCATAATGGCACCCACTGTTACATGAAATCCGTGGAAACCCGTTAACATATAGAACGTGGAACCATAAACTCCTGAAGCCATTGTTAGATTTAAATCATTATACCCATGACTGTATTCCAAGGCCTGTAGTGCAACAAAGATAAAGCCTAAAATAACTGTTAAAGCCAACCCAAAAATTAATTGTTTGCGTTTGTTAGCAATTAAGCCCCAATGCGCCCAGGTCACGGTTACACCACTCGTTAATAAGATCAGTGTGTTAATAGCCGGCAGTCCCCAAGGACCCATTTTTTGGTAATCACCGCCTATATTATCCGGACCATTTGTTGGCCACATCGCCTCAAAACTGCTCCACAGGTATTCATTGGTAACCGAACCAGCGCCTATACCGCCTATCCAAGGTACCGAGAAGGTACGAATATAATATAAAGCGCCAAAGAATGCTGCAAAGAACATGACCTCAGAGAAAATAAACCAGATCATCCCTACCCGAAATGAAGCATCTTCGTTGCTTTTATACGAGCCTGATTCGCTTTCATTAATGACCTCTCCAAACCAGCCAAACATCATGTATACCAAGACTAAAAAACCGATCGTCATAACAATCGATGATGAAGGCATGTTATTAAGTTGAGCTGCAAAGCCGCCGAAAAACAGCATTAAACCAATTGAACCGATAATGGGCCACTTAGCATCATGGGGCACGAAGTAAGCATTTTCTGAAGACATAAATTTACCTATTCTGTTTCTTTATTCTGTTAGGAATATGAAAGAACCCAGATAAAAACCTAAAGCGACAGCAACCAACACCGCTACCGTTATTAAGTTTTTTTTTCGTTGTTCTTTCATACTCATCATTATTCCTGATTTAAATAACCCGTTAGAAGTTACTTAATTTCAGGTGCCTTTGAAAAACTGTGGTATGGCGGAGGAGATGACAAGGTCCACTCAAGCCCTTCAGCCCCTTCCCAAACTTGATCAGTCGCTTTCTCGCCCCCTTTAATTGTTTTATAAACGATGTAGCAGAAAAAGACCTGAGATAATCCAAAAGCAAAGCCACCAATACTTGACCACATATTGAATTCGGCAAACTGAACTGAGTAATCAGGAATACGGCGTGGCATTCCAGCGAGCCCTAAGAAATGCTGAGGGAAGAAAAGGATGTTAACGGAAATAGTCGATAACCAAAAGTGCCATTGGCCCATTTTTTCGCTGTACATGTTCCCTGTCCATTTTGGTATCCAGTAATAAACTGATGCCATGATGGAGTAAACAGCCCCCGTTACGAGCACATAATGGAAATGCGCAACAACGAAATAAGTATCGTGATATTGGAAATCAGCCGGAGCAATCGCCAACATCAACCCTGAAAAACCACCAATGGTAAACATAATCACAAAACCAATCGCAAATAACATCGGTGTTTCAAAAGTTAACGAACCTTTCCACATCGTAGAAATCCAGTTGAACACCTTAACCCCGGTTGGCACCGCAATCAACATTGTGGCATACATAAAAAATAATTCAGCTTGAAGCGGCAAACCTACCGTAAACATATGGTGGGCCCATACAATGAATGAAAGAAATGCAATAGATGAAGTTGCATAAACCATAGAGCTGTATCCAAACAGCGGCTTTCGGGCAAACGTTGGAATAATGGCCGAAATAACGCCGAAGGCCGGTAAAATTAAAATATATACCTCGGGATGCCCAAAGAACCAGAAAATGTGTTGGAACAAGACAGGATCACCACCCCCAGCCGCACTAAAAAACGTTGTGTCGTAGAAACGATCAGTCAATAACATCGTGACTGCACCTGCTAGAACCGGCATCACAGCAATCAATAAATAAGCCGTTATAAACCAGGTCCATACGAATAAAGGCATTTTCATTAACGTCATGCCTGGTGCACGCATATTAAGGATTGTCACAATTACATTAATGGCGCCCATAACAGATGAAATACCCATCATATGTATAGCAAAGATCATGAATGAAAAACCATCGCCACCCTGTAGAACTAAAGGAGGGTATAACGTCCAGCCACCTGCAGGTGCACCACCATCCATAAAAAAGGTGCCTAATAACATGGCGAATGCAAACGGAAGTATCCAAAAACTCCAGTTATTCATTCTAGGTAAGGCCATATCAGGGCCACCGATCATGATGGGTAACATCCAGTTTGCCAACCCTACAAAAGCGGGCATTACGCCGCCAAAAATCATAACCAGTGCATGAACGGTTGTCATTTGATTAAAAAAGCCAGGGTCAACAAATTGTAAACCGGGCTGAAATAACTCTAAACGTATCACCATGGCCATCGCTCCACCCACCATAAACATCACGAGAGCAAATATTAAGTAAAGCGTGCCAATGTCTTTATGGTTAGTCGTGGTTACCCAACGCATTAAGCCTTTTGCTGGACCATGATCGTGATGATCGTCATGTAAATCTGTAACAGTCGCCATTATCCGAATCTCCTAGTTATCTTAATGCTGCAATAGCGGTGGGTTGAACAACATCGCCAACATTATTGCCTAATGAATTGCGTTGGTAGGTCACTACAGCTGCTAATTCAACATCATTTAATTGCTCTTTAAATGCGGCCATGGCTGTACCCGCTTTGCCATTCATAATCATATCGATATGTTGATTAATATCGCCTGTTGCAATAGTGCTACCGGTAATTGCAGGGAATACACCGGGGACGCCTTGTCCATTTTGTTGATGACAGGCGACACAATTAGCATTGTAGATGTCTTTTCCCTTGCTGTTTAACTCCGCAGAATCAAGCTCCTTAATCACCTCAACCTGAGCAACAGCCGCACCTGTTTTTTGTTCAGCCAGCCATGTTTCATAATCAGCCTGAGACTTCACCTCAACAACAATAGGCATGAAGCCATGATCACGACCACAGAGTTCAGCACACTGACCACGGTAAACACCCGGCTCATCAACCTTGACCCAGGCTTCATTTACAAAACCAGGAATGGCGTCTTTTTTCCAGCCAAAATCCGGAACCCACCAAGAGTGAATAACATCACTCGCTGTAAGTAAAAAGCCCACTTTTTTCCCTGCGGGTATAACCAAGGGGTTATCAACATTAAGCAAATAATTTTCGACCGTTGATGGATCGATATCAGAACCTAGCTTTCTCGCCTCGTTACTTGCTGCATCTAACGTACTGAAAAAATCAACGCCTTCTCCAATATATTCATATCGCCATTTCCACTGATACCCTGTTACTTTAATCTTCATATCCGCTTCAGACGTATCATGCATCTCCACGAGTACCTTAGTGGCAGGAACAGCCATAACAATTAAGATAACAAAGGGAATGACTGTCCATATAATTTCGGCGGCCATACTTTCATGAAACTGGGAGGCCACTGCACCTCGTGATTTGCGGTGATAAATCATTGAGTAAATCATCGCACCAAAGACAATGACACCAATCACAACACAAATCCATAGGATCAGCATGTGCAAGTCATAGACTTGTTTGCTCGTTTCAGTTACTCCAAGTGGTAAATTCAACCCATACTCCGCTTGTGCAACGCTTGACATAAACGTCAAGACAAGACCACCAGCAAAAAGTTGCTTTAGTTTAATCACGGAAACCGCCTCCCTTATTTACTTTCAATGCTAACTTTACCTCAGCCAAACCAGTTAAATACGTTACTGGAGAGCCGAATCTTCGTCCAACTTTGTCTTACAAAGTGACCGATCTCAAATTCTTTATTAAAAACCTTAATCCCAAAAAAAACAGCCCGCCCTTTATTATTTGATTTTTTCAATCATTTTATGCTAGCTACAGGCCTGTTTTCACCTATTCTTTTTCATGACGAAACCTTAAGGCATCGTGGGCGTAGAAGTTAACGAAAATTCACCAAATAATCAAGTACACTCTCTATCTTTCTTTGCTCCAAGAGGCTCTTTTCTTTCGTATCGGGCCGATATTCAAAGGCACCCAAAAATTTTGACTTCATTCGGCCTTTCAAAGCCTCTAAATTTTCGTTGACTTCATCAAAATCACCACTTAAATCATTACCAATCCAACCGGCGACCTGACACCCTTTATTTAAAACAGCTTCCTCTGTTAAAAGCGCGTGATTGATACAGCCTAACTTTAGCCCGACAACTATTATAACCGCCGCATCAAGTGATAATGCCAAATCATCAAAGCCCATTTTGCTATTCAAGGGTACTTTCCAGCCACCAGCCCCTTCGATAATAACAACATCAGAGACCAGTTGATGCTTTGCATAACAAGACTTAATAACCGATATATCAATCACCACACCCGCCTGATCCGCTGCGATATGAGGTGCGATCGGTGGCTCAAAACAATAAGGGTTAATGTCTTTATAAGAAAATTCTTGTGAGGATTCACACATTAACTCAAGCGCATCGTCATTTTTGAATTGCCCATCCACACGTTTTGCCCCCGCAGCAACCGGTTTAAAACCGGAGGCTTTAATTTGGCCTGCTTGAAAAGCTTTGACCAACTCAGCAGCAACATATGTCTTCCCAACGTCAGTGTCGGTACCGGTGATAAAAAAATTTTTAGGCATTATGCTTACGTCCTCTAACCACAATTTTTATTTGCAACGACATAAACCGCTTCAAAAGTGGCCGGAACCCCTTGTTTTGTACGCAACTTTTCATAGGCCTGTAACATGGCTTTAAAGGCATGCACACCGGTCAATCCAACTCTTCGCCCTCGATTCATATTGTGAGCGCCCATCCCCTTTAAATCTAACATCAGTTGTTTTGGAGAGTCGTAATAGACCACCTTATTTTCCGCCTCTATCGAAATGTTTTTGAACCCCGCGGCCTCTAAATTTCGTTGAATAATATTTTTTGCTACAAACGAATTAACATGCACTGCCTCATCCACTTTCCCCCAAGATTCTTTTAATTCAATAAGCGTTTTAGGGCCAAACGTACTAAACACAAAAGAACCATCCGGACATAATGCCCGGTATGCTTGGGAAAACACGCCCTCCAAATTTTCGCACCATTGGAAGACTAAATTAGAATAAATCGCATCAAACATATTGTCTGTTAATGGCAGTTTTTCGGCATCCGCACAAATAAACCCTGTTGCTTGACCCGCACCGAGGTGATAACGCGCCTGATTCAACATGCTCTGAGCAATATCCAACGCGTACACATCATTCACATTGCCACGCTGACTTAATTTTTTAGTTACATAGCCTGTTCCAGCACCAATATCCAGAACTCGCTGAAATGATTGACGCTGCATAGTTTCTTGAAGCAAAAGGTGATCACCAATCAACCTTTGCAACGATGTATATTGATTGTAATCTTGAGCAGCAACATCAAATGACTGCCGAACCATGTCTTTGCTGTATGTTTCTTTTTGAAACTTCTCGGTACTCACGCCACACAGCCCTCTTTGATAAATTGCCCTAATCCCTGCAGCACCTCACGCGGGTGCGACAAAAAGGGAACATGCGCGGCCCCGTCGATCACACTCAAGTAAATATCAGGATTAATTTGGGCAGATTCAGCACCTGCTTCCAGAGGCACTAATGAATCCTTCTCACCTAACACCATCATCATCGGGCACTTGAGCCGACACAATAAGTCCCGAAGATCGTCTTGGCGTAAAATACTCAAGCCTGCCAGCATGCCTTCTATAGACCCCTCTCCATTTTTTTTCACAACGCTCTTTAGAAACTCATTAATTTCCCTTGAGGGCTCAGCGCCGTGGGTCTGTAGCCTAATAAACCGCTTGAATGTAGCTGTTGGGTTCTTTATTAATCCTTTTGAAAAAAAATCAACGGTTTCCTCTGGTTGGGCACACGGCCAATCTTCAGACCGAACAAACTTAGCAGAACTCGCCAGCATCACCAATCGGCTCACCCTGTTGGGGTAATGACTTGCATAAGCCAAACCAACCATGCCGCCCAATGACCAGCCTAATACAGCACTACAGCTTGGTAAACGTAAAGCCATTGATGACAACAACTCCTCAAGGTTCCACTGTTTTGTATATTGACTATTACCATGACCAGGCAACTCCACTCGGATCACGCGATACGACTTCTCCAACTCCGCCAACCAAGGCTGCCAAACTAAATTATTCATTGCCCACCCATGGAGCAAGACGAGATTTGGGCCTTTACCCGATTCTTGTATTTTTAATGGAATCAACAGAGTGACGCCTCTAAACTCGACAATAATTTATCGACTTGCCGCTCGGTATGATTTGCTGAAAAGGTAATCCGCAAACGCTCACTGGACTTTTTCACCGTTGGATGGCGTATCGCTCCAACCAGAATACTCCTTTTTTTCAAAAAATTGCTCGCCGACATCACCGCCTCGTTACTCCCTAAAATCACTGGCTGGATAGGTGAATCCGATGGCAGTATATGAAGCCCTAATTGTTTTGCCCCATGGCGGAATCGGCTCACCAAAGAAACCAGTTTTTCTCTGCGCCAAGTGTCTTCTTGACACCGCCTTAAGCTTTGCCTCGTAGCCGCCATGATGGCGGGCGGCATGGCCGTTGTAAAAATGTAGGTGCGCGCTTTTTGTATCAGCATCTCAATCAATTCATCACTGCCGGCAATAAAAGCACCTGAGGTCCCTAAGGCCTTACCGAATGTTGCCATGAGAACAGGCACTTGCTGCTGAGTTAAACCATACTTCTCTAATAGCCCGCCACCCTTGTCGCCAAAAACTCCAATGCCGTGCGCATCATCTATCATCAACAGAGCGTTTGAATTTTTTGCCACGGTGATCAAATCATTCAACGGTGCCTCATCGCCATCCATGCTGAATACACCATCACTCGCAATGAGTTTTCTATCACTCGATGATTTTTCGAGTAACTGTGCCAAACGCTTCATATCACCGTGCGAATAGCGCCTTAAGTCCGCCTCAGAAAGCCGACCACCATCTATCAAAGAAGCATGGTTCAATTTGTCTTGAAAAATCTCATCGCCCTTTCGTGTCAGTGCCGATATCGCGCCTAAATTTGCCATATACCCCGTGGAAATAACTAACGCACGCTCTCGACCAGTAAAAGCCGCCAACTCTTCTTCAAGCGCCTGGTGCTCCAGACTATGACCACAGATTAAATGCGCCGAGCCGCTACCGACTCCATACTGCTGTGCCGCTTGCTGAAATGCGTTGATAACCTCAGGGTGATGGGCTAAACCAAGGTAATCATTACTTGAAAAATTATCATACAGCTCGCCCTCAATTTGGACTTGTGCACCCTGAGGCCCACTCAGGGTTAGGCGTGAACGATACAGCTGTTGACGCTTTAAGGCATCAAGCTCTCTTGAGAACTCCCAATGACTCATACAATAGACTAAGCTGTTGCAGGGTGAATCCCTAATCGTTTAAATAATTGGTGGTCTGCACTTTCTTCAGGGTTTTCAGTTGTTAAGAGTTGATCGCCATAAAAAATCGAGTTTGCCCCCGCAAAAAAACACATGGCCTGCATTTCATCCGTCATATCAGATCGACCCGCTGACAACCTGACTTGAGAAGTTGGCATGACAATTCGCGCCACGGCTATCGTTTTTATAAATTCAATTGAATCTATGGATTTTGTGTCTTCAAGTGGTGTGCCTTTGACTTGAACCAGCTTATTTATCGGCACACTTTCAGGTGGGTGCTCCATATTCGCTAATGTGTGCAACATCTTTGCCCGATCGTCGCTTGCCTCACCCATACCCACAATACCGCCACTGCAGACATTAATGCCCGCATTTCGAACCGTATCAATGGTATCCAATCGATCCTGATAAGTTCGCGTTGTAATAACTTCTTGATAGAACTCTTCTGATGTATCGATATTGTGATTGTAATAGTCTAACCCTGCTTCTTTAAGTCGCTTCGCCTGACTATCTTCTAGCATCCCCAGCGTGACACACGTTTCCATCCCTAACGCTTTTACTTCCTCCACCATCCGGGTCACTTTATTTAAATCGCGGTCTTTGGGACTTCGCCATGCAGCCCCCATGCAAAAACGACTCGCTCCATTGGCTTTGGCTTCTTTGGCCGCCTCAACAACAGCTCTAATTTCCATAAGCGCCTCTTTTTCCAAACCCGTGTCGTAACGAACACTTTGCGGACAATACGAGCAATCTTCAGGGCAAGCGCCGGTTTTAATACTCAACAAGGTACTTATTTGAACGGCATTCGGGTCAAAATTTTCTCGATGAACGGTCTGCGCCTTAAAAAGAAGATCATTGAACGGCAAATCAAACAGTGCCTGAATCTTCTTCAACGGCCAGGTATTCTTTACGATATTAACCGCCGCTCTTTTTTGCTCGCTCATGGCTTCTGATGATATGCTCATTCGACAACACCCACTTCTCATGTAAATAAAATGCTAATGGTACCTTAGGCAAACATGTTGTCAAAATCATTTTTTAAAAAAATAGACAACTGGTCAACTATTGCACAATCTGTCTTGTACCCGCCCACTTGCTTTATCTGTGAACAACAAGGCCACAACGGATTGGATTTGTGCCTCCAATGTTTTAAAGAGTTAAACCCTGCTAGATACTCGTGCCTTATCTGTGACATAAAACTCCCAGCCGAGTCCTCCCTATGTGGGCGATGCCTGAAAAATCCCCCGTCATTTGATCAAGTAATTACGCTGTATCGTTACAAGGGTCTTGCTCAGCATTTAATCCAGTCGCTTAAATTTCAATCTAAACACAGTTGCGCGAGAACCCTGGGTCAATTGATGGCTCACCATTTTAAATCACTGAATAAAAACCCAGATGCCCTCATTGCTGTCCCGTTACATCCCAAACGATTACGGGAGCGAGGCTTCAATCAATGTGATCTCATCGCGCAGCACATTCATCATGAGCTCGGTATTCCCCTTATTCACAATCAACTTAAAAGAATCATTAACACCCAGAGTCAAGTCTCGTTAACAGCAAAAGAGCGGCAAAAAAATTTAAAAAATGCCTTCCGTTACCTTCCCACACACGACATCAAAACCATCGCCCTCATTGATGACGTAGTAACAACCGGCTCAACCGCGAACGAAATAGCAAAGACTCTAAAAAAACAAGGGGTACAACGAGTAGAAATTTGGGCCTTCGCTCGTGCTTAATGGACCAAGCTTTTTGCTGCATAATCAGCCGCAATACCAATAAAAACAACTAAACCCAGCCAATTATTATTCAAAAAAGCCGCCATACACTTCGAAGGTTCGCGATCTTTAATTAAAAATTGATGATACAGGGCAAATAAAAAAGCGATAAAAACAGCAATGTAATAAACCATCCCTAACTCTACTTTTTGCCCAATTAAAATCAACGCGGCAAAAAACAAAAGCTGGAATAAACCAATGAATACTTTATCAAGCTCACCAAACAAAACTGCGGTAGATTTCACGCCAATTTTCAAATCGTCCTCTCGATCAACCATGGCATACATGGTGTCATAGATGACTGCCCATATGACTGTCGCAATAAAAACCAGCCACGCTATGATCGGCACATTGCCTAATTGAGCGGCAAAAACCATCGGCACAGCCCAACCAAAGGCCATACCGAGGAACACTTGCGGTAAATGTGTATGGCGCTTCATATAAGGGTATAAAGAAGCCAATAAAACAGCCCCCCATGATAACCAGATGGTTAGAGTATTCATGAGCAGCACCAACATCGCAGACACTGTAATCAACACAAAAAACAATTGCAAAGCCTCACTTGGCTTCACTTGCCCCGATGCAATCGGCCTGTCTTTTGTACGCGATACATGTGGGTCAACCTGCCTATCTGCATAATCATTTATCACACAACCTGCCGATCGCATCAACACCACACCCAGCGTAAATACTATAAAAACAAGGCCATCAGGCTGCCCCTCACTGGCTATCCAAAGCGCCCAATACATTGGCCAAAGCAACAACAAGCTACCGATCGGCTTATGCATACGCGTTAAAATCCAATACGCTTTAATATTTTCTTTTTTTAATTGAAATGTCATTCTCTTTAAATAACGCCGGCAAAAAAAACTCACTGACTAAAAGTTCATGTTGATTGATTTGATAGGTATTTCGTCGCGCCCAAAGGTGCGAGTGCCCTTTTAATAAGGGTTGTGTCTGTGGATTAAGCTGTCCATACCCAATTTTAGCCAAATCCAACCTCAATCGTTTTAACTCAGGGTAATTAAAAATGACTTCGCCTAATGGTTTAGTCCCTAAATGCGTTAATTCCTGCAACCCTTGCGCCACGGACCTGGGTAAAGTGGTGCGTGCAAACACAAACGGCCGACCCGCAATACTCAACTGCACTTCGCGAATAAGCGCGATATGCTGTGGGCGTTGTTTCAAGCATTGAGCATCCGCCAACGTGGGTTTGGCTAAACCTTGCTCTATTAACTGAACACCAAAAGGTGCCTGAAAGCTCTCTTTCATCCGCCGAGTGAGCGAGCCGGGTTCTAATAACCAATCTGACACCTGGCTTGGCAGCGAATGCAAAGGCCACTGCTTTAACTCTCGCCAAACCGGCTCTTTTATAAAAAAGTTATTAATATGTTTCAACGCTATGCGACTCAGTCAAACTTGCGCGTATTCTACTGAATTAGAGACCCAACGGTGAACTAATGGTTCCACTAACTCCGGTTGCTTTTGTAAAATAGCCTCTGCGCAATGCGCAACGTCTTCCAAAATTTCAGCATCTCGTTCTATATCAGCCACCTTAAACTGCATAAAACCAGCCTGTCGCTGGCCTAACAATTCACCCGGGCCACGTAACTGCATGTCTTTTTCTGCAATTTTAAACCCATCTGTTGTCTCACGCATAATGGATAATCGTTCATTCGCATTTTTTGATAGCGGCGGTTTATACATCAGCACACAATGACTCTCTCGCTGCCCTCTACCGACTCGCCCACGTAATTGGTGCAATTGCGCCAAACCCAAACGCTCAGCATTTTCAATCACCATCAAACTCGCATTAGGAACATCAACACCAACTTCTATCACGGTTGTTGCCACTAAAATATCCAGCCTTTGTTGCTTAAATTGCTCCATTTCTTTCTGTTTTTCATCCGCTTGCATGCGCCCATGTACCAACCCTATTTTTAACATTGGCAAAGCGTCACGCAGCAGTTCAACAGCTACTTCAGCTGCTTGACATTGCAATGCTTCAGACTCTTCAACCAGTGTGCAAACCCAGTACACTTGCCGCCCATCCTCCACACCTTTTTTAATGCGTGCAATAATCTGGTCTTTCTTAGAAATTGGCAATACCGCCGTGCTCACCGGTGTTCGCCCTGGCGGTAATTCGTCAATAATCGACAAATCTAAATCGGCATACCCTAACATCGCCAAGGTTCTGGGAATGGGCGTTGCCGTCATTATCAATTGATGCGGATAGATACCCTTGCTGGCGCCTTTATCACGTAAGGCTAAACGCTGATGAACACCAAACCGATGTTGCTCATCAATAATAACCAACCCTAATTTCGCAAAGCTGACTTTTTCCTGAAACAGGGCGTGTGTACCAATCACTATATTAGACCGCCCTTCAGCAATATCATCAGCAATTGCGCTGTACACCTTGCCTTTATGTTGTCCTACAAGCCAGTCCACTTGAACATTTGTATCTTTTAACCAGGTTCGAAAATTTTTATAATGTTGCTCAGCTAATAACTCTGTCGGCACCATCATCGCTACTTGGTAGCCGGCTTCTGTTGCCATCAAGGCTGCACATGCTGCAACAACTGTTTTACCTGATCCCACATCTCCCTGTAACAAACGTTGCATGGGTTGTGCTTGGACTAAATCTGATGAAATATCACTCATCACTCGGTTCTGTGCCGCGGTTAATTTAAACCCCAATGAATTTAAAAATTGCTTCTTTCTGTTTTCTTCCGACCTGAATGGGGGCGCTTTATGGTATCGAACACCTTGTTTTAAGCGGCTTAAACTAACATGGTGCGCGAGCAATTCTTCAAATATAAAACGTTTTAATGCCGGTGTTTTTCGAGCCTCATGCGCTGGCATGGTTTGAGGAAAATGCAACCTGCGCAAACTGTCTTGCAGTGTGGGCAAGCCCTTTTCGTCCAATACGGATTGGGGCAAGCAATCGCGCACCGTCAACCCTTGCTCCATTAAGGAAAAAGCTTGTTTAATCAATTTTCTAAACGATAATTGATGCAGTCCCTCAGTGACTGGATATACAGCCAACATGCCCTCTTCAGCTTGCCCGCGTTTTGATTCAGCTATTAGCTGATACTCTGGGTGCACCACCTCAATTGAGTGTGATTTACTGTATGACTTAATATCACCAAAGCAGCGCAACCATTGGCCTCGCTGCATCGCCAACTGCTGATTTTTCGAAAAATGGAAAAAACGCAACGTGATAAAACCGGTCCCATCACTCAATCGAACAAGCAGGGACCGTCGGCCTCTATAAACCACCTCTGCCAGCTCAACCTGGCCTTCAAACAAACAAGCCTCTCCGACCTTTAAAGCGCCGATAGCCACTACCTTGCTGCGGTCTTCATAACGGAAAGGCAAATGAAATAAAATATCCGCTATACTGACGATGCCCAAACGTTTCAGCTTCAAGGCGATCTTTTCACCAACACCTTTCAGCTGAGTGACGGGCAAATCATCCAGACAATCATCCACCGCCATCAATGCCTTCTATACAAATGCTCGGTTCAGTGATTGCCTAAAACCATCACCGCATCCATCTCGACACGGCTATCTTTAGGCAAAGCGGCTACACCGATTGCTGCACGAGCCGGATAGGGTTGCGAAAAATAGGCCGCCATTTTCTCATTGACGACCGGGAAATCGTTCATATCGGTTAGATAAATATTGAGTTTTACAATATCAGACAGTTCTCCTCCAGCCGCTTGTGCCACCGATTTTAAATTTTTCAATACTTGTTCTATTTGCTCTCCAATGTCCTCACCCACCCGCTTCATTGTCTCTGGGACTAAGGGAATCTGACCAGACAAATAAACCGTTTGGTCAACCTTAACGGCTTGCGAATAAGTCCCGATCGCTTCTGGCGCTAAACTCGTGTGAATCACTGTTTTATCCATTTTTCAGCCTCTTAGTTTCTGATACGTATTATTTTTGATACGGATGAAAGTGCCCGTAACCGGCGCATAACACGCGCCAAATGTTTTCGATCCCGAACCGTAATAGTGAACACATCACTCGAAGCATCATCAGATCGCGAGGCTATTTTAATGTTTTCAATATTACAATCGTACGATGACAAGGTGGATGCAATCTCCGCCAAGACGCCACGCTCATTTTTTAGCTCTAACCCTATATCTGAACTGAACTCACCCTCCACCGTATCAGCCCACTGCACACTCAACCAGTTTTTATGCTTACGCCTGTAATCTCTCGTATTTTTACAATGTACTCGATGCACAACAATGCCCCGCCCCGGATTAAAGAAACCAATAATTTTATCTCCCGGAATAGGTCTGCAGCATGTCCCCAAATTTATTAACATTCCGCCTGCACCATGAATGTTCAGTGTTGCCGTCGATTGCTTTCCTTTTGCAATATCAATTGACGAATCCTCAGTCCCCGCCACTTTGATTAATTGCTGCGCGACTAATAGAGGCATTCGATTCCCAAAACCAACGTCCATCAATAGCGCATCTAGCGAGCCTATTTGTTGTTCAATTAAAAAATCTTCTAATTGTTTAGGGTCTACTTCGTCGAAATTTAAACCAACACTTTTAAACTCAGCATTCAATAACTGCCCGCCTAAAGCAATGGCATCACGTTCTTTAAATTCTTTTAAATAGTTTCGAATAGCATGCCGTGCTTTATTGGTCACAACAAAATTTAACCAATTCGGATTACACACAGCAAAATCACTGGTCATAATCTCTACCGTTTGCCCATTTCTTAACAACGTATGCAAAGGCTCCATAACCCTATTAATTTTCGCCCCGGCACAAGCCATACCAACATCTGTATGAATGGCAAAAGCAAAGTCAACCACTGTGGCGCCTTTCGGCAATTTAATAATTTTTCCTTTTGGTGAAAAAACGAAAATTTCTGTTGGAAACAAATCCACTTTTAACGTATCGATAAATTCAAACGAATCATCAGCATTTTTTTGTGTTTCCAATAAGTTTCTCAACCATTCATGCGCCCTCACCTGCGCATCATGCGCAACATCTGTTGTCTTATACAACCAGTGTGCCGCAATACCCGATTCGGCTACCCTATCCATCTCCAGCGTTCTTATTTGCAACTCTATCGGCACCCCAAATGGCCCGACTAAGACTGTGTGCAATGATTGATAACCATTACTTTTTGGCAACGCAATGTAATCCTTAAACCGACCCGGGATCGGTTTAAACAAATTGTGCAATAAACCCAACGCTTGATAACATTGTTCAACAGTGTCAACGATGACTCTAAACGCGTAGACATCAAAGACTTCATTAAACGGTATGCTTTGCCTTTTCATTTTCCGGTAAATGCTATACAGATTTTTTTCACGCCCATATATAACACCTGGAAAATGGGTTTCTTTAAACTTGTCTACCAACAGTTTTTCTACTTTATCGACCACCTCTTTTCTATTACCACTCGCTTTTTTTATACTTTTTCTAATGATCGATTTACGGTAAGGAAAAATGGCTTCAAAACTTAAATCTTCCAATTCCAATCTAAACTCATGCATGCCAAGCCGGTTTGCAATGGGTGCATAAATGTCTAACGTTTCCTTAGCGATACGTCGTCTACTGGCCGGCTTCATCACATGAATAGTGCGCATATTATGCAAACGGTCAGCCAACTTAATAATAATCACGCGTAAATCTTTTGCCATGGCCAAAAACATCTTTCGCATATTTTCAGCTTGTGCTTGCTCACGGGTTTTAAAATTAATTTTTGTTAATTTACTGACCGCATCCACCAAACCAGCAACGTCTTCATTAAATAATGTGGCTAATTCTTCGAAAGTTGTTTCGGTATCTTCCAGAACATCATGCATCAGAGCCGCCATGATGCAGTCAACATCCATTTTCATGTGGCTCAAAATTATTGCGACAGATACTGGGTGACAAATATAATCTTCACCACTTAAACGATACTGCCCATGATGGGCTTCACTGGCGACTTGATAAGCTTGCTCAACTTGCTGAAGCTGGTCGTTTGGCAAATACTCTGCCAAAATCGACTTAAGTTCAGCCAACAAAATAACCTGTGGTAATTCGTTTTCTTTTTCTGTCTCTACTTCCATCTAATTGCTTTTCTACCTCACATAAAAAATGCCCATGACAACGCCATGAGCATTTGAGTCTATCACCAAAGTTCTATTGGCGAATAGACAGACTGTCTAAATTTATTGTGCCCTCTTGCTAATCTTCCTCTATTTCTGATGAAACGGTAGTCTCAGCTTCATCGATAAACAATTCTTCAACCGGTGGGTTATCAACTAAATCCAAGGTTTCTTCAGTGATATTTCCTGCCGCGATTTCTCTTAATGCAATCACCGTTGGTTTATCATTTTCAAGCTCAACACTTGCATCAGCACCATCCATTATTTGGCGTGCACGTCTCGATGCTAATAAAACCAACTCGAAACGATTGTCTAATTTCTCAAGACAGTCAGAAACTGTTACACGTGCCATTTGAACCCCTTATTTTTAAAGTAAACATTTAATATAGCGGAGTATTATACTCCATTTATTAACATTAATTAAGTAACTGACCAATCAGTTTGGCGTGCGTTATTTTTCCTCGCTCTAAGGTCAACCGTTTGGATTTAACTATCGCACTCAATTCATTTAAAGCGCCTTCAAAATCATCATTCACCACTAAAAAATCGTATTCATGATAATGCTGCATTTCATCAACTGCCGTGCGCATCCGTTTATTGATCACCTCTTCGCTATCTTGACCCCGACCTCGTAATCGATCTTCCAAAATTTGTTTGGAAGGCGGCAACACAAATATCGAACAGCAGCCCTGCATAACCCGCCTAACTTGCTGCGCACCTTGCCAATCTATTTCAAGAATGACATCAATCCCTTGCGCTAATTTTTCGTCCACCAAGGATTTAGACGTTCCATATGAATTACCAAAAACTCGCGCATATTCTAAAAATCCGCCGTCGGCAACAATCTGCTCGAACGCTGCTTCACCGATAAAATGATAATCAATAGCCGATGTCTCACCCGAACGGGGTGCTCTTGTTGTATGTGAAACAGAGACTTCTATACCTGACAGTACGTCTAATAACGCTTTCACTAAACTAGTTTTTCCGGCCCCTGAAGGAGCCGATACGATAAATAATTGTCCTGTTGCCGTCACGTTTTTCCTTTATTCTATGTTTTGGATCTGTTCTCGCATTTGCTCTA
This sequence comes from Cycloclasticus sp., assembly GCA_002700385.1. Lineage (GTDB taxonomy): Bacteria > Pseudomonadota > Gammaproteobacteria > Methylococcales > Cycloclasticaceae > Cycloclasticus. Next base: position 105,816 of record PADC01000005.1, read on the forward strand.
TGAGAACTTTTAGCTCTACTGAAACGTTTGTTGTTTGTATATCAGCCGATTTTGACCCCAGCGTATTCGCCTCTCGATTCAGCTCCTGCATGAGAAAATCCAATCGCCGCCCAATGGGTTCATCTTGATGCAAAATTCTCCGCACTTCTTTAACATGTGATTCAAGCCTATCTAATTCTTCTTCAACATCCATTTTTTGCAAGAAATAGACTAGTTCCTGCTCAAGTCGAGCTTGCTCAGGCTCTTCCATCAACTCATTTATTTTCTTCTCTAATTTTTCGCGCAGACTCTGTTGCACTTCCGGCAAACGGGTTTTGGCAACAATCATTTGTGCTTCAATGAGTTTACAACGAGAATCGATCATTTCTAGGATATTACTTCCTTCTCGTTCACGCGACTCAACCAATTGCTGCAACACGTTATTTAATAAAGACATAGCGGCGTCATGCACTGGCTCTAAATCTTCCACCACTTCGGCCTGAATCCCTGGCCAACGCAGAACATCTAACGCTGACAAGGATTGACATTGACTCATTGATGTTTCAATTTTAGACGTCGCTTTTAATAACTGATTTAACCGCGCCTCATTGATCTCAATCGCCTCCTCACCCTGTTTTTGTTTTCTGTAAAAGAGGTTGCAATCCACTTTTCCGCGTTTGAGAAACTGGCCAACTGCCTCTCTTACTAATGGCTCAATTGATCGAAAAATCTCTGGCAACCTTGGAGACACATCTAAATAACGGTGATTAACTGACCTGACTTCCCAAATTAATGTATATCCTTCGATCTCACATTCACTACTTGCGAAAGCCGTCATACTTCTTATCATTTTGTCGCCTATACTAATCGTTAAACGATAAATGGTAGGCTGTTTTTAAACAAATTAATACCCTGATGACAAAAATCTCTCCATCACCCCCATCGCACTTAGTGGCAGGTAATATCAATGCGTTATCGTCAGGCTCAGTCATTGACGAATATATTATTGAGCGCGTTCTAGCAAAAGGCGGCTTTAGTACGGTTTACCTTGCTCGTCAGCTTAAAGATCAACAACAAGTCGCGATCAAAGAATATAACCCTAAACACCTGGTTGCACGCGAAGGCAACACCATAATCCCCATCGATCCGGCTTCTGCAAAATTATTCCAGCGTGGCCGGGAATTATTCTTAAAAGAAGCCACTCTACTAACGACTTTAAAGCACCCCAATATTGTTCGTGTGATTAATTTTTTTCTCTGCAATAACACAGCTTATTTGGTCATGAATTATGACTATGGAATCACCTTGGGTAACTGGCTAAAAAACCCTGACAATCTCGTCAACACCGAATTTTTATTAGATGTTTTTCAACCTGTGATGCGATGCATTAAAAATATGCACCATAGGGGCTTATTGCACCTCGACATAAAGCCAGACAATATTTTATTACGGCCTTTAAATAACCCGCTTATTCTCGATTTCGGCTCGGCATTGCCTTACAAAGACCAACAAAATAGAAATGCCCACAGCATGACAAAAGGCTATGCAGCACCAGAACAATATAACGCCAGCAAACAACTTGGGCCGTGGAGTGATTGTTACTCAATAGGCTGCAGTATGCGCGTGTGTTTAGATAGAACAGAACCTCTCCTGTCTACTGATCATCGGGCGATTGAAAAAAGACCATCTGCCCACCAGCGATATAAGCCTCATATTGATGAAAAAGTACTCTATGCCATTGACTGGGCGATGCAATACTCACCCTCAAAAAGACCACAGAGCATTGATGATTTATTGAACGCCACAAACTATCGATAGAATTGCATATTTCGATCATAAATAAATCTGTCATACCCTATAATGCGCGTATGATCAAAGTGAATCACTGATCTTCAATTTCATTCAACATTGACTGCTTTAGGACACAATCATGAGACCCAGTGGACGTAATCCCGACGAACTTCGCGACATTAAAATAACAACTCATTTCACCATGCATGCTGAAGGCTCGGTATTAATCGCCTGCGGAAACACTCAAGTTCTGTGTACTGCCTCAGTTGAAAACAGGGTTCCCAGATTCTTAAAAGATAAAGAACAAGGTTGGGTCACCGCCGAATACGGCATGCTACCTCGATCAACACACAGCCGCATGAGTCGCGAAGCCGCCCGAGGCAAACAAAGCGGTCGCACACAAGAAATTCAACGTCTGATAGGCCGTTCTTTACGTGCAGCTGTTGATTTAAACGCCCTTGATGGCTACACCATCACCATTGATTGTGATGTCATCCAAGCCGATGGCGGCACCCGTACCGCGTCTATTACCGGCAGCTTTATTGCCTTGTCTTTAGCTATTGAAAAACTAATCGCCGATCAAAAAATCAAAAACAACCCAATCCATGGCCAAATTGCTGCCGTCTCTGTCGGCATCTACAACGGCGTACCGGTTTTAGACTTAGATTACCCTGAAGATTCCGAAGCGGAAACTGACATGAATGTCATTATGAATGAAGCGGGAGCCTTCATTGAGGTCCAAGGCACTGCGGAGGGGCATGCCTTCCGTCGTGAAGAATTGGATGACCTGTTAAACCTTGCTGCCTCTGGCATTGGTGAATTAATGCAACACCAGCGAAACGCGCTCGCAAAATGAGCCAACAAATTGTCCTTGCCAGCGGTAACCAAGGAAAGATTGCTGAAATTCAGGCGATGCTTCAACACCACGATATTGAGGTGATCTCTCAATCCTTCTTTGACGTTCCTGATATCGAAGAAACGGGGACAACCTTTATTGAAAATGCCATTATCAAGGCACGGCATGCGGCAAAAATAACAGGGTTGCCTGCTATAGCTGATGATTCAGGACTCGAGGTTGATGCCATCAACGGACAGCCTGGGGTTTACTCAGCACGTTATGCGGGATTACCCTCTAACGACATACTGAATACCAAAAAGCTGCTTAACGCCTTAGATGGCATCCCTGAAAAAAAACGCTCAGCCCGTTTCCACTGTTTAATGATTTTTATGGCTCACGCCACTGACCCATCCCCTTTAATCGGCCAAGGTACTTGGGAAGGGCGCATCGCGTTTCAAGAAGCTGGCGATAATGGTTTTGGTTATGACCCCGTCTTCTATAGTCCAGAACACCAATGTGTCTCTGCCGAATTAACAGCCACCATCAAAAACCGTGTCAGTCACCGTGCCCATGCTTTAAATCAGCTCATGCCTCAAATTACCGATTATTTTTCCAAACAGACATGAGGACAAAGCCAGCAGAGTATAGCCTCTATATTCATATCCCCTGGTGTATAAAAAAATGCCCCTATTGTGATTTTAACTCACATGAAAAAAATGCCGAATATGATGAAAATGCCTATGTTGACGCCTTAATAAAAAACTTATCCGTCGACGCTGAAAAAGTAAAGAACAGGCCACTAAAAAGTATTTTCATTGGTGGCGGAACACCCAGCTTATTTTCCGCTAAAAGCGTGGAACGTATATTGGACGCTGCACATCAATTGCTGACCTTAGGTGATGAGGTCGAAATAACCTTAGAAGCAAACCCCGGCACGACTGAAGCTAAAAAGTTTTCTGATTATTATAAAATAGGCGTGAATCGCCTTTCTATTGGCATACAAAGTTTTAATGATTCTCATCTTAAAAAACTTGGGCGCGTTCACGATGCTAAACAGGCACACCTTGCCATTGAAACAGCTCAAAACGCTGGCTTTGAAAGAATCAATCTCGACCTCATGTTTGGTTTGCCTGAACAAAGCATCGACCAGGCAATTCATGATATTGAACTGGCCCTTAGCTACCAAACGGGACACTTATCTCATTACCAATTAACCCTTGAAAAGAACACCTTATTTCACAGGTACCCTCCTGCGTTACCTCATGACGAGCTGATCTGGGAAATGCAAAACGCCTGTCAACTTTTAATACAACAGCAACTTCAACAGTACGAGGTATCTGCTTATGCTGCCGATCAGCACCAGTCTCAACATAACCTAAATTATTGGCAGTTTGGTGACTATATTGGTATTGGCGCCGGAGCACATGGAAAGCTCACAAACGCGAAAGGCACGATTACTCGCTATTGGAAAAAGAAACACCCACGAGACTATATACAACTTGCCGGCACTTTATCAGTGATCGGGGGACAACACACCGTCAACCCTTCTGAAATACCCTTTGAGTTCATGATGAATGCCCTGAGATTAAAATCTGGTTTCACCATGGAACAATATCAGCGGCGCACACATCAAGATTCATCCACCATACAAAAAATTCTTGATTCACTGCTGGCTAAAAACTTACTGCACATGGAATCCACAGCTTATCGCTGCACAGAACAAGGTTGGAATTTCTTAAATGATACGATTGAACACTTTCTACCCAGCGAATGAACACACCGCACACGACTTCAGACTATTAAAGAGGTTCGCCTCATCACTCGTACTATTGAGCTGACCAACGTCGTAAACTGAACATCTTAAAGCGCGCCCTCACTCAAAAGAGAATAAGACTAAATTAAGCGCATTTATAAAAAAACTGCCGTTCTTTGCGTATAAAATATAACAAACAATCATCCACACAACAGGATCCATGAAAAATTACAAACACAAGTTTATTGAATTTGCCTTACAATGCGATGCGTTAAGGTTTGGGGAGTTTACATTAAAGTCTGGCCGAATAAGCCCTTATTTCTTTAACACCGGACTCTTTAATACTGGCTATCGTTTACGAAAACTCGGGCATTTCTACGCCCATGCACTGACCGACGCGAACATGCCTTGCGATACTTTATACGGCCCTGCTTATAAAGGTATTCCCCTGGTTTGTGCGGTTTCAATGGGCTTATCCGAAGTATTCAATCAAGATATCCCCTATGTTTTTAACCGCAAAGAAGTAAAAGACCACGGTGAGGGAGGCTTATTAGTGGGCGCCGAACTTAAAGGTCATACCCTTATAGTTGACGATGTCATTAGTGCCGGCACCTCGGTTAGAGAATCTGTTGATATTATTCGAGAAGCTAACGCAACCCCATCCGGCGTTCTCATAGCACTGAATCGACAAGAAAAGGGGCGCGGTGAAACATCAGCCATTGATGATGTGGAAGACAGCTATGGCTTTAAAGTCGCCTCCATTATTTGCTTAACAGATATTATTAATTACCTTAAAAAGACAGACCAAACAGCTCATTTAAATAGCATTCTTAAATACCAAGAAACTTATGGAACCAGTTAGCCACCGCCACGTTGGAATTTAAGTAAAAACAGCTTCATAAAACTGGCTTGCCGCTGATCACCCATCTCAGAAAAATCAAAACTCAATAATATAGTCGGCAAATCAGCAAAGGTTAGTTTTCTCGTACCTTCTGGCCCTAAAAAAAGTAATGCTTTTTGACCCGCAAAGGTAAATTTTATGTCATTGCCTTCAAACTCGTAGACCAGTTTACTTTGGCTATCGAGCAACGAGATAAACTCTTTACGTGACAACCCCATTTCTAAGGTAAACTTTTTCTTTTGAAACAGTGACATCAATGAAATAAACCCTGATAAGGAAGACTTAACATACGGTGCGAATTATGCCTTTGTCACTTCATCTAATACACACTTTATCAGCTATTTCATTAAAAAAAGGGTGATGGCTTGCACCTCACCCTTAATCTAAAAAACTGTTTGCATGACTGGTAGAAGGCTCTAACAGTCACACTTATTGCTTTAAAAGGTTACTTGGCAGGCATGGCCTTTGCTGCATAATCCTTCATTCTATCGTAGCCAGTCCAGTTTGCATCTTGGTAAGTAATGGCATCAGTTGGGCAAGCTTTTGCACATTCTGGATCACCCCCACAAAGGTCACATTTGATCACTTTACCACTATCGGCATTATAGTTAACTGTTCCAAACGGACAGGCAATCGTACAAACCTTACAACCCACGCATAAATCGTTGACTATTTCTTTAGCTCCTGTTTCATTATTTAACTGGATCGCTTCAACAGGGCAAGCATGCATACACCAAGCTTCATCGCATTGTGTACAGGTATAAGGCACAAAAATACCTTCCTCATGAAAAGGAAAGATTTTGATTCTTGACTTAGCTGGGTTAAAAACACCTTCACCTTCATAAGAACAAGCCATCTCACATTGCAAACAACCCGTACATTTATTTGCATCAATAACTAATGACATCTGCATCACACCCTCCTGTGGGTTTTATCTATTTTTAATAACTTTAACAAAAAAACTGTACTTTATAAAAATACCTTTTTTTAAACATAATCACTCATCAACCTAATACTACTTTATCCGCCTGTTACACTCATATGCCGAAAAATAACAGGTTGTTCGGTCAAATCGAAGTCATGCCCTTTTGGTTTTATATCCATCGAGTCGACAAGGGCTTGCTTCACTTTATTCAAATCGGTCGGATTAGCTCTTAGAACGCGCTTTAAGTCCATCGAATGCTCCTGACCTAAACACAGCAGTAACGAACCCGAAGCCGTTACGCGAACTCTATTACACGTGTCACAAAAATTATGGCTATGCGGCGAAATAAAGCCTACCAAATTGTCATAACCACCAACATTATAATATCGAGCCGGCCCACCTGTATTTTTTGTACTGGGTACTAACTCAAATTGCTGTTCAATATCTCGCTTAATCTCATCACTAGAGTAATAAGCCTCTTCTCTTGAGTGACTTTCTATTGTTCCCAGCGGCATTTCTTCAATAAAACTAATATCCAACCCTTCCTTCATGGCGTACTGGACTAAATCAAGCACTTCGTCATGATTTCTGTTTTTAAGAATGACTGCATTTAATTTTATTCTCTCAAAGCCGGCCTTTTTTGCTGCTTGGATACCTTGCAACACGTTCTCAAGCTCGCCGACCCGCGTCACTTTTCTAAATTTTTCAGCATCAAGGCTGTCTAAACTGATATTGATTCGCTTGACCCCTGCTTTTTTCAACGGTTGGGCCAATTTGACCAACTGTGAACCATTTGTTGTGATAACCAGTTCATCCAAGCCATCTAGCTTAGCCACATCGGCTAACATGTTAACAATATCTTTTCGTACCAGGGGCTCCCCACCTGTAATGCGAATTTTACTGACCCCCATTTCAACAAACGCTTTTGATAACCGGGTAATTTCTTCTAATGTCAACACTTGCTCACGTGGCAAAAACGCCATCTCTTCGCTCATGCAATAAACACAGCGAAAATCACAACGATCTGTGACCGATATTCTTACATACGTCACTTGGCGACCAAATTTATCAATGAGCTTATCGGTCTGCGTTGTTGGCAAAATGGCATCCATAAAGTATTCAGCGTTAACCACGCTTTTGAAATGTTTTATTTTTCAGTCAGTTAGCTTGCAATTGATAATTATTATCAATAATATTAACCACTTGCAGTTACTTTCACTATTCTACACACCTTACCGCAATTTAAATTTATAGGTCAACGATTAGTTCGTCAGGCGTCTATTTCTTTAAAATCTTACCCTTCTGCAATGTTTAGTTTTTTTCACTTCTCAATATTCCATTTAATTTAGGGTAGACTAATCAGTACTCTAATCGAACCTAACGCCTTTTCCTAAATGCTGCTTTCATTAAAGATAAATTTCATCACCTCTTTGCTCATCGTTCTCTCTATTTTCTCAACGGCCAGCTTGAGTGAAGCCAAGGCACCTATCAAAATCTCTGTGCTGAAATTTGGTACTGTCAATTGGACGCTAGAGACCATCAAAAAAGAAAAGCTCGATACACAAAATGGTTTTGAGCTCATCATTCAACCTTTGGCCAGTACTCAGGCCGGCAAAATTGCCCTACAGGCAAACGCAGCTGACATTATTGTCTCGGACTGGATTTGGGTTGCACGCCAACGAGGCTTTTTTAAGGATTATTTATTTTTTCCTTATTCAAGTTCAGCTGGTTCAATCGTAGTCCCTAAACAATCACCTATTCACTCTATCGAAGACCTGATTGGTAAAAAGGTTGGCATTGCTGGTGGTGGGCTAGATAAGAACTGGTTATTACTGCGTGCTTTAGCCTTACGAAAGAATATCAACCTTGAAGCGGGTATCGATAAAGTTTTCGGCGCGCCGCCCTTGTTAAATGGATTGATGAAGCAAGGCGAACTCGATGCTCTTATTAACTTTTGGCATTATAGCGCTCGGTTAAAAGCAGAAGGCTATCGAGAAATTATCAATACTCACGGAATCATCGAGCAACTTGGCATTCGTCGGACCCTACCAATTTTAGGCTATGTCTTTAGTGAAAAATGGGCACTTGAAAACGCTACCGTTCTCAATAAATTTCTTATCGCCAGCCAAGAAGCGGCTAACCTTTTATGTACATCTGACGAACATTGGACGGCCATATTACCGCTTACTAGAACGCAGGATACAGCAAAACAACAACTTTTAAGGCACCACTATTGTGACGGACGTATAAACCATTTTTCTGATGCAGAAAAGCAAGCCATTGCTCATATTTATTCCATCTTGGCAGATATCGGCGGCAAACAATTGGTCGGCTCTACTACACAATTTGACACGGCATTATTTTGGACCGCCCATCAACCGTAAACCGCTCTATGATGTTACGCTCTTCACTGTTCAACTCGACACTGTCATTAGGGCTTTTGCTGGTCATTTGGCAACTAGCCTCTCTTTCAATTAACAGCCCAGCCCTGCCTTCACCCATCCTCGTCCTCAGCACACTAAATCAAGCTATTCAAAGCGCAGAATTGCTTCACCACCTTGGCATTACGTTATTACGCTTAGCGACCAGCTTTTTTCTTGCCATGATTTTAGGAACGGCCATTGGACTCATTCTTGGACGACACCATAAATTGAATACATTTTTTGATAGTTGGCTAATTATTTTGCTAAACATTCCGGCCTTGGTGACTATCATTCTTTGCTATATTTGGTTCGGTTTGATCGAAACCGCTGCTATTCTTGCTGTCGTCATCAATAAACTCCCAAATGTCATTGTGACCATCAGGGAAGGCGCCAGAAACCTCGACGACCCGCTGATTGAAATGGCTAAAGCCTATCATTTCGGACGTTACAAGACATTAGTTCACGTTATCCTGCCTCAACTTTATCCCTACATTATGGCTTCTGCCAGAACAGGGCTTGCCTTAATCTGGAAAATTATTTTAGTGGTAGAAATGCTCGGTAGAAGCGATGGCATGGGCTATCAAATTCACTTATTTTTCCAATTATTTGATATTGCCAGCATCATGGCTTATACCGTTTCTTTTATTGTTATTATTCAACTAATCGAAACGGCTTTATTAAAGCCTTTGGACAAAAAAACTCAACGCTGGAAATAGCGCTTTATGCACCCAATTGTTGTCGATATTAAAAAGAAAAACTTCACTTCAAACAGCAGTGATCGTATCTTTACTGCGATTGAAAACCTTAAATTTGAATTACTAGAAAATGAATTTACCTGCATTATTGGGCCATCAGGTTGCGGCAAAACGACCCTGCTGAATGCCATAGCTGGCCTTGATAATGATTTTGACGGTTCAATAAATATAAAAAAGACGAACCCTTCCGAACTTCACAGCAGTTATGTGTTTCAAACGCCAAGATTACTCCCTTGGCGAACAGTTATGGAAAACATTCAGCTGGCCGCCGGAGATAACCATTCAGTTCCTTTCATAATCAACACGCTTCAACACTTAGGACTTGGCAACAACATGAACAGCTACCCCCATCATTTATCCTTAGGCATGCAACGGCGCGTTGCTATCGCCAGAGCCTTTAGTGTTCAAAGCCGCCTTTTGTTAATGGATGAACCCTTTGTATCACTGGATCCATCTACCGCAAAAAAAGCCAGAGAATTATTACTTAATTTATGGCGTGAACAACCAAGAAATATTTTATTTGTCACGCATGATTTAAACGAAGCTTTTGAATTAGCTGACCGAATATTATTTTTATCTGACTCACCAAGCCATGTCATTGCTGATGTACAAATAACTTCTCCGAGACCTGAGCGCACACCTCAATTTTTGGACAACTTCAAAAACCAGTTAAGTATAAAGCAGCCCCATATTCATCAATTCCTTTAACAAAACATCTCGGTAGCAAACTGTACATATTAAAAACATCACGCATAAAAAAACCGCTACCTCTTCGAGGTAGCGGCTTTTTAATCTCTTCAGCTAAATTAGGCAGCTTTTTTAGCGGCTTTTTTAACCGTTGATTTCACTTCTTCAGTCACCACAGCATTTCCTTCTTGAATCAACTTAATGACTTCTTCGTTATAAGCCTTAGCCTCTTCCATCAAAGCTTTGCTTTCGGCTTGAACCTTCTCAAAGCTGCTTTGAGCTAGCTCGACTTGATCTTTAACAAAAGCACTCAAGCTTTCCATGTCCTTAATCGCGGCAGCGGCTTTAATACGTGATTCGGTTAACGCAACATACTCTTTAGCGGCTGCTTGTTGTGCGGCCATTGCTTTTTCAAACTGTGATTTATTTAATTCTGCTAATTTTTTAGCGGGAGCAAATAAAGTTTCTAGATTATTTAACATGTCATATCCTTTTTGGTTAATTGCAAGTAAAAACCTCTCTTGTTGCAGTGCATTATACTGATCAAATATTGCAATGCAACATATTTTTTCATAAATATTTAATTTTTTTAGAATAAGAAGGGATAAATAAAAAGAAAAAATGAAAAACTCAATGCAAAAGGTCAACCACTCTTTACTGATTTACGACTCATGCACTTATTGTTCTCACGATAAGCATTAAAAAATATTTCAAGAGTATGTTATGGTCAGGTCTGCTACCGAGAACTTGGGTTAAAAAACTGCTTCAATTTAACCTTATCGCACACCCCTGTAATCAGTTAGAGACATATTATGTACATTGCAATGAACCGTTTTAAAGTCATTCTTGGTAAAGAAAATGCGTTTGAAGAAGTGTGGCGTCAACGAGAATCACGATTGAATAAGGTGCCAGGTTTCAACTCATTCCACCTCTTACGTGGACCACAATTAGAAGATTACACTCTCTTCGCATCGCACACCACATGGCAAGATAAAAAAGCATTTGATGCCTGGACACACTCTGACGCCTTTAAAAAAGCTCATGCTCAAGCAGGGCAAACCAAAGCCCTTTATCGAGAACACCCTCATTTTGAAGGCTTCGATGTCGTTCTTTAGTGAGTTTAACTTAATGATCTTTTTTATCTGTTACCGGCTCATCTTCTCGCTTAAACTCACCCTCAATAACGTTGTCGTCTAAGGTATCCTCACGATGTGCTTGCTGATACGACTCATTGCCTTGAAAAGGTGCTTGGGCAATAAATTGGCTTTCAAGAATAAAACGCGCAACATGATTGCGCAAACTGGGTATTAAACACAAAAATCCGATAAGGTCCGTTACAAACCCGGGGGTCAGTAACAAAGCGCCACTCACCAATAACAGGGCACCTTCAATTAATTCTACCGCCGGTATTTCACCTCGAGACAAACTGGCTTGGACACGTTGCACGGTTGTTAACCCCTGAACACGAAATAGGTAGGCGCCCAATACTGCTGTCAACAAAATTAAAACAATCGTAGAAAAGGCACCAATCACTGTTCCAACCTGTATAAGAAAATAAATTTCTATGACTGGCACAATAATTAAAAGTAACAAAAAAATGGAAAATGGATTCATAGCATAAACAGCTTACACAGGAATCGCCTCTTTGTAAAAATGGCAGCCAATTTATCTGTTTCCCATGCAATCATTGCAAGAAAGATTTAGGCGGCCAAACAGGTCTAGGTATTGAGCCAATATTAAATTGGCGTTTTTTGTTTTAGCTGTATCGTTATAATGTCAATATTCATAGTAAACGACAAATACCCGTACTTTCTTATATCTGGTTTGTCTTATTATTTAGCATCCTATTCATGAAAAAATTTTTAGTCTTATTTTTTATTAGCCTTGGCACCCTGCTTTTCACGTTAAGCAACTCGGCTATCGCTGAAACCGAACTGATCAAAAACAAGCCAATAAGTACCCTAAGTGACTTATTCGGCCAGTTAACCACCTCAGCTTCAAATCAACTGCTTGAACCCGACGAAGCCTTTCGCCTTTTTGCAGAGGTTAATAATGAACAACAAATCGTTTTAAGTTGGCGTATTGCTGAAGGCTATTATTTATATCAGGACAAGATTAAGGTTACTGTTTTACAACCCAAAGAACTGCAGTTAAACAACATTAAACTCCCCAAAGGTCAACCTAAGGTGGATGAAATTTTTGGCGACACAACCGTTTACTACGATGACTTGATCGTGCTTCAAAGCCTATCAAACCCAATTAATAAGCCAACAGACCTAACCCTTGATGTGGCTTTTCAAGGTTGCGCGGACATTGGCGTTTGTTATCCACCCATGAACAAAGTGGTCAATTTGTCGCTTCAGCCTATTCAGGCCAATAAAGCCTCAAAACCAGTTGCACCCCAACTATCCGAGCAAAACCAAATAGCTGAATCCCTTATTAGCAATACCCTATGGCTCACTTGCTTAACGTTCCTGGGCTTTGGGCTTTTACTGTCATTCACTCCCTGCGTTTTCCCAATGATTCCCATTTTGTCTGGCATTATTGTTGGGCATGGCGATAAGCTCACAACGCGTAAAGCATTCTATTTATCATTTGCTTACGTGTTTGCTTCTGCTTTAACCTATGCTTTATTCGGCGTACTGGCAGGGCTGTTCGGCAGTAATCTACAAGCCACATTTCAAAACCCTTGGATTCTTGGCCTCTTTAGTGGTTTATTCGTTCTGCTCGCTTTGTCTATGTTTGGTCTTTATCAGATCCAACTCCCGACTTCTCTTCAAAGCAAACTCTCTCAAATTTCGCAGCACCAAAAACATGGCTCTTTATGGGGCAGTGCCATTATGGGTGTTTTATCAACATTAATTGTAGGCCCTTGTGTTGCCGCTCCTTTAGCCGGCGTACTGATTTATATCGGCCAAACAGGAGACGCCTTTCTAGGTGGTTTTGCTTTATTTTCTCTCGGTATCGGCATGGGTATTCCATTGCTTATTATCGGTGTTTCTGCCGGTAAGTTATTACCTAACGCAGGGCACTGGATGGAGCCTATAAAATATTTCTTTGGCGTCTTATTGCTGGCTGTTGCCATTTGGCTTATTGAACGTATCTTACCTGCAAGCATCACCCTGCTTTTATGGGCCGGCTTGTTCGTCATATGCGCCATTTATCTTAGGGCTATCGACCGCCTTCCAGAAACTGCAACAGGCTGGCAAAAACTATCTAAAGGGATGGGCGTTCTTTGCCTAATATACGGCACCCTTTTGATGGTTGGTGCAGCCTCGGGTGGAAGCCATCTGTTAAAGCCTTTAGCTAACTTTAATATCCATCAAAAACCTGCTTTTCAACAACACGCTCTGCCCTTTAAAACAATAAAAAATATTGACGAGTTAACGGTCTCTTTGGATAGAGCAGCAAAAAATAAGCAACGGGTTATGTTGGATTTTTATGCCGATTGGTGTGTGACATGCAAACAAATGGAGGCTTATACTTTTAGCGACCCGTCTGTTCAAGCTGCTTTAAAAAACACCGTTTTAATCCAAGCGGATGTGACTAAAAACGATGATGAAGACCAGGCATTACTTAAAACATTTTCGCTTATTGGCCCGCCTGCCATTATATTTTTTGATCTCGACTCTTCTGAGATCAAACAAAGCCGGGTTATCGGCTATATGGAACCGACCCATTTTCTAGAGCACTTAGAAACACTGCCTTAAATGAATAAGAAAACTCTATTTTTCATTAGCTTGGTCATCGTGCTTGCTCTATCGGCAATGCTTTATCTCCCTCAGGATAATTCCACCCTGAAGCCTCGACAAGACAAACCAGCGCAACCCAGCTCTTTAATCCGGCCAGAATTTTCTCTCCCCGATCTTCAGGGCAACTTGCGAAACATCAACGAATGGGATGGTCAGTATATCGTGCTGAACTTTTGGGCCACTTGGTGCCCTCCATGCCGTAAAGAAATTCCTGAATTTATTGCTTTACAGGAAGAATACGCTGAAGCAAACCTGCAATTCATTGGTATCGCTATCGATAATGAGGCATCTGTTAAACAATTCGCTTTGGACATGGGAATCAACTACCCAAACCTCATTGCTGAAATGGACGGTATTGAGTTAGCCAGACAATATGGCAATATCATGGGAGCTCTACCCTTTTCTGTCATTATCAGCCCTAAAGGTCAAATCTTAACCCACCAATTTGGTCTCTTGGAGCGCTCAACCATTCTTAAAGTTACGCAACTATCTAAAAGCTAACTCCTGCTAACTTGCTAAGAACTGTCTTTATCTTTCACGAAATGACAATTTATATGGACTTTAATGCGAAGCTTTGGCAAAATCACCACATTGCAAACTGACATTGCATACTGGCTTACCTTTTCATCATTTTGAGTTAACACATTATGGCAATTATTTCAGTGATTAACGGTCCAAACTTGAATATGCTTGGCACTCGGGAACCTGGAATTTATGGTTCTCAAACTTTGAAAGACATTGAAAACTCATTATTACAACTGGCTCATCAACATGGGCACGATTTACTTTTTTATCAAAGTAATGCTGAACATGATCTCGTCAACAACGTTCAACAAAGCCGGCAAAATGAGGTTGCTGTCATTTTGTTAAACCCTGCTGCCTTTACTCATACCAGTGTCGCTTTGAGAGATGCCTTACTCGCTTGTGACACCCCTTTTATTGAACTTCATTTGTCAAATGTCCACGCGCGGGAGTCGTTTCGCCAACATTCGTACTTCTCAGACATTGCCAAAGGCGTTATTTGTGGTTTCGGCCCAAAGAGTTATGAATTAGCCTTGCTTGCAGCGCTACCCCTAATAGAAAAAACACCAAGAGATTAATTATGGATATTAGAAAAATTAAAAAACTGATCGAACTGATTGAAGAGTCCGATATTGCTGAAATTGAAATTCACGAGGGTGAAGAATCTGTGCGCATTAATCGTTATTCTTCAACGCAACCTGTTGCTGTAGCGCCATCACCGGCTGTCGCTGCGCCTGCCTCTGCAAGCACAGTCCCTGAACCGGCTGCAGCCACTGAAAAAAATGAACCGTCAGGACACGTCATCACATCACCCATGGTCGGTACTTTTTACGATGCCCCAGAGCCTGGAGCAACCCCCTTCGTTAAAATTGGCCAATCTGTTCAAAAAGGCGATACCTTATGCATTATTGAAGCGATGAAGATTCTTAATCAAATTGAAGCCGACAAATCCGGTGTCATTGCATCAATCATGGCCGACAATGGCCACCCAGTCGAATTTGATCAACCTTTATTCATCATCGAATAATTAGTTTTTACTTTTAACACATCGACGAGAAAAATATGTTCGATAAAATTCTTATAGCAAACCGTGGTGAAATTGCTTTGCGTATCTTGCGTGCTTGCCGCGAAATGGGCATCCAAACGGTTGCCGTTCATTCTTCCGCTGACCGCGATTTAAAACATGTTCGATTAGCAGATGAGTCTGTTTGTATAGGCGGGCCTTCTTCCACTGAAAGCTATCTCAACGTACCCGCCATTATCAGTGCTGCTGAAATTACTGATGCTGAAGCCATCCATCCCGGTTACGGCTTTTTATCTGAAAATGCCGACTTTGCCGAGCGTGTAGAACAAAGTGGTTTTACCTTCATCGGCCCTCGTTCAGAAACCATTCGCTTAATGGGCGATAAAGTCTCTGCGATTGAAGCCATGATTAAAGCGGGGGTTCCCTGTGTACCCGGCTCTGATGGACCACTAAACGACGACAAGGAACGCAACATTAAGCTTGCCCGTGATATTGGCTACCCAATCATCATTAAAGCTGCCGGTGGTGGAGGTGGGCGCGGAATGCGTGTTGTGCATACAGAAGCCGCTCTTTTGAATGCCATTTCACTGACCAAAACAGAAGCTAAAAACTTTTTTGGTAATGACATGGTTTACATGGAAAAATTCCTTGAAACACCACGCCATATCGAATTTCAAGTTCTCGCCGACCAACACGGCAATGCCATCCATTTAGGTGAACGTGACTGCTCCACCCAACGTAAACACCAAAAAGTTATTGAAGAAGCACCTGCTATTGGCATTACGGAGGAAGTCCGTCAGGAAATTGGTACACGTTGTGCGAAGGCTTGTGAAAAAATAGGCTATTTTGGTGCCGGCACTTTTGAATTTTTATACGAAAAAGGGGAGTTTTACTTCATTGAAATGAATACCCGCGTTCAAGTTGAGCACCCCATTACAGAAATTATCACCGGTGTTGACATCGTGGCCGAGCAGCTCAAAATTGCCTCGGGCGAACCGTTAAGCTACACACAAGATGACATCAAAATTTCCGGGCATGCCATTGAGTGCCGTTTAAATGCAGAGCATTCCGAAACCTTTATGCCCTCTCCAGGAAAAATTAGCCAATTACATATTCCAGGTGGCCCCGGCATTCGTTTTGACAGCCATATCTACAATGGCTACACCGTCCCTCAGTTCTATGACTCAATGATCGGTAAACTCATTGCTTCTGGCACATCACGCGAATCCGCTTTAGCCCGCACTAAGACAGCGCTAGATGAATGCGTTATCGACGGCATTAATACCAATATCCCGCTCCTGCGAGATATTGTGCTTGATAAAGATTTTGCATCCGGCGTATACAACATTCACTACCTTGAAAAGAAACTGGGAATGTAATCTCAATGGCATGGCAACAATTGACCATTGCAACCCATCGAGAATTTGCCGAAACCGTTGAAGTTTTACTAGAAGACCTTGGCGCGCTGTCTGTTACTTTAATGGACAGCGCCGATCAACCCATCTACGAACCGCCTTTAAACAGCACCCCTTTATGGCAGCATATCTCTGTTACAGGGTTATTTGAAGAAAACAAGGACCTTAGCCAGGCTAAAGAGTATTTCAACCAGCATCTTGGTAAGCAAGATCCGTGGCAATTAACACTGGAAAAACTAGCCGATCAAGTCTGGGAGCGTGTTTGGCTCGAGAACTTTCAACCCATAAAATTTGGTGATAACTTCTGGGTTTGCTCAACTGAACACGAGCCGCCAAATTCGGCAGCGACCCTCTTAAGGCTCGACCCCGGCTTAGCCTTTGGCACCGGCACACACCCTACCACTGCGCTTTGCCTTGATTGGCTGGCAAATCACTCGCTTAACAACAGCAAGATCATCGATTTTGGCTGTGGTTCGGGTATTTTAGCCATCGCTGGTCTCCTGCTTGGCGCAAGTGGGGCTATCGGTATCGACATTGACCCTCAAGCACTTATCGCAACACACCATAATGCTGAGCAAAACAACGTTTCCGATAAACTCCAGGTCTATGATGCAGAAAATTACCCTAAAACACCTCAATCTCTCGTTATTGCGAATATTCTTGCTGAACCGCTCATCAACCTGTCCAACGACATTTCAGCTTTAGTTAAGCCTAGTGGACACCTGCTCTTGTCTGGCATTCTCAGCGAACAGATAGAACCCGTTAAGCTGGCTTACAACAATGCGTTCATCTTCTCCCCCGCTGTTATTCGGGACAACTGGGCCTGCTTACAGGCTGTTAAAAAACCTTAAACGATGCATTACGTACGCTGCCCCTTTTGCCTAAGCACATTACAAGTTAGCGAAGAACAACTATCTCAAAAATCCGGCATGATTCGCTGTGGCCGTTGCAATGAAATCTTCGATGCCAACAAAAACGAACTCACGCCTGCAGCTAAAAAAATATTACTCAATAAGGCCGAAGAAACAACTAACCCACCTGATTATTCAACCGATAATGTAATACCTGTAACGGATGAAAATGAACCACCCGTCATTGCAGCTTGGGAAAACGTAAAGAAAAAGCCTGTCTATAAATTACCTTACGGCTTTCTTTCCTTTTTACTCGTCATAACCCTCATGATTCAAGTGACCTACATTGAATCGGCCGTCTTAACTCAAAGCATTCATTTGCAGCCCGTTATTAAAAAATTGAATAACGCGTATAATTTACAGATCCCCAGTTATAAAAACCTCGAAGAAATTCACATTGTTCAACGACAATTAAGCCCTCACCCCAACCAGAGCGATCTCCTTTTGTTTCAACTCACCCTTAAAAATAATGCCCTAGTAGAACAACCTTACCCAACCATTAAACTACTCTTGACTGCCCATTCAGGAGAACCTATCGCAGAAGGCATTTTTAACCGTCATGACTATCTCGCCGATAAGGAAACAAACGACTTTTTTCCGCCCCAAGCGCTAAAAGACATAAAAATTTTATTCGAAAAACCCAACACCCACGCAGCCGGGTTTGAAATATCTTTCATACCTTAACGCTAAATCCTCATATTTCTCACCTTGACCGAAACCGTCACGACACTGACCCCATCATCACCAAACGCTATGAAAATCGGCCCCTACACACTCACTAATAACTTAGTCCTCTCGCCAATGGCAGGGATTACTGATCGACCCTTCCGTCAAATTTGTCGTGAATTAGGGGCCGGTCTCGCCGTATCGGAAATGACCGCTTCAAACCCAGCTTTACGAAACCATCGCCGCACGCTATTAAAGCTCGATCATTCAGGTGAAGACGAACCTCGCGTTGTACAGATTGTCGGAACAAATCCCGAGCAACTGGCCGAAGCCGCTGTGTTTAATCAAAAAAATGGCGCTCAAATTATCGATATTAATATGGGCTGCCCAGCAAAAAAAGTATGCAATGTTGCCGCAGGATCTGCTTTACTAAGGGACGAACCACTGGTGAATAACATTCTAAAAGCGGTTGTTTCTGCTGTTGATATTCCTGTCACGCTAAAAATCAGAACTGGCTGGGATCCCTTGAACAAAAATGCGCCCACTATTGCCAAAATTGCAGAACAGGCCGGCATTCAATCACTCGCCATCCACGGCCGAACCCGTGCCTGCAAATACAACGGAAATGCTGAATTTGATACGATTAAATCAGTCAAAAAATCTATCAAAATCCCTGTGTTTGCCAATGGAGATATCACCACACCTCAACGCGCACTAGAAGTGTTAGACTACACAAACGCTGATGGCTTGTTAATTGGCCGCGGGGCTCAAGGGAACCCGTGGATTTTTAGAGAAATTGCACATTACCTAAAAACCGGTGAAAAGCTGGCACCTCCCAACCTTGATGAAATAAGAGAAACTATCTCTCGCCATCTTGCTCATCTCCATCAATTTTATGGCGATACGATGGGGGTTAGAATTGCCAGAAAGCATATTGCTTGGTATTTTAAGCAAATAGATCAATCATTATTGCCTCTCGTGAAAGAGAGTTTTTCTATTCAAGAACCTCAACTACAATTAGACTTTATGAATAAAATTTTCCACACACTATCAAAAAAAAACAATACGCAGCATGAATTTTAATCATTCAAAAAAGCCTTTATGTGAGCAAGTCACCCAGGCACTGGAACACTATTTTGCCCAATTGGATGGACAAGAAGTCATTGACCTTCATAGCCTGGTGATCCGTGAAGTTGAAAAACCTTTACTGGAGGCCGTGCTAAACCACACCAAATCAAATCAATCAAAAGCGGCCAAGATGCTTGGATTAAGCCGTGGCACTTTGAGAAAAAAACTAGCCACTTATGGGCTGGATATTTAGCACCTTCGCCCTCTACAGCACCTCACCAAAAAGCTCAGCAAAATAACGCAAATTTCTATAAAATAGCCTGTTTCCAAGTTGGCCAAAATGGCCTTCCATTCTTTCAAAACAGGTCCTAGTAGCATGAGCAATAAAATCACCCGCGCTTTGATTAGCGTTTCAGACAAAACAGGCATTATCGAATTTTGCCAACAACTCAATGAATTAAATATTGAGATTATTTCAACCGGCGGCACGGCTAAATTGCTTCAAGAAAACAACCTACCTGTTATCGAAATGAGTGATTACACAGGTTTTCCTGAAATAATGGATGGACGTGTAAAAACTTTGCACCCTAAAGTTCATGGCGGTATTTTAGCTCGCCGAGATATTGATCAACACACGATGAAAGAGAACGACATTCAACCCATTGATCTGGTTGTTGTTAATCTTTACCCGTTCCAACAAACGGTAGCCAACCCCGACTGCCATCTTGCCACCGCCATAGAAAACATTGATATTGGCGGCCCCACCATGATTCGTGCAGCCGCCAAGAACCATAAAGACGTGACGATTATTGTTGATCCAAATGACTATCATCAAACAATCACTTCAATCAAATCAACCGGTGGTGTGGATGATGCAAGCCGTTTTAAACTTGCGGTTAAAACGTTTGAGCATACAGCACAATATGATGGTGCCATCGCGAACTATCTAGGCCGTATTCAAGACAATGGCGAAAAAGCAGACTTTTCCCGTACCATCAACCTTCAATTTAAGCAAAAACAAGTCATGCGTTACGGTGAAAACCCTCACCAGAAGGCTGCGTTTTTCACGGATCCACAGCCTCAATCGGGCTCTATATCTGCCGCTATTCAACATCAAGGTAAAGAGCTCTCCTACAACAATATTGCGGATACAGATGCCGCATTAGAATGCGTTAAACAATTTGACGATTCCCCTGCCTGCGTTATTGTTAAGCATGCAAACCCCTGTGGGGTCGCCTTAGGCGATAATATTTTAGACGCTTATAACCGAGCTTACCAAACCGACCCTGAATCTGCTTTTGGCGGCATTATAGCGTTTAACCGACCGCTTGACCGGATGACTGCCGAAGTCATTACAGAACGCCAATTCGTGGAAGTTATTATTGCGCCCGGTATTCATGATGATGCTTTGGCCATTGTCGCTGCAAAGAAAAATTTACGCCTTCTTGATAGTGGGCCATGGGAAAGCAATCAGACCGAGCATTATGATTTCAAGCGCGTTAATGGCGGGCTCTTAGTCCAAACGGCTGACAATATGCTGTATAACGACTTAACGGTTGTTACAAAACGTCAGCCAACCGAGCAAGAGATGCAAGATTTACTCTTCACATGGCATGTTGCTAAATTTGTTAAATCTAACGCCATTATTTATGGAAAAAACCAGATGACGATTGGGGTGGGTGCCGGCCAAATGAGTCGTGTTAATTCCGCTCGGATTGCGGCTATAAAAGCAGAGCAAGCGGGGTTGGAGGTTGCCGGCTCCGTGATGGCTTCTGATGCCTTTTTCCCATTTAGAGATGGCTTGGATAACGCTGCTCAAGTGGGGATTCGAGCCGTCATCCAACCGGGGGGCTCCATGCGCGATGAAGACGTCATCCAAGCCGCTGATGAGCACGATATAGCTATGGTCTTTACGGGCATGCGTCATTTTAGGCATTAATCAATAAAGGAATTCAAATGGACGTTTTAATTGTTGGTGGAGGCGGTCGTGAACATGCCTTGGCCTGGAAAGCAAAACAATCCGCACATGTTGACACTGTCTACGTTGCACCGGGCAATGCGGGTACGGAGCAAGAACCCGGCATTACTAATATCGATATTAGCGCGGAAGATATTCATGGGTTATTGGTTTTCGCTAAAAAAGAGGCCATAGAACTGACGATTGTTGGCCCCGAAGCCCCTCTCGTCGGTGGTATCGTCGATCGATTCAAAGAAAACGGTTTACGTTGTTTCGGCCCAACCCAATTGGCTGCTCAACTCGAGGGGTCTAAAGCCTACTGCAAAGACTTTCTTGCCCGCCATCACATCCCAACGGCTGAATATGAAAGTTTTACCGATATTGAAGCCGCTTGTGATTACATCCGATTAAAAGGCGCTCCGATCGTCGTTAAAGCTGATGGCTTAGCCGCTGGAAAAGGCGTTATTCTGGCTGAAACGGAACAACAAGCCATTGAGGCCGTTAACGATATGTTAGCAGGCAATGCCTTTGGTGAAGCCGGTCACCGTGTTGTTATTGAAGAATTCTTGGTTGGAGAAGAAGCCAGCTTTATCGTTATGGCGAATGGCTCTCAGGCTTTGCCCATGGCATCATCACAAGACCACAAAGCGCGTGACAATGGTGACTCAGGCCCTAACACAGGTGGTATGGGCGCTTACTCGCCGGCACCTGTTGTCACAGATAAAATGCACCAAACTATCATGGAGACCATTATTCAGCCCACACTCGATGGCATGATAAAGGACGGTATCCCTTACACCGGTTTTCTTTATGCCGGTGTCATGATTGATCAGCAAGGCATCCCAAAAGTGCTGGAATATAATTGCCGTTTTGGTGATCCCGAAACACAGCCCATTATGATGCGCTTGAAAAGCGATCTGACTGAACTCTGTAATGCCGCGCTTGATAATAAACTGGATGTCATTAACGCAGAGTGGGACTCTCGTACAGCAATAGGCGTTGTTCTTGCCGCTGGCGGCTATCCTTTTGACTACGAGAAAGGTCATCTTATTACAGGCATTCCTGCTGAAACCGAGGACACCAAAACCTTTCACGCAGGCACAAAAATGGTGGATGGAGAAATCGCAACCAATGGTGGTCGCGTCTTATGTACCTGTGCACTGGGTGACAGTGTGCTCGATGCTCAATTAAAAGCATACGAGACTGTCGGCTCTATTGACTGGGACAATGTCTATTTCCGGACTGATATTGGCCATAAAGCCATCACACGAGAGCAGCACCAGCAATGAAAGAACGCAAAAAAAAAGAGCTTCTTTAAGAAGCTCTTTTTTTAAATATTAAAACTAACCCAGTTAACGTTTCATTGAATCAAAAAACTCATTATTTGTTTTTGTTTTCTTAAAACGCTCTAACAAGAATTCAATAGCGCCCATTTCATCCATAGGGTTAAGAATTTTTCGCAGAATCCAAGTTTTTTGCAGCACATCTGCATCAACAATATATTCTTCTCGACGCGTACCCGAACGGTTAACATTAATGGCCGGATAAATACGCTTTTCCGCTATTTTGCGCTCAAGATGAAGTTCCATATTGCCAGTACCCTTAAACTCTTCATAAATCACATCATCCATACGTGAACCCGTCTCTACAAGAGCGGTGGCAATAATGGTTAAACTCCCCCCTTCTTCGATATTACGTGCAGCACCGAAAAAACGCTTTGGACGTTCAAGTGCATTAGCATCTACACCCCCAGTTAAAATTTTGCCTGATGAGGGCGCCACGGTATTGTAGGCACGCCCTAAACGAGTGATAGAGTCTAATAAAATAATCACGTCCCGTTTACGTTCAACCAACCTTTTAGCTTTTTCAATTACCATTTCTGCTACTTGAACATGACGAGACGCTGGCTCATCAAATGTACTAGAAATCACTTCACCCTTAACCGTGCGCGACATCTCTGTCACTTCTTCAGGGCGCTCATCAATCAGTAAAACAATCAAGTCGCTTTCAGGGTTATTAGCCGCAATGGAGTGTGCTAAATTTTGTAGAATCATCGTTTTACCCGCTTTAGGCGGCGATACAATCAATCCACGTTGACCTTTACCAATCGGTGAAACCAAATCAATCACACGGGACGTTAAATCTTCAGTCGTTCCATTGCCCATCTCCAGACATAAACGTTCATTTGGAAAAATAGGCGTTAAATCTTTAAAAGCAATTTTGCTTTTTGCATCCTCAGGCTTTTCATAGTTAAGCTTATCGACTTTTAATAGCGCAAAATACCGTTCATTGTCTTTGGGCGGGCGAATTTTGCCTGAAATCACATCCCCTGTTCTAAGCCCAAATCGACGTATCTGACTCGGTGACACATAAATGTCATCTGGGCCCGCCAAAAAAGAACTATCCGCTGACCTTAAAAAACCAAAACCGTCTGACAAAATTTCTAAAACCCCGTCTCCGTATACATCATCACCTTTTTTGGCAATCTTTTTTAGAATTTGAAATACCGTGGTTTGTTTCAGTGATCTTCCGGTATTATCCACACCTAATTCTTTCGCAATTTGAAGAATTTCACTTGCGGGTTTACGCTTCAGCTCAGTTAAGTTCATATAAGTTTGTAGTTAAAATATAAGAAAAGTATATATGTGCAAATTTGGCACAAATATTATGACATTGATTGTTTTTGATTTAGTTGCACGGCAAGCCGCGTGCTTAGAAGTTCTTACTATAACGTAAAGGTAGCATTAAAAATCACCCCCGTCTACCTTTAAGACGAGGGGATTACACTTTCATAAATTACTGTCAATAAAAGCGGCTAATTGTGACTTAGTTACCGCACCCACTTTAGTGGCTTCAACTTCTCCTGCTTTATAAACCATTAACGTTGGAATACCGCGTACACCAAAACGCCTTGGCATGGCAGGATTTGAGTCAATATCTAACTTAACTACTTTCAATTTACCAACATATTCATCGGCTATTTCATCCAATATCGGCGCCACCATTTTGCATGGCCCGCACCACTCAGCCCAAAAATCAACTAAAACAGGTTGGTCAGACGCTAAAACGTCCTGTTCAAAACTATCATCCGTAGTATGTACTACATTTTCACTCACTATTTATCTCCATTCGTTTAATACTCTGCATTGCTACATCATAATAGAGTAGGATATCGACTGTACAGCTTATCATGAATATTTAAATTCTAAGCAAGCTTCTATTTTCATTCAATTATCGTCAAAACTGACTGAACACATGGCCGAAACTCACCTAACGAATACCCAATTCTCCTCTCTCGGATTATCGCCTACTATTATGGAAGGCTTGGATGACGCTAATTTTATAAAATGCACACCCATTCAGGCAAAAACCTTACCCCTCAGTCTGGCGGGTAAAGACGTTGCAGGGCAAGCTCAAACGGGAACCGGAAAAACAATGGCTTTTTTACTGGCTACCTATCACCGTTTATTAACCAAGAAACCCATTGATAACAAAAAAGGTATACGGGCCCTTATCATAGCCCCTACGCGCGAATTGGCCATTCAAATCGCCAATGATGCAAAAATTATTGGTCAACACAGTGACCTTAAAGTCGGCCTGGCATACGGTGGAACCGATTATGAAAAACAACGCAAAACCCTTGATGACGGCATTGATATTTTAATCGGCACCCCGGGGCGAATAATCGATTTTTTCAAACAAAAAGTTTTTCACCTTAGAAACCTTGAGGTACTTGTCCTGGATGAAGCAGACAGAATGTTTGATCTCGGCTTTATCAATGACATTCGGTATTTGTTACGGAGGCTGCCAAAACCAGAGGAGCGCTTAAATTTACTGTTCTCGGCGACCCTTTCCTTTAAAGTGACAGAGTTGGCCTACGAACATATGAACAACCCTGAAATGGTTCGCATTGAACCGGAACAGATCACCGCAAAGCAGGTTAAAGAATCTGTTTATTACCCGGCTGATAATGAAAAAATTCCGTTATTAATCCATCTCCTGACCATTGAGAAACCTGAACGGGGCATTATTTTTATCAACACTAAACATAATGCAGACCGCTTGCACCGATACCTCGATGGCAATGGCTTAGACAATGCTGTGCTATCGGGCGATGTGCCACAAAAAAAACGCCAAGCCATTCTTACCCGGTTCCAAGAAGGCAAGCTGCCCTTGTTAATTGCAACGGATGTTGCCGCCCGTGGTCTACATATCCCGGCTGTTAGCCATGTTTTTAATTTCGACTTACCTCAGGACCCTGAAGATTATGTCCATCGAATTGGCAGAACGGCACGTTCCGGCGCCAGCGGTCTCGCCATCAGCTTTGCTTGTGAAACCTACGCGTATTCATTACCTGATATTGAAGCCTATATTTCACACAAAATCCCTTTTGAACCTATTTATAGCGGATCACTGCCCGATATAAAACCGGCCACAAAAAAAACCTACAAGCCAACAAGCAAAAAGCGTCGAAAAAAAACCAGGTCAGAGAGAAAACCTCAACCCAGTTAGAGCCCGTAGTCTTAATCTGGATGAATATCCCCTAAACTCTCCACAGCCGTGTAGTCATGAATGATTCGTGGTTGTTCTGTGCTATCAGGTTGGCTGATCGCCACAATGTATTTAATACCAAATAAATCAGCTGCTTTGAGAACACTCAGGCTATCATCGACCATCATGGTCTTCGATTTATCAAATGACTCTAGCTGATGAAACGCCTGCCAAAAACTCTGCTGTTCTTTGGGGTAACCAAAATCATGCGCCGAAACAATTGCATCAAAAAACTCAACTAACCCTGTTTTTTTCATCTTAATACTCAAACTATCGGCATGAGCATTCGTTACTAAGAGACAACGTTTTCCCGTTTCTTTAAGTGCTTTCAAAAAAGCCCTCGTGTGCGGCAATTCTCTAATATGTTCCTGCGTTTCAACTTTTAATTGAGCAATATCAATGTCTAATTCTGTGCTCCAATAGTCCAAGCAATACCAATTTAACAAGCCCTCTTGAGCCTTAAAAATCGGTTTTAGGTGCAAAACCGCCTCTTCAAAAGAGATATTTTCTCTGCGGGCATAATAGTCAGGTACCACCCGCTGCCAAAAGTAATTATCGAACCTTAAATCAAGCAAGGTACCGTCCATATCCAACAAAACTGTTTCTATTTCCGCCCAATCAATCATCTGATAACCTTATCGTTTGACCTTTTCAACTTAATGCCAGGGAACATCAACATGTTAAACTATCTTGCAAGACTGTTGTTCATAATTACCGTCTGCGCCTCCCTTTTTGCTTGCCATAAACCCCCTACATTAGACGAAAAACTTGCCTTATCATTATTAATGAAAGCCAACATCCGACCAGGATATGCTGTCAACATGGTCACCAACAACCCTCGTGCTCGTGGCAAAAAGGCACAAGGGTGGAACTGTTCAGACAAACAACCCCTCATTGACGCACTGGTCGTCACCTGCAAAAATTCGGGCCGTTCAGGTGTCTACCTTAGCTTCACACACGAAGGAAAAAAATTATTATTGGGCAAACCTTGGGGGGACGAAACCCTACGTAACGCAAGAGTGATCGCTGTTCGCCAAAAAATCAAAGACATACAATCCATTCATTTAATTAACAATACTCACGCAATCATCAGTTATTCATGGGTCTACCACCAACATACTCCTTTCTCTAACCCTCAATTGAAAAAATTGATCACACTCGATGTGCCGCAGCCAGCACAAGCCAGCGCCACCCTAATCAACAATCAATGGACTATACAACGCGCCTCTCTATGAATAAGATCAAACGTCTGGAAATTTTCGACCGACTCGCTCAGGCTATCCCAGAACCTGTTACAGAACTCAACTACAGCTCACCTTTTGAATTATTAATAGCCGTTATTCTATCGGCACAAGCTACCGACAAAGGCGTCAATAAAGCCACAGACAAACTGTACCCTATTGCCAATACACCAAGGGCTATTTATGATCTCGGCGAAAATGGACTTAAAGAATACATTAAAACCATCGGTTTATTTAACACCAAAGGTCGTAACATCATCAAAACCTGTAACATTTTAATGGACAAACACGGTGGCAATGTTCCAAAAACTCGCGAAGAACTTGAAGCACTGCCTGGCGTTGGCCGAAAAACAGCCAATGTTGTTCTAAATACGGCCTTTGGCATGCCCACCATTGCTGTAGACACACATATTTTTAGAGTCAGTAATCGCACTAAAATTGCACCCGGAAAGAACGTCCTTGATGTTGAAAAAAAGCTTGAAAAAAATGTTCCCAAAAAACACATAATAGATGCTCATCACTTGCTCATTCTGCATGGCCGATATACCTGTATTGCTCGTAAACCCCGTTGTGGCTCGTGTGTCATAGAGGATTTATGTGAATTTAAAGACAAAACAATTGATTAA
Source organism: Cycloclasticus sp. (assembly GCA_002700385.1). Lineage (GTDB taxonomy): Bacteria > Pseudomonadota > Gammaproteobacteria > Methylococcales > Cycloclasticaceae > Cycloclasticus. The sequence goes on from PADC01000005.1 coordinate 133,601, forward strand.
TTCATTTTCAGTTCAAACTAATCGTTTTAAACTCATTAACCTAAAAGTTAAAAAATGCGTGTAAGTTTTTTTAACTTTGCTTGGTCTATTTAATCGCATCTAGTTAATCGATCAATTCTTGTCGAAGCTATCTGCATAAATATTTAACTATTAAGTCAACTGACGATAAAAAGCACAAGGACATTCTTATGAAAAACTCTACAAAAAAACCCTTAGCAGCCGCATTAGGTGCAGCCTTTGTTACATCAATGGCATTTGTTCCCGCAGCAAACGCAGAATCCAATCCGTTTGGTGCAAGCGAATTAGAAACGGGTTATATGGTACTTGCTGAAGGTAAATGTGGCGAAGGTAAATGTGGTGGTGATAAAGCCAAAGAAGCCAAGTGTGGCGAAGGCAAATGCGGTGGCGATAAAGCCAAAGAAGCCAAGTGTGGCGAAGGTAAATGCGGTGGCGATAAAGCCAAAGAAGCCAAGTGTGGCGAAGGCAAATGCGGTGGCGATAAAGCCAAAGAAGCCAAGTGCGGCGAAGGCAAATGCGGTGGTGATAAAGCCAAAGAAGCCAAGTGTGGCGAAGGTAAATGCGGTTCTAGCAATTAACCACATCCTGTGAATACTAATACCTATCCCGTCCACGGAGCAGGTCTTGGATTAAGGCGGGCCTTTATCGGCCCGCTCCTTGAGAAGCCGCCTAGCCATGTCGACTTTTATGAAATCGTCCCTGAAAACTGGATACGAATTGGCGGACACTATGGCAAGCAACTACGCGCATTAACTGAACAGTTTTCTTTTGTAGCGCATGGCCTCTCTCTTAGCATAGGCAGCCCAGATCCACTAGATATTGAATTCATACACGATATCCGTGACTTTATTAAACAACACCACATTAAAATTTACACTGAACACCTCACCTACTGTAGCGATGGCGGCCACCTATACGACTTGATGCCTATCCCCTTTACCCAGGAAGCCGTCAATTATGTAGCGGATAGAATCACACAGGTACAGGATATTCTTGGCGAACAAATTGCCATTGAAAATGCCTCCTACTACGCTGCCCCGGGTAAAGAAATGGAAGAAATTGATTTTATTAATGCTGTTATAAAAAAGGCAGACTGTAAGCTGTTGATTGATATCAACAACATTTATGTCAATAGTGTAAATCATCAATACAATGCAGAGGCATTTTTAAAAAACCTCCCTGGCGACCGCATCAGTTATGCTCACATTGCTGGGCATTATAACGAAGCTGAAGACCTTATCATTGATTCTCATGGCGCTAAAGTTATTGACCCTGTTTGGCAATTACTCGATAAGGCTTACGAAAATTTTGGGCTTTTTCCCACCTTATTGGAGCGTGATTTTAATATCCCACCACTCGATGACTTACTTGAGGAAGTCGACCTTATTCACCAAGCTCAACTGAAGTACACCCCACAACAAAAACATGCCGCAGGATAACACACCCTCTTTTATTCAAACTCAACATGAGTTTACCCGCTATATTCGCGACCCTAAAAACGCGAATAAACCGGCTGATATAGAAGAACGTCGTCTGAATATTTACCGCGATTTATTGTTCACTAATATCTCAAACGTTCTTAGCGATGGCTTCCCGGTTCTAAGGAAGCTCCATTCAGAACAACAATGGGCGAATATCTGTCAGGACTTTTATCACCGCCATCCAAGCAAGAGCCCTTATTTTGCCGATATTTCACAAGAATTTATTCAATACCTACAAAATGAACGTGCAAACTCAGCAACATCAAACACTGATTTTCCCTTTCTTTTGGAGCTCGCTCATTACGAATGGATTGAACTGGTCATTTCAATTGCCGAAGAAACAACAAACAATCTGGCGATCACCGACCCCATTAATCAAACCTTAACGATCGCACCGACGGCTTTAGCTGTTGCCTATACCTACCCTGTTCACAAAATATCACCTGATTTTTTACCTAGCGCCCCGCCTGAACACCCGACTTATCTCACTGTTTACCGAGACACGGAGAACAAAACGGGGTTTCTAGAAACCAATGCAATGACGCATGCTTTATTAACCGCTTTAACTAACAACACTCACACAGTGACAAATGACATCCTGTTTCAACTGGCCCAACACCTTCAGCACCCCAAACCTGAAATCGTTATTGAAGGCGGCTTATCCATACTTAATGACTTCATTCAACGCGGCATTGTTATCTCTACCGATTAAAGCCAAGCACGACAAAAATAAAACGGCGCAAATCAGCCCGTACTAACGCCTCTATTTTTTAGAAATCAAATCATTCATTTCTGTAATGAGCTTACGGTTATTGCTTATAATGCCAAGTCATTCAAATAAATTGATATTAATATGAACCCTTCTGCACTGTTTGATCAAGCAAAACTGTCCATACCAGGTGGCGTTAATTCACCAGTTCGCGCATTCAAAGGCGTCGGTGGTGACCCTGTTTTTATTGACCATGCCAAGGGAGCCTATCTGTATGATACCGACGGCAAAAAATATATAGATTACGTCGCTTCTTGGGGACCTATGGTGCTTGGACATAGCCATCCTAGCGTTGTTAAGGCGGTTCAAGAAACAGCTGAAAAAGGGCTGAGTTTTGGCGCACCAACCGTGATTGAAACAAGAATGGCCGAAAAAGTTTGTCAACTTGTACCCTCAATAGAAAAAATACGCATGGTCAATTCAGGCACCGAAGCGACCATGAGTGCCATACGTTTAGCTCGAGGGTTCACCGGCCGCGATAACATTATTAAATTTGAAGGTTGTTATCATGGTCATTCAGATTCTCTGCTCGTCAAGGCAGGCTCTGGTGCCCTTACATTTGGTGTGCCGAGCTCTCCGGGTGTTCCTTCTTCACTGGCTGATCACACACTAACACTGCCTTTTAACGATCTTGAAGCGATCACTCATTTACTAAAAACCAACGGCGATACCATTGCCTGTATTATTGTTGAACCGGTTGCCGGCAACATGAACTGCATTCCACCCGAAAAAGGCTTTCTTGAAGGATTGAGAGTTCTTTGTGATCAATACGGTATCGTGTTAATTTTTGACGAAGTAATGAGCGGTTTTCGCGTTGCCCTGGGTGGCGCACAGCAAATTTACGAGGTTAAACCAGACTTAACCACGCTGGGTAAAATCATTGGCGGTGGCCTGCCTGTAGGAGCTTTTGGTGGTCGTGCAGATATTATGGCTTTACTTGCACCTAATGGCCCTGTTTATCAGGCCGGGACTTTATCGGGTAACCCGTTAGCGATGTCGGCCGGCTTAACTACCCTGGAAATAATCAGCGAACCAGGCTTCTATGAACAGCTTACTCAGCGGACGACTCAATTACTTGACGGCCTGTCACAACTTGCTAAAGACGCCGATCTGGCCTTTTCAACTAACCAAGTAGGCGGTATGTTTGGCTTATTTTTCTCTGAAGAAACCAACATCAGCCGCTTTGAACAAGTGATGCAATGCAACCAGGAGCACTTTAAACAGTTCTTTCATCTAATGTTAGAGGCGGGCATTTACTTGGCTCCTTCTGCTTTTGAAGCAGGTTTTGTATCAGCCGCCCACAGTGAAGAAGATATCAATAATACCCTGAGTGCCGCTAAAACGGCCTTTGAGAAGCTAACATGATCGATACCATTAAACCGGGTCAAACCTATAAACTGACTCAATACGAAAAACTAGGTGGAGAAAAAGGCGTTCGCCAACTCGTTAACTATTTTTACCAAGTGATGGACAGTGATGCTGAAGCTAACACCATTCGTGACATGCATGCAGCCAATTTATCTGAAGCCGAAGAAAAATTATTTCTTTTCCTAAGTGGTTGGTTAGGTGGCCCCTCTTTATATATAGAGAAATATGGGCACCCTCGATTACGTGCACGTCATTTACCCTTTTCTATTGGAGTAAAAGAGCGTGACCAATGGTTATATTGTATGAATAAGGCACTCACTAAAATGAATATTGAGAAACCCATGCATGACGAGCTGATGCAGGCCTTTTTTAATACTGCCGACTTTATGCGCAACCAACCTAATTAAAAAATACCCCCATGTTGGCTGATTTTCTCAACTTAGTCACTCAATGGGTGACTGATTACCCCTTTTGGTCTGGCGCCATCATTTTTTTAGTCGCAATGATTGAGTCACTCGCTATCATTGGGTTTATTATTCCCGGTGTGGCTATTATGTTTGCTATTGGAACGCTGATTGGCAATGGCACCCTCGATTTGTATAGCGCCATTATCTGGGCTGCTGCTGGCGCTTCGCTTGGAGACGGCTTAAGCTTCGCTTTAGGCAAGCACTATAAAAATAAGGTATACCAACTGACCTGGTTCAAGGACAGACCCGAACTGCTCAACAAGGGCCATACTTTCTTTGAAAAATATGGCATTTTTAGTATTTTAATTGGGCGTTTTGTTGGCCCTATTCGTGCGGTTATTCCTCTCGTAGCAGGTATCTTGGACATGCCGAATAGACAATACATTCCTATTAATCTGATTGCTTCAATTCTTTGGGCACCTGCTTATTTGCTCCCCGGTTTGTTATTTGGCAGCGCCCTCTCCATTATCCCGAATATTTTGTTAGACAAATGGCCGGTCGGACTCGTTCTGCTGATCCTTCTTCTTTTACTAGCGAAACAACTCAAAGAACTGAGAAAATAATCATTACAAAATAACTGCATGCCCAAACATCAACTCAGTTAAATCAGCCGCCTTCATCGGTTTATAGAAGTAATAACCTTGAAAGACCAAGCAACCATGGTGAGTCAAAAAAGCCAACTGACTCTCATCCTCGACGCCCTCAGCCACGACCTCTAGTTTTAAATTTTTTGCCATCGCAATGATCGTGGCAGCAATTTCCGCGTCAGAACGATCTGTCTCTAGGTCTCTCACAAATGATTGATCTACTTTCAACTCATTCAGTGGCAATTTCTTCAAGTACATTAACGAAGAATACCCCGTACCAAAATCATCCATTGATAGCTTGAACCCCATATCTGATAATTTCTCCATCTTATCAATGGTGGATTGTATGTCTTTAATTGTAATGCCTTCGGTCATCTCAAGGGTAACATGGCTGGCCAAGGCGCCTGATTCGTTGAGTAATCCTTTTATATCCTGGACAAAATCATTTTGATGGAATTGATAAGGGCTAATATTAATAGACACTCTAAAGCTTGGGGAAATATCTCCTCGTTGCCATATAGCTAATTGTTTAAAAGCTTCTTTTATCACCCACTCGCCGACCGGTAAAATAAGACCGGTCATTTCGGCAATCGGTATAAAATCTGCCGGAGAGACCATACTTCCATCCTTTTTAAACCATCGCAACAAGGCTTCTACACCTAAAATTCGGCCAAACTCATCTACTTGTGGTTGATAAAACAATTCAAGCTCATCCGCCTCTAAAGCCAAACGTAAATCTGTTTCCATTTGCAATCTGGAATCTGCTATCGCCTGCATCTCAGGCTGGTAAAAATGGTAACCATCTCGACCCGCTTCTTTGGCACGGTACATAGCGGTGTCTGCCTGCTTCATCAATATATCGATGTTATCGGCCATGTTTGGAAACGTGGTAATGCCAATACTCGCTGTTAAATGATAACTCTCCCCTAAAACAACAAACTTTTCACTCAATACATGACGGAGCTTTAACATCAACGAATGCACTTGATTTATAACAGCCTCTTCAGAATCTTCTAAATGCCCCGATAAAATCACAAATTCATCGCCACCCAATCGGGCTATGGTATCCGTTGATCGAAATACTTTTTTTAAACTCTCTGCCACTTTCTTTAGCAGCTCATCACCTGCTGCATGCCCACGTGAATCATTCAGTGTCTTAAAATTATCTAAATCAATAAATAGCAAAGCACCATGTTGGTTTTCTCTGGTAGCAATATCAAGAACATACTCCATATGTTCGGTTAATAATCGCCTATTAGCTAAACCGGTTAAATCATCATAATAAGCCAGTTCTTGTGCAAGCACTCTAGAGTTTTCAACCTCGGTTAATGTTTTATCCATTCGTTGCAATAAAACATTAAAGTGCTTCGCTAAACTCGCCAACTCACTTTTATCGTTCTCATTTATTGATAACGTTTTTGAATACAGCTGGTCATCAGCTATCTTTTTAATCCGGATCATTAATCGCTTTAACGGTGCAACAAAGATTTTTTGCAACCAAAGTGATAAAAATACTGCTAAGGCAAGTGCTATAAGAATCGATATAGCTATCCGCTTAGTCAGTTCTCCAACTAACGCATCATATTTTTTATTAGAAATAACATAGCTGACAACGCCTACCTCTTCCCCGTTAAATTCAACAATATCCTTGTAAAAAAACAAATGACCCACCCGGTCTAATTGATTAGCCTCCAAAGTTTCCTGTGGTTTGATATTATGAAATGTTTGATGTGGTTGATCTAACTTCGAATAATGTAGAATTGACTGACCCGACATCTCCTTAAGGTCAACGTGTTCAATGATTGGAAACTGCTTCCATTTATTGAGTAATTCTATACTTTCGCTCGGCAGGCCTATCATTAGCAACCTGGCATAATCATTTTCTAAGACTCGGCTGATCACTTTTATCTCGTTGCCCAACTCTGACAGGTATTCTTCTTTTTCATTGAAATAAGTAAAAATAGAATAAAAGGCTATCATTAAAGAAGCCAGCGTCATCATTAGGACAACAAATTGATTCCTGAAAGGATAGTGTGACAACTTCATCATATTGAATAGCTATAGATTATTTACTTTTTTCGCCTTTGTAACAGGCAACTCTGGATGTTGACTCCATTCTATCCAAGACCCATCGTATGACCTCACCGGAGCACCAAGAAGCCGCAAGGCAACATAACTCACCGCTGATTTTTTACCTTGATTACAATAAACCGTGTTCATTTGTTTGTTTATCAAACCTTTGTAGAGTGTTTTTAGTTCACTGATCGGTCTAAAACGGATCTGGTCTTTATCTAAATTTTTTGCCCAAGGAATATTTATGGCGGAGGGAATATGTCCATAGACAGCCGTTCGTGATTGCTGCCCTTCATATTCTGCCGCTGGTCTTGCATCGATTAACCCTTCTTTCTCGTTGTTTATCGCCGCAAAAACCATTAACAGAGTGGCCAGCTTATCTCGTTTGAGCGCTGGAGAAAAAACCGACTTTTCCACTTCTTCACCTTGGCCAGTACCCATAGGGTAACCCGCCTTTCCCCATTCAGAATAGGAACCATTCATAATAGCTACCTTGCGGATACCAAAGGTTTCCAACACCCAAAAAAGCCGCGAAACATCCACCATATTATCCCCATAAACCACCACATGAGAATGCTCCTGAATACCCGCATGGCTTAACAAATCGCGAATTTCTTGAAGAGAAGCAACAAGGTCTGAGTGACCATTGTTTGCTAACGTTTGACTAGTCGGCAGTGACACAGCGCCTAAAATATGGCCTTCTTTGAAATTCGACAACGGACGAGAGTCAACCAATGTAACATTCGATCGACCCATAAGATTTTTAACTTCTGACAGTTCTAACAAAATGTTAGTCCTGCTATCCGCCTGGCTAAAACTAGCGCATGACGTAAAAATTAAAGCCAGAACTAGCTTTATTCCAATATCGCTTTTCATTTTTTACGTACCCTCGCTGTGCCCTGTTTACCAAACAAAAACGGTAACTTGAAACATAGCAGAAAAAAACGAATCCACAAGGCAAAGAAAAGTATATTTATTTTTCTGAAAACAACCCTAAAACGAGATGGAGTCGTTCAATAGGGTCGTTAATTTCCAACAAGCGCTGTCGGATGGCATTCTCTATTGGCAGCACTTCAGCTAAACGGCAAGAAACCCAATTCGCATTTTCAAACTGCGATTTACTCCATTTTTTTTTAAGCTGCTGCTTTCTAAGAACCTTCTTCAATAGTGCTGTTAAACTCGATAATTCATCAGGCACAGAAAGACTATGCATCTCATCAATCTCTTTTATTGTTGCTGTGATTAATTGCCGTTCAGAAACTTGACTACCTAAGATTTTAAATCGCTGACAGCCTATCGCTTCTATCTGTAACATGCCCTCTGCAGACCTGTCCCAGTCTACAATTTTAGCCAGTGTGCCAATCTCGTAACATTGCGCTGCTTTGCCAACTTCTGTTCCTTCAGCGATCATACTGACACCAAAAGGCACATTTTGCTTTAAACACTGGCTGACCATATCCAAATAACGTGCTTCAAAAATCCTTAATGAGATCACTCCATCAGGAAAAAGCACTGTGGATAATGGAAAAATAGGAACCTTGTCAGTAGACCATGGCATAAAATATCTAGTCTCTCAAAGCTTTTTCAACACGTTGATGAATTCCCCCAAAGCCACCATTACTCATAAATAAAAGATGATCGCCTGATTTTACTATTGAAATAATGGCTTCAATCAGCGAATCCATTGTAGTGCACACATTGATGTGGGAATAATTTTCCAAATCCATTTGCCAATTGAGTTCATCAGGCATGTAAATCAGGGCCTTACTTGCATCCTTCAACGAAGGCAACAAGGTGTCTTTATGCACCCCCATCTTCATGGTATTTGAGCGCGGTTCCAGCACAGCTATAATGCGCTGCTGACCTACCTTTCCTCTTAGACCTGCCAGCGTGCTTGCAATGGCCGTTGGGTGATGCGCAAAATCATCATACAGGGTGATATTGTTGATAACGGCTCGACGCTCCATGCGACGTTTAACATTCTGAAATGAAGCCAACGCTTCAATCGCCGTCTCCGGTTTAACACCAACATGAACCGCTGCTGAGATAGCAGCTAATGCATTGGACACATTGTGTTGCCCACTCAACGACCAGCAAACTCGACCAATACGACGACCACGATAATACACATCAAACTCACCCTCACCGGCCTCTATATTCGCCGCCGACCAAGTGGCTTTTCCAGAAGGGTCAGTACTAATTTTCTCGATAGGCGTCCAACACCCTTTCTCTAGCACATCGTCTAAATTGGCTTCCCCAGAAGGTAAAATTAACCGTCCATTATTGGGCACGGTCCTTATTAAGTGATGAAACTGGCGTTTTATAGCGTCAAGGTCATCAAAAATATCAGCATGATCGAACTCTAAATTATTTAGCACGCAGGTTTTAGGTCGATAGTGAACAAACTTTGATCGTTTATCAAAGAAGGCCGTGTCGTACTCATCCGCTTCGATTACAAAATAATCAGATTCACCCAATCTGGCGGAGATACCAAAATTTAACGGCACCCCACCAATTAAAAATCCGGGGGTTAAGTTGGCATATTCCAATATCCAGGCTAACATCGAACTGGTTGTCGTTTTCCCATGTGTGCCTGCCACCGCCAGCACCCAGCGATTTTTTAAGACGTGTTCGGCCAGCCATTGTGCGCCGGATGTATAAGGCAAGCCTGAATTTAATACGGCCTCTACTTCTTCATTACCACGCGACAACGCATTTCCAATCACGACAATATCCGGTTTTACCGTCAGGTTATTTGCACTATAGCCCTGCATTAACTCGATGCCTTCTGCTTCAAGTTGCGTGCTCATTGGTGGATAAACGCCGACATCTGAGCCTGTCACGGTATGACCTAACCTTTTTGCCATGACAGCAAGGCCACCCATAAATGTGCCACAAATGCCTAAAATATGTACTCTCAAATCATGTTTTCCTAGATAATATCGCCTAACGCCATCTTACTTCAGATAACATTTAAATTTGAAGGCATTGGCAACATTATTGTTTTAAAATGGCTCAATTTGAGCACAAAATTTATTGTTTAAGTTAAATTATGAGTCATCCTAAACGTCAAGATATCAAAGTGGATGTGGACGCTACTTATATCGCCTCCTCTTCTGAACCTGAAGCGGCGCGCTATGTCTTCGCTTACTCAATCACCATTAAGAATGTGGGCACGGTTGAGGCTCAATTACTCAGCCGCCACTGGATTATTACTGATTCAAACGGCAAAGTACAAGAAGTCCATGGTGAAGGCGTCGTAGGTGAACAACCGCATTTACAACCTGGAGAAAGCTTTCAATATACCAGCGGTGCGGTGATTGAAACATCGATTGGCGCCATGCAAGGCAGTTATCATATGCTCGATGCTGATGGCGAAAAATTTACTGCGACGATTCCACCTTTTTCTTTATCTACCCCAAGAACGCTTCATTAGGGCCTTTTCATGACAACCTATGCCATCGGTGATGTACAAGGTTGTTATGATCCCCTTCGCCGCCTTTTAGATAAAATTAACTTTGATCCTCTTAAAGATCAACTATGGTTTGCTGGTGATTTAATAAACCGTGGCCCACAGTCTTTAGAGACTTTGCGCTTTATTGTTTCCCTCGGGGCAAGTGCACACAGCGTACTAGGCAATCATGAATGTCATTTTTTAGCGAGTGCTCGTGGGCATAAAAAACCCCACCGAACCGACACTTTTGATGATATTTTAAACGCCCACGATGCAGAGCAACTCATTGATTGGGTCCGTTCACGCCCTTTTTTACACCAGGACACCGTTCTCGGTTACACCATGATTCACGCTGGCTTGCCTCCACAATGGTCATTGAATGAGGCAAAGCACTATGCAAATGAGTTAGAGACCGTGTTTAAAGGCGATCTGTTTGATGATTTCTTAGCCCATATGTATGGCAATAAACCGGATCAATGGCAGACGGCTTTGTCCGGGCATGCGCGTTTACGTTTTATTATTAATTGTTTTACTCGATTACGTTTTTGTGATGCACAGGGCCGATTAGATTTCAACGAGAAAAGCGCTCCACCCGAAAGCCCTGCGCACTTAATGCCCTGGTTTGAAGCCCCTAATCGTCAAACAGCGCATGACAAGCTCATTTTTGGGCATTGGTCGACGTTGGGGCTTAATTTTAAAAACAACACCATTTGTTTAGATACAGGCTGTCTTTGGGGAGGACAGTTAAGCGCAATCAAACTAGACGAAACAGAACAGGTGATTTCGTTAGACTGCCATTGCTCACTAAAACCCTTCTAAACCTAAATTCGTTGATACGTTATAAATGAGAACGCGTGGGCGTGCTTTTCATCTGCGCCATGTTTCACTTCGTCGACTTTTTTCCATTCATCCGCTCTTATTTCAGGAAAATAAGCATCTGCTTCAAAGTGCTCATGGACCACCGTTACGTATAATCTGGTCGCCTCGGGTAGCATTTGCTCATAAAAACTAGAGCCACCAATCACCATCACTTCATCAAACCCTTTCGATGCCTCTAACGCTTCACTGATTGAATGAACAATAACCACACCTTCAGCGGTAAAACGTTGATCACGGGTAATAACAATGTTTTTTCTACCCGGCAGCGGTTTACCAATGGATTCATAGGTTTTTCGCCCCATCAAAATAGGTTTACCCATGGTGACCGCTTTAAAATGCTTAAAATCTTTAGGTAAATGCCACAGTAACGCATTGTCTTTTCCAATGGCCCTGTTTTCAGCCATGGCCACAACCATAGAGATCATTAGACGGCCACCGGCGCTTTAATACCCGCGTGAGATTCATAACCCACCATCTCAAAATCGTCATACTGATAATCAAACAATGACATGGGTTTTCGCTTTATGTGTAACTGAGGCAGACTCAAAGTTTTACGCGATAATTGTAATTTCGCCTGCTCAAAATGATTGTGATATAAATGGACATCACCGCCCGTCCAGACAAAATCTCCCACCTCCAAATCAGCTTGCTGGGCAACCATATGAGTTAACAAGGCGTAACTGGCTATATTAAATGGCACGCCAAGGAAAAAATCTGCAGATCGCTGATACAGCTGACACGATAATTTCCCATTGGCCACATAAAATTGAAACAACAAATGACAAGGAGGCAAAGCCATCTCCGGAATTTGACCAACATTCCACGCACTCACAATTAACCGACGCGAATCAGGCGTGTTTTTTATTTGCTGTAACACCTCACTCATTTGATCTATATTATCACCAGTGGGTGTTGGCCAAGAGCGCCATTGATGCCCATAAACCGGGCCTAGGTCACCCTTCTCATCAGCCCATTCATCCCAAATACTCACGCCATTTTCCTTTAAATAGGCTGTGTTAGTGTCTCCATTGAGAAACCAAAGTAATTCATGAATAATGGACCGTAAGTGCAGTTTTTTAGTGGTCACTAAAGGAAACCCTTTTGATAGATCAAAGCGCATTTGTCGCCCAAAAACTGACCGTGTTCCTGTACCTGTTCTATCTTCTTTATCGGCTCCATTATCAAGAATATCTTGCATGAGCTCTAAATACTGTTTCATCAACTCACCCTTTTTGTTTCGCTTTGAACATCAATACCGCCCCTAATATCAACATAGGCAACGTTAAAATTTGCCCCATGGTAAGCCAACCAAAGGCTAAATACCCCAAATGCGCATCAGGTAATCGAACAAATTCAACTGCAAACCTGAATGCACCATAGCCCAACAAGAATAAGCCCGACACACTCATCGTGGCTCTGGGCTTACTGGAATAAAACCACAGTATAAAAAACAGCGCAAAACCCTCCAAGGCCGATTCATACAATTGAGATGGATGGCGCGGTATATCCCCTAAACCCGGCACAACCATACCCAATGCGAAATCAGTTGGCTTACCCCATAATTCACCATTGATGAAATTCCCAATGCGCCCCGCAGCTAAACCAATCGGAACTAATGGAGCGATAAAATCAGTCACTTCAAAAAAACCATGCTTATGTTTCTTACCGAACAGGTGCATCGCAATAAGCACCCCTAGCAGGCCACCATGAAACGACATACCACCTTGCCAGATTTTTAATAATACCAATGGATTTTCAGCAAACGCAGGAAAGTTATAAAACAACACATAACCGATTCGGCCACCTAACACCACACCCATCGCCGCATAAAAAATTAAGTCATCAATCTCTTCTGCAGTCCAGCCATTTTTTTTCGCCCGGAACCGACCTAATAACCATGCCCCCACAAACCCTACCAAATACATCAGGCCATACCAGTGAATTTTTATACTGCCAAGTGAAAGAGCAACGGGGTCAATATTTGGGTACGTCAACATCGAGGTATCTACAATTTAAAAGTATTCATTATATGAAAAATATAAGATTGGAACAGGTAAAAAGGCAACTGCATACGTCATTGCCTTTTTGCTTATTAAGCATCGAGGTTTAACCTAGCAGAGGCGCAATCACCAGGCTAACAATCGCCATGACATTGATTAGGATATTCATAGACGGCCCTGAAGTGTCTTTAAATGGGTCACCGACTGTATCACCAACAACCGCTGCTGTATGTGTATCAGAACCTTTACCACCCAGGTTTCCCTTTTCAACATACTTTTTAGCATTATCCCAAGCACCGCCGGCATTCGCCATCATTAAGGCTAGGAGCACACAGCACAGTAAAGCACCTGATAGCATGCCGCCCAAGGCTTCAGCACTGATCAGAAAACCAACTAAAGGGGGCACGCTAACCGCAATAACACCAGGTACCACCATCTTTTTGAGTGCCGCAGTGGTCGCAATGTCCACACAACGCGCTGTATCAGGCTCAGCTTTGCCCTCAAGCAATCCATCAATTTCTGTAAATTGACGGCGAATTTCTTTAATCATTTCAAACGCGGCATCTCCCACGGCCGTCATCGTTAAAGCCGCAATCACAAAAGGAATAACGCCTCCGATAAATAAACCAATCAAAACCTGCGGGTCATTTAACTCTAGAGCAAAGCCTGGCACATGCACTGATACCGTTTCTATAAACGCTGTAATGATTGCCAAGGCTGCTAAGGCCGCAGCTCCAATCGCAAAACCCTTACCGATTGCCGCGGTGGTATTGCCTAGTTCATCTAACGAATCAGTAATGTTGCGAGTTTGTTCACCTAAGCCGCCCATTTCAGCAATACCGCCCGCATTATCTGCAACGGGGCCATAAGCATCGATCGCCATTGTAATCCCAACGGTAGCCAACATACCAACGGCTGCAATGCCCACACCATACAAGCCTGCAAAATGACTGGAAATCGCTATCACTCCACAGATTGTTAATACGGGGATAGCCACTGATTGCATTCCTACCGATAGCCCCGTAATCATCACCGTTGCTGGGCCCGTTTCACCTGATTTTGCAATATGCTTCACGGGTGTTCCCGCGGTGTAATACTCTGTCACCAAACCGATAATCATACCGCCCAACGACCCTGCCAGCACCGCCATCCAAATATAAGCCGTCACATCCATCATCAACACAATCAATAAGGCTAAAACAATGAACAGCAAAGAAGCGCCCATCGTGCCCATTCGTAAGGCTTTTTCTGGTGACTTAGAGGCATTTTGCTTAACCAGCACAATGCCGCCGATGGAACAAAGCAACCCAATGGATGCTAAGGCTAAGGGCAAAAACATTAAACTGGATTGCGCCCCAAATTCAGCCAACAATGCCGCCGACATTGTTGAAGCAATAGCAATCGTCGCTATCATTGAGCCACAGTAAGATTCCAAAATATCCGAGCCCATGCCGGCCACATCGCCGACGTTATCACCCACGTTATCCGCGATGACACCGGGGTTGCGCGGGTCATCTTCTGGAATACCGGCTTCAATCTTACCCACTAGGTCAGCCCCAACATCCGCACTTTTAGTGAAAATTCCACCACCCACCCGTGAAAATAAGGCAACCACTGAGGCACCCATCGCAAACCCATGGATGGCGTGCGATGTTTCTGGGTCACTTCCAAAGAATAAATACATCAATCCTAGACCCATCAAACCTAACGAGGCGACAGCCAAGCCCATAATAGAACCACCAAAAAAAGCCACCGAAAGTGCCGCTTCAGCCCCTTCTTGATGGGCGGCTGTTGTTGTTCGCACATTCGCTCTGGTCGCCGTATTCATTCCAATATAACCCGCTGCGCCTGATGCTAGAGCACCGAATAAAAAACAAAGAGCTGTTGGCCAACCCAAAAATATAAATGTTAAAACAAATAAAACGGCTGCAAATTTCACCAGCATGTTGTATTCCCGTTTCATAAAAACCATGGCACCCAAATGAATCTGCTCAGCAATTTTTGCTACAACCCCTTCACCTTCTGGATACTTCATAACTAAGCTGTAAACATACTTCGCTGCGTACAAACCCAAACACCCTATGATAGGGGGTAATAAATGACTCAACTCCATGTTTTTCTCCTAGTGATTATTTAACTTTGCTCGCCTTTTCATAACATTAAAAAAAATAACAACTCGTCTTTTTTACTCCGCCTAATAAAATGCTGCAAGTAGAAAATTTAATTTCTTCAATCACCCCTGTATAATGCAATACAGCAATTCAGCACTTTTAAAATAGGAAACAACATGAGCCTTAACCTTGTCCCGTCTGGGAATGATTTACCGCATGATATTAACGTTATTATTGAAATACCTGCCCACTCTGACCCTATTAAATATGAAGTCGATAAAGAATCTGGTTCGTTATTTGTAGATCGCTTTATGGGAACAGCCATGCATTACCCCTGTAATTATGGTTATGTTCCACACACTTTGTCTGATGACGGAGACCCGGTTGACGTACTGGTCATTACCCCTATTCCTCTTATGAACAGCTCTGTTATTCGTTGTCGCCCCATTGGTGTTTTAAAAATGACTGATGAGTCCGGCGAAGATGCGAAAGTTTTAGCGGTTCCTGTTTCTAAACTAACGACGCTATACGATGATGTTCAATCATATGAAGACATTTCTAATGTTTTACTCAAACAAATTGCTCATTTTTTTGAACATTATAAAGATTTAGAATCTGGAAAATGGGTGAAAATTCAAGGCTGGGAAGGCGTTGATGCAGCTGCTAAAGAAATAACTGACAGTGTTGCTCGTTTCGATGTGATTGAAGAGAAACCTCACTTCTAAATCAATCGGGTATCACTATACCCAAAAGGTATCAGTCTGATGGAGACAGGGTAAAGCACCCAACTCAATTTGACTTCAATAACCGCTGGTGTTTTTTTCGACCCAGCGGTTTTTTTCAGCTGTTTGACCAGTAGACTCTAGACTTTCTTTCTTCCAAAAAGGCGCCTTGCTCTTTAAATCTTCCATAATGAAGCGACTTGCTTCAAAGGCATCTTTTCGGTGTGCTGACCAAACGGCTACCAGCACAATCGGGTCATTGGGCAATAATTCCCCAACTCGATGAATCACTAAGGTTTCCAGTATGTCCCACTGTTCTTTTGCTGCTTGCACTATTTTTTCTAAGTGCTTTTCGGTCATTCCTGGGTAGTGCTCAAGAAACATGCCGTTAACCACATCTCCTTCGTTCATATCACGCATGGTGCCAACAAAATTCGCACACGCACCGTACTCGCCCTCTCGTTTCATTGCTGTTTGAAAAGACGACAACTCTTCCCAGGGATCAAATGCAATGCCGGTAATCTTAACCATATTATCCGCCAGTCACTGGGGGGAAAAAAGCAACCTCATCCCCGGCTTTTACTAACGCATCCGCTTGAGCATATTCCTGATTAATTGAATATAAAACTTGATGCGAAACATCGTACCCTTTGCTAACGAGTTTCCAAACATCATCAACCGTACTCACGCCTTCTGCACTCAATTGCTCTTCACTTCGACCAAACAGTTCTTTTAAACTGGCAAAATAAAGAACTTTTATCTGCATCGCTTCTTCATACATCTGGTCATTTGCTTGTGTCATAATTCATTATACTATCATGCAAACAAATAAATCGAAGCACTAGATTATGTCAGAACTCACACACTTTAATGCGGCAGGTGATGCACATATGGTCGATATTAGCGCCAAGGTAGATACCGATCGCACGGCCATCACCGAAGGCTTTATCGAAATGAGCCCGGCTACCTTACAACGTGTACTCAACGGCGATAATAAAAAAGGCGATGTTCTTGGGATTGCACGTATTGCCGGTATTATGGCCAGCAAAAAAACGGCCGACCTTGTCCCTTTGTGCCACCCACTCCCCATTACCCATGTTGATATTAAATTTGAAGCCGACACACAATATAATCGCATTAGCTGCCAAACAACCGTCACTACATCAGGTAAAACCGGTGTAGAAATGGAAGCGCTGAATGCAACCCAAGTCGCCTTACTCACCATTTACGATATGTGCAAGGCTGTTGATCGAGGCATGACGATACAAGGCGTTAGACTGCTTGAGAAAAAGGGTGGCAAGTCCGGGCATTGGAAACGAGAGACATCATAACAATGAGTTTCAAATTACACCCTAAACTTGCGGCTGACTGTTACTATCTTGGCGATTTTTCTTTATCAGCACTGCTGCTAAGCAAAGATGCTAATTATCCTTGGTATATTCTCGTCCCCCGACAAGCCGATATTAGCGAGGCCTTTCAGTTGAGCCTGATTGACCAACAAACATTACAACGCGAGTCCATGCAACTCAGCGAAGCATTAAATAATGGATTTGCTGCTGATAAAATGAACATCGCGGCGTTAGGCAATATGGTTCCTCAATTACACCTCCACCATATTGTGCGTTATAAAACGGATGCTGCATGGCCAAACCCCATTTGGGGATGTGTTGATGCTAAAACGTACAGCGACTCTTTGCTTAATAAGCGCATCGATAAAACACATCAGTTACTGACTCCTTTAGGTTTTACACCACCTATAACACCTTCGTAAAATACGGAATTTATTTTGAATAAACAAACAACCGCTATACTGTTAGCAGAATGCCCCGATCAACCGGGCATCATTGCCAAAGTCACTCAATTTTTGTCTGAAAATCACGGCAATATTGTTGATTTAGAACAACACGTTGACACTGCCGATAAACACTTTTTTATGCGTGTTGAGTGGCAATTAGATCACTTCTCTATCCGTCGTGAACGCATTCATCAAGCCTTTTACGAACAAGTCGGCTCCACCCTAAAGATGAACTGGCACATTGCTTTTTCTGATGTAAAACCTAGACTCGCCCTTTTTGTTTCTCAACATGGGCATTGCTTATTCGATATCCTATCAAGATATCAATCCGGCGAATGGCATGTGGACATTCCCTTAATCATCAGTAACCATAAAAATTACCAAGCACTCGCTGAAGAAGCAGGGATTGAATTTCATCACTTACCCATTACTGCGGAGAACAAACAGCAACAGGAACAAACGCAACTTGCTTTACTCGCTGAACACCAAATAGACACCATTGTTCTAGCCCGTTATATGCAAATATTAAGCGCTGATTTTATTGATCACTATCCACATCAAATTATCAACATTCACCATTCATTCCTACCTGCTTTCCCTGGTGCAAAACCTTATCATTCAGCTCACGAAAGAGGGGTGAAAATTATTGGTGCCACCAGTCATTACGTCACCACCGAATTAGATGCCGGCCCGATCATAGAACAAGATATTGTCCGTATCAGGCACAACGATAATATTGAGGATTTAAAACGAAAAGGGCGTGATAATGAGAAAATTGTTCTTTCGCGTGCTATAAGGCACCATCTCCAACATGAAGTGCTCGTATACAAAAACCGTTGCATCGTCTTTGATTAAGGAAATAGCGGCCTAACTAAGGCCAATCTGATAACGCCAACTTACTCGACGCTAAACCTGTTCTGAGAGCAATACTTTAAACGTGTCGCTCAGGCTTTGTAATACGTCCAAAATACTCTCGTATTGCTCACCATCGCTTGCTGAGAAGACCACCTTGTCATCTGTTTGCTTTAATGTGGGCGTGATGGTTCTTTTACTCAATGCGCCATCCTTAGCCTGTATACAAGGTACAGTAACGGATAACGTATCAGCAGAAAATTCAAACAAACTGTCCATCTGATACTTTTTACTCGAACCATCACTGACATGGCCCACCAAACTATTTATCCTTAATTTGAACGCCTGGATGGCATCAAACAAAATAATCTGGCCTTTTTTTATACGAATATCTTGCTCAAGAGCTACACTGCCTATTACTGCCCTGTCCGCCATATTAACCGCTAAACTTTCAACCAGATTGGATGAAAGTTCCTCCGTACTGAACACCTGCTCTAACGTCGGCGCTATATCAATGTACAATACGCCATAATTTGTTACCGTTTTTTTCTTTTCAACATGGCAAATGACGGCACTTCCTTCGAGGTTCTTATGTCCAACAGAAAGCTGAATTTCAATTTTCTGCAGTAATTCAAATGACTCCGTATCACTTGAGAATGCCAAACCATTCCAGCTAATATCTATCGGTTTGCAATTAACATAATGCCTACCCTCTCCTATACCTGGCTTTTTAACTTTAATTTGCAAGTTTGGGAGCTGTAGGCGTTTATCTTGACGACGGTTATCCATATTTTTTGTCATGTTTATAAAAAAACTCCCCGGCCTTCTGACCAGGGAGGTTTTATTCTAACTTAATAAAATTAAGTTATTCAAATTAGGCCGCGCGACAAACCCAGCTGTTTCCTGCGGTCGTTGGGTAAGCAGATTGGTTATGCCGACGAACCGCGCCTGTTGCGCCATCGTCATTGTCTGTTTTACGATCAATCTCACGGGCCACCTCATTGGGTAGAGAAAAACATACAACCGCCCCACTCAGTCCGGCGTAATTCGAGCGAAAGAATGATTGTTGACCATATTCATTCATAAAACGCCCATTAGCAGCAGCCGTATAGCCTGCTAATAAATTAGCGGCTTCCAAGTGTTCCCAAACACGTCTATCGCCTTCAACACCTGAATAAGCACCATTACCACTGCCGTTCGTTAAACCAGCCACACCGGTATTCGTTGCCGCATTATTATCATCGCCAGGGATTGCACCGTATTTATCCTGATACGTATTAAAAGCAGCCGATATGCCATCCATCTCCTGCATCTGCGATTTAACTTTTGCACTTTTTATCATTTCCTGGCCCTTCAGTACCCCACCTAACAAAAGACCAATGATGACTAAAACTATGGCAATTTCGACTAATGTAAAACCTTGTTGCTTTAACTGTCTTTGCATGACTCTTCCTCTATGTAAATAAACTTAAAAATTATTGACTTAGAAAAAATATAGTCGATGTTTGAAATAATACTAGGTTTAAGGCAATTTATTTCCGGATACCATTTTTCCAACTAGATTATTGATATTAACCCAGACTACTAAATCGTCATATCCTTGATTAACATGGGTTTTATCAACAAAGTTTGTGTCGTTATCTGAGTTCTCTTGCTCATTAACATCGCCAGCAGATACCCAGTTTTTCCCATGTGATACAAGAATTGCAGGCACATTGCTGGCCACCACTGCACCTGAACTCGTTGCTCGAACCGTAATATTCCCTGTTGAGCATAATTCAAACGATATTCCTGGCACATCAGGGTCTGGGCAACCCGTCCCCGTTGCACTGTCAGCAAAACTTCCATCCACTCGGTAGGTCAGTGGTTGTTTCCAGGCATCAACTGACTTTACGCCCAACGTCACCCACGGTACGTCGCCAAGCTCATTAGTACAATTTGCGCCTGGTTTATTTTCTTGCCCATCGCCAGAGGTGTCAGGACAAGGGAGTCGTCCATTTCTTAGCGCAAAGCCTACCAGCGCTTCTCTCGTTGTGTCTAGCGTTTGAACGGTTTCACGACGATCCATATTGTCCAATTGAGTTTGTAAAGGCCCCATGATGCCGCCCACAATTAACCCAAAAATTAACAACACAATGGCAATTTCGATGATAGTAAAACCGTGTTGATTTAGTTTTTGTCTACTCATGGCATTCTCGCATACACATTTCCAAAATCTATTGGACTGATCCACACCAATACATCATTAAAATTATTCTGCTCTCTGGCTTGCATAAAAACCGACGGGGTCGCCGTCGGTAACGCTGTACTGCCAGGAAGCCCCGCACCGGCATACGTCCCAGCAGCATTATTTACATTATTCAACGTATCTAATAAATTACTGGCGTTATTAATTTGTGCGGCCACTACGGTGCTACCGCAAATCGTTGCCGCACCACCGTTAAGCCCCCTTGCTTGCCCCGCGACTATCTTATGCGGCGCAAAAACAACAGCCAGCGCATACTCAGCAGGTACAGACCCCACTAAGTGACTATTGGTTTCATCATGAATAACAAAATGACCGGGTGTGGGCGGCGCTTTAACCAGAGGAGTCGACGGGTTTATTTTATAATGCCCAGAGACAGCATAACGCAAGCACGTTTTATCTTTATCAACGAGTGTTTTTTCACCTAAGGTTTGCCATGGCAACCAGCCTTCTACACTTTCACCACTGACCCCGCAAGGTTCATTAGACAAGCCATCTCCTGTCATATCAGGGCACGGTAAATACCCAACACCCGGTGAACTTGGCAATTTATCTGACAACAAAGCATAATTTATCAACACCTGTTTAGCACGAGCCAGTGCCTTATTGGTTTTTTTATCTCGTTTAACTTTTAATGTATGGGTGTCTAAACCCGACAGCAAAGCAGAAGAAACCATTAAAGCCAATATCGTAATCATAATGATTAAGGCAGCTCCTCTCTGTTTACTGTTGGTAGGCATCTACTAATTCACCTTTGTCCAACTTCAGCTTTTGACCCGCCTTAAAGGGTAACTCAACACCTTTCTTCTTTATCGCCAAATCAACGACCTGACTTGACTCATTGAACCTCTTAAGCACAACATCATTATCGGCCTTTGTTTCATCGAGCGTTTTCCCATCGATCCAAAATTGCCCCTTATGCAAGCCGTCTTTATTTTTAAAGTAAAAACCATTCAGTTTCACTTCGCTAGATACCGGACTCTTTGATGGCATGGCGCCTGATGACCGGAGAATGTCCAATTTCACTCGTTGCTCAACGGTCAACATTAAGTCACCCAAGGCATAGCAATGAGTGACAACGAAAAACAAACCGACTATTAGCACACGTCCATAAGCAGTCATCTATCCACCCTCCAGGTCAATGATGTCATCATCCTCAATCTCATCTGATAAAGATGTTTGAGTCACCGTATAAAAAGCAAACGAACAAGACAGCGCAACATTTTTTGTTATTTCAACCAACTGCAAGGTTTTTTCACGCGTTAACTCACATGATTTCAGGAGATAAGCCCCTTCAGAAAAAGCAGACAAGTTACGACCTAGTTGCACAAAATCGCCTTCATGTAGCAACTCGGCCTCTACACTGACAACGCTCTCCATTAGAGCTAATTGCGTTGAAAAATCCAATCCAACAGTTTGTATTTGAACTTGCGGGGAGATGGCGTATTTAAAGCTGGGAAGCTTCAGGCTATCTGCCGTGTTCGTTAAAGTTTCTACTAAAGCAAGACGATCCTCTTCACCATAAAACCCTTGGGCTTTTAATTTTTTGAATGATGCGCCTATCTCATTTAATAAGGTTTTATCTTTGACTGCTTGATCAATGTCGAAAACCAACTCGTCATGCAACTGGTTTAGCCTTAACTTCTCTTGTTGCTTCTCTTGAAAATCAGCCCACAAATAAATCAACATGGCGGCGGAAAAAATAATGGCCACCAGCAGTAACCCGCCTTCCTTTTTGTATTCAGCCCATTGAATAGTGCGCTCAGTACTCATGATAGTTTCATCGTAATTAACAAGGTAAAGTCAATCGGTTTATCCTCTCCTGCACGGGTACTAACAGAACGTTCTAATGTTGAACTGCTTTTAATATCCAATGATGATGTGTGTTCCGAGACGCTTAACACGCCTTTTTGCTCCAGTAAGGAGGCTGTAAAATCATTCACTCGGTTAATCGCTTCCCTTTCCGTCATTGAATTTGGCAGCGTTATCTGCAATGAAAATTGTTTTTCTTTTTTAACTTGGCTCGTAAAATCGGCATGATTTTGTTCATCAAGCCCTTCTTCCATGCCTTCCGACAACCAACTAATACCCATGATTGCTATATCATTAAACCCTTCATAAGCCTTAGATAAAACGTCCAACACTTGTTGAGGGGCATATTGATTTTCAGCGATCACTTGGTGAATCGTCACCACATCTTTCATTAATTTAGGCTTTACATCGACCTCATGTAGAGCCGACCCCATATCTTGCTGTTGCTCTTCAAGCCCACTTATTAGCTGATTGATTTCTTCGATACGTTGTTTGGTATGATTGGTTTCCCAGCCTATTGCTATCGATAGTAAAAACGATATCGCCAACACACCTACCGTCGCTTTTTGAATCCAACTTTTCAGCAGTCCTTTTTTATAAAACCCACATAACTCTTCAGGTTGAAAGTGCGGTTTTACTTTTTTTACCAAAGCATAATTTAATAGCACCTGAGGCAAACTACTGACACTCTTTGGGCGATTGAGACCTAATTTTTTTGTTAGCTCATAAAGGTTTAAGTATTTAAATATGATATCATTATTAATCTGTTGAGATAGCAGCTTGCTACTTTCTTTTTCACCAAGGGCAACCACGACCTCAAGCTTATGATTGTTATCAATCTTTTTTGCTCCTTTTAGGAAATGATGCATGCGCTCAATTTCAGCCATTAAAACACTAAACACCTCGTCATAACTGTTGCCTTTAGCCCGTGTTGTTCGACTGATATCAATTTCTTGATCTTTATGGAAGGTCTGCCGGTAAGAGCGCCCAATATTTTTTGTATCAGCCACTCTGGAAACGGTTACGTATTGGCTTTTATTAGGTAACACATTTTGAATTGCACTCTCTAACACTGAAATTGAGTACACACCAGACACAGCTTGTTGATTATTAACCAATACCTCAAAAATTGTTTTTACATTTTTTGGGATTTGTACACCCATAAGCAAAAAAACATCGTCTTTTCTTCCTTCTTTCTCACGCTTAAGATGTGTCTTCCAAACCAAATCTGCTGTAGGAAATAGCGTTTGCTCTTTTCGAGACATCAGTAATTCACGATCTTTACTGCTGACATGGGGAATCGACTCGTGCTTAAATTCTTCTCCTATTAAGTCTAAGAAAACAGCTAAAGCAGAGATTTTAAGTTTAGAAAAATAAGCATCAAAGGTTTGCCCAAAGCCCGTGGCCGTTATTCCCTGATTATAGACCAACTGGACCCCTTTACCATTCACAGTACATAAGATCAAAGAGGCGTCTGTTACGTATAAGGCATATTTTTTTTTCATTAGAAATCTATGCCTCCAATCAAGTCATATATGGGGCCAAGTACGGACAACATTACCCAACCCAGAAGAATACCGAGAACAACGGTCATGGCAGGTTCTATCATACCCTGTAGTTTCTCTATTGAATCCTCAACATCCCGATTAAAAAAATAGCTCACATTAACCAGTGACTTATCCAGCCCCCCTGTCTGCTCACCCACTCTCATCATCCGCATAACAAGTGGAGGAAACAGGTCGGTTCGCGCAAACGCATCTGAAATCCCCATGCCTTCGGTCACTTGCGTATGAATAAACTCAACCTCTTCGGCTATGAAAAGGTTATCCACCACGCCTTCAGAGATTTTCAAACCCTGTAATACCCCAATACCTGAGCTGTACATTAGCGCAAAATTAGTTGAGAACCGCGTTAAAATTATTTTTTTTAGTATCGGCCCTAACCAGGGAAGTTTTAATTTGTACTTATCAAATAACAGCCGCGCCTTATCACTCTTCTTTATTAAAACGTTAGTCATACCCCCTAAAAACAAGGGGAGTATTAATAAGGTATACCAATAATCAACAAAAAATTCTGATACCGCTATAAGAGCCATGGTATGGAAAGGCAGCTCCCCACCCATTTCAGTAATAAAACCCACCATTTGTGGCACAAGATAAATCATCATAAAACACAAAACGCCGAAAACAACCAGACCAACAAACGCCGGATACATCATTACTTTTTTTGACTTTGCAATGAGTTCATCCTGCCACATTAACGTTTTTTTCAGTTCACCAAAAATTGAAGCCAGCTCACCACTCGTTTCCCCAACTCGCACTAACTCAACCATTAACGGACTAAACACTTTATGGTATTCAGCCATGGCTTCTGATAATTTTTTTCCACTTTCGATCTGGCCAATCAACGAATTAATCAAACTTTTAAACTGGCCAGGATCTAATGAATCTCTAAAATCCTCCAATGATTCAATAACCGGGATCCCAGCCACAAACATTTGTTCCATGAAGATATAAAAATCAATCACGTCTCGACGAGTAATTTTTTTTCTTCTTGCAAATATTCCTGCCGTTTTTTCTTTAGCAGAAATCAGAACGGTACCCGTTTGTTCCAGCTTTGATTCTAAATCATAGATATTGAGTGCATCCTGACTTCCCGTGATGCCTTTACCATCATGCCTAACCGCTTTGTAACTGAATGTCGGCATTTTACTCAGCCAGCCTTGAGGTAAAATCAACCACACGTGATAATTCATCCAGCGTAGTTTTACCTTCTACCACTTGAGCAATACCATCATCAGCCAAGGTTAAATAGCCTTTTTCTACCGCAGCTTGCAATAATTCACGTTGCGATGCTTTTTTAACCACCATTTCATCAAGGTCGGTGTCCATTCGAAGAATTTCAAGTATCGCAATTCGTCCCTTATAACCCGTATGATGGCAATGCTTACACCCAACCGCCTCATAAAGAGATGACAGTGCCTCGGCTGACTTGCCAAGGAGTTTTTTCTCTACATCCGCAATGGGCCTTTCTTTTTTGCATTCAAGACAAAGCTTTCTGATTAATCGTTGACCAATAACACCGATAATATTTCCCGACATAATATCTGGAAGAACACCTATATCCAGTAATCTGGGAAAAGCCCCTATTGCCGAATTGGTATGCAATGTTGAAAACACTTGATGACCGGTCATTGCCGCTCTAAAACCCATCTCAGCTGTTTCCATATCCCGCATTTCACCAACAAGAATAATGTCGGGGTCTTGTCTCATTAATGAACGAATCCCGTTAGCAAAGTCCATTTTTGATGAACTCCCAATCGATGACTGCCTGATCATTGGAATCGGGTATTCCACTGGGTCTTCAAGCGTCATGATATTCACAGACTCACTATTCAAATAGCTCAGCATAGAGTACAGCGTGGTGGTCTTACCACTACCTGTTGGGCCGGTGACCAGAATAATACCTTCTGGGCGAGCCATCATTAATTTAAGTAAAGCCCGATTGTTTTCAGACAAATCCAGCTTTTCTAAAGGCACAATTGACTTTTCACGGTCCAAAATACGTAAAACGAAATTTTCACCATGAATTGTCGGTTGAGCCGCTACCCTGAAATCAATCGGGTGGCCAGCCACTTTCAAATGGATACGTCCATCTTGTGGGGCCCGAGTTTCTGCCAAGTCCATATGTGACATCACCTTCAATCGAACAACGATAGAAGACCAATATTTATTATGTAAACTTCGGACTTGATGAAGAACACCATCAATTCTATATCGGATTCTTAAGAACCCTTCCTCTGGTTCAAAATGGATATCCGATGCACCACGTTTAACCGCATCGGTTAAAAAAGCATCAACCAACCTGACTAATGGGTGGGTATATTCTGAGGCATGGAGACGTTGACTGATGTCATCATATTCCCCTGTCTCTATTTCTTTTAAGATGCCCTCAATGGATAATTCATAACCATAAAAAAGGTCTATATTGCTTTCGATCTCTTTCGCACCCGCTAATATTGGGGTCACAATAATATCTGAAGGGATCAACGACTTAATTTTATCAACCGCTACAATATCAAACGTATCGGCCATGGCTAGCTGCAATGTTTTATTTTCAACATTGTAGTTACAAGGTAACACCTTAAGTTGCTCGGCTACTTTTTTATCAATTAAGGCAATAGCATCCTCATCAGCCACAACTTCTGCAAGGTTTATTGTTTCATCGCTGCCGCTATCACTTAAGACTTCTTTTAACAAAGTTTCCGTTAAGAAGCCCAATTCAATAAGCACTTTACCTAGTTGATGCCCGGTGATTTTTTGTTCTTGAAGGGCAATTTTTAATTGATCTAATGAAATAATGCCCTTGTCAATTAACCGATCACCTAACCTTTTTGGCGGTTTTTTATCTGTCATGACTGGCCACCTCTAACTCTTTGATGCGGGCATAAATCTTTTGCTCATCTAAGCCTGCATAAGTTCGCGTTTTAAGTGATATTGCCTTTTCATAATAGCTAACAGCCGCCTTATATTTTTCCAGCTTATCTAAACTAACGGCTAAGTTATAGGCTATTACGGGGTTGTCCGGCTGGGCTGTAAACGCATTAAAATAAGCCTTTTGAGCCTCTGACCATTTTGACTGTTTGGCATATTGATGGCCTATTGCCAACAATATATCCGGGTTCTTTGGGTATGTTGATAACATTTCTTGTAATACAGTCAATCCTTTACTGGAAACATCCGATTGGTAGGTATACAACCAACCTAGTTGAGCAACCTTATTTGCAGGCTCAATGGCGAGCACGTCTTCATATCGACGTCGTGCATCTATCACCTGACCTTCTTGCGCATCAATATTGGCCAGCCCAAGCAAAGCGTCCGTTTGTTTAGCCTGCCTTTGCAACACATTTTCATAATGCTGTCGCGCCTCAGAAAGACGGCCTGACTGTAATGCTTCGTATGCGTTACTCAATGATAAGGAGACACTCGAACTCATGCGCGTTTTTTTAATATAAATACCCTCATCTTGAGCTGCTTTTTCTTGAGTAACGGTATCCTTCCTCGACTCTGGTATTTCTATCACCGGTTTTTCAAGTTCATCCGCTGAGTCTTTTGAATCAACCGCCTTTGTGCCCACATTGTTGACGGTTTTGGGCGCCCTTTCAGACAATGGCATTGTTTGCTGATCACCATCGCCTGGAACAAAAAAGTTTTCTTCTTTAAAGGTATTCGCTGATTGTTCACCACCCCACCAAAATATGGCGATAACCACACAGACAAGCACCAGGACAGCAAGGAGTATTAAAGAGCGCTGATCCTTTTTTGGCTTCATTCGACGACTGCCAGCTGCAAACACGTTTAAAGCAGGATCAAGCACTGTGGCCTCATCCCCCTTTTTGAGCTCTGGTTCTGGTTCTGGTTCTGGTTCTGGTTCTGGTTCTGGTTCTGGTTCTGGTTCTGGTTCTGGTTCTGGTTCTGGTTCTGGTTCTGGTTCTGG
>PADC01000006.1 GCA_002700385.1 Cycloclasticus sp.
GCTCCTCGGTAACCATTGGCTCCTCGGTAACCATTGGCTCCTCGGTAACCATTGGCTCCTCGGTAACCATTGGCTCCTCGGTAACCATTGGGTCCTCGGTAACCATTGGGTCCTCGGTAACCATTGGCTCCTCGGTAACCATTGGGTCCTCGGTAACCATTGGCTCCTCGGTAACCATTGGCTCCTCGGTAACCATTGGGTCATTAATAGTTATTGAGGAACTGACAGCCGATGAATTATCAACCACTGCTTTACCACCTTGCACACAGGTATTTAAAGTAGTATCAGTCAATGTATTCGCTCCATATTTCTCAATACAATTATTGGTATTGGAAAGCAGCGCTATATCATTATTAGTAACAACAAAAGGGTTGACGCCACCAACTTCAATACCAGTACTCGATAAACCAACCGCTTTTATTGAGTTAGCATCGATTTCCACATTTTTTGATTTTAAAGCATCTTCTCCGCGTACAGGCACTTTTATCCCCCAACTCATTACGCCAGAGTCATCAGTGATAATGTTATTCGTAATTATCACCCCTTCACAGGATGCGCATCCAATTCCAATATTACCCATATTCTCTAATTTATTATTTCTAATAATCAACTTTTTAAATGCCTCCTCAGTAAAATATGCAGGGTCTACACTAATACCCCAGCACCTATCAGAAACCGCGCCAGCATCTTCATGTATATAGTTCTTTTCAATTGTTAAATCATCAACTTGACCATGAACTACGAGAGAAACTCCTTGGCATTTACCATTCACCATCGTTGATCTATACAGTGTGTTTCCACTAATTAAAACATTAGTTGCTGGTGAAGATTTCCAAGGATTACTGAAATAAAGGTTGTGGTCAAAAACGGCTTTAGCGAAACCATTATTTTCAAATTTATTATTTATAATTTTACAGTCGCTGCAACCGCCTAACCAACCGCCACCAGCATTTGAAAATAAAAACGAATTTCGCAATGTCAAATTTTCATTAATTTTATTACTACCAGAGTTAGGCGTATTTGAACCCGCGGAATACACACCTATTTTAAAACCTTCAATTTGAAGATTCTCCATAATGACATCATCAACATTATTATAAAACCTTATTCCTACACCAGAAGAAGTTGTGCTTTTTAAGATAAGATTACTAATACTATAACCCCCATCTTGGTCTGCATTACCACCCTCTTCAAAATTCAGAGCATTTACACCATGAGCAACTATAATTGGTCTTGATAACGATGTGTTTCCATAATCTGAAAGCGAACATGCGGTACTTTTACTACAACGAAAATTAGCCAACTTCCTGACTGTAGAAGTCTGAAAAACCCCTCCTCTACAAAAAAGAACACTTCCACCCGCGGACATCGATGTAAACACTTGCATAGCTTTATCGAAGGATTTAAAGGGATCGTTTGTTGATGTTCCGGAATTGTTATCATCACCCGTATCACAGACATAGTAATTATTCCCACTTCCTGTATAAAGTTGATTATCAACGCTAGCAGACGTCGCAACAAAACCTGCAGCAGATGGTACTTTATTTAAATCAGCATTGATTTTATTAATGCTTACCTTTTCAAGTTCAGCCATTGAACAACCAAACATCAAAAATGAGCCACATAATGTAACTGCCAATAATTGTTTTATATTTAGTTGCTGCATACCTAGATACTCCGTAATTTCATGTGAAGTCAAATTATTTTGAGAAATAATAACGTTACTTAATACTATTAGTCATTTAGAAACGTAAACAAATTTATTGTATGAATAATGTTAGAAGATGTTGTATTTTTTTTATGGATACTACATCACACTTTAACCTAGTTTGTTCATCTCGAACTATTAAAAACGTTGTGCCAAAGCTTAAAGTTTATTGACAACTTTTTAGTTGACCTAAAGTATGCAATATGAATATTAGTGAACAACTTTTCTTTTACACTAGGGTAATGTTGTATTTATTCTTTAATAAGCTCTTAACGCTTTCTACTTGAGGATTTGATTTATCAGAGGGTTTGATGATGCGTGAGACCTTTTTATCTATCATCATTTTTAAAACCGTCTCGATTTTAATCACTTTAGTGTTATCGGCAAAAGCATACACTAATGCAAAATCACATAAGTTATTGATTCGTCTTGGTACACCTTCACTGTAACAAAATATAGCTGCACAAGCTTCATGAGTAAAAATGGAATCTAGCGCGCCCGCTTTAGTCAATCGGTGCATTATATACTTCTCTGTTTGTCGATAATCTAAGGCCTTTAAATGAAACTCCACGCCTATCCGTTGCGCAAACTGCTCTAGTTCAGGTTTGTTTAGTTTTTCGATTAACTCAGGCTGACCAGTTAATATTAGTTGAAGAAAAATATCATCATCTATATTTATGTTTGATAGCAACCTCAATTCCTCAAGAGCTTTTACAGTTAGGTTTTGCGCTTCATCGATGATTAAAACGACACGCCTTCCTTCAGCGTATCTTTCTATTACAAAATTGACATAGTCTCTGTACCTGCCGGCGTTATCAACAGAGTTAGATTTCACATCCAATGCATCTAACACCCATTCAAGTAAGCTACCAAATGACTCGTGAGTATTATTAATTAGCCCTATGAGACAATTGTCATCAATTTTATTTAATAACGCACGAATAAGCGTGGTTTTTCCTGCTCCAATTGCACCTGTTATAACTGTAAACCCCGCATGACTTGCAACGCCGTATTCAAGCATCGTAAGAGCTTTTTTATGATTAGGGCTTAGGTATAAAAAATCAGGGTCAGGGACTTGGTTAAATGGCTTATTAGATAACCCAAAAAATTCGGTGTACATATTTTTTAATAATTTTGATGTACAGGCGGCTTTTCAGATTTATTAAGAACACTCCCGACGAGAGGAGTTCCTTCCAATAACTGAATAGTTTTGACAATTTCAGATTCTTTATTTCTTCCGTCTTCAATAACGATAAGGCCACAATCTATAAAGTTAGAAGCCAACAGCACATCATCAGTTTGAAGAACAGGTGGCATATCAAAAATTATCATTCTAGATCGATATCTAGCTTTTAATTCTGAAACCAGGTTTTTCATTCTAAAACCAGATAATAATTCTGCCGAATCTTCTGCACGACCATCACCAGGAAGTATCACCAAACCATTAATACCTGGGTTGATTAGTATTTCAGGGAAATCCGCTTTGCTTTCAAGGTAATCTTTTAAACCAGCCTTAACATCAAAACCAAAGTATTTGTTTAAGCGAGGGTTACGTAAGTCCAAATCGACTAATAAAACTGTTTGATTAGTTTCCATGGCCATCGCAACAGCTAAATTAGAAGCCACTAAAGATTTACCTTCCCCTGCCGTTGGAGAAGTTACAGCAATTGTCTGCCAGTTTTTTTCACGCATCTTTTTTAAAACTTGCGTACGTAACATTCTAAAAACGCCAGACTGTGGATTACTATATTGAGCAGCAATTACTCTATTATCTGCTAAAGTTTTTTCTGAAACATTAACCACTTTCGTCTGTGAATAAGTGATTTCCTGAACCCCAGGAGCTTCTATCTCAGTCTTTTTTCTATCTGAGCCGGCAATATTCCCAGCAACATTTTTTGGAAGATCATCACGCTGCTTTCCATCTTGTTTAGCCTTTGCCTTATCCAAGGCTTTTTGAATTCTATCCATTTGCGTTATCTTCTTAGGTTGAATATAGTTAGTTACAATAAACTAATTACACGAAAAAATTTAAACCACAATATTTGAATATCCATTATTAAAAAATGGAAGCCCAAAAGTAATAAAGCCGCGATGCCGATGAGCCAGTATAGTTTGGTATATCTATTAAATGGCTTTATAACTGTCTCACTTGCTACTTTTATGACAGGTACAACTACGAGAGGTGAATATCCAAAAATTCGACTTATATCCTTATAACCACGCACACCCCCCATCAACATTTCATACAATAATGCCAAACCAATACCTAATCCAAGGGAGGCAGCAAAGCCCATTATAAATATTTTGAAACGGTTTGGCTTTTCAGGTTTACTTGGTAAGGATGGTGGCTCAATCAGTGTAAAACTCTCACCCTTATTTTCTGATTCAAGATTTTGAGCTAACTCTGCTTGAAGTTCTTTTGCTCTCAACTCTTTGTATTTAGAAACATTATTATCATAATCTCGGACTAAGTCGCTATATGCTCGTTTTACCTGATGAGTATCGGCAACCCTTTTTTCAAAGGAAGCTAGTTCTTCTTTTGCTTGTTTTTGTCTTTTAAGTAATCGTTTTATTTCTCGCTCAGTAGACCTTATCTGCGATGATAATTTTAAAAATAATGGACTTTTATATTCATTCTTAGGCTCTCCATTATTTGTTATATTTTTTGTTTTCAACTCATCTTCAAGACTCTCAACAAGCCTTTTTAGTCGCTTAACGTCAGGATGATGTTCAGAATATTTGTCTTTTAATGAAGCAAGATTTCCCTTGGCCTGGGCAAGTTGTTGAGGAACACTAAGTGGGCCCGATTTTTGAGAAACTAAGATATCAAAATTAGCTAATTCTAAATTCATTGTGAGAATTTGATCTTTGAGACTAATTATCTGATTCTGCCCAACTACTAATTCTTGTTGTAATTTTTCAACCATTGATAAATTATAGGGAAGCAGCTCAGGTAAACTTTCACTATATGTTTCTTTAAAATCAGCTATCTTCTTTTCTAATAATTGAATTTTTTCCTCAAATTTATCTCCCTCTTCTTTTAGAAACCCTCTTGTTTCTGCGGCTCGAGCAGTTCGTGTTTTAACATTTTCATCAAGAAACTGGGTCGTTAATTCATTGGCGACATTTTGTGCTGTCTTAGGACTCTTGTCCATAAATGACACTTTAAAAGCGATACTTGCACGTTTAGATCGCCCGCTATTTGGGTCTGTTACATCAGCTCTTACCATATCAACTGACATATGTGTACGAAACAGCTCAACAATTGCCGTGTTTGTCGATTTACTAACCTCATTCGGATATAGGTTATATTTATTAACAATCTCCATTATTCTTGATTGCGTTAACAATTTTTGTTTAATAATTGCAATCCGCTGATCAGCATAACTGGTAACTGTTGAACGAACTAAATCACGAGGAATTTCTTGTGATTCTATAAGGATTAAACCGCTTGATTTATAAGTCGCTGGTAATAATAACGCAACCGCAACAGATACCAGCGTCAGTAATAACGCAGGGTAAAGAATTAATTTTTTATGTCGATTAAGGATTTCAAGATAATCACTTATTCCTTTAACTTCTTCTTCCATTTTTAACTCTGACAATTAGCGTGAAATCTGTAACCCATCCCAATCATAATTCAATGTGAGCATTATTGCGTTACTATCCACATCGGTTCCTACTTGAGAATCTTTTTGGTGACGGTATTTATAAGATAGACTCAGATTAACATTAGAAGAAAAATTCCAAGCAATTGAAGGACTCACACTAAAATTTTTTCGAATATCATTTGAATTTCCTCCAGATGCAGACCGTATTTCTTGATAAGTACTCGAAACTCTCGCAATTAGAGTTTCACTTAATTGCCTGGAAAAGGTGGCATTGATTTGGTCACGTTCGTTTACACCTCCATTATCTGATGCAAAAAGTGAACGTGAAATAGATAAATTTGCCGAATCTATATCAAATTTATAGCTAACATTAATATCCAGCGATGAACCGCTATCGGTATCATTTGTTTGTTTATCCTCAACTAAGCGAAAACCAACTTTACCTTTTAGTGCCCAAATCTCTGATAAATTATACGTTGAGACAAGTGATAAATCATAGCTGTCATTGTCTGTTACAGTTGTCAACGAGCTAGACTTACTGTTATTCGCTGTCAAGTCAAGCCCCCCGTTTAAACGCTCTGTAAATTGATGCTGCCAACCTGTAGAAATGTATTTTGTTTCAGTATCACTAAAGTCAAGTGTTGAAAATTCCTTTTTACTATACCCACCCCTGAAGGAAAGAGAATCTCGCTCTGTCAGCTGATAAACGAATGAAGGTGTAATTGATCTCGTAGTTGAAGTAGAATCTGTTTCAAAATCGCCTGTATCGATCTCCGCTTCACTCCTGCTAGCACTTTTCACATAGCTTAATCCAAGACCCCACTTGCTTCTTTCAGTTTGATGTGATGAATTAAATCTAAAAAAAGGGGTTTCATTATCTAAATACTTAGATGCTTCGTACCGATCAATTGCATAACCAACACTTAAGGAAACATTTGTTTGGTCTAAAGCATAAGACGTTACAAGAGTTGGAGTTACACTAGAGTGATAATCGCCAACCTTATTTGTATCACGCATAAATATGTTATCGTCGTATTCTAGAAAAGGGTTTAACGAACCAGAAATTGACCATTCAGCTGCTTGAAGTGAAACTATAGGCAGCGTGCATAAAAATGTTATTGGTATTATTGATTTCATCCGAATAACTCTCATGGCACTACGATAACATCGCCACTTTGAAGCTTAATGTTGGTCGACAAATCACTTCCACTTTTAATATCCGCATAACGTACAGTTATGGCTTTTTCAGAACCTCCGATAGTCCTAAGCACTGTAATACTGTTTTCTTTTGCATATGGCGATAGCCCACCAGACAGACTTAATGCTTGCATAACACTAAACTGCTGACTCATTTCGAAACTGCCTGGATTTGATACCTTTCCCAAGACATGGATGGTATTACCACTAACTTGAGCTACGACAACTGAGACTGATGGATCAGTCAAAAATTTCTCAAGACTTTTTTTAAGCGCTGCTTCAAGTTCCCTAACACTTTTTCCCTCTGCATGTATTACACCCGCTAAAGGAAATGAAATAGTTCCATCCGGTAAGACAACCACCGACTTTTGAAGAGCATCCTCATTCCAAACTGAAATATCGAGCACATCACCTGAATTTAATAAATACTTGCCAGAAGCCTGTACTGTATTACTGAACAGCGAAACACATAAAATAACAAAACTTATATAAAGCTTAAAATTTTTCATTTTAAATTCCTTTTTGTATTCCAGATATAAGTGTAGCTTATAAAATATAAAAAAAGGAGCCGAAGCTCCCTTTTTATTACATCAAAATATTTAGGAATCTTTGAATTAAGCAGATAATTTACTACGTAAACCAAAAAAACCTAAAAGAGCAGGTGCAAATAAAAACAACGCTGCCGGAATTGGTGTTTCAATACGCAAATCATAATTACTGCCCGCATTCGCTGATACGATGTCTATGTAGATATCATAAATAGCGCCTGCTGATAAAACCCAGAAGTAATCAACAAAACCAAGCCCAGATACTGCTGAAATAGCTAAATTAACAATACCAGTACCATCATCAATTCCAACTGTTGTCCCTTTGGAAAGAGTATTAAACGTTAAAGACAAGTAGCCACCTGTTAAGCTATTAGATCTTACTCTATAATGATCAGAGACAGTTTCGCCTCCAGCCTTAGACGAATCCCAAGACGCTCTAACCACTTGGCCGCTCGATATTGAGACGGAGCCATCATTAGCTGGATGTCCTGCAAGCTGTAAAGTAGCAGCATTGACACTTGAAGCAAACAACAATCCTACAATTAAAAACATTACTTTTTTCATAATTTTCCCTTTAAATTTAATAAACATCTTCTTAAACAAGTAATGTAACTCGGCAATCTTTAAAATAAATCCTTTAAAGACCCGTAGCTTTCCGTCCTTGGCTCACACCAAGTTTGGCCAATATCCATCGTTCAGGATTATAACCTACATTCAGATTATAACAATAAATTATTGGGCATGTAAAAAATAATCTCAATAATCTATGCGACAACTTTAAAGTAAATTTCAGCCCTCATCTATGGTACTTTGGTACTAAAATTATTAATAAAATTAATTTTCCCCTAGAAATTAACCTGTCTCATCTACAAAAAATTAACTTTTGCTTTTTTTCATTCAAAAAAAGCAAATTTTATTCGTTAAATGAAAGTATATTTAAGAACCCCCTACTTCGCCAGTGTATTTCTATCAATTACTTAGACCCAAAACCAAAAACTGCTCTCAGTGTCTCTATCAACAGCGCAGGTAATTTCTGTGTTACATAATTTACATAAAAACAAGCCAAATTGATCACTAGTGGATTAAATCAACTTCTTTGATTATGAAATGTTGATTATAACAACTAGAGTCATATATCCAAGCCCCAAGTCGGGCAAATCAATACAAATCTCAAAGAAACTCTTTCCCAAACTTACAAGGACGACTCAGATGATGAAAAAAACTTCTTATTTCCATTAAGATAAAACACCAGCCCTAATAGACCGACAATGATCATAACAAGTCTCCAACCAAGGATAGTCTCAGCTCCACCGGTTAACCCTCCAAGAAGAAATAAACTTTCCATTGCCGCTTCCCCAACACCTAAACCTCCAGGTGTGATAGGGAGAGAATTCGCCATATACCCCATTGGAACAAGTAATAACATTTTAAATTCAGCCCCTGATATATTTGTTGCTTGAGCAATAGCCAATGAGACGCCGACCATCAGAAGCTGTAGAAAATAAGACATTAACAAGGCTTTTATTAAAACATCAAGGCTAGCCCGATAATGATGGATAGTAAGTAATACACGGGATAAATGGCATCCAAAACTAATTTTATTATCCAACCAGTAGATTAACTTACTACCAGCTAAGTCCAATTTAGCCCCAAGAAAAGTAACTAAAATAATACATAAAGAAGTTGCAAATGATATAGCTAACAGTCCCTTTAAAATAACTTGAGACAGAATCAACTCAATGAAAAAAGGGGCCAGTAACAATGGTAATGTTAACAATGAAAAAAGGCCGATAAATCGATCTAAAAATAAAATGGTAACAACTTCCGCCTTACTGCCAGGATTGTCTTTACTCGCATAATATATTTTCACCAAATCACCCCCTGTCGCACCAGGCAAATAGGTACTAAAAAACAAGCCTATCAAAGTCAGTTTAATGGAGGCCATATATGAAAGGCTCATTTGGTGTACTTTAATTAGTATCTGCAAACGTAGAGCTTGAAGGATGGTCGCTGTAAAAAACAAAACAATGGCTAGCAGCGTATAGGGCCAAACTCTTAGCAAGCCAGACAGCGATGTCCAATCAATCGTTCCCATTTTTACAAGATACAAAAGCATTGCTACGGCTACGACTAGCCGTACAATTGTAAATACTGTTTTTGAACTTAATTTAAAAATACGAAACCTAAATCATAAAGTATTTGGTCAAACTCACTCTTTATATCAACAAGCTAAAATTACAAGGCACAATGCCTATAAATTTATACTGCTAATGCCCGCTCTTTTTCCAAAAATTCTGTGTACCAAGCAATAGTATGCTGGATGCTTTCATTAAAAGTATGCGTAGGTTGCCATTTCAATAGTTTTTTCGCCTTTGAACAGTCTAGATACTGTTCACGAATTTCATGACTCGCTTGATTTAATATTTTAGGAACGAGTTCTGTTTTATCCATGGTTATTAAAATACGGTTTACTAATTCGATAACAGATAAGGGGGTTTCTGTTCCAAAATTAAAATCTTGCCCTACAATGCCTTCTTCAGGCAATCGTTCAGCCAATGTTAGATATGCATCCACCGCATCTTCAACATAAAAATAATCTCTTATAAATAAGCCGTTACTTCGAATAATTGGGGATTCATTATCAAATGCCGCCTGAATAGTCCCTGGAATGAGCCGGTTAAAATTTAGGTCTCCCGGGCCAAAAAGATTCCCACACCGCGTTACTGCAATTGGCGTGTTGTATGTGTGGAAATAAGACATCGATATCAGGTCAGTACACGATTTCGATACATCATAAGGAAAACGGCCCACCAGCGGAGTTTCTTCAGTATAAGGCAAATTATCATGCGAACCATATGCTTTATCACTGGATGCAATGATTACACGATCAATTAAGGATGGACACTGTCTACAGGCTTCTAATAAATTCCAAGTGCCTTTAATATTCGCTTCAAAAGTTGATAATGGTGAGCGAGATGCGGCACCGACAATTGTTTGGGCACCCAAATGGAATACCGTGTTAATCTCGTACTCGTTAAGGCCTCTGAGCAACAACTCATAATCAATTAACTCACCTCTAACTGTATTACACCGCATTAAGTTATCAGATTCTAATAACTTGCTGCCATGAACCCAGTCTCTGACTAAACAAGTTACATTAGCTCCTTGAGAAAGCAGCTTATCAACCATCGATGAGCCCAATAATCCTGAAGCGCCCGTTACAAAAACATTACGATTTTTCCAAAAATTCATTTTTTAATTTCCCAAGGAGGGGTTCCTGTAGCCCAAAAATCCTCTAAAATCTGCTTTTCACGAAGTGTATCCATTGGTTGCCAAAAACCATCATGGCGATAAGCCATTAATTCATTCTCTAATGTAAGCTTTTCAAGTGGTTCCCTCTCAAGGATAGTGCTATCGTCCTGCAAAAAATCAAAGACTGAAGGTTCAAAAACAAAAAAACCTCCGTTTATCCATCCTTCCTGTGGTTTTTCCGAAAACTCAACGACTGCTTCTTCATCTAGACTCATTGCCCCAAAACGAGAAGGAGGATGGACCGCTGTTACCGTAGCTTTTTTTCCATGAGAACGGTGAAATTTTAACAGCTCATTTATATTGATATTACCCAATCCATCGCCATAGGTAACCATGAAGGTTTCATCACCTATTAACTCACGCATTCTAAGAACCCTGCCCCCTGTCATCGTTCCTTGACCTGTATCAATCAGTCCTGTGCGCCAATTACTGCTATTGCTACCTATAATTTCTCGGGAGCCATCACTCTGGTCGACAAAAAAATCACTGTTATGAATAAAAAAGTTGGCGAAATATTCCTTAATCAAATCGCCTTTATAACCACAAGCAACGAGAAAGTCTT
Organism: Cycloclasticus sp.; assembly: GCA_002700385.1. Taxonomy (GTDB): domain Bacteria; phylum Pseudomonadota; class Gammaproteobacteria; order Methylococcales; family Cycloclasticaceae; genus Cycloclasticus. Next base: position 10,939 of record PADC01000006.1, read on the forward strand.
TATAACCCTGAGAAGCATAAATATTCATAATATGCCAGAGGATAGGGCGTCCACCAATCTCAACCATGGGTTTTGGTCTAAGACCAGTTTCTTCAGCAAGACGCGTACCCAGCCCCCCTGCCAGTATGATAGTTTTCATGAATTTTCCTTTTTTATACTATTCTAGGTTTGGGTAAGGGGATAATAAACTGCCCTCCTCTAGCCTTGTATTCTTGCTGTTGTTCGATAATTTCATCGGCAAAATTCCACGCCAAAATTAACACATAATCAGGTTGCCTTTCTAATAATGTTTCAACAGGCAAGACAGGTAAATGCATGCCAGGCGTATATAGGTCTTGTTTTAACGGACTTTTATCTACCGTATATGGAACCAGGTCCGTGCTAATTTCACAGTAATTTAATAAAGTATTGCCTTTTGCAGGTGCGCCATATGCAGCTAATGACTTTCCTTTTTGTTTCAAGTCGTTCAATAAGCTGATTAACTCTGTCTTATTTGCTGCTACATCATCAGCAAATTCTTTATAACTATCAAATTGCGTTAATCCGCGAGTTTTTTCATTCTCAGCTTCTTTCAAAACTTCTTCAGAATGAATTTTATAATGTTCAATGGGGCCAGCATATACACGTATTGAACCTCCATGAACTTGGACATGATCAACTCGAGTAATAGCTAGACCAACAGCATCACAAAGAGTTAATAATGCTGTAATGGAAAAATAACACAGATGCTCATGATAAACCGTATCGTACTCTAGTCTCTCCATAAACTCACCCAAGTACGGGACCTCAACAATCATTAGCCCATTTGACTTAAGTAAATGTTTGGCGCCTTTCAAAAAATCCTGAGTATCATCCACATGAGCTAAGACATTATTACCGATAACCACATCGGCCCTCCCATGAGATTTTCGAATAATTTGAGAGGTTTCATAGTTGAAAAAAGAATTGATAGTATCAATCCCAGCCTCGTTAGCCATCTTTGCTATATTAGTCGCAGGCTCAATCCCGATTGTATTAACACCTCTCGCTTGAAAGCATTTTAATAAGCTTCCGTCATTACTTGCTACCTCAGCCACGAGCCCATCTTTAATATCCATATACTCGATCACAGTATCGGCATACGCTACGTTATGCTTTGCTATGGTATCTGAAGTACCTGTGACATAGATATAATTACGGAATAATACAGATGGATCTATGACATCAACCAACTGAACAAGCGAACAGTTCTCGCAAAAATACACATCTAGGGGATACTTTTTCTCATCGGCAAAATCACCAGATGACTTTAAGAAAGCATTTGCAAGTGGTTGATCACCCAAACTTAAAAAAAATTTTAAACTTTCCTTCTGGTTACAGCCACGGCAAGTTTCACGAATTCCATGTGTCAAAGTTCACTCCTTTAACTCAATACTATTGAATTTAAATATTATACGATCAGTTTAAGAACTTAACGCATCGACCGATTCCTTCTGCGATACTTAAAGATGGAACCCAGCCTGTTTGCTGCTTAAGCAACGCGTTAGTAACCGGCAAATGTTGCATCTCTTCCTTGCGAACAGGGATCTCACCGAATTTTAAATTTTTAAAATCAATTGTCAATATACTTGCAGCAATTTCAACAAAACTTCTAACGGAATTCAACTGCCCGGTTGCTAAATTGATAACACGGTCATTATTAACTGCTTCTGATTTATTAATCACCCCTATGCGTAAAAGGCCCTCGACAACATCTTCCACATAGGTAAAATCTCTTTTTTGCTGCCCTTCTGTTAATGGCAATGACTGATTCTTCGCTAAATTTAATAGGGACGGTAATAATCGACTGTTATGTTCGCCTGGACCATAGACTGAAAACAATCTGACCGTTACCCCTTTAAGACCGTATTGTTCACAGCTCATCGCTAAACGCTTCGTACCTAAAAGTTTAGACTCCCCATACAGTGTGGTTGGAACACAAGCGATACTCTCAGATAAATCGCTGGAGTCTTTCCCGTATTCAAGAGCAGATCCAACGTGAACAATATCTTGCCCCACCCAATTATCACCTTTAGCTGTAGCCATAGCTTTACAAACTATTGACACTAAATCAGCGTTAATGGTGTAGGCAAGATTTTGATCACGCTGACTTGGATTAACACCATACCCGGCAAGATTAAACACAACATCGGGCGAGATTTTTTTAAAAATATTTATTAAGGACTCTGCGTCATCTACCAAATTCAGCTCAAACACCACTCCACTTACGCCAAACTGATCAAAAATTCTTTTCGCTGCATGTTTATCACGCACGAATAAAAAAATATTTGCGCCAATTTTGCTTAGCGCTCGTGCTAACCAGCGACCAATAAAACCAGAGGCTCCTAGTATAACTACATTCTTATCTTTATATGACTTATACACATCAGTATAACTAAAAGTTCTCGTTAGCAATTTATACCGCCCTTATTAACTTCATTATTCCCCATGCAATGGCAAAGTATATCTAAATAGTTTCATTGTGATAGGCACCGGTTAGGATAAAACTTAATAGTTCTTTGGCAATCAATCGTTCCTGCTATATGTTACTACTACTTAAGATGGACACATTCAAACATTATTCAAGAAGCCCATTAAAGTTTGAAAAAGGAATGCAACTTTAAAAGAGAACTAACAAAATATAACGTGCAAAATCAAACCCCTCTCCATTAACATACACTGGATTAATTTTTTCTAACACCTTTGTTGAACTCTTGATAAACAAGCGATAACAATTATTTTACATCCGGAAAATTACACGGTCCATCTTGATGCAGAAAAATACAATTGCCTATAATAGCCTTATTTCCTATAAGTTATTGCCTTTTTAAGAATATAAAAATAGTATTAAAATGTTAAAAAATAAATCTTAAAGGTTTTCAATGTCAAACTTAACGGCCGTAGAACTACAAGCCAAAGACCGCCCTTTTACTCAACTAGCTGAGAGAATTTTGGATGGCGAGTACTTCATGATTCGAAACTGCCTTCCACAACTAGAACTACTTGACACCCTGACAAATGCAAGCTACCAAGGCATCCTGGAAACTGTGGGAAAGGAAAAAGCCGATGAAGTCATGGAAAATGGCTTTGATAAAATTCATCAATATATTACTCCTGAAGATATTCCTAGAGTAACTGATGCAGCCTATGAATTCATCGAGCCCAAAACCTTAGAATTCTTGAAAAAGTTTGTGTCCAATATCATTGGAAAAACAGACCGGTTTTATTTTGAACGTAAAGCTAATGTACGCTTTCATATTCCTCATGATATTGCCGCACCCTATTTAGCAAAGTACCAGCAATTCTCCCACAAAAGAGGTGATGGCAAAATCACGCCACACAGAGCTCACCGAGATGATTGGGTTGATTGTCCATCCAATTTAATCAACATTTGGATTGCAGTTGGGCCCGTAAGAAAAGGCAATGGACTTACGTTATACCCCGAAACTTATCGGTCAAATTTAAAAAATGATGGACCCTATATTGCGAGTGATGAGAACCCCGGGCTAGCTACTACTTTTAATATGGAACCAGGAGATGTGATTCTTTTTCACGGTAGCCATGTTCATGGTTCTGAAATTAACGTAACAGATACAACAAGGCATGTTATCAGTTTTAGAATTGCCCTTGATAAACCGATATACAGTTATGGTCACCATCACCACTATGCATGGTCACCTCTAGCAGGTGGTATTTTTGATATGTTTGCTGAAATCCCTCAAAATATGGCTTGGAGTTATGTCAAATATAAAATTTTTCAAGCTAATCGTAAGCTTAAAGGTCTCATTGGAATTAAACCCATAAAATCAAGGCCTAAAACTCAAGTAGATCATACACTTAAAAAGCCAATTCCCCTTTCTGATCTTAAACCGGGCGTCATCTTACCTTGGTCTACATCAATTTGTGTTACCCGTGAAGAGAGCGGAAATATTTTAGCCTTCAGCCGGCATTGCCCCCACGAGGGTGCTGACTTAGCTTACGGCGTAATAAGCGACAATCAAGTTAAATGCCCTTGGCACAACCTCAGTATTAACCCTTCAACTGGGGAAACTGCTTGTCAATCACTGAATCATTTAAAAACTTATCCTACAGAAATTAATAATAATGAGGTAACCGTTATAGAAAATTAATTCGTAAGGGCTTTAGCCTGACTTGATGGTAGCAATGACCTATTCGATAGACCTCCTCACAAATTTGTAAAAATTTATCCAACACCCGACTTGATCCTATAGATTGTCCTTAGATCCATTAAACACGACAAACTCAAACAAGATTCAACGTCTTCTAAATAAAAGGCCCGTTTACCCCACAGAAGTCTTGAAGCCGTTACCTATTGTTTGCCATAAAAGGGCTTTACCATTTTTTTCATCCAGATAACTATTTTCAACCTTAGTAATTGAAAAATTCTTTCATTTATGACAACTTGTACCTCCGTTAAAGCCTTAGTTAAGTATTTCTTTACTGAAACACACAAGCTACAAGCAAAAACCATTCAAGGATCAAAGGTTTCAACATGACAATAAGCTCAAAAGCTGCCTCATTAATCCGTAACACTGCTACAGTTATATTGCCCTTATCTATAAGGATGCACATAAGAAAAATACAGCGTCAGTTTAAACTTCAATCATCGCCTGTGGGGTCGGTTAATTTTGGTGGTTTACGTAGACTCACTCCTATAAGTCCCATTTTTGGTATCGACCGAGACCTCATTAATATTGATCGATACTACATAGAAAAATTTTTATCACTCCATACAGCCGATATAAAAGGTCGGGTGCTCGAAATGGGAGAGCCGCTTTATACAAAGAAATTTGGTGCAGAGAAAGTAACAAGAAGTGATGTTTTAAATTATGTCGAAGGAAACCCTAAAGCAAACATAGTCGCAGATTTAACGAAAGCTGAGAATATTGCTGACAACACTTACGACTGCATCATAATAACCCAGACTTTACAGATGATTTATGATGTTCAAGCTGCTGTTGAAACTCTCCACAGAATATTAAAACCTGGTGGCGTCGTTCTTGTAACCTCTCATGGTATTACGAAAGTCGCTAGACGAGAGGGAATCGATTCATGGGGTGAGTATTGGCATTTTACTTATCAATCGAAAAAACACCTTTTCGAACAATTTTTCCATTCAAAAAGTATTCATATCTCAACCTATGGCAATATTTTAACGACGATTGCTTCGTTGCATGGATTAGCAGCAAACGAATTAGATCAGAATGAACTGGACTATTGCGACCCTGACTACGAAGCTTTAGTCACGGTCAGAGCCACAAAGTGAATGTGAATTAAAAGATCCTTATTAAACAAAAAAGCCTTTTAATATCAGCAACCCCAACGTAATCGAGCTGATAAATTCTTCTAACGAAATTCAATATCTTTTTTTAAAAAAAATCATACATAAGATAATAATTAGAATTAAAAGCCTTCGATACTTTCTGCTAAACTCATGGCTTATAATAATTCTACAACTAAAGGCCCAATCTTCGTGCAAACAAAGACTATTACGCTAACTGAAAATGCCACTTGTGAAGTACATAGACTAATTTCAGGTTTGGAAACAGAGCTCAATAGTTTTTTAGAGCAATCAACACGAGCATCAAGTGAGTATAAAATTATCTGGTCTGTACCAGTTACCTCTCAAACCGTTCACTGCATAGTTACGCTTTACCTTTTTGCTACGGATCAAGGCTTCACAGTACAATTGGAGCAGGCTGAAGGTTTAACTGAACAACAAACCATTTTCCACAATGATTTCATAACACGTGGATTACCTCAAAGAGAGTCGAAAGTCGAACAAACCAAACTTTTTCTAAATGAAAATTGGGCATTGTTAGTGGACACCATTAATATAATATATCGACTGCCTTCAATACTAAAGTCACCAATCACTATTAACACAAAAGATTGTAAAACGGCTTTACTGATTGGTATGTATGGGGGTGAGCATGTAGGTGACGCAGCCATCTTAGGTGGTGTTTTATTTAGGCTGCATAATGATTTCGGTATAACCCAAGCTGAACTTCTTAGTCATCGCCCTTGCCATACTCAGCGATTATTAGATGGCTTACAGGTACCTGTTTCAGTCACTGTGCTTTCATCAACTAACAAACAAGTGTCAAAATCATTAAAAAAAGTCGATATGTTAGTCTTCGCCGGGGGACCTATTATGGACCAACCTAGAGTGCTAGCAAAACAAATAGCTGTTGCAGGCGCCGCTAGAAACAAAAATTTACCCATTATTATTGATCGCGTTGGTGTCGGTCCTTTTAAACGTAAAGTTAGCAGGTTCGTTGCTAGAAAAATTGTGAAATTAGCAAGCAATCTGTCTGTGAGAACTACTGCTGCTGCGAAAGATCCAATCGTTTCAGATTTAAACCCTCAGGTAATTCAAGATCCAGCTTTTGATTACTTGGCTTCACGCTCTGAATTAACATTGCTCAATTCAGATGACGAATATAATGTTGAACAACTACTATCTGGGACTGAAAATAAATACCGGGTTGGAATAAATTTAAGACCTATCCGGCATTTATGGAGCCCGAAAGGCGAAAATTATTCGTCAAAAATAGCAGAGCAATTTATTAACCGATTTGCAAAGAGTTTAATCACCTATTCCGAACAATCTGACACCCCGCCAATCTTTATATTCTTTTCAATGAATCCTCAGGAGTTTGGTATGTCTGATTTAAGAATCGCTTATTTATTACATTGCAAGCTAGGTGATAAGGTCGACTATCGAATTTGGGAAGGTGACCCAGATGTTGATGGCATCATCCATCTTATCAGACAATTAGATGCCGCTATTACTATGAGATTCCACGCTTGCATCTTTTCTTTATCTCAAGAAATTCCAACTCTTGGTATTGATTATTACCCAGGTCAAGGAGGCAAGGTTGAACAACTGTTCGTCGATGCAAAAAAACCTGAAGACGCATGCAGAATGGATGATTTCACAACTAATTGGCTCTTAAATGGACTTGATCGGCATGCCCCTTTAATGACCAAGTCCTTGAATAATAGGAAGTAATCTCTAACAATTGAGTCATCATTACTGTCTCAAGACCAGGGTGCATTATGTGCCTCCTTACAAAATCCCGAAATTTACTCTTTTATTACTTGTTTTTTACCGGCGATCTCATAATGTTTGTCATTTTTGATTTTAGACAAAGCATGCATATCACCGATTAATGTTTTATCTACAAAAGGTGCCAGACCAAGATAAAGAACAATACCGACAATGCTTGCTATCATTGAATCATCGCCAAAAAACTGAACCAAAAATAGAATCATAAGAGCTATAAAAAATGGGCGCCATGCAATATCAATTGAAGGAATACGAGCAACCAACTTACTTGCATACATATGCGCAACTAGCCATACCATGCCTGAACAAAAGACCATTGTAATCGCCCCTCCTGAAGGGCCGTAACTTGGGATAAGCAACAATCCAACAACTACGGTTGTAACAGTACCCGCTAATTGCGCATAACACACATACCGTTGTTTATCTTTAGCGATTAAAGCCCAACGTGCATGGCCATTTAACAATGTCAACGGTAAGCTCCATATTAAAACAGCCATTGGCAATGCTGCCTCGACAAAATTCTCACCAAAGACAATAAAAGATACCCATTCGGCGAATAAACTAATCACTAAGGCGATAAATATACCCGCCCAAGCAGTAACTCGAAATGAAGGCCATACTATTTTATTAAATGCTAAAGCAGAATGATGTAAACGATATGAAACGGCTGGAAACAAATTAAAGTGATAAACCATACTAAAAGTAATGATTGCATTAACAATTCGATGTGCGGAACCCATCCAAGCTGTCGCAGCACCACCCACCATAAGAGCAACTATTAAAGTAGGAAGGTATTGGTTTAAAGCCCAAATGACATTGCTAGCGCCCACTGCGAAAGCTTTCTTTACCATCTTAAGTATTATTTGAGGATTTATTCTTATACCAATAGGAACACTCAAACCCCTTTGTATTACTAAAAAATAAAAAGCCATAACAGCCGCTGAAGCAACTTCTATGTAGGCCACTTTAATTAAATCATCAGGCGATTTAACAAACAAAACAACGCAAACAAAATAAAAAACCATTTTTAAAGCCTGATTTAATGAAACCACGCTCATCTTTTCCATTCCCTGAAATAACCAACTTTGATTCCAAACAATACCAAATAAAGCAAAAGCAGTAATGAAAATCAATTCTTTAGTTTCAGGAGAATGACTCATTATTTCTGCAATACCCCACATAACAGGCACAGCAATTAAAGCCAATACAAGACGACTTCCGGGAATCCATCTAGCATATAAATTGGTACTTTCTGGATTTCGGCTAATCTCCCTAGCACCTATCGGTCCAAATCCAAATTGTACTAATAGTGTTAATATCGAAAGTAAAGCCAGTGCAACTTCCACAGAGCCATAAGCCTTAGGGCCTAAGGTTCTTGCTAGATAAGCAAACGCAACAAGGCCGGCAATTTTTCCAATCATTTCCCCACCAGATAAGAATATAAAATCCCATAGGGCTTTAAATTTTGAGTTATTCATACAGTGAATTCAGCAACATATAAAATTTTTTTCACCATAGGTTTACATTGATATTCATTATTCTTTTATGCCGTTCTCTCATGATTAAAGTACTAAAATTTATGAATCTAACTTCTTGATAATGGATTTATTATTATTTTTAATTGCCACTCTTTTTATGATTGAAAAATAAGCCTGCATTGATGCTTCTTGACTCCACCTGTCCTCATAAGCTTTTCTACCAGCCACTCCCATCGTATCTCTTAATGACTGATTATTAATCAACTGATGCATTGCTTCTCTTAATTGAGAGGTGTTATTAAAAATAAACCCTGCCTTACTGTAAGCGACGATTTCCGGGAATGGGCCAAGATCACGAGCAATGATGGGTGTTTTCGTCCTAAACGCTTCTAAAACGACCAAGGGGAAAACTTCATAACAGATGGAAGGCATTATGGCTGCAATTGCATTGGAATATAATGGAATGATTTCTGTAGGTGGTAACCAACCTAAAAAATGCACATGAGTATAGCCGTCAGCCAGTTTTCTTAGTTCTTTCTCATACACCCCAGATCCAACTATCACTAATTCAGCAGGTGCCGACTCATTATTAAAAAGGGGTATAACATCTTGAAGACCTTTTATAATTTCGAGTCTTCCTACAAACAAAAAATAAGGTTTTTGTCTAACAATCGTATCACTTTTTCTAGTTAATAAATTATCAGGTATATAAGAAGGTAAAACTTCCATCTCTCTAACTAATCCAAACTCTTTATGTTTTTTAGCACTAAAATCACTTGGTGAACAAAGGGCATCAACGTGTTTCATTTTTCGTTTCAATAAACCTAACTTTCGCCAAAGTTGCGGCGGACGTTTAAAATTCAAAGAACATTTCAAACACTCCCTACCATCACAAACTTCCTTGTTATGTCTCCATAGAACATGGTTAGGGCAAACTAACCAATGTTCATGAGCCGTGTAGATTTTAATGGCATGCCCATAAGCCAATATGCCGGGACCGCCCACAAGAGAAATATTGTGAAAATGAATGACGTCAAAATTACCGTTAGATATTATTTTTCGAATTTCTCGCCCATGAACAATAGGGAAGCCAGTCTGTTGCGTTAAAAAGCAGGAAAGACCAGGATGTTTGCTTTGAAGACCATGGACTGTTAAACCTTCTGGTTCATCGATCAGTTCCGGGGTAACGCCATTACTGAGAATTTTATAAGCATCGATATCATGAATAACCTCAACTTCATTGCCATTATCAACAAGTGTATGGCATAACTGCCTCACATAATTGGCATCTCCACCGAAGTGATAAGGTGGATAAAAAGTTGTTATCATGACAAATCGCAGTCCAGCCATCTCCATCAGCTCCACTATTCAGTATTAACAATGTTGTTATCGACTGGCCAAAGAATAGTCCAATTATTCAATAAATCACCAATCATTTTTAATGCGCACAGCCCTATATTGTATGTCTTAATTCAATTTATGACCATGAATCAAAGAACACAAAATAAACAAAGCATAACAAACTTGCACTATAAAATTTCTGCTTAATCAATATAGGCTAATACTCATTGGTTATTTATGGTGAGTAGAAATATAGATAATATCAAGCTGGTGAAAAGAATTCGATTAATATTCAAATCAATGACTTAGGAAAAAAATGTTCGTATTATTTTTTATAAAAAAGCTAGGGATCAAACTTACCCTAATAAAATTTTAATACCCTCCTCTCTCTTAAGTATTTTCTTTAAACAATCCAATATGAGTAAAATATCATTTCATTTGTAATATGGTGTAAGGGCACTCATAATTTACATTTTTGAAGCGAAAAATACTATATGTGGCAGAGAAAAAAACGCGTCATTTATATCGCGCAAATAACAACTCCATCTTTATAGTTTAAACACTTTGCCGCAGTCTGAGTGGATTACATTAAATGTCTTTTAAATACTTTATGGTGAAATAATGAGAGCAATCCTGACTTTTCATAGTATTGATGATTCTGGTTCAATAATTTCTTATCCAAGAAAGAAATTTTCTACATTATTAGAAAAACTAAGAAAAAGCGATATTCCTATTTTGAGCCTTGATGAAATCTTAGCGAGCCCCTCAAAGCAAGGTGTAGCGATCACTTTTGATGATGGAATGCGCTCAGTATACAAAGACGCCTTGCCTATTTTGAAAGAATATAATGCGCCTGCGCACGTCTTTATTGCAACAGCCGCCATTAAAAATTCGGATAGCTCAGAGCAAGTAATTAATATTGAAGACTATGACATGCTCAGTTGGGGAGAAATAGAAAAACTCCTAGCTAGTGGTATTCAGATAGAAGCCCATACTCACCGCCACCCTGATATGAGAACGATCAGCAGAGAACAAATCCTTGAAGAATTTCATTTATCGCATGAAATTTTAGCATCAAAAATTGGAGTTAAACCCAATTATTTTGCCTACCCTTTTGGATACCATAATCAATTAGCCAGGGATTGTGCCTCTGAATTTTATACAGCCAGTTTAACCACTGAACTAAAGCCTTTACCGAAAAGCTATGATATAGCGGCAATACCCAGATTAGACAGTTTTTATTTTCAAACATCAAAAACAATAAACAAACTAGATACTCCCCTAATGGAAGTTTACTTAAAACTCAGAAACTTTATGAGAAATCTTAAAGGCTCGCAGTGCAAAGCAACGGCAGTATAAATGCCTACGAAAAATCCATTTTCGAATTTTAAAATACTAAATGGAACAAGTGATAAAACTTGTTGAGAAATTATTTTCCAACCCAAAACAATCTATCCAAGCATAGAAAACACTTGAATCACTATAAATTCTTAAGGCAATTGCACTACCTTATACACTTCATCTGTATAAACTATGGGCAATAAACTCTTTGTTTCCTTGTATAAAACAGCAAAGTTTGCACCGTACCGTTCCCCTAAGCGCTTTAATTTCTTATCAGATATACTCTTGTAGGCTGCATCTAGTTCTTTTGCCGCTTTAAATCCGCCCCTAGAAACATGCCCATATACATCAACAATTCTTTCATACCATTTTTTCATAGACTGGTCTTGAAAAGGAATAGATTTAAAATCAACAACTAATGCTCGCTCACCGATAACCCTTACTATACCAAATTCGGGTGGCGTTATTAAAAGTGCATCTTCCGGCGTCACTTTCAATAATGCGCGAGCAATCATGGCTTTAGAATTATGCTGATCACTATGATCAAATACTGGCACGAAATCTGGGGATTCTTCTAATCCGCGAAACTGTGTTAACACGATAATAAGAGCCGAGATCAAGGCTACTGAAAATACTTTAGCGCCAAAAGCAGCCCTATCTAACATAAAAGTAATTACCAGAATATAAGCAAAAACAAGAAAGATGAATTCAGATATGTCCCCATACAAAAACCATAGGAAAATCGAGAAAATAACAAATAAAACTATCAATACTGTAGGTTTAATTTTCACCCAGCTCCATGGCTTGTAACGAAAAACAACGAATGAGAGTGAAGTCAAAAGAGGCTGAGTAGTTCCAGTAGAAAAAAGACTGATTAAAGTTAATGGAAGCCTTACAGTATTATTCGATTGGAGTAGAAAATGCGAAAAAACAGCACCAAACAGTAAGAACCCAAGCCATTTTATAATAAACAATAGACGAAAAAGTTGAAGGGTCAATACTGCTCTAACAGGCAAAATCTCGGAAAAATAAGATGCAATCAAGCAACAAACCAAAACTGCTGATAAAAGAATAAATACAATAATCGAGGTTCTGTATGGCACTGTTTTAAACCAATAGTTAAATGCTACCCCCATAGCAATTAAGAAAAAAGTCAGCGCCACAAAATCATTTAGACGAAAATGACTTGGCAAATAATGGTGCGGCGCACGAAATGTTACCAAGATATTGTAAAACTCACCTAATGGCAGATGACCACCTGAATTCACTTGTTGGTATGGCAACCACCAAAATATAGTTAAGCAACCACCTAAAATAAAAACTCCTGGCAGTGTATTTTTAAAAGCCCTTGCCCAATTTAATTTCTTCAGAAATGTAAAGAATGAATATTTATTCGAGGACGGCATCAAAAGAGTCAAAAAAGCAACACCCAGTGATAACCCTCCACATTCAGCACCGTATAAAGGGTGGGGTAAACTTGAAATAGATGCAAATATGGCAGCATAAATTGGCTGGCCTTTAAACCCCATGACTAAAGCAAGTAATGAACCTGGAATTGCTAAACTAGCTGGTTGAAAAATTTCATATCGTATTTGAGTAGCATCACCAAGGTGAAAACTTGCAAGGCCTAATACCATTACTGCGGACAATGAAGCGCCTAATCGATTAGCCCCTATAACCCTTCTAGCCGCCCATAAAGTTACACCAACCAGAGCTAAATCACTAAGAAAAGTTAACCCTACATAAACCCAAGGGATAGGAAAAAATTTACAAAAAAAACCTACAAATAAGATGAAATAAGTACGTGGACCAAACTCTTCTGTGGTTGATAAAAAAAAGTCATTGGTAAGATATGAAGGGGAAATCTGCCGAGCAATAATAGGTAATTGTTCTAATTGATTACCTACTGCAAACTTGTAAGATAAAACTGTAGAGATTAAAGCCAATAATAATGAAAAACAAAGATCATCGGTACTGATGCCTTTTTTGTCTTGGAAAGAGTTTCTGAATAACCTTGCAAAAAGAAAATTTAAACCCACAGTACTATGCCATTTGAATTATCTTTTTAATACTAATGAGACGTTTTTTTATGATCTTTAAAAGTTAGCTTTTTCCAATAGTTTAATGAAGGTGAAAATCTAAAAATTAATATATATTTAAAAAATTCAATGCAAGTAGCTGGTTTCACATGACTTAAGCCATTACTTCGTTTTCTGGCAAATACATTAAGCTCTAATATATGCACTTTGAGATAATGTGCTTTAATCATCAACTCCATATCAAGCAACCAATTGGTTGACTTAAGATCCATTAATTGGAGTAATTCTGCAGGCAAGATTTTAGGGGAACCATTGATATCAATCGATTCAAGGCTTGGCCAAAGTGTTCTCACAAACATATTAAACATAGACGAAACGATCTTTCTTACCAAGCCATCCATACGAAATCTACGCCGAACCTTTCCAACTACATTTCCATCACTCGACAATAAAGCTTCGAATAACCTTAGAACATCCTCTGCATCCACTTGTCCATCGGCTGGAATCATACCCACCCATGGAGCTTTAGCAACCTTAATCCCTTCTAAAATACCATTACCATAACCATTGTTTACATCCACTCGGTGGTAAACAATAGCGGGGTATTTTTCAGAGAATTTTTTGATAATATCACCCGTTGAATCATTAGACCCATTATCAACAGCAATTAATTCAAGTTGGTATTCAGAATCATTAAATGCAGACACCAATTTTTCAAGCGTATAACCTAATATGTCCTCTTCATTGTAACAAGGCATAACCATTGACAAATCGGCGGGAAAAGTCGTTTCCTTCGGCATTAATATCCCTCTTTAAATTGTAATCCCTGAGTAGGTGTCATTAGAGTTTATATAATAGTCTATATAAAACTTTAGGCAAGTATAGACATTCGATGAAATCGATTATATTCATCGCTGTAATTAAGACTTGAGCTATTAAAATTTAAAATACTAAATTGAGTTATTCTATACCACCAAATGACAGTATGATATTTTGTAAAGATAAAACATGAACATAATTTTGATGTCTAGGAACAACCAAAATAACAACTATAATTTACCATATTAAAAACTAAGGTTTGAGTGCCTATGGCATTAATTCTGCACCACTTGACTTACTTTTTTGCTCGTAATGGTCAACAAGGATGAAAGTCTAAATTAATTAAGCAATGGAATTACATAAAAAATATTATGACGCAATTGTTATAGGTGGAGGGTTTTACGGCTGTTCCATAGCTATTGAATTAAAAAAAAGTGGCAAATCTGTCGCCTTACTGGAGAAAGAACCTGATTTAATGCAAAGAGCCTCCTACGCAAATCAAGCACGTATACATCAGGGCTATCACTATCCTAGGAGCATCCTCACTGCTTTTCGTTCTAGGGTTAATTTTGACAAATTTACTAAAGAATTCAGCGAATGCGTACATTCGAATTTTGATAAATATTATATTATTGGAAAAAAAACATCTCACATTAATGCTGAACAGTTCCAATTATTTTGCAATCGCATTGGCGCTCCTCTGCAAAAAGCGCCTAAAAAAATAAATGACTTTTTTAACCCAGAACTTGTCGAAAAAGTTTATAAAGTTCAAGAGTATGCATTTAATACCGTTAAATTAAAAGAAATCATGCTTGATTTATTGAACCTAGCAAAAGTTGATATTGAATTAAACAGTACCGTTGTTGACATTTCTCAGCCCACAGAGCTACTAAAATTAAATTATTTCAATGAAAAAAATGAAAATAGCCTAGAAGCCAAATACATTATCAATTGCACTTATTCCGGCATCAATCAGATAAATAACAACTCTGGCTTAACCACTGTTCCTTTGAAACATGAACTGACTGAAATGGCATTATTGAAAATACCCGAAGAACTAAAGAATACAGGTTTCACCGTCATGGATGGCCCTTTTTTTTCAATTATGCCTTTCCCTGCACGAGACCTTCATACATTAAGCCATGTTCGCTACACCCCTCATTGTTATTGGCAAGAAGGTAATCAAAAATCACGTACTGGCACACAACCTTTATTAAATATTCATTCTATAGAGGATAAAAATAAAATTCATAGACAAAGCTCTTATGCCCATATGATTAAAGACGCTGAACGATATATGCCGATCTTAAAAGAATGCCAATACTTTGATTCTATTTGGGAAACTAAAACCGTTTTACCGCAGAGCGAGGTTGATGATAGCCGACCAATTCTATTTCAACGTGATGAGACACTTAGCAACGTTGTATCAGTCATGGGGGGCAAAATTGATAATATTTTTGACATTAGGGAAAAGTTAAGAATATTACTAAACAAAGAATGGAGTGAATAATGAAAGTAGATAGGTTTGTCTCAGTTATAGCACCTTTATATAACGTTGAAAAAATAATAGCACTTTACATTAAAGATACGGTTGATGTCTTAAATAAACATTTTACAAACTTTGAATTAGTGCTAGTTGATGATGGTTCTCAAGACAATACGGTCGACGTGGTTACGTCGCTACTCAAACAATATGAAGGTATAAGGCTAATAAGACTGTCTAGAGAGTTCGGCGAAGAAATTGCTATTACTGCAGGGCTTGATACCGTTATTGGTGATTTTACCATCGTCATGCTTCCACATATGGATCCAGCAAATAAAATACCTGAATTAGTAAAGCAGTGTATCGATGGGACAGATGTTGTATTTGGCGTGAGACGAACTACAAAAGATAAAGGTTGGCTTACTCTAAAAGCAACAGCCCTCTTTTTTTGGTATTGCAACAAAATCCTAAAGCTTAATTTGACTGAAAATGCAACTCAATTTCGATGCATGAGCAGACAGGCGGTCAATGCCATCATCCAAATTAAAGATTCATCACAATACCTTCGCCTTACCAGTTCTTTTGTGGGGTACACCCGAAAGGCATTTATTTACGATCCGGTATACCTCGGTAAAAGTTCTCGTGAAACCGGTTTTATTGCATCTTTCAAACAAGCACAGACAATTATCATGGAGAACTCTGTTCATCCGTTACGTTTTGTAAGCTGGCTTGGGTTATTTGCGGCTATCAGCAATTTGTTTTATATCGGCTACATTATCGCAGTGTATACGTTTAAAGATGATGTGATGGCAGGATGGACAACATTGTCTCTTCAAAATGGAAGTCAATTCTTTTTTATTGCTATCATACTAACAGCTCTATGTGAATATACAGGAAGAGTATTAAATCGTTTGCAAAATCGCCCCCTATATCATCAAATGAGTGAACGAAATAGCAATATATTGTTAGTTAATAGAGACAGGCATAATATTGTAGAAAACTCCGAGTCTAAAGATTTATAAATATCACGTTAATAACTTTTTTCATTCTGTATCTCAGGTCTACTGGACTCACTTGAGATAACAGAAAGAAATTTCAACAATAAGTAGTTATTTAAACTTCATACATAATATACAGCAACACTTTCTAATAAAAACAGGGAAGATATGACAAAGGCATTGATAGGTTATACAGGTTTTGTTGGCTCCAACTTATTAAGCCAGCAAACGTTTAATGATTGTTACAACTCTATGAATATCAGCGAAATACAGAATAAAAATTATGAGCAGGTTTTTTGCGCAGGCGTATCCGCCACAAAATGGATAGCAAATCGTGACCCTATAAATGATCGTATCAATATTCAAAGTTTGATTAAACATCTTAAAACAATCAAGGTTGAAAAATTCATTCTAATTTCAACTATAGATGTTTACCCGAACCCAATTGACGTTGATGAAAATTCAATAATTACGCTTAATGACTGCCAACCTTATGGAAAACATCGACTTGAGCTGGAGAATTTTATAAAAAATGAATTCGACTCAATTATTATTAGGTTACCCGGGTTATTTGGTACCGGTTTAAAAAAAAATATTATTTATGATTTTCTTAACGACAATAACATTGAACAAATAAACCCGAATGGTATTTTCCAATTTTATAGCCTTGATCATTTGACTAATGATATACAAAAAGCCCTGAAAAATAATTTAGAGGTGCTTAATATTAGTTCTGAGCCAACTAGCGTTCAAGAAATAGCAGAAATATGTTTAGGACGTAAATTAATCAATGATAGCAATATTCCAGGGGCTAAATATGATTATAAAAGTAGTCAAGCACAACTTTATGGCGGAAAAAATGGTTATCTATACAATAAACAACAAGTACTATCCGACTTAAAAAAGTTTGTCGACCGGACAAAAACTCAATTAAGGCACAGTTAATACCAGCAGGCTATTCACTCTAATGATACTAACGTTTTATTTTTTTAAGGTAACTTCGAGTCATACAATAGATTAACGTTAAAAAGTAGGGTTTAAATAATTTATTCATATAAAAACTGGAATCGCCTGCATCTCTTTGTATCCAGTCAGTAGGAACTACAGCATAATTCCAACCACTTAATGTAGCTGAAACCGACAGCTCAATAGTAATATTAAATTGCCCGGTAATAAGAGGTTGAATGTCATCAATCACATGGCGCCGATAGCATTTAAAGCCATTTGTAAAATCATTATATTGACTCTTCAGAAGCCATGACAAAAAATGATTTGCCGTGCGGTTAACCAATAATTTAAATTTTGGATACCCTGTGACTCTAGCTCCCGGCATGAATCGGCTGCCAAAGGCGCATTCATAGCCCTCTTGTATTTTTTCAAAATAGCGCACTATATCTTTTGGCGAATCTGAGCCATCTGACGTAACTATTACAACAGCATCTCCTTGGTATACATCCAGACCTTTTCTAATGGCATGTCCATACCCCCCAGGCCCATCATTATTGACATGTTTGATCACATCATATAAAGCCGAAATTTTAGTTAAAATTGCCTCTGTTTGATCAGTGCTACCATCGTTTATAACAACAATTTCATATTGAAAATCACTTTTATCAAGGTGTGATATTAAATCAATCAAGGTTTTTTCAATTACATCATCTTCATTATAGGCAGGCATAACGATTGAAAAAAGCTGTGCCGGTTGCAAGTGATCAGATTTCTGTCTTAAGGAACTTTTGTTTACTTCTTTCTCATTCATCATTGTTTAATTTAACCGTACCATTCAGTAACACGTGATACGGCTTCTTTAATACTCCTCTGAGGATTATCTGATCTACGCATTTCAATAGAAAGCCAGCCATCATAAGCTATATCCTTTAGCGCTTTGCCAATAGCAGCATGATTAAGTTCGGGTTTAGAAAAATCTCCAAGGTTGGGTTCCGTGATATGGAAGTGTTTAATATGGTCAACGCAACTATAAATAGCATCAACCACATCATCTCCCTCAAGATGGATACATGCCGTATCTAAATGCAGTGAAATCCCAGGATGAGATACCTCTTTTACCATTTCAAAAACTTCATACCAACGTGTCATGAAGTTGCAGCCGTAAACAGATGGATTTGGCTCTAGACAAAGTTTCACATTCGATTTTGCACAAACCGCTCCTGCTCGTTGGAAAAAATCTGCGCCGTTAACAAATGCCTGTTCTGATGAAAGGTCGCCAGAATCGCGGTTTTTAGGTGAACCAAATACCATTATTTCCGCGCCTAATACACTAGCCAATGAAGCAACTCGTTCAAGGTGAGCAAGCAATTCTATTTGCGAATGACTTTCCCCAAAAACTTTCATCTCAGGCTTGGCAAATAATATAGCCTGTAAAGCAGGGATTACAAAACCCTGGTTTTGATAATTTTGTTTTGTTATCAAAGCTTGCTTTCGGTCAGCACCTTTCCATTCTGGCCATATTTTTGTCGGGGCTACTTCAATTCCTGTTACACCATTAGAGAGCAGAATATCAAAAATTTCTTGTTCTTCTTCAATATTCCATGCGATATTTGAAACCGATAATTTCATGAAAAAATTCTTAAATAATTGTCGAAATCTTCTGCTACATAGGGCAGACCAAAGTTACGGAATTTTTAACCCACTACTGCTCCATGTAAAGATGCAACTGTATGATTAGCTTTAAAAATTAAGTATATTTTATAAAGCCTTGCTGTCAACGCCTTTCTAAAATAACTGTATCACCAAACTTTTCTTTTTTAATATAATACCGGGATAGGTAAACTCCCAAGTTTTGTCGCCACATCTCACGTTTTATTTTCTTTTCAATAAACTTCTGAGAATAATGAATACTGGAAAGCCATGATCCTATCCTTTTTGTAATTGAGAGAATCGGTTGACTTTCCGGAATTGATTTATTTTCGTAAAGGAAGTTATAAGATTCTTCACTCATAACGACAAGCGTATTATTGTTTTCGCTTAAAAAATCCCTCATTGGTTTTAATTGATCTGTATACATTAATTGATAAAAGGAATACCCTTGCGGCACTACACCCAGTCGAATTCCCATTCCCCACCTGTCTTCATAAAATACAACCGGTAATGAACGTATAGAAGGCTGATTAAAAAAATTGGCGATAGAAACAGCTTGCTGCTCCACGGCAGTATTTTCCTTTAGCGTACTAAAAACTCGACTAGAAATTTGGCCAGAAGCATGAACTCCGCTAGCCATATCTCGAGCACCATTAACTAAACCACTAACAAAGTAGCTAGTGGTTGGCAAAACACCAATAAGTCGAGTCAACACGGCTACAACAATTAACAGCCAAGCTACTTTTTGAGTATTAAAACAAAAACTAAAAACTTGAGTTTTTGGTCTCCATAGAAAAAAAATAATAAGGGGTATAAAAGGCAAAGTGAGATGCCAAATATCAGCACGTTGAATAGCTATTCTAAGTGAACCTAAGCAAAAGAAAAGGCAGCCTAGCAAGAGTCTGTCACCATAAATCAAGGGACTACGCAGCATTTTAATTAACCCCGAACCCACGGTAATAACAGCGATAGACAACAATGCAAAAAGCACTAGCGAATTTAATGTCCAGTAAAAACGAAAATTACCTAACCCAGTGCTCTGCGCATAACTCAACGTATGGTTAATGGCTTGCATATAATCACTGAAACTGTCTCCAGTAAGTGCTGTAGAAACAATGAGCCCGAGTAATATCGCTGTTAAACCAAAACAACAACAAGAATAAAAAGCTTTTTTTCGATATTGAAGAAAAAATGAAGAGCAGTAAATAGCTATTATAGAGATTAGCGCAATAATTCCATACTCATAAGAATAGGCAAGTTGAATCGCAACTAATCCGCCAGCTATTAAACCATATAACACATTATGCGGTTTTGCAGACACCACCATAATTGCAAGAATAGAGAACATAATTCTCCATCCTATATAATTTAGCCCCAGCAGAGAGTCAAAGCTAAATAGTGCAAATAACAAAAAGGCTAAATACCTTTCTCGAAAATCACGAATATGATATTGAAATAATAATAAAGCAATTATAAAAAATGATACCTGCAAACAAACCAGCAATGAGTAATAACTTTGTAATGAATAGCCAACTATATTTATCCAATAATGGCCAAGATAGATCATTAATGGCCCATATAAAAATTCAAAATCACGGTATGGAATTTGCCCACTTTGCATCCGCAATAACACATTCATAAAATACTGATCCTCAATATAGCTTCCATATCGAGCTAAAAAAGCAGGCCAATAAATGAATGCTACAAGGCTTCCCACCGTTAAGCATGATAGCCAACATTTTTTTAATGAAACGGTATTCTTCTTATCACAGCTATCTATAGAGGGCGTTCTTTCTGTTTTCCAGCTTATCCATTCTCGTGTATTTGCAATAGCAAAAAAAAGAAAACCAAAAACAGACCAAACTGCAATTACAAGATATGCAAGCTTGATGTTATAACCCAAATGCGCAGCAACATTAGGAAGGGTTGCATCTGGCGGAAATGCTTCCGGAAGAAAAGACAACAAAATGACATAACCGAACCAGAAGGTTAAAATTATTAAATGATTCGAACGGAAATTCATGAACATTACATCATCGTTATCGAAATTTTATAAAGTTATACTAATCAAGTTCGGCTGTAATTGTCTTCAAAACGAATAATATCGTCTTCACCAAGATAACTACCTGACTGTACTTCGATCATTTCCAACGCTACTCTACCTGGATTATGTAAACGATGCTTTGCGCCAATAGGGATATAGGTAGATTGGTTTTCTGAAAGCAGCATGACTTTGTCATCACACGTCACTTCAGCAGTGCCACTTACAACAATCCAATGTTCAGCTCGATGGTGGTGCATTTGTAATGAAAGTGAAGCACCCGGGTTCACTGTAATCCGTTTGACTTGAAATCGCTCACCAAGGTCTATCGAATCATAATGGCCCCAAGGGCGGTAACATAAGCGGTGGTTATCTGCTTCATCGCGTTGGTTTTCTAATAATTGATTGACGATACGTTTAACATGCTGGGTTTTGTCTTTGCTGGCCACCATAACCGCATCAGCGGTTTCAACAACAATAATATTATCCAGCCCTAATACTGACACAAGGCGGTGTTCACTGTGTATATAAGAATTCTCCACTTCATCAACCAGGACATCACCTTGCACAACATTCTTTTTAGCATCTTGACTGCTACATGCCCATAAAGATTCCCATGATCCAACATCACTCCACCCTGCATCTAAAGGTACAACGACTGCTTTATTCGTATGTTCCATTACTGCGTAATCGATAGAGTCCGCACGACAATTCGTAAACGCTGTAGTATCGAGGCGAATGAAGTCTAAATCCTTTGTCCCTTTGGACAACGCTTCTTGACAACTGGATAAAATATCTGGCGCATGTTTTTCTAATTCTAAAATAAGTGTCGATGCTTTAAACATGAACATACCGCTATTCCAATAATAGTGGCCTGAATTCATATACTCTGTCGCTTTTTCATAGTCAGGCTTTTCAATAAACGCTTCTACGGGGCTGATTGTGTTTTTTGCGTCCGCTTGTATATAACCATATCCGGTGTGAGGTGAGGTAGGAACAATTCCAAAAGTAACTAACGCTCCTTCTTCTGCTTGTTTCTTTGCATCGCTTATTACCTGCTGAAACCTTGCGACATCATTTATTGTGTGATCTGCGGCAAGCACGAGTAAAACAGGATCATCCCCATTCTCTTGGGCTTTAAGAGCAGCGATCGCTAAAGCTGGTGCCGTATTTCGCCCCACTGGCTCTAAAATAATGTTTGAGGAATGAATGCTTAATTCATGCAATTGCTCCGCCACCATAAACCGATGCTCGTTATTGCAAATAACAATTGGCGCCTGAATATCTTGTACGCCATTTAAACGCTCCAGCGTTTCTTGAAACATCGTGTTTTCACCAAACAAAGCTAAAAATTGCTTTGGTTTGTGCTTTCTTGATAGAGGCCACAAGCGAGTGCCGCTTCCTCCGGCCATAATCACTGGAATCATAAATTTCCCTTTTAAATAATCGATTTTTTTAATTAATAGCGATTAACTCAACATCAAAGATCAGCGTAGAGCCTCCTTTGATCCTTCCCATCGATTTATTACCGTATGCCAGGTGGCTAGGAATAAAGAAACGGGTTTTATCACCAACCACCATTAATTGAACGCCTTCTGTCCACCCTTTTATTACCTGGTTGAGGGCAAAACTAATGGGTTCACCTCGTTCGATGGAACTATCGAAAACCGTTCCATCTAATAACGTCCCGTGATAATGAACAGTGACGGTATCCGCTGCCTTTGGGCGCACATCTCCATTACCCGATCTGAAGGTTTTATACTGTAAGCCAGATGCAGTCGTTACAACACCCTCTTGCATGGCATTTTTTGCTAAAAACTCTTCTCCGGCTGTCACATTTTCTTGCACAATGCCTTTATTTGTACCGTTTAAAAAAAATTGCACTAGATAAAAAATTAAAAAAATAACGACAATGATGATTAAGATTTTCATTAATTATCCGCTAGTTGATAACCGCTAATTTAGAAATAACGTTTTTAACCCCTTTTACCGTTCTAGCTAATTGAATAGCGCGATTTAATTGACTGCTATTCTTAACATGTCCATGCAAGGTAACAACACTTCGGTAGGTATCAACATTGATATCAAAAGCTTCTATTTGCTCATCTTTAATGAGGGTAGCCTTTACGCTGGCTGTAATAGCAATATCTTCCGATATGACACCAATGGGCCTTTCATCTGTTCCAACCGCATAACCGCCTGCGCCCGCCCCACCAATAAGGACCGTCGTACATCCAGTCAGCAGAAGTGTAAAGAAAATAGAAAATATAACCGATAAAACGTTCATTGTTTTGGTCTCATGTTTATAAAAAAGGTAACGTTAACATTTAGCCATGACCCTGTTTTTCAGCTTGTTTATTGAGTTCCCTCAAATAATTAAGTTTTTCCCCAATCTTTATTTCCAAGCCTCTGTCTACCGGTTCATAAAATTTTGAGCCGATAAGCGGCTCAGGTAGGTACGTTTCTCCAGCAGCAAATGCATCGGGTTCATTATGCGCATATCGATACCCAGCGTGATACCCTTCATCCTTCATCAATTTTGTTGGCGCATTTCGAAGGGGGTATGGCACGTCTAAACTACCTGTTTGCTTAATTATAGCTTCTACAGCATGATATGCTTTATAAACCGCATTACTTTTTGCAGCACAAGCCAAATAAATCACCGCCTGAGCAAGGGCTAATTCGCCTTCAGGGCTTCCCAGTTTTTCCTGTGTTTCCCAGGCATTGAGTGCTATCTGTAATCCTCGAGGGTCGGCATTACCTATATCTTCAGACGCCATGCGCACAATACGCCGTGCAACATATAAAGGATCACAACCGCCGTCCAGCATGCGTTTTAACCAATAAAGAGAGGCATCAGGGTCACTGCCTCGAACAGATTTATGCAGCGCAGATATTTGATTATAAAAATCCTCTCCATAACGATCAAAACGACGGACACCCTCTAGCACCACCTCTTCTACCAGTGCTTTAGAAATGCGCATATTGCCACTTACCTCGGCTAATTGAGCACAAAGCTCGGTAAAATTTAGTAAGCGTCTTGCATCTTGGTCTGAGGCCTGTAGCAATATTTCAATCGCCTCCTCATCGATAGAAAACTTATCAGCAAGCCCATTTTCTTTATCTGATAACGCCTTCTCGAGAATTGATTTTAAATCCTCTGTTGCCAGAGACTTTAGCGTATACACGCGCGTTCGCGATAAAAGCGCATTATTAAGTGAAAAAGAGGGGTTTTCCGTCGTTGCTCCAATAAAGGTAAAAACACCCGCCTCGACGTGAGGTAAAAAAGCATCTTGTTGTGACTTATTAAAACGATGAACTTCATCAACAAAAAGGATGGTATTTTTTTGAAATTCAAAACGATTTTTTTTAGCCTCTTCAACTACATTTCTAATGTCCTTCACACCAGATAAAACAGCTGATAAAGCAATAAAGTTTGCATCTGCCTTTTGAGCGATTATTTTTGCTAATGTGGTTTTACCTACGCCAGGCGGACCCCACAAAATAAATGAGTGCAACTGGCCCGTTGCAATGGCTTCATAAAGGGGCTTACCTTGAGATAGAAGATGATGTTGTCCTGAAAACGTTTCTAAGGATTTTGGCCTAAGACGGTCAGCTAACGGTTCTGCCGCGTTCATTGTTCTACAATTTCATTGAATACATCAGCGCCTTCGGGCACTGCAAATTCAAACCTGTTCGTGTCTATTGATGTATCCACCATAACATCAGTAAATGTTAAATACGTGGTTTGCCCAAAATTATCCTTCAAGCGCATTTTTGATAACAAACCGTTTTTAAAACCCACCTCAATGAACTCAAAACTATTCGCTTCGGCATTAGGAATAAGTCTTAGCCATTGTAAATTGTCTAAACCGTCCACCGGTGTGACGTCAAAAGCGGTATCAAGCGAGGTGGCGCCAACAATCACTGCCAAAGGGGAGCTTTCAATTGACTGGGATGCTTCTTTAATCGTGACCTGTTCAAGATCTTCATCGTAAATCCACAGCTTTTCACCATTGGATATAATTTTTTGTACATAAGGTGTCGAATAATGCCAACGAAACCGGTTTGGTTTTTGTATCCAAAATTCACCCGCTGACGATTGAATATACTGGCTTTTTTCACTACTGATCATTTGGGTAAACTGGCCTGTCAAACTCTTATAATTTTCGAGGTAACGTTGAAGACGGGGTTTATTACTGTCGGCGAAACTCTGCATCATGCCAAACAGCATCAAGATTGTACTTAACATTACTCGCATCATTGCCTATTCCTATTTAAAGTTCAGGTGGGGGTGGTGCCAGCACTTCGCGAGATCCATTTGATTGCAAGGGGCCAACAACACCACAACGCTCCATTTCTTCAATCATTCTGGCTGCACGGTTATAGCCCACTCTCAATTGGCGCTGAACACCTGAAATAGACGCTCGACGAGTTTCCGTGACAATTTTCAAGGCCTGATCATACAATTCATCGGTATTTTCAGTATTCCCACCAGACCCTCCTCCATCGAATTCTGCTGGATCCGAGGCTGTAAGAATGCCATCTATATAGTTAGTTTTGCCTGATTTTTTCAGTTGTTTAACAACTTTGTGGACTTCATGATCATCAACAAACGCCCCATGGACACGCTGAGGCAAACCTGATCCTGGCGGCAAATACAGCATATCGCCATTACCCAGCAGGGATTCAGCACCACCCTGATCCAGGATAGTCCGCGAATCAATCTTAGACGACACCTGAAAGGCAATACGGGAAGGAATATTCGCTTTAATAAGTCCAGTTAATACATCAACGGAGGGACGCTGAGTCGCCAATACCAAATGCAACCCTGATGCACGGGCTTTTTGCGCCAATCGGGCGATCAGCTCCTCCACTTTCTTACCCACGACCATCATCATATCGGCCAGTTCATCGATAATAATGACGATTTGAGGTAATTCGCTAAGCGTGGCGGACTCCTCTTCAATTTCATCTATAAAGGGTGTCGGTTCCCAAAGTGGGTCTGCCAAGGGTTTTCCTTCCTTAATTGCTTCTCTAACTTTTTTGTTGTAACCGCCTAAGTTCCTAACGCCTAGCAGCGACATTAATTTATATCGTCTCTCCATTTCAGCTACAGACCAACGTAGCGCATTAGAGGCTTCTTTCATATCGGTGACGACAGGCGTTAATAAGTGCGGGATTCCTTCGTAAACGGATAATTCCAGCATTTTTGGGTCAATCATGATCATCCGGACTTGATCAGGGGTTGCTTTGTATAACAGACTCAAAATCATCGCATTAATGGCCACTGATTTACCTGACCCTGTTGTTCCAGCTACCAAGAGATGAGGCATTTTGGCCAAATCTGCCACGGTTGGTTGACCGGATATATCTTTTCCTAACACCAGTGTTAAAGGCGAGCTTGATTTTTCATAAGCTTCTGATGAAAGAATTTCACTCAACCTGACCATTTCGCGAGATTCATTAGGTATTTCAAGGCCAATCACCGATTTACCCGGGATCACCTCAACCACTCTGACACTGTGTGTTGACATAGAACGCGCTAAATCTTGAGCAAGCCCGCTAATGCGGCTGGCCTTTATACCTGGTGCAGGCTGGATTTCAAAACGCGTGATAACGGGACCGGGGTGAACAGCCACCACATCAACATCGACACCAAAATCCTGCAGCTTTAGTTCGACTAATTTAGACAACGCTTCAAGAGCCGCTTTTGAATAACCCTCTACTTGCTCAGTGGCTTCATCTAACAAAGCCAAGCCCGGTAAAGCGCCCGATGGTTCATCAAACATCACCACCTGTTTTTCTTTCTCAACACGCTCACTGCTCTTTATTTCTTTTACAACAGGTTCGATGCGTGCCTTCGGTTTCGCGTCAAATATTTTTGATTGCTTTTTAAACGTATCAACGCGTTTCTTTTTTACCGTGTCGGATGTTTTTCGTTCTTTGCTGTTTTCAATATAACTTTGAACAGCTTGAAAAGCTTTAACTGTTATGGCACCCATTTTATCCATCAAAGAAAGCCAGGATAATCCGGTAGACAGCGTGATACCAATCAGAAAAAAGGTTAGCAAAATCAGCGTTGCACCTTGAAATGCAAACAGATTAGTCAATGCATTGGACAGTTCCAACCCAATGATACCGCCGGGTGAGTTAGGAATAGTCAGCCAACTTTGATAATAATGCATATCAAGTAAACCGGAACCAGCGAGCAAAAAAACTATAAAACTAATCCAACGGATCAGCTGATGTACCAGTGTATCAACATGTTCTGAGCGCGCTTCAGATAAAAACTTCCACGCACTGCTCATCAGCATTAAAGGGAAAGTAAAGGCCATAAAACCGATGATTGATAACATGAAATCAGCAATCCATGCACCAACGCGGCCGGTGATATTTAATACTTGCTGATCAGTCCCCCGGTATGTCCAACCGGGATCATTCACATCGTAACTAAACAGCGAGCCAAGCATGAACAAGCTAATAGTTATTAACACTAAAAATGCTGATTCTTTTAATAACTTAACAACCTGCTGATGCGCTGGTGAGGAAGTTGATGTTGTGCTCGTTTGCTTCACTTAAATGTTATATAAACTCGTTGAATGAATCACCATACCTTGCTTAGCTTAGCTTAGTCTGTTAGCCAAAAGAGCGTTACCTTTTAAACTAAGAAGGTTATTTCGACATATCTTATCACTTCCACTTGAAATGTTTAGTGTTTAGACATGCCATCAGCTGTATCAGCCGACTGCTTCATTTTTATGAAACAACGTAAACATCATACCGCGTATTGAGACTTTTAACGGCATAACTGGGCAATTCATTATTCAAGTAGCCAGCAGATTTTGGCCGTTTAACGACAACTCGATGGGTGGCCCCTTTTAAGGCCGCTAACAGTAATTCCCCCTCATTGTCGGAATGGCCTGCTAGCAGCTGCAATATTTGCATTTCTTTCTTTATTTTTGCTGATTTTTTTCTTTCCGGATACATGGGGTCTAAATAGATAACTTCTGGCAAAGAGTGTTTAGGTGAGCCTAAATAACGTAGGTAATCCAGTGTGTTTTTATGAAGGCACGTCATCCGACTGGCTATTTTGGTAGTAGCAGCACAATCAGCAGCGCGATAAACAGCATCGGCTAACAAACCGTAGATAACCGGATGCTGCTCACATAAAGTAACATGAGCACCTAAGCTAGCTAAAACAAAAGCATCCCTTCCTAGCCCAGCGGTCGCATCAAGAATACGCCAACTCGGGTGTTTATCAAGGCCACACGCTTTCGCCAACGGTTGGTTTTTTCCCCCACCATATTGCCGTCGATGATTGGCCTTTCCTGCAATAAAATCAAGTTTTAAGGAAAGAGGAGTCTCGTTGTTTTTAAGCGTGATGGTTAACGATTGATCTTGGTAGCATAGAAAACTCTGTTCAACATGATCTGCAGAAATAACATGGTAGCAACCTTTCTCTATCAGGCCATTAATAACGGGCGTTGCCGTCGAATCGTTAATGAGAATGGGGAATGAATTCGATAACAAAACTGACCTGATAAATAAATTCAAAACTTGATTTTAATTTAAAGACTCAGCAAGTGGAATGATCGTGGATAAGTAATTATAAATCGGCAATGGGGTGGATGAAGGGACTCGAACCCTCGACAACCTGAGTCACAGTCAGGGGCTCTACCAACTGAGCTACACCCACCATTGACGATTACTATAACTTATGGCGCGCTTGACAGGACTCGAACCTGTTACCCTCGGCTTAGAAGGCCGATGCTCTATCCAGATGAGCTACAAGCGCTTCAACATAAGTAAAGTTGGTCGGGGTGGAGAGATTCGAACTCCCGACCCACTGCTCCCAAAGCAGTTGCGCTACCAGGCTGCGCTACACCCCGACTAAATCCAAAAATCACCGCATAAATAATGCAATAACTTTGTAGGTGGGCGATAATACGGCACACGAGAATTTAGGTCAATGTTTCTTTAAAAAAAGACCCCTACAAAGTTAAAAATATTCATATATGACATTTCAAAAAATAGACGGAAAAAAAATTTCGGCTGAACTTCGTACCGCCATTAAAAAGCAAACAGATATCCGAATTGAACGCGGTTTTTCCAAACCCGGGCTGGCTGTCATTTTAGTGGGTGAAAACCCTGCTTCTGAAGTTTATGTCCGAAATAAATGTAATGCCTGTGAAGAAGTTGGGTTTTATTCCTTATCTAAAACCTTCCCCTATGGCGTCACTGAAGAAGAGTTACTTAACTTGATTGATGACTTAAACCACAACTCGACAATTAATGGGATACTTGTCCAGCTTCCTTTGCCTCAACATATCAATGAGGAAAAAATCATTGAAGCCATTGACCCGTTAAAAGATGTTGATGGCTTTCACCCCTACAACATAGGCCGTCTTGCCTTACGGATGCCCGTTTTAAGATCTTGCACACCCAAAGGCATTATGACTTTATTAAAAAGTACGGGTGTTGCGCTTGAAGGAAAAGAAGCCGTCGTTATTGGGGCTTCCAATATTGTTGGCCGCCCTGTTTCACTTGAATTATTAATGGCACGTTGCACCGTAACAACCTGTCATAGCCGAACAATCAACCTGAAAGAGCATATTAAACGCGCAGATATTGTCATTGCTGCGGTGGGTATTCCGGGTTTTGTTAAAGGTGAATGGCTTAAACAAGGAGCCATTGTGATCGACGTTGGCATTAATCGTTTAGAATCTGGCCAACTTGTCGGTGATGTTGATTATGCAGAAGCCACTAAAAATGCCAGTTGGATAACACCCGTCCCCGGTGGAGTTGGGCCGATGACCATTGCATCTTTACTCGAAAACACGCTACAAGCAGCAGAGTTACAAAGCAGTTAAGCTGACGCTCTGCGCCATGTAGTCTCTTTGCCGGCGTCTTCAAGAATAACCCCCTGATCTTTGAGTTCATCACGGATTTGATCCGCTAGTGCCCAATTTTTATCTAATTTCGCTTGCAGACGTCTTGCTATCGCTTTTTCTATTGCGTCTGATTTGATGGTACTTTTTGCCCCCATATCAGAATGCAAAAATTCCTCTGGATCTTGACCAATCAACCCCAGTGGCTCACCCATTTTTAACAGATCACTCGCCAATTTAGAGGCCTCATCAGGAGCCGTCATTTTCAGTTTATTTAATTCATTGGCGCACTCAAACATAACTGAAATGGCTTTCGCTGTATTAAAATCATCATTCATCGCCTTTTCAAAACGTTCTATATACGGTGATTTAATGCTGTTCTCTACCGCATCCACATGCCGTAAAGCTGTATATAAACGCTCGATAGCTGCTCGCGATTCTTTTAATTGATCATCAGAATAATTCAGTGCACTGCGGTAATGGCTTGATAGCACAAAAAAACGAATCTCCTCTCCACGATATTGCTTGAGCACATCGCGAACGGTAAAGAAATTACCTAAAGATTTTGACATTTTCTCATCATCAATCCTGACAAAACCGTTATGCATCCAAGTGTTAACGTATTTTTCGCCGGTTGCCGCTTCCGATTGAGCAATTTCATTCTCATGATGAGGGAATTGTAAATCCATACCACCACCATGAATATCAAAGTGATTACCTAAACAACAGGTAGCCATTGCAGAGCATTCTATATGCCAACCAGGTCGCCCATCTCCCCAGGGGGATTCCCATGATGGCTCACCTTCCTTAGCCGATTTCCACAAAACAAAATCAAAAGGGTTTAATTTATTTTCATCGACATCAATACGTTCACCCGCATTCATATCATCTAATTGACGCTTAGACAATTGGCCATAGTTTTTAAAAGAGTCGACTGCATAATAAACATCACCATTTGCCCCAATATAGGCGTGCTCTTTTTTTATCAACGTTTTAATCATCGCGATCATATCGTCAATCGAGTCAGTCGCAAGAGGCTCAAGATCAGGATGACGTACATTTAAGGCCGCTTCATCCTTGTGCATTTCATCAATAAAACGCTTCGTTAATTGGCTATAATTTTCATTATTTTCAATAGACCTGGCGATAATTTTATCATCAATATCAGTAATATTACGTACATACTTAACCTGATATCCCAAGTATCTTAAATAACGTGAAACCATGTCAAACACCACCATGACTCGAGCATGACCAATGTGACAAAAATCATATACAGTCATGCCACAAACATAAAGATTCACATGACCTTCGTTTATTGGAACAAACACTTCTTTTTGTCTTGTTAAAGTATTGTGTATTTTTAGTACGCTCATAAGGACAGCCAAAATTAATTAAGGGCGAATAATAACCGATAAAATCAGTCTCATCATACTCAGCTTGCGATAAAAATGGCTAAACTTGCCATGTATCCATTTTATTGACGAAAATCTGCTAATACGAAAGAAAACACATCCACTTTATAAAAATAAAATAAAAAGATAAGATGTGCGACTTAATTTATCGCAGGAGGTTTTACCGATGTTCAATAAGTTAATTCAATTTACGAAGGTGACAATAGCTTGCGCCCTTCTATTTTCAACAGCAACCCACGCAGCGGATAAAAACAATATGAGCACAACAACCATCAAATTAACAACAAACCAAGGTGAGATCACTTTAGAACTCGATGCTGAAAAAGCACCAAACACCGTCAAAAACTTTGTAACGTATGTGGAAGAAGGCTTTTATGAAGGCGTTATCTTCCACCGCATCATCTCAAATTTCATGGCGCAAGGCGGCGGTTTCACAACTGACTTCAAACAAAAAGACACGCATCCTCCAATAGAAAATGAAGCCGACAATGGCCTTAAAAATGATCGTGGCACGATTGCTATGGCAAGAACAAGTGATCCACATTCTGCAACGGGTCAATTTTTTATCAACCTAGTTGATAATGATTTTTTAAACCATTCTTCAAAAACTTCTCAAGGCTGGGGTTATGCTGTTTTTGGTAAAGTGACTGAAGGCATGGATGTGGTTGATAAAATGGCTGCTATTCCAACTGGCTCTGGCGGCATGTTTCCCACCGATGTACCAAAAGAAGAGGTTATTATAGAAAAAGCGGAAGTGATCAAATAACCCGTGTCATCGCACGTCCATTTCATTTCGGATTTACATTTAACGCAAGATAGGCCAGAAAACACACAACGCTTTTTGGCTTATCTTGATTCGTTAAAGGCAAATGTTTCTGATCTTTATATTCTTGGTGACCTTTTTGATGTTTGGGTCGGTGATGATGACCCGACACCGCCTAATACACAAGTCAAACAACAGCTGTCTAAATCTATTGGCAAGGGCCTTAAAGTCTACTTCTTGGCCGGCAACAGAGATTTTTTAATCGGCCAACACTTCTTCAACGACACTCAAGTTATCAGCTTAGAGGATGAATGTGTCATTGATGTATTTGGTGTTAAAACATTGTTAATGCACGGTGATTTACTGTGTACAGATGATCTTGAATACCAACAATTCAGGCAATTGACTCATAACCCTGCTTGGCAAGAAAACACGCTCTCCAAGCCATTGACAGAACGTTTAGCACTCGCTCAACATTACCGGCAAGAAAGTCATTTAAATAAAAATAACAAATCCAGCGAGATTATGGATGTCAATGAACTGACCGTTATTGACACTTTAAAAAAACATCATGCTCAGCGCTTGATTCATGGGCATACTCACCGGCCTAACATACATACTCATACCGTGAATGGCCAGGATGTTGAACGTTTTGTACTTGCCGAATGGGATACCTGTGGCAGTGTTCTTGATTGGAGTGAAAGCGGGTATCAGATAATTGAATTAGCTTGATTAGCTCTAGACGCAAGTTGTTACCGTCAATTCTTCCCTCATCTTCGTTTATCTAAACGGTCTAACTCAGCTAATTCACTATCAGTAAAACCTGCTCTACGCCTTAGCGGTTTATTAAAAGGCCCCAGTATCTGCCCTTTTAAAAAATGCTCAACATGTTCAAAGAATACCTCTTCTCGGTTTATGCCATCACGCTGGCAAACGAAATCAAGCCATTTAGTCCCATACTCAACATGCGTTACTTCATCTTCCAATATCACTTCTAATATTTCTGCCGTAGCGGTATCTTTTTGCGCATTCAGTTTATCTAACATGGCAGGAGTTACATCAAGGCCTCGCGCTTCAAGATAACGAGGAACCATAGATAAGCGAGCCACTAAATTATTCTCCGTTTTAACAGCCATACTCCACAAGCCATCGTGGGACGGGATATCACCATAACGACAATCGTAATGCGCCAAATGCTTACACAGCATATTAAAGTGTTTACATTCATCGTTCGCAACATAGAGCCAATCAGTATAAAACGGCTCGGGCATGTTTTTAAATCGATAAGCAATGTCTAACGCTAACTTAATAGCATTGAATTCAATATGTGCAATGGCATGGATAAAAGACCGCTTTCCAGCATCAGTGCCTAGACGCCTTCTAGGTAAATCTCTTGGCGGTACACAACGCGGTTTTTCGGGAAAACACACCCGATCAATTGGCTGTATAACCCTGTTTGATGAGCCTAAAAAAGCAGTTTTATCGTGTGATAACTTAAAGGCTTTATGTGTCAATTCTGTCGTTTCATCTATTGATGACGTAAACAGTGCTTTTTCAATGATTTCAAAAATTTCAGACATGCACGAGTACCTTTAGCTAAAAACAGATTTTATCGTATCTGTTGTATACTTGTTGCATTGTTTGTAAATAAAAAATGAGCACAACTTATGAGTAAATTTGACTACGATGTCATCGTTGTCGGTACGGGCCCTGGTGGTGAAGGCGCCGCAATGAAAGCATGTAAAGAAGGTAAAAGAGTAGCCATTATTGAAAAGCATGAACAGGTCGGTGGCGGTTGTACGCATTGGGGAACCATACCCTCCAAGGCCCTTCGTCAAGCAGTCCAACGGGTTATTCAATTTAACCGAAACCGTTGGTTCAAAGAAGCCTGTGGCGGGCCGCTTCACTTAACCTTCCCGCAGCTTTTAAGTTCTGCCGCTGATGTTATAAAAAAACAAGTCAACATGAGAGGTAGTTTTTATGAGCGTAACAATCTCGACTTAATCTACGGAACCGCGAGTTTTGTAGATGAACATACCATGCAAATTAAATCGCTTAAAAAAGAAACTACAAAAACCATAACTGCCAATGTTTTTGTTCTGGCACCCGGGTCACATCCTTACCGACCTGACGATGTTGATTTCACCCATCATAATATTTTTGATAGCGATACCATCTTAGATTTAGGCTTCACACCCCGTTCAATTACTATTTATGGTGCCGGTGTTATCGGTTCTGAATATGCCTCTATTTTTCAGGGGTTGGGTGTAAAAGTTAACCTCATTAATACCCAAGCGACTTTACTTGCTTTTTTAGATGAAGAGATTACACATGCCTTAAGTCATGATATGCGAAATCAGGGTGTTGTCATTCGCTCTAGTGAAGAGTACGAATCCATCATTCCTGAAGATAAAAGCGTCGTCACACAATTAATGTCTGGCAAAAAAATTAAAACCGATATTTTTCTTTGGGCTAATGGTAGAACCGGTAATTTTCATGACTTAGCACTTGAAAACGTTGGAATCACACCCAATTCCAGAGGTCAAATAAATGTTAATGATAATTACCAGGTAGACGGTAAAGAACACATCTATGCGGTGGGTGATTTTATTGGCTATCCGAGCCTCGCAAGCGCTGCTTATGACCAAGGGCGATTTGCAGCAACACACATTGTTGATGGATCTTGTGATGTTAAGTTAGTTAAAGATATACCAACGGGGATTTATACCAACCCTGAAATCAGCTCTGTCGGCTATACAGAAAAAGAACTTACTGAACAAAAAGTGCCGTACGAAACGGGTTACTCCAGATTTGATTCCCTCGCCAGAGCACAAATCTCTGGTGAAACGCAGGGTTTGCTAAAAATTATTTTTCATTCAGAAACACTGCAAATTTTAGGTGTCCATTGTTTTGGTGATCAAGCGGCAGAAATTATCCACATTGGCCAAGCCATTATGTCACAAGAAGGCGAAGCGAATAGTCTGCTCTATTTTACAAACACAACATTTAATTACCCAACAATGGCAGAAGCCTACCGCGTTGCTGCGTTGAATGGTTTAAATCGACTAGATAACCATTAATTTACTGTTCATTTTTATCCCGTATAGTAGATTCAATATTAATAAGGCACGGTGAAAATATGAACAAATGGATTCTATTGATAAGCTTAAGTGTATTGTTAAGCCCTGCTAGCGCTCACGAAGTCCAAATTGAAGGACTTGTTAATTTACAAGCAACCGCCAGCCAAGAAGTTAAAACAGATACGATGATTGCCACTGTCGCCGTTGAAGCAGAAAATTACGACCCTGCTGTACTCGCCCAAACGATTAATAAAAAAATGGCTTGGGCGATCGCTATCGCAAAAAAACACCCCGATGTCACCACCAAAGGTGGGCAATATACTTCGCACCAAATCTTCAATAAACGGATTTTCAAAGCATGGCGCGGTATGCAAAGTATCACTTTAGAAAGCAAGAACAGTGCTTCATTAGGCAAACTGATAGGCCTATTACAGGAAAAACTGTTAATCAAATCCATTCGCTATCAAGTCTCTACAGAAAAAATAGATGCTGTTAATAAAAGCCTTGTTAAACAAGCTATCCAAAACTTTAAAACAAAGGCTGCGCTAATTACCAAAGAGTTTGATAAAAATAAATACGTTATCCATCAAATTAACATCAATCAGAATAATCAGCACAGCCCCGTATATTACGCAAAGTCCCGGGGGATGGCAGATTCGGCCATGGTCGAATCTGTGCCTGCAAACTTGCAACAAAACAGCTCAAAAATTCAGGTTAATATTAACGGAAATATTAGATTAATCAATTAGTTAAAATATCATCTTAATTTATTTTGTCAGACTAATAAAAAAACCATTGTTAGTCCTAAAATCAGGCGTTAACAAACAATAAAAAAGACGCTGTTTTCAGCGTCTTTTTTAGTTTTTCAAATAACCAATTTTTAATTATTAACTGCAATTTCTACCTTATCAGCAATATTTTGATAGGTATCAATTTGATCAAAGTTTAGATATCGGTAAGTTTCGGCAGCCATTGTATCTATTTTTTGTGCATATTCCATGTATTCTTCTTTGCTTGGAATTTTACCTAAAATCGCGCCAATCGCAGCCAGTTCAGCAGAAGCTAAAAAGACATTAGCGCCCGTTCCTAAACGATTTGGGAAATTACGTGTTGAGGTGGAAATAGCCGTTGAGTTTTCAGCAATACGCGCCTGATTACCCATGCACAATGAACAACCTGGCATTTCAGTACGTGCACCTGCTGAGCCATATGTAAAGTAATACCCTTCTTCTGTTAATTGAGCCGCATCCATTTTTGTTGGTGGCGCAATCCACAAGCGCGTTGGAATAACACCGCCGAATTCTTTGAGCAAATTACCTGCAGCACGGAAATGGCCTATGTTTGTCATGCATGAACCAATAAAGACCTCATCGACATGGGTACCCGCTACATCAGATAAAGTTTTCACATCGTCGGGGTCATTCGGGCACGCAAGAATCGGCTCATGGATATCACTCATGTTAATTTCAATAATTTCTGCGTATTCCGCGTCAGCATCCGCTTCCATTAATTCTGGATTGTCTAACCAGGCTTCCATCGCGGTAATACGACGCTCAATCGTTCTAACATCACCGTAACCTTCAGCAATCATCCATTTCAACATCGTAATGTTTGAATTCAGGTATTCAATAATGGGCTCTTTATTCAGCTTAATGGTACAACCAGCGGCTGATCGCTCAGCAGAAGCATCCGATAGCTCAAACGCTTGTTCTACTTTTAAGTCAGGCAACCCTTCAATTTCAAGAATTCTGCCTGAAAAAGCATTGACTTTACCCTCTTTAGCCACCGTCAATAAACCTTTTTCAATAGCAGCCAGTGGAATGGCGTTAACCATATCCCGTAAAGTAATACCGGGTTGCATTTCGCCCGTAAAACGAACCAAAATTGATTCTGGCATATCAAGGGGCATCACGCCTGTTGCAGCAGCAAAAGCCACTAAGCCGGAGCCAGCAGGAAATGAAATACCTAATGGAAAACGTGTGTGTGAATCGCCGCCCGTCCCGACCGTATCAGGTAACAACATCCGGTTTAGCCATGAATGAATAATCCCATCCCCAGGGCGTAAAGAAACACCGCCACGGTTCATGATGAAGTCCGGTAGCGTATGGTGTGTATTGACATCAACAGGTTTAGGATAAGCCGCTGTATGACAGAATGATTGCATCACCAAATCAGCAGAAAACCCAAGACAGGCCAAATCTTTCAATTCATCACGTGTCATTGGCCCCGTTGTATCCTGTGAGCCCACGGTTGTCATGTGTGGTTCACAATACACACCCGCTCTAATGCCATCTACACCACATGCTTTGCCGACCATTTTTTGAGCCAGCGTATACCCTTTTCCACTGTCTTCATGTGATTCTGGTGTACGGAATAAATCAGATGCGCCTAAGCCCAGCGATTTACGCGCCCGCAAGGTTAATCCGCGGCCAATAATTAAAGGAATACGACCGCCTGCTTGCACTTCATCCAATAACACATTGGATTTTAATGTAAATTCACCTAAAACCTCATCTGTGCCGCTTTTAGTGACCTTGCCCTCGTAAGGATAAATGTCAATAACATCATTCATATTGAAGTTAGAGACATCCATTTCTATTGGTAGAGCACCAGAGTCTTCCATTGTATTAAAGAAAATAGGGGCGATTTTTCCGCCGATACAAACACCTCCACCACGTTTGTTTGGTACATAGGGGATATCATCGCCCATAAACCATAAAACAGAGTTGGTTGCTGATTTTCTTGAAGATCCTGTACCAACAACATCACCAACATAGGCCAATGGAATACCGTCTTTTTCCATCTCCTCAATGAGAGTTATGGGGCCTTTTTCACCGGGAACATCTGGCGTAATACCATCTCGCGGCATTTTAAGCATTGCTAACGCATGAAGCGGAATATCAGGTCTAGACCAAGCGTCTGGCGCAGGTGATAAGTCATCTGTATTGGTTTCACCGGTTACTTCAAAAACCTTAACCGTCAATTTTTCAGCTAAAGGCGCTTTGCTGGTAAACCACTCAGCATCAGCCCATGATTGAATAACCCGTTTAGCTGCTGCATTGCCTGCTTCTGCCTTTTCTTGAACATCATGAAAGGCATCAAAAACAAGTAAAATATGAGACAGTTGATCTGCGGCTATGTCTGCTAGTTCAGCACTATCAAGAAGCTCTACCAACGGCATGATATTGTAACCACCCAGCATCGTTCCCAATAATTCGGTTGCCTTAACAGCATCAATTAATGGAGAGGATGCTTCGCCTTTTGTGATCGCCGCTAAAAAACTCGCTTTTACGTAGGCGGCTTCATCTACACCAGCAGGCACACGATGCGTGATTAAATCAAGTAAAACCGTTTCTTCACCAGCCGGCGGGGTTTTTAATAATTCAACAAGGCCAGCCACTTGGTCAGCATTTAATGGCTTAGGGACAATACCTATTGCCGCACGTTCTTCTACATGTTTACGGTATTCTTCTAACACAGATAACTCCTACGTTTAAAAATTGGGCTTTTAGCAAGCAGGGCTTACAAAACGAGATAAACATTTTAGCATTTAGTCGTTAAAATTGACAGGATTAGCCCTTGGGTGTATTCATTTAATACGGACTTTAAAATAACACCTGTTGCTCATTATGTGTCTTATATTATTTAAGTATCAACCCGATCAGGAAGACAAATTAATACTACTCTCTAACCGTGACGAGTATCACCGGCGAGATTCTCGCCCTGCAGGGTTTTGGCCGCACCACCCCTCTATTTTTGGAGGAATTGATCAGGTTGCTGGCGGTAGTTGGTTGAGCACCGACACATCAGGTCGTTTGGCAGGGCTAACGAATATTCGAAAACCGCCCTTTGAAAACTCTTCAAAACTCTCGCGAGGCCACCTCGTTAGGGATTTTCTTTCCCAACCGCTGAGTGCCGTTGAATTTATCAGCCAATTAAAACATCGAAGTCATCACTATGGTCTATTCAATTTGCTACTGATGGATCATACGGGATTATGGCATTATTCCAATGATTCACATCAAACCACTAAAGTCTCGGCGGGGTTTCATGGACTCAGTAATGCGACGCTTGATAGCCCTTGGCCAAAATTAATATCGGCCTTACCTGCTTTTAAGCAAGCCTTAGCAAAAAATAAAATAAATCACCAAGAACTAATTTCACTCATGCAATCACAAACCAAACCACAAGATGAGGCATTACCCAATACCGGCATCAGTTTGGAATTTGAACGTTTTTTATCACCGATTTTTATACAAGGTGAACGATACGGCACGCGCTGCACAACACTGCTGACCATAAACCAGACAACCAGTCATTTTGTGGAGATTAGCTACTCCCCCATTGGAAGTGTTACTAATGAAGTTGAACAAAAGATTCGCCTTATTGAACATTAAAGCTAAGGACGAGCCTTATATTAAATTAGCGTTAGCTTAACTCAACATTGTGATAGACGCGCTGCACATCATCCAAGTCATCCAGCATCGCGAGAAACTTTTCAAATAAAGCCACATCGTCGCCCTTTAACGTGATGTAAGTATTTGGGATAAATTGAATCTCATCCACTGCAAAATCAACCTCACCGCAACAGTCAATAATTGCTTTTTTTGCCTTAAAGTAATCCGTGTGCGGGGCAAATACAGATAACGTCCCCTCTTCATTTTCTATATCCATCACATCAACATCGGCATCCATCAAGGCTTCAAATACGCTGTCTTCATCATCATATTTAAAAACCAGAATAGACGAATGTTCAAACAGGTGACTCACGCTACCTTGTGTACCAATCTTACAGTCCGTTTTGGTAAATGCCTGGCGCACGTCACCAAAGGTACGATTTGGGTTATCTGTTAAGCATTCAATAATTGCCATGCTGCCACCCGGCCCGTACCCTTCATAACGAGCAGGCGCAAAGTCTTCACCTCCGCCACCGCTAGCTTTATCAATCGCTTTTTCAATGACATGCGCGGGAACCTGATCTTTTTTTGCGCGATCTATCAAACTACGAAGTGCTAAGTTTCCATTTGGGTCTGTACCGCCCGATTTAGCAATCACATAAATTTCACGACCATAACGACTATAGACCTTGGCTTTCATGTCCGAGGTTTTCGCCATTGAAACTTTACGATTTTGGTAAGCTCTACCCATAGAATTAACGCCTTAAAATAAAATTATTAACTGACTAAAGCGCATTGACACGCTTTAGAGCCTTAACCTCGCTTTCTTCTCAAAGCGAAGCCAACCCCCTGTTTAAATCTGTCTTTATATCTTCAATGTTTTCTAAACCAACCCCTAATCTCACCAAAGAATCGGTGATTCCCGCTTTAGCGCGTTCTTCTTCTGTTAAACGGCCATGTGTCGTGGTTGAAGGGTGCGTAATCATACTTTTAACATCACCTAGATTCGCTGTTATTGAAATCATTTTCGTCTCATCGATGACTTTCCAGGCATTTTCTTTACCGCCTTTAACTTCAAAACTCACAATGCCACCAAACCCGGTTTGTTGTTGTCTGGCTAACTCATGCTGTGGATGACTTTTAAGCCCTGTATAATATACTTTCTCTACAGCTGGTTGTTGTTCAAGCCAGTGTGCAATGGCTAAAGCATTTGAACAATGTTTTTCCATACGCAACGATAAGGTTTCTAATCCTTTATGAAAAACCCAGGCGTTAAAGGGGCTCATAGTGTGCCCGGCTGTCCGTAAAATGGGATAAATTTTTTCTTCTATCAATGCATGATCACCAACGACTGCTCCGCCAACACAACGCCCTTGCCCATCAATATATTTAGTGGCTGAGTGCACAACTAAATCGGCCCCTAAGCTCAGCGGTTTTTGTAATGCGGGCGTGCAATAAACATTATCCACAATCAACAACGCTTCATTTTCATGGGCTAGATCAGCCAGTAGTTTAATATCTGCAACGGTTCCCAGCGGATTTGAAGGTGTTTCCAAAAAGAAAAACCGGGTGTTTGCCTTTACTGCTGAACGCCAAGCATTCAGATCATCCAAATCGACAAAACTTGTTTCAATGGCAAATTTTTGCATGATATTTTTGAACATCAAGGCCGTATTACCAAAGACACTGCGTGAACAAATGACATGATCA
Source organism: Cycloclasticus sp. (assembly GCA_002700385.1). Lineage (GTDB taxonomy): Bacteria > Pseudomonadota > Gammaproteobacteria > Methylococcales > Cycloclasticaceae > Cycloclasticus. The sequence goes on from PADC01000006.1 coordinate 52,444, forward strand.
CCTGCTTTTAATAAACCGAGGCAGATGACGTTAATGGCCGCCATTCCTGATGAGGTGGCCATCGCACGCTCCGCTCCTTCCATCACAGCTAAGCGCTTTTCAAAAGCGCTAACGGTTGGGTTGGTAAATCGTGAATAGATGTTTCCCGCTGTTTTACCGGAAAATCGTTCATAGGCTTCTTGAGCGCTCGAAAAAACATAACTTGAAGTTGGGAAAATTGCATCGCTGTGTTCATTTTCTGGCGTTCTATGTTGGCCCGCTCTCACACCTTGGGTTTCTACAGAATAATTTTGCCAATCGTTATCAAACATCAATAAGCCTTTAGTTTAATGTGTGTTATGTAATTCAATCACCGATGAATCAAATTCATTTATAGCTTTATGACCGTCTGAACGAGTCAGTCCCTGTTCTTTTAAATACTCATCACTCACCGTTCCAGTGACATAATTTTGGGTAAAGCAAGCCGCATCAAAGTCAGTAATTTCAGGGTTACGTTTTCTAACAGATTCAAATAAATCCTCTAAATCTTGATAAATCAGCCAGTCTGCGCCGATAGCTTGCTGTACTTCATCAGATGTACGATCATGCGCGACCAGTTCTTCTACAGCAGGCATATCAATCCCATAAACATTGGGATAACGTACTGCAGGCGCAGCAGAAGCAAAATAAACTTTTTTAGCACCTGCTTCTCTTGCTAACTTGATAATTTGCCCTGAGGTTGTGCCTCGCACAATTGAATCATCAACTAATAGAACATTTTTATCTTTAAATTCAAGATCAATGGCGTTTAGCTTACGACGGACAGAATTTTTACGTTCTTGCTGGCCAGGCATGATAAATGTACGACCAATATATCTGTTTTTAATAAATCCTTCCCTGTACTTCACCTCCAATCGGTTAGCCAGCTGCAATGCCGACGTTCGACTCGTATCTGGAATAGGAATCACCACATCAATGTCATGATCAGGTTTAATCCGTAAAATTTTATCTGCCAACTTTTCGCCCATACGTAAACGTGATTTGTAAACAGACACATTATCAATAATCGAATCAGGGCGGGCTAAGTATACATATTCAAAAATACACGGCGTCAGTTTTGGGTTTTCTGCACACTGCTGAGTATGTATAACGCCACCTTTTTTTATAAAAATCGCTTCACCCGGGGCAATATCCCGAATAAGTTTAAAATTTTGCGCATCCATGGCTACAGATTCAGAAGCAATCATGTAGTCACTTCCTTCATCGGTTTCACGTATACCAAAACAAATGGGGCGTATACCATTGGGGTCACGAAACCCAACAACACCAAAACCCGTTATCATTGCCACCACAGCATAAGCACCTTCACAGCGTTTATGGACACCTTTAACGGCTTCAAACACATCATTTTCATTCAACTTTAACTTGCCTAAACGCTGTAACTCATGAGCAAAAACATTCAGCAAGATTTCAGAGTCCGAGTTTGTGTTGATATGGCGTTGATCTTCAATAAATAATTCTTTTTTAAGCCTCGCCGCGTTGGTTAAATTACCATTGTGTGCCAAGGTAATCCCAAACGGTGAATTAACATAAAAAGGCTGTGCTTCAGCGGAGCTTGAACACCCTGCCGTAGGATAGCGCACGTGAGCAATCCCCATATTGCCGGTAAGCTCCAGCATATGACTGGTTCTAAATACATCCCTGACCAACCCATTGGCTTTTCTTAAATGAAGTTGACTCCCTTCACAAGTCACAATACCCGCAGCATCTTGGCCACGGTGTTGTAAAACAGTTAATGCTTCGTACAACTCTTGATTAACGTTTTGGTGAGCTACAATGCCAGCAATTCCGCACATACTTAATTCGGTCCTCTACTAAAACTTAATATGAAAAATACCCAGTAACACCTTCTGGTATCTGCTCTCTTAACCAGACCGACAACTCTTGAAAAGGTCCAATCAAAGATGATTCAACCCACCAAGGATCCTGTGGCAAAGGCGTGAGTCCCGCTAACAAGACTAAAACCGCCATAACGACCATGCCTCGCGCAATACCAAAAAGAAAACCTGCAAATCTGTCCATCCCCGTTAGCCCCGTTTTATCAACCAGTTGACTGAGTAAAAAAGACAGCATTGCCCCTAACATTAAGGTCAACAGCAATAAAATAATAAACGCAGCAGCGATTCGAACCGATGGCATCTCTATATAGTCAACCAAATAGACTGAAAACGGTTGGCTAAATCGGATACCAATAATAATCGAGATAACCCATGTCCCTAACGAAAAGGCTTCTTTAACAAGACCCCTAAACAGACCTATAAACGCAGAGATGAGAATAATACCAATAATGACATAATCAACCCAAATTAATTGGTTCAAAATACTAGCAGACATCTTCTACACCCTATGGATATTGCACAACTATTGTATTTAAGAGCTTTTGTTCTTCTTTCAGCTTTTTATTGACCGCCTCTGCTTTCTCTCTACTCAATTCCGGGCCGACTCTAACTCTATACACATCACCATTTTTTCCAGTAGATTCTTCAACAAAAGCGGTAAAGCCTGCCGTCTTTAATTTAGTCGTTAAATCCTCAGCATTTTTTTTATCCGAGAAACTTCCCACTTGAACAACCCAAGCCGAAATACCTTCGACAGTTTCAATTTTTGGTGCTGGTGGAATACTGGGTTTTTCGCCCTTAATTATTCTTACGCCCGATTCTTTAGAAATGGATACTTCTGCTAATTGCTCAGGTTCATGATCAGGCAACGCCAATAATGGGACGTCTAAATCTTTCGGTGCCTCGGGAATATCTATTGAGATGACTTCTGATTCTGTTGGGTCATGGCCTACCAGCATTGGTATAAAAATAACGGCCAATGAAATGAGAATAGTCGCGCCAATCAAACGTTGTTTTAAAGGTTGTTCCATAAGCATCAAGCGAGCGAAGTTAATAAAAGCTTCTTGGCATTATAACGCTTCTAAACAAGCTTCTACCACATAAAAAGAGCCGAAACATATAACTAAATCGTCTTCATTTAATCGATTTTCAGCCCCCGTAAATGCTTGACTTATTGTTTGATACCTTGAGCAATTTTGCCTTAATTTACCGGATAAAAATTGATCTAAATCTGTCACTGATATGGAACGCGCGTTTTCTATTGGGGCAATATGCCATTGATCAATCAATCCAATGAAGGGCTCAACAACTTGATCGAATTGTTTATCTGCAAACACAGAAAAAACAGCATGCACTGTACCTGTACCGTGTTGTTTTCTTATAAAACGCGCTAACGCAATGGCCGATTCGGCGTTATGAGCAACATCTAAAAAAACATCTGGCGAACTCCTGATTTGCTGCAAACGACCCATTAATGCAATATGTTGCAGGCCATACTCAATATTTTTCTTGCTGACGGGAATTTTTTCTTGTATTTTCGCCAATAGATGAATGCAAGCCGCAGCGTTTTGGATTTGGTGCTGCCCCTGCAGAGACGGCAATGGGTAGAAGCCAGCCAATGCGTGATCGGCTGTTAAACACCAACCTTGACCCTTACGCTTAAAATCAAAGTCTCGACCGGCTAAACTTAATGCGGTATCTAATTTTTTTGCATAATCAATCAAACTTCTTGGGACTGTTTTGTCACCGCAACAAGCCGGTTGTTTTGGTCTAAAAACACCCGCTTTTTCAAGGGCGATTTTTTCTCGGTCGTCACCTAACCAATCAATGTGATCGATTGAGATGCTGCTAATAATCGTCGCATCGGCATCAACAATATTAACCGCATCAAGCCGCCCTCCCAAACCCACCTCAAGAATTTGCACCTCAACGCTTTCATCGTCAAAGATATCCAGAGCCGCCAGCGTTCCAAATTCAAAATAACTTAAACTAATATCACCGCGAGCGTCATCTATTTTAGAAAAAGAAGACGTTAACACGCCATCTGAGACGGGATTTCCGTTCAATCTGATGCGTTCATTGTAACGAAGTAAATGTGGGGTGCTGTACACGCCAACTCGATACCCGGCATGAACGAGGATAGCCTCAAGCAACGCCACACAAGACCCCTTACCATTTGTTCCTGCAACCGTTATGGTAAAGATTGTTTTTGATGTTTTATTTTTTAATCTTTGATAAGCAGCCGAAACACGCTCAAGACCTAAATCTACGTCTTTAACATGACCATGTTCTTGCCAACTTAACCAGTCACCAAGAGAGGACTCAGCAGTTAAACGAGATTGTTGATTAATAGCTACGCTTCACTATGGTCAGTGACAACGTCCGCAACAGGAACATCAATGCTCTTTATAGCTTGAGCGCCCGCATGCAATAAAGAAAAAATCTCAGACACTTTCTCACGCATTTCTCTCCGATCAACAATCATGTCTATTGCACCGTGTTCAAGTAAGAATTCACTTCGCTGAAAACCTTCCGGCAATTTTTCGCTCACCGTTTGTTCAATAACTCGTTGTCCAGCAAAGCCGACCAGTGCATCAGGCTCGGCGATATGAATATCACCCAACATGGCTAAACTGGCGGACACACCACCCATTGTTGGGTCAGTTAAAACCGATATAAATGGAATTTTTTTCTCAGCTAATTGTGCAAGCGCCGCACTCGTTTTAGCCATTTGAAATAAAGAAAACAACGACTCCTGCATCCTAGCGCCACCACTTGAGGAAAAACAAATGAGCGGTATATTTTTTTCGATTGAACGATTCACAGCACGAACAAAACGTTCACCAACGACTGATCCCATTGAGCCCCCCATGAAAGAAAAATCAAAAGCGGCTGCGACCAAATCTTTACCGAGAACTTTACCTTGCATGACAATTAAAGCATCTGTTTCACCAGTGGCTTTAACAGCAGCGGAATGACGATCTTTATATTTTTTACTGTCTTTAAACTTTAAAGGATCTTGCGCTCTAACGTTAGCACCTATTTCTTCTCTACCTTCTTCATCTAGAAAAAGTTCAAGCCGCGCTCGACCACTTAATCGTTGATGATGATTGCATTTTGGGCAAACATGGAAATTGCTTTCTAGATCTGTCTTATAAAGGACACTTTGGCAGCCATCACACTTGCACCATAAACCTTCAGGGACTGAGCCTTTAGTTTTACCACTTAATTTTATGCCCGAAGGTATTAATTTTTCAAACCAACTCATAAATCACCTAATGTTTAAATTACTGTATTGCCGAGTCCATTGCATTACGCATATCATTTAACAAATCGGATATAGCCTGTTGTCCTTGCCTTTCATCGCCAACGTAGTCAGTAATGCAGTTTATTAACGCACTTCCTACAACAACGCCATCGCCTATTTTAGCAATTTTAGCCGCAATGTCCGCATTTTTAACACCAAAACCGACGGCAATAGGTAAAGAAGTCAACTGTTTAATTTGCCGAATTTTTTGCTCAACATGCTCAAGTTCTAGATGCCCTGCCCCGGTAACGCCTTTTAAAGACACATAATAAATATATCCCTTGGCCACTGCCGATACTTTTTTAATGCGGCTTTCGTTACTGGTCGGCGACAGCAAGAAAATAGGCGCTATATCGTATCGCGCGTAAGCCTCAATCAAATCAGCACTTTCCTCCGGTGGAATATCGACTGTTAACACGCCATCCACACCCGCCTCGGATGCTGCTTTAGAAAACACTTCATAGCCCATAAATTCAATAGGGTTGAGATACCCCATCAGTATCACCGGTGTTTTTTGATTCGTTTTTCTAAAGCTTTTAACGATGTCTATGACGCCTTTTAGAGACATTCCGTTAGCTAAGGCTCTTTCGCTTGCTTGTTGAATAACCTCACCATCCGCCATCGGGTCAGAAAAAGGAACACCCAATTCAATCATACTCGCGCCCGCATCTACCATTTGATGCATACACGATAAGGTAAAGTCAGCATTTGGATCACCCGCCGTGATAAAAGGAATCAATGCTTTTTGATGTGATAATTGCAGTGATTTAAAACACTCATCTAAACGGCTCACAGTTCAATCCCCTCTAATTTTGCAATCGTAAAAATGTCTTTATCGCCACGACCCGACAAATTAACTAATACAGACTGATCTGGACTCATTGTTTTAGCAAGTTTAACTGCATAAGCAACCGCATGACTTGATTCTAAAGCTGGAATAATGCCTTCAACGCGGGTCAACCGATGGAAGGCCTCCAATGCCTCATCATCTTTAATACTGACATATTCGGCACGGCCAATATCTTTCAACCAGGAATGTTCTGGCCCAACGCCTGGATAATCAAGCCCAGCAGAAACGGAATTCGTTTCTATTATTTCACCATTAACATCCGCCATTAAATAGGTTCTGTTGCCGTGAAGTACTCCCGGTTTACCAGCACATAACGGTGCTGAATGGTGACCTGTTTCTATACCTAAACCAGCCGCTTCGACCCCATAGATAGAAACACTTTCATCTTCAATAAATGGATAAAAAAGACCAATGGCGTTAGAACCACCCCCTACACACGCAACGATGGCATCGGGTAAACGGCCTGTTTTATTTATCATTTGCTCACGAGATTCACGGCCGATAATGGTTTGAAAATCTCTCACCATGGCCGGGTATGGATGCGGACCCGCGACAGTGCCAATGATGTAGTAGGTGTTATCAATGTTGGTAACCCAATCCCTTAAGGCTTCATTTAACGCGTCTTTTAATGTTTGTGAGCCTGAAGTAACTGCAACAACTTTGGCACCTAATAACTTCATTCGGTATACATTCGGCGATTGCCGCTGAATATCTTCTGCTCCCATGTAAACAACACATTCAAGTCCAAGTCGAGCGGCTACCGTAGCCGTTGCAACCCCGTGTTGGCCGGCTCCTGTTTCGGCAATAATCCGCGTCTTACCCATGCGCTTTGCCAATAAAGCTTGCCCGATGGTGTTATTAATTTTATGTGCGCCAGTATGATTTAAGTCTTCCCTTTTTAAATAGATTTGAGCACCCCCCGTTTCATGACTTAAACGCTCGGCATGATAAATAGGCGACGGGCGTCCAACATAATCGTGCAAATCTGCATCTAATTCAGCAAGAAAGTTAGGGTCTTGAATATATTTAGCATAAGCTTCTTTCAGTTCCTCAATCGATTCCATCAAGGTTTCGGCTACAAAAAGACCACCATAAGGGCCAAAATGACCTCTTTCATCGGGTAAATTGTAATCAGTCACTTTCGCTTGTTTAGTCTTACTCGTTGGCACGTTTTACCTCGTTCATAAATTGTTGTATTAATAAGTGATCTTTGATGCCTTTACTTTGCTCGACACCACTACTGACATCAACGGCATAAGGCTGGGTATTTTTAACCGCTGTGTAAATATTCTGCTGATTAAGACCACCGGCTAAAATAATCGGCAGGCGACATTTTTTTGGAATCAACGTCCAATCAAACACGTGGCCTGTTCCACCATAGAGACTCGTATCAAAAGCATCTAACAACAAACCAGAAGCCGAGTTATACCGCTTAGAAATATCACTTAAATCTGTCGATTCGCGCATTCTAATCGCTTTTAAATACGGCTTGTTAAAAGAACGACAGAAAGCTTCATCTTCATCACCATGAAATTGAATAAGATCAACTGAAAGCTTCTCTAACACCCTATTCACATATTCACTTTTTGGATTAACAAAAAGCGCTACCTTATTGATAAATGGTGGTATTTTTTCAAATATTTTACGCGCTTCAACGATACCCAAATAACGCGGACTTGGCTCATAAAAAACAAAACCCAATGCATCTGCCCCATGCTCAATAGCCGATAAAGCATCATCAAGACGGGTGATTCCACAAATTTTTACGCGCGTTCTTAAAGGCATTAAATTATTAAACGTTATTTATTTTCTATTGCTTGACTAAAAGGGGCAAAGGCCTCCTCCATCTCAAGCCCGTACTCTTTTGGGTAGTACACGCCCTTAAAGTACAAACCGTTTGGTAGAGCCGTAACACCGGCTTGTTTTCTGTCTTTGGCCCTCAATACGTTTTGGACATAAACAGGCGGCTTCTCTCCTTTCCCAACAGGTAGCAAAGTACCGACAATATTTCTGACCATATGATGTAAAAAAGCGCTCGCAATAATATCAATACTAATTTTATCACCAGAACGTTTAATAACAATCGAATGAATTTGTTTAATTGGGGATTTTGCCTGACAAGCTTGTGCCCTAAATGAAGTAAAGTCGTGGTTTCCGATTAAAAAATTAGCCCCTTCTTGCATCAAAGACGCGTCCAGGGGTTGAAAAATTGTGGTCACATGATGTCGATCTATGGCGGATTTAACCCATCGATTTAAAATCTCATACCGGTAATACCGTGCTGCTGCTGTATACCTCGCGTGAAAATGATCAGGGACTGATTTTATCCAAAGAATACGAATATCATCAGGCAAATTCGCATTGCAACCAAAAACCCACTGGTGCATTCCCCTATCTTTATCTGTTTCAAAATGTATGACTTGTTGAAGCGCGTGTACCCCAGCATCCGTGCGGCCTGCACAAACCACCGACACAGGGTGAGAAGCCAACAAAGAAAGTGCGACTTCAACTTTTTCTTGCACGGTATCTCGGGTGTTTTTTTGACGTTGCCAGCCGTGATAACAACTGCCGTCGTACTCAACCCCTAAAGCCAACTTCATTCAATAAAACCCATTAGCACGACCGCGCAGCGCGCATCAGGTTTTTCATGTCGCGTACGGCCCTGTCTAAACCACTCATAACGGCTCTGGCAATAATTGAATGCCCGATGTTAAGTTCAACTATTTGCGGAATTTTCGCTATGGCCTCTACGTTATGATAATGCAAGCCGTGACCGGCATTAACCTGAATACCTAGATCATGAGCATAAGCGGCGGCCTCAACAAGGCGTTCGTACTCCTTTAGCTGCTCTGATTCGTTTTGCGCATCGGCATAACACCCTGTATGCAATTCGAGCATCGTAGCGCCTGTTGCTTTAACCGCTTCTATTTGCTGCTTATCGGGGTCTATAAACGGTGAAACAAGAACACCGGCTGAAGAAAGCGTTAAGCAAGCCTTTTCTATACGCTCAAAATTACCGCTCACATCCAAACCGCCTTCTGTCGTCAATTCTTCTCTTTTTTCTGGTACCAAACAACAAGATGCTGGTGCCACATCGCATGCTATATCAATCATCTCTTGAGTAACAGCATGCTCAAGGTTCAATCGGGTATGGATACTGGAAGCAATATCTCTGACATCTCTGTCTTTTATGTGACGCCGATCTTCACGCAAATGGATGGTAATACCATCAGCACCAGCCCGCTCAGCAATAAAAGCGGCCTCCAGCGGAGATGGATAATCAGTACCGCGAGCATTTCTTAACGTAGCGACATGATCAATATTCACACCCAGTAGAATCGTTTTTTTTTGCATAATGAGTCGTTCTTAAATTAATTGAATAAGTCGCGGCTTTTCAATATTTTACCATCCAACTGACTGTCAATTAAACGCCTCATAAGCCGCTTTGCCTGCTTCAGTTCCGTTTTATCTTTAAGCGTATTGTTGTTTAAATGAATAAGCGTACTCCCGAGAATTGCCTCGGGGTGCTGAGCGTTATTTTCACGCTTAGCCCCATAACCGGGCTGATAAAAGTAGTATTGATCTGGTTCAATAGGTAATTGGTTATCGGCCTCATATTCCAACGCTAAACCGTAGCCCATTTCGTTCAATAGCGTTTTTTCAAATTGTCTTAATACCGCCTCTATGTTTTCTGTATTCGATAACGCTGTCAAACTCATATTAAACATATCGAACAACCTCGGATGAGCATCATGTTTGTGAAAAAAATTTAAAATAAGCTCATTCATATAAAAACCACAATATAGAGAACGCCCTTTAAGCGATGGAAGTATGACCCGCTCGTCTACTGATGTCAGTGTTTTAAGGTCACTCTTTCCTACCCAGGATAAGGTTAATGATCGAAAGGGCTGTAGTAATGAGCCGTATTTGGAGACAGTTGCTTTTGAACCTTTTGAAAGAATTGAAACAAGGCCGAAATCACGTGTAAAAACTTGATGAATAAGGCTGTTTTCTTTGAATGATTGGCTCTTTAAGATAAAACCGATTTGATGTTCAACTCGATTCATCTTACCTATCAACTAAACATGAATGATTAAATCGGTAAAGCAAATTACTCAACGTCTCGGTAACCTAAACTGATAAGTTCGCGTTCATTATCAGACCAATTTTTTTTAACTTTAACCCACAAGTTGAGATAAACTTTTGTATCCAGCATTTTTTCTATATCTAAGCGTGCTTGCTGCCCAATTTCTTTTAGTCCAGCCCCTTTTTCGCCGATAACTATATTTTTTTGACCTTCTCGCTCAACCCAAATAACTGCGTAAATTCGCGTTATTTTTTCTTCAACTTTATATTGGTCGATACTAATGCTCACGGAATGAGGGATCTCTTGACCTAACCGCCTGATCAACTTTTCACGAATAATTTCTGTCACCATAAAACGTTCAGAACTATCCGTAACTTGATCTTCTGGAAACATCAACTCTCCTTCGGGCAAAAGGTTGATCAGTAATTCTTCAAATTCCCCTAGCTGCTTACCTGTTAAAGCGGAAATAGGAATAATTGATTTAAAATCGTGCTGAAGACTAATAGTCTGGATAAACGGTAACAACGCTTCCTTATCATTGATTTTATCAATTTTATTAATCGCCAACACGACTGGCGCACCTTCGCTTTTTAATTTTTCAAGAATCGAAATATCAATGTTATCCCACTGCATATCGTCTTTGACCCAAACAATGACATCCACGCCCATCAAACTCGTATCAGCCGTTTTATTTAAGTATTTATTCAATGCCCTTTTACCGCCGAGGTGCATGCCGGGGGTATCAACGTAAACGACTTGCGAGTCTTCAGTCGTCTTAATACCTAAAATGCGATGACGCGTGGTTTGCGGTCTTCTAGAGGTGATACTAATTTTTTGCCCTAATAGCTTATTTAGCAGTGTTGATTTACCCGCATTTGGGGCGCCAATAAGAGCTACAAAGCCACTTTTAAACACTTGATTGGGCATTAGCGTAATTTCTCTAAAACTTGTGAGGCCGCTTTTTGTTCTGCTTTTTTTCGAGAACTTGCTGTTGCATACGTTGGTGGGTTAATGCCGATAACATCACATTCCACTTTAAATTGCTGGTCATGATCTAAACCCGAAGTAGATACCACCGTATATTTAGGAACGGCTACCCCTTTGGCTTGTAAATATTCTTGCAGCTGAGTTTTAGGGTCTTTTGTAGCCGTTTCTATCGTTAACTCGTCGAGTTGTTGTTTAAAGATGCTAAGCACCCAAGATGTGGTTTGGCGGAGTCCTTTATCTTTATACATCGCGCCGATTATAGCCTCTACTGCATCTGATAAAATTGAAGCCCGGCGCTTTCCACCACTTTTCATTTCTCCTTGACCAAGCACTAATTCATCACTGATATCCAGCTTTTTTGCAATATTAGCCAACGAATCCCTATTAACAAGATGAGCCCTTAAACGACTCATAACCCCTTCATCAACGTTTGGGAAACGCGTGTAAATTTCATCGGCTATGATAAAACCTAAAATAGAATCGCCCAAAAACTCTAAGCGTTCATTATTGTTTGCTCCAATACTGCGATGCGTTAATGCCTGCTCTAAAAGAGCATGGTCTTCAAAATGGGCCTTTATTTTCTTTTGTAGCCTATTAACGTCAAAACTCAATGTGCCATCTCTTTATCAATCGAATGAACGCTACAGAGCCACTTCAAATTCATCGCTAAATGACAAAATAAGATCAATATTGCCTATATAATCTTTACGCACTTCGTATTCAACTTTTACGGTGATATCACTTATTGAGCGATTTATTTTCGCATCTTTCGCTCTAATGCTGGTGACCTGGTTCATGTCTAATTTCTTTTCAAATAAGTTCCTTATTTGACTAACGCTCATTCTTTTTATCTCATGATCCGTTTCTATTGCTTCAAGTGACTTTTTAACAGCCAAGTTCTCCATGTAAACAGGAAACACTTTCAATATACTGAGAGTAATCATTCCAATAATGGCAAAAACTATAATAAGCCCCATTAAGGTAAATCCCTTTTGTTTAGCTAAATGCATATTATTTGCTCCTTTTATAATTAATGTAATGTGTTGCCTAACCTTTTCCAGTTAACTCCATTATGGCTCGCGTCCCAATTCATCCATATCATGACAGCTTTACCCACGATATTTTCTTCTGGCACGGTCCCCCAATAGCGACTATCGTTACTATTGTCTCTATTGTCACCCATCAGGAAATAATGCCCTTCAGGCACAATCATTTCACCCTCTACCGAGGGGCGCTCTTGCATCACCAATATGTCATACTCATGAGAGCCAAGCACCTCACGTTGCCGCAAGGCATTGGTCATGTTTTTCCCTTGCCCAAACCCTTCATACAAACCTAACGGTGTTTGTGTAATGCGCTCACCATTGATATAAATATGCTTATCAAAATAACCCACTTTATCACCGGGTAAAGCCACCACACGCTTAATATAGTCTAAAGAAGGGTCTTTAGGGTAGCGAAACACCATGATATCACCGCGCTCAGGCTTATCGACATCGATAATTTTAGTGTTCAAAACCGGTAGCCTGACGCCATATGAAAATTTATTGACTAAAATAAAGTCACCTATGAGCAAGGTTGGCATCATTGAACTGGATGGAATTCTGAAAGGTTCAACTATAAAAGAACGCAAAACCAGCACAAATAAAAGCACTGGGAAAAAAGATTTTGAATATTCAACAATCAACGGTTCTTTACGGTCTGATGAATCTTTCTTACGCTGTTTCAAAAGCCAATAAATACCCGCGACAACCCCCGTCACCAAGGTTGCCAGAGTGAGCGCAGCAGAAAAATCAAAATGCATCTACTCGCTCCCTAATTTTAAAACGGTTAAAAATGCATCTTGTGGAATTTCAACATTGCCTACTTGCTTCATACGTTTTTTGCCTGCTTTTTGTTTTTCTAATAATTTACGCTTACGAGATACATCCCCCCCGTAACATTTCGCCGTGACATTTTTTCGCAGTGCCTTTACAGACGATCTTGCAATGATTTTGGCACCAATAGCCGCTTGAATTGCGATTTCAAACATTTGACGGGGAATAAGCTCTTTCATTTTATCAACCAATTCACGACCACGAACCTGACTGATATCACGATGAACAATTAAAGATAGCGCATCCACTCGATCCCCATTAATTAAAACATCCAGTTTAACCAGTGGTTCAGCCTGAAAGCGTTTAAATTCATACTCAAACGACGCGTAACCCCGGCTGACCGACTTTAAGCGATCAAAAAAATCGAGCACCACTTCACTCATTGGCATTTCATAACTGAGAGAAACCTGTTTACCCATGTATTGCATTTTTGTTTGCACACCACGCTTATCGATACACAAGGTGATCACATTTCCCAAATACTCTTGTGGTACGAGAATATGTGCTTCAATAATCGGTTCACGAATTTCAGCCACCGTTGAAATATCAGGTAATTTTGCTGGATTATCTACCTCAACGATATCGCCATTATTCAGCAACACTTCATAAACAACTGTCGGGGCTGTGGTAATGAGATCTAGATCGTACTCACGCTCCAGTCTTTCTTGGATAATCTCCATATGGAGCATCCCCAAAAATCCGCAACGAAAACCAAAGCCGAGTGCATCCGATGTTTCGGGTTCATAATTTAATGACGCATCGTTAAGTTTTAATTTATTAAGCGCTTCTCTAAGGTTTTCGTAATCATTAGAGCTAGTTGGGAACAACCCAGCAAACACACGCGCTTGAACTGTTTTGAAACCCGGCAGTGAATCTTCAGCAGGTTGCTTGGTTGAGGTAATGGTGTCACCAACTGGTGCACCATAGATATCCTTAATCCCAGCCACCATGAAGCCTACATCGCCAGGATATAGCGTATCCAAGACTTCTCTTTTCGGGGTAAAAACACCGACCTGATCCACCAAATGAATATCATTGGATGACATCATTTTAATTTTTTGCTTTTTGGTTATTGTTCCATTAACAACACGAATTAAAGAAACTACGCCCAGGTAATTATCAAACCATGAATCAATGATCAATGCTTGCAGTGGTGCATCAGGGTCACCTTTCGGGGCAGGTACATTTTTTACAATCTCTTCCAATACCAACTCCACACCCAACCCTGTTTTAGCACTAATTTGTGGCGCTTCTATGGCTTCTATACCAATAATTTCTTCAACCTCTTCAGCAACGCGTTCCGGTTCAGCGGAAGGCAAATCAATCTTATTTAAGACAGGTAACACTTCTAAACCTAACTCTATGGCGGTATAACAATTTGCAACACTTTGAGCCTCAACTCCTTGTGCTGCATCAACCACCAGCAAAGCACCTTCACAAGCAGCTAAAGAGCGAGACACTTCATAGGAAAAGTCAACATGGCCCGGTGTATCAATGAAGTTTAGGCGATAGGTTTTACCATCTTTCGCTGTGTAATGGAGTGTTACGCTCTGTGCCTTGATAGTAATACCTCGCTCACGCTCAATATCCATCGAATCAAGGACCTGTGCTTCCATTTCTCTTTCGCTCAACCCTCCACAAAGATGGATCAAACGATCGGCAAGTGTTGATTTCCCATGGTCTATATGGGCAATTATAGAAAAATTTCTTGTTAGGTTAATGTCAGGCACGTTTTCACTCGTCAATCAAGGTCAAGTAGACCCAATATGTATTAAATAATCAGCTAGGCGATATCAATTCAATTAGCTAAAAACGCCTCATAAGAGGCGTTTTTAGTAAAGCCGGTCTATTGTACCTATTATTTCTTCAAAGCGAGGAAAATTGGGTTCCCTTGCCGATTAATTAACACTGATATAAACGTACCCTCTTTAATTTTGTTACTCAGTTCTTTAATTTGATAAATATTTTTTACAACCTGTCCATCCATCTGCATGATAATATCGCCGGGGCGAATACCTGCTCTTGATGCAACGCCCTCGCTAACAGACTCAACCATCACACCTTCGTCCTTGAAACCTAATTTTTCTCGGGCTTCTTTGCTAAGGTTTTTAATCGTCATGCCCAGAACAGTATCTGATTTAGCTTCAGTTTTTACATTCGCGATTAACTGCTCATCTTCAGGCAAATTTTCCAACGCAACAGATAATGTTTTAGTTTTTTTATTGCGAATGATCTTTACCTGTGCTTTATTTGAAATATTAGCTGCGCCAACAAGAGGAGGTAAGGCTGACGAACGACTGATACTTTCGCCATTAAAGGCGATAATGACATCACCAACTTGGATGCCTGCCTTTTCAGCTGGACTTTTTGGAATCACTTGAGCCACCAAAGCACCTTGCGGTTTATCCATATTAAAGGATTCAGCCAATTCACGTGTCACATCTTGAATACGGACACCTAGCCACCCTCTCACCACATGCCCAGATTCTTTTAATTGTTGACTCACGTTAAGTGCCACATCAATCGGAATCGCAAAGGACAGCCCCATAAACCCACCTGAACGGCTATATATTTGGGAATTAATGCCGACGACCTCTCCGTCTAGATTAAACAAAGGCCCCCCGGAATTTCCCGGATTAATCGCAACATCTGTTTGAATAAAGGGAACATAATTTTCATTTGGCAAACTTCGGCCTTTTGCACTCACAATCCCGGCTGTTACCGAACTATCAAAGCCAAATGGCGAGCCAATGGCAAAGACCCACTCCCCCACTTTTAATTCCTTTGATGAGCCAAGCTTCACAACAGGGAGAGCTTGTGCTTCAACTTTAAGCAAAGCCACATCAGTACGCTCATCACTACCGATTAACTCAGCTTTAAGTTCTCTGCGATCTTGCAACCGGACAAAAATTTCATCGGCATTTTTTACAACATGGTGATTCGTCAACACAAAACCATCTTTAGAGATAATAAAACCAGATCCTAGTGAACGACTTTCTTGCTGACGAGGCCTTGACCCACGCCCTCCAAAAAAATGCCTTAATAAATCGCCATAAGGTTGGTTTTCTGGAAACTCAAAACCATCAGGCAAGGCGCTTTGTCGCTGCATTTTTTGCGTGGTGCTAATGTTGACAACAGCCTGACTGTTCTTTTCAACAAGTGACGTAAAATCGGGCAAGTTATTTGCACTGACTTTAGAGAAACAAACACATAGCAGCAGTGAAAAAACAAGATATCGACTAAAACTCATTGGCATAAAAGTCTCCTTAATATGATGATTCCTCAGACATGAGGGAAATTAAACTTTTTTCAAGATAACGGGATGAAATTTTTTAGGGTCAAAAAACTGTTGAATTAAGTTTTTGATCAAATAATAACAACCAACGAAACCGCTAAGAGCGAATGCTATGGACAGCAATTCACTTTCAACATTCAGCGCACTCCCCAAATATTGTCCAAAGAGTGCAAATAAAAATAACACGCACAAAGGCAAAAAATAAATGAGACCTGTTAACCCCAAAAAAACAGTCTCCTTCATGCCAACAACCACTTGATCACCTTGTTTTAAATGAAGCTTTGAATGAATGTTAAGTTCGATTTGTTTTGCACCAAAAAATTTTGACAAGACTGAGGTGCCGCACGAATTCACTTCATGACAATTGTGGCAACTTGGTCGCTGAGTGGTTACCACACTGGCCCAATCATCATGAACCGACTGTACCGTTGCAATTTCTTCAATCATCTCTCATCTCAATCAATGGATATAAAATCTATGTTTTCGTGATGTTCAGATAAAACCATTGAGGTCACTCTTTGTTATAGCCCTTATGTCAAAGTAATTTTCTGATTACTTCTCAAAGGTCACTTGTTGAGGCAATAAAACCGTATTGGTTTCTATAACTTCCTCATCAATTTCTTCCTCAAGGGCCAACCTTTCTTTTTGCTCATCTTCCGATGAAACAATTGAATAAGGAGCCGATACAGATGGCGAATATGGTTCAGATACCGATGACTTAAAGAGGTCAGCATCAAAAATCAAGACGGTCAAAAAGGCAACAGAAGCGGCTAACGCAAGAGCAACGGGCGTTTTGATGATCGAGTTCTTATGATCCGGCGCCAGGATAGTGGGTTCAGCAACAAGTTTTTCCTGAATATTTTTCAGAAAGACTTCATTCCCTACCTGAGGAGCATCATGAATCACATCACGAATAAGTGCATATCGATCCAACTTATCATGCAGCTTTTTGTTATTATCAAATTCTTTTATCAATGAGATGGTTTCTTTTTCAGAAAGCTCATTATCAAGTAATGATGACAGTCTTTCGTTATGCTCTTCAGTCATTAAGTATTCCTCACCGCTTTATTTGAGCAAAGGCTCTAAAATTTTATCGACCGCTTCTCGCGCTCTAAATATTCTTGATCTAACCGTACCCACTGGGCAATCCATTTTTTTGGCAATTTGTTCATAACTCATACCCTCTAATTCTCGGTACTTAATTGCACTTTTTAACTCTTCTGGCAGGCTTTCAATTGCCTGCTGGATAGTTTTTCTAATTTCGTCACTTAACGCTAAATGCTCTGGTGTATCCGTTTCTTTCAGCTTAAATGCTTCTTCAAAATTCTCTGCATCACTCACTTCTACCTCATAATCAGATGACCTTCTTGATCTGGATACCAGATAGTTCTTTGCTGTATTCACTGCAATGCGATACAGCCACGTATAAAAAGCACTTTCACCTCTAAAACCGGGTAATGCTTTGTATGCTTTTATAAAAGCCTCTTGAGCAACATCTTGTGCATCACTGGCATCACGGACATATCGGCTAACTAATTGAATAATACGTTGCTGATATTTGATGACCAACTTATCAAAAGCTTTTTTATCTCCTTCCTTAATAAGCGCTATTAAAATTTGATCGTTCTGGTCAGACATAAACAACCCTATAGCTCTGACCATAAAACCGAAACACTTGCCATAATGACAACGGTGAAAAGGAGTAGTTCAATTGTTGAGAATAAATAATCAATTTCTTGCTTAATCCGTGTAAAGTATTAATGTTGTGCCATTATGACCTTTTAGCGCAAGCCTAATCAAATTTAATACTATGTCTAACACCTTTTCTTACGATGCGATCATTATCGGTAGCGGTGCTGCTGGCCTTGGCCTAGCGCTCACGCTTCCTGATCATTTACAAATCGCTGTTTTTTCTAAATCAAACATGTCTGAAGGGAGCACTTATTATGCGCAAGGCGGAATTTCTGCGGTATTAGACAGTGCCGATTCGCACGAATCTCACCGAATCGATACCATGAGAGCCGGTGCAGGGTTATGTCATGAGGATATAGTTGAACTGGTCGTCTCTAATGGTAAAGCAAGTATTGATTGGCTCATGGCCAATAATGTCGAATTTTCCACAAAAAAAAATACCCAATCCAAAAGAAAATTGCATTTAACAAAAGAAGGTGGGCATTCTTATAGACGAGTCGTACATGCCGATGACTCTACGGGACAAGCCGTTCAAATAGCGCTTAACGATCAGGTCGTTAACAGGTCAAATATAAAGATATTTGAACACCATAATATTATCGATCTGGTCACCAGCTATGATGATAAAACAGGTAAAAAAAAGGTCATCGGTTGTTATGTACTGGATACTAAAAAAGACCAAATTTTTAGCATTAAAGCCCCTTGTATTACATTGGCAACTGGCGGCGCTAGCAAAGTATACCTATACACCAGTAACCCCGATGTTTCTACCGGCGATGGAATAGCGATGGCATGGCGGGCTGGGTGCCGAGTTGCAAATATGGAATTCATGCAATTTCACCCAACCTGTTTGTTCCACCCAGAAGCCAAATCTTTTTTAATCAGCGAAGCTGTTAGAGGTGAAGGTGGCTTGTTATTATTACCTGATGGAACACGTTTTATGCCGAATTTTGACAAACGTGCTGAATTAGCTCCCCGTGATATTGTTGCACGAGCTATTGATCACGAGATGAAGCGACTAGGCATTCCTTCTGTGTTCTTAGATATCAGTCACCGAACAGCAAAATTCACAAAATCTCATTTCCCAATGCTCCACAAGAAGTGCTTAAACTTTGGTTTTGATATGACAAAGGAACCTTTACCTGTCGTTCCTGCCGCGCACTATACCTGTGGAGGCGTCATGACGAATCAAAATGGTGAAACCGATATTGCAGGCTTATATGCCATAGGAGAAACCGCCTTTACCGGACTACATGGCGCGAATAGAATGGCGAGTAACTCCATACTTGAATGTTTGGTTTTTGCTAAACAAGCCAGTCTTCATATAACAAAATTTCTACAACATGCGAATAAATCGCCTGATATAAAACCCTGGGATGACTCAAAGGTTATTAGCTCTGACGAAGCCATTGTCGTCTCGCATAATTGGGCAGAATTACGTCAATTTATGTGGGATTATGTCGGTATCGTGCGGACGACAAAAAGGTTGCAACGCGCCAAGCACCGAATAAACTTACTAAAACAAGAAATTGAGGAGTATTACAGTAATTTTCATGTAACAAGTGATTTTCTTGAATTAAGAAACTTAGTTACCACCGCAGAGTTAATCATTGAAAGCGCCCTTCTTCGAAAGGAAAGCCGTGGCCTACACTATACACTCGATTATCCAAAAATCGACGACAAGCATTTTAAAAAAGATACCGTACTGACACCTTAAGGCTGCATTAATTGGCTTTTATACACACGTAAAGCCATGCGTAATTTTCTTGCTTCTTCGCGTGTCATCGAATCATTAGCTAATAGTACATTGACTCTCTTCTTATTTGATTCGAAGTGCAGAAAATAAAGCGGCCCGATTAAAGCACTCGTATCCCTTAACCGGCAATTCTCCATTATTAAACCCGACTGATAAATGGACCAACTTCCATCAGACCTACAGCGTATTGTTATTTTTTTGTAGTCATTTAATGTATTTAAATAAAAAAAACGTACGGCTATGGCCAAAGTGATAAACGACAAAACAAGCTGAAAACTTAAAGCCAACTCGTTTAACCAGCATGATAAAAAAATTAAAACAAAGAAACTTAAATAGAGGCGCCTTAAAATAGACGATGATTGAATCTTAACCTCAAAGGGCGGTACGAATTTTTTCAACGATATTCGCCACACCGGCGTCACTAGGGTGATCGTTGTAGAGCATAAAACCTAAAATTTCAGGGTCTTCTATCTCCAGAAGCTTATCAAAACTTTCTTTTTCTCCGGCTGACAGGCCATCGTAATGGTTTTCTACAAAACGAGTGAAGAGCACATCAAGCTCCTTCACGCCACGCCGGCAGCGCCAAAGAAGCTTGGATTTATCAGACATCAGGCGATCTTACGCTCAACTAATAATTTTTTGATCTCTGCAATGGCTTTCGCAGGGTTCAGGCCTTTAGGGCAGGTTTCCGTGCAGTTCATAATAGTATGACAACGGTACAACTTAAACGGGTCTTCTAATTCATCTAGGCGCTCGCCAGCATTTTCATCACGAGAATCAGCCAACCAACGATAAGCTTGAAGTAAAATAGCCGGGCCCAGATAACGATCACCATTCCACCAGTAACTTGGGCATGAAGTAGAACAACAAGCACAAAGAATACATTCATATAAACCGTCCAGTTTTGAGCGTTCCTCCTTCGATTGAAGTCGCTCTTTATCACCTGGCGGTGGCGTTGTCGATTGAATCCACGGTTTGATTGAAGCATATTGAGCATAAAAATGTGTCAAATCAGGCACAATATCCTTAACAACCGGCATATGAGGCAGTGGGTAGATTTTTATAGGTCCCTCGATATCACTGATATCTTTAGTACACGCCAACGTATTTCTACCATTGATGTTCATTGAGCAAGAACCGCAAATACCTTCGCGGCATGATCGACGAAATGCTAATGTTGAATCCACCTCATCTTTAATTTTGATAATTGCATCCAGCACCATGGGGCCACAGGTATCGAGGTCAATATGATAGGTATCAATGCGTGGATTTTCTCCAGTGTCTGGGTCCCAGCGATAAATTTCTACTGCTTGAATATTAGTCGCACCATCGGGTGCCGGAAAGGTTTTCCCTTTTTTAACTACAGAATTTTCTGGAAGCGTAAATTCAGCCATTTATATATCCTCTAAGTCTTAGTAGACGCGTTTTTTTGGCGGTACAACGTCCACATCATCTGACAATGTGTACATATGTACAGGGCGATACTTAATATGTACTTTGTTACTTTCATCAAACCACATAATAGAATGCTTATGCCATTGATCGTCATCACGGTCGGGGAAATCTTCACGCGCATGCCCACCACGACTTTCTTCTCTGTTTAAAGCGCCTTCAATCGTCACAGCTGCTTGTGACAGCAAGTTATCCAGTTCAAGTGTTTCAATTAAATCCGTATTCCAAATAAGCGAACGATCAGAGACTGAGACATCTTTAAATGACGCTTGAACTTCTTTCAGTCTATCAACCCCTTCCTGCATAGATTCACCCGTTCTAAAGACAGCGGCGTGTTTTTGCATGGTTTTTTGCATTTCAAGACGAATTTCTGATGTTTTTTTAGAGCCATCTGCATTTCTATACTTATCCAAACGCGTTAATGCTTTATCACAAGCAGTTTCAGCTAAATCAGGGTGATCAGTGCCCGGCTTAACCACTTCAGCCGCTCTAATTGCAGCTGACCGGCCGAACACCACTAAATCTAACAATGAATTTGAACCCAGCCGGTTCGCACCATGAACAGACACACAAGCCGCTTCACCAATTGCCATCAAGCCTTGAACAACTTTATCAGGGTCATCACCGTCTAACGTCACCACTTCACCTTTGTAGTTTGTTGGAATACCGCCCATGTTGTAATGAACCGTTGGTAGAACCGGTATCGGTTCTTTACTGACGTCCACGCCGGCAAATATTTTTGCACTTTCAGCAATACCGGGCAAACGTTCCTCAATCACTTCAGGCCCTAAGTGCTCTAGGTGAAGATGGATATGATCGCCATCAGGACCCACACCACGGCCTTCATTAATTTCAATCGTCATGGAACGACTGACCACATCACGAGACGCCAAATCTTTAGCATTTGGTGCATAGCGCTCCATAAACCGTTCGCCTTTAGAGTTAGTTAAATAGCCACCTTCTCCTCGAACACCTTCGGTAATTAAACACCCTGAACCATATATGCCCGTTGGATGAAATTGAACAAACTCCATATCTTGTAACGGTAAGCCAGCACGCAACACCATTGCATTGCCATCGCCAGTACAGGTATGAGCAGAAGTACATGAAAAATACGAACGGCCATAACCACCCGTCGCCATGACCGCCATATGAGACCGGAACAAGTGCAACGTTCCATCATCCATTTTAAGCGCCAGAACACCTCGACAAACGCCGTCATCGTCCATAATGAGATCTAACGCGAAATATTCAATAAAAAACTCGGCATCGTGTTTTAACGATTGCTGATAAAGCGTGTGGAGAATTGCATGACCCGTTCTATCCGCTGCCGCACAAGTACGTTGAGCCGTTCCTTCACCGTAATTTGTTGTCATCCCACCAAAAGGACGTTGATAAATTTTACCTTCCTCGGTACGTGAAAAAGGGACACCGTAATGCTCCAGTTCTACAATAGCCGGAATCGCTTCGCGGCACATATATTCAATGGCGTCCTGATCGCCAAGCCAGTCAGAACCTTTAACCGTATCATACATATGCCAGCGCCAATCATCTTGCCCCATATTACCCAAAGCGGCACTGATGCCGCCTTGAGCAGCAACTGTATGACTACGTGTCGGAAATACTTTAGTAAGGCATGCCGTTTTTAAACCTTTTTGAGCCATACCGAACGTTGCCCTTAAACCTGCTCCACCAGCACCTACGACAACAACGTCATATTTATGTTCGGTTATTTTATAATCTTTAATACTCATACAAACTAGCCTCCAACGGCAATACGCACCACAGCAATAATGCCAGCAGCAGCCAATAAAAATAATAATAAATTGGTGCCCATAATTGCAGAAATACGCACGGCCTTAGCACCAATGTAATCTTCGTAAATCACTTGCATCCCAAGGGCTGCATGATAGAAAGCAGCAACAATCAGACTGATAATCAAGGCCGCAGACCATGGTGACCCAATGCATTCAGCGACTGTGTTGTAATCAGACATGCTCAATACAGCAACTTTAAAAGCAAACCAGACTGTTAATGGAATGAGAGCAACCGCCGTGACGCGTTGAACCCACCAGTGATGTAACCCTTCTTTTGCAGAACCCAGACCTTTCGCCTGGCCAAGTGGTGACCTTAAACCCATTTTTATGCTCCTCCACCCGTAGAAAACGCAATAATCCAAACAAGCACAGTAAGAAAACCTGCTGCACCGAGTACAATATAAGATGATTTCTCAACGTCACTTTTTTCAAAACAATAGCCCGCATCCCACACCAAATGCCTGATCCCATTTGCTAGATGAAAAAATAATGCAAAAGACCAACCAAATAAGATCAGCTTGCCAAAAAAGCCGCCCATAAATTCCTGAGCCTCATTAAATGATTGTTCCCCACCAGCTAGCGCCATTAACCACCAAACCAACACAACAGTTCCGATAGTTAAAAAAGCACCTGTGCCACGGTGTACAATGGATATCAATGCTGATAAAGGCAGACGGTATACATCCAGATGCGGCGATAAGGGCCTGTTATTACTACTCATATAAAACCTCTTGATGACGTAAAATTATTTAGAAATCAATGCATCGACCGTTTTTTTCCCAGTCTCCGTAGCGCGTTGGTTCTGGGCCAGCACGACCATTAATTTCTTTTGTTAATTCAGGTGCGGGTTTGTCGTGTTTTTTAGAGTTATCTTCTTTAGACAGATCAACCGACTCTACTTCTTTATTCATTAAAACACCCAAAATGTGGAAGTGGATAAGATTAAAACATCGGCTCTTGATATTCAAGGCAATACTCATTTTTTGTGCCGCAACAAAAGCCTATTTAAGGATACAATACAGGTTTTATAACAAACAACTTTTATTCTATGCCGTTACCTGTTTTATACGAACTTTCTCACCACAAGCGTATCCTTTCTTTTTCAGGTCAAGATGCAGAAATCTTTCTGCAAGGGCAAATAACCGGGGATGTTTCATCTCTCAATGATTCAAACAACCTATTTGCTGCGCTATGTAACCCAAAAGGACGAGTCATCACGCTTTTTCATCTTTACAAACTGGGTAAAACCTTTTTTATGGTTTTATCCAGCGACATGTCTGAAACAATTATCAAGCGCCTTAAAATGTTTATTTTCCGGTCAGACGTCAGTATTGAAGATGTCTCCAATCACTATCAAGTGTTTGGTACATCTCAGTCGCAAACAGAAGCAATAATCGGCATGAAGTCTGTTGTAAAATTTATTAAATACCCAACCGTGGACGACTTAGCTCTTCTCATTCTTCCTAAGGAACAGCTCCCTACCTTGCAGAGCACATTTGATGTTCACAACAATTATCATGAATGGCAGAAGCTACTGATCGAGGCCTGCCTCCCTGACATAACCCTTGACACTTCAGAGCTCTTTATCCCTCAGATGTTGAACCTGGATCTTTTGGAGGGCATTAGTTTTCAAAAAGGTTGCTACACAGGGCAAGAAGTGATCGCACGTCTGCATTACAAAGGCACCGTCAAAAGGCGTTTAGCCCTGTATTCTACAAGAAACAGAAAGAAAGCCGGTGAAGAGATTTATCGTAAAGATGAACCCAACAGCATAGGGACAATCTTAAATTGTGAGGTAAAAAATGAACAAGGATATATGGGCTTAATGGTAATAAAAACATCGTATATGGGCGAAGAACAACTCACGTTGAATACCCAAGAAGAACTAACCGTGCAGGTTCCAAAAAATCATCTACACTAATTTCACATGGTTTAAACAGACTGATCAGTGAAATTAATGAACTTACCAAGCAAAGAAGAATTTTTAGCATCCTTAAAAAAAGAGATACAAGATGAGACGCTCGTTCTTCCAACTTTCCCAGACGTAGCGCTCAAAGCACGTGAAGCTGCAAACAATGAGAACATCACCGCGGAACAACTCGCCACAATCATTAATACAGATGCTGCTTTATCAGCACGGTTATTAAAAGTAGCCAATTCCCCTCTTTTTAGGGCACGAAATAAAATTGATAATATCCAAGTTGCCCTCACTCGGTTAGGTCATCGAGTGGTTAGAAACTTGATCATGAGCATCACTGTTGAACAGATGTTTCAGGCTGAATCCAAGATCATGGCCGAACGATTCAAAAAAGCTTGGCAACATAGCATTCAAGTCGCGGCGTTTAGCAGGGTTCTTGCGATGTCTCTCCCCGACTTAGACCCTGAACAAGCTATGTTGGCTGGGCTTATTCATGATATCGGCGTACTTCCCATTTTATTAAAGGCTGAGAAGCACGACCAACTTATGGCTCAACCTGAAGCCCTCGACAATCTAATTGATGAGCTGCATACACGGGTGGGCTCTCTTATTGTTGAACACTGGGACTTTCCTAAAAGCCTGACCGATGTCGTTTTAGAACACGAAAATTTATATAGAGACCCGCGACCTGAAGCCGATTATTCTGACGTCGTTTTGGTTGCTAATTTACAAACTCCCTCAAGAGAACAGCATAAAAACAATCATTTAGACTGGTCAAAAATCCCTGCTTTTAAAAAGCTGGGGTTAGATCATGAAGTTGATGTTATTACCATTGAAGGCGTTCCTGAAAAAATCGAAGAAGTTGAAGAAATCTTTATAACAGCCTAACAATCGTAGTCACTATTAGCGCTTTACTAGGTTTTCTAAATCGTAAAGAAGGTCTTCATTTGTAGAAGATTGTGTTGCTAATAAGCGCGCCTTCCCTTTCGCATCAAAAATAAACACGGCTCCGCTGTGGGAAACATCATAATTACCTTCGCCATCCTTATCGCCATAGCCAAAAGTCACGCGATATTTTTTAGTCATCGCCTTGATAACAGGCTCTTCACCACGTAGCCCGATAAAGGCCGGGCCAAACATATTGGTATATTTTTTCAGTTTTTCAGTACTGTCGCGCTCGGGGTCCACCGAAACAAATAAAACCTTAATCGCAGCGCCATTAGGGTCAACTTTTTTTAACACAGAAGATAACTGATGCATTGTCGTCGGGCATATTTCAGGACAATTAGTAAAGCCAAAAAATAGAGCGACTGAGTATCCAAGAAAATCGTTTGCTGTTGCCGTTTTATTGTTTTCGTCTATCAAAGTAAAATCAAGATCAGGAATCAATCCTGTCACATCAGTTAATCGAGTTGGTTCATCTTTCGCGCACGAAACCAAAGCCAGCACCGCAAGAATACTGAGCACATATTTAATTTTATTCATTATCTTTACTTTTTTGATAGTTTAAACGACGACGTAGAACCAAAACTAAACCCAAGACACTCATCATACTGGCTGGAATCCAAGTAACAATGCCTCCGTATATTTGGTCCTCCATCGGACTTATTGGCCAAGCACGGCCGCACACATCATACACATCATAAATGATTGAATCAGTCAGTGTAATATAGGCCCCTAGTAACTGTTGAGGAACCACGACAACCAGCATCATTACAATGCGAATTTTAAAGCCTTTGGCTTCACCACGCCATTCAGGACCCAGCACCAACCACCAAAACAAAAAACCATCGATCAACATTGACCAATTCATGACATGATAGAGTTTCTTACTCAGCATAGCCGCGAAATGTATATCGGGGATAAGCCATAGGTAGATCAGGCCAACGAACACCACAGGCGCTATAACGGGGTGCTGAATAAATCTGTACAGACACGTACAAGGCCACTTGATGATAAAAGGTATACTTGACCATTTAGGCCACCCCTCTGGCCAGCCCTTTCCAACCAGTTCTGAAGCGCCCAAAACCATTAACAGAGGCGCTAAATGATGGAGCACCAGATGTTGAAAACGATGCACCCAAAACATGTACTGTGACAGGTAATCCACATACGTGTGTGAAACGACATAAATTGATATTAAACCAATGTAAAAACTGGCCAATTGCCAATAATTTTTATAGCCTTTCTCAAGTGATCTAAAACCGCGTGCATAGAATAAAAATAACAATGAAAAAGACACCACCATTAAGGGTGAAAATTCCCAAGGCTTAAGATAACTGAGCGAGTGCATTTACAAAGAAGGGGTAAAAAGGTGATTATAACAAACCTTCGACATAACTCCGTCTGAATCTAAGAAAAGATTTTTTTACAAATCAAACAAAAAAATAATGATACAGATCAAAAAAGTGTTATTTTTTCAGTAGACATTAATGATCTTCGTTCATAATGAATATCAGATAAGAATACCTTACTCAATACTCAAGGATTTCGAATGATACTTAAGCATATTACTGGCTCTTTTATCAGGACGGATAAAGAATGGTTACATATCGCTGCTAAAAAAATTAGCCTGGCTGCATGTTTCTACAAATATGTATTGCCATTGGCCGCAATCCCTGCGATCTCAGCCTTTATCGGTGCCGCGGTTATTGGATGGGACATTGGCGAGCGGAATTTTAAATTTACCGTTGAGAGTACAATCCCCTTAGTGATCGCGTTTTACTTTGCTTGTATCATCGGTGTAGCCATTATTGGTCAAGCCATTCATTGGATGGCTACAACATACGGAACCAAAAAAGACCTCTCTACCTGTATGTTATTGGCTATTACAACGCTATCCCCCTTATTCATTGGAGGTATTTTTGCGTTAGCCCCTATACCTTGGGTTATTTTTCTAGCTGGTCTATTTAGCCTTGCCTACAGCATTTATCTTTTGTATACGGGTTTACCTGTTGTTATGGGCATCAATCAAGAAAAAGGGTTTTTATTTGCTAGTGCTGTCCTCACCATTGGCTTAGTCACCCTAGTTGGTGTTTTAATTTCCACCGTTATTTTTTGGACATTAGGTTTCGCCCCCATCCACGTTTAAAAAACTTCAGGGGCTGGGATAATTAACTCTCCAGCCTCATGTGTGGGAAAAGAATAACGTCTCTAATTGAAGGTGAATTGGTTAGAAACATCACCAAACGGTCAATACCAATCCCTTCGCCAGCTGTTGGTGGCATACCAATTTCTAATGCTCTGATGTAGTCAGCATCATAATGCATAGCTTCATCATCACCCGCTTCTTTCACTTCAACTTGCTGTTTAAAGCGCTCTGCTTGATCTTCCGAATCATTTAATTCAGAAAAGCCATTCGCCACTTCACGTCCTCCAACAAAAAACTCAAAACGATCTGTAACAAAAGGGTTATCATCATTTCGTCGTGCTAATGGTGAAACTTCGGTTGGGTATTCAGTAATAAACGTCGGCTCGTGCAAATTTTCTTCCACCGTTTTTTCAAAGATTTCGATCTGGATTTTGCCCAAGCCATAACTGTCTTCCACTGGAATTTTTAATCGTTTAGTGATGCCCAGTGCCGCCTCTTTAGTTGCTAAATCACTTTCATCAATATGATCGTTATAATGAAGAATAGATTCAACAACCGTCATACGCCTAAAAGGCTTTTCTAAATCATAATCTTCACCTTGATAATGGACAATGAACTGACCCAACACCTCTTTCGCTAGTGAACGAAGCATTTGTTCGGTTAGATTCATCATATCTTTATAATCTGAAAAGGCCTGATAAAACTCCAACATCGTAAATTCTGGGTTATGGCGTGTTGACAGCCCTTCGTTTCTAAAACTGCGGTTAATTTCAAAAACGCGTTCAAAACCCCCAACGATTAAACGCTTTAGGTACAATTCGGGCGCTATGCGCAAAAATAATTCCATATCTAAGGCATTATGGTGCGTTGTAAACGGTTTGGCTGTTGCTCCACCTGGAATAACATGCATCATGGGTGTTTCCACTTCCATAAAGTCATGATTAACAAGGTATTGTCGAATAAAATTAATGACCTGTGTTCTTATTTTGAAAACTTGTCGAGAATCTTCATTCATAATCAAATCTACATACCGCTGACGATAGCGTTGTTCTTGATCAGTTAAACCATGAAATTTCTCAGGTAACGGTTGCAATGATTTAGTCAGTAAACGGATCGATGAAACGCGTACTGATAATTCATCTGTTTTTGTTTTAAACAAAACGCCTTCAACAGCAATAATATCCCCGATATCCCAACCTTTAAACGTTTGATAATCTCCCTCAGGCAAATTATCTCGTAGAACAAATAGCTGCATACGGCCCGTCATATCCTGTACATGAGCAAAACTTGCCTTGCCCATGACACGCTTAGCCATTAATCGACCCGCTAAAGAAACCCTAACTGTTTTATTTTCCAGTGTTTCTTTGTCAAATTGATCAAACTCTGCCACTAAAGGCTGGGCATAATGCTCACGCCTGAAATCATTCGGATAGGCATGACCCTTTTTTTTAATATCAGCCAGTTTTTCTCGCCGCACGGCGATTAATTTATTTTCATCTTGCATTATTTTGCTGTTTTTTTGTTCGCTCATTATTAAATTCCACTTTTCAAACTGGCTTCTATAAACTGGTCTAGCGCGCCATCAAGTACCGCCTGTGTGTTGCCGGTTTCTACTCCTGTGCGCAAATCTTTAATTCTTGATTGATCCAGGACATAAGATCGAATCTGGCTTCCCCATCCAATATCTGCTTTGCTGTCTTCTTGCTCTTGTTGATCGACCATTTTTTTCTGGATTTCAAGCTCATATAATTTTGCTTTAAGCTGCTTCATCGCTGTTGCTTTGTTTTTATGTTGAGACCGATCATTTTGACATTGAACCACGGTGTTTGTTGGTTCATGAGTAATTCTTACCGCAGACTCTGTCTTATTAACGTGCTGACCGCCCGCTCCACTTGCACGGTAAACATCAATGCGCAAATCTGCAAGGTTAATATCAATGTCGATATCATCATCAATTTCGGGTGAAACAAAGACTGCGGCAAAAGAAGTATGGCGGCGATTACCCGAGTCAAAAGGAGATTTTCGAACCAGCCGATGCACCCCAATTTCTGTTCTCAGCCAGCCAAAGACATAGTCACCCTGAATTGAAATCGTGGCACTTTTAATTCCTGCAACGTCACCGGGCGAAATTTCTATAACGTCTGTTTTAAAATGATGCTGTTCAGCCCAACGTAAATACATACGAAGAATCATTTCAGCCCAATCTTGTGCTTCGGTACCGCCAGAGCCCGCTTGAATATCTAAAAACGCACTATTGGCATCCATGTCTCCAGAAAACATCCGTTGAAACTCAAGTAAACCAACTTGTTTTTCAAAGGTTTCCAAATCATCCTCAATAGTGTCGATTGAGTCGTCATCGCCTTCATCGACAGCTATCTCTAAGAGCTCGCCGGCATCTTCTAACCCGCTATCAAGTTCTTTAATGGTGTTAACAATCAACTCTAATTGACCACGCTCCTTGCCAAGTGCTTGAGCACGATCAGGGTCGTTCCAGACCTCTGGATCTTCTAATTCTCGTAAAACTTCTGTTAATCGTTCGTCTTTCGATTCGAAGTCAAAGATACCCCCTAAGCGATTCAGTGCGCTCTTGAAGCTCTCCTATTTTATGGGTAATGGGATTAAGTTCACGCATATGTATAAAAAACTGAGAAGGGTTATTCTGTGGTGACTGGTTCTTCCGAACCCTTTAGCAATGCATCTAAAGTATGCCACGGTAAGGTCGCACATTTTACTCGGGCGGGATATTCGCAAACACCTGCCAGTACAGCTAATTTACCAAGCTCATCCATTTCAACATGTTCACCTGTCGCCATTTTATGGAATAAAGTAAATAGCTGCTCAGCCTCTTTTTCAGTTTTGCCTTTAACAATTTCGGTCATTAATGAGGCTGAAGCGGTTGATATAGCGCAACCCTGGCCTTGGAAACTCGCATCACTGATCACCCCGTCAGAAATCTTAATAAATAATGTCAGGCGGTCACCACATAAGGGATTAAAACCATCAATCTGAAGATCGGCATCGTCCATGGCACGAAAGTTCCTAGGGTTTCTATTATGATCAAAAATAACTTCTTGATACAGGTCTCTTAAATCATCCAACATTAGCCAAACATCTCAATTAAGTTTTCTATTCCATCCATTAACGCATCGACTTCTTGAAAAGTATTATACATGGCAAAAGATGCTCTGGCTGTGGCAGGCACACCAAAAAAGTCCATAACAGGCATGGCACAATGATGACCTGCCCTGACCGCTATACCTTGATGATCCATCATGGTCCCGATATCGTGTGGGTGTATACCGTCTAAAACAAACGACATAATCGCGCCCTTGTTTTTTGCCGTGCCTATCATTTTCAGTCTATCGATTTTTTTTGATTGCTCAACAGCATAATTTAACAATTGGTTTTCATGCTCAGCAATAGCTTCAATACCAATACCGTTGACATAATCTATGGCAGCGCCTAAGCCAATAGTACCTGCAATATTTGGCGTGCCCGCTTCAAATTTATAGGGAACTCTATTGTAAACTGTCTTATCAAATGTAACGACGCTGATCATATCGCCCCCTCCCTGATAAGGTGCCATTTGCTCCAGTTGCTCCATTTTTCCATATAACGCCCCGATGCCAGTCGGCGCATAAAGTTTATGTCCGGAAAACACATAAAATTCACAATCAAGTGCCGTCACATCAACTGCTATATGTGGAATAGCCTGCGCTCCATCAACTAAAACCGGAATTTCATATCGATGAAGTAAATCAATCATTTTTTTAATTGGGTTGATTGTCCCCAACGCATTTGACATGTGTGATATCGCAGCAAATTTTACCTTTTCGCTAATCAGTGCTTCAAATTCCTCAAAAATTAACTCACCCTGTTTATTAATTGGCGCAACTCGCAGTGTTGCACCTGTTTTTTCACACAGCATCTGCCACGGAACAATATTCGAATGGTGTTCCATCGCTGTAATAAGAATCTCATCACCAACTGTTACAAGCTCCCTAACGGCATTAGCCACTAAATTTATGGCTTCGGTGGCACCCCGTGTGAAAACAATTTCTTTCTCAGAACCTGCGTTTAAAAACTGTTGGACCTTTTTACGTGAATTCTCATAGGAAAGTGTTGCCCGTTCACTTAACGTATGAACACCTCGATGTATATTGGCATTGTCGGTTTCATAGTAATGAACAATACTATCAATAACAGATTTTGGTTTTTGACTGGTGGCCGCATTATCCAGATAAACTAATTGTTTATCCCGAACTTTTTGATCCAATATCGGAAAATCCTGACGAATTTTTTCTACGTCATAAGGCATTGATTTTTCTACTTGTTGATTCATAGCCACTCTTTTTTCATACCTGTTTGAGGAAAGCGTTCAAGCAGTTCGTCTAAAACAGCCAAACGGAGCGGCTTAAACTCAATCCTTTCTACCATTTCATTTGCAAATGCGAAGGTCAGCATGTTTTTTGCCATTTGCTCATCAGCGCCTCGTGAACGCAAATAGAACACCGCTGTTTCATCAAGTTGACCCACTGTTACACCATGCGCACACTTAACGTCATCTGCATAAATTTCTAATTGTGGTTTCGTATCGACTTCAGCTCGATCAGACAGCAATAAGTTTCGGTTATTCATTTTAGAATCGGTTTTTTGCGCATCTTGAGCGACAATAATTCGCCCTTGGAAAACCCCCTGCGAACGGTCATTTAGAATACCTTTATAATATTCATGACTCGTTGCATGTGGCTGAGCATGATTTAAGCGCGTATGGTGATCCATATGTTGGCGATCTTCACCCACATACAGGCCATTTAAGGTGCAATCTGAGGCCTCACCCAGAATGGCATGGCTTTCACAACGTGATGTACTGGCCCCAAAAGTGTAATTACTTTGTTTAAATACCCCTTTATCATCCAATCGGGAATATACACCCCCAATGTGATATGCCTTTGAAGATTCGGCTTGCAGGCGATCATGCGACAACGTTGCATTAGACTCAACAACAACCTCCGTGATGGCATTTGTCAGATAGCACTCATCTTCAACACCATGGTAAGTTTCAATAATGTGCGCCGTTGAAGCTGCTTGAGCAAAAATAAGGTTTCTTGTATTAGAAAGTGTCAACGCACCTGCTTTCGATGAAATAAAGGCCACCTGAATTGGTTTTTCAACCGCCGTATTTTCTTCAATTGAAATTATCGCCCCATCAGAGAACAAGGCAGTATTCAAACTCACAAACCCGAGCGCCGGTGTTTCAACAACTGAATCCAGTAAAGATTTAACCAGGGCTTCATTTTCTGTTATTGCTTGGCTGAGAGCGGAAACCAGTATCCCGGAGGGTAAATCATTGACAGGCGTTGAGTAAGTTGGCTGAAAATGACCATCTACAAAAACTAAATGATAACAACCTTCCAACAAAACACTGTTGATAAAAGCTTCATCAACCGACCCTGATTCTCTTGGCACCGTAAATTTATTTTTTTCGATGGGTGTCACGTTTGTATAACGCCACTCTTCTTCACGGAAACTTGGAAAGCCAATTTCAGAAAACTGATCCGCTGCTTTTTTTCGCAACCCATTTAGCCAGCTTATCTGGTCACCTAGCAGGACATCTTCATGCGCTGAAACCAAGCTTTTATAATGCGCGTTTGGTAAATGCAAAACAGACATAATTAACTCGCTAATTTTTTATCAATCCAAGCATAGCCATGTTCTTCAAGCTCTAAAGCCAATTCAGGACCCCCTGATTTAACAACCTTGCCGTGCGCTAGCACATGAACAAAGTCTGGTTTTATATAATCGAGAAGTCTTTGATAATGCGTTACTAATACAAATGAACGCTCCGGGCTACGTAGGCGATTAACCCCTTTTGCGACAATTTGCAGCGCATCGATATCTAGACCAGAATCTGTTTCATCCAATAAGCATAATGACGGTTCCAGCACCGACATTTGCAAAATTTCATTGCGTTTCTTTTCACCGCCTGAAAAACCTTCATTAACTGCGCGATAAAGAAATTTCTCATCCATCTCAAGGTCTTTCATTTTACCCTTGACCATCGAGATAAACTCCATTGCATCGACTTCGTCCAGGCCTTTAAACTTACGCATGCCATTGAGCGCTGCTTTTAATAAATAGATATTGCTCACGCCGGGTACTTCAACGGGGTATTGAAATGCTAAAAACACGCCTGCCCAAGCACGCTCTTCAACACTCATTTCTAACAAATCTTTACCAAAAAAAAGTACTCGACCTTCTGTGATATTGTAACCTTCCCGGCCTGCTAAAATGTACGACAAAGTACTTTTTCCGGAACCATTAGGCCCCATAATTGCGTGAACTTCGCCCGCACCAATTTCCAAATTGATACCTTTAAGAATTTCTTTACCTTCAACACTGACGTGTAAATTTTCAACCTTTAACATTTCTAAATTCCTTATTAATTTTTTAACCAACACTGCCTTCAAGGCTAATTCCAAGTAACGCCTGCGCTTCAACCGCAAACTCCATCGGTAATTCTTTAAATACTTCCTTACAAAAACCATTCACTATCATGGAGACAGCATCTTCTGCTGAAATACCTCGTTGCATACAATAAAATAATTGGTCTTCGCTGATTTTAGAGGTTGAGGCTTCATGCTCTATTGTTGCACTTGGGTGTTTTGTTTCTATATAGGGAAACGTATGCGCACCGCACTCATCACCCAGTAGTAACGAATCACATTGTGTGTAATTCCGAGAATTTTCTGCCTGACGCCCTACTTTGACTAAGCCACGATAGGTATTTTGACCCTTACCGGCTGATATACCTTTTGAAATAATGGTACTTTTTGTATTTTTGCCGAGATGAATCATTTTTGTACCCGTGTCAGCCTGCTGGTAATTATTCGTTAACGCGACAGAATAAAATTCACCCACTGAGTGATCGCCCGTTAAAACGACGCTTGGGTATTTCCAGGTGATAGCAGAGCCCGTTTCGACCTGTGTCCACGATACTTTTGCATTGTCTTCTCGGCAATCAGCACGTTTAGTCACAAAATTATAAATACCGCCCACACCGTTCTCATCGCCTGGGTACCAATTTTGCACAGTTGAATATTTAATTTCCGCATCTTTCAAAACAACAAGCTCAACGACGGCTGCATGCAATTGATTTTCATCACGCATAGGTGCAGTACAACCTTCAAGATAACTGACATGACTGCCTTCATCAGCGACGATTAAAGTACGCTCAAATTGCCCAGTATTAGCAGCATTTATTCTAAAGTAAGTAGACAGTTCCATCGGACAACGAACGCCTTTGGGAATATAAACAAATGAACCATCACTGAAAACAGCTGCATTAAGCGCCGCATAAAAATTATCATACTGCGAAACAACGGTTCCCAAATACTGTTTAATTAAATCCGGGTGTTCTTTTACCGCTTCGGAAAACGAACAAAAAATAACCCCTGCTTCAGCTAACTTATCCTTAAACGTTGTAGCCACAGACACGCTATCAAACACCGCATCAACAGCAACACCTGCTAGGCGCATTTGTTCTTCTAAAGGAATACCTAATTTATTGTATGTACTAATTAATTCCGGATCGACTTCATCCAGACTTTTTGGCCCATCTTCCATGCTCTTAGGCGCTGAGTAATAACTGATTTCTTGAAAATCAATATCAGGAAACTCGACAAATGACCACTCAGGATGCTCCATTGTTAACCAATGTCGATAAGCCTCTAATCTCCATTCAAGTAAAAACTCGGGTTCTTCTTTTTTCGCCGACAAGGCCCGTATAACATCTTCATTCAACCCGGGGGGAAACGAATCTGACTCGATGTCGGTAACAAAGCCATCTTTATAATCTTGGCCAATCATGTTTTTTAAATTTTCATTAGATGCTGACATCTAGCTCTCCACTTTTAAATCACTGGTTTTACTCACTATGGGCATATTAACGCTCACAGCTTGCTGTCTAACAGGGGTGACCATATCAGCCAAACTAACTGCTTCAATAGCTGTATAAACGGCTCTATTGATTAAATGCCAGTTGCCTTTAACCTCGCACGAAGACTCTTGCTCACAAACCCCCGTCAACGTACTGCATTCAGTCATGCTGATTGGCCCTTCAATGGCCGTTATAATTTCAGCGATGTTTGTTTGGCTTGGTTCTTTTGCCAGCGTATAGCCACCCTTTGAACCACGATGAGAGATCAAGATGTTGTTCTTTGTTAATAACTTTAACACTTTACTCACCGTTGGCAGAGCCACACCTGTCGCACTTGTTAAGTCAGACGCCGTATGAAGCCCGTTGGGATAATGGGCAATGTGCGTTAAAATAACACTCGCATAATCTGTTAATTTACTCACTCTAAGCATAATCACCCCACATATAGGACTATTTTAGTACTATATGACTGCTCTGTATAGAAAAAGTTTCCAGCCATTCAATAATCGGGCGTTATTAACCACTTTAAAAGAATCAACAAGAAAGTGCTAAATACAAGCCGGACTTAATCTTCTAACACAATACATAAAGTTTGATCAGCGAACTTAACAACATCACCCGACATAATTTTCTTTCGCTTTCTTGTCTCTATTTCGCCATTTACCGTCACCAGGCCTTGGCTAATCACCGCTTTCGCTTCACCACCGCTTGACACAAGAGCTTCAAATTTCAATACTTTATAAAGCTCCACCGGTTCATCAGGAATTTCAACGACTCTCATTATCAAAACCGCCTCTATATAACGTGTTTGACCATCAATTGGGCACTTGAACGCCCCAAATAGGTATTGACGTCTAATTGATAAACGATCATCACCTCAGCCAAGCCGATAATGGCATCAGGATTCTCTACGTTAAAATAAATAGCATCTAATTTCCTGTTAGCCTTGAACGTTGCCAACTCCAATTTCACATGCTTTTGACTTAGAATTCTTGCATTTCGAACCTTAAATTTTCCAACAAATTGCGGCTCTGGAAAATGTTGGCCCCATGGGCCTGCTTGACGGAGCCGCATCGCCAGATCCAGATTAATCTCTGTTTCCTCTATTTCACCATCCACTAAAAACACATTCTCGGGAATTTGAGCATTCAGTCTTTTTTTTACGGCTTGATTAAAGACCTCAGTAAAAAAGTCAAAATCCTTCTCAGCAAAGCTCATTCCAGCGGCCATGGCATGACCACCAAATTTTTTTAAAAGACCGGGGTGTTGACTAGCAATGTCATCCAAGGTGTCCCTTATATGCAAGCCAGAAATTGATCTCGCCGAGCCTTTTATCTCACCTTGACCTGCTTTTGCGAATGCAATAACAGGGCGATTACATTTTTCTTTAATGCGTGACGCTAAAATACCGATAACACCTTGGTGCCAATGCTCGTCAAACAAGCATATACCCCATTGTTCCTGCCCACTGTCCTGTATTTTTAAGGAATCAAGAATTTTGAACGCATCTTTTTTCATATCCTCTTCAATAGAACGGCGCTCTATATTAAGCAGGTCGAGTTGCTCAGCAATCTCTTGTGCCTCTGATGCGTTATCTGTCAATAAACATTGAATCCCAAGTGACATATCATCTAAACGCCCAGCCGCATTGAGCCTTGGAGCAATAGCAAACCCTAAATCACTTGAAACGACTTGATCAGGGTCTCGCTTTGCAATACGCAACAATGCTTCAATCCCTGGAACACATTGATGTGACTGAATTCTTAAGATACCTTGATGCACTAACTTACGATTCGTTTCATCCATCGGTACAACATCAGCCACCGTGCCTAAAGCAACAATGTCTAATAAATTGGCAAGGTTCGGCTTAGCCCTGTTGTCGAAGCTACCGTCCTCATTCAGGGAGGCTCGTAAAGCAAGTAGCACATAAAAGATCACGCCCACACCAGCTAGAGCTTTGCTGGGAAATTCATCTTGAAGTAATTGTGGATTAACAATCGCATCAGCTATAGGCAATTGCTGGGGGGGTAAATGATGATCTGTTACAACAACTTGGCAGCCTTTTTTAATGGCATAAGCAACGCCATCGACACTTGAAATACCATTATCTACAGTGATGATTAAATCAGGCTTTAACTCAAGCGCGACATCTACTATTTCAGGCGTCAAACCATAACCAAATTTAAAGCGGTCTGGCACGACAAAATCAACATTAGTAGCGCCTAACATCTTTAACCCCCTAATGGCAACAGCGCAGGATGTTGCGCCATCAGCATCAAAATCAGCCACAATCAGTATTTTTTTTTGCGCCTTAATAGCACGCTTTATAATTTTGACAGCCTCAGCAATACCTGACAAATGTTCAAAACCTGGCAAGTTCTTTAAAGTACGATCCAGCTGTTCAGGCTGAGCAACACCACGATTTAAGTACACACGACGTAAAACCGGATGTAAATCTGCTAAAGCACCCGCGTCATGAGCAGTTGCTTCACGGTGCTTTATTAAAACAGTTGGCTTTACCAAGGATTTTTTTTGTATTAAAGCTTATCTAAAATGGCTGCTTTCACGGCGTCCAACGAAGCATCAATCGCTTGGGGATTGACTTCACATTGAGCAATAGCGGTATCAGGGTCTTTGAGCCCATGGCCGGTTAACGTGCACACAATGGTGCTACCTTCAGGGATTTTTCCATTTTTAATATCACGGATAGCGCCACCAACCGATGCTGCTGATGCAGGCTCACAAAAAATACCCTCTTTTTCAGTCAGTAATTTCTGTGTTGCTAAAATCTCTTCATCTGTCAACAAATCAAACCAACCGCCAGATTCTCTTTGTGCTGCCCAAGCCTGATCCCAAGATTGCGGCCTCCCAATACGTATAGCGGTGGCAACTGTTTCAGGCTCAGCTATCATCTCACCTTTCAGAAAAGGAGCTGCTCCGGCAGCTTGGTAACCCACCATGACAGGGCGCTTATCAGTTGAATAGGAAGAACGGTCATAAGAACAATCCCCATCACAAAATGCACAGGCGTCTGTCACATGTTCACCTTCTGGCTGAGCCATTTCACTGTAGCCAATCCAATGGGCTGTTATATTTCCCGCGTTACCAACCGGTAAACAGTGATAATCAGGTGCTGCACCTAAAGCCTCGACAATTTCATACGAAGCCGTTTTTTGACCTTGTAAACGGTAAGGATTAATTGAATTAACGATGGTTACAGGTGCATGTTCAGCCACGTCTTTGACTAACTGCATTCCATGATCGAAATTACCTTTGATTTGAATAATTTCCGCCCCATGTATCATTGCTTGAGCCAGTTTTCCAAGCGCAATTTTTCCTTCCGGAATGAGGACAAACGCTTTAATGCCCGCACGGGCTGCATAAGCAGCCGCTGACGCAGAAGTATTGCCTGTGGATGCACAAATGATGGCTTTACTCCCCTCCTCAACAGCCTTGGTGACGGCCATCGTCATCCCCCTGTCTTTAAACGAGCCTGTCGGGTTTAGGCCTTCATATTTCACATAAAGATCAACGTTTTTGTTAATGAACGTTGGGATATTCTCAAGCTTGATCAGCGGTGTGTTACCTTCACCGATGCTAATCAGGCGGGTCTTATCTGAAACAGGCAAGACATCTTTAAACTTGTCAATGAGTCCTTTGTAACGATTTCCTTTGGGCATAGCCATTCCTATTCTAATGATTCAACACGGATACGAACGGCTGGCTCAATAATTGAGTCTAGCGATTCAATTTCCGCTAATGCGGTTATTAATGATTCTTCAATGACCTGATCAGTCAAAAGAATGACTTGTGCGTTCGCCCCATGCTGCTCTGGTTCCTTCTGCTGAACGGCTTCAATACTGATGCCGTTATCGGCTAGAATTTTAGTGATCGCCGCCATTACACCGGGCTTATCCTCAACAGATAAGCGCAAGTAGAAAGCTGTTTCAACCTCCTCGATTGAAAGAATCGGTAATTCTTCTAATGCGTCTGGAGAAAAACCCAATGCAGGAACGGCAGTGCCTGATGACAAATCCGGTTGACGACAAATGTCCACGATATCGGCAATGACAGCTGACGCTGTCGCCTCTGCACCTGCACCTGCACCGTAATATAACGTTGGCCCAACGGCGTTACCTTTTACAACCACTGCATTCATGACTCCGTTAACATTAGCAATCAGTCTTTTTTCCGGGATTAATGTCGGATGAACACGCATTTCAACACCTTGGCTAGTTTTTTTTGCGACACCCAAATGTTTAATACGGTACCCCAGTTCTTCAGCATACGTCACATCAAGGGGAGTAATTTTAGAGATCCCTTCTGTATAAACACGCTTAAAATTTAACGGCATACCAAAAGCTAATGATGCCAATATGCAAAGCTTATGGGCAGCATCGATGCCTTCTACATCATATTCTGGATCAGCTTCTGCATAACCTAGCACTTGCGCCTCTTTTAAAACATCATCAAAAGCGCTGCCTTTATCGCTCATTTCAGTCAGAATAAAATTTCCTGTGCCATTGATGATACCGGCTAACCAGTCAATACTATTTGCACTGAGGCCTTCACGCATTGCTTTGACAATGGGAATACCACCCGCAATTGCTGCTTCATACGCCAGTGTCACCTTATTCTTTGAAGCGGCCTCAAATAACTCATTTCCATGATTAGCGATCAAGGCTTTATTAGCAGTGACCACATGCTTTCCTAGCGACAAGGCTTCTAGTATTAGAGACTTTGCAGGTTCTTCGCCACCCATTAATTCAACAATTATTTGAATCTCCGGGTCTTTGATAATGTCTTCAGGACGATCGGTCAGTTGAATGCCATCAGTCGCACAAATACGTTTTCGCGACAGGTCTCGGGCACTCGCAGAAATAACCTTAATGAGACACCCACTGCGTCGAGCAATATGTTGACTATTTTTAGTTAAAACATTAACAGTACCGCCACCAACCGTTCCAAGACCTAACAGCCCAACTTTTACAACTTTCAAGAAAATCCCCTCAGTTCAATTTGAGGGCCAAATTATACAGGAATTACACAGTGTCGAAAAAGCAGTTAAACCAGATTGTCATTTCTGAACATCTGTTTAATGCCACGAATAGCTTGACGGGTCCTATGCTGGTTTTCAATCAAGCCAAAGCGTACATAATCATCACCAAAATCCCCGAAACCAATTCCGGGAGAGACCGCCACTTTTGCCTCTTTTAACAGT
The DNA here is from genome assembly GCA_002700385.1 of Cycloclasticus sp. Classification (GTDB taxonomy): domain Bacteria; phylum Pseudomonadota; class Gammaproteobacteria; order Methylococcales; family Cycloclasticaceae; genus Cycloclasticus. The sequence continues at coordinate 93,610 of PADC01000006.1, forward strand.
TTTTTTGAAAATTCCAACGAGCCCATTTGACGATACATTTCTGGAATTTTAGCCCAAACAAACATCGTTGCTTTTGGTTTTTCAACGACCCAACCAATGCTATTAAGCCCTTCGCATAGCGCATCTCTTCTTTCTTTATAGAGAGATCGTATTTCGTCAACACAGTCTTGAGGGCCTTCCAGGGCAGCGATGGCAGCAACTTGTATTGGCGTAAACATACCATAATCCAGATAGGATTTAATCCGTGCCAGCGCCCCCACGAGTTCTTTATTTCCACACATAAACCCAACACGCCAACCGGGCATATTGTATGTTTTAGATAAGGAATAAAACTCAACTGCAATATCTTTTGCCCCCGGAACTTCCAAAATGGATGGCGCCTTATAGCCATCAAACACTATTTCAGCATAGGCATTGTCATGGACAACCCAAATATCGTGTTCCTTCGCCATTTTTACCACTTTTTCAAAAAATTCAACATCCACACATTGAGTCGTCGGGTTGCCGGGAAAATTAAGAACCAACATTTTAGGTTGTGGGTATGAGGTCTTTATGGCTTTTTCTAACTCACAAAAAAAATCCACTTCCGGACTGATGGGAACATGGCGAATATCTGCTCCAGCAATCACAAAACCGTAAGGATGAATCGGGTACGCTGGATTGGGTACCAATACTGCGTCGCCTGGGCCCAAAGTCGCCAGTGCCAGATGAGCCAAGCCTTCTTTAGAACCAATGGTTACGATGGCCTCTGTATCAAAGTCCAAATCAACATCGTACTTTGATTTATACCAATTACAAATCGCTTTACGTAACCGAGGAATACCTCGTGAAACAGAATAGCGATGGGTATCACCTCGCTGCGCAGTTTCTGTCATTTTATCCACTATATGCTGCGGCGTTGGTTGATCGGGGTTACCCATACCGAAATCAATAATATCTTCACCAGCGGCACGTGCCTGAGCCTTTAAATCATTTACAATATTAAAGACGTAGGGAGGTAGGCGTTTTATTCTTGCGAAATCGTGCATGGTCTGTAAGATTTTAATAGTGTCAACTGAAAGCGCGATACAGTACTCACCCGCCTATTAACTGTCAACGATAAAAATGAAATGATAGTGTGACCGTTATACCTTCAAATAAATCTTTAATGTAGCAACACTGACGCTGACATCCCTTCATTTTCAAGAATCGAGCGCAACGATTTCAGGGCATTCATCTGAATCTGCCTGACACGTTCGCGCGTAACACCCATTTCAGCAGCAACTTGCTCTAAAGTTGATGGATGGTACCCTCGAACACCAAAACGTCGGGAAATAACTTCCCGTTGTTTATCACTCAACAGCTCAAGCCATTCGGTTAAATTTTCGCGGACCTCTTCCGACTGCAGGATATCTGTTGGCTCTTTTGCACCTTGATCAACAACCGTATCAAGGACCTGTTGATCCGAATCTTTTGAAACAGCTACATCTAAGGAAGAAACATTTTCAGTGTGCATATTGAACATTTTTTCAATCACTTCAACTGGTTTGCCGGTCACTTCCGCCACTTCCTCTGCACTGGCTTCTCTATCCAATTCCTGGCTGAGCTCACGCGCTTTTTTGAGATAAATATTCATCTCTTTAATAATATGAATTGGCAAACGAATCGTTCTTGTCTGATTCATAATGGCCCTTTCAATGGTTTGCCTGATCCACCACGTTGCATAAGTAGAGAAACGAAACCCTTTTTCTGGATCAAATTTCTCAACGGCGCGTATCAAGCCAAGGTTTCCTTCTTCGATCAGATCAAGCATTGGAAGACCACGGTGCATATAACGTCTTGATATTTTTACAACCAGTCGTAAATTGCTTTCAATCATTCGTTGTCTCGCCGGTTGGTCACCTTGTTGAACAAGCCGTCCAAAGTGAATTTCTTCTTCAGCTGTCAACAAATCCGACTTATCCAGTGCATTAAGATATAACTGTGTAGAATCACTGGTTGAGGATGTACGATGATTTTTTTCCATTTTAGTACTCTCTAAAACCGACTCTTTAGCGGGTGGCTTGATTTTAGTATTTCCTTGCATTTTATCCCCTTAATCTGGGTAAGTATTTAACGACCGAAACCGCCTTACCATGTCGCCTCATTTCAAAAAACAGAGCCTTGCGTCCTTCATTATCACTGCCTATTTCAGCAATCGCCTGACCTTTTTTTACAATATCCCCTTCATTAACCAAGAGTGTTCTATTGTAACCATAGGCAGTCAAATATTCATCATCGTGCTTGATAATTAACAAATTGCCGTACCCCTTTAAACCACTGCCGGCATAGACCACCTTACCACTTTCACTGCTTCTCACTAACTCTTTAGGGGAACCATATAAAATAACGCCTGATTTAACAGTCCCATTTTTAAGTCTCTTAACACTTATCGGCCATTGCCATTTTAACTTTAACTTTTTTTGATAATTAGTTGAAGTGTTCTTTATTATCTTTTGTTTTGTATGATTTTTTTTGATTTGAACTGGCGATCTTGTCTCCTTCTTTTTTATTAATCCATGCCCAGTTAAAGCCAACTGCTGTCCTGCATAAATCGTGTAAGGCCATGAAATGTTATTCCATTTTGCCAATAACTTATAATCCTGCCCATTTTGCCAAGCTATTGAATATAAGGTATCCCCTGCTCGAACAATATGCAGACCAGGAGTCGCCGTTTTAACCGGGTTGTGTTTATTATAAACGGGTGCATAAATATTCGACCTGCTGCATGAAACCAATACGCTAACCACTAATATAATAATTGCGAAAGCATAAGTGTTTCGTATGAACTTCAAGTTTGTCCCTTTAATAAAGTTTATAGAGCAGTAACCCCAGTACGATCAAGGCTGTGATGCCCCAACCGATTCTTTCGATATAGTTTTTTAGATTGTTTCGTAGCGACTCGCCACCCAGTGACAGTAAAAAAGCCACTAAAAAAAACCGTGCTCCACGGCCCACTATAGAAGCCAGAACAAATGGGATAAAGGTCATGCCCATTAGTCCAGCAGCTATCGTAAAAAGCTTATACGGTATAGGAGAAAAGCCCGCAATTAAAATAGCCCAAAAACCCCACTCTCCAAACCAAATTTGGACATGCTCTAATTTTTCGGTGTAGTTCAACATCTCTATCATCGGGCTAATTAAGTCAAACAAGAACATGCCCACCAAGTAGCCAAACACACCCCCTGCAACAGAAGCAAGGGTTGTTATAAAGGCATAGTAAAACCCTTTAGATGGCCTTGCCAAACACATCGGAGCCAGCATGACATCGGGTGGAATTGGAAAGAAAGAAGATTCAGCAAAACTTAGTCCAAAAAGAAACTTCGTCGCTTTTGGGTGTTCGGCCCAAGACAAAACTTTTAAATATAAATGCTTAAACAATTGAAAACTCCTAAGCCAATCCGTTGAGAAAAGGTACAAAACTGACGGGTTCTATCGTTTCAACCTCGTAGGCAGATTCAGTGCGAGTGACTCGTTGCAGAACTTGTCGCCCGTCCTCACCTATCGGTATCACCAATTTCGCACCAATCGATAATTGTTCCAACAATTTAACGGGAATTTCTTTTGGAGCAGCCGCTGCCAAAATACCCTGATAAGGCCCGCAGGCTTTCCAGCCCCAGCCGCCATCTGAATGTTTAAAATTGATATTTTTATACCCAACATTTGTTAAAACCACTTTAGCCTGTTCTTGTAATGGCCTAATCCGTTCAACAGAGAACACTCTGGGAATTAAACTGGCCAGCACGGCAGATTGGTACCCAGACCCGGTTCCAACTTCGAGCACATTTTCTGGCAAACCATCTTCTATGAGCAGCTCCGTCATTCGAGCAACAATATAGGGTTGAGAAATGGTTTGTCCATGCCCAATCGGCAAGGCTGTGTTTTCATAAGCTCGACTTGAAAGCGCATCCGCCATGAACAAATGCCGCGGCACTTTTCTCATAACATCAAGTACTCTTTCGTCTTTAATGCCCAGTTTTTTTAATTGGACGATAAGTCGGTCACGCGTACGCTGCGACGTCATTCCAATGCCTGCCAGGTCTTTCATAATTTTATTTCTTTAAGCCAATCAGTTAATGTGTCCAAACGTTGGTAATTTGTTAAATCAATTTTTAAAGGCGTGATTGAAACAAAACCATTATCAACGGCGTGAAAATCCGTCCCTTCCCCTGCATCTTGTTGAGCTCCTGGAGGCCCGACCCAAAATATTTTTTTATTTCTGGGGTCACGCGACTCGATCACCGGCTCAGAGCGATGCCGTTGGCCAAGCCGTGTCGCCTTTAGCCCTTTTATATTTTTCAACGGTAAATCAGGAACATTAACATTTAGAATAGTATCCGATGGCAATTCGCGTTCTAATAACTGTTCAAGCAATTGCACCGCTATTACTGCTGCAGTTTCATAATAACGGGGCTGACTGGAATTTATCGAGATAGCAATGGACGGCAACCCTAAAAACCGACCTTCTGTTGCCGCAGCTACTGTTCCTGAATACAGCACATCATCCCCCATATTTTCACCATTATTAATACCTGAAAAAACAAGGTTAGGGTCTTTGTCTAATAATCCAGTAATAGCTAAATGGACACAGTCTGTCGGTGTCCCATCAACAGAAAAATAACCATTATCCATCTGCTTAACCCGCAGCGGCATGTCGAGCGTTAACGAGTTACTCGCCGCACTCCGGTTTCTATCTGGAGCAACCACGGTCACCTGTGCAGACTCAGATAACTTTTCAGCTAAAGCAGATAAGCCCGGTGCCAAATACCCATCGTCATTACTTACTAAAATATGCATTAAAATATCTAAATACGCTGTTTAAAAAACTCTCAGGTTTTAATTTTATTTTGATAAACTCTTATTATGCCTGAAGATAAAAACAAACGCCTAAGTTCAGATGAGGATTCTCGATTATTTCGTGAGTTTATCGGCCAGGTAAAAACATTACCCAACACTCAACAACACAACTTTGCAAGCAAAGAAAAGCCCAAACCCGTTAAAAAAAACTTTGTCATTAACAGCCCCCAGCGTGATTTACCTTTTCGGCCTCTTGGTGATATTCAAGCCGATGAACATCTTTTTTTTGCACGCCCAGGCCTACAAAATAAAACAATCAAAAAACTCAAACGGGGTGCTCTTGAGATTGACGACACCATCGATTTGCATGGTCTCACGAGGCAACAGGCAGAGCAGGTTCTTGAAGCTTTTTTAGCTGAACAACTCGATCAACAACATCGTTGCATCCTGATAATACATGGCAAAGGCACAAGATCTCATGACAACCAACCTGTGTTAAAAAACCTTTGCGAAAATATGCTAAAGCTTAAAGCTTCCGTGTTAGCTTTTTGCTCAGCACATAACCAAGACGGTGGGACAGGAGCGCTCTATGTGTTATTAAAAAAAAGGCCCTAAACCCCATAAAAATATAATAAAAAACCACCTAGGACTAGCCGATATAACACAAAAGGTAACATCCCAATTTTCTCAAGTAACCTAAGAAAAACAGCTATACAGGCAAAGGCACTTAATGCTGAAATAAGCACACCCAAGCTGATAGAAACCCAATCAATTGTTTCAGAAGAATTGATTAATTCAAATGATTTCAAACTTCCTGCTAAAAAAATTAATGGCACAGATAACAAAAAGGAAAAACGCGCGGCGGCTTCACGAGTTAACCCCAACAAAAGCCCCCCTGTCATCGTAATACCTGAACGAGAGGTACCCGGAATGAGCGCTAATACTTGATATAAACCAATAACCAAAGCCATTTTAATGGTCATTGTATCTTCATTTTTAGACCGTTTACCTTTTACATCTGCAAACCAGAGTAATAATCCAAACAGTATGGTGGAAACCGCAATAATACTGGGGGAACGTAAATAAATTTCCACTAAAGAGCCCGCCAACAAGCCCACCAGTCCAACCGGTATCGTGCCCACCACAATCATCCAGGCAAGACGACTTTCTTGCGTCTGCTTTTTATAAATTAACGAACCAACCCAGCCGACCACTATTTTTTTTAAATCGCTTCGGAAATAACACACAACTGCCAACAGTGTCCCCAGGTGAACGGCCACATCAAAAGCAAGGCCTTGATCCGTCCAACCAACAACAAGTGGCAATAAAATCAAATGCGCAGAACTTGAAATAGGAAGGAATTCCGTCAGTCCTTGTAATAATCCCAGTCCCAAAATTTGATCAAAATCCATTTTTCATCCTAATTTAAACGGTTGGTTTTTATTAGCTCACGTATCAGAGCTGTTGCATAGCTACCAGATGGTAACTTAAATTTTAATCGTAACGAGTCCTCAGATAAAAAACCAAATTCAAACGCCTCGGGCACAACCCTCAACGATCGCCTGGCTGATCCCACCTTGGCCTTTAATAAACCATCACAAAACACCTTTTCTTCCTTAAAAATCTGATTCTCAAGTTCATAGACAGCCTTAGTGGAGGCATGACTAGATACACCAAACAGAGGCCCTGTAGGATGGATATCCTGTTCTAACAAGCGCTTATTAATCAAATCAGAAATTCTCTCTTCCTTAAAGTACTGACGCGTTCCATTCAGCATAAACACATCACCTGGCAAAGCTTTATCCCAGTTTTTATCTGCAACACGTTTATTCAGCACTTGATTAAACAAGTATGATCGCGCTGAGGATAATAGTAAGTTTTTCATTTTTTTATTTTTTATCGCCTCATTTCTAGAAAAAATGCGATAAACACGCTCTATATTTTGACAGAGATAACCAAAACGCTGTTCCATAAAATAATTGGGAACACCGGTTTCTTTTATTTGCTCAGCACGATTTAAGAATTGATCAGAATCGCCTTTTAAGCGTGTAATAATGATGTCAAATTCATTAAATTTAATGCTGCCACGTTTGAGCTTTTTTGAATGACGCGTAATGTTTTCAATCCGCAAGGTCTCTTCCTCAAGCAAATGCCAATCAGGGCCTTCCTTACCCGGCAGGTGTACGCTAAACCATTGCTTGGTCACTGCATGCCGATCTTTCATGCCGGCATAAGAAACTGCTCGTCTAGGAACCTTGGCATGCATAGCCAGTTTTTTTGCCACCTCTTCGGTATTGAGTCCCGTTTTTTGTAGGTATAAAAAAACATGCTCGCCTTCAGTTGATGGCTTAAAGGATAGTTGCTCATTCACTTTAAAATATTGAGCCACCTCCCTCATCATGCCCGTGCCAACCGCTCCACCCAATGCAGATGACAGATCAATAACATGTGTTTCATACCCCATAAAAAATTATTTTTCAGGGACTAATAAAACAACAGCGTGCGCTTCAATACCTTCCTTTCGACCAGCAAAGCCCATTCCTTCCGTTGTTGTCGCTTTAATATTTACCTGCGACACATCGGCGCCCAAATCGCTCGCTATGCGTATCGCCATCTCTTTAAGATACGGCGCTAGTTTGGGCGTTTGAGCAATGATCGTTAAATCAATATTACCTATTTTAAGCCGTTCATGTTTCACCAGAGAAAAGACTTGTCGTAATAAAATACGACTATCGATATTTTTAAATTCTTTATCGCTATCAGGGAAATGTTGGCCAATATCTCCTTGAGCAATCGCACCTAACAAGGCATCACACAATGCATGAATTGCAACATCGCCATCTGAATGCGCCAGTAAACCCAGCTTATATGGAATATTCACCCCGCCTAATACAAGATCCTTTCCCGGCTCAAACCGGTGGGCATCATAACCATGTCCTATGCGCATTGTTCTTTACTCTGTTGTTGTAAATAAAACCGGGCTAACTCTAAATCTTCAGGTGATGTGATTTTTATATTATCTGCATGCCCTTGGACTACGTGCACAGATTGGCCCATTTGTTCAATTGCACTGGCTTCATCGGTTATTGTTTGGCCTTTCATTTCGGCAGAAATTAGTGCTTTTTCTAACTCACCAAATTTAAAGATTTGCGGAGTTAAGGCTCGCCACAATGACGTTCTATCGACGGTTCCGTCTACTAAATCATTGTCAACTTTTTTAACCGTATCGTGTATGGGCAATGCCAAAATGGCGCCTTGTTGCCGATTTAACGCGGCGGTTATCAAGCTATCAATATCACGGTGCCTAACACAAGGTCTAGCCGCATCATGAACCAATACCCAATCATCCTGAGCCGCTTTTTGTTTCATCGATTTTAGGCCGTTTAAAACTGAATTTGCCCGCTCTTCACCACCCTCAGCTCGTTGAATTCGGTCATCGCCTGAGAAAGAGCTTTTAGGCCAATAAGGATCATTTTTTTTGAGACAAACAACGATATTATCTATCTTTTTGCTCGATAACAGTCGTAACAAGGTTGTATCTAAAACAGTCGACGACATTAGATTTAAATACTGTTTGGGCCGATCACTCTGCATTCTTGAGCCAATGCCAGCGGCTGGAACAAGGCACCAGATTTTTTCATTTCTGCTTTGAATCATCAGCTTCTATGTATTGAAAAAATATTTCGTCTTTGCCAACAAGGCCGAGTTCTCTGCGTGCTTTCTCCTCTACAACATCTAAACCACTTTTCAGGTTCATCACTTCAGCCTGCAAGGCATCATTTCGTCTGGCTAATTGTTGGTTCTCGGCTTTTAGCGTCTGTATGCGCTGTTCCAAAGCCCATGAGTCTTGAACTCTCCCTTCAGCCACCCATAGTTTGTACTGTAGATAACCGAAGAGAGTAATTAGAATGGCCAGCAAATATTTCAAATTAGCTGAGGTATTTAAATGCCTTCTTACCTGCATAGATTGCATCTGTTCCCAATTCTTCTTCAATCCGTAGTAAACGGTTATATTTAGCAACTCGATCTGAACGACATAGCGAACCTGTTTTAATTTGCCCGGAACAGGTAGCAACAGCCAAATCCGCAATCGTTGTGTCTTCCGTTTCACCTGAACGGTGTGAAACGACTGAGGTGTAAGCATTGCCATGAGCCATTTCAATGGCGGCAATGGTTTCTGTTAAAGTGCCAATTTGATTCACTTTAATAAGAATTGAGTTGGCAATCTGTTTATCGATACCTTGTTTAAAAATTTCAGGGTTAGTCACAAACAAATCATCGCCCACCAATTGAACTTTATTGCCTAATTTTTCAGTTAAGTACTGCCAACCGTCCCAATCATTTTCATCAAGACCATCTTCAATTGAGATAATCGGGTATTGATCCACCCAATTAGCTAAGAAATCGGTCATCTGATGTGAATTGAAGCGTTTATTTTCTGAAGCTAAAAAGTACTCCCCCTTCTCACAAAATTCTGAACTGGCTACATCTAAACCTAGCGCTATATCATCACCTATTTTCAAACCAACTTTCTCAATGGCCTGTAGAATCACTTCAATCGCCTCAACGTTTGACGATAGATCAGGGGCAAATCCACCTTCGTCACCCACTGAAGTGCTTAAGCCCTTACCCAATAACACAGATTTTAAGGCATGAAACACCTCGGCTCCATACCGAAGCGCTTCGCTAAAGCTGGGGGCACCAACCGGTAAAATCATAAATTCTTGCAAATCAACACTGTTATCAGCATGCGATCCCCCGTTAATGATATTCATCATAGGAACAGGCGAAACAAAGTCCTGCTGACCGAGGTAGCGGAATAAAGGCAATCCCCCTTCGTTCGCTGCTGCATGGGCGGTTGCTAAAGAAATACCAAGCGTAGCATTCGCACCGAGTCTCGCTTTATTATGCGTTCCATCAAGCTCAATCATTGCTTGATCAATAGCTTGTTGGTCGCTAGCATCCATGCCCATTAGGGCATTCTTTAACTCACCATTTACATGGCCGACTGCTTTTAACACACCTTTCCCGTTATAGCGATTTTTATCACCATCACGTAATTCTATCGCCTCGCGCTCACCGGTCGATGCACCTGATGGCACCATCGCACTACCGATAATCCCCGATGCTAACGTCACATCTGCTTGCAAGGTCGGGTTACCACGCGAGTCTAGAATTTCACGTGCTTTTATATCAACTATCTCTGCCATAACGTCCTCAATTATATTGTCTAAAATTCATTTTCAATAAAGCCAGTTTGTTTCACTGCGTCATCGATGGTTTTCATGATCATCAGTAATTCTTTCATTTTGCCTAACGGCACTGAATTGGGCCCATCACTTAGTGCTTTTTCTGGGTCAATATGGGTTTCCATAAAAACACCTGACACCCCGGCTGCAATGGCAGCACGCGCTAATGTGGGCACAAACTCACGTTGACCACCTGACGAACTCCCTTGCCCGCCAGGTAGCTGAACTGAATGTGTCGCATCGAAAACAACGGGGGCCTTCGTTTCACGCATAACAGCTAATGAACGCATATCGGAGACCAAATTGTTATAACCAAAGGAGGCGCCTCTTTCACAAACCATAATCTTTTGATTGCCAGTTGAACGCGCTTTATCCACAACATGCTTCATGTCCCAAGGGGCTAAAAACTGGCCTTTTTTAATATTCACGGGCAAACCCGTGGCGGCAACACGTGTAATATAATCTGTCTGTCGGCACAAAAAAGCAGGTGTTTGTAAAACATCAACAACCGAAGCCACTTCGTCCATTGGCGTCTCTTCATGAACATCTGTAATAACCGGCAGCCCTAATTGGTCTTTAACCACCTGTAGAACTCTTAGGCCCTCTTCAATACCAGGCCCTCTAAACCCCTCAATTGACGAACGATTCGCTTTATCAAACGAGGATTTATAAATAAAGGGGATGCCTAATTCATCCGTCATCTCTTTTAAAGTACCGGCCGTATCGACTGTCATTTGCTCACTTTCAACAACACAAGTGCCTGCGATGAGAAAAAATGGTTGGTCGATGCCGGCTTCAAAACCACATAATTCCATGCCTGTTACCCCTTTTCAGTGAGTGCTGAATACTCAATCGCCGCTGAGACAAATCCACTGAATAAGGGATGCCCCGTTCTAGGTTTTGATGTGAATTCCGGATGGAATTGACAGGCTAAAAACCATCTATGTTCTGGAATTTCAACAATTTCAACCAATCGGCCATCCATTGATTTACCGGAAATTTTTAGCCCCTCCTTCTCAAACTGCTCTAAAAAAGTATTATTAAATTCATACCGATGACGGTGGCGTTCTGTGATCACATCTTTGCCATAAACCTGATGCGCTAATGAGCCGGGTGACAGTTGGCATTTTTGACTTCCTAGGCGCATGGTTCCCCCTAAATCTGAGGTTTCATCTCGTTTCTCCACCTGCCCTTCTTCATTAAGCCACTCCGTTATCAAACCAATAACGGGATAAGGGGAATCAGGCATAAATTCTGTACTGTTAGCTCCTTCAAGCCCTATTTTATTCCTCGCAAACTCAATCACCGCGGACTGCATTCCAAGGCAAATTCCAAGATAGGGCACATTATTCTCACGCGCATAACGGATGGTTGCCACTTTGCCGTCCACTCCTCTTTCACCAAACCCACCGGGGACAAGAATAGCATCGGCCTTCTCCAGCACAGACGTCCCTTGCTTTTCAATTTCTTCAGAATCAATTTTTATAACGTTGACCTGTGTTTTTGTATGAATACCTGCATGAATGAGCGCTTCAGTTAACGATTTATACGCATCAGCATGATCGATGTATTTACCCACTAAAGCGATATTGACTGTTTGAGTCGGTGCAAATAGTCCATCAACCACCGTTTGCCAATCCGACAAATCGGCAGGAACAGTATCTAAATGTAATTTTTTTGCAACGATTTGATCCAGACCCTGCTCATGCAGCATCATTGGTATTCTATAAATGCTGTCGGCATCCAAGGCTGTGATCACTGCTTTCTCTTCAACATTAGTAAAAAGCGCAATTTTCTTACGATCTGACACAGGTATTGGCCGCTCTGAACGACAAATCAAAATATCGGGCTGAATCCCGATTGTTCTCAGTTCTTTTACCGAATGCTGGGTTGGCTTTGTTTTAATTTCTTTTGCTGAGGCTATAAAAGGAACCAAGGTTAAATGCAAAAATAAACAACGATCATCACCTAATTCAACGCGCATTTGGCGAATGGCTTCTAAAAACGGTAGAGATTCAATGTCACCAACTGTGCCACCAATTTCTATGAGCGCTACATCAACACCTTCAGCACTTTTAATAATATTGCTTTTTATTTCATCGGTAATATGCGGAATAACCTGTACAGTGCCACCTAAATAATCCCCACGCCTTTCTTTTTTTATCACGGTTTCATAGATCTGACCGGTTGTAAAGTTATTGGCTTTGGACATCACACTGTTACTAAAACGCTCATAGTGACCTAAATCTAAATCAGTTTCAGCACCATCATCCGTCACATATACTTCACCATGCTGAAACGGACTCATTGTTCCAGGGTCGACATTGATATATGGATCCAGTTTTGTCATGGTAATGTTTAAACCACGCGCCTCAAGAATCGTTGCTAATGAGGAGGCACAAATACCTTTTCCTAAGGAAGACACCACACCACCGGTGATAAAAATAAATTTAGCCATAGAAAACCATGAAATCAAAAAAAGAATATTCAGCTATTATACGCGAATCAACTCTTAAGAAAGCACCCAGCCCATAATTAAACAAAACTTTAGTTATTTAATTCGCCATGCAGGGTGGAGCCAATTTATGGTGTAACTCGGACTCTCTGCTGACGCTAAATAACGTTCATCAAGCCACAAGTCTGCAACCGCTACCAATTCATCGTTCAGGTAAATAAGTGGTAATGAATTTCTTACCCAAGGCAATATTCTTTCTTCATTTAATAATTTCTTTAATGTCTTTCTACCCGATCTTCCGGCTAACTGGATAGATTCGCCACCTTGCCGACTTCGAATAGTGATATGAGCTGAATCCCATAAGTGTCGATCTACGCCTAAACCTTTTGAAGGTTGAATAATGAGCTGACCGAGCGGTTCGGGCAGTTGGAACTCCTTATCAAGCCATTCATGAACGCTAATGATCGGCTCACTCTGTTTTTCTTTATAATAAAAATGCTCATCAAACAATCTGACTTGATGGTTCGACCATTCTACAATTGATACTTTTCGAGCATCTCCTTTTAACAACCCTTGAATTTGCAGAAGTTGTTTTTTTGACGGTACGCGAACACCCTGTGTTTTTAACCACTCACGAATAATTAATCGCTGATACGCCTCATTATGCTGCTTGATAATAGCAATAGGAAGCTCACGCGCCCCGGCCTCCGACAGTATAGGGGCACAAATATCTGCGAGAATGGAAGCGGCTTCTGCACAATGTGACGCAGACCTTGCCGTCGTTCTTGAAAATGCTGGCCAGCGACTTTGAATTAAAGGGATGACCTGTTGGCGCAAAAAGTTTCTGTCATACGAAACATCTAAATTACTCGAATCCTCGATCCAAACCAGGTTTTCTTTTTGGGCATATTGTAAAACCTGCTGCTTGGTATAACCAAGAAAAGGCCTCACGATAAAACCTTCATAAAATTCAGCAATTACAGGCATACTTGCCAAGCCATCCAAGCCCGCCCCTCTTAATAATTGGAGCATTAGGGTTTCAGCCTGATCATCCTGATGTTGAGCAGTCAATAAAACGCTGTGCTGATCGATAAACCCTGATAACGCTTTGTATCTTGCCCGACGAGCAGCTTGCTCAGGCCCTTCTCCGTGGTCATTCTTAGCGTAAACTTGTTTTGAAACAAAAGGAACATTTAAGTCGCCGGTTATTTTTTTACAATGTTCAGCCCACAGCAAAGAGTCATCATGCAAGCCATGGTCTATATAAACAGCTAAAAAAGAAAGGTGATCTAGCGTTTTCTGTAATTTAGAACACGCATGTAGCAGAACGTGTGAATCGACACCGCCGCTATAGGCAATAACTACTTTATTAATGCCTTTGAGCGACTTGATATGTTGCTCAATTTGGTTAACAAATTCATCCAACGTTAAACCTTAATAGTCAAGCTGAAGTTGTTCAAAATAAATTAAGCTATTCCTCAGAAAACTTGCCGTAGCTCATTAAACGTTCATATCTGTCACGGAGCAAATCGTCGATTGACTTTTCATTGAGTTGAGCAATTTCTTCCATCAACACATCTTTAATTCTTCCTTGCATTAATGAAAGGTTTCTATGTGCACCGCCTAATGGTTCTTCAATAACGCCGTCAATTAAACCATTAGAGAGCAACTTAGCAGAGGTAATGGCCATGGCCTCAGCAGCCTGTGACGCTTTTTCTGCACTTTTCCATAAAATGGATGCACATCCTTCTGGTGAAATCACAGAGTAGGTACTGTATTCCAACAAGAATAACTTATCACACACGCCTAGGGCCAATGCACCGCCGGAGCCTCCTTCACCAATAACGATACTAACAATAGGCGTCTTTAATTTAGACATTTCAAAAAGGTTTTTGGCAATCGCTTCGCTTTGCCCGCGCTCCTCGGCACCAACACCCGGGTACGCACCCGGTGTGTCAATAAAGGTAATAATTGGTAACCCAAAACGTTCTGCCATGTGCATTAACCGGAGGGCTTTTCTGTAGCCTTCGGGTCTCGGCATGCCAAAATTACGTTTCAACTTTTCATTTGTATCACGGCCTTTTTGATGCCCAATCACCATAACCGGAATACCTTCTAATCTCGCCATTCCACCAACAATGGCAGCATCATCGGCATAATGACGATCACCATGCAATTCAATAAAGCCATCTAAAACACCATCGATATAATCTAATGTATATGGCCGTTTAGGGTGACGAGATAGTTTCGAAATTTGCCAATCGCTTAACTTGGCAAAAGTCGATTCCGTTAAAGAGAGACTTTTCTCTTGTAGTCGATCGATCTCTTTCTGAATATCAATGTCGTTATCGCTACCCACACGCCGAAGCTCGTCGAGTTTTTCTTCCAGTTCAACGATAGGTTGTTCAAAATCTAAGTAATCAAGGTTCATACGTTCATTCTAGCTTGAGTCAATAAAATGAGCCAGTAGTAATCAATATCTAATAAAACGTTGTTGTTCTGGCAAAGCTTTCTTTAATTCTGTTAACAGCGTGTTTTTTGGCGATACCTGCCATTGATCAGACAGGTTAATCACCGTTGATGCCCCAGGCAAGGTCAGTTTTATTTTTACAGGACAACTACCACCTTGGTACACGCTCAGCAATTTGTGCAGTTGCGGTATTTTTTTTCCCAAGTCTAAATGCGAGGAATCTAAATCTAAAACAAGGTCCTTCAAAAACCTTTCGCGAGCCTGCTCAACGTTCATCACCGTTTCAATGCTGATTCTATTTTGGCCGGCAAAATCATCAAAAGAAATTGAGCCTTCTATCACCACAATTTGCTCCACAAGCAAAAGCTCCTTATAGCACTCAAACACCTCGGTATACGCTACTGCTTCCATTCGTGCACTACCATCATCTAGTATCACCGTGGCAATTTTAGAGCCATTTTTTGTTGGTCGTGTGCGAACGTCTAGTATTAAGCCGGCCAAGGTCACCGGTTTACCCTTTGCTCTTCGATATTGCCCACCACCCGACGTATTAAGCTCCATATCATGTAATATTGCTAATTTACCTGACACCATGTTCATCATTTCATCTCGAACTGAATCAAAGGGATGGCCGGTCAGGTATAAACCCAGCACCAATTTTTCTTCTTTTAAACGCTGATGCTCTGACCAGGCTTCTATCGTGGGTTCACCTGCTTGCTTTGCTTCATGAAGTGTTAATCCAAACAAATCATCTTGCCCCGCCACCCTGCTTTTATCATGCTGTTCAGCCATTAGTAGCACGTCAGATAACTCATGCATCAGTTTTGCACGATTGTTGTCAAAGCAGTCAAGTGCGCCTGAACGGATCAGCGCCTCTTGGACACGTCGATTCGCTTTCCTGAGATCAATCCGCCTCGTTAAGTCTTCATAGTTCACAAAGGGCCCAGCCAGCAATCGTTGCTCCATGATAGACTCAATGGCCGCTTCTCCAACCCCTTTTATGGCGCCAAGACCATAGATAATTTGCCCGTCATCATTCGTTGTAAAATGGTAGTCAGAAGCATTAACATCGGGTGGCAAAATATCCAACCCCATCTCTCGACATTCATCGATAAACAGCACCACTTTATCCGTGTTATCCATGTCGGAAGATAAAACCGCCGCCATAAACTCTGATGGATAATGTGCTTTTAACCAAGCTGTTTGATAAGCAATAAGCGCATAAGCCGCTGAATGTGATTTATTAAAACCATAACCAGCAAACTTTTCCATCAAGTCGAAAATGTAGGTCGCAACTTCTTCATCTACCTGGTTAGCAACCGCACCTTGGGTAAACATCTCTCGTTGCTTTGCCATTTCTTCCGGCTTTTTCTTGCCCATAGCCCGACGCAGTAAATCTGCAGACCCTAAGCTATAACCTGCTAGGTCTTGAGCAATTTGCATCACCTGTTCCTGATATAAAATGACGCCGTTTGTCGGCTCTAAGATAGGGATCAACGTTGGATGGGGGTATTCAGCTTTTTTACGCCCATGCTTCACATTAATATAATCATCAACCATCCCTGATTGCAAAGGTCCAGGCCTAAACAACGCCACTAAAGCGATAATATCTTCGAATGAATCTGGGCGAAGGCGACGAATCAAATCTTTCATTCCTCGCGATTCCAGTTGAAAAACTGCAGTTGTTGCATAGTTTTTCAATAACTCATAGGTCTTTTCATCATCGCGCGGTAACAGATCAATATTGATCTTCTTTTCCCCTTTTGACTCTAAACGCTGATTAATATTTTGCAGCGCCCAATCAATGATGGTCAGTGTTCTTAATCCTAAAAAGTCAAACTTAACCAAGCCAACTGCTTCAATATCATCTTTATCGAACTGCGTAACCAGGTTTGCCCCCCCTTCTTCACAATATAACGGGGAGAAATCAGTTAGTTTGGTTGGAGAGATCACCACACCACCCGCATGCTTACCGGCATTTCTTGCAATACCTTCAAGCATGAGTGCTAAATCAATTAACTCACGGACTTCATCCTCTTCCTTATACGCGTCTAAAAGATCGGGGCTCTCCTCCAGTGCCTTGGTCAGCGTCATACCAATCTCAAACGGGATGGCTTTTGCTAATCGATCAACAAACCCATATGGGTGGCCCAATACACGTCCAACATCTCTAACTACCGCTTTAGCAGCCATACTGCCATAGGTAATAATTTGCGACACTTTATCTCGACCATACTTTTCGCCCACGTAGTCGATAACACGATCGCGACCATCCATGCAAAAATCAACATCAAAATCAGGCATAGAAACACGTTCGGGGTTCAAAAATCGCTCGAAGAGCAAATCAAATTCAATCGGGTCTAAATCTGTAATTCTCAGCGCATACGCAATAATAGAGCCTGCGCCAGAGCCTCGACCAGGGCCAACAGGGACACCATTGTCTTTTGCCCACTGAATAAAGTCTGCAACAATTAGAAAATAGCCAGGAAAACCCATTTGGCAAATCACGTCTAATTCACGTTTTAAACGCGCTTGATAATCAGCTCTTTTTTGTTCATCAAATGTTATTCTGTGCGAGGTTTCTTCAATTCTTTTTTCCAAACCCTTTTGCGACAAATCGGCGAAATATTCATCTATGGTCATGCCATCAGTAATCGGAAAATCAGGCAGGAAGTTTTCGCCTAAACTTAATTCAACATTACATCGTTTAGCAATTTCAACGGTATTGTCGATAGCCTCAGGTAAATCAGAAAACAGCTCGAGCATCTCATCCTGGCTTTTTAAGAATTGTTGATTCGTATGCGTCTTAATACGCCGAGAATCAGACAATACACGGCCTTGATTGATACACACACGCGCTTCGTGTGCATCAAATTCTTCTTGTTTTAAGAAACAGCACGCATTCGTCGCCACAATGGGTAGCTGATGACTGATTGCCAGCTCAAGAAGCTGGCTATTTAACTTTTCCTCGCCCGCCCGACCTATGCGTTGGAGTTCTATATAAAAACGATCGCCAAAAACGTCCAGCCAACGAGATGCTTTCTCATTGGCAGCCTCTATGTCATCCGCTTCGAATGCGCCATGAAATAAGCCATCCAAACCGCCTGATAACACAATAAGGCCTGAGTTATTATCGAGTATTTGTTGGCTTGTTAAATAAGCAACCCCTTTATCTTGACCCTTCAGATAGGCCTCAGAAATTAATTCGCATAGTGCTAAATAACCCTGTTGATTTTGTGCTAACAAGGTAACGATGTAGGGATTTTTTTGACTAACCCCATCCATTATTCGAACATCTGCTCCAATAATTGGTTTAACGCCCGAACTGATCGCAGCCCGGTAAAATTTAACTGTTGCAAAAAGGTTCGATTGATCCGTGACGGCAATCGCTGGCATTGAAAGCTCAACCGCTTGATTAACAAAAGGTTTGACGCGAATAATACCGTCAACCAGTGAATATTCTGTATGATTGCGAAGATGAATAAATTTGGCAGAATCATTCACGATAATGCCTCCCTGACAGGTGCAAACGTGCGTCGATAGATATCCGCAACACCAAGCTTTTTAAGTTGTAATTTATGTTCTGGCGTTGGATAACCCGCGTGCTTTGACAAACCGTATCCGGGATATAAAACATCAAGGGTGGCCATATGTTTATCCCTATACACTTTAGCGATAATAGAGGCTGCTGAAATCTCAGCGACTAGATCATCGCCTGCCTTGACACACTCACCAGGAATATTGATATCAGGATAAAAAGTTCCATCAACCAAAGCGAAATCCACTTGAGCAGTCAAGCCCTCAAATGCCCGCTTCATGGCCAATAAACTGGCTTGTAAAATATTGATTTCATCTATTTCCGTCACTTCAGCACGGCCAATGGAGTAATCTTTTGCCAATTCAATAATGTTTATCGACAGCTCTTCCCGCCTTTTTTTTGTCAGTTTTTTTGAGTCCATCAACCCTTCAATGGGTTGATGCACATCCAAAACCACTGCCGCGGCAACAACAGGCCCAGCAATGCACCCTCGGCCGACTTCATCTAACCCGACAATAACCTTATTCACACTGTCATCTCTCCTTCGATAACTCTTGAGACTATTCGAGCGGCTTGAGCATCAGCATGACATGTTAATTTAGTTTTCATATGACCGAATTCTTCGATCATCGTTTGACGAGCCTTTTTGTCACGATATAACGCCATGACCTCAGTCGACAAGTTGTCAACCGTGACCTCGTCTTGAAGAAGTTCTTTCACCACTGCCTTACCTGAAATTAGGTTAGGCATTGAAACAAAAGGTGCTTTTAACAAATTAAATGTTTTAAAAACCCATGAGGTCAGTGGAGACAATTTGTACGCAACCACCATCGGTTTTTGTAACAGCATCACTTCAAGTGTTGCCGTTCCAGAGGCAACTAATACGAGATCTGAGGCGGCTATCATTTCGGTGCTGGCTAAAACTTGAACCGCCAAATCAAGTTCAATGCCCGACTCGTTGTACAAGCGAAGAAATAAGTCACTTGTCGACTGGTCAGGCATCGGCACCAACACGTTTAATTCAGGTATTTGATCAGAACAAACCTTTGCAACGTTTAAAAAAACAGGTGCATGCCTTTCAATTTCACCCAATCGACTGCCGGGCATCATTGTTAATACCGGTTTTTCAGCGCGGATATTGAACGTTTTTTTTGCCTGCTCTGTTTCGCGAGGTTGCTCATACTGATCCGCCAACGGATGACCTATGAAAAAGCCCGGTACCAACGTCTGTTGATAATACGTTTCTTCAAAAGGAAAAATGCAGAGTAACGCATCTAATGAACCAATAAGTTTTTTTATACGTTTTGGTCGCCAAGCCCATACAGTGGGACTGACGTAATGGACCGTTTTAATACCTTGCTGATGAAGATCACGTTCAAGTTTTAAATTGAAATCAGGCGCATCTATACCGATAAAGACATCCGGTTTCTCAGCGAGTATTTTATGCCTTAGTTGCCGTCTTATACTTAATAATTCAGGCAAATGTTTTAGCACCTCAAATAAGCCAAAAACTGATAACTTTGACATGGGATAATACGAATTAAAACCCTCATTTAACATTCTCGGCCCACCGATACCCGAAAAAACGGCCTTTGGATAAATGACTTTTAACTGTTTTATTAAACCCGCTCCTAATATATCGCCCGAGTGCTCACCAGCTACCATCATGATTCTTAAAGGTTTATTCATTTAAATTTGCATCGTTTCGACAATAACGCAATACACTTAGAGACTATAGCTCAAAGGCCTTAACAGGTTTACAGAGAGGTTAGCGAAGAATACTACGGCTAGAATTTCCTAAGAAATCAACCATGACATTTAATTCGGGTTGTTCTTTAGCGGCCTCTTTTAATTGATCCGTGGCATCTGATAATTTAAGCCCTGATTTGTAAAGCAGTTTATAAGCACGTTTTATTTTTAGAATGGCATCAGGAGAAAAACCTCGCCTTTCCAGGCCTACAGTATTGATACCGTGGGGTTTCGTCGGTCGACCGCCAACCATAACGTAAGGCGGCACATCTTTGGTAATTGCACTGCCCATGGCTGAAAAACTGTGTTCACCCAAATGACAGAATTGATGAACAATCGAGAAACCACCTAAAATAACGTTATGACCAATATGAACGTGGCCACCCAACGAAGCGGCATTCGCAAGAATGACCTCATCAGCAATTACACAGTCATGGGCAACGTGAGTGTAGGCCATTAATAAATTATTATGACCAATGATGGTAATATTTTTATCTTGCGTGGTGCCACGGTGAATCGTTGTAAATTCACGTATTTCATTGTTATCACCGATTTCAAGATAAGATTTTTCACCCGCATATTTCTTATCTTGAGGGTCTTCACCAATGGAAGAAAACTGATAAATTCGGTTGTTTTTTCCGATCGAGGTTGTGCCATTAATGGTGACATGGGAAGCAATAACAGTTCCTGATCCTATCGATACATTGGCACCAATAACTGTATAAGGGCCAATCTTGACATTTTCATCGACCCGGGCTGTTGGATCAATAATGGCCGTTTCGTGTATCATTTAGTTGATTCCTTAGAGGCACACATAATATCCGCAGAAACCACCAACTCACCTTCTACCGTAGCAGACGCAGAAAAAGACCAAATATTACGCCGATTTTTCTTAAAAACAGCTTCAATCATCAACTGATCCCCCGGCACAACTGAACGCTTAAAACGCGCATTATCAATGCCAACCAGGTAGTATTCACCAAAATCTTCTCCACGGTCTGTTAACGTTTTCATTGAAAGCAAGCCTGTCGCTTGCGCTAATGCTTCAATGACGAGAACCCCCGGCATAATTGGGTTGTGCGGAAAATGTCCCGTAAATTGTGGCTCATTATAAGTGACATTTTTAACTGCGAGCAAACGTTCCCCTGCTTGATAATCAACCACCTTATCAATCATCAAAAAAGGATAGCGGTGTGGCAAAAACTCCATTACTTTTCTTACATCATCAGTCGCCATCAATTTTCCTTTTGTGTTTTTATTAATAGATTAATTTTTTTTGTTAATTTATCTAACTGTTTGAAGCGAACGGCATTTTTAAGCCATTCTGTATTCGTTTGAAACGGAGTGCCTGAAGAATACGCACCCGGTTTAGTAATTGAATGCGTCACCATGGTCATTCCCGTAATGTGCACCCCATCGGCGATAGTAATATGACCCACCAGCCCAACACCACCTGCTAATGTACAATGCTGGCCAATTTTTGTGCTACCGGCGATACCTGTACAAGCAGCAATCGCCGTATGGTCACCAATATGCACATTGTGCGCCACTTGAACTTGATTATCGATTTTAACGCCATTACCGATAACAGTATTATCAAGCGCTCCGCAATCTATGGTTGTATTTGCGCCAATTTCCACGTCATTACCAATCTCAACGTAACCCAGTTGAGGAATTTTATACCAGCCTTTTTGTTTTCCATAAGGCGCATACCCAAATCCATCACTTCCAATAACAGCACCCGGATGTATCGTAACTCTATCACCTATACGAGTTTTTTTACCTATGCTGACATTGGCTATTAGATTTAGCTCTTCACCCAAAACAGCATCGGCGTCAATAAGACAGTTCGGCCCAATATAACTGCCTTTGCCGATCGTCACATTATCAGAAATGACCACATTAGCGGCTATAACACAATCGTTTGCAATTTTTGTATTCTTCCCAATAACCGCCGAAGGGTGAATACCAGTCGCTGATTTGGGTCTAGGATGTAGAATATTGGCAGCCTTTGCATACGATAAATAGGGGTCTTTAACAACCAGTGCGTTGCCGTCGTACTCATTCAGAAAAATGTCGGATAAGATAACCACCCCTGCCCGTGTGTCTCTTAATGCAGGAATAAATTTTTTGTTATATATAAACGATAACTGAGTAGACGTTGCCGACTCTAACGTAGCACAGCTATCAACATGATGTTCGGGCTCACCTTTTAAATCTGCGTCAATCGCACTCGCTAACTCACTTAAAGAAACCATGTAGCAAGAGGCCTCTAACTATCTATTTGGATGTAGACAAACGACTTTGAACTTTGTTCGTAATATCAACCGCACCACTCGCAAAAACCACTCCATCATGTAAAACTAAATCATACTTTTCTGATTCAGAAAGACCCTTAATGGCTTCAAAAACCAGTTTCTGTAATTTAGCCAACTCTTCATTTCGTCTTAAATTAAAGTCTTCTCTAAACTCTTCCTGGTCTCGGTTAAGCGCACGTTTCTTTTCTAAAACATCGCGCTGTAGCCGTCTTGCTTCAGCTTCACTCATTAATTTTGCATCTCGAGCTAATTTTTCATCCAACTTTTTTATTTCTTTTTGGCTCGCCAATAAACGTTTATTTCTCGGTGAAAACTCTTTTTCCAAGGCAACCTTTGCTTTTTCAGCCTGAGGTGCTTTTTCTAATATTCTAGCCACATTCACAAAGCCAATTTTTATATCAGCCGCATGAGAGGTGCCTATTAATGCAATTGATAAAAGACCCGCTACCAAGATTGAGTTGAAAATTTTCAATGTTTACTCCTGCAGTTTTGCGTTTATATTACTTATATTTAAAATAAATGAGTTAAATGGCTTTAAATTATATTCCAGAACCAAAAGCAAATTGGAATGTTTGAACCTCATCATCGTCACCATCATTAATAGGCATTGCTAAACTAAATGACAATGCACCAAACGGCGATAACCATTTCGCAGACATCCCCACTGAATAACGAAGCTCTCCAAGATCTAAATCGTCATCATAGACATTACCCGCATCAACAAACGTACTCATTCTAACTGTTTTACTCTCTGGCATAAAAGGCACAGGGAATATAAACTCGGCGTTGCCTACTAGTTTGACGCTACCTCCAATAGGGTCATCAAATATATCTCTCGGGCCTAATGTATTATCGGTAAACCCTCTAACCGAATTTTTACCACCCGCATAGAAGTTTTCAAAGAAAGGAAGTTTTTCAGCATCACCGTAAGAATCACCGTAGCCAAACTCACCATTTAAATAAAGGGTTGTACGCTTACTCAAAGGGAAATACTGCTTTTGGCTGTAGGACAGTTTATAAAACTCCAGATCAGACCCTGGAACAGTAATTGTTCCAGACAACCTTTTAGAGCCTCCTCGTGTTGCAAAAACCGCTCTGTTTCGTGTATCTGTACCCCAAACGGCGGTTGCTTTAAGGTTTGCAAACGAATCCCCATTGTCCGCAATAAATTTATTGATTTCGCCGAAAAACAAATTATCATCAATATCCAGGCTGGTAAATTCCACATCAAGACCCAAGCCAATTTTATCGCTTTCATTTAGAGGCAACCCAAAATTAACCCCCATATTAAAAGTCTCTGTCTCATAATTTGAGCTATTGGCCTCATCATAATCCGTCGTTCTATAACTGATATCAAAACCTCGACTGATGCCATCAATTGTATAATATGGGTTGGTATAACCTAAGCTGTATATTGTATTAACCGAGCTGTTGTTAAAACTAGCGCTCATTCTTTTACCCGTTCCCAAGAAATTGTTTTGACTAATGCTCGCGTTCAAAACCAGCCCTTGCGATTGCGAGAATCCAGCACCAGCCAAAATATTACCCGACGATTTTTCCTTCACAGTGTACTTAACGTCAACCTGATCACTGGTACCTGAGACAGGTAAGGTTTCAACATCGACTTCATCAAAGTGGCCTAGGCGTGATAAACGAGCTTTTGAATGATCAACTGCGTTTGTTGAAATAGCTGAGGCTTCCATCTGCCTTACTTCTCTTCTTAACACCTCATCACGGGTTTTTGTATTCCCTTCCATAATAACGCGACGTACATACACCCGCTTGCCAGGATCGACAAAGAACGTCACTTTAACGGTAGAGTTTTCGCTGTTTATTTCTGGAATCATATTAACATTTGCGAAGGAATAGCCAGCATGGCCTAGAACTGTTGTGATGTTCTCAGAAGTCTGCGTCGCTTTTTTTCTAGAAAAAATATCAGAGGGTCTAACAATAATATATGGAATTAATTTATCGGGATGGACGATTAATTCACCGGCCAATTTCACTTCACTAATGGTATGGACTTTACCCTCTTTTATATTAATTGTAATAAAAATTCCATTTTTATCCGGGCTAATTGAAACCTGGGTAGACTCCACTTTGAAATTGATATAGCCGCGATCCTGATAGAATGAGTTTATTCGTTCAAGGTCCGCTGATAATTTTTGTTTAGAATAGCGGTCACTGTTGGTATAAAAAGAAAACAAAGAAGGCCCTGTCAATTCAAACTCTGAAAGAATCTCATCGTCTGAAAAAGACTGATTACCCACGATATTAATTTTTTTAATACTGGCTGCTGCCCCTTCTTCAACACTGATTAAAACAGCCACTCGATTACGTTCCAGTGTGGTGACTTTACTGCTGACTTCTGCTGAATATTTACCATTGTTGTAGTACTGCTGCAGCAGTTCGTTTTTAACTTTGTCAAGCACAAGCGGGTTAAACACTCGACCGACTTCCATTCCAACATCACTAAACGCTTTCAGCAACTCTTCGGTCTCGATGTCGTCGTTACCTTCTAAGTCAATACTCGTAATTGCAGGCCGCTCTTTAACATTAATGATGACGGTATTGGCGTTTTGCTGCACCTCGATGTCACTGAAAAAACCCATCTGAAACAACTGCCTGATTATATCGCCCGACCGATCATCACTGAATTCATCCCCCACTTTAATCGTTAACGCATTAAAAACAGCACCCGCTGTAATTCTCTGCAAGCCATTAATTCGGATATCCTCAATAACGAAAGAGTCTGCTGCTACCACCGCATGCGTATTCAGCAGCATAAATAGAAGTGAAATAAGGGTTACTGATCTGATTTTTTTTATCACGATGTATGTTTTTGCGTTCGTTTCATGCGTATCGAGCCAGTATAGATAAAAGAATCAACCGACTCAATACGTATTTTTATTTAACCAATTATTCGACCAATATCCACAAAAACTGCTAACAGCATCATACAAAGTAAGACAAACAAGCCGGCTCTCGACAAGACTGCCTGGGCCTTTTCAGGCACAGGCTTTCCCCTGATTGCTTCAATACAATAAAAAAACAAATGTCCACCATCTAACATAGGAATAGGTAATAAATTCATCACGCCTAAACTTACACTGACAAAAGCTAAAAATTTTAAAAAAGCTATCAAGCCAATGGAGGCCGTTTGACCTGCATACTGTGCAAGACTAATGGGGCCACTTAAATTATCAACTGAGGCTTCTCCTATCAGCATTCGTCCGATCAATTTCACCGTTAATAATGAATAGCTGATTGTCTGCGTCGCCGCTTCTTTGACGGCAGACAGCCCATTAAGCGTATAAGTTGCATAATACGTTGAAGATAGGTCTTCTTCTATATACGGGGACACCCCTATTCGCCCAATCGTCACACCGTCATCAACGATCGTCTTCGGAGTGACTGTTAATGACCGTTTTTCATTATTTCTTTGTAACAGCACTGCCATGGGTAAACCCGGGCTTGACCGGGTCAATTCGACCCATTGCTGCCAACTCTCAATAACCACCTCATCCACGGATAAAATCAGATCACCAACCCTTAAGCCAGCTTGCTCACCCGGCTCACCCGGTATTAACTTACCTACCTTAGGTTTTATCGAAGGTGTCCTTGGTGAAAGACCAATCCGTTTAACGATATCCGCGGGTTCAGGTAACTCTTTTTCGTTAAAACGCATCTGAACTCGCTCAACCTGCCCCCCGGCTTTAGCGACAGAGAGATCAACAACCCCCTCATCCAACATTTCACTGGCCATTAAACCCAACGCAACACGCCAAATAGGTGTTGGGCGATCATTAACGGCCAATATTTCATCGCCTGTTTCAATCCCAGCATGAACAGCAAGACCAGACTGATCAACTTTGCCAACAACCGGTTTTAAGCCTTCTTCACCTATCGTCAAAATCAACCAAAAGGCAATAAAAGCAAAAACAAGGTTAAAAACTGGCCCCGCTAAAACGATGAGAAACTTGCTGGATAAGGGTTTATTATTGAAGGCAAACTGCTTTTCATGCTCATCGACCTCCCCTTCATTCTCATCCAACATTTTTACGTACCCACCCAAGGGTATCCCAGCAACAACATATTCAGTAGGATCGTTTTTTCTATGGAATCTTAATAACGGTTTACCAAACCCAACCGAAAAACGCAGGACTTTAACACCACAGAGCCGAGCGACCCAAAAATGACCAAATTCATGAACCGTAACGAGAATCCCTAGTACACCGATAAATGAAACAATTGAAACAAGAAGCGTCATTAAAAATTCTCCACGTATTGTTTTGCTATTATTCGAGCTTCTGCATCAGCAGTGATAACACTTTCAATCGAATCGGCAGAGTCTATTGTTGAATTTACCATCACCTTTTCGATCAGCTTAGGGATCTCCATAAAACGTAATCGTTTGGACAAAAAAGCATCCACCGCAATTTCATTTGCGGCATTTAAGATAGCCGGTGCCGTTCCTTTAATGTCTAACGCTTCATAAGCCAGCCGTAAACACGGAAACTTATCATACGATGGTGCCTCGAATGACAATTGATTATTCGTTATAAAATCAAGCGCAGCAACACCACTGCGATGTCTTTTAGGCCACGCCAATGCATGCGCTATGGGCGTTTTCATATCAGGGTTACCAAGTTGTGCTAAAACGGAGCCATCCACATAGTCAACCATTGAGTGGATAATGCTTTGTGGATGCACCAGCACTTGAATTAATTCGGCGGGCATATCAAATAGATAACTCGCTTCTATCACTTCCAACCCTTTATTCATCATGGTGGCCGAATCAACGGATATTTTTTTTCCCATAGACCAATTCGGATGAGCACACGCTTGTTCTACCGTTACATTTTCCAGTTCACCAGGCATTGCATTTAAGAATGGCCCGCCAGAAGCCGTTAAAATTAATTTTCTAACACCGTCAATACGCTGGCCTGCTTTATAGCCATCTGGCATACATTGAAATAATGCATTGTGCTCACTATCAACCGGCAGCAATAGGCCACCGTTATCTTTTACCGCGGTCATTAATAAATCGCCAGATATGACCAGCGATTCTTTATTGGCCAATAATAGTGTTTTTGAAGCGTTTGCAGCTGCCAAGGTGGCCAACAATCCAGCGGCTCCTACAATAGCCGCAACGACAATCGATACCTCAGGGAGTTGTGCTACAAACTCGAGTGACTCAGCACCTGATAGCACTAACGTATCTGCAGCATCAGATGATTCAAGCATTTGCCTGAACGTGTCGGCGTCATCATGCTTTGAAACAACTGCATAACGGGGACGAAACTCCACACATTGTGCTAGCAAGCGTTTTAAATTTTTATTGGCTGTTAAAGCAACAACTGAATATTCATCCGGGTTAAGCTTTATCACATCCAATGTGCTAAGCCCAATCGAACCCGTAGAGCCTAATAAGCAAACATTTTTCATGAGAATATCTGCGTTATTAACGCACAACTTATAAAGACGGGAGCAGCCGCGATTAAACTGTCTATTCGGTCAAGAATACCCCCATGACCAGGGAGCAAAGACCCACTATCTTTAACCTTAGCGCGTCGTTTAATTAAGCTCTCGAACAAATCACCAAACACAGACACCGCAGCAATAAAAAGCGACATGACGATAAAAACCACAGCGTTATCAATCATAAAATAGTGCCGAGCAAATAAAGCAAAAAGCAGGCAAGCAAATAAACCGCCCACCACACCTTCGATTGATTTTCCTGGGCTTATCAGGGGTGATAACTTATGTGTTCCAAAGGCGCGTCCAGCAAAATAAGCACCACTGTCTGCTATCCATATCAGCAACAATAAATACATTAATAATTGCGGCCCTTGTTCAAACCCCTCTCTGATTTGATACAGCGATATAAACGTTAACCCCATAACCAAAAGGCCTAATAGGAGCATCACACCGCGCTGAATTTCCACCTCTAGCAACGCCTTTGGTTTAGTAATGATACAAGCAATCATCAACAGCCAAAACAATATCGCCGCATAAAAAATGGCCAGTAAAGACGCGTCATTTAACAGACATAAACTAAGCGAAAAGACGAGCATTGTCAGTGCCAGAGCGAGTCGACCTGTTTTAAATTGAACACCACTTAAAGCGGCCCATTCGTAGCCAGCAATAAAAATGATGAGGCTCAATACGGCGAGGTATATTATCTCTGATGAGTACATAACCAACCAGACAACAAATGGAATGAGAACAGCTGCTGTTAACAGTCTCTTCGCGAGACTACTCATACATTAACCATGAGTCAGTTGCTCGCCAGTTTGACCAAATCGGCGCTGACGGGAAGAATAATGCGTCATCGCTAAATCAAGCGCATCTTTATCAAAATCTGGCCAAAGTGTATCAGTGAAATAAAGTTCGCTATAAGCTAATTGCCAAAGTAAAAAGTTGCTGATTCTGTGTTCTCCCCCAGTGCGTATAAACAAATCTGGTTCAGGAATACCCGCCGTCGATAAAAAATCATCGACTTTAAGGTCTGATAAGGAAACGTTTTCCTTGGAAGCATAGCTCATCATCTGCAAACAGGCCTGTTCTATATCCCATTGCCCCCCATAATTTGCGGCAATAATCAGTAACAGACCCGTGTTATCGGACGTTAGTTGCTCAACTTCTTGCATTTTAGACTGCAATGACTCAGAAAACTTTGTTTTTTCACCAATTATTTTTAGACGTATATTATTTTTATGTAAACGCTTTGCTTGGTTTTTAAGCGTTAATAAAAATAATTCCATCAGCATACTCACTTCCTGATCAGGACGACGCCAATTTTCACTGCTGAAGGCAAACACTGTTAATACGTCTACACCATATGTTGCGCATGCTTCAATCGTCGTTCTTAGAGCACTAACCCCGGCCTTGTGACCCGCAGTTCGTGGTTTATTTCGCTGGGTTGCCCACCGCCCATTACCGTCCATGATAATAGCAATGTGCCTCGGCATCTTATTATTTTGTGGCCTATTCAATTTATCGTGCACAAGAAGTTTGTTTATTCCTTTTATAAAACCTTAAATGCTTATATAACCTTTGACACCGACAAGACACAGTCTTGATCTAAAAAACTACATTGACATTAAGTCAGCTTCTTTTACCTCAAGAAGTTTATCAATCTCTTTAACATGCGAATCGGTGATTTTTTGAATTTTTTCCTCGCCAGAACGTAATTCGTCCTCAGTAATCATTTTCTCTTTTAGCGCTTCTTTAAATTCTGAATTTGCATCACGGCGAATATTCCGTATGGCAACTTTTGCGCCCTCCGCTTCATTGCGCACGACCTTAACCAGCTCTCGACGCCTCTCTTCTGTCAAAGGTGGCATGGGCACACGAATAACATTACCAGCAGTGACAGGATTAAGCCCTAAATCTGCTTTCATAATGGCTTTTTCTACTGGCGCGATCATGCCCGCTTCCCACGGCATAATCGACAATGTTCGTGCGTCTTCAACATTAACAGTGGCCACCTGATTTAACGGGGTATCCACATCATAGTAAGACACAACGATATCTTCTAATAAACTAGGGTGTGCACGGCCTGTACGAACTTTTGTAAGGGATTTTTGGAAAGATTCAACAGACTTCCCCATCCTGACATTCCCATCTTTAACAATATCTTCAATCATAATTACCTCTACTGTTATTCAACCAATGTGCCGATATCTTCACCTTGTACAAGTCGCTTAATGGCACCTTTATCAAAAATATTAACAACCCTTAACGGTAACTTATGGTCACGACAAAGAACCAAGGCCGTTGCATCCATAACATTGAGGCGCTGATCAATGGCCTCATCAAAACTAATGCGAGGATAAAATTTTGCTTCCGGGTTCTTCACAGGGTCTTCAGAATAGATGCCATCAACTTTTGTCGCTTTAATTAAAATTTCAGCTTCCACTTCAACACCTCTAAGGCTCGCCGCCGAATCGGTTGTAAAAAAAGGATTACCTGTCCCTGCCGCAAAAATAACCACACGGCCTTTTTCGAAATGCCTGATCGCACGACGACGTTTAAAGCTTTCACACACCTGGTTAATTTGAAGAGCCGACATAACGCGAACAGCTTGACCTAATGATTCAAGTGAATCTTGCATGGCCAGTGCGTTAATAACCGTTGCCAGCATGCCCATTTGATCACTGGTTACGCGATTTAAAGTATCTGAAGTTATCTCAGAACCACGTAAAATATTACCACCGCCAACCACTAATCCCACCTCAACGCCCACATCACAAAGTTCTTTAACTTCTTTGGCCAGCCTTAATACTACTTCACTATCAATACCGCTAGCGGAGTCGCCCATCAGGGCTTCCCCGCTAAGTTTTAGTAATATGCGTTTGTATCTCAAAGCGCTCATTAACTATTCGCCTCGTACTTGAGCCATCACCTCAGATGCAAAATCCTCTTCTTTCTTCTCAATGCCTTCTCCTACTTCAAAGCGAACAAATGAAAGCACCTTTGCATTATTAGATTTCAATAATTGCTCAACAGTCACATCACCATCTTTAACAAAGGGCTGGCCTAACAATGTCACTTCTTTCAAGAATTTTTTAATTTTGCCACCGATCATTTTCTCTACAATCTCTGCGGGTTTGCCGCTTTCAGCAGCCTGACTTTTAAAAATTTCTTTTTCCTTTTCAACTTCTTCTGCAGGCACTTCCGCTTCTGAAATACATAACGGATTTGTAGCTGCTACATGCATAGCAATATCTTTAGCCAATTCAACTGAACCGCCTTCCAATTCAACTAACACACCGATACGCAAGCCATGCAAATACGAGCCGACAATACCGTTACTGGGCTTGATTGTTTTAAAACGTCTGACGTTAATGTTTTCGCCAACTTTTGCAATAAGGGCACGTCTTTTTTCATCTACAGTAACGGAGTCAGCCTTAACGATTGCGTCGTTAAGCGCATCAACATCACTGATATCACCGTTAACAATCGTGTCGGCCACGGCTGAAGCAAAATCATTAAAATCATCGCCTTTTGAAACAAAATCAGTTTCACTGTTGATTTCAACTATTGTTGTTGATGACCCATCGCCAGATGTTGCCACTTTCAAGACGCCTTCGGCAGCAATACGGCCGGCTTTTTTATCGGCTTTTGCCATACCTGATTTGCGCATGTTTTCAATCGCAAGCTCGAGATCACCACCCGTTTCAACCAACGCTTTTTTACACTCCATCATGCCAGAACCCGTTCTTTCACGTAATTCTTTCACCATTGCAGCTGTTACACTCATTTTATAAACCTCTATCTATCAATTCGTTAATTATAAAAACGCCCCCATCAGGAGGCGCTCATTATGTCATTCAAAGGGGCAATTAACCTTCTTTACTGGCTGCGTCAGCCGCTTCTTTTTTTACGACTGGTTTTTTAGAAACCGCTTTAGCCACTTCTTTATTTTCCACCAATTCTTTAATAACGCTTGCTTTACCTTCAAGAATTGCGCCAGCAAAACTTTGACAATACAGCGTCAAAGCTCTGATCGAATCATCATTGCCAGGAATAATGTAATCCACATCATTAGGCTTATTATTTGAATCAACAACACCAATAACAGGTATACCTAATTTGGCCGCTTCCTTCACCGCAATTTTTTCATAGCCTACATCCATCACGACGATGGCATCAGGTGGGCCTTTCAATTCTTTAATACCGCCTACGCTGCGTTCCAGCTTTTCAAGCTGGCGCATAAATTTTAGCCCTTCTTTTTTGCTAAAACGATTTAAACTGCCGTCTTCGCGCATCGTTTCAAGCTCTTTTAAACGGTTAATTGATTTTTTAATTGTACCGAAGTTAGTTAGCATGCCGCCTAACCAGCGGTGATCCACGTAAGGCATGCCACAACGTTTCGCTTCTTCAGCAACCGTTTTACGGGCGGCTTTTTTTGTTCCAACGAATAAAATCGTTCCTTTATTTGACGCTAGTTTATTAACGAAATTTAATGCATCGTTAAATAAGGGAACTGTTTTTTCTAAGTTAATAATATGAATCTTGCCGCGCTCACCGAATATGTAAGGGGCCATTCTTGGGTTCCAGTATCTCGTTTGGTGACCGAAATGGACACCGGCTTCGAGCATTTCACGCATGGTGATTTTAGACATTTTTTACTTCCTTCTCATGTTATAGCCAATCAGTTTTCTGATGTGACTCGGGTTAATAACTACCACGCATCCCAAACGGTAACCTGATAAAAAAACCAAGCACCCTACCGGATGTGTTGATGCATGTGATCGTTGTTGCCAAAAGTGGCGACGCTTTATACCATATTTGGAGTCAAACAGCAATTTATACCCTTGAAATCTGATATTGACCTTCGCATAAAAAAAACGCATTTCACCACTGACACGTTATACTGCCCTTGTTAGACAACTCACATAATAATTTTTGCCAAATAACCCATGAGTATTACTTTAAAAACACCCTCTGAAATTGAAAAAATGCGCGTTGCCGGGCGCTTAGCTGCGGACGTTCTTGAAATGATCGCAGACTATGTGGTACCGGGTGTAACAACAGATGAACTGGATCAACGTTGTCATGATTTCATGGTCAATACTCAACAATCAATCCCTGCGCCTTTAAATTACCATGGCTTTCCTAAATCCATTTGCACTTCGGTTAATCACCAAGTTTGCCATGGCATTCCTAACCATAAAAAATTAAAGAAAGGCGATATTCTGAACATTGATATCACGGTTATTAAGGATGAATTTCATGGCGACACCAGTGAAATGTTCGTCGTGGGAGAGCCCAGTATTTTGGCTAAACGACTGATTGATACAACTCAAAAAGCCTTGTATTTAGGCATTAGCATGGTTAAGCCAGGGGCAAAACTTGGTGATATTGGTCACGCCATACAGAAGTTTGCTGAAAGTAAGCGATATTCGATCGTGCGGGAATATTGTGGTCACGGTATTGGCCGTGTTTTTCACGAAGAACCTCAAGTCTTACACTACGGTTTGCCTGATACCGGCCTTACACTGGAAGAAGGCATGACATTCACCATTGAGCCCATGATTAATGCTGGAAAAAGAAACGTCAAAACATTACCGGATAACTGGACCGTGGTAACAAAAGATCGAAGCCTGTCGGCACAGTTTGAACACACCTTAGCGGTCACGTCAACCGGCTTTGAAATTTTTACAGTGCGAGAAAATGAAGCCATTGAAGCAACCCATATTCCACCCGAGTTATTTAAGTCATGAGCCTTAACAAAGCCCTTCAAATTGACCCATCGCTTAACGTAACCGATGTTAAAAAGCGCATCCAATCTTTTCATGACAACCTGCTGGAACGGGCCACATCCGATGAAACCATTGAAACGCTTATAGAAGCCCGAAGTCACTTCATTGATCAGCTTTTAATAGACTGCTGGCATCACCTTCTAAAGCAGCATGCCGGTGAATTAGCCCTTATAGCAACCGGGGGTTATGGACGTGAAGAACTTCACCCGTATTCTGACATTGATTTACTGATTATTTTTGATGAATCAAAACTTGATCAATATAAATCAGAACTGGAATCATTCTCCACCTTTCTCTGGGATATTGGTCTCAAGCCCGGGCTGAGTGTCCGAACGATTTCAGACTGTGTGGAACAGTCCAAATTAGATATAACCGTCATCACCAATTTGATGGAAGCCCGGCTTATTACAGGATCGGACGCCTTTTTTGCTGACATGCAAAATCAAATTAGTATCAACCATTTATGGTCACCTGCTGAATTCTTTCACGAGAAAGTTGCAGAACAAGAAAAGAGACACCTGAAGTTTGGCAACACGGCTTACAATCTCGAGCCCGACGTTAAAGAAGGGCCCGGTGGCCTCCGTGACATCCAAACGATCCAGTGGGTCACACAGCGCTATTTTGGCTCTAACTCGTTAGGTGAATTGGTCAACCATGCTTTTCTAACGAAAAGCGAATACCGCACGCTAATTAAAGGGCAGCGTTTTTTATGGAAAGTGCGCTTTGAATTACATCTACTCGCAAAACGTCCGGAAAATCGCCTGCTTTTTGATTATCAAAAAAACCTTGCTTTAGCCTTTGGCTTTGAAGACGGCGAAAATAACCTCGCGGTCGAGTCCTTTATGCAACAGTACTATCGCACTGTTATGGATCTTGAACGCACGAATGAACTTATCCTGCAAATATTCAATGAAGCGCTCGAAAATAAAGTCATGGATGTTGTCCCCATTAATGAATCGTTTAGAGTCATTAATAACTACATTGAAGTGACTCATCCTGATACATTCAAACAAGACCCAACAGCCTTGCTGGATATCATCCTTCAATTACAGAAACACGATGATATCAAAGGCGTTCGTTCTGCCACTATTCGTTTAATTCGTGAATCGTTACATTTAATTGATGACGAGTTCAGATCTAACCCGCGGGCTCAACGCTTGTTCTTAGATATTATTCGCCAACCCCACGGTATCACCCATCAATTCCGCCGTATGAATCGCTACGGCTTGTTAGCAGCGTATATTCCCGCCTTCAATGACATTATTGGTCGCATGCAATATGATTTATTTCATGCTTACACGGTGGATCAACACACTCTCTTTATAGTTCGAAATTTACGGCGCTTTGCCTTAGAAAAGCACAAAGATGAACTCCCTCATTGCTTTGAAGTTTTTCAAATCATACAAAAACCCGAACTGCTTTATTTAGCCGGTTTGTTTCATGATATTGCGAAAGGACGCGGTGGCAATCATGCCGAGCTTGGCATGCATGACGCCATCGAATTTTGTCAACAGCACGGCTA
This sequence comes from Cycloclasticus sp., assembly GCA_002700385.1. GTDB lineage: Bacteria > Pseudomonadota > Gammaproteobacteria > Methylococcales > Cycloclasticaceae > Cycloclasticus. Next base: position 128,999 of record PADC01000006.1, read on the forward strand.
CAACGCCTACGATACCAAATTGGTAGGCTGGCTCGTTCAAAACCATTTAATTATGTCCATGACGGCACAGCGTAAGGACATTAATGATCCCGCTGTTGTTCGCAAATTTGCTTCAAAAATCGGCAGTTTGGAGTACTTGGACTACCTCTACCTGCTCACCGTTGCTGACATAAGAGCAACCAACCCAACACTTTGGAACGACTGGAAAGGCTCATTACTCAAAGAACTCTACAACAACACGCAGCAACTCTTACGCCGTGGCTTGCAGTCAACTGATCAAGAAAATAAGACCGACGTCAGTGACATGCAATATCAAGCGCGTCAAGGACTCAATATTCGCGGCCTAAATGATGAAAAAATTGATCAGGTTTGGCGACACATCAGTGAGGATTATTTTTTAAGGTTCTCTGTAGAAGACAGCATCTGGCATACCCTCGCCATTTCATCATGTCAAAAAGAAGACATGCCACTGGTTCTTCTGCGCCCTCAAACTCACCGAGGCGGCGCAGAAATTTTTATTTATGTTGATGATCAACCGGGCATGTTTGCCGTTTGCACCGCTACTTTAGACCAGCTTGGGCTGAATATTTTAGATGCCCGAATCATTACAACAAATGAAAACCTGGCACTTATCAGCTTTCACGTATTAGAAGATAACGGCAATCCAATTCCCGACTTATTTCGCGAACAAACCATCGCCAATGTGTTACGAGCCAACCTAATTACGCCAGATCAAACGGTGTTGTCGGTTGATCGACATAAAACACGTCAATCCAAGCATTTTAATGTTAAAACAACGATCAGCTTTAAAGATGATCAGCAAAAGCGATACACGATTCTGGAAATACACACACATGACCAACCGGGCGTCTTATCCACTATTGGCCAATGCTTTAGAGCCTGCGAGGTGAACGTCAGGAATGCAAAAATTGCTACCTTAGGCACCACTGCGGAAGATATTTTCTATATCACAGACAGCAATAACAACATGATAGAAGACACAGCCCTGTTGAAAAAACTGGAAGAAAAACTGCTGCAAGCGCTGTCTAGCGACTAAAAAGTCGCCTTGCTTAATACTTTTTTCATTTATTTAAAAGTCATTAAAAACAATGTGTTATAAATCATTTTTAATGTGTATTATTTATAGATAACACGCCTCTCTGACCGCTAACCTTGCGGTTAAAATGCTTTCTATTCAGGCTCGTTAATTATTAATCACCGATCTATTTAGCAACATAATAGCCTGTATGACTCGCGCCTTATCTTCAATTCAGTTGCAGCAATAATTTTGGTCTCAAACATCTTCATATTGCCAGCTACGCCAACCCCCAAACTCAGGGTAATACAGCCCTAACATCATCGGTGTCGAGTCAATCCCTTTCATTAACCTCGCATAGTGTTCTAATTGCGATTTATAGCGAATCACTTCGTTATCCAAAAATTGCTCTTTATCATCGTCATTATGGCGACTGGTCTTGTAATCAATAATCCAACGCTTGCCTCCCTCAATAAACGTGCGGTCTAGCCGAACGTGAGTCACTTTTCCATCAATAACGCCCGATAATGGGTATTCAAATTGGCTGTTTTCATGTTGGTTGCTCAACACCCATTGGCCTCGCTTATCTTTCACGCAACATAAAAGCACCTCAATCACTCGCTCAACGGCTTGTTCTACATATTGAGGCAACACACCCGTTTCTAATAATTGATGCCGGATCATCTGCTGTTTCATCTTGTCATAATCAACAATCAATTCTCCGCGTTCGCCCATGATTTGCATCCATTGGTGACAAACGGTACCAACCGACGCGGCTACATCGGTCGCCCAATCAAATTCAACCACATTGGTTTGTGGCCTAATAAAACGGTCAGACTCATGCTGATAATCAAATGCCGAAAGGTCCGTTTTTTTTAATTTATTTATATCTAATTTTTTTATAAAGCAATTAGTTAATGGCACATCCTCATCTAATTTATTATCAATAAAACCCATATCCACTTCATCTTTTATGCTCGGCCATAACAGACCTAACAAGGTGTTTTTTGCTGGTGTTTTAGCTTCCTGTGTTTTCTCATTTCGTTTTACACAAAAACTTAAATGTAATTGTTGTTTTGCCCGAGTAGCCGCCACATACAATAAACGCTGACTCTCATGGCTGGCTTTTTCTTTCTCGACCCGGTTTAAATACTTAGCAATCGCATCATCTTCATCAGAGCCGGTTTCTTTCATCGGCGCTATCATTAATTCGCTTTCTCCCGGTTTATCTGAAGGGCGTTCCAACCACGCCAATAAACGCTTATCATCACTACCCGCCTTTCTGTCTAATCCAGGCAAAATAACATGATCAAATTCCAAGCCCTTAGCCTTATGGATTGTCATTATTTGCAACGTATCCGATGCACTGGCATCGGGAGCGGCATATAATTTTTCAACCTGTTCTTGCAGTAGATTAAGATCAACCGCTCCTCTATCAGACTCTAGCGCCACCAAACAATCAAAAAAGCGTTCACTATCGACTAACTCTGCTGGCGACATTAAACACTCAGGGCCCAATAACTGACTCCACAATCCCCTTATTGACTCGGCGACACTCATCCTCTCTCTTTGAGCGATAGCAACCGCAAACTGAGAAACCACATGTGCAACGCTCTCTTGCCCCTGCGTGCTTAAAGACTCCAGTCGATGCTTGTTTTGCATTAACCGCCAAACACTGTCCTCCGGGCAACCCTTAAGCAAGTGATGCATGTCCACAAGACTTAAAGCACACCAGGGTGCGCGCAATACTGATAGCCAAGCCACCCGGTCGGCTGGCTGTAAATAAGCACGCGTAAGTGACATTAAATCAACGACTGTTTGTCGTGTATTGAGTGGATCAATATCGCTGGCCTGGTAGGCAACACCCGCCCCATTTAAAGCGCTTACCAAGTCTGTTAGGTGTTTTCTTCCACGTACTAACACGCCCATTGTTTCATTGGGTTTGTTCAGTTTTATTTGCTGAATTAAGTGCAATACACCCTTGCCCTCATCCACCGTGTTTTCATATGGGTAGCAATGAACCGCCTTATCGACCAACTCATCCGTTTTAAACGGTATTGACGGTTTATAGGAAATAGCCCCGCTGAAGATATTATCTGTTATTGGCATAATGCGGCTAAACGCTTTATTGACCCAATCTACGATGCCCTGTTGTGAACGAAAATTAACCGAAATATTCACCGGTGTAATGTTTCTAACTTCGCCCAGCCCCTCTTGTTGGGTTTTTAAGAACAAACCAACCTCTGCTTGACGGAATCGGTAGATTGATTGCATGGGGTCACCAACCAAAAAGAGCGTGCGCCCATCACCTTCTTGCCAGCCCGCGACCAAATCCTTAAGCAGGAAAAACTGGGTTTCGGAGGTATCTTGAAACTCATCCACCAAGATATGTTGCAACTGATAATCCAATCTCAAACCAATGTCTGTCATGCCTGTGGTGTCGTGTATGGCATGTCTCGCCGACAGCGACACCTCACAAAAATCAACACAGCCCATTTGCTGAAACACCAATCTTAAATGCGCTACGGCTTGCGGTAACACCAATAATAAAGCCTGAATAATTTGCCATTGCTGATCGCTATATGTCGGGGTTGGCAAACAGCGCAACCAAGTGATCGCCTCGGTTAATGCGTCATTTTCTTGCAGCTCTAAAAGAAGCGCTTTGTAATCATTTTTCTTTTCGCTAAATAACGCTTTTTCTTCTTTATTGTTTGCCTTATTCTGCGCAGGAAAACCTATCTCGGCATCTACCCGTTTACGCCACGTACCGCCACCCGTTAGTAAAAAATCACCGAGCGCCAACCACATAGGTAATGAACTAGCCGATGAATCTGTTAAATCCAATTGATCAGCTAAGCCACAAATAGTTGATGTTTTATCGTCTAAATTCGACGATGCAAACCGTAACAACTCATGTATTAATTCAGCTTGTGGCTGGCTGATCTGCATGGCAATATCCGCTAAAACCGACTCTACTGTTCGCGTTAAAACGCGTTCTAACACCTCACGTTTAGCACTATCGGAGTCGCCCATCATCAGCACATGACGCAGCCACTGATCTCTGGATGCCAGCATGGATGACAATAAGCCTTCAGCCCGTGTTAATTGATTATCCACATGCGCTAGCAGTAAACGAATGGCCTCACCCACTGCATCGTTATCTTCAAGTGCTTTCAAACAGTTTCTAGCTGCTTCTTTATATAAGGAACTGGCGTCTGGTTGTACGCTAGGCTGCGAACCAAATCGTGCCGTTATCGGCATTTGCTGGGTCAAATGAGCACATAAAGAATCAATTGTTTGCACTCGCAAGCGGTTTGGATTTTGCAACAAATGCCATTGATTATCGGCATCGCGCTGTAAGACCTGCGTTGCCACAGCCCATGATTGTGCTTCAAACTCATTATCGGGGCACGGCTTTGTCGCCAGTTTTATCGACTCAATAATGCGTTGATGCATTTCTGCCGCCGCCTTTTTTGTAAACGTAATGGCTAAAATATCTTCGGGATTATTGACAATGGTCAGCAAGTGTAAAAAGCGCTGAGTCAGCAAACTGGTTTTACCTGAACCCGCAGGCGCTTGTACGATAAAAGACTGGCTTACATCCAGTACGTCCAGCCGTTGCGCAGCGTCTTGTGGTTTACTCATCGCCACCACCCGCCAAAGCAGTGTGTTCATTTATGCGGCATAAACTGGTTAAATCACAAAACTGACAGGCTTTATCGGTTGGACTAATACGTGCGTCGCCCGTCACAAACTCAGCCGATAACGCGCCCAATGTGGCCCTCCAATGATTCATTTGACCTGCCCAATCATCGAACTCAGCCTTTACATGATGATCACCCAAACTTTTTAAACCCGAAAACAAATCGGTTCTATCACTTAAGCCTTCGTATTTAATGCGGCCCTTTTTTATTTGTGCAAAGCCCATGCTGTTTACAGCACCAAACGCTTGGCTTCCAAACACGCTGTATAGCGGTAATTGAGGCTCTTCCGGCCGATCACCAAACCACCCATTCACATTGCAATCACCCGTTTTATAATCAACAACCGCCACCGAGCCATCTTGTAATGTATCCACTCGGTCAATCGTTGTATTCAGTTGTAATTGACCCACTGTTATGGTTTGAGGCAATTCTGTTTCTATCACGTCAAACGGTTCCCGTTCTCGGTCAACCGCCAACCAATCCAGTAGTAAAGTTGTTATTCGTTGGCTTTCTAACTGCCCAAAAGCGTTCTTTAAAATGGGCGTACGCTGGCTTTCATGCTGAATAACTCGCTGTACAATGCCCTCAACCAAGGCCTGTTCTTCATCGCTCGTCAAGTTACATAAAGCCTGATGCGTTTTGAGCTTTACCCATAGCTTCTCTAAACAGCGGTGCACAAGCCGGCCCCGCAACCGCGCATCAAGGCCCGGTTCTGGCTCTTCCATCGCCTTTGCGCCAAGGCGATAATGCGCAAAAGCCTTAAATGGACACGCGGCTTGATCTTTTAACACCGCCACACCACCACGGACAACAGCACCTTTTTCCAATACCGGCCCCGTTAGGTCCTCTATTAAGCTCAAGGCGTCGCTGGCTAAGCGTTGTTCTAGCCGATTGATGGGTTGTTGCTTCAGTAATTGCTCCTTACTCACAAGGGGGTAATCCGCAATTAACGGGCTAACGGCTTGCGAGGTGCCGTTTTTAGATTGTGAAAAACTCAACACAACCGAAGGCGCTGAGCGGGCCCAATGTTGCGTTACCGTTTTCGCATAATCATATTGATGCTCGGCAGATGATTGAACCAAACCTTGCTGGCGTTGCTCAACAATCGGCAAAAATGGGTTTGGTCTTGGCGCGGGTGGCCACGTTTTATCATCTAAACCACACACCCATAAAGCATCAAACGTATGGCCAGACGCTTCCATTAAACCCATAATTTGGATCGGTGCCGAAGGCGTTTCCGGTTGAAAAACTCGATCGTCCAGTAATCTACGTAACGTGCTTAAGGCCGTATTCGCATCCAACACATCATACACCGTATCCAAGGTGGCAAAGTTTTTTAACACATCATCCCAGGCTTGAAACACTTGGTATTCGGTTGAACTTAATTCGCGATCACCCTGCACACCCGCCGATGTTAATAATGCTCTAAACAAGCCAGCCCACGTAGATGGATTCGTCCGACGAGGTTGTCCCTCCAATTGCTCAATCACCTTATTTAGTGACTGCAACAACAGAGGACATAAGGGCTCTTCCTGTTCAAACGGTTGAAGAGCATTGCGCAGTTGTTTCACCGAACACGTCAACAGGCCTTTTTTACGCAACATCACTTCCAGCCGTGCGCGGCCTTCCCACTCAGCTTGCCCCGCCGAAATAAACGGCGAACGCAACAATAAACACAACTCACTTAATGCCAACGGTTGATAAAAAAACTGCAATAAACGCAGGCTTTGTTGTACCGGCAAATAAGCTGATAAGGGCAAACCCAACGACACGTTATACGGCTTTTCAAACGGCACATCCACAGCGTATGCCACACTGGGGTAAAAAGCATTTTTAAACGCCGTTTCAATGGTTTCTCGCATGGCCTCTAACTCGGGCACCACAATACCAATGACCTCGTTGGGTTTGTCGTTTAAACGCTCCCTCGCCCACTGCGCCATTAGCGCAGCTTGTTCCTTATCATCCGTCGCCGCCACTCGTTGAGTGTGACTTGTTTGCAAATAAGGAGAAAATTCATTCACCACACACCCCTTAGACTCCAACAACGCCCAACATGCTTTTTGTGTCGGTGTGTACACATCAAACCCCGTTAAAATAAGCTGTTGAGGGCAATCCAAATAAGATTGTTCTATCCACTCACCAATCAGCGCTAATAGCTGCACCCGATCAACCCAATCTCCTTTTTGCAATACCGCTTTATACTCGGCATGCCATTGCCTAAAAACCGACACATCAAGGTTCATGGCAACATCATTTAGCTGACCATCACTAATCGCCCATTGCTCCCCCAACTGCCGGGCTTTACTCGCCGCCTTTGCAGTGGCCGGTACATTCAACAATTCAGCACCCGACGTACGCCGAATAACACCTTCCCAAAGCACCCATGTTTGTTCCGGCGTTAATAGCGTCTTATTCATCAGTCGATGCACCTTCGCACCCTCTGCTCGATTAAAACGTTGCTGCCAGCATTGTAACAACCAGGCATCCAACGAAATAATTGTTGGCGAAACCCAAGCCACACATCCCTCTTCAATATAGGCCTGCTCAACCTTATTCAATAAATGACGCGCCAAACGCTGATTCACCGTGATAACCACAGCACCCTTTTTAATCGCTTCAAAAACATCTGAAAAATTCATCGAACTAGCGTATCAAAATCCTTCCATTAAATCCTCATTACAAACCATTTAAGAATGTTTAATGGATGACAAAACACCCATCGCTTGAGGGCAAAAGATAGATACAGTAAACTCAATAGGCAACGGAAGCATATCGAACATATTTGTCCATGTTTAGACTGTTAATATCACAATACATGGATATAACTTCCATATATATACAATCAATACGTGGAACAATACTTCCGCTTATTAATACTGTTATGCAAAAAGACACTTAGCGAGGAAGCTACCTTAAAAAGCATGAAGGTTACAATTTTTTTAATCATCTTCTCCACACTATTCGGATGTGCAAACTATTACGCAAGAGCAACGTATGAATTTGAGGAGATTGACTCTAATGTATCAATCTATTACGACGAAGGCGCAGAAGATATAGCGAACAAAGTAGCTGATTCAATTACAAATAGTATAGATATAGTATCCAAAAGTTTGTATGTAGAATTTAAGAATATCGAAGAGATAAAGATCTACATTTTCGAAGATAAATCCAGATATGCAAAGTTTTCTGGTGCCAGCGAAAAAACTCGAGGAAGCGCAACAAAGAACGAAATTTATATTTCACCTGTTATTCGAGATCGAATCGACACCTTGCCACTAATACTTATCCATGAATTAGCTCATGTCCATTTACGGCAATATATCGGAACTTGGGATTATTGGGTAGATGTTCCTGGGTGGTTTCACGAAGGGCTTGCGGTTGAAGTGTCAAAAGGAGGTGGAGCTGAAAAAATCACTGATGAACAAGCGTATAAGGCTATATTGGCTGGTAAACACTTTACTCCAAGAGAGAGTAGCGGAATTCTTGGTCATAAATATGCACATGACTATGGTATTGATCCCCAATTATACTACCGACAAGCAGGTTTATTTATACGATTTCTAAAGGATAAGAATCCAGCAGGCTTTGAAAGTTTATACCTTGCGCTGATTAATGGTGCTAGTTCCAAAGGCATTTGGGAACTATATTTTGGTAATTCCCTAGCTAAACTTTGGAATGATTTTTTAGAGGGTATCAATGCATAACAAAAAGTTGCACGTGGACCCAAAAAGTCAGCCGCAATTTGTGTGTTCGCTAGTGCTCATTATCACACAAATCACAGCTAACTTTTCGGTCCAGTGAACTTGGCGTTAAGTTTATGTAGTAATACGGTTCATTTTAAATAAATATGGAAATCAAATGAAAGATACACGTTTATTGGCCTCAGCAGCATTGTTTCGCGAACTGTATGATAATGATAAAGATATATACGATGTTATTTCTGAATTTATAAGAGCATCTATCCTCCTGAATTCAAATTGGTCATTTAATGCTACTGAGTGTGCGCATGACCTAGAAACAACATTCGGTTTTCAGATACCTGATGCGGTAATAAATACATGCCTCAGAAACAGACTAAAAAAGAACGGCGAACTCTCCTTAGAAAAAGGGATGTATTCTGTTACTGATAAGCTTGATAGAGGAAAAAGCATTCAGACTGAATATGATACGACTAAAGATGAATATGATGAAATCACAAGAGATTTAGTCAAGCACGTTAGAAAAATAACTCTGGTTGAAATTGATGGTGCCGAAGAAGAAAAAATTATTTCATGTTTCAATGAGTATCTGTTAGATGAAAACGTTTCAAGCGAATATGCCGATTATATAAGTCATTTTTTATTATCTAATCAAGGGAATGAAGACTTCAAGAAAAAGCTAAATCAAATTGAAGAAGGCCTTGTGCTGTATGCAGGGATAAAATATTCAGGAGATTTATCTACTCTTGGCATGTGGAATGGGAACTTAATTGTTTTCCTCGATACTGAACACCTTTTTAGCGCAACTGGTCTAAATGGCGTTTTATATAAAAAGATTTTTGATGACTTTAATGCGCTTATTAAAGAAGTTAATGCTAATAAACGCAAAAGCGGTACGATTTCATTACGATACTTCGATGAAACCAATAAAGAAGTAGAAAGCTTCTTTTATGCGGCTGAAAAAATAGTAGAAAACCATAAAATGGTTGATCCATCAAAAACGGCAATGAGATCCATAATAAATGGGTGTAAAAACAAAAGTGACGTATTAATAAAAAAAGCAAATTTCCTTGAGGACTTAAGAAAGTTAAAAATAGAAAGAGAGGACTCAAAGAACTATTACGAAAACACGGAGTACAATATTGAAAGCTCGGATATAATCACGAAGCTTCATGAAAGATTTAGCGCTGACATTGAAATTGAAAAGTATAGCCGCATCTTAAAGCTGTTTACTAAAATCAATAATCTGCGAAGTGGGAAAAATGATGTTGGTGTTGAAAGCATAGCTGCAATATTTATGACAGAGAATCATTTAACACAGGCTGTTGCGTTCTCTGATGAAGTTTATCTTGGAAAATACAATGTCCCATTTTCTACAAATATTGAGTTTTTAACCGAACGATTATGGTTTAAGTTAAATAAAGGCTTCGGTAAAGATAAAAATACACCGTCCTCTTTCAATGTTATTACAAAAGCTAAACTGGTTTTATCATCACAAGTAAGTAACGCTGTATCTGAATCATACAAGGATTTAAAAAATAAATATGAAAAAGGAAAGATTAACAAAGAACAAGCAGCTCTATTAATAAACGAACTAAGAAATAAAATTTCAAAACCAGAAGATTATACAATTGACAATATTGATGACTCAATTGACTTTTTAAGTGAAGACCTTATTGGCGATGTACTCCGTGAGAAGTCAATATTAGAAAAGAAGTCAAGAGACGGTGACCGAGCTATAGAAGAGTTACGAAAAATAAAAAGAAAGCAATATTCTGATGCCATAAGTCCATACAAAAAGACTGCTATACGACAGTATTGTGCGTTATTCTCAATAATTTATTTAGCTATTCCCATTTTGATTCTAGCCTTGCTAGGCTACTTCTACACAGATAGAGACTCAACGTTATCAGTAATCTTTGGCGTCGTTTCTTTGGGTGGCTTTCTTATTACAATAGTTAAAATTAAATCCGTTAATCATTATATAAGGATGTTAGTAAGAAAATATTACAAAAATAGTTTATTACGCATTAAAAAAGAACTTAACAATTAGCTCAACATTGACCATTTTATACGCCGCTCCGTTTCACTACGCGTCATATAAAATGGCAAGTTAGCAAAGCGTTAGCCATTCAAGTTAAGTTATAATCGTCGTCATAAAAAAGAATAAGGAACTCTTGAATTAATGAAAAAAAAATTATACGAGACTAATTATGGAAAATTACTTGTGGGCGATTCATTAGAAATAGCGAAAAGCTATTTAAAACGATACTACAAAAATAAATTTCAATTAATTATTACTTCCCCTCCATTTCCTCTAAATGCGAAAAAAAGGTACGGAAATTTAAATGGCGATGATTATTTACAATGGTTTGTTAATTTAGCGCCCATTTTTGATGACTTATTAACTGATGATGGTTCATTGGTTATTGAAATTGGGAACGCTTGGGAAGAATTTCGCCCAGTACAATCTTTACTTCACCTAGAATGTTTATTCGGGATGGTGAATAATCCTGATTCGAATTTAAGATTAATTCAAGAATTTATTTCATACAACCCTTCTAGATTACCTTCACCTGCCCAATGGGTAACAGTAAATAGACTTCGTACAGTTGATAGTTATACGCATGTGTGGTGGATGTCGAAATCGGACTATCCTAAAGCGGATAATTCAAAAGTGCTACGCCCCTACAGTAAAAGTATGAAAAAATTATTGAAAAATCAAAAGTTCAATGCCGGAAAACGTCCTTCTCAGCATCATATTAGTGAAAAAGCTTTTGCAAAGGATCACGGGGGAAGTATTGCCCATAATTTGTTTGAACTGGAATCTATTGATGATAAAAGAGAAGTGAGGCTACCTCATAATGTATTGAGTTTTTCAAATACGAATTCAAATGATTACTTCTTAAGAAAATGTAGAGAAGAAAAAATTACACCTCATCCTGCGCGGATGCATGGTGGTTTGATTAACTTTTTTACAGAATTCTTGACTGATAAAGGAGATTATATTTTAGACCCCTTTGCAGGTAGTAATACTACTGGTTATGTTGCTGAAAAACTAAAGAGAAATTGGGTTTCAGTAGAAATTAACGAAGATTATGCTTACGATTCAATCATAAGATTCGATGACCCTGACTTGGAAACAATTTTAAAAATTAACCCAACAAAATTACGAGGAGTTGCTTGATGCTGGAACATCATCTTAAAGAGATAGCAAATGTTGATATTTTTAAAAAAGGAAGAAATAACGCTCTATTTGTTGGCCGTCCTTTTTATCTCGATTACGATAAGGCACAAATTTTAATTTCAGATGCCTGGAAAAATGAAGTTAAAGGCATACCTCAAGGCACCTTTCTGTTGGCATTTTATGATGGTGAAGAGAATGTTCAAGAGGCTGTTTTACTCAGAGCATTAACTCCTTCGAAACTACCCACGGATAACGATGTTGTCAGTTCAATGATTGAATATTACAAAGACGGTTCTGATATAAGCGGTCTGGCTGGTAGTAAAGATAAAAGCAAATTGGACGATTTGACCCGTTATGAATTTAGTTTTTCAGGACTTGAATGCCGTGTTTTAGGTTCATTCTATAAAATAGAAGAAACAGTACTGGAAGATGGCGATCAGAAAACTAAAGAACTCGTTGAGTTTGGAGCTGATTTAGAAAATTTTTATTCCGCAAATAACTACAGTGTATATAAAGCAACGGATGAAGTATTACACCAGATAGTTAATCAAAGAGATGGTGATGTCATCGCGGGTAATGAAAATGAATTCAAAATCGGCCATGTGCGCTACAGTTCAAGTAGGCGTTTTCAAGTTAAACAACGCAACGTAGATGTTTTTATCAGTCCTGGGGATTTTATTGGTAAAAGAACTGCCTTGTTTGGAATGACCAGAACAGGTAAGTCGAATACAGTCAAAAAAATTATTGAAGCAACTGCTGAAATTTCTAAAAAAGCACCATCAACATCCTTTATTAAAACTACCGAATTGATTGAGCCTTTTACCGATTCAGGCGCTCCTGAGTTTCCCGTCGGACAAATAATTTTTGATGTCAATGGTGAATATGCAAACCCTAACTTGCAAGACAAAGGAACTGCGATTTTTGAGCTTTATAGTTCAGATGTAACGAGGTATAGCGTATTGGACAAGCCTGGCTTTAAAGTAATGAAAGTCAACTTTTACAAGGAAATTGAAAATGGCTTTGAATTAATTAAAAGCTATTTTGATGCAAACCGGGTGACTGGTGATTACGTCAATAATTTTGCTGCTGTTGATTTGTCTGAACCTGAAGATAACAGTCCTTTTGGCAGTGCAATGACAAGATATGATCGAGTTAAGGCTGCTTATCTATGTTGCTTGCATAAAGCCGGTTTCCCCTTGCCTAATAGTTTCAATATTAAATTTAAAGGAAATAAAGAGATTAATGACGGGATTGATCCATCTAAAGGTATAACTCCACAGCAAGCAACTTCGTGGTTTGAACGAATCTGGAAAATATACAAAGAAGATAATTTTTTTAGTAAGTACGAAAAAGATAAAGGCCATGAATGGGCTGATGATGATTTAAAGTCTCTCATCATCTTTCTTACTGGCTTTAAACAACCAGGTGAAAAAAACTCTGTTAGTGGATATAAAAAATTGCGAGTAAAAGAACTTCATGATTTACACACAAATGTTGTAGATAAGTCATTTGAAGAGGAAATTCCTGATTTATTAAGGAAAGGAAAAATTGTTATAGTTGATCTTTCACAAGGTTCACCAGTAGTCCAAAAGTTATTTTCTGAAAGAATCTGCAAAGCTATTTTTAATAACTCAATGGCAAGATTTGTTGAAAACACACCTAACAACTTTATTCAGTTCTATTTTGAAGAAGCACATAATTTATTTCCTAAAAAAGATGAGAAAGATTTAACTGATGTTTATAACCGACTTGCTAAAGAAGGGGCAAAGCTACACTTGGGTATGGTCTATGCTACGCAAGAAGTGAGTTCAATCAGCTCAAATATTCTAAAAAACACGCAAAACTGGTTCATTGCTCATTTAAATAACGATGATGAGATGAAAGAACTAAAAAAATATTATGATTTTTCAGATTTTACATCGTCATTGTTGAAATTCAGTTCGGGAAATGACAAAGGTTTTGTCCGTATGAAAACCTACACAAACCCTTTCGTTGTTCCAGTACAAATTGATCGATTTCTTGCTAATAAAGGGATGTAGATATGGGGACAACAAGTCGCAGTCATAAGCCTAATGAATGGGCGGCAAAAATTAATCATACTCACGTTATTAAAGATCCATTTATTCAAAAGTTTTTAGATAATTGTGATACTCCAAAAGATGCAGAAGACATAGAAGAAAAAGATAAAAATCTGATTTTTAAGTTAGATGAAAATATCGAAAATCCTATTCATCATATTCTAGCCGTTGATGGTGGATACACGACTGTTGAAGTTAAAAAAAGCTTTCCCTCATCACAAATAGCTTTCTTTCAATTTGGAGCGTTATTGTTTAAAAAAGATGATCTTGATTCACTTTCACAAAAGTCCTTTATCTTTCCTGAAGATATGCAGAAACTGCATAATTTACATCGTTTTAAATTAGCGATTCCAATACGAAACATAATTTCAAAGGATCAAAAATCGCTAACGGGTTCAGTTAGAAAGATCATTTATGATTTTTTTATGCAGCAACGAGAAAGTAGTTCATTTATGGAAACACTCTCTTGGTTTATTTTTGAAGAGTATAAAAGTAATTCGCTTCAATCATATGTTCTATCAAATGACCCCAATAAAGGCGTAGGAAGCGGAAAAGTAGAGCTCAAAAAAAGTGATATGAGCAAAGATTACACTTTTGACTTTGGGGCTGGCATTATCTATTTAACAGATATTTTTCGTTTAGATGAAGCTATTGATGATGAACAAGGAGCGGGAGGCATTTTAGGTTATTTAACAAGGCTTATTGAGCAAATTATTCTTGTTCATTTCATTCGTTCTATTTTGAAATTACAACCCGCATTATTAAAAAAGTTTCTATTTATCACTGATGGCCCGCTTAGTTTTTCAGGTCAAACAGCCAACATGCATAAACCGATGCGCGAACTTTGTAATTATTTATTAGATAATGAAACATTATTTCTTGTTGGCTTAGAAAAGAGCGGTGCATTTGTAGAGCATGCACATGAAATAAGTTTACCTAAAGAAGGAAAAGTAATATTAAACACAGGAAACTTTATTTTATTAAGCAACGAATATATCTATAAATATATTGTTCCTGGTGACCACAATAATATGCATTATGGAAGTACATCGTATTATGGGGGAAAGGTTATTTATCATTCAGCAGATGGTCAGGTTATAGTTTTATCTGTTCCTGTTAGTAACAAAGAAGTTATTAAAAATCCTGAATTGAATTTTTACCTGAATCTAGAAATGATTTTGGTAAATATACAAAAGCTGAAATGTGATATGTATGACGATTCAATAATACCAGTTGCCTTGGCTAACAAACTGGTTTCACTTGCAAACCATCCAAGTAAAATTTTGTTGGAAAAGTTTGCGGCAAATGGTGTAAATCATGGCTAACAATCGCATTCACTCAGACCGCCAAAAGCGCCGCTTCGCTCTGCTTTTGGCGTCTGGTGATGCGAAGCGTTATGCCATAAAAGAAAAATTTGAATGAAATCAATTTTTATTAAAAGCTAGCGCTCCCTTTGATTTGGTTAAAAAAAACAGGCCCGACTTTTTATTCATTTAAGTAAAACGTAAATAATAAAAAACCGCTTGCAGTGATGTAAGCGGTTTTTTAATTTTTGTTCAGCATCTAACTTAAGTCGCTTTTACTGCAAAGCGATCTTCTAAATAGTTAATAATGTCAGAAGACTCGTACATCCAAGAAACCTTACCATCTTCTTCAATGCGTAAGCAAGGCACCTTTAATTTGCCGCCGCCCTCTACGAGCTCGTCACGGGCATTATCGCAGCGTTTAGCATCACGGGTTTCAATGTCTAAGGTATTGCGTTTCATGGTGCGACGTACTTTTACGCAAAATGGGCAGGCTTTATATTGGTAAAGAGTAAGGTTTGCGGTTTGCGCATCAACCTGTGCTTGAATTTCCGTTTCACGCTTTACGCCTTTTGGGGTAAATACCCAGTTAAAGAACAAAATTAGCGCACCCAGTGCCCCGCGAATAACACTTAACATATAACCACCTTGAATATTAAATAGTAAGAATAATTCATCGATTATATATAAACAGGCTTGATAGGGCTAATACTGCGATTGCCCTAATTTCCAGTTTATGAAATTAAGGGGGCAGCCAACTTGACCAATTAATTCTTAAGGGTGAAGTAATCTCCTGAAACCAATGGGGTCAGACTCGATTGATTTAGCCTATTGCTTGGCTTGTACTCATTGTTTTTTCTTAGAGTGTGCATAATGGCGCGTCTTCCCCGTTTTGTTTTAATTGGTCTCCCCCAGCATGTCATTATTTGAGGAAATAACCGAGAGCCTATTTTTTATGCAGAGGCAGACTACCAGTTTTGTCTCGACAAGCTTAAAAAAGCGTGTGATAAGCACAGTTGTGATGTTCATGCTGATGTCGTGATGACCAACTATGTGCATTTATTGATAACGCCGCATAAGACGGATGGCCTATCAAAAGTCATCCAAATGTTAGGGCGGTATTATGTTCAGTACTTCAACGTCACTTATCAGCGAACGGGAACGCTTTGGGAAGGCCGTTATAAAGCAACGTTGATAGACAGCAAGCACTATGCTTTAGGTTGTTATCGTTATATTGAGCTTAATCCTGTTCGGGCCAATATGGTTGAACACCCTGCTGAGTACCCCTGATCCAGCTACAAATTTAATGCTTTGGGTGAGCCGAATCAGTTAGTTGTACCGCATGAGTTATATAAGCAACCAGGCAAAAATTCCAGTGATAGGCGCGAGGCTTACCGCGACTTATTTTCTGTGAATGTGCCGAGAAAAACAGTAGATGAAATTCGTGAAGCGACTAATAAATCCTGGATACTGGGTAGTGAATATTTTAAAGACATGATTGAAGATAAAATTAACCGTCCCTTGAATCCACGGGCAAGAGGCGGTGATAGGAAGTCAGAAAAATTTAAAAAAAAATCAATCGAGTCTGACCCCATTGATTTCATTGATTTTTAATTGACATGAGTTGTATTTGCAAGCATATTTAGGCAAATGATAATCAAGTTTACATACTTAATTCTGCAGAATGTGCGAATTGATCAAGGAAGGTCTAAATTATGAGTAGAAAATATGCGCTAATTTTAGCTTGCACAACATTATACGCCATTATCCGTTATATAGTCTTCGGGCATGTTTCAACAAACAACCTGCCAATTTACGTTCTGAATAAATCTCTCTCGATGACCGCTGTATTTTGCTTAATGATGGCAGGTATATGTTACGCAAAAAAAGAAATAAACAAAGTCAAGTTTTGGGGCTCCACTTCATTACAAAGTGCATACGTCCATATTCTGTTGTCTTTGGCTATTCTATCAAAAGACTACTACCCAAAGTTTTTTGCAATCGAAAAAATGAACTTAACAGGCGAGATCACTATATTATTTGGTGTTTTAGCGGCTTATTGTTACTGGTTACTACGTCAAATTCGCTCAGATGGCGCGCACAGATTTCTTCAGATTTTCTCTTGTGTTTTTATAACTTTGCATCTTGTGGCAATGGGTTTCTCTGGATGGCTGAAAGTATCAGGATGGTATGGTGGTTTACCACCTATTTCATTACTTAGCTTTGTTTTAACAATAATTAGTCTGGTGCTTTTTTCGAAAAAGCAGGAAGAGTTTTCTAAATAAAAATACTCAGGATAGCAAGGAGTCAGATAAAGTTCGTATTTCAGAGTGTTAAAATAAGGGGCAGACTCTAATCTGAACCATAGAACTGTAATGTTCAAACCTCATTTGCAGTGTCTTTACCCCTTTATCTAATCTTTATTGAATAATGTAAATCACTAAGATTTATTTATGCACTTTGTAAGATACAAGCCAACTTGACCACTTAATTCTCCAGAGTGAAGTAATCTCCTGAATAATTCTGCCCATAACCTGCTATTGGCTTTTACTTGCTGTGCAGCCTCGCTAGGGCCACGCTTAAATTTAAGCCTTCCTGAGGTGATAATTATTAAAATTTGGCTGCTTCATTTCTTTTGCATATCGTTGGGGTGACCATGGCCAGAGTAACGGAACGCCTTTATCATCTAAATACCAGCTTTGGCAGCCAGTGGTCCAGATGGTGCCGGGTAATGCTTCATGGACGGTTTGGTAAAAGTCGTCTACGGCTTTTTGTTTGGGTTCGATATAATCAAAACCACCTTCCATGTATTTTTGTATGCACTGCATAATGTAGGTTGCCTGTGTTTCTGCAATGGCAATGAGGGAATAGTTTCCAATTGGGCTACTGGGGCCATTCAGCATGAAGAAGTTAGGAAAACTGGGAATGGTTATTGCGCGAAAAGCTTTCGGGCCATTTTTCCAAGCCTCTTCTAATGTGAGGTTATCCGCGCCGGTCATGGTCATGGGGCGCATGAATGCAAAGCCATCAAAACCTGTTGCTTTGACGATAATATCCAGCTCATGCAATACACCGTCTTTGGTTCTAATTCCCTTGGCTTCAATTTTATCAATGCCTTCTGTTATTAGATCGGTATTGGGCTTTTGCATGGCAGGGTAAAATGACGTTGACATAACCAATCGCTTACAACCCGGTTCATAATTTGGCGTTAATTTTGCGCGTAAGACTGGATCTTTGACTTTGTTCAAATTCCATTGGCATAACTTGTTTAAAAAGGAGCGATTCCAGCCGGGTTTAACGGTGGCAACCCCCACTGTTCTTTCTTGCATCACTTTATATAGCCAATATAACAGCTTACCCAGGCTGGGAAATCGTTGCACAGATTTAATCCATAATTTGGAGTATGCCTTATCTGGCATGGGAAAAATCCATTGGGGCGTGCGTTGGAACAACGTGAGTTTTTGGGCTAAATTAGACAACGGCTCAAACATTTGGGTTCCTGTTGAACCGCCGCCAATAATGCCTATTTTTTTACCTTTTAGCTCAACATCATGATTCCATCGTGCGGTATGAAACGTATCCCCTTCAAAGTTTTCTATCCCTTCAAACTCTGGCTCATTAATTTTATGTAATACGCCGGTTGCTGCCACAACAAAATCGGCCGTCTCTACCTGACCACTGGCCATTTCGATATGCCATTGGCCTTCTTTATGTTCGGTATTAATAATTTCTTCGTTGAAGGTGGTGTAATCGGCTAGTTGATATTTAGCAAACACCCGCTCAAAGTACGCTTGAATTTCAGCGCCGGATGGAAAGCGCCTTGTCCAATACGGATTAGGCTCGAAACTGTAGGTGTAAAAATAAGAGGCAATGTCACAGGCTATGCCTGGGTAGGTATTTTCACGCCAGGTGCCGCCGATGGTGCTTCGTTTTTCGTAAATTTTAAAATTTGTTAACCCTGCTTTGACTAAATTAATGCCCATTAAGATACCCGACATCCCGGCACCCATAATGATGATACGTGGTTCTCTTGCGCCATTCTTTTTTAAGGTTTTAATTGTTTTTTCTATTGATGACATTTTTTACCCTGAATTGCTTTTAAATTTTTATTAAAAATAACTAACGTTTATTATTAAACAATTTTTCAGTTAAAGATATTAAATATTAGCAAGGCGTTATACTTTGATTTAAAAAATGCTAAAGTCTTGAAATAAAATTTTGATATTTATAGCTAAACTCAGCCTCAGGAGGGCATCCATGGCCAGTGTACGAAGTCAATTATTAGCCGCATTCCTACGGTTAACGGTTAAAAAAGCCTTTACGAAAAGCGGCGATTTAGTAAAAGAACGCAAAACCATGGACAGGATGTCTGCCATGAGCGTTAAGAGCGGTGCCCGTCGGTTGGACGCGCTGGGTGGTGTGCCCGGTGAGTGGCATGAAGCCCAGTTAGGTTCAAAAGAAACGGTTATTTTATACCTGCACGGTGGGGGTTATGTATTAGGGTCTCCCGTCAGTCATCGAGGGTTGGCTTCCCATCTGGCTAACTTAGCTCAGGCCAGAGTGTTTATTTTAGACTACCGCCGAGCCCCAGAACACCCGTTCCCGTCTGCACTAGAAGATGCAATATCGGCCTATAAAGACTTACTGAAACAAGGTAAAAATCCAGAAAACATTGTTATTGCGGGTGACTCAGCCGGGGGTGGCTTAACTCTTTCACTGATGGTGGCTTTAAAGAAACAAGGCTTACCCTTACCCGCTGCCGGTGTTTGTTTATCTCCCTGGGTAGACCTGAGTTTTTCTGGGGACTCCATGGTCAGCAATGCGAAAGCAGACGCTATTTTAAGCAAAGCGTCTTTAGCCTGGTTAGCTGAACAATACCTTGGCGAGGTCGCTTCTGATGACCCGCAGGTTTCTCCCCTATTCGCTGATCTTAAAGGCTTACCCCCTTTATTAATTCAAGTCGGCAGTGACGAAGTGTTACTAGATGATGCTATTCGGCTTAATAAACAAGCAAAAAAAGCCGGTGTTGATAGTACGTTAGAAGTGTGGGATGGCCAAGTACATGTCTGGCAACTGATGTCTAAATTAATTCCAGAAGCTCATCAGGCTATGCGGTCTATAGGTACTTTTATTAAATTACAGACCTAATCGACTCAATATGGCTGGTCTATTTATTGTTCTGCCACCCAAAATGGCACCACAGTTCATGAGATAAAAAATGAATCACGTCAAGTTCGAAACCAGTTTAACCATTTGTAATTGACCTGATGAAAAATATAGTTTAGCTTTAGCTAATATAATAAAAAGACCCACTAGAGGCTTCATAATGAGTAATAAAAAACAACTCCATTTTGGCGCTTTCATGCGCCCTGCCAGTATTCATAGCTGCAGCTGGCGCTACCCTGAGGCATTTTCAGATGCTAATTTTAACTTTAAGCACCATATCCGCTTCGCACAAACATTAGAGAAAGGGCTTTTTGATGCCCTCTTTATGGCCGACCATGTAGCCTTGTTGAATATGCCCGATGAAGCCTTAAAACGAAGTGCCACCGTTGTCTCGCTTGAACCACTCACCCTTTTACCGGCCTTAGCGGCTGTTACCGAACATATTGGTCTTATTGCAACCGCCTCCACCACCTACAACGAGCCTTATCATATAGCGCGTAAATTTGCTTCTTTAGATCACATCAGTGAAGGACGAGCAGGATGGAATGTTGTGACCTCTGCAAACCCGCTTGAAGCACTCAATTTTGGCTTGCAGCAAGCCGTTGAACACGATCTGCGCTACAAACGCGGGAGAGAATGCTACGAGGTCGTCACAAAATTATGGGACAGTTGGGAAGATGACGCCATTATCAGAAATAAAGAAAGTGGCATTTTTGCAGACCTTAATAAGTTACATCCGCCTAAACACAAAGGCGAATTTTACGCTGTTGAAGGGGCGCTTAATGTTGCACGACCTGTGCAAGGCTGGCCTCTTATTGTGCAAGCCGGAGCCTCTGAAGCCGGACGGCAGTTTGCCTCTGAAGTGGCAGAAATGGTCTTTTCCGCAGCCAGCACCATACCATCGGCACAAGAATATTATGCCGATATAAAAGCGCGCGCAAAAGCCTATGGCCGCAACCCCGTTCACCTTAAAGTATTCCCCGGTTGTTTTGTTATTATCGGTGACACACTGGAAGAGGCAAAAAGCAAAAAACGCCAATTAGACAGCATGGTTGACCCGAGTACCGGCATGGGTTCTTTATCTGTTCTATTGGGTTGTGATGCCAGCACATTTGAGCTGGATGCTCCGTTACCCGACATACCTGAAACCAATGCAGGACAAACGGGACGACAAAAACTGGTTGATATGGCAAGAGAAGACAATATGACGGTTCGTGAACTCGCTCAATATGTTGGCGGTTCTTTTGGCTGCCTGGAAATGGTTGGCACTGTCTCAATGATTGCAGACCAAATGGAAGAATGGTTGGAGGCTGACGCCTGCGACGGTTTTAACATCATGTTCCCTTATTTACCCCAAGGGCTTGATGATTTTGTTGACAAATTGGTGCCCGAACTTCAAAAACGAGGTGTTTACCGAACTCGCTACGAAGGTAACACCTTACGAGAAAACCTTGGACTACCTAGGCCGACGAACCAATATTGCAAATAGGGCGTTAACTTACAGCCATCTCAAGATTGAGGCTTATTAAAAATTAACAATTGATTGGGCTCAGAAACGATATACAAACGGTTATCGGCTGATAAGGTGACCCCTTCTGGTTGTTCTATATAATCGTACCCTTTAAAAGGCTCGCTTATACGCCATTCAAATAACTTTTTAGATAAAACCTGCCCCTCTTTAGATAATTCAAGCAAGGTGCGTGACGCTTCACTTAAAAACAGTGTATTCCCGTTGCCAAGGCTATGCAGACCGGCAACATCCTCTAACGATTTTCTTTTTTTGGCATAGCTTAATAAGCTAGAGGCCTGTTCTTTGGCTGATTGTTCGTTAGATAATTGATACAGCTGCTCCGGTTCATCTTCTTTAGCAATTAACAATCCGTATTGCTGACTCCAGGCAACGCCTTCTAAGCCTTTGTTTTTCTCACCACCCAAAGGCAGTGTATAGCTTTCCTGTGAACCACGTTTTATTTGGCGAGTGTGTGACGTTATCGATATAAAAACAACCTGCCGCTTACGCTCTTCAACAACAGCAAAACGGTGATTGCTGATATGCGTTATCCCTTCTGTATCTTCAAACCCTGACAATGTGATTAATCGCTTAACGTTACCCTCTAGCGATAGTTCAACGATTTGCGGCGGTTCATTGGTTACTGCGAATAAACTTTGGGTAACGGGGCTAAAGGTTATGCCCGATAAATCGTCTTGTATTTCAGCTAAATCAATACGAGACTCTAATTGATAATGGTTTAAATCGATAGACCCGGCTTTTACCTCAGCCGGTTTATGCTGCGCGGCCAGGGCAATAGAAGCCGTAAGAAACAGAATAAAAAAGACAATAAAAACATTATTTAATTTAATTTTATGCATTCATCCAATACGTTTGACAACTCATATTCGATGATACGTTTTACAGGTAACCTTTTTATTACAAAACGATGAAGTTTGACATTAAAAGATCAAATAACCGTCTGTTTTATTAAAATAATCTCTATTTCTCTCGTCTGTTGTCTTCAACTCCTTTATTATCTTGATAACGTGTTCATTTAGTCACCTCATGCCAGTTTCCCAAACAGGGTTTACCTCCACATACCGCGAGGAGGCTCCCAGCCTTCAACAAATTAGTCAACTTATCGGTTATGTCATTCTTGAATTTGGTGCGCCTTGGTGCGGACACTGTCAAACCGCTGAAGCGTTGATGAAAACAGCCTTATCCGAGCATGCTGAATTACCGTATATTAAAATCTATGACGGTAAAGGCAAAAAGTTAGGCCGTTCCTTTAAGGTTAAGCTCTGGCCAACATTTATTTTGCTGCATCATGGCAAGGAAATTAAGCGACTTGTCCGGCCTACGGATAGCGATGATATCAAGCAACTACTGGCTGAGATCACATCATATTGACTTGCCTTTTCAAGACAACGGGTGAAGCGTTTCTAATTCATCGTCTGTCTTTTTCTGATCTTTTTCCTGCCATTGATGAGTATGCTGCTGTGCTAACACTGCCAAGCTGGCCCCGTCCCAGTTCGTTTTTTCTTTGGCATAAAGGGCTTTGTTTAACTGTTGTATTTCTGTTTTTAAAGAAGCATCACAATACAGGCTAATATGATCAATCTCCTTTGTGTGATGTAACAAATAACCCCAATGGATTAGCGCTTTTTTTGCCTGTTTTGCCTCGTTGTTCTTGCAAGCCGTTTGTAAACTTTTTAACGCCGCTTTAATAGAATCACGATTGTTGTCAGTCGTTTCTTTTGCGGGCCGTTCAACTGGCTTTTTTATCAGCAAATAAGCTATCGTCAGCAACCACCCGAAACCCAAAAAGATGGATAGCCCTTTCCAATACCCACCCACCGCATCAACCGGTATTTTCTGCTCAATGCCTATAACGTCTGTTGCCGGTTTTTCTTTTATATCAGTCATGACCTTTGGTCTTTCTACTGCAGCTTGAGCGACAACCGTTATAACGGCTGCTGGAAGGAATGCCCTTTCAATGGTTTGAGTCTTCGTATTAAACCAAGGCACCTCGATGGCTGGCAGACGATAGTCACCCGATTCAGATGGAATAATGGCTAACTTTTGTTCTCGCATGCCCGTGACGCCCGATGATGCTAACTGGTTTTTTAATGTCGGTTGATCGGGATACACTTTAATGGCCGATGAAGGAATCTTTTGCTCCAGTTCAGGCAGTTGACTGGCCGACACACCATTCGCGAGTAGCGTTATCGTTCGAGTGATCGGCTCACCCACAGCCACAGTTAAATCTTTTACTGACCACGTTTGTTGTAATTGCACACTTTCTGCAGCCAACCAATGATCGCCTATAAAATCATCAACGGCTGGCAGCACGTCTAACTGAATGGCTTTTGATTGGACTCGTCGGGTTTGTGTTCGTTGGGTACTAAACAAACTGCCGTAACGGGAGGACGGTGAACCTGTTACAACTTGTGCCGTTAGCGTAACGGGTGGGATTTCCAATAAGCCACTTTGCTGCGGAAAAATAGCGTATTGACGCTCAAAGACTGAATAATTAACACCGTTTACGTTTGTCTGGTATTGGCTATCTTCGCCAATTTTTTCAACAATGGCATTCACGGGTGCTGGTTCCGATAACGATGCTTGTGATATTTGAACGCGTTGAAATAATCGAATTGTATACAGGAGCTGTGACTGAACATAGGGCTGATCAGGAGAGACATTAACCTGCAGATACAGCTCATCATCCACACCCATTTTTGTGTTGGCCGCAGCAGCCAGTACATTTATTTGAAGTTCTGCAGAAGCATCATCACCAAATGCAATGCGTGGGATAGTTAATGACCCCGCTTTTTTTGCCATGACATCTAACGTCCAAGTAATAAGCGTTGTTGATTGACCATTGACCCAAGATGATTGGCTGTTTTTTTGTTGGTTTAGCACCTGAAACGTTTTATCCAAAGGGCGAAAATCGGGGTCATCATCCGGTGACTCAGTCGCACTAAAAATGATTCTAAACGACTCATTAAGACTCACCGGATTTCTATCCACCGAAACCTGAATGTCTGCGGCTAAACTGTCTACACTAAAAACCATTCCCAAGAATAAACCGCAGAGCCAAGAAAAGATCTGCTGGCGCTGACATTTGTTCACCTTCACTCCCTTTTGATTAATCACGTTGCCGTTGTCCATACTGATATTTGAACTTTCGTTTTAACAAACCCGCTGGATCGTCTTGAATCCGATTTAACCATTGTTCAGCCGCTTGCTGCTCTTCTTCAGAAAGCTTGTTGATTGCGGCTTGGTGTTGATTGTCGTTATTCTCACTGGGTTTATTGTCTATATCGCTTAATGCTGTTGGCGCGTTTTCATCTGAAGAGGGCTTCCCTTGTTGAGGGTTTTGTTTCGCCGATTCGTTTGTAGAACCTTCAGTATTTTTTGGCTTATCCTTGTGTTGTTCTTCGCCCTGCTGATTCCCCTCTTCGGTATTTTCAGACGATTGATCACCTTGTTGATTTTTTTCTGACTGCTGATCACCCTGATGTTGTGCCTCTTTTTTCGCCTTTTCCACAACCTTAAGATTATGCTGGGCATCCTCATGAGTTGGCTCCAAACTTAACGATTTTTTATACGCCTGTTCTGCTTTATCAAACTGACCCAGTTGTGCATAACTATTACCGAGATTATAAAAGCCATCTGCCGTTTCAACGCCTTTTAATAAATCGGCCGCTTGTTGATACCGCCCTGCTTTATATTCGGCGGCCGCTTTCCATTCAACCGAGTCAAATTGTTCTGCCGCTTGTTCAAATTTTTTATCATGAAACAGTTGCTGGGCTTGTTGGTTGTTATTTAGCCATAATGCGTTCCAATCATAGGCATAGCTGGTTTCTGGTAGCGGTAAAATAAACAAAAAACTAATGATTAATAACCCTTTTCTAAAGCTTAGGGCCGCCAGCGGTAACACCCATAATAACAGCCAAACACCCCGATCATTCCATTGTTCAATCAAGCCGTTGTTTTCATCGTTTTTTGAGTCGGCCGCGGGGCGATCAATGCTCGATAACAGCTGTTTTATGTCGCTATCATTCGCGGTGGTTGTGATGTATGTACCGCCGAGTTTTCTTGCCAATGAGGCTAATTCCTGGGCGTTTAGCTTTGGCACAAGAATATCACCCGATGTGTTTTTTAAAAATCCACCGGATGCTAATTTCACGGGCCCACCGCCTGCTGTGCCTACGCCTAAAATGGACACCTTGTAACCCTTTAGATGATCCTTTAGGCCTTCAACATTTCGCTTAATCCCATCGGTAATAAGAAAGATATTGCCTTGCTTTTGCCCTGCCTGTTGGAGCAGTTGTATCGCCAGGGCTATTGCGGATTCTGTGTTTTTTCCCTGACGTGGCATGATGTTGCTCTTAAGTGCTTGAAGCTGATTCTCAATTGTCGCCACATCGCTGGTGAGCGGTGTCACCGTATACGCATCAGCAGAATACACAATCAACGCTGTGACACCCTCCTTTCGTTGCCTTAATATATCGGCTATTTTATAGCGCGCCCGACTTAAACGACTTGGTTGAATATCTGATGCATTCATTGTTTGAGACAGGTCTAACGCAATCACTAAAGCAGCATCGCTCTTGAAGACTGGCGTTTCCAATCTGTCCCAGGTTGGCCCGGCCAATGCCATTATTGATAATAAGGCTGCTACTGATAAGGTACCTAAAAACCATTGGCTTTGTTGCCCCTTTCCTTCCTCTAAAATAAAGGGCAGTAAGTCCGCATCGCAAACCGTTGCCCACTCCCCTTTATTTAATTTTCTTCTCACTGAAAAAATAATGACTGCAAGGGCAGGAATAAGCGCCAACAACCAATAGGGACGAATAAAATGGAAATCAGCCCAATTCATCTGACCCTCATTCGCAGTAAAACTGTCAAGCCAGCGAATAACAAACTCAGTGCTAAAGGCCATGGGTAAAGCTCTTTCATCGGACGATAGAATTGTTTGTTTTTTTCAATGGGCTCAAGCTCGTCTATCAATGCATATATCTCCTGGAGTTCTTCTTGGTTTCTAGCCCGAAAGTAGCGCCCCTTGGTTAATTCAGCGATCGCTGTCAGGGTTTTTTCGTCTAAGTCGCGTGATGGATTCACCGTGCGGTTTCCAAAGAAACTTCGTACCAGCATTTGATCAGCACCAATACCAATTGTGTAAATTTTAAGTTCGTGATCAGCGGCTATTTTTGCTGCCTGAAGCGGCTCTATAGCCCCCGCCGTATTAGCGCCATCGGTTAGTAAAATTAACACACGACTGTCGGGCTGTTCATTCTTTAAATGCTTTACTGCCAACCCAATGGCATCACCAATCGACGTTGCCGGTTCATCATCCGTGATACCTATAAACGATTCATCTAATAATGTGGCAACCGTTTTTCGGTCGAATGTTAACGGCGTTTGCAGATAAGCTGTCGTGCCAAAAAGAATTAAACCTAACCGATCACCTGTGCGGCGTTCAATAAACGCAGTTGCGACCTGTTTTGTTGCCGTTAAACGATCAACCTGCACACCCTTAATAAAAAAATCTTTTTCATCCATGCTGCCAGAAACATCGACGGCCAGCATTAAATCACGGCCACTAACGGCCTGTTCAATGGGTTCGCCTAGCCATTGCGGCCTTGATGAGGCGATCACTAATAGAACCCATGCCATCACTGCAACCCCTAATAACCAAGGACGTTGCTCAGAAACGCCACCTGTTTTTGCCGAACCAAAATCTTCTATAAATGGGACTTTAAGCGCTGCCAGCACGGTGGGCGCTTGTGCAGGTAAAAGCCAACGGACTAACAACGGTAAAGGGAGTATAAAAAAGAGTTCAGGCCACTCAATATGAATCATTTCTTCTGCCCTTTTAACCACAATTCACATAAATCAATGAGCGCCTCTATATCCAATTCTTCAGGGGCTTCGCGACGATACGGCGCGTCAGATAAATAGCGCCCTACGCCTTTAGTAAAAGGCATTCCATCCATTGATTGATCCAGATAGCTTAACCATTCTTCGCCAATTAAACTCGCTGCCTGAGATCGAGAATCGAGGCTGATAGAGACGCGTCGGATACAGGCGGATAATTGCTTTAACGTGTCTAAATGATCATCACTTGTTGTGTGCTTAATAGCCAATAGAATTTTTTGTGCACTTTTTACGGCTGTTTTTCGTGTTATTTTTTTATATAGCCAATAACCGCCCAAAATCGACACAACCATCACCAACAATAAAAGCCACCAACCCATGGCTAAAGGCCACCAGCTAACGGCATCGGGTAGCTGAATATCTCTTAACGGAAGCGCTTGATTCATTAACGCAATACCTCAAAAGGATCGTCAGTGGTTCTACACTCAACAAGGGTCATTCGCCATTTATGGCACATTGTTCTCAACTCTTCTTGCCGCTGCTGAAAAAGCTGTTGATACGCTAATACTCGCTGCCGCTCAGCCGTATCAACGACTGTTTCTCGCTCACCATTAGTAAAACGATATTGACCTTTTTTTGGCAACTCACATTCTAATGGGTCATAAACATGCACTAATTGAAGTTCACAGTGTTTCGCCAATAAGGATAACTGTCTTTCTACTGAGTTATTCAAACCACGAAAATCACTGATAAGGTAAAGCAGACTTCCTGGGCGAGCATGCTGTGCGAGTCGTTTTAGCACCTGATGCAAAGACAGCGGTTGAGGCTTCTTAATCGGCGGTTTTACCAAGGCATTTAAAAAATGCAAAACGGCGCCTCTGCCCGATGCCGGTTTTAACTCTTGACAGCCCTGCTCATTAAAAACTTGCCCGCCCACTCTATCGCCATTGAGTTGCGCCGACCAAGCGAATAAAGCGGCCAATTTTGACGCTTGAACCGATTTAAACGCCCCACGTGTAGCAAAATTCATCGTGGGTCTCAAATCTACAGAAATAAAAATGGGACGCTCTCTTTCTTCACGGAAAACTTTACTGTGTGTCTTGTTAGTGCGTGCGGTCACCCGCCAATCAATACACCTGATATCATCGCCGGGCTGGTACACGCGGACTTCTTCAAAGGCCATGCCACGCCCTTTAAAGCCAGAAACATAAGCACCGCTTTGTGATGATTGAATACGTTGGCGACGGTGACTCAATAAACCGGCTTTTTTAGCCAGATCGACCATCGGCTTCAGTTGAACCGACACCCGTTCGTCTTGTGAAACCCTTGCCGTCATTTAAGGCACAGCCACTCGGGCAATCAACTCCTTGATAAATCGATCGCTTGTGATACCTTCTGCCTCAGCTTCATATGACAAGATTAAACGATGGCGCAGCACGTCGTAGGCAATTTGTTGAATATCCTCAGGCGTTACAAAATCACGTTGTTGTAGCCATGCCCTAGCCCTTGAGCACCGATCCAAGGCGATACTCGCCCGAGGGCTTGCGCCGTATTGAATCCAAGCGGCCAAATCCTCGCCATACACTGTCGGTTCACGTGTTGCTAAAACAAGCTGTAGCAGATAATCTTCCAGCTCATCGCTCATGTACACATCCAATATCTCGTGTCGTGCACGAGTGAGTTGTTGTTGCGAGATGGGCTGAGGTTTTACTTGTTTAAGGTCGCTGGTTTTTTCTTCAGCGCGCGCTAGCTGCAGTATTTCTTTTTCATGCACTGCTTTTGGGTAATCGATTTTGACATGGAGTAAAAAGCGATCCAGTTGTGCTTCAGGTAACGGGTATGTCCCTTCTTGCTCAAGCGGGTTTTGGGTTGCCATTACCATAAATAAACCGGGTAATTTGTACGTAGCACCGCCAACGGTTATCTGCCGTTCTGCCATTGCTTCTAAAAGTGCCGCTTGAACCTTTGCCGGCGCACGGTTTATTTCATCGGCCAGAATCAGGTTATGAAATAGAGGGCCCTTTTGAAATTCAAACACACCTTGTTCAGGTCGATAAATGTCGGTGCCTGTTAAATCCGAGGGCAATAAATCTGGCGTAAATTGTACGCGATGAAAATCGGCTTCAACACCTTGACTCAGTGCATTGATGGCTCGCGTTTTAGCTAAACCGGGTGCGCCTTCGACTAAAATATGGCCATCAGCCAATAACGCAATGAGCATTCTTTCTACTAAAAGATCTTGCCCAATAATTTGCTCATTAATGCTTGATTTAAGTTGCTGGATAGCCGTTTTAGAATCGTTCGAACTTCCTTCTGACATCGTTTAATTATCCTTTTTTTCTCTGAGGTTTTATACAATACGCTGTTAAGATTCAGCTCTCATGGCAAACTCGCTATAAAATATCGGGTCAATGCAAAAAAAATCAACCTTTGCGCTGTGACGCTTCATCTTAAACTCATTCTTTTTTAACTTTCGACTATCTTGAAACTCAATGAATACACTCAAAGACGTTATCATCATCGGTGCCAGCGCGTCTGGTTTAATGTGTGCCATTGAAGCTGGAAAAAGGGGTCGTAAAGTATTGGTACTCGATCATGCTAACAAAGCCGGAAAAAAAATTTTAATGTCTGGCGGTGGTCGATGTAATTTCACCAACATGGCGGTTGATGCTGATCACTATATTTCTAATAACCCTCATTTCTGCAAATCAGCGCTTAGCCGTTATACACAATGGGATTTTATTTCCCTGGTGAGCGACTACAACATTCCATATCATGAACGTCAACATGGACAATTATTTTGTGATGAAAGTTCCAAAGACATTTTAGATATGCTGTTATCTGAATGTACCCATGCCGGTGTAGACATTCAGCTTAATTGTTCCATAAATCAAATTCATAAAGACCACACGACTTACCACCTTGACACCACTTTAGGTCATTATGCTGCCCACTCTCTGGTTATTGCCACGGGTGGGTTGTCCATACCCAAAATGGGCGCAACAGGTT
Source organism: Cycloclasticus sp. (assembly GCA_002700385.1). Classification (GTDB taxonomy): domain Bacteria; phylum Pseudomonadota; class Gammaproteobacteria; order Methylococcales; family Cycloclasticaceae; genus Cycloclasticus. Next base: position 159,556 of record PADC01000006.1, read on the forward strand.
TCGGTTATCAAATCGCCAAACAATTTGGCCATACGGTACAACCGACTAGGGCAGGTCTGGTGCCATTTACTTTGCAAGAAAAAGAGAAAACGTGGCTTGCCGACCTGTCTGGCATTGCGATTCATTGTCTTGTAAGCAATCAACGAAACCGCTTTAAGGAAAACATGCTATTAACGCACCGAGGGTTGAGTGGGCCGGCCATCTTACAGATCTCCTCGTATTGGCGAGCGGGTGAAACGATAACAATAAACTTAATACCTGACATTGATCTCCAGACGCTTTTTAAAGAGAAACAAGAGGCGCAACCTAAAACGCAGTTAAAAGCCCTACTTGCTGACTTTTTACCCAAGCGCTTTATCAGTGCTCTACTGGGTAATGCAGTGGTTCTTCAACCCCTGCAATCGATTTCTTTCGAGCGTTTTAAAGTCATTGCAAAACAACTACAGCAATGGCAGATCAAACCCAATAACACGGAAGGCTATCGAACAGCTGAAGTGACGCTTGGTGGCGTTGATTGTAATGAATTGTCATCTCAAACAATGGAATCGAAACATTCATCCGGGCTCTATTTTATAGGCGAAGTCGTCGATGTCACAGGCTGGCTAGGTGGCTATAACTTTCAGTGGGCCTGGTCATCTGGCTGGTGCGCTGGACAAGTGGTTTAAACTGTTTCTCAACCCTTAACCTGATATAAGCTATCTTATGACTCATGACGGCTTGCATCCAGCAACAGCTTTTCAGCTTTTGCGCCTAAATAAACATAAATACCCAAGCCAATCAACAAGCCAACGGCTGGCAGCATAACCCAGGTTGCCGACATTAATAAAGCATGATCAGCGTTGAGCGCAGCTTTAAAGATCAGCATTAAGGACTCAATTGAAATAGCGATCAGTATGGCCGCTATAAAACGAGTAATCGTACGTCGAGTGGAACTATGACGAAAAACATCCTTACCCAGTAAAACTTCTTCCTCAAAGGTTGTTTTTCCCAAATCAAAGATGGCCAGTGCTAACGTTAAATAGATCACAACCCCAAATATTTGTTCTGTCGCCACCTGCCCGGTATTGCCCAGCACGGGTATTAATTGCCCTGCGGCTTGCCAAAGTAAAGCACCCACAACCAAAAACAAAACCGCAGATATAAAGCCATACACAATTTTAAATAGCGGTTCAATATGCCGCTGGCGTTCATCGCCCATAAAAAAAGAAATGAGCTTTTTTAAATCCACATCCATCACGATATAGCCATCTTGCTCGCCATCAATCGCAATGACTTGAGAAATAGCCGATAAGCACAAAGCCTGATTATTAATCGACAAATAGGGCTCCGTTACCGCATATTCTGCATGACTTTTCAGTTGTTTGAAATATGGCCGATGACTTCGATCAGCGCCATCACCATTGGTTGAATACCCTTGAGCATCTGGGCTGATTAATGTCTCACCTTGCTGTTTTCCACGCATATCAAGACGGTACACAGTACTGATAAATGGAAACTCTCGAGCAATTTGCTCTAATGACCGAAGCCTGCTTTCTTGGTTAATCCCCTGGCGCCACTCCTCTGCCAAGCTTCTCACGGTCGTCGATAACAAATCATGTATCGCTGAACGATAATCTTGGTAACGTTGTACTGTGTTGATATGATTCATTGAACAGTCTCATTAAAAATTGCGTATGTTATTGAACATGCAAGGTCTAGTCCAGATAGCGATAAGTTCTTTTTTATTAAGTCGTTAGCGAGCGAGGTTATGCTTGTTGTGTTGGCTTTTATAAACCAAACGCCCTCTAGTGCTGCGTGATCTGTCTTGCTGACCGCCCTCCTACTGCAACGACGGTTCTTTTTTCAACGGATGAAGCGTTATAACAACTGCTCTTAAATTTAAAATGACGCTTTTACACCCAGTACCAAAGCACTCTCTTCATCTTCTCCATCCGCGTAATCAGCCGTTTCACCATATAAAGCTGACCATTTAACACCTGCATAGGGTGCCACTTGTGGATGAATGTTATAACTTAACAAAAGGCTCGCTTCAATTTTTGATAAGCCTGCCCCTACTCGTATTGCTTCATCACGCTGGCCGGTGACATAAATTTCTACTTCTGGTGTTAATGTCCAACGATCTGACAAAGCCATTTCATACTCCAGTTCTAATCTGGCAGCCGTATGCGCACCTTCACCCAAAAACACCGACGCCGTCATCTCAATAAAGCCAGGCGCTAACCCATCTAAACTTAACACACCCCATGTTCGGCTGTCGGGCTTAAAGTCTTTTCTTACACCGGCATAAACGTCCCAGTAGCTTGAGATAGGTACACCATATAAAAACTGGACTTCAGATTCATGTGTATTTCCATTTTTCCGTTCAATTTCAGTTTTAAGGGCTACGATATAAGCATCTTGGCTTAGGTAAGCGTCCCCCTCTAAAATAAAAATATTGTCATCTTCTGGGTTATAAAACTCAAAACGATCAATATCTATTCCCATTATGACAGGGTCTTGTTTTGAATCGGCCTGCACTGCTGGCATAAAAAAAATAAAACAAAGAATCAAGCGAACAAGCATAAAATCACCTAACTAACCTGAATGATCCTGAACATACCGGGCATGTGATAAAGCAAATGACAATGATAGGCCCAAGAACCCATCGCATCTGCACTCACTAAATAGCTGATTTTTGAACCGGGCTGCACAATGACCGTATGTTTTCGTGGTAAGTATTCACCATCACCTGTTTCCAATTCGCTCCACATACCATGTAAATGAATGGGGTGTGTCATCATGGTATCGTTCACTAAAGTAAAGCGAACTCGTTCATTAAATTTTAATTCAATTGGCGAAGCCTCGGAAGCCGCCAAACCATTGATAGACCACATATAACGGTGCATATTGCCCGTCAAATGTAGCTGTATTTCACGTGAAGGCTCTCGCTGATCTATGGTTGGAAAAGCATTACGAAGGTCTGCATACGTTAAAACACGTCGTTGATAAAGGTGCTGATGATGGCGCAGCCCTATGCCAGGGTCATTAACGCCATTTGCCGGATTTTCAGCACGCATATCAACCTGATATCCAAACTCCGTATCCGCATGCTGGATACCCTGAAAGCTCCCTTCACCTGCCTTTGCCAAAGGCTTATTATGATCACCTTCAGGTTTATCTTTCGCCAACCTTTCATGATGCTGATGTGCCATTTTTTCATGATCAGCCATGCCCATATCACGGTGCGATAAAATGGGTGCCGGGTCCATCTGAGGCGGCGGCGCAATGCGCTTAACATCATTGGATAAAGTACCACAGGTATAACCACTTCGATCAATACTTTGAGCAAAGATGGAATAGGCGTGATCGGCGTCAGGTTCAACAATCACATCATAGGTTTCCGCCGTTGCTATCCGAAATTCGTCTACCGTTACAGGTTGAACCGCCTGTCCGTCTGCCGATACGACGGTCATTTTCAAACCAGGGATCCGCACATCAAAAATACTCATTGCTGCCCCATTAATAAACCGCAATCGTATTTTTTCATGTTGCTGAAATAAGCCAAACCAGCTTTGTTCAGGCGGCATACCATTCATTAAAAAGGTATACGTTTGTCCAGTGACATCTGCAATATCTCTATCACTCATCCGCATTTCATTCCACATGGCCCGGTCTTGCCATGTTTGTCTAATGCCTTTGCTCTTGATATCGCGCCAAAGGTCTAGGACCGTACGCTTATTAGTCACATAAAACTCAGGATTTTTTTTTAAATTTTTATAAATAATTTCTGGTGCTGTATCTGACCAATCAGACAGCATCACCACATAATCACGGTCGTAAGAGAATCCTTCTGGCTCTTTAGGAAGCACAACAATCGCACCGTACAAGCCCGTTTGTTCTTGAAAACCTGAGTGACTGTGGTACCAATATGTGCCACTTTGTTGAACGTTAAAACGATAAGTGAACGTTTCGCCGGCTTCTATGCCATCAAAACTGACACCCGGCACCCCATCCATGTCTGTCGGTAAAATAATGCCATGCCAGTGGATAGATGTTTTAACAGGCAATGTATTGTTAACATGGACCGTCACCTCGTCGCCTTCCTGCCAAAACAAGGTTGGCCCAGGAACCGAGCCATTTACCGTTGTCGCCACCCGTTCAGCGCCCGAAAAATTAACCGCTGTGTAACCAATTGTTAGATTAAAAACCTTACCATAAAGGGTGCCATTTTTTTTGAGCTTTGATCGGGCATAAAGCAGCGACGGAACCAACTGTAACCCGGTCAACAGACCGGTGGCACCCACTCTCTTTAAGAACTGGCGACGCAAAGAAGAAAAATGAACAGCGGATACTCCTGTTTTTTTCACCATGACACAGACTTTTTATTAATGCCTAATGCGCTCATAAACTGTCGATGACCCGTCTTTTTTTAATAATAAGACATCATAATCGTCACGTTTATTTCCCATTTCCATGCCCGGACTGCCTAAAGGCATTCCTGGGACAGCTAACCCTAATGCACCTTGTGGCTTCTCAGCCAAAAAGCGTTGCATCACAGGTGCTGGAATATGCCCTTCAAAAACATAGCCTTCTGTTGAGACGGCCGTATGACAAGACTGATACTGCCGTTGTACCCCCAAGGTATGTTTGATTTTATTTAAATCTGCAGGGTGATGTGTTTTAGTGATAAACCCTAGCGACTCAATATGATCCATCCAAAGGCCACAACAACCACAGTCAGGGCTTTTATAAACAGCCAACTGCATCGCTTCTTTTGTCCTAGCCAGCTTTGCATCAGGTTCTGTCTTTGTATCGTTAGAACAGGCTGTTAAACCAATAACGGATAAAAGAAGAATAAATAATGCCATTTGTTGAAATTGCTTCATCATGTTCACACCTTAAGTTTGGATAAAATATCCCATTTAGACTGATGATTCATTGTCTATAAATCAATCAGAACCTCTCGCCGGTTTAGCTTATCAATTTTTTACTCATTTTGTATAAAACCCAACTTAACAATACCCTGGCTAAACGTTTACATGAGTCGATAATATATATTATCATTTGCTAATAAAAAGCCATTATTTATAAACAACAATGTCTACAGATTGTAAGGAATGTTCATTAGCCAGTACTTGCTTGCCAAGTGCCTTCGAGGAAGGCGATCGCTATAAATTAGATTCCATTATTTCATCTGCTAAAAGTTACTCTCGCCATCAAACTGTTTATCGACAAGCGGATAACTTTCAAGCACTTTATGTCGTTAAGTCGGGTGCACTTAAAACTTACATTACAAACACCAAAGGCAATGAAAATATTACCGGGTTTTACTTACCCGGTGATTTTATCGGCTTGGAAAGTATTTCGAAAAAACATTACCTTAGTACCGCTCAAACTCTGACCCCTAGCCTGCTGTGTAAAGTCAATTACCAAGAACTCGCCAATATGCGAAAAAGCACACCGTCTCTGTCTGATTGGGCCATCAATATGTTTAGTCACTCGCTGGCATCTGGGCACGATTTTTTTAGCTGCCTCTCTCAGCATACGGCCATTGCACGGTTAGCAACCTTTCTTTTGGTTATTTCAAAACGCATGAGTCGTTCCGAGCATTACCAGATGAATTTTCACCTGTCGATGTCTCGACAGGATATTGCCGGCTATTTAGGTCTGGCAAATGAAACCACAAGTCGTGCCTTTACTCGCCTTGTTGAAAAAAAGTGTATTCAAAAAAGAAATAAGGACATTAAAATTATTGACTTGACTGGCCTAAAACAATGCTCGAATCTTGACTCAGCGTCTTTTTAACGCGTTAATTCAATAAAAAACCCAGCCTGATTGTTTAACCAGACTGGGCTTTTAGGTTTGATTTCGCTATCTTATAATTAAAAAAAGCAATGGATATTTTTATCCAATACAACACGTTGATCTAAGGTAATCACTCTTGAAGCCAGTTTCCATTGACCGTCTTCCTTTCTTAGCCTATCCATCCGCATACCGTAATGTGTCGCTTGATCTCTTTGCATACGACTACGAAATAAAATAAAGGCTGAACGCACATCAACTTCACCCGCGGTCTCAGACCATTCAACATCAATATTGCTGATAATGCGGCGATTTCTTACCCGTGGATCTTCTGCCCATACAATACCGGTATCAAGCCTCGCGACACGCATGCTCAACAGCGCAAAATTATCATTGTATAAATAAGTTGTTTGAGAGTTTCCCAGTACCTTGGTATCTTTCCGGTAACGCACCTCTTGTGTTGGCAACTGGTACGTAATGTCTTTTGTTAGCATCTGATGAAGCCAATCATTGAAACGTTCTTCATCGAGTGCCCTTGCTTCTTTGACCAGAAATCGTTCAACTTCAAAATGAGTGGACTGGTCGACGCTTTGCCCTGCTTGTTGATTATTATTACTCATTTTAGCCCCCTAATTTAGTTTGCTCTAATTGAGCCGTCGTTGAAAGTTCACTCCACGGTTTACCGTCCATAAATTCAGCCCAACGTCGATACATCCCCCTTTGTGGCGCCTCATTAACCCAACCCTTACTCACTAAGCCAGGCAATTCGGGGTCAAGGTACTCGTGCCCTTGCCCCATACCAGCATAAAGCGTCCCTTGACGAGTGGAATAGCCTCTATTGGATTGCGTACATTGCTCCATATTCTCTCCATCATCACTTTCAAGAATACCTGCTGTTCCAAAAGTCAGCATATTATCAGCATGGATCATTTGTTTAAGGTCTTCAGGCATTTCTTTTTCTACTAGCGTCCACGTAAACACCTCTATGCTATGAGGGCCACGCGGTTGCCACATTTTGAATGTATTTGTACCGTATAAAAATGAACAATTAGGAAAAATGGCAGCATCCCAATGCCCCCGATAAAACTTCTCACGGTGTTCACCCATTTTTTCTTTGATCAAAGGCGACCTTTCATCCAACCACTTTTGATAAGCCTCAAACACTGGCCCCCCGTGAAGAGCCGCCGCCCCCTCCCAAATAACACCAAAACCATGGCCTTCGGGTACGGTGACTTGTAGACCTGATGTTTCAGCATCGTATACTGCGTTACCTTTGGCAATGGCCAACGGCCCGCCCGAAATTTCTAATGCTGAAGCATGCGCCCAACCCACATGATAACCATCACCAATAAAGTTTTCAGTTGGGTTTTTCCAGTTACAATCTAGAATGGATTTCATGGGTGGCCCAATCAGTTCACAGCCACCGGGCACATCCATAAATGAATCCATGTACCAAGCCATTCCGCCTAAATACTCTTCAAGTGATGGTGCTTCTTCATCGAAGGTTCCAAAGACGAAGCCTTTATAACTTTCCACCCTTACTTTCTTAAGAAACAACGCATCTTTATCAATTTCATTATGATAAGCCTGCTTTTCTAAGGGCACATCAACAAGGCTGCCATCCATCCCAAAAACCCAGCCATGATAAGGACAGGTAAATGACTTTGCGTTCCCCCCATCGGAAAAACAAACCACATTACCTCGGTGCGTACATGAATTAACAAACGCTTTAATACTGCCATCTTTTTGGCGTGCAACAACAACAGAGTCTTCGCCCATTGTCGTCGCCTGATAGTCACCTTCATCAGGAATAATTGACTCATGCGTTAGAAATAACCAACATCTTGCAAAAATTTCTTCCATCTCTTTTTGATAGATATCTTCATCCCAAAAAATGGATCGATCTTGAATGGCACCTTCTTGCTGAATCAGCTGATTAACCGGTTTCATACTGTCTCCTCTAATTTATTGAATATTTTCACTTCAGATCAATTTCCGTGGACTTTACATTCTTCCATTGCAAATTAAATTGATAACGGTCAATTTTATTTTTGACTTTTTTTTAGAATCTCTCAAAACATCATTATTTGCTAATTTAATGATCTAGATCAGATTTCAAGGCATGGATAAAACCCAATAAATGGACGCATAAAAAAGGGTGCAACATGCACCCTTATACGATAGCCTTTTTAGTGATCCCTAAGCCGCTTCTTCACCTAACGCCTTTGCTAAATCTTCTGAGACGACACCATTAGGTTTAATATCAGAAGTTTCAATACGGATATTGAGCAGATGAGGTGTTAAAAACCCCGGTAATGTTAAGCCTAAATGTTGGCATCTAGCCTGTCCATTAGACCTGAAACGTTTTCTAGAATTCTGAAACAGTTAACTCACGATAGACTTATCGAAGTAAAAGATAAAACCATGACGATTTTAGGTATAGACGCATTGCGTGTGAGGCTATAAAGGAGTCGTCACCCTTAAGACAACAAAATACAACGAGACCAAAGCCTGTTAAGGCGCATCAGCATAAAACTCATCTCTTGCCATATCAACCAAGGCAAATAAGTCAGCCTCTTGCCAACCTTCTTTCATCGCCTTCTCCAGGTAATTTAATAAGACAGTTGCCAAGGGTAACTGCAAATCCACATCTTGAGCACTATCTTTAACTGCTTGTAAATCTTTATGGCCTAATTTTAACGTTCCCCGTCCTTGATCAAAACGTTCATTTTCTGCCATCGGCAGCATAAAATCGATGACATGCCGTGGCGCCACACAATCGGCCAATACATCCAAAACCACCTTCGCCTGAATCCCACTTTTTTCTGCCAACGCAATCGCCTCCGATATACCGGTAATCGTCGACACAAACGTGAGTTGGTGGCAAAGCTTTAATAATTGCCCATTTCCACTGGTTCCCAAGTAATGAATTTTATTTGCAAAACAACCTAAAATGGGCAGCACCTTCGCATAAGCCGTTTGATCGCCAGCCACCATCATGGCCAGTTTCCCTTCATCAGCCCAAGGCGTCGAACCACTCACCGGTGCATCCAGAAAAAACATGCCCTTAGCGCTTGCTCGTTTAGCCCATTCACGGCATTGCCCACTTGGCGTTGTACCCAAATCAACGATGATTCCACCTTCATCCATGCAATCAAGTAAACCTCCTGGATCACAGATTAACTGTTCGGTGATATCGGCATGAGAAACGCTTATAAAAACAAGGTTCTTTCCAGTACCCAAGGCAACATTGCCCTCAAATGGCTCGGCACCGCGTTTGACCATCGTATCAACTGCCTGCCGGGATAAATCATGCACCTGAAGTGCGTGGTTGGCCTGAATAATTCTTGTAGCAATCGCCTGCCCCATGGCACCCAGTCCCACAAACCCTATGTTAAATTTAGTCAATACTAAACACCTTAATTTATCTCATTATCATAGAGATTATAAAACGTCCCCCAAAAAAACATAGCGTTAATAATAGACACAAGGGCATAGGGTTTATATCTTCTATTAAAAGCTAAATCCAAAGCGCAAGCCGTACTAGCACAAACTGGGAAAGGGCTTTTACCTAGAGTTTAGAAAAAACAAAGACGAACAGGGTACGAGCTCAAAAAGGGCGAATGAAAAATACGAAACCTTAGGCTTGTAAGCAACCTAACTTTCGAAGGAGCCACCACACAATTACTTAAGTGGTTTAGAAGTTCACCTTTTGACGTCCTCCCGACCAAACAAAATTACACAATTAGCGACGCTGTTAATGATCACATAAACCACCTGAAAGCCTATAAATCTGATGACTCAGTGAAAACAGCAAAGGATGCACTGCATAGACATCTAACCCCGAAACTTGGTAGCACGAATCTTGATACGTTAAAAACTATTGAATTAAAGAATTGGCTCAATAACTTAGTCAAATCAAGAAACCTTAAAAAATCTTCTCCAAACCGGGTACTAACTATTTCTTCTTGGTTTTTTACTGCTCTTCTTTTTTTTAGCCGCTTTACTGCTGGCTTTTTTCGCTTTATCTTTAACTGCTTTTTTAGCTTTTAACTTAGCAACTTTCTTGGCTAATTCTTTCACCGCTAACTTTAATTTCTTTTTTTCTGCTTTCTTATCTTTATTTTTAGCCTCTTGCTGACCTTTATTCTGACTTTCCTTTGGTGTTTTTTTATTCTTCATCGGTTTTTTAGAAACTGCTTTTTCCTTATTCACCATCGAATCACTCACTTTTTCAGCAGCCTGCACATCAGCTGCTTTAAGTAGATCCTTTGCCTTCTTAATCGTCTGAAGCGATCGAGCACTAGCGAAGCCTGGTACCCCTGATAAACTTTCAACGCTCGCATTTGCTACATCAGCCACTGTTTTAAAACCATGTTTATTCAATACAATTGATGTTGCCTGACCAATTCCCGCTATTTCAATAACTAATTGTTCCATTCATTACTCCTTAGCCTGTATAAAAAAGTTTAATATGAATCAATCATTTTTAATCTCATTAAAATTCACCACACAATGTAAAAATAATTAACTTGAAAATAAATAATAAGAATCGTAGTATAGCAACTAATGACGTCATTACGTAACAACGTATTAACATCATTATCACATAAATTATAAGGAACTAAACATGGCTAAGAAAAAAGATATCAAACTAAAAATCAAAAAATTAACTAAAAAAGTTAAGAAACTTAAAAAGAAAATCTAATTTCTTTTTATTAAAGCCGCCTCACCCGTTTAGCTGGTGATGCGGCTTTACGCTTTACTTCTCCGCTTAATATTCCTAAGATTATTAAATACTTTTATATTTGCTAGCCATGTACCAATGAAAAACAAAAAAGAAGACTCTAAAAAAGAAAGCAATGGCCCTAGCAAGGCAAAGAAAAGCACATCCCTTCGATTAGAAAAAAAGACCCTAAAGTCCTTAAAAATAATGGCAATTGAAAAAGACACCAGCTTACAAAAGCTTATTGAGGGGTTAATTGAAGATGCTCTGTTAAAACATAACAGTAGCTCTAAATAGTATCTTTATGATTAAACTGGGGCATCAAACCAATTGGTAAGAGAGCTTATTACCCAACTTGGCCATCCATTTAGCTTCTTTATCTATATCAGCCAGATTCAACTCTTGTTCAAGAAAAAACGCCTTATCAATTGTCAACTGCATATGGCTCCCATCTGCTTTTAAGCTGAGTAAGTCAATCACTAATGGCTGCCGGTTATTATTTAGCAATATCGCTAAACGGAATAGACGAATTAAACGTGTTAATAATTTATGGCTAACATGACGAAGTAATGGCAGGCTTCGTCGCTTGAATTTTTTTCGACCATTACTCACCAATAAACCTAATAGTTGCTGCTCATCTTGGTTATAACCAGGCAATTCGCTATTTGCCAAAATATAGCCCGAGTGTTTTTGAAAATCACTCACGCTAATTTGCTGGCCAACTTCATATAAATAAGCAGCTTCTTTTAATAATTCTTTTAATCCTGTCTGCTCTAAATGCCAATCTTCAGCTACCTGATTCCATAATAGCTCGCATGTTTCTGCCACTTGCTGTGCGTACTTACGATCAACATGGTAGCGCGCTTGCATGTTTTGACGGGTTAGTAGTCGTGTATTTTGCTCCTCATCCTGCTGCTCCATTTCATAGAGGACGCCTTCACGTAAAGCCGCACTGCAAAACTTGAGCTCGGTAATGCCTAGGCTTTTCATCACCGCGATCATGATGGCCACACCAGCAGGTAATACACTAGCTCGTGATTCATCAATACCCACCCACGACAACTTTTCAAAACCAGCCTTCTGACATAATAAATCTTTTAACGCTAAAAGATCACTCAATAACAAGTGCTCGGTGTTCTCCCCCACTAAGCCAACCGTTTTAAAAAGCGCCTTAACTGTGCCGGAGGTGGCAAAGACGTTGTCCCATTCAAAGGCTTTAAAACGATGCGAACAAAACTCCAATTTCTGTAAGGCGGCTATTTCAGCTTTGTTAAATGCCGCAGATTTAATTCGCTAATGCGACACCGTTAGTTAAATGGGTCTTCGTTTTGAAGAATACCTCGAAAGGTGTTTTATATCCAAGTATCTTTCGAGGGCGGTGATTTAGTCTATCCATCACCAATCGGGTTTCTTGTTGAGTCAGGTCATGTAATGAACGATCTTTCTTTAAGTACTGCCGTATAAGCCCGTTCGTATTTTCATTAGTCCCTCGTTCCCATGAGGCATAAGGTCGAGCAAAGAAGACGGAGAGAGACAAGTTACTTTCAATCTGCTTATGCTGAGTAAACTCTTTACCATTATCGAGCGTGAGAGATCTGGCATATTGAGGATATTGACGGAGAGATTTTTCAATGGCTCTACGCGTGTTTTCTGCTGTACGTCGACCTAATGGCTCAATGAGGGTGAAACGTGACTTACGGTCAACCAAAGTGAGAGCAGCGCCTTGATGATTTTTACCAATAATCGTGTCACCTTCCCAGTGCCCTAAGCGCGAGCGGTTGTTAGCACCCACTGGCCGACGATCTAAGCCCTTTCTACCTTGCATTGTACCTCTGTGGTCTTTTGCTCCATACGTTTTCTTTCGCTGCTTCTGACAGCGAAGGTGTTTATGTAAGTTGCCACCTAAGATTCTGTCGTTCTGAACGTAATGATAAATCCACACAGAACTGATTTGGATATACCGCTCTTTTGCAAGTCGCTGGCTAATTTGTTCTGGACTCCATTCTAAGCGTAATAGGCGCTCAACCTCTTGCCACAAGAGAAGCGTAATACGGTAATGCACTTTGTTGACCTGACGCGCCAGCGCTTTATATTGGGCTTGCTTAGGTCGATAACCTCGCATTCCTTGATTGCGGTTTATCTCACGAGAGATAGTGGAGTGATGGCGGGCTAACGCCCGCCCTATAGCTCGATGACTAAGCCCTTGTTTCAATAAAGCGTGGATCTGGTATCGTTCTATCTCAGTGAGTCGGCGATGTGTCATAACTACCTCTTTTTTGGCGATTAGAAATAGTGTGATTGTCGTCACTCACTACTTCTTTTCAAGAGGTGTCGCACTAGCGACTTAAATCCGCGTGCTTTTTTATTTAACTCTTTCAAAAAATAACGCTCAGTAAAGCTAATGCAGCCCATACTTTTACTTTCTCTGTATAGGGTGTCACAACCCTCACCCACGACTATTTCGGTACTGCCACCACCAATATCAATCACCAGGCTTCTATCGAGCAAGGCTTCACTACGCACCACGCCTTGGTAAATAAGACGCGCTTCTTCACAGCCAGAAATAACCTCTATTGGAAAACACAAGGCTTGTTCTGCTAATGTTAAAAAGGCATTACGATTATTTGCCTCACGAATAGTATGTGTTGCTACAACCCTGACTTTTTCTACGTCACTTTCTTGTAATATATTGCCTAATTCCTTCAAGCTGGAGACAGCACGCAGAATTGCTTCGTAATTCAACTCATTTTCTTTATTTAGCCCGGCTCTTAACTTAACGCGGTGCTTTATCTTTTTTACAGGTTCAAGCAGACCATTTTTCATACGAGCAATAATTAAATGAAAGCTATTTGAGCCAAGATCTAATGCCGCTAATAACTCTGACCCATCACTTTTATTGCTCATTTTCTCTATCATATTTTTTTACTTTCAATCGCTTTCAGGTAATCATATATGGCTACTTGTGAACGTATTTTGCGTTTATTGCCACGGGGCCTGTATTCATTAATTTGCTTCTTATCAAGCATTCTAGCTTTTGTTCTATCGCTCCATTGCACATTAAAAATATGGATAAGGCGTTGCTTAATATCCTCATCGTAAATAGGGCAACCCACTTCTATTCGGCGATCAATATTTCTGGTCATCCAATCGGCAGAACTAATAAAAACCTTCGGTTTACCGCCATTATGGAAAACACTCATCCGAGTATGCTCTAAAAAACGATCAACAATTGAAATAATCTCAATATTCTCACTCTGGCCTTCCACTCCCGGTACTAATACGCACATCCCCCGAATAATCATACGAATTTTCACACCCGCACAACTCGCTTCATACAGCTTACTAATAATACTTTTATCATCGAGATTATTCACTTTTAATAGAATTTCTGCCTTATGGCCTTTTTTGGCCATTTTAATTTCATTTTCAATCGACCGATTGATCCAATCTCGCGTGCTGATAGGCGAAACAATTAAATGCTTAAACTCTTTACTCTTATAGCTATGAACGATGAAATCAAAAACATCAATGACTTCTTTTGTAATGTCTTCATTACGGGTAAACAAGCTGAAATCGGTATAGATTTTTGCTGTTTTCTCGTGGAAGTTACCTGTACCAATATGAGCGTAGTACACGGCTTTATCCTTTTCGTGCCGCCCAATTAAACATAGTTTGCTATGGCATTTTAAAGAAGGAACACCAAATTCAACCTTTACCCCGCCTTCGGTTAACACCTTGGCCCACGCTATATTTGCCTGCTCATCAAACCGCGCATGTAGCTCTACAACAACCAATACTTTTTTACCGTTTCTTACCGCATTAATGAGTGATTTGATAATACGGCTATTGCTTGCGACACGGTACACGCTAATTTTTATTTCAAAAACAGCCGGGTCAAAAGCAGCCTCACGGAGCATTTCTGTAAAATGACTAAATTTGTGATAAGGATAACTCAGCAGAATATCTTTCTTTTTAATCGCTTGAAAAACACTGGGGTAATTAGCGAAGTCCTGAGAGGTTATAGCTGGCATTTTAGGGTTTTCCAGGTACTTCCTCCCTACATTTGGAAAACTTATAAAGTCTCTAAAATTATGATATCGACCACCCGGTATAACGCTGTCATGCCTAGAAATACCCAGCTTACTTTTTAGCATGCCAATCGCTGTCGAAGACATATCACGCTCATATACAAAGCGAACTGGCTGCGAATTGAGTCGCTGTTTGAGCCCTACTGACATTCTTTCTAACAAGGACTGGTCAATATCATCGGTTAAGTCAAAGTCCGCATCACAGGTCATTTTCATTGAATAAACATGGTGTTGTTTATAATCAAAGTAGGGGGAAAAAATGTCATCAAAACAGTAACGAATCACATTGTCTGACATAATAATATTTTTGCGCCGCTTACCTTTCTCACGCGGCAATTCAATAAAACGTGGCGAATCATTCGTTGGGATAGCTATCGCCGCATACTGAATTACATCCCCGTTTATCATTTCACAAATTAAGTACGTTAAACCATCTTTTAATAAGGGCGCTAAATCCGTTTCTTTATTAATGATGATTGGTTCTACATACCGCTTTAATTTAGTGTCAAAGTATTCCCTAAGCCAATGCCCTTGCTCTTCACTCAGCTGATCTTCATTGATAAGAAAAATATGGTGCTCTGCAAGCCCTTTTAATACATCCAAATAAATAACATCAAAATCCTCTTGAAGCTTTAATACTTTTTTCTGAATAGCGCGTAAGAGATTTTTTGTAGGTGTCTCATCCTCCAGGCTCTTCTCAATAAGCACCTTACGCTTAACATTAGCTACACGAACACGGAAAAACTCATCCAAATTATTAGAAAATATTCCTAAAAACCTTACTCGCTCCACAATTGGAACCGACTTATCTGCCGCCTCCTGTAGAACCCGTTCATTGAACGATAGCCAACTGAGTTCTTTTTCAACATACTTATGCTCAACAATTTTTGTCACACTCTGTACTCCAAAATTTCATTTACCATTAACATAGACTAACTTAAAAACATGACGCTTAAATTACAGTGGATGGGCATATGCAAGGCTTAGGGTGGGACACAGGGAGTCTCCAATTAAGTCTCTTTTTCAAAAACAACATCAGCCCATTCAGAAAATCTACTTCTTACAACATTTGTAAGGTTGATACCTTGAATTCTAACGTGACTAGAGTTTTCTTTACCGCATTGAGACATCATAAATGTCAGCGCATTAGTGGCTTTACCTAAGTACGGGGTATCAATTTGATTATGACTGCCCACAATAATGAACTTATTGTCTTCATCATTACGTGACAAAATCGTTTTCATTGTGCTTCTACCCCAATTCTGAGATTCATCAAGTATAACAATTGAGCCCAGCCAAACGTAGTTCTTACCTGTACCTGCAGATATAAAAAAACAATTACGTTTCAAAGCATTGACTAATAACATCACTTGATATGTTGTTGCCTTTTTTATTTATGTTAAAAAGCATTGCTTCAGCTTAGTAAAACCACTTATCCGTCTATAAATCCGTACGGGCATAAAAAAACCACTCACATAACTGCAAGTGGTTTTTTATATGGCGTCCCCAAGGGGGTTCGAACCCCTGTTACCGCCGTGAAAGGGCGGTGTCCTAGGCCTCTAGACGATGGGGACTAAGTCTTTATTATACTTGTTAAGTGAATCGTCTAAATCACTTAAACACCAAAAAGTTGGTGGAGCCAAGCGGGATCGAACCGCTGACCTCAACACTGCCAGTGTTGCGCTCTCCCAGCTGAGCTATGGCCCCTCTTGGCAGGACGCGAATTGTACTGAATGATGGCCTCAGTGTCTAGCTTTCTTGCTGAAGAATTCTATTTTTTATGTAATCAATTCCACGATTAATATTTTTGATGCTTAACTCTTTCCCTAGCAAGAAAAGCGTCGCGTCTAATGCTGGCGATACAGAGGTCCCTGACAAGGCGACTCGTAAAGGTTGCGCGACTTTGCCCAATTTTAATTCTAATGCTTCAGCTGTTCCTAAAATAATTTGGTGCAAGGGTTCTTTCGACCATTCGTCCAATGCTTTAAATTTATCCCGCATCATTTCTAATGGTTCTAAACTGGCTTCTTTTAAATTCTTTTTAGCGGCTTTCTCATCAAACTCATCATATTCCTTATAAAACATGAGGCTTTTTTCAGCCATTTCTTTTAGTGTTTTAGAACGTTCTTGCTGTGTTTTCACAATCTCAATGAGTGATGGGCCTTTCTCCACATCGCAATCTAATGCCTTAAGTTGCTCAGCTAATGGCTCTACCAACCGTTGAGGGTCACTGTTAATAATATATTGTTGATTAATCCAAAGCAGTTTCTCTGTATTAAACGCCGAAGCTGTACGATTGACGTCTTTGATATCGAACAACTCAATCATTTCGTCACGGCTAAAAAGCTCTTTATCGCCATGAGACCAACCTAAACGAACCAGATAGTTGAGTAAGGCTTCTGGCAAAAAACCTTCATCTCGGTATTGCATGACACTCACTGCACCATGGCGTTTAGATAAACGCGCGCCATCATCACCTAGAATCATTGGCACATGTGCAAAACGAGGAATGTTGCCTCCAAGAGCTTTCATGATGTTAATTTGCCTTGGCGTATTATTGATATGATCATCACCCCGTATAACGTGTGTCATGTTCATATCAAGGTCATCGACAACAACGGTCAAATTGTAAGTGGGCGTTCCATCAGAACGCGCTATGATTAAATCATCTAACTCTTGATTAGCAATGGATATTTCGCCACGCACCAAGTCATCAAACACCACCTCTCCTTGCTCTGGGTTTTTAAAACGCACCACAGGGGTCACCCCTTCAACCGGCTCGGTACGGTGACGGCATTTTCCGTTATATCGCGGTTTTTGCTTATTTGCTCGCTGTTCTTCTCGCATCGCCTCCACCTCTTCTGCTGAACAATAGCAATAATAGGCATCACCTTGTTTTAATAGCTGTTGAATAACGTCTAAATAGCGAGGAAATTGATCGGTTTGAAAAAAAGGGCCTTCATCATGTGTTAGGTCCAGCCAAGCCATTCCGTCGAAAATAGCTTGCACAGACTCTTCCGTGGAACGTGCACGATCGGTGTCTTCTATTCTTAAAATAAACTGGCCGTTGGTTTTTTTTGCATAAAGCCAAGAGAATAAGGCTGTTCTTGCTCCCCCAACGTGTAAATACCCTGTTGGACTTGGTGCGAATCGTGTACGAACTGTCATTTATTATTACCGCGTAAAAAAGGTCTATTTTAACAAAAAGTTTGGGTTATCGTTTTTTTTTAAATACCCTAATCGAATCAAAATCCACGACTAACAAAAACTGTCGTATCAGCTTTAACAGCCTTTAGTAAAGGGTTACTACTGGTTGATTTTTTCCCACACTGATTCACCACCGGATGCTTTATTAATGGCTTCAAGGCGCTGCGCATGTAAGTTTAATTCTTCTGCATTGGCTTTGATAACCGGTAAACGGGGTCTATTTTTATCCAACATTTTGGGTCTAAAGTCATTCTCCGTAGCCTGCTCATCGCCGAACAAAGAATCTTGGCCACCGGTCATCATTAAATAGACATCTGCCAGGATTTCAGCATCTAGTAGAGCCCCATGCAGAGTTCGTTGGCTATTATCTATTTCGTACCGTTTACAAAGTGCATCCAAGCTATTGCGTTGCCCGGGAAACATTTTTCTCGCCATATGAAGCGAATCGGTGATATCGCACCACGAGGCCATATCCGAGTGATCCGAACCCATTAACCTATATTCGTGATTAATGAAACCGACATCAAAAGCGGCATTATGAATAATGACTTCTGCGCCTTTTAAATATTCATAAAGTTCATCGGCTATGTCTTCGTACAACGGTTTATCCGATAAAAAATCAGTCGTTAACCCATGGACTTCGACTGCGCCTTCATCTATCTCGCGTTGCGGATTAAGGTAATAATGGAAGTTATTTCCAGTTAAACGTCGATTAATAACTTCCACACAGCCCACCTCAATAATACGGTGGCCTTGCTTCGGCTCCAGACCGGTCGTTTCTGTATCTAAAATAATTTGTCTCATAGCGAGTCTATGCCCAAGTTTGCTAGTTCATCGGCCCTTTCATTGCCTGCATTACCGCTATGCCCTTTTACCCAAACCCATTTGATCGTATGCGGCTGTGTCAGTGCATCTAATTGCTGCCATAAATCCACATTTTTAACCGGCTTTCTATTCGCCGTTTTCCAATTTCGCTTTTTCCAATTAGGTAACCACTCATTAATACCACTTAACACATATTTAGAATCGCTATGTATTATTAAATCACTGGGCTGTTTTAGCGCTTTTAACGCTTCAATAACAGCGGTTAACTCCATTCTATTATTGGTGGTATCTAATGCCCCACCATAGATTTCTTTATGTGTTCCGTTGTATCGTAAACTGGCACCCCAACCGCCAATTCCAGGGTTTCCACGGCATGCACCGTCAGTGTATATCTGCACGCTTTTTTTCAACATGTATCGTTTTTGTTGCTGGTTTGATTAAAGGTGGAATGAACCGCTTTTTTAAATCCTTTAAATGAAAGATAGACGTGCCACCTGAAACACGTTTTACGCCCATTATAAAATAAGCGGCCGGAATAACAGGCACACAAGCTAACATTTTCTGGACAATTGACTGCGCCTCCATCGGTTGGTCTTTTTTGAGCAGCGGAAGCAAACAAACCCCTTTACTCACCTCAATTTCAAAGTTGAGTAGTTTCAACCAATCCAACACCCTGCGGCGACTGATGAAGTGGCCATTCCAAGGCGTTCTCCTTTTTGCGTTGGGTAAAAAACGTGGAAGGTGCCAAAACGCCCATGGGTTAAACCCCATTAACAGGATAATCCCTTCTGGCTTTAGGACTCTATTGACTTCACGTAAGACCTGATGCGGATTTTCTGCAAACTCCAAGGTATGCGGCATAATCACAATATCCACGCTGTAGGTATCTATGGGTAACTTATCGGCTTCGCCAACAATTCTTGGATACTGAGTCGAATTGTTCCTGTCAAGATCTAAAATGGTATAGTGAGCAAATCGCATCGCTTCATGAAATGCCTCTTCCCAGCCAATAAAATCAAGCTGTAACACTTCCTTACGAAAGTTCTCTTTAAGCTTTGCTCTTAATAGTGCGGATTCGGCATGCCGATAGTTTTGCCCGATAGGTGTTTCAAACCAATGGCGAAGCTCGTTTGCGCTATCAATAAATGAGTTTTTTTTATCTACCATTACCTAAACAATCTATAATTGAAGAAATTAAGTCACTTCAACTCCTCATCACTCAATGCAACATTTAATCATAAATAAAACAATTCGTTTTATTTTATTAACCGCCTTTATCATGTTGTCATCCTGCACTACCGTGCAACATGAATCATCAAAAAATACCACTGCAATCAAAGACACGCAGTCTGAAACGGTCAATCGTCAACCACCTGAAAAGAAGCTGGAAAAGATAGAGGCTACTGCACCTGCGAAAGCAGAAAATATATGGCCGCGTTTATTCTCTTTGTACCAACTACCGGTCATTAACAATGAACGTATTCAAGCCGAAATCAACTGGTACAGCCAGCATCCCGCTTATATAAAACGTATTCAAGAAAATGCGGCGCCCTATCTTTTTCATGTTGTTAATGAAATTGAAAAACGAGGGATACCGGGTGAACTTGCCTTATTGCCTGTTGTTGAGAGCGCCTACCGCCCTTTTGCTTACTCACATGGAAGAGCCGCCGGATTATGGCAGTTCATCCCGTCAACAGGAAAAGCGTTCGGCTTAAAACAAACGTGGTGGTACGACGGGCGACGAGATGTTTACGCCTCAACCAATGCGGCGCTTAATTATCTTACCAAGCTATCGAAGCGCTTTAATAATGATTGGTTACTTGCCTTAGCTGGCTATAATGCCGGTGGTGGAAGTGTTTCATCTGCCATTAAAAAAAATAAGCGGCTCGGGTATAAAACGAATTATTGGGCGCTCGATTTACGCAAGGAAACCCGACACTACGTCCCTAAATTGATCGCTATTGCAACACTTCTTGCGAATGCAGAAAAGTACAATGTTGAGCTTATTGACATCCCTAATAAGCGTTTTTTTGAAAAAATAAATATCGAGAAACAAATTGATCTGGCCCGTGCTGCGGAATTAGCGGATATCACTATTGAAGAATTGTACGTTCTTAACCCGCCTTTCAATCAGTGGGCAACAAGCCCAAATGGGCCACATTATTTATTAATTCCCGCCGCTAAAGCCGATACGTTCAAACAAAACCTCGCAACCCTGCCGGATACCCAGCGTTTAAAATGGGTCCGCCACAAAGTTAATTCTGGAGAAACACTCGGAGAAATTGCAAGGCGTTATCGAACCACAACCGCTCAAATAAAACAGGCTAATCCAATCAAAAACAATATAATCAGAGCCGGGAAGCACCTGCTTATACCCACGGCCAACTATAAAGACAGCCTATATGCCAGCAGTGTGTCTATGCGAAAAAATGCCATTTTGAACACGTCTAGACAAGGCCATAAGTTTGAATACCGCGTGCAATCCGGGGATTCATTTTGGCGCATTGCCCAACAGCATAAGGTGGGGGTCCGTAACTTAGCGAAGTGGAACGCTATGGCACCTGGGGACACCTTGAAAATTGGTCAAAAATTGGTCATTTGGAGCAAAACGCCTCAAGCAGTTATCTCTAACCCCCTGGCCTCTACTCAGAAGCATCAAACCATTCGGTACACCGTCAGAAATGGCGACTCTCTCTATCGTATCTCTAAGAAGTTTAATGTCAGTGTCGTCGATTTAAAACGCTGGAATACGTTAGATAAAAAGTACTTAAAGCCAGGGCAAAAATTAAAAATAGTCGTTGATGTGACCAAAACATAAGAACACGCCAGATACTGTTTCCTGTTAACGATACAACAAACAATTCACCCGGTGATTGCTGTTTAGAAAAACATCTGTTGGCGTTTTTTTACGGCATTCAGCCATAACATGCTCGCAACGTGTATGGAAATGGCAACCACTTGGTGGGTTAGCTGGCGATGGCATATCATCTGATAATTTAATCACTTTTTTTTCTTTTGGATCACTCCACGTCGGCACGGCCTCTATTAACGCACGCGTATAAGGATGAGCAGGGTGATTAAGCACCTCATCTACCGACCCGTATTCAACAATGCGCCCTAAATACATAACCGCCACGTTATCAGCCAGATAAGCCACAACGGATAAATCATGAGTAATAAATAGATAGCTCAAGCCCTGCTCATGTTGTAATTCCTTTAATAAATTCAATACCTGCGCTTGAACAGAAACATCCAAGGCGCTGGTTGGTTCATCACAAACAAGGATCGACGGGTTCACCGCCAATGCCCGCGCAATACATAATCGTTGGCGCTGTCCACCTGAAAACTCATGGGGATAACGCAGACGAACATCAGAATTCAACCCGACTCTTTTTAATAAAGCGTTACATTGTTGAGTAATATCGGCTTCGTTTAATTCCGGTTTTAATGTTCTAATGCCTTCTTCTAAAATATCGCCAACCAACATTCTGGGGTTCATTGAGGAAAACGGGTCCTGAAAGATAATTTGCAATTGTTTACGGTAAGACTGAAATGCCGTTTCCGATAAACCACTTAAGTTTTCACCTTGATAATGGACTTCACCCGATGAGATGGGTAAGAGTTGTAACAACGTCTTTCCCAAAGTTGTTTTGCCACACCCTGACTCCCCCACTAAAGCTGTTGTAGAACCGGCTAACAAATCAAAACTGACATCATCTACCGCTTTCACGTGACCCACCGTTCGTTTTAACAATCCCTTTTTAATGGGAAAATGAACTTTTAGCTGATTAACCTTTAAGACGATGTGATTAGAATTAACAGGATGATCGTTTTTTCGTTCTTGGCTCGGTTTTTCAATTCCATCCACATCATTTAGTTTGATGCATCTCACCTGCTGTGTTCCAGAAACACGTTTCCATTTTATAGCACCTGTTTCTATACAATCAGGTACTTTATAGTCGCATCGTTCAGCAAAGCGGCAGCCTGTAAAAGTCCTGGACAGTTTAGGCACAGAACCACTTAACGTGACCAAGGGTTCGTGACGTTTTTCCATCGTAGGCACCGCGTTAAAGAGGCGCTGGCTGTATGGATGCAAGGGGTTTTTAAAAAAAGCATCGCGTGAGGCCACTTCGACCAGCTGCCCGGCATACATCACGGCTACTTTGTCAGCAATATCCAACACTATCCCTAAGTCATGTGTAATGATCCACAATGACATGCCCATTTGACGTTGCAAGTCCTTAAGTAACTGTAAAATCTGTGATTGAATCGTCACATCCAGGGCCGTCGTCGGCTCATCGGCAATTAATAGCTCCGGCTCATTAGCCAAAGCAATCGCAATCATCACTCGCTGTCTCATACCGCCCGATAATTGATGCGGAAATGCGTCATAGCGCTGTTCTGAATCGGCTATACCCACTTGTTTAATCAACTTAACAACACGCTCTTTAAGCTCTCCAGAAGATTGCTTTTTATGAGCTAAAATTGCTTCAGCGATTTGATCACCAATACTCATAACCGGATTTAATGAGCTCATCGGGTCTTGGAAAATCATTGATATACGCAAGCCACGCACAGCGCGCATCTCTTGTTCAGTCACGCGTAATAGATCAGAGCCGCGATAAAGGACTTTCCCTTCAGTTATTTGTGCATTATTGGGCAGCAATCGGAGAACTGATAACGCTGATACTGACTTTCCACAGCCTGACTCACCTACCAGCGCAACGGCCTCTCCTTGCGCTATGTCTAAACTAATACCATCAACCGCCTTAATAATTTCATGAGACGGGTTGAATTGCGTTTTAAGCCCTTGAATAGACAGTAGAGGGCTTGTCATTTTGATGACGCTTTCAATACATCAATAACCGCATCTAACCCACGATGGTTAATTTGTATATCGGTTTGCGCTTGCACCGTCGGCTTAGCATGATAAGCGACACTTAAACCAGCGCAGTCCATCATTCGTAAATCATTCGCGCCATCGCCCATGGCAATAACCTGCTGCGTTTCTATTTCAAGCGTTTTAGACAACTCTATCAATAAATCGGCTTTAGCCTGCGCACCCACAATATCGCCTTCCACCCGTCCGGTTAAACAGCCACCTTCAACGTCCAGGGTATTGGCTAAAGTATAATCAATGCCCAATCTTTGCTTTAATTTATCGGTAAAGAAAGTAAACCCGCCAGAAACCAGGGCTAATTTAATGCCCTTTTGTTTCAAGTAATCGATCAGTTTTTCAGCACCTGGATTCAACCTTAAACGCTCATCATAGACCCTTTGAAGTTCACCAACGGGCAAACCCTTCAATAAAGCCACTCTCTGAGTTAAGGATTCTTCAAAGTTTAATTCACCTCGCATTGCCGCTTCAGTAATACGCGACACTTCTGGTTTAATGCCCAACATATCGGCTATTTCGTCAATACATTCAATCGAGATTAACGTTGAATCCATATCCGTGACCAATAGACGAAACTGCTGTCCATCGAAAGAATTTTTTAGAACACTGACATCACATTGCAACTGTTCTCGTACAGCCGATAAGTCGATGAGTTTAGATGTTTTAAGGCAGTAAAAACTGTCCTCCTTTTCAGCAAGCGCCTTAAAGCTTGCTTTTATAAAGGACTGTTCATCATCGGAAAGAATGTCTTTATGAAAAATATATTTATTCATTATTCAATGAGTTAAAAGATTTAGTTAATGTAAATAATCATTATAATGATCGTGGATCAAACGCATCGCGGACGGCATCTGCAAACAAATTAGCCGCTAGAACAAGCGTGAACATAAAAACAAAAGCCGCTGTCAAAGGCCACCAAACAATTGGTTCACGAGCCATTTCTAACCGCGAGGTATTAATCATATTACCCCAGCTGTATGTCGACGGATCGACCCCAATGTTTATGTATGAAAGAACCGCTTCCGCTAATACCAGGCCACTGAAATCTAGCACAATGGTGATCATTACCAAGTGCATCACATTGGGCAGTACATGCCGTTTTAATACAGTCAAACGCTCTACCCCCAAGGCACGTGATGCTACAACATATTCCATTTCTCGAATTTTTAGTGTTTCCGCACGTAATAATCGACACAAGCCTGTCCAACTGGTCATACCCAAAATCACACAAAGCAATAACAATCGCATATCAGCTCTATCTTCAACGGTAGTAAATAATTCAGGGTTGTTGGCCATATAAACCTGCGCCATCAAAATCGTCGCAGCTATGAGCAATACACCCGGTATTGAACTCAACGTGGTGTAAAGATATTGAATAACATCATCCACCCACCCTCGAAAAAAACCGGCCATTAAACCCAGTGTAATGGCAATAGGCAGCATAACAATCGTTGTCAGCGCGCCTATCACCAGCCCTGTTCTGATGCTTTTAATTGTCTGATAAAGCACATCTTCACCCACTTTATCCGTCCCCAAAATATGATAATACGGCCCCAGTGTCGCAAAAACACCAACCAAACAAAAAATGCCTAAAGTGGTTAACAAGCTGTATTTAAGCGCTTTGGATTGAAAAACTTCTGTCCGCTTTGATAAAAATTTAATCATAAGAAATAAAACAGCCCAGGCCAAAAACCCATAGCCAAGACCCTGTATTGTCTTGACGAAAATATCGCTCTTTTTATCCACCGAAGGATTTGCAAGGTGAGCCCCTCCGTGCGTTAGCCTCGGATAGAGCCAACGGGTCACCCCCTCTGCATCGGTGCTCATTTCTTTCGCATAGGCTGTATGTGCAAAAGGTTTTGAATAGGTTTTTTCAGTTTGCAAGCGCAACGGCGTCAACATAATATCTAACACACTTAATAGGCTGGCATGTTCATTCACTTCGCCATTTGGTAAAACATCGTGATACCGGAGCCGTGTCGAATCCAAAAGACCAATCAATAAGAAAGCTAATATAACGGTAAAAGAGATAGCGCCCATTGGGCGATTAAAAACCTCTGACCAAGGTTCTCGCAGGTGCTTTTTTTTACTGATTCGCCAAATAGCCAGCATGCCGCCTATAACAAGTGCAAATACAGCCATATCGGTCCATAACAAAGTCAACATTATTCTAATCGAACCCTTGGATCCACTAATGTATAAGAAATATCAGTCATCAATAAACCGATGATGTATAAAAAAGAACCGAGAAACACCATGGATCGTACAATGGCAAAATCTTGACGATTAATGGCATCTATTGTGTAGCTTCCTAAACCGGGTATACCAAAAAATGATTCTGTGATTAAACTCCCCATAAACAACAAAGGCAATATAACGACAATGCCTGTTAGGATGGGGATCATGGCATTTTTTAACACATGCTTAAAAAGCACTTGTAGATCGGATAATCCCTTTGCTTTTGCTGTTTTCACATAGTCTTTTGCAGCCTCTTCTAAAAACAAGGTCCGATACCAGCGCACACCTGTCCCTAATCCACTCACAACCCCAATGAA
The DNA here is from genome assembly GCA_002700385.1 of Cycloclasticus sp. Taxonomy (GTDB): domain Bacteria; phylum Pseudomonadota; class Gammaproteobacteria; order Methylococcales; family Cycloclasticaceae; genus Cycloclasticus. Next base: position 185,635 of record PADC01000006.1, read on the forward strand.
CACGGGCAAAAGAATAAATTTAAATGCCCCCAACCCGGGCGAATAACCAGAAATAGGCGTTAAAACCAATAGTTTACCGATAAAATATTGCCCAATGATAATATAGAACAGCCCCGATATTGACATTAAGGTGATGCATAAAAATAAACCGCTGATTTCTAACGCACTGCCTCGATAAAATAATAAAAGTAACGCAAAGGTTATGTTGGCTAATACACCAAAGATAAGGGATGGAATAGCAATGGCTAAGCTGGGCCACATGCGTTGCGAGATATCCGCAAGAATATCTCGACCACTGTCCGACAGCCCAAAGTCAAATACAAATAAGCCAACGGATTTTTCAAAAAAAATCGTTTTTGAGATGTGTTGTACCCCTGTTTCTGTTCCATTCCATAATAAGGGTAAATCGTACCCGCGTTGCTGTTTCCAGTTATCAATGGCTGCTTGGGTCACGTGCTTATCACCCAATTGCATACGTGCCATGTCGTCCGGTGAATTAACGACAAAAAAGAGCACGAAAGTCAGCACATTAACGCCAAGCAACACGGGGAACACGTAAAGTAATCGCCTGATAATATAATTGATCATAGAGCCGTGCTTCTCTCAATTCGCCGAAAAATCACATACGCTGGTATGGCCAAACAAGCTAACAGCAGTAAAATTAAAACCAAAGGCCAATAAACGGGCTGATTCCATTGCTGTTGATATTGCTCTCGTTGTACTGGGTCAATATTTATATATTTGGTTTTATTATTTGCCATTAAGTTAGGATGGGCATTCTTATACCACCCGTGGTACAAAGAAAAAGCCTTCGGGTGAAAACCCCAAATCCACGGAGCATCTTGTTGAGCAATACTGACCATTTCATTAATAAGAGCCTGCCTTTCAGGCGTGTTTTCCATGGTACTCACCTGCTCAAAAAGACGATCAAACTCTGCATTCTGGTAATTAGCCGCATTCTCTCCACCATTAATGGCTTTTGCATTTTTTCCATACAGCAAAAACAAGAAGTTTTCAGGGTCTGGGTAATCAGCATTCCAACCCCACATAAACATTTGTGCACTGCCTGTTCGCATTTTTTCTTGGAAACGGTTGTAATCTGTTCCGCGGATAACCAATTGAATATTTAATTTATTAAATTGTTTGCGAAACCAATTTAATCGAGCCTTGCTGTCAGGGCCACTGTCCATGGTATCAAAGTATAATACCAATGGCTTACCTGTGGCTGGGTCAACGCCTTTAGGGTAGCCTGCTTCACTCAATAAGGCTTTTGCCTCAGTTATTGATCGCCTTTGCAACCCATCCTGCCAGGCATAGACAACGGGGTTCATCCCCTGCTCTCCAGCAAGGTGCCCAAAAATGCCTGGAGGAATAATCCCCTGTGCGGCAACTCCTCGGCCATTTTGAAAAATTGAAATATATTCTTCAAAATCAACCGCAATAGAAATAGCCTGGCGAAGTTTTTTAGTTTTTTCTGAGCGGCCTCCCAACACCTCATCCATCATATTAAAACCAAAATAATACGTAGATGTCGTAACGGCTGTTTGAAGACCAATCCCTCGATCAATCATACGTTGAGTTAAGCCCACATCCCCCTCTGCCGAAAAGTTAACCGCTTGATCAAAACTATCTGAACTGACACCTGAAGCATCATAATAACCCTGTAAAAATTTATTCCAGTAGGGTATCGATTCTTTTTCAAGCGAAAAAATGACCTGATCTATTAATGGAAGGCGTTTACCAGCATCGTTTAGCAGGCCTTTTTCTTTTGCCCCTGCGTGCCCGTCGGATGGATAATAGTCGGCATGGAAATGGGGATTTTTTGTTAACACCATTCGCCGGTTAGGATTATTTTCCCGCAAATAAAAAGGCCCAGTACCAACTGGAAACCAGTCCAGTGTTATATTTTTCTCACGCAAGAACGGATGAGAATAAAATTCATCGGCCTCCCAAGGTATTGGGGAAAAAAACGGCATCGCTAACCAATTTATAAACTGAGGGTATTTACCCTTAATCCGAATTGAAAAAAAGTACTCATTTATCTTTTTAACACCCTCAAGCGACTTAGATTTTAAGCGCTGGCTCTTGGTAACGTCAGGAAATTGTTTTTTTAATGCCGATTGCTGATTGGCAAATTCAGCAAAACCAACAATATAATTGGCCATTAATCCTGCTATTGGTGATTGAGTTGCTGGATCAGCCAAACGTTTTATTTGATAAATAAAATCATCTACCGTTAGCGTTCGCGTTTTCAAAGGTAAGTCGTAAATCGATTTACCCTCCCATGTTTTCGGTAATGCCTTATGAAGCGCTAAATCAAAACTTGGGTGAGGCTGGAATTTAATACCTGGTTTAATAGAAAGTTGATATTCACTATACGCAATTTCATGATCGTCAATTTTGCCCACCAAACGCGTCCCCTCAGCATCATAATAATGTACTTGGGGCATTTCGTTAGCTAACAAAGGTTCAAGCTGGTAAGGCTTTTTTAAATAATGGTATTGAAACAGTGGCTCATACGTTTGAGCGATAATGGCATATTCATTTGAGCTGTAGGCCTTCGCTGGATCCAAGTGCTTTGGGCGCTCAGAAAAGGAAGTATAAATTACCTTACCTGACCCGCTTTTTTCTACGTAGGGACTATTTAAGGGCGTGTCGGAACAGGATGAGGTCAGTGCCATTAAAAACAATAAGCCAGCCACCCTAAACAGTTTCATCTTTGGCTTCTTCATTCCGATTTAATCAGATTGTAAGACCTGATTTTCAACTTCATTTCGGGCAATAATCAGGGCACCAGACGAATCACTAAAGGCATTCACACGGGTTCTGCACATCGCTAAAAATCGTTCCACAGCGAGAATTGAAACAAGCCCTTTACAAAGGCCATGAATCAAAGCGTCCGCTGTCAACCTGCCAGCCAAAATAACTAAACCGGTTGCAATAAAATTTGACAGAGACATTTCACTTCAAATTATTCGGACTGATCAGCAAAAACCACGCCCGCATCAACACTTAAATTCGCTAATGAGGCGGCTAAAGTCACTTCACCTGTTAACCGAGCTAAAAACACCTTGAATGACCGCAAAGTTTCTTCATCAATTTCAGAGACATCGCCATCAGTAACTTTTGCAAGTTCAATAACAGCGAAGTCACCGTTATCCAGCGTTGTTAATTTATACTTCCTCTCGTCTTCATTCGGGTGAGGCATACTAAATGCCTCTCTTAATAGTTTAGCTGGCGTTGATTGATCATTCCTAGTGACAGGGCCCACATCTTCCAACAACACACCATCTTGCGAGGCTAGTTCATTAAAACTCACCCCCGACGTCGCTTTCGCCAAAAAGTCCGCTGCTTTATCTTTTAATAACCGCTGAGACTTCTCTTTTTTTACTGACAATTCAACCGAGTTTTTCACAGCCTCAAGCGGTAGAACTTCCTCGGGTGTATGAAGGTTAACCCTCAGTACCACAAAGTGCTCAGAATTCAATTCAATCACTTCGCTATTATTGCCAGCCAACACATCTTCCTTAAACACAGCATGTCTTACCTTGTCATTTGAGGCAATGCCTTCTCCATTAAGACGTGTAATGCCGGATTGTTGCTGTATTTTTAACCCCAACTCATCAGCTAAAGGCTCTAACGAGTCAGGATTTTCAAAACTTAGTTCTGCAAAACGTTCAGCTAATTGATTAAATTTTTCACCCGCAATATCCCGTTTAAAAAGCTCTGTAACCTTCTCTTTAACTTTATCAAAAGGCTCAATTGTATCGGCTTCTTTAGAAACCAGTTTGATAATTTGAAAGCCGTAAACAGTCTGAATCACTTCACTGACTTCGCCTTCTTTAAGCGTTGCAAGCGCTTTTTCAAACTCTGCATCCATCATGCCTTCTGTGATGATACCTAAATCACCACCTAATTTTGCTGAGCCAATATCTTCAGACACTTCTTCGGCAATGACAGAAAATTCTTCACCATTTTTAATCCGACTGAGTGCCTCTTCAGCTTGCGCCCTCTTTATTTCGGCATCGTCTATTGAGGTGCCTTCAGGGACTTCAAATAATATGTGGCTGGCTCTTCTATGCCCGGCCATCATAAAAGATTGTTTTTCGCTTTCATAAAATGCCAATAATTCCTCATCAGATGGGTTAATATCAGTCATCAGGTTAGCCAAACTGAGTTCGACATAATCTATCAAGGCGACCTCAGGCGTCTTATATAAATGCTCGTTTTGGGCATAATTTTTTTCTATTTCTTCATCCGTTACGGTGACTTCAGCCATTACTGATGAGACAGGAAGCAACAAATAACGAATATCTCGGGTTTGATTAGTCAAGCGGTAAAAGTCTTCGACTTCGCTATCATCAACCAATGTTGTATCAACAATCGAATTTATAAATTGTTCCCGCTCTATACCTAACCGCACCGATTCAATAAAGCCTGTTGTAGTCAATCCTTGCATTTGTAACAACTGCTCATAAGTAGCTTTATCAAATTGGCCATCTTTTTGAAAAGCCTCTAATTTAGAAATCACATCAAGAACCGCCCTGTCTGATGCGACATAACCATCTTTAGCAACCGTTTGTGATATCAGTTGCTCTTGGACCAACCGATTTAATGACTCTTGCCGGACGGCTGCTTCATTAAATAAATCAGGAGAATATTGTTCTCCATATTGCTCTTTTAATTGAGAGACGCGATTCTGATAAGCTCTATTAACATCGGCTTGGTAGATTTTGACATCACCAACTTCAGCCACTGGTTGTTCAGAGCCTCCCGACGTGTAATTTTGCAAGCCAAATAAGGCAAAGGGTATGGAAATCAATATCAGAATAGCCATACCTAACCAACCTTTAACATGTACTCTCAATCTTTCTAACATAAATATAACCTATGTAAAATTTTCAAAAAAAAACCCTAAGGCTTTATCGGCCTTAGGGTTGTTTTGGCGGAGTGGACGGGACTCGAACCCGCGACCCCCGGCGTGACAGGCCGGTATTCTAACCAACTGAACTACCACTCCTAATGGTGGGTGCTGAGGGGATCGAACCCCCGACATTCGCCTTGTAAGGGCGACGCTCTCCCAGCTGAGCTAAGCACCCCATGTCCAGAAGAGGCGCTAGTTTACAGAGTCCTTTAAAGTTTTTCCAGCTTTAAATGAAGGAATTTTAGACGCTTTAATTTGAATCGTTTCACCCGTTTGCGGATTACGTCCTGTACGAGCAGAACGCTCTTTTACAGAAAAAGTACCAAAGCCAATTAATGAGATGGAATCACCGTCTTTTAGTGCATTACTCACTGATGAAATAGTTGCGTCAAGAGCGCGGCCTGCGTCTGCTTTCGTGAGTCCCGATTCGTCAGCAATTGCGTTGATAAGGTCTGATTTGTTCATATATTTCCCCCAATAGGATGATTAGATACGTTAATAAAGTTGTATGTTCTTGTTGGTTCTTATAGCGACTATGTTCTTAGCGATATAAATTCAACAAGTTGAATTTATATCCTTTCATACCCACTAGTGTCAAGCAGCATAAGGCTTTTAAACAGTTTTTTAAAATTAAACGCCATATCCAAAAGCCACCTTATCTCAAGCTAATTCTAGTTATACAACTTAATGCTCTGTTATTTCTTTAGTTTTTGTTTGTTTTTTCTTTTTCATTCCACTGCTGCTCAACTTTTTATTTTCCTTTACAGGTACCGGCATGTCCTCTAAAGCAACAGTCAGCACCTCATCAATCCATCGTACAGGAATAATGGTCAGCCCCTGTTTTATGTTAGCAGGCATTTCTACCAGATCTTTTTCGTTCTGATGCGGAATGACAACTGTCGTAATGCCGCCCCTTAGCGCCGCCAATAACTTTTCCTTAAGCCCACCAATGGGTAGCACTTCACCCCGCAGTGTTATTTCTCCAGTCATTGCAACATTCGCTAAAACAGGCACACCCGTTAGTGAGGAAACCAACGCAGTACACATGCCAATACCCGCACTTGGACCATCTTTCGGCGTGGCACCTTCAGGGACGTGTACATGGATATCATTTTTTTGATAAAAATCTGGGGGAATGCCTAAGGTTTCAGCTCGACTCCTGACAACGGTTAAAGCGGCTTGTATAGACTCCTGCATCACATCGCCTAATTTACCTGTCAGGGTGAGTTTTCCTTTTCCTTCAGTGATAGCTGCTTCTATAGTGAGTAACTCACCACCCACTTCTGTCCATGCTAAGCCAGTGACTTGACCCACTTGATTACTGCCTTCAGCCTTACCAAAGTCAAACCGTCTAACGCCTAAGTATTTATTTAAATTGCGAGAGGTCACGTTGATTCTTTTTTTCGGCTTACTCAGCAAAATATCACGAACCACTTTGCGACATATTTTTGACATTTCTCTATCAATATTTCTGACTCCAGCCTCTCTTGTATAATAGCGAACTGTATCTCTGATGGCCGATTGACTGATATGAAGCTCGGACTCTTTTAAGCCATTATTCTTAAGCTGTTTTTTAATCAGATAATTTTCGGTAATATTTATCTTCTCATCTTCGGTGTATCCCGATAAATTAATCACCTCCATTCGATCCAATAAAGGGCCGGGAATATTCATGCTATTTGCTGTTGCCACAAACATAACATCTGACAAATCAAAATCCACTTCCAGATAATGATCATTAAATGTGTTATTTTGTTCAGGATCTAATACTTCTAACAGAGCGGAGGCGGGGTCTCCTCTAAAATCCATCGCCATTTTGTCAATTTCATCAAGTAAAAACAGTGGATTTCTCGTTTCTACTTTCGACAAATTTTGCAAAATTTTTCCTGGCATCGACCCGATATAGGTACGCCTGTGCCCTCTTATTTCTGCCTCATCGCGCACGCCACCTAATGACATACGGACAAATTTGCGGTTTGTTGCACGTGCAATCGATTGGCCTAACGATGTTTTACCAACCCCTGGTGGACCAACCAAACATAAAATCGGTCCTTTCATGTTTTTTACACGTTGCTGTACAGCAAGGTATTCTAAAATACGTTCTTTTACTTTTTCCAAACCAAAGTGATCGGTATCCAATACTTTTTGAGCCGCTGCGAGGTCATGCCGGATACGTGTACGCTTTTTCCAAGGCACCTTTACCATACAATCTATGTAGTTTCTTATTACACTTGCTTCAGCCGACATGGGCGACATCATTTTTAACTTAGCAAGCTCAGATTCGGCCTTCTCTTTTGCCTCTTTAGACATGCCGGCATTTTTTATTTTCTTTTCTAATTCATCGACTTCATTGGAACCTTCCTCCATATCGCCGAGTTCATTTTGAATGGCTTTCATCTGCTCACTCAAATAATATTCGCGCTGGTTTTTCTCCATTTGTTGCTTTACACGACTACGGATTTGTTTCTCCATCTCGAGGATATCAACTTCGCCTTCCATCAATAACAACAAATGCTCTAGCCGTTCACGCAAGTTATTAATTTCTAGAATGTTTTGCTTCTCTTCTACTTTTAGCACCATGTGTGCGGACATGGTATCGGCAAGACGTCCCGCATCGTCAATACCAGACAATGACGTCAAAACCTCAGGGGGAACTTTTTTATTTAACTTAACGTAGCTTTCAAAAGCAGATGTCACCGTTCTAATGAGCACGTCCATTTCTTGTTCTTCAATATCCAAGTTATCTTCAAGCAAGGACACATCTGCACTGAATAACGGCTCTTCGGAATGGACTCTATCTACCTTGACTCGCTTTTCACCTTCCACTAATACTTTCACTGTGCCGTCTGGCAACTTTAACAGTTGTAGAATAGTGGCCAATGTTCCTACTTGATATAAGTCAGCTTCTTTAGGGTCATCATGATCAGGGTTCTTCTGAGCAATTAATACGATCTTTTTATTGTCTTCCATTGCTAAATCAATGGCTTGAATAGAGCGGTCTCGACCAACAAACAGTGGAATAACCATATGCGGATATACGACCACATCCCTGAGAGGAAGAATAGGTAAATTTGTTAAATCTAATTTGTCGCTCATTAAGCACCGCCTTTAAAAAATAAATGTTAACGAGAATATTGGGGCACGAAACACCATTTTCAAGCAATTAAACATAAAAAAAGGCGCTTAAAGCGCCCTTTTTTATCTCCAAATGAATTCTTTATTCCGATGACGCCATTTTTTGCTCATTTTCATAAATAAACATCGGTTCTGATTCGCCACGAATGACTTTATCATCAATAACGACTTTACACACATTCTCTAATGAGGGGAGGTCATACATTGTGTCTAACAAAACATGTTCAAGAATCGTCCTTAAGCCACGAGCCCCCGTTTTGCGGGCCATCGCTTTTTTAGCAACCTCTCGAAGTGCTTCCTCTCTAAATTCCAGTTCAACCCCTTCCATATCAAAAAGGCGCTTGTACTGCTTAGTTAGCGCATTTTTAGGCTCACTTAAAATTTCGATCAACGCATCTTCATCCAGTTCTTCAAGCGTTGCAACAACCGGTAATCGCCCAACAAACTCTGGGATTAAACCATATTTAACAAGGTCCTCCGGTTCGACATTTTGCAAAATATCTCCCGCTTCTGCAGTTTCTTCCTCGCTGATAACCTCTGCAGAAAAACCAATGCCGGCTTTATTTTGAGAACGATCTTTAATCACTTTATCAAGACCTGCAAACGCGCCACCTACAATAAATAATATATTTGCAGTATCAACTTGCAAAAATTCTTGCTGAGGATGTTTTCTACCACCTTGCGGAGGAACAGAGGCGACTGTACCTTCGATTAATTTTAACAGGGCTTGTTGAACACCCTCACCCGAAACATCACGCGTTAACGATGGGTTATCAGATTTTCGTGAAATTTTATCGATTTCATCGATGTAAACAATGCCACTTTCCGCTTTGTCGACATCAAAGTCACATTTTTGCAATATCTTCTGAATGATGTTCTCAACATCCTCACCAACATAACCTGCTTCGGTGAGCGTCGTTGCATCAGCAATCGTAAAGGGAACATTCAACATTCTTGCCAGGGTTTCAGCTAATAAAGTTTTTCCTGAGCCCGTAGGTCCAATCAGTAATACATTGCTTTTAGCTAATTCAACGTCGTCTGCTCCCTGCGGCGCCTTTAGACGTTTATAGTGATTATAAACAGCTACAGATAAAATCTTTTTAGCTTGTTGCTGGCCAATCACATATTTATCTAAAGATTTCTTAATTTCAGTAGGTTTAGGTAATTTACCATCCTCATCTGAGGTTTCGTTCTGCTGAAGCTCTTCTTTGATAATATCGTTACAAAGCTCAACACATTCATCACAAACAAACACAGAAGGGCCTGCTATTAACTTCCTGACTTCGTGCTGATTTTTTCCACAAAACGAGCAATTTAAAAGCTTACCGTCATTCTCGTTGTTGTCTTTTTCATCACTCATATGAACCTCTTTTCTTAAGCAGCAAAACTATAAATATGACTTTTTAGTGACTATTTATCTTACATGACACATCAAGTATGGTCGAGAATTACAATCTGTCTAGCTCATCGATCCTCACTTTTCTGACTGTTCGCCTGCTCGTGTCTTAAGCACCTTGTCAATCAAGCCATAATCTACTGCCTTCTCACTTCCCATAAAGTTATCTCTATCTGTATCACCTTCAATAACGTCTATGGGCTGCCCTGTATGCTCCGCCATAATTTTATTTAGGCGATCGCGAATCAGTAAGATTTCTTTAGCGTGTATATCAATATCAGACGCTTGACCTTGAAATCCGCCTAAGGGTTGATGAATCATCATCCTTGAGTGCGGCAAGGCAAAACGTTTACCTTTTGTTCCGCCGGTGAGCAATAAAGCCCCCATACTGGCTGCTTGACCAATGCACATTGTGCTGACATCTGGCTTAATGAATTGCATGGTATCGTAAATAGACATGCCAGCCGTAACCGAACCCCCGGGTGAGTTAATGTAGAGATGGATATCTTTATCAGGGTTTTCGGATTCCAAAAACAACATTTGAGCCACAATTAAATTAGCCATGTGGTCTTCAACCTGGCCAACTAAAAAAATAACACGTTCTTTAAGTAGCCGAGAATAAATATCGTACGAACGCTCACCTCGAGCCGTTTGTTCAACCACCATTGGAACCAAACCAAGCGATGTTGCTTCAACCGTATTATTCATATTTATTCCCTTTTATTCTGTTCGTTAACCCGCTGCCTGAGCCGATGACATTAACTCTTCAAACGATAAAGAAGTCTCTGTGACGTTTGCTTTTTCCAATACCCAATCGACGAGCTGATCTTCCAATACAACACTCTCAACCTTCTTACGCTCTTCGGGGTTGGACGCGTACCAATTAATCACCTCTTCAGGAGACTCGTAGGTTTGCGCAAAGTCTTCAATGCGCTGTTGAACTTTTTCATCATCTGTTTTCAGGTCATTTTGCTTAATCACTTCAGACAATAACAAACCTAATTTAACGCGTTTAGTCGCTTGGTCTGCAAAAAGCTCTTTGGGTAATTCTGGTTGTGCAGGTTGTCCTGCTTGAGCTGCTTTTTCATTTAATGAGGCAATCATTTGATTGATTTCGTTATCCACCAACGCTTCAGGCACGGAAACGTCATTATTTTCAACAATCGCGTCCATCACAATTTGTTTACGTTTAGTCGCTAAAGTACGGTCCAATTCCGCCGTCATGTTTTTAGTTAAATCTGCTCTAAAATCAGCCATTTCCCCACTTTTAACGCCAAACTCTTTGATGAATTCTTCGTTCACCTCGGGTAATTCACTCTTTTCAACCTTGATCACTTCCACGTCGAAGGCGCCAACTTTTCCTGCAAAATCAGCTTGCTGATAATCATCAGGGAAAGTCACTTCAAAACTAATGTTATCACCTGCCTTAACACCCTTTAGCTCATCTTCAAATCCAGGGATCATGCTTTTTGAACCAAGAACAACTGGAAAATCTTTGATCGGCTCTTCTGAAATAGGTTTATCACCCACCTTACCCTCAAAACTCACCGTTACTTGATCATCGTTTTTCGCTTTTCTTTTAACTTCAGACCACGTAGCTTTTTGTTTTTGCAACTTTTCTACCATTGCATCAATATCTGATTCTGCTAATTCAGCCACGGGTTTATTTAACGCTAACTCTTCAACAGCATTAACGGTAATTTCGGGATAAACTTCAAAACTGGCCGTGAACTCATAACCCTCCGTTTCTTTCTCGGTAGGGGTGATAACAGGCGGACTAACGGGGTTCATTTTTTCTTCCATGATCGCTTTATAGAAAAAGCTTTGCGTTAACTCTGATAGAGCTTCAGCGCGAACACTGGCGCCAAATTTCTTTTTGATGACGCTCATGGGAACTTTACCCGGTCTAAAACCATCGATACGGGCGTTTCGTTTAACATCGTCATACCGTTTATTAATCGCCATATCGACCTCTTCTTGTGGCACAACGATTGTTAATGTTTTTTTAATATCAGAATTAGATTCAACAGAAACCTGCATAATTATTCTCTAGTGTCGTTTAGTGATGATTATTCAAAAAAATATAGATGGTGCGAAAGGAGAGACTCGAACTCTCACATCTTACGATACTGGAACCTAAATCCAGCGCGTCTACCAATTCCGCCACTTTCGCATTTTGCTTGGAAATTATGTGCGGTATCATACCGATTCTTTGAACATTTTTGCACTTCTTTTCGAGACATTTTTTAAATTTGTAAAAAAACTTAATGAAAGCTTCTTTATTTTTTATTTTCTACTTTTTGACTGCCGCTTTTATGGCCGCCTTAATAGCTTACCCATTATTTCAATTATTTGGCAGTGATGAATTTCGTTTTGAACGGTGGGTCACCCGCGCCGCCCTTCTATTATTAGTGTTAGGTATGTTCCCTTGTTTTAGGTATTTTAATCTCAACCTTCGGGCTATAGGGCATAACAATTCTGTATTACTTTTTTGCAAACAGGCCTCAATTGGTTTTTTTGCCGGTCTTTTAATTCTTGCTTCAGTAATTTTCCTATTGATTTTCCTCGACATCCGGCAGGTCTCTCATGATGCCGCCATAACATTTAAGCTGATTTTGAAAGCACTATTAGCAGGCTTAATTGTCGCGCTTATTGAAGAGACACTGTTTAGAGGCTTTTTTTTCAAGTTGGCAAACATCTGGCATCAAGCGATAACAGCCGTCTTACTGAGTAGTTTTTTTTACGCCCTGTTACATTTTATCAAGCCAATAGAACACATTGATCAAACTCAGCTGAGCATCAACACAGGGTTTGAAGTCATCATCAATGCATTTAAAGGACTTCTTTATATGCCGACTGATGATTTTTTTGCTCTTTTTGTTGTCGGTATTTTCCTTGCTCTAGTTCGCCTCCGTACCCAAACCCTCTCTTATTGCATTGGACTCCATGCCAGTTGGGTTTTTCTCATTAAAATAACTAAAGACCTTACAGAGACAAACGCTTTATCTCAGTGGGCTTATTTAACCGGCGAATATGACGGCATCATTGGTTACCTTAGTATTTTTTGGCTATCACTGCTTTCCTGCGCATACTTGATCTATATCATGAAATCGCTTCGCCAAGCCTCTTCGTAATAAAGCGGATCTTGACATCCTTTTTCTATAGATTAGAATGGGAATCATTATCATTTAGCTTTAGCAAAATATGCCAAACGACAATAAAAAAGCATTAAACAAGACGTTAGCCGAGATTAAAACCGGTCAACAGGTCATGCTCTGCAAAAATAAAATGGATCAACAGCTAGAAAAAAAACTCATGGCACTTGGTTTTTCAAAATTGATGCCGCTTGAAGTAACACAAAAAAGAAAAGGTGGTCTTGTTGTCGGTATAGGCAACGCTCGTATTGCCTTAAATGAAACGTTGGCTCAACAAGTGCTGATTGAAACACTATGAGCAAACCATGTTGCGAGGGATCGACTGGCACACCTCTCTCTAATAAGTACCCTGTTGTGGCCGTTATTGGTAACCCTAACTGCGGCAAATCAACTCTGTTTAATGCCATTACCGGCATTAAACAAAAAACAGGGAATTGGCCTGGCGTGACAGTTGAACGCCGAGAAGGCACTGCTAAAATCAACAATCAAGATATTATTTTGGTTGATTTACCTGGTGTCTACGCTCTGGATAGCGATCGTGAGGCGCTTGATGAACAAATTGCCCGTCAATACATTTTATCAGCAGAGGCCGACGCCTTACTCATCGTGGCTGATGCAGCCAATTTAGAACGCAGCCTCTACCTTACCAGCCAATTACTCGAAACGGGCATGCCTGCCGTCCTGGCTGTCAACATGATGGATGTTGCCCAAGCCAGAGGATTGAAAATAAACCTTGATCTTTTATCAGAACAATTAGGCTGCCCTGTACTTCCTATCATGGCACGGCAAAAAAAAGGCCTTCCTGCACTTCTAACAGCGCTTTTAAACGTAACGACGAGTTCGACAAAACAGCCTTTAGAAATCGGCTACCCAGATGTTATCAAATCTGCGATTCATAACATCACACCCATCTTAAATGATCAGCAAAAGTCCCCTTTTTATACGCAGTGGCATGCACTTCAAAGCCTGGAAGGTTACTTCACCTCATTAACAACGGAACAAACCAAAGAAACGTGTGAAGCCCTACTAAAACGTATTAAAGAAGAAACGGGGGAAGATGCCGACACCCTTATTGCTGCGAGTCGTTATGAGTTTGCTCATCAATTAACCGCCCTGGTCGTCGAGCAAATTAAAACCATTCGACAAACATGGTCTGATCGCGTCGATAAATTTGTTTTAAATGATTACGTCGGCTTACCTATTTTCTTTTTAGTGATCTATCTCATGTTCAGTATCACTATAAATTTTGGTGGTGCGTTTATTGACTTTTTTGACATAACGACAGGTGCTTTACTTATAGACGGGGTAAAAATTCAACTTCAGCAGCTGGACTTTCCAAGCTGGTTCCAAGTCCTTTTAGCAGACGGACTGGGGGGTGGCATTCAAGTCGTTGCGACCTTTATTCCTATTATCGCTACGCTTTATTTTTGCCTTTCTATTCTGGAAGACTCGGGCTACATGGCACGAGCTGCTTTTGTCATGGATCGCTTCATGCGCAAACTCGGCTTACCTGGCAAGGCTTTTGTCCCCTTAATTGTGGGGTTTGGCTGTAACGTCCCTTCCATTATGGCAACACGTACGCTTGAAAAACAACGCGACCGCCTTATGACCGTCATGATGGCGCCTTTTATGTCTTGTGGCGCACGGCTTTCTGTTTATGCCCTTTTTGCCGCCGCTTTTTTTCCGCAATCTGGCCAAAATATCGTTTTTTTGCTGTATTTACTTGGCATCGCTGCGGCCATTTTTACAGCTTTACTGTTGAAAAATACAGTCCTGGAAGGCGAATCGGATAGTTTCCTGATTGAACTTCCCCCGTATCACCGCCCTGCCATTAAAAGCTTATTAATCCATACTTGGGAACGCCTTAAGGGGTTTGTTCTTGAAGCAGGAAAATTTATTGTCATGATGGTCATGGTCATCAATATCCTTAATTCTATTGGAACCGATGGAAGCTTTGGTAACGAAAACAGCTCGACTTCTGTCCTGAGTGAAATAAGCAAAACATTTACACCTGCTTTTGAACCGATGGGTATCCAGCAAGAGAACTGGCCCGCCATTGTTGGAATTTTTAGTGGCTTACTAGCTAAAGAAGTCGTCGTCGGCACGCTTGATGCTGTGTATTCAAACCTTGAAGGCAATAACAGCGAAGAGGATGAAACTTTTGACCTTAACGCAACCTTTGCTGAAGCTGTAGCCATCACCAACGATAATTTAGCTGATGCTATGCAGAATATGGGTGACCCACTCGGCTTACGCACCTTAGATGCAAGTAGCAATGTTGAAAATGCGGCCGCAGAACAAGAGGTGAGCCATGCTCTTTTTGGGACACTGGTGAAATATTTCGATGGTCAAACAGGGGCTTTTAGTTATCTACTGTTTATTCTTCTATATGTGCCTTGTGTCGCAGCCTTGGCGGCTGTTCAACGTGAAACGGGAACACGCTGGACCCTATTTTGTGTTTTTTGGAGTTTATATTTAGCTTATAGCATCGCTACAGGCTTTTACCAAATTGCAACGTTTGCTGATCACCCCGGGCAAACTGTCATTTGGCTCAGTTTCTTTAGTGCTGGCTTTTTCTGTATCTGGCTCACACTGCGTCTGACCGGTAAAAAGCTCTTATCTATAGAGTCCACTTCAATTAAAACCGCATGATTTTATTAGACGTTCGTGATTATTTAAAAGCAGCTGGCAGCCTTGCTGTTCGTGATGTGTCCTTGCACTTCAACATATCGCAACATGAGGCGGCCTCCATGCTTCAGCATTGGGTTAAAAAAGGGTATGCAAGAAAACTTCCCTCTGGCTCTCTTTGTCAAGGGGGCTGTAGAAGTTGCGACCCAAATACAATCGATCTCTACGAATGGACTAAAGGTCACTAAAGCGCCAACGTCGTTCCTGTTTTATTTTAAATAATTTCCAAAATTTTGCTGGACCTTAGCGATGGGAATGGATAAACCAAACCCTGTATTTAACGCCGATTCCTTGGCGACTTTAATCGTATTAACGGCCACCACATAACCCTCATCGGTCACCAAAGGGCCCCCACTATTTCCGGGTAAAATCTGTGCATCTGTTGCTATACCTCTCGGTGATACTTGCGTCACCGTGCCGCTGGTTAATTGATCTCTCAATCCTAACGGACTGCCAATGGCATGCACTGTCATTCCCTGCATCACGCTTTTTGAGTGCATTTTTAGATAGGGTGCCTGACATTGATCTACTTTAAGCAGCGCCAGGTCATCTGTGGAAGCCACTTTGATGAGCTTCGCGCGAATTGTCGTGTTATCTTTTAAGACAACTTCAAATGACTGGGCCACATTTGAAATCACACTGGAAAAATTGAAATCCGATTGTTGCTGATTAAACTTTTTTTCATCCCGATTCAAGCGCAATTGAGCTTCATTAAACTGCTGTAAATCTTGTTGATACTGCTGTTCGAATAAAGCATATTCACGATAGGCCAAGTCTTTCGCTCTGCCAGATGAAAGACCTTCCGCATATAACAAAAAGTCTTCAAGTTTTTGTTTGTTAATGGCCAACCTCTCCTTTTGTTGGGACATCTGCAACTTGCTTCGTTTCAGCATTAAAGCGTTCTGCTTAATTTTGGCCTGGGTCATATCCCACTGCTTACCTTTTGCTGGGCGCACAACGTGTTTATTGGTCACAAGATAACAATCTTTTGTCACAAAAAACCCCGAGCCTGCGCCCAGTTTACTTTTAACAGTCACCACAGCCATGGTGGCTTTTTGCACCGGATCTGTAAATTGATACTTCTTAGTCAGTAACGAGGTAATATCACTGATTTTGCCGTTTCCTGCAAAACCACCGTTATCGGCATGAATCAACTTGGAATTCACCCCTTTCTTTGGTTTATCAGAAAATTGCCAGCGGCCTTCTTCATCTTTGTACTTGTATATATCTGCTGAGCAAATGCTGTTAAAAGTAAGTAAGCACAGCAGCCCTGTAGGAATTATGAAAAAAGAGAGGGACTTTTTTATCTTCATTTGGACAAATCCGTTATTTAAATAATTTAATCATGGATATCCATTTCTTTTTGTACACATGGTGGATATAGCCTGCCTTACATTCTTTGAATACATCAACTGCTAAAACCCTCATTCAGTCCCTTAAGCTCAACACTTTAATTAACTGATATGACTTAAATCAATATACACCAGTAAAAATCAAATAAAACCCGACTCCGTGAATTTTTCCTGATCTACATCAAAGCGAATTTGGAAGTCGATCTATAAAATCTTCCGCGCTATTCAAGGATTAATCAATGTTAGCAACATCGTTAATTCTTGTTGATAACGATAAAACCATACGGAGCACATTATATTATGAGTAATAACACGGATTATCATCAATTTATTGATAATAAAGAAGGTTGGGTTGATCGTCGTATTTTTTGGGAAGAGGAAATTTACGAAAGAGAATTGAAACAGATTTTTGCCAAATCATGGCAATTTATTGCACACGATTCCATGATCCCTAATGCCAATGATTTTTACACAACTTACATGGGTGAAGACGGTGTCATTGGTGCCCGTCAGAAAGATGGAAGTGTCAAAGTCTTTTTAAACTCATGCCCCCACCGCGGCAATAAATTTTGTTTTGCCGATGAAGGCAATACGCGCTCCTTCATCTGTAACTACCACGGGTGGAGCTTCGGTATTGATGGCAAGCTTGGCGCTTTAGCCAATGAGCATGTCTATGATGAAGGCGACATTGATAAAGACAAGTGGAGCCCAAAACAAGCACGTGTAGAAACCTATAAAGGCCTGATTTTCGCGACCTTCGATGAACAAGCTCCCTCACTTGAGGAATGGCTCGGTGATTTCACTTGGTATTTAGACATGATGTTTGACAACGATGGTGAAACTGAATTCATCAATGGCGGCATTAAATCGTACGTTAACGCTAACTGGAAATTTGGTGTTGAAAACTTCATCGGGGACGCCTACCACGCACTTTGGAACCATGATTCGGGCCTTAAAGCCATGAATAATGGCGAAGGGTTTGGACCGGCGGTGACTGAAAACTCTTTCCATGCCAGTGTGAATGGACATGGATGGGAATTCGGAACTGACGGTTATGCTGATGTTGTCATCAATGGATCTGAAAAGTGGCTAAATTATGTTCGAGATATTATTAAACCGAAAATCAAAGACAAGTACGGTGAGCTAAGGTCTAATATTTTTGGTTCTCTTGCTTCAGTTTCAATTTTCCCCAACATTTCTTTCCTACCCGGCATTCAAACTTTTCGTGTCTGGTTACCAAGAGGTCCGAAAAAACTGGAATTACGTATTTTCACCATCGTAAACAAAAACATGCCTGAAGATATTAAACAAGAAATCAATAATGGCTGCATGATGACCTTTAACCCGGCTGGTGTTCTGGAAATGGATGACGGTGAAAACTGGGAAGGAAACACTGCCGTTAATAAAGGCTATATCACCCGCCAAGAAAAGCTTCATTATGGCTGTGGTATTACTCGACAAATTGATCATGAAGAGTTACCCGGTATTATTTATAAAGGTCAATTTAATGATGCAAACCAACGCCATTTTTATACGCGCTGGGCTGACTTGATGAACGCTGAATCATGGAGTGATGTCCCTACGCGTTATACACCTCGTCATACAAAAACAACTAAATAGGAGCCCAACGATGACACATTTATCTGAAAAATCAGCCGTAGCGGCCTCTATGGAATTAACGTTTGAAGTTGAACGATTTTTATACAAAGAAGCGCGCCTTTTAGATACCGAGGAATTTAAAGCCTGGCTTGATATGCTAACGGAAGATATCCATTACTGGATGCCTTACCGCTATCAACGTTACCGTAAAAATCATGTAGAACCCACAGTCAATGATCAGTCCTATTACAACGATGATATGCACAATCTTAAAAGAAGGGTTTTACGAAATGAAACCGGTACCTGCTGGTCTGAAGACCCCGCGACACGCTCTTCTCATGTTGTCAGTAACATTGAAGTTGAAAACACAGATAAGCCTGATGAATACAAAGTTTATTCATTAATCACGGTTAACCGCAATATGAATGAAGACGAAGAGCATCTGATGGTTGGGCACCGTACCGATATTTTACGTCGGGTCGACGGCCAATTAAAACTGGCCAAACGTAAAATTATTTTAGATCAGAATATTTTCATGAATAAGAGTCTAAACGTCTTCTTGTAAAGCGTTTTATTAAGAACAAGAAAAAGGAGAACCAGCATGGTAAAAGTAATAGAGCTAGGCTATTTAGGGTTAAACGTCACCGACTCAGCTGCCTGGAGAAAATACGCAACAGAATGTATTGGACTGGAAATTGTTGAAAGCGGTTATGATGATCGCTTTCATCTCAGAATGGACCTACAGCATCACCGGATTACCGTTCACCAAACAGATGACTCTGATGATCTGGCCTACATGGGATGGCGAGTTGCAGGCCTTGAAGAATTTAAAGCGATGCAAAAGCAATTAACGGATGCCGGTGTTGCATATCGAGTTGGAACAACAGAGGAAGCGCGCGAACGCCATGTCTTAGCACTGATTAAACTAGAAGACCCATCAGGCACGGCTAACGAGATTTATTACAGCCCCCAAGTGGATGTGATGAAACCTTTTCACCCAGGGCGCCCTATGTTTGGCCACTTTATTGCAGGTAACCAAGGCTTAGGCCATGTTCTAGTTCGCTCTGATAATGACGAAGAAACCTATAATTTTTATAAGCTTCTGGGGTTAGTCGGCTCGGTTGAATATAGAATTCCAATGCCGGATGGCAACTTTGCTGAACCTTGTTTTATGCATTGTAATGATCGTCAGCATTCAATAGCTTTTGGTTTCCACGGCATGGTAGAACGCCTTAACCATCTGCACATTCAATACAGCAATTTGGATGATTTTGGTCAATCACACGATATCATTCGAGACAAAGGTATTGATGTGGCTATGCAGTTAGGCAAACATGCTAATGACCAACTATACACTTTCTATTCAGCCACACCATCGGGCTGGTTAATGGAACTTGGCTGGGGAGATTACATTAAGCCTGAAACTCAAGAACATTATTCGGGTGATATCTTTGGGCATGGTGTCGAAGCGTCTGGCTATGGCATGGACATTGACATATAAATAACTCAAATACGTTACATTAAGGCCTTAATAAAACGCTCACTTTAAGTGAGCGTTTTAGTCTCTTTGGACCGGTTCAACCCTCTACACCCTCTGTTTAGAAAAACTTTCTCACAAGCACCAACGCTTCTATTTCACTGTTCATACACCCTCTAACGCTTTTAAGCTGGCAATATAAATTTAGCGAGAAAGCTGTTAAGACTACTGCTACGGATCCATTTCCGTTAAAATAACTATTTTTTATTAATATATGATCAAACGTTCTTCTCATCAATCCACCCTGAACTCAAGCGATCAGGGCGACCTTTCTTTGTCGCAAAACACAGTAAAGAGCGATAGTCGGCCTCTCTGCCCTGTTACTGTTATTGTTCCAGCCTATAATGAAGCAAGTTGTATCGCCGACACAATTAATAGCTTGTTGGCACAAACGTTAATGGCTCAAGAAATCATCGTGATTGATGACGGATCCACAGATCAGACCGCTGAGATTTGCCGTTCATTAGGCGTCACTGTTATTTCACCCGCTAAAAACACCGGGTCTAAAGCTGGCGCTCAAAACTATGCCCTTGATCAGATACAAACACCCTTCACGCTGGCTATAGATGCCGATACAACACTGAAAAATGATGCTATAGAAAAGCTGTACACCGCGATGACTGAGGATGACGTTGTTGCTGTTTGTGGTTTTGTTATTCCTCAATATGTTAATACCCTCTGGGAAAGGGGTCGGTATGTTGAATACCTGATGGCTTTTACGTTTTATAAAGAAATTCAGTCATATTATGAAAAACCCTTAATCTCTTCTGGTTGCTTTTCCTTATTTCGCACAGACTATTTAAAACAAATCGGCGGCTGGTCTTTGCGCACGATGGCCGAGGATATGGACTTAACTTGGACAGCTTATCAGCTGGGTAAGAAAGTCCGTTTTGTTGCGGACGCAATTTGTTACCCTATTGAACCGCATAATTTCCATTTTATGCATAAACAATTAAAACGCTGGGCCCATGGCTTCATACAAAATGTCAGGTTACACCGGCAAGGTATTCTACACGTGCCTTTTCTTCGTTCAATTGTCAGTGTCATGTGCTGGGACGCTTCCGTCGCCTCTATTTTTTATTTATTCGTCATCCCCATCTTAGCGGTCACCATGAGCCCTCTCTTCCTGCTTGGATACCTTATTGACCTGCCGATGGTTGCCGTTCCAACACTTGTCAAAGCATATAGCAGAGATGAAACATGGAAAGCACTCACCAGCATCCCCGCTTTTATGGTATTGCGCGTTGTCAATTCAGTTATCTTCTTAAAGGCGCTTGTCAAGGAGCTTATCCTTAAAACGCCACTCACAACTTACGAAAAAGGGCATTAAAATGAATGTTGGCTTACCGGGTGCCGGAATCGGCGGCCTTTATTACCTAATTTGCGCCGCGGTTATACCATTCAAAGAATTGTATTTAACCCTGACCAACACGGAACATCGTTTTCGTTATCGTCTGGTGCTGACTCAGCTCGGTATCGCCAGTACCATTATATTTGGCTTTATTTTAATCTATCAGTTAGTGAACCGTTTATTTGACACTGATGTATCAGTCCCAATATCAACACAGACGAACGGTTTCGCAGTAAGTCTTTACCCTATCATTATCAGCCTTGCCTTGCTGTTGGTCATCTTAATTATTGTGGAGCTATGTGCTTTTATACAAAAAAAGAAGCGTCGATTTAAAAAGTAGCTGGTTTTGTTAGCTCAAATAAATACCGATTGATACAAAAGAAATATTCGCCCTTAGTATCAAGCTTTTCAAAGTCCGCAAGCCAACGCTCGGCCTCATCTTGGATCACGCCATGTCGTCCTATTGAAAAAGCAGCGATGATTTTAGATAACCAATAACTAAAGTTCATTTCATCATAAGCGCGATTCATAATGGGTAGCGCTTGAACATTTTCCAATTGTAGACCTGATAATTTAATCGAGGCGGGAAGTCGCATTGGTACACTTTCCTGTTCACAGTGACCTTTCCAAGCCTCAATCATGCGGTCACGGATCGTTACATCCATAGAATGCCAGTAGGGAAAAGCCCAATCCGTGTCGACTATAACACCTCGACCACCTGGGCGAAGAACCCTTGCAAATTCACTCAATGCGGTGTTTAAGTCAGGTACATATTCATAAACTTGTGTCGATACAACTGCGTCAAAGCTATTGTCTGGAAATGGTAACGACATTGCATCGCCGTGCTTAAAGGTCACGGTTTTGAAGTCACTGCAAAGCGCTTTGGCCGACTCAAGCATATTATCCGCCATATCAAGACCCAAAACGGCCCCTGAAGGCCCAACTTGTTGCGCAATGTCTCGTACCAACAAACCCGGTCCAGAACCAATATCTAGAACCTGTTGACCTTCGATTAAATTAAGTGCTTCAACAACATGCCCCCTTGCCGATACAATGTCAGGGGTTTGATAGGCCATTTTTAAAGCATGATTTACTTCGTCGTTAAATTCTAAGCCACTAGACATTGGTTACCTTCTCCCTATAAAAAATTCTTAAATTACAGTAGGTTCAACGTGTACTTAATTTCTGGCAATAATCGATTGACACACTCGACGCCCTCACTGATCGCCTCCTCGGCTCGATAAAATTCAAGCAACCCCATTTGAGACAGTTTAGGGGTCAAAACAATATCGGGTGGGTCCCCGGCCATTCGACTACGTGTGATTCTGTCTTGTGTGATATTCACTGAGCCGGCGATAGCTTCAAAAATGCTGGGCATTGGTTCCTCGTCCTTCTCAAATGAAAATAATGAATCTGTGTAGTCTGTTACGAAACTCGCCAATTTATTTACGACCTTGTCAGGTGATTTTTCGGGTTTTTCATTTTTATTCAAATGTTTCCCAACAATATCCCCATTTAAATTCACGGCAATAACCACTTCTGCTCCCAACGCTCTACAAACCGAAATGGGTACAGGGTTTACTAACCCCCCATCAACCAACCAGTTATTGTCTTGTTTTATCGCTGGAAATAAACCCGGTACAGAAATTGAAGCCCCTACTGCTTCAAGCACTGAACCTTTAGACAACCAAACCTCTCGACCCGTTGCTAAATCCGTCGCCACACTGGCAAACTTTTTATCCAACTGCTCAATTAACTGTTCTTCTGGGGCCACAAAGGAACTTAAAAAATGGTGCAACCGTTCAGTATTCACAAAACCATTTAATGAACGGTTGATCTCAAAAAACCTGGCCATTTTTAGCTTCGATAATGCACTGGCCCAATCTTCAAGATCAGGAAGATGGCCCGCCACATATGACGCGCCAACTAAAGCACCAATGGATGTGCCACAGACAATGTCCGGTTCTATTCCATGCGATTTTAATGCTTTTATAACACCAACATGAGACCAGCCTCGGGAGGCTCCACTACCCAATGCCAACCCTATTTTCATTGCGTCGACTCCAGCATGATTATCAAATTTAAAATCGTTTGACCACTAAAAAAACCCCGATCGCCATTAACAAAAGCCCAAAAAACCGTTGCATCGTCAGTGAATATTGCAGAGAGCCTAACAAACCAAAATGATCAATGACCGTCATTGAAACCAGTTGGCCTAATAAGACAAAACAAACCGCATTGCCAATACCGAATTTAGGCCCAATAATCGTAATGCTCAGCGTATAAAAGATGATAAACACACCACCCAAGTAATATTGAACCGGAATCGTTGCGCTTGGTAAAGCGTTTGGCAAGCCTTCAACAAAAAACAGGTACAAGGCAGCAATAATAAAGCCAACAACAAAAAGCACAACAGCCGCCAAGGCAGGGCTTTGTAGCCTGGCACCCAAACCTCCACTGAGCGCCCCCATAATCGGAATACCTACACCCGCCATAAACATAACAGAGGCAAATAAAAAATTTTGTCCTAGTACATTCATTCTTTTTCCTCGGTCAATGTAATTTTATTTACTAAGCACATACTTTACCTCTTTAACGACTTGGCTGGTAATACAAAAAACCATCTGGCCCCAATGGAACACCTAACGCTATCCAAGCACTCAATAATAAGCCCCAAGCAAATAAAAAGGCGAATGAATAAGGCAACATCAAGGTCATCATCGTCCCCACACCAACGTGTTCATCATATCGTTTCATAAAAGCAAAAACCAAGGCAAAGTAAGGCATTAAAGGCGTAATGATATTCGTTGAACTGTCTCCAACCCGGTAAGCCGCCTGCACCACTTCAGGAGACATCCCCAGCAACATAAACATTGGTATAAAAATAGGCGCCATAATGGCCCATTTAGCAGATGCGCTTCCGATAAATAAGTTGGCCAATGTACAAAAAAAGATGAAGCCTAACATTAATGGAACAATCCCTAATCCGCTGTTTTCGAGAAGCTCGGCACCATTAATGGCAAGAATCAACCCCAAGTTAGTCCAGTTGAAATAGTTAACAAATTGAGCAGCAAAAAACATCAGCACAATATACGGCGCCATTATTGCCATGGACTTTTCCATGCTATGGATGACATCAGCAGGGCTTTTGAATCGGCCAGATACTTTCCCATAAATATACCCCATCATGGCTGCACTCAACGCAATTATTGCTATTAACCCCGACATAAAGGGTGACTTAATAATGCCACCAGTTTCAGTATTTCTTAAAAAGCCATCCTGCGGAATTAACCCCCATAAGACACAGACGAAAATAAACAACCCTGCCAGCAAAGCGGCTTTCAAGCCTTTGCGTTCTTCATCCGACAAGCGTTCACTCATTTCATTGCTGTATGTACCCTGATATTCGCCCAATCTAGGGCCAATATAGCGTTCCGTTACCCAAGTTGCCACACCTGAGATAAGCAAGGTAGAAACAGCAATAAAGTAATAATTCGCTGTCGCCGTCACCTCGTAACTTTGATCAACTAAATGAGCTGCCTCTGTACTGATACCGCCAAGAATGGCATCAAATGGGCCCACCATTAAGTTTGCACTAAAACCGCCAGAAACGCCTGCAAAACAGGCTGCTATACCAGCTAACGGATGCTTGCCCGCCGCAAGAAAAATCAGGCCGGCCATCGGTATCATCACAACATAACCTGAATCCACCGCAATACTCGACAACACCCCAGACAAGACAACGATAAAGGTTAAAAATTTAGAGGGTGCCTTTATCACCAGCAAGCGCAAGGCCGTTTGAATCAACCCCGAGTGCTCAGCAATTCCCAATCCAAGCATAGCAACTAATACAGGGCCTACCGGCGCAAACTCCATGAAGTTTGACACCATTTTCCCAACTATTTGATGTATACCAGCACTATTTAGAAGGCTCACCGCCTGAACTGCTTCGGCATTGACAGGGTGTATAGCGGATAACGCCAAAAACTCACCTAGCCATGAAACCCCGATGACTATGAAGCATAAGTAAACAAACAGCATCGTCGGGTGGGGTAAAGCATTGCCCCACGCTTCAATTTTATTTAAGCAATGTTGAATAATTGACTGTCGAGAGGTGTCCATATAACGGCAATCGCGGATAGGCGGTAGGTTCTTGAAGGAATGACTGTAGCAGGGCTGGGGTGTTCCTTCAAGGTTCTTCCGCTTCATGCGCCTTGTTAGGCTACGCGGTAGCGCAGCTTAACTTGGCGGATGTTAATCCGCGATTGCCGTGAGGTCTGAGCCACGTAGCGGCTCTGACCTCACTGATCATTTAATTGTTTGGGTAATTTTAGTCCGTGTTAATGCTAAGAATGACACAAAATGACCTGGAATTTCTTGGAAAGAAATCGCTTTAAATGAAAGGCCCGCTGAATAAAAATCAGTTAATTTGCATGCATATCTACCATTTGTAATAACGATTCCAAGGGACTCTGGTCAATACCCCACTCCTGACAGAGGGCAAACAATTGCTGAATCGATTCAACCTCAATTCGTTCATTATCAAGCTCCAACATCAGGTGCGTTGCCATGTCGTCGGTATTTTTGTGCGCCAGAATGTCACTCAACTGGCTCAACAATTGTGCATTTTTTTCCTGACTTAGCTGGGATGGTTTACTAAAGAGTATTTTCATAAGATGTATTGTTGATTTCTATGTGCGATATATCGTTTCTATGAGGTGATAACCAAATTTTGTTTTAAGAGGACCGTGCACTGTTAATAAGGCCTTTTTAAACACAACTTGATCGAACGCTTTTAACATCTTGCCTGGGCCAAACTCACCCAGGTCGCCCCCTTTTTTTGCGGAATGACAGCGAGAATATTTTTTAGCTAAACTGGCGAAATCGGCTCCTTCCGCCAATTGTTTTTTAAGCCGATCAGCTTCTTCTTTACTTTTAACTAAAATGTGTCTCGCACATGCCTTTGCCATTTCTCACGCCTCTATTTTATTTTTCCAACAGACATTAATGTAAACACCCGCAATAATCAAACCGGCCCCCATTAACGTCTCTAACCCTGGGTATTCCTGATAGAAAATCATTCCTAATAACATGGCAAAAACGACCTGCAAATAGCCAAAGCTTGTCGCACGACCCGCCGATTCTGTTCGCATGCTTTTTGTCAAACCAATTTGACCTATTTGTGTTGCCACCCCAATAGCTAATAAATAAAACCAAACAATCCCTTCTGGCATCACAAACTCATCCCATAATAATAAAATACTCGCCGGTAAAGAAATCAATGGAAAATACAAAATGATCACTAAGGGATGTTCTGTTTTACCAAGTGCTCGCACGATTGTGTAGGCCACTGCGCTACCCAATGCACCAAGAATGGCTATCATGACGGTAAAGGCATCGTAATGAATACTTGATGAAGCAAATAGAAAACGGGGTTGTACAATAATAAGCACACCGATAAAGCTTAGAAAAATACAAATTAATGTCCCCTTTGTTAGATGCTCCTTTAAAAAGAATAAGGCCAATACAGCCGTAAACATTGGGTGTAAATATTGTAAAACCATGGCTTCTGCTAAGGGCAGATGGGTAATTGCATAAAATACGCAAATCAGTGCCGCAAACCCCGTTAAACCTCTTGCCGCTAGCAGAAGTTTGCGCTCACCCAATAGCGGCACACCCGCGCGTCTAATACCAATATAACTGATAACTAACGAAACGACTGAGCGTGCAGCGACGGTTTCTAAAACAGGAATTCCGTGATCACCCACTAATTTGACAAACAACGCCATAACACTGAAAGCGAAAGCGCTCAGAATCATATAGCGAACACCCAAGGGAATTAAATAGAAAGCGTTTATAAAAAAATCTCCACGGATAAGAGGCGGCAAGAATAAGGGCCTTATTCTACCGTGTTTAGTGCAAACTTTTTGTGGATCTTCATTGTCCGCTTAAATGAAATGACTGAGCCCATTCGGTTATCAACGCGCTGAGGACCGGCCACAAAAAAGCGTTTATCAACCCTTACAGCGATGATCTTCACACCGATACACTTCAATAGTGATATGCGATAGACGATGGAAGTCAGTCAATAATTTTTTGTAATATTCTGTCGGTTTAGGATCGTGCGTCACTAATGAGATAATGGCCGCATAATGAATCGTGCTGATTTTCCATATATGAATATCTGAGATGCGATTATCGGAATCTTGTTCAAGAATATCCTTAATCGCTGATTGATATTGCTCATCAATACTACCGTCCAACAAGATAGGGCTTGTTTGTTTTACCAAGCCATATGCCCAACGCCCAATAATCAATGCCCCTACTATACCCATGACTGGATCGAGCCAATTTAAGCCAGCGTATTGACCTAAAAGAAGAGCCACTATAGCCAATAAAGACGTGAGTGCATCGGCCAGCACATGCATGTATGCGGCTTTCAAATTATGATCATGGTCGTGTTGATGATTATCTTTTAATAAAACAGCGCTCACGATGTTAACAACCAATCCAATAACAGCGACTCCAATCGCCGCATTAAATTGAATAACTTGAGGATCAACCAGTCGATGCAACGATTCCATCAGCATAAAAAACGCCACTACGGCCAACGCCATGGCACTGGCAAAACCACCCAACACACCCACCTTACCGGTGCCAAATGCATAGTTTCTGTCTTTTTCATGCTCACGCGAATAACGATAGGCATACAGGGTAATTAAAAAAGCGGCTACATGGGTTGCCATGTGCCAGCCGTCTGCCAGTAATGCCATCGAGCCAAAAACTGTACCGGCGATGATCTCTACCACCATCGTAACGGCAGTCAATACTAAAACATATTGTGTGCGGCGCTCTCCTCGATTATTTTTAATCGAAAAATCATGGCTATGCCGTAATTTCTGCAAAGTGCGCTCGTGCATGAGCGGTTCCTTATTCATTTTTTTAGGCCATTTAATGGTTGCTTTTTCACTTATCTCGGAGGTAAATAATGTAATAAACAAAGCCAACAAACAAGCTTCCACCGACTAGATTACCTAAAATCACAGGAATAAGGTTGTTAAAAAAACCAGTCCAATGAACCGTCTCAACATTAGGAACCCCATAACCTGACGCCTCTAACAACATACCCATCGGGATAAAGTACATATTAGCAATACTGTGTTCGAACCCTGCAGCGACAAAGGCCGATATTGGAAAAATAATCGCGACCACTTTATCCATAACACTGCGGCCGGCAAAAGCCATCCAGATAGCCAGACAAACCAAAATATTACACAAAATACCCCGAAAAAAAGCCGTCCAGAACGGCAGTGAACATTTAGCCGTAGCAATTTTAAGGTATTGCTCAGCAATGGCTGCATTATTCATCTCAGGGTGCCCCGAATAAAAAACCAGCAACGCCATGCCACTTGCACCGACAAAATTAGTACAACAGACAACCAGCCAATTTCTTAATAAATCTTTTGTCGAAATTTTATGATCCGCCCAAGCCATGGCCAGCAGATTATTACCAGTAAATAACTCGGCACCCGCCACAACAACAAGGATAAGCCCTAAAGAAAAAGCCACGCCGCCCAACACTTGTGAAGTAGCAAACCCCAGCGTAGCATCAGATTTAATTAACACAAAATAAAGAGCACCAAGCCCAATAAAGGCCCCGGCCAGCAGCCCGAGGATAGCCATCGAAAGTAAGGGAAGTTTCGCTTTTGCAACCCCAACCGTTTCCACCCGCTCAGCGATTTCTTTTGGTGAAAAAGCATTAAAACCAAACACCTCTGACATATCACACCTCCTACACGTTATAGATAAAAATTTGTATGGCCTGCCTTTGTATTACTGAATAATGTTATTCATGCCCCATATAAAGTCCGACTTACCGCCATACGATGGGTGCCGGATGTAAACAATTTTTTCATCAGGGAATGATTTTTTAGCGCATTCAACTCCCTTATGGCCTATTCCTGCAACCCTATCAGGTTGATATAGGGCATAAAGCTTTTTTAAATAGTCACGGCCCAGCTTGATTTCTTCCGCATTGGGGGCCCTGTTTTTATTAACATGGCCCTTAGGATGAGGATGAAAGGGAAATGAATTCCAAAACAACGGCACACTTTTCTTTGTTGATAAATAAGACCAAACAATAGACGCCGTATTTTCTGCTTCTAGTTGACTGATTTTAAGTTTTGGCCTGATTTGCTTTAACAAGGGATGATCTATTTTTTCAAAAACACGCCCGCTGGTAAAAGGAATACCGGTGATTTTACACCCTTTATATCCAGGTGCTTCTCCAACTAAAAGAACCCGTTTACCTTGGGTTTTATTCATGTGTGTCAGGTAAACACGTAGATTATCAGCTAAATCATCGTTTAAATACGGGTTAGCTATTTTTGACGTATTCTTTTGCTTCGCCAACTCCATAATAAGTTCTTCTATTGGATTCATTAACACCACTTTTTATCGGCTAACTTTGATCCGCTGAGCCAGCCTACTCATCAGTTTAACCGCCCCCATCAGGCGACCTGGACTTTGAGCGTAGAAAAAACTTCTCAAGCTCAACAAGAAATAAAACCGACGAAGCTACTAAGATAATCCAAAGCCATGTCACAAAACCAATCGCTGATGTTCCGAACAAAGATTGCATCGGTTCAAGGTAAGTAAACCCCAGTTGAAAAACAATAAGGGCTCCAATGGCTATCAAAACATATCGATTCCCGACGAAACCTTTCCAATTAAACACAGAGGCTGTGATATATCGCGAATTAAATAAATAAAAAATTTCAAACATCACCAAGGTGTTCACCGCAACTGTGCGCGCATATTCAATAGGAAAACCTTGTTTTATATACCACGTAAAAAGGCCAAATGTCCCCACCATTAAAATCATAGCAACTAATACAACACGCCAAAGCAGGTAGGGGGTCAACATGGGTTCATCTGCACGTCTAGGTGGGCGTTGCATCACTTTTGATTCCGGTGGCTCAAATGCCAGGGATAAGGCCAAGGTCACCGCCGTGGCCATATTCACCCACAAGATTTGTACTGGCGTTAAAGGTAGCTGATGAAAACCTAATAAAATTGCAGCGAGAATAATTAACGCCTCACCGCCATTCGTTGGCAGAATAAATAAAATCGCTTTTTTAAGATTATCGTAAACCGTACGGCCTTCCTCTACAGCGTGGACAATTGACCTAAAATCATCATCAGCCAACACCATTTCAGCTGCTTCTTTAGCCGCTTCAGTGCCATTAAGACCCATCGCTGTTCCAATATTTGCGCGTTTCAAAGCCGGCGCATCGTTAACACCGTCCCCCGTCATCGCGACAATAAGCCCCTGGTCTTGCATCAACTTAACTAACCGTAACTTATGTTCGGGGTTCACCCGTGCATACACATCCACATCATGCGCTTGTTGCCTCAACTGATGATCGCTCATTGATTCAAGCACCTGACCTGTTAGTACCTCCTTGGTGTTAATAAGACCCAATTTTCGCGCAATCGCAAGGGCCGTCGAGGCATGATCACCGGTAATCATTTTCACTCGAATGCCCGCTTTTTTACAGGCATCTACTGAATCTACCACCCCATCTCTGGGCGGGTCGATCAGCCCAAACAGCCCCAACATGATCAAGCCTTCATCAACATCCTTAAACGCTAATGTCGTTTGTTCATTACTCACAGGTCTAAATGCTATTGCTAATATACGCTGACCATGTTGGGCCATCTTTTCAATGTGATTCAACCAATACGATCTATCTATTGGCTCAGCGCCTGACACACTTTTTTGTTGTAAACACATCTCGAGAACACGTTCGGGCGCTCCTTTCAAAAAAATAAAACCTTCACCGGTATGGCTATGATTAAGGGTAGCCATAAAACGATGTTCTGATTCAAAAGGTATCAGGTCTGTCAGAGGGTATTGTTTGGTTTCAATGTCAATATCGATTCCGGCTTTCAAACCAGCGACTAATAACGCGCCCTCCATTGGATCACCATGAACGCGCCAATCACCTTCCCTTTTATCTAACGTGGCTTCGTTACAGAGCACACCAGCCCTGAGCGTATCTAATAACAGCGGAGCTTCATTGTCGGGCACACTTTTAGTTGACAACAGTATTTCCCCATGAGGATCATACCCTGTGCCTGTGAGCTCGAAAAGATGCTCACTGGTGACGACAACTCGAACCGTCATTTCATTCTTGGTCAACGTGCCGGTTTTATCAGAACAGATTACCGTTACGGCCCCCAGTGTTTCAACTGCCGGCAATTTTCGAATAATCGCATGGCGTTGCGCCATTCGTTGTACGCCAATGGCCAGTGTAATCGTCATAATAGCGGGCAAGCCCTCAGGAATGGCTGCTACGGCCAAACTAACGGCAGCAAGAAACATATCGGCCAATGCATAATCACGAATAAGCGTCGCAAACATAAATGTAAACGCGGCAACAGCAATAATAGCTAACGTCAGCCATTGACTAAATTTTGCCATTTGACGGAACAACGGCGTCGTCACTGATTCCACCTCAGACACCAAGGTACTAATTAAGCCAATTTGTGTTTTTGCTCCTGTTTCAACGACAACCCCTCTTCCCTGCCCATGTGTCACCAGCGTGCCTGAAAAAGCCATACAACGCTGATCACCGATCACAGCACCCTCGGCAACCGATTCTATCGACTTTTCTACAGCCATCGATTCGCCAGTTAATACCGACTCTTGAATTTGTAACCCTTTAGCACGGAACAAACGAAGATCTGCTGGAACCTTGTCACCCGATTGAAGCAAAACAACATCCCCCGGCACCAGTTCATCAGCGCTCATCGTTGTTTGCCGACCATCGCGTAACAACATGGCACTGGGTGAAAGCATCAATTTGATCGCTCTCAAGGCATTTTCTGCCTTCCCCTCCTGTACAAAACCAATGAGCGCATTAAGAAAAACCACCGCTAAAATAACACCGGAATCGACCCAATGTTCCAACAGGGCTGTTACAAGACAGGCTACTAACAATACATAGATTAATACGTTATGAAATTGAAAAAGAAACCTTAGGAGTGCTCCACGGCTTTTTGTTTCTGGCAAACGGTTTGGACCGTACTTGGTCAGGCGATCTACCACACTTTGTGTCGACAACCCACCTTCAGACGTATCAAGCGTGTTAAACAACTCATCAAGGCTCTTCTGATGCCAGTTTGTTGGTTTACCCGCGGTTTTTGAATGTTTATATAAGGCAATAGTTGACCGACGAATTAACATAAACGCCAAAATCATCAACACGATGAAAACGGCTAAAATAATAGACCACTCTGCAGCCGAAAGATCAAAAAACCATTGAAGCCTGTTCATCATTCCTGAGGAGCTACCTTAGCTTGGATTCACAGTTAAGTGTAAACGCTTTTACATAAAACATATCAGGCTTTAAAGCCAAAGCTCTCCGGTTTTTAACATTTTTTGATCTAAGACATGTTCTAATTCTCAAACGAAATACAATAAAAACTCTTTAAAAACTTCACCCGTGATTTTTAAATCTTTCTTGCCTCCAAGCTTCTAACTGTGAGATCGTGTAGGCCAGATTTAGCATTTTATTCACCACTATAAAACTATAATAATGAACTACGCTGCCTCTATTGTATTAACTTGCTTAATGTTTGGAATGGGTTTGAGCCTTAAACTAACCGATTTCACGCGTGTTTTTAAACTCCCCAAAGCCGCATGTATCGGTCTAATAGGTCAACTCATCCTATTACCCCTACTGGGTTTTGCCCTTTGTCTAGCCCTAAATCTAAAAGGTGTTGTCGCCGTAGGGATCATGTTGTTAACGCTTTGCCCAGGCGGTGTTTTATCTAACTTGTTTACCCTTATCGCTCGCGGTGATTTAGCTTTATCGGTCACTATGACGAGCATTTCCAGTTTAATCACGGTCTTTACACTCCCCTTTGTTTTAAACTTGAGCTTAATATTTTTTGATAATAGCAGCGTCCAACTGTCCTTACCTTTTCTTAAAACGGCTTTTCAAATTATGCTCATTACCGTTATTCCCGTCAGTCTCGGCATGATCGTTTTTAAAAAAGCGCCGTCTTTTGCTGAACATTCTAGAAAGTGGGTCCGTTTAGGGTGTAATTTATTTTTGCCTGTCGTTATTTTGGGTATTCTTCTACAAAATGATGGCGCCTGGTTCCAAGACTTTTTGACACTGGGCGCCTTAACCGTCACCCTGAACCTTCTGACTATTTTGTTAGGGTACAGCCTAGCCAAATTAGCACGCTTAGAAACCAAAAAAGTTCGTACTTTATCAATAGAAGTGGGCGCACAAAATGCCATGCTAGGCGTAACGATTGCCATTAGCCCCTTCCTGCTTAACAATGCGCAAGTCGCTTTAATACCATCAATCTATGGCATCACAATGGTGTTGATTTTATGGGCTTATACCAGTCTCATTGCTCGATTTGATGGCAAAAAACTCGCCCTTGCAGAGACCAATGAATCTAAGCGATAGTTCGCTGACTCATTAGCAATTCACGATATTATGTTTTCTTACAGAGAATGTCGCATTTTCCACTTAATGGCCTAAGACTTCTACGGTCATTAAAAAATTATCCCAGCATTTCAACCCAATACCCAAGTGTTTGTCTGATTGAAAAATCAACCCTTATATTACGGCTATTGATTAATTATTTATTTTACCTTGAAATTTAGCACATTCAGCATCCAACCATTCATCGCCGGTTTCAACTGAGCATAACAGGTCCAAGCGGCCATAACTGTCAACGGCTTTATATAGCGTTTTAGGGTCACGCTTGATGACAACTTCAGCTACCTCCCACACTTTATCTTGTATTCGCTCATCAAGCCATTCCCACGTCAGCAAGCCAAGTTTCACCACTTCTATCTGCAACGTCCTTTCATTCGGTTCGTAACGTATCGTATTCGTAAGAGCTCTCTGAAACTCGCTATCTAGCTCAGATGCTCTCACTTTTGCTCTTGATAGCTCAAACCAGGTATATGGCCACGTAGGTCTTTCTTTTAACGATGCTCTATAACGCGTCAAGGCTCCTGCGAAGTGCTTTTGCCTCTCTTCCGTTCAAGCATCAGCACTGTAGGCCTGCCATTCTGACAAATGCCCACCCACTTGCAATAAACCAGGATATTGTTCCAAATATTCAATAGCGGTTTGATATAAACGATCCATTTGAGCTAGGTCTTTATCTGCTGGCTCATCAGCTTGTTTCGCCCAAAATTGTATGTGCATGCCTAAAACTAAATTAAGCGACTGATTGATGAACAACAATCGCTCTCGGGTTGGTGTCTACAAGGTCAAAAACCAGTTTATCACCAATAACATCAGCAGCAGCTTTCTGTCCCGCCAATAATACGGGCGGTCTATTTTTGCAATTATGGACATCCATTGCAGATGTTAATCCGCGATTGCCGTTAGGTCTTATATGTCTACGAGGAAATTGAAGTAAAATTACTTTGTAGCTACCTAACCCTCTCACTCAAAATTGAATCTGCTGGTGCTAAGATAAAAGCTAAACTAGCAGTTAGTTCTACCACAAGACCAAGGGTCCTCAGCACCCTCAGCACGAGTATCGCACATAAAATCTATTAACGCTGTTAACAATTTATATTGGTTAGGTGTACCAAAATCAAATACTGACAACTCATCTTGTAAGCCAACCCAACCATTATCAGATTCTTCATATCATGATGCCGAGGTACCAAATTAAACACACTCACATGAAAACTTTTCTGTATCTGTCACAGTGCTTGAACTTGAGATTTCTCTACCACAGCATGTCGATAAAAAACTTCTCTATGTTATTAGCAGATGTAGCCAATATCATTATTATGGAATTAATAGGCTTTTCGATCCTTAATTACCTTAAACATTGTCATACAAATGATTTTAATATCCAACCAATTCGACCAGTTACCTATATACCAAAGGTCATGTTCAATACGCCCTTCCATCTCCTCCAACTTCTCAGTTTCTCCTCGCCACCCATTAACCTGAGCCCAACCAGTGATCCCAGGTTTAACCGCATGCCTTAGCATATAACCTCGAATCTGGTTCCTATATAATTCGTTATGCGCAACGGCATGAGGCCTCGGTCCAACAATAGACATATCCCCCATTAAAACATTAAAAAACTGCGGTAATTCATCTAAAGAGGTACGCCTTAAAAAGCTCCCTAAAGGTGTAATACGTGCATCATCTTTAGTGGCTTGTTTAATGTTATTACCGTTATCCTGTGTCGTCATTGACCTAAATTTCCACACAGTAATTTCTTCGCCTGAGATGCCATAACGACGTTGTTTAAATAATACAGGGCCTTTCGATGTTAATTTTATACCTGCAGAAATAACCAGCATTACAGGAGAAACTATCGTCAAAATAATGATTGATAAAACAATATCTTGTGCTCGCTTAGCATAAGAATTAAGACCTAAAAAGGGAGATTCAAATACGCTAATAATAGGGTGTCCTGCCATGTTTGTCCACGAACCATTAAATAACTGATATGTGTAAAGATCAGGCACTAAATATACCGTTACTGTCGTATCCGCTAGCTTATTAACAACTTCTTTGATACGCTCCTCTGCTTTCATGGGTAACGTAATATAAATCAGATCAATCTTGCCGCTTTGAGCATTCTTGACCAGTGCATCTGTATTACCTAAGATAGGATAAACCAACTGAGCATGACGCTCTTCACCACGATCATCATAAAGTCCTTGGAGTATCATGCCTAAAGACTGGGTTTTCTCAATATGGCCTATTAGTTGGTTCGCCAAACCATTCACACCCAGAACAGCAACCTGTCGAGTGTTGTACCCTTTACTTCTAAAATAATTAAGTATACCTTTAAAAACAGCACGCCAAAGCAATAATAAAATGGGTACTAAAATAAACCAAATACTAACAAGTATTCGAGAATATTCGGCGGTAACCTTACTTATATATCCCAGTATCATCAAGCAAGTCACCGTCACAAACCATATAATAAGAACACGCTTAACCAGCAATGTAAAATCAACACCTCTCCACGATTGGTATAGGTGTACAGACTCAGCAGCAAATAAATAAATTAAAATTGACAACAATGCTAAAAGTTTATAGCCTGAAACCCACTCGATATACGGAAAAAACAGGGTAAGCATAAATAAAGAAGCATATATCAGCACCATATCCAGCGCCTTCAGCAATAAGGGTAGAAAGAGCAGATCCTTAATGCGTCCTTTGCTAGGAAAAGTCATATATTTAGTTCCTTTTACTTAACTAAAAAATCTCATATTTGTCATAAAAAATTAAGCCTGCACACGCTGCAAAATTAGTAGTAACAAGTATAGACTAAACTGAAAAAACAGAATTGCTATCTCTGAAAACAAAACCGATTTAAGCAGAGAGCACCTTCTCATACATAAGGAAGTAGTAGTGGTATAAGATCAAAAACTCTCTGTTCATTAGAGAAAACTCCCACGTTATAAACATCAAGAAACCGAACAACAAGAAGGTTGGGGATCGTCAGATTCAACAAAATAATTACTATATAATTTTTACCCTTCCAGTAAAAAAACACCTGATTTCGTCAAACATATTGACTAAATCTCAACCAAAAAACCAGTAAACCACCAATTATAAGTTCAACACTTTAAAGCTCCGACTGACAACCCACGCCCAATCGCATAATACTCAATCCCCTTTGCTTTCACCCGCTCAGGATCAAATAAATTCCTACCATCAACAATGACTGGTTGGTTCAGCTCCATTTTTATTAAGTCAAAATCTGGGGCTTTAAAACTTTGCCATTCGGTACAAATAACTAACGCATCGGCCCCTTTTAAGGCGGCCTCTTTTGTGCCCATTAAGACTAAGTCATTTCGGCTGCCATATAACCGTTGGGTTTCTTCCATGGCTTCTGGGTCAAAGGCTTGTACGTTTGCTCCGGCTGTCCAAAGGGATTCCATAAGCACTCTGCTGGGTGCTTCGCGCATGTCGTCTGTTTTAGGCTTGAAGGATAGCCCCCATAGCGCAATGGTTTTGCCTTGTAACTCGCCTTTAAAGTGTTTATTAATGTAGTCAAACAATTTGTTTTTTTGGCGTTGGTTAATGGCTTCTACTGCGTGCAATAATTCCGGTTGATAGCCAATAACTTCGGATGTTTTGCTGAGTGCTTGTACATCTTTGGGGAAGCATGAGCCGCCATAGCCACACCCGGGGTAAATAAACTGAAAGCCAATGCGTGAGTCGGAGCCAATGCCTTGGCGTACGTGTTCAATATCTGCCCCTACTTTTTCGGCAATATTCGCCATTTCGTTCATAAAGCTCACTTTGGTAGCTAACATGCAGTTGGCGGCATATTTGGTTAACTCGGCACTGCGTGCATCCATAAAAATAATGCGATCGTGGTTGCGGTTAAACGGTGCGTATAAGTCTTTGAAGGTTTCTTTTATCGCTGGTTTGGCATCATCTGGGCGTATGCCGACAACAATGCGATCCGGGCGCATGCAATCGGCTACGGCTGAGCCTTCTTTTAAAAATTCTGGGTTTGATACCACTGAAAAGCTGAGTTCTGAATTTTTAGCAGTTAAAGTGTGTTGAATACTGGCGGCTACTTTATCGGCTGTGCCAACCGGTACGGTGGATTTATCGACAATGATCTTGGGGTTTTGCATATGTGTTGCGATGGTATTCGCTACGGAAAGCACATATTTTAAATCGGCTGATCCGTCTTCATCGGGTGGTGTCCCCACGGCGATAAATTGAATATCGGCAAAGTTAACGCCTTCTTCCGCGCTGGTGGTAAATTTTATGCGCCCTGCTTCAAAGTTTGATTTTACTAAAGGCGTTAAGCCCGGCTCGTAAATGGGGATAATGCCTTGCTTGAGTTTTTCTATTTTGCCTTCATCTACATCAACACAACAAACATGGTGACCTACTTCAGATAATACGGCGGCTTGTACCAAGCCGACATAGCCTATGCCAAATACAGTGACGTTCATTACTTACGATTCCCTTATCTTTTAGTTAACGATACCTTTATCAATCGTTTATCATCCCTTTTTTTCATTATAGCCAAATACCAAACGTTTTGATGCTCATCGATGCTTTTCCCTCTTTTTTCTACTCAAAAAATGCAAACCAACCTAGGATATTTCTTTGAAATTGCTACAGCTGATGGCCTTCTTCCCAAATTTAACACCATGACAACGATGAGATTTCCAGTTAATTTACGCTTTAGAAGAACAAATCATCAAGGTCATCAAAGAACATGAGGCAGGCGTAGAAGTCGACGACATCTGTCGCCGTATGGGTATATCCAACGATACGTTCTGCAACTGGCGCAGCAAATATGCAGGACTTGAAGTTAATGAAGCTAAACGGCTACGAGAATTATAAGCAGAAAACAACAAGCTTAAAAGCTGTTGGCGGACAAGTTACTAGAAGTCTAGGCCATAAAGGATGTGCTTTCAAAAAAGTGGTAAGCCCTGCTGCACTTAAATAAGCCTTCATCATTTGAAGGTCCATTTTCAGTTGAGTGAACGAACCTCATGTGGTCTTGCAGGGGTCAGTCGCACCGCTTATCGATGCAAGCCCATTCCAGATAAAAATGGTGCATTAAGAGCACGCCTTAAAGTGCTGACAATACAGTATCCTCGTTATGGTTTGCCAATACTCCATGATTTACTCAAACCAGAAGGCTTGGTCGTCAATAAAAAACGTACCGAGTGTTTATATAACGAAGAAATCTTACAAGTACGTACCAAGAAACGGAAAAAACTACAACGCCCAGATTTGTGATGAGTTTGCCCTGTAAGGTCAATCAACGTTGATCGATGGACTTTGTTTCAGACCAACTCAGTAACGGTCGCCGCTTTCGCAACTTGAATGTCGTTGATGATTACTCACGAGAAATGGTCGGATAACTGGCGAGTACATTTATATCTGGACATCAGGTTGCCCGATTCCTGTCTGAGTTAGCTGAGAAACCCGCTATGCCAAGCCAGATAGTCAATGAATGTCTCAAGCGGTATCATTACAACCATGTCTGGCCTCACTGTTCACTCAATTATCTATCACCCGTGCCTTTGCTAAGTAGGCAGCATAATATGAAATTTCTCATCGAGCCCGTGGTAAAAACTCTGGGGGAAGATCAATCTTAAATCGAAAAAACCTAATAGAATTGATATAGTAAAATCTACGAAAAGCAAGAACCAGAGCTAGACTATAGCATAGAAATTATACACATCAATTAGATAAAATTAATATCCACCTTATCACAAGTAATCCTCATCCTTAAATCAAACAGCCTGTCTTTTTTCATAAAGAATTGAAAAAAATTCAGTTTTTGTTTGAAAGCAATCTATAGTTTTCAAACGCGAACAGATCTCACTTAAATAACAATTAAATATCCAGGTTAAAAATGAAAAATCATCCTAACTTATTGATATAATTAAAATATCTGATGGGCTTATGAAAGTCTTATTTACAAAAGACCAAACAAGTACAGCTAAATAAAATGGCAAAAAGTCTTTTTGCTTGGTTTTACTCTTGCAGACATGAAATCCAGCCTAAGTAGAACTATACTTCGCTAAGTGAATTCAAAGTAAAATCAAAGTGGCTGACCCCAAAAAGCAGAATAGCCCAATCATATCTGTGGCCGTTGTCAGTAAAACACCGCCAGCCAATGCAGGGTCGATTTTCATACGCTTAAGAGCAATGGGGAAGATAGCCCCAGATATCGCCCCTGTTAGTATCCCAATTAATAGCGATGCACCAAACACTATGCCAAGCTTCCAACTGCCAAACCAAAGGTAAACTACCAGAGAAACGAGCAAAGCCCAGAAAACACCATTGATCAGTCCAATGCTGATTTCATGGTATAACAACTTAACAAAGTTTCCTCGCCCAATCTGATCCAATGCAATGCCCCGAGTCACTACAGTAAGTGTTTGACTCCCAGCTATTCCTGCCATGCTTGCGACTACAGGCATTAATATTGCGAGCGCAACCAGCTTTTCAATAGAGGCTTCGAACAATCCGATAACCCAGGCGGCCATGAAAGCGGTCAACAGATTAACGCCCAGCCATAAAGCTCGACGTAAAGAACTGGGTAACAAAGGCCCGAACATTAACTCGCTTTTGTCCAGCCCTGCTCGGCCCAACAATTCCTTGTCTGCTTGATTGCGCATAACATCTATAATGTCATCTACGGTAATTCTGCCAATCAGATGGTTATCTTCGTCAACAACCGGCGCAGATAAAAGATCCCGGTCAGCAAACACACGCGCGACATCGGCGTCTGATTGTAATGGAGTGAAAGATGAAGGCACCTTTTGCATCACTGTATCAACCACAGCATTCTGGTCAGCAGAAACTAAAGTAATAAGAGGTAAAATGCCAACTAAATGATGACATCGATCGACGACCATTAGGCTGTCTAGGTGTTCAGGTAAACCTTCTTCTCGCACTCGAAGCCTGCGATAATAGCGCTGCACTGATTTAAGTGTTACATCAGCTCGTACAGTAGCCGCATCAATATTCATCAGTCCGCCAGCACTATTATCAGGGTAATCTTTAACTGTTTCATAGCGTTGGCGCTGTTGTTCACCCATAACCATGGACATGGCATTCAAGACCTCAGCAGGTAGATCGTCGTCTAGATCGGCCAGCTCATCTACTTGAATATGCCCCAGGCTTTCGACCAGTATACTTTCCTGCGTAGACCTTGCCAGTTCATGGCGCAATTTTTTATGTGTGCTTAGCAGCACCTCGCCCACCTGTTCGGTTGAAACGTATGGCCAGACCAACTGCCTGGTTTCTTTAGGCATAGCATCGATTAACCGAGCTATTTCTGCCGAACTCAACCCATCTAAAAATGGACGAATATCCGCTTGACGATTATCTTCGAGGGCTTTTGTTATGGGTTCAACTAGCTGATATAGCCTGGTATCTTTAAGCATCAATACGCTCCATTAGTCACCATTGAGATTTTGTTTCCTTAAGATGATGATCCGCTAATAAGTGCTAAAAATTCTGAATGATCTTTAATATTTTCAAACGCAATATCTGATTCCGCTTCAATAGCGTAAGACGCCTGCAGGTCAATGGCTTTTTTCAAAAAAGAAATAGCTTTATCTTCGACGCCCAATAAAGCTTGAGCACATGCCATTTGGTAAAGGGCAAAGCAATAATCAGGATCAACAGCCAAAGCTTGTTTGCACAGATTAACAGCCCACTGAGGCTCCTTCAACTCAAGAACAACATCCGCCTTGTACGTTAATGCTTCAGAATCTTGAGGGCGAAGTTTCAGGATTTCGTCCAACACGCTAATTTTATTGTTCAGCAACGACTCCTGTTGGAGTCTAAGCCAAAGGGATTGTATTTCTTGAGTTAATTCAATTTCCTCCCTGTTCGCCTCAATGTGTTGCGTTTTTTGATATAATTGTTCTTCAATGGCTGCAAGCCGTTGTTCATATTCTCTTACT
The DNA here is from genome assembly GCA_002700385.1 of Cycloclasticus sp. Classification (GTDB taxonomy): domain Bacteria; phylum Pseudomonadota; class Gammaproteobacteria; order Methylococcales; family Cycloclasticaceae; genus Cycloclasticus. The sequence goes on from PADC01000006.1 coordinate 227,257, forward strand.
AATTTTGTAATTTCTTCATCTGCCAATGAATGAACTCTTTCCTTTATATCCCGTATCGAACTCCACCCAAGCAAAACTAAAACGGAACTTGCTGCCGCAATCAAATAGAAAAAATAGGTCACCGTATCAGTTGCATAGGAAACAGCCCTATCAACCGACTTGTGCTCTCGGTCAACAATTTGCTGGGTGAGCTCTTGCCGGGTGTTAGCCTGTTCTTTGCGGAGCTGCTTAAGCTCATCCAACACATATCGCTCTACAAAGGGCGAGTAGAGAGGTTTATCTAAATCCTCTATTCTTTCCTTGATCAGTCGTTGATCAGCATCTTGAGCCCATAAACCTGCTGGCAAAAACAGCAGAACTAAAGCAAGTTTGAAAACTATGCGGGGCATATTGCGCACCCATGATCATGCACCTCAACTAACACTGAGTGCAAGCTTTTAACTGTTGCATCATAATCACTTTCTCTCACCACAAACTGCATATCTACTTGGCGCATTGATTGGTGTACGGCCAGTACGCTAATGTTGCTATCTGCAACTGCCTTGACTGCTTTCGCCAAAATTCCGGGAATTTGCATATCGCTGCCAACGGCAGAAACAATTGCAATTTTTTGCTGATTAAGTTCAGCGTCAGGGAAGCATTTCTCAACGGCCGATTGTATGCGTTTCACCGTCTTTAAGTTTGTCGACAGAAAATGCGTTAAGGTGTTGGCGTTAATATCCTTGGAAATAATATGGGCCTTGAAGCGCTTGATGATTGCCAGTACCTCTTGGTCATAGTCGTGAATGCTCCCTGCCATATCCTGGTCAAACAGTTCTAAGGCATAGATGCCCTTGCAACCAGCAATAATCTCCACACAGGGTGCGCTGCTGACGTAATCACCAGTAATCAACGTGCCTGCATGCTCTGGCTCAAAAGTATTTTTGACCCGAAGAGGGATATTATTTTGCCTTAATCCTTTGGCTGCTTTGGGATGAATTGCTTCCATGCCAAGATTGGCCAGTTGGTCGGCTACATCGTAGTTGGTTCTGCCGATGGGGACGGCATTGTTTTCACCAACCAGTCTAGGATCTGCGCTACTCAGGTGAAACTCTTTATGGATAATGGCTTCTTTGGCTTTGGTGAGAACGGCTAATCGGCTGAAAGTCATTTCGCTGTAGCCACGGTCAAATGAGGTCATCAAGCCTGTATCACTATGAGCGTATCCGGTAACAATAGGTAGCTGCTTATCAAGATCAATATGCGCAAATGCGGTTTGAATACGCTCATCAAGAGGGAGGTGTTTGTCGGTCCGCCACCCTGTCAGATCAACAAAGCAAGCATTGATACCATCTCGCTGTAGAAGTTGTGCAGTATTCCAGGCACTATGAGCTTCACCAATACTGGCCAACATTTCCCGGACTGTCCCGAGATGAGATTTAAGTGCAAAGTGACCATGCTGACAAAGGCTCTGTAAATCCAGCAGGCATTGCCTCGCATTTGCCAATCTTTCATCCAAAAATTGATTGGCTCGCTGAAGTAGCTCGCCTTGGTCAAACAGGTTTTGGTTGATCCGGTGTAGTTCTGTACTCAGTTCGTCAAGTTTTTCTGACCAGCTTTCATCTTCCATGCTGCTGGCGAATAAACCATAGACGCCAGGTTGACCACTTTTTTTGTGTTCTAATAATTTGTCAGTGACACCTCCGTAGGCAGAGACTACAAATACACGTTGATAAAGGTTGTTTTTTTTTGCTTTTAATGATGTTGTCTCGCACCGACAAATAATCGCTCATCGATGTCCCGCCAATCTTTTCAATCGTATGCATGAATCTTTTCTAAACCTTGAGGCTAATCATTACTACTGGCACAGGCCACACACTGGCGAGTCGTTAAAACTGCTTTTAAACGACCGGTTGGGATATCGCACCCACATCGAATACATACGCCTGCTTCATCAGTTTTGAGCCATGCAATATTTTTGGTGAGCTGTGAAAGTTCTATCTTGTGTTCTGAAAGAATTTTCTCACCCACAGGTGCATTAATCGTCAAATCGAGATTAGCTGCCGCATCACCTGCCTGGCTCTGCTTTTTTTCCGCGATTGGATGGCTGTCAGACAAGATTTTTTGCAATTCACTGATTCGCTGTTCTACCAGTGCTATCAATTGGAGTCTGTCTTTTTCATGCATGCCGGTCACGCTCATTTGTTCTCGGTATCAGATGAATATTGTCTCTGGAGCAGATATGTTCCGGTCGAGGTGCTTGATTGCAAAATGGGGGGATTACTTTGTTACCTATCGCGTTGTAAACGAAAAATACATTTGATCGCGGAAATGGGGTGATATTGCCATTAGAGCCGTGCATGACATTACAATCGAAGACGATAACACTGCCTGGCTTACTCGTAGCTGACACAATGCCGCCCTGTGCTGCTAACGCTTCCAGACAATTGTCCGAAGGTACGCCGTACTCTTGCTTTTTGAGTGATTCGAGGTAGTGGTTGTCAGGTGTATGCCCTTCACACACGGCATACTGCTTATGTGAGCCTGGAATAAGCATTAAAGGGCCGTTGTGTTCATAATTTTCCGTCAGCGTTATCGACATGCTAAGAGCCCGCATGCGCGGCATGCCGTCTTCGACATGCCAGGTCTCAAAATCTGAATGCCAATAAAACTCCTTACCCCGAAAACCTGGTTTGTAGTTTAGGCGAGACTGGTGGATATAAACGTCGTCGTTCAGTAGATATCGCGCAAGATCAGCCAAACGTCTATCCGCTGACAGTGATTTAAACAGAGGACTATTTTCATGCACACGAAACACCGAGCGGATGTCATTGCTGCTTGGTTCGGTGATGATTTCACCAGACTCTCTTACCTGGGGATCTGTTCTAAGACGCTCCAGCTCCTGTTGAAAGCGGCTTACTTCTTCAGCAGAAAATACGTTATCCAGCACGACAAATCCCTGTTTGTCGTAACTGTCGATCAAAGACTGTTCAATAGGGGGGCGTGTTTCTTTGGATGCGTAAACGGTGGGGTCCTGCCTGTCTACCAATTTGGCATGCTGCCCATTTCTCGATGGGTATACATCGACTTCGTTTGCCAATACCTTATCTGGAGCTTGATTAGATACAACTTCTCTCATGGTGTCATTCCTTAATCTTCAATGGTTGCTGCGTCCAGCTCGTAGGCACCTTCTGCGTTATGGACTTCTTTGCCATTGAGCGGTGGGTTAAAAACACAGGCCATGACCATTTCTTCAAATGCGCGCAATACATGTTTGTCGTGTTTGTCCAGTATGTAAATGGTGCCAGGCTCAATGGGGTACTTCTTCCCGTCTGCGAGGGTTTCCACTTCACCTTTCCCGGATACACAGTACACAGACTCCAGGTGATTTTGATAGTGCATCTGGAAATCAGCATCTTTGTAAATGGTGGTGATATGGAAGGAAAAACCCATTTGATCTTCCTTCAGTAAAAGGCGCGTGCTTTCCCAGTTTCCATCGGGAGATACCACTCTCCGATTGGATTGGTTAGCATCTGACAATGTTCTAACAATCATAAAGTTACCTTACTGTTTAAGTTATTAGTTCAATAAGCATTGGTTTGCTCGGCTGTGAGAGTAGCTATATCTTCACCCGGGATAGTAAGCTCATCACCTTGTGCGACTCGTACCCGATTGGCCGAAGACATGATACGCAGTTAGCCTTCCCTGATACTCAGCAATAGCGATAGCTGGTCGCCGATTTTTCTATGGGTAATAATTTTTGTTCACCTGCCCTTATTCGAATTTGCTGCTTATCTTCCATGTGATGAAATGTAGTGTTTAGCCTGCTTCGAAATACACTTTTTCTTCGGGAATTTCGTCGACATTGGCACAGACTTCTCTGATGGCGGATTCGACAATATCAATGCCTTTTTTCAGATTGTCGTCACTAATAATCAATGGGCATAAAAACTTCACGACATGATCATCGGCACCACTGGTTTCGATAATCAGCCCTTTTTTAAAGGCATGACTGGTGATCTTGCTGGCGATCTCGCCATTAACACAATTAATCCCCTGAAACATACCTCGCCCTTTGGTAGTAAAGTTGCCTTCACCATACTGGCTGACGATTTTGTTTAAGCGTTCAGATATGTAACGCCCTTTGCGTTTGATTTCTTCTGAGAAGTTTTTGTCGGACCAGTAATTCTCAATGGCTGCTTTGGCCGTCACAAACGCTAGATTGTTACCTCGAAAAGTGCCGTTGTGTTCTCCGGGCTTCCATTGATCCAGTTCTGGCTTCATCAGTACCACCGCAAAAGGCAAACCGTAACCTCCTAAAGATTTAGAGAGCGTAATGATGTCTGGTTCAATGCCTGCTTCTTCAAAGCTGAAATAGTCACCCGTTCTACCACACCCTGCCTGGATGTCATCAACAATGAGCAATAGACCGTGTTTCTTACAGACCGCCTGGAGATTTTGCAGCCACTCTACACTGGCGACATTGATGCCACCTTCACCTTGAACGGTTTCGACAATCACAGCAGCAGGAGAGTTAATGCCGCTACTGGAATCGGAGAGCACCTTGTCCAGGTATTCCGTGGTGTCGATGTTCTCCCCCAAATAGCCGTCATAGGGCATACGGTGTGTCCCGCTTAAACTGACGCCTGCCGCATCACGGTGATGAGAGTTTCCTGTTGCAGCCAGCGAACCCAGGCTGACGCCATGGAAGCCGTTGGTGAAGGTGACGATGTTTTGCTGGCCGGTTACGTTACGTGCAATTTTCATCGCTGCTTCGACGGCATTGGTGCCGGTCGGTCCGGTGAACTGCACCACATAGTCCATGTTACGCGGCTTTAATATCTTGTCATTAAAGGCCTGCAAAAACTCACCTTTAGCCTTGGTATGCATGTCCAAACCGTGAGTAACGCCGTCTTTTTGGATATAGTTGAGCAGGTTATCTTTAAAAAGCGGGTTGTTATGCCCGTAGTTGAGGGTTCCGGCCCCGGCCAGAAAATCCAGATACTGATTGCCATCCTCGTCCCACATATGTTCACCCTGTGCGCGACTGAATACGCGGGGAAAAGATCGAGCATAGCTTTGAACTTCGGATTCGATTTCATCAAAAATTTTCATATTCTGTCTCTTTAATTAGTTCTGTGACTGAAAAGGGCCGATACGCACAAGTACTTCGGAGTCATGTTGTCCGGCAAAATGCTTTTCTTTATCCATCCATGCTGAGGCCTGAAAGTCTGCTTCCTGTGTCTTGGCGAAGCGTTTGAACAAAGCCCAGGATGCTTGGTTGTCTTCTGTGATTGTGGTTTCCAAATAGCGAATTTGATTGCATGTATGACGAGTCAAAATTTGATCCAGCATGCGCGATGCCAAGCCGCACCCCCTAACCTTTTCTAAAACTGCAACTTGCCAAATAAACAAGGTGTCAGGCTTTTCAGGAATGATATAGCCAGAGACAAACCCAACCAAACCACCATCTTGCTCTGCAGCAACCGACGTGCGTGCAAAATGACTGCATTGCAGCAAGTTGCAATAGCTTGAATTAACATCCAGCGGCGGGCAACTCGCAACCAACTCAACCAAATCCATGCCGTCATCAAGCCTTGGTTGCCTTAATGAGATACTTTTTACTTTAAACAAAACAACACTTAAATGATAAAAATTAGTTTGTAATCTACATAAAAAATCTTCAATTGATAAAGCAAAGCAACCCAAAAATAAAGGGAAGAGCAACGCTACCCAAGAAAATTAATTTCAATACTAAGTATTGTACACTAAGTATTATTTGAACTCAATCCATAAAAAAGCAACACACAAAAAATTCTTATCGATAACCATTAGAGAGCATTTCAGCAACTTATAGCTCTTAATCAAAAAAGCATCCCAACAGTTCATCGCCACCTTTCTGGACTTAACTGAACAAACAATAATACCAAGTAAATTATTTAGTATTCTAAACACTTTGAGTTATAATGAATTTATTGCTTATATAATTTTGAGGTGCTGGTGAATTCTATTGAAGAGGTTTTAGTGGCTCTACGCCGTGTCATTAGAGCAACTGACTTACACTCCAAGCATTTAGCAAAAACCACGGGGTTAACCGCTCCACAAATTTTGCTATTACAAACTATACGAAACCAAGGTGAAATAACTATTGGTGAACTAGCAAACCAAATGAGTCTAAGCCAAGCAACGGTTACCAGCATCTTAGACCGGTTAGAAAAAAGAAAACTGGTCTATAGAGAGCGATCCAAAAAGGACAAGCGCAAGGTACACGCCTATCTCACCAACCTAGCAGCCGAAACCCTAAAAGACGCACCCATCCCACTTCAAGATCATTTTACTACGCAATTTAGTGACCTCCTGGAATGGGAGCAAACCATGATAATATCTTCACTACAGCGAGTTGCACAAATGATGGACGCTCAACATATCGACGCATCTCCTGTCCTTGATATTGGATTATTAGACCGGCAAAGCACACAAATTGAATAACTTGAAGCCACAACACCACAGCAAGATGAAAGGCAAGTCTAATAGTCACGACAATTATAATTTACCCGCCCCAAAAACTACTTTTATTAAAATCCCAGCTAGTTAGCTCAATTACGTTAGAATCACTGTTCCACTCTTCTCATTTTTACTTCTCACACCTCTTAAACTATCACCACCTCGATAGCATGCCTGAGCTTGCGATTAACTGGCCTGACTAACAATCTAAAGGAACTACTTTCGAAGAGGATTGGCATGGATCAAAACGCCATCATAGCCCATGCAGAACACACACATGAGCGGCTTAGCAAAGCAGTGCGGCAATTTATAGATCATAGCTACACAGTAAATGATGTAGTCAGTGGACGTGGTTTGACAACCAAAAGCTATACGTTTGGGTTAACCGAGCAACGGGCGCAAAGAGCTGACAAGCAGAACTTTGTCGATTCAAGCGGAGTACGCGCTCAAAAATATCGACTCAGTAGATATACCGTCATGAAAATGTATCGCGCTCTGTACTACAGGTTAACCGCAAAGGTTTTATGCTTGGTTCAAAGGGCCTGATAGCCAACGAACAAAAAAAGATAAAAAGCCGCCGACCAAAATAAAGCAATTTTTGGATAGAAAGTGACCGTTCTTACGGATATCACAACGACACACACAATCTAAAGCGCGATTTATCCATCACCCACACTTACTGTCGCCGCAATTCAAGCAAGTCATGCAACCATCCATTTGAATCATCGCTTTGGTATTACATTTATGACAAAGTTGAGCCCCTTCTGGAAATGCACTGTCCTTCTCTGGCTCTGGCGATTTAACTTGTTTCTCCGCTTCAAATTGAGCGCGCTTTTCATCCATTATTTTTTGCTGATGCTCACTGATTTCTTCGGATTGAATCATGCCAATCATTCTCAGATGCGACTCAACCACATCACCAATTTCCGCCACTAATGAAGGCATGAATTTACCGCCTTTTTTGAAATACCCACCGCTTGGGTCAAAAACGGAACGAAGCTCTTCTACTAAAAAGGTAATATCTCCCCCTTTTCTGAACACCGCTGACATAATCCGCGTTAAGGCGACAATCCATTGAAAATGGTCCATGTTTTTGGAATTGATGAAGACTTCAAATGGACGACGTTGTTCATGGTCAGTATCTGGATTTAGGATCAAGTCATTAATCGTGATATACAAGGAATGTTCAGATAACGGTGTTTTGATTTTATAGGTTGAACCTAAAAGCATTTCGGGCCGTTTAAGGCTTTCGTGCATTTGGATGATGTTGCTTTTTTCTTCAACCGGCGCAACCGTTTCTGCTACCTTTTCTTCCTCTTTTACAACTTCATAACCGGTAATGCTTTGCGTGATTTTATGGGACATTGTGATTCTCCTTTTCCAAATCCACTCTTTTAAAATTTGCCGTAATAGCCTTCTTTTAAGGCATCGTACAAATTAGCGGCGGTGTGTGATTCACCTTCGTATTCGATCATTTCATTACCTTTTACTTCAAGCGTTGTGCCGTCTTGAAGATTGAAACGATACGTTGTGTTTTCAAGGTCGGACTCTTTGACTAACACTCCTTGGAATACGTCTGGATTAAATCGGAACGTTGTACAACCTTTTAGGCCCTTTTCATGTGCGTATAAATAAATGTCTTTAAAGTCTTCAAATGGAAACTCGGTGGGTACATTGGCCGTTTTTGAAATAGAAGAGTCTACCCACTTTTGCGCGGCGGCTTGAATATCGACATGCTGCTTTGGCGTGATTGTTTCAGCTGTAACAAAATAGCTGGGTAACTTTTCTTCGGCAACGTCTGAATACGGCATTGCGCTTTCATTAATTAAGGTACGATAAGCTAATAATTCAAATGAAAAAACATCCACTTTTTCTTTTGCGTTACGCCCTTCACGGATGACATTACGTGCATAATGATGAGCAAAACTGGGTTCAATGCCGTTACTGGCATTATTGGCTAGCGACAATGAAATCGTACCCGTCGGCGCGATAGAGCTATGGTGCGTGAAACGTGCGCCTGTTTCTGCGAGCTTTTCTACAAGATCTGGGGCAACGCTGGCTATTTGTTGCATATAGCGGCTGTATCTTGCGTGTAAAATTCGACCTTTCACTTTATCGCCCACTTCGTAGCCATCCTCAACCATTTCTGGTCGCTTGCGAAGCATATCTCCGGTCACTTCAAATTCTTCTTCCATGATCGGTGCCGGGCCTTTTTCTTTTGCGAGTTCCAAACCGGCTTCCCAACCCGTTACCGCTAATTGTTGACTGACTTCTTCAGTGAATTTAACTGATTCTTCTCCACCATATTCAATCCCCATCATGGTGAGTGTTGAACCTAAACCTAAAAAGCCCATACCATGACGACGTTTGTGTTCAATTGCTTCACGTTGACCCTCTAGTGGCAAGCCATTGATCTCGACAACGTTATCCAACATACGCGTGAATATACCAACGGTTTGCCGAAATTTATCCCAATCGAAACTGGCATGAGAGGTAAAAGGGTCTATGACAAATTTCGTTAAATTTATCGAACCTAACAGACAAGACCCATACGGCGGCAGCGGTTGCTCACCACACGGATTGGTTGCACGAATGTTTTCGCAGAACCAGTTATTATTCATCTCATTGACTTTATCAATAAGGATGAAGCCAGGCTCAGCGTAATCATACGTAGACGCCATAATCGTTTCCCACAAGCGTTTTGCTTTGACTCGATTGTAAATTCGACAAGCAACTAAGCCCACTTCATTAACCTGATAACCTTCGGTTATAGGCCACTCACGCCAAAGCACGTTGTTTGTATCGTTTAAATCAATCTCACCGGATGCGATTTCTTTTTCAGACAACGGGAAAACCAAGGGCCAATCTGCATCGTCTTTTACCGCCTGAACAAAATCTTCGGTAATCAATAACGATAAGTTAAATTGTCGTAAACGCCCATCTTCGCGTTTTACACGAACAAAATCGCGAACATCTGGGTGGGCCACATCAAACGTTGCCATCTGCGCACCTCGGCGACCACCCGCAGAGGAAACGGTAAAGCACATCTTATCAAAGATATCCATAAACGATAGAGGTCCCGAGGTATTTGCACCGGCACCTGATACATAGGCCCCTTTTGGACGTAATGTTGAAAATTCATAGCCAATGCCACAGCCCGCTTTAAGCGTTAAACCCGCTTCATGTGTTTTACCAAGAATATCATCCATTGAATCAGACACAGAACCTGACACCGTGCAGTTAATGGTTGATGTTGCAGGTTTATAGGCACTCGCACCGGCATTGGAAATAATACGGCCCGCAGGAATCGCGCCGTGTTTTAAAGCCCATAAAAATTGATCTTGCCAATATTCTTTTTTGTCATCTGTTTCTTCAACATCTGCTAGCGCCTTTGCAACACGTTGATACGTTTCTTCGATATTGGCATCTACGGCTGACCCATCTTGTTTTTTTAAACAATATTTTTTATCCCAAATATCTAAAGACGCTGCTTGAAATTCTATTTCTGATTGATTGTCTTTAATGACTTTTAAATTGACTGTTTTCATATATTTTCCGCGTCCCCTTGTTTAATTCTTTAAGATTTTGTCCTTAACATCTCTGAATGGCTAGGTTATAAGAAAATACAACAAGACACAAGATACTGTGTTGATTATTTTTTATTTATCTATATATAGTGGTTTTTTTAACCTGAAGCCTAATGAAAAATGTTTTTTATATCAAGCCGTTAGCATTTAATGTAAAGAATAAGGTGAAGAAACCCTCATCAATTCAGCATGTTTCGTGAAGAATAAAGATAAAAAAACCCTCCGAAGGAGGGTTTCTTGTATGGCGCGCCTGGAGCGATTCGAACGCCCGACCGCTCGGTTCGTAGCCGAGTACTCTATCCAGCTGAGCTACAGGCGCATTAGGGAGGCTATTGTATTCAGACTACTCTAAAGGTCAAGGAAAAACAGTCAAAAACTCAGCTTTTCTTTAGCAAAAGAGCAGAATAGCGTTATTTTGACATTTTAGCCTTTGCTGCCCTAACCTTTTTCTCAATACATTCGATCATTAATCCTGCAATATCCTTTTCAGTAATATTTTCAATTCCCTCTAAGCCAGGGGAAGAATTAATTTCCAATACTTTTGGTCCAGACTTAGAACGAATTATATCAACGCCTGCCACATGTAAACCCATTATTTTAGCGGCCTGAATGGCAATTTTTCGTTCATCAGCAGTAATTTTAACTGCACTAGCTGAACCACCTAAGTGTAAGTTTGCTCTGAACTCCCCGGCAGCAGCCTCGCGCTGAATAGAGCCAACAACCTTCCCATCAATCACAAAACATCGAATATCCTTCCCATTCGCTTCTCTAATAAACTCTTGCACAAGGATGTTAGCACGAAGGCTCTTAAAAGCGTTGATGACGCTCCCGGCCGCTTCGCTTGTTTCAGCCAAGACTACGCCTTTCCCTTGTGTCCCCTCCAAAAGCTTTATAACTAATGGCGCTCCTCCTACCATTTTTATAATATCCGACGTGTCCATTGGTGAATTTGCAAAACCCGTCGTAGGCATAGGAACTCTTTGATCTGATAACAATTGCAAGGAACGTAGTTTATCTCTGGATCGAGAAATGGACACAGCATCATTCAAACAATAAGCCCCCGTAGATTGAAACTGTCTTGCTAGCGCGCAACCATAGAACGTCATGGACGGTTTGATACGTGGAATAACCGCGTCTATGCCATCCAACAATTGCCCGCCACGATAATGAACCTCAGGGTTTTTCGAACTGATATTCATATAACACTGACTAATATTAACAAAACGTATTTCATGCCCACGTTCTTCACCAGCTTCAATGAGCCGCTTATTAGAATATAATTCTGGGTTACTAGCCAATACCAAAATACGTAACCCGTCTTTTTTAAGCGTGGCAGCATTGTAATGTCCTTTCACATCTTCATCAGATACAGTTCCCAGGCAAAGCGAACTATCAGGATCAATCAATACACGGTTGCTCATTGCTTCTCGACCAATGAGCATACGATACCCCATGGAATCGCGGTTCGTCAGTGTGATTTCAATTTCCCATGTTTCACTTCCGAGTGTGATCGGCGTCTTGATGACAGGGCGCTGTTCTTTGTCGCCACTGGAACTTTTAACTTCACGCTTATCTACCACCAAACCACGACAACTTTGGATTGTCTTACGATCATTTTGTATGGGGTGAATGTCGAAATGGACATAGCGTTTGCCATCTTCATCAAACATATGAATATTGAAAGCGTGCAAAGAAGAAGTTTTAGCCCCTGAATCAACCCGAGCTTTTATAGCTGGCAAGCCTAATTCTGACAAGCTACACCATTCTTCTTTTCCGATAATAATTTTTTCCGTCATAATGATTTCCATTAATATTAATTGTTTATGGCCCTATTTTCTCATCCAGAAAATCATCAACCTGTTCTTTAACGTCCTTTGAATTATCAAAAGAAGCAATATGAAATACGGCATCGCCTTTATTTAGCAGCGGCATTGTTACAGCTCCGATGATGATACCAGTGCAACTCGCTTTTATAGCGACTTTTTGGCTGCCAAAAGGATCCGAAATATACCCTAAAATTTGATCTTTTTGCACACGATGACCAATATGTTTCAGTTGCCTCAAACTACCACTCTGGGGAGCTCGGACCCATGTACTTGAAAGAGCAATAAAGAGTTTTTCATCTTCTGCTTTTTTACCTTTGAATGAGATCATTCCAATCTCATCCATTAGGGTTAGAATGCCGTTGAGCCCAGAGCGTATTACATGTTCATCATGCCGAAGTGCTTCACCTCCTTCAAATAAAAGCATGGGTATTTTTAACGCTCTCGCCGCCTCTCTCAACGATCCATCCGGCAGTTTAGAATTAATCATCACTGGTACATTAAAGGCGTGTGCCAACTTATTGGTTTCAGCATCATCAAGATCAGCCCGGATTTGGGGCAGGTTTGAACGGTGAATAGCACCCGTATGCAGGTCAATTCCGTGTGTACAATGCTTTACAATTTCTGACATGAAGGTATAAGCAAGTTGCCCCGCCAGCGAACCATTCTGGGAGCCAGGAAAATGGCGATTTAAATCTCTACGATCAGGCAAGTAGCGTGATTTGTTATTATAGCCAAATACATTAACAATCGGCACCGCGTATAATGTACCGCAAATATTCTTCAATGCTTTATGATTTAACAGACGTTTTATAATTTCCACGCCATTAATTTCATCACCGTGAATCGCCGCACTGATAAACAAACGCGGCCCCTCCTTTTTGCCGCATATAACCTCTACCGGGATATTCATCTCAGTAAAATCATAAAGACGTGCAACATTAAGGTTGAATTTCTTACGTTCGCCTTTGGCTACTTCTATTTTACTCATCTGAATGACCAGTTTAGCTATTATGAATAGGTGTCTTGTTTTAGCGTATTGCTGACAATGTGTTTTGTAACCATGATAAATATCGGGCTTAAAAACAGCGAAAGAGCGATAACAGCGATCGTTGTTTGGTATCCGTAATCATTAATAATTCCTGTATTTAGCCCAATAGCTGCAAGTACAAAACTGAACTCCCCCACCTGAGATAACATCGCTCCAGCATAAAAAGAAGGTCGCCATTCTTTTGCAAACAAATAGATAATTATTGCATTAATCATTGTATTGCTTACCATCACGGCAATCACCAGTAATCCAACTTCGACAATATTTTTTTGAACAAAAGACAGGTCTATCAACATGCCAATAGAAAGAAAGAACAGGGCAATAAAAATGACACGTAAAGAATCGAGGCTCTTATAAACCCATTCTGTTTCCCTTGCCGAAGAGACGACAATACCAGAAACAAAGGCTCCTAATGCAGTAGAAAGCTGTAAAACTCCGGTTAGAAATGACATGCCAAAACATATACCAAGCGCTGCAAAAAGCTGCATTTCTTTGTCGTCAGCTATCTTCTTTAACCAAGATAAAATGATCCTGTCTTTAACGGATACCCAAATAGCCAAAGCAATGATGGCACTCCCTCCGACCAGTTGCAGTATCAAAACTGTTGGTGAAAACTCCTCTCCACCCAGTAAACCAATACTAATCATCATGGGCACTATAGCCAAATCTTGTATAAGAAGTATACCAAGAACATCTTGACCGATGCGCGTATCCAGCTCTTTCCAGTCCTGCAATAACTTAATCACCACTGCCGTACTACTCAGGCTAATAACAAAGCCCAGTAAGACAATTCGTGGAAATGGCCAGTCAAGAAAATACCCCATAATCGCTACAAATAAAACGCTCACCATTATTTGAAGCAACGTACCTATAACGGGCAACTTCCAATTAGCTGCCAACCTTTTGGGCGAAACCTCCATACCAACAAAAAAAAGCAATAGTACAACGCCAATAGAACCCAGTTGTCCCACCCAGTCTTTATCTGCAATAACAGCTAAGCCAGATGGCCCTAATATGACGCCTACCAAAAGATAAGCTATGACATGAGGTTGTTTGAAACGCTTTAAAATCATGCCGGTGACCAGCGTCACAAACGCGATAGCAAATAACACCGGCATAAAGGGCTCCATATGCATATCAGAACCACTTCATTTTCTTAAAAAGCAAAATTTGTATTCCCACAATGCCAACTAAAATGCCACAGAAGATATAAAAGGCATCTGCATAATCCGCCCCGGGGATGCCACTTACATTAATACCCAACAACCCAGTCAGAAAGCCTAACGGTAGAAAAAATGCTGCGATAATGGACAGGATGTACATGTTTTTATTCATCCGATCAGCCAGCATATTAGTCAATTCATCTTTTACAACTTGAGCTCGTTCACGTATCGCCGCTAAATCTTCTATATAACGTGTTACATGGTTATGAGCTTCTTGAAGGTGATGTTTATGCGTATCACCTAACCACTCTAAATCGCTCATACACAACTGCCTGATAGCATCACGTTGTGGCGACATATAGCGATGAAACATGATCGCTTGCTTACGGACATCTACTATTCCCTGCCGTAATGAAATATCGACGGCTTCTAACACTTTTTCTTCAATACTATCTGTTGTCTCATCCAAGGCACTTAAGACCGGCTCCATGCTTTCAAATAACCGCGATGTCAGCATAGAGACAAACTGACCTGCATTTTTAGGGCCCTTGCCTGAGTTGATCTTTTCTGAAATATCCGATATTGCTTTAAGTTTACGTTTACGCAAGCTGATGATTCGATGCTCTTCTATCCATAACCTGATAGATACCATATCTTCTGGATCAGCATCTTTGTTGAGATTTACACCTCGTAAAATCAGTAGGATACCGTTATCAAGTTGCATCATCCGCGGGCGTGTTTCTTCTGCCAGCAATGCATCAACAACAAACCGATCGAGATAATCAAGTTTTTCTTCCAACCATGATAAGGTATCAATGTGGTTAACATCCATGTGCACCCACAACAGTTTATCTTCTTTAAGCTGTGCAGAAAGAGCATCTTCGTCGAGAGATTCACCACTCCCTTTTCCATCGAGGCTATAGGCCAATAAAATATTTTCATTCATTGCAGTGCCTCCGGATTTTTGATATGTAGGTCACGTTGAGGATATGGAATAACTATATTATTTTCTTTGAATTTCTTCCAAATACTTCGCAAAACATCACTTCTTGGCTCAAATCTTCCCTCTGTCACATCGGCAAGCCAGAAAAACAAAATAAAGTTAACTGAACTATCGGCAAATTCCTCAAGATAACAGCTTGGAGAAGGCTCATCAACACAGCGCGGATGCTCTTTCGCCGCCTCTAAAATCAGCTCCATCGCTTTCTCAATGTCCGACTCATAAGATACACCAATATTAATGGCCACACGGCCTTTACTATTAGTATAGGTCCAGTTTGTTACACGATTAGTTATAAAATCTTCGTTAGGAATCATAATTTCTTTTCCCTCAAAAGTTTCTATCAACGTATAACGGGCACTTGTATGTCGAATATAGCCATAAGTGCCATCTGTAAGTTCCACTAAATCATCATTTTCTACCGACTTTTCAAACAGCAAAATCAATCCACTGATAAAATTAGATGTTATTTTCTGTAAGCCAAAACCAATACCGATACCAATTGCACCACTGAATATAGCCAGTGTTGTTAAATCAATCCCAAGAACATCAAGGCCTATAATAAAGGCAATGAAATAAATAAGAATTTGGAAGGCCTTGACAATAAGCGCTTTATTGCTGGCTTTAATCCCCCTAATTTTTTTTATTCGGTTTTCGCCAAACTCAGAAAGAATACCAGTTATCCAAAAGACCAGCACGACTATGACAGTGGCCTTAATCAACAGGTACACTGAAAAACGTGTTGTCCCAATTTTGAAAGATAAATCGTCTGA
Source organism: Cycloclasticus sp. (assembly GCA_002700385.1). Taxonomy (GTDB): domain Bacteria; phylum Pseudomonadota; class Gammaproteobacteria; order Methylococcales; family Cycloclasticaceae; genus Cycloclasticus. Next base: position 243,137 of record PADC01000006.1, read on the forward strand.
ATCTAGAAACGTTTTCATTGGCTGGAGGTAATCTAAAAAACCAAGTGAAAAGAAGCTCATTAAAAACGTAATTAATAACCCTGCTGAAATCCACGCCTTAGGCCTTAGTAAACTTGCCCATACTTTATTCATATACATACCCTTGAGAAACTGAAAATCTTGCGAGGCTTTTTTGGACGCGCCTCAAAACCTGCACTGTTTTCCGATATAAGCGCTAAGCGTACTTCACCCAGCACTTTGCGTACAGTATATTTTCATACAGCCCCTTTCAATATCGACTGGGGCTATTCATTGAATTGATATAAAACCCCGAAAACCGGATCCATTCCATGTAAAAAAAAGTTAATTCAGGGTGAGCGAATATGTTAAATAATTTTGAATTAACGATTTAATATCTTTGATCTTAATTATTTTTAACGATAACGTTTAAAACATTAAGTCTTAGAAAAAAATCCCTTGAATGACAATCTAAGAAGTCATCATGAGTCTGAACAGTCACGCAAGAATATGCTTAACAAAAGAAGAAAAGCATAAACCGAGATAACCCTGTCAATGACACTTGACATAAGAAAAACAACTTTGCTTTTAAGGGAGTCTCTACAAAAGCATATCATTAAAAAAGCGGAGGGCAGTTTTCAAAAAACACCCCTGCCGAAAATAAAAAGCATTGCTGCTCAATTCATCAAAAAGAAAATCGGGGTTTGTTGGTCTTTAATGGCGGAGAGAGAGGGATTCGAACCCTCGATGGACTATAAAACCCATACTCCCTTAGCAGGGGAGCGCCTTCAGCCGCTCGGCCATCTCTCCGAAATTTATTAAAGGTTATCTATTACCGTTTAGATCTTTTTCATCTTGAATTTTATTATAAATTTCTTCTCGATGAACAGAAACGCTTTTAGGTGCGTCCACTCCAATTCTAACCTGATTTCCTTTCACCCCAAGCACGACGATAGACACATCATCGCCAATAACAAGGGACTCTCCAACTTTACGCGTTAATATAAGCATAATAACTCCTTTTGCTTCAATAACAGAAGCGTTGCCAACCATTGTATTTTTTTATTATTGTTGGCGATATTCTACCATAGCTCTTCAAACTCAAAAAGCCATCAGGCACCGATTATGCATCAGATAAGCCAAAAGATTCGTGTAGTGTACGAACGGCCAATTCTAAATATTTTTCGTCAACCACGACAGAAATTTTAATTTCTGACGTTGAAATCATCCGAATATTAATGCCTTCATCGGCCAAAGCGCTAAACATTTGGCTGGCGATTCCAGCGTGTGAGCGCATGCCGACACCCACAATAGACACTTTGACTATTTTATTGTCGCCATCAACTTTTGATGCGCCCAATTCAATGCAAATATCCTGCAAAATTTGCATCGTTTTCTCATAATCATTTCTATGAACCGTGAAGGTAAAATCGGTCGTTTGATCTTCCGCAATGTTTTGAACAATCATGTCAATTTCAATATTTGCGTCAGAAATTGGTTTCAAAATAGCCGAGGCAACGCCTGGCATATCAGGTACACCTGATAAGGTAACTTTTGCTTCATCTCGGTTAAACGCAATACCTGAAATTAATGCTTTTTCCATTTCTTCATCCTCGTATGTTATTAACGTGCCTTCCCCATCCTCAAATGTTGATAAAACACGCAATGGAACATTGTATTTTCCTGCAAACTCGACTGAACGAATTTGTAAAATTTTTGAACCCAAGCTGGCCATTTCCAACATTTCTTCAAAGGTGATTTTATTCAGCCTTTTAGCTTTTGGCTCTACTCTTGGGTCTGTTGTATAAACACCGTCAACATCGGTGTAGATTCTGCATTCGTCTGCTTTTAAAGCAGCGGCTAAAGCAACTGCTGTGGTATCTGAGCCTCCACGGCCCAAGGTTGTTATCGCACCATCGGACGTGACGCCTTGAAAACCCGCTACAACGACTATTTTATTCGCCTCTAAATCAGCTCGTATTTTATCAGTCTGTATTTCTTCAATTCGCGCTTTACCATGTGAATCATCCGTCAGGATTTTTACTTGCCACCCCGTGTAAGACACCGCTTGCATACCCAGCTCTTCAAGTGCCATGCAAAGTAACGCTATGGTAACTTGCTCTCCAGTCGATAATAGAACATCCATTTGCTTCTTTGACGGGAGCTGTTGCATTTGATTAGCTAACTCGGTCATGCGGTTTGTTTCTCCGCTCATGGCCGAAACCACTACGACCAAATCATGTCCACTGGCCTGCCTTTCTTTGACTAATTTTTTAGCTACATTCTGGATTTTTTCAGCCGTACCTACGGATGTACCGCCGTATTTGTGTACATGTAAACTCATAGTTTCTTCTTAATTTATTACGTTAGTTATTGCTAACAGCGATTAATGAAAAGGGTGACCCCGCGTCAAGAAATTCTAGCGGTTGGTTTCACTTAATTTTGCTGTAACCCAGTTTGGAACTGATTTTAGCGCGTCAACCAATGCCGCTGGATTATCACCCCCTGCTTGCGCCATATCCGGTCGACCGCCGCCTTTCCCACCAACCTGTACGGCGACAGAATTAACTAACTCACCAGCCTTAATTCGGTTAGTTTGACTTTTAGAAACGCCTGCGATCAATATCACTTTGCCATTATTGACCGTGGACAAAACGATCGCCGCCTCACCAAGTTTATCTTTGAGCTGATCGACTAAGTCCCGCAAGGCTTTGCCATCACTGCCTTCGATGTTGGCCGCTAAAACATTCAACCCGTCAATTTGTACTGCCTGGCTTAGCAAGTCACCACTGGCTGCTTTCGCTAATTGGGCTTTTAATTGCTCTAATTCTTTTTCAAGCGTTTTGTTTTTATCTTGAATTTGCGCCACCTTATCAACGGCGGAATCACGGTTTCCTTTTACTAATTTACTGATTTTTTGTAGTAAATGTTCACTTTGCTCTACCCATTTTAAAGCGCCTTCTCCAGCCACCGCTTCAATACGGCGAACACCAGAGGCAATTCCCGTTTCTGATAGAATTTTTATTAAACCAATATCGCCAACACGATTAGCATGTGTTCCACCACAAAGCTCTGTCGAAAACGCGCCCATTTTCAGCACACGAACTTTGTCACCGTATTTTTCACCAAACAAAGCCATTGCGCCATTGGCAACCGCTGTTTCAGGATCTGTTATTTGTGTTTCTACATCAACATTTAACCTGATTTGCGCATTCACTAACCGTTCAATGTCTTGCAATTGCTCACTTGAAATCGGCTCGAAATGGCTGAAGTCAAAACGCAGCCTTTCTGCACTGACTAATGAGCCTTTTTGTGTGACATGATCACCGAGTACGTCTCTTAGCGCGGCGTGCAATAGATGAGTCGCTGAATGGTTTAATGCTGTGGCTTGTCGTTGACCCTCGTCTACTGTTGCTATCACGTTTTGCTGCTGTTGAAATTCGCCACTAGCAACTCGACCGATATGGAAATAAGCCTCTCCTTCTTTTTGCACATCCGACACATTAAAAACGGCCGTTGGCGTCGAAATCACGCCCTGATCACCGACCTGTCCACCGGATTCTGCATAAAAAGGCGTTTTATCTAAAACTAAGTAAGCCTTATCCCCTTCTCGAATGACCGACATTTCTTCACCGTCTTTGTAGATAGCTTGTAAGTTAGCCTCCGATTGAAGAGACTCATAGCCGGTAAATTCTGTGCTGAAATCTACTGTCGGCAGTGCTGACTGAGCCGTCGCAAAAGAGCTTGAAGAACGAGCACGCTCGCGTTGAGCATCCATCGCTTTTTCAAAACCGTCCAGATCAACCGTTAGGTTATTTTCTCTGGCATAATCAGCCGTCAAATCAATGGGAAAGCCATACGTATCATAGAGTTTAAAGGCTATCTCACCGGTAATTACATGATCTTTAAGTGACTGCGCCCCCTCTTGTAGAAGCTTCATGCCTTGCTCTAAAGTTTCTGCAAAACGTTGCTCTTCTTTTAGCAAAATATTACTCACCATTTCTACTTTCGCCACTAACTCTGGGTACGCATCGCCCATTTGATCCGCCAAGGGCTTGACCAATTGATGAAAAAATACACCTTTCATTTCCAACTTATAACCGTGACGAATTGCTCGGCGAATAATCCGTCTAAGTACATAACCGCGCCCTTCATTTGAGGGCTGTACACCATCAACAATCAGGAAGGCACAAGAACGGATATGGTCTGCTAATACCCGTAGCGAGGTATGCGTGAGGTCACTCGTACCCGTCAATTTCGCAACGTGTTTAATTAAGGCCTGAAATAGTTCAATATCATAATTGTTATGGACACCTTGCAAAACAGCCGCAACACGCTCAAGGCCCATGCCGGTATCAACAGAGGGTTTGGGAAGCGGGGTCAATTCTCCTTTTTCATCACGGTTATACTGCATGAAAACCAGATTCCAAATTTCAACATAGCGATCGCCATCTTCCTCAGGTGTACCAGGTGGGCCGCCTGATACGCTGTCCCCGTGATCATAAAATATTTCTGAACAAGGGCCACACGGGCCTGTGTCACCCATTGACCAGAAGTTATCTTTTGCTCCAATTCGAGATAAGCGAGCAGCATCAACACCGATCTCATTAAGCCATATGTCGGCAGCTTCTGGGTCTTCATCATAAACGGTGACCCAGAGCTTCTCGGCCGGAATACCCAATTCTTTTACCAGGAACTCCCATGCATATTTTATCGCGTCGCGTTTAAAATAATCACCAAAACTAAAATTCCCCAACATTTCGAAAAAAGTATGGTGACGAGCTGTATAACCGACATTCTCAAGGTCATTATGTTTTCCGCCCGCTCTGACACAACGCTGCGACGAGGTTGCTGTTGTGTATGGGCGCGTTTCTTGGCCAAGGAAAACATCTTTAAACTGAACCATCCCCGCATTTGTAAATAGCAAGGTCGGGTCATTACCCGGTACTAACGAGCTAGAAGGCACGATTTGATGGCCTCTCTTTTCAAAGTATGTCAAAAAAGCTGATCTAATTTCAGCGCTACTTAAATTTTTCATCTCGTTAAAACCTGTCTTTAGACAACTGATTAAACAGTTGCCTGATCATGTCGTGTGTAAACCCTTTATGTTGAAAAAAGCGCATTCGTTTTGCGCGCTCTTTCATGTCCACTGGTGCCAATCCACCGTATTTTTTGATATTCAATTCGTGTAGCAACGCCTGCCAATCAGGTTGCTCATCAAATACATGATGCACATCTATCTCTACGCCTCGTTCTTTTAACTCGTATTGTATGCGTACTGGTCCAAACCCCTTATGGACCCGAGAGCGGCTATAGCTTTCTGCAAAACGTTGGTCACTTTGCCAACCTAACTGAACAAATTCTTCCAACAGCAGTTCAATATCTCGTTCTTGAAAGCCTTTTTGTGTTAATTTCTGCGTCAATTCCAGCTGGCTATGTTCGCGCCTGGCCAACATAGCTAAGCAACTTGCTCTTAAACCAGGCCCTTCATTTTTTTTCTCTTCACTCAGGCTTCATCACCCTGTACATCGGCGTTCGTGGCAGCTTCTTTTTTAGGTAACAAAGCAACCCTGATATTGGCCTCTAATTCAGCGGCTTTATCCGGGTTTTCTTTGAAGAAGCCCTTTGCATTATCTTTACCTTGACCTATTTTGGAGCCTTCATAGCTATACCAAGAGCCCGCTTTTTCAACCAAATCCAAACTCACCCCAAGATCAATTAATTCTCCTTCACGAGAAATCCCTTCGCCATATAAAATTTCAAACATGGCTTGCTTAAAGGGCGGAGCGACTTTGTTTTTCACGACCTTTACGCGTGTATCATTCCCCAAAATTTCATCGCCTTTTTTAATCGCTCCCGTACGACGAATATCGAGACGTACAGACGAATAGAATTTCAGCGCATTGCCCCCCGTTGTTGTTTCCGGGTTACCAAACATGACACCAATTTTCATTCGAATTTGGTTAATGAAAACAACCAACGTATTAGACCGCTTAATATTACCGGTTAATTTCCTTAATGCCTGAGACATTAAACGTGCTTGAAGACCGACATGGTGATCGCCCATTTCCCCCTCAATTTCAGCTTTTGGCGTTAGTGCAGCCACTGAATCAACCACTACCATATCAACAGCACCTGAACGTACCAACATATCAACGATTTCCAGCGCTTGTTCACCTGTATCGGGTTGAGAAACCAATAATTCATCCATATTGACGCCAATTTTATCCGCATAAATGGGATCTAAAGCATGTTCCGCATCAACAAACGCGGCCGTACCGCCTGCTTTTTGACATTGCGCAATAGTTTCTAATGTCAACGTCGTTTTACCAGAGGATTCTGGGCCGTATATTTCAACAATGCGCCCACGCGGCAAACCGCCGACACCTAACGCAACATCCAAGGCAATAGAGCCAGTTGAATACGCTTCAATATCAGGAATACTTGAACCATCGCCCATACGCATCACCGAGCCTTTGCCAAATTGCTTCTCGATTTGTAATAACGCTGCGCTTAATGCTTTTTTCTTGTTTTCATCCATTTTTTATCCTCTCAAATGCCTCTACTCCCTGTAAAAGCGGGTTATCGTCAATAATCCCAAATTATCACACATACTCGGGATAAGCACATAATGAAATCACTGTTTTATGACTGCTTATTTTTCCAAATTATCAATCAAGAGTTCAAGCGCTGTGAGCAAGGCCTGTTGTCTGACTTGCTGCCGACTACCTGTATAGGTTTTCGTCATCGACACGACATCACCTTTGAGTGTTGTAACCGCAAACCACACTAGGCCCACCGGTTTATCAACCGTACCACCCGATGGCCCCGCAATGCCAGTTATTGAAACCGAAATTGATGAGTTAAACGCTTTTTTCACCCCATCGGCCATTTGCTCGGCCACTTCTTGACTAACCGCACCAAACTGCTCCAGACAAGCTTTTTTTACATGAAGCACATTGCGTTTAGCATCATTGCTGTAACTGACCACGCCACCTAAAAACCAAGTGCTACTACCCGATAAATCCGTCAATATTTTTGCTAGCCAGCCACCGGTACAAGATTCAGCAACTGCCACCGTTTTACCTTGATTTATTAGCAAACCTGCCAAGCTTTGTGCTAACAAGCTAATCTCTTTATCGATTGATTCGTTCATTCATCAGCCTCTTAATATATGAATAAATTTTACCGAAAACCAGTCAGGTTGTTAAACTAACCGAATGCCAAAAAACGTCGTTATAAAACCCACAACAACTCCCATGATGCAGCAATACCTGCGCATCAAAGAAGAGCACCCGGACACCCTTTTATTCTACCGCATGGGAGATTTTTATGAGCTGTTTCTTGAGGATGCCATTAAAGCCTCTTCTATATTAGGGATTACATTAACCAGTCGCGGCCAAATTGATGGTAAGCCTGTTCAGATGGCCGGCATCCCCCACCATGCAGCGGATGGTTACTTAGCTAAACTGCTGAAAGCCAACGAATCAATTGCTATCTGTGAACAAATTGGCGACCCGGCCACATCAAAAGGCCCCGTCGAACGCAAAGTTGTGCGCGTTATTACACCCGGCACATTAACTGAAGATGCTTTGCTGGATGCACATAGCGATAGCTTATTGTGCGCAGTCTTCCAACAAAAAAATCAATTTGGACTGGCGACTATTGATCTGGCCAGTGGACGTTTTTTACTTCAAGAAATGGATAAGGCATCGACCTTACAAACTGAATTGGCTCGCATTAATCCCGCAGAAACACTGGTCAGTGAAGATAGCCAACTTTCTTCATTGTTGAACACACAAAAAAGTCTTTATTTATTAGCCGATTGGCACTTTGACTACCAAACAGCCACTCGACTTTTAAACAAACAATTTGGAACAAAAGACCTTCAAGGTTTTGGCTGCCAGCATATGCTGCTGGCGATCAGCGCTGCAGGCGCATTATTACATTATCTTAAGGATACACATCAGTCTGCGCTGCCTCATTTACAATCCATTAAAGTCGTTCAACAAGCCGATTATATTTCACTTAATGCTGCCACCAGGCAACACCTTGAACTGGATTATCACCCCTCAGGGAACATTAACTATACCTTATTTGGCTTACTCAATCGCTGCAAGACAACGATGGGAACACGGCTACTGAAACGTTGGATTCATTTGCCCTTACAACGCCAGGAAATCATCAAACACCGTTACCTTGCCATTGAGCAGCTACAATCACCCAGTGTTACTGAGGCTCTACAAACGGCACTCAAATCAGTCGGCGATATTGAACGCATCACCAGTCGAATGGCTCTTTTAACCGCAAGACCACGTGATCTTATTGTTTTGCGAGACACGCTTTACGCACTTCCTTCCATTCAATCTATCCTTGTTAATTTAAATGCGCCTCGTTTAAAGACATTACGACTGCAAACTGGCGAACATCAGCCCTTGGCTCACTTATTAACTAAGGCAATTATTGATAACCCGCCTGTTTTAATTCGCGATGGGGGTGTCATTGCGAGTGGTTATAGCGAAAAATTAGATGCGCTAAAAAGCATTAGCAGTAATGCCGATCAATTCTTATTAGACCTTGAGGAAAAAGAGCGCGAGACCAGCCAGATTAATACCTTAAAACTTAATTACAACCGGGTACACGGCTACTACATTGAAGTTCCTCGTTCTCAAGCTGATAAGGTACCTCATTACTTCATTAGAAAACAGACATTAAAAAATGTTGAACGTTACATCACTCCCGAACTAAAAGAGTTTGAAGAAAAAGTTCTCCATGCCAGAGAACAGGCGTTAGCCTATGAAAAAGAATTGTATAACGAACTCCTTTTAGGTTTTGCGCCTCACATCAGCTCACTTCAATCTTGTGCTGAAGCGCTGGCCGAAATCGATCTGTTGACAAATTTTGCTGAACGCGCGAACACGCTTAACTTTAATCAGCCAACGTTAAGTGACAATAAAGAAATAACCATCCAGCAAGGCCGCCACCCCATTGTGGAAAACGCCAGTGATACCCCTTTTGTAGCTAACGATATTACGCTTAATGCCACTCAGAAAATGTTGATTATCACCGGCCCCAATATGGGTGGAAAATCAACGTATATGCGGCAAATCGCCTTATTAACATTGATGGCTCACATTGGGTGCTACATTCCCGCATCCGAGGCAAGCTTCGGGCCTATTGACCAGATATTTACCCGTATTGGCGCCTCAGACGATTTAGCCAGTGGGCGTTCAACCTTTATGGTGGAAATGTCTGAAACAGCCAATATTTTGCATAATGCCAGCGATAAAAGCCTCGTTCTCATGGACGAAATCGGTCGGGGAACCAGTACCTTTGATGGCCTTTCATTGGCCTGGGCAACTGCTGAGTACCTTGCTAATAAAACTCAAGCCTTTACCTTGTTTGCCACTCACTACTTCGAAATGACCTCTTTGCCAGAGTACGCAAGCAACGTAAAAAACGTGCATCTGGAGGCTATTGAACACGGTGATCAAATTATTTTTTTACATGCCGTTAAAGAAGGCGCCGCTAATCAAAGTTATGGCCTACAGGTCGCTGCTTTAGCAGGCGTGCCCAAAGAGGTTATTAGAAAAGCCCGTTCAAAGCTGGCCACATTAGAAAACCCATCCAGCCAACTAGGCCATAGTAACAATAGCCATCCCCAGTTTGATATTTTTAGCACACCTGTTAATCAAGACATTTCAGATTTTATAGAACAGTTAACGCCCGATGACTTAAGCCCCAAAGAAGCCCTTGAGGCCTTATATCAATTAAAGTCCTTAGCCAGCTGATCACCAGCCCACGTGTTGAATAAGTTCTTTAGCCGGCACAAAACCGGGAATCATGACGCCATTATCTGCAATAATAGCCGGTGTTCCAGCAACACCGAAAACTTGCCCTAATGCCATGTGATCATCAACCGGATTTTCACAGGTTTTATTAATCACCTTATTATTCAATTTCGCATCGGTTAATGCTTGGTTACGGTCTTCAGCACACCACACAGATACCGCCTTTATGTACGATTCTGTCTCTGGGCCAGTACGTGGAAACAACAGATAACGAACGGTGATACCCGCATCCGTATAATCGTTAATCTGCGCATGTAATTTACGGCAATACCCACAATCAATATCTGAAAATATGGTGATTTTATGTTTCTCATTCTTCGCTGGGAAAATAATCATCGATTTTTCATCAATTTTAGCTAACTCACGCTGACGAGTCGTGTTTAACGCCTGCTCCGTCATGTTTTTACGATTCACTAAATCCACCATTTCACCTTGGATAATGTATCGCCCATCCTCTGAAGCATAAATCACTCTGGCACCGACCAACACTTGATACAGGCCAGTGATTGGCGTTTTCGAAACGCTATCTTTTGAAATATTCGGAATAACAGCAGATAAACCAAGGGCGACAGAGGCCTCATCAGCCAATGCCGTCGTACTAAAAACCGTTATGAACAACCAACTGAGTAAACACTTTTTCATTAATAAACCTTCTTTGAATTATTTAGTGTGTTATTAGACACGTTTGGGATTAAAAAACATACAAACTATTTTCTTTTAGCCCCTCGGGTGAAATTTTTCATGAATGTCTTTCAAACGTTCTTTAGCAATGTGGGTATAAATTTGTGTAGTGGATAAGTCACTGTGTCCAAGCAATAATTGAACAACCCTCAAATCAGCCCCGTTATTTAGCAAATGTGTTGCAAAAGCATGACGCAGGACATGAGGAGAAACCTCTTTATTAATACCTGAATGAGTGGCATACCGTTTAATAATGTACCAAAAACCTTGCCGAGTCATCCCTGCGCCTCGGTTTGTTGGAAAAACAACCTCTGTTTTTTTATCGCCCAAAATTTCAAGACGCCATTGCTCAATAAAGGTTTTTAACCAAATAATGGCTTCTTCACCAATCGGCACCAAACGATCCTTGTTCCCTTTCCCCATAACTCTCAACAAGCCTTGTCGAAAGTTTATTTCAGAAAGTTTTAAACCAACCAACTCACTTACTCTAAGACCACTAGCGTATAGCACCTCCAGCATGGCTCTATCTCTGTACCCCAGAGCTGTCGATGTATCGGGAGCGGCTAATAAATCATCAACATCCGTTTCGGACAAGGTCGCTGGTAAACTTCGACCCAGTTTCGGTGCTGCGATTGATACTGTCGGGTCTTCGCTGAGTCTCCCTTCGCGTATTAAAAAGAGATAAAAGCGCTTTAAACTGGATAACAAGCGTGCTGATGAACGCGCTGAAATACCTTCGCCTAAGCGATCCGCTAAATATAACGAAACATCAGATGGCTCAACAGATAATAAGTTTTTGTGACGCTTTTTCAGCCATTTTGAAAATAAGTTAATGTCCGTTTTATAGGCAGCCAACGTGTTGTCGCTTAAGCCACTCTCGACCCATAAACTATCTAAAAATAGGCGTATGTATTCGTTATCGCTCAAGTGCTGTGTCTTTTGATCAGTATTAACGCATTATAGTCAGAAATGACCAACTCATTGAGGCACCAACTAAAAAATTCGGTATACAAAAAAAGCCGGATAAACCGGCCTTTTTAAATTTCCTCACCAATCCCTGCATTAAACGCGATATGCTTTTAATCATGCAGTGACTGAATTGGGTGCGGGATTATAGCTTTTCTTTAATTCGAGCGGCTTTACCACGTAATTCACGAAGGTAGTAAAGTTTTGCACGTCTAACCGAACCCCGTCTTTTAACTTCAACACCGGCAATTAATTTACTGTGCGTTTGAAATACACGTTCAACACCTTCACCATGTGAAATTTTACGGACTGTAAATGCTGAATTAAGGCCGCGGTTACGTTTTGCAATCACCACACCTTCAAAAGCTTGAATACGTTCAGTATTTCCTTCTTTCACTTTTACCTTAACAACGACTGTATCGCCTGCGCTAAACGCAGGTAATTCATTTGTCATTTGCTCTGCTTCAATTTGTGCAATTATATCACTCATCTTTTTATTCCTTCGTTTTACTCTTTATTAATTGTTTAATTCAGTTATGAACTCATCAAGAAGCAACTGCTGATGTTTAGTGAGTTCAATTTTTTTTAATAAATCCGGTCGCTTTTGCCAGGTTTTACCTAATCGTTGTTTTTCTCGCCATAAGGCAATCTTTTTATGATCACCACTTAATAACACATCGGGTGCTTCCACTCCATCAAACACATCAGGCCGCGTGTAATGAGGATGATCCAGCAAGCCTTCAACAAACGAGTCTTCAAGGGCAGAACATTCATGCCCCAACACATCTGGTAATGTCCTCGAGACCGCATCTATCATTACTAGAGCGGGCAACTCACCACCACTCAGTACAAAATCGCCTATCGACCATTCTTCATCCACATGCGATTCCAGCACTCTTTCATCAACACCTTCATACCGCCCAGCCAACAGCACTAAACGTGAGCACTTGGCCAAGTATTCAACACCTTGTTGATCTAGTTTTCGCCCTTGCGGACTTAAATAAATCACTTTAGCCGGCTCGTCACTATCATTAACGGCCGACTGTATGGCTTTTCCAAGCGGCTCTACTTTCATCACCATGCCTGGGCCACCACCAAAAGGCCGATCATCAACTGTCCGATGTACATCGGTCGTGAAATCCCGCGGATTCCATGTGTTTAACTGAATCCTGTCAGAAGAAATCGCTCTTCCGACAACACCCATCGATGCAGCTTGTTCGAATAACTCAGGGAACAGCGTTATAACATCAAAACGCATCACTGTTAAAAGTCCGCACCCCAGTCAACAATCATTTTATTCTCTTTCAGGTCAACCGCTTTTACAACCTGGCCAGTTACATAGGGAATTAATCGCTCTCTATCCCCTTTAACAACAATCACATCATTAGCGCCGGTTTCAAGCAGGTGATCAATAACACCAAAATCATCCCCTTCTACAGAAACGACCTTTAAACCAATGAGATCAGACCAATAGTACTCATCTTCATTTAATTCGGGAAGCTGATCTGATCTGATGTATATGTCCGATCCAACCCAAAGTTCAGCCTCATTTCTATCATCTACTCCCTCTAAGTGAGCGATGATTGTTTTACCGTGTGGCTTACCCGCTTTCAACTTAACGGCCTGGCGCACTTTGTTACGCTCTATATACCAGGGCTGATAAGCCAGTATATTTTCTTTTTTTTCAGTATTCGCGTAGACCTTTAGCCAGCCCTTAACACCGAATACTCCAGATATATTCCCCAGCTTAAGCCAAGTACTTTCGTTCTCTATCTGTGTTGACGGATTTTCTTTCGTCACCCTTAAGCGGCGGCTTCAACAGCCTCTTTGACGAGTTTAGAAACACGTTCAGACGTTTGAGCACCTTGAGCCACCCAATGGTCCACACGAGCTGTATCCAGCGTCAAACGAGCCTCTCCACCTGTCGCTCTTGGATTGTAGTAACCTACTTTTTCAATATAACGACCATCGCGACTTCTACGGCTATCCGCAACTACAACGTGATAGAAAGGGCGTTTTTTTGCACCCGTTCTTGAAAGACGTATCTTTACCATTTATTTTCCTTTGAATTCTATATTTAAAAAACTTGATTGCTTAACTCGTTAATTTTACGCGAATTATTTGTTTTGGTGAAGTTTTTTCTTCTTTCCAACCCTAATATATTAAACGCAACCTGTTCTTTACCTTATTGAAAAGGAAAACCTTGACCCTGACCCATTTGCCCTTTAAACCCACGCATCATTTTAGCCATGCCGCCTTTTGACATTTTTTTCATCATTTTTTGTGCTTGCTTGAATTGCTTCATCAATTTATTAACATCTTGAACCTGCAGGCCTGCGCCAGCCGCAATTCGTTTACGCCGCGAACCATTGATTAAATTTGGAAACACCCTTTCCTTTTGCGTCATCGAATTAATCAACGCAATCTGCCGTGTAAAGTCCTTGTCATTGACTTGACTTTTGATATTTTGTGGAACATTAGACATGCCAGGAATTTTATCCATCATGGCACTCATACCACCCATTTCCAGCATTTGGCTCAGCTGATCTTTATAATCATCTAAATCAAACCCTTTGCCTTTTTGAATTTTTTTGGCCAGTTTTTCAGCTTTTTCCTTATCAACTTTACGCTCAATTTCTTCAACAAGACTTAAGGCATCGCCCATACCCAGCAATCGTGACGTAACTCGTTCGGGGTGAAAAGGCTCCAAGGCGTCTGTTTTTTCACCAACACCTAAAAACTTAATCGGTTTTCCGGTAATTTGCCGAATAGATAACGCCGCACCACCTCTGGCATCACCATCAGTTTTAGTCAAGACAACACCCGTTAAAGGCAACACATCGTTAAACGCTTTTGCTGTATTCGCAGCATCTTGCCCCGTCATACTATCAACAACAAAGAGGGTTTCAGCCGGTTTTGCAGCCAGATGTACTTGACGAATTTCATCCATCATTTCGTCATCGACATGCAAACGGCCTGCGGTATCGATAATTAAAACATCGCTGAATTCTTTCTTAGCCTGAGCCAGTGCACGATTAACGATAGTTACAGGTTGTTGTTCTGACTGACTGGGAAAAAAGGTTGCACCAACTTCTTTAGCCAAAGTTTCCAACTGATCTATTGCCGCCGGACGATACACATCGGCACTGACCACCATAACTGACTTTTTTTGACGTTCTATCAGGTGACGAGATAGCTTAGCCACCGTTGTGGTTTTACCAGAACCTTGCAACCCCGCCATCAAAATAACGACCGGTGGAGCCGCCGATAAATTCAACGATTCATTTGCCTCACCCATCGTGTTGATTAATTCATCGTTAACGATTTTGAGCATTGCCTGACCCGGTGACAGGCTTTGCATCACCTCTTGACCCAAGGCTCGCTGTTTAACAGTCTCTGTAAATTCTTTAACGACAGGCAAAGCCACATCTGCTTCCAACAAGGCCATTCGGACCTCGCGCATTGTTTCTTTAATATTGTCTTCTGTTAATCGCCCTTGCCCCCTGATATTTTTAAACGTGGCTTGCAAGCGACCGGTTAAATTGTCAAACATAGCTATTATCCTAAAAAGTTAACGCCCGTATTTTCGCACGTCTTGACCTCTGTTGCAGTTGATTTTTTAAACTTGAAGATAAAGCAGGCACATAATATTGAACGTCAGCACTTCTACCAAACCGCCCTTTATGACACACTATAGACATGCTTTTTTCCTTAACAGTTTTTAATACGCTAACAATTGCTTGCGCCATTCTCTACGGCATCAGCGCCTGCCTTGTCGCGCGACCTGTCGTACGCAACACCCAGATTAATCGTCAACGCCTTTGGGTACTGCTAAGCGCTATAACGGCCGTGGGGCTTCATGCCTTGCTCGTTTTTCATAGCTACAATGTAAACCAGGTGATTGCAAATGATTTTTTTAATATGCTTTCCTTGGTTTTTCTTGTGATCAGTGGTTTGTTCATCCTCTCCGCGTTTAGTCAACCGATTGAAACACTTGCGATTATTATTTTTCCTTTTTCAGCAATCACTGTTTTATTGAACTTAAATAATGCCTTTCCATCCATTCCTTCAGCACAACTCAATAGCGAGCTTCAAATCCACATTATTTTATCGATTTTATCTTATAGCTTGTTAACTGTGGCCGCTTTTCAGGCGATTCTGCTCTCTCTTCAAGAAAAACAATTACATAACCGTCACCCCAGTCGATTTATAAATTGTTTGCCGCCAATGCAGCTAATGGAAGTTTTATTATTTAGAATCCTGTTTTCAGGCCTTCTATTATTAACCTTTGCCCTAACGACTGGTTTTATTTTCCTGGATGATATTTTTGCTCAACACCTTGTCCATAAAACCATCTTGTCCATCATCGCCTGGCTTTTATTTACAACGTTATTATGTGGGCGACATTTTTTAGGTTGGCGGGGACAAAAAGCTGTGAAGTGGACTTATGGTGGCTATTTTGCGCTGATGCTGGCTTATTTCGGCAGTAAATTTGTTTTACAACTGATCCTAAATCAACACTAAGATTTTAGTTCTTTTTCCAATTCGGTCATTAAGCCGGCACACGCATCCTCCACAAGGTCAAAGACGCGTTCAAAACCATTACCCTGTCCATAATAAGGATCAGGCACTTCTTTCAATGTGGTCCGCGTCGCAAAATCCAATATAAATTTAACTTTATGTCGATGTTCTGTTGGGCAATTTTCCAATGTCAGGTAATGGTTATCTTGATCCGCGACCAGTAGATAATCAAATTCTTCAAAATCATAATCATCCAGCTGCCTGGCCATTAAATCACGTATATCCACATGCCGGGATAAAGCCGTTTGTATTGACCTTTCATCAGGCTTTTTACCCACGTGGTAGGCATGAGTACCCGCAGAATCAACAGCAATTGAATCTTGCAATCCCTTTTCTTTTATCATCTGGCGAAAAATCCCGTGTGCTGTTGGCGATCGGCAAATATTACCCATACAGATAAACAATACATTAATCATTGTGTTAACACCTTATTAATTCGGTCAAGATCATCTTGAGTATCAACACCTGCTGCCGGTATTTCAGCAACAGATGGCACATATATTTTTTCACCCATTGACAAGATTCGAAGTTGCTCCAATGATTCAATTTGCTCTAGCTGGCTGACTGGCCACGCGACATATCGACGTAAAAAGCCTGCGGTATAACTATAAATACCGATATGTCGAAAATGATTCATCGACTCAATAACGGGGTTGTCTGGAAATGCTTCTCGGTCCCAAGGGATAGGTGCTCGACTAAAATACAACGCATAATCCTTCACATCTCTCACCACTTTGACGGCATTCGGGTTAAAAATTTCCGCCTCATCAAGAACCGGGGCACACAAACTGGCAACTTGCGCTATTTTTTGTTCCATTAAAGCAGTGGCGGCTTTTTTTATAAGCGCGGGAGGAATCAATGGTTCATCACCCTGGCAATTAACAATAACCGTCTCATCAGGCCACGATAAGGTATCAGCCACCTCTGTTAACCTCTCAGTGCCGCTCGTATGGGTTGCTGACGTCATCACAGCACTAAAACCCGACTGCTTCACACAGCTTAATATTCGTTCATCATCTGTGGCCACCACGACTTCTTGCGCTCCTGCCAACGAGGCTTTTTCACAGACGTGCAAAACCATTTCTTTTCCTGCTATCTTAAGCAAAGGTTTGCCCGGCAGTCTTGATGATGCATAACGCGCGGGAATAACGACTTTAAACACTTTATCCATTGTGTGTTCTAAGTGCTTCAGCCTCGTCAGCAGTCAGCTGCCTTGCTTCATTGATGAGCATAATAGGAATATCATCCTTAATTTCATACGCCAAACGACAAGGAATACACACCAGTTCTTGCTCTTGTTTTAAATATTTCAAACTTGATTTGCAAGCAGGGCAAGCCAAAATTTCCAACAATTTCTTATCCATTAGTTATCTCTTTTATCTGTGACAGTAATGCCAAACCAAATTTTTCCGTCATTTTCGCTTTGATAGGTACATACCAGTGCCTTTCATTGGCCATAAACGTGCACTTAACCGCATCTTTTTCGGTCATCAAAACCGGTTTTTCATCGTTAAAGTTTATATCGCTTTGCGTGTATTTAAAATGATCAGGGAAAATATGCGCCTCAACAGACAAGCCAAATTTCTTTAGATGTGAAAAAAAACGGGATGGGTTGCCCAAACCAGCTAGCGCGTGGCAAGGCGTTGATGATAAATCAGTCAACTCTACTCGCTGCGACTCATCAATTAATTTAATCGCCTCTTTTCCCTCTACTTTCAACGGGTATTCATTTGTATTAGCCAACCCATTACAGACAATGAAGTCAACGGTTTCCAGACGACTTACTGGCTCACGCAATGGACCGGCTGGCAAAAGATAACGGTTACCATAACGGCGCTCTCCATCCACTAATGCAATCTCAATATCGCGTTGTAACGCATAATGCTGTAGACCATCATCTGAAATGATAATATCGCATTGATGACGGTCAATCAGTGCTTGAGCACTTTCCACGCGATTGGGGCCTACTGCCACAGGACAATCAGTGCGCCTTGCTAATATTTTAGCCTCATCTCCCACGACCCGAGAATCACTGTCCTCACGAACCTGTTGCGGCCAGTTTGACGCAATACCACCATACCCTCGGCTAACAATACCCGGCGAATAGCCTGCAGACCTTAAAAGCTCGGCTACCCAAATAACAACCGGGGTCTTGCCTGTTCCACCCACTGTAATATTACCAACGATGATAACAGGCACACTAAGGCGAGTAGAGGTCAGCCACCCCTTGCCATAAAATAACGCTCTCAATTTAACAACTAGACCAAACAGCCAAGAAAATGGAATAAAAAGCAACGCAATCGGACGCTGCCCATACCACATACTATCGAAAAATCGACTGATTTTATGGCTCATAACGCGACAAGACTTAATTTATTTTTCAGGCTTTGGCTCATTTGCCGCAAACGTAATATTAACAAAACCCAATTGAGCTGCTGCATCCAGCACCGTAATAACAGATTGATGCGTCGCTTGACCATCTGCACTGATTAATAAAGGTGGGTTTTTACGTTCGCCTGCTGCTTGTTTCAACGCTTTTTTAATTGTTTCCAAACCGGAATTTACCACCTCTTTTTGATTAATAAAGAAACGGTTTTTCATGTCGACACTGATTTCCAGCGTCTCCGTTGCTGTTTTACGCTCACCCGATGCTTGAGGTAGCTCAATTTTTAGCTGTGTTTCGCGATCGAACGTTGTCGTTACCATGAAGAAAATAAGCAGCAAAAAAACCACATCTATTAACGGTGTTAAATTGAGATCAAACTCTTCAGTTTTTCTACGTTTAAAATTCATGTAGGTTACTCACGCTCTCCATGCATCATTTCAACGAGTTTGAGTGCTTCACTTTCCATGTTGATCACCAGCTCGTCTACCTTGCCTCTAAAATAGCGATAGAACATCAATGAAGGAATGGCAACTGACATGCCTGACGCTGTCGTAATAAGGGCTTGCGATATGCCTTCTGCTAAAACAGCCGGATCTCCAACTCCATGTGCCGTAATGGCAGCAAAAACTTTAATCATGCCAATCACCGTTCCCAGCAAACCCAATAACGGGGTAATGGAAGCTATGGTACCGAGCGAGTTCAAAAACTTTTCTAACTCATGTGCCACCTGGCGACCCACTTCTTCAATACTTTCTCGCATGATTTCACGGCCATGAGACTGGTTGACAATGCCAGCAGCCAATACACGGCCCAGCGGCGAACTCAACGATAAACTTTGTATTTTACTTTTATCTAATTGGTTCGCTTTGTGCAATTTCCAAACGGAAGAGACCAAATCACTCGGAAGAATTTTTTTACTGCTCAGTGACCAAAATCGCTCTCCAATGATTGCCAACGAAATAATTGAACAGACAATAATCGGGACCATTAACCAGCCACCCTTTATTAAAATTTCTAGCACAATGTCCTCTAACTAAAATTAATAAATCATTTCTCCATATTACTGTATTTTTCTTTCTTAGGCATCTTTAGTCTTGATCAAAGCTTGCTTTAGTCGTCCAATTCCAGAACTTAAAAGCCTCTTCACGAAAACTCTTTAACTCTATCGGCTTATTGTTAACAAAGTGTGCTGTGATGGCCCCTTGTTCAGCCGTATTAAATGTTTTAATACCGAGCGTTTTATATCGCTTAACAACCGTTTTCTTTGGAAAACCAAATCGGTTTTTATAACCCGCAGAAAATAAGACAAACTCTGGATCAGCGGCTTTAATAAAATCGATCGTAGACGAAGATGTACTGCCATGGTGTGGCGCAATCAAGACATCATTTTTTAATTTTTCAGACTGAGACCTCACCAGTGAAGACTCCACATGTTTCTCAATATCGCCCGTTAATAAAACACGACCATTGCTTGAACTGACTTTGAGTACACACGAGGCATTGTTCCCATCAAACAGATGATCGACAGCGGGACTCAGAAACTCAAAGCTCACCCCATCTGATTTCCAGCCCATACCGACCTCGCATAAGACGGGGCTATCCTTTGGAAACATTTCCGGAACACTGGTCAGTACCTGCTTTACAGGCAAACTGGATAAAACGGTTTGCGCACCTCCTGCATGATCATTATCCCCATGACTGATGATTAATTGATCCACTTTCTTAACCCCTTCACCCAGTAAATAAGGAATAATCACGGTCGACGCCACATCAGTTTTTTCACTGTATTTAGCTCCCGTATCAAACACAACCGTGTGCTCGGCCGTATGAATGATGGCCGATAAGCCTTGACCCACATCTAAAAGCACCAACTTAAATTCCTCTTGTTCTAATTCGTCAGCCTGAATCGGGAAAAATAGAGGTAAAAAAAGAAAACACGCTAACGGTTTTGGCAGCACACATTTAGGCATTAATATAAAAGCAACCCCCATGACAGCCAGCACACAGGCAAGCAATGAAATAGGCGACCAGAGTAAAGTCGAAAACTCAAGAGAAGCCAATTCATTCAATAAAAACCACAAAAGGTCAAAAAGAAACGCACACCAATTTAATAAAAGCACACCGAGAGAATAATCAATGACGGATAAAAGCAAAGCAAAAATCAACAGCGGCACAACCACAAAGCTTATAAACGGTACCGCAACCAAATTTGCCAGCGGCCCGACTAATGACACTTGTTGGAAAAAAAATACGGTCAAAGGCATCAAACCGATAGAAACCCACCATTGAACCCGAACTAATTGCCGTGCAAACCCTGTTTTCTTCACGCGCCCCACTACACCGTACAAAATGACCAAAACAGCCCCAAATGACAACCAAAAACCGGGCGACATTGGCGCCAATGGGTCATACACAAGCACCGCGAGCAAGGCCACCGAGATAATGTGAAAAGGCTTGTAATGCCGTTGCCATAATACACCACACAACACCACTGACAGCATAATGAGGGCCCGCTGAGTCGGCAACGAAAAACCAGCCAGTGCGGCATAAAAAGTTGCAGAGATTATCGCCGCTACTATCGCATAGCGGTTTGCAAATCGACTGATAAGGGGCGTTCTCAAGACAAGCCAGCGAATGAGTCCGAACATTAACGCACTCACTAGACCAATATGCAAACCTGAAATCGCAATCAGATGCGAAGTTCCTGTCTTACGAAAAACACCCCATTCGTTAGCACTAATGTCACTGCGATCCCCTAATACCAACGCCTTAATCACCCCTAGGTGCGCATACCCTTCAAGCGAATGATCTAAATAGCGTTGCAACGCCTCGCGCCAAGCCCCTATATGCCTTACATCGGCTTCAGCTATTCTTATATTAATATTAAGATCGGCTTGGCGAACATAACCTGTTGCGCCTATGCCTTGATGAAACAACCATTTTTCGTAATCAAACCCATGCGGGTTAAACAGTCCATGTGGCCTTTTTAACTTAACTAATAATTGCCATTTTTCACCTGAGTACACATTTTTATCTTGACCATACCATCTCAGTTGAATTTTTTTTGGGAAGGCAAGATCGTGTTCAGGCATCACAACTTTATCAACGTTGAATAGAAATTTAATCGACCCCGGTTCTCTAACTGGAAGATCCGTTACCTGACCAACAATAAGAATTTCCTGAGACTCGAGTGATGCTGGTAAATAATGGCTTTGAACAAAGAGAGAATAACCTGCAGACAGGATAAAACCGAATAGTGTGAAACTAAACCAATCAGTCCATTTATAGACACCTAAAGCCAAAGCACCACCGAACAGTAAAAACCATATCGATGGCAAGGTCGGTAACAGTTGCACAGATAGAACACCTGTGAAAAAAAACACCGTCATTTTTTGAAAATTATCCATTTAGCCGCATCCATGCTCTGCTACACTTAAAACAAGTTTATTACATTAAATGAGTAACCCTGTAAAATTGCAAGAAGCTATAATGCCTCGGTGTCTACGTCCATCAAACGACACTATTTCAATTAACCTGTGACTCCGGTGTTATGCCAAAAAGATTTATTAAAAAATACTACCCTGATCATAAAAAAATTAAGGAAATTAAATGCCTAAAAGTCTTTGGCCCGTTAATTCATAATCAAAACGTCTGGCACTTGAACCGTCGCTCATTTGCCGGCGCAATTTCAGTAGGCCTGTTTATTGCCTTTATTCCCTTACCAGCACAAATGCTAATTGCTGCTGCTGCTGCCATTGCGTTACACGTTAACTTACCTGTTGCAGTTGCTACCGTTTGGGTCAGCAACCCCATTACCATGCCGCCTTTGTTTTATGCCGCCTACAGAGTCGGTGCTTCTTTGATGGAAATTCCTGCCAGTGCAGAAGGCATTGATTTCTCCTTCACCATGTTACTCGATACATTAGGCGCTAGTTGGAAACCCTTCTTACTGGGTTGTTTTGTGCTGGGCTCTTCATTATCCGCCATTGGTTATGTCCTGGCTCGTGGCATATGGAGATGGTTTATCATAAGAAAGTGGCTAGCTCGTCAATAAACCATCATCCAGCATGAACACCTTGTCCATTTTATTGGCCAATTCACTGTCGTGTGTTACAAGTAATAAACTGACGTTGAGGCGCTGGTTTAATTCCAACATTAATTGATAAACCTGCTCAGCCGTTTTTCTATCCAAATTACCTGTTGGCTCATCAGCAAGAACACATGCAGGTTGCACAACTAACGCACGAGCAATAGCAACTCGTTGCCTCTCGCCACCTGAAAGCTCGCCATAACGGTGCCCAACTCTTTTTTCCAAGCCCACTTGTTGCAACATTTGAAAGGCGAGCTGCTTTGCTGACTCAACAGGTTCTCCACCGATCAGTAGCGGCATAGCAACATTTTCCAACGCACTGAACTCGGCTAATAAATGGTGGAATTGATAGACAAAACCTAACTGCTTATTTCTTAATGAAGCACGTTCAGCTTCTCGCAAGCCATTAATGTCCTTACCATTAATCCTGACAGTGCCTGAGCTTGGCTGATCCAAACCACCTAACAAGTGCAATAAGGTGCTTTTTCCAGAACCTGAGGTCCCCATAATGGCAATACATTCACCGCGATACAGCTGTAAATCAATGCCTTTCAGCACAGGCACAACAAGGTCTTTTTCACCAAAGGTTTTCGTTAACGCAGTACAACTTAAAAAAGGTTTATCACTCATAACGCAACGCCTCCGCTGGATTAACGCGCGAGGCTTGCCAAGCAGGGTAAAGGGTTGAAACAAAGGAGAGTAAAAAAGAATAAGACGCTATCGTTGTTACATCTGACCAAATGAGTTTTGAGGGCAAATCGCTGATGTAGTAAATATCAGCAGGTAAAAATTGAACTTGAAAAAATTGCTCTATGCTCTGCACAATCGTTTCCACGTTAATGGCTAAAGCGACACCTGCAATGACACCAATGGCGGTTCCGATTAACCCAATCAATGTGCCTTGAACCATAAAAACACTCATGATAGAACGCGGTGTAAACCCTAATGTTCTTAGGATAGCAATTTCTGATTGCTTATCAGTCACCACCATCACCAAGGTAGACACAATATTAAAGGCAGCCACAGCCACTATCAGCATTAAAATAATGAACATAACCCGCTTTTCCGTTTTAATCGCTCTAAAAAAGTTACTATGCTCCATTGTCCAGTTTGAGATACGGTAATTTGATGTTAACACCTTTGCTATGGAATGCGTGACATAGGGCGCTTGAAATAAATCTTTTAACTTTAACCGGATACCCGTTACGCCGCCATTTAAACGCATTAATTTTGACCCATCTGTTAAATGAATCAACGCTAAATTACGGTCATATTCATACATCCCCACCTCAAAAAAACCAGCGACAGTAAAACGGCGAAGTCTGGGTAATATGCCGGCCGGCGTTGGCGTGACCTGTGGCGTAATAACAGTGACTTTATCACCAACACCCACTTGTAAATAACGGGCCAATTCTGACCCCAAAACGATACTAAAATCACTCGGTGTTAACTGCTCTAAATTACCCTCAATCATTTTCTCTGCAATATCAGAAACCTCGCCTTCTTTCTCTGGCAAAACGCCTCTTAATAAGCTACCGCTCACCCGCCCATTCGCACTTAACATGACTTCTGCTCTAACAAAAGGCGCCCAACCTATTATCTCTTCATTGCCGATTAAGTCGCCGCCCAGTTGTTGCCAGGTGTCCAATGCATTTCGGTGTTCAGAAACAGTGACATGAGAGGCCATTCCCAAAATTTTTTCGCGAAGCTGAGCTTCAAACCCATTCATAACCGATAGTACGGTAATAAGCGCCATAACCCCCAGGGCCACACCCAGCATAGAGGTCATACTAATAAAGGAAATAAAACCCGAGCGCTGCTTAGCTCGCGTGTATCGTAAGCCTATAAAAATTTCGATTGGTTTAAACATAGCTGCGAATTAGATCATAAAATTGTATTTTAAGTGTGGTTACTCTATAGAGAATTATCAATATTTTCTCTATAGATGCTATATTAGGACTAGAAATCACATAGGGACATCAACATGACTTTAAAGAAAATCATTTTCGCTGGCATTATTTTCATGACATCGATAGCAACCCATGCTGACGTGTTACTGCTGGACGTTATCAACAAAGAACCTGAAAACTCTATTGAGGGTTTGCTTAGACCCAAAAATGGACAAACAATGGACAAAGTCAGGTCGCAGTTCGGTGAACCGCTTAAAGTATATCCTGCGGTTGGCGAACCCCCTATTACACGTTGGAACTACGAAGAATACGCCGTATATTTTGAACATAATTTAGTTATTCACAGCGTCGTTAACAAACCCAAAAAAGCGCCTTAGTGCGAAAAGAAGGCGTTTTGATTAAGCTCACCCTGTGGGCAACAGGCCGCTCATCGTTAAATCAATTTTAGATAACACCCGGCTAACAAAACATCGGATTAAGCTTGCCTGAGCCCACACTGCTCAGGCTTTTTTTCATTCAAATGGAACACATTCAACGTTTTGTTTATGAGAAAATGACGCCTTATTTTTACCCCATTTGTTAAACACTTTCAGTTATGTTAGAACTCCCAAAAAAATCCACACAACCCCTTTCCTGGGGTGCATTTGATGGATGCGCTGATGCATTAACCATCGCCAACGCGGGCTTGGAGTCTGAACAACTATTACTCATTATTTGTTCAGATACACAATCGGCCCTTAGATTAGAACGTGAAATTCCCTTTTTCCTTACCAAGGAGCTACCTGTTATTTATTTTCCCGATTGGGAAGTTCTGCCATATGACAGCTTTTCCCCTCTGGGCGAAATCATTTCTGAACGTTTGGCAACGTTATACCATTTACAACAGTTAAATAGAGGCATCCTGATTGTTACCACGGCCTGCCTACTTCAGCGTTTGGCGCCTCGGGAGCAATTACTCAGCGAATGTTTTTCACTCTCAACAAATGACACCTTTAATATTGAAAAAACCTGCTTAAATTTAGATAAATTAGGTTATCAGAACGTACATTCCGTTCAAAATTATGGCGAATATTCAGTTCGCGGCTCAATCTTAGATCTCTTCCCAATGGGCAGTAAAAAGCCCTACCGTATCGACCTATTTGACAACGAAGTAGAATCTATTCGGACCTTTGACACAGAAACTCAACGTTCCATCGAAAAAGTTGACTCTATTCGATTGTTTCCTGCTCGTGAATTCCCGATAAATGACAACAGCATTCAGTTATTTCGCCAACAATTTAGAGAACACTTCCCTGATATCTCTGATAAAAACACCCTGTATCAACAGGTGTCTAAAGGCCATATTCCTAATGGTATAGAAAACTATCTCCCCTTATTTGTGGAGCATACAGAATCATTCTTTGACTACCTCCCAACGGCGACTTTACTGTTACACGGTGACATTAAAGCCGCTGGGGAAACATTTGCTTCGCAAGTCATTGAACGGTTTGAGCACAGACAATGCGATATTGATCGCCCCGCTTTACGTCCCGAACTCTTATTCCACGATTTAGAAAGCGTTCATAAACGCATAGAAGATTACCCTCGCGTTTCATTACAAAGCGACCTTCATGAAACCGAAAAAAGCGCTTTAATTCATCCTGATGAAAAGATTGCTGCACAGCCTTTATTAAGCCTCCTTAACCAAAGCAACCAAAAAACATTATTTATTGCCGAATCAGCGGGCCACAGAGAATCTATGCTCAGGCAATTACAAAAATTTAATATCCGCCCATCCGTTATTGATGACTGGTCCAGTTTCATTAAAAATGACCTGTCGCCCTGTATTGTTGTCGCGCCCATCGATGAAGGCCATCGTTCGTCACACATCAACATCATCACAGAAAATAATTTACTCGGTACCCGAGTTCAACAGCGAAGACGCAGACGTTCTTCTTCAAGCCAACGACTTGAAAATGTGTTCAACAGCTTGGCAGATCTCGAAATCGGTTCGGCTGTCGTGCACCAAGAGCATGGTGTGGGCCGATATCTCGGCTTAAAACACCTTGTTGTTGACTCAATTGAAACTGAGTTTTTAACCCTGGAGTATGCCAACAGCGACAAACTCTACGTCCCCGTTTCATCACTGAATTTAATTGGGCGATATATGGGCACGCAAGGTGATACGGCACCGTTGCACCGCTTAGGAAGTGATCAATGGGAGAAAGCACGCAAAAAAGCCCTCAAGCGTGCACGCGACGTTGCCGCTGAACTGCTGGATATTCATGCCAGAAGAGCGGCTAAACCGGGGCGTTCAATGGTCGTTGATTCGCCAGAATATGATCACTTTGCGCGGGCATTTCCTTTTGAAGAAACAGAAGATCAAGCTATCGCCATAGAACAAACCTTACACGATATGTCACTTGATAAGCCCATGGACCGTGTCGTCTGCGGCGATGTTGGTTTTGGCAAAACAGAAGTCGCCATGCGCGCCGCCTTTACCTCGGCGAGCAATCACTACCAAACCGCTGTTTTGGTGCCAACAACGCTGTTGGCACAGCAACATTACCAAAATTTTTCTGATCGTTTTGCTGATTGGCCTATTCGAATTGAAGTTCTTTCTCGATTTGTTAGCACAAAAAAACAACATCAAATTATTGCAGATACAGCCGAAGGGAAAGTAGACATTTTAATTGGCACCCATAAATTATTACAAAAATCGCTGGTCTATAAGAATCTGGGTCTGGTGATTATTGATGAAGAACAACGCTTTGGTGTGCGCCATAAAGAGCACCTCAAATCAATGCGTTCTGAAGTTGATATGCTCACACTCACCGCCACGCCCATACCACGAACCTTAAACCAAGCGATGTCCGGTCTGCGAGATATCTCCATTATCGCTACGCCACCCCCCAATCGACACGCCATTGAAACTTTTGTCTCTGAGTGGAACAGCGGCCTGATTCAAGAAGCCTGTCAACGCGAAATTAGGCGCGGAGGACAACTGTTTGTTCTGCATAACGATATTTCAAGTATGGACAGGGTAATGAGAGATATCGAAGAACTGGTCCCCGATGCAAAAATTCAAAAAGCACACGGACAAATGCGTGAGAGTGAGTTGGAGCAAATAATGCTCGATTTTTACCATGCCCGTTTTAACGTGTTGGTATCGACCACCATCATTGAAAATGGTATTGATCTACCCAATGCCAACACCATCATCATTAATCGTGCCGATAAGCTGGGTTTATCCCAATTACATCAATTACGCGGCCGTGTTGGGCGCTCACACCACAGAGCCTATGCCTATATGATCATCCCGCCTGAGGGGATGATGACTAAAGATGCTAAAAAGCGTATTGAAGCCATCCAGAGCAGCGCAGACTTAGGTGCTGGGTTTAGCTTATCCACACACGATATGGAAATTCGTGGTGCAGGCGAATTACTCGGTGATAGTCAAAGTGGTGAAATCCAAGAAATTGGTTTTACCCTTTACACAGAATTACTGGATAATGCGGTCGCCGCCATTAAATCAGGTAAACAACCCGAGTTAGAACAGCCTATTGATACCGGCCCCGAAATTGATCTACAGGCCAGTGCTTTAATACCAGACGATTATTTACCCGATGTCCACACACGACTCGTCCTATACAAGCGCATAGCCAGTGCTGATAATGCTGAAGAATTACGTGATTTACAAATCGAAATGATCGATCGCTTTGGCCTTCTGCCTGACAGCACTAAATGTTTATTTGGCATCAGCGAGATCAAACTACAAGCAAAACAGGCAGGCATCGATAAAATCGATTATGCTCAATCTAATGGTCGCCTTCAGTTTTCAAATGAACCGGCCATTGATCCTGCTAAAATCATTGAACTTATCCAAACACAACCTCAGGTTTTTAAGCTGGAGGGGCCACAAAAACTGCGTTTTAGTAAAAAACTTGACAGTACCGAAGAGAAAGTTGATTTTATACTCGAGCTTATTAACTCAATCGCACTGGATGAATAAAAAACATGATAATCACTAAAAGGTTTTACTTATTAACGCTTCTGTTACTTTCTATACATACGGTGGGGTTTGCCAATGAAGCTGACTGGTACAGCATTGAATACATCGTTTTTGAACATACCCCCTTAAGCAATCAATCTTTAGAGCCTTGGGAAAAAGAGCCCTTGGCCTTACCAAGCAACGCCGTGTCATTAAATAGCCTGCCCAATACGAAAGCTTTTAACTCACTAAGCAGCAACCAAAAACAACTGCATGGTATATACAACCGCCTGACGAAACTTTCCTCATACAAACCCATCTTACATGGCGGCTGGTTTCAACCCCTAAAATCAAAAGAAAAGCTTAAGCCAGTTCAAATTATTCATCACAGCAGTAACCGACAACTTGAAGGAACGCTGACTTTTCATCGAGGACGCTTTTTACACTTAAACATTGACTTGCAGTTAAGTGAATCACCCCTTCCAGCAGATCATGCCATTCATTTATCAACAACGGGGCGACAAGCAAACACTCTCTATCGACTTAAAGAAACAAGGCAAATTAAAACAAGCAATACACATTATTTTGATCACCCGCGTTTTGGTGTTTTAGCCATCGTAGAGAAAATTGACTCCCCTGAAAAACCAATCTCTATGCCTAAAACTATTGAACAAGACAAACCGCTTGAAAACAAAGATCGGAATGAGTCAGCCCAATCAACGCAGCCTAGTTAGCACTAAGCTGATAAGTCGCTTTGGTCGCATTGTACTCATCCACAATGATATCAATTGCAGATTGCTCGTACGGCCTTAAACCACTCACAACCATATCTTTTGTTCCATGCCCAATCACTCGCCCTTCAACAAATAGATCAAACCCTAATTTTACATTCCCTTTTTTGCCATCAACTGTCATTGACGCCTCGGAAAATTCAAGCTCGACTGAACCTTCGGGAAATTGATCAATTTCTATAACCATGTCTTTATAGATAATCAATGGGCGCGATGGGTTGATCATGACGTTATTTTTTTTCATCAAATCAATCAGCATCTCCGGAAAAGTTCGCCCTGAAAATTGAACGTATTGTTCAATCAGACTGGCAACAAAAAACGCATTTTTAGTGCTCTTACCCGAACGTTGAATCGTCATGACCGGTTTGTCATTCTGATCTAACAAACTGAATTTATTCGTTAGTTTTTCTGGCAAGGAAACAACTGTTTTTTCAGTCACCATGCTTTCAAAATCAAAACGCATCGACTGGCTAACGCCTAATTCTGTGAGCGCAATGGCAAATAATAAATCCCCAGGCACACAAAAGCGCTTTGTTTCCACATCATGAAGCGGATTAAAATCACCGGCAACAGATTTCGCAAATAAACTGGCTTGTTCACGAGTGAAACCAACTTTTTGCTCTTCTATACTATAAAAATTTCTTACATCCATTTTTTTTTGTTATCTCCCGACAGAAACGTAAATTATACGTTATTCGTCCGCTTCTATTTGTATTTCAGTAACAAGCACTTTTAGCAAACGTTCTACTTTAACCATACCGTTAGCCGCATAACCGTCTATATCCTGCATGCTGATTCCTCCCTCTTCAAGACCGGCTGCCCAATTAACCACCACCGCACAACACGCATAATTTAGCCCAAGCTCTTTTGCTAAAGCCGTTTCGGGCATTCCTGTCATCCCCACCAAATCGCACCCGTCACGTGCTAACTTTTTAACCTCTGCTGCCGTCTCCAGCCTCGGGCCCTGTGTACACCCGTACACAGCTGTATCTAAAACGTCGATACCTGTCCGGTTCATCGCGCTTTTTAATTTTTGTCTAAGTTCCCTTGAATAAGGACAAGTAAAATCGATGTGGGTGACTTGTTCTAAGTCATCTTCAAAATACGTGGAACGTCTTCCCCATGTGTAATCAATCAACTGATCCGGCAACACCAAACTAGCCGGCGGCATAGACCGATTGATACTGCCCACAGCGGCAACTGCTGTGACATCTGTTACACCTACTTCCTTTAATGCCCAAATATTGGCGCGGTAGTTTATCCGATGAGGTGGAATATTATGTCCATAGCCATGCCGCGCTAAAAACACAACATCAACACCATTGAGCTGGCCAAATGTCAACGGCGATGATGGCTCCCCATAAGGGGTTTTAATAACGCGCTTATGGATATTTTCTAAGTTGACCAGTTTACTTAGACCCGTTCCACCGATAATGGCTAATCTTGACATACTAGCTCCTGTATATTTTCCGCGCATGCATATAAGCCTTTTACGTTGCGTAGGTACCCCTTATAATCCATGCCTAAACCATACAAATATTGATCGCCTGTCTGAAACCCAACAAAATCCGCTTGAACAGGTTTATCTTTTTTAAGCTTTTTATCGACCAGTACCACGGTATAACAACGCGCTGCTCCCTGCTCTTGGCAATAAGCTTTTAACTTTGCCATTGTAATTCCTGCATCTAGCACATCGTCGACAATAATAACTGTTCGGTTCACCAACTCAGTTGTCGGTAATTGTTTCCATTCTAATTCCCCACCGGATATCTCACCCTGATAGCGTGTCGCATGTATGTAGTCGAGTTCGAGTGGAAAATTTAACCTAGGCAATAAAGCGCCTACTGCCATAAGCGCCCCATTCATAACACAAAGAACAACCGGGTTTTTGTGTTCACATTCAATAGTAATATCAGCCGCTAGTTTTTCGTACATTGCCTCAACGGCAGATTCATCTAATAAGCAAATACTATTTTTTTGCACACACTCAATTTCAGCCAATGAAACTGTCATATTAAGCATACCTCTCTATTGTATTACGGCATTGCTGCCATTGTTGTGACTCTTGAATTGCCCCTAAGAAATGAGGGGGTATTGGACGCATTTTTTTCAATCGCTCAACCGACTTGAAATTAATAGTATAACCTTTAAGCCGATCGATCACCTGTTCTGCAGCAGAACGATCATTACAAACCAATGCCATGTCGGCACCCGCTTTTAGAGTTTGTCTAGACCTTTGTTCGAAGTCACCCACCACACTGGCGCCTTGCATGCTAAGGTCATCACTGAAGATCGCGCCGCCAAAACCCAGCTGTTGACGCAAAACCTGTTTTAACCAGAATTCAGAAAAACCGGCCGGCACTGAATCAGCGTGTTGATAGATAACATGTGCAGGCATCATGCCTTTCATGCCCGATTGAATCAGCTGTTTAAAAGGGTAAACATCGTTTTGCATAATCTCCTCTAGCGGTCGCTCGTCAATGGGAATGGCAACATGCGAATCGGGAGCCACTGCACCGTGCCCGGGAAAATGCTTACCAATACTTGCCATACCAGCCTCTGTTAGCCCTCGTTGGAATGCAATGGCGAGCGCTGATACAATTTCTTTATCCGTCGAAAAAGCACGATCGCCAATAATTTCACTGCAACCGTAATCAAGATCAAGTACCGGTGCGAAACTAAAATCCACCCCCACTTGCCTCAATTCCATTGCCATTAACCAAGCCGTTTGCTGCGCATACTCATGCCCAAGCGTTGGATTATCGATGTATACCTTACCTAGCGATTGCATACTTGGAATTTGTGTAAACCCATCTTTAAAACGCTGTACACGACCACCCTCATGATCAACCGCTATCAGCAAAGGCTCGTCTCGTAGTTTATGCACTGCTTCACAAAGAAGCGACACCTGTTCCACGGACTCATAGTTTCTTGAAAATAAGATCAACCCACCCACTAACGGGTGTTTAAGAACCTCTCGATCAACAGAAGATAATTCCACACCGTCAATATCAATCATTAAAGGCCCTAAGGGCATAGGCGATTTCATTTTTATAGTCTATCCTTGTCAATAATATTATTTAGTTTACTCACAAGCGCTAACGCCGGAGAAAATAATGCGTTTTATTAGTTTACTTTGTGGCCTCTTGCTTTTTACGCCTTTCGTTTATGCCGAAGAAAGTGATAGCACCCAAGAAGAGGTTATTTATTTACCGCTAAGCCCTCAATTTACCGTTAACTTATTAGGTGATAAACATTATTTGCGCACCAGCATTCAACTGCAACTGAAAAATGACGACGTAAAAGAGGCGATAGAAGCCAATAATCCCGCCATCCGGCATGCACTTATTGTATTGCTTAGTGATAATTATGTGGAAAATATTTCTAGCGGCACTGGCAAAATAGAACTGCAAAACAAAGCTCTCGACGCCTTAAATAAAACCTTAAAAAAATATGCTAAAACAGAAGGCGTAGAAGCTGTTTTCTTTACAGAATTTGTTTCCCAATAAATTATTCGACGATGGATACTCTTGTTCCTACCGCAATAAGCTCAAAGAGTTCGATCACATCCTCATTAAACATTCGAATACAACCATGTGACGACGGTGTTTTTCTAACCAGTTCGTCAGGAGCACCGTGTATATAAATATAACGTCGCATCGTATCGACTGAGCCTGAGCGATTTTTACCTTTTTCCAAACCCGACAGCCATAAAATTCTAGTTAAAATCCAATCCCTGTCTGACTGTTTTTTTAAATCGTCTATTTGATAAATTTCACCTGTTGAACGACGGCCTACAAAGACCCTACCTAAGGGCTCTCTGTCTCCAATTTTTGCTCGAATAACATGAGCTCCTCTCGGCGTACATTCACTTCCCATTTGTTCGCCGACGCCATTTTTTGCCGTACAAACAGCATATGACTTTAATAAGTCTTTATCATCATATACGTTCAACAACTGTTCATTGATGTGAACAACGATATTGAGATTTGAAGCCGTCATCTACTTTTCAAATAACGCCATCGACTCAACGTGAGATGTCTGTGGAAACATATCCATCACCCCCGCTTTTTTTAGTTTATAGCCTAATTCATTGACTAATATCGCTGAATCACGCGCTAAAGTAGACGGATTACATGACACATAAAGCACCTGTTCGGCGCCCCATTTTGGGAGATAATGCAGCATCTCTTTGGCACCTAAACGGGGCGGGTCAATTAACACCTTATTATATTTTTTCTTCACCCAAGGCTCGTCATCCACGGCTTCCATTAAATTAGCCGTATAAAAATCAACATTCAGAAGATCGTTTTTCTCAGCGTTTACCTGTGCTCGCTTTATCAGGTCATCACTGCCTTCAACCCCTGTTACATGGCCGGCAACACGCGCCATAGGTAACGTAAAGTTGCCAAGCCCGCAGAATAAATCCAATACATTATCGTTGCTGTTCAGTTCTAATGTGTCTAATGCTCTATGAATCATCGATCGATTGATCTCAACGTTCACTTGCACAAAATCACTTGGGCCAAAGTATAAAACAACCTCATTGGGCAACTGATAACTCAATGGCGCTTTTTCACCGCTGAGAGCTGCGATCGTATCAGGCCCTTTTGATTGAGTATAAATATCGACATCGGCAGATGTTTCAAATTGCTTTAATGTCACTTCATCCTGCGCACTCAAGGGCGCTAGAATTCTGAACACCAAAGCCGTTCGATGATCGCAAATCGAGACTTCAATCTGAGGAACCTTGTCTTTTATAGATAATTGACCAACCAACGCTGATAAATCCATTAACCGTTGGCCTACTGAAGGGTGTAGCACCTCACATTGCTCTATTTCCGCTAAAAAAGGGCTGGCTTTTTCTCTAAAACCCACCAGAACGCGGCCTTTTTTTACCACATCTTTCACGCCTAAACGCGCTCTATGACGGTAACCCCAATAAGGCCCAGTCAACGCCGGCCAAAGCTCAACATCTTCTATTTTTGCAATGTGCTTAAACTGATCAATTAAAATCTTTTGTTTAGCCAATATCTGCTTTTGCGGGTCAAGGTGTTGAAAGCTACAGCCTCCACAAATAGTATAGTGTTGACAACCCGGTTCAACACGGTCATCCGAGGCCTTTATAATGTCTTTTACTCGCCCCTCATCATAATCTTTTTTCTTTTTAACGTATTCAAAAATGACCTCTTCACCCGGTAAAGCCTCGGTAATGAAAACGGTTTTATCGTTTAAGTGTGCAACACCACGGCCATCATGAGCCAAAGATTCTATTGTTGCTTTTGCCGTCTCGGGAGGAAGGTTCTTTCTTCTATTTCTACGTCTTGCCATGTTGCTTATAAAACCATCTGTTTACTGTTTGATGGGTTGCATTTTAAACGTTAAAACAAATTTAATCTGGAAAAACGCCGGTAGAAATATAACGGTCACCTCGGTCACAAATAATCACAACGAGAGTGGCATGACTTAATCGCTTAGAAAGCTCTAACGCAACGTATGTAGCACCACCGGATGATACGCCGCAAAAAATACCTTCTTTTTCTGCTAAGGCTCGCATGGTGTTTTCAGCTTGCTGTTGATTAACGTCTATGATTTCATCAACGCGTGTACGATCGTAAATTTTAGGTAAATACTCTTTGGGCCAACGACGAATTCCAGGAATTTTGGACTCCCCTTCTGGTTGCACCCCTACGATGTGTATCGATGGGTTTTTTTCCTTTAAAAACATTGATGTCCCCATGATCGTCCCTGTAGTTCCCATTGAACTCACAAAATGAGTCACTTCTCCGGCAGTGTCACGCCAAATTTCTGGCCCTGTTCCCTTATAGTGAGCTAAAGGATTATCAGGGTTTGCAAATTGATCTAAAATCAGACCTTTACCGTCTGATTGCATTTTTCTAGCTAAGTCAATGGCCGCCTCCATGCTGCCTGCAGCTGGCGTTAAGATAATATCCGCACCATAGGCTTTCATTGATGCTCGACGTTCAGCGCTCATGTTGTCGGGCATAATCAGCGTCAATTGATACCCTTTAATCGCGGCCGCCATCGCCAAGGCAATGCCCGTATTTCCACTGGTAGCTTCAATCAAACGGTCACCCGGCTTAATATCACCGCGTAATTCCGCTTGTTGAATCATATTAATAGCCGGTCTGTCCTTCACTGAACCCGCCGGATTATTACCTTCTAA
Source organism: Cycloclasticus sp. (assembly GCA_002700385.1). GTDB lineage: Bacteria > Pseudomonadota > Gammaproteobacteria > Methylococcales > Cycloclasticaceae > Cycloclasticus. The sequence goes on from PADC01000006.1 coordinate 278,547, forward strand.
TTTAAGTAAAATATTATTGGATGTTGAATCCATCCGCTGTAATCGTACAAGCGGTGTGTTTCCCACAAAGTCTTCGATAGTTGGATAAGTCATTTAATCACTTTAGAAAAAATTTGAAAGGCAGGTTATCACACCTTGCTAAGCATCTTAATAGTTTTAGGTTATGTACTTAGTACAACCGACTTATGATAAACTTTTTGAAAAAAGAACATCATATTGATCAATGAACCCCGTTAAAAATTCGCCACTAAACAAGTATCACCCACTATCGTGTTTTTTCATTTTCTTTTTCTGTCAAACCCTCTTAGCGAAGGAGTTTGAGGAACTGGTTTTTTTTGATACTGACATCCCCGTTGTTTTATCAGCTACGCGCTTAGCACAACCGCAAACAGAAGCTCCTGCCTCAATCACTATTATCGATCGAGAAATGATCAAACTATCGGGAGCCAAAGCCATCCCCGAACTTTTTAGACTCGTACCCGGCATGCATGTTAGTCATTTTCGTGGTAATAAACCGGTGGTCGGCTATCAAGGGCTCAGCAGCGAATACCCACAAGGAGTGCAAGTGTTAATTGATGGCCGCTCAGTATATAGCCCTCTATTCGGTGGCGTTGACTGGTCAAATATCCCACTTGTGCTGGAAGATATTGAAAGAATTGAGATTATCCGTGGCGCTAACGGCTCATCCTTCGGGTCTAATGCCTTTCAAGCCGTTATCAATATAACAACGTCTCACGCTGTACAAACCGATGGTCTTCAAGTCAAAAGTACGCTGGGTGAGAGGGGATATCAACGAACACTCTTCAGAGGTGGATTTTCTTTTGGCGACCTTGATATTCGACTCACTGGATCTCATCTTGATGATAATGGGTATGCTAATAACGACGATGATTCTCGCCAAGACTTATTAACCGGGCGGGTCGACTACCAGATAACCCATCAAGATAATTTACAGCTAAATTTCGGTGTTGTTAATACACTAAAAGAAACTCACACACCGGGTACTTTGCTAGACCCTTTCGACCCGCCCAGACACATTGATGAATCAAACCATTCACTTCATGCTCGATGGGAACATTCAACAATGGATAATCAACTGTTTATTACTCAGGCGTCTTATACCCGGCATTTGAGCAAAGATAAATTTTCATCATTTTACGATGCAGCTAACCTGGGTATAGGATTGCTTGGAAACACTGTATCTCACCTTGATTACACCGGCCACTATGATCGTTACGATATTGAATTTGAACATCAACGCCATCTTAATGAACAAGTTCGTCTCTCCTGGGGCCTGGGCCTCAGGAATGACCGCGTTTATTTGCCCGGTCTACTGTCTTCAGAAAAAAAGTTTAATCATTCCCTTCAACGACTTTTCAGCAATGTCGAATGGCGCCCAACTGATAAGTTAATCATCAATGCGGGTGCGCTATGGGAGCATAGCCAACTATCCGGAGATAGTTTATCACCCAGATTAGCTCTCAACTACTTGCTTACACCCACTCAAAGTCTAAGGGCTTCAGCTTTACACGCTGTCAGATCACCGGTTATTGTTGAAAACAACATACTCACTGACATCCCTTTAGAATCCCTTACAACACCTGGGCTTGTGTTGACTCAGCCCTTTCTAAGAAGTCAATCGGGGCTTGACCCGGAAACCGTAGATTCTATTGAGGTTGGCTACCATGGGCTATTTATTGACAACGCACTCACCTTAGACATCAAGTTATTTAGAAATGAATATGACAAACTGATTGATACCACAGACCAAAACACGGCCGCCAACCTCACCCTGTTTGGAGCACCCCTTGGTAATGTCAACCTTGGCTTAGATCTCCATACAATTGACAATCTCTTTTATGCAAACGTTAATGGCTATGAAATCGAAATAAACTATCGGCCCGATAGAAACAATATGGTACATATAGGTTATGCCTATAATCACACCAACGTGGGCCATGTCAGCAATAACAGTCTTAAAAACCTTCTTTTCTCTGTACCGACGGATGTTTTTAATATTCTGGCCTCTCATACCTTTAAAAATAAGATATGGAGCAGCGTTGCTTTTTATTACACCGGTAGTATGGAATATTTAAACTCTGGTAACCCGCAAGGCCCTATGAGGCGTTTAGATTTTAATGCTGGAAAAACTGTCAACCTGTCACCCCATCAGGAGCTTGAGCTCAGTTTCCATTTACAATTGGCACTTGATAAAAACACAGACTTCCTACGGGAATTTAACCTTGATAATCGAGCCTTTTTCGAAATTAGCTATGCCTACAATTAAAGACCAACGGTAATACCTGTTTTGTATTCCGAAATAAAATCATGTCTCGTAAGGCTCCTGCTATTTGCAGCGATTCTAATTCCAACAGCATCATTCGGCCAACATGTCACCATTATTTATGATAAAAATAATCAATATCAAAGTCGCTTCCTAAAACTGCTCTCGGCACAACTTGTATCTAAGAAAAGTTTAACGTTAACAACTCTGTCAACCGATAAATTACCCATCCCTCATCTTAAAAAGGCGCCGATAGACTTAATCGTTAATCTTGATAACGAAACAACCCAATCACTGATTTCATCCAACGTAGAAACAACCTTCTTTCACGCCTTAACCACTTTATCACGAACCAAGAAGTTTGTTTCTTGCTTACCCAACTGTAAAAACAAACACCCAAATCATTATTTTTTCGTCTTAGACCAACCAGCTTTTCGGCAACTCAAATTAATACAACTGATTAACCCGAACTATCGAAAAATTGGAGTACTCGCGACACCTCAATCTAAAGACCTGATCACGAAAATAAAACGTATTGCCTCACTCAACAAACTCATAATTAACGACTACGTCAGTAACACCACAGACGTTCGTTACCAAATAGATGACGTTTCAAAATCATCGGATATCATTTTGGCCACAGCCGACACGGGTATCTATAACACAGCATCACTTTCTCAAATTTTACTGACCAGTTATCGATACAAAACACCTATTATCGGTTTTTCTAAGGGCTTCATTAAAGCCGGCGCTCTTGCTGGTTCGGTGAGTAACATTGAACAACTGGCTCAGCACTTAGCTGAACAGATATTACAGTTTAAAACGGCGAATGACTTTTTATTTGACAGCATCATTTATCCACGATATTTCGATGTCCTAAGCAATAGGAATGTTGCTAAAAGTTTAAATTTGCATTTTCCTGATGATGTTGTCTTAAAAGCACAATTAATGGCTGATGAATCTTCTTGACCGATTGCAACTAAAAGATAAGCTGCTTCTTTTAGGGCTGCTTCCCGCTGCAGGACTCGCAATTATTTTAGCGGCGTACCTTACCTCAACGCGCTTAAATGATATGTATGAACTACTGCATAAAACGAATGAAAATTTATCCAATTCAATTGCCCAATCCAGTGTCAATGGCGTTTTTTCAGGTGACACTGAAGCACTCGATGCCTTGCTTCAAAAAGTTATCCGGGAACCTGATCTCATTTCCATTAAGATCACAGACAAGAATGGAACCGTTTTATCCAGAGCAACCAACCAACTGGCGTCCCCTTCTGCACTGCACGAGCATTCAAAAACAATCATTCAGCCCATTAAAGTAAAATCAATCGCCGAAACAAATGAAGTGGATAATTTACTGGTTGCACCCCCGGTTAAAACCTCCGAAACAATTGGTTATGTCACGCTGAATCTTTCATATGCTGCCATACAACAACGACAGAGAAAAATATTAGCGAATACAATTTATATAACTTTATCTCTATTTTTTGCCATTGCGCTGATTGCAAAATATTTCAGCAACGCAATACGCCGCCCCATTCTTCAATTAACCACCGATGTCAGGAATATTTCTGAAGGAAATTACTCTCCTCCAAGTCTTATTAGACGTAGAAAAAGCAAAGATGAAATTGCAATCCTCTCTAATGGTGTCCACGACATGGCTCGACAAATCAGTGACCATCAGAAAGTTTTACAAGAGAAAATTGATGAAGCAACACAAGAGTTACGTTTACAAAATGATAAGTTGTTTTCAGCTCAAGAAGAAATCGTTAAATCCGCAGACGCTAAATCACGGTTTATTTCACATATCAGCCACGAAATACGCACGCCGCTAAATGGCATCATTGGTTTCCTTGAAATGATCCAACAAACCAAACTCGATAGTGAACAAATAAAACTCCTTAATGCTTCCTACTTATCGTCAAAAAATCTGCTCACTATAGTCAATGAAGTACTCGATTTTGCTCAACTTGAAGCGGGCAAAGTTCTCATCAATAAAACAAACTTTGAGCTCAAAAAAGCAGTTCAGGACTCCTTATTGCTTTTATCTAGTCAAGCCAAGGCAAATGAAGTGACGATTAATTATCACCAAGACCCTGATGTTCCAAAACATATACACCAAGATGCTGTGAAATTTGGTCAGATACTCATTAATCTTGTCAGCAATGCCATCAAATACTCTCATCGTTCCACTGTCACCGTTCAAATAAAAGTTAATGCCCAGAAAAAAAATGCCATCGATGTTAGCGTGATCGATCATGGTATCGGTATTAATGAAGAAGATATCAAACAACTTTTCAAAGAATATTCTCAACTTGACGGCGCAACCAGTGATCAGGGAAGCGGCTTAGGTTTAGTCATTACAAAACAATTACTAAACGCTTTACATGGCACCATCGAAGTAAACAGCGCCTTAGGCAAAGGCTCAACATTCACATTCACTTTGCCATTTACAGCAGTAAAAGACAGTTATATTCAACTCAAAGCCGAAACAGAAGACACGTTGCCCGATTTAACGTCATTGAATGTATTAGTAGCCGATGATAATGAAATTAATCGCTTATTACTCGGCACCTTATTGGAAAGGCAACAGGCTACCGTCACCTGCGTTAACGATGGCCAACAAGCGATTGAAAAGGCTAGTCAACAACCTTTTGATCTCATGTTGTTCGATTTAAGAATGCCTATCAAAATGGGGAACGAAGCATTATTTGAAATTCGTAACCAGCCGGATAACCCCAATTATAAAACACCAGCCATTGCCATTACTGCCCACATTACGTCTGGCGAAGAAAAAGCACAGCATATCAACTCATTTGATGGCTACCTTATAAAGCCCATTGATCAAACGGAATTTTTTATTCTGGTTGAGCAGCTTCTAAAAGAACATGATTATGCTATACAACCTTTTGTTTTACCCAAAAAAAACGATCCATCAGACACTGAAAATAATTTTTTTGATTATGATTTAGCGAAGCGGAGTATGAACTCTGATCCCGCCTTTATGCTTGTGATGCTGGAAAAGTTCTTCTCTGAACTCCCTAAACAAAATGAAAAAATCCAAGCCTTAATCAAACAAGAGGAATTTATTGAAGCCGCTGAAATAACACATAAAGTCCATGGATCGGCGGCCTATTGCGGGACACCCGCGTTAAAAAAATCGGCCAAACAGCTTGAAATTGCCCTAAGAGAAAAAGATGAGGAAAAAATTCGCTTATCTCATAAGAGATTTTATCTTGATATAAAAACATTACTGATACATAGAAAAAACATTCTAACGCCACTGAAATAACTGTTTAAAACCGGCTCTTTAGGTATTTCATTTATTAGATACAACGGCGCCCCAAGAATCAAAAAAGTACAACGGTTCACAAACTGCCTGCATAGCTGGGCTTCTCCAATCACCTAAGAGCAGCCCATGCAAGCGAAGACCTTGACTGCTTTTTAACTCATTTATTTGCTCAATGACATGGTCTTGCATGGGAAAACGCCCATCACTGATCAGTAAAATATCTGTTTTATTCCATACTTTTTGCTTCTGTTTCCGTATTGCCTTAAGCAAAGGAGCCACCACATAGGTCCCCCCATGAAAAGAGGTTTTGAGAACCGTTAATAAATCACTTAGGTCCGCTTTAGCAAGATCTAATTCATATTCAACAACGTCGTCAGGACCTGAAAACATATACAGATAACACGGGCGTTGCTCCTTCGATGCCATAAACAGGATTTCCAGCACAAGCGACTTAGCAAGACTCTCGGGCTTTCCCTGCATAGAAGCCGATGTATCTAAACAAATAATAATGGGGCCCTTACCCATTATTTCCTGCTTCTCAGGGTTGATGTCTTCTTCACTATTAACCGCTTGTCGGCCGTTTTTGTTAAACCGTAAGCCTTGATACTGATAACAAAGGAGCTGCCTTTCTGCATAGCGAGCAAGCCATAGGGACTTTAGGGCGTGATACCCTAATTTTGCATATTCAACCGGCAACATCCGACTGATCTCATTGCTCCTTTCCAACCCCCCTGTTTCCATAACAACTCGAGGCACACCTTGCCTCCTCCGTTTTCGTTTTTTCGACCGAACCGTGTGATCAGTGCCCTTCTCTTCAAGTGTTTCTTTTCGCCCCAGTCGACGGATGAGTGCTTTCAGTTCCGGTAGTGGTTGAATCAGTTGTCGATAATACAGAATTTCTTGCCAATCTTGAGTTGCTAATTGTCCGCGCGTTAGATCCCATCCTCTTCCTGATAAACCAACAGAATCAGAAAAAGAACGGGAAAACTCACCCCAATGACTGATTAAATCTTGCCACTTTTTGCCTGGGTCAACCTCAATACTAGACGCTGATGTGTTTTTTTTTAATGAACTTACGTTCTTAACCTCTCCTGGTGCCCATGCGTTTGTTTCATCCTTAGTCGGCAATAACGGGGCGGCTTTACCCTCCTCATCCAAATCGATAGAAGGCTCTGATTTATCAAGTCTCGTGTTATCAGTTGGCGTCCGATGTTCATCTGGCGTGAAAGCATCAGAGTGTTTATCTTTAGCCAATGTATTGACCGGATTAGATCGTTCTTGTTGTTCTTGTTGTTCTTGTTGTTCTTGTTGTTCTTGTTGTTCTTGTTGTTCTTGTTGTTCTTGTTGTTCTTGTTGCTTTGAGCCCTGCGCGTCGCCATCATCCGGGTTTTTAAAATCAGATTCCCGTTCACGCTTAGTTTGCTGCTGAGTTAATTTATCAATAAAGCCATCCGGTTTTATTTTGAAATATTCTTCTGCGGTGACGACCCCTTCACAAATATCAAGCAACACTTGATCTGTTAACGCTTCTTGATCACGGCAATAACTGGCGATATTCACTGCCTCCAGCCTTTTAAGTAACGTTATTTTAATTCGATGTTCTGGCCAACACAGCGCGTCATGACGGGGAAGATCACCCTTAAGTAAGGCTTCACGCCATTGTAAAACGCCGTTCACTCGCTCTAATAAATCACCATGCGGCAATGAAATAACGATGCTGTACAGTGAATCAGGCAATTGATCAAGAACTTGGTAACGCTGTTCAATTAACCCCAAGTCCTTCATATCAGCCTGGTTAATTTACTCATCCGTTGTGGGTAAGCTTTTGTAACGATCTAATAAACCACTCAACCGGTTCAATAAACTCTCCACCTGTTCTATCGATTTTTCCAAACTATTAGTTGCCGTTATGATAAAAGCAGGGTCTAACCAAAGGTGTTCGCCGATATCTGTCTGCAAATTGCATTGCTGAGCAATGAGTTTTTCTTTAAATTGCTCAATATCCTGCTTTAAATGGGATAACTCACGTACTCGGCCTTCAATAAATCCGCGTTCATGTTGTTTAAATTCCATACAAGGCGAATTAAACACTTCGGTGATCAGCACATTATCCGGATCGGCGACATATTCATCTATATGACGCCATTTACCCTTGATGTGGGTTTGTTGATAACGATCATCAAAAAACTGTTCTAACAACTCTTTATAAGTGTAACCTTGATCAGCCAGGCGTCTATCAGCTTGGCCCGGCGGAGCTAAATACAAGGGTAAGCCGTTGCGCTCACGGCGTTGCATGAATGAGGCTTGAGCGGTCTGCTCACCAAGAGCATTCAGATACAAGGGTTGACCTTTCTCATTTAATACAGCCACTTCTGTTGTTGAATCTTTATGTAGTACCGTTTCCCAAGTCGACACTAATTTATCTAGTCGCTCAAAATTAAATCCACTGCTGCCCAAACTTAAATGCGTTTCAAACCAATTGGCGATGATCTCCCTTTGTTCTGGCTCATCCCACAAACAATGTTGAAGTAACCAACACTCCCATACACCAACCGATTCACTTCCGTTGGTAAAAGCAGCCACTTTTAAAAGCTTTACAGCCTTACGCCAACGCCTATCAGATATATACAAAGAAATCGTTTCAGCATGCAGCCTGAAGGCCTGCAATAAATCCATCACATCATCTGTTATTGTAATGTCGGTTATTTTTTGCTGAATGCGGTGTACTTCTTCCAGCGTCAGCTGGTCCGCTTTATCAGGTGCTTGAAAATCTTCATCCGTTAACCTTAAAAGGTGATGAAATTGTTCAGATGAAACACTGTCAACTTGAAACCGACATAAAAAACGATCATAAAGAGCTGCCAAACCGGCCTCATCGGGTAATTCATTACTTGCGGCAACAACTGATATGAGAGGTATCGTATAACGCTTATCGCCATTATCAAACTGGCGCTCATTTAATATGGTGAGCAACGCGTTAAGAATGGCACTGTTCGCTTTAAAAATTTCGTCAATGAACGAGATGGTGGATGAAGGGAGGTAATTTTCAGTCAACCGCCGGTACTGATCATTTTCCAATGACTTAATGGATAAGGGGCCAAACAGTTCTTCTGGAACTGAAAAACGCGTTAATAAACGCTCAAAATAATCACCCTCTTTAAAAGCCCAATGCAATCGCTCTGCCAAGACACTTTTCGCAGTACCATGGGGACCAAGCAGCAGGCTGTTTTCACCAGCAAGCGCCGATAACACAATCAACTTTAACGGCGTTTCTCGTTCTATTAACCCTTGATTAAGTGTCTCGAGAAGGCGTTGAAGCCTTATTTTCATTTAGGTATTTTTCCAAATAAAAATTGACTTCAACTGCGTTTGGGCGTCTTTTAAGGACGTTTCCTTTATTGTTTTAATAAGCTCGCTCACGTTAAAGACTCGATGGGCTTCGTATTCAACACCCACTTGCGGCATTTTTGCTAAGCCAGTTTCTTTAGCATGCTCTTGGAATCCTTGATTTTTCCAGAAAAAAGCGCCGGGCATTGTAGTGGGAATAACTAAGGCAAAGAATAGCGATCGCTTGATCACCGCGGACCCTAAATAAGCCAATAAAAGTACGACCCAAGTAAAGACACTTGGATCCAATATATTGAGAAAAGCCGCTATAATAGCAACCACTAAAAGCCCTTGGCTAATATAAAAAGGCCATGCAAACGTTGTCGTCTGTTCATACCAGGACGCCTGAGCTTCACCTTCCCCTGTCTGTAGGTAACGGGCATGAAACAGGTGCCCTACCGTGTCAATCACTAAGCCTGCCAGTACCACAGTGGCCAGCGTTTTGAATACCGTGACAGACGGCTCTGCCACCACCAATAAAAATAGCGCAATAATTAATGCACTAAAGCTTAAGCAGGTCCCTATCAAGCTGGTGGCTGTTTGCCAGTGATCCCAATAAGGGCGAGCCTTAATACGATAAAGTTTATACATGTAGTACAAGCCAATGGGGCCACTCATCACCCCCAGCACCGCACAAACGTTGGCGAGGAAATTAAAATCCATGCTATGGAAAAAAGTAAACCCTAACAGGCTAGCAAAAAACAAACTAACACCCGCGATTTCACGGCTAACGGGAGAATGTCTTAAGTTATAAAATCCACGATAGAAGCGATGAGGTTTACCCAAATGCATATTCAGTTTGTATAAACCAAATGACATGATGACTGAGAACACAACTAACAGCGGTGTTAGGTTAGTTGATGAACTAATGGTTTTAAACGCATTAATACCAAACAAATTGCCTAGTACAAGCAATAAAAAGCCACCAACCGCTGCTTGTGTTACCAGTGTAAAAGCAACATGAGAACTTTCATGACTTAACAACAATTTAGCCCAGTTCCATTCCTTTTTCTGACCTTTTTTAGGGTCTAAGGCTGACTTATAAAGCCCCACTTTTTCATCTTTATGGTATTTAAGCGGCATTGAATCGGTACGCGTCATATCACGTTTATTTTGCCGTGTTTGCTGGAAGCGGATATTCGGGTTTGTTATATCGGTACGGGGAAAGCCGGGTATCTCTGTTTTACTCTGTTCACGATTTTCAGGCACATTTTCAATAACGCCAAAATCCAAAGCATTTCCCAAACAAGCCGAAACACAAGCGGGTTTCAAGCCCACTTCCAAACGATCAACACACATATTACATTTACTCACCTGGCCCTTAACAGGGTCAAGCTGCGGCGCGTTATAAGGACACACCCATGTGCAGTAACCACACCCGAAACAAATATCAGGGTCTTGAAGCACGGCACCGTATTCTACATATTTAGTGTAAGCACGTGTCGGGCAACCTTTTAGGCAAACTGGATCATCACAATGGTTACAAGCCATTGAAATATTTAACCGTTGGTACGCTGGGTAGCTTCCACCTTCTACAAAACCAACTGACCGGAATGCGATATGCGCTGGGTTATCATTTTTTTCACTGCAAGCGGCTTCACATGCATGACATCCGATGCAATTATCGGCATTAAAGTAAAAACCATGTTGTTTATAACGGTTGGGGTTGTCTCCTATACTGCAATCACCATTAATGTTGAGACTAACGCCGTGTAACTCATCACCCTCTTTCGCCAAGTCGATGGGTTTACCGTACCGATTCGTCTCCTTTGTCTCTTTATCCCACAAAAAAGCATATTTTGGTTCATCACTTCTCACATTAAACATAACTTAGGTACCCATTAAAAATTACGCATTTCTTTACTTAATTGTGCAGCCTCTTGCTGATTAGCTAAAACCTCTATTCGAATAGCAGACTGCTTATAGGCTGGCTGACGTGAATGTGGGTCTAGCAAACCCAGTGTCAATCGATTAACACAATCAAAGAAATGGAATGGAATAAACACCATATTTCGAGGCACGCGTTGCGTTAACATGGCCATCACCACTGCATCGCCACGACGAGAAACGCAGCGAACATATTCACCTTGAGTGATGCCCATCTCACGGGCAGCATCTGGGTTAATTTCCATGAAAGGGATAGGGCTATATTTGTTTGTATTACCCAATTTACCTGTTTTCGTACGCGTATGAAAATGCTCAACTAAGCGGCCGGTATTGAGCCAAAAAGGGTATTTTTCATCCGGAACTTCATTATTATCTATAAAGGGAAGCGGGATTAATTTTGCCATTCCATCTGCATGACGAAAGGTACCATTTTCCGTATACAAACGTTTGCCTCCTTTGGGTGGCTCTTCGCCATTAACCGCTTGTTCTTCTGTATAAGGCCATTGAATACCTCGCTTTTGTTCTATCAAATCATGGTTCATTCCTGAAATATCAACCAAACGGCCTTTGGATAACACTTTCATTTCTTCAAAAGCCTCTGCTGGTTTATCTGGGAAATTCATTTTTTCACTTCCGGCAAAATGCTTTGCGATTAAATTAAAAATATCAAAATCGGACTTTGAATCGCCAGGCGCATCGGCTGCTTTGCGAACAATATTGACTCGTCGCTCTGTGTTGGTAAATACCCCTTCTTTTTCCGCCCATGTGGCCGCAGGAAGATACAGATGTGCGTATTGCGTTGTTTCTACATCGGCATAACTGTCTTGCACCACAAGAAAATCCAGCTTTTCAAGTATTTTACGAGTCCGTTCTGTGTTTGGCATCGACGTCATTGGATTCGTAGCAATAAGCCATAACCCTTTTATTTGCCCCGTTTCGATGGCTGGAAAAATATCAGTTTGCGCTAATCCTCGTTTTTTTGGGAAAAACTCAGGGTCTACATTCCAAAATTTGCCGATTTCTTCACGGTCCTTTGCGTTTTCAAGTGCACGGTAACCCGGTAATCCGGAACAAGAAGACCATTCACGGGTTCCCATGGCATTGCATTGCCCGGTAATCGATAAGCTTGTTCCCCCTTCTTTACCAATATTGCCCGTTATTAAATTTAGATTATTAATACCGACTACACCATCGGAGCCATGTGTACTTTGATTAATACCCATTGTCCAAATACTCATTGCCGAATCAGCCTTGGCATAGAGTCGCGCCACATTTCTTATCGTGTCTTCATCAATACCACAAATAGCCGATGCAGTTGTTGGATCATACTTCTGCACTTCCATTTCTAACTGTTCTAGACCAACAGTATTGGCGTCAATATATTCTCTATCTTCTAACCCTTCATTCAAAATCACGTACATCAGGGCATTTTGAAGGACAACATCTGTACCGGGTGTTATCGCTAAGTGTATGTCTGCCTTTTGCGCCAACATCGTCACGCGTGGATCGACAACAATCAGAGGGAAATCGCGTTGTTCCCGTGCTTCTTGTAAACGCCAATAAATAATAGGATGCTGTTCCGGTAGATTAGATCCCCAGGCCATGAGGCATTCCGTATGCTCAAAGTCTTCATAACACCCCGGGGGGCCATCCGAACCAAATGATCTTTTATAGCCCGATACGGCGGATGCCATACAAAGCGTTGTATTGCCGTCGTAATTATTTGTTCCAATCACACCCCGTGTTAGCTTGCCTAAGGTGTAAAACTCTTCTGTTAATAATTGGCCTGTTGATACAACTGCAAATGAATCTCTGCCGTGGGTTTCTTGAATCCGCCTGATTTCACCCACCATGGTACTAGCCGCTTCATCCCAGGTGATTTCGGAATATCCTTCGTGAATTGATTGACGTATTAAAGGTTTATCCCCACGGCCTGATGATGAAAATAATTCGTGCTCAAAAATCCCTTTTACGCACAATTTACCCCGATTAACATCTGCACCACCAACACCTCTTGAGCCAACCACTTTGCCTTCTGCATCTGTTCCAATCTCAATTGAGCAGCCCACTGAACAGTAGCCACAAGTCGCATAAGTCCACTTTTCATTTTTTTTATCGACCATTTTGATCGCATTTTTCTTGTCACGCCCAAATAGCATACCGATCTCTCACTTAATTGATCATCAATTTTTTTTTGCTCACTAACACCGGGTCGACGCTACGCGCAAGGATCCATAACAACGACTCGGCCCTGTACTATTTTCGTTGGATACACTGCAATAGAGACCTTCTCATCCTCTACACATTGCCCTGTGACCAGGTTGAAATGTTGTTTATAGATGGGGGATGCCACGACGAGCTGTTCTCCAAGGCTCCCTATAATGCCTCTTGATAGGACATTCGCCTCGCTAAAAGGATCGTAGTTGCTGATTGCCAAAACCTGATCCAGTTTTTTTATATAAAACAACGCAATCTGCATATCATTAACGAGGGCTGCAGTGCCAGCATCTTCAATAATATCTGTAAGGGCACAAACATCGACCTCGCCGCTCAGCTCATTTACCATTTGTGTCTTCATCTGTTTGTTATGACCTAATTAAGTTTTGCTAAAATTTCTTCTTTATTGGCTGGACGTAATTGACCTCGTTCAGGAACAAAAACAATTTGACTATCCCCTTTATCTGAATTGACAAACGCCTTAAACGACTTTGATCTCTCTTCGTTTTCAACGGTTGTTTTCCATTCACATTGATAGTTATCAACAACGGTTTGCATTTCTTTTTCAAAGGTGTCTGCCAAACCCAGAGAATCATCAATCACCACGTCTCTTAAATAATCAACACCGCCTTCTAAATTCATCATCCAGGTTGATGTTCGTTGTAAACGGTCTGCTGTTTTTACATAAAACATCAAGAAGCGGTCGATGTATTTAACCAATGTTTCATAGTCAAGATCTGTCGCAAATAAATCGGCATGCCTTGGTTTCATGCCACCATTACCACAAAGGTATAAATTCCAGCCATTTTCAGTAGCAATAACGCCGACATCTTTACTTTGTGCTTCTGCACACTCTCGAGTACAACCAGAAACAGCAAATTTAATTTTATGTGGCGCTCGCAATCCTTTATAACGGTTTTCTAAATTAATGGCCGCCGTGACACTGTCATCCACACCGTAACGGCACCATGTGCTGCCGACACAGGATTTAACCGTCCTCAACGCCTTTCCATACGCATGGCCTGTCTCAAAACCCGCATCAATCAATTCTTTCCAAATAACGGGTAACATCTCTTTTTTCGCGCCAAACAAATCAACCCGCTGACCGCCTGTAATTTTGGTATAAAGCTGATGTTTTTTCGCCACCTCACCTATGGCAATTAACTTTTCGGGTGTAATTTCTCCACCTGGAATACGAGGAACGACCGAATAGGTGCCATTTTTTTGAATGTTCGCAAGAAAACGGTCATTCGTGTCTTGCAAGCCAACATGTGGTTTTTCCAGCACATAATCATTCCAACAAGAAGCCAAAATAGAGCCAATAGCGGGCTTACAGAGATCGCAACCATACCCTTTGCCGTACTTTTCCAACATTTCATCAAACGTTTTAATCTCATTAACACGAATGAGGTTGTATAAATCTTGGCGTGTATAAGCAAAATGTTCACACAAATCAGTGTTTACATCCATGCCCAGTTTTTCTAGTTCTTTATTTAACACTTGCCCTACCAACGCTGTACAGCCACCACAACCTGTTGTTGCACTTGTGCATTCTTTGAGCGCTGCCATTGTTGTGGCACCGTCCGCTACAGCTTGGCAAAGCGCCCCTTTTGAAACGTCATAACAAGAACAGATTTGCGCCGTATCTGGTAAGGCTTCAACACCAAGCCCAGTTGAACCTGAGCCATCACGTTGTGGCAAAATTAACGAATCAGGGTGCTCGGGCAGGGCAATATCGTTGAGTTTCATTTGAAGCAGATTACCGTAATCTACCGCATCGCCGATCAGCACAGCCCCTAGCAAATGTTTTTTATCTTCACTGACAACTATTTTTTTGTAGACTTCGTCAGAGCCGTTAACGTACGTATAAACTTTTGAATTTTCTGTCACGGCATGTGCATCACCGATACTCGCAACATCAACGCCCATTAGTTTCAACTTCGTACTCATATCTGCACCGGTAAAGCTGTTTTCTTTTGCCGACAATTGGTCAGCAACAACTTGCGCCATTTGATAGCCCGGTGCCACTAAACCAAATATTTTTCCATCCCATAGAGCACACTCACCAATCGCATAAATGTCTTCATCGGATGTTTGGCAATGGTCATTAATGACCACACCACCGCGTTCGCCGAGTGTTAAACCGCAATCACGAGCGATATCATCTCGTGGTCGAATGCCTGCAGAAAATAAAATCACATCTGTTTCAATGAACGTACCATCAGCAAAGTTCATACGGTGAAGACATTGCTCACCATCAACAATCGCTTGTGTATTTTTTTGCGTATGAACACTGACTCCCAAATCTTCAATTTTCTTACGAAGGACCTCACCCGCTCCATCATCAATTTGAACTGCCATTAAGCGGGGTGCAAATTCAACCACATGCGTTTTTAATCCAAGGTCTTTTAAGGCTTTAGCTGCTTCTAAACCAAGCAAGCCTCCACCGATAACCACGCCAACTTTTGATTTTTCGCCCGCTTTTTTTATATCAATCAGGTCATCAATTGTTCGATACACAAAACAATTCTCTCGCTCATGACCGGGTATGGGCGGAACGAACGGAAAAGAGCCTGTTGCTAAAACCAGCTTGTCGTAAGGAATGCTCTGCCCATTATTCGAAAGAACCTTTTTTGCTTCGCGGTCAATGCTGGAGGCGCGATCACCCACATGAACAGTGATATTATTTTTCTCAAAAAAACCGGGTTCTACTAAAGATAAATCCTCTTCAGATTGACCACTAAAATACGATGACAATTGAACACGATCGTAGGCAAGTCGCGTCTCCTCACAAAACGTCGTCACCTCATAGTCTTGTAGCGCTTCATTGTTCACCATAGATTGGAGAAATTTATGCCCAACCATGCCATTGCCAATAACAACTAATTTTTTTTTGTCACTCATCTTGTTTTTTTCAACGAAATTGATCTTATTAAGGCTGCCAAAGCACTTTGTATGCCAATCTTTTTTATAAAACTAACGTACTGATATGTAAGCCAATAATTTATATTATTAAAAAGAACGATCATCATCACGGCCCTTCTGCATTATTCCGGTGCGCTGCAGGCATTAACTGTTATAAATTGGTGCATAATTTCGTGTGCAACTAAATTGACTCAAAGAATCTCAATATAAAATGAGTAGTCTCTTAGCAGGGCGGCTGACCCTTGAATTATTCCCCGAAGATTGATCTAAAACATGTAAAAAGAAAATAAAACGGCCTATGATTTAAAAAAGCAGGGAGCCAAAATCTGCCTAAGATGTCTTTTAAAAAAATACCGGGCAGCATCACAGGGTGCCTGCAATGAATACTAACTGGAGAACCTCTCAATGAACTCACTCATCGCTGCCTGCCTTTTATTCCTTGGAATGCACTGGATTGTGTCTGGCAGTCCTCTACGTGGTTATATCGTAAAGTATGTTGATGAAACCTTATTTAAGGTTTTATTTTCCCTCATTATTTTTGCTTCATTAACGTGGATGGCCTTGGCTTTCTCAACAGCCCCCTACATCCCTACATGGGGAACTGCAGAGAACCTTAAGCCGGTCAGCCTTGTTCTGATGTTTATTTCATTCTTGCTACTCTCCATGAGTATCTTTGACAAAAACCCTACCCTAATGGGGCTTGTTCCGCCGGATCAAGTCACCCCACGGGGTATCGTACGCATAACTCGACATGCTGGACTCATCGGCCTTGGCTTATGGGGTTTAGCTCATTTTATCGTTAATGGTGACTGGGCTTCGCATCTGTTATTTGGCACCATCGCATTCGAAGGCCTTGTTGCCCCCATGAATCTAGATCGAAAGTACCGTGCTCGTTATGGTAAATCATGGAATCACTTCACCGCCCAAACTTCATATATCCCTTTTGCAGCCATTATTGCCGGACGGAATACACTCAAACTAAATGAACTTAATCTATGGGGCGCACTGATCGGTTTAGGTCTATTTATTGCCAGCCTGTATTACCACTCTACTTGGTTTGGCGTTTATCCACTGCCATAATACAAAAAAGAACCGAAGCAATTAAAGCCTGAAGGCCGGGGGAATAACTCATTTGGTCGGGGCGAGAGGATTTGAACCTCCGACCACCAGTACCCCATACTGGTGCGCTACCAGGCTGCGCTACGCCCCGATAATAATATGATGAGTTTATTTTAAGATTTCTAAAATTTCTTCTAACTCAGCTCTAATTTGCTGAATTTCAATTTTTGTTTGTGATGTGTCTTTCTGCGTAGCTTCGCCCGATAAATGTGAACGAGCGCCACCAATGGTATACCCATCATCATAAAGCAAACCACGTATTTGCCTTATTAACACAACATCCTGACGTTGGTAGTAACGCCTGTTTCCTCGGCGTTTAACGGGCTCTAGCTGGGTAAACTCTTGCTCCCAATACCTTAACACATGCGGTTTGACAGAACATAACTCACTCACTTCACCAATAGTGAAATAGCGTTTTGCCGGAATTGCTGGCAATTCTTTATTATGGCTGGCTTCCAGCATAGGCTTCTACTCTATCTTTTAATTTTTGGCCTGCTCTAAGTGTCACGACCCTTCTCGCTGAAATGGAGACATCCTCACCAGTTTTTGGATTACGCCCTGGTCTTGCTTCTTTGTCTTTTAATTCAAAGTTACCAAACCCTGATATTTTCACCTGTTCACCTTTTTCAAGTGACTCTTTTATTGCTTCAAACATTTGTTCAACGATCTCTTTTGCTTCTCGTTTATTGAGGCCGAGTTCATCGAATAATTGCTCTGTTAAATCAGCTTTTGTTAGTGACATCTTTTTATTCTCTTAGCCGAGCGTTAAATAAATTGTCAAGTTTATTAAGCAAATCTTCAATCAACTGCTCAACGTCTTGTTCAACTAGTGTCTTAGATTTATCCTGTAAAATCAAGCCTAAGGCAACACTTTTTCTACCACTTTCTACCCCTTTGCCTTGATAAATATCAAACACAATAACCTCGTTCACAAGGCTGTATTGCTTACTAATATAGTCAACAATTTCATTTACATGTGATTTTTCATCCAAAATGAGGGCAAGATCACGTCTAACTGACGGATATTTTGATATTCCCTGATATTCAGGTATGTCTTTTATTTGTATTAGTGATTGTTTTAATTCCACTAAATAAACCGGTTTTTTTATATCAAATTCACCTTCTAAAGCGGGGTGAAGCAACCCAATAAAACCCACTTGCTCACCTTCTTTGTTAACCAGTTCAGCCGTTTGGCCAGGGTGAAGTGCGTCGTGCTTTGCCGGTTTAAATTCATAGTCTGAGAGCACCCCATTTAACGATAAAATGGCTTCTATGTCATTTTTAACATCGTAAAAGTCTATCTCTCGCGCTGTCTCGCCCCATTGTTCTGGATAGGCTTGCCCTGTTGCTAATAATGACAACATTTGTTGTTGTTCTAGTTGCCCATCTTTAACGGTGAATGTTAAGCCGCTTTCAAAGAAGCGAATTGTCTCTTCATTACGTTTAATGTTGGCATCCATGGCTTTCAGTAAGCCTGCCCATAGGGTTGTTCGCATCACCGACATATCTGAAGAGATGGGGTTTTGTAACCTATAAACCTCATCATTAGGAGTTAGTAGATCCAGTGCCTTTTGCTCAACAAAGCTATAGGTCACCGCTTCTTGGTATCCTAGATCGACTAATAAATCCTTTATTCTATCCAAGGGCTGGACTTTTTCCTCAACCTTTGCCAAAGACCCTGAGACGTTCAGGCTATTTTGCGGCAAATTATCATAGCCATACAGGCGGGCTATTTCTTCTATCAAATCCGCCTCGATGGCTATATCAAAACGGTAGCTCGGCGCTGTAACAAACCACGCAGATGAGGACTTTTCTACCTGCATACCAAGGTTCTTAAAGCAGGATTCAACTGTGTTCTCATCAAGGCTAATTCCTAAAACACGTTGAATTCTTTCAAATCGAAATTTCACTGGGTTGTTAGTTGGCAACGATTTAACTGACGTGACATCAGTGAGTGGGCCAACCTGACCACCAGCAATATCGGTTAATAGCTCAATCGCACGATCTAAAGCGCGGTAACAAAGATCAGGATCAACACCTCGTTCAAAACGATGTGATGAATCCGTATGTAACCCAAATTGTCTTGATTTTCCGGCAATGGCGGTGGGGGTGAAAAACGCGCACTCTAAAAAAATGTCTGTCGTATCATCATGAACAGCCGACGCCTCTCCACCCATAATACCTGCAAGAGCTAATGCTTTATCCTGATCGGCAATAACCAACACAGTCTCATCAAGTTCAATCGCCTGCTCATTCAACAAGATTAATGACTCGTTATTTTTTGCACGCCTGACCTTTACGTCGCCCTTGATTTGATTAAGGTCAAACGCATGAAGTGGTTGGCCCAACTCTAATAAAACATAATTTGTTACATCGACAAGAGGGCCTAAGCTGCGTTGACCACAGCGTCTCAATTTTTCCTGCATCCATATCGGTGTAGAGGCGGTTCGGTCTAGACCTTTAATCACTCTGCCTAAATAACGAGGGCAGTCTTCAGCGGCTTCAACGTATACTGTCTGCTTCTCATCAATCGTCACCTCAATTTGTGACGTTTGTTTGGCATGGAAAGGTTGTTCAGAAAAACAAGCAATTTCACGAGCAACGCCTTCTATACTTAAACAATCAGCACGATTGGGCGTTAAATCAACTTCAATAATCATATCGTCAAGCTGAAGGTAATCTCGAATATCTGCCCCTACCGGCGCATCATTTGGCAATTCCATTAAACCGTCAGCAGCCTCGGCAAGCCCTAACTCTTGTTCAGAGCACAGCATTCCATTCGAGGATTCGCCACGTAGTTTCGAAGGCTTTATCTTAAAGTTACTGGGTAAAACAGCGCCAATTGTTGCGACCGGCACGCGCAAACCTGTTCTTACGTTACTGGCACCACACACTATATCCAATGGCTCAACATCGCCAATAGACACCTTACAAAGGCGCAGCTTATCTGCATTTGGGTGTGGCTCAACTGAAAGCACTTCACCGACGAGCACTCCCGTGAAGTCAGCAGCGGCGGTTGTGACTGAATCTACTTCCAAACCAGCCATTGTCAATTTATCAGTTAATTGATGTGTTGGAATTGAATAATCTACAAATTCCTTAAGCCATGCTTCATTTACTAACATTGATGAGTCCTTATTTAGCTTAATTAAATTGTTTTAAAAACTTAAGATCATTTTCAAAAAATAACCGCAAGTCATTGATTTTATAAAGAAGCATTGTGAGCCGCTCAACCCCCATACCGAAAGCAAACCCCGTAAACTCATCAGAATCAATATTAATATGACGAAACACTTCAGGGTGAATCATTCCACAGCCCAAGACTTCCAACCAGCCCGTGTGACCACACACTCGACAACCTTTGCCTTCACACATCACACATTCAATATCAACTTCTGCTGAAGGTTCTGTAAATGGAAAATAAGAGGGTCTAAAACGAACCTTTACATCCTTTTCAAAAAAAGCTTTCAGGAATTCACTGATCACGCCCTTTAAATCAGCAAAATTAATCTGTTTATCAACAACAAAGCCCTCGACCTGATGAAACATAGGGGTATGCGTAATATCTGAGTCACAACGGTACACACGACCCGGAGCAATTACTTTAAGAGGTGGTGACTGATTCTCCATGACTCGGATTTGCACTGGCGAGGTATGCGTTCTTAGCAACGTATGCTCATCAAAATAAAACGTATCATGCATAGCGCGTGCAGGATGATGAGACGGAATATTTAATGCTTCAAAATTATGAAAATCATCTTCAATTTCTGGCCCCGTAGCAACATCAAAGCCTATCCGGTTAAAAATTTGCTCTATACGGCGCATTGTTCTTGTAACCGGGTGTACACCACCTATGAGTTGTCCACGGCCAGGTAAAGTTACATCAATGGCTTCTTCTGTTAACCGTTTAGCCAACAGTTCATTCTCCAGCTCTTTTTTACGCGCCTCTAATAGCGTCTGAAATGATTGTTTGGCCTCATTGATGATAGCCCCTGCCTTTGGGCGTTCTTCAGGAGAAAGTTGACCAAGGGTTTTCATTTGGCGCGTAAAAACCCCTTTTTTCCCAAGACAGGCCACTCGAATTTCTTCGACAACAGCCAATGAATTCGCTTCTGATAATTCTTTTTCTGCCTGCTTTACGATATTTTCTAATGAATTTTCCACGTTGCTATTTTTATATTTAATCCAAACAAATAAGGGAAAGGCCAATAGACCTTTCCCTCACGACTAACTATCAGCTTTGTAATTGCCTTGGCAAGTACACGAGTAACGCGAATTACCCAGCCACTGTTGATTCTACAAACTTGATTTCGCAGTCGCTACCAGTTGCGAAAACGCATCTTTATCAAACACCGCAAGATCAGCGAGTACTTTTCTATCTAAACCGATCGATGCTTTTTTAAGGCCATTCATAAAGCGACTGTATGACAGCCCATTACTACGGGCACCGGCATTAATTCGCGCAATCCATAAGGCACGAAATTGGCGCTTTCTTTGACGACGATCTCGGTATGCGTATTGACCCGCTTTAATAACAGCTTGTTTAGCAACTCGATAGATCCGGCTACGTGCTCCGTAATAGCCTTTTGCTTGCTTTAATACTTTTTTGTGCCTTGCTCTTGCAACAACACCACGTTTTACTCTTGGCATTTTTAGTCCTCGAAAATCTTAAAATTAACTGTAAGGCAACATACGTGTCACGCTTTTCATATCTGAAGCGTGAATCAATGAGGCTTTACGTAGTTGACGTTTACGTTTAGTCGTTTTTTTTGTCAAAATGTGGCGCAAATGAGCTTGCTTACATTTAAAGGCACCTGTCCCTGTTTTTTTAAAGCGTTTTGATGCTCCGCTGTTTGACTTCATCTTAGGCATTTCTGTACTCCGTTAATTAATTTTTTTTCGGCGCCATCACCATCACCATCTGGCGGCCTTCAAACTTTGGCCGTTGTTCAACCATTGCTAATTCTTCTAAATCTTTTTCTACACGGTTCAACAGCTCCATTCCCAACTCTCTATGGGCCATTTCTCGACCACGAAACCTGACTGTAATCTTGGTTTTATCACCGTTCTCTAAAAATGAACGCAGATTACGCAGTTTAACGTTGTAATCTCCAATATCTGTCCCGGGTCTAAATTTTATTTCTTTTACCTGAACATTTTTTTGCTTCTTTTTTGAAGCCTGCAATTTTTTATTGGCTTCAAACTTATACTTACCGTAATCCATTATTTTACAAACAGGCGGTTTAGCTGTTGGCGACACTTCAACTAAATCTAAATCGGCCTCGGATGCCAAGCTCAATGCTTGTTCTAATGGGACAATCCCTACTTTCTCGCCATCTTGGTCGATAAGCCTTACACTTGGAATCGTAATCTCTTCGTTTATTCTTACTTTTTTTGTTGCGATCTTAACAATCTCCGAAAATATTTAACGCTAAACTTAAGACTTTTTTTTCTTTAATCTAGCTGGATATATAAAGCTGTCTTGTATAAAAACTTAAGATTCCAATGCATGACGCTCAGTAACATTTTTTGTTACCAACGAAGCAAAGTCATCAGGAGTGAAGTTACCCATGTTTTTTCCACTTAACGAACGTACTGCCAATTCGTTATTTTCCATTTCTTTATCACCAATGACGACAAGATATGGAATACGCTTTAAAGTGTGCTCGCGAATTTTAAAGCCGATCTTCTCATTTCTCAAGTCTATTTTAACTCTGATGCCTTGTTTTTGAAGGATTTTTGCAATTGAAGACGCATATTCGTCATTTTTATCCGTAATTGACATTAAAACAACTTGAGTTGGTGCTAACCATACTGGAAATTTACCCGCATATTCTTCAATCAAAATGCCAATAAATCTTTCCAATGACCCTAAAATTGCTCGGTGAAGCATGACCGGGGACTGTCTCGAGCCATCTTCAGCAATAAATTGTGCATCCAACCGGTTTGGCATGGAAAAATCCACTTGCATTGTTCCGCATTGCCAGACACGCTCCAGGCAATCTTTCAGTGAGAATTCAATTTTTGGCCCGTAAAAAGCGCCTTCCCCTGGTTGCAATTCCCAGTCTAAATTTTTTGCATTCAATGCATCCTCGAGTGCTTTTTCAGATCGATCCCAAACAGCATCACTTCCTACGCGTTTTTCAGGGCGCGTCGATAGCTTGATAATAATATCGGTGAAACCAAAATCCGCATACACACTAAAAAGCAAATCAATAAAAGCAGACACTTCTGCTTGAACTTGATCTTCTGTGCAAAAAATATGCGCATCATCTTGAATGAAGTTTCGCAAACGCATTAAACCGTGTAATGTTCCGGAGGGTTCATTACGATGACATGATCCAAACTCTGCCATACGGAGAGGTAAATCTCGATAACTCTTGATGCCTTGATTATAGATTTGCACATGACACGGGCAATTCATTGGCTTAACCGCATATTCATGATTATCAGAGTCAACAGTGAACATATCATCACGGAACTTTTCCCAATGACCTGATTTTTCCCACAACGTTTTATCCACCAGCTGAGGGGTTCTTACTTCAACATAATTATGTTCTTGAAGTTTTGTTCTAATGTACTGCTCAATCGTTCGGTAAATACTTAAACCAGCATCATGCCAAAAAACCATACCAGGCGCTTCTTCTTGAATATGAAAAAGGTCTAGGTTTTTAGAAATTTTACGGTGATCACGCTTTTCAGCTTCTTCAATACGGTGCAGGTATTTTTTTAGCGCTTTTTTATCGCCCCAAGCTGTACCATATACGCGCTGAAGCATTTCATTGTTTGAGTCACCTCGCCAGTATGCACCTGCTAGCTTTGTAAGTTTAAAGGCTTTTAAAAAAGCTGTGTTAGGCACATGGGGGCCTCTGCACAAATCTGTGAAGTCACCTTGCTTATACAAAGACAACACCTCATCTTTTGGAATGTCTTCTATAATTTGCGCCTTATATTCTTCACCTTTCTCTCTGAAAAAAGCAACCGCCTCATCACGTGACAATTCAAAACGTTCTACAGGAATCGCCTGCTCAGCCAACGCTGACATTTTATTTTCGATTTTTTCGAGATCATCCGGCGTGAATGAGCGCTCAAACGCAAAGTCATAGAAAAAACCATTGTCAATAACCGGCCCAATGGTCACTTGGGCTGTTGGAAACAACTCTTTAACGGCTTGTGCTAGCAAATGCGCCGTGGAATGACGAATAGTGTCAATACCCTCTTCATCTCTTGCCGTGACAATGGCTAATGAAGCGTCGTTTTCGATAACAAACGCGCTATCCACTAAAACATCATTAACTTTTCCCGCTAAAGTAGCCTTAGCCAGCCCAGTGCCTATATCAGCAGCCACATCAAGAACGCTGACGGGTTGCGAAAATTCGCGCTGGCTTCCATCGGGTAGTGTAATAACTGGCACGTTAGAACCTATAGTAGTTGCAGTGAAGAGTATTATTCGTTTGGTTTTAGACAATTGGTAGGCACGAGTGGATTCGAACCACCGACCTCATCCATGTCAAGGATGCGCTCTAACCAACTGAGCTACGCGCCTGCAGTCAATTATCTAAAAGCCGGATATTGTACTTAATATTATCCAGATAGTGAAGTAACCGGTGACTTTTAATTGTTAATTCAAGCTTTTAAACCCAGCTGATCGCGTAGATTATTGACCTCATCTCGAACTTTTGCTGCCTCTTCAAACTCCAAATCTTTGGCGTGTTGATACATTTTTGTTTCTAACTGGGTAATTTTCTTTGCCATCTGTGTCGGCGTTAATGCCTGATATTTCGATGCTTCTTCAGCCACTTTCTTCATCGCACTCCGTTGCGAGCGCTTTGAGCCTTCCATAATATCGGTGACTTTCTTAACGATACCCTTGGGTGTTAAACCATTATCTTCATTAAATTTCTGTTGTGTCGTGCGACGACGATTTGTTTCATCCATGGCTTTCTGCATTGACCCGGTTATTTTATCTGCATATAAAATAGCCATGCCTTTTACATTTCTAGCTGCGCGCCCAATCGTTTGAATCATGGAGACTTCCGACCTTAAAAACCCTTCTTTATCCGCATCTAAAATAGCAACAAGTGAGACTTCCGGAATATCCAAGCCTTCACGCAATAAGTTGATACCAATGAGCACATCAAACACCCCTAATCGAAGATCACGAATAATTTCTACCCGTTCCACCGTTTCAATATCAGAATGTAAATAACGGACTTTCACTCCATGATCCATCAGGTAATCAGTCAAATCTTCGGACATTCTTTTTGTCAGCGTCGTCACTAAAACACGCTCTTCCAGCTTTACACGCTTATTAATTTCAGACAATAAATCATCCACCTGGGTCAGTGCCGGCCTCACTTCAATGATCGGGTCAAGCAAGCCGGTTGGCCGGACAACTTGCTCTATCACGGCGCCGGAACGCTCAATTTCATAATGTGCTGGCGTCGCTGAAATATATATCGTCTGCGGTGCTTTTGCTTCAAATTCTTCAAATCGCATGGGGCGGTTGTCAAGTGCCGATGGCAATCTAAAACCATATTCAACCAATGTTTCTTTACGTGAACGATCACCTTTATACATCGCGCCTAATTGGGGAACCGTAACGTGCGACTCATCAATAAACAAAAGCGCATTATCGGGCAAATAATCAAACAACGTGGGCGGCGCTTCACCATCTCCTCGTCCTGACAAATAACGTGAATAATTTTCAATGCCCGAGCAATAACCAATTTCACGCATCATTTCTATATCAAATTTTGTGCGTTCTTCCAGACGCTGAGCTTCCACCAATTTATTCAGTGAGCGTAATTGTTCCAATCGAACAGCTAATTCCGCTTTAATTTTTTCAATCGCTTCAAGAATAGTTTCGCGAGGTGTGACGTAATGCGAGATAGGGAAAATGGTATAACGTGGAATACGCTGAACAATTTCACCCGTTAAAGGATCGAACAGCGATAACCGCTCAATTTCATCATCAAATAATTCAACGCGGAGTGCGTCCTGATCCGACTCAGCGGGGAAAATATCAATAACATCACCCCTCACACGGTAGGTTGCGCGCAATAATTCAACATCATTGCGTTTATATTGCATATCAGTTAATTGACGAATAATGTCCCGCTGGCTTACTCGCTCGCCACGCGATAAATGCAAAATCATACTAAAATATAACTCAGGATCGCCTAAGCCATAAATACACGAAACACTTGCAACAATCACAGCATCTTCACGCTCCATTAACGCTTTAGTAGCGGATAAGCGCATTTGCTGAATATGCTCGTTCAATGAAGCATCCTTATCAATAAAGGTGTCCGAAGCTGGCACATAAGCTTCTGGTTGGTAATAATCATAATATGACACAAAATACTCAACCGCATTGTCGGGCAGAAACTCTCTTAACTCCCCATATAACTGCGCTGCCAACGTTTTATTATGAACCAGCACCAATGCTGGACGTTGTAACCGGGCAATCGTGTGCACCATCGTAAACGTCTTACCCGATCCTGTTACTCCTAATAATGTTTGATTTGCTTCCCCGTGCTCAACTCCTTCAACCAATGCCTGAATGGCTTTTGGCTGATCACCCGCGGGCTTAAAAGATGAATGAATATGGAATTTTTTCTTCATAGGGATTATGTGTGAACGCAGCATCTAGTAGAATGCAGCCCATAGGGCCAAGTAATTTTTAATTTTATTCTAAAAAGAACAACACCGCCCCCTTAAGCTGAATTTTATTTATAGAGACAATAAAACAATGAGCATTACATTATCACAACGCGTTCAACGCATTAAACCGTCCCCAACGTTAGCCGTCACATCAAGAGCTGCAGCATTACGCGCAGCAGGGCAAGATATTATTGGCCTAGGTGCTGGCGAACCCGATTTTGATACACCAGAACATATCAAACTTGCGGCTAAAGAAGCCATCAATTCCGGTAAAACAAAATACACAGCCGTCGATGGAACTGCCGAGCTTAAAAATGCCATTATTAATAAATTAAAACGTGATAACCAACTTAACTACCAAGCCGATCAAATTCTCGTTTCTTGTGGCGGCAAACAAAGCTTTTTCAACTTAGCGCAGGCGTTATTAGACGATGGTGATGAAGTCATCATTCCTGCGCCCTATTGGGTTTCTTATCCTGATATGAGCTTATTAGCGGGCGGCGTCCCCGTTATTATCCAAGGTAACCAAGATCAAGCATTTAAAATAACACCTGAGCAACTTGAAGCAGCTATCACCGAAAAAACAAAACTCGTGGTCATCAACAGTCCATCTAACCCCAGTGGCAAGGCCTACACAAGAGCTGAACTGGCCGCTCTTGGTAACGTCCTTTTAAAACACCCAAACATTCTAATCGCTACCGATGATATGTACGAACACATTCTTTGGAGTGATGAACCTTTCAGCAATATCGTCATGACCTGCCCTGAACTCTATAAACAAACCATTGTCCTCAATGGGGTATCAAAAGCTTATTCTATGACAGGCTGGCGAATTGGTTATGCTGCTGGGCCAGCTGAGTTGATAAAAGCCATGAAGAAAATTCAATCACAAAGCACTTCGAACCCTACCTCCATTTCACAATATGCGGCTCAGGCTGCTTTAGAAGGCGATCAATCTTGTATCGGCGAAATGCTTGTTGCGTTTAAAGAACGCCACGACTATGTTGTTGAAAGACTGAATGAAATTGAGGGCATTAGCTGCATCGCATCCGATGGAACGTTCTATTGCTTTCCTGATTTCAATGCCATTCTTGACCGTATGGACGAAATTGATAACGACGTGGATTTAGCTGAATATATACTCGAAAAGGCGGGTGTTGCGCTGGTTCCAGGATCCGCCTTTGGTCTTGATGGTCATATGCGCATTTCAATTGCAACCAGTATGGAAAATTTGGTTAACGCAATTGATAGAATTGCCAAATTATTAAAGTAGAATTAAACATCATTTACTATTGACCAAAACAACCGCTTTTCGTAAGATACGCGGCCTAACAATTCCTCTGTAGCTCAGTTGGTAGAGCAAATGACTGTTAATCATTGGGTCACTGGTTCGAGTCCAGTCGGAGGAGCCAATAAAATCAAAGACCTAGCGTAAAAACTAGGTCTTTTTTTATGCCTGAAATTAGACAGTGTGACTCAGGTGTAACTTTACAAAATGAAACGGAGCATTTAATGACACCTAAGGATGAGAAAGAGTGTTTGAAGTTACCAATCTGGCTAAAAGCCTTAGTTACGCTATCCATTTTGATCGCCATTGCAGCCCTCTACTTGTACACTGATAAATTTGGTTCTGAGTTATCAAGCAATCAAGAAATGTGGGGGCAGTTCGGCGACTATATTGGCGGAACACTAAACCCTCTTTTTGCGTTTACAGCGCTACTTGCTTTGCTATATACAATAAAGTTGCAAAGTAAAGAGCTTCGTAACTCTGCAAAACAACTAAAAAAATCTGCAATAGCATTGGAAAGTCAGAACTCAGTACTTGAAAAACAAAACTTTGAAGCGACATTTTTTCAGTTACTTCGACTTTACAATGACATTGTAAAAGAACTCCACATCAATGAAACAGTAAGAACGACAGCAGTAGAAACAGGAACAGGATTAGGAATAGGATTAAAATCAAAAACAGTTAAACACGAAGACCGCCAATGTATTGAGGCATTACACAACAAGCTTATTAATAATCACTTAAATAAAGTAGCTAGAGGGGATATTCTTAAGCCAAATCAAGAAGCGATTAATGAAGCGTACCAAGAGTTTTATTCAGAGTTCGGCAACTTGATAGGTCATTATTTTAGAATAATATACAACATAATTAAATTTGTTGATAACAGTCATATTAAACCTGAACAAAAAAACACCTACACAAACCTCCTTCGCGCTCAATTATCCAAACATGAGCTCGGGCTACTTTTATACAATTGCCTTAGCAAATACGGCAGTGAAAAGATGCTTCCGTTGGTTGCCAAATACAAAATCTTAAAGCATATCGAAGCAGACGTTATGTTAAGCCCAGATGACCTCGATATGATAGATAAGCACTAACAATGCAAGTTCAGTTGACCATCAAAAGCGCCAGTCCTTCGTTGCTCTGCTTTTACCTCCAATGATTTACAATGAGCTGTTTCAAGCATCCCCCCCCCTACTCAAACTTCTAGGTGTTATCGAATAGTGACGAATAAAGAGCATGGAATGTTAGTTCTAACTAGAAAGGCAGAAGAAAAGATCATCATTGGTGATGTTGTTGTGATGATTACTGGTATTAAAGGCAGCCAAGTAAAAATAGGTATTGATGCGCCAAAAGAGACATCTATTCGCCTTGAACAACAATTCGACACATCTAAATACTTAAATGACAAATAACAAAACTAGCTAACATCAAAAATCATTTCCTTTAGGGACAGTAAAAACTCTTTTATAAGCTCGGAAAACCTTTTAACTACCCCTTTAGGGAGGGTAAAAACCCTTTTAGTTATCGGTTTGTTTTCCTTGCCTCAGAATCGTGCAACTGACTGTATAAAAATTAATTGGGGGCATGGGTTGTGATGTTTGAAGCTGTAGAGATTTAATCCTCCCCCTCTCACCTAGCTCCTTCTAGACAATTACAATTTTGGCACTAACTAGCAGTGATAGGTAATTATGCTAATTAGCAGATACTAGTTGTTTGAATAACATCTTGAAATGAAGGTGTTCTTGAGCAGTCATTATGTTTAACGCATTATTAGACTTTATCGATTTAGGGTGTTAGCTTATTAGACTACTCATAGCGTTCAAAGGATTGATAGGTGATTAAAAAAATTGATTGTGGCAAAACAAACCTCTCCGAACTCCATAATATTTTTAAACTTAGCTCTCCTATAGAGCTAGACAAAAAGAAAGCAAGACTATTCCCCTCAGGGAATACTGACTTAGAAGTCGCAACTACATCGATATTTTTAGCCTCACTTTGTGCTGCAAAAGAATACAGGGAAGACCTTCTTTTAGCGCTTGGTGTTAATAAGATAAAAACTAGAAATGTTAATTTACACGCCTTTACGGAGTTATCAAATGAAGCGGTTCCGCTCATTAGGACAGTAAAAGCCGTTAGTTAAGGAGTTATTTTCTGTATTATTATTTAAATAGAGGACACAGAAGATGAGCAGAAAAAGACGTAACCATTCACCAGAATTTAAATCAAAAGTAGCATTAGCCGCATTAAAAGGCGACCAAACACTGTCTGAATTATCCCAGCGGTACGGGATTAATAGCAACTTAATTGTTAAGTGGAAGAAACTACTATTAACACAAAGCAGTGAAGTCTTTGCTTCAGGTAAAGGTTTAGCGCCAGATAGAGAAGCTGAAATACAAAGTCTACAGGCTAAGATAGGCCAGTTGACAATGGAGAATGATTTTTTGTCCAAAGCGCTCGATCATTAGACCGGGCGCACAGAAAGGTCATGATTAATCCAAACTCCGTGTTGTCACGTACCCGGCAATGCCAACTACTCAATATTCATCGATCAAGTACGTATTACCGTGCAAAGCCCATCTCAGACGATGATCAGGCGACGATGAGGAAAATTGATAAGCTTCATCTGGATAAACCATTTTTAGGCTCACGAAGGCTTACCGACACCCTAAAAGAAGGTGGTGATCGTATTGGGCGTAACCGTGTTATTCGTTTGATGCAGTTAATGGGTATTCAAGCAGTTTATCCAAAACCACGAACCACTAAACGTAACCCTGACCATAAAGTCTACCCATACTTGCTCAGAAACATGAGTATTAACCAACCTAATCAAGTTTGGGCAACGGACATCACCTACATTCCGATGGATAAAGGGTTTAGCTACCTCACAGTGATCATGGACTGGCACAGCCGAAAGGTATTAAGCTGGCGACTATCAAACAGTATGGACGTGAGTTTTTGTATAGATGCCCTTGAAGAAGCCATTCACCACTATGGTTGCCCTGATATCTTTAATTCAGATCAAGGCAGCCAGTACACCAGTGGTGAATTTACACAGGTGTTAAAACACCACCAAATTAGAATCAGTATGGATGGTAAAGGCGCTTGGCGCGATAATGTGTTTGTTGAACGTTTATGGCGTAGCGTGAAATATGAAGATGTGTATCTCAATGCATATGAGTCGATGACGCATGCCAGATCATCATTAGGAAAATGGGTAAATTACTACAATCAACAACGCAAACACCAAACTTTAAAGGCAACACCCGATCAGGTATATTATGAAACCATCATGCCGTTAATCGCGGCATGATTAACTGGGAAAATAACTCCTAAGCAGGTTGTCCTAATTAGTGGAACCACTTCTATCTAAGGGTCTAAAGGTGCGAATAAGCGTCGCCATTTGGTCCAGCAAATGTAAATTAGGGTAGATAGATAGATTACGAAACACACCGGTCATCCAATGAGCTCTGTCTTCTCCGTACGCTTTACTTAGTTCAGCCAAATGCTTATAAGCCGGTCTGTCTTCAGGGTTTGGAAAATTAAACCAAATGCCAGTATGGCCATTACCAAAAGCCCACTGCCCACCAACTTGCTCATACATTTTTGAAACCTGCATGGTCTGAACTGCAGTGCTTCTTTGCAATTTTCGATCGGCTACTTTTAATAGCGAGCTGTGTGCATAATCTGGGTGTAATCCATCACCACCGCCATTTTCAAGCATCAGTTTCCAATTACCCTTATAAACACAACTCGAACTGCCCTTTAACACTTCTAGCCCGTTCGGCGCCTGGTCAACCAACATATCGATATAAGCCTTACCCCCCAATAAATGCTGATCTAAGGTAGGAACATCTGCAGATAGGCTTGCAAAGATAAAGCCACGATAACTTTCTACTTTCTCAACATGTTTTAGGCCGACGTCATTCTTATGGTCAAGCAGCTCGGGATAGCCCTCTTCTTCTCGCTGAATCCATTTTGCTTCACCATCACTAGCAAATGCCCAACCATGATAGGTGCATATAAAGCTTTTCGTATTACCCCGTTCTGTTCTACATAAACGTGCGCCCCGATGTGGGCAAGCATTGATGAAACCATTAATTTGCCCATTCATATCGCGGTTAATAATGACAGGCTGTCTACCCATGGTGACTGTAACAAAGTCCCCTTTATTCGGTAGTTGGCTTTCATGCGCGACATATATCCAAGACCCTTCAAAAATACTCTCCAACTCCCGCTCGTAAAGAGCGGGGTCGTTATATACACGTCGGTTAACCTTGTAGATACCGTCGTCGGGGCGCCTATCAAACAGTTCGTCTAAAGCATCATATTGAGTGTGATCATTTGATCACCCAGTTATAAATCTTCTAGTGTTTGGACACCGCGATTTGCTTCACTGGCTAACTGTCTCCACAAGACTATACTTCCATCATGCTCAAATAACTGTTCTTTAATCCAACCCCAGTCATCCTTGTAAAACTCTTCCATCGCTTCACGGGCCCAAATATCATCATCATTAAAGCCACGTAGCGCCCAGTCTTCCCACTTTTCATTAAAATCTTTTTCAAACTCTAGCTCTTCAGCTTCATTAGCCACTTCTTTACCAAGCGTTTGAATATACCAATGTGAGTTTTCATCTCTTGGCACATACCATTCAAATTGAATCAATGAAGGGTCTGGAAAGGGGTCTACTTTAAGGGCGCCTGGCATCCATATTGAGACTTGGTTGAGTAATTGCTTTTCACCACCAATAACCGGACGAAGAACTGTTTCACCATCTACTTTACCCTCAACGACGGGAACCGCATGCTGGGGGAGATTCTCGTAAACACCCTTAGGTCCGTCTTCGTTATTAACTACTTCCCAATAGGTGCCTTTTGCTACTTCTTCACGATCTGTCTCAAACCCTAATGGAATAACGGTCTCATTGTTTAGTATGAACTTACTGTCTTTATGAATAAAAACATGTGTTGCATCAAAACCATTTTCAGCAGCAATTCTCCAGTTTGACCCAACTTCTCGTTTAATGCCTCTAATCGCACGCCCTTCATCTAAAAACCCAGGTGGTACGTCATTAATCAGAGGGGTAGGTTCAATATCGCCGAGAAAAATAAATACAAGCCCTTTTGCTTCTTGCACAGTGTACGTTTTAAGACGATGCTTACCAATCATATCGCTTTTAGGGTCCGTCATAATGTCGCATAATGACCCATCGTCCCATCGATACGTCCAAGCATGATACCAACAGGTAATGGTTTCTTTTGTATAACACTCAGGCTTTTTAGAAAAGGCAACACCTCGGTGTAAACACCTGTCTTTGATGGCATAAACTTTTCCATCAATTCGGTTGAGTAATAGGTTTTCACCACATAACATCGCCTTAACAGGCTTGCCCTCTTCTATTTCTTTACCGAACATGACGGGGTACCAATGGTTTCTAAACCCCAGCTTGGCCTTAATAAAGTTCGGCCATAACTTGTTCTTTTTTACAACTTCTTCGTTGACTAAAATTCTTTCACTTTGATCCATAACATTTTCCTTTTAAATTAAATTTAAATTACAAGTGATGATAATTAACATCTACCTTTTCATTTTTGGTTCAAATGAACACTTGTTCACTAAATCCTACCACCTGTTTTTTTCATCGCAACAATTATTTGAACTTTTGTTCATAACCCACGTTCTTTAGATTTAATGTTTTTTAAATCAATATGAACAATTGTTCACATAAATATTATCAGCGTGTTTTTATAACTTCAACATCAAAATGAACATTTGTTCATAGATATTTAAAAGTACTTTACAGAAGGAATGTGCACAGGGAAATAATTGAAACCGATCTAACTCATCATTAATCAACAACTTAGGAAATAAATAACCATCCCCTTTTAAGAGTCACATTACATTTAAATGGATCTGATTATTAATGAGATTTTACTGATCAATTTCTTAAAACAATAAAGGTTATTACCACTCGTGGTAGTCAATACACTGAATGCGTTAGTAGGAATTATCAACGCAATAAGTCTGGAATTAGCTTGGGAATTTAAATAATTTAGATATTTAAACGAGTTTGCTTACAGTTGTTAAGAACAATTCACATAAACATATTGAAGAATAACTAGGCGCTTACGTACTTTTAAGCCCCGCTATTGCCATATTAAATATTTGCTCTGCAATAAAATCTGGACTATTGATGGAATCATCATAACCAGGAAAGTATTTTCTAAATTCCATCGTTTCATAATAATTTAGTGCCATACCAAAAATCAAAACCGTCGTGACATCTGCATGACATGTAGGGTTAGCCTCTATCACTAGCTCTTTTAAATTATTATATTCTTCGGATAATACCTTCTCTGCAAGCTTCTTAATACGCTTAGGATCAGCATCCAGTTGTTCACGTTTAAAAAGCTTCGCCACTTCAACGTTATCATTCATAAAGTGGCAAAAGTTATTTATAAATCGGTACAGTTTACTTTCTAAAGTTTCATCAGGATCAGAGGTTACTCGCCATGCTTTAGCGTGCTCAAGGTAAGCACTATCTAAAACCATGTCATATAACTCTGCCTTTGATTTATAGTGAATATATAAGGAACCGAGACTGGTCGATGATTTAGCAGCTATCTCTCTCATAGTAACTGCCTTAAAGCCATATTTTGTAAATAGCGTTAACGCAACATCAAATATTTTATTTTCTTATCCAATCCTTTCGATAATTTCATTTCAAAAATTATTAAACTAAAAGAAATAGTATACAAGTAATATAAAAAAAAAGAACTTCAACCTTGATATAGAGCAGTTTATAAGTGCAAGAACCTATAACTTTCCTCAATACAGCAATACTTTTAAGACCGCTGCGATCAGAATAATCGTTATTAGTTTTTGCGCTCAGCCAGTATCCTTTACTGACTTTTAACCTTAAAAAACGCCACGTACATCGTTGGAAATACCAGCAATGTTAACAAGGTCGCAACTAACAGTCCCGACATCATAGTGATCGCCATTGGACCCCAAAAATAATCTGTAATCAACGGTATCATCGCGAAAATAGCTGCCACGGCTGTCAAAATAATCGGCCGAGCACGTCGTACAGTTGACTCCAATACCGCATTCCAAGGTGATGAACCCGCCGCTAAATCTTGATCAATTTGATCCATTAAAATAATCGAATTTCGAATAATAATACCCACCAAGGCCAGTAAGCCAAGCCGTGCTACTAGACCAAATGACAAGTCCAATACTAATAAAATAAAGACAACACCAATCAGTCCTAATGGTACCGTCATTAAAACTAAGAACATTTTTTTTATACTATTTAGCTCAAACATTAATAAGGTAAGTATCGCAATCAACATAAAAGGCATAGTTTTCGCTAATTGTGTATCAACTTCTCTGGAGATATCCACTTCTCCAAACACTTCAACCCGATAACCACTAGGTAATGAATCACGTAACTCATCTATCTGTGGTTTTAACGCTTTAACCACATCAAAATTCAACACGCCCTCTTCCAATAATGACTGCACAATCACCGAACGATATCCGTTATAGCGCCAGATAACACCTTCTTCAAATTTCAAACTGATATCTGCCAGCTCAGACAACGCAACGGTTGTTCCGTTGCCTAAGGGCACTTGTAAATAATTAATTCGATCTAGGTTATAACGATTCTCCGATTCATTACGAAGCACAACATCAATATGGTCATTACCCTCGCGATATTGAGTCACCGGTAAGCCATTAAGCATAACACCGAGTGTTTTGCTCAACTGAGCCGGATCAGTCCCACTAGCTGCCACACGGGGCAAGTCAAGCTTAATATCTACCACCACCCGTTTTTCTCGGCGATTATCATGCACATCTCTTGTTTGTGGATTATTTCTGAGTATGTCTTTTAATTGCTCAGAAATATCAGCCAATTTTTCAGCATCATTTCCAGTGATTAAATATTGAACGGGGTAGTTGAACGGTAAACCATATACAAGGTTATACACACGGGTTCGCACATTGGGTTGATGTGTTGCAAAATAGTCGCTTAACAAGGTTTTTATTTGTGCACGTGCCTCTAGGTTCTTTGCAATCACAATAATTTTGCTGTAGTTCGCATTAGGTTGCTCTATGTACATATCATTCTGTACACGCAAAGAATCCCCGCCGATATAAGTAAGGTAATTTTCAATATTATCTTGTGCGTCTAGCAACCGTTCAACATCGGCGATCTGACGCTCCATTTGATGGTAGCTAGTCCCCTCCGGGAACCAGACATCGACCAGTGCCTCAGGGCGATCATTGCCTGGAAAAAACTCCATTTTTACATGCTGCATTCCAAATATGGTCAAAACGAATGAGAGTGCCGTGACCCCTAGTACCGTTTTGTTATGACACATACACCAAGCGATTAAGCGGCGAAACCGATTATAAAAACCACTCTGATACATAGCCGAATTGTCGACATTAGCCGTTTGTATATGCTGCTTACCCTGGTGTTCAACCTTTAGCAATTTAAAAGACAAATAAGGGGTTAACAAAACAGCCACTATCCAAGAGGCAATTAACGCCACACCAATCACTACAAAAAGATTACCCAATATCTCATTCGGTGCTGCATCGACAATATAAACTGGTAAAAAGCCTACGGCCGCAATTAAGGTACCACTTAACATCGGTTTCGATGTCGCAGTATATGCATAGGTAGCAGCTTTTAACCTATCCCAACCTTGCTCGAGTTTTACATGAACTAATTCCACCACGATCATCGCATCATCTACTAACAAGCCAAGTGCAATGACTAAGGCACCCAAAGAGGTACGGGTAAGGGGGATTCCTAATATAGACATCATGACAAATACCAAACCCAAAACCACAGGAATGGCTAGCGCTACGATAAAGCCGGTACGAAACCCAAGTGAGAAATAGCAAACCACCAATACAATAAAAACAGCTATTAATAATTTAAGCAAAAACCGATTAATTTGTGCTTGCACAGATTTAGGCTGATCGCTCACCAAAACGACCTCCACACCAGCGGGTAACTGTTCTGTAAACTCTGCCATGGTGGCCTTAACCTCATCTGACAAGGTCAGTAATTGATAGCCTTTACGCATCGTAATACCTAGCCCAATAGACGGGTTACCATTAACACGCATCCTGAATACAGGCGGATCGTCGTAACCTCGGCTAATAGTGGCGATATTTTCAAGATATATAACGCTATTATCCTGTAGCTTAATAGGCAGTTTTTTTATATCGTCAATGGATTGAAAACGATCATTAAGGCTAAGCCTATAATAGGACTGCTTGCCTTCTATTCGGCCACTGGTTTGCACCTTATTATGTTGTTGCAACAACATACCAATTTGCAAAGGATCTAAACCCAGCGCCGACATACGCTTATCATCCATCTCTACAAATATTTTTTCATTTTGTACGCTGTATAAAATAGCTTTTTCCACTGACTCAATACGCACCAAAGCATTTCGCGCTTTCTCAGCATAATCTTTCAAATCCGCAAATGAGTAGTCGTCACTATTGAAGCTGTACACCATTGAAAAAATATCGCCAAACTCATCATTAATAAAAGGACCTTGAACACCTTCAGGCAACCGATGTTGAATATCATTGATTTTTTTTCGTATGTCATACGCACGATCCTTCATCTCTATCGCGGCATTTGGCATAAAATCTTCAATATTAACGATTAACCACGCCTCACCCGGTTTACTAAACGAGCTGACTTCGCGAAGCCAAGGCACTTCTAGTAATTTTGTTTCAATGGGGTCTGTCACGAATTGCGACATTTCTTCTGCCGACGCTCCGGGCCATTTCACATTAACCACAATAGTTTTAATTGCAAAAACGGATAAATCACGCTGCCCTAGCTTGAAAAAGGCAAACGTTCCGGCCACCAAAATAACAACCATAAAATAGATCAGCACCTGTGAGTGCTTTATTCCCCATCGTGCGAGGTTTATGCGCTCTTTATCACTCATTGGTTAAAACTCTAACCGTATTACCTTCTTCAATTTTATTAGCGCCAGCAATCACCACCCATTGGCCATCCTTTAAGCCATCAACAATGCTCACATGGTCTGCTAGTGATTGACCCAGAGTAACCTGCTTAGCACGAACCTGTTTTGTCGTTGAATCAACGGTCATGACCATCATTTGACCATCATTCTTAACAATAGCAGACGTTGGCAACAAGCCTACACGATCCTCTTTTATTGAAAATAACGCATGCCCTGTCATACCCAGTTTTACCCCGTTGGGTTGCTCATTAAGACTCAGTTTTACTCTATACGAGGGGGCGTTAATGGTTGAAATAGGGCTAATTTCACGAACTGATGCAGCATATTCTTTATCGTCATAGGCCCAAAGTGTAACGCTGACTGACTGACCAATTGATAATTGATTAATCTCTTTTTCTGCTACCGCTGTAACAAATTCCCAACCATCTTTCCAGGCAAACATAGCAATGGCTGCGCCAGCTTTAACCACATCACCGACTTCTTTACTAAGTGAAATAACAACACCGTCTGCTGGGGCTAATAATTGCGTATACCCATGCTGATTCACACGTTGAGCATATTCCGCTTTCATCACGTTTAATTCAGCATAAGCGGCTCGTTCAATATTAATCGCTTTATCAAGCTCGGATTGCCCAATAAACTTCTTTTGACGTAATTCTTTAGCCCGAGCCAAATCACGCTGAGCTCTTTGTAAATCTGCTTCAGCAGCCTTTTTCTTATTGGAATAGCTTTCATTGCTCAACGCATAGTCTTTTGCATCAAGCACTGCAATAAGGTCACCTTTTTGCACTACATCACCAACTTCAACTAGGCGCTCAATCAAACGACCTTCTACCTGGAATGATAACTCAGTTTGATATCGAGCTTGAACACGACCTGGGTAATCCATAATACGAGTCGCCGTTTGATATGAAAAAGTAGTTACATCAACGAGCTTATTTAATGGTTGACTATTCGATACATCACCACAAGCACTAAGAGTGATGGCTAAAATAGCAATCAGAGCAACGGATAAAATATGCATAAATTTTTATTATTATAAAAGTTTGGGGCTGAAGGTCAGCCCCTATCGAGTATTAATACCTAGAAAAGGTATCATTTTTATTTATCTGAAGCTTCTTTAGCTCCAGTCTATTATTTTTTAATAACGCTTATATATCTAAGGCTGAAAGAAACGTAGAAGCCGGTGGCGCTGTTAACAGAGCACCCAGTTTTTTTAGATCTCCTCGTTCTCCACGCCAAGCAACATAGCTTTCATGATCTGCACGTGTTTCCCACTTTTCAAGTAGCACAATATTTAAAGGGTCATCATCATTGCAAGTTACAACAATACTCTGACAGCCTTTAAAGGACCGTGTATCTGGCAAAATAGCTTCCAGTGTATTCAATAACGTTTCACGATTGTCTGCACTCACGTGCATATCCAGCGTTACATCTATAGACATTATTTTCTCCTATTTTAATTTTCATTATTGGTTTGCTTTCAATGGTCAACATAACCTGACGCCAAAAATACTAACAGAAAAGTGAGCTATGCATGGCAGATGCAAGCAAAACTTCTCATAACTAGCCATCCGTAGACTGCACCCAGCACATCTATAAAATTACTGCCACGTTGATTTGTCATTTTTTTCTCCGAGTTAGTTTCCATATATCACCCCATGCAAAAAAGGTAGAGAAGGTGTGCTTGAAATTCAACATTATCAAACACCCTTTACCGAGTAAAATAACACACTGCAATGACAAATAAGTTGATCTATCTCAACTATCGATAAGTCTGCACTTAACCCTTTAGAATCAGAGGCTAATTAAGCAAAAACGCCAGATGAAGCTTATTAAACTCTTCCGGTTCTTCCCATTGCGGCCAATGGGCGCTCTCTTCTAGGACAACCATACGAGCATCCGGTATTCTCTTCATCCCTTCTTCTGCTAATTCAACGGGTTGACCCGGGTTATGCCTTGTCCATAAAACCAGTGTAGGGCATTGTATTTCACGCATTGACTCTGGGTTTACCCATTTATCGCACCAGGCATCATCAATCACCCCTCCTAAAATACTGTTTGCTATTTTTCCCATCACAGGCAGCATACCCGGCTGATCATAAATGGTGTACCGGACATCGATGATTTCATCCGTCAGCGTTTTTTCCGGCTCAGCCATTAACCAGCTCATTCTGGCCCGTACAATGTCTTTAGTTAATTGTCCTGCCGCTTTTTTTGATCGTTCAAGCGCATCGGCCAATTCGGCCTTACCTTCACCGTTAGGCGCCATCAATATTCCTGTGTTTTGAACCAATTTGATCACTTTTTCAGGGTGTTTTATGGCTGTCCAAGAAGCCACCATCGCACCCAAAGATTCACCTGAGAGGTACACGTTATTTGCACCTATCGTGTCAATAAAACCAACCAGATGTTCTACAAAATCATCCATATTGTATTCACAATCCGGTCGATCGGTATAACCGTGGCCAATCATATCAATAGCATAAACATGAAAATGTTCGGCGTGTGACGCCAGGTTCCTAACATAAGCCTCAGCATGCCCTCCTGTACCATGCAAAAATATTAAAACAGGGGCGTTGTCTTCACCTGCCTCAAGCACCCGCGTTTTTATACCCTTTACATCGTAAAATTTTTGGCTGTATTCCACGCCCATTAACTCTGTCCAAATACTGCTCATTATGCTCCCCCTAATTTATCATCGTTGAGTTTGTCTTTCGCTTAAAACAATACATTAGAATATTCTTGTGTAAAAAAAAACAAATGATAGTTTGGATGGAATACAAATACAACACAACGGAGAACACCTGATGAGTCAGATTGAAGAACTGAAATCAATGGTCGATTTACAACATGGGCGTATTGATCGACGAATTTTTTGGGAAGATTGGATTTACCAACTGGAGTTAGAGAAGCTATTTGCAAAGTCCTGGTTATTCGTGGCACATGAAAGTCAGGTGAAAAATACGGGTGATTTTATAACCACTTACATGGGTCAAGATAATGTCATCGTCTCTCGTCATAAAGACGGCCAAATCCATGTGTTTACAAACTCATGTACCCACCGTGGCAACCGCATCTGCTTTGCTGATCGTGGCCAAGCTCGTCAATTTACCTGTAATTACCATGGCTGGGCATTTGGAACAGATGGCGCCTTAATGGGTATGCACGAAGAAAATCATTACGATGGCTTTATCGACAAGGCAAAGCACGGTTTGCAAAACGCACGTGTAGAAACATACAAGGGCTTAGTTTTCGCTTGTTTTGATGACGATGCGCCTAACTTAGAAGAGTTTCTGGGTGATTTTCGTTGGTATTTAGATGTCATTCTTGATCAAACCGAAGAAGGCACCGAGTTCTTGGGTGGTTGCATTAAAAATATGTACAACGCCAACTGGAAATTTGGTGCGGAAAATTTTGTTGGTGATTCGCTTCACGTTGGTTGGACACACGCATCCGGTGCAAAAGCTGTCAGTCTGGGAGGCGAAGTACCTGAATACATGCCTGTAGACCCTGAATCATTTCACGCTAATGCCAACGGACATGGCTGGGAAGGCGGCACGGATGGTGTAGGCACCTTAGAACTGATATCAAGCGGAAACCCTCGCTTGGTAGAATATTTTGAAAGTGAACGCGAAAAAATGGCTAAACGCTTGGGGGAGTTACGTGCTCGCAAATTATATGGTTCTGTTATTTCGGCTACCGTCTTCCCTAACTTCTCTTTCTTGCCAGGCATCAACACCATGAGGACTTGGCTGCCTAAAGGCCCGCGACAGTTCGAGCTTCGAGCATGGACAATGGTCAACAAAAACATGCCGGACGACATTAGAGAAATCGTACAAAACGCTTGCGCCATGACTTTTTCTCCAAGTGGTATTTTTGAAATGGATGATGGCGAAAACTGGGAAAATTCTACCGTATCTAACGAAGGCGTTGTGACACGAAAACAAAGTTTACATTATGGTTTACGAGCAGGCACATCGCACAGAAATGACCCTGAATTGCCGGGTAACATCTCAAAACCCATGTACAGTGATGTTAACCAGTTAGCTTTCTACCAGCGATGGATGGACTATTTATCCGCTGAATCCTGGGATGACATCCCTAAAGTACGCTGATAAGGAGCTGATATGACAACAACAAACGACACTCAAAATAAGATGACAGAAACAGAAAAAATGCTGCTTTGGTACCGGGTTAATCAATTTTATAATCAAGAAGCCCGTGCGTTAGACGAAGAAGACTACGAGACTTGGTTTTCGATGCTAAGTGACGATGTACATTATTGGATGCCCGGGCGTGAAAGTCTGTTTCGTAAAGATGAAAAAGAAGAAACACCTGCATCTAATATGAATCACTACAATGAAAATTTACAAAGTTTGCAACTGCGTGTTGCAAGGCTACATAGCGGTGCTGCCTGGGCGGAAGACCCACGTACCCGATACCGACACCTTATTACCAATGTGGAAGTGGAACCAAGCGACACAGAAGGCGAAATCAGTGTTCGTTCAAATACTTTAGTGTATCGAAACAGATTGGAACGTGAAGAATTTTGGCTCTTAGCGAAACGTGAAGATATTTTGCGCGTTACCGAAGGAACTTTTCAAGTCGCCAAACGAAAAATAACCCCTGATTTCAGCTGTTTATTAAGTAAAAACCTTAACGTATTTTTATAAAAATACTCTGCCCGCAGCCACCTTTATAACAGGTGGCTGCATCTTAAACATTCTTCAGATTAAGCAGCTCAACACGCACAAAACTCATGGTCATTTTTCATGCAGAAAGTTGACTATTATCATTCTAACTTCAATCACTCCCCTCATACCCTAGCGATTATTCAATCTCTGATATAGATCATGGAAAAACCCCTCTCTGATTACTAGGATGACAGCCACAAAGCCAGCTTGGCTTTTAATAATTCTTAAAACAGAGAGGGATGTAATGAAAAAATTAAAAAGTACGGCAGCAATATTAACAGCTTTAGGTTTAACGGCAGCTGCAACGCCAGCACTGTCCTATGAAGCCGGTGATCTTATCGTACGCGGTCGAATCGTAATGGTTGATCCCCA
Organism: Cycloclasticus sp.; assembly: GCA_002700385.1. Lineage (GTDB taxonomy): Bacteria > Pseudomonadota > Gammaproteobacteria > Methylococcales > Cycloclasticaceae > Cycloclasticus. The sequence continues at coordinate 321,715 of PADC01000006.1, forward strand.
AGATGACAGTAGTCGAATTTTCGCACTTGGCGCACACCAACCGGGTAGTAGCGCAACCGTTGATTCTGACATCATGCCAGAGGTTGACTTTACCTATATGCTTGACCCTCATTGGGGTTTGGAGCTTATTCTCGCCTATACTGAACATGACGTGGATACCGCACTATTGGGGCTTGGTAACGTTGCTGAGACTAAAGTGTTACCACCTACGTTAACACTGCAATATCATTTTGCTCCTACATCAAATATCCGCCCTTATGTGGGTGCGGGCGTTAACTACACGCATTTCTTCGATTCTGAAGTAAGAGGTGGTTTAGACGTATCAGGTGCTGATTTAGATATTGATGATTCTTGGGGACTTGCTGCACAAGCCGGTGTCGATATCGATATTGATGAAACATGGTTTGTTAACTTTGATGTTAAGTACATTGATATTGATGCAGACGCCCATTTGAAAAATACGGCTGCTGGCACAGTCAAAGTGGATATTGATGTAGACCCTATCGTTTGGGGTATCGGTATTGGCCGAACATTCTAAACATAGGATATGGCTCTATAAGAAAAGCCTGATGACCGTCTGGTTCTCAGGCTTTTTTTATACTTTAATGTAATAACACTAACGACTGTTACGCCTTTTTAGCCCAGGAATCTCTTAAGGTGACAACTCTATTGAACACGAGTTTTTCTGCTGTTGAGTCAACACGATCTTGGCAAAAATACCCTTGACGTTCAAATTGATACACTGCGTCAGTTGCGTTAGACAAGGACGCTTCTAATTGGCAATTTTTTAGTACTTGGACTGATTCATCATTAATAAATTCTTTATAGTCTTGCTCTTTTTCCGATGCTGGATCAGGTATTTTAAACAAGCGATCGTACTGCCTTATTTCGGCAGTTATCGACTGTTTAGCACAGACCCAATGAATTGTTCCTTTAACTTTTCGACCGTCCTCAGATTTTCCACCGCGTGTTTCAGGGTCGTACGTACAATGCACTTCTGTCACATTGCCATTCTCATCTTTAACCACATGAGTACAGGTGACGTAATAGGCAAAACGCAGCCTTACTTCACGCCCTTCGGTCAAACGAAAGAATTTTTTCGGCGCATCTTCCATATAATCGCTTCGTTCAATATACAGCTCCTTGGAAAATGGAATTTCGCGTCGCCCTTCTTCAGGTTTTTTTGGGTGATTAACACCACTTAACAATTCTTCTCGATCCTCTGGGTAATTATCAATAATCAATTTAATGGGGTCTAAAACAGCCAGTGCCCTGTGTGAATGAGCATCTAAATCTTCACGCAAGCAGTTCTCCAACACACTCATTTCAACAACATTATCTTTCTTCGTTACGCCTATCCGCGAACAAAAGTCCCGTATTGCATTCGCTGTATAGCCGCGGCGACGCATTCCACTCAGCGTGGGTAAACGTGGATCATCCCATCCATTGACATAGCCGCCTTCGACGAGCTCATGCAATTTACGCTTACTCATGACTGTGTAATCAAGGTTTAGGCGCGAGAACTCAATTTGCTGTGGATGCGAGGGTGTCCCAAGTTCGTCTAAAAACCAATCATACAAAGGTCGGTGATCTTCGAATTCAAGGGTACAAAGTGAGTGCGTAATCCCTTCAATCGCATCTGATACGCAATGTGCAAAATCGTACATTGGATAGATATGCCATTTATCACCCGTCATCGGATGCGACATGTTCTTGATACGATAGATTGCTGGGTCACGCATGTTGATATTCGGTGCCGCCATATCAATCTTTGCGCGTAACAGATGCTCGCCTTCAGCAAATTCACCCTTTTTCATACGCTCTAACAAGTCGATATTCTCTTCGATAGAACGGTCTCTATATGGGCTGTTTTTACCTGGCTCTGTTAGATTACCTCGGTAAAGCCTTATGTCCTCTGCTGACAAACTATCCACATATGCTTTGCCCTGCTTCACTAACTGAACGGCATACAGGTACAACTGCTCAAAATAGTCCGACGTATGATAAAGCTTGTCGTCCCAGTCAAAGCCTAGCCAGCGCACGTCTTCTTTAATGGCGTCAATATACTCCGATTTTTCTTTACCCGGGTTTGTATCATCGAACCGTAAATGACAAATCGCACCCTTATAATCTTGGGCTATACCAAAATTAAGGCAAATAGATTTTGCATGCCCAATGTGTAAATAGCCATTAGGCTCAGGTGGAAAACGCGTGATAACTGTCTGATGTTTACCAGACTCTATATCTGCATCAATAATGTTACGAATAAAATTGCTCGGAATGTGCTCGGTGCTTTTATCATTCATCAGTTGACAACCAAAAATCTCAATTAAGCGGCGAATTTTAAAGCATCTTGCGAGCCAGGTCTTTAAAAACTCATCATTGAGTCTGGTGCTCTATTAAATCACGGACCGTTTTATCGCCCAATGAAGCCTCTATCGCATCATCAATATTTTCTACAATATCTAATAAAAGTCCCTTCGTAGGGAGCTGAGCTGTCGTTAAATAACGAATCTCTTCTCCACTTCGCACCGCCTTCAACACATCACTTAACCGCAACAGGTCTATCGATTTGGCAGGCAGGTAGCCTATAGGGTTTTCATTACTTTCTACTACAATCTGCTGGCTTATCAGTTTATTCAAAACGTATTGAACAACCGTTTGTGGCGCAGATAAATGACCCACTAGAGTAGCTAACGAAGGCGGTTGCTCACCTTTATCATGCCTTGACCCAATATGTTGGAGCAGCAGTAACGCAATGCGCTCTTTAACTCGATTACTTATCTCAAAACCTTCCCGGCTGACTTTTAAAAACGCAGGGTTCTGCACATAAAAAGCCAAGTTAGAGCCAAATAATAAAATCAACCAACTGATATATAGCCAAATCAACAACATAATCATCACAGCAAAGCTGGAGTAAATGGCCGTATAATTAGTTGAATTAACAACAAAAGTTGCAAATAAAACACCCGATGTTTCCCATAAAAACCCGGCCACAACGGCACCCACTAATGCGGCAGATAATCGAACCCGAGTATTGGGTACAAACATATAGATGAAGGTAAACACCCCCATCACCATGACATATGGGAGTAATTTAGTTGCCATAATGAGCAAACTTCCAAACGGCTCTATCGAAGCAAAATAGGTCACGACAGATGAATTCATGACGGTAGCCGTCATGCCCAGTGCAGAAACCATCATCACCGGGCCAATTAAAATCACACTGAGATAACTACTAAAGCGTTCGCCAAGACTACGCGTGGTCTTAACGTGCCAAATCATGTTGAAGGCATTTTCAATTTTTTGCACTAAAGATAAAACGGTATAAATCAGTAGCCCTAAACCCACAGAACCCAGCACCCCTACTTTTATATTGTCAATAAAGTCAATGATGTTGTTGCCTATTTTTATTCCTTGCTCACCCATTGGAGCAAGAAACTGAAAGAGGAATGGTTCAATTTCATTATGTGCGCCCATTGCTTTTAATACCGAAAAACTCAAGGCCAATAACGGCACAATCGATAGCAACGTGGTGTATACCAAGCTCATTGCCCTTAAACTGAGCTGCCCTCCTATAAGATCCATGATGGAAACATAGATAATTCGTAGTGTTTTCAACAACAACTGTTGAATAGCTGAGAAGCCCGTTTCATCTGGCCACAGCATATCGTTAATTCTTGCATCCAAGCTAAACTTGTTTTTTGGCACTCGCGCACTCCAAATTGTGTATCAATGATGGTTATTTTTTCTTCAAATATCCTAACAGGTTTAGCTTTTTTTAAACAACACAGGTATTATTCACCTTTCCTCACCGTTACATCAAAAGTTATGCCTGAAGAAGAAATAATTGTGCTCAATAGAGACGTAAACGCCATCGTGATTCCAGCTGGAATCCATGTCAGACTAAAAAAAGGTGATGAAGTCACCATCATGCAATCACTGGGCGGGTCTTATACCGTTTCAAGTAAAACCGGCATCATGGCGCGTATTGCAGCGATAGACGCAGACGTATTAGGCAAAGAAGTTGAAGTTATTCATGCTTATGAAACTGGAACAGACCCTGAATCAATCCGTGAAGCGTCATGGGCCTTTATGAAAACCGTATACGACCCTGAAATCCCTGTAAATGTCGTTGATCTTGGTTTGATTTACGATTGCACCGTCCGCGCACTGACCGATGGTCTCAATCATGTTCATGTCACCATGACACTAACTGCGCCCGGCTGTGGCATGGGGCCTGTTATACAAGCTGATATAGAATCCGGCATTAAACGTATGGAAGGTGTGGAAACTGTCGAAGTAGAGGTTGTTTTAGATCCACCCTGGAATCAAAACATGATGTCTGAAGCGGCTAAACTTCAACTAGGCATGCTTTAAATTCCAAATGAACACCGCTGCTCCATAGCACATACCCCGTGCTAACAGAAAGCACCTACTTTATTGCCTTTACTTTTGGCTTCTTAGGGTCAACTCATTGTGTTCCCATGTGTGGTGGTATTGTTGGTGTATTGAGTCAACAAACCAACCATGCGCCACATCAAGCCATTACAAAAACCTTATCGTATAACGCCGGTAGAATTCTTAGCTATAGTTTCATTGGCCTTATAGCCGGCGCTATCAGTCAAGCCGCCTTGTCACCTTTTGACATGCAGGCGATGAAACTATTTTCAAAATATTTAACCTCGCTTTTTATGCTGGCGTTTGGGTTCTATCTTTTTGGCTGGCTGAATTTTCTCAGCTATTTAGAACAATTAGGTCAACGCTTGTGGAAGCGAATTTCACCATTAGGCCGTCAACTGTTACCTATTAAAAATAAACGAGGCGCTTTTTTTCTTGGCCTTATATGGGGCTGGCTGCCATGTGGCCTTGTCTATTCAGCTCTCGCTTGGAGTTTGGCAAGCGCTCACCCGTTGAGTGGTGCACTTATTATGCTGTGTTTCGGCCTTGGCACCTTGCCCATGCTGCTGACCATGGGTGTTGCCTCTGAAAAACTACTACACATTAGAAACTCACCGATCATTCGTCGCATCGCCGGTGGTGTCATTATTATATTTGCCTTAATTAAATTAATTGACCCAGTGGGCACGCATCATCACTGATCTTTTTTTAACCCAGCACTTTTTTCTTCGACATTGTCCGCGTTCTTTTCTTCTTCATATAAAATACTGTGCCCGGGACCTTCTAAATCATCAAATTGCCCTGACCTGACAGACCATAAGTAAATGGCCACAATCAACACCACCAGAAACACCGACACCGGTATTAAAAAATACAAACTATCCAAATTCAACCCTCTTTTGTTGCTTGGCTTTATTTGCTTTTGATAAAACGAAACGCAGCCTAAAAGAATTCAAAACGACAACCAATGAGCTCACTGACATACCCAAGGCTGCTTGCCAAGGTTCCACATAACCTGCCATAGCCAATGGCAAGGCACCAACGTTATAAACCAATGCCCACATCATATTTTGTTTAATAATAATCCCCATCTTTTTGGATAAAGAAAAAACGTGTTGCAAAGCTTGCATATCATTATTCAACAGCAAAATATCTGAAGACGCTCTTGCCAGTTGACTGGCGCCAGAAACTGAAATGGAGACATCTGCTTTTGCTAAAATGGGCGCATCATTCATACCATCGCCCACCATCACCACTTGTTCACCAGCCAATTGAAGACGATCTATTTCTGCGAGTTTATCTCGGGGAGAAGCCTCCGATTTTACGTCTTCAATACCAACTTTTTTTGCCAACCACCTTGCGGGGATTTGCTTATCCCCACTTAATAAACTCACTGCTTTTCCTTGGTTTTTAAGCCAAGATATTGCCTTCGCAGCACCCACCCTTATATCATCATGTATCTCAAATACTGCCAATAGGTTCACATCCGTTGACAAATACACTTGTGTCTCAGCACTTTCAATGGATTCAAACCTTTTCCCGAGCACCCTTCTAATATAGGACTCAGACCCAATGGAATATTTTTCACCTTCTATTTGCCCTGTTAAACCCGCGCCATTTTCTTGCTCTATATTTTCTACCTGACAATTCATCTGCCTGGCTTCACGTTTAAACGCTCGCGCAATCGGGTGGTCAGAAAACTCTTCCAGACTTATCGCAACATCCATTAATGCTTGCTCACTTTGTTGGCCAAAGAGGGTGCACTTTGAAACGCGCATACTGCCCTCAGTCAGCGTACCTGTTTTATCAAAAACAACTCGGTCAACAGCGGATAGTTGCTCCAAAGCGACCCCTTTTGTAATGATAATCCCACGATCAAACAAAGAGCTCATCGCCGCTGTATAGGCCGTTGGCGTTGCTAAAGATAACGCACAGGGGCATGTCACAACCAAAACGGACAAAGCAATTGAAAACCAATCCGTTTGGCCTTGCCAATAACCAACCATTGCAGTGCTAGCTGTCACTAAAATAACCATCCCAACAAAAACACTCGCAAAACGATCTGCTACCTCTACCCAAGCGGGTTTTTCTGCATGGGCCCGGTCAATTAAACGAGCAATCGTTGACAAGGTGCTGTCTTCTCCCACACAACTCACTCTCGCCCTCAAGGTATTATTAAGATTGTGACTACCGCCTAACAGCCGGTCACCTGACTTTTTATCAATGGGCTCGTTTTCGCCTGTCAAGATTGACTCATCTACCTGAGATTCACCGGATAAAACAAGGCTATCTGCCGGGATGACTTCACCTGGATTAATTTGTATTTGATCACCCAAAACCAACGTGTTGGCCGCCACACTGTGTATGTGATTATCCTCACCTACACGCTGAGCCATCATAGGTACTGCTTGAGTAAGACGCTCACTCGAACTGATCGCGTACCAGCGAGTCAAAAATTCCACATAACGTGCCAACATTAAAAACAGAACGAACATGCAAACAGATTCGTAATAAGTATCCCCTTGGCCCGTGAATGTATTATAGAGACTCGCTAAAAAAGCTAAGCTAATACCTAAAGCGACCGGCACATCCATACCCGGCATTTTATTTTTAATATCTCGAAAGGCAGCACTCATGAAAGGCTTTGCCGAGAAAAGCACCACCGGAAACGTTAACAAGGCACTTACCCATTTTAAAAACTGCAACATATTAGGTTCAATATCACTGGGGTCAGCAACATAGATACCCAATGTAATCATCATGACCTGCATGCCACAAAAAACAGCAACACCGAGCCTACCAAGGAAGTCTTTACGTTCTTTTTGTAACCTATAAAACTGTTTATTGACATCAAACGAAACCGCTTGATAACCAATTTCTCGAATGGCTGACAATACATCTGAAACATGAATCTGATGTTGAACAGTCTTAAGTACCGCACGCCGAGTTGCATAATTAATTTTAAAAGAAACGACCCCTTTTAATTTTGTCACTTGGCGTTCAAGCAACCAAATACAAGCAGAACACGTGATCCCCTCGATCATCAGAGAGGTGTCAATCACATCACCTAGACCCTCTGTTTCTATCTCGCTTTGCTTGTCTTGTTCCAGTGTTTCTAAAGGCAGTTTCGCTGTGACAGAATAGGCTGTTCGCTTTTGATAAAAGCTTGCCAGGCCATTGTCTATAATCGCTTGCGCAACGGCTTCACAGCCAGGGCAACACATTGGTTTCCATTGCCCGTTAAAGTCAACTCCCCACCTAGCTCCACTGGGAACATCAAGGCCGCAGTGAAAACAGACTTGATGCTTTTCGCTTTTAGCATGACTTTTCATCACTTAAGCGGTAGATTTAACGTACAAATGAGGTAATATAAACATACTTTAGACTTTAGGGTATTTGTAACTGCATGAGTTCAGTGGCTAAAAATTTATTTCGCGAATTGACCGTTTCATGTGCTGACTGTAGCTTAGGCGATCTTTGTATTCCACATGGCCTAGCGCAACAAGATATTGATCGACTTGACGACTCCGTTAGTCACACAAAACTGTTACATGCCGGAGACATTCTTTACCAACAAGGCACTCCTTTCAAGTCTCTATTCGCATTAAAATCTGGCTCTGTCAAAATCCTCGCTAAAAATGAGGAATCTAACGACGATGTCATGGGGCTTTATCTACCTGGAGAAATCATTGGCTTTGATGGTGTCGCGACAGACAAATATCAATGTTCAATCCACGCACTCGAAACCAGCAATGTCTGCGAAATAAATCTAGAGAGTTTACAAGAAAATATTCCACATATTTTCAAACAACTGTTAAAGCACGCCAGTAAATCGATCAACCAAAGCAATAACGCCAATTCAGTAAGCAAAGCCAGTGCGGAAAAACGTATCGTCTCTCTACTTCTGGATTTATCTGATCGTTATCGGCTCCGAGGCTATTTTTATACTGAATTTAACCTGTATTTATCTCGCAGTGAAATTGGCAACCTCCTCAACCTTTCGCCTGAAACAGTCAGCAGAGGCATTCGTAAACTAGAACGCGACAAGCTCATCACATTACAAAATAAACGACGAATTAAAATTAACGACCTGGAAAGCCTACAAAACATCATCACACTTTCTTAATTCTCGTGTCGGCATTGTAAGGGTAAATCAACCCTGTTTTAATTAATTTCACCAATCACTCCAATTTTCTGATGCAGGTCATTTTTTAAAGCAATTTGCCTATATTTGCTGCAGCACAACACCTATAATAAAACACATATTTTTATTATAGAGACCCGCGTATGAGCACACTTATCTACAACGATACTGTAGTTCGGCAGTTTTCAATTATGACCGTTATCTGGGGTATCGTCGGCATGCTTGTTGGCGTCATCATCGCCGCTCAACTGGTCTGGCCAGCTTTAAACTTCGACCTTCCCTGGTTTACCTATAGTCGACTTAGGCCTCTACATACCAACGCCGTGATATTCGCTTTTGGTGGCTCTGGTCTCATGGCAACGTCTTTATACGTCGTACAAAGAACCTGCCAAGTACGCTTATTTGGTAATGCTTTGGCTAGTTTTGTGTTTTGGGGTTGGACACTGATTATTGTATTTGCCGCCATAACCCTACCTTTAGGATTAACAACGGGGGCAGAATATGCTGAATTAATATGGCCAATTGACTTTTTCTTAGCAATTGTTTGGGTTGCCTACGGCATTGTCTTCTTTGGCACGATTATAAAACGCAAAACACCGCATATTTATGTGGCTAATTGGTTCTTTGGTGCGTTTATCTTAACCGTGGCTGTTCTTCATATTGTTCGTTCTTTAGCGATTCCTGTTAGTCTGACTGAGTCTTACCCTATTTATGCTGGTGCAACCGATGCAATGGTTCAGTGGTGGTACGGCCATAATGCCGTTGGGTTTTTCTTAACCGCTGGGTTTTTAGGCATGATGTATTACTTTGTACCAAAGCAAGCAGAACGCCCTATTTATTCATATCGTTTGTCGATCGTGCATTTTTGGGCCCTCATTTCGATCTATATGTGGGCTGGCCCTCATCACCTTCATTACACCGCTTTACCTGATTGGATTCAATCGGTGGGCGCGGTATTTTCTGTCGTTTTGTTGGCACCGTCGTGGGGCGGTATGATTAACGGTATCATGACCTTATCGGGCGCTTGGCAAAAATTACGTCATGATCCCATTCTGAAGTTCTTGATCGTTTCGCTGTCTTTCTACGGCATGTCAACGTTTGAAGGCCCAATGATGGCGATTAAATCTGTGAATGCTCTATCCCACTACACGGAATGGACGATCGGTCATGTTCACTCCGGCGCGCTGGGCTGGGTTGCTATGATTACCATTGGCTCTCTTTATTATTTGATTCCAAAACTCTTTGGCAAACAAGATATGTTTAGCATGAAGCTGGTGGAAACACATTTCTGGGTCTCTACTATCGGCATCGTCCTGTACGTTGCCTCTATGTGGATTGCGGGCGTCATGCAAGGTCTCATGTGGGGTGCTATTAATGATGACGGCACACTAACCTACAGTTTTGTAGAATCTTTATTGCGCATGAATCCGTTCTATTTAATACGCTTTATCGGTGGCAGCATGTTCTTAGCCGGTATGTTTATCATGGCCTATAACGTGTTCAAAACAGTTAGAGGAGCAGAGCCTTCTAATATCCTTGTACCTCAACAAGCTTAACTGGAGCAGATTAAAATGAGTCACGAAAAAGTTGAAACCAATATCGGGTTAATGATGATTTTAATCGTTCTTGTTGTCTCTGTAGGCGGGTTAATTGAAATCATTCCTTTATTCTTTAATAAACAAACAACCGAACCTGTCTCCGGGTTAAAGCCTTATAACTCTCTGCAATTAGCAGGGCGAGATATTTATGTAAGAGAAGGATGTTACGGCTGTCATTCACAGATGATACGACCCTTTCGCGCTGAAACTGAACGTTATGGCCATTATTCATTGGCAGGTGAATTTGTCTACGACAGACCCTTCCAATGGGGATCAAAAAGAACAGGCCCTGACCTGCAACGTGTAGGCGGTCGTTATAGCGACGACTGGCACCGTTTACATTTAACAAATCCACGATTGGTTGTGCCTGAATCTAATATGCCCGCGTATCCATGGCTTAACGAAAACACGATTGATGGCGAATTAATCGCAAACAAAATGCGGGTCTTACGCATGCTTAATACGCCATACACTGATGATGACATTGCCAGTGCGCCAGAGTCAGTTAAAGGGAAAAGCGAAATGGACGCTCTTATTGCCTACTTACAAGTTCTCGGTACGAGCGTTAGCGCCAGGAGATAGTCATGTTTGAACTTAACACGCTACGTTCCATTCTAACCTTAGCACTCTTTATCCTTTTTATTGCTATTTGGATCTGGGCTTGGAGCAAAGATCGAAAAAAGGAATTCAAAGACGCCGCCAATATTCCGTTTCAAGGCGATGAAATCAGTGCTTCACTAAAAGAGGATAAGAAATGAGTGTTTTTTGGTCAGCCGTTGTAACCCTTGTCATTCTATTAAATATCATTGGCTGTTACCTGCTGATCAGGTGGGTCGCGAAACCAAACAAAGGGGAAGCGAAGCAAGGCGAAGTCACTGGTCACGTTTGGGATGACAACTTAAAAGAACTGAATAACCCCATGCCTCGCTGGTGGCTTTACATGTTCTACATCAGTATAGTCTGGGGCGTTATCTATCTGTTAATGTACCCCGGTTTTGCAAATTATCCTGGCCTTTTAGGCTGGACATCCGATAAAAAATATAGCGATGAAGTCGCCGTCGCCAATGAAACCTATGGGCCGCTGTATAGCAAATTTGCCAAAACACCTCTTATTGAATTAAGTGAAAACAAAGAGGCCAACCTTGTTGGGCAACGTTTATTTGTGAATTATTGCGCGCAGTGCCATGGTTCTGATGCGCGTGGCTCTCGTGGCTTCCCCAACTTGACGGATCATGAATGGATTTGGGGGGGATCGCCTGAAAACATTAAAACTTCGATTGCGGATGGTCGAAATGCCGCTATGGCAGCCTGGGAGTCAGTTTTAACTCCCTTACAAATCGGCTACTTAGCAGATCATTTAATGAGCTTAACAGGCAGAAAGCATAAAGCGACAGACGCCCAGCGCGGCAAAGCGCTTTTTGCCAATTATTGTGCTGCTTGTCATCAAGCGGATGCAACAGGAAACCCTTTGCTGGGCGCCCCTAATCTTGCCGATAAAATTTGGTTATATGGTGCATCACGTAATAAAATAATCGAAAGCATCTCTAAAGGTCGTACAGGACACATGCCAGCACACAAAGCGTTCTTAGGTGAAGACAAAGTACACATTCTTGCAGCCTACGTTTACAGTTTATCAAGCCATTAAATAACCTTGGATTTAAATAAAAAACGGCTTATTATCGGGGTTCTTTGGCCATCTTTTTGGATGGCCATCATCCTAAGCGGTCTTGTTTTCAGCGCCCTTGACCCATTAATCATTGCATCGCAACTGGGTTTCCACCACATTTCATATTTAGCGGCTTACTCTATAGGTTTTTTCTTTTTTTGGCTAATCTGTGCATGGAGTGGCTTTTTCTCGATCACTTTTTCACGCGGTGTCACTAGAAAAAAATGAGTATTGACGATAAAGGTTCTATAGAATCTTCACTTTTTGAAAAGCGAAAAAAACTGTACCCCCGTGAAGTTCATGGTTTGTTTGCAAACTTACGTTTGCTGGGTGTTACTGTGTTGCTGGGCCTCTATTATCTGATCCCCTGGATCAATTTTGACGGACGCCAAATTGTCCTGTTTGATTTACCAGAGCGTAAATTTTATATTTTTAATTGGATTTTCTGGCCACAAGACTTCATCTATCTTGCCTTGCTACTCGTTTGCGCGGCCTTTGCCCTCTTCCTATTTACCGCCCTAGCCGGCCGGCTATGGTGTGGTTACGCCTGCCCTCAAACCGTATGGACCGAAGTCTTTTTATGGATAGAAAGAAAAGTTGAGGGAACACGCTCTCAACAAATGAAGCTGGACAAACAAACAAACAATGTCACTAAATTTCGGATAAAAGCCACCAAGCACACACTCTGGATTATATTTTCACTGTACACCGGCTTCACATTTGTCGGCTTCTTCACCCCCATAAGAGAGTTAGGGCAAAGCATTATGTCTTTTAACCTTGGGCCTTGGGAAACTTTTTGGTTTTTCTTTTATAGCTTAGCAACGTATGGAAATGCCGGTTGGTTAAGAGAACAAGTCTGCATGTATATGTGCCCTTATGCACGTTTTCAAAGCGCCATGCTTGATAAAAACACGCTGGTTATTTCATATGACGCACTAAGAGGCGAACCAAGAGGCGGAAGAAAAAAAGGTGATGACTACAAAGCGAAACAATTAGGCAGCTGCATAGATTGCAGTCTTTGCGTCCAAGTCTGCCCTACCGGTATTGATATTCGCGATGGCCTGCAATATGAATGCATCGGCTGCGCAGCTTGTATAGACGTTTGCGACAGCGTGATGGACAAAATGGAGTACCCACGCGGACTCGTTAAATATACAACTGAAAACAGTCTGCAGGGTAAACCCACCTCTATCCTCCGCCCAAGGATAATTATCTATACCCTTCTTCTCATTAGCATCATGTCCGGCGTCATTTACTCAATTGAAACCCGTGACTCCGTTGAACTGAATATACTTAGAGACAGAAATGCGCTGTATCGAGAAAACTTCGAGGGCATTATCAGCAATAGCTATACAATCAAAGTGCTTAATATGGATTTAATTGATCACAAATACCATCTAACTGTTAGTGGTATAGACGGCATTAAATCCTCCCTGACTGCGCCTATTAGCGTCAAATCCGGTGAAGTTATTGAGATGCCACTTCAATTATCAGTGGACCCTGGAAATTTAAAAAAGGCCTCAACACCTATTACGATCAGCCTTCAATCAGAGAACGATACCGAAGCATTTACGTCATCAGAAGGCCGCTTTATTGGCCCCTTGGACCCTTAAATGGAACATATACCTGACGACAATCTACCCTGGTATAAACAGTTCTGGCCATGGTTTTTAATCCTGCTACCGCTCACGGTTGTCATTGCCAGTGTCATTACATTTTTTATTTCTCAAAAAAACCCGCCCTCCTTAGTCACCACTGATTATTATAAGGAAGGCTTAGCAATAAACATCAACAAGCAACTTGAAGAAAATGCAAAAAAACTTGGCCTGTCAGCCACAGTCACCATTGACAGTCAATTTCTTACCATTCAATTAACTGGCTTAAGAAGCCAGCCCAGCCAGCTATTAGTGGATCTCAAACACGCTACTCTTAGCCAATTCGATCAATCTCTTAAGTTGATGCCAATAGCTAATAGCACTTATCAAACGCCGTTTAAACTCCCTAAGCCTGGCAAATGGTATATTTCAATTAAAGAACCCAGCCAGGCATGGGAAATAAAAAAAGCCGCCCTCCTCAAGCCATAAAAACCAAAGCAACGTAACCGGCCTTTTAGTTATTTGGCCACTGATTTATAACGTGGTACACCCAGTCATATTTTTCCGTCAAATTTATGTCTATTGTATATATTATTATTTTTTAATTTTATAACTTATTGATTTTTATTGTTTATTATTTTTTGGCACAATTATCGCTTTGCTGTTTCCATAAAAGTCAACTAGGGATACTAAATGAGCACCTCAACGGATCAAATGGTTATGGAATTGAAAAAAACAAACACTGATATGGCCAATAATGCCTTATCATCCAAACAGTTTGAGCAGCCGACTGAGTTAAGTCATTTAATCAGCGCTCTGCAAACAACCCTTGACCTAAATAAATTACTGATTATTTTTGATACGGCCCTATCTAAAAAAATCGGTCAAAGTGGATTCATTTTTGAAAATAATGAATTGAATACAACCCTTCAACATGGCCTGACTGCGCATCACAAATGTGAATACCATTTAACTATTGAAAGCAGCTTTCTTGGCAAATTAACCTTTATGCGCCGCAAACGCTTTACAGAAGAAGAACTTCAGTTGATAGAGCATTTATTAGCCGCTTTATTATACCCACTGAAAAATGCACTGCTTTATCTGCAAGCCCTGCGCTCATCTTATACGGACCCCTTAACAGGTGCGCTAAATCGATCAACCTTAGATTCTGTCTTTCAAAAAGAAGTGTCTTTAACCCATCGTCATCATTCCAATTTATCCCTGTTTATCCTTGACGTTGATTTTTTCAAAGTTATTAACGACACGTATGGCCATGCCGCTGGTGATATGGCGCTGAAATCAATCACCCATTGCATCCAAGAAACCGTACGCGAAAGTGACCATGTATTCAGGATAGGGGGAGAAGAGTTTGCTGTACTACTCAATTCAACTGATTCCGTTGGCGCTGAGAGACTGGCTGAAAGACTTCGTAAAGCCGCCCAGGCACTCCCTATCAAACATGCTGGTCATGAGTTCAACCTAACTGTAAGCATCGGGATTGCGCAATATAGTGAAGGTGACACACTTGATAACTTAATGGAAAAAGCTGATAAAGCCTTATATCAAGCAAAAAATACCGGACGAAATAAAACGGTCTGCGCTTAATCGGCCGTTAGGCTTTTCAATGCCTCAACCTCTTTCTTTTCTAAATACTGATATTGGCCCGCTGGTAGACCCGGCGGTAAAAAAACGGTGCCATAACGAACTCTAATCAAACGGCTCACTCTACAATCTTGTGACTCCCATAACCTCCTAACCACGCGGTTTCGCCCCTCTGCAACAACCACATGAAACCAGCGATTTATTCCTTCACCACCTGATTCTTGTATATCTTCAAAACGAGCCATTCCATCCTCAAGCTCAACGCCATTCACCAATCGTTCTAACATCTCATGCGTTACTGTTCCCATGACACGCACGGCATACTCTCTATCAATCTGTTTAGATGGGTGCATTAATTTATTCGCCAACTCTCCATCATTGGTAAACATCAATAACCCCTGAGTATTTAAATCCAGCCTACCGACTGCAATCCATCGCCCTATCTTTAGCCGGGGTAATCGCTTAAACACACTGGGCCGTCCTTCCGGATCTTTCTTACTGACTATTTCACCCGCTGGTTTATGATAAACCAGCACTTGTGTATTAACCTCCAGTTTACCGGCAAGTTTAACGGGCCGTCCTCTGAGCTTAACAAGGTCGTGTGTCGTGATTTTGTCACCTAACTGAGCCACCTCGCCATTAACATGAATAATACCTTCTAGAATCCACTTTTCAATTTGTCTACGAGAGCCTACGCCTGCTTGGGCAAGTAATTTCTGAATACGCTCCGGTTGTTGTCCTTTACTTTTATTGAATACTTTCTGTGGTTGGCTTTGAAAGGCTTTCTTTTTCATCTTGAATCGGCTCTGTCTTTATTGGTGGGGTCTCGTCACCCAGGTTAAGTTGCAGGTCTTGATTCGCTGACAAATCAATTTCAAGCAAACTGGCTAATGGAGGCAAATCAGCTAATGTTTGTAAATTAAAGTAATCTAAAAATTCTTTAGTCGTGGCATATAAAGCGGGTCTACCCGGTACTTCCTTGTGCCCTATGACTCGAACCCACTCTCTTTCCTGTAACGTTCGAATAATATTTGTACTCACAGCGACACCCCGTATTTCTTCAATGTCCCCACGAGTTGCCGGTTGCTGATAGGCGATTATGGCTAAGGTCTCAAGTAGTGCACGGCTGTATTTTACAGGCTTTTCTTCCCATAATCTTGCCAGCCATGAAGAATACTCTGATTTAACTTGAAAACGGTAGCCGCTTGCCACCTCAACCAACTCGATCGACTTGGCCGAATAGTCTTCTTTCAGGTCTTTGATCGCCTTTCTCACCAAGTGTTTGTCTGGTCGATCTTCTAGTAAGAATAAATCTTGAATTTCCATAATCGACAACGGTCCATTTGCTGCAAATAATGCTGCCTCGATGATATTTTTTATATTCATACTTCTCTTTTCTCAATCGATAATGGGTTTAAGCCATATTTCAGATAAAGGTTCGCCTTGAATAATGTCAATCAAACCTTCCTTGCTTAATTCTAGAATCGCCAAAAAGGTCACTACAGCGCCGCTTTTCCCCTCGTTCAACATAAAGAATTGATGGAAGGCAACAAATTCTTCTACGCCTTCGCTTAACACCATAAGGATATGAGACATTCTCTCTCTAACTGATAGAGGCTCACGTAGAATTTGATGGTGACTGTATTTTTCAGCGCGTTTTAAAACATCTTGAAAGGCCATCAAAATACTATTCAATTCAACATCAGGCGGTGGTTTTTCCATTTTTTCAATGGCCCATTCCGCTGCCGCTAAATAATGATCTCGATATAACCGAGGCATTGCATCAATGTCGTCCGCAGCTCGCTTAAATCGTTCATATTCCTGCAAACGCCTGATTAATTCTGAACGAGGGTCTTCTTCCTCCACCTGCTCATCACTCTTCTTTGGCAATAGCATTTTTGATTTTATCTCGGCAAGCATCGCCGCCATGACTAAATATTCAGCAGCCAACTCCATGCGCAGATGTTGCATCAATTCTATGTACTCAATATATTGCTCGGTAATCGTCAAAACAGGAATATCAAGAATATCCAAATTTTGGTGCTTAATAAGGTACAGCAATAAATCCAATGGGCCCTCAAAAGTTTCTAAGAAAATTTCTAGCGCATCAGGAGGAATATACAGGTCTTCTGGCAAGTCCTTATAGGGCTGGCCATCGACTAATGCTAACGTTTGTTGGATAGGCGCAACGTTGTCAGATGTGTTTTCCATTTGCATGAGAGTAAAAACGAATGAGCACTTAGTCTACCACAGCAAATAATGGCTCATTAAACCCGACTTATGGCTCCACTTGTTTAATTTTCATGGTGTTTGTGCCACCGTGCTGCCCTGTCATTTCGCCGACAGTAATAATAACCAGGTCATTGACATCAACGATCTTTAACTCTCTCAGTTTGCTTATCGCGGCTTGATTAACATCAGTAGATAAATTTTTCGGGGCCTTTAGTAAAACAGGCACAACGCCTCTATACATTGTTACTCGGCGGCAAATTTTAGCATCTGGCACCATGGCAAAAATAGGTATTCCTGAACTGATTCTAGACATCTGCATCGGCGTACTTCCCGACTCAGAAAAAGCAGCAATTGCTTTAATATCTGTATGGTTTGCTACATACATAGCTGATAAGGCGATGGCTTCATCAATCCGGCCAAACTGCTTACCCATTCGGTGCCTCGAACGGATCGTTCTAGGCTGACGTTCTGTCTCTTCACAGATTCGTCCCATGGCCTCTACCGTTTGTATGGGGTATTGCCCGATAGACGTTTCAGCAGACAGCATCACGGCATCTGTGCCATCTGCCACCGCATTCGCCACATCAAAAACTTCGGCTCGTGTTGGAATAGCATTATGAATCATCGACTCCATCATTTGCGTTGCAGTAATGACGGCAGTATTTCTATCACGCGCCATCCTAATGATACTTTTTTGAACTGGCGGTAAATTTGCGTCTCCAATTTCCACGCCCAAATCACCTCGGGCCACCATCACGATATCCGACGCATCAATCATTTCTTCTAACACATCTAAAGCTTCGGCTCTCTCAATTTTGGCAATTAAATGTGCATGACTACCCGCTGCTTCAACTAAAGCTCGCGCTTGGTGCATATCATCTGCACTTCTTGGAAAGGAAACGGCGATAAAATCTACGCCTATTTGCGCTGCGGTTTTTATATCTTCCTTATCTTTCGTCGTAAGCGCACTGGCTGATAACCCCCCGCCCTGTAAATTAATCCCCTTATTGTTTGAGAGAATTCCGGCGACAACAATCGTACATAAAATTTTAGACCCTTCAACAGTATCAACATTCAATACAATCCGGCCATCATCCAATAATAAGCGGTCGCCTTCTGTGACGTCCTGAGCAAGTTCCTTATAGTCACAGCCCACTTGTTTTTCATCACCGGCTGTTGCAGATAATTGCGTATCTATAATAAACGGCTCACCTTTTTTCAACGTAACCTTATCATTTTTAAAACGCGCGATACGAATTTTAGGCCCTTGTAAATCGGCTAAAACCCCCACATGGCGCCCCTGTTTTGCAGACAATTCTTTAACCATCAGAGCGCGTTTTTTTTGCTCATCGGCATGGCCATGCGAAAAGTTCAAACGAACGACATCAACCCCCGCTTGAATTAATCCCTCTAAAACAGCAGGATCATCCGTTGCGGGCCCAAGTGTAGCGACGATTTTAGTCCGCCGAGGTTTTTTATAATCGCTCATTCTCTACTCACCCTCCAAGAAGACTGTACAGAATATAGGTTCTTGATGACAATTTAGTGGCAACATAGCCGATTCAACAACTTACTCTATAAACGAACAGCAATAATCTGTCATTTGACGAACTTTTAATTGAAAGTTTGAGTTTGACGGCACATCAAATGATTCACCGCCTTTAACTCTCAACCAATCTTCTGAGCCAGGCAACAACACGTCCAATTCTCCTTCTAAAATCTCCATCACCTCAGCTGCATCGGTATTAAAATCATACTCACCTGGCATCATAAAACCTAAAGTCTTCACCGAGCCATCTTCAAACTTAACCGTTCGGCTGACGACTTTTCCATCAAAGTATACATTCGCTTTTTTAACGACCGATACCTGTTTAAATTCTGTCATGTTTCTTCCTTACCTATTTTTAAATGCCGCTTATCAGTAACTCATGCCCATCGCAGATTTCACTTCTTCCAGTGTCTCTTTCGCAACATCTCTAGCTTTCTCTGTCCCTTCATTAATAATAGAACGGACAAGCTCAGGTTGTTCAGCATATTCTTGAGCTCGTTCCTGCATTGGTTTTAGCTCGCGTAACACAGCATCAATCACGGGTTGTTTGCAATCAATACAGCCAATACCTGCCGTTTTACATCCTTCCTGCACCCATTCGCAAACACCATCGTCAGAATAAACCTCATGAAACTGCCAAACAGGGCATTTCTCTGGGTTGCCTGGGTCGGTTCTACGTACTCGTGCCGGGTCCGTTGGCATGGTGCGAAGTTTTTTCTCCACATCTTCTGGCTCATCACGTAAGGCAATTGTATTGTTATATGATTTTGACATCTTCTGCCCATCTAAACCGGGCATTTTAGAAGCCTTGGTCAATAAAGCGTTCGGCTCAGGTAAAATAACTCGACCACTGCCTTCCAAGTAGCCAAATAAGCGTTCTTTATCACCCACCGTGATATTTTGTTGGGCTTCTAATAAAGCACGTGCGACGCCAAGCGCTTCCTGGTCACCGTTTTCTTGAAAAGAATCACGCAACTTATTAAACATTTTTGCGTTTTTCTTGCCCATTTTTTTAATCGCAGCCTCTGCCTTTTCTTCAAAATCTAATCCACGACCATATAAATAATTAAAGCGCCTTGCGACCTCGCGTGTTAATTCCACATGTGCGACCTGATCCGCTCCAACAGGGACCAAGCCAGCCTTGTACATTAAAATATCTGCGCTTTGCAATAATGGATACCCCAAAAACCCATAGGTCGCCAAATCCATTTCTTTTAATTTTTCTTGTTGATCTTTATAACTGGGCACTCTTTCTAACCAACCAATAGGTGTCATCATTGACAGCAATAAATGCAACTCCGCATGTTCAGGAATATTCGATTGAATAAACAAATCGGCCAACCCGTGATCAACACCTGCTGCTAGCCAATCGACGACCATATCCCATGTACTGTCAGCAATGATGGACGGGTCTTCGTAATGCGTAGTCAGTGCGTGCCAATCGGCCACAAAAAAATGACATTTGTATTCTTGCTGCAATTCGACCCAATTTTTTAGCACGCCATGATAATGGCCCAAATGCAGTTGGCCGGTTGGCCTCATGCCAGATAAGACGCGGCGATATTGCGCTGGAACTTCTGAACTCACATTTCCTCCTAAATACCCAGTATTTTAAAAATACTCGATTGTAAAAAATAAACGGGGGGACCTAATAGGTTAGATAACCACCCCATGGCGATGATAACGATTAGAATTGGAAAACCAAATCGCTCTAATTTACTAAATTCAAGACTGATTTTGTTTGGCAACAAGCCCGCTAGTATACGTCCTCCATCGAGCGGTAGAATGGGTAATAAATTGAGCATCATTAGCACAGCATTGATAAAAACACCGGCGTAACCCATATAAATTAAAGGCAAGGAAAAAAATTCGTTGCTACTGCCCAGCAAATAACCTATTTTCATTAAAATACCCCAGCCTATGGCCATGAAAAAATTAGCTAACGGCCCAGCCATCGCCACATAAACCATATCACGTTTAGGGTTATTTAAATTATTCCAATTAACCGGCACTGGTTTTGCCCAACCAAAGATAAAGCCGCCTAAAAATAATAACACCCCCGGCACAATCACGGTTCCGACCAAGTCCATATGGTTAATGGGGTTAAGCGTTAATCGGCCGAGGTTTTTTGCGGTATGGTCACCCAATTTACTCGCTACCCAGCCATGAGCCACTTCATGCACGGTAATGGCAAAAACCACCGGTAATATCCAGATAGCGATCCGGCCGACCAGGGTCAGCTCATCCATAGGCATCAGTTGTCTTCCTTGCGTGCAATAAAATCAACCTGCCCTTTGCCTTCTCTAACAACTTCGGGAAAATCATTATCCCAGACGATCATCGTGGTCGGTTCATAAGGGATGATCCCTCCATCCACTACAAGATCTAACACTCGATCCAATTGATCGTTGATATCATATGGATCTGCGATTGCCTCAGTCTCATCCGGTAGGATTAATGTGCTGGTCAACATGGGCTCTTTTAATTCTTCAAGAATTTTCTGAACGATCAAATTGTCGGGTATTCGAATGCCGATCGTTTTTCGTTTTGGGTGTTTCAAGCGGCGAGGCACTTCTTTAGTGGCTTTCAGCACAAAAGTAAACGCACCTGGGGTTAACGACTTGAGCAACCGATACGTATCGTTATTCACTTGGGCGTACATTGCAATCTCTGTTAGATCACGGCATACCAAGGTGAAATTATGCTTATCGTCAATACGGCGAATTTGACGAATACGCTCAAGAGCCTGCTTATCACCCAAATGACAAGCCAGTGCATACGATGAGTCGGTTGGACAGGCAATCACCCCACCACGACGAATAATATCGACCGCTTGTTTTATTAATCGTTGTTGCGGATTATCTGGATGAATACTTAAATACTGAGCCATTTCTATTGTTGTGCTTTTTTCTTCGCTACATTATCGCGCAAATACACCGGTAATGCATTTTCTGCGGAGACTGTTTGCCCGCTGTTAATAAGGCCAACGGCCAACTGCGCAACTTCTCTGGCTCTTGGTAAGGCAGCTGGCCTGACCAACAGTTCAGTCGACTTCACCAACTGCGTTAACTCATTTGCATAGGTCTCCCAACCATGGCCAATACCGATCGCTTTTTTTCCTTGTGTGAGTTGTATTTTTAACGGTGCTATAACGGTCTCGTCTGACACTGCTTTAATAGCCCCATCCCTGTTCTCATATTCACACCAATAGACCTCACCCATCCTTGCATCCAAGGCGGCGTAAACCGTTCTACCTTCCGATTCATCAATCGTCTGATGTGCTAACGCGGTCAGTGTTGATACCGGTGCTACTGGTAAATCAACGGCAAAAGCCAGTCCTTGAATAACCCCTGTCGCCATTCTAACGCCAGTAAAAGAGCCGGGCCCTCGACCAAAAGCCAAAGCATCCAACTGTGGTAATTTAACACCCGCCTCATTCATTAACTCATCCACCATTGTTAAAATCAGGTCACCATGTTTTTGGGGAGCCACTTCAAATCGGTCAATAATTTCATTATCCACCAATAGGGCAGCGGAACAGGCCTCTGTGGCAGTTTCAATCGCTAAAATTTTCATGTTGTTTGTTTAACCCCGGATTTCTGGGTCTTAATACGTCGATAGAATCTTTTCACATCGTTTATATCTTGTGTAATGGGCATTGCCGGTAAAGATTGAATAAATACTTTACCATAGCCTTTACTTGATAATCTGGGGTCACACAGCATCAGCACCCCTTTGTCTTCAACATCACGAATCAGCCGTCCCACTCCTTGCTTTAACGTTAAGGCGGCTGACGGTAATTGAAACTCTGAAAAGGGTGACTGCCCGTTTTCTGTCATGTAATCAAGCCGCGCTTTAGTCACCGGGTCACCCGGAGAAGCAAAGGGTAATTTATCAATAATAACGCAAGACAAAGCGTCACCTCGGACATCAACCCCTTCCCAAAAACTTGCCGTGCCGAGTAAAACAGCCCGGTCCGAGCGCCTGAATGATTCCAACATCTGCTGTTTAGGCAAATCACCTTGTACCAATAACTTATAATCTGTTTTTGTTAATAAAATAGTGGCAGCCTCTTGAAGCGCTCTATGCGAAGTAAATAAGATAAACGCTCTCCCTTCGCTCGCGTTTAACACCGGAATAACGTTTTCCATCATAACGGCCGTATAGCACTGATCTCTTGGTTCGGGCATACCGGTTGGAACATACATTAAAGATTGATGCACAAAATCAAACGGGCTCTCCCATAACCCCGTTTCAGCACCCTCTAAACCAAGACGTTTAGTAAAAAAGTCAAACTTATGATTCACAGAAAGGGTCGCTGAGGTAAACACCCAGCTGGCTTCACTAGCAAAAGCAAAGCTGGAAAATGCTTTAGAAATATCTAGCGGGGTTCGATAAAAAGTAAAAGTTCGACTGTATGTTTCAAACCATTGAATCCAATCGTTACGCTCTTTGTTAGTAAACAACTTCAGTCGCAATAGAATATCTTCACAACGTTTCCAGCAAGCCTCCAAACCTTTAGAGCGAACAGCTACTTTGCCTAGAATTTTAAACAACTGCTCAATTCGACCCACTAAACAATCCAGCGCGTGTATAAAGTCCTTTAATTGCTCCAGCTCGTCCCAGGCGCCTTTAATAGACTGCTCTGGCAGCAACTTACGCATTTCTCGTATATCTTCACTAATAACGTGCGTTAAATCGATCAGCTCTGGCATATCAGAGGCTAACTTCAACTGCTCTGAGCCGATATCACTGAGTAATGTCAGAACTTGACGTGCACTAACAGAAATACCCAAAAATCTTGAAGCCGTATCAATTAATTGATGCGCTTCATCGATGATGATCAACTCAGCTTCTGGTAACAACTGCCCAAAACCATCATCCTTCAAGGACCAATCGGCACAAAGTAAATGATGATTAACAATCAAAACATCCACTTCTTGTGCTTTTTTTCTTGCTATTAAGGGAAAACACTCGCTCACCATTGGACACTCTTGACCCAAGCAGTTATCTGCTGTGGAAGTAACTTGCTGCCAAACCAGAGAGTCTTCTGCTACGGATGTTACTTCGGCTATATCACCCTCTAACGTTTGATGCGACCATCGTTCAATTTCGGTTAATTCAACATCTGTCTCTTTAATCAAGCTCGATGTTTGCATTTTTGCTTGATTGAGACGATACAAACAAAGGTAGTTTGCTCGCCCCTTGAGGACTGCACCCTCGACAGGTCTCTTTAAAATGTCGCGAATAAGGGGAAAATCTTTTTCAAAGATCTGATCCTGAAGGTTCCGCGTTCCAGTTGAAATAATGGTTTTTTTGCCGGATAAAATAGCCGGGATAAGATACGCAAAAGTTTTCCCTGTTCCTGTCCCGGCTTCTGCAACCAGATGTGTTCGCTGATTAATAGCCCGTTCAATTGCTTGAGCCATTGATAACTGGCCTTCTCGAGATTGAAACCCTTCAATATGTTTAACCAGCTCACCATTTGAGCCTAATATGCTGTCGAGGTCGTACAAGAAAGTTTCCGCTTAAAGGTTAATCGTCAAATTCGTCGGGCCAAGCTGACGCATTCAACCCATTTTCTTTTGTCCATACCAAAGTAGCTATATTGCGGAACTTTGCAACCGACATCGCTCCACGTTTTATCCGGTTCGAATTATTATTAAGGTTATCTAAAATATCGCCGCGGGTTGCTTCAAAGATATCAAAGGCCTGATAGTTTTCATCCATCAAGACCAGTACGACCGAGTCCCAATCTTTATCTAATTTCAACTGCCCTAAACGTTGGCCTCGATAATTATCATTAAAAATAGCCCGTGCTTTAATTTGAATTTTTTTAGGCCCACGTCCACTTACACGTATGGCATCGTAGCCTTCAGAGTTATCTTTATGTAACTTTAATGCTAATAATTTACAGGCATCATGCTCGGCAATTTCATTACTCACACCGGGTAAGGGTTTCCCTGTCATTTTTTTAAAATCTGCAGCCAATTGCCTTGCTTGTTCTATCAACTTATCAACAGAATACGGGCTCGTTGGGCTGCTCATCTTAAAATAGTCTTTCGGCACGTTGGCGCGCTTGGCGTGCTGATTCTGTCTGACCCAAATTATCATAACTCTCTGCCATTAACAGCCAGTTATTACGTTGTAGGTTTTTATCCTCTCCCGATAATAGATTAGATTTTTTTGCCAAACTAACAGCTAAAGCATATTTTTTCTGCTGCAAGCGAATCTTCGCTAAAGCAGACCACACCTGTGGGTCTCTTGGCGAAATTCGTACCGCTCGTTCTAATTTAGAAGCCGCAAGGTCTAATTGCCCCGACTCACTCTGCTGATAAGCGCCGTCTAACAAAGCAATCACGGCGGGGTTTTGTGCTCTCATATCCGTTTCAGCGGATGGGTTATAGGGGGCAATCATCCCTTCCTGAATGGGTTGTTCTTCTACAGGATACGTTTGAGCCACCGGAGGAATGGTTTTTGAAGGGTCGATGGGTGCCTCCCCTGACCGACCGATAGGCGCAGGAACTTGATTGTACATCGACATATCTGCACAAGCCGACAAGATAAACATCATCGCCATTAAATAAACTAATTTCATATGATCTATCGACCCTTTATTATGCTCTCAAACCAATTGCCGGCTCGCTCCAATGTTCGTTCCATCGTGCCTATGCATGGCGAGTATTCCGTGGGAGCAGAGCCAGTTATGTAAGGGTATTGTACAGCATTTACACAGAACTCATTAGCACGGTAACCCATTGGGTCCACCCATTCATACTCAATATTGTCGGGTTTTGTGAGTTGAACACTGTCCTTAGAAATAGCCTTCATTACACTGGACCAAACTTGTAACGCGCCATTCGCACCCGTTAGTTTTGACGGTTTATTATCATCCCGCCCGAGCCAAACAACAGCAAGATAATCGCCGCTAAAACCCGCAAACCAGCTATCTCTTAAGTCATCTGTCGTTCCTGTTTTACCTGCTAATTTATAATTGACAGACATCTGGCGATACGCTGAACGCCCTGTCCCTTTGGTCATCACTTCTTGTAACCCTGTGTTAACGAGAAAAACGGCTTCTGGACTGGCAACCTGTCTGACACGCAAGGCATATCGTTGTAAGGCGGTATGATCATTAGAGGTCACTGACTGAATCGCTCTGAGATGGGTAAAGAAGCCCTCTCCAGCCAAAGTTTGGTACATTTGAGCCACCTCAATAGGCGCTAACGGCAATGCCCCAAGCAGCAGCGATGGATAAGGTTTAATGGGGCGCTTCACACCGAGATCTTCGAGTGTCCTTTTTACATTTGGTACCTTAAGATCCAAACCCAAACGCACGGTCGCCAAATTATATGAATGCGCCAACGCTTCATGCAGTGGTACCGACCCATGCTCAACTTTATCGTAGTTGTTTGGTTTCCATAGCGCACCAGATTGCTGTTTAAGGCTGATTGCCTTATCATCGATCAGAGTGGTTAGGGTGTATTTTGACGGCTGAGATAAGGCCGTCAAATAAACGGCGGGTTTCACCAAAGAGCCTATCGGCCGAATGGCATCCAGCGCCCGATTAAACCCGTTATAGCTTGGATTACGATCACCAATAACGGCGACTATTTCCCCCCCTTCACGTCGCGTAATAACCATGGCGCCCTGCAGTTTTCCTTTTTCTATGCCATATTGTCTATTGAGTGTTTCAAGCTTCTTTTTAAATAAATTTTCAGCTCTCGTTTGGATTGTATAATCCAAGGTTGAGAAAATATTTAAACCTTCAGAACGTAAATCTTCATCTTTATAGTCCCGACTTAATTGGCGCTTCACCAAATCTAAAAACGCTGGAAAACGGGCACTTTTAACTTGTTTGGTCGGAGAAATATCGACGCCAAAACGTTTCGCCATTTGCCTTTGTTGATCAGGCAAAAAACCCAAACGATGCATTTCATCTAACACCAGGTTTCTACGTTTAACGGCTCTGTCGGGGTGCCTTCTCGGATCATAATAAGAAGGCCCTTTCACTAAGCCCACTAACAATGCCGTTTGATGCGGTTTTAATTCTATTAAGGGTTTATTGAAATAAAAAATGCTCGCCATCCCAAACCCATTAATGGAACGTTCACCATCTTGCCCTAAAAACACTTCGTTGAGATAGGCCTCAAGAATTTCATCTTTTTCAAAGTGAAATTCAATAATTAACGCCATCATAGCCTCTTTAACTTTCCGCCATAGGCTCCTTTCTGAAGTTAAATAAAAATTTTTAATTAACTGCTGTGTCAACGTACTACCACCTTGCACAACTCCGCCTGCTTTCAAGTTAGTCCATAAGGCACGCAAGATTGATTTAACTGATACGCCATAATGATGATAGAAGTCGCGGTCTTCAATCGAGATCAATCCATCAATTAATGTACGAGGCACCTCATCTAATCTGATTAAAATTCGATCTTCTTTATGGCTTGGATAGAAGCTACCAACCTGCACAGGATCCAAACGCAAAATGGCCTCATGGTGACCCGTTTTAACATTTTTTATTGCGCTTACATGCTGTTGACTGAAATAGACCTTCACTGTCTTTGACGATTCCTTGCCATCAAAAAAATTGAATGCCCGGGTCTTTAGCGTGAAACTTGAGCCTGAACGATAATACTTTCCGCCCGAACTAAAATCTGTTGTTCGCTGATAATTCAAGTCCTTCAACAGTGATTCAAAATCCTCCGTTGATAGAGCTAATCCTTGATATAACTCGACAGGGTTTGCAAAGACATGGGCAGGCAATGCCCAGCGTTTGCCTTCAAATTGAGTCCGTACGATATGATCTAGGTAGAAAACATAAGCCGTTGTGACAATAATAAATAACAAGCACGCTTTGATCATCAGGCGTGTAAAGAACCTGTTAGGGACTTTTTTCTTTTGCCCTTTTTTTGGTTTTTTCTTGGAGTTTCTTACTTTAGTTTTCGGCTTAGACATGGTCGATTTTACAGATTCGCAAGATTATGCGGATTACTCTCGCAACACATTGGCGACATCATGTCATAGAGTTAAACTGACGGGGTGATTAATTTCTCAATATCTAGCGGTTTAGCTAATAATTCATCTATTGAAACGTGTTGATTCTCCAACAGGTCTAAACTGGGTTTGCCTAGCAAGTAACCTTGCACATAATCAACCCCTAAAGCTTTTAATACCCTTAATATTTCAACATTTGACACATATTCTGCAATCGCCTTTTTTCCCAAGCTATGCGCTACTTCAATCATTGACTTAACAAGCACCTGATCGGCCTCATCGACTGCTAAATTATTAATAAACTGACCATCTATTTTTAAATAATCAACAGGGAAATTTTTGATGTAATTAAACGAACTAAAACCCGCGCCAAAATCATCTAACGCAAAACGACAACCCAAAGCGCGAATTTTTGATACCATTTCACGTGTTTTATTAAAGTTTGAAACCGCAGCGGTCTCTGTAATCTCAAACGTTAGCCTCGATGGCGATATCCATGTTGATTCAAGTTTTTTCTTAACAATTGGCAGCAGGTAATCACCTTGCAGCGCATGGCTGGATAAATTAATGGTAAAACAGATGTTTTCTTGCGTTTTGGGTAAACTGGCAATGTAGTCAATAGCATGCGACACAACCCATAAATCAATGTGATGAATCAAGCCCATTCGTTCTGCCACTGGAATAAATTGCACTGGACTTAATAATTCCCCGCTTTCATCTATCATGCGCAATAAGGTTTCGTAATGCGACACTTCTCCATTAGACAATTGAACGACGGGTTGGAATACTAACTTAAATAAATCTTCACTGAGTGCATGACGTATTTTAGGCACCCAGTTAGCATCGTCTCTCAGTGTTATTAACTCGTCATTGTCACGTTCAAATAAACTGACTCTGTTCCGGCCCAGTGTTTTGGCAGAGTAACAGGCATGATTTGCTCTGGACATTAACTCGCTAGGCCGTTTGATAAACTCAAGCGGCTCCAGCATCGCCACCCCAATACTGGCAGAAATATTGTACGTGTTGGCACCCGATTTAAAATCAAACTCATCAATAGTCAATCTTATTTTTTCAGCAATTTCCAAAGCCGTTCTCTTCACTGCTTTAGAAATAAAAACTTGAAATAAATTTGACCCAACCCGCGCGATAAATGCTTCACTATCCAGCGTCGCACGGATTAGTGTTGCAACTTCAATCAGCAAGCGATCACCTGCCTCATGCCCTTCTACATCATTTATAACCTTAAATTGGTCTAGATCAATGTCTAATAAAGCGCCATGCTGTTTAAAATTATTGCACCGTATAATGGCAAAATCTAACGCTTTCTCAAGGCCGCTTCTGTTTGATAACCCTGTTAGCTCATCATGTGCGACCAGATATTGAAGACGAGCCTCCATAATGCGTCTTTCAGACAATTCTCGCACTAATTTTTCTTCATTTAGCATTCGTTCTTCACGCTCATCTTTAAGCGCTATTGCTAAATCAACCAGTGGAATAAGCTGGGCTCCATCGGTAGGACAATGAATGATCGTCGCCGCATTCGCTTGATGACACTTTGCCATTAAGTCATCATCAATAATCGAAGAAGGGTTTGCTAACAGAATCAGTGGAATGGCATCATGGCCATCTAGTGTCGTTAACATTTCGCTAAGCTTCAACGTATCACACTGAGGCAGGTCATGATCTAGGATAATCATCCCAATCTCATCGACCCGACCTTGGAATGGACGTATAAGCTCAAAGACCTGCTCTTGATTTGAAGCACAAATTAATTTCCTGTAACCACCAATTGATAAAATATTTTGCAATGTCGACAGACGGCTTTCATCATGCTCGATGATCAAAATGACTCGTTCTTTCTGGTTAAATTCTTTCATATCTCATCACTGATTGAATCATTTATCTTAGTCAACAACCCAAAAAATTCAATTTTTAAAAATTAATTTACTTTTCTATCAATGACTTTACGCTTAATCTTAATATTGTGTCAACAAAAAAATCTTAACAGCTTGATATTCTTGGTAAGAAAACAATAGAATATCGGAAAATCAATAAATAGGTATGATCGTTATCAATCAATATAAATACTTTTAGAAGGGACTGATCTAAATTTTCCTTTTACAACTTTCATTATCTTTAAACACTAACCACAACTTCTCCCATGCCTTTGTCACCCTCAAGCTTTTGCACAATCAATGATTTTTTATCAGGTGAAATCGATTTATGCTCACCACCAGAAATTTTTATACGTATTTCACAAGCGCTGGATGACCCACTAAAAAACGCCAACGACATGGCGCTGATCATCGAACAGGATCCTTCTTTATCTGCTCGAGTGCTAAAAGTTGTTAATTCGGCGTTTTTTGGTTTCCCTGCTACAGTGAAAACCATTGATCATGCTATTTCTATCATCGGGACTAAAGAGATTCGTTTACTTGTCATGACGACCAGTGTGGTTGAAAAATTTTCCAGCCTGCCCAATTCCATCCTTGATATGCGTGAATTCTGGATGCATAGTTTAAAAACGGCCCTATTTGCTAAGTTTTTAGCCGACCATCATCCTAAAAAACGTCAACTCTCATCTGTTTTTATGAGCGGCCTTCTTCATGATATTGGCCGTTTAGTGTTATATACAAAAGCTCCAGACCTTGCACGTGCGGCAGCGTTGCATGTCAAAGCGAACAAGACCAAAGACATTGAAGCCGAAAAATCGATATTTGGTTTTAATCATGCTCAATTGAGCGGCGCTTTACTCGAATTGTGGAAAATACCTCTTTCTATTCAACACGCAGCCACTTTCCATCATGAACCCGAACTGGCTAGCAGCCACCTGGAAGAGGTTCATATTATCTATCTTGCCAATCTGCTGGCCCATGCTGACTCTTCATCAGAAGAAAGCATCAATGCAACTGTTTTACCTAACGATAAGGTATGGGAAAAGGTTGGTCTGCCATACGGCATTTTGAGCTCGGTTTCGGAACAAGTCGATGAGCAGTTTAGTCAAACCTATGCTCTTTTTTTTAATTAATTAACACTTGTAAATTCTTTTTCACCTAAGCGAAAAACACTGAACTCACCGACTGCCATTTTTGCCCATTGCTCATTTGATGTGAGTGGCTCGGTCGCTATGACAGTGACTACGTCTTCTTGAGCGGTTTCTTTTTTAAAATCAACACACAAATCAGCATCCACTAATTGCGCTTCAACGAAAGGCGCCTGGCGCGTTAACCAAGATAATTTGGTGTTGCAATAAACATAAAGGTTTTCCGCATCACTCATTAATACATTAAAAACGCCATGACCCGCCACTTCTCGGCATAAACGCTCCACGCTATTGCGTAGCTTGATTTTACTCTTCGGTTTAGTAGGAAATGCTTGACGTAGCTGACCTAATATCCAACAAAAAGCGTGTTCACTGTCTGTGGTACCCACTGGGGTATAACCATTTAATTTTTTTTTCTTAATACCTTTTAACTGCCCATTATGAGCAAAAGACCAAATTTGCCCCCATAACTCACGTGAAAAGGGGTGGGTATTTTCTAAGCATACACGGCCTCTATTGGCTTTCCTGATATGACAAATAACTTGTGTACTCTTGATTGAGTATTGTTGAATGAATTTTGCAACTTCCGAATTTGCACTTGCAACGGGATCGTGGAAAGAGCGATAGCCTTTGCCTTCATAAAAAGCAATACCCCAACCGTCTTTATGAGAGCCCGTTTCTCCACCTCGTTTGATTAAACCGCTGAAACTAAAACAAATATCTGTGGGCACATTGGCGCTCATCCCTAATAACTCGCACATTATATTGGGTTACAACTCTTCAATGACGGTGCGCGCTATGGGAACTTGGATATATTTCTTTTTATTATCTTTCTCTACCCAAAAATAGTAATAACCTTTTTGTGGGTCGGACGTCACCTTACTGTCGATGACCGTCCATGTTTTTTTATGCTCGCCCTCATAAAAAGTCACATGATAGTTCCCTTCCATCCAACTCACACCCAAACGCGAAATTTTGTTTTGCTGCTCTTCCGAACAAGCCGTACCGATTAATAGCATCGCCACCACTATAAGACGCTTCATGATTTCTCCAATTTCTTTAGGACAAGAAACACCATAACAAATGCCCCCGCAATTGCGCATAACCAAACATCCGATTTTTGCAGATCCAGCAAAGTACCTACACCAACTCCAATAGCAGCTCCAAGCCCACTAAAGGCCATACTTCGCATCATTCGACAAAAACTACAATCTGACCCCGCTCCAAAAAACTTTGGCATGATATCGCCTCCTTTTTTGTATTAAGACATTTGTGTTGTCTTTTCTTCAATCAACTCAAACAGTGCTTTGATATGCGCATCTTCATTATTCAACATTGGAATATAACGGTCTTTTTATTAACACAAAGAAATTTAAAATAACCCACCATAAAAATCGTGGCAATTACACCACTTTTGGATCCCATAAAAATTCACGCAAATACTCTCGAACCGCCTCTTCTGAAGGCGCTTCCAGCATTTCTAAATTAATCAGCAAGACTATGTTCTTTCATATTGGTTGATCAACCTTAATAATCAACTCATTTTCAGCAAGCTTAAAAACTCTGCCCGTGTTTCAGCATTCTTACGAAATTGACCCAGCATACTTGAGGTGGTCATCTGAGAATTTTGCTTTTCTACTCCCCGCATCATCATGCACAGGTGCTTTGCCTCAACAACAACGGCAACGCCCTTTGCACCAGTCACTTCTAAAATAGAGTCTGCAATTTGCGTGGTCAACTGCTCTTGAATTTGTAATCGACGTGCGTACATGTCAACTATTCGAGCTACCTTGGACAAACCTAACACTTTTCCATTCGGTAAGTAGGCCACATGGCATTTACCAATAAAGGGTAATAGGTGATGTTCACACATAGAATACAACTCTATGTTTTTAACAATCACCATGTCGTCCGCATCAGAACTGAATACAGCCCCGTTAACTATCTCATCCAAATGCGTCTGATAACCGCTCGTTAGGAACGCCATGGCCTTGGCTGCACGTGTTGGAGTATCCGCCAATCCTTCACGATCTACGTCTTCACCAATTTCAGAA
This sequence comes from Cycloclasticus sp., assembly GCA_002700385.1. Lineage (GTDB taxonomy): Bacteria > Pseudomonadota > Gammaproteobacteria > Methylococcales > Cycloclasticaceae > Cycloclasticus. Next base: position 354,599 of record PADC01000006.1, read on the forward strand.
ATGATTTGCTTATACAATTTTTCCATTATCAATACCTTTTAAAGGTCTTATCTATTAACCGTTTAATACCGTCCTTTACGTTCACCTATTGTATTGTACGGTGACATCGCTTCCAAAGCTGCCAGTATAACCTCAGGCCCCGCATTTTTTTTTCTTGCATTCTCGCTTAGGTAACGCCGCCAATGTTTACCGCCAGCTTCACCAGCATAAAGCCCTAAAATAGGGCGCGTCATTCTTTGTAAAGGCACACCCAGAGCTAATTGATTGTCGACGTACTGAATTAATTTATCCAGTACTTCTTTTCTATCTATCAATGGCTGTTGAAAAAGTTCGTGCTCAATATCTGCCAAGAAAAATGGACGATGATAAGCTTCACGACCCATCATCACGCCGTCAAGATTCTGCCAGTGCTGTTGGATTTCGGCTACTGACTTAATGCCCCCATTTATAATAATGGCTAAGGCCGGATATTCTTTTTTTACCTGATATACCCTGTCGTAATTTAACGGTGGGATCGTCCTGTTTTCTTTTGGAGAGAGGCCATTTAATATGGCCTTTCGGGCGTGAATAACAAACGTAGTGCAACCTGCATCTGCAACGGTCTGAATAAATTTCATCAAAAATTCAGTAGAATCGTCGTCATCGATACCAATACGTGTTTTTACTGTCACTGGTATATCAACTCGACTCCTCATCTTCGACACACATTCCGCAACGAGTTGGGGTTCAGCCATTAAACAAGCCCCTATGCGTCCATTCTGTACACGATCACTCGGGCAACCGACATTGATATTAACTTCTTGAAAACCCGCTTCTTGAGCAAATTGAGCGCAGTTAGCCATTTCATCGGGATGACTCCCACCAAGCTGTAAGACGATGGGGTGCTCAGCATCATCAAATGCTAGAAATCGTTCTTTATCACCTCGTAATAATGCACCCGTTGTTACCATTTCGGTATAGAGTACAGAGTTTGGAGATAGGAGCCGGTGAAAATAACGACAATGCCTGTCTGTCCAATCCATCATGGGAGCAACAGATATCGTGCCTACCGCTTGGTTATTGATATTTAAAGGTTGTATTTGTTCGTTGTTTCTTGTGACTTGCATTATTTAGCTATTTAACCCATCGTCGGCCCGCAAAATTAGTTGAATAAAATTGCCTTGCCGTTGGAAGCTAATAAATCACCAAGTTGCAATAAACAACTTTAAAAAAGCAATCACGACTTATTTAGTACATCAACGACAATCGTTTTTAACTGACGATAGCCAATAGAACCCCTGCCGCAACAGCCGACCCGATAACACCAGCAACATTCGGCCCCATTGCATGCATTAACAAGTAATTATGTGGATTTGCTTCTTGCCCCACCTTGTTAACCACTCGAGCAGCCATTGGTACCGCCGAAACGCCTGCTGCTCCAATAAGCGGGTTAACCTTACCGCCTGTCACTTTATGCATGACCTTGCCCATCAATATGCCCCCGGCTGTGCCGATGGAAAAAGCTGCCATACCGAGTATTAGGATACCCAGGGTTTCAGATGTAAGAAATTTGTCTGCTGATAGCTTTGAGCCCACTGCCAAACCCAAGAAAATGGTTACAATATTAATCAATTCATTTTGTGCCGTAGAGCTCAAACGATCGACCACGCCACTTTCGCGCATTAAATTACCAAAAGCCAACATACCAACCAGTGGAGCAGACGCAGGTAAAAACAAAATCACTGCTGACAAAATGATCAATGGAAAAATAATTTTTTCTTTCTTCGTGACGTGCCGCAAATGTGTCATTTGTACTTGGCGCTCTTTCTCTGAGGTCAGTGCGCGCATAATGGGTGGTTGAATAAGTGGAACTAACGCCATATAAGAATACGCTGCAACGGCAATAGCCCCCAAGAGATCTGGCGCTAATTTTGAGGCCAGGAAAATCGCTGTCGGCCCATCCGCTCCACCAATAATGGCAATAGCAGACGCATCAGCCAAACTAAATTCCATGCCAGGTATCATGTTCATAGCAAGAGCACCAATCAGGGTGGCGAAAATACCAAATTGTGCCGCCGCTCCTAACACTAATAAGCTCGGCATGGCTATAAGCGCCCCAAAATCTGTTAAGGCTCCAACACCCATAAAAATAAGCAAGGGGAATAAGCCCGTATCTACACCCATGTGATACAAAATACCTAACAAGCCATCGGGCCCACTGATACCTGCGATGGGAATGTTCGCTAAAATGCCGCCAAAACCGATAGGTAGCAAAAGCAATGGCTCAAAGTTTTTCGTAATCGCCAAGAATATTAATAATAGCCCGATCGCTATCATTAATATATTGCCCCATTCAAAATTAGCAATCCCAGTCGATTGCCATATGTGTAATACGCCACTATCCATTTAATTAAACCTTAACAAATAAGAACTAAGGGAGCGCCCGCCGGTACGGATTCCCCTTCTTTAACAAAAACATCTGAAATTTGACCTTCGATATGTGCTCGGACCTCTGTCTCCATCTTCATGGCTTCTAGAATAATCACCACATCGCCCGCATGTACATCATCCCCTGCGGCCATTGCTATTCGGATAATATTGCCCGCCATGGGTGCCGTCAAAGGTTCATTCTGGCAAAATGGCTCTGAGCCCGCTGATTGTTTAGCTGGAGCTTTTGTACTGGGAACGCTCTCACTCGAAGGGGCTGGTGCAAGGTTTTTAATGGATCCGCTTGGGCCCACTTCCACTCGATATGTTTTACCATTAACGGCAACATCATAAGTTTCACTACCCGAAGGATCTGCCTTTGCTACTTCAACAAGGCCGGTTGGAACCGGTTCAAAAGCATCCGGGTTATTTCTGTTTTTAATAAAGTCCAAACCAACTTGAGGGAAAAGTGCGTATGTCAGCACATCATCAATGGATTGTTCTGCTAACTGCAAATCATCTTCCTTTGCTTTCGCTTCAAGTTCGGCTGTTAATTTATCCAATTCATCATCAATGAGGTCGGCAGGACGGCACGTAATGGCCTCCGCCCCTGCTAAGACCTGTTCTTGTAACTCTTTATTAACCGCCGCAGGCGTTGCCCCATACTCACCTTTTAAGACACCGCTGGTCTCTTTGCTAATTGATTTATATCGCTCGCCCATCAGCACGTTCATGACTGCTTGCGTTCCAACAATTTGCGATGTCGGCGTTACCAAAGGCAAATAACCTAAATCTTTACGCACTAAGGGTATTTCTGCCAGCACATCATCAATTTTGTCAGCGGCATTTTGAAGTTTTAATTGGTTTTCGAGATTCGTCAACATGCCGCCAGGCACCTGAGCAATAAGAATTCTTGAATCCACTCCTTTCAAAGACCCTTCAAATTCTGCATATTTAGGTCGAACTGTTCTAAAGTATGCAGCAATCTCCTCAACGCTTTCAATATCCAGGCCTGTTGCACGTTCAGTGCCTTCCAACATCGCAATGAAAGTTTCTGTAGGCGAATGACCATACGTCATACTCATTGAGGATATTGCTGTATCCAGCATGTCTAAACCAGCATCAACTGCTTTTAAACAGGTCGCCACGCTCATACCGGTTGTAGCATGACTATGCAACGCAATAGGCACGTTACATTCAGCTTTAAGACGCTTAACTAATTCAGCGGCATCGTAAGGTTTCAAAAGACCCGCCATGTCCTTTATTGCTATTGAATGACAGCCGGCATCTTCTAGGCGTTTACCCATATCCACCCAACTTTCTAATGTATGGACAGGGCTTTCAGTATAAGAAATCGTTCCTTGCGCATGCTTTTCAACTTCAACCGTAGCTTTGATGGCGGTTTCAAGGTTGCGCACGTCATTCATCGCATCAAAAATACGGAAAACGTCCATACCATTTTCTGCCGCACGTTCGACAAATTTATGAACAACATCATCCGCATAATGTCTATATCCAAGAAGGTTTTGACCTCTCAGCAACATTTGTTGTTGCGTGTTTGGCATTGCTGCCTTAAGCAATCTTAAACGTTCCCAAGGGTCTTCGCCTAAATAACGGATACATGAGTCAAACGTTGCACCACCCCATGTTTCTAATGACCAATAACCCACTTTGTCTAGCTTTTCTGCAATCGGTAACATGTCCTCAATCCGCAAGCGCGTTGCAAAAAGAGATTGGTGAGCGTCGCGTAAAACGACATCAGTAATTTTTAATGGATTATTCATGATTTTAAAGTTTATTTAGACCGATACCGTTGAACAGCTATTGTGATAGCGGCAACTATATCTTCATTTACACCTGGAAAAGCAGAAGGTTTTTCACTAGTTTCAACAACGGGCTCGGACCGCAATATTAAACTAGAAACTCCTTTGATAACAAAAACTAATACACCCAAGATGAAGAAAACCATCCCCATCCCAAGTAACATTAAGTTCACACCTTGTTCTAATAAATTTGTAACGTTCATTTGGCCATTATAAGCCACTGCTTCTCAAAATATACAATAAAAATTCAAACGCTTAGTTAATTTTCGTTTTTAAAAACCGACTTTAATCAAGGTGGGCGCCTTTATGTACACGGTCGTCCGCTTCATTTTGTTCCTGCTTATCACTGTGTGCTATTTCCTGTTGCTTTGAATTTTTGATGAGTTTTTCAACCACTTTTTTCCTGCTGTTTGATTTTTTAAATGCCTGTTGATGTTCACCCACTTTAGCGTTCATGTTTTGCACGACTTTCATCTGCTCTTCAATGGCGCCATCTAGTTTTTGCACAAAAGCCTGATATTCACGCAACCTAGAAGCCGATATACCCTCTTGCCCTTTCGCTCTAAATTGCTCTACATAATCATCTCGGTAACCTTTCAATTTCTCTAACTGCTCAAGAGTCGCTTGCTGCTCTTGAAATGATTGATTCATCTTAACCACAGCCGCCGCTTCATTGTTTTCCGCGATCTGCTTAACAGGTTCAAACCTTTTTGATTTTTTCAACACCACTCCCATTTATGATGGATTCGGCATTGCAACCAAGTCCCTTTGTTGTAGTACAGACTGTAACCCTTGGATACTTTCTTCAAAACTCACCGCTTCGTTGATTCGTTGCTGAAGAAATTCTAACATTGATTCGTGCATGTCTATGGCCTGATCAACCGCTGGGTTTGTTCCAGGTTGATAAGCGCCTACATTGATTAAATCTGCATTTTTCTGATAGGTTGAATTTATTTTCCTAAATTCACGTGCCATGTCCTGATGCGATTCTGGCACTATCTCTGTCATCAATCGACTCACGGATGCTTCCATATCTATCGCCGGGAAGTGTCCCGCTTCAGCTAACAATCGAGACAAATGTATATGGCCATCCAAAATAGCTCGGCTTGCATCCGCGATGGGGTCATTGGTGTCGTCTCCTTCGGTTAACACGGTGTAAAAGGCCGTGATTGACCCCTTGCCCTCGTCAGAATTACCCGCTCTCTCCACCAAGCTAGGTAATTTACTAAAAACAGAGGGAGGATATCCTTTCGTCGCCGGCGGCTCGTTAATGGCCAAAGCTATTTCACGCTGCGCTTGCGCGTATCGCGTGAGTGAATCCATCAGCAGGAGAACATTTTTACCTTGATCACGAAAATACTCAGCAATACTGGTTGCCAACATGGCACCATGCATCCGCATCAAAGGGGGGTCATCCGCTGGGGATGCAACGACTACAGCGCGCGCCAAGCCTTCAGCGCCTAATGTTTTTCTAACAAATTCATTCACTTCGCGCCCACGTTCCCCGATCAAGCCAACCACCACAATATCGGCTTTGGTATATTTAGTCATCATGCCCAGCAAAACACTTTTCCCGACACCACTGCCTGCAAACAAGCCAATACGCTGGCCTTGCCCGACCGTTAGCAAAGAATTAATAGCACCAATGCCAACATCCAAAGGTTTTGTTATTGCTTGCCGACCTAGAGGGTTCATTGCTCGCCCATGTAAGGGCATCGTATCGGTGGTATGGACTGGCCCTTTACTATCAATAGGCTTTCCGCCGCCGTCAATCACGCGGCCTAACAAGGCCGGTCCTACATGCGCCATACTGGTCAACCCCATAGGAATAACACGGCAATCCTGTTCAAGACCACGAATATCGCCCGTAGGCATCAAATATAAACGCTCACCGGAAAAGCCAACCACTTCTGCTTCTGTTCGAGCACCCTCCGCCGTTTCAATCATGCAGCGCCCGCCAATGGTAGATCGGCAACCGACTGCCTCCAACGTTAAACCAACCATGCGAGTTAGCCTACCTTCTACCAACATCGTTTGCGGCTCTTTAATCCGGTCTTGATAACCCTTTAAACGATTTACCCACTTATCAGTACGCTGGGTTATTAGACTCAACTCACTCATACTGTTGCTCTTTCATCTCCAAGAGCTTGAGCAATAATCGCTAATAAGCGGTTTTCAACCGTCGCATCAATTGTTGACACATCTGTCTCAACACGGCATCCGCCTCGAGTAATCACGGGATCCTCTACCACTTCCCATCGAGCCTCATCTTCTAGTGACAGTGCCGATTTAACAAGTTCAGCATCCTCCGGGTGTAGAAATAACTTGATGTTCTGTGAACTTGAAGGCAGCGCTGTTAAGGCCTCTTTAACAACACCCACGACTTGGCCAGCATCTGCTTTTAATTCTCGCCTTATGAGCTGTTTAGACATTTGAATGGCTAACGAGGTGATTTCATTTTCCACACGCTCATCAAATTCTTCATATGGGTTAACTAACGACTGCATGATACTTTGCAAAGACTTCACTTTTTGAGCAATTTGCGCCTCAGCCGCTTTTATTCCTTTTGAAAAACCGTCCTCATAGCCCCTTTTAGATGCTTCTTGAAGCGCTTGTTCTTGTAACTTTTCAAGATCACCCGCCGTTGGCACTTTTACGTTGCCGATCTCGATGTCAATGGATGTTGACTCAGCAAAAGATGGGAAATTCCACGAAGAAACATCACCTTTTTTTATCGGTGATCTAGACAAAGTCATCACCCCCGCCGCCTAACGAAATTTCTCCTGAATCAGCAAGACGTCGCGCAATAACCAGCACTTCTTTCTGCGCTGCTTCAACATCACTCACTTTAGCAGGTGCGGCAGCTTCCATATCATCTCGTAACATTTCAGCGGCACGCTTAGACATATTGGCAAATATTTTTTCTTTCAACGCTTCATCAGCCGCACGTAAAGCTAACGTTAATACATCGGTTGACACTTCTTTCATCAAACTCTGTATACCGCGATCATCCACGTCAATGAGGTTATCGAAAACAAACATTTTATCTTGAATTTGTTGACCAATTTCATCGTCGGATTCGACCACCGCATCAATTAATTCTGCGCTAACCGAACCTTCCATCAAGTTCAATATATTAGCCGCCGTTTGGATACCACCCATTTGAGCCGTTTGAGCTCCAGAATTGCCTGACAACTGGTTTTCCATAATCGCATCTAATTCTTGTAATGCATCAGGCTGTACCCCATCTAATACAGCTATACGCATCAACACATCAGGTCGAATGTTTGGCGAGAGATAACCGAGCGTTTCAGCAGCTTGGTCACTGTCTAAATACGAGAGAACAATGGCGATAATTTGCGGATGTTCCAGGCGGATAAAATCAGCAATCGATCGCGGATCCATCCACTTTAATTGCTCCAAGCCTTTGGAGTTTCGCCCTAATAAGATGCGATCGATAACGCCCCCTGCCTTATCAACACCCAACGCATCCGTCAGCACATTTTTTATATATTTGTCGGAGTCAATGCCTAATGCTGTTTGCCCACCAATTATCGTAATAAATTGCCCCACGACGGCATCCAGTGTTTCTGTAGTCACATTTTCTAATGAGGCCATGGCAGTACCTACCTGCTGCACCTCTTTCGGTCCCATATGCTTCATCACACCCGCTGCATGCTCTTCGCCCAACGACAACAAAAGCACAGCCGCTTTCGCTGTTCCCGTTAATGCACTTGACGCTGCCTGTTGTTCTTCAGCCATTATTCTTTTATCCACGTTTTCATTACTTGAGCAACCCTTTTAGGATCTTCCCCTGCTATTTTTTGAGCCATTTCTAAACGCTGTTCATAACTTTTAGGCGCCTCCAGCATCATCAACTCTTCATCAGATTCAAGGGCTAACGACTTGCCGTTATTACCTTGGGCCTCAGGCGCCATACCCCCAGAAGGAGCCATCACAGCAGATGATTCACTGGATGGAAGCGCTGCCACTGTTGGTTTTTCCAGCAAACTTTTAATGGTTGGTTTTAAAACAAAAAATATCAATATCAAAACAAAAATACCACCCAACGCCTGTTTAGCAGCATCCAGCACCCAGGCTTGTTCCCAGAGAGGCACCTCAGGCAATGCCTCCAATGCTTCAGGCTTCTTGAAGGCTAAATTAGTCACTGTTACGCTATCGCCTCGCAATTCATTGAAACCTATCGCTTCTTTTACGATATTCGTGAATTTAGCAATATCCTCCGCCGTATAAGGTTCTGATGCTCCTGCTGCCCCTTCAGCTGTTACCTCGCCTTGTTTATTATCAATCACGACGGCGACTGTAATTCGTTTAACCCGCCCAGCCGATAATTTAGTGTGGCTGATTTTCTTATCTAATTCGTAATTTTTAATGGAACGTTTATTAACATTCGTTGACCCTGATGATTCTTCAACCGCTTCACCATTCACAACTTCTGGCGCCTCTGCGGCCACAGGCGGCTGATTGGATAACGCTCCTGGGACACCTTGCGCCCCTGCTAAACTGTTCTGTTCTTCCGTAATTTGCTCACTTCTCAGAGCTAACAAATCAGGGTTGTATTGTTCCTGCGTTTGTTCTGTTTCTGTGAAATCCACCTCTGCTGACACGGATGCCCTAAGGGCACCAACACCTATGATGGGTGTCAAGATATCTTCCACACGATTGATCAGGTGCTCTTCAACACCTTGCTTAAACTCAAATTGGTGACTGGTCAACGACATCGTGTCATTTGATGTTTTAGCACTTAACAGTGAGCCTTTTTGGTCAACAATAGTCACCTGCGTGGTCTCTAACTGCGGCACAGCAGACGAAACTAAATGAAGTATCGCAGACACTTCAGATTTCTGTAGCTCTCGCCCTTGATACATGTCTAAAACCACTGAGGCACTGGGTTTTTTTCGATGCCTTAGAAATACAGATTGCTTGGGTACCGCTAATATTACTCGTGCAGATCGCACACTTTGAATCGTCACTATTGAACGGGCAATTTCTCCTTCTAGCGCACGTTTGATACGCACTTTTTCAATGGCCTGGCTCCCGCCAAAGCTTGTCTCCTTTTCTAACAACTCAAAACCCTGACCCCCGCCACGAGGCAAACCCAAACCAGCCAGCTTCAGCCGTAACTCATCGACATTTGATGACGGCACTAAAACCGCCCCAGAGCCCACATCCAACTTGTACTCCACACCGGATTGCTGTAACCCCGACACCACTGCACTCAACTCTCGTTCACCCAGATTGCTGTATAGCAAACTGTAATTTGGTGTTTGCGACCAAAGCACGACCGCAACGCCTAAAGCCACACTAACGGCCAGTGCAAGCATAACGCCTAACTGGCGCATCATAAAGTGACTCTGAGGTGATTGCATCTGCATTGCTGCCTGCTCTGCGGGTGTCGCCATAATAAAACCTATCGTATTTTAATTGCTATTAAACTCGCTCAATGTCGCTACATCGACATCCGCATCACGTCTTTATATGCTTCAACCAATTTATTTCTGGTTTGCAAGACGGTTTGAAACGATAAACTGGCTTTTTGCAAAGACACCATCACTTCAGCCAGACTAGCCTCTGTTTGGCCTGTCGTAAAAGCGGTCGATAATTCACTGGCTTCTTTTTGGGTTTTATTAACGGCTTCTATCGATTGACTCAGCAGGCTAGAAAATTCAGATGAATTCGTTGGCTTTGCCTCGTTAACAGAGCTTGAGGCCTGTGCCGACATCGCTCGCATTTGGGCCAATACATTATTAATTTCCATGTTACTCATAAACATTCCTCTTTGCTGACTTAACCTGTTTCAATTTTTATGCGGGGATTTCTATGCCCGCTTCACGCATGCGAGCGATTTTATAGCGCAACGTTCTCGCACTAATCCCTAAACGCTCTGCTGTATTTTTTCGGCTGCCTTTTGAGCTCACCAAGGTCTCTAAAATCAACTTATCTTCAACCGCTCTGACCCCTTCATTCAAATCTTTCTCTACAACGCCAGATTCAGGCGAAATATCATTTGATGGGGCTGATTCAAAAATAAGATCTTTGTCGCTAATAATAGAATTTGTTGTCATTATCAACGCTCGTTGAATAACATTCTCCAATTCGCGAACATTGCCTTTCCATGGATGATTCTCTAGCAATTTAATAGCACCCGCAGATAATTTGGGCGCCGATTGGTCTCCACAGTAATGCCTGGCAATCATCGTTTTTGACAAGGCTAAAATATCTGTTTTTCGCTCCCTCAATGGCGGAATATTAATCGGAAACACGTTAATTCTGTACAGTAAATCTTCTCTAAATTTACCCTCATTAACCATGTCTCTTAAATTTTTATTCGTTGTTGCCAACACACGCACATCCAACGAAATCGTCTTCTTTCCACCTAAGCGCTCGACTTCCTTTTCTTGTAACACCCGTAATAATTTAGCTTGCAACAAAATATTCATTTCTGATATTTCATCCAACAAAATAGTGCCTCCTTGCGCTTGCTCAAATTTGCCGGGTGATGACTGATACGCACCTGTAAAAGCCCCTTTCTCATAACCAAACAACATGGCTTCGAGCATGTTTTCCGGAATAGCAGCACAATTTATCGCAACAAACGCCTCCTTATTCCTATGGGAGTTTTTATGAATAAAGCGCGATAACACTTCCTTACCTGTTCCACTTTCACCCTGAATCAATACCGTTGCATCACTTTTTGCCACCCTACCGGCCAAGGCAACAATATCCTGCATGCTACTGTCATTACTCGGTAGCTCGCCAAATGAAGAAGCTACTGGCGCAATGGTTTGTTCAACATTCACAACCAATTCATCCACTTCAAAAGGTTTTGTTAAATAATCCGAAGCACCCACTTGAATGGCTTTCACCGCTTGCTCAACGGTGGCATGTGCTGTCATCAATAAAACAGGCAAGCTCGGAAAACGCAATTTAAGCGTTTGAAGTAACTCGTGCCCATCCATTTCATCCATTTGAATATCACTAATAATCAATCTCGCCTGATATGTTTCTAAGGTATTGAGTGCCTCCAGCCCATTGGCTGCGCATTTTGTCTTATAACCATAGCTCGTCAGGGCATCCTTGATCGCTTCTTGCAAGGGCATATCATCTTCAACAATTAATACATCGATCTGCTTCATCACGCTATCAACTCCTTTCTGCATTATTTTCATGGGTTGAAATGACAACGGGCAGTTGAACTTCCATGGTTGTTCCAACGCCTATATTAGACTCACATTTCACCCTGCCTTTATGTGCGTTTACAACGTTGCTCACTACTGCCAAACCCAAACCGGTGCCATTTGTTTTATCCGTATAAAAAGGTTTAAATATTTTTTCCTGTTGCTCAAGTGACAAACCTCGCCCTTGATCTTTAACAACAATTTTTAGATTGTTATCCTCAATGACCTGTATTGAGCACAACACATCATTATTAGAACCGCTGGCCTCCAACGCGTTATCCAATAAATTACTGATTGCCCCAATTAACGCATCGTGGCTAATATGAATTGTTGTCGCTTCTGAAAAATCGCCCATATCAAAATACACTTTTTTTCCGTGATACAGATCCTTCAGAGTATGGACAAAGGCTGTTAATTTATTTGGTTGTTTTACAAAGTCTCCACTGTGCGAATAATTCAACATATCAGTGACCTGCGAATTTAAAACTCGCAGCCTATCCAGCAATTTTGTCGAAAATTTTTGTTGTGCTTCAGCGTTTAACGTATCTGAACTTAGCTGTGAGGCATACAATAATGCCGAGGCTAAAGGCGTACGAATTTGATGCGCTAGACTAGCCGAAAACTGACCCATATCGGCCAATTTCTTTTTATGTTCAAGCTGTTGGGTTAATTCTTGCTGGTGGGTAATATCACTGAGCAACACAACCTGGCCAGACTGTCCGCTCAATGCCTTCATTGATAGCGCAACGGTCTTACCATTATGCAGCACAAATTGTTCAGTCCGTTCACCCTGATAAGTTAAGATACTGGATCGAAGCTGTGACCACTGTTGACCGAGCAGACTATTGCCAAACCAATGCCTAGCGCAAGCGTTCACTTTTACAATCTTTTGCTGCTCATCTAAAACAATTAATGCCCCTGGAATGGCCTCAATTAGGCCCTCCAGCTGACTCGCCAACGCATCTTTGTCAGATAAATATTGAATTTTTTCAGAATTTGACTGCTTGAGGGCCTCGCTTAATACGACAACCTGTTGTTCCAGCTGCTGGTATGAATCCGTTAAGTGTTGCGAAACCTGATTAAACGCCTGAAACGCCTCTTCAAGCGATGGCTTTTTATGCTGTTTAGATGATGTAACAACTATGTTCATTTTTGGCATGTTTTTGTCAGTTGATAAATAACAAGCCAAAAACATGCCAAATAATTTTCTAATTAAAAAACATATACTTACAAATCATATTTATTTAAGAGGTCGATAGAAGCCATTTAATTGGCGCGTTGAATATCATGTTTGCGCATTTTTTCAACCAACGTCGTACGGCGCATATTAAGCTTTTTAGCTGCGTGCGCCACGACACCATCGGCATCATTTAACGCTTGCTGAATTAATGAAAGCTCTAAAGTATTTAAGTGTTCTTTGAGGTCTATACCTTGTTCAGGCAATATACCGACCGTCTGATGACTTGTGGCCGCATGCGCCTGATTTGATAATGCCAATTCAGGAGGCATTGGCGGCTCAAGTACAAATTCTTCTTGGGTATGGATGGGGGTTTGATCAAACTGTTGGAATTTATCAGGTAAATCCTTCACATCAACAACACCATAGGCATGAATAATAGCAAGCCGTTCCACCATATTGGCCAGCTCTCTCACATTCCCTGGCCAAGCATATTGGCACAGCGCCATCAAAGCACCTGAGGTGAATCTCACCGAACCTTTGTTATCATTTTCAATACGCTGCACTAACTCGCTCACTAGCATGGGGATATCTTCCGCCCTGTCTCTCAACGGTGCGATCGTAATCGGAAAAACATCTAACCTATAAAACAAATCTTCACGAAAGTTACCTTTCTCAATCTCTTTTTTAAGATCCCGATGTGTTGCCGCCAACACCCTTACATTACACTCAATGAGTTTATTTCCACCGACTCTTTCAAACACTTTTTCCTGCAAGACACGTAGCAGCTTAACTTGCATTTGCATCGGCATATCACCAATTTCATCAAGAAATAATGTTCCACCTTCCGCTAATTCAAAACGCCCTTGCCGTGCCGTTAACGCCCCCGTAAAAGCACCTTTCTCATGGCCGAATAGTTCGCTTTCAATAAGCTCAGCCGGAATTGCACCGCAGTTAATCGGTACAAACGCTTTTTGGCGACGAGCAGAATGATAGTGAATATTTCGAGCAATCACTTCTTTTCCGGTACCGGATTCACCCAAAATTAAAACCGTTGCATCCGACACACAAACCTGTTGAATCAACTGCCTGACACGTTTCACTTCTTGGCTATTACCCACCAAACTTCTGAATAACTCGGTCGCTCTTTGGGTCATCTCCTCAGTTAAAGAATTTGCTGAAGATTGCAATTGACGGATACTCTTAACAAAACTTTGGTAGCTCGTTGGCCACTCTAACGGCACTAAATAACTCCTTAGAATTTTGGATATTGTTGCTGGCCGCCCCTTATTATGGATATATAAAATCGGCTGATGAAGTTTTCTGTCAACAAAAAGATCATGAACGATGTCGGGATTTATTTTCACCCCTTCGGCCAACACAATAAGTGGCGACTCCTCAGCATTAACGACATTCGCCAGTTTCTCAATCTCCAGCACGTTAACTTTATAATCCAAAAAACTTAATACCGTTTTTATTTCCAGGCAGCGTTTTTCATCGTTATCTATCAAAAGTACTTTTTGTAACGCCATAAGCCGTTATTCCTGCGTCATGAATTTAGTTTTAATTAGTATGTCAAAAAAATGTCACTTCGTGCAGTTTTTGTTCGCAAACTTTTCGGTTTTTTTTGCCTTTTATCATTTAACTTGACAGCCCAACAAACAAACCTTAGAAAGTACAGTATATTAATTCGAGCCACCCACTGTGACAGATCTATCTTCGGAAATTCTTTTTTCTATACTCGTTGTTCTAATCCTGCTCTCCGCCTTTTTCTCAGGGTCTGAAACGGCCTTAATGCGGCTCAATAGATATCGGCTTTTACATCTGATAAAAAGCGATCACCTTGGCGCCAAAATGGCACACAAACTTTTAAAAAAACCAGACCGGCTTATTGGTCTTATTCTTCTCGGCAATAATTTTATTAATATTTTTGCCTCATCGATTGCTACGATTTTAGCCTTACGACTTTATGGTGAAGCTGGCATCGCCATCGCTGCGGGCTTACTGACTTTTGTTATTTTAATCTTCTCAGAAGTCGCGCCAAAAACCTGGGCGGCGAGCCACCCTGAACGATTGGCGTTTTTTGCCTCCATTGTCTACACGCCCTTACTCAAGCTCTTCTATCCGGCTGTCTGGGTTATCAATATATTATCTAATCGGCTACTTAGAGTTCTGGGTATCCATGTGCGTCATGATGCAGGTACCGCGTTAGAGCATGAAGAATTACGCACGGTTGTCACCGAAGCAGGCAGCCTGATACCCGAAGAGCACAAGGACATGTTAGTTGGCATCTTAGATCTTCAACGAGCAACCGTTGAAGATATTATGACACCGATTAATGATATTCACGGGATTGATCTTGATGACGAAAACGATGACATTAAAAAACAACTTTTAAACACCTCATATTCCAACCTACCCGTTTTCTCTACAAATTTGGACTCCATCCAAGGCTATTTAAGAACCAAAGATATTATTAAACTCTTTCAAAAAGATGATTTTAATAAGGAAGACCTTGCTGAGATACAACAAACACCGTATTTCATTCCAAATAACACGAGTCTCTATACTCAACTGATCAATTTCCAACAAAACAAAGAACGTTTTGCCTTTGTGGTGAATGAATACGGCTCTCTTCTTGGCCTTATTACGCTGCAAGACCTGTTAGAAGAAGTCATCGGTGAATTCACTACCGATCCTTCCGATAGCTCCCCCGATATTCAAAAACAACATGATGATACACTGCTCGTTAATGGCAATATCACCATTAGAGAGCTTAATCGTTCCATGGATTGGAGTTTGCCAACCCATGGGCCAAAAACATTAAATGGGCTGATTATCGAATACCTTGAATCCATACCCGAGCAAGGAACCAGCTTAAAGTTATACGATCACCCTGTTGAAATAATACAAATGGAAGATAATGCCGTTAAATTAGCTAAATTTCACTCTTAATAAACGTTAGTCAATAAATAGGCTATGCTTGTTCTAATTAACACTTAATAACACTGCGGACTATTGGTATGGCCAAATTAACACTTTTTTTCAATAACACGCCCATTGATACTTTCCACCTTGAAGAAGAAGTCTCCACCATTGGTAGGGCCGAGTCTAATACATTTATTATTGATAGTCTTGCCATCGCGCCCGAACACTTAAAAATCTCACTGATTGCTGATGATTATTTCATCGAAAGCTTATCTGAACAATTCCCTACCTTTTTGAACAATCACCCTGCTCAAAGAGAAAAAATTCAACACGGTGATTCTATTCGCATTGGAAAACATTCTCTCAGTTTTTTTCACCAGATTCTTCGCTATGATAACTATACAGTTGAAAGTGATGATTTAGATGAAGCTACTGCCAATAATTCAATAAATAACGTCGGTGCAGGACACCTTCAATCTATTAATGGGACAGACATTGGGCTGGTAATGAGCTTGAATAAAGCGGTGAACGAAATAAAGGTTTCAGACACCGTACCGGCTATCATTGCGAAGCGACACGATGGGTATTACATTTCCCGACTTATGGATAACGTGACCCTTGCTATCGCGGACAATCCCATCACGAGTGAAACAAAATTAGAAGAAAACTCTGTTCTACACATTGGCGATAACAAATACCTCTTTTTTATCGAGTAGCTGATAAAATTTTAATTACACCATCCTGAATAAAAAATGCTTTAAGCCTAAACGTCCTGTTACGCTGTCAGAAGTGGCTCAATTTAAAGCCAGCACGCAAATTTTTCCTAGGGCGCATTCCTTAGGCGATACAGTCTCTCATTAGGCTTGCAAGGCTTTATTAAATGATCTTAAAAAAACGATAAAGCGTCACGTAACACACTGATAGGATGAATTTCCAACCCTTCAACACCACTTTTAGGGACATTACCTTTTGGGGCTAATGCAATTTTAAACCCATGCTTAGCCGCTTCTCTGAGGCGTTCTTCACCATTTTGAACCGGGCGCACTTCACCCGACAGGCCTAATTCACCAAAAACGACCCAATCTTTAGGAATATTTTTGGATTTAAAGCTTGAAAGCAGGGCAGCGACAACCGCTAAATCCCCACCGGTTTCCATTACACGTAACCCGCCTACAATATTGACAAACACATCTTGATCCAGCAATGAACACTGACCATGTCTGTGCAAAATCGCCAGAAGCATTGCCAAACGGTTTTGATCCATGCCAACAGTTATCCGCTTTGGGTGCCCTTGGCGGCTTTCATCGACCAGAGCTTGCACTTCCACTAGCAATGGCCTTGAGCCTTCCCGAGTAACCATAACAACACTGCCAGGGACATCTTGTTCATGGCGGGAAAGAAAAATCGCCGACGGATTGGTCACCTCCCGAAGGCCTTTTTCTGTCATCGCAAAAACACCCAATTCATTCACCGCTCCAAAACGATTTTTAATCGCTCGAATAACACGAAAGCGGCTAGCGGAATCACCTTCAAAATACAATACTGAATCCACCATATGTTCCAACACCCGCGGTCCGGCGATAGCACCCTCTTTGGTGACATGCCCCACTAAAAAAATTGTTGTATTAGTGCGTTTAGCAAACCGAACTAACCGCGCGGCGCACTCTCGAACCTGCCCAACCGATCCAGGCGCCGATTGTAATTCATCGCTGAACACTGTTTGAATCGAGTCAATCACCAAGACATCCGTCGACATTTTCTCGGCTGTTGCAAGAATCGTTTCTAAGGCAATTTCACATAAAATACTCACTCTATCTACGGATAAATGAAGTCGGTTAGCCCGCATACTGACTTGTTGGGCAGACTCCTCACCACTAACATACAACGTTTTGATGTGCTGGCTCATGCTTGCCAGCGATTGCAACAATAACGTCGACTTACCTATGCCAGGGTCACCACCAATTAAAATAGCTGAACCCGGCACAATCCCGCCACCCAG
This sequence comes from Cycloclasticus sp., assembly GCA_002700385.1. Taxonomy (GTDB): domain Bacteria; phylum Pseudomonadota; class Gammaproteobacteria; order Methylococcales; family Cycloclasticaceae; genus Cycloclasticus. The sequence goes on from PADC01000006.1 coordinate 372,131, forward strand.
CACACGGTCTAATTCTTCTAAACCACTTTGACTCCGTTCAAGACGTTGCGCTTTAACGTCCGACAAAACCTGTACTTCCGTCGAACTGGCTTGATCTGCATAGCCACTGAACCGATTCTCTTTCGACGAACGGCTCATTATTGATTCTTCGAGAGTATTCCATCCGCCACAATCCTGACACTGACCCGCCCACTTAGAGGTACTGGCACCACAGTCTCGACAGGTATAAACAGCTTTAGTTTTGCTCACCATCATCAACCTCTTTGATCACTCTTGTAACACGACTGGTTATACCGCACATCAAATCATAAGAAATGGTGTTGCTTTTTTCAGCCACTTCCTCAATCGGCAATCCAACTCCCCATAAAACCACTTCATCCCCTATTTGAATATTATGACACTGGCTCACATCAACACTAATCGAATCCATTGAGACACGCCCAACCAATGTTGCCTTCTGCCCTGCCACTAAAACCGGCGTTCCTACCGAAGCATGGCGTGGATAACCATCCCCATAACCCACTCCAATTGTTGCGATCAAACGAGTTCTTTCAGCTTGCCAAGTGGCACCGTACCCAACAAAGCTTCCTTTCTTGATTGTCTTAAGTGAAATCACTTGGCTTTTAAAGGTCATCACCGCCTGCAAACCCTCATCACTGGCCTTAGCCCCATGAAATGGGCTTCCACCATAAAGCATGATGCCCGGCCGCACCCAATGTCGTTGTGCATTTTTCCAACCCAAAAGGCCTGCAGAATTTGCAATACTTTGCTCACCGGATAAGCACGAAATACAATGATCAAAACAATTAATTTGTTGCTCGGTCGACACCGACGCCATATCATCTGCGCACGATAGATGCGTCATTAACTTCATCGGCAACCGCACCTTTCCCGATAATTGCAAGGCCTGGTAGACCCTCGTCACGGACGATGGGTCTACGCCTAAACGATTCATACCGGTATTAATCTTTAACCAGACTGAGACAGGTGTTGATAAATGACTTGAACTCAACAACCCCACCTGATATTCACTGTGAACAACCGCATCTAAGTCATATCGAGCAAACTGATCAACTTGCTCCTGCGACATAAAACCACTCAAAACTAAAACCACCTTTTTAATGCCGGCTTTTCTTAGCATAATGGCTTCATCTAAGCGAGCGACAGCAAAGCCATCTACCATAGACAACGCCTGTGCAACGGCCAGCATCCCGTGGCCATATGCATCGGCCTTGATAACGGCCAGCCGTTTTGAATAAGGCGCCGCTTGCGCAACAAGTGAAGCATTATGCTTCAACGCAGCTAAATCAATTATAACTTCCGGGTTAAGCGACATAACCTATTTATTCATGGCTTATTTTGCCCTAGGGACACCATACATTGAGTTAATATTCATCATCAATATAGGCGTCATTCATATGGTTTTCAAAGCGAGTGTATTGCCCCAAGAAAGTTAGTCGACAAGTCCCAATCGGGCCATTACGTTGTTTACCAATAATAATTTCTGCCACGCCCTTCGCATCCGAGTCTTCGTTATACACCTCATCTCTATAAATGAAGATAATAACGTCAGCATCCTGCTCAATACTCCCAGACTCCCTGAGATCAGACATCACAGGCCGTTTATTAGGCCGCTGTTCCAAGTTACGATTCAACTGAGATAAAGCAATGACGGGGACATCCAGCTCTTTGGCCAGTGCTTTCAAGGAACGTGAAATATCAGATATTTCTGCCACCCGACTTTCACTCTTCGAAGGGGACTGCATCAACTGCAAGTAATCGAGTACGATTAACCCAAGTTGACCATGTTCTTTCATCAGCCGTCGTGCACGAGCACGCACCTCCATTGGGCTTAAAGCGGGGGTATCATCAATAAAAATTTTAGCTTCGGCCAATAAATTAATGGATGATTGCATGCGCGGCCATTCATCATCATCAAGCTGCCCTGTCCTTACTTTATGTTGGTCTATACGACCCAGAGATGACATCATCCTCATTGCCAAAGCGTCGCCCGGCATCTCCATACTAAAAACAGCGATCGGCAAACCACTTTGGATACCAACATTTTCAGCCAAATTCATCGCAAAACTGGTTTTCCCCATTGAAGGACGTCCAGCGACAATAATTAAATCTGCAGGCTGTAACCCTGACGTCATTTCGTCTAAATCTGTAAACCCGGTACTGACGCCTGTTATTGCCTCTTGGTTTTCGTGTAACTCCGTTATCTTATCAACCGCCACACTGAGCAAATCTTTAATCGATTCAAAGCCTTTTTGCCCTTTTGCGCCTTGCTCAGCTATTTTAAAAACTTTACTTTCGGCTTCATCTAGCAGTTCGTTTATATCTCGGCCTTCCGTATCAAAACCAGAATCAGAAATTTCATTCCCAATATGAATTAACTGACGACGAACCGAACGCTGTCTAACAATAGAAGCGTAACTGACTATATTCGCCGCACTGGGGGTGTCTTTAGCCAGCGCCCCTAAATACGCCAGACCTCCTACCTGCTCTAACTCCCCTGCTTGACCCAATATTTCAGAAATAGTCACCACATCAAACGGTTGATCTTTCTTCGCCAGATCAGCAATCGACTCGAAAATAAGACGGTGATCTTTTCGGTAAAAGTCTTCGGGGGCAACTTTGTCTGCTACGGTATCCCAGCATTGATTATCCAACATCAACCCACCTAAAACGGCTTGTTCTGCTTGTAAAGAATGCGGAGGAACACGGAGAAACTCCGTTTCATCCGGCATATCGTAGTCAAATATAGGTTCTTCAGGCATGAATGGACTTAGAAAAATTAGCGTTTTTTATGATTGTACAGGAAGGCGAAATCTCTTCGCAAAAAAAAGCCGGTGCCACAATGACACCGGCTTTATTTATTAAATGCAATATTTTAGTCTTCAGCCACAACTGATAATTTAAGTGACGCAACAACATCAGAATGCAAATGAATCGCCACTTCAAACTCACCTGTTTGTCTAATTGAGCCTTCAGGCAGTTTAATTTCTTGCTTCTCAACTTCAACACCAGCTTCAGCACAGGCTTTCATAATGTCGGGCAACCCCACTGAACCAAACAGCTTACCTTCTTCACCCGCTTGATGAGTGATCGTTAAGTTCAATGTCGAAATAATGTCAGCTCTTTCTTGAGCCTTTGTTAAACGTTCTGCTTCTGCTTTTTCAAGCTCAGCCCTGCGCGCTTCAAATTCTTTAATTCTCTCTGGTGTTGCCAATACAGCTTTTCCACATGGAATTAAAAAGTTACGTCCAAAACCTGGCTTGACAGAAACCTTGTCACCCAAGTTACCCAAATTTGCTACTTTTTCAAGAAGAATAATGTTCATCTTTACTAAATCCTATTTATTTTAAAATTCAATTCAGCGCTACGTTTTAATAAACCGTTGTCGCCAATCCACCCAAACATCCGATAACCCTATTAACACTAAAGGCAACATCAAATGTGGCACAAAAAACACCGCAAGATAAAACACAGCGAGCAGGTACCGCCCACCTCCTCGGTTTTTTATCACCACATGAATCACCGATATACCAACGATAAAAAATAATAACAAAATCGGTATATCAAGATTCCATATGAATTCTGCAAATTGCCCATCTAACAAACTCGCTATAACAATCAACAGAGCAAATACTAATCCATCACGGGGCAATAAACGAAGGTGACTAAATTCTTTATCGAAGCCGCCTTCGTAAAATAAAAGGCCTTGCCACCATCTACCCAACAACAAACTTACTAACAAGCTAACCAAGGTGCCCGCAACGACTATTCCCGTTATATATTGTGACCAAAATTCCAGCCCTTCTTGTAATTCTGCTTGAGTGACGGGCAATTCTTGTTGTTCCGTCAAACTGGTGACAACGTCTTGAATGCCTGACGCCCAAAGTTGAGCCGGATCACCTACCGTTAGGTATACGGCCGTCACTGCCAACATCCCAAGAACAACCAAAGTTTCTAAGGCTTTATTTAACTCGCCTGTTTGACGCAACACCATGGACACAAAAAACGCTGGCAGCCACATAATAAACAAATATGTTAAAGAAACCAGTGACGTCCCTAATAATATATAACCGATTAACGCGGTTGCGACAGTCGACCCTATCAAAACCCTTAAGCCATCAATGGGGCCATTTCTTAATGTCACTAAACAAACAGCTGCCACACTCACGATCAATAACGGCGGCATCAGCAATGATAAAATGGCCATTGTAGCCACAACCACCGTCGCTTGCCGTCCACCTTGCATGATAAATGTTGCCAGTGCTTTCATAATGCAGGGTTAAAAACGCGATTTTTCGCGTAAAAACTCTAACGATCGTGTGCGTCGCAATACGGGATCAATGACAAAAAGCGTGCTTTTTTGATAGCTGCTGTCAATTGACGCTGATACTTTGCTTTTACACCGGTAACACGTGCAGGAATAATCTTTCCTGTTTCCGTCATGTACTCTTTTAGTGTATCTAAATCTTTATAATCGATTTCTTTTACATTTTCCGCCGTAAAACGACAATAACGCGGACGTCTAAAACCTTTATCAAATGCCATGTCTTTTCCTTAAATATTGGTTATACAGTGTCTTATTCTTCAGCTGCTGTTTCTGCTACAGAATCAGCCGCTTTGATTTCTTCTACTGGTGCGTCAGCGCTTTCTTCTACTGGCTTTACATCGGCTTTAGTGACCTCTTTTTCATTTGATTTAGCCAGTGGCGTTGTACCTGTCACTGCTTCATCACGACGCATAATCATGTTTCTAATCACGGCATCGTTAAATTTAAATGATTTTTCTAACTCATCAAGAGCCTCTTGATCACATTCAATATTCATTAATGTGTAATGGGCTTTATGAATTTTATTAATTGGATAGGCAAGCTGCCTTCTACCCCAGTCTTCCACGCGGTGAACATTTCCACCCCGCTCAGTAATAGAAGCACTATAACGTTCAATCATTGCAGGAACCTGCGCACTTTGGTCTGGGTGAACCAAAAAGACCACTTCGTAATGTCTCATTTTCTTTCCTTATGGATTAAAAGCCTCTCTGATAGCCAGATGAGGCAAGGATTGAGGCCTATCACAGACCACAATTTCGAACGCGCGATTTTACAGGGGTTGAGTGTTTAAATCAAGTTAACGACTTAATCCTCTGACCGGCTTTAATATCTGTTTATTTTGTCGATGTGTTTCATACAAAATAATGCCTGTCGCTACAGAAACATTTAAACTCTCTACTTTGTCAGACATCGGTATTTTAATTAACTGATCACATTGCTGTTGAGTTAATTGCCTTAAGCCTTTTCCTTCTGCTCCCATCACGATGGCCACAGAACCCGTCAGTTCAGCGTCAAACACATCAAGCGTCGCTTCACCCGCTGCTCCACTTAACCAGATACCTTGAGCTTTAAGGTATTTAAGCGTTCTGACCAAATTGGTGACTCGATAAACTGGAAGTACTTCAGCTGCACCACTGGCTACTTTACAAACCGTTGCGTTTAAGCGGCACGCATTATCCTTAGGGACAATAACGCCCTGCACCCCAACTGCAAGAGCGGTTCTTAAACACGCACCCAAATTATGTGGATCGGTCACTTGATCTAATACCAAATAAAAAGCATCCTCTTCTTGCTCTTTAATTGCCTTTTTGAGGGCTTCTTCTGTGCGTTCTTGCGGTAATTTAGCGGTTAGCACAATGCCTTGGTGATTACCGTTGCTAGATAGTTTTTCAAGCATTTTTTTATCTGTAAACTCAAGACGAATACCCATGTTTTCCAATAGTCTTATTATCGCTCGTAGCTTACTATCTTTTCTTTCACGATCGACCCAAGCTCCAACTATTTGATCCGGCCTTGCGTTAATGAGCGCCTGCGCAGCATGAAGGCCATATATTTTTTGAATATCCGCCATTTATCGCCTTGGTTTCTTATCGCGCTTAACCATTCTTTTCTTCTTTTGCTTGGCACCTGCTAACGCTAAATCAATTTTTTTATCATCAAGATTAACCTTAACGACCTTGACCTTCACTCTATCCCCCAAACGATAAGATTGATTGGATCGCTCACCTAATAAACGGTGTTTACTCGCGTCAAAGTGATAGTAATCATCACCCAAGGCAGTCACGTGGACTAAACCATCGATATAGACCTTACTCAGCTCAACAAACAAACCAAATGAGGTGACAGATGAAACAACACCCTCAAATTCCTGACCAATTTTATCCATCATAAATTCACATTTCAGCCAGCTCTCTACATCACGTGTAGCTTCATCTGCTCGACGACTACAATGCGAACAATGTTCACCAAACAAGGCCATATCTTCATCAGAATAAATAAAACCCGTTGCTTTTTTCTTGGCTAGGATATGCTTAATAGCACGATGCGTTAACAGGTCTGGATATCGGCGGATTGGAGAAGTGAAATGTGCATACAATTCTAATGCTAAACCAAAGTGCCCTTGCTGTTCTGGACCGTACATCGCTTGTGACATTGAACGCAACATAACCGTTTCAATTAAATGGGCATCGGGTCTATTTTGTATACTGGCCATCAATTGCTTGTAATGATGAGGTTTTGGCTCCTCGCCTCCATCTAACGTTAACCCCAACTCAGACAAAAAGCCCCTTAATTTTAACAGCCTGTCGACACTCGGGCCTTCGTGAATACGCAATAAATTCGGCATGTTATGTTCTGCTAAAAAACGTGCCGTTGATGCATTCGCCGCTATCATGAATACTTCGATCAGTCGATGCGCATCATGCCGAACTCGTGGTTCAATCGTTTTAATTTTACGTTGATTATCAAAAATGAACCGCGTTTCAAAGGTATCAAATTCAAGCGCACCACGTTTGTCTGCTGCCTGTTTCATAACACCATAGAGTGCCCTTAACGCCTTTAAATGTGGCAAAAGTTTTTTATGCTTTTCTAATAATTCAGGGCTCGTTTCATTAAATATTAAACCCACTTCATCATAAGTCAGCCTTGCATGAGAATGCATCACCGCTTGATAAAATGTCGCCTTGGTGACCTCTCCTTGCTCATCTAAACGCATTTCGCAAACCATACACAAGCGATCTACCTGAGGGTTTAAACTGCATAAGCCATTCGACAAAACTTCGGGCAGCATCGGAATGACTTTTTCAGGAAAATAAACGGATGTTCCACGCTCATAGGCTTCAATATCAATGGCGCTATTCGGTTGGACATAATGCGCAACGTCTGCAATTGCAACGCAAAGCTTCCAGCCCTTTGCCATTTTTTTACAGAACACAGCATCATCAAAGTCTCGAGCATCCTCTCCATCTATCGTTACAAAAGGCAACTTTCGAATATCTTTCCGATCATCAAGGTCTGCATCAAGAACCTCTTCGGTAAAATCTTGCGCTTCGCTTAGCACGGTTTGAGGCCAAATATTTGGCAACTCATGTGAGCGAATTGCCATGTCGATTTCCATACCAGGCGCCATGTGGTCACCCATCACTTCGATCACTTTGCCAATCGCTTGCGTTCTTGAAGATGGATAATGCATGATCTGAGCCAGCACGATTTGACCATCTTTTGCACCTAAGGTGGCCTTCCCTGGAACAAAAATATGTTGAAAGATTCGCTTATTCTCTGCTTCGATATGGAAAATACCCATCACGTCAAAAAATCGCCCAACAACTGTTTTAACTTTTCGATCCAACACTTCCACAACACGTGCTTCAAGCTTCCCTTGGCGGTTTAATTTTCCACGACTGACGACCACACGATCACCATGCATTATCGCCCTCATTTCATGAGGAGGGATAAACATATCTTCACCACCGGCATCACGTTTCAAAAAACCAAACCCATCGGCATGTCCAATCACCGTGCCAGTCTCAAGATCACTTTGTTGCACCAGACAGTACTGTTCTTTTCGATTAAACAGCAATTCACCCGACTTCAACATCGCTGACAAATGGCGTGAGAGCGATTTCTTTTCACGCTTTAAATGCACACCCAAACCCTCAGCAATATCAACCCAATTTTGGGGCCGTTTTTGATTGGCCAAATAACTCACCACATCGGTTTTACTGATAAGCTCATTATCTTTTAGGGAAACGGTCTCTTTCTTAGACGGTTTATTGCTTGGCTTCATTTTAGACACAATAGCTGAGGTTTGATATAAGGAGGGCTACTAAGCGTAATACCCCTTAGCCGAGTTTGCAACCTATTGTTCCACCTCTCCAAGTCAATAATATCATCATGATAAAGACGCTTTAACTCCCTTAAAAACACCTTTCAACGTTAATTAAAGAAAAGATATTTTCTCTTTCAACACCTAGAGTGACGAATGTCACAATGCAACAGCTTTTGCTTATATAAAATTCTTCTCAGTTGGAATGTTCTCAGGATGTACCAACCTCCTCAGGTTCAATAGAACCTCTTAACCCGCGATTTTATCGCGGGTTTTTTTTATTATTTCTCCTGATAAAAACCGTCCCTAATTAGATTGCCCGTTATCATGGCCTGTATCCTTATTTGAATTTTGCAGGACGTTTTTCGCAAAAAGAGGTGACACCTTCGGCAAAATCTTCTTTTAACATACTCGAATAGAAGTTTTCAGCCTCCTCATCTAGCCGTTGCTTCAGACTGAGATCATACGTTTCATTTAACATGCGTTTCGTTCTTGCTAAAACATCAGTTGGTCCATTGCATAAGGTGTTAGCCAGCTTTTCCACCTCTTCTTCTAATGAATCGATAGCTACAATCTGATTGATCATTCCCCATCGCTCTGCTTCTTCAGCTGAGAACCGTTGTCCTGTTAGCATTAACTCCATCGCTCTCTTTTGCCCAACAGCACGCGGCAAGAAGTAGGTCATGCCTCCATCCGGTGTTGTCCCAATTTTACAATAAGCCACCGATAAAACGGCATTGTCAGATGCCAGCACCATATCACAAGCTAACATTAAACTTAGTCCAAACCCGGCAACTGCGCCTTTTACACAGGCTACTACAGGTTTTTCCATCGTTACGATATTGAGAATGGCTTGATGCAAATTATCGAAAAGGTCGTTTGGTAATGCAGACTCGCCTTCTTCTGCATACGCATCGACGAGGGACTTAAAATAATCAATATCCCCACCGGCCATAAAGTGATCGCCCGCTCCTTTGATGATAACGCATTTAATCTTTTCATCATTTTTAAGCTCTTCTGTGCAGCGTCTTAAATCTTCCGGCATCTCCAGACCCAATACATTTAACTTCTCGGGCCGATTTAAAATGAGCCTGGCAATTTCACCTTTCTTTTCTATGACAACCGTTGACATAAACCCCTCCACTGTATTTTTCTATGCAGACATAGTGTCCTTGATTATATTGTTTTGCAACAAGATTTGACCTCATTCAGGTATCAGCCTAACCTGTGCTTTTAATCTAAGCGTTAGAAAGCACCTGCCTTTAAAATTGTTCAATTCCAATCCCTGTTAATAATAAGTAAATAAAGCAAAAGAGGAGAATACATGCATAGACCCTGGCTAAGCAGTTACCCAAAGGGAATCAGCGCTGACATTGAGATTGAGAAATATGCGTCTGTCGTAGAGATTTTTGAACAAAGCGTCAAAGAATTTGCCAACCGACCCGCTTTTAGTAATCTTGGCACGAGCCTGACCTATTCACAATTTAACGAAGCCACCAAAGCTGTCGCGGCCTATTTACAAAAAACACTCAACCTTAAAAAAGGTGATCGTATTGCGATCATGATGCCAAATTTATTACAAAACCCTGTGTCGATATTTGGCTCTCTACGAGCAGGTTTAACGGTTGTAAATACTAACCCACTTTATACCGCTCGTGAACTACGTCACCAACTCATTGATTCTGGGGCAACGACTATCATTGTACTGGAAAACTATGCGCAAACAGTTCAGGAAATTGTAGCCGATACCGATGTTAAACATATCATTATCACCAAAATGGGTGACATGCTCAATTTCCCTAAATCACTGCTCATTAACTTAGCTGTTAAATACATAAAGAAAATAGTACCTGCCTTCTCTTTGCCTGGTGCTATCTCATTCCAAACTGTTGTCTCTGAAGGGTCAAAACAGGATCTTGGACCTGTACATTTAACGCACAATGACCTTGCTTTTATACAATACACGGGCGGAACAACCGGCCTTGCAAAAGGCGCCATGCTGTCTCATAAAAACATGGTCGCTAACATGCTACAAGCTTCTGAGTGGATAAAAAATGACATTAAACCGGGTCAGGAAACTATTATCACGGCCTTACCGCTTTATCATATTTTTTCTCTGACGGCTAACTGCATGGTTTTTATTGAAGCTGGGGGGCACAATGTGTTAATTACCAATCCAAGAGACTTCAAGGGGTTTGTAAAAGAGCTCAGTAAAACTTCATTTACCGTGATCACCGGAGTCAATACTTTATTTAATGCGCTCATCAACACCAAAGGTTTCCATGATATTGATTTTTCAAATCTTAAAATAACCTTAGGGGGTGGCATGTCGGTACAAGCTGCCGTTGCCGCTCAGTGGCAACAAATCACAGGTTGTGCGCTAGTTGAGGCATTTGGGTTGACAGAAACCTCACCCGCGGTGTGCATCAATCCTTTGAATATAAAGAATTATAACGGCAGTATAGGACTCCCAATCCCGTCAACTTATTGCAAATTGATTGATAGCGAAGGTAATGACATTATCAACAATGAAGCCGGCGAATTATGCGTTAAAGGGCCTCAAGTCATGCAAGGATATTGGAAACGCCCTGAAGAAACTGCCTGTGCCTTATCGAAAGATGGCTGGCTTAAAACAGGCGACATGGCCAAAATGGATGGCCATGGCTTTTTCTATATCGTTGACCGCCTTAAAGAGATGATTCTTGTCTCGGGGTTTAATGTTTTCCCAAACGAGATAGAGAATGTTATTGTCGATCACCCTGGTGTACTTGAATGCGGTGTCATCGGCATACCTGATGAACAACGTGGTGAAGCTATCAAGGCATTTGTTGTGAAAAAAGACATATCCCTGACCGAAGCTGAGCTTATCGCTCATTGTAAAAAAAACTTAACGCCCTACAAAATACCCAGCAGCATTACTTTTATCCAAAGTCTACCTAAAACCAATATAGGCAAAGTATTAAGACGAGCTCTGAAGCATCTATAAAAGTATTCTCAGGTAAAAAGTGTAACCAGTTAAATATAAAAGCCCTGATGAATCAGGGCTTATTTTAAAGATCAAATCTGATCGTTATTCAACATCAAGCTGAATATTTTCTCTATTCTTATCAACGGTTGCTGCGCCAATTCCTTTTACTTTAGTTAATTCTTTTAAATCTTTAAATGGACCGTGTTGTTTACGATAAAGAACAATCGCCCCCGCTTTAGCTGGGCCAACACCCTTTAACTCTTTGCTGATTTCCTCAGCAGTCGCTGTGTTCACATTAACCGCTAAAGTCATTGATGAAAAACAAACACAACCCAACACAATAACTAATACTATAAATTTTTTCATAAACTTCCCTTTTAAGTTGATTAAACTTCCTTGCTTAAAGCAGCTAAGACACTATGAACAGATAAGTCGTTTAAGTACATACGAATATGCTTAAATCTCTATCAGTCAAGGCTTACAAAAAAACTTCTAGACTGTTACGGGTTCAATGCCGCCCCATTCTTTACAGCTTGGACAGCACCAATTTAAGTCTATCGATGTAAAACCACAATGTTTGCATTGAAAAGTCAACGGTTCATCTTCTAGCTTATTAATCACCGTTCTTAAGAAGTCAAATTCCTCATGTTCGATCTTATGATCAACCTGAGCGTATAATTTTAACAAACTTTTACTCGGGTGTTTTAACAGCTTGTTTTTCATAAAAGCGGAGGCTTCCTCTACACCTTTTTTCTCAACCAATACCTTTATAAATCGACTTAAAACAGCCGTTGAATTTGTATCCGATTGTAAGTTGGCTAAGAAGTGAAATTTTTGTTTATCCCTTCCTAAATCATCAAAACAAGTTACAATCAAATCAATATAAAGCGGCGCAAATCGTTTATCCAGCTCTGCCATTTTTAAGAGAATGTTTAACGCTTGTTTATACTGAGCCTTTTCCATTAATATTTCGGCATCTATCAGGTGAGCTCTGATGCACATAGCATCGATTTTAAGTGCTTTTTTTAAATGTGTTTGGGTCAGAGTTGACTCACCCATATTTTTATAAAATAAGGCTGCTTCACAATGTAGATGTGACAACAATAAAGGTTGTTTCTGGGTGGCTAGCTCGAGTTTAGACGCATAATCAATCGCTTTTAACCATTCGCTTTCTTGCTGGAAAATGGATAACAACTGATGTATAGCCTTTACTTGATGAGACGATTTTTTTTCAAGTTCAAGAAAAATACTTTCTGCCCGATCAAGTAAGCCCGCTCTCATATAATCCAGACCCAGCTCATTTAGGACATTAGCCCTTGTTTCATGAGAGATTTGGGGGCGTGCAATTAGGTTTTGATGTAAGCGTATCGCCTTTTCAACTTCTCCACGCTGACGAAATAACGTACCCAGCGCAAGATGAGTTTCAATGGTTTCATCATCGACGTTTAATAGATCAATAAAGACATTGATCGCCTTGTCGGGCTGTTCATTGAGTAAATAGTTCAGGCCTTTGAAATACCCTTCATATTCGTTAGAAGGTTTTTTAGCTTTGCCCGTATAATGTTTAGATGCAACAAACCAACCACTAGCTGCTGCAACGGGTAACAGCAATATGGCTATTTCAAACATTTAATTTATATGTTTAGCAGGATAGGTTCGTAAACTGGACACTTCCCTTTTGGTAATGTCAGCTTCTTTTGATAATTTTGAGTAACGGCGACGTAAAACTAAATTGCTCCAAATCTTCGAACTCAACCCAATTAAAGTACCTAAAATGAAAGCCGCAAGGAGCGCGAAAGACAAAGGCATTTCAAGCCAGCCATAATAAAAATTTATCTTGACGGGTGCTGAATTTAAAATCGACAGAACAAAACCAAATACCAACACTATCAAAAATAATAATAAATATAAAAATTTCATAGCCACCTTATGCGTTTTAACACCGTGTTATACAGACCTTCCCTGATTTATAGTCAGTCTTCCTTATGATAAAGGCTTTTCCAACCATAACAAAAAGCCCACAATAAGGGGCTTTTTTATTTAATCCTGTAATTTTGCTTCGATTCATCTACCCGGGATCTTAGCTCCTTACCGGGCTTAAAGTGCGGCACAAACTTCCCCGACAAGGCCACAGATTCTCCATTCTTTGGGTTTCTACCAATGCGTGGCTGCCTGTAATGAAGTGAAAAACTACCAAACCCTCTGATTTCAATTCTCTCGCCAGAAGACAAGGCTCTACTCATTTTTTCTAGAATACATTTAACCGCCAGTTCTACGTCCTTATAAGGCAAATGGATCTGCTGTTCTGCTAATTTTTCAATTAATTCTGATTTTGTCACGTAATCACCCTAAATTTGAAATTGGGCGAGAAACCATTATCCCGCCCTCTTTCAAACTGATTTCCTTTTTATTTATCTTCCATTGAGCTTTTAAAAATATCACCCAATGTTGGCGTGCTTGAATTTTGCGCAGAATAATCGCTCAACACTGCTTTTTCTTCATCATCATCTTTCGCTTTTACAGATAAATTTATGGTTTTATTTTTACGATCAATGCCAATAAACTTGGCTTCAACTTCGTCCCCTTCGGCTAACATATTTCTAGCATCGTCAACCCGTTCACGGTTTAATTCAGAGGCACGTAGATAGCCTTCAATTCCTTCAGCAAGCTGGATCACAGCGCCTTTAGCATCCACTTCTTTTACTGTGCCTTTTACTAAACTGTTTTTCTCGTTAGAGGCTAAGAATTCTTGGAACGGATCTTGTTCTAGCTGTTTAATGCCGAGTGAAATTCTTTCACGTTCAGGATCGATAGCTAAAATGACCGTCTCTAGCTCCATACCTTTTTTGAAACTTTGTAAGTCATCTTCACCTTTTTCATCCCATGAAATATCAGACAAATGCACCAAACCGTCGATCTCTCCTTCCAAACCAATAAATATGCCAAAATCAGTGATTGATTTAATAAGGCCTTTGATTTTATCGCCTTTTTTATGGATAGCTGAGAAGTCTTCCCATGGATTTCCTTTACATTGTTTCATCCCTAATGAAATACGACGGCGTGTATCGTCAATTTCAAGAACCATCACTTCAACTTCATCGCCTAGAGAGACAATTTTAGCTGGGTTTACATTCTTGTTTGTCCAGTCCATTTCAGAAACATGAACCAATCCTTCAATACCGTCTTCAATTTCAATAAAGCACCCATAATCGGTCAGATTGGTAACTTTACCGATAAGGCGAGAATTAACAGGGTAACGGTCTAGAATGTTGACCCAAGGATCTTCGCCGAGTTGTTTCATACCTAAAGAAACACGTTTCTTCTCTTCATCGTAGCGCAGAACAATCACTTCGATTTCCTGACCAATTTCAATAACTTCTGACGGATGTTTAACACGCTTCCAAGCCATATCTGTAATATGAAGAAGGCCATCCACACCTCCTAAATCAATAAAGGCACCATAATCGGTGAGATTTTTGACCATGCCTTTTAGGATAGCGCCCTCTTTTAAGTTCTTCAGCAATTCTTCACGTTCCGCGCTGTATTCTGTTTCTAGAACAGCTCGGCGAGACACAACAACATTATTGCGTTTCTCATCTAGTTTAATCACTTTAAATTCTAAGTCTTTACCTTCTAAAAAGGTCGTGTCTCTTAGTGGACGAACATCAACAAGAGAACCAGGTAAGAAACCACTTAAACCACCCACATCAACAGTAAAACCACCGCGAACTTTACCTGTAATCACACCGGTAACGGTTTCTTTTTCTTCTGCTGCTTTTTCCAGGAATTTCCAGGCTGCTGCTTTCTTTGCTTTATCTCTCGATAGAAGTGTTGAGCCTAAGCCATCTTCCACCATATCCAATACAACTTCAACTTCGTCGCCAATAGCCACTTCTAATTCACCCGAAGCGTTTACAAACTGCCAACGGGGCACATTACCTTCTGATTTCAGGTTAGCATTAACAATCACGGAGTCGTTCGTTATATCAACTACTAGACCGGTAATTAAAGTGCCTGGTGTCAGCTCAGCGGATCTGATGCTTTCTTCAAATAATTCTGCGAAATTTTCGCTCATGATGTTCTCTTTATAAATTTTTAAAAGCAAAAAGCCTTTAAAAAAGGTTAAGTTAAAAAAAGGCCTGAGTTATTAAACTCAAACCACCTTGGTTTCTCGCTAACGAGAGTTACCCCATTTTTGGGATTGCTGTAATCACTAAAAGGTTATGCACCCTTTAAATGAATCTACGTGTTTTTCAAAACATTTAAAACGTGATGCACGACCTCATCGACTGTATCGTTCGATGAATCAATATAATCAGCGCCTTCTGGAATAACTAATGGCGAGAATGCGCGATTTTGATCCCTCTCATCTCGCTGCTCTATATCTTGAATAACATCTTTCAGATTAGCATTAATTCCTTTTTCAATCAACTGCTTATAACGCCTTTTTCCACGTTCTTCTGCACTGGCTGTCAGATATACCTTGTATTGCGCATCCGGAAACACAACACTCCCCATATCTCGGCCGTCGGCCACTAAGCCTGGTTTTTTCCGAAACGATTGCTGCTTAGCCAATAAACTCTGCCTGACTTCCTTGAAAACGGCTATTTTTGAAGCAATTTCGCCCACCTCTTCAGTTTGCAATTGATCTTGAATGGCCTCGCCATTAAGCAAAACGGCCCAATAACCTTGTTCAGTTTTTTTAAATTCTAAATCTATTTGCCTGACAAGTGTCACCAAAGCTTTTTCATCTTTAATATCAATATGGTTTTTAATGGCTGCCAAACCAAGTGCCCTATAAAGCGCACCACTGTCTAAATAGTGCCACCCAAGCCTTTCTGCAACGCGCTTCGAAATAGACCCTTTACCAGAACCACTTGGCCCATCAATTGTTAACACCGGTGTTGAATAGTTCATTTTGCGTTTAAATTAAATCCACACTGAGAAGCCAAGGCAACAAAATTCGGAAAAGAAGTCCCTACATTTTCACAGTTATTAATTTTGATAACGCCTTCAGCCTGCAAACCCGCAACTGCAAACGCCATAGCAATCCGGTGATCATCAACACTTTCCACCTCGCCACCGTATACGGGACCGCCATTGATGATCATTCCATCTATTGTTGCCTGCGCATCAACACCTAATCTTTGGAGGCCATCCGCCATCGCCTGAATTCGATCACTTTCTTTCACCCTTAATTCTTCTGCCCCGGTGACTCTTGTTTTTCCTTTAGCATATGCAGCCGCTATAAAAATGACCGGGAACTCATCAATGGCTAAGGCCACCAAATTTTCTGGCACATCTATCCCGTTGAGCTGGCTACTTCTGACCCGTATATCTGCCACTTTTTCGCCGCCAACCGTGCGTTCATTTTGTAGCTGAATATCGGCCCCCATTTTCAGGAGTATATCAATCACACCCGTACGCGTTCTATTAACCCCAACGTGCTCAAGTGTTATATCGGAATTTGGTGTAATGGACGCCGCAACCAAAAAAAATGCCGCTGAAGAAATATCAGCCGGCACATCGATTGACATGGCTTCCAGCTTCCCGCCGCCCCTTAAAGACACCACATTCCCTTCCGTTTTAACTGCATAGCCAAACCCTCTAAGCATTCGTTCGGTATGGTCTCTTGTGACTGCTGGCTCTGAGATTTCCGTGGTACCGTTTGCATACAACCCTGCCAATAGTAAACAGGATTTCACTTGGGCACTGCCCATTGGCATTTGATATTGGATCCCCTCCAAAGACTGACCACCTTTGATTTCTAATGGCGACGTCCCCTTGTCCGAACTGTTAACCACAGCACCCATGAGAGTCAGCGGGTCTATGACTCTGCGCATAGGGCGTTTTGTCAACGAATTATCACCGGTCAGCACACTGTCAAATGGTTGACCGGCAAGAATGCCCGATAATAAACGCATCGACGTCCCAGAGTTACCAACATACAGTGCATTTTCCGACGCTTTAAGACCATGGAGACCCACCCCATAAATTCGCAAACGCCCTTCGCTTAATCGGTCTATTTTTACACCCATGGCTTGGAAACAAGCCAAGGTAGCCAAAGCATCTTCTGCTTCTAAAAACCCTGTCACCTCTGTCACGCCTTCCGCCAAACTGCCTAACATAACGGCGCGGTGCGAGATGGATTTGTCACCGGGAACACGAAATTTTCCGCTTAAGCCCTGAGTTGGGCTTGATAATATTGTATTCATGTAATGTTTACTTTGTTTGAAGACTTAAAAAATATTCGCGTGCACCCTGTGCAGATTTGAATATTTCCAATAAGCCTTGTTTGTCTTTTCCATCAATGAGTAACGAAATTTTCTGGTTAATCTGCTCAAGTTCTTTCATGACATTGAGCAATTCTGACCCATTAGCCAGACAAATATCAGCCCACATTTCAGGATCACTCGACGCGATTCTTGTAAAATCTTTGAACCCACCTGCAGCATATTCAAAAATTTCGCGCTTATCTTGTTTGTTTCTTAATACTTCAACTAACGAAAATGCCAACACATGAGGCAAATGACTGGTGGCTGCAAAGACTTCATCATGATGCTGGGGAGTCATACTCGACACTCTGGCACCCATGCCTTCCCACCATTCTCTACACAACTGAAGAGAACGATCATCCGTCCCTTCAATCGGGGTCAAAATACTTCGCTTCCCGTCAAATAAGAAATCATTAGAGGCTTCAACACCATTATTTTCAGAACCGGCTATTGGGTGCGCTGGTACAAAATTAGCCGGCACCTTTCCGAAAACAGATTCCAAGGCCTGCAACACGCTTTGTTTTGTACTGCCCACATCAGTATATAAACAGTTTTTAGACCACGTCGTTTTAAGCTGCCTAAAAATGGCTTCAAACGACCCTACAGGGGAACAAACAACCACCGCATCAGCATGTTCAGTCGCTTTTGGAATAGATAATTCATAGCGATCAATCACGCCAAGCTGTACCGCCTTTTGCAGATGCTTTTCGCTTCGTCCAACCCCAACGATCTCATCACATAGGTTATTTTTTCTTGAGGCTCTTGCCATCGAGCCGCCAATTAGTCCAACACCAATAATGCAAACTTTTTTAAACATGCGCTAAAACCTTCTTAAGTGCACTTAACAGTTTTTCATTCTCTAGCGGTAACCCAACGGAAACGCGGAGGTGTTGCGGCATTTTATATGCTGCTATTGGACGGACAATGACCCCTTCATGCAATAAGCGCGTATAAATTTCGGCTGATTTTTCACCTACTTTTACTGTAATAAAATTTCCAGCCGATGGGATATAATCCAGATCTAACTGTTTAAACCCTTTGGATAATTGCTTTAAGCCCTGTTTGTTCATCTCACGGCTTTTACGGATATATTCCTCATCTTGTAATGCTGTTTCTGCAGCCACTAACCCCAAAGAATTTACATTAAAGGGGTGTCTTACCCGGTTGAGTAAATTAGCAATATCAGGGTGACTGACCGAATACCCAATTCTTAATCCCGCTAATCCATATGCCTTTGAGAACGTTCTGGTGATTATTAGATTCGGACAACTCTGTAACCATTTCGTCGTATCAACCTGGTTTTGCTCATCTAAATATTCACCATACGCCTCATCAATTACAATGATAATATGCTGAGGGAGTTTAGTAATGAATTGTTTTAATGCCTCTGGCTCAATCCAGGTGCCTGTCGGGTTATTTGGGTTCGCTATAAAAATAACGGATGTTTTCTCTGTGACCAAAGCCTCCATCGCCGCTAAATCATGGCCATAAGGGCTTTGCTGATCGGGTTGATACGCTTTTGATACGCGAGCCGTTGCGCCCACCGATTGTGTGGCGATTGCGTACACAACAAAAGCATATTCAGAATAAATGCACTCTCGACCACTGCTTAAAAATACACGAGCAATAGCGTCCAGCACGTCATTTGATCCATTCCCTAAGGTAATCATATCCGCTGGCACGCCCAGCTTATCGGACAATGCTTTTTTTAAATAGAAACCGTTTCCATCGGGATAAAGAGACAGGTCATCTAACGACTGCTGTATCCTTTTTTTTACCGATTCACTTGGGCCTAATGGATTTTCATTTGAGGCCAGTTTAACAACGTCCTTCAGCCCCAGCTCCCTTTGTAATTCATCAATGGGTTTGCCTGGCTGGTAAGGAAATAATCCGTTAATTGGCTCGAATGCCAAATCACAAAATAGATTTTTTGATGCCATATTAATTAATATTTCGCGGGGAAAGCCTGCTGTCTTATTGTTATATTACTGCTTTAGGGTAGGAACCGAGCACTTTTAATAAATTCACATTGGGCAATAAATCTTGCAAGACGGCAGCGACTTTTTCATCATCTTGGTGACCATCAATATCTACAAAAAAAACATAATCCCAAGCGACTAACCTGGAGGGCCTGGATTCTATCTTGTTTAAGCTAATTCCCGCATAAGCAAAAGGGGCTAAGACACTTTGCAAGGCACCGGCAATATTTTTGGTCGAAATCATCATGCTCGTTTTATCTACACCACTGGGTGGCACTTTTTGCTGCCCAATAACCAAAAAACGTGTTGTATTGTTGGCTTCATCTTCGATATTAGCAGCCAATATCTTTAAATCATAAATCTCAGAGGCCACTTCTCCAGCAATAGCCGCTGCACCCTCCTCGCCCGCTAGTCTCGCTGCCTCTGCATTGCTGCTTACCGCAACAGTTTCAACATTCGGCAGATGCGACATAAGCCATTGTCGACACTGCCCTAGCGATTGTTGATGCGAATAGATGACGTTTATCTCATCTAAGGAATTTGACTTTGTTAATAGATGATGATGTATCCTCAGTGCCACTTCACCACATATTTGCAAAGAGGAGTCCATAAACGTGTCTAGCGTATGATTGACAACACCTTCGGTCGAGTTCTCCACCGGAACAACACCATAATGGGCTTCTCCGTTTTCAACTGCACGAAAAATATCCGCGATGCTAATGGCCTCTATCGTCTTAACAGCATGACCAAAATGTTTAAGCGCCGCTTCTTGAGTAAATGTTCCCGATGGCCCAAGGTAAGCAATTGTCAGGGGTTTTTCTAATGCCAAACAAGCGGACATCAGTTCACGGTAAATTCGTGCAACATGCTCGTCTTTTAGCGGGCCAGGGTTTTGCTCTTTTACTCGCCTTAAAACAGAGGCCTCACGATCAGGCCGATAAAAATCAACCGACTCGCCTTCTTGCATTTTTACAGTGGCGACTTCTTTAGCTAAGTTCGCCCGTTGATTAAAAAGTGTTAATAATTGGCTATCTAATGCATCGATAGCCTTCCGTAATTCAGATAATGGATCATTAACACTCATGAAAATTCCTTAAATTGTGCGAACAGATAAAACGCCATCAATCGCTTTAATCTGCTCTACTACATCCTCGGTAATTTCCGTATCAACATCCAGTAATGTATACGCCAAATCACCTCTGGATTTATTTATTAAATCCAATATGTTATGGCCTGTTTCCGCTAAAATACTTGAAATTTGCCCCACCATGTTTGGCACATTTGAATTAGCAATAGCCATACGGTACCCACCCACTCTTGGCATTTTCACTTTAGGAAAATTAACTGAATTTTTTATATTTCCATTTTCCAGAAAATCTTGTAATTGATCTGCAATCATGATCGCACAATTTTCTTCCGCTTCCGCCGTTGAGGCGCCTAAGTGCGGCAAGGTAATCACACGTGGGTGGTTTTTCAACAAGTTACTAGGGAAATCACAAATATACGCGTAGAGTTTACCCTCATCTAACGCAGCGACTACATCCTCATCATTCACAATACCATTCCGCGAGAAGTTTAAAATAATCGCGTTGTCATTCATTGTATTGATACGGTGGGCGTTGATTAGATCTTTTGTTCCTTCATTAAACGGCACATGGATGGTTACAAAATCAGATTTAGCCAATAACTCATCAACCGTATTGGCTGATTCGATAGATGATGAGAGTTGCCATGCTCGTTCAACCGTAATAGCAGGATCAAAACCAACAACATTCATGCCCAAATCTTGAGCCGTATTCGCCACGGAAGTCCCTATCGCACCAAGGCCGATGACGCCCAATGTTCGCCCTGGTAATTCAAAACCAACATAGTTTTTCTTAACTTGTTCGACTTCTTTACTGATAGACTCATCATCACCTTCAAGGTTTTTTGCACATTCCCAAGCCTGACAAATATTGCGGCAACCCAGCAGCATACCGGTGACAACCAGCTCTTTTACCGCGTTAGCATTTGCACCAGGTGCATTAAAAACAGGCACGCCTAAGGCGCTCATTTTTTCGACGGGAATATTATTGACACCTGCGCCGGCTCGACCGATTGCTAAGACACTCTCTGGTATTTCTACGTCATGAAGTTTAAAAGAACGGAGCATATAAGCATCTGGATGCTGCATTTCCGACGCGACTTCATATTTCTCTCTTGAAAACTTATCAAGACCTTTCACGGAAATATTATTTAATGTTTGTATTTTATACATGTTCAATACCCTATTAATTATTAACTGCTTATCTACGCTTTTGTTCTTTCAAATTCTGACATCATACTGATCAGCGCATCCACGCCTGCTTCCGGCATGGCATTATATATGCTCGCACGCATGCCGCCGACAGAACGGTGGCCTTTCAGCGTTTCCAGGCCAGCTGCTTTTGCTTCACTCAAAAACAAAGCATCCAATTCCGGGTTAGCTAACGTAAACGGAATATTCATTCTAGAACGGGACGTCAATTCTACAGGGTTCGCATAAAAATCTGACGCATCAATCACGTTATATAATTTTTCGGCCTTGCGAATATTTCGCGCCTCGATGGCTGCCACACCGCCTTGTTCTTTAAGCCACTCAAACACGAGCCCCATTAAGTACCAACTGTACGTTGCGGGTGTATTAAACATAGAACCAGCATCTGCATGGTTCTTATAGTCCATCATCGACGGCGAGCCCTCTTTTGCATAACCAATCAAATCTTCTCGTACGATGGTTAGCGCGATACCTGATGGCCCCATGTTTTTTTGGCCACCCGCATAAATAACGCCAAATTTACTGACATCTATTGCTCTGGATAAGATATTTGATGACATATCTGCCACTAAATCCATATCGCCAACATCGGGAATAGACTGGAATTCAACACCGCCTATCGTTTCATTACTGGTGTAGTGTAAATAAGCTGCATTTTGATCAATATCCCAACTATCTATAGCAGGGATTGATGTAAACCCTGTGTCTTCGGCCGTTGCCGAAACCTGCACATTGCTGTGAATTTTCGCTTCTTTAATCGCTTTTTTAGACCAAGCCCCCGTATTAACGTAGCAAGTCTTCTCTTTGCCTCGCAGCAAATTCATGGGCACCATGGAAAATTGTGTCGTTGCACCACCTTGCAAAAACAACACTTTGTAATTATCAGGAATATTCATTAATTCCCTGACATCAGCTTCGGCCTTTTCTGCTATAGAAATAAACTCTTTCCCACGATGACTCATTTCCATCACCGACATTCCTGAACCCTGCCATTCAAGCATTTCGTCTTGAGCTTTTTTCAATACCTCAACTGGCACCGCAGCCGGGCCAGCACTAAAATTAAATACGCGCGACATCTCGCTCTCCTTAAAACTATTAATCAGTTATTTCTTCATCCGATGAGGCATCAATTTCATCCACTGATTCATCATCTAAATTTGCAATACGGTCTAAGCCAATCACTTTTTCACCCTCAGCGGGGCGTATAACACGAACACCTTGCGTATTTCTTCCTAAAATTGATATTTCATGTGTTCGCGTTCTCACTAACGTACCGCCATCAGTGATCAACATCAGCTCATCGGTTTCGTCCACAAGTACCGCACCAACTAACGCACCGTTACGCTCACTGGTTTGCATCGCAATGACACCTTGTCCACCACGTTTATGAATGGGGTATTCGTCAATTTTTGTCCGTTTGCCGTAGCCATTTTCCGTCAATGTCAGGACGGTACCGGGCTCAGCAATAATCAAAGAAATGATCCGCTCATCTTCTTTTATACGCATACCACGCACACCTCCGGCGGTACGCCCCATCACTCTCACATCCGCTTCTTGAAAACTAGCAACTTTTCCTGAACTTGCAAACAACATAACGTCTTTCTGGCCATCTGTTACCGCAACACCAACCAACGTATCGTCATCTCGTAAATCGATAGCTATTTTGCCGTTTGCACGTGGCTTTTCAAACTCTTTTATACGTGTCTTTTTAACCGTTCCTGACTCTGTTGCCATAAAGATGAATTCATCGTCGTTAAACTCGCGAATTGGTAAAATAGCATTTATTCGCTCATCACTTTCCAGTGGCAACAAGTTCACAATCGGCTTACCTCTGGCAATTCGACTGGCAACCGGCAGGTTAAACACCCGTAGCCAATACACTTTTCCTTTGCTGGAAAAACATAAAACGGTGTCATGGGTATTTGCAATGAATAACTTATCAATGAAGTCTTCATTTTTTGTATTGGCCGCTGTTTTACCCTTACCACCTCTGCGTTGCGCCGTATACGATGTTAGGGGTTGTGATTTTACATAACCTTCGTGTGATAAGGTCACCACCATATCTTCTTCTGTAATTAAATCTTCAGCCGTTAGATTTAAAAACTTATCAACTATTTCTGTCCGGCGATCTTCTTTATATTCCTCGATCAGTTGTTTTAATTCATCACTGATCACAGACATTAAACGCTGATGGCTGGCTAAAATATCAAGCAAATCGTCTATAACAAACAAAAGCTCCTTGTATTCTTGCAGAATTTTATCTTGCTCCAACCCGGTCAATCGGTGCAAACGAAGTTCAAGAATGGCTTGAGCTTGCGCCGGTGATAGATGATAAGCACCACTCACCAGACCGTATTTTTCTTCTAACTTATCTGGGCGAGAACGGCTTGAGTCTGCCTTAGAAAGTAACTCGGAAACCAAGCCAGGTTGCCATGAGGCCGCCAACAAATCGACTTTAGCGTCGGCAGGCGTTTTAGCCGCCTTAATCATGGCTATCATTTCATCAATATTAGACAAGGCTACCGCCAAGCCTTCCAATATGTGGGCCCTTTCGCGTGCTTTACGCAAGTCATACAGGGTTCTGCGTGTGACCACTTCCCTTCGGTGATCTATAAACGCATTAAGTACTTGTTTAAGGTTCAGACATTTGGGGCGGCCATCAATTAACGCCACCATATTAATGCCAAACACGTTTTGCAACTGAGTATGCTGATACAGGTTATTAATAATGACTTCAGGCACTTCACCGCGCTTCAACTCAATCACCATGCGCATCCCTTCTTTATCAGACTCGTCACGCAACCCTGAAATACCTTCTAACTTACCTTCTTTAACCAAATGAGCAATTTTTTCCATCAACCGCGCTTTGTTAACCTGATACGGCAGCTCTGTCACGACGATTGATAATTTACTGTTAGGGCTTTCATCACCTTCGACGTGATAACGGGCACGCAAATAGATCTTCCCCCGGCCTGTTTCATAGGCTTCTCGAATGCCTGTCGCCCCGTTAATTAGGCCCGCTGTTGGAAAATCAGGCCCCGGAATACACTCCATCAGCTGCTCAATGGTGGTTTCAGGATCTTCAATTAAGCGCAGGCAAGCCGACGTCACCTCAGCCAGGTTATGCGGTGGAATATTAGTCGCCATGCCCACGGCTATACCCGAAGAGCCATTCACCAGCAACAAAGGCACTCGGGCAGGTAAGACGGTGGGCTCGTGTTCAGATTCATCATAGTTTGCACTAAAATCGACGGTTTCTTTATCCAGATCAGCCAACATTTCATGCGATAACTTTGACATTCTAATCTCGGTATAACGCATCGCCGCAGCCGAGTCACCATCAACTGATCCAAAGTTACCTTGACCATCTACCAGCATATGACGCATAGAAAAAGGTTGCGCCATACGAACGATGGTATCGTAAACAGCCGTATCACCATGCGGGTGATATTTACCAATGACGTCACCCACAATACGCGCAGACTTTTTATACGGCTTATTCCAGTCATTATTGAGCACATTCATGGCAAATAGAACACGACGGTGAACCGGCTTCAAGCCATCTCTTACATCCGGCAACGCACGACCAACAATAACACTCATAGCGTAGTCTAAATAAGACTGCCGCATCTCATCTTCAATGTTGACAGGAATCGTTTCTTTTACCATTTCAGACATATACTGGTATCTCCTAGGACGCCAAATAGTTCAAACAAATCATTAAGGTAAGCGAATAATAATCAAGCTTTAAGCCGCTATTTTCTCGCCTAAAAAATCATGGAAAACAAAGTGGAAATTATACCCGAAAATCACAGCCTCTGAGAACTTTGTTTCCTCTCACTCAACAAAGCACAGCTGTCGTAATACTTGACACAAGATAAACACCGACAATGAAAATAAAAATTGGGGGAGAGCTGTTGAAGTAAGATTTCTGGCCCTAACCGGCCTTTTTTGAACGACTTGGCTGACTCCTGACTTTTCCGCCTCCTTTAACACAATTGCGTCCTGATTTTTTTGCCTGGTACAACGCCTTATCAGCTAACCCAATCAAGGCGGTACGATCCAGGGTATCAGAAGTATTTGACTCCTCAACAACAAAAGTCGACACGCCGATAGAGACTGTCAACTGCACCGGCTCTTTATCTACCACTTCAAGTTGGGCCGCTGCAACCGCCTGACGCATCCTTTCAGCCACCTCGACACCCTTTTTTTCTTCAGCAGTAGGCAAAATCACGACAAATTCCTCGCCTCCATAACGCGCGAGAATATCATTACTTCTCAACTGACTTCGTAATATTTCTGCCACATGGCGTAGGACCATATCACCCACTTGATGACCAAAGGTATCATTTACTTTTTTGAAAAAATCTATATCAATAAACAAACACGACAAACAATCACCCGTTCTTATTGAACGCATAATTTCCTCATCTATCCTCTGTTCAAAAAACCGACGATTGTTAACGCCTGTTAACGTATCAAAAAGGCTGCTACGGCGAAGTTGTTCGTAATTCAACGTGTTTTCCACACACACGCTCAGCACTTTACCCAACCGCTCCAAAAAATACGTTGACAAATCAAACTGAAAACGAGCTTCATCATCACTGCCGAAGACCATACAACCTAGATAAACACCACGCCGCACCAAAGGAATAAGGGCTACTGTTTTGGGTGTTTTTTGATTCTCAGGCCAAAAGTTCTTTACCAAAACGCTTGAAGCTTCACCCAAATGAACTCGATGAGACAGACCGATTTTTTCTTTAAACAGCGACGTATTCGCTAATAACATCAAACTTTGATAACGCTTAAAGCGAAACCCATCTTCTACAAGAAATTGCCGTATCTCTGCCTTTTCATCGCCTAGCACCACCGACAAAGAATCAAGATTAAAAACCCGCTTGGCATCGTCATTGATATGTTCAATTAATTCACGCAGAGAATTCAATGATAGCAAACGCATCTCCAGGTCTTGGAACTGCTGTAGCATCTCTTCGTTTTTTTGGGCTCGAGAAATCATGCCATCCAAGTGGCTTTGTAGCACGCAGACTTGTGTTTCTAGATCGTCATTCATTCTGTTTATAATGCCCTTGAAGCCTCAGACATCAGCTTTATTAACCCCTCTTCTGACAAAACCTCAACCCCTAATGTCAGCGCTTTTTTCAATTTTGACCCGGCCGCTTCTCCAGCCACTACAAAATCAGTTTTTTTAGAGACACTCCCTGTGACCTTTGCACCTAATTCCTCCAGCGCTTCTTTAGCCTCATCTCGCGTCATTGTGGGTAACGTTCCCGTCAAAACGAAAACCTTACCTTTCAAGGGCCGATCCGCTTGAGCAGCGGTTTCTACATTCGGCCAATGAATACCGACCGCTTGCAAAGCCGAAATAACGCTACGGTTATGCTCCAACTCAAAAAAAGCCACAATATGCTGAGCAACAATAGGGCCCACATCTGGCACTTCTTCCAAATCGTTAACTGATGCTCGTTGAATCGCATCCAGTTGGCCAAAATGAGCTGCTAAACTAGCTGCTGTAACTTCGCCCACCTCTCGGATACCCAATGCGTATAAAAATTTTGCCAAGGTTGTGGATTTACTTTTCTCAAGCGCTGCTAAAATATTATTGGCCGATTTCTCAGCCATTCGGTCCAAGCCTGACCATTGCTCTTGCGTTAGATAATACAAATCGGCTGGCGTCTTCACTAATGCCAGACTAACCACTTGCTCAACAATCTTATCCCCTAGGCCGTCTATATCCATTGCCTTGCGGGATGAAAAATGTTTGATCGATTCTTTTATCTGTGCGCGACAAAATAACCCTGCTGGGCATCGAATGACCGCTTCACCCTCTGTTCGCTCGAGTTTGGAGCCACAAACCGGGCAATGCGTGGGCATTTGAAAAACCTTTGCTTCATTTTTTCTTTTACCCTGAACAACCGAGACGATTTCAGGGATAACATCACCTGCACGCCTGACGATCACCGTATCACCCACCCGCACATCTTTTCTGTGCATTTCATCTTCATTATGAAGCGTCACATTGGTCACGGTAACACCGCCCACAAAAACAGGCGCTAAACGCGCAACAGGCGTAATAGCACCTGTGCGCCCTACTTGCACATCAATCGCCTTCACTTCGGTCATTTTTTCTTGAGCCGGAAACTTACGAGCAATGGCCCACCGAGGTGCTCGTGAAACAAAACCTAGCCTTTCTTGTAAGGCGAAGTCATTTACTTTAAACACCACACCGTCAATCTCATAGGGCAGTAAGGCACGTTTTTTTTCCAACTGCTGATAAGCCTGATGGCACTGTGCAATACCGGACGCAACAGTCACCTGATCACAAACCGGCAATCCCCATTGAGCCAGCACGGTGAACAATTCTTTTTGTGTTGCTGGCAAATGTTCACCCTCAACAAGACCCATACCATAACTGTAAAAAGCCAGTGGCCGTTTCGCCGTGATTTTTGAATCCAGCTGCCTTAAACTTCCTGCCGCTGCATTTCTTGGGTTTGCAAACGGTTTTTCCCCTAACGCCAACGCCTGCTGGTTATGTTTTTGAAAACCGGGCAAAGGCATAAACACCTCCCCCCTTATTTCTATCGTTTCAGGCAAGTTCTGACCTGTCAGTTCAAGGGGTATGGCGCCGATCGTTTTAACATTCTCAGTCACCTCTTCACCTTTTTTACCATCCCCTCTGGTCGCTGCACGGACCAATACACCCTGTTCATACAATAGTGAAATTGCCAACCCATCAAGCTTCGGCTCTACAAGGTATTCAACATCATCCCGTATCGCCAGTCGATCTCTCACGCGTTTATCAAATGCTTCAAATTCTTCGTCGTTAAATGCATTATCCAATGACAACATTGGCTGCTGATGCTCAACCTGTTGAAATGAACTCAGTGGTTCTGACCCGACACGTTGTGTTGGTGAATGAGGACTGATGAGTTCTGGGTTTTCAGTCTCAAGCAATTGCAGTTCGCGCATCAGCGCATCATAATCGGCATCGGGAATTTTCGGCGCATCGTATTGATAGTAGCTCCGGTTATGCTGGTTAATTTCTTCACGTAACATCTGAATACGCTGTACAACAGCTTCACTGGCCGTCATCGTGGTGAAAAAGGGGCTAATCGAGATTGAATCTCGACGATTTTTTCAGGCACTAACTCGTTCATTTCAGCATCCACTAACTTTGCTTTAAGGCACTGACTTAATTGCCGCGCTACGTCCAGCATGTTTTCAAATGCCTCCTCAGGATTAGCCATGTCGCTTGCTTGAAAAAACAAGACGATACCTGTTGATTCAAAATCATTCATGCTCCCCACTGGGAATGTGCCGGGCTCCAAGATATTCGCAACATGAAACTGCTGAGTTTCAACCCCGTTATAACGCTCGTAACGATGGAAAATGCCCATATCACCAAACTCAAGATTTAACTGTGTAAAGGCCTCTAACAGATCTTTTCCAGCCAGAACCTGACCTTGAATGGGCAACACCGCCAACTGGACAACCGGTATCTGTTCGGCAACAGGCACATCGTCATCGTCTAACGCCGGCGTAAAATCTGATTCCTTCGGCTCTTTCTGCGTCGTGTCTTCTGCAACTGTTTGAATTTGCTGCTCCTCGTAAACGGCGGAAAAATCTGAATCAGTCTCTACCACAGGGTCAACTCGTCTGTTCAGCGAATGCTCAAAATCATCCTCCTGAATAGCTTTTTTCTTTTGCAACACATCGTAGTAATAAATACCCAAGAGTATAAAAACACCCACAATCAGCAATATTAACCTTAACGAATTTTCTTCCATTTCCTCTTCCTAACAGTCATATTAATCATGCATCAACTTGCAGCCATTTTAGCAGCCTCATCCAGATCAACCGCCACTAATCTGGACACACCCGGCTCTTTCATGGTGACACCCGCCAATTGACGTGATATTTCCATGGTCGCCTTGTTGTGCGTAATCAAAATCATTTGAACGTTTTCTGACATTTCTTTCACTAATTCGCCAAACCGTCCAACATTCGCCTCATCCAGCGGCGCATCCACTTCATCTAACATACAAAAAGGCGACGGATTAAGGTCGAATATTGAGAACACCAAGGCAACCGCGGTTAAGGCTTTTTCCCCACCCGACAACAAGTGAATTGAACTATTACGCTTTCCAGGAGGTCTTGCCATGACGGTCACACCGGTTTCAAGCAAATCTTCCCCCGTTTGTTGCAAGTAGGCGTGCCCCCCGCCAAACAGCTTGGGAAACCGTTTTTCAAAACCGCTGTTTACTTTATCAAACGTTTCTTTAAATAAGCTTCTACTTTCTTTATCGATTTTCTCTATTGCCGCCTCGAGCGTTTTTAAAGATTCGGTCAAATCCAGTTGCTGACTCTCTAAATACCGCTTCCTTTCCGATTGTGTTTCATACTCTTCTATTGCTGTGAGATTGATCGGCCCTAGATGATGAATTTTTTCAGTCAGATTATTAACTTGCTCTTGCCATTGAGCGTCTTGTGCATCATCAGGTAAATTGCTCAGCGTTTCGACTAACTCGACACCGGAATCCTGCAATTGCTCCACCAAGGTTTGCTTACGCACCGTCACCTCTTGATGTTCAATTTTCGCTTGTGAAGCATTTTCTCTTGCTTGCTGAACTTGCTGTTCAAGCTGATGTCGTTTTGTCTCTAATGTCCTGATCTGTTGATCCGTCTTTTCTGTCGCCACCCTTTTTTCTGTCAGACTTTTTTCAATTTCCACGCGACTGTCGAGCAATCCCTCCAGGGTTTTTTTCTTCTCATCTAAAGGCTCATCACGGGTTCTTAATTGAGCCTCCAGTTCAAGAATTTTCGCCGATGCCTCTTCAATCTGCCCTTTTATAACCGTTAGATTTTGATTCTTTAACGCTTGTGACGAGCGTTGCGCTTCAACTTTCAACATTAAGCCGTGCATCGATTCACGAGTGCGATGACTATCACGTCTTGCTTCCTCAAGTGCCGTTTTTTTTGTCGAGCGTTCTTGTTGTAGGGCATCTCGCTGGGATTCGATAATCACTGATTGCTCTTTAGCCGTCGTCAGCGCCTGTTGACTGTCTTCCAAATTGGCTTCATTTGCCGCCTGATTTTTTATTATTTGCTTAATATCCACTTCTATTTGCAGTAACCGCTGTTGAGCTGCTTCACATTTTGAACGTTGATCATTTAATTGCATCGCTAATTGAGATACTTGCTTAACCGCTGCACTTTCTTGTTGTCGCAACTCAACCACCAACGTTTCCAATTGAGATAATTCGTCACGTGCTTTCTCTAATGCGTGTTCTTTTTGAGAGATTTTTAATGACGTTTGCTGCAATTTTTTCGTTAAATCCTTTTTCTCTTTTTCAAGCACTAAGGCACTGTCATTTTCCTCTTGGTGTTGGAAACCGATGCTATCCGCATGCAACCAAACCCCTGCTTTAGTAATCACTGACTCATGCTCTTCTAATGAAGCGATCAAGTTTTTTGCCTGCTCTATCGTGTCGGCAAAGTGAACGTTTTTAAGCATGATCATGGTCGGTAAATCAGAAGATATCAGGCTGGCCAAAGAGGTTTTAGCAGGAGGCGTTCGAGAAGTATCAGCGGCGGAGAATAACGTCAAGTTACCAACAGGGTAGTCCTTGTCAGTGTTAACAATAGCGTCCATATCATCAATACAAATTGCATGAAGCCTGGCACCTAAAACCGTTTCTACGGCTTTTTCCCAGCCAGGCGCCACCTCAATTTTCTCAATGAGTTTCGAGGCATTTGCCAACCCCATTTTATCAAGCCATTCAACAAGCGATGTATCGGCCTTCCCGGCGTTTGACTGCTGCAACACCATAACAGATTCAAGTCTGCCCGCTAATTGAGAATGCTCTGCACGCAGTTGAGCTAATTGATCATTCGCGTCATAAACCCGTTGTTGCGAACGTACTTTCTTTTGCTGATTTTCATTCAGTAACGCCTGATCTTTTTGTTGTTGCACCTCAAGCGAAGCGAGTTGTTTTTGAAGAGCCGATAAATCATTAGCTCTCAGTGTCTGTTGCAAGCTTTCTTGTTCATCTTTTGCCATCGCCAATCGTTTATTAGATTGCAACAACTGATTTTCTAACTGATCTATTTTTGTTTTCTCAACATCTATCTTTCGCTTGGGTTCGGCTACTTGGTAAGTAAAATCATCCCAAGCGTTTTGCCATTGATTCATTGCTTGCTCTACATCAACAAGCACTTCAGCAGCTTTTTCTTCTTGTTGCTTTGCATCAGCAAGCAATCGTTCACTGCTGCTAATTGATTCAACAATTTCATTTATTTTTCTTTCTTCACTCGTCAACGCCTGTTCAGAGGTGCTAAGCGTTGATTTCAAATGGGTCAGCTCAGTCTGAAGCTGTTGTTTTAATTGTTGATCATGCTGAAGTTCTTGCTCCATCTTTGCTATGTCGGAACCGAGTTTGTAAAATTCGGCTTGGATTTCAGCTAATGAGCTCTGCTGCGCGTGCTGCTGAACACGCTGTCGTTCGATATTTTTTTCAAGATCACGTTGTTCAGCTATCGTTTCTTCTGCTTTTATTTCTAGTACATTGATGGCGTTACGCTGCTTCTCGTCTTGATCATTTAATGCACGCCAGCGCAATGCTAATAACTGGGCCTTTAATTGTCGTTCTTCCTCTTTAAGTAATTTATAACGTTCAGCGGTACTTGCTTGGCGCTTTAAGTGCCGACATTGTTTCTCAATTTCCTCACATAAATCAGCAATTCTTTCTAAATTCTCTCTTGTGCGACGCATCCGATTCTCAGTATCACGTCGGCGCTCTTTATACTTGGAAATACCCGCGGCTTCTTCAAGAAAAACACGCAGTTCATCAGGTTTTGCTTCAATTAAGCGAGAGATGGTTCCTTGCTCAATAATCGCATAACTGCGTGGCCCAAGCCCCGTCCCAAGAAACAAATCGGTAATGTCTTTTCGTCGACATCGTGTGCCATTTAAGAAATAAACCGATTGCCCTTCTCTATTCACTTGTCGCTTTAACGATATTTGTCGGTAACTTGCAAATTCGCCGGTAATTGTTGCATCAGTGTTATCAAAAACAAGCTCCACAAAGGCTTGCCCAACTGGTTTTCGTGTCGTTGACCCATTAAAAATAACATCTGCCATTTGGTCGCCTCGCAAGTGTTTAGCCGAGCTTTCTCCCAGCACCCACCTGACCGCGTCAATCACATTGGATTTGCCACAACCATTTGGCCCAACAATACCGATCAAATCACTCGAAAAAGGTATACTTGTTGGGTCAACAAATGACTTAAAACCGGCTAATTTTATTTTTTCCAAACGCATCCGCTAACAATACATGATTGTGCTTTTTTCACAAAGCCAACCAAGAAATTATCCGTTAAAAAAGGGGATTAAACCCCTTCTTTTTAGATTCATTGTAAAATGCCATTTTTAAAACAAACCAGTGATATTTTTAATGAGCACACAACCCAATACCGACTTAGAAACTTTCCCTAATCCCAACGTTGAACGGGACTACACGATTCGCATTGATACGCCTGAATTTACTTGTTTATGTCCAAAAACAGGTCAACCTGATTTTGCAACATTGACACTTGAGTATGTGCCTAACGAAAGCTGTATCGAATTAAAATCGTTTAAACTTTATATTTGGTCTTACCGGGATAAAGGGGCTTTTCATGAAGCCGTCACCAATTCCATACTAGACGATCTGGTTAAAGCCTGTCAACCAAGGTTTATGCGCCTATCGGCTGAATTTAATGTCAGGGGGGGCGTCTACACCACTGTTGTTGCTGAGCATAAAGCAGATCACTGGGCACCCAGCGTACCGGTTCAATTACCTTAAAAGGTCTTACACGCCCTTTTCAATTTTTATCAACGGCGTTCAGTTTAAATTCATCACTCTGTCTTATCCTTTAACTGCACTTTATAAAGAACTGCTAATGCAGTTAAGGATAAGATGATGAAAAGACTCAACATACTAACCAGCGTTGTTTTTTGTTCTCTCCTCATGATGAGCTCAGTCGCTTTTGCTGATGGCCGCCACTATCACCACTCTCATGGCTATCAACATCACCCTCACTATTCATATCATCAGAGCCACCGGTCTGTTGGCTCAACGAAAAAGCGACATTCAAATCATCATGCCTCTCATCAAAAAGGGCACATAAAGAAACATTTGAAAAAGCACCATTCTTCCGGTTATTCAACATATCACTACCAGCCCAAGCATCACTCTTATGGGTATAACCGTCCCCGGCATTCTTATTATAAAAACCACCATGCTCAACTGTTAAATGACATTTATTTAGCCCAACAAATTTACCGTTCGGCGAAGCGCCATCATTATCAAAACCCTGGGCTCAACGTGTACTTAAGGTTTTAATTTTAATATCTTTATCAATCACCTCTTACACAATAAAGGCGGCCATTGGCCGCCTTTATAGGATTTGAATCGCGCTAAAAGTCCGCTGTTATAATAAAGACTGCAACAGTTTATTTAGGCGATGAACAAAGGTCGCCGGGTCTTCTAGCTGCCCACCTTCGCTCAATAAAGCCTGCTCAAATAACAAGTGAGATAAATCAGCAAAACGATCATCATCTGTTTCATCTTTTAAACGTTGAATGAGCGCATGATCAGCATTTATTTCAAAAATAGGGGTGCTGGCCGGCATTTCCTGACCGGCGGCTTTCATTATCCGTTCCATATGTGCACCCATTTCGTGCTCATCTGCTACTAAACAAGCGGGGGAGTCTGTTAGCCTTGAACTGACACGAACCTCTTTAACTTTTTCATCTAGCGTTTTTTTAATCTGTTCAATCACGCTATTGAGTGACTCATCATCTTTCTTATCTTCAGCTTTTTTATCAACCTCACCCTTGTCGCCTGTATCCAAATCAAGATCGCCCTTAGCGACAGATTGTAAAGATTTACCATCAAACTCAGGCATATGCTGCACTAACCATTCATCGACATGATCAGTTAATAACAACACTTCAATCCCTTTCTTTTTAAACACTTCAAGATGCGGACTGTTTTTAACAGTGGCATAAGCGCTACCGGTTAGATAATAGATTTTATCTTGCCCTTCTTGCATATTCTCAATATATGATGCCAACGTCACTGTTTGCTGACCATCGGTTTTGGTTGAGGCAAACCGTAACAGTTTTGCAATTCGATCTTTATTTTTGAAATCTTCGATGGGGCCTTCTTTTAAAACAGGCCCAAACTCGGCCCAAAAAGTGTCAAATTTTTCAGGGTCTTTTTTAGACAAGCCTTCAATTAGAGAGAGAATTTTTTTAACCGCTCCGGCCTTTAAAACATCGATTTGTTTGCTTTGTTGCAACAATTCACGTGATACGTTTAAAGGCAAGCTATCAGAGTCAATAATACCTTTAACAAAACGCAAATAACGTGGCATTAATTCACCACCTTCCATGATGAAAGTACGTTTTACGTAGAGCTTTACACCACTGGTTGCTTCTCTATCCCACATATCAAAGGGGGCTTTAGAAGGCACGTACAGCAATAAAGTGTATTCATTATTCCCTTCCACTTTGCTGTGCGTATAAGCCAGTGGATCTTGGTAATCATGCAGTGTTTGTTTATAAAAATCGTTATAGTCGTCTTCTGTTAATTCATTTTTTGCTTTTGTCCACAAAGCCGTCGCACTATTAACCGTAATTTCATCCGGCTCGTCTGCTTTTTCTTCACCCTCACTATCCACTTTATTTTCGTTTTTCATCACAATTGGAATATCCAAATGCTCAGAAAACTTATGAATAATTCCTTGCAGACGATAACTCTCTAAGAACTCGTCTTCGCCTTCTTTTAAATGCAGAATAATGTCGGTGCCACGTGTTAGCTTTTCGATGGGCTCGATACTGTATTCACCTTCGCCTGCAGACTCCCATTTAACGCCTGATTCCTTCTCTTCTCCTGCTTTACGTGTCTGTACAGTCACTTTGTCGGCAACAATAAAACCGGAATAAAAACCCACACCAAATTGCCCAATCATTTGGCTGTCTTTACTTTCATCACCCGTTAGTGATTCAAAAAACTTTTTAGTACCCGAATGAGCAATCGTACCCAGGTTTTGCTTAACCTCATCCACAGTCATACCAATCCCATTATCCGAAATCGTCAAGGTACGCGCTTCTTTATCAACTGTCAGACGAACTTTCAGCTCACCATCCCCTTCGTACAAGGCTTCATCCGATAATGCGGCAAAGCGTAATTTATCTGCAGCATCTGAAGCATTTGACACTAACTCACGGACAAAAATTTCTTTATTGCTATACAGTGAGTTGATCACTAAATCTAAAACTTGTTTAGTTTCCGCCTCAAAACCCAGTGTTTGCTTTTCATTCTTTTCTATTGTTTCACTCATTTAAATACCTTTTTTTTAAATCAAAAAAATCGATAAAACGCTATATGGGGGCCTTATATAATATTTTCAAGCCCCAGGGCTCTTGCAACACATGCAAATCTTTTTGGAGAGAAACACCGCGAAAAAAAGCAGGAAATGCCACTTAATCTACCAAGCTGTAACAATAAAATTTAAAAACTTTAGATAAATGCAATGAGGGAGAAAACAGAAGAGAAAACCCTTTCAACTTATTGAATAATATTTGAAAGTTGGTGGTGGAAAGGCACCGCAAACCGAATAATGCTGACTATACACTACTGACCAGCCTCTATCACCCGTCAACAGCACTATTCACTTGATAACTGCGCAACAGGAAGCGTTCATGGCGAAAACAACGCAGAGGAGCCAAAGCCATGAACCACCCGCAATTTACCTGTAACCACCTCAACCAGAAGCAACTCGCTGACTACTGGGGCATCTCGCAGCGGACTCTCGAGCGCTGGCGCTCCATTGGCTGGAGGCCAACCTTCCTGAAAATCGGTGGTCGTGTGGTCTACCGAATGGAGGATATCCTTGCCTACGAGGAGCAACACCTGGCCGATTCTACCCAATCACGGGTTTACAGCAGTCAGGCATAGCTCCACGTTCCAGACACCATATACATATATATGGTGTCGCTGGCGGTGACCAGTAAGCCCGGCTTGAGTGGTTTTTGGCGATCCTCTCCCTTATTCGCCTTCCACCCAAAACCCCTTCTGAAATCGGTTTTTTACCGACATCCCCCGCCTTTCTTCTTGATTGATACCGATTTTTCCCGTATTTTCTCAAATTAGCATCACTGTCCCTATATTTAGAGAATGCCATGACTAGCGAGATTATGACCATTAAAGAGGTCGCCAGTTATCTGAAATTAACAGAGAAAACGGCCTATCGTCTGGCAGCTGATGGAAAGATCCCGGGATTCAAGGTGGGTGCCTCGTGGCGGTTTCGCAAAAGTGAAATCGACCGCTGGATCATCCAACAAGAACAGAAGACGGATCAGGCTAAATAACTGACGAGCACACTGAGAAACTCCTATGAAAACTGCTGAACAAGAATTCCTAAAAGCCCTCGACGACAAGCTCTGGAAGGCTGCCGACAAGCTGCGCAATAACCTGGACGCGGCCAACTACAAGCACGTCGTGCTGGGTTTGATCTTCCTGAAGTATGTCTCGGATGCCTTTGAAGAGCGCCAAACCGAGTTGCGCCACTTGTTCACCGAAGATGCCCCCGATGCCAATGGCGACGACAACATCTACTACATGCCACGTGATGACTACGATAACGACGAGGAGTACGAGGAAGCCGTCAATGCCGAGCTGGAGCTGCACGAATACTACCAAGAGAAGAACGTATTCTGGGTACCGGTTCGCTCCCGCTGGAACACCTTAAAGCAAGCCGCAGCGCTGCCCATCGGATCGGTTATCTGGCAAGACGATAATGACGACGACGTGAAGCTGCGCTCCATCTCATGGCTGATCGACCAGGCGCTGGAGCAGATCGAAAACTTCAAGATCGACGACAAATTGGTCAACCCCAAATTAAAAGGCATCTTACCCCGTGTCAGTCAGTACCAAGTTGATAATCACAACTTATCGGAACTGATCAACAAATTCTCCGATACCAGCTTTAGTAAGCCCGAATACAACGGCCAAACGCTAGATTTGCACAGTAAAGATATCTTGGGCCATGTCTACGAATACTTTCTTGGTCAATTCGCCCTAGCTGAAGGTAAACAGGGCGGCCAGTACTACACCCCTAAAAGCATCGTAACCCTGATTATCGAAATGCTCGCCCCCTACAACGGCCGCGTCTATGACCCGGCCATGGGTGCCGGTGGCTTCTTTGTCTCTAATGACAAGTTCATTGAGAACCATGCCGGTGAGAAGCACTACAAGGCCAGCGATCAGAAAAAGCATATCTCCGTTTACGGCCAGGAGAGCAACCCCACCACCTGGAAGCTGGCCGCGATGAACATGGCCATCCGAGGCATCGACTTCAACTTCGGCAAAAAGAACGCCGACAGTTTCCTGGATGACCAGCACCCGGATCTTCGCGCCGACTATGTCATGGCCAATCCGCCGTTCAACATCAAGGACTGGTGGCACGCCAAGCTCGAAGGCGACGTGCGCTGGAAGTACGGCACGCCACCCCAAGGTAACGCCAACTTTGGCTGGATACAGCACATGCTCCACCACCTCAACGATCAGGGCTCCATGGCGCTGCTACTTGCCAACGGCTCGATGAGCTCCAATGCCAATAACGAGGGGGAAATCCGCAAGGCGTTGATTGAGAACGATCTGGTCGAGTGCATGGTGGCCTTGCCCGGGCAGCTGTTCACCAACACCCAAATACCCGCCTGCATCTGGTTCCTGACCAAGGACAAAGCCAATGGCCTGATGCTGGACAAAAAGAAAAGCGACCGGCGCGGCAAAACCCTGTTCATCGATGCCCGCAACCTCGGCTATATGAAAGACCGCGTACTGCGTGACTTCACCCAGGAAGACATCGCCAAAATCGCCGACACCTTCCATGCCTGGCAAGAGAATCTCGAACGGGGTCAGACCAACGAAGGAGCTCTGACCCCTTATCAAGACATTCCCGGTTTTTGTTATTCAGCATCGCTCGATGACATAAAAAAACACGACTTCGTGCTAACACCAGGGCGCTATGTGGGTGCTGCAGACCAGGAGGAAGACAGTGAGCCATTTGCCGAAAAGATGACACGCCTTACCGCTCAACTAAAAGCGCAGTTTGAAGAGTCGGATCGGTTGGAAGGTGAGATCAAGAAGAACTTGGCAGGAATCGGTTATGACGTTTGAGAACACAAACGTAAAACTTGCGGACTTAAGTACTGATGTTTCTTACGGATACACTGCCAGTGCTAATGCTCAGAAGGTTGGTCCAAAGTTTCTACGTATTACGGATATTCAAGGTGGTGTGGTTGATTGGGATGAAGTTCCCTACTGCGAAATTGATGCTAAGAAACTTTTGAAAAACAAGCTCAATGCAGGTGATGTCGTCGTAGCCAGGACGGGAAACAGTACCGGCGAAAACTACTTATACTCTTACTCTGAAGAAGCCGTATTTGCCTCTTATTTGATTAGATTCCGAATTAATCCCGAATTAGCAAATCCATATTTTGTCTGGCTCCAAATGCGAGGTCAAAGATGGTGGGATTATGTCGCTGGTTCAAAAAGCGGTTCTGCTCAAGCAGGTGCAAATGCCAAAGTATTAGGGCAGTTCGAGTTCTTTTTACCAGAGCGTAAAGTACAGGACGATGTTGCCAAAATATTTTTTGAGATTAACGAAAAGATAAAGCTCAACAACCAAACCAACCAAACCCTCGAACAAATCGCCCAGGCCATTTTCAAAAGCTGGTTTGTGGATTTTGAACCGGTCAAGGCCAAGATGGCGGTATTGGAAGCAGGCGGCACAGCTGAACAGGCCGAGCTTGCCGCTATGTCGGCTATTTCCGCCAAAGACGAAGCCGCCCTTAAACAACTGCAAGCCGAACAACCAGACGCTTACGCTGAACTGGCCAAAACCACTGCGCTGTTTCCATCGGTGATGGTTGATTCGGAGTTGGGGGAAATTCCGGAGGGGTGGGATACCTTACCTTTAGACGAGATAGCTCACTACCAGAATGGTCTGGCTCTTCAAAAATTCAGACCAAAAAATGAGAATGAGTTTTTGCCTGTAGTCAAAATTGCTCAGCTTAAAAAAGGTTTTGCTGATGCTGAAGAGAAAGCATCACCAGATATTAAGCCCGAGTGCATTATCGACGATGGGGATGTTGTTTTCTCTTGGTCAGGTTCTCTAGTTGTTGATATTTGGTGTGGAGGGAAAGCAGCGCTTAACCAGCATTTATTCAAAGTCACATCAGAAACGTACCCGAAATGGTTCTACCACCATTTCACTAAGCATCATCTTGCAGAGTTCCAGCGCATTGCTGCCGACAAAGCAGTAACAATGGGACATATAAAAAGAGAGCATTTGGCAAGTGCCAAGTGCGCAATTCCTACTGACGACATTTTATTGAAAGGTACTGAGTTAATTGGTTCTCTGCTTGAGAAACAAACTCAACAACGATTGGAAACAAACACACTAGCAGAGACTCGCGATTCTCTCCTCCCTAAGCTCCTCTCCGGAGACCTACCCATAACAAACACGGAAGTGGCTTAGTATGCGGAGAAAATACCACCTCAATTCCCCGCTCTGGCCAAAGTTCGCAATCAATGGCGACAATGTGGATGGCAATATTCCCTCCACACGGGTCAAGAGCTGGTCGCATCTGGTGGAGATCATCAACGAGGATGCCTTGTTTGAACATACCGACCAGGTCTTGTTCAGAGGTCAGCGCCACTCTCATTGGGGGCTCACCCCCAGCATAGCCAGGCTATCGGGTACGGGAGTTTACGAGGATGAGTGGGCACAGGAGCATCTGGAGAGCTTCAAATATTCCATCCGGGGTCGTACCAAAATACCGGTTGCCCAGATGCCTAGCGATGAGGATGTCTGGTCTCTCGGTCAGCACTACGGCTTATGGACACCGCTGCTCGACTGGTCGCGCTCACCCTTTGTGGCGATGTTCTTTGCCTTCAATGAACCCGACCCGAAAGATGAAAGCCCGAAGAACTACAGCCGGGCGTTGTTTTATATCAATAAGAGCAAATTAGACGAGTTTCTCACCACCGATATTTTCGTCAATCCGCTCAGCAGCGACCATGACCGGCTGATTAGTCAGGATGGTTTGTTCACGCTTTCACCCAGTGGCCAAACCAGCCTGGAACTGGAAATTCTCAATGCGCTAGGTGAGAACGAAATCAATATCGATGATGCCGAGGTGCTGAAGGAGTACATCTTCAAGATTCATATTCCCATGGAAGATGAGCAGGATCGCTTGCGGTGCATTAATGCGCTTAAGCGGATGAATATCCACTATGCCAACCTGTACCCGGATATCGCAGGCTCTTCTTTGCACTGCAACGACCTGTTAACCGAGCATGTACGAAGCACTCAACAGGCGGATGAATAAAGAATGAACGAAGAAGAACTCGAAAACCTCTGCTTGGACTGGTTCCGTGAAGGCGGCTGGGATGTGCTGTACGGACCTGACATTGCACCGGATGGCACTGATCCTCAGCGAGATGACTATGCCCAGGTGATGCTCAAGCACGATCTGGAAGTGGCGTTTACCCATATCAACCCGCACCTGCCGCATGAATGCTTCGATCAGGTGGTCTCCAAACTATCGCAGGTTGAAAGCCTGGATCTGGTCACCAACAACCGGGCCTTTCATCGCCTGCTACTGGAAGGCGTGCCTGTCGAATACAAGCAGGATGATGAGGTGCACAACGACCATGCCTTCCTGGTCGATTTTGATCAGCTGACCAATAACCGCTTTGTCGCCATCAATCAGTTCACCATCAGCGGCACCAAACAACCGCGCCGCCCGGATGTGATCTGTTTTATCAATGGTCTGCCCTTTGCGGTATTGGAGCTAAAGAGCCCCAGTGACGAGAACGCCGACATCTGGGATGCCTTCAATCAGTTGCAGACCTATAAGGATGAGATCAGCGACCTGTTTATCTTCAATGAGGCGCTGGTGGTCAGTGATGGTTATACCGCTCGTGTCGGCTCGCTCACTGCCAACCAGGAGCGCTTCATGCCCTGGCGGACCATCAAGAATGAGGACGACAAGCCGCTGCTTGAGTGGCAGCTGGAAACACTGGTGCGTGGTTTCTTTGACCGGGAACTGTTTCTGGATTACATCCGCTATTTTGTACTGTTTGAAACAGACGGTGAGGCGATTATCAAAAAGATCGCCGGTTACCATCAGTTCCACGCGGTACGCGAGGCGGTCAAGGCAACGGTGATTGCCGCACAAGAGATTGAAGGGGTCGCCGAAAAGCGGGCGACCTATGCCGATGAGGTGGTGCCTGGCAGCAAAAAGGCCGGTGTGGTCTGGCATACCCAGGGCTCCGGCAAAAGCATCTCCATGTGCTGCTATGCCGGTA
Source organism: Cycloclasticus sp. (assembly GCA_002700385.1). Classification (GTDB taxonomy): domain Bacteria; phylum Pseudomonadota; class Gammaproteobacteria; order Methylococcales; family Cycloclasticaceae; genus Cycloclasticus. The sequence continues at coordinate 414,264 of PADC01000006.1, forward strand.
AGCTGTTACAGCAACCGGCGATGAACAACCCAACCTTGATTGTGGTGACGGATCGCAATGATCTGGACGGCCAGTTGTTTGCCACCTTCAGCAATGCCGTGGAGTTATTGAAACAGACGCCGGTACAGGCCAATGACCGCGATGAACTGCGCCAGCTGCTGGCCGAGCGCGAATCGGGCGGCATTATCTTTACCACGGTACAGAAGTTTGCGCTGATTACCGATGAAAACGGGGATGAAGAGAGCAGCCACCCGATACTCAATGACCGCCACAATATCGTGGTGATCTCCGATGAGGCCCACCGCAGCCAGTATGGCCTGAAGGCGGTGCTGACTGCTGAAGGCCAATATAAGTTTGGCTATGCCAAGCACATGCGCGATGCGCTGCCGTTTGCCTCTTTTATCGGCTTTACTGGCACGCCGATATCGCAGGAGGACAAGGATACCCGTGCGGTATTCGGCGGTTATGTCTCCATCTACGATATTCAGGATGCCGTGGACGATGGTGCCACTGTACCCATTTACTATGAGTCCCGCCTGGCCAAGCTGGAGCTAAACAACGAGGAAATCGAGGCGTTATCCGATCAAGTCGATGAGGTGGTCGAGGATGAAGAGGACGTCGGCCAGCGGGAAAAAACCAAGGGTGAATGGAGCCGATTGGAAAAGCTGGTGGGTGCGGCACCTCGTTTGCAGCAGGTGGCTGCAGATCTAATCGATCATTTCGAAGCACGGATAGCCAATATGGATGGCAAAGCGATGATCGTCGGCATGAGCCGGGACATCTGCGCCCAGCTATATAATGAGATCGTCGCCTTGCGCCCCGAGTGGCACGACCCCGACCCGGAAAAAGGCGCAATCAAAATCGTGATGACCGGGTCTGCTTCTGACAAACCATTACTACAACCCCACATCTACAACAAGAAGACCAAGAAGCGACTGGAGAAGCGCTTTAAGGATGAAAACGACCCGCTAAAGCTGGTGATCGTACGGGATATGTGGCTGACCGGTTTTGATGCACCTTGCTGCCATACGATGTATGTCGACAAGCCGATGAAGGGTCACAACCTGATGCAGGCCATTGCCCGGGTGAATCGGGTATTCAAGAACAAGCCAGGTGGACTGGTGGTGGACTACATCGGTATTGCCAATGAGCTGAAACAGGCACTCAAGACCTATACCGACTCCAAGGGCAAAGGTGAACCAACCCTCCGGGCTGAAGAGGCGTTCGCCATTTTGTTGGAGAAGCTGGATGCCATTCGCGGGATGTTTGCCAAGACACCGCAATCGGACGGTCTGGATATTTCCGGATTCGAGACCGACGCACACAAGCTGCTGGTGCCTGCCGCCAACTATGTGCTGGGACTGGACGATGGCAAGAAGCGATTTCTTGATCTGGTACTGGCCACCAGCAAGGCCTATTCACTATGCAGCACGCTGGATGAGGCCAAGGGCCTGCGTAAAGAGATCGCCTTTTACTCTGCGGTGAAGGCGGCCATATCCAAGTTTACCTCGGTAGATAAGAAGCGTACCCAGGAAGAGAAGAATTCCGCGCTCAAGCAGATATTGGACAACGCCGTCATTGCCGAAGGTGTAGCGGATGTGTTCAGCCTATGTGGCTTGGATAAGCCCAATATCGGCCTGCTCTCCGATGAGTTTCTGGAAGATGTCCGGCAGATGCCACACCAGAACCTGGCCGTTGAGCTGCTGGAAAAACTACTCAAGGATGACATCAAGGCTAAGACCCACAACAATGTGGTTCAGGAGAAAAAGTACGCCGAGCGGTTGAAGGAGACCCTGCGCAAATATAACAACCGCGCCGTTGAAACAGCACAGGTCATTGAAGAGCTGATCCAGATGGCCAAGGAGTTTCAGGCGGAGATGGCGCGTGAGGCCGAGTTGGGACTCAACCCCGATGAGATCGCCTTTTATGATGCCCTGGCCAATAATGAAAGCGCGGTTCGTGAGCTTGGCGATGAGATCCTGAAGAAGATCGCTATTGAGATTACCGACAAGCTGCGCAAATCCACCACTGTAGACTGGCAAGTACGCGATAGCGTGAGAGCTAAGCTGAAGATTCTGGTGCGGCGTACATTGCAGCGATACAAATATCCGCCCGACAAAGCAGCGGAAGCCGTTGAGCTTGTTCTTAAACAGGCGGAAACACTCTCGAATTCCTGGAGTAAATAACCTTATTGATTAACTGAATCAACCATGATGGTTGTTGCATATAAAAGTGAACAATTATGATTAATGAATCAAAACAGAGCAGCCTGGAACAGTTCCTGATGGATCAGGCCGCGAAAAAGGATATTGCTCTCGACAGCGATAAGGCGAAGATTGTTGATTCAGAAATCAGTCAGGTAGTTAACGAGTCAAAAAAGTTTACCGACTGGCATAAAAAGAGCAGTACACAGGCTGAATTGAAAGTCCGACTCCGCCCTGTGCTTGAGAAACATGACCTTCCCATTCTTGATTCAGTATTTGACGAAATCTTAAGGCGTGCCGGCAGTTCGTCTACACCGAAGTCTTACTGGTTTGTTGGTGCATCCTACGGCAAGGGTAGCGAGGATCAAACCGAGCGCTTCCTGACCGAGGGTGTCTGGCAAAACGGCTACCAGGACAAATACCTGGACGTCGTACGCTCCATGCAGCCAGGCGACAAGATTGCCATCAAATCGTCCTACACTCGCAAGCGTGACCTACCTTTCGACAGCAAGGGGCAGACCGTCTCTGTGATGGGTATCAAAGCGATTGGCGTGGTGACGAAAAACCAAGGTGATGGCCGGTTTGTCGACGTGGATTGGGAGCCTCGTTTAGACCCAGTGAAAGAGTGGTATTTCTACACGAACCGAAGCACAGTATGGCGTGTGCTGCCCGGGGAATGGATGACTGATGCCCTTATCGACTTCACCTTCAGCGAAGGTATTCAAGACATTGATCGTTTCCGTAATGCTCCATACTGGAAAGAACGTTACGGTGACACCACTACTGACGACAAAAGATTCCTGTGGAGTCGTTTCTACGCAGCTATCGCTGATGGACTGATTGCACACAGCGAGGATCGCAGCGACCTGATCACCTTTGTAACGCAGTTGGCTGACCGTTTCGACCTTTCCTATATAAAAGATAAACATCTTGATGACATCGACCCATTTACAGTGATGGGCCTCTTTAATCGTGGAATAACGGACGAGAATAGAAAAGCGATTGCCAAGGAGCTGGCTGACTTTCTTGACGTTGATGAATCTGTACCAGACTCATTTGAAGGCATTCCCATCCTGAATAACCAGAAATCATGGTTTTTTGGCTTCGAGGAGAAGCGCGATCCAGACGACATCGCATCTCTCTGGGATTTCTTCGGCAAGGCATTAAGTTTTTCTGACAGCGACGACTCCGATGCCCGAACGAACTTTAGTGCTGCATATGACAAAGTTGCCGGTCAATACGGTGTTGGCTGGAACCTCACCATGGCGCTGTACTGGATACGACCTTGGAACTTTCTGACACTGGACGGGCAATCCCAGCTGTATATCACTAAGAAATTGGGGATAGATATCGGTAAGAATGGTCCCAAAGGCCGATGCAATACGCTTGATTATTTAAAGGCTCTTGATGAACTGGAACTGCGTTTTCAGGAAGAGGCTTACCCTGTTCACTCATTCCCGGAACTGTCATTGGCTGCGTGGCTATACAAGGATGGCGAAACATCAGCGCACCCTAATGCCACGGATCCTGACCAGGCAGGAGAAATACCTGAGGATGAGGGAGAATCCGAGGTTACAGCGGCTCCTATTGAGCCTTATCTCGTTGATGACATCATCGAGGATGGTGCCTTCCTTGATAAAGAAACACTGACGGATATTCTCGAACGCCTGCGCACTAAAAAGAACTTGATCCTTCAAGGCCCTCCCGGAACAGGGAAAACCTGGCTGGCAAAACGCCTGGCCTATGCTTTGATGGGGCAAAGAAACGAAAGCAAGCTCCGCGCAGTACAGTTCCACCCGAATCTCACCTACGAAGATTTTGTGCGTGGCTGGCGTCCATCCGGCGACGGAAAGCTCACCCTTGTTGATGGTCCCTTTCTCGAAATGATTAATGATGCGAAAAAGGACGCAACAACCAAATATGTGGTTGTCATCGAGGAGATAAACCGAGGCAACCCGGCTCAGATATTTGGTGAGATGCTGACGTTGATGGAGGCCGACAAGAGGACGCCGAATGAGGCCTTGGAACTGAGCTACCGCCGTAGTGATAGCGAGCGGGTATTTGTACCGGACAATTTGTACGTAATAGGCACAATGAATATTGCCGACCGTTCTCTAGCTCTGGTTGATCTCGCCTTACGTCGTCGATTCGCCTACATCGACCTCAAACCCACCTTTGGTGAACCGTGGCGTAACTGGGTACACACAAAAGCCGGTATTGATATGGCTGTTCTTGAACAGATCGAGCAACGGCTATTAAACCTGAATAACGAAATCGAAAACGACAAGAATCTCGGTGCCCAGTTCAGAATCGGTCACAGCTACGTCACCCCGGCTTTCAGCAATAAAATTAACGATGCCGTTAAATGGTACAAGAGTGTCGTGGAAACAGAGATTGGTCCATTACTGGATGAATATTGGTTTGACGATCTGGATCGTGCACAGAAAGCTCGCGATGCCCTTACTGAAGGTATGTAATGAGCACCTCTGCCGCAATACAGTCAACACCGGAACTACCTATCCGATTAATCGGGAAAATACCTGTCCGGAATTTGTGGCTGTTGATGCTGTACGCATCGGATTTATACCGTCAGATCGGTACGGCAAAAATTGCTGTTGAAGATAACCCGGAAGAAATTGCTGATCTGGTTGCTGAAATACTGTGCCATCAAGTTGAACGACGGTTAATGCGTAACCTGAGCTATGGATACCAGCATAAAGTTGCGGTCATTGGAAGAGTTAGAGGAAGAATCGACACGCTTTACACGGAACGACACAGGCTCATGGATAAAGGCAAGGTGTGCTGCCGCTTCGAAGAGTTGACCGTTGATACGCCTAGAAACCGTTATGTGCGTGCTGCGTTGGAAAAGCTGCCTCAGCTAGTCAACAACAATCTTGGACATCGGTGTCGAACACTGGCAATCAGCCTGGAGCGACTGGGTGTGCGCAAGGAGAAACCCATCGGGTATAGCGGAAAAAGTGAACGCTTTGGCCGTCACGATGCTGAAGATCAAAAAATGGTAGCTGCTGCAGACTTGGCATTTTCTTTGGCACTACCTACTGAGTTTTCGGGACAGCATCATCTCGCTCTACCAGATAAAAACAAGGAGTGGCTTAGAAAGCTGTTTGAAAAAGGCATCGCTGGGTTCTATGCCGTAGCGCTAGAAAAATCAGAATGGCGAGTCCTGGCTGGCAAACAGTTTAATTGGCAGATTGTAGCGAAGACAGCTGGCATAGACTCAATTCTTCCCAGCATGAAAACTGACATCATTATTGACAACAAAAACACCGGTGATCGACTGGTCATTGATACCAAGTTTAATGCTGTAACCACATCAGGCTGGCACCGCGAGGAAACGTTGCGAAGTGGCTATATCTATCAGATGTACACCTATCTACGAAGTCAGGAAGACGATAGTGACCCGACTTCTTTAACAACGAGCGGCATGCTACTTCACCCGTCAGTCGATAGAGAGGTTGACGAATCTGTAATGGTACAGGGCCATGCAATCCGGTTTTGCACAGTTAACCTTGGCGAAACAGCAACAAAAATAAGGGAGCAATTACTGCGATTGCTTTCAGACAGTTTTAAGGGGGAATCTCATGGTCACGTTTGATCAGCTTATGCTTCCATTGATGAAGGCTCTTGTTAACCTCGGTGGATCTGGCAGCATTGATGAAATCTACGAAGAAGTTGTTGAGCTCGAAAACTTTGATGAAGAAACCCTTGCGGTCCTTCATAATCCTGAAAAAAGCAGTCAAACAGAAGTCGGCTATCGTTTGGCATGGGCAAGAACTTATTTGAAGAAAGCCGGGTATCTTGAAAACTCTTCCCGAGGGGTTTGGGCGCTAACTGATAAAGCCAAACAAGCGGACGAAATAGATAGTCGTGAAATTGTTTCTTACGTTCGTTCAATTGATCGGACACCTCGCGCAGGAGCTCAAGATCTATCTGATCCTGCTACAGCCATAGAAGAGTCACCTGAAGAAATGTTGGCCTGGCGCGAGCGTCTTCACCACATACTGATCGAAGAAATGAGCCCTGATGCATTTGAACGTCTTACTCAACGTTTGTTACGTGAATCAGGCTTCATTCATGTTGAGGTAACTGGGAGAACTGGTGATGGTGGAATCGATGGAAAAGGAATCGCTAGACTCAATGGACTAATGAGTTTCCATATTGCTTTTCAATGCAAAAAATATAAAGGCTCTGTCGGCGCACCTGAAATACGTGACTTCCGTGGTGCAACTGTTGGTCGTGCTGATCGAGGTATGTTTATTACAACAGGTAGTTTTACAAAAGCTGCCATTGAAGAAGCGAACCGCGATGGTGCTGCACCAATTGACCTTGTCGATGGAGACCAACTTGCCGACAAACTGAAAGAACTGGCATTGGGGATAAATACCGAACTGGTTGAAAAAGTAACCGTTCAACCAGATTGGTTTTTAAGTCTTTAGTGAATATGGCCATTATGAAGCACACATACATCTGACTTTAACCTATTGATATATTAAGATTAAGTAAGCGTAGCAACAGCACTTGATGGGTACGTTTCGAATGAGCAGTTACAGAGAATATTGGCCGTGGAGAGAGCCAGTGAGGGTAAATGTCGGGATTGAATGAGAATAACCTAGTGCGCTTGTATGGGCTGGGAGGCTTGTAACCATGGGCATCAGGCATAAAAAAAACCGGCTACAGAGAACCGGTTTTTTTATTTAATGGCGGAGAGAGAGGGATTCGAACCCTCGGTACCTTTCGGTACACACGCTTTCCAAGCGTGCTCATTCGGCCACTCTGACATCTCTCCAAGACATATCCAAAAAGTAATGTGCCTACTTTTAAGGCGCTGAATTATATCAGTAAATGCATCTCTGTTTTATGCATTTATTACAATTGCGATTCCAACTCATCCCAACGGTTATATTTTTCTTGTAACTGCTGATCTATTACAGCAAGTTCATCCAGCTTTCTTTTTATCTGTTCTCGGTCACCTGTATGGAAGTCTGCAGTACTGGTTAAGTGTTGCAGATCTGTTAATGTCGCCTCAAGCGCTTCTATTTCTTGTGGTAACTCTTCCAGCTCTTTTTTTAATTTAAAGCTTAACTGAGGCTTTTTCTGTTTTTTTTGCGGTAATTTATTTTCTTTATTCTTTTTTATGGGGTCATCGGCTGGACTATTCTCCTTAATAATTTTTGTCCAATCCGGCATATCACCCACATAATCGGTGATGACGCCCTTTCCTTCAAAACACCAAAAGTTAGTGACGACATTTTCTAGAAACTTGCGATCATGACTTACCAGAATCAATGTTCCCTTATACTCGACCAATAATTCTTCGAGCAACTCTAATGTTTCAACATCCAAATCATTCGTTGGCTCATCCATCACAATAAAATTGGCGGGCTGACTGAATAACTTAGCCAGTAAGATTCGGTTTCGCTCACCGCCGGATAAAACCTTCGCAGGCGAACGCGCCCTTTCCGGTGCAAACAAGAAATCCCCAAGGTAGCTGATAATATGTCGATCACGTCCATTGATGGTGATGGTGTCTCGGCCATCAGACACCAGGTCTATAACTGTTTTTTCTAAATCCAATACGTCTCGATGCTGATCAAAATAGGCCACTTTTAATTTAGTGCCATGTTTGACCGAACCTGAATCTAAAGCCACTTCTTTTAACAACGCTTTAATCAAGGTGCTTTTTCCAATTCCGTTGGGACCCACTAACCCGATACGATCACCACGCATTAACCGGCAAGAAAAATCATGAACCATTTTACGTCCATCGTAGGCAATGCAAATATTTTCAGCTTCAATCACCAATTTACCCGATTTCTCGCCAGTTTCGACTTCAAGCTTGGCGGGCCCAGCTAAATTTCTGCGCGCTGCTCTTTCCCGCCTTAATTGTTGCAAGGCCCTAACGCGGCCTTCATTTCGCGTGCGTCTCGCCTTAATGCCTTGCCGAATCCACACTTCTTCTCGGGCTAATTTTTTATCAAATTCCGCGTTGGTTTTTGCCTCAGATTCCAACGCGGCCGCTTTTCGTTCGAGATATTGCGCATAGCTACATGACCAACTGCTTAGCTGCCCTCTATCTATTTCTATAATTCGCTTGGCTATATTTTGCAAAAAAACACGATCATGCGTAATACAAACGACTGCTCCGCGGTAGCTGGCTAATTGTTTTTCCAGCCAAACTATTGTTTCCATATCCAAATGATTTGTTGGCTCATCCAGCAGCAATACATCCGGATTAACCACTAACGCGCGCGCTAGCCCTACTCGTCGTTTCCACCCCCCTGACAAGTCATTTATTTTTTTATCTGCGGGTAGGTTTAAACGACTGAGCACTGCATCAACACGTTGCTGTATCGTCCAGCCATCCAGGCTTTCTAATTGATGTTGCAAGGCCCCCAAGGCATCTAAATCCACGTCTGGATCATTCAACATGTCGTGATAACGAGCAATTAAATGCCCGACCTCTCCTAAACTATCGGCGACAGCCTCATAAACGTTAGACGCTTCGGGTAATAAAGGTGATTGCTCAAGTGTTGCAATCACTACGCCTGCCTGACGCCACACTTGACCAGCATCCGGCAGAACGTCGCCAGATAATACCTTTAGCAGGGTTGATTTTCCTTCTCCATTACGGCCAATTAAACCCACTCGCTCTTGTTCATCAATTTGCAAATTGGCTTTATCCAGCACGGGGTTTAGACCAAACGCTACGCTAACATCATCAAACTTAAGTAAGGGCATTGTTATAAATCTTGTATCAATTGTCTAAGTAAATTAAGCGCCAGCGCAGAAGCGACTGTTTGCTGTCGTAACGGCCTTCCCCATACTTCTTTGGTACTAGATAACTCGCTGTGATGATTTGCAACGGCTGTATAGACTGCAACGGTACTGTCTGTTTTTCTTTCATACAATTGTATCAGGCTGCAATTTGTAGCGTGCTGGGCTTGATGCGCTTTTACCAGATCCACGGCTAAGCCTTCTCCCACCTCTTTACCTTCTGCACCAAATTTCACCATCAGATCGTCGACGTTTGGATAAACTTCCGCTTGTCGCAACCATGCAGGGTGACATTGCCGAGCAATATCGCCCTGCGACAAACTTTCGATAAGGGCCAGTGTCAGGTTATTTTTGGCCATTAATTGATCGACACAATCAGGTAAACTTTTCACCGATTGGCCAAAGCCATCTACCGCAAAAACACTGCCGAGCAAGGCACCCTTAATGTCATCAATATAGGCTTGAATGTGTTGATGGCTGTAGTGCTTGGGAAAAAGCAGCTTCAGTTCATTTTCAGGCATGCCGGCTCGAAAGCTGATCCGTATATCACTCGCGATATCTAATTCATCCACGGCTTGTTGTATGCTTGATTCCCCCATCCCCATGCTACGAAAGGTAATTAATTGGGGCTGGTCGACATTAAATTGGCGTTGTAAATCAGCTAATACAAAAGTCTCCATCATCTGTTGCATCTCGAACGGCACACCGGGCATAAAGTAAAAGCGGCACTGTTGACCGACTGCTGTAAACCCGGGCGCTGTTCCCCAGCGATTATCTATACGTACCGATCCCGTTGGCAACAAAGCTTGTTTCTTATTCACATCAGCCATGGGCGCTTTTAATTTAGCAAAAAATTCACGCATCATCTCGAGCGCTTCAAGGTCCATTTCAAGTGTTTTTTGGAAGGCTTCCGAAAAAGCTTCTGTGGTTAAATCATCTTGTGTTGGCCCCAGCCCCCCCGTACACAGGCAAATATCAGCCATTGCATCAACCTCTTTCAATACCTGAATTAATTCGGCCATGTCATCCGCTACGGTTACATGACGTACAATATCAAACCCTAGTAAACGACATTGTTCAGCTAAGTAAGCAGCGTTAGTATCGACCAACGCGCCTGTTATCACCTCATCACCCTGCGAGAAAATAACAACACGTGGTTTGTTCATTATGTCAGGCATCGAATTGAACCTTATAGCTGGTAAACTTCCGTATATTCAGTACGCCGCTATCTAGAATAAGGTATTGCCCTTTTATCCCCATTAACCGACCTTCAACTTCCGGGGTTTTATCAAAATTAAACGACGTGACTTTCTTTGGGTACTCAAGAACGGGGTATTTGATATCTATTTGATCCATCTCGTTGATGATGTCAATATCACCTGCTTTATTGGCCGCTTTTACCGCATTAATTTCGCTCTCAGCCGCTTTCATTAACCGTTCTCTTTCCTCATGAAGATTTTTTATATCCGCTTGCCCTTTCAACATTTTTCGCCAATCTGTTTTATCCGACACGTGCTGTTTGAGTGCCATTTCAATTTGCCCCGATTGCAAGCGGGTTTTAACTTTAAAAAGGGGCAGCGCTTGTGTTGCTCCTTGATCAATCCAGCGCGTGGGAATTTGTGTATGGCGAGTAATGCCTACCTTTAACCCGGAAGAATTAGCCAGATACACAATATGATCTTGAAAACAAAAACGCTCCCCCCACTCCGGTTCCCTGCAGGTACCTAAGTGATAATGGCAGGTTTCGGGCTTCATGATACATAAATCACATTGAGCTAATTGAGTCATACAAACGTAGCAAAAACCCTGACTGTAACTTTTCTTCGTGCGTTTTCCGCAGCTGGAACAATTTATTTCGCCTTCGTATTTCAATTTAATTGTTTTACCCAAAAGCGGGTTTAGCGGCACACACTGATCACCAACAGGCAGTTCATATTCAACGGGATCTGCCAATTTGCTGAGCATTTTTTTTAAATGGCCTTCAATCATTTTTATATCCTAATTAAATTCGCTGAGCCCCATATGCAAGAATGGGACTGTTTTTTTGATCAATGTTTCTTTACTTAAGATAAGAAATCGAACGTTGTATCCAAGTAATTCTCGTAATCGGAAAACCCATGATCGCCACCCTCGATGACAACCTGCTCGCTCCCTTGATAATAATCCACACCCTGTTGATAATCCAATACCTCATCGCCCGTTTGAGTCAATAACAAGAGGTTTTGCGGTTGTTTTAAAACAGGCACATACAGGGCCTTCAATTCTTTTAAGTGCTGTTCTGTAAAATCAAAAACCTCCCCAGTATGGTAGTTTTTGTTTTTACCCAACAGCTTCTCAAGTAACCGCGGAGCATTAACTGCTGGATTAATAAGAACCCCTTTTCTGCCATATTTTTCGCTTAAATAAGTTGCATAAAACCCGCCCAGTGAACTACCGATAACTGCCCAGTGCTGATGACCTAAAGAGTTAATATGCGACTCAATCAATGACATTGCTTCGGCCGGGGAGGGCGGCAAATCGCTTAAAAACAGCGTGAAACCTTCTGTTTGCTCAATATAGTTTTTGACTAATTGCGCTTTAAATGAAGCCATTGAACTGCAAAATCCATGGAGATAAATAATATGCACGGGACGCTCGATAGAAAATAAACCGTTAGGATAACTGACCCATTGGAGAGCTGCCATCCTTTACGATCAGTTAATCGTATTTATTTAGATTATCAGCTTATTTTGCTAAGGCGCATATTTTGCAATAAAGACCGGTTCAGGCAACGGCTTATTAATGAAATACCCTTGAACAAAATCACAATGACGCTCCGTTAAAAAATCGTATTGTTCTTTTGTTTCAACACCTTCTGCTACAACTTTCATGCCCAGGTTATGAGCTAGCACAATCATCCCATCAACCACCGCCATGTCCTCTTTTTTCGCGGGGATATCTTTAATAAATTCCATGTCCAGTTTCAAAGTGCTTGCCGGCAATTGTTTGATATAACTAAATGATGAATACCCCGTACCAAAATCATCAATAGAAATCTTGATGCCCATTGTCGCAAGTTCATTAAGCTTTTCAAGCATAATATCAATATCGTTTAACACCATCGTCTCTGTCACTTCTAACTCCAGGTATTTCGGCGCCAATTCATACTTATCTAAGCAGGTACCGACTAACGTTACAAAATTCTCTTCTGCCATTTGCACGGCAGATACATTCACCGCAACTGTTCCATAATAATTATCTTCTACTTGCCACTTTTTGGCCGTTGCGCAGGCCGTATCTAACACCCATAAACCAATTTCTTTGATAAGCCCCATTTCTTCGGCGATGGGGATAAACTCTGTTGGCGATACTGTGCCCCTCAAATGATGTTCCCATCTCACCAAGGCTTCAGAACCAATAATTTCACCGCTGGCTGTGTCTTGCTTAGGTTGGAAATACAACGATAACTCATTCTCCTCCAATACCTTTCTTAACTCATTTTCTACGCGCATTCTTTGTTCAACTATCTCGCTCATTTCTTGCGTGTAGGCACGATAGGTATTTCTTCCTGCTGCCTTGGCTCTATACATGGCCGTATCAGCATTTTTTAACAACGTTTCTTTTGACAATCCATCCTCTGGATACAGGGCAATACCTATACTCACGCCAGCAAAGACCTCATTTCCTGCTAAGCTAAACGGCTCTTCTAATGCGCCCAACATAGATTTTGCGACTTGGTCCGGTGTTGAGTCGTCTTTCATATCACTTAACACGACAACGAACTCATCCCCACCTATGCGCGCCAACATATCGCCCGATCGAATGCAGTTCTTTAATCGCCCAGACAACGCCTTTAGCAGGATATCACCGGCTTCGTGTCCCATACTGTCATTAATGTCTTTAAATCGATCAAGATCAATGAAAAAGAGAGCCACTCGTGAATCTTTTCTTTTTGCATGATCCAGCTCTTGTTGAAATTGCTCTACGAAAGCTGTTCTATTCGGCAACCCGGTTACTGCATCTTTATAGGCCAACCTGTGTACGTGCTGGTCTGCAGACTGTTTAGCCAACAATCTTTTTACCCGTTGCCTTAACACAGATAAATTGATTGGCTTAGGAACAAAATCAGCGGCGCCGCTCTCGAACGCCAAGTCCACCGATTTTTCACTTTCCAATGCTGTTGTAATCAGTACAGGTACTTCCTCACCACCGGGAAGCTTTTTAATCTCTCTACAGGCTTCGAAACCGTCCTTAATCGGCATCATCGCATCCATAATAATGACGTTTGGCCTTAATACTTCAAACAACCTGACCGCGTCTCGACCATTAGCACCTAATTCAACCTGGTAACCTTCCCGCTCAAGAACATTTGCCACGGTCATTCGCGTACTTTGATCATCATCCACAATTAACACAACTTCTTTGGTGCGTTTTGTTTGACCGTCGGATGTTAATTTTAAAGTCGCTAATTTGCTATTCAGTGCTGCTTCAACTAATGAAAATTCAGATTCCAATCGCTCCGCTAACGGAGCAATTAAGAAATCCTCCACCGTTTTTTTAGACCAGATTTCTTCAATTTCCATACAGAGCGATACAAAATTTTCAGCCCCTAAATTACGTGAACTTCCTTTTAATTTATGCGCTAGATCTAAACATTTTGTCGTGTCGCCAGCTTCCATGGCCGCTATCAGCGTCATTAAATAAACAGGCGTATCTAATAAATAAGATTTAACAATTTGTTGAATACCACTACCCGTATTGTCTACTAACTCTTGAAAAACAGAATCAACAAGAATTTGATTAGCCGATACTTCCAATTCTACGGCCGACGGAGTGATGTCTGCCAAGGGGAAACCCAGTTGTTTTTCAAGCTTCATCAAAAATGTTGGCAAATCAAAGGGCTTCAATAAATAATCATTCATGCCGCAGTCGATACAATGATCAAAATCCCCTTGTTGATCTTTTGCCGTCAAAGCGATGATAATGGGTTGTTTAACCTCATCACCTAATGAGCGAATTGCCTTCGTGGCCTCATACCCATCCATAACAGGCATATTGCAATCCATCAATACGAGGTCATAAGTTGCCCCTTTAAATGCGTTTAAAGCTTCTTGACCATTATTAGCAACGTCAGAAACAACGCCGATACCATTTAGCATTTCTGTTGCAACTAACTGATTTGTTGCATTATCGTCAACAATAAGAACATTTAACCCTTGCAAAAGATCTGAATTTTTGATGGCTGGCTGAATGATTTTTTGGGTAAAATCCTTATGCCCAGAAATTACATCAAGCAATGTCGCTCTTAGTTTCGCATATCGAACGGGTCGATCAACTGAACCTGCAAAAAGAAATTGCGAATCATCCACCGAACTGATTTTGCTTCCAAATCGAATCATCGGAATCAACTTAACATCGGCAAACATTTCGTGCGGTTTAAAATTCGCTAAAAACGCGCTCATATCGCCTGAGCAATAATCCACATTAAACAAACAGATATCCAGCCGGTTACTGGACTCTAATTCATCATTTAGTATATAGTTAGCTTCATCTAAGCTGGTCACTGTTTGGCATTCAACTCCCCACACTTTAAACATTCCACTGAGGTAATTTTGCGCTTCTTCAAATGGCTCAACCAGCAAGACTCTTGTGCCTTTTAATAACGCCACTTCTTCGGCCGGTTCATTGAAAGCAATATGGTGTATTTTCATCGGCAAGAGTACTTTAAAACAGGAACCTTCTCCCAAGGTGCTTTGTACTTTCACAGAGCCATCCATTAGCTCTGTCATCTGGCGAACGATGGTCAATCCAAGCCCCGTTCCACCATGCTGATTCGTAGTTTCCGCACTGACTTGACCAAACGGTGTGAAAATTCTTTCTAGCGCTTCTTCAGGAATACCTACCCCGGTGTCACTGACTGCGATTTCAATCATCGACCTGCCTCGTGATGAGGAAAGAACGCTTGCCGATAATGTAATATGACCCTGAGTCGTGAACTTAATCGCATTATTTAACAAATTACTAATAACCTGACGAATTCTCGTGGCATCTCCCCGAACAAACATCACATCATCTGTTGGCAGATCGAGGCAAAGTTCTAAATCCTTCGCCTGAGTTTTTTCTGCATACAATAAAGCCAGTTGTTCTAACAAGAGCCTCAGGTCTATATCTTGTAATTCCAGCTCAAACTTCCCCGATTCAATTTTACTATAATCCAATACATCATTAATCATTTGCAACAACGAGTCACCCGACTTGCTCGCCACCTCAAGGTATTCATGCTGATGCTGAGGAAGCCCCATTTCTTTGAGCAAATTCACCATGCCCAAAATACCGTTGAGTGGAGTTCTAATTTCATGGCTGACATTTGCCGCAAAATCAGACTTCACTTTTGCCAGTTGCACGGCTTGATCTCTCGATTGCTCCAAATCACCACTGCGCTCTTCGATCATGGCCATCATTTGATTAAAGGCTTCTGACATTTCAGCTAATTCAGCAACACTCTCATTACCTGCCCTAAGGCTTGTTTCTCCAGAAGCCGCCTGGATCATAATCGATGAAAAATTTTCCAAGGATTTAGCACGGTATTTCATCAACAAGCTAAAAACTAATAACAGCAATAATGAAATAAATGCAATGATGCCCAAGCTAATAAAAAAAGCTTTTTGTGCCGATTCAACCAACCAAACTTTATCAAAAATAAGCATTAAATATGCTGGATCAGCATCACCACTTTTGCGAAATTGAGCCGTAAAATAAAGTGCCTCTCCGGTTTCTCGTTCTAGCTTGGCCGTTGAAGAATCAATGTCCTGCCACCCGTTAATGAGTTCATAGTCTTTATCTTTCTTAATGGCAAATAATTCTTTAAAATCAGCATCAAAGACCACTATGTCTTGCGCACCTTTAAATTCAAAATAAGACCGGGTAGAAAAACTCAATAACTCTTCAAGACTCCCTGAGAAGGGAATAGATAGGTGATCAATGACAGCATCTGAAATAGCCTGGCTTTGTTCTATATAAGTCTTTTTTTCACGCTTATATGTCTCGTAGCTCAGTATTGTTGAAGATAAAATCGACAAAAACGAAAAACCTATCGTCAAAGCGATATTAAATTGTCGAACTAACTTAATTGGCTGCTTTTTTTTATCCATTAATCCACCGAAAACTTATTTACTTCCTTTTAAACACCCTCAAAACCGATGTTTAGAACAGCCAGCTTCTAACTCACCATCCTTTCTATAAGAATAGCTCAAATTTTATAAATTTCTTTATTATCATTTGCTCAAAATTTCGATCGGCAAGCTCCTAACACAGCGTTATAATGGGCATTCATTCAACATTATGGAGTGACGCGTCATGTCATGGCTTTCAAATAAACCCATCCCAGTAAACGAACGACTCATTGTCGCCTTGGATGTTCCCGACATTCCAAGCGCCAAAGCCTTAGTCTCCTTACTGGGTGACAGCGTTACTTTTTACAAAATAGGACTCGAATTATTCATGTCGGGTGATTATTTTGAATTGATAGACTGGCTTAATGAACAAAACAAGCGAATTTTTGTTGATTTAAAGTTTTTTGATGTACCCGCCACGGTTGGGCGCGCCGTTAAACAGTTAAATAATAAAAAAGTTGATTTCGTCACCATCCACGGAAATAACGCCATTATGCAAGCTGCCGCAGAGCAAAAAGGCGCCCTCAAAGTACTTGCTGTGACTGTATTGACCAGCCTTGATCGAGGTGATTTAGACGACTTAGGGTTTGATTGTGATGTTGAAAAACTCGTCGCTTCACGCGCTAAACGAGCTATTAAACTGGGGTGTGATGGCGTTATCTCATCTGGATTAGAAGCGCCTGAGCTACGAGACTCCTTAGGCACGAACTTTTTAATCGTCTCACCCGGCATTCGCCCGGTGGACAATCGCCCTGAAGATGATCAAAAACGCGTCGTTAGTGTGGAACAAGCCTTTTATAACGGTGCTGACCATATTGTCGTAGGGCGGCCTATACGAGATGCCGAAGACCCGAGAAAAGCCGCTTTAGCAATACAGAAAAGCATTTATAATATTTTTAACCCTTCTTAAAATTCATAGGAGAGAATCATGGTTAAAGACATCAAAGGGTTTACACAACCCATTTCAAAACTGGTTGAATTAAACACCCAACATTTTGACACACTGATGAAGGCTCAAAAAAAAGCAGCTGAAGATTACAGAGCTCTCGTTAAACAACGAATGCAAACAGCCTCTGAAATCAAAGATCCCGTCGCCTTAGCCAGTTTTGTCACCGACCAGATGGCCTTAGCTCAAAGCAGCTACGAAAAAATGGTCAGTAATAGTCGCTCAATGTTTGAAGCCATGACGGGTTATAACGCCGAAGTCATCCAATTGTTTCAAGAAAGTACGGCGCAACTAAAAAAAGAAATAGAGAAAGAGACTCAAAAGATAAAATAATGTCTTCCTGCTGAGCAGGCACCTTATTCACTGCTTTTGAAAAAATTCCATCATACGCTATATGTTGCGCCGCAATATTTTTTGCTTTATACTGCTAACACGCCAATAAACTTCTTGCGGGAGATAACATGAACAACTTTAACGCATTTGCCGAACCCATCACGAAATTAATTGAGTTAAACAAAACCCAATTTGAAAAAATGGCCGCGGCTCAACAAGAAGCTGCCAAAAATTACACTGAACTCACTGAAGCCCGCCTTAAAGCAGCCGCTAACATCAAAGACGCAAACGAGCTGAATGCTTTCGCGAAAGAACAAATTGAGCTTGCACAATCGGGCCTTGAAAAAATAGTTGCCGACAGCAAAGCCCTGTTCGAGGATACAAAAGCTTATAACGAACAAGTTTTAACCATTGTGAAGGAAAGCACTGCTGCCTTATCGAGCAAATAGAAAACCTCTCTTATCATTTTTAACCACGATCCCTGGTCGTGGTTTTTTTATGTCTAAAATATTATTTAAAATAGTCATTAAGATTTTTAATAGTTAAACTAACCCCTTAAGGTGAGTGATATTCATTCGCCATCAAATAATTTAAATTTTTGAAGGGGATTTCAAATGGCTTTAATTTCTCTACGTCAACTGCTTGACCACGCAGCAGAAAATGACTACGGCGTACCCGCCTTTAATGCAAACAATATGGAACAGGTTCACGCTGTTATGCAAGCGGCAGATGTAACGAATAGCCCGGTTATTATTCAAGGCTCTGCCGGAGCGAGAAAATACGCTGGCTCCTCTTTTTTAAAACATTTAATTCTGGCGGCGGTTGAGCAATACCCCCATATTCCCGTTGTCTTTCACCAAGATCACGGTACGACCCCTGCTATTTGCCAGCGCTCTATTCAGTTAGGCTTTACTTCCGTGATGATGGACGGCTCATTAGAAGCGGACGGAAAAACACCCAGCCGTTATGAATACAATGTCGAGGTAACGAAAAAAACTGTTGAAATGTCACATGCGTGTGGTGTCTCAGTGGAAGGTGAACTCGGTTGTCTAGGGTCATTGGAAACTGGGGAAGCCGGTGAAGAAGATGGTGTCGGCGCGGCTGGCGTATTGACACATGAGCAAATGCTAACCGACCCTGAAGAAGCAGCAGATTTTGTTAAAAAAACCGGCGTTGATGCGCTGGCTATCGCCATTGGAACCAGCCATGGTGCCTATAAATTCACCAAGCCGCCTACAGGTGATACCTTGGCCATAGAACGTATTAAAGAAATTCATGCCCGATTGCCAAACACGCACCTTGTGATGCATGGTTCGTCCTCAGTCCCCCAGGATTGGTTAAAAATTGTTAATGATTATGGTGGGGACCTTGGCCAAACGTACGGTGTCCCCGTTGAAGAAATTCAGCAAGGCATTAAATATGGCGTACGAAAAGTGAACATCGATACAGATTTACGACTGGCGAGCACCGGCTCTATCCGCCGTCATTTAGCAGAAAGCCCTAAAAACTTTGATCCTAGAAAATTTCTAGCCGTTTCAACTGATGCGATGCAAAGCATTTGTGAAGCACGTATGAACGCTTTTGGCACATCCGGTCAGGCTGACCGAATTAAACCCATTAACCTTGAAGACATGGTGCTTCGTTATGAATCAGGAGAATTAAACCAAATTATCAATTAACGCTAAAGTTAGAGGCGTGATAGCTCGATTTGAAACATGATATTGGTTTTTTAGATGCGCTTAGCTCTTATCACGATCTTTGCTCTCGCTTTTGTTGCCATTGCTGTGTTTTTTCTCAACGCCAAACCGGCTGTTGATCCGCTTTTATTAAAACCAGCTGCTTTCTCATATCCTGAGTCAATAAAAGCAAGTTGCTCCAAGGCATTACCCGCCCCCTTTTCTGGCATCATTGATGATAACAAAACAGTCTCGGGGGCTGGTTACAATTTACGCACACCCTCAAATTATCGGCCCACCATAGCCCACCCTTTGATTATTGTGTTTGCTCCTGCTGGCACCCATGCCAGCAGATCTGAGCGCCTTGTCCACCTGACAAAGGAGGCAACTGAAGCCGGTTTCATCATTGCTTACGCACATAATATTCGCCTCTCATTGAAAGCCATTGAACAATTATCGTCCATTCCTCTAGATATTCAGGAAAAATGGTGTATCGACCCCTCACGCATCTTTTACACCGGACATTCTGATGGCGGAACGATTTCAAACGCGCTGACTTTCCTGCCCGAATTCGAATTTAAACCAACTGCTATTGCGCCTAGTGCCGCCGGTATGGATGAAAAAAGCTTAAAAGAATATGCATGCCCTGCCCCTTTACCGGTGATGGTTTTTCACAACAAAGAGGACAAACATTTTGAAGGCTTTGGTAAACAAGCTGCCGATTGGTGGGCGAAGTGCAACCAATGTGAACAAACACTAGATCAGCCTGATGAAAATGGTTGCCGGCTTTATAAAAAATGTCCAGAATCTTCAAAAACGTATTATTGTGAAAATTCTGGCTCACATGCAAAGTGGCCAGATAAAAATCAGGCCCTACTGCGTTTCTTTAACAACCGTTACTAAAATAACGCTCTCCGCATTCACCCACTCAGCAAATCAAACGGTGTTTTATTCGCTTTATTTTCTAGCTGAAAACATCCCATAACATCCAATACCGTCATGCAAAACGCGATATTGTCCAAAACACGCCTTAAAATTTCCACTTTGTACGGCTGATCTCATGCGCAAGGTACTCATTATTTTTTCCATGGGATACGTTAATAATGCAGTGTAATAAAGCCTTTTTGAAGACGGTAACGTATTTGTTGTTATATCGTCAAAGGCAATCTCCTTGAACCCGCTTGCTGTCATGTCACTTTCAAACTCGCTTGGAAGAGACAGGTTTGGCATCGCCCAACCATTTAAAACCTGTAAAACAGGTTGCCACTCTTTTTCCGTTAAATTTCGCTTACAGGCAAACCCGTCGGCGATTGCAAAACCACCCCCTTTTTTTAAAATTCGGTAGGCTTCCTTAATAAAATCAGATTTTTTAAGCGCGTAACAGATACTCTCTAAACCCCAAATATGATCGAAAGTTGCCTCTGCAAAGGATGTTTGTGTGTAATCTTGCAAACTAAAATTCACAAGGTGCTCCACACCGCGTTTTTTTGCATTCTTTCTTGCTTGATCTATTTGTGTAGGCGAGATGGTAATACCCGTGACCCTGACACCAAAATTTTCAGCTAACCAAATAGAACTGCCCCCAATGCCACAGCCCGCATCTAAAACATGATCTCCTGCCTTCAAGTCAAGTCGATCTGCCAGCCTTTCATTCATTTCTATTAAAGAATCGCTATGGGATTGCGTGTTATGAGACCAATACCCATAATGAATTGCTAAGTTATGGCTATTTAGCCAAGAGGTTCGATAGTCCCAATAACTTTGATCATAGTAATCCGCAATATCACTGTTTAAATCCTCACGGACATTTGTTCGATGATCAACATCTCTTTCGATATATCGTGTTTTTTTAGTCATATAGCACTAGTCCAATAACAACGAGATTATGAAATAACGAGCAAATTTGCCGAGTGTAATGAAACATAGGGACGTTAAAAAATTGATTCTCAGCCAGCCGGCAACAAGGCACAACACATCACCAATAACTGGCAACCAACTCAACATAAGTGCCACACTGCCGTAGCGCTGAATCAACCCATTGGCCTTATCAAAATGCATTGGGTCTATGTTCCGTGGCGGGTATTTTGTAGATGCAAAATACCCAATATAAAAAGTGGTTATTGCCCCCAACGTATTGCCCAGAGTAGCCAACATCACCAAATAAATCGTCGGGTCTTCCCCCTCTATAATTAAATAGGTGAGTACCGCCTCAGAACCACCTGGGGCTAGTGTAGAGGATATAAATGCACTAATAAAAAGGCCCAAAGCACCGTATTCAATAACGAGCTCTTCCATTATTGACAGCTGCGATTCATTATTTCTTATTCCAAATAAAAAAGAAGATACTTGCTGCAAAGCCAATTAAAAACAAAATAGCAATGAGTGCGAGGTTTTGTATACTGGCATCAAGCGCATAATAATCTTTAATAAGCTGCCCTGAAATACCTGGAACAGAGGGCAAATTTCCATTGCCTCCACCCACTAAAATCTGCGCCTTCATTCCTTTTTCCATATGTTGTGCAACATCACAATGCGCTAAATAGGTTTCTTCTGTGTTCGGGGTAATAAAAACACCCGTCGTTTCACCTCTCCCATACAGTTCAATATGAAACATACTCTGCGAATGGAGATACGCGGGTAACCCATGAATCATAAATTGATGACGAATATCATCCTCATTGATAAAGGTTACGTGAACTCGCGTACATTTTGGAAAACTAAATTCATGTTGGCTATAGCCAAAAATAGTGCCCGGAAATTTTTTGGCATATTCTCGACCCGCTTTAATAATGATCCTTTCTTCACCCGCTATGTTTATACAGCCTTGGGGAAGCTTTTCTTTGTTCTCATTCATCACCATGCCCCACTCGCCCATGCGCATGGCATATGACGACGGTATGACAAAACCAAGCAACAGCCCTATAAGAATAACCCTTCGACTAACCGCACTCACGATTGCTCACCTGTCATTTTATTGATAAGGCCCTGCAAACAGGCATATAAAGCTTTAAGTAATAATAAAACAACGCCAAATAACATGCCCAATACGATGATTAGCAATACATCTTTAAGCGTACTGACATCCCTACCCGCCACATCAGCCCAATAACCGTAGGGGTCCGATTCAGTCCAGGATGGTACCTCACCTTGATAATATTCCGGTGTAAAATACGGCATAAGGCTCACCCCTTCCACCTTGGCCATTGCATTCTTATTTAAATATTTCCGATAAACGATTTGAGACACGTTACCACCAGGGTTTATCCCATTGGTCGTTATGGCGCGTTCAGCATGATCATGAACCAACCAAACCCCTTCGCCATAGCTATTTAAACCGTCATCTTTAGTGTATAAATCCAAATCAATTCGCTGTGCAGATGAAAGGGTGAACACATCTCGTTGAATTCGATTCGCAGGGTTCACCTCCACCCCATCGTAGGCAGTAACCGTTGGTTTATGGCCATGAGGATGAAAAGCGATTACGTCTGGCGTCCCATTCAATAAACGCAATTTAGTATGTTGGTTGGGTTCGACTGTGATTAATGATTCTCGTAAGGTGTATGGAAACGACCTTCCATTTAGCATGAAGTAATCGTCCGAGCCATCTGTTATATCGTAAATTCGGTGCATTTTTTTAGCCAGCTGTCGAGGATCGTTCGACGTTTGAATCAGATTATTTAACGAGGTATCAATCCCTTGATAGTGCATGTCGTATTCTTGAACATAGTCTTCAAGGACACCTTTTGATGGAGCACGCACTTTACCCGCACCAACATTAAAGGTTTGCACCCAGTTATTCGGTTTATTTTCTTCGACAATAAACAGTCCCTGTAACCCCATCATCATATGCGCCTGAACTTGGACATGACAGTGATACATCATCGTCCCCGCGTGACGGGGTTTCAGTTGATACACATGCTGCTCACCCGGCATGGTCATCCTTTCACTGGTTTGAGGGACGCCGTCGTTATTTGAAAATGCGTGATCAACCCCATGTAAATGGATGGTATGTGGGAAATAGTGCGTGTTCTCTAAAATAAGGGTAATGTTGTCACCCTGTTCAACCCGAATGGGTGCTGAAGGCAAACGAAGCAGTCGATTGGCCGTTAAGTCTTCTCTGTTCACTGTCGCCATGCCGCGACTTTTTGGCGCAAATACCCAGGCACCCGGTTTGATACCCGGTGCAATTTCATAAGTCGGTACAAATTCTGCCTCATCAGGGGATCGGCCATTTAATTCAGCCACTTCTACTCTAATGGTATGTTGTCTGGATCACCATCCCCATCCAAATCATCTTTTTTAATCACTGCGTCGTCAGATAATTGTGTACGCATGAGTACAGGCATAATGACGTTATTTGTCCCTCTTACAAAAGCCGCTACTTCATAGGGATTATCAGGGTTACATGCATCTGACGCTTGAATATCTATACCGCCAATCGTGTATGCTTTGCGCCACTCAGGGTACTGCTCAGCACATACCGTAATCTCTCCCATATCTGGTTTAGGTTTAGCGTTTGGCGGTGCCTGATAAGCAGGCATACCGGTATAGTCAAAAAACCTCGAATACAATAAGTAAGGGTCATAAAGAAAAAGTGCAATCACACTGAGAGTTACCGCACTTATAAGCAAGCCAACAACGGAGAATTTTTTCATCTTGATTTATTTTCTTATTATTAATCAGTATTTTTATTATGAGCAACCGAAGAATTACGCACAAACCAAATGACAGCCATAATAATAAGAAGAAATAAAATCAGAAGAATTTGCAAGCTTGAAGGCATGATTCAAGCAGGATAACCCACTGAAAAAGGGAATCGGGATATAAACTTTTCGTTCTCCCCCTCTACAATGACATAACCCACAAAGTGGCCTTTTTCCTTAAAATCCTGTGTTATTGTCATTGTTCCAGATGGGTAATGCTTAGCAGGAATTTCAAAAACGGGGTCTGCGCCAGTTCTGCCTCGTTCACTATGCCATCCTTCTCATTGCCTAGTGCTGCAACATCAGATTTAAGCACTCTAAAATTTACGTCCATATCACGTAATTTATTGTCAACGAAATCTAGAACGATAATTGATTTACCAATGCTTGGCATATCATCACAAAATTGTTCAGACACATCATCCAGTGGTTGGTAGCCTGAAAAATTCATCAAGTACGGGCCCACCGTCAGCTTACACTCGTTCCCCTCATTTGATACACCACCGTGACCCCATGCCAAGGTGCTCATCAACATTAGACTCAAAACATAAATGCCTTTAACCATTAATCCTCCTCTATTTTTTGTCAGTTATATTTCTTGTTCTGACGTTATAATTATATGTTAAAAACGAATACTCTTTCGCTTTTTAACGTCAAGCACCCTCACAAGCTGACTTAACGTCTATTAGCTTAATAGATTCATTCCCTTTAATGCTACATAAAAGCACCTGTTAACGCATCTAAAAATCACTCCAAACAAAAAAACAACTTTTTCTGGTTAAGCTCTATTATTTTATTAACTTTTTAAAAAAACTCTATTAACCTAAGGCTTATGTCTAGACCTTTAATCGCTTGCTGTTTTTTACTAGCCCATACATTTGCCTTACCAGGCTGCACACCCCCTCCCTCATCTTTACAAGCTGTTATTGATCGTGGGGAGCTGATTGTTCTGACGCGCCTAGATCCAACAACCTATTATTTAAACGACTCAACGCCGCAAGGTTTTGAATACGAATTAAGCACTCTGTTTGCCGAGAGTCTTGGTGTTAAAACCCGCTTCATCATTGCAGAACAATTCCATGAGCTGGTTCATCTCACGCCTAACGATGAAGCTGACTTGGTTGCAGCAGGTTTGAGCATTACACCAGAAAGAGAAAAAAAATTGCACTTTACGCCACCCTATCACGAGGTCTCTCAGCAACTGGTTTATCACTATAGAACGCGTCGACCTAAATCGGTAACCCAATTAAACAGTCCTTTTTTTGAGGTGATTGCCAATACCAGCCATGCCGAAAACCTAAGGCAACTTAAAAAAAACCATCCCAACCTATCATGGATTGAGAATCATAATACCCAAGCCCTTGAGCTTATCTCAATGGTGAATGATCATTTACTAGATTACACGGTTGTTGATTCCAACCAATTTCAACTCATTCGTGGCCAGTTTCCCAACCTTAACGTGGCTTTTGATATTGCCAAGCCCGAAAAAATCGCCTGGGCTTTTCCTTTAGGCGAAGATCTTAGTTTATATAATGAAGCCGTCAAATTCCTAAATAACGTTAAAGAAACGGGGGTTCTTAAACAACTTCAAAATAAACACTTTGGTTATTCGAAACAATTAAATTATGTTGGCATTTGCACCTTTAGGCAGCATGCTCAAAACAGATTAGGTAAACTCAAACCTTTTTTTCACCTGGCTGCTGAGACATATAACTTTGATTGGACATTACTAGCGGCTGTGGCTTATCAAGAATCTCACTGGGACCCTAAGGCGACTTCGCCAACCGGTGTGCGCGGTATTATGATGTTAACCAAAGCAACCGCTAAGCAAATGAAGGTCTCCAATCGGCTCGACCCTGCACAAAGCATTAAGGGCGGTGCTCGTTATTTACGAACTCGTATACAAAAAATTCCTGAGCGTATTCCCGACCCCGATCGAACCTGGATGGCCTTGGCCTCTTATAACATAGGCTTTGGGCACCTGGAAGATGCACGAATTCTCACTCAGCAGCAAGGCGGTAATCCAGACAGGTGGATTGATGTAAAAAAGCGGCTACCCTTACTCACACAAAAAGAGTGGTTTGAAAAAACAAAGCATGGTTACGCGCGAGGCAATGAACCCGTGACCTATGTTGAAAATGTACGACAGTACATTAAAATGCTAAATCAACTTGAAGCAAGTTCTCAAAGCAAAAAACAAGATGCTGGTCATAAAAAGTCAGCACTGGATAGAGATTTACCCGCCCTATAAGTTTGTTTCATCCACTTTAAGCAGTAATCAAACACCTCTTCCTGCTCTGGCTCATGATGCAGTTCATGATAAAAGCCCTCCCATATTTTCAAGCAACAAGATTGGCCCGCATGCTCAGCGAACTGTGTACTTGCTTTGTGGCATGTTATCTCATCAGCATTGCCGTGCATCAATAACACCGGAAAATCAACCCGTGACGCTTCACTCAATAATTGCCGACTTTGTTCTAGAAGTTGTATCCCGAACTGGGCAGAAATTCTATTGTGACTCAAAGGGTCTTGCTGCAAACGATCAAGTTCAGCCACATTTCGAGTTAAGGCTGTCATGTCAACTTCATTAGACAACGACAACGTTGGCCAAATCAGTTGAAGATAGCGTCCCAACCTTACCTTCCATTGAGGTGGCTCAAAAGCTGGTTTAAACAAGGGCGAACTTAAGATAACCCCATTAAATACACGACGGCGAGACAACGCATACTGAATAACAAGCGCACCACCCATGCTGTGGCCATAAATAAAAAGTGGCTTATCAACATCATTTGCCAATGCATTGCGGAGAAAGCCGTCTATATCGCCTGTTAGTTGTTGAAAATTTTCACCGTGCCCCCGTTGGCCCGCAGAGCGACCATGCCCACGCAAATCAATAGCAAACACTTCAGCACCGTGAGCAACATAGTATTGCGCCATTTTTTGATACCGACCACTGTGTTCACCGAGCCCGTGAATCAGGCAAATGACCATTGTCGATTTACTATCAGCATGCCATCTGACCGCATGCATAGGCGTTCCATCGTCAGCCAGCCATTCAATATCAACGCTTTTCATCTTCCCAAAAAATCTTGATCATCAGCCCTATACTGCTTTTTTATCGCCACTGCTAAACCCATAAAACAGCCTCGCATCACGTTAAACAGATTACTACCCAATATAATAGCGTCCAATAAAAGACCACTGGCTGAGTCATTGACAACCTAACGCCTTTTTTTAAAAAAGGCTGTTAGTAACTGCGAACACTCCGCTGCCAAGACTTCGCCCGTCCATTCAATGTGATGATTGGCATACTCTGCCTTTGTTAAAGATAACGCACTACAGACAGCACCACGTTTTTCATCTAGAGCACCAAACACAACGCGTTTTATTCTAGCGTGTTGGATGGCCCCCATGCACATAACACACGGTTCTAGCGTGACATATAACACCGTATCAACTAAGCGGTAATTATTAACAAATTGACTCGCTTCACGAATAGCGACTATTTCCGCGTGCGCAGTAGGGTCACTGTTTTTTATAGGAAGATTATAACCTTCGGCAATACATTCATTGTTTTTAACAATGAGCGCACCAACGGGCACTTCACCGGCTGCCTCTGCTTTATGCGCTAAATTGATCGCTCGGCGCATCCAGGCTTCATCATCCATTAAAGCGGATTATTCCCACTCAATAGTGGCCGGTGGCTTTCCAGAAATATCATACGTAACGCGAGAAATACCTGATATTTCATTAATAATACGGTTCGACACATGTCCTAAAAAGTCATAAGGAAGTTGCGCCCAACGGGCTGTCATAAAATCGATTGTTTCAACAGCACGAAGCGCAATAACATATTCATAGCGACGGCCATCGCCCGTAACACCGACTGATTTAATGGGTAGAAAAACTGCAAATGCCTGACTTGTTTTATGGTACAGGTCGTGTTTATACAACTCACTGATAAAGATATCGTCTGCAAGACGCAGTAAATCTGCGTATTCTTTTTTTACTTCGCCCAATATCCTTACACCGAGGCCAGGGCCTGGAAATGGGTGTCGATAGACCATATCTGAAGGCAGGCCCAGTTCCACACCAATAGTTCTCACTTCGTCTTTAAATAGCTCTCGCAGCGGCTCAACAAGCTTGAGCTTCATATCTTTTGGTAAACCACCCACATTATGGTGCGATTTAATTAAATGTGCCTTGCCTGTTTTTGCGCCTGCCGATTCAATAACATCTGGGTAAATTGTCCCTTGAGCTAACCACTTTGCACGAGTCAATTTGGCTGATTCTTCATCAAAAATTTCAACAAATAAATTGCCGATGATAATGCGCTTTTCCTCAGGATCAGCCACATTTTTCAACTTCTCAAGATAACGCTGTTCGGCATCAACACGAATAACATTGACCCCCATATGTTCAGCAAACATCGCCATCACCTGGTCGCCTTCGTTTAAGCGGAGCAAGCCCGTATCGACAAAAACACAGGTGAGCTGAGCGCCGATGGCTTTATGTAATAAAGCCGCTACAACCGAGGAATCCACACCGCCTGACAAGCCTAAGATAACCTCATCTTCACCCACTTGCTGTCGAATAGATTCAATACTGGTCTCGATAATATTTTGTGATGTCCACAAAGCTTCACACTGACAAATCTCTAAAACAAAACGACTCAGAATACGACCGCCCTGCTTTGTATGTGTCACTTCTGGATGAAATTGTAGGCCATACAAATTCTTTTCTTCATTCGCCATACCAGCAATGGGGGCACTGTCTGTACTGGCCATCAATTTGAACCCAGCAGGCAATTCAACGACCTTGTCGCCGTGACTCATCCAAACATCCAACATGCCATAACCTTCTGGCGTCATATGGTCTTCAATGTCTTTTAGCAATTTGGTATGACCGCGTGCACGAATACTCGCATAACCAAACTCTTTATGTTCGGATGCCTCTACTCGACCCCCCATTTGAGCTGCCATGGTTTGCATGCCATAACAAATACCCAATACAGGTACACCTAATTCGAAAACAATTTGCGGCGCAGCAGGCGCGTCACCTTCTGTGACCGTTTCGGGGCCACCAGATAAAATAATGCCGTTTGCCTTAAAATCACTGATGGCTTGCGACTCAATGTCATAGGGATAGATCTCACAATAAACGCCTATTTCTCGCACACGACGAGCAATCAGTTGGGTGTATTGTGAACCAAAATCTAAAATCAGAATTTTATGAGAATGAATATCCTCATGCTGCTGTGTCTTCAAACTAATCCTCTTTATTTATCGTTCAATACGATAATTCGGTGCTTCTTTAGTAATGGTGACATCATGAACATGACTCTCACGCATGCCAGCACTTGTTACTCGAACAAATTTTGCTTTATGTCGCATCTCTTCAATGCTTTCGCAGCCGGTATACCCCATGCTCGACCGTAAACCACCAATCAATTGATGAACGATGTTCACCATTGATCCTTTGTAGGCAACTCGGCCTTCAATGCCTTCGGGGACTAGTTTTTCAGTTTCACTGGTTTCCTGGAAATAGCGGTCACTAGACCCTTCTTGTTGTGACATGGCCCCTAACGAACCCATGCCGCGATAGCTTTTATAAGAGCGGCCTTGGAATAATTCCACTTCACCTGGCGCTTCTTCTGTCCCTGCCAGCAAACTACCCAACATCACGGAGCTGGCCCCGGCAGCGATAATTTTCGCCAAATCGCCTGAGTATCGAACACCACCATCTGAAATCACTGGAACACCTGTTCCTTTCAACGCTTGTACGGCATTATCAACCGCTGTAATTTGCGGTACACCAACACCGGCAACAATACGTGTTGTACAAATTGAACCGGGGCCAATACCCACTTTAACGGCATCTGCGCCGGCATCGGCCAGCGCCAACGCCGCATCCGCTGTGGCGATATTGCCTCCAATAACCTCTAAGTCAGGATAGTTCTTTTTGACCCATGAAACTCTATCTAACACACCTTGCGAATGCCCATGCGCCGTATCAACTATCACCACATCGACGCCAGCATCGACCAAGGCACCAATTCGGTCTTCTGTCCCTTCTCCGGTACCAACCGCCGCTCCCACTCGAAGGCGCTCCTGATTATCTTTACAAGCTTGCGGGTAATCTTGAGCTTTTTGAATATCTTTAACGGTTATCATGCCACGTAGCTTGAAGTCTTTATCAACAACCAAGACTTTTTCAATTCGGTGTTTGTGTAACAAGCCAATTACTTCTTCTTTACTCGCGCCTTCTTGAACGGTGACGAGTTTTTCTTTCGGTGTCATCGCCGAGTCGATTAACGCATCCAGATGCGTTTCAAAACGTAAATCACGGCTCGTGACTATGCCCACCAAATCTGTCCCATCCACCACGGGGACACCCGAAATATTATGCTGACGTGTCAAGGATATTACCTCACGAATCGTCGTATCGGACGTGACAGTAATCGGATCTTTTACAACACCACTTTCAAAGCGCTTCACTTTCATCACTTCTTTCGCTTGTCGTTCGGCTGTCATATTTTTATGGATAATGCCAATACCGCCCTCTTGCGCCAAAGCAATGGCTAAGCGAGCTTCAGTCACCGTATCCATTGCAGCGGACAAAATGGGAATATTTAAAGAAATGCCGCGAGTGAGCTGGGTTTGCAAACTCACATCACGGGGAAGCACCGTTGAATGAGCCGGTATCAGCAAAACATCATCAAATGTTAAAGCTTCTTGTTCGAATCGCATATTATCCTGAGCTTGTCGTAGAAAAAGCAGCTCATTATAAGGTATGCTCCACTAATTATCATCTAATAGATCGTTTCCCGGCATAAGATATGACAACACACATTTATAGCGTTTCCGAACTGTGCCGAGAGACACGGCTTTTGCTTGAAGGAAATTTTCTAACCCTGACGATTGAGGGAGAATTATCGAACCTTTCTCGCCCGACTTCTGGCCATATTTATTTCACGTTGAAAGACGATAAAGCCCAAGTTCAATGCGCTATGTTTCGTTCACAACTTCGCACAGCGGGCTTTAAGCCAGACAACGGCATGCGAGTCATTTTAAAAGCACGCGTCAGCCTTTATGAAGCGCGAGGTAGCTTCCAGCTCATTGCAGAACACATGGAAGCGGCTGGTGAAGGTGCTCTACGACAACAATATGAAGCACTCAAACAAAAATTATCTCTTGAAGGGCTGTTTGAACAATCTAACAAAAAGCCTTTGCCTGCGCTGGCAAAAAAAATAGGGCTTATTACGTCCTCAAGTGGGGCTGCTGTTCATGATATTTTAACCGTGTTAAAAAAACGTTTCCCTGCCTTGCCCGTCCTTATTTATCCTGTCGCTGTTCAAGGTGAAAATGCAAAAAATGACCTTGTTACGGCTATTGAACTCGCCAATAATCGTAAAGACTGCGATGTACTGATCCTTGCCCGTGGTGGCGGCTCTTTGGAAGATTTATGGGCTTTTAACGAAGAAATTGTTGCCCGAGCCATTTTCCTGTCATCGATACCCATTATGAGCGCCGTTGGCCACGAAGTTGATTTTACGATAGCCGATTTTGTTGCTGACTATCGCGCACCAACACCCTCTGCTGCAGCTGAAACCATCAGCCCCGACCAAGATCAATGGCTGAGCCATTTTAATTATTTAGCCGCTGAATTAACACGCCTTTTAACACATCAGCTATCAGACAAAAACCAGCGCTTAACCCAACTTCACCACCGTCTAAAGCGTTCTCACCCCGGCGCACAAATGGAAAGGCAGGCTCAGCGTTTGGATGATTGCCAAGCCCGTTTTCTACAAGCACCTCGACGTATGTTACAACACCGAAAATGGCAACTTTCTGAGCTCACCGCACGCCTGATCAACAATAACCCCAGTCAACAGATCCAACAATTACAGCACCAATTGACTTCATACCATCACCGTCTAACCCGTCCTATACAAAACCGATTGCAACAAGCGCGTATTCGCTTTACAGATTGCAACAAAGGGCTGGAAACACTCAGCCCTCTAGCAACATTAGCCAGAGGCTACAGTATTACCAAACGTGACAGCGATGGTACAATCATTAACAGCATTCAACAGCTTAAATTGAATGAAAAAGTTAATATTCAATTAGTTGATGGGTCTGTGAAAACAAGCATAGAGAGTCTCCATGAAACGTCTTAGCATCTTTACATTAC
This sequence comes from Cycloclasticus sp., assembly GCA_002700385.1. Classification (GTDB taxonomy): domain Bacteria; phylum Pseudomonadota; class Gammaproteobacteria; order Methylococcales; family Cycloclasticaceae; genus Cycloclasticus. The sequence goes on from PADC01000006.1 coordinate 446,265, forward strand.
TGATCTGTCTCTTTGCCACTCAAGTCGTGTCCGCCTTCCCTCAACATCAACCTGTTCCGGGCGGAGTTGCGCTTGTTCCACTGGATAACGCACCTACACCTGAGCTTTATTACAAAGGCAAAAAAGTCTTAACCACCATCAAAGATAAACAACGATTGGCCGTTGTTGGCATCCCCCTGTCTGCAAAACCCGGCCTGCACTTAGTGACCAATAACGACGAGTCCTTTTCAGTCTCTTTTACTGTCATTGATAAAGATTATCCTGCACAACATATCACCTTAAAAAAAACCCCTAAGAATAAGCGCATGATCAATCCTAATAAAATGGATATGGAACGGGTTACCCGTGAAAGAAAAACGCTGTCAACCGCTTTATCCACCTGGACCAACACACCCGCCAATGTAAACTTTACCTTACCGGCACACGGTCGGCTAAGCAGCCCTTTTGGACTCAAGCGCTTTTTCAACCAGCAGGCACGAAAACCCCACAGTGGCCTCGATATTGCCGCACCTACAGGTGCCGCGGTTAACGCCCCTGCCAATGGTACAATCATTGATGTTGGAAACTATTTTTTTAATGGTAACACCGTTCTTATTGATCATGGTCAGGGGCTTATTAGCGGCTATTTCCACTTAAGTAAAACACTGGTTAAAACGGGTGACCCGGTTAAGCAAGGTCAAAAAATTGCTGAAATTGGTGCAACCGGTCGTGTAACAGGCCCACACTTACATTGGAACGTTTATCTGAATGAAACCAAGGTTGACCCCGCGTTTTTTATTAGCGACCATATACACAAACTCGCTAAAAATAAACCCTAATCAAGATGCACATTAAAGACCTTTGCACTCAGTGTGATCACTGGACTATCACCACGATTACCCATGATGGTAAAATTGCTACGTTTACCTGTACACATTGTAAAAATGAATTTGACCTACCTTGGAATACGGAGACCCGGTACCTAATACGATCAATACGCCATAGTTTGAAAAAACGCACCAAGACCTACCCAGAACTGTTAGAGCTTAAGCGCGAAGGTGACGGCATAAAAATTAAAGAGCGCTCTGAAAAACCTAAAACTTCAAAGGGCGTTGAGAAACATTAGTTATTGATGCTTAGGCTTGTTTTTGCGTTTCTTTTTTAACTGACTCGCCTTACCCTTTTCTATATTGGTGGCGGATCTTCTGGTTTTTTTTACATAAGGGTTATCAGGCGATTTAAACTCAATTCTTACCGGCGTACCCACCAAACCCAGCTTATCTCGGTAGGCATTCATTAAATAGCGTTTATAACTGCCAGGCACTGCTGACGTTTGATTTCCATGAATGATGATGACTGGCGGATTTTGCCCACCTTGATGCGCAAACTTCAGCTTGATGCGACGCCCACCCACTAAAGGAGGTTGATGCGCTTTGATCGCATGATCAAGAATTTCTGTTAATTTTGGTGTTGACATATCGACCATCGCAGAGCGGTACAAAGCAACGATGGACTCAAACATTTTACCCACACCACTGCCATGCAAGGCGGATATAAAATAGCGCTCTGCATAGTCAAGAAAACTTAACTTTACATCAATCTGTCGTTTTACTTTTTCACGCTGTTCATCTGTTAAGCCGTCCCATTTATTTAATCCAATCACCAGCGCTCGGCCTGATTCAAGGACCATCCCAAGCAAACTGGCATCTTGGTCTGTCACGCCTTCGCTGGCATCGATTAAATAAATGACAACATGTGTCTCATCGATGGCACGTAGCGTTTGAACAATACTAAACTTCTCAACGGCCTCCGATACTTTTGAACGCCGACGAACACCCGCCGTATCAATTAACGTATATTGTTTACCGTCTCGCTCAAAAGGAATAAAAACACTGTCACGAGTCGTCCCCGGTTGATCAAACACAACAACTCGTTCTTCACCCAACAACCGGTTAATTAACGTTGACTTGCCAACATTAGGTCGCCCAATAACGGCTACCCGAATACCTTCACCGGCCAAAGTATCATCAAATGACTGAATTTTTGGCAACCGTGTTGAAACATGTTTTAAAAGCTCAAGAACACCTCGCCCATGTGTTGCTGCGATTGGCCAAGGTTTTTCAAAACCCATTTTATGAAATTCTGCAATATGGGTATTCGCATCCAAGCCATCAATTTTGTTAGCCACAAGAACGACTTGTTTATCAAGTTTTCGTAGTGTTTGACTGATCTCTTCATCAATAGGGTGAATACCATGCCGGGTATCCACTAGGAAAAGCACAATATCGGCTTCCTCTAATGCGCGCTCAACTTGCTCTACAGCGACACCGTCAATGCCTTCGGATTCAGCTGTAATACCTCCAGTATCCACAACAAGTGACTTAAGGTCGGCACGTTTGACCAAACCATACTGCCGATCACGGGTAAGCCCAGGATAATCGGCGACAAGAGCATCCCGTGTACGTGTCAAATAGTTAAATAGAGTCGATTTACCGACATTCGGTCGGCCAACAAGCGCAATAACAGGTAACATTTATTCTTCCGAATTCGACGAGATAACCATGCGAAGTGCTGTTATCTCACCGTCTATATCCTGCACGTATATTAACTCATCATCCACAACAGGAGCCGATGAAATAGCCTCATCGCTGACTTTAAATCGTCCTGCTAAACTCCCATCAGAAGCATTTAACACATGAAGATAGCCTTCAAAATCCCCCGTTAACAAAAACTCCCCCATCTGTGTTACTGATGTTAGCTGGCGATTTTCCAATCTATCCTGAAGCCAATTAACACTTCCATCATCTTGATCTACCGACCAAACATGATTATTAACATCGACAACAAAAATGGATACCCAATCCGCAATCATCTTTTTGTACGATGACATTTCAGAACGACGCCAGACGATTTCCCCGGATCTTACGTCCACAGCCACAACCCCGCCATTGAAGGTAGCCGCATAAATGAACCTTTCACCTGCCAATGGGTCAGAATCAACATCGACCATCCGTGACAAGGCACCTCGCCCCCTCGGCACGGCAACACTGGTTTCCCAAATTTGAAGGCCATCTTTCAAACGAATCACCACCAATTTTCCATTAGCATAACCACTGATCACTCCACCGCTTTTAATAATGGGCGAACTGGTACCACGCAAACTCAAGGCGGGTACATCTCGAACATAAGACCACCGTTCAGCTCCATCTGAAGCTTCTAGCGTACTAACAGAACCATCCACACTACGAACAACGAGAAATCCATCCGAAAACCTCGGTGTTGAAAGCACTTCACTCGACACTTGTGTCGTCCAGGCCGTCTCGCCATCGATCAGCTTTAAAGCAACAACCTCAGCATCTGTCGTTCCAAAAAAGACATGCTCAAAACCGACTTCTAACCCCCCTGATATAGGAAGTTCCGTTTGCACTTCCCACAGTGCCTCACCTGTTTGTTGATCTAACGCAAAAACATGGCCTTTTTTATCCGCAACAAACAATTTGCCATCAGAGACGACCATCTCTAGCTTCAAAAAATCTGACCCCTTCCCTTCCGTTACTTTTTGCTGCCATACCGGTGTCAGAAAAACTTGCTCAACAATATCTTCAAGCGCTCGTGGGGGCGATGATTCGTCCTCGCCATCACTGCTCATCATCTCAATAATGCTTGCTTCCAAACTTTTGCCGGCTGATTTAGTGGTCTCAACCATTCCCGCACAACCGGTTAATAAAACGGTCAGCAGCACTAAGATTAATTGACTCATTTTTCTATCCCAGGAACCTGCTCGGTACTCTCACCTGAAAAACCCGCTGGCGGGGGGCCTAAATCATCAAGTTTTAACTGAATTATTCGGCGATCTAAAGTCGCATTTCTTAGGGCAGCTATATAGCCGTGTCTGGCTTTTTCAATATCCCCTAACAATCGGTATGCATCGCCTTTTAAGGCTTCATATTGACCGATAAACTCGCCGGGATTAACCCCTTTTTCTTCTGCCATCACCGAATCAATGTCAGCGATTACGCCGTTCAAATCCCCATCACCAATCCGAATCCTAAATGCTCGAACGCGTGCCACATGTTGAATAGAAGGATTGTTATCGCTTGCAGCGACTTTCTCTAATGAGTCAAGCGCAGCTTTTCTATCCCCGGTTTCAAGTTGAGCTTTCGCTTTTTGTAAGCCCGCCAAAGCGGCATAAGGTGTGTTGCTATAGGCCGAATCAATTTCATCGGCTAATAAAATCGCTGCCTCAAACTTTGATTCTTTCATTGATTGCGACAGCTGTTGATACATATCAGAGGCTTCTATTGCCTGCGAACGTTGGTTTTCCTGCCAGCTTTGCCAGCCAAAAAAACTGATCAATGCTAAACCAACACCAAAGATAATTGAACGTGAATTTTCTGCCCACCATTTTTTTAAACTTTCAACCTGTTCTTCTTCTGTTTGATAAACGTCCATTATTTTTTCCGTTTTTAACTGTAATTTCTCAAAAATTTTTCTAATTCGCTCTGCGGCACCAGCGTTTGCTCTGATCGTTCTCGTAAAAACTTAATGCTGACCGCCTCATTTTCTATTTCCTGCTCGCCTAAAATCAGCGCTATGCTTGCCCCTGCTTTGTCCGCCTTTTTAAATTGGCTTTTTAAACTACCCCCGCCACAATGCAAAATAATGCTTTGTTCCGGTAACTCGTTCCTCAAGCGTTCGGCTAACTTTAATGCCTGTTTAGAGGCCTGCTCACCTTGATAGACAATATAGGCTAAGGGCGTTATAGCGGTCTGTTCAAGTTGCTCGAGTAACAACACCAACCTTTCGACACCCATTGCCAAACCAACCGCTGGGGTTTGTTTACCGCCTAGTTGATCTATGAGTCCGTCATATCGGCCACCTGCGCATACCGTTCCTTGAGCACCGAGTGACTTAGTTGTCCACTCAAATACGGTATGGGAATAATAATCCAAACCACGCACTAAACGCGGATTGTGTACAAAATGAATGCCTGCCTCTTTCAAATAACCCTGCAATGTTGAAAAGTGTCGAGTCGAATCTTCACCAAGCGAATCCATCATACGTGGCGCACCCTCAATTAATCCTTGCAATGCGAGGTTCTTACTATCAAGAATACGCAAGGGATTTGATGTTAAACGGCGTGTGCTGTCTTCATCTAATTGCTCAACATGTTGCTCAAAATAATCTACCAATACATGTTTGTAGGCGGCTCTCTCTTCACTGGTGCCCAATGTGTTAATTTCCAACGTTAATTCTTCAGCCAGCCCCAGCTTTTTCCACAACCGGTACGACATGAGGATCACCTCGGCTTCAATTTCTGCACCAGACAGACCAAAGCATTCGATACCCATCTGATGAAATTGCCTATAACGTCCTTTTTGCGGGCGCTCATGCCGAAACATCGGGCCTTGGTACCATAATCGCTGAACTTGGTTATAAAACAGGCCGTGTTCTAAGCCCGCTCTCACACAACTCGCTGTCCCTTCAGGTCGCAAACTGAGCGAATCACCATTTCGATCTTCAAACGTGTACATTTCTTTTTCGACAATGTCTGTTACTTCACCGATAGAACGGCAAAATAAATCAGTACTTTCTACAATGGGCATGCGGATTTCAGCGTAGCCGTATTGGTGGCATACCGCTGCCATCGCTTTCTCCAACCTCTGCCATAATGGTGTTTTGTCGGGCAAGATATCGTGCATACCACGAATAGCTTGTAACTTTTTACTCATAAATTTTGTACGGCTATAGACGATTAAACTTACTTTTTTCTAACAACCCCATTTCATGCGAATCGGGGTACAGTTGCCTCAATTGAAGAACATAGCTGGCTACACTATTTTTGTCGCCGAGTATATCTTCTGCTTGAATACCTAACCATAATGAAGCTGGCGTGTGCTGATTAACGTCTTTAAAACGTTGCAGATATGCCCGTACTGACAAATAATTTTTCATTTCAAATTTTAATTTAGCCATTTGTAATAACGTGATTGCAGACTGCTTATTACGCTGTAAAGCCGTACGATAATAGGTTTCAGCTTTTTCTAAATTTCCCGCGTTCCAGGCGCAAGTCCCTGCATTTGTTAATGCAACGACGGCTGATCTATACAGCGGGTTTTTTAGTGCTTTGTTAAAATGTTCATCCGCTAAATCATATTCTTTAATGCTGCACAAATAACGCGCATAATTATTCTGTGCACTTGAATTCTTGGGACTTAAGCTAATAGCCTTCTGATAATGCTCTCCTGCTAAGGGCTTTTCCCCTAAGCGGTCATAAAGTACCGCAAGAACGTTATGTGCGTTGCTGGAAAAAGGATCGACAACAATGGCTTTTTTTAACTTTTCCAGGGCTACTTCATTCATCCTTCTGTTCATATATTCAACGCCAAGTGAAACGTAAACATCTGCTGCGCTTTTTTCAGAACCTTGAATCGAAGAAGTCTCATCATTCTTTATTTGTTGTGATTGGCAAGCAACCAGCATCATCACTAGCCATACCGCCAGTAACCTTAGCGTCCATTTTTTCATACTGTTGTCACCTGTTGATTGATTAACTGCCTTTTTGTTTTATCCTTAACCTTGCCGACCAATTGTCCACAAGCAGCGTCAATGTCATCACCGCGTGTTTTTCGAGTAGTCGTCACTAAACCGGCTTCTTTTAACACATGGGTAAATCGATGTATGGCATTATTACTTGAGCGCTTATACTGTGTGTTCGGAAATGGGTTGAAAGGAATTAAATTCACCTTAGAAGGAACGTCCGCGAGCAAACGTTTTAATTCATGTGCCTGTTCTACCGAGTCATTGATACCGCTTAACATCACATATTCGAATGTAATTTTTCGCCGCTTCTCGCCTTTAATATAATTTTTGCAAGCTTCCAACAGCTCGGCAATGGGGTATTTTTTATTAATCGGCACCAGCTCATCACGTAACTTATCGTTCGGCGCATGAAGGGAAACAGCTAAACTTGCCTCACTGACTTCAGCCAAACGGTACATGGCAGGGATAACACCCGACGTACTGACCGTGACTCGACGCTTAGCCAAACCATAGGCAAAATCATCCATCATTAGATTTAAGGCGGCAACTGTATTATTGAAATTAAGCAGCGGCTCACCCATTCCCATCATGACAATGTTAGTTAACGTCGCTTGACCTTTTAACGCATTGGAAGCGACCCAAACTTGACCGATAATTTCAGCAACCGACAAATTGCGGTTAAAGCCTTGTTGAGCAGTTGAACAAAATGAGCATTCAAGTGCACAACCGACTTGCGAAGAAACACACAACGTTCCTCGACCTTCTTCAGGAATAAAAACCGTCTCAATACGATTCTGCCCATCCAATTCTAAAACCCATTTATAGGTTCCATCATCCGATTTTTGCTCAACAACAATGTCGGGGACGCGCACTTCGGCTATATCAGCAAGGCGTGCTCTCAACGCCTTACTGATATTCGTCATTTTCTCAAAGTCGGACACACCTTCTTGATGAATCCATTTTAAAACCTGCGTTGCACGAAACGGCTTTTCACCCATTTCGGTAAAAAAGTCTTCAAGACCTTTTCGATCAAGATTCAGCAGGTTTTGCTTTGAAGTCATCGCTGATTAGCGTAAACGCTCACAAATTTCGTCGTCGTTGAAGAAAAACTTTATTTCTTCCGCAGCCGTTTCTGGTGCATCAGAGCCATGAACTGCATTTTCATCGATGCTACTAGCGAAATCTTTACGGATCGTTCCTTCATCCGCCTCAGCAGGGTTAGTTGCACCCATGACTTCACGATTTTTTAGGATTGCATTTTCACCTTCAAGCACTTGAACCATCACCGGCCCAGAAATCATAAATTCCACCAAATCATTATAAAAAGGACGTTCTTTATGAACAGCATAGAAACCTTCAGCTTGCTCGCGTGAAAGTTGCAACATTTTAGATGCGACAATTTTTAAACCCGCTTCTTCAAAACGTGCATAAATTTGTCCAATTACATTTTTTGCAACTGCATCAGGTTTCACAATAGAAAAGGTACGCTCAAGCGCCATAGTCATACTCCAACAATCAATTAATTTTAGAAAAACCGTGTAAATTCACAGCATTAGGCCATCAGACAGCGAACTGCCATAAAGCGGGTAGTTTACAGATTACAGCGCTGACTAGCAATCAAGTCATCCAGTGTATCCGTGGCCCTTTATAGACGATTAACCTGTTGTTTTACGACTCAACCGTGAAGCTCTCACCACAGCCACAGGCATCTTGAACATTTGGGTTATTAAATTTAAATGCCGAATTAATCCCTTCTCTTGCAAAATCCAGCTCCATACCATCTAAAAAACTCATGGAGTCGTCATTAACAATCACTTTAACACCATGGGCTTCAATAACAGCATCACCAGGCTCCACCTCATCAGCAAAATCAATAACATAAGAGTAACCAGAGCAACCAGACTCACGAACGCCTAGACGAAGACCCAAGCCTTTGCCGCGTTTATCTAATTGATCTCTCACTTGCTTTGCAGCACTTTCAGTTAACGTAATAGACATACTATCCTCAATACATTTCATACTTTCAAATAATTTGAACCCAATTAACTTAATAGGTTCCATTTTACCCTTAAACACCAACGCAAAAGGGTAACCCTGCTTAATCCACCGATTCACCTTGATTCATCGGTTAATCCTTCAACATAGATTCAAGCTTTCAAACGGGGTCTAGTTTACACGATCATCCTATTAATAAGGCTCGTCCTTATAGATTACCTTTTATGGCTTGGTGAGCGCCAGTGATTTATCTTATACTTTATCTGAATACACACCCCGTCCTGGTAATTTAAATTTATGTTTGATATCGGTTTTTTTGAAATTTGTTTAATCGGCGTCATCGCTCTACTGGTCATTGGGCCTGAAAAGCTCCCACGCGTAGCCCGTACAACTGGGCTTTGGCTTGGTAAAGCACGTGGCATGGTCAAAACAGTGAAGTATGAAATTGATGAACAAATTCGCGTCGAAGAATTAAAGCAATCGATGGAGCAAGCCAAAACCACACTGCAAAGTAGTGCAAAAGAGTCCTTAAATGAAGTGGGATCGTCGTTTGACGATTTAAAAAACCAAGTTCTAGAGCCTACAGATCAAATAAAAAAAACAAACCTTAAACAATCAACAACCAAATCGGCAGAGTGACAAAAAACAACGCCGTACTCATCACTAAAACCGTAGATAATAACTCTGTATTCAACCCATAACGCTCACTTAAAATCATCGTCGCCATCATTGAGGGCGTCGAGGCTAACAACACGGTTGCTTGTATTGTTTTAGCATCCGTCATTGTTGCACCCGCAGTAAAATAAACAACCGCTGGGACAAGAAGCAATTTTACTGCCGAGGCTAAAAACGCAATACCTTTGTGTTTTCTTATACTGCCAAAAGATAATGACATCCCCACCACCAGCAACATACCCGACATCGTTACATTACCCAGCATCGTCGTCCCTTTTTGTAAAAAAAGCGGTAAACTCAAGCCATAAATGTTCATCAAAATCGCTATAATAAATGCCCATATAGGCGGCAAACTCATTAATGACTTAAAAAACCTGAGCGGGGTTTGCCTTTTCTCATTATTGTCTCCCCATTCGATGGCTATCCATAGCCCAAGAACCCATAGCATGGGGGTAATGGCCATAATATCTACATAAATAGCAAATTTAGCGGCGTTCTCACCTTGCATCGCTTGAAGTAACGGCACACCAAGTGAAATAATATTGCCTAATCCGCACACCAACATTAACGCGCCCAGTTCAGGTTTCCCCCAACCGCGACGTTTCAGCCAAGGATAAAATAGCCAACACGCCACCATGCCCGCCAGAATACCAACATTTGACACCATCGGCGCACTGAAAATATCACCCGATAACGCCACTTTAGGGATCACTGAAAAGATAAGCGCTGGGTAAAAGAGGTTGATCACCAGTGTACTAATAACACGCCGAGTTTCCTGCAAAGTCAGCCCTGCCGGTTGCCAATACCTCAATAATGCACCCATCAAAATAATAAATGCGCTGGGCAATAAAGCCGCATTTATTTGATCAATTATCTCAGTCATTCTTTTTTAGCCATTCGTTTTTTGCCCATCATACATCAGAAGAGTCGTTATCCATTTAGCAGGCAAAAAAAAGCCTCGCATCAAGCGAGGCTTTTTTAAAAATAGAAGATTAAGCTGTTACGTTGACAGCTTGTGGGCCTTTAGGGCCGTTTTCTACGTCAAAGCTCACTTGTTGACCTTCATTCAGCGTGCGGAAACCTTCGCTCGCAATAGCTGAAAAATGAACAAAGACATCTTTGCTACCATCTTCTGGAGTGATAAAGCCGAAGCCTTTAGATTCGTTAAACCACTTAACTGTTCCTGTTACCATGATAATACCTCAATAAAATTAAAATTAAAAAATGATACAAATCTTACAAGGAAATTAACAAGAGCAGATCTTAAAAAAACCAGTAGAGAATGTAGCAAGTCAAATTCTAACGCACTTTCGGCATAAAAAAAGGTTTTTCTATCGTTTTACTGACTTAAATCACAACCTATCCTATCGATCAGTTATAATGAGGGCCTCAAAATGGTTGTGCTGATCGGTCTGCACCCTCCTCAATAATGCGGCACTATCAACGTTAGTACCTCTAAATTAAATGTTGTTTCCACCTCGACCGTGCCATCTCACTTAATGGCGGCTGGACTCATGGAGAAAAAAATATATGTTATTTGATTCACTCGGCCTCAGAGCCGAATTAATCACGGCTGTCTCTAAAAAAGGCTATGCCACACCCACCTCTATTCAAGCAGAATCTATCCCACTTATTTTACAAGGGCGTGATTTGATGGGCGGCGCACAAACGGGAACTGGAAAAACAGCCAGCTTCACCTTACCGGTTCTGCAACGTTTAATGGAGTCAGGCGATGCTAAAACAAAAGCGGGAACAGTTCGCGCTTTAATTTTAACCCCTACACGTGAACTGGCCGCGCAAGTTGCAGAAAGTGTTAGCGATTACGGTCAACATGTACCGTTATCATCTTTTGTTATTTTTGGTGGTGTTAACATCAATCCGCAAAAACAAACACTTCGCAAAGGCGTTGATATATTAGTTGCCACGCCCGGTCGATTACTTGACCACGTTAGCCAAAATACCGTTGATTTATCTTCAGTGGAAATTCTTGTTCTTGATGAAGCAGATCGCATGCTCGACATGGGGTTTATTCGAGATATTAAAAAAGTGTTGGCTGTATTACCTAAACAAAAACAAACGCTGTTATTTTCTGCCACGTTTTCACCCGACATAAAAAAACTGGCCAATGGTTTATTAAAAACCCCCGCGCTAGTTGAAGTTGCAAAAGAAAATTCGGCATCTGAATTGGTTTCACAAGTTATTCATCCAGTGGATAAAAAAAGAAAGCACACCTTACTGTCCTTTCTCATTGGTTCAAATAATTGGAAACAGGTTCTTGTTTTTACACGGACGAAACATAGCGCCAATAAGTTAACCGAACGACTCAATAAAGACGGCATTACTGCTGCAGCGATTCACGGTAATAAAAGCCAAGGGGCGCGTACCAAAGCGTTAGCAAATTTCAAATCTAACGATATCCGCGTATTGGTGGCAACCGATATAGCTGCACGAGGGTTGGACATTGATCAACTTCCCCATGTGGTGAATTTTGAACTCCCTAATGTTCCCGAAGACTATGTTCATCGAATTGGCCGAACCGGTCGCGCTGGAACCGAGGGTGAAGCCATATCGCTCGTTTGCGTTGATGAATTAAAACTATTAAAAGGGATTGAACGACTCATTAAAAGTGATTTAAAAAAAGTAACCCTCGACGGTTATGAACCCGACCCGACCATTAAACCCGAACCCATTCAAAATGGCCGCCATAAACAACACTCTAAAAAACCGGCGGCGAAGGCAGCGCCTCACTCTAAACCAAAATCAGCGCGTCCAAAACGGCGCAATAATCAAAACAACTCTGCCCATCGCCCCGATAACTTCGGCAACCGATAACCACGTATTTCATCAATAGAATTCTGACGAGTAAACACTATGTTAATTAGCGCAAACATCACCATGCAATTTGGCTCCAAGCCACTTTTTGAAAATGTTTCAGCCAAGTTTGGCAACGGCAACCGATATGGCCTAATTGGCGCCAATGGTTGTGGCAAATCTACTTATATGAAAATTTTAGGCGGCGATTTAGAACCCACGTCAGGAAATGTCTCTAAAGACCCTGGCGAACGTATTGGTAAATTGGGTCAAGACCAATTCGCTTTTGAAGAGCATACCGTTGTAGATACTGTCATCATGGGGCATGCAGAACTATGGGCCGTTAAACAAGAACGTGAACGACTGTACTCTTTAGCGGAAATGACCGAAGAAGAAGGCATGAAAGTGGCTGAATTAGAAGTTGAATTTGCCGAAATGGATGGTTATAGCGCAGAAAGCCGTGCCGAAGAATTACTCATGAGCGCAGGTATTGAACAAGAACTCCACTATGGCCTAATGAGCAATGTGGCCCCAGGCTGGAAACTTCGTGTATTACTAGCTCAAGCGCTGTTTTCAGAACCCGATGTTTTACTATTAGACGAGCCAACCAACAACTTAGACATCAACACTATCCGTTGGCTTGAAGGCGTCATTAACCAATCCAAAAGCACCATGATCATCATCTCACACGATCGGCATTTCTTAAATGCCGTTTGCACCCACATGGCTGATATTGATTATGGTGAACTGCGTATTTACCCGGGCAACTATGATGACTTCATGACGGCGTCGACACAAGCACGTGAGCTATTGCAATCAGAAAATGCCAAAAAGAAAACCCAAATGGCTGAACTTCAACAATTTGTTAGCCGTTTCTCTGCGAATGCTTCTAAAGCAAAGCAGGCAACGTCGCGTGCTAAGAAATTAGAAAAAATTGAACTGGCTGATATTAAACCATCTTCACGCGTTAGCCCCTTTATTCGCTTCAACCAGACTAAGAAACTCCATCGCGAAGCGGTGACACTGGAAGGCGTGGGTCATGGTTTTGATGAAGGCCCATTATTTGAAAATTCATCCATGATTATAGAAGCTGGCACCAAACTCGCCGTCATTGGCGAAAACGGCGCAGGAAAAACAACATTTTTGCGCTGCTTAATGGACGAAATATCGCCGAACGAAGGAACCATCAAATGGGCTGAAAATGCAACATTAGGCTACTGCCCTCAGGACGCATCAACAGATTTTGACGTGGACATGACCTTGTTTGACTGGATGAGCCAATGGCGCAAACCTAATCACGACGATCAAGTTGTTCGCATGACGCTGGGTCGCATGTTGTTTTCAACAGAAGATTTTAATAAAAAAGTAGCTGTCTGTTCTGGCGGTGAAAAAAACCGCCTTTTGTTCGGCAAATTAACCTTAGGTGAAACCAATGTTTTAGTAATGGATGAACCAACAAACCACCTTGATATGGAGTCAATTGAATCGTTGAATTTAGCGCTGGAAAATTATGATGGCACGCTGATCTTTGTTAGTCACGACCGTGAGTTTGTCTCTTCGCTCGCTGACCGCATTGTTGAAATTACGCCTAACGGCATTGTGGATTTCCACGGCAGCTACGATGAGTACCTTAAAAGTCAGGATATTGAAGACTTCAAAACAGCTGCACAATAACAAAACGTGTAATAAATTTAAAAAACCCGCCTTCGTTCATTAGGCGGGTTTTTTAATCATGCGGCTGACAACTCTGAAGCAAATGCTCCATTTCTTTCCGCCCTTTTGACCTCGCAAGATGAATATTTCTGGCCGGTATTTTTTCGGGGTTCGCCACATTTTCCAAGACGGCCTCAATCGTCGCTTCCCGAATTAAATGCAACATAGGATAAGGAGATCGGTTTGTGTAATTTGATGGATCATCTTGTTTTTGCCCTTCAAAACAATAATCCGGGTGAAAAGTCGCTAACTGAAAAACGCCTTCATAGCCTTCCTCTATCAATAACGCCTCTGCTAAAGCGGCTAACTCAAGATAATCGTCAAATGATTCAAAGCCTTGAGGGTAAATTAAGAGTTTTGTTTCTATGCCTTCGCTTGCATCAAGGTCCTTGAGCTCATCACAGAAAATTTTTAAACAGCGAGCAATATCTCGCTCATCAATAACCGTGTAAGCCAGCCCCTTTGCTTCAATGACCGATTTTGCAAAGGGACAAAAATTTAAACCAACAACCACCGTCGACACCCATTGTTGGCAACTTTCTATCACGCTTTGTTCGGAAACCATCACCACATCAGGTCATCTGGTACTTCGTAATCAGCGTAGTACTCATCTTCTTGCCGAGTGGCAACAGCATTGATAAGAACAACACGGTCTTTATCTCGCATCGCAATTTTCTCTGCAACATCAGCCGGCACCACCTCATAGGCCTTGCCAGCATCAACAATAACTGCCGACCCTGCCACAAGACGCTGCCTCAACGTGTCATCAACATAAAGGCTTTTCACCTTATGATGATGTATGAAATTAAAAGCCTGACCGTCGTCCCCTTTGGGGATTTTATTCTGAGCAATCAGTTGATTAACCTGTCCGGCTAATTGTTTTTTCTCAGCTTGCTGATTCTGTTGAGCATTCAGTAAACGGTTTTTTTCTTGTTGCTTTATTCTTGATTGTTCGGCCAATAAGGCAGCCTCATTAGCCACGTCGAGTTTATTTTTATGTTTCTGTTTAACCTGTTTATTTTTTTGTTTTTTCACTTTATGGGCTTTCGATTTACTGGTTAAACCCGCTTTTAATAATTGATCTTGTAATGAATTATTTTTCATATTCTTTGTTCTAAAATAAACCAGTTGACAGGCATCAGCGTTTGGTTAATTTTCACAGAGCTCAGTTAAACGTGTCTTATCTATCAACGCTCGGTGAGTCGATACCACATTGATAATCCCTTCGCGTTTAAGCGCGGCAACGATACGACTCGCAGTCTCTGTTGTGATCGCTAACATCGCACCCATATCATCTCGCGATGGCAAATAAACCGCCTGATCGCCACCGTCTTCAGCCAAATAAAGTAACAAGTAAGCCACACGTTGTTTGGCAAAACCACTCGATAATTTTGATAACCATAGATCAGCATCAGAAATGACACGTTGCCAACGGCTCGTCAATTGTTTGGCTAGATGGGGTGAGTGTTCGTTTAAGGTTTCAATTTGGCTAACCGGAATGCGGCAAAATGATGCGTCTTCAAGCACAATAGCATGATGAAAATAATTCTTACCATCTAACGCTTCTAAGCCAACGACATCACCTTTTTTAATGATACGAACAACCCTAACGGTTCCATCAACAAGATAAGTCACTAACTTCACCAAGCCTTCTCTTAAGGTATAAATACTTTCAGAACGATCGCCTGGGTGATAAAGGGTGGCGCCTACCGGTAAATTAAATTCATTAATCGGGCGGTGGATCAATTCAAAATCGCTTTTTTTCAAATCTGCAAATAAAACCAAATGCCGTATCGCACATTGCTCGCATTTCTCACCTGCGTTCCAAACTTTACTTATTTGATGCTGTTTCATTGAACTCTAGTCCTTAAAGCAGAGCTTAATTAATAAGGAGAAAATTTAAAAACGACTCGATTGATAATTATCAACGGTTTGAAAGTTTATCGATCATACACTAACTCATTCATGAACCCAAAGGAGACTCAATAATGAAAAAAACAAACCTTATTCTCATCATTCTCATGTTCTGTTTAACCGTTTTTTCCGGAATGGCCACAGCGTCAAAATCGACAGGTGTTTTTATTGATCTTTCAAGCCCCGATATTTTTAAAATTCACCGTGCCTTTGCTGTTGGCACCATGCTGAGGACCACTCAAGATGTTGATGTTACCGTCTATATCAGTCTTGCCGTCACTCCTTATGTTAATAAGGATTACCCTGTCGCAAAAATGCTATCGCTTAGAGGCCAGAATGTACATCAACATATGGAAGACTTTATGAAAGTCGGCGGTAAAATTATGGTCTGTTCAATGTGTCTTGCAGGGCATGGCATTGACCCGGACAATATGCTGCCAGGGCTAACAACGGGCATGCCGGGGAAACTGATGATGGCTGAGGGTGTTAAATTATTGAGTTATTAATCACCCTGTAATCCCTCGCGTAAACAAGGCGATTCCTCCCTATGAGGTGTCGCCTTATTTATATCAAACGTCTCGTAACACGTACATCGGAGGCTTGTTCACTACTTCCCTTACACCCCAAAAGCCCGCAACAACAATACAAATTGCGCTAAAAAGCGGTACTAAAATAATCAGTTTTACATTAAAGTAAAAATCCAAATTCAACACGTAGGTATACAAACCAAACAAAACCAGTTGGAACATCAACACAGCAATGAGCCCCGACATGAGGCCAATAATAGAAAACTCAACTAAGTGCGCTTTTCTTAATAATTCTCGATTTGCGCCTAATGTTCTCATCAATGCGCCTTCAGAAATTCGGTGATCCAATGTCGAATAAATAGACGCCAACAATACTGTTAATCCAGCCAATAAGGCAAAATACAACAAATAATTAATAGCGGCGGTTAACTGCCCCAAAATAGTTTTTATTTGCTGAAGCATTGCTTCTACTTCCAAGACGGACATCGTCGGAAATTTTTTCACCAAAGCATTCAACCGTTTTTTATTTTTTTCTGATAAATAAAAACTGGTGATGTATGTGGTTGGGAAATCTTTTAATGTTTTTTCAGATATAACCATGTAAAAGTTCGGTTTCATTGTATCCCACTGCACGCTACGTATATGCGTTACGCTCACATCAATTTGCTCACTACCAATACTGAAGGTAAGGCGATCACCCAAGCTAACCCCCAGACTGTCGGCTAATTTACTTTCTATGGAGACGTCATCTTTTCCAGTCGCCTCCCATTGACCGGCGATTGTTTTATTATCTTGCGGTAACTCATCAGCCCATGTAAGGCTTAAATCACGATGTGTTGCTCGTTCACCTTGCGAATCCTTACTCACAATCTGCTGTACAGGCACATCATTAATACCAACCAAGCGGCCTCGAACAACCGGATGAAAAGTTGCCAGAGGCACACCGTGCTGATTCAATTCGTGTTCAAACGATTCTAATTGGTGTGGGAAGATGTTAATCGCAAAATAATTGGGCGCTTCTTCAGGAATTTGCTGCTGCCAATCAGCTAATAAATCGTTTCTTACCGTGAAGCTAATCAACATTGCTAATAGGGTAATGCTGAACGCCAACACTTGGGCCACGCTAGCCTTTGGTTCCCTCAATACACCTTGCAAACCGAGGCGCCAACTTAAACCAACACGAGGTAACAGTGTCTTGGATTTCAATAAGATAGCGTAAAGCAGCCAAGATGAAATAACCACTGCAACCAGCCCCCCACCCATAATGGATAGCATCAGTTTTAAGTCATTCGTGTATTGAAAAATAAGGCCTGAAATTAAGGCGATGGCTAAACCATAAACCAACCAACCGCTGCTGTTTACAGGCTCCAGTTCTCTGCGTAACACACGAAGTGGTGAGACGCGTTTCAGTCGAAGTAAGGGCGGTAATGAAAAGCCCACCAAGATAGCAATGCCCGTCATAAACCCCAACATCACGGCAATAAAACTAGGTGCTGAGACTTTAGCAGGCAGCAAACTACGTAACAAATGAAACAACGCTTCTTGCGTCAACCAACCAAACAGCAAACCAAGGGAGCAAGCCACTAGACCTAAAATAAAAAACTGATACAAAAAAATCAGCAAAATATCATTCTGCTGGCACCCTAAACAGCGCAATATGGCGGTTGAATTAAAATGCCTCTCACTGTATCGACGACTCGACATCGCGATGGCCACGCCAGCAATTAAAATAACCAAGATGCTCGATAAGCCTAAATAACGCTCCGCTCGTGACAACGCATTACCCAGCTCTGGTCGATCCTCATGGACGTCCATTAGCCGTTGCGATGGTAACAATAGAGGCTTCACCCATTCATTGAACCGATTAATCGCATCAGCCTCTCCACTAAATTGGAAAAAATAACGAACTCGACTCCCGGGTTGCAATATCTTCGTGGCTTTTAAATCCACATCGCTCATCATCACCCGTGGTGATAAACTGTAGACATCGCCGCGTTTATCTGGCTCATAACTAATGATCTGGCTGATCTTAAAGGCCTTCTCACCGACTGTTAACGAATCACCTATCGCTAACGTTAAGGCCGATAAAACACGTCTATCAACCCAAACCTTTCCGGCTTTAGGGCCTTCCTGTTGAACCACTTCTAACTCACCACCGATCTGCTCTTTTGTTTTTAGCTGGCCACGTAAGGGATACCCCGTACTAACGGCTTTTACACTGGCTAAGAGCAGGTCATCCTTGTTAATCAGCACCGTTGAAAATTCCACCGTTCTAGCTTGTTCCAAACCCAGCTGCTCAGCTTTCTCAATCCAATCTTCTGGCAGCAAATCCGAACTGGTTACGACCAAATCAGCTGCTAAAAATTCTGCCGCTTGAGCATTCATTGTTCGATGCATTCGATCAGCAAACAAACTAATAGCAGTTGAGCTTGTAACAGCAATAATTAATGCCAAACCTAAAAGCGTTAGCTCACCACTGTAAGCATCACGTTTTAACAAGCGTAACGCCAACTTGAATCTATTCATACTAATTGCCCAGCCTCAATCTGCACACTGCGTTGGCATCGTGAAGCCAACACCTTATCGTGTGTCACCAGCACCAGTGTTGTGTTTTTTTCTTGGTTTAATTCAAACAGTAACTCAATGATTTGCTCACCGGTTTTACTATCCAAATTGCCCGTGGGTTCATCTGCAAACAAAATGGCCGGTTGGGTTACGAAAGCGCGAGCAAGAGCGACTCGTTGCTGCTCACCCCCTGACAATTTCATGGGCGTGTGACCTAAACGATGCCCAAGACCGACTCTGTTCAACAAGTCCGTGGCTGTTTTTTTTGCCTGCTGATCACCACGTAATTCCAGCGGTAACATCACATTTTCCAAGGCACTCAAACGCTGCATTAATTGGAACGATTGAAAAACAAAGCCAACTAGTTTATTGCGAATATCCGCGCGGCCATCTTCATCCAAAGCCGTTAAGTCTACCCCGTCTAATTTAATGATGCCTTCCGACGGGCTGTCCAATCCAGCCAACAATCCCAGCAAGGTGGATTTACCCGAGCCAGAAGCGCCAACAATCGCTATACTTTCTCCTTTGTTAATTGTTAAATCAACAGAAGATAAAATACTTAAATCGCCATCAGCGACAGATACTTTTTTTCCCAGACTTTTTGTTTCAATAATTGGACGGCTAGTTTTAGACATGATTAGAATTTTTTTACTGTTAATATTAACGTTATTTTCATCCACACTTTTTGCCAAATCCATCGTTGTGCTTGGCGATAGTATCAGTGCTGGTTATGGTATGCCCATTGAAAAAGGATGGGTTCACCTATTACAACAAACACTGAATGAACAACACAACACTTACACACTAATTAATCAAAGTATTAGTGGAGATACGACCGCGGGTGGACTGGCTCGGATTGACAAAATCTTAGAACAACACAAGCCCAAAATAGTTCTATTAGAATTGGGGGCAAATGATGGTTTGCGCGGCATGCCACCTACACTGATCAAAAACAATCTGCGCGAACTCATTAAACGAATACAAAAAACCAACGCCAAGGTGTTATTACTCAGTATGCGCATTCCTTCAAATTACGGAAAACGTTACACCGATATGTTTTACAACAACTACCCGGATCTCGCTGAGGAAATGGGCATCCCTTTTGTCCCCTTTATTTTGGAAGACGTTGCACTCGTGCAGGGCATGATGCAACAAGATGGTTTACATCCCAATGAAAAGGCGCAACCCATTATTGCTGAACGAGTTAGAGAATATTTAGCGCCTTTGTTATAAGCAGTGTGCTGTTAAAGTAGACTAGAAACCGTCATGATGTTTTACAACTTAACCGTTTATCGACAGATTTTCGGTATAAATAACTCAGCACCGGCTTGATGACCGGTAAACAAATAACCGTGCCCAATACCCAAAGTAACGGAATGTCTTTCATCAAAAGGCTATACGCGTCCATTTCCGAATGGATAACACCCTGACCATCTTTGATATGCAATTCTCGCAGTGCATTAATAGGTTCAATACCTTGCCTGCGTAAGGCGTCTTCTTGGCCGGTAATATCAAACCAAATAAATCGCGACGCTCTTTTACCCGCAAACCATTCAAAGGCCTTTCTGTCTTTAACACAACCTGGGCACGACCCATCGTAATAAACAGTAATAGTATTATTGTTTCCCACGACCAACATTTCTCACTGTATGACTCGGTTACTCGCAAATCAGCCGTTAGTTTTCTATTCTAAACCCAATTTTTAGCGTCACTTGCCAATGCTTGATACGATTATTAGAAATATGCCCACGAGTCTCAATAACCTCAAACCAATCCATGTTTTTAACTGTTTTTGAGGCCGCTTCAATGGCATTATTAATAGCGTCATCTGTCCCTACTTCTGAACTGCCCGTCAACTCAATATGCTTCTAGGTATGATGAGTCATAAAAATCTCCTGTTGTTGCTTTTGAGTCTTCAGCATATACCTTGAATCTGATTCCAGCAACAACTGGCAAACCTGAGTTTTTGAGACAAGTGTTTAACCATATGTAAATAAACACCTGATTAAAAAGGTCTACTAATAAAAAATTCAGCGAATTCGATTAACCTCTGCTTTTTAAAAACCAGCCAATAAACCCCGCCATACCGACCATAAAAAGAATAACAAGTAAGGATAAAATACCACCCCAGCTGCCCAATAATTCGTTCCATAGTTCCATAATAAAACCTCTAATTAACAGAAAATTTAATATTTAATGCTGTGTTTAAGATACTCTCTCGCGGATCTTTTACGCATTGATCTTGATCAATCAATGGGGCATTTTCGATAAAAACTTTAATTTAAAGACCTGATTATTATTTTATAGTCGCCCTTCTACTGTCGATGTCTTAATTATTCTGCTGATTTTTGAGTTTTTTTGCACTCATCTACCCGTGAGCTTACTTTTTCATTCTGGTAGAATTTAATCCCTGACTGAGGCCTCTAATAAATAAATACCCGTTACCGACTATGGAAAACTTAGAACATCTTTTTAAAAACAATAAAGAGTGGGCAGAATCAATTACAAAAGAAGACCCAGATTTCTTTACCAACTTATCCAAATTACAGTCACCTGAATACCTTTGGATTGGCTGTTCTGACAGCCGGGTTCCTTCTAATCAACTCCTTAATCTTGCGCCTGGTGAGGTCTTTGTCCACCGTAATATTGCCAATATGGTTATCCACAGTGATTTAAACTGCCTTTCTGTTATTCAATATGCCGTTGAAGTTCTTAAAGTAAAACACATTATTGTTTGCGGCCATTATGGCTGCGGTGGCATCAAGGCATCAATGGAAAATAGTGACCACGGGCTAATTGATAACTGGCTGGGCCATATCAAAGATGTACACCGCCTTCACGCCGATGAATTAAAAAAAATCAGTGATGCGACTGACAAACTCCACCGATTGTGCGAACTGAATGTCATTGAACAAGTGAGTAATATTTGTAACACCACCATCGTAAAAAACGCTTGGAAAAACGGTGCAAGCTTATCCGTTCACGGCTGGATTTATAATATTGAAAATGGCATTTTGAAAGATATTATTGAAACGCCTATCACCCAAGCATAAGCTGATTGTAGATTTCTCTAACAGTCAATATCCTCAAGTTCGATATTCAGTGCCTGGCCAGAAATGATTAATTCGTATAAAGAAACAACAAGTGACGACATCATTAACACCAAGCTGATAATAAAAGCCTGTTGACCAAATTCGTTTGCAGCCAAAAATAATAAAAACATCGCCGCCACACAAAAACTGATACTCAATACGCCTAGGACCTGCATCAGAATAATCAACCTGATGCGCAACCTTAAACTAATAATTTGACGCGCGATCAGCTCTTTGTTCGTCTCATTAATTTGTTGATGTAAGCCCCTTATAACACTGGCCAAACCCATAAAACGGTTTGTATAAGCCAACAGCAAAAGTGAAATGGCCGGAAACAATAAGGCAGGGGTTGATAGCTCCATATTCAATAATCGATGGTTATCCAAATAATATTGAACATTATAGGTCACTCACTGCTCTTCGCAGTCTGATATTTGCCAAAACGGCATCATAAATCGCATTTGCATGATTATTGTGGCTGCCTGTGCGAAGCGCTTCGGCACTGAGCACATCTGTATTGGTTGATAAGCCATGCTCATAACGATCACGATTCACCCTTAAATTCTCTTCCGCTTGACTAATCGATTGTTCTGTCACAACAAGTCGTTTGCGTGTTTCTTGAACAGCTAACCAATATTGTCTTACTTGAAGCTTTACTAAACTGAGCATCTCATCGTATTGTTGTTCGATTGACCGAGCTTGTCGTGCTGTCGCTGAAGCTTGATGTTGTATCGACCCACCATCGAATAATGTCCATTTTAAACCCACCCCAACGAGCCACTGACCTTCATGTACTTGATATTTATTTTCTTTATAACTATAGCCACCACTCAAGGCAAGCTGAGGAGCATTTTTTGCCCGGATGGCATCGGCCTTAGAATCTAATGCTGCCATTTGTTGTTTTAAAACGCGTAATTCATAACGCGCCTTAATGGCTTGAACCATCAAGTCATCCAATGAACCCTCCACAGTAACAGGTGCTACCTCCTCCAATTCAACCACTGTTTGAAAGGCTCGACCTAACAATCGATTGTATGCAGAACGACTGATATCCAGCATATTTTTAACCTGAAGCGCCTGTTGGGTTGCATCGGCCAAAGCCACTCGAGCCGCCAATAAATCATTACGTGACACCATCCCCTGCTCAAATAAATTTTCCACGTCCTTCTGGTGAGACTCAAGGCTCGCCACATGGCTGTTTGCGACCTCAAATGCCTTTGTCGACCTTAAAACTCCAATATAGGCTTCCGCCACCCTCAATTTGAGGTCCAGCACTTTACCGACTTGAAGATGTTTTGACGCTTTTAAAGAGGCTGAGGCTGCATCAATACCGCCACTAATTTGCCCGCCCGTATACAGAGGCAACACGGTCATCGCTTGGTATGAATAACTGTCTTTTTCAGCTAATGGAAACTGTGTTGCCAAGCCACCAAAGTTAACCTTTGCTTCCGGGTCATTTTCAAGAGCAGTAAAGCCCCCGTCTACTGTCAAATTTGGTAACCGTGCTGCTTTTGCAGCCTTTAACTGATACTCACTCGCTTGGGTATTTTCACGCACTGCTTGCAAACCATGATCATACTCAATCGCTATACTCCATGCTTGCTGTAGTGTTTCCGCCTGAATCAATGTCGGTAATAACAATCCCAGGCATATTAAAAAATGACCACCATACTTTTTAGTCACCATTAGTGTTCCCCTCTACCGCTATTCGATAGGGCTTGACGGCATAGCATTGAATACAAAAACATGGGAATAACAACCATCGTTAATACAGTCGATACAATTGTTCCAAATATCAATGAGATGGCCAAACCGCCAAATACTGGGTCAGACAACATCACGGCTGAGCCCAATACAATCGCTAAGGCCGTCAATAAAATAGGTCGTAGTCGGACAGCTCCTGCCTCTTTAACAGCTTCGTGTGCAGACAGGCCTTGCTTCATATAATCTTGGACAAAGTCGATAATTAACAATGAATTACGAACCACCACACCTGCCAAGGCAATCACACCAATCATTGATGTTGATGTAAATGGCTCACCCATAACCCAATGCCCAGGAAAAACGCCTATAAGCCCTAAGGGAATAGCCACCATTGCAATTAAAGGAATGCTGAATGAAGCATAGTAGCCCACCAACAGCAAATAAATAAAGATCAGGGCGATGCCCAAGGCCCCCAACATATCGCGAAAAGCATCCAACGTTAAACGAATCTCCCCATCCCATAACAGCTGATAACCGTCGATGGTATCCGGTGTAATAGATTTTAAGCGTAAATTGCCTGTCGTTAATTTTTCACCATCACCTATCGACAGACCATCTAATCGCTGATCAATATCCATCACGGCATTCACTGGCGTTGTATCGGTTAATTCAGCCCCTACATAGGTGACTCGCTCAAAATCTTTATGCAAAATGGGCCTATCTTGCGCATCGTTAACAACTTGAGTTAATTCAGATAATGGTATCTTCTTCCCTTCTCGATTCGTTATAAAAATCGTTGATAAAAGCATCGGATCCACTTGGTATTGATAGGGAATGTGTAATCTGATGGGCACAATCTTTTTCTCTTCAGCGATATGTAATCGTCCCATTTCACCACCGTCAATCAGACGCCTTAACGCTTGAGCAACCTGCGCAACAGAAACGCCCGATAAGGCCGCTTTTTCTTTATCGACGATGACTCTAAATTGCGGCACATCTGCGAATTCAGAATCATGTACCTCAATAACACCATGGGTGTTTTTAAAGACATCACTGACTTTGGCTGAGATCTCTCGGAGTTTTTCTGGGTCTTTACCATAAATTTCGGCCAGTACTGTTGCACGCAGCGGTGGGCCTGGTAAATCTTCTACCACTTGGATGACACTCCCCGGGTATCGCTGTTGAATGCTTTCCATTGTTGGGCGTAGCTGACGCGCAATATCGATCGAGCTGATCTCTCTTGTTTTTTTATCGGTTAAATTAACTCGAACTTCCGCCACAAAAGAGCCTTTCTTATTACTCGCTCCTTTTAACAAGCCATTAAAATCAATCACCCCTGTTTGCCCAACCCAGCTCTGATAATTCAATATCTCCGGCGTTTCTCGCAAAACGTCGCCCACTTCCCGTACCACACGATCAGTCACCTCAACGGGGGTATACTCAGGCATATCAATCGTCACATTAAAGGTATTTTTATTATCTTTTGGCATCATCACCAACGCCACACCGCCCGCTGACAGTGGCCCGCCCACACCTTCTGCACGGATAAACTGCCACGCCGGTTGAAGCATAGATAACACAATGGCTATGATAATAATCATTATAGATAGATAACGATAACGCCGATTATCCAACAAAGGCGTGATGATGTTGTAATACCATTGATGGAGTTTATCACCGCCATCATGTGTTTCTAAGTCCTCTCCCTCTCCCGGTTTAAGCCACCGATTAGCTGCCCAAGGAGTCACAATATAGGCCACCAGTAAAGAAGCCAACATGGCAATGGGGACGTTAAACGCAATGGGATAAAAATATTGACCTGACATTTCAGTGATCACCATTAACGAACCAAAAACAACCATCACAGCAAAAGTAGCAAGATTGGTTGGATTACCAATTTCATTGGTCGCGGTCACCGTGACATCAACTTTATCCTTTAGCCATAAATTTTTATAGTGCCGGTGGATATTCTCAATGACCACAATCGCGGAATCAACCAGCAAGCCTAAAGATAAAATAAGCGCAAACAGAGTCACCCTGTTAATCGTTAGACCAAAAAGGTAATCAGCACCCAGGGTCAAGGCCAA
This sequence comes from Cycloclasticus sp., assembly GCA_002700385.1. GTDB lineage: Bacteria > Pseudomonadota > Gammaproteobacteria > Methylococcales > Cycloclasticaceae > Cycloclasticus. Next base: position 471,870 of record PADC01000006.1, read on the forward strand.
AATAAAAGGCACAGTAATACCGACTATTAATGCCTCTTTAAAACCAAGAAAAAGGACAATAACAATAAATACAGAAAGAATCGCAATCCCCATGTGTTCTATTAGATTATTCACCGCGGCATCCGCCTTTTCGCCATCATTGCGCGTGGTGATAATCTCTACACCAGCGGGGATAAAATTTTTCTTCATCCGTTCAATTCTTTCTAGAATATCATCCGCCACAAACACAGCATTGGTTCCTGCTTTTTTTGCCACTGCAATTGTCACCGCAGGCATTTCCGTTGAAGCCGTTGTACCAAAGCGTGGATCCGCAGGCCCGTAGGCAAACCGAGATAACTTATCCCGCTCTTGGCGAGGGCCATCGATAATTTCTGCAACATCCTCCATATAAATCACTTGCTGCTTAAAATGGCCAACGATTAATTTTTTTACTTGCTCTGCTGACGTTAAAAACCCATCTAAATAGATACGGCTAACCTTTCCATTGATGGCTTGTGAACCGACTGGCGCCGCAAGATTTCCTGCTTGTAACGTTGCTTGCATCTGATCCAAGGTAATACCAAACCCAAGCAATCTTTCAGGATCCAATTCAACACGTACCTCACGATCCCTTCCCCCTTTAACATAAGCAACCGATACATCATTTAAACTACGCAAACGGTCCACCAGATGATCGGCTAAACGTTTTAAAGCGTAATCATCATACTGTTCTGATGCCAGGGTAACGGCAAGAATAGGCACATCATCCACATCCACACTTTTAATCAACGGGACAGACGCATCCGCGGGCAGCTGGTCTTGCTTGCCCAGCACCCGATCATAAAGTTTAAGTAACGATCTTTCCTTATCGAGCCCCACTTCAAATTGGACACTGACAACACCCATTGAATTGAGTGCAGTTGCGTAGGTGTGATCTACCCCTGAAATTTCACGGATAATGCCTTCAAGGGGATTAATAACCAATTCCTCTATTTCTTCCGGCGTTGCACCGGGCATACTGACAAAAATCTCAGCTCCAGGAACGATAATTTGGGGGTTTTCTTCTCGTGGTGTTAAAAAAATTGCTATCACGCCCAACAAAACACAGCTGATCATGAATAACACTGTTAGCTTTGAAGTGACAAAAGCATGCGCCAACCAACCGGCCGGGTTTAATCGTTTTTTATTCACTCGGCTGCCCCTTTAACCGAATAAAATCACCATCACGCAGCCGCCCATCCGGCAAAGCCACGATATGTTCGCCACCTGTTAAACCAGCCAATACTTCTATCTTCCCGTCCGTTTCTTTACCGAGCCTTAACCAACGGAAATGTATGCGCTGCTGTTCATCTACGAAAAAAACCCCCGTTAACCCTGCTCGCTTAACAAGTGACTCAACATTAATAACAGGTAAACGCTTACTGCCAATTTCAAAATGAGTACGGCCAAACATACCGGGCAATAACGTATCATTATCAGGCAATGAGACCTTAACTTGAGATTTACGAGTTAATGGATCTGCGGATTGAACGATACGTGCAACCAACCCTTTGACAGGTTGATCAAGCGCATCAATAGTGACCCTAACAGTTGCACCGTGCTTGATATGCTTAATCTGCCCTTCGGCCACAAAGGTTTCGAACAACAGGCCTTCGCTTGACTCAACCGTCAGCAAAGGCAAAGCCGGAGCGGCCAAATCCCCCTCACGCTTATGACGCGCCACGACAATGCCTGTTACGGGGCTACTAATTTGAGTGTATTGGCGCTGCGACTGTGTTGCTTCAAGTGCCGCGGTTGCCTCACGCAGCGTATCCTTGGCAATATCGCGTTGTAACTTGGTTTTTCTTAATGTATTTTCTGAAACACTACCGCGTTCAAAAAGCGCTTGAAAATTATCAACATCTCTTTGCGCATCTTTCAAGGCCGATTTGGCTTTATCAACCGATGCAGTCACTTGCCTGATCGCCCCTTCCACATTGGCACCATCCAAGATAATCAGCGTTTGACCTTTCTTTATTCGATCCCCTTCGTGGACTCGTATTTTTTTTATGTAACCGGTCACTCTAGAAGCTACATCCACCCTATGATCCGAAACAATCGTGCCCGTTGTCCGGTAATTAATGGGTACCTTTTTCACCACAACCGGTGTTGTTTGATACGCCAACCGTTCTTTTTCAGCAGTCTTGCTCTGTTTGCTAGATGAATCTGTGCAGCCCAACGGGGTCGTTAACAAACTCAATAAAATGATTGTTTTTAGTTGTTTCTTAAAAAAACTCATGTTCAGGCGCCCTCATTTCGCCAATTAAACGCCCTTGTGTACGCCTTGTCCCAGTAATTGAATAGCATGTTTAGAAATAACATCTGGCGCGCTGTATGAATCATTCCAGCCCGGTAAAAATTGACACATGGGTGCTGCCGCAGAGTGTGAAAGGACCAACCAGATGCAAGACAGAGAGTGCATATAATGATCGACATCCGGCGCCATTTCTTTAATTAAGGCATACACACATTTGAAGGGTTCTAACAAGACCTCTTCGGCAACCAGCTTTAATCTGGCTTCATCACCATCCAGCAATTCCCACATGACTAAAGCCCTAAAAATTTGATCTTCTGTCACCACTTGAGTCAACCGTTTGATAAAGGCTTCAAACCGTTCGACAGGCTCGCTCGCTTCATCTCCCGAGCGCATAATGTCGTGTGCTTTGTCCACAAAGGAATGTTTCATCACCTCTAAGTACAGCGTGTGCTTGTCTGGAAAATGGTGATAGAGTGCTGCCGAACTTAAGTTCACCGCCCTCGCCAAGTGACGCATCGAAACGCCGTTATAACCTTTTGCAGCAAAGAGCGGCATCGCTTCTTCTAAAATATGGATACGGGTATCCGTTTCTGTGTGACCCATGATAACCTTACTTAACGTTCGTTAAGCAAGATAATACATCAACAACTTGTGCAGCGCAAGATTTTCTCCTCTGGCCTTACGATGCCTCCTAGCTGCACAATAACTCGCGAAATATTATTTTGTTGGTGCCTGTACTTTGAACCAAGCGACATACATCGCAGGAAAAACAAACAAGGTGAGCAAGGTAGCCACCCATAGTCCATTCATCATCGTAATCGCCATTGGCCCCCAAAAATAATCATCTAGCAACGGTAACATCGCAAAAATAGCCGCCAAGGCTGTCAGAATAATCGGCCTGGCGCGTCTCACGGTTGATTCCAGCACTGCATCCCAAGGCGACAGCCCCGAAGCCAAGTCCTGCTCTATTTGGTCTATCAAAATAATGGTATTACGGATAATAATGCCGGTGAGTGCCAACATGCCTAAACGCGCCACTAAGCCAAACGATAAATCCATCAAAAGTAAAATAGAAACAACCCCAATCAAACCCAGAGGTACCGTCATCAGAACCAGTGTCATTTTTCGTATGCTATTAAGCTCAAACATAAGCAACGTTAAAATAGCGACTAACATAAACGGCAGTGTTTTTGCTAGTTGAACATCCACTTCTTGCGAAATATCAATTTCACCAAACACCTCTATTCTATAACCACTGGGTAAGCTATTTCTTAATTCATTAACGTCGTTTTCTAACTTCTTCACAATATCAAAGTTTAAAACACCATCGGCCAATAGCGACTGGACAATAATGGAGCGATAGCCGTTGTATCGCCAAACAATGCCTTCTTCAAAACGAAAGTTAATGTCAGCTAATTCAGATAACGCCACGGTCTTGCCATTAGCAACGGGCACTTGCAACAACCTGATACGATCAAGTTGATGACGATTTTCAGGCTTATTTCGTAACTCTACGTTGATCAGATCGTTTCCTTCTCTATATTGCGTAACAGGCAAGCCATCAAGCATTGCCCGTAAGGTTTTACTTAGTTGAGCGGGGGCTGTACCACTGGCAGCAACTCGGGGAAGGTCAAGCGTGATGTCAACAACTAAACGTTTTTCACGACGGTTATCATGTACATCTCGCGTTGACGTATCATTCTGTAAGATTTGTTGCAATTGATCAGAAATAGTTACCAAGACTTCTGGATCATCTCCTGTAATCAAATATTGCAAGGGATAATTAAATGGCAAGCCATAAGTCAGGCTGTAAACTCGTGTACGTAAATTTGCATGGTGAGTTGAAAAATAGTCCCTGAGCATGCTTTTAATATTTTCACGTGCTTGCAACGTATCCGCAATCACAACTATCTTGCTGTAATTAGCATTAGGTTGTTCAATGTACATATCGTTTTGAACACGCAAAGAATCGCCGCCGATATAGGCAATAATGTTTTCTATATGCTGTTGCTCACTGAGCTTTTGCTCAATCTCCGCTATTTGGCGCTCCATCTGCTGATAACTGGTTCCCTCTGGAAACCAGACATCAACGAGCGCTTCCGGCCGGTCATTCCCTGGAAAAAACTCCATTTTCACGTGTTGCACACCAGCAATGGTCAAAGCGAAAAGGAATACGGTAACGCCAATGACACTTTTTTCATGCTCCATACTCCAAGCAATTAATTGACGAAATTTTTTATAAAAAGGCGTTTGATACATATCAACTACAACAGTGCCATCCTGCTGCTTTAGTGTATGATCACTAGGATTAACCTTGAGCAATTTAAAGGATAAGTAAGGCGTTAATAACACCGCCACGACCCAAGATGTTACCAAAGCGGCGCTGATAACGACAAAAAGCTCACCCAATATTTCTTGTGGCGACGCATTAACAAGAAAAACAGGAAGAAAACCAACAGCCGCTATCAGCGTTCCACTCAACATCGGTTTTGATGTCGCTGTATAAGTAAAGGTTGCTGCCTTTAATCGATCCCAACCTTGTTCAAGTTTCACGTGCACTAATTCCACCACAATCATCGCATCGTCCACCAACAAACCGAGAGAAATCACCAAGGCTCCTAGTGACACCCTGTTCAAACCAATACCCCATACGTACATCAATACAAAAACAACGCCTAGTACAATGGGAATAGCCAAAGCCACTACGATGCCCGTTCGCAAGCCTAATGAGAAATAACAGACAATCAAAACAATAAGAATGGCTAGCGTAAGCTTGTTAAGAAAACGATTGATTTGTGCCGCAACTGATTTGGGCTGATCCGCAACCAGCGCTATTTTCATTCCTACGGGCAATTGTTGTTTAAACTCCGCCATGACTGCTTTGACTTGATCAGACATTGATAATAACTGAGAACCTTCACGCATCGTAATACCTAAACCGATAGATGCTTCACCATTGACACGCATTCTAAACGACGGTGGATCCTCATAACCTCTATAAACATGGGCCACACTGTCAAGGTAAATAACACGGCCATCGCTTAAACTTATTGGCATTTTTTGGATATCTTCTATCGACCGAAAACGATCATTTAAACGCAAACGGTAATGATTTTGTTGCCCATCAACACGTCCACTACTTTGAACTTGATTATGCTGATTCAATAACAAACCAATTTGTAACGGGTCTAAACCCAGTGCGGCAACCCGTTTGTCATCTAATTCGACGAATACTTTTTCATTTTGTACGCCATACAAAATAGCCTTTTCAACAGACGCTATGCGGACAACGGCATTTCGAGCTTTCTCCGCATAATTTTTGATTTGCGCAAAGGAATAATCCTCGCTGTTAAAGCTGTAGACCATGGCAAATATATCGCCAAACTCATCGTTAAAAAAAGGGCCTTGAATATTTGCAGGTAATCGATGAGCAATATCAGCAATTTTTTTTCGCACATCATAAAAGCGGTCTTTCATTCTTGACGACGCATCCGGCATAAAGCCTTCCGTGTTAACGATCAACCAGGCTTCACCGGGTTTACTAAAAGAAACCACGTCTTTAAGCCAAGGCACTTCAAGTAATTTTGTTTCTATTGGGTCTGCAACAAATTGGGACACTTCTTCAGCAGAAGCACCAGGCCATTGAACACTAACAACCATTGTCTTAATAGCAAACTGGGGTAAATCTCTTTGTCCCAGTTGAAAAAAAGCAACCGTACCGGTTATTAAAATAACGATCATAAAATAGATCAGAATTTGCGAGTGTTCTATACCCCACCTAGCCAGATTAAAACGCTGATTACTCATTATTCAGCAGCAACCTGACTTTATTACCGTCTGCAATCAAATGAGCGCCGGCTACCACAACCAGCTGTCCCTCCGTTAATCCATCATCAACCATCATTTGGTTACCTACAGCCTGACGATAAGTGACAGCCTGCAAATGAGCCGTATGAGCCTCTGGGTCAACCACAAAAACATAACTTGCCTGATCTTTTTGTATTAATGATGTAGTTGGTAGCAAGCCTACTTTATCAGTGACGGTTGAAAATAATACATGGCCAGTCATGCCCAACTTCAACGAATCGGGTTTATCAATTAACGATAACTTAACGCGATAGCTTGGAGAAGCTGTACTAGAGATGGGTTTAATTTCACGAACCAGCGCGGCATATGTTTTATCCCCATAAGCCCAAAACTTAAGTTGCGCTTGTTGCCCAATAGAAATTTGATTAATATCCGTTTCAGCCAAAGCCGTCACAAATTCCCAATCGGTACTCCATGCCATCTCTGCAATCACTTCACCCGCTTGCACAACGCCACCAACCTCTACAAACCAGTCGGTCACAACGCCATCAGCCACCGCCAGAAGTTCAGTATATCCTCGACGGTTAATACTTTGAGCATGCTCAGCCTTTAACGCTTTAAGCCCTGCTCTCGCTGCCTTTTCAATATTAAGGGCCTTATCTAATTCTGCATCCCCGATGAAGTTCTTTTTCCGTAACGTTTCTGCACGTAACAAATCGTTCTCTGCTCGTTTCAAATCAGCCTCTGCCGACTTTATCTGATTTAAAAAACGTTCACTATTGAGCACATAATCCTTCGCATCGAGTCTAGCGATGGGCTGGCCTTTTTTCACAAAGTCCCCCACATCAACTAAACGGTTAAAGAGTTGGCCTTCCACTTGAAAAGCGAGTTCCGTTTGATAACGCGCTTGGACATGACCTGGGTAATCTATCACCTGACTAACTGACTGATACGAAAACTTCTGCACTTCAACCAAACGATCCACTGACTTTTCAGGGCCCTGTTCACTACAAGCGCTCAATACAGCCACTGATAGAGCCATCAGGAAATATCTTTGTAATCGTGTCATAACATTTATTTGCAGAATCTTTGCAGATATTAAAAAAAAGGGAGTTGGCCGATAAGCCGGGTTCTGTCGAGAACAGTCATTCATCTGGGATGCATGTCACCATGCACCTCGAGCAACCTACCCAGAAGCCGTGTGGGCCACACGAGTAACTGACGTTACAGCTTCTCTATTTGGTCTTGCTTCAAGTGGGGTTTACCATCGCCATGAAACGTTACCGTTCATGCGGTGCGCTCTTACCGCACCCTTTCACCCTTACCGGTCTACACGTAGACTTGGCGGTTTACTTTCTGCTGCACTATCCGTAGGCTCACGCCCCCCAGGCGTTACCTGGCACTTTGCCCTATGAAGCCCGGACTTTCCTCCCTGCTTATGCAGAGCGACTGTCTAGCCAACTCCTAGGGCAGTATACAAATTTATGGTCGTTAGTTCAATTAAATCCGTTTGCCTCTCAGTTCAAACCGGTTTTTAAGTTATTAACTTCTTTAGTTTTCATTGATTAATCCATAAAAATTGACTAATGTAAATGATGTTCTCGGTATTAACTTTTAAAAAAACAAAAACACTCTTTAGACGATTGATTCTATTGAGCGCTAAAAAGAAGGTTAAAAATGAAGAAAATTATAGCAATATCGATCATCACCTTAGCTCTTACCGTAAATGCCGATTCATTCCCTATCCAAGGGACTCTCATTGACCAACAAAATGCCGAGGAATTTTCAACGTATCTTGATGGCCCTATTTTTGACTTAATATCTAAGGGTTTTCTATCCATTACGGTTGGCAAACAATTCGATATCACACCCAATACCCGCTTCGAAGAGCTAACAAGAGCTAACAAAGGTACTGTAAATATTGATGCGCAAACTGGGCAATTACTCAACTATCAAGACGGTTTGCCGTTTCCTGAAGAGCCGAACATAAATGACCCTCTTGCGGGACTCAAACTAGCTTGGAATATGCGTTATTCATATGGTGGTGATTCCTCATTAGTAGACCCTTTCATTTGGGATTACATCAACATGAAATCCGGGAAGGTTGAAAGAACACTGGTCTTTGTGGGCAAAATTTTAAGGTACAAACATCGTCTTTTGATGAAACCTACCCCCAATCTACCCAAAAACCCTGCCAATATATTCAATGGCATCTACCTTCAAGCAAAAGAACCTTTTGATTTAAAAAATACGCAATTACTTGTTCACCGCTTAGAAGATGATAGTGCTCGTGAAAGAACGTGGTTATACCTTTCTGTTCAACGCCGAGTTCGCCGATTGCCGGCTGGGCAAACGACTGATGCCTTTTTAGGTAGTGATATTATGATAGAAGATTTTCTTGGCTACAACGGTCGAATTAATGATATGAAATGGAGCTATTTAGGCACTCAACAATTATTAGCACCCGTTTACAAACATAACACGACCGTCAAAAATAATAGCGATAAGAACTACCAATTTGGCGACTTTCATGGCCAAGGCAACTGTTTCCCCAAGGTGCCATGGCAATTGAGAGAATTGCATATTTTGGAAGCAAAACCCAAAACAACCAATCACCCGTTATCAAAACGCATTTTTTATGTAGATGCACAAACAAATACCCCTATCGCGGGCCGTCATTATGATAGGAATAACACCATTTGGCGAATAGGCATCAGTGGTTTTTCTCACCCCGATCATCACCTCGAAAAAAACAAAGGGACCGGGGTCGCCATACCAACACTGATTTCAATGGTTGACGTGGCAGCCAGTCATTGCACCACGTTAAAAATGAAAACAACAATCAACGACCGTTCTGTGAAACAAAAAGATTTCACCGTTCAGTCTCTAAGAAGCCGAGGAAGGTAATCATAATTAACGTTCGCTATTAAGCTCCAACGCGGCCTTATATAGCGCTTTTTTCGCTTGTCCGGTTAATTGTACCGCCAGCTTGACGGCTGTTTTTAAGGAACATTCTGCTAATAAGATATTCAAAGTCTCCATATCTTCATCGGACAAACCGTCGCGTTTTTGCTGCTTCTTATCAACACCTTCTATCAACACAACAAATTCACCACGTTGCATGTTTTTATCGGCAGTAACCCGTTGATGCGTTTCTAAAACCGTTCCCGTTACAATGGTCTCGTAGGTTTTGGTTAGCTCACGCGCTATAGACACCTTATGATCGGCACCATAAATCGCTAACACATCGTCCATACACTTCACTATCCGATGACTCGATTCATAAAATATAAGCGTTCCTTGACGGCTTTTATACGCTTCAAATATCGCTGTCCTTGCATGAGATGTTCTTGGTAAAAACCCCTCAAACATAAAGCGATCTGCTGCTAACCCCGAAGCACTCAGTGCCGCAATAAGGGCACACGCACCCGGAATGGGTACAACCTCAAACCCTGCCTGTTTGGCAGACTCAACCAAGGTATACCCGGGATCATTAATCAATGGCGTACCCGCATCTGATATCAGTGCAACTGACTCTCCAGACGCTAATTTTTTCAATAAAGCGGCTTGTTTACTTTGTTCATTATGTTCGTGGTAAGCCAACATTGGCGTTTGTATTGAATAATGATTCATTAATACTTTGCTGTTTCGCGTATCCTCAGCAGCAATCAGGTTAACCCTTTTTAACACGTCCAGGGCACGTAAGCTAATATCGGCCAAGTTTCCAATAGGCGTAGCAACGATATAAAGTGTGCCTTTATCGTTTGACATCGTTACCCTCGAAAAAGATACTAAACACTGATTTGATCATTTTTTAATTTTGCCGTCATAGCCGTTCATTTATGAGTCATTACAAAAAGTATTTAGCTTCACCTGTACAGCTCGCCATTATAGCTTTTAGTACATTATTTTTAATCAATTGCACCAGTATTCAACGCATCGATACCGCAGTGGATGAACAGTCTAACTCATTGGCAATACAAGCCCAAGAAGCTTTATCGGCGCAACAGTTTTCTTTAGCCGCACAACTTTATGTACAACTCGCTGATAGTCATCACGCTCCACTGAAAGATCAATACACTATTTCAGCTATCCAGGCTTTTTTAAAAGCTAACGATTTATCGAACGCCAACACGCTGATCAATTCGTTAAAAAATCGATCGTCGCAGTTATCAACGGAAATTAAATTAACGCTCGCTGACATATTGCTTACACAGGGCAAAGCTGAACGTGCTATTGAATTGATCATGAGCATTAACGAAAGTAACTTACCCTCCCAACAACGTATCAATTTACATACTTTGGCCAGCTCCGCTTTTTCCCAAGCGGGCAACTTAATTGAAAGCGCTCGTGAGCGTATTATATTAAACACACTCATCAATCAACCCAGTGAAAAACTTAAAAATCAAACAAAACTGCTTGATACGCTCTCTCTCATTCCAGAGCATGCATTAACGTTTTTAAAACCAACCGCTGATAGAGAGCTGGCCGGTTGGATCGATTTAGCCCTCTTAGCGAAACGACAATCCGTCTTCAATCCACACAGCCCCGAGGTGGATTTATGGAAACAACAATACCCCCAGCACGCGGCCAACAGTTCGTTTCTTTCCATGATGGCCACACAAGCACAACAACACTTTAAAACAGCCCATAAAGTAGGTGTTTTCCTGCCTACTCAAGGGCCTTTTGCTCAAGCTGCTTTCAGTATTAGGAAAGGCATCACGGCAGCAGCCTACTCATTAGCCCATAGATGGCCCATGAATATTGTTTTTTATGACACCTCTGCCTCATCCATCGACAGCTTATACCAGCAAGCACTTAACGATGGGGTTAATGTCATTATTGGCCCTTTAGAAAAAGCCAACATCGCCTCGATTACGAACTTGGTTGACCTGCCCATCCCAATTATTGGACTCAACAAAAACGGCTATCATCGCAATGAGCACTATTATGAGTTTTCATTATCACCGGAAGAAGATGTCACTCAAATACTAAACCTCGCTTGGTTAAAAGGGCATGAAAAAGCCCTTATCCTGACGCCTCAATCGAACAGCGGTGAACGCTTAGCTCGACATTTTTCAACTATTTGGCAACAACTTGGTGGAGAAGTTCTTGGCGTTCAAACATACCCCGTTAAACAAGCGGATTACTCATCGCCTATCAAGAGTCTTTTACAAATTGATGATAGTATCCATCGGTTTAAACAACTCCGACAACGTCTTAATTTAAACATTAAATTTGAAGAAAGACGTCGTCACGATGCCGACTTTATTTTCTTAGTGGCAGATCCGCGTGAAGGTCGATTAATCAAACCTCAGTTACGCTTTCATCGAGCATCGAAACTTGCTGTTTTCAGCACCTCTAAAATTTATGAAGGTGAGCTCAACAAAGTGGCCAATCGTGATTTAGACGGTATCTTCTTCTGCGATATGCCCTGGCTTATTGATACCCATCAAGCCCAAAACGACCCATTGACCGAGGCTCTATCATTGTGGAAAAACACGCGAGGACTGCATCGACGTTTAACCGCTTTTGGCTATGATGCGTACCAACTTATTCCTCGATTAACGTATTTAAAAACCAGCCGCCATGCTCGCTACGATGGTAAAACGGGTATTCTTTCAATGAAAAATAATGTGATTAATCGACAATTAAATTGTGGCCAATTCAAGGCTGGCAACATCAAGCCTCTTGGTCTTGCCCCTCATCTTGAAAAAACAATAAACCTGTTGCCAACAGAACCCACCCGTCAAGACAATCTAAATACAAATACTTCGCCTCTCTAATGAGCCGGTCAAATCAGCTTGGTCAGTTAAATGAAGATTTAGCGTTAACTTTTTTACGCGATAAAGGACTCACACTTTTACAACGAAACTACCGAAGCCGTCTTGGCGAAATCGATTTAATTATGCAAGATAGCGAGCACATCGTTTTTGTAGAAGTCCGCTTCCGGTCTTCAAATAAATTTGGCGGGGCCTTATTTTCTGTCGATCAGCGAAAACAAGCAAAGCTGATAAAATGTGCCCAGCAATATATTGCGCATTCATCCAGCCAGCAAAGTTTTCGTTTTGATGTGATTGCAATTTCACCCACCTCTGGCCAGCATGAGATACAATGGATTACCAACGCATTTGACGAGTTCTGACATGAGTTTACAAGAAAGAATCTATCAACAATTCACCGATAGTATTCAAACAAAACATGACGCCCTAGAGTGCCTGCCTGACTCAATTGAATTAGCGGCCCAAACCGTTGTGCAAAGCTTGCTTAATAATGGAAAAGTACTCACATGCGGTAACGGTGGCTCTGCTGGGGACGCTCAGCACTTTTCATCTGAAATGCTAAATCGTTTTGAGCGTGAACGCCCCAGCCTTCCGGCCATTGCACTCAGTACAGACACCTCAACACTGACTTCTATTGCTAATGATTACTCCTATGATGACGTGTTTTCTAAACAGATACGTGCACTTGGGCAAAGCGGTGATATTTTATTGGCCTACACAACCAGTGGAAACTCAAAAAACATCGTATCGGCGGTCAATATGGCACATGATCGTGGCATGAGTGTTATCGTTGTCACTGGTAAAGATGGTGGTACAATTGCCGCTGAGAATTTATTGCAACAGGGCGACATTGAGCTCAGAGTGCCTTCTCAATCTACTGCTCGCATTCAAGAAGTACACCTGGTAATCACTCACTGCCTATGTGACCTGATAGACTTTCAACTCTTTGGATAAACCACATGTTTCCTAATAAAACTTTTATTTTAACAACTTTATTATCAATTTTTTTGTTATCCGGTTGCGCTGCCGTTGCTGTTGGTACTGCTGCCACAGGTGTTGCTGTTGTTCACGACAGACGAAGCACCGGCACCATCATTGATGACCAGACTATCGAGCTCAAAGCGTTGAAAATTCTATACTCTGTCGATAACATCCGTATTAACTCACACGTGAATGCCACTAGTTATAACGGTATTTTACTGCTCACAGGTGAGGCGCCCACCGACAGCCTTCGAAGTGATATAACGAACCGACTCCGTAAAATTCCTAACGTTCGCAAAGTGCACAACGAGATTCTAATTGCTGCACCTAGCTCCCTCATGTCACGCAGTAGTGATGCGCTCATAACAAGTAAAGCCAAAGTTGCTCTATTTGAATTGAACAAAATAAAAGGTTTTGACCCAACCCGCGTCAAAATCACCTCTGAAAATGGTGTTGTTTACCTGTTGGGTTTATTAAAACAACATGAAGTAACGCCTGTTGTTGAAACAATTAGACGAGTGGGTGGCGTTCAACGCGTTGTAAAGTTATTTGAGATAATCAACTAATGCCAGATAACCTTGACGATTTCATACAACAACTCAAACGGCTGTATAACGATAAATCGTTATTCTTAGATCCTGCTGACTGCTGGACTTATGGCTATGATAATAGTCGTCGACACAAAGAACCCCTTGCCGTTGTGTTTCCTGTATCCCACCAGCAAATCGTTGAAACAGTCCAGCTGTGTAACACGTATCAAATCGCCATCACTGCTCGAGGTAGCGGCACAGGCACTACAGGGGCCAGCGTTCCGTCTCATCATGCCATTATTTTATCCACCCAGAAAATGGATAAAATCATTAACATAGACCCAGATAATCGCACCATGGTCGTTGAACCTGGCGTCACTAACCAGGCCATTCAACAAGCCGCTGGTGATGTTGGTTTTTTCTGGCCTCCGGACCCAACCAGTTCAAGCATCTGCACACTGGGTGGCAACCTGGCCTATAATTCTGCTGGGCCACGAGCCGTTAAGTATGGTACGCCGCGTGAAAACACCCTCGGGCTGACCTGCATCATGGGGGATGGAAAAACGCTCAAAACGGGTACGTATACTACCAAAAGCGTTGTCGGTTATGACTTAACCCGACTGATCATTGGATCAGAAGGCACTTTGGCAATTATTAGTCAAGCTACCTTAAAATTAACCCCCTTAGCAGAAGCAAAACGCACCCTGCAAGCAACTTACCAATCGATACAAGCTGCGGCCAATGCCATTGCACGCATTATGGCTCAGCCTATCACACCTTGCGCCCTGGAGTTTATGGATGGTACAGCCATTTCGCTGGTTAAAGACCAGGCAAAACTTGATTTACCGGATCAAGCGCAAGCTTTACTGATGATTGAAGTAGATGGCGATCAGTCTGGACTCGATAACATAGCAAATAAAATTGCTACCAGCGCCTCTGTTGACGGCCTCATTAGTATTCATCTTGCAGAGACTGACGAACAGGTTAAACAACTTTGGGCTGCGCGAAAAGCGCTTTCTCCTTCCCTTCGAAAAGTGGCGCCAAAAAAAATTAATGAAGACGTTGTTGTTCCGGTTAGCAATATTCCTCAATTGATTGATGGGCTTCAGGCTTTATCTAAACAATACCAAATCCCGATTATTAATTTTGGTCATGCGGGTAATGGTAATATCCATGTTAACCTCTTGGTACAACTTGATCAGCTGGATATCGCTAACAGCTGCTTAGCCGATGTTTTTCAATTAGTTATAAAACTCAACGGCAGTTTATCAGGTGAACATGGGATAGGGCTTGAAAAACGTGACTATATCAACCTAGAGTTGGACAATACAGCCATAGATATAATGAAAAAAATTAAACAGCAGTTTGATCCTCTGGGTATATTAAACCCCGACAAAGTCTTTCCACTCACTGAAAAAAACGCTTGTCAAACAGGGTCATAACACCGTACTCTTCGTTTTAACTCACTGACATGTTAGAGGTTCTGTATGACAACGTATCAACATATTCTTGTCGCTCTTGATCTTGGCAATTCATCCTCACTCGTTTTAGAAAAAGCACACCAACTAGCCCAACAAAATCAGGCCAAATTGACGGCTATCCATGTGATAGAACCTCTTATCGAATCTTCATATTTAGCCTTTGATGGCACTATTTCAACTGATTTATTGCCTATCCAAGAAGAAGTAGAAGCCAACGCCAAGGCTAAATTAAAAAAAATAACGCGTACTATTGAGCTGCCTGAAGAAAACCAATTAATTGAGTTAGGACGTCCCGCTGAAACCATTCACCACATTAGCAAGCAACTCCCTGCCGATCTCGTTGTCATTGGCAGTCATGGGCGCCACGGACTTGGCTTATTGTTAGGGTCAACCGCTAATGCTGTGCTGCATGGAGCAAACTGTAATGTCTTGGCTGTCAGAGTAGAAGACTAAATCAGGCCTCTAAATTAACACGCATAGACAAGTCTACGGCCTGAATATTTTTTGTTAATGCGCCAACAGAAATAAAATCTACACCTGTTTTCGCAATATCTCGAATTGTTGATAGACTGACGTTTCCTGAAGCCTCAAGTTTTGCCACGCCTCTGTTCAACTCAACGGCTTCTTTTAATTGTTCCAAAGTGAAATTATCCAGTAATAAGATATCCGCTTGTGCATCAAGAGCTTGCTTTACTTCATCTAGGTTTTCAACTTCCACTTCAACCTCAACCGTTGTGCTAATCTGACGAGCAGCAGCCACAGCTTTTGCAATCGAACCTGATGCCATAATATGGTTTTCTTTTATTAAAATACCATCATACAGTCCGACTCGATGATTGGTACCACCACCGCATCGAACCGCATACTTTTGCGCTAAGCGCAGCCCAGGGATTGTCTTACGTGTATCTAAGACCACGGAGTCTGTCCCTTCTAACGCTTTAGCATATTGATTCGCTAACGAGGCCGTGGCCGATAAGGTTTGTAACATATTTAACGCCGCTCTTTCGCCCGTTAATAATGCACGAGCAGAACCGGATAAATAACATAGCACATCGCCTGAAAAAGCTTGCTCACCCTCTTCAAATTGCCAATCAATTACAATATCAGCATCTAATTTTTTAAAAACGGCATTTACCCATGCTTGGCCACAAACCAAAGTCGCTTCTCGCGTAACAATGGTCGCCTTCGCTAATTTTTCTTCGGGAATAACAAGTGCTGTTAAGTCACCTTGTCCAACATCTTCTGCCAAAAAGCGACGAACATCTTCATCTATTATGTTTGTATCAAGCATGAATTATTTTTTACCTTCCGATTCAATGGATCCTTCACCCAAGGGGCATAAAAAAACCTCCTTTCGGAGGCTCCTTATTATCACATAAATCAAAGGGGATAAAAATATTATGCTAAACTTGTCTCCGCATTCGCTGGGGCCATCATTTTTTTCATGCCCTCTAACACTCTTTCTACTAACGGTGTTTTTTCCTGCCCGATAACGCTCATTCTTTTTTGCCTTAGTTCTTCCGCTAAATCACCAAGACTAATATCTAACGCTTTACCACCAAAATTATTGACAAACAAACAGCGCATCGTGACAGAGCTTTTCCATGACAATTTAGCACGTAACGAATCGCCCTCCTCATTTGTATACTCCACCCAATCACCTACACCCATGTTATTAGCACGCTCACTGTATTTGTCCTTGGGCATTTGAGCGACTTCATTTTCAACCTCGTTTAATAAATCCACTTCTAAACTATCTGACAATTCTTCATCAAATTCCACTAAGATAACTTCTTCAGCAACGGGGATCTCTTCATTTTCATCCGTTCCCATTGCCAATATTCGCCTGTGCCAAGCTTCCAATTCTTTAAAAAAAGGCGCGAATTGGTGAAAGTCGTACGAAATATTCTCCAACCCAATTTTGATATCTTTCAATAACCTGGATAAATCCTCAATCGTTTCAAGTCTTGCTGTTTCATCTATCGGAGCCACAACACTTGTTATCAAACGTTCCATCGCGCCTATACACACCCGTGTTTCTTCAGGCTCCTTCTCGCGCCTTAATAGAGCTAAAACTAAAACATCCTTCCAAGCATCATCTAAAAAAAACTGAACAAATTCAGGTATGGCTTTACCTTTCAACCTTAATGCAATTTCATAGGCCGCTTGACGTTTTGTTAATTCTAATTGTTCCGTACTTTTTGTTACCTTACGAGACCGTTCTTCGATCACATCAATTTGGTGTTGCTGCTGTTCCATGAACAGATTAAATTCTTCTAACAACTCTGCAAAAAAGTCAATATCATTGTCAAATTCCAATAAAACTCGTGCCACCAATTCTTCCATTTTGTCAAAAACAGCACTTTTAATTTGATAATTTGTCTCACTGACACCTAAACCAGCCTGCGACAACGCATTTAGAAATTGCCTAGCCGGATGGCTTTTTCTTGCAAAAAATTCCTTATCTAACATGGCCACTTTCAAGATAGGTATTTGCAATTGAGCAATCATCGCTCGAACAACATCTGGTAAATGTCGATCTTGCAAAATAACATCAAAAAACATCGCAACCACATCAATCAGCGTATCGTCTTGTTCTGAATACGGCTGGCGTTGGCCATTTACTTGAACTTTTGAGCCCATTTGTAAACGCACACTTTCTTTGGTATCAACACCCTGATCTGCCCCCTCTTTTTGCAGGTCTGTCAGCGTATTAATCAATTCTATTGTTGGTAATTGCTCTCCAGCAACAGTCAAACCTTCTGAGCTTACCTTATCCCCACCTTGGGAACGATATACCTTTGCCATTTCAAGCAGACCTGTGTATACCGTCTGATCAATCTCACCCATTGACATCATAGGACGTTGCGCATAATGCCCAACGGCCGCTGTATTTGTAGTCGCATTCGGATTCTGAGTCGCCATGGAATCATGCGTTGGATACGGCTCCTCTGAGCCAGAGACTACATTCTCCTTTTTAACTTTAGGTTTAGGTAGTTTTGGCACAATTTTAGCTTGAACGAACAACTTGTTAATTTCTTCAAGCTGATCACCAAGATTTTCTAAAATTTCTTGCGCAAATGAGTCAATTAAGACTTTTCGGGCACCTGTTGAAAAGGCTTCTTCTTCAACTAAGTTAATATAAATATGAAGTAACGCACTTGGACTAAATGGGTTTTCTCTTGCCGGTAAATACTGACCGCCGGAAATAAATTCAACTCTACATTGCAAAGCATATAAAACATCTTCCAACCGACTTTCACAATCCGCGACATATTCATCGAGTTCCAATTGGTTTTCAATTTCTTCGAGTTCTAATAATTCTAAATTTGACCAATCCTTATCATCATTTGCTTTCAGTCTTTTTTTATTTTCACCCAGACTCGAAATATTTTTAATGGCCTTATCCAGATACGCCGATGAAATAGACTGGGGTGTATTGTTTTTGAGTAATTTTATATCACTTGTTACACTCTCTATTAACTTCTGATCGGCGGCATCAAACATTTGCTGTTCAATTTTTTCAAAATGGCTTGCAAGCGCTTTTTGCAAATAGTTTTTCAATAAACTGGCCGCTGAATTTAAAACTCTACGTTTATCTGTTGACATAGTATTCCTCGACGCTTGGTCGTTACCTTGTCGAATGGGAACAACTTTTGTTTGTGCACTGTTCATCATCAAAGATTCGTTTTATCTACTTGTTGTATAGAGTATAGTCAGGTGATAAATAAAGTTGTGCGCTAGAGCACACATTTACCTACTACTCAAAATGACCAATCCATCGATAACAATTCAACAAGGCTTGCTGTCAAACGCCACCTTTAAAGCATCCCCTAATAAAAACTCGCGCCCAAACTCTGATGATATCCGGCTCATTATCCTTCATGGAATTAGTCTGCCCCCTGATCAATTTGGCGGGTCCTGGATTGACGATT
The DNA here is from genome assembly GCA_002700385.1 of Cycloclasticus sp. GTDB lineage: Bacteria > Pseudomonadota > Gammaproteobacteria > Methylococcales > Cycloclasticaceae > Cycloclasticus. The sequence goes on from PADC01000006.1 coordinate 490,662, forward strand.
TTTTCCTGAACAATTTAGATCCAGATCAGCACCCTTATTTTCAAGAAATCTATCAATTGAAAGTTTCATCCCACTTATTAATTCGGCGTGACGGAAGCCTGATTCAATACGTCCCCTTCCACGAACGGGCTTGGCATGCGGGATTATCAACCTATAAAAACGAAGAGAACTGTAACGATTTTTCTATTGGTATAGAACTGGAAGGGGCCGATCAGATTCCCTATACCGATGAGCAATATCAACAACTCATGGTATGTTGCACATCTCTTATCGAGCACTACCCCGGTCTTTCTAAAAACACCATAGTGGGACATTGCGATGTGTCCCCGGGTCGAAAAACCGACCCAGGTAAAAGTTTTGACTGGTTAAGGTTTAGAGCTTCGTTGAGTGCCTTTTGAATCTTCTTCTCGGCACATGTCAATCAACATCATCACGACGCCAATTGTAATGGCTGAATCGGCAATGTTGAACACTGGCCAATGAAAAGAATTATAATAAACATCAATAAAATCAACAACATAACCATATGCTATGCGATCATATAAATTACCGATCGCCCCGCCTAAAATAAGTGATAGTGTTATTGCCATCCACTTTTCATGCACCTTCAAACGGCTTAACCAGATCAATAAAACGCACGTTGCTATTAGGGCGATACCCACAAAAAACCAGCGTTGCCAACCACCTGCCGAGCTTAAAAAACTAAATGCAGCGCCGGTATTGTGGACATACGTTAAATTTAATGACGGCATTAATTGGAGCGATTCATATAACTCAAAATAATGCACCACCCACTGTTTCGTTGCTTGGTCCAGCACGATGACGACCACAGAAAGCCATAGCCACTTCAACATAAAAAACTCAGGCAAATAGCCTGATTTCTCCAGCGCCATCTATATTTTCAACACAGCGCCCACAGAGTTCTGGATGCGCTTCTGATTGCCCTACATCATGACGATGGTGCCAACAACGGATACATTTTTCATCTTCACTTGCCAACACATCAATGAATAGATGATCGTTATCGGTAGCGTTAGCCTGCTCAGTTTTCTCTCCCAACGGTTTCACTTGGGCATACGAAGTAATTAAGATAAACCGAAGTTCATCGCCCACTTTAGAGAGTGCATCATAAAGCTCGCCATCACAGTACAGAGTGACATTCGCATCTAACGCAGAACCAATACCGCCTTCTGCTCTAACACGTTCAAGCTCTTTGCTGACCAATTCACGCACATCAATAATGGGCTGCCAAAAATCAGCTTCTGTCGCAGTAACAGCGTCTGATATTGGAAAACCATCGTAAGCGGTTGCTAAAAACACTGACTCTTCACGCTCGCCCGGCATTGCCAGCCAGATTTCTTCGGCTGTGTAACTCAATATGGGCGCAATCCAACGGACAAAAGCTTCAGCAATATGGTACATCGCTGTTTGAGATGAACGCCTTGCCACACTATTTTGTTGCAATGTGTATTGTCGATCCTTAATCACATCCAAGTAAAAGCTCCCCATATCCACAGAACAAAAATGGTGAATTTTTTGGTGTACTTGCAAAAATTGGTACTGATCATAATGCCTTAACACGTCGTTTTGAACAGCATATGCTTTCTCAACGGCCCAACGATCAAGCGGCAGCATTTTATCGAAGGCCACACTGTCTGTTGCAGGGTTAAAGTCATTTAAATTTGATAATAAATAACGCGCTGTATTTCTTAATCGACGATACACATCGGAGGCCCGTTTTAAAATCTCATCGGACACGGTCATTTCACCGGTGTAGTCATTCGCAGAGACCCAAAGGCGCAGCACATCAGCGCCCAACGATTTAATAACTTTTTGAGGAGCAATAACATTCCCTTTGGACTTAGACATTTTCATGCCTTTTGCATCAACTGTGAAACCGTGCGTCAACACTGATTTAAAGGGTGCTTGATCATTCATTGCTACCGATGTTAGTAACGATGATTGAAACCAGCCACGGTGTTGGTCAGAGCCTTCAAGGTACATATCAGCGGGAAAAGGCAAGGTTTTTCTTCTATCCAACACACATGAATGCGTTACGCCCGAGTCGAACCAAACATCTAAAATATCATTAATTTTCGTATACTGGTCTGCCTCATCGCCTAATAACTCCGACGGCTCCAGCTCAAACCAGGCTTCAATACCCGCTTGTTCAATTTTCACCGCAATCTGTTCAATCAACTGACTGGTTTGAGGGTGCAAATCCCCCGTTTCTTTATGAACAAACAAGGCGATTGGCACACCCCAATTCCGTTGCCGAGAGATACACCAATCAGGTCGCCCCTCAACCATGCTGGTAATACGAGCTTCGCCCCATTCTGGTACCCACGATACGCGTTTAATTTCCGCCAACGCTTTTTCACGTAAATTATTGTTATCCATTGAGATAAACCATTGAGGCGTCGCTCTAAAAATAATCGGTGTTTTATGTCGCCAGCAATGAGGGTAGCTATGATGCAAAACTTCTTCATGCACCAACTTACCACGCTCTTTCAGTACGTCTATGACATCATTATTAGCACTGAATACGTGCTGACCTGCAAACAAGGGTGTGCTTGCTAAGAACACGCCATTATCACCCACAGGGTTATCAACAGGTAAATCATATTGCTGGCCAATAATGTAATCATCCTGACCATGTCCTGGTGCCGTGTGCACGGCCCCTGTTCCTGCCTCGGCGGTAACGTGATGCCCAACAATAATGGGAACTTTTCGATCATAGAACGGATGCCTTAACACCATGTGTTCTAAATCGTTACCTTTGCAGTAAGCAACTACACGATAATCCTCAAGGCCATAACGTAACATCACATCTTTCATTAATTGTTCTGCTATAACCAAACGTTCTTCACCACTTTGTAGCATGACGTAATCAAACTCAGGGTTTAGTGAAACCGCTTGATTTGCTGGTAACGTCCAAGGTGTTGTTGTCCAGATAACAACTGAAATAGGGCCGCGACCGGGCGAACCCTCACTACTATGAAATTGCTCAACAAATGCAGACTCATTGTCTACCTCAAAGCGTACATCAATAGCGGGCGAGCGCTTATCTTCATACTCCACCTCCGCCTCAGCTAAAGCCGAGCCACAATCTGTGCACCAATGCACTGGTTTTGAGCCTTTATGCAGATGGCCCTTATCAATGATGCGGCCTAATGAACGGACAATGTCTGCTTCAAATTGAAAATCCATACTCAAGTAAGGTTGTTCCCAATCGGCAAAAACACCAAGGCGTACAAACTCTTCTTTTTGCATCGCCACTTGCTTACTTGCATACGTACGACACGCTTGACGAAATTCAGCAGCCGACACTTTAACACCGGCCTTACCAATTTTCTTCTCCACCATTAATTCAATGGGCAAGCCATGACAATCCCAACCTGGCACATAGGGTGAGTCAAAACCTTGCAAGGTTTTGCTTTTTATAATGATATCTTTAAGCACTTTATTAACCGCATGGCCTATATGAATAGGGCCATTCGCATAAGGCGGGCCATCGTGTAAGACAAACTGAGGGCGGCCTGTAAACTTGTCGCGAATTTTTTGGTACAGATCTATCTCTTGCCAACGTTTCAATGCGCTAGGCTCACGATTGGCAAGATTCGCCTTCATTGGAAAGCTCGTTTTAGGTAGATTCAGTGTGGTTTTGTAATCCATGAGATTCTTAGGATGTTGGTAATTGGTTAAAGTATGTTTTAGCGTGTGAGGCATCCAACGATATTTGCTGGGTCAGCTGTTCCAAATTGTCAAACTTTTTCTCTTCGCGAAGTTTCTTTTTGAATTCAACGGTAACGCGTTGGCCGTATAAATCACCAGAAAAATCAAACAAATGGGCTTCTAATAAAACAGCCGCTTTATCTTCAATCGAAGGGCGCGTTCCAAGGTTTGCAACGCCCTGATACAACAAACCAGCCTCGAGTGTTATTGTAACGGCAAAAACGCCCTTAAGCGGAGTTTTTCTATTTTTGACGCGAATGTTCGCCGTGGGAAATCCAAGCTCTCGGCCCCTTTTATGTCCATGCATAACACGACCCGACATACTGAAGGATCTATTTAAATAAACAGCGACTTTGTCTAATTGCCCTTTTTCAAGGGCCTGGCGAATTATTGTGCTGCTGACTCTTTTATTATCAAGTTTAAATGAAGCAGAGCGCTGAACAGAGAAGCCATATGTTTTCCCCGCCGATAACAAATAATCAAAATCTCCTTGGCGGTTTTTACCAAAACAAAAATCATCGCCCACAATCAATAACTTGATATTCAACTGCTCAACAAGCATTTTCACAAATTGCTCTGCGGTCATATTAGCCAACACGTCATTGAAAGAAACAAGATACGTTGCATCAACGCCCGTTTGCCTTAGTTGTTCTATTTTATCTCGTGCGGTCGAAATTCTTGCTGGTGCCGCTTGCGCACGAAAATACTCAATGGGCTGCGGCTCAAAACACATCACAACCGACTGCAAGTTAGACGATTTCGCTTGCTTGATCAATGAATTGAGGACCATGCGATGACCCGCATGCACCCCGTCGAAATTGCCTATGGTTAAAACACAGCCTTGTGGAAAAGCCGGCTCTTTCGGCAGGTACCTAATTAGTCTCATAACGCTTCAACCTTTAAACAGTAAATGCCGTGGGCGAATACCCAGCAAATAAATCGTCACTACATACAGTATAAAAACAGCTAATATTTCCGCCATTAGATGTACAACACGATCAAAAATATTCCATTCCGTCCATTGGGTTAAGGAATAATCATTCAAATAAATAAGACCCACGGCTATGTTTGCCAATAGCACTTTCACAAGAAAACTGGCCCAACCTTTTTGAGGCTTAAACACCTTTGATTTAAACAACGTTCTAAGCAATAAACCGGCGTTGACAAAGGCCGCTAACGCGGTTGCCAGTGCCAAACCAGCATGCTGTAAAAAGTACACCAGCACGACACTCATTACCATATTCGAGGCAACCGCTATCATCCCGATTTTGACCGGTGTTCTCATGTCTTGTCTGGAAGTAAAGGCGGGGACCAAAACCTTAACTAAAATAAAGGCAGGCAGGCCTATTGAATAAGCCATCAGACTAAGTGAGGCGTTCTCCACATCGTTCACCGTAAAGGCGTCATATTGGAACAAGGTTGTTAACATTGCTTGCGCCAGAAAAAACAACCCCGCCGCTGCCGGTAACCCCAATAAAACCACCCAGCGTAAGCCTGAATCTAAACTCACTGAAAAATCTTCCATTTTTCCTGCCGAGTAGCTTTTAGATAAATTGGGTAAAATAACGGTTGCCAAGGCAATACCAAAAATACCAAGCGGAAACTCGACCAACCTATCTGAAAAATAGAGCCATGACACACTACCGGCCACTAGAAAAGAAGCCAGCAAGGTATCCACTAATAAATTAATTTGTGTCACCGACACGCCAAACAAGGCCGGCAACATTAAATTCATTATTTTTTTTACACCCTCATAATGCCGATCAAATGATAAGGCTGGCATCAAGCCTAGCTTTTTTAAGTAGGGAAATTGAAAAGCCAGTTGAGCAACACCTGCCAATAACACAGCCCAGGCCAGCGCCATAACAGGTCGCTCTAATAACGGCGACAACCAAAAAATGGCCGCTAAAAATGATAAATTCAGTAACACCGGTGTTATGGCAGGGATCGCAAATTTACCAAAGGTGTTCAATACTCCGCCTGCCATCGCGGTTAACGAGATAAAAAATAAATAAGGAAACGTCAGCCGCAGCATTTCTACAGCCAAATCGTGCCTCGTCCCTTGCGAATCAAACCCCGGTGCAAACATGTAAATTAGAACAGGTGCGCCAATAACACCCAGCAAAGTAATAAAAAACAAGGTTGTCGCCAGCGTACCGGCCGTCTTGCCAATCAATTCTTTTAACGCTTCTGTCGATTTTGTCTCTTTGTATTCTGACAATACGGGCACAAAGGCTTGAGAAAAAGCGCCTTCAGCAAATAATCGCCGCATAAAATTAGGAATTTTGAAGGCCACAAAGAAAGCATCCGTGGCTTCACTGGCTCCAAAAAACCGTGCAATAACGATATCGCGAATAAACCCTAAGACACGCGAAATCATCGTCATGCTACCTACCATAGCTGTCGATTTTATTAACGTTTTACTCAGAGCCTTCTCCTCTATTTTTTTAGCGTCTTACCCCTAAAAAAGCAGGGCAAGCTGGATGTCAGCTACAGACAGGTAGCGTTTATTATATCTATTATAAGGGGACGACAGAATCACGCACACCCTTGTCTACACTTAAGATTGTTTGATGAGCGCAATACGATTAGAATCAGACTGATCATAAGGAGGTTTATTCTGTCTCAGCCAAATAAAAACACGCTGTCAAAATACGTACTTACCATTTCGCTCGCCTTTATTGCGGTCATTATTGTCTTGCCCTATGGTATTAAATTTGGCCTTATAAAAGGACTGGCACAGTCAGGTGCAAAACAAGTCACTATTGATGATGTAGACTTCAACCTCTTTACGGGTAAATTATTCATCAGCCATTTGCGCGCTAAAAAACAACAACATACTGAGTTATCCGTTGATTCGCTCATGTTACAAGTGGATTGGCTGCCTCTGTTTAAAAAACGCTTACATATTGCTTCAGCCTCCATTAAGAACTCTTCTCTACTCATTGAAAACGTTGATGAGGAAACGCTCTACATTGGTGGAATCCGCATTCCCTTAGGCACAAAAGATAAAAACAAAAAAGAGGACAAACCACCCAGATGGGGTATTGGCCTAGATAAATTACGTTTGGTAAACAGCTCTTTTACTTATCAATCGCCCATAATTTCAGACGATTTCACTATCAATGACTTAATAATCAATCAAGCACTCAGTTGGAAACCTGAGCAGTCATCTGACTTTTCTTTTAAGACCCAGTTAAATCAGGGTTTCATCAGTGGCGATATCAGTGTGTCGATGTTTTCTGATAACCCTTTGATGACAGGACAATTACGTATTCAAAAACTCAATCTGCATGATTTCCAACCTTTAGTTAAAGAACACCTTCAAGAGCTTAAAGGGCACCTTAACAGTGACATTGAATTTACCCTGTCTATCGACAAAAACGTCATTGATTATAAACACGCTGGTTCCCTTTCTATCAGTCAAGCCACCATAGTTACCCCTTCGTTAAAAAATACCTTGGCTTTCGCTAATTGGAACGGCACTGCACGCTATATAACCACCCCAGACATCCCAACATTGTCTTTGAAGGGTCAGTTAGAACTTGATGAGTTCTCTAGCATAAACCCTCAAACAAACATGCGTGTCGCTACCGCAAATAAATTTGTTATTAAAAACTTAGCCATCAACCAGATCCAAGATATTCAAGCCTCCTCTATAGAAGTTGATCAACTGTCTTTAGCAACGGATGACTTAAGCCAAACTTTGATGGGTAGTCGGCAAATGCTTATCCAAGACTTCCAGCTGCAAAACCTTAAGGATGTCGATATTAATCAAATCAAGCTGAATGGCTTAACCGCCCAGATTGATCTTGACACACAAAACGAAATCGCTTTATTAAAAAAACTGACGGACAGCTTGCCAGCAAAGGAAGAAAACAGCACGGTAAAGACCAATGAATCTACTGAACCTGCTCAATTTCACCTGACCAACCTAACTATTTCAAAAAACAGTCACATTAAATTCTCCAAAGAAACCAAGCAAGGTAGTATTAAAAAGGATATCCACTTGGATCAAGTGGATATTGGTGAACTAAATTCTCTGTATCCAAACAACGCCACACCTATCAATCTTAAAGCGACGATAGATAAATTTTCCGCATTATCCATCAAGGGCAACATTTATCCTTTTCATAAGAAAACGAACGCTGCCTTGCAATCCAGCCTATCGGCTTTTGAACTGAATGAAATATCCCCCCTTATCAGGGAACAACTGGGGTACAACATTCAACAGGGTCAACTTAATGCCGATTTAAAAATTAATATCAAAGATAACCTGCTTGACGGGCAAACGAACCTTCAAGTGAACCAGTTAATACTAGAAGCTGCTGATGAAAACAAAATGGCTAAGATGACCCAACAGCTTTCTATGCCACTGGACTCGGCACTGTCACTCTTACGCGATAGCAACGATGATATAAAGCTAAATATCCCCATAAAAGGTGATCTTGCCTCACCCGATTTCGATATAAGTGACATTATTAACACCGCCTTGGGAAATGCCTTACAAGGAACTGTAAAGAGTTTTCTAAAATATACACTACAGCCCTATGGTTTGATTTTTATGGCGGCAGAAAAAGCTTATGGTGTTGCAACGGCGATTAAATTAGACGCCGTTCCCTTTCATCCTGGCCAAGACACATTGCCACTCGAGTCAGCAAATTACTTAAAACGAGTTGGAGAATTAATGCAAAAAAGACCCCAACTAAGAATCCGAATCTGCGGTTTTGCAACAGAGCAAGATCATTTGTTTTTACAAAACCCCTCCAATAAAACCAAAGAAATCATCTCTAAAGAACAACAAGATCAATTAAACCAAGAGGCCTTACTTGACTTAGCTAAAAAACGTCAGATGGCCGTTAAATCACACCTTCTATCGACTTATCAACTAGAAACCACGCGTCTATTTACCTGCCATCCAAAAATTGACACGTCTAAAACCACCAATCCAGAGTCAACACCCAGAGTTGAATTACTGATTTAAGTCTTTTACTCCACATCCCGCTAATTCAACCCACTCTGCTCGTGTTTTATATCTATCAGAGACTTGACAAAGCCTGAATATTTCAGCAAAATGCGCAATCTTTTTTTACATCACCAGAGGATTTACCTTGGCTAACAGTGCACAAGCGTTAAAACGCGCCAAACAAGCAGAAAGAAACCGTCAAATAAACATGGCTGCACGTACTCGTTTACGTACAAAAATTAAACGCGTGGTTTACAGTGCTGAGGAAGGTAACATTGAAGGCACTGAAGCGGCTTACAAAGAAGCTGTTCCGTTTATCGATGGTGCCGTTACCAAAGGCCTCATCCATAGAAATAAAGCCGCTCGTTTAAAGAGCCGTCTTAATGCTCGACTTGTTAAACTAAAGCAAGCATAAAATTCTCTACAATTTATAAAAAAACCGGCCTGATGGCCGGTTTTTTTTATTCTCTCTTTTAACACTCAAATCAATACCAGATTGTCACGATGAATTATTTCAGATTCATTGACATAGCCCAGTAGACGTTCAATTTCCATACTATTACTTCGTTTTATTTTGTTGATATCAACAGCACTGTAGTTTACTAAGCCTCGCGCAAGCTCACGACCATTTTCATCGAGACAAGCCACTAACTCACCCCGATCAAAATCACCGTTAACAGAGAGCACGCCTATTGGCAACAAACTCACCCCTGATTTTTTTATCGCTTCGACAGCCCCTTGATCAAGAACAACTTGCCCTTTTACATCTAAATGCGCTCTTAACCAGCGTTTACGTGCTGAAACAGGTGCATCGTTCGGTATCAACAGGGTTCCTATCGGCTCAACACCGTCAATCACCTTCAAAATCACGTCTGGTTTCAAACCCGGCACAATAAGAGTCGCCGCACCTGAGCGAGAAGCGATTCGCGCTGCTGTTAATTTCGTCTGCATGCCGCCACGTCCTAATGCGCCAACACCACCGCTAGCAGCTTTATCCAGCAGCTCATCATCAACCTTTACCTCATTGAATAACACCGCTAAAGAGTTCGCCCTGGGGTCACTATCAAAAAAGCCATCTTGGTCGGTTAAGATCATTAGTAAATCCGCACTCATTAAATTAGCAATAATAGCCGCCAACGTATCGTTATCTCCAACACGTAACTCTTCATTTGCCACCACATCATTTTCATTAATGATTGGTACCACTGACATATCCAGCAAGGTTTTAATCGTCGCCCTTGCGTTTAAATAGCGTGTTCTATTAGCAAGGTCATCGTGTGTTAACAGTACTTGGGCCGTCTTATACCCTTCTGCTTGAAAGCTTTGTTCATAGGCCTGAATCAGCCCCATTTGTCCAACAGAGGCCGCTGCCTGAAGCTCATGAAGCGCATGAGGTCGAACAGACCAACCCAAACGCACCATGCCTTCAGCAACTGAGCCTGACGAAACAAGGATGACATTCATGCCACGCGCCTTCAGCTCACTGACTTGAGCCACCCAATGATTTATAGCTGAGCGATTTAAACCTTGGCCATTATCTGTTAAAACGGCGCTGCCAATTTTTATAACACAACATTGCGCGTGCTTTAAATCTGCTCTTGATTTCATTTGAATACATCAATCCTTTTCTTCTAATTGTTCTTCTTTCTCTATATCCAGTGCTTTTTGTTCTTCCAAATAATCCATAATTTCATGAACCAATTGATTCGTCCCTTGTTTTCTTATGGCTGAAACCATAAAAACAGGCCCTTCCCATTTCAACTCATCGACTATCATCTGGCAATAGTTACTCACTTCCTCTTCTGGCAACAGATCAATCTTATTCAATACTAGCCAGCGAGGCTTCTCTGCCAGTTCGCCACCCCATTTTTCAATTTCCTCTATAACCGCTCTAGCCGCTTTAACGGGATCGATATCCGATTCATAAGGCTCAACATCAACAACATGAAGAAGCAGGTTATTACGTGCTAAATGACGTAAAAATAAATTTCCCAGACCAGCGCCCTCTGCGGCCCCTTCGATAATGCCAGGAATATCAGCAATGACAAAACTACGCAGCTCATCTGCTCGAACAACGCCCAAACTAGGATGCAATGTTGTGAAAGGGTAATTTGCTACTTTAGGTTGCGCCGATGAAATAGCGCGAATTAAACTCGATTTACCCGCATTCGGCAATCCAAGTGTTCCAACATCTGCCAATACCTTTAATTCAAGCCTTAAAACACGATGCTCACCTTCAGATCCCGGCGAAAACTGTCTTGGCGCTCGATTCGTGCTACTTTTGTAGCGCGTATTCCCTAAACCATGAAAACCGCCAGAAGCCACCAGTAATTTTTGACCTTCTTTGGTCACATCACCAATGAGTTCATCCGTCCCATCATCGTAAACAATCGTACCGAGAGGCACAGGAACGACTAAGTCATCCCCTCCTTTACCCGTACAATTTCGACTCTGACCTCGCTCCCCATGCTCCGCTCGTAATAATCGATTAAAGCGCATATCAACCAAGGTATTTAACGCTTCTGAGCCCTCTAAATACACGCTCCCACCATCGCCACCATCACCACCATCTGGTCCGCCAAAGGGAATATATTTTTCACGCCGAAAACTGACATGGCCATTCCCGCCATTGCCTGCTTCAACTTTAACACTCGCCTCATCTACGAATTTCATACCTCTACCCCAGTCTATTACCCTATGTGACGTTCAACTTTTTACCGATCTTAATTACGCAATAAAAAACCCTGTCTTAGACAGGGTTTTTTTGATTACGTACCTGCCGTTATGAACGCAGTACACTGTCTTTTTAGTTAAACAGTTTCGATACGAACATACTTTCGACGCTTCGGGCCTTTAATCTCAAAAACCACTTTACCTTCTTCTGTCGCAAATAGTGTGTGATCTTTACCCATTCCTACATTTTCACCTGCATGAAAACGTGTACCTCTTTGGCGAACCAGGATATTCCCCGCTAAAACACTTTGGCCACCGTATCGTTTTACGCCCAGTCGTTTCGACTCCGAATCGCGACCGTTTCTAGTACTACCGCCTGCTTTCTTATGTGCCATGAATCTGTCCTTTGTTTATTTAAGCAGAAATACCTGTGATAAGCACTTCAGTAAAATACTGACGATGGCCCATCTTTTTCATATGGTGTTTTCTACGTTTGAATTTAATAATATTCACTTTTTTGTGACGGCCTTGAGATTTCACTGTTGCCGTTACTTTTGCTCCATCAATATTTGGTGTACCTACTTGAAGCCCAGCTTCACCATTGACTAACAAAACTGAATCGAACGTAACTTCGCTACCTTCTTCAACGTCTAACTTTTCGATCTTAAGGAAATCACCCTCGGCGACTTTATATTGTTTACCGCCTGTTTGAATTACCGCGTACATTGTCTAGAGACTCCCTAGTTTGTGGGTGGTTTTAAAAAAGAGGCGAATTTTAGCCTTAAGTACTCATTTGGTCAATCCCAAATAGTCATGGAAAAGCATTTTCTTATCTGCTTTTAAAGCTTAATCCTTGCTATTATACGCCCTTGATTTAAATTACCTTGCCTTTATTTACCAAAATGAGTAGCACAATCGTCTCCCCTGCAGCACCTAAAATTGATTTTAAAGCCATACAGCAACTCATGGCGCCCACCATGAAACAGGTCGATCAAAAAATCATACAGGAACTTAACTCCGATGTTGTTTTAATCAATCAAATTGGGCTGCACATTATTAACAGCGGAGGAAAACGCTTAAGGCCGATGCTCGTTGCATTATCTGCTTACGCGTCTGGGTACGAAGGTGAGGACCACACGACATTAGCAGCGGTGATTGAATTTATTCATACCGCCACCCTTCTGCACGATGATGTGGTTGATGAATCAGATATGCGACGCGGTGATGAAACTGCGAATGCCATTTGGGGCAATGCTGCCAGCGTTCTTGTCGGTGATTTTTTGCATTCACGGTCATTCGAAATGATGGTCAGTATTAAGAATATGCGTGTGATGGAAATCTTATCTCACGCCACTAATGCCATTGCTGAAGGAGAGGTTTTACAATTACTTAATGTGAATAATCCTGACACTAACGAAGCCCAGTACATTGAGGTTATCAAAAGAAAAACCGCCAAACTCTTCGAAGCAGGTACTCGCTTGGGTGCAGTACTCGCTGACAGTGATGCTCTTACTGAGCAGGCTTTAGCTGCTTATGGCCTCCACCTGGGCAATGCATTTCAAATCATGGATGACATGTTAGATTACACCGCAGATGAAACAGAACTAGGCAAAAACCTGGGGGATGACCTGGCTGAGGGCAAACCCACATTGCCCTTGATTCATGCAATGCACCATGGAACAGAAAAACAAGCGCACTTCATTAAGGAAACAATTCAGCAAGGTAACCGTGCCGCCTACCCAGACGTGCTATCGATTATTCAATCCGCCGGCTCTCTTGATTACACCGCTAAATTTGCTGATATGGAAGCCCAAAAAGCCATTAATAATTTAAGCAGCCTCCCCAATAGCGACTATAAAACGGCTATGGAGCAACTCGCTCTGTTTGCCATTCAGCGCGGCTATTAAGCTAAACTTAAACGCACAGACATTGAACGTCTACTTATCGTGCTTTAGGTGCAGTAAATATAGTTGCGTCACAACATCTAATTTATTATTTGATATAATTTCCGTTTAACTAAAAAACACAGGTACTTAATAAAATGAGTGTAGAGCAACACGATCAATATTTAGCTGACTGGGAAAGTCGCCAAGAAATTGCTGAAAGTATGATTCCTATCATCGGTAAAATGTACCGTGCAAATGGCGTCATCCTCAAAATTTATGGTCGAACACTCATTAATGCCTCTCCCGTTACTCTGCTCAAACTACACCGCTACGTCCGACAATTTGAACAAGTTGAACTTTCCATTCATGATAGTTTTAAGGTGTTAATTGCTTTACAAAAAATGAAATTAGGTCCTGTTCGGATTGACCTTGGACTCTTGGCCGTACAATTCAAACAGGAATCCAATGGCCTTGAGTTAGAAGGTTTTCTTGCCGAAAAACTGGGCGAGGGCATTCGCCAAGTACAAGAACAATTAACTTCCGAGCCCAGAGACGTTGTTCTCTATGGATTTGGACGTATCGGCCGCCTGTTAGCTCGCTTACTGATTGAACGGACAGGATCTGGTAATAAAATGCGCTTACGCGCTGTTGTTGTTCGCAAAGGAAGCGATAATGACTTGCAGAAAAGAGCCAGCTTGCTCCGTCGTGATTCTGTGCACGGTTCTTTCAAAGGGACGATTAAAGTTGACGAAGAAAACAATACCATTATGGCTAATGGCAACTTGATTCAAGTGATCTATGCGAGCCACCCTAAGGAAATTGATTACACCCAATACGGCATTCAAGACGCGCTCATTGTTGATAACACAGGTATTCGACGCGATGACGCCGAACTCAGTGAGCACTTCCTATCAAAAGGGGCTAAAAAGGTCTTATTAACAGCACCAGGTAAAGACGTAAAAAACATTGTTTTCGGCGTCAACACCAATGATATCAAGCCTGAAGACCGTATTATTTCTGCCGCTAGCTGCACCACTAATGCCATCACGCCAACATTGAAAGCCATCAACGATGAATTCGGCATTATAAAAGGCCATGTTGAAACCGTACATTCGTACACTAACGACCAAAACTTAATCGATAACTACCACAAAGGTGAAAGACGTGGCCGTGCTGCCGCACTAAACATGGTATTAACTGAAACAGGCGCTGCTAAAGCTGTTTCCAAAGCACTTCCTGAACTAGAAGGTAAATTAACAGGCAATGCGATTCGCGTTCCTACGCCGAATGTTTCCATGGCTATTCTGAATTTGAATTTAGAAAAAGAGACCGATAAAAGCGCGCTAAATAACTTTTTACGCGAAACAGCTCTGCATTCTTCTATGCGTGAACAAATTGATTTCACAACGTCTACAGAAATTGTGTCAACCGACTTAGTGGGCGCTCGTAAAGCCTGCACAATTGATTCAAAGGCAACGATTGCAACGGGTGACTCTTGCGTCTTATACCTTTGGTATGACAATGAATTTGGTTACAGCTGCCAAGTGGTTCGCGTTATGCAAAAAATGGCGGGGCTTGATTTCCCTTCTTTACCAAATTAAAACTTTTTTCTTCGCTAAAAAAACCCGCTCTTAAGCGGGTTTTTTTAGTTCCAATGTTATGACTTATGAGGCCGATTGGCGATCAGGTCGTCAACCACTGATGGGTCGGCCAAAGTCGATGTATCACCCAGCTCATCAATTAAGTTCTCAGAAATTTTACGCAAAATTCTACGCATAATTTTTCCAGAGCGTGTTTTTGGTAGACCAGGCGCCCACTGAATAACATCAGGAGAGGCAATAGGGCCAATCTCTTTACGCACATGATTGATTAACTCCGTACGCAACTCATCCGTGGCCTCAACACTGTCCATTAAAGTAACAAATGTATAAATACCTTGCCCTTTAATCTCATGTGGATAACCAATAACAGCGGCTTCAGCAACTGCTGGATGCAGAACCAGCGCACTTTCAATTTCAGCTGTTCCCATACGGTGGCCAGATACATTAATCACATCATCCACTCGCCCTGTTATCCAATAATCGCCATCTTTATCACGACGCGCACCATCACCGGGGAAATAATAACCGGGATAATTAGCAAAATAGGCATCAATATACCGCTGGTGATCACCAAATAAAGTTCTGAACATACCCGGCCATGGTTTTTTGATCACCAAAATACCTTCTGCTGGATTCCCTGTCACTTCGTTCCCGTCATTATCGACCAAGCCAAATTCCACACCAAAGAAAGGTTGCATGGCAGACCCCGGTTTTAAATCGGTTGCACCTGGAAGCGGCGTCATCAAAATGCCCCCTGTTTCAGTTTGCCACCAGGTGTCAACAATCGGGCAACGACCACCACCTATTGTATTGTAATACCACTCCCAGGCTTCTGGATTGATAGGCTCACCCACACTACCCAGTATTTTCAAACGACTTAAGTCGCAGGCTTCTACATAAGCATCGCCCTTTGCCATTAATGCGCGAATGGCTGTTGGAGCCGTATAGAAAATATTCACCTTATGCTTTTCACATACTTTCCAGAAACGGGATGCATCCGGATAAGTCGGCACACCTTCAAACATTAAGGTTTGCGCACCATTCGCCAATGGGCCGTAAACAATATACGAATGCCCTGTTACCCAGCCCACATCGGCCGTACACCAGTAAATATCACCGTCGTGATAATCAAAAATATATTTATGCGACATCGCAGCATGCAGCAAATAACCGCCTGTGGTATGCAAAACACCTTTGGGTTTACCCGTCGAACCCGAGGTGTAAAGAATAAACAAAGGGTCTTCTGAGTCCATTTCTTCAGGTGGGCAATCAACCGAGGCCTTTTCGACCAAATCGTGATACCAGACGTCACGACCTTCCATCCAATCGATTTCCCCCCCGGTTCGCTGAACAACGACAACCGACTTTACCAATGGGCAGCCCTCCAGGGCTTTGTCCGCATTAGCTTTTAGGGGAACCGCTTTACCGCCACGGACGCTTTCATCCGTCACAATAACAACCGCTGCTTCAGAATCAACGATGCGATCTTTTAGCGCATCGGGCGAAAAGCCGCCAAAAACCACCAAGTGAACCGCTCCGATTCGAGCGCAGGCGAGCATAGCAATCGCCGCTTCGGCTACCATGGGCATATAAATACAGACACGGTCTCCCTTTTTTACACCTTGCGCCTTTAAACCATTGGCAAAACGACAAACTTCTGCATGTAATTCTTTGTAGGTATACGTTTTATCGATCTCTGGGTCATCGCTTTCCCAGATAATTGCAGGTTGATCTCCTCGAACATCCAAGTGACGATCCAGGCAGTTAACACTGGCATTAAGTGCCCCTCCTTCAAACCATTTGACGTTGCCTTTTGGGAAATCGTACTCAACCGTCTTCCCCCAGTCCTTAGACCAGGTTAAAAATTCTCTCGCTTTTTCATTCCAAAAACCTTCAATATCTTCAATTGAACGTTTATATTCCTTTTCATATAGCGCTTTATTGATGTGAGCACCTGCTGCCACATCAGCGGGCACTTTATGTACATGAACTTCCGACATTTCTTCTCCTATACTTTCATTAATTATAAAAAAGGTCGTCCCAAAAAAACCTCACTCCGGCATTAGTGCATGAATAAACCGCCATTCATACTCAAATCAGACCCTGTTGTATAAGCTGCTAGTTCACTGGCCAAAAATGAGACGCCATGTGCAATTTCTTCTGGCGTACATAAACGGCCCATAGGGATACCATTTTCAATTTTTTTTCGCACCTCTTCGGCAATAGCCATCACCATTGGCGTCGCAACGTAACCGGGCGAAATGGTGTTGACTGTCACACCCTTTCGCGCCGTTTCACGAGCTAATGCCTTGGTAAAACCATGCATTCCCGCTTTGGCTGCAGAATAATTCACCTGTCCCACCTGACCCATCTGGCCATTCACCGAAGACACATTAATGATACGCCCAAAACCACGCTCGATCATGCCCTCAAAAATTTGACGAGTCATATTGAACACGCTATTCAAATCAGTCTCAATCACCTCATTCCAACGTTCAATCGGCATTTTCTTAAACATACCGTCTTTCGTTATGCCCGCATTATTAACTAAAATATCGATAGGACCCACATTATCTTCTACCCACTTAATAGCCCTACCACAAGCCTCAAAATCCGTCACTGGACAATGAACTATCTCAATATCAAAACCCGCCTCTTTTTGAGCAATTTGCCATGTTCGCGCTTTCTCTTTGTTATGATAACCCGCAATGACTTTATAACCGTCTTTTACAAAACGCTGACACACTGCTTCACCAATACCACCCGTACCACCGGTCACTAATGCAATTCGTTGACTCATCTTGATTCTCCTCAAAATTTTATAATGTAGGGTCTCAATCCAGTAACTTAAAGCTGCCCTCTTATAGCCACGTTACTTCATTAATCAAAAAACTAACTTGATACTGCCAAAATAACCTGCCTTTTACAAGTAAAATCATTATCACAAAGCCCCCTTTTCAACAGCTGCCTTGAAGCAGCAAATAATCGATACTTTTTGAAAAATTTACGATAAACTTGTGCCGATAGCCGCTCGCTTAATTCAATACAAAATGAGACATGCCCTCTTCAACCGAACATAGAAAATTCAGCCGTGCAGAAGCCGAATGTGAGATGACGTATACTCACCCAGGCACTGGAGCAAACGGGACAGCCAACTGTCTCAATTTAAGTGCGGCCGGCATTCTCTTTACAACGAAACAAAAATTAACCCAAGGCTGCTCCTTGGAAATAACTCTTGTCCCTGCAAACCCCTTAACGCCGCCTTTAAATGCTATTATTGAAATTACACGCGTCACCCTCACTGATGACAAGAGCTATGAGGTAGCCGCTAGTATTGAGGGCATAAAGGGTCTTTAAGTTAAGGAAAGATGTGTATCGAGTCACCAAAAATTTAAGCTTTTGCTACGGCCACCGTCTTATGAATCACGCTGGCAAGTGTCGCCATTTACATGGTCACTCAGCGCGTGTGGCCATTACACTTGAGTCAGAAGACCTTAATGAACAAGGCATGGTTTGTGATTTCTCCGACATTAAAACATTTGCTGAGCAATGGATTCAGGAGACCCTTGATCACACCATGCTTTTACATCAGGATGACCCTGTTTTACCGATGCTTCAAGAAGCCGGGGAGCGTATTATGGTCGTTGCTGAACACCCGACAGCAGAATTTCTTGCAAAGCTGATTTATGAGCATGTGGACAGAGGTGGGTTTCCCGTTAAAGCGGTGACTGTTTGGGAAAGCGATACATCAAGTGCAACTTATACAGCCTCTGATGCTACACACCGTTAGACCGGTCAATAAATCCTTTTGCCTTCAAATGCTTTGTGAAGAAAATTACGCAAAGTTATTACGATTAATACCAAAAATCAATCAAGGCGAGTTTCATAGCCCTTTCATCCACACCCAAGTATTGTCTTCAGGGCCTTTCACCTACACTGTGAATTTTAATCAAGCGCATACGGAACAAAACGCCTCAGCCACTTGTTTTAAATGCCGAATTTATCTGGATACTAAATCGGTAGAAGTCATCCACTTACGTGAAAACGGAACACCCAGCGAACATCGAAGCTCATCGCCTAAAGACATCTTAAATAACAAATGGACTTTAAATTATTTTTTTGAAAAATGGCTGGTATTTTTACTCACTTCCCGGCGCCTCACCCACAAAACTCAGCCTTCTATGAAAGCTTAGTTACGCCTCAAGGCTTTCTGCTTAACTTAAAAACAATCGGGCTGAGCAGCAACAAGGCGATCAAGTTAGGTATAGCCATCAGACCATTTAAGACATCTGCTAATAACCATAATAAATTTAAATCCATCACTGCGCCTACAGGGATCGCTAAGACCCACATCATTCGATACCAAGGAATAACAGCCACGCCCAAAATATATTCAGCACATCGCTCACCGTAATAACTCCAACCCAGCAAGGTTGTTAGTGCAAAAATTGCTAAACCAAAACTAACAACATACCCTCCATAACCAGGCAAACCCACCCGAAAAGCATATGCAGACAGTGACGCACCCGTTTCTCCGCTCGTCCAGCTGCCCGTTAAAATAATCACTAACGCTGTCATTGTGCAAATAACCATCGTGTCTATAAAGGTGCCTAACATAGCAATTTTGCCTTGTTGTACAGGGTTATTTGTTTTTGCTGCAGCATGAGCAATAGGGGCTGTCCCAAGGCCCGCTTCATTAGAGAAAACTCCACGAGCGACACCAAAGCGAATTGCCGCCATGACGCCTGCTCCTGCAAATCCTCCAGTTGCTGCCGTACCAGTAAAAGCATCACTAACAATCAATTGGAGAGCCAAAGGAACAGCGTCAATCTCTTGGAGGATAATAAAACCAGCGCCCAGTACATAAGCAATTGCCATAAAAGGGACTAATTTAGCAGCGACAAAACCAATACGTTTAATTCCACCGACTAACACCGCATAAACCACAACAGCCATCACGGTGCCAGTTTGCCAGGTAGCAATTCCCAACGTACTATTCAAGGCATCAGCAACGGAATTAGCCTGAATCGTATTCCCAATCCCAAAAGCAGCAATACCACCAAAGATAGAAAATAACAGACCCAGCCATTGCCAGCGTTGACCCAATCCGTTTTTAATATAATACATCGGGCCACCGACATAGGCGCCACGCTCATCTACTTCGCGGTATTTAACTGCTAGAACGGCTTCAGCATATTTGGTTGCCATCCCAACTAAAGCAGTTAACCACATCCAAAATATAGCGCCCGGGCCTCCTAAAAAAATAGCGGTCGCAACGCCAGCAATATTACCGGTGCCTATTGTTGCCGCTAACGAGGTCATCAGGGCGTTAAATGGGCTGATGTCGCCCTTATCTTTACTCCGCCTGCCACGCCAAAGCAATGAAAAAGCAGCCGGTAATTGACGAATCGGCAGCAGCCTGAGCCCGGCCATTAGATACATCCCTGTTCCCAGCAATAAAGCCAAAATAACAGGTCCCCAAACAAAATGACTGATTGAGTTAAGCAGTTGTGTTAATGTTTCCATACGTTTTTATAGTGTTAAAGATGACGTGTTACCGTAATCTTTTTTAGGAAAAAAAACCATTCGATAACGTTGAACCTCATTATTACAGTTTAAATCATCGGCAGGCGGGTTTTATAAAACTATCATTGCCTTTCATTAATAACGTTCAACTTTACTTTAACTTTTTTAAAGGCATTCATTATGTACTCCCTTAAATCACCCTACTCTGTCAGCGTAAAAAAAGATGAAGAAATGTATATTTGCCAATGTGGAAAAACTCAAAACGCGCCGCATTGTGACGGCAACCACAAACGAGTTGAAAACGCCCGCCCGCTGATCTACAAAGCTGAAAAAGATGACGTGCTGTTTATCTGTGGCTGCGGCCAATCTGCTGATAAGCCGTGGTGCGATGGCAGCCATAATCGATAAAATCAATTGCATTAAATTAAAGGCTATGGATATTCTGGACACTTTTTTTAATTCTGACGAACTGACAGACGACGCCATGTATTTTGATGAAATGCACGGCTTTTTAACCAGTCTCGTTGTGCAACCCGGCAATCTCACTCAAGAACAAATTCTGAATGAAATTCTGGCAGATAATGCAGCCCCTTCTTCTGTCAAAAAAGCCATTATCGAATTACAAAAAAATATTGAACAGGCTTTGTTGCTGGGCGATTTTCCTGCGCTGACCAAAAACGAACAGACGTCTGATGAAGAGTTTCTGACCCTCTGGTCCTGTGGGTTTATGCAAGGTGTCTTTGCACAAGAGAATGCGTGGTTTAAATCTCATCCAGAAGACGTAGCGGAGCTCACCTTGCCGATTCTCAGCTGTTCTGAATTATTGGATGATGAACTGGACGCTATCAGCCAAAACGAAGAGTTACTCGATGAAATGGCCGAAAAAATCCCCGATTGTGTGATCGATTTATATTTATTATTTAACAGCCCAGACAGTGCTTAATTCTATATTTTGGCAAACACACTGTTACTGAAAAATACACTCGTAAAAGACCTGGCCTGGGCCATTACCAGCCCACCCATTATTCAGGGGCAAAAACACCTCATCAATTGGACTAAAACGAGCGATTGGACACAAGCCTATGAGAATTTCAAACCACAACTAAAAGCGCTTGACCAAGACCCCAGCAAGCTGACTCAGCTGTTAAACAAACAAAACGACTATCGGTTGGGTCATTACTTTGAAACCTTGCTCCGTTATTGGTTTGAGCATAATGATCGCTACCAACTCCTCATCCAAAATCTGCAAATACGGGATGCCGGCAAGACCCTTGGTGAATTTGACTTTATTGTAAAAGACGCTGTTAGCGGCAACGTCCAACACTGGGAAGTTGCTTGTAAGTTTTATCTGGGCATAAAAAATACTCCGCAACATTTATGTTGGGTTGGTCCCATGCTAAAAGACCGGTTAGACATTAAATATAAGTCGATGCAAACGCGGCAGAGTAAACTCTCTGCTCATCCGATAGCCAAACAGCAACTTCAACAGCTGAATATTTCCATTGATGAGCATGTTTGCCTAATGAAAGGCCGATTGTTTCACCCCATCGACACTTCAAGTTCAACACTCCCTCAGTTAATTGCAAACACGCATCAGCGAGGACAATGGGTTCGAGCAAATCACTTTTTAGAAAACTTCAAATCATCAGCTTTTCAGTGGCAACCTTTAACTAAAAATCAATGGTTGGCCTCTCAACCCTATAACGCAAATGAAACGTATTATCGCGCCGAAGATATTCTTCAGTACTTTTTAGATAAGACACCTTCAGGCCCCTTGTGTTTATCAGGTTTTTTGCCAGGCCAATCAACACCGCATGAAGTCAAGCGTATCTTTTTAGTCGGAAAAGACTGGGCGAACACTTTCAATTTCAACGATAATACAGTATTGACCTAAACCAACACGCTAAAGAATGTCTTTAAAAAACGACGTAGATCAACCCATAGAAAACGTGACTATTAACGGCTGTGACATCACCCTGCTCGGTACTGCTCACGTTTCCAAAACAAGTGAAGAGGCCGTAAAATCGCTCATTACCTCCAACGATTACGATGCCGTCGCGGTTGAACTTTGCCCGAGTCGCTACAACGCCTTGATTGACCCTAGCAGCTTAGCTCAATTGGACTTATTCAATGTCATTAAAACGGGTAAAGCCTCTATGGTAACAGCCAGTTTAGCTCTGGGTGCGTTTCAACAGAAAATGGCTGATGAAATGGGTATTGAGCCCGGTGCAGAGATGAAAATGGCTGCAGAATTAGCAAAACAATCGCAAACGCCCGTTTTACTCATTGACCGTGAGGTGGGGATCACGTTAAAGCGAGTTTATCGAAATGTGCCATGGTGGAAACGCATGGAACTTTTTTCTGGTTTGCTCGGCAGCGTGATGTTCTCAGAAAAAGTGAGTGAAGAGGACATTGAAAAACTCAAAGAAGGTGATGTTTTAGAGGCTACTTTTTCTCAATTTGCCGAATCATCGAGTGAGATTTACACCCCTCTGGTTAATGAGCGAGATCAATACATGGCGCATCGTTTATTTAACGAAGCAAACTCGGGGCAATATAAGACCCTTCTTGCTGTCATTGGCGCAGGTCATTTAAAAGGCATTAAAGGCTATCTTGAATCTCAACTCAACGATATAAAAAGCCTTGAAGAATTGGATTCTATTCCTGCCCCTAGTCGTTGGCCTAAACTGATTCCATGGTTTATTGTTGCGTTGGTTTTCATTGGATTTAGCATTGGTTTTAACCGAGCGCCAGAATTAGGCTGGCAATTAGTCATCGAATGGGTGGTCATTAATGGTGGATTATCTGCACTTGGCGCTTTACTGGCCAACGCACACCCACTCACCATCATCACCGCATTTATAGCCGCCCCTTTAACATCCCTTAATCCAACCGTTGGTGCGGGCATGGTAACAGCGGCAACCGAAGCGTGGATCAGAAAACCTCGCGTAGGTGATTTTTCAACACTAAAGTCGGATACGGTTAACCTTGGAGGATGGTGGAAAAATAGAGTCTCTCGCACCTTATTGGTCTTCCTATTCAGCACCCTTGGGTCCGCGGCAGGCACCTACATTGCCGGGTTTAGAATTTTTGAGCAGTTAACCTGACTTTACGATTCAATAAGCTCGTGGACATTGTTACGTACCTGCTGACTCATCACCAGACCCGCGTCTTCAATAATGGAAACTAACGCCTTGCCATAGGTCAACTTACCTTTATCATCCACCCAAATAATGCCTTCGTTATAAAGCATTTCAATAAACCCTTTGAATAATACTTTATCGAAAAATTCGGGGGAATTTAAGCCATTGTGTTCAGAGAGCTTTTCAGCCATTTCACCGCAGCTTTTTTCCAACTCAAAACGCGTCAAAACACCTTGACCCGTTTGTTTCAAGATTAATACAGTCAGATAATAACGTTCCAAACTCATCAGTACACCGCGTGATAAAAAACTCACCGTTTGACTCTGATGATCATTAACCGACAAGGTCTCGCCTGATTGTTTAATTAAACCCTGATCAACCAGGCAATCTATTACTTTTTTCGCTGTATGAGTGATTTGCCGGCGGCTCCAGCACATGGACAATTCATCTTTCAAAAACGGATACACCAACCTGAACCAATGTATCACCTGTTTACTCTTTAACGACTGATGACTCAAAAAACAACACGCGATAAAGGAAGGCAAAACAAATAAATGAATAATATTATTTCTAAAATACGTCATCAATACAGCATGACTTCCCTCAACGTATAACTGATCACCCGCCTCGGCAGCTTTTCGTTTTAAAAGGCCAAACTCTTCGCCGTAGGCAATTATTGCCTTTGGGCTTTCTTGAATGCGCGTCACATCTTTAGAATATGGCGCGGCATCGAGTAATGCTAAATACAATTCTAATTGCCGGATCACATTGCTTTCACTCATTGACTGTTGAGAGGTATTCAGCAACACCATCGCTAATAAACCAATACAGTTCACATGGGTCGCTTCATTAATACCCGACATGATTTTCGTGCCAAGTTTACTCACCAACGTGTTAACCAGTTCCTTGTCATCAGCTCGCTCTTCACGACGCCAATTTGGGCATTCCGCCTCAATCAATTGGTCCAAATGGATGGCAGAACCAAAATTCACATGCACTTGGCCAAAGTTATCTTTCAAGGCTTTAAACGACCTTAGCACCCCTATTACTGACTCTGATTTCTTTGGTTTGCCACTTAATTCGTTAACGTAGGTTCCACCTTCTACCAGTTTTTCATAGGCAAAATTGACCGGAATAAAAACAACCGAACGTTTATGATTTCTGAGGTAGCTTCGAACACTCATCGCCAATAAACCCGGCTTAGCTTTAAGCTTTCGGCCCGTGCGACTCCGCCCCCCTTCTACAAAATATTCTATCGCTGTACCCTTGCTGGCTAAATAGCCCATGTAGGCTTCAAACACAGCCCCATATAACGCATTGCCTTTGAAAGAGCGGCGTAAAAAGAAAGCACCGCAACGCCTGATCCAAGGCCCAACGATGGGTATATTGAGGTTAATACCAGCAGCCACATGTGGCGCAGCAAGGCCTCGCGTAAACAACGCATATGATAAAACCAAATAATCCATATGGCTTTGATGACTCGGCACATAAATAATCTGATGTTCTTTAGATAAACGCTCTACTCTGGCAAAATGGTGAAGAACAATGCCATCGTATAATTTATTCCACAACCAACCCAGGATTTTTTCAAGGACAAGAGCCGCACGAATATTTATAACAGCGGCAATTTCAATGGCATATGCTTTAGCTTGCTTTTCTGCCGCTGGCTTAGACAGTTTATTGCGCTTTATTTCTCGTTGAATGGCTTGTTGCACGAGATCAGTGTTAATAAGATCTGCAGCCAACTTTTTCGGCGATACCTGATCAGGCCCTATTGCAATTAAACGGGTTCTAGCAAAATGAACACGCAAAACACGTGTTAATTTTCTTGTTAAAAAATGGGTTTTTTGCCCGTCGGCTTTCAGTTGTTTTAGAGAAACAGGCTCTCCAAACTGAAGTAACGTGGAACGGCCATTAAATAAAATGGTGAGTCCTCGTGAAAAGGCATTGGATTTTACCCCTTCATCCGTAAATAAGTTACTCCAAAAACTGCCAGATTTTCGAGGCCCACGCCCCCAAAAAATCGACACCGGCACGATTAAAATATCTTTATCTGAAGATTCCACTGCATCAATTAATGTTGCCAAGCGTGGCGGCGCAGGTAATGATTCTCGAGTTTTAATCTTCTCTAATGAAAATAAAGCTGCGGGCTCTCGTGTGGTTGCCAGCTCAATCCCATTCGAGGGCAGTGGTAAATCAAGGTCTTTACACACTCGCTCTAAGACCCTTTGTTTTGAACAAGCGTCGCTGTACGTGACATAACAGACTTTTTTCCCTTTTAAGGATTGTAGCCACTTATTATCGTTCGGTAATACTGTCGATTTAACCCAAAAAGAGAGGGCCCAACGTAATAAAAAAGACCTGCACATGCTTATTTATTTGCCGACATGGCTGAAAATACGATGGGATGACTTCTCTTAGTCATATCAACGTCCACCTGTTGAGTGAGGTTTTCAAAGTCAAACTGTTGCCTATCTAACAATTGAGACGGCTTTATATTCTTCAAGCTATTAAAAATCGTTTCTACGCGACCGGGACATTCCTTATCCCATTGTTCCAGCATTTTTTTCATTTGTACGCGCTGTAAATTTTCCTGACTACCACATAAATTACACGGAATAATCGGGTACTGCTTCAATTCAGCGAATTCAGCGATATCCTTTTCTCTCGAATAGGAGAGGGGACGAATCACAATATGTTTGCCATTATCACTTTTTAACTTGGTAGGCATGGCTTTGAGTTGCCCACCATAAAACATATTAAGAAAAAACGTTTCCACAATATCATCACGATGATGCCCCAGTGCAATTTTATTATAGCCATGCTCCTCAGCATAAGCGTAAAGAGCACCTCGGCGCATTCTTGAGCATAACCCACAGGTTGTTTTTCCTTCCGGCACAACACGGTTAACAACGCTATAGGTATCTTGCTCAATCACATGATAAGGCACATCCAATGATTGTAAATATTCGGGCAAGACATGTTCAGGGAAACCCGGCTGTTTTTGATCTAAATTGACCGCCAACAAATCAAAGCTCACGGGCGCGCTTCTACGTAAATTCATTAAAATATCTAACATTGTGTAGGAGTCTTTGCCACCAGACAAACAGACCATGATTCGGTCACCCTCTTCCACCATGTTGTAATCCGCAATCGCTTGCCCCATTTCACGCCGCAACCTTTTTTGTAGCTTGTTAAACCTTGTTTTAATTTTATCTGCGCTATTCATCCGCTCATTTTAACAGAGAACACCACTTTGCTTTAATTAGATGCGAAACTGCTTACAAAATGCTATAACAACAAAAAATTAAGCACAGGGACTTCGCATGGCAAATATCACCATCCAAGATCGCGCTATAGGTGCCATTATGGGGGCGTATATCGGAGATGCCTTGGGCCTAGGGCCACACTGGTATTACAACCTTGACGAACTGCGTCAGCAATATGGCCCTTGGATAAACGATTATACCGACCCTCAAGCAGACCGTTATCACGGGGGCATGAAAGCTGGGCAGCAGTCTCAATCTGGCTTAATTTTAAATATGCTTGTCGACTCTATCATCGCCTACGATGACTACAACGAAGCTGATTTTTGTCACCGTTTAGATACTGAATTATTCCCCCTGTTAGATGGTACGCCCAATGTAGGCCCGGGAGGATTTACCAGTCAATCTATCCGTGAAGCCTGGGCTCTTCGAACACAACACAATAAACCCTGGGGTCAAGTCGCTGGTTTTACTGATAACACTGAAGCCGCTGAGCGCACACTCGCACTTGCTGTTCGCTATGCAACCAATCCCAGCAAGTTAGCAAGTACCGTGTCGCGTAATACCTTATTAACGCAATGTGATGAAACCATCAACGCACTGACTGTTGCCTATGGCGCTGTTTTAAGCATGTTGATACAAGGGCACCCCTTAGATCAACATTTATCTAGCAAACTCATGCAATTAGTCAAAGATCAGACACTACCGTTTCACGCCATGACTATCCCGGGCAGCAAACCATCAGGTGCAGGTACTTTTGCCTCACCAGATGCCCTATTAACTCCTTCAAGCATTGCCCAAGCGGCATCAGAGGATTTAATTCAACCCGCTTGGAAAGTCTCTATCGTCTACGGTATGCCGTGTGCGGTTTATCACCAGTTCCCCGCCTGTTATTACTTAGCCGCACGTTTTGCGGACAATTTTGAATCCGCCGTTTTACATGCCATTAATGGCGGAGGGCAAAATATGGCCCGCGCCATGCTGACTGGAGCGCTTGTCGGTGCGCAAGTGGGTATCAATGGCATTCCGCAACGCTTCATAGATGGGCTCGATAACTCGGATGCCTTGTTGGCACGCGCTCGTCAACTCTCATCAAAAATCAACACCTAAGCTGATGCCTTTAAGCAATGCTAAAAGCTGGAAACCCTTTCTAGACGAGGAATTAAACAAGCCTTATATGCTCACACTGAAAGAATTTTTACGGCTTGAAAAAAACGACCATAAAATCATTTATCCGCATTCATCAAATTGGTTTCAAGCCATCGAATTAACCCCTTTAGAAGAAGTCAAGGTCGTTATTTTAGGTCAAGACCCTTATCATCAGCCTCACCAGGCACATGGCCTGTGCTTTTCTGTTCAACCAGATGTAAAAATACCACCCTCTTTACGAAATATTTACAAAGAATTGCAAAGCGACTTAACGATTCCTCATGCCTTACATGGCTGCTTAGAAAGCTGGGCTAAGCAAGGTGTCTTGCTATTAAATAGTGTCTTAACAGTTGAATACAATCTAGCAAACTCGCATCAAGGAAAAGGTTGGGAAAGGTTCACCGATAAAATCATAGAAACGGTTGCCCAACAAAATCAAAACGTCGTTTTTTTATTATGGGGCAGCTATGCACAAAAAAAAGGGGCTTTTATTGATACTAAAAAGCACTTGATTTTAAAGGCCCCTCACCCATCACCGCTATCAGCACATCGCGGGTTTTTCGGCTGTCGACATTTTAGTAAGACCAATGACTATCTAAAACAGCACGGCAAAACAGCCATACATTGGGAATTACCTAAACTGGCTCATCCAATCTAAGTCCTACGCCACCTAACCCACAGTAACCGTTTGGATTTTTAGCCAAATATTGTTGGTGATAATCTTCTGCATAATAAAATTTGGGCGCCGGCAACACTTCGGTGGTAATCGCACCGTAGCCTGCCTTATTTAATGTCTGTTGAAAGGCATCTCGCGTTTTTTCTGCTAACTGAGCCTGGTCTTTCGAAAGGTAGTAAATCCCCGAACGGTATTGAGTTCCCAAATCATTCCCTTGTCGCATCCCTTGTGTAGGGTTATGCGACTCCCAAAAAGTTTTCAACAACTGTGGGTACGAAATAACTGCGGGGTCATACACCACCAAAACAACTTCGTTATGCCCTGTTTGCCCAGAGCAAACTTCTTCATACGTTGGATTAGGTGTATAGCCTGCCGCATAACCTACAGCCGTAGAATAAACGCCTTCTAATTGCCAAAATGTGCGTTCAGCACCCCAAAAACAGCCTAAACCAAACATCGCTGTCTGACAATGATCAGGGAACGGAGGCGATAGCGTATGACCCGAGTAAACAGCATGTGTTCTCGCTACTGGCATCGGCGTCTCTCTACCCGGCAAAGCCTGATTTTTGGTCGGTAAACTGGTCTTATCCGCTAACATATTCAGTATTTTACCCTATAAAGAAAATCAACGCTCACCAGCATCGACTCTCATTCCATCATATAATACCCACGACTATTTTTTATGAAAAGGCGATTCGCAGGAAAACCCATTATGTCAGACCAGAACAAAGACCAATTATGTCGATTTCTTTTTAAAGAACTGGGAATACGCGGCGAAATCATCACGTTAGATACCACCTTTCAAGACGCCTTAGCCTTGCATCATTACCCCACTGTTGTTGCTGAGCAATTAGGTCAAACACTGGCTGCTTCACTTCTTTTATCAGCCACATTAAAATTTGACGGCTCTTTAATTTTACAAATTCAGGGGGATGGCCCTATTACCCTGCTGGTTGCTCAGGCTAATAAACAACAACATGTTCGTGGCTTAGCCCATTGGAACGATGAAATTCAATCAGGAAACTTATCTTCGCTCGTTGCCAATGGTAAACTCGTTATCACACTCAAGCCATCAAAGGGTCAAGCTTATCAGGGCATCGTCAACCTTGAAGGTGAAACACTGTCCAACGCGCTTGAGTCTTACTTCGAACAATCCGAACAACTTAAAACTCGCCTCTGGTTTGCTGTAAACGAAAACAAGGCTGTTGGATTCTTACTTCAAGAATTACCCGCACAAGCTGGCGAACAAATCGACTGGGAACGGGTAGAGATGCTGGCCGATACCGTCACCAACGATGAATTGCTTCATTTAACACCGGAAAATATTCTTCACCGTTTATTTCATGAAGAATCGGTAACGCTTTACGAACCTCAAACAGTGCAATTTAAGTGTGATTGCTCTAGAAAAAAAGTTGAAGCTGGCTTACTGACGCTGGGATATGAAGAGCTCATTTCCCTTCTTGAGGAAAAAGGTCACGTAGAGACGCATTGTGATTTTTGCAACCAGCCTTACTCTTTCGATGCCATCGATATTGAGCAACTTTTCCACCCCGGCGCAACAGATGAACCCATTGTGCGCCATTAACATGGTATAAATTTCAAACGTCGAAACTTAAGAAGTTAACTCAATATAACGGCTTTGTAACACTAAGCAATGTGCGTTTTTAACCACTGCTCTAACTGCGATAAAGTCATCACACCCGCCTGTCTCGCAACTTCTTTACCATTTTTTATCACTAATACGGTCGGAATACTTCTTATTTGAAAACGGGCCGCCAATTGCTGTTCATTTTCTGTATCCAATTTAGCAAACCTTGCTGTCGGCTCCAGCTTTTTAATCGCTTGATCAAATGTGGGGGCAAACGATCGACAGGGCCCGCACCATCCAGCCCAGCAATCAACCACAACGGGAATATCACTCTGTTCAAAATGACGTTGGGCATTCGCTGATTTTAAAGTCGCAGAGTGCCCTGAGAATAACTTTTTCTTACAGTGGCCACAGATTCCACCGGCACCTAACTTATCACTGGGTAACTTATTAACCCTATCACAATAGGTGCATACAACTTTTATTGAATTTGTCATTTTTACCCCGTAAGAAATCATTCATGAATAAAATATGAGGTCAAAGTTAAGCAATTCAAGCGTCTATTAGTTGTTGCTTTTGCCGTCGAGTTAACTTTTTTATTGCTGCTTCTCGTATACTCGCGCTACGTCGATTATCAGCGTTTTCATAATATACAAATCTAACGGGGCGTCTGCCTTTAAAAAATTTCGCCCCTTGGCCTGATGCATGTTGATCGAATCGTCTTTGTAAGTCCGTTGTGATACCGGTGTATAAACTGTTATCGCTGGCTTCAATAATATATACAAACCAGCTCATTCCACCGCCTTAAGGAGCTGACCGCACTGTTGACAATAGTAGTCCATTTTTCGTTGACGCACTTTATTATGCCGACGAATACCCAACTGGTGAGTGCGGCATTCACATTGGTAAGGGACTGTCTTATAGCGCCGTTTAGGGATATCACTGAGATCATATTGCGCTGTACGGCTAGGCTCTGCGCCGAATTGTCTCATGACAGAGCGCCATTCCTGTCCATGCGGACTTATTTTTTTTCTGTCAAACTGCACATCAACAACATAATGCGCGACTTCATGCGGCACCGTATCACGAAGGTTTTCTTTAAAATATTTAGCAAAGATTAATGGGTTATATCGAATCACCTTACCCTTAGGGCCTTGCCGGTACATCCCAATCGTGTGCCCTGTTAAATCAAATCTCACCGGAATAATTGGGTAAGGCCTTTTGTATAGCTCACTGGCTAATTGGATATATTTTGTTGTTTCTTCAACAACAACGAGCTTCTGCTCTATCGTCAATTCAACACTCATTAAAGAACGTTAAGACTATCCACCACCGAACGCACTTCCTGCCTGGCCGCTACGTGAGACAGACTGTTAATTTTTTCGAGATCCAAAATGGTTAACCCACTGGGGAAAAGTTCTTTATAGATAACCCGTTCGTATAGGCCTGGTACATAACGAAACATAATGCGTTTTTGTAAAGCTTGTAAAGCATCATGGACACGTTTATTGTTTCTTGAATCTAATGAGGCCAACCGTGTACGGACAACAATCCAATCCATCGGCGGTTTACCACTGGCTGAGCGAAATTTACGACTTTCCCACACCATTTCAGTATAAAAACTGAGTTTCTTAACCTGAAAATCAGTTGGTGAGACTTCACCCAGTAGATCCAAATCAATAAAGCTATCATTTAAAGGCGTGACCAAAGTATCGGCTAATGCATGTGCCAAACGTGATAAATAGGTGTCATTTCCTGGGCAATCTATAATAATAAAATCCACGTTGTCTTTAAATTTATCCAGTGCAGTTTTCAGGTTTTCTTGATCTTCCGCTTCTCTGTCTTTTATGACACTAGCGCCCGATTGCATGATGACGGCAAACTCAGGCATAGCGACATGCGTGCCGCCATTCGCCATAAAGCTTTGTCTATTTTGCAAATACCTGGCCACACTCTTTTGACGAGCATCTAAATCAATAACCGCCACTTTTTTATCTTTCTCAAGCAAGCCAACAACCACATGCATAGCCAGTGTCGATTTGCCTGTTCCCCCTTTTTCATTGCCTAGGACAATGATATGCGCATCATTTTTTTCCATAAAAAATCTTTATAAATTCCATTAGAAATCGTGTTTACTTAACCGGTTGTTAAACTGTTTCCACGTCAAATTCTACCAATGGATTGACGTCTTCATCATAATTAACGGCGTCAAATTCAAAACCAAACAGGTTGAGAAATTCTTTTTTGTAGCCTGCATAATCCGTTAAATCAAATAAATTTTCAGTTGTGACTGTTGGCCAAATATCGACACATTGTTGTTGAATATCATCTCGTAACTCCCAATCGTCCATCCGCAAACGATTGGCCTCATCTACGTCCTTCTCTGCCCCAGCCTGATATAACTGAGTTCTAAATAAGCGGTTTATCTGTTCAATACAACCTTCATGAAGCCCTGCTTCTTTCATCACTTTAAACACCATGGAAATATACAAAGGCATCACCGGGATTGCTGAGCTCGCTTGTGTTACCACAGACTTTAAGACCGCCACATTCGCTCCACCACCCGTTTCTTTTAGCTTCGTATCAATCGCTTTTGCCGCGCGATCCAGATCCATTTTAGCTTTGCCCAATGCACCGTCCCAATAAATTGGCCAAGTGATCGCCGTTCCAATATAACTATAGGCAACAGATTGACACCCTTCAGCCAGCACACCAGCTTGACTCAGTGCCTCCATCCAAAGCTCCCAGTCCTCGCCACCCATTACTGTAACGGTGTCTTGTATTTCTTGCTCTGTTGCGGGCTCTACTTCTGCTTCAATAATGACGTCTTTATTTGTATCAATAGCCGTAGAACGATAGGTTTCACCAATCGGTTTCAAACATGAACGTGTTAATTGATCTGACCCTGGCACTTTGCGCACTGGGGAGGCCAGAGAATAAACGACTAAATCCACTTCACCCAAATCTTGTTTAATTAAATCAATGGTTTTTTGTTTCACTTCATTTGAGAAAGCATCGCCGTTTACATGTTTCGAATATAAACCCGCTTTTTTTGCCTCAACGTCAAAAGCAGCCGTGTTATACCAGCCGGCGGAGCCCGGCTTTTTTTCACTCCCAGGCTTCTCAAAAAACACACCCACCGTGGCGGCTCCAGAACCGAAAGCCGCTGTAATTCTAGACGCTAAACCATAACCACTTGATGAGCCTATAACGAGTACTTTTTTAGGTCCTCCATCAACCGCTCCTTGTTGTTGCGTTACTTTAATCTGCTCTTTGACATGTTCAGCACAGCCAACAGGGTGTGCTGTGGTACAAATAAAGCCACGAGTTTTTGGTTTAATGATCATAGAATCGCCCGTTAAGTTAATCAAAATTAAGCGGATATTTTAAAGGGATACGATCATCTTTTATAGCGCTCAATGAATCATTTTACGCTATCAATCGACGATTGGAGAGATGACCGGCGCAAAACAAACACCCTCTCAAACTATAGGCGCTTTCTTTAGGGTGCGTTACGTCTAAAAAGCCCACGGATAAGTGACCAGCGTAGAATAAGCACCGAAATAAAAACTAAAACACACCCTATTAAATCTTTCTCGGACAACCGTTCAGTAAACCAGACCGCGGCCAATAAAGCTGTCCAAATAGGTTCGACAATCATAATGACAACACCGTGACTTTTATTGGACAGACTTTGAGCATGGGTTTGCATAAAAAATCGTAAGGCAGTGCCTATGAACGCACTGGCCAAAACCCATCCAAGTAAATTGGCAGAAAAACTGTCAGTTACCGTCGGCCAGGTTTCAACAAAAAAGGATAGGGCACCCACCAGCACACCTACCGTTGTCAAGGAAATGGCGGTTAGAGGGAGCGTGGGTACTTTCTCGCTAATACGAACGACATCCTTCAAATTAACAATCTCTCGGTGGTTGGCTGCTCGCGAGTTTAGAACAAAAAAAAGTGCCACAAACAACGCAGACATAACAAATAATAACTGCCCTGTTTGTACTTTAAATTCACCTGACAATGATAAAAACGCAAGCCCTGTTAAGGCAAAGGGAATGGCATACCATGTGGTCGCCGGCACTTTCTCATCAAAAATGAATTTAGCTATAATGGGAGAAAAAATGACGGCTGAACTGGTGATAAAACTGGCCACACTGAGACTCACCCCTGAATGAAGCCCCATCACCCAGAAACACATCCCTATAGCAAACACACACCCAACGCCTATCGCTTGCCGACATTGATTCCAGCTTAGCTCAACCAACTGATTAAACCCTACGATAAGCAACAGCAACCCCGCTAAAAAGAAACGCGAACAGATAAACAACAAAGGAGGCATTAATAAAATAGCCTCTTTTGAGAAAATCCAGCTAATGGCCGCTAAAATGGTAACAAGCACCAACCAAATGTCGGCCTTCGCAGTATTGGACAAAACCGGTCAACCCTTTATTTCAAATCACCTGTATACAAGCGAGTAAATGCCTATCCGACTCAAAGGATTACACTTTATTTTTATTGGCTTGGTGTCTAACTTCTTTAGCAATGTCCTCAGACATTTCTACCTCGCTAGCCAGCGGAATCTGCTCTTCTTTCGAAGGTTCTTCACCGAGCTTAACTTCAGCCGGTGGCTCTTTACGTCCTTCTAAAAGGTCTTTTTCTTTTTGCGTTTCGCTTGCATCATCCCCTATTTCGTCAGCGGCACCGTCGGCTGCTTTAGCTGAATTGACGAGTAAAGCGGTTTCTTCCATATCAACTTGGAGCGCTTTTGCCTCATCAGAACATAATTCACCCGCTCCATTTGCTATGTGGCGATAAACATCTCGATACTGATCTGTTAACCCTTTAAACAAGACGGCTGTATTAACGAAATGATCATCCACTTGTTTACGATATTTTGCATGTTCTGCTTCCAGCTCTTTTATTTTTGAGCTGCTGTTATTTACCTTTTTAAATAAAGCCGATAAACAAAAACCAAAAATGGTTCCAATGACAACTCCCCATATTAAATCCATATTCATTTCCTGACACCTCACCAAATATGCACAAGTTTAAAAGACAAAATACCCCGCAAAACGTCGGCCACTTTACCAAGAGATAACGACACAATTAACTGTTGTGTACTCACATGGGGCGCAGAAACCTCGTCTACCCCATTGATTATCAATTCACAACCTAAAAGCCAGATATTTAACTCTAAAAGAATGCGCTCCCAAAGACTAGAACAACTTGTAACGCACCCTATTCTATCTTACAGGGTTCATAATGTTGAATAATAATTAAATGCCATGCAATGTTTAGCATGATTGTTTCAACCGCACTGGAGGCTCATCATTTAAAATAGGGTGTATTCCAATCTACGCTGTCTTTGAAAGACAAATTTACTTAAATTGAAAAAAACTCAACTCGCTCAGTCAGCCTATACGTGGCAAACGTTGTATCAGATGGCAAAACGTCATCAAACAACTTTATTAACAGCCAATATCATCGCCGTGCTGGCAGTTTTAGCGAGTGTTCCCGTTCCTCTATTAATGCCCCTTTTAGTTGACGAGGTGTTACTCCAAAAACCAGATTTCGCCGTCCAAACCATTCAAAAATTAACCCCTGCGAGCTGGCATAGCCCGATTTTATACATTCTCGCCCTGTTGTTATTAACGCTCGTATTACGTGCTATCTCACTGATCTTCAACGTCATACAAACGCGCCTGTTTACTCTAACGGCTAAAGATATCACCTTTCAGATACGACGACGCTTATTGCATCGCTTACAAAAAATTTCCATGGCTGATTACGAAACGGTAGGCAGTGGCAGCGTTGCCAGCCACTTCATTACCGATATTGAAACCCTTGATCAATTTATTGGAAATACGACCAGTAAGCTCTTAGTGGCAATTCTCACCGTTATAGGCACCTCAATTGTTTTAATCTGGCTACATTGGCCATTGGCTCTTTTTATCCTCGTTCTTCACCCTGCTGTCATCTACTTCACGACCGTCTTTGCCAAACGTGTTAAGCATTTAAAAGCAAATGAAAACTTGGCCTTTGAGGACTTTCAACAATCTTTAACCGAAACCCTCGACGCCATTGGAGAAATACGGGCTAATAACCGAAGTCGGTATTACACAAGTTTATTGGTCAATAAAGCCAATGCCATCAAAACTCAAGCAGGTCGATACTCATGGAAAAGCGATAGCGCAAACCGCCTCAGTTTTATGGTTTTTTTATTTGGTTTTGATGTTTTTCGTGCTATCGCCATGTTCATGGTTGTTTATTCCGATCTATCTATTGGGCAGATGTTCGCTGTTTTTGGCTACCTTTGGTTTATGATGGGACCGGTACAAGAAATACTTAATATTCAGTTAAGCTTTTTCTCTGCAAATGCCGCGCTCGGGCGCATTAATTCGCTGGTCACCTTAAAGGATGAACCACAATATCCCCATCAAATAGACCCGTTTAAAGGTCAGCGTACCGTGTCTATTCAACTGGAGAACATTCATTTTTCTTATGGCCAATACCCCGATGTTCTGAATGGGATCTCGCTCAAGATCAAGCAAGGCCAACAAATTGCTTTAGTCGGTGCAAGTGGCGGGGGAAAGTCAACACTAGTCCAAGCACTTCTTGGGCTATACCCTATCAACGATGGCATGATTTATTTTGATAACATACCCATTAACAAAATAGGCTTTGATACTGTCCGTGACAACGTTGCAACGGTGCTTCAGCATCCCGTACTGTTCAATAGTACCGTGCGGGACAACTTGAGCATGGGGCGCACAGTAAACGATCAAGAATTGTGGACTGCCTTATCTATTGCACAGCTAGAAGACACGATCAAGCAGATGCCGAAGCAACTTGATACGCTCGTGGGTCGACAAGGTGTACGTCTATCGGGTGGGCAACGTCAGCGACTGGCAATTGCCCGAATGATCCTAAGCCAACCTAAGGTCGTCATTCTTGATGAAGCAACATCGGCTCTTGATAGTGAAACCGAGTTTCAGTTACATAGGGCCATGCGCGAGTTTTTAAAAGACCGAACTACCCTCATTATCGCCCACCGATTAAGTGCCGTAAAACAAGCGAATCATGTGTATGTTTTTGAAGACGGCAACATTATTGAACAAGGCAATCACGAGAGTCTTATTGAACAAAAAGGCCTGTATGCAAAGCTCTACGGTGAAAGACAACATTAACGTAAGCTTGCGAACTGATGTATTTATAGAGTGTCATATTAAAAAGCCAGACGATTATCTGGCTTTTTATACCCTTTCAGTTTCAGCCAGTCCCTTTATTCTTTTATCCAGCCTTGCAGCGCGTCAATAATGCCTGCTGCTTGCGCGGCACTGGAGATATTAAATTTCGATTTTTGCTGATACTCGCCATTGCGTTTTTGATAGCGACGAATCGTATATTTATCCGGCCCATATTCTTCTTTTGTGCGGTTCCAATCCTGGTATTTGTATATAACGGTTGCCCAAGCACCTTTTGAAAGAATAATTTTATCCAACTCTTTAACTGTTTCTATACCGCCATCTGTATAACTCACTGTTAATTCGTCTACTGTTTCAGCCATGCTCTTTCCTATTAAATTATAATGATTGATAACCCAGTGTTCTGTTCCAGCTAAACATCTCAGCAGATCTTCAGCTTCAGTTTGCATAATGCGGGGTATTCTACCAATAAGAACACGCTTTCTCGCAACACATTTGTCTGACTGTTTTCTAATTCTATCGGCATCAACTTTTTGCTCAGTTTAAGTATTTACCGACGCTAAACTATCGGCAATCTCTTCACCATAGTTAATCAAATTTTCTAACAGTTCTTGTTGCTCTTCATTCCAATCAGCCTTCACAACCAGTTCATCTAGTTTTTCAAAATAAGCGGTTAACGTTAAACGCCCGTCGTTATGTTCTTTTGTAAGACGGTCGTGACGAAAGGCTTGCCATTGTTCTTTCTCCGCTTCATCCAGTGTTTCAGGGTAATTTCTTGCTCTATAACGAAACAACATGTCTTCTAATCGGTCATCTTCAAATGCCAAGCTCAGCTGATTCAATTGATTTTTTGGACAAGCTCGTATTTGTTGCATATTTTGAACATCAAGTTGACTGAAGAAGCCGCCTCCATAGAGCATTAAATCAGGGTCTGTTTGTTTCTCAAATTCGTTGATAGAAAACACATCAACCAATTTTTTTTCAATACCTGCTTTTATTAGTTTTTGCCGATTCTCCTCACAGCGTTCTAAATCAATATTCAGTTTACTTTTGACTTCATCAGTTAACGTTCCCAAAGGTGCCAACATCGGTGATTTATTAATATGTACGGTTTTCAAGGCCAGCCGGTTTTCACCTTCAGCCAATTTGGCCGCAGGGGTATAGAGTCGTTGATAAATATCTTCTGCTGATAACTGAATCAGCTCAGTCGGGTCTTGAGACAAATCAACGACAATGACACCATTATTATTAACGGGATGCGCTGCTATCGGCATCACGACAGCAAGACAGTCTTGAGCTGCAGGGTATTTGCTGGACACATGTACAACGGGCATTCTATTAACAAGATCAAGGTGTTCCGCCGCTTTTCTTTTGTTACGCAAGGCGAACCCCCAGCTATAAAGCCGAGGTTGTTTTTGCTGAATTAATTTTGCTAATGCAATGGTGGCATAAACATCGGATAAAGCATCATGTGCCGCTTCATGCAAAATACCATTTGCTTTCGTTAATTCTTCCAGTCTAAAACTCGCTATGCCATCTTCACGGCGCGGCCAATGTATGCCGTCGGGTCTTAATGCATGAGTTAAACGAACAACATCAATTAAATCCCATCGAGAATTGCCCGACTTCCACTCCCGCGCATAAGGGTCAAAGAAGCTTCTATATAAAAGGTTTCTTGTGAATTCATCATCAAAACGAATACTGTTATAGCCAACAACACAGGTTTGAGGGGTGCTAAATTCTCGATGGACCTTTTCAATAAAGTCACACTCAAGGTACCCCTTTTGATTTGCAAGTTGCGGGGAAATCCCTGTTACCAAACAGGCTTCAGGGTGAGGAAGGATATCGTCATGCAATCTACAATAAAAAACGTCAGGCTCTGCCACCTGATTAAACTCTAAATCTGTACGTATCCCAGCAAATTGGACAACCCGATCTCTAGCAGGGTCTATACCTGTCGTCTCGTAATCGTACCAATAATATGTGTCAGACAAAATTTACCAAATTATCTCTAAGGCTCTTAGAATATCACTACGGCTAATCTGACCGACTAATTCTCCGTCTTCGCTTATAACAGGGTAACGTTTATAAGATGATTTTAAGAACATTTCTGCAATATCAACAACACTCGACGTGTCAGACACTGTTGCAACCTCTGTTGTCATATATTCTGATACAACGCCGCCCACCCAGTCTTCATAATAGGTAGATTGCAACGCAACTTGAAGGCAATCTTTCTCTGATAACATGCCAACTAAACTGCCCCTCTCATCAATAACAGGTGCGCCTGAAATTTGATGTGTATTGAGATATTTTATGGCCTTAGAAATCGCCATATCGGGCGTAAAAGTCGTTAAATTTGTTGCCATATAATCTTTAATTAACACCGACCTAAACATAGTTTCCCCTTCACTGTTTCTTAAATCACTTTAATATAATTAAGTTTGTGAATCGCGAAGCGCTTGCTTTTTTTCACATTTTTTCTTATTACAAAGTACGCAATCGCCTTCTAAACCATCAATATTATTCAAACCACCACAACTGCCTTTAATTTTTCTATTACTAAAAATAACGCCGACGGCCATTGCTGTAACCACTAATAAAAACACCAGAAATGTAATTAAAAAAGTATTCATGAAGCATGTTCCTTTGTTAGTTTTTTAAAATTTGGTGTCGAAATTTCTTTAAATTCCTCACCTTCTTTAAGTAAAAATAACACGGCTAAATTATTAGCTATGGCCAAATCGTACCCCTTTTTATAACCTAACACCATAAAAGCTGTTGCCCAAGCATCGGCTGTCATACAGTTTTTAGCTAAGACAGTCACCGAGGCCAGCTCTTGTTGTACTGGGTAGCCTGTTTTTGGATTAATGGTATGGGAAAACCTAACCCCATCTTGCTCAAAGTAATTTCGGTAATCACCAGATGTCGCGATTGCCACATCCGAAACATTTATAACACGATGAATGGATCGCGTCTCTGTATCTGGCTTTTCAACTGCAATGCGCCATTTAACCTTTTGAGGGTTCAAGCCACTGACCCTCATTTCACCACCAATTTCCACCATATAATGCTTATACCCTTTAGCCATCAAAAGCTCTGCTATGGCATCAACCCCAAAACCTTTTGCGATAGAGGAAAAATCTACGTATAAATCCTTCTGTAATTTTTTAATTTCATTATTGTCTGGATTAAACATCAGCTTTTTATACCCTACCTTGGATAAGGCCTCCTTAACCATTTGATCATCGGGTACGTTGTCTTTTTTAAAGCCCGGGCCAAAACCCCAGAGATTAACGAGCGGTCCTACAGTAATATCGTAAGCACCGTCGCTCATCGCACTGATATTTTGTGCTGCCGCTAAAACAGTCATAAATTCATCAGACTTTTCTTGCCAGTCAGTGCCCTTATAGTTATTGAACTGTGACACTTCCGAAGAGTTGATGTAGGTCGAAAAAGAGTCGTTCACTTCTAACAGACGAGCATCTATTTCCTGTTTCAATGACGTTTCTATTTGACGGGTAACGCTCTCAGCCAGGGTAATATGATAGGTCGTCCCCATCGTTTGACCAGCCAAGAAGGTGCCTGTAGAGGAAGGTGATTCACACCCTGTTAGAAAAGAAATCGAGATAAAAAAACCCATTAAAAACACGCGGCTTTTAATGGGTTTATTATAAAACGTCAATTAGCCACCAAAGTCATCAAGCATGATATTTTCATCTTCAACACCCAAGTCTTGAAGCATTTTAATGACCGCAGCGTTCATCATTGGTGGGCCACACATGTAAAATTCACAGTCTTCTGGTGCCGGGTGGTTTTTCAAATATTCTTCCAACAGGACTTCATGGATAAAGCCGGTTAAACCATCCCAGTTATCTTCAGGTTGAGGATCAGATAACGCCACATGCCATTCAAAGTTCTCGTTCTCTTTTGCAAGCATATCGAAATCTTCTACATAGAACATTTCTTTTAAGCTTCTTGAACCATACCAAAAAGATATTTTCCGATTTGTTTTAATTCGACGCAGCTGGTCAAAAATATGTGATCGCATGGGTGCCATACCCGCACCGCCCCCGATAAAGACCATCTCCGCCTCTGTTTCTTTAGCAAAAAACTCGCCGTAAGGCCCAGAGATTGTAACTTCGTCACCGGGTTTTAAATTAAAGATATACGATGACATTTTTCCTGGAGGAATATCATCAGGGCCGCCGGGAGGAGGCGAAGCGATTCGCACGTTCAGCATGATAATGCCTTCTTCTTCCGGATAGTTCGCCATAGAATAGGCTCGCAATACATCTTCTTCAACGACAGACTTGTAACGCCATAGATTGAAGTGGTCCCAATCGCCTCTATATTCTTCTTCAACATCAAAGTCTTTATAGTCCGATACATGTGGGGGACATTCAATTTGAATGTATCCACCTGCACGGAACCCAACGTCTTCACCGGCCGGTAATTCTAAAACCAGCTCTTTGATAAAAGTAGCCACATTATGGTTGGATTTAACTTTACATGTCCATTTTTTAACACCGAAGACTTCTTCAGGAACTGTAATCTTCATGTCTTGTTTAACCGTTAACTGGCAAGACAATCTTTCACCATCGCGTTGTTGGCCCTTATTAATATGGGCACCTTCAGTTGGAAGCATTGAACCGCCCCCTTCTTGGACGCGAACCTTACACTGACCACAAGTGCCACCACCGCCACAAGCCGAAGGGACAAACAAATGTGCATCGGCCAATGCGCCTAGTAATTTACCGCCCACGGGTGCTTCTATTTCTTTCTCATCATTGATAAGTATTTTTACATTGCCCTGTGCAACGAGTTTTGATTTCGCCGCTAAAATAATCACAACAAGTATTAAGACAACACCTGTAAAAAACGTTATACCTAGACCTATTTCTAACATACTGAATTCCTAGTTACAGTTGAATACCGGAGAAGGCCATAAAACCCATCGCCATTAACCCTGCGGTGATAAAAGTAATCCCTAATCCACGTAACCCATCGGGCACATCTGAGTATTTAAGCTTTTCTCTTATCCCTGCGATAGCGGTTATTGCCAGTGCCCAGCCCAAACCACTGCCCAAACCAAAGACCAGACTCTCGCCAAAGTTGTAATCACGTTCCACCATAAATAGAGAACCACCCAAAATCGCGCAGTTAACGGTAATTAATGGCAAAAACACCCCCAATGCGTTGTATAACGCGGGCGTAAATTTATCCATCGCCATTTCCAGTATTTGTACTACAGCAGCAATCACACCGATATAAACAATCAAACCCAAAAAGTTTAAATCAACGTCAGGTAGCCCCATCCACGCCAAAGCACCTTCTTTTAGTAAACTTTGGTATAAAATATTATTTAACGGTAGTGTCAATGTTTGCACCAGAATAACGGCAATACCTAACCCTAAGGCCGTTGAGACTTTCTTTGATACAGCTAAGAAAGTACACATACCCAGGAAGAAAGATAAAGCCAGGTTTTCTACAAAAACCGCTTTAACAAATAAACTGATATATGCTTCCATTACACAGCCTCCGTTCCATTAACTTCTTTAATTTTGAATTCTGCTGCTTCAACTTGAGCAGGACGCCATGCGCGTATACCCCAAATCATTAAGCCAATAATGAAAAAAGCACTGGGGGGTAATAACATCAAACCATTAGGGACGTACCAACCCCCGTCATTAACAGTGGATAAAATTTCAACACCAAACAGTTTCCCGGAACCGAATAATTCACGACATGTTCCAACAATCATGAGTACCAGTGCGTAGCCTAGACCATTACCTAGCCCATCTAAAAAACTAAGGCCGGGTGGGTTTTTCATCGCAAAAGCTTCTGCTCGCCCCATAACGATACAGTTGGTAATAATCAACCCAACAAAAACAGATAATTGCTTACTTAAATCATATACGTAGGCTTTGAGTACCTGATCTACCACGATCACGAGTGAGGCAATAATTGTCATTTGCACAATGATCCGAATGGCACTCGGGATATGATTTCGAATCATACTAATAGACAAGTTTGAAAAGGCTACCACAGACGTTAACGCCAAAGACATCACTAATGCAGTACCCAGGTTGGTTGTTACAGCAAGTGCTGAACAAACTCCCAAAACCTGTAATCCAATTGGATTATTATCAACTAACGGGTCTAATATTATCTTTTTAGTTTCTTTATCCATCACTACACTCCGTTTGTCTGTATTTTCTTCAAGTATTTTTCGTAGCCTTCGACACCCATCCAATACTTCAACATGTTACCAACACCTCGGCTTGTCAATGTTGCGCCTGCCAAACCATCAACTTCAAATGCTTCATTTGCCGATCCTGGAATAACGCTGCCTTTAATGACATCAATACCCACTTCGCCATTCGCCTCGTAAATTTTCTTACCAGACCACAACCCTTTCCATTTAGGGTTATCAACTTCGCCACCTAAGCCAGGCGTTTCAGCATGTTCATAGAAACTCAGACCAACGATTGTTTGACCATCACTCTCTATAGCAAGAAACCCGTATAAGGTGGACCATAAGCCATACCCATTAACGGGAAGAATGATCTGTTTAACAACATCACCTTCTTTAACCTGATAAACAGGCATCAATTTTGGACGCATTCTGATACCAGCCAAATCACTGGCTTTATCTATTTGAACATTCAACGCCGGGTCTTTAGCAGCTCGCCTTTCATCATACGTCTCGGCATTCAGTTCTATTGAATATTCACCCGTTTCCAGGTCAACAAGCTTGATATCAATTTTGGAAAACGCCGCTTCAATATCGTCACCTTCCTGATACAAACCCGCCACCTGAAGAATATTTTTTTTCTTATCTAGCTCTTTATTTAACTGTTGCAAGGGTTTAAGCATCACTGCTGACACTGATACAAAAACAGCACACACCAAACAAACCAAGGTCGCCATAATGAATGTTTTAACCGTGCTATCATTCGATAGCGCTAGAAAATTCATCATGCCTGCTGGTTTCACTTCATTGTCATTAGGCATTTCTTTTCTCCCTTCTTTTGATGTTTGACTGCACAACAAAATAGTCAATCAATGGCGCAAACATGTTTGCAAATAAAATTGCTAACATCATTCCTTCTGGAAAAGCCGGATTAACGACACGAATCAACACCACCATTAAGCCGATCAATAAACCATATACCCATCGACCGGTATTCGTCATCGCAGCACTGACTGGATCGGTAGCCATATAAATGGCACCAAAAGCAAAACCACCCAATACTGCATGCCAATACCAGGGTGTGGCAAACATTGGATTGGTATCGCTGCCTATAAAATTAAGCAAGGTACTTGTGACCACCATACCAGCTAAAATGCCCAGCAT
Organism: Cycloclasticus sp.; assembly: GCA_002700385.1. Classification (GTDB taxonomy): domain Bacteria; phylum Pseudomonadota; class Gammaproteobacteria; order Methylococcales; family Cycloclasticaceae; genus Cycloclasticus. The sequence continues at coordinate 535,442 of PADC01000006.1, forward strand.
GATGCGGTACGAAGCAATCCGGGTATAGAGCAAAAAGGTTGCACCGATTAAGCACGCTAAAGTTGAAGTTTCACCAATAGAACCTTGTACCGTCCCCAAAAAAGCATCCATCCATGTAATACCCGATGCTGTTACGGCGGTAATGCCACCCGCAGCTGCCATACCTAAAGCGGTAGCGCCACTAAACCCATCTACTGCGGTCCAAATGGCGTCGCCAGACATTTGAGCCGGGTAAGCAAAGAATAAAAATGCACGTGCTGTTAAGGCAGGGTTTAAAAAGTTTTTCCCTGTTCCACCGAAAACCTCTTTACCGATAACAACACCGAACGATATACCAATAGCAACCTGCCAAAGTGGAATCGTTGCTGGGACAGTTAAAGAAAATAACATTGAAGTGACAAAAAAACCTTCATTCACTTCATGACCACGAACAACGGCAAATAATACTTCCCACAAGCCTCCAACTAACACAGTCACGACATAAATGGGCACATAATACATGGCACCATGCACCATGTTTGCAAAGATACTATCAGGGTTATACCCCACTAAATTTGTTACAAGGCCACGCCATGAGTCCAATGAGGTGATATTCAGATCAGCCATGGCCATATTCGCTAAATGACCTGTGTTCCACATTGCCATCATCACACAAGGTAAGGCCGCGATAAACACATAAGTCATCACACGTTTTAGATCAATCGCATCCCTTACATGGGTTGTTCCAGCGGTAACATCTTTAGGTGTATACAAGAAAGTATCCACCATTTCATATATTGCATAGTACTTTTCAAGTGACCCACCTTTAACAAACTTTGGGTGTATTGAATCTAGATAATTCCTTAAACGAGACATTAACCCTCCTTCTCAATGTGTGCCAGGTTTGCGCGTAGCGCTCTTCCAAAATCATGTTTGCCCGAATCTACGAATGAGCATAAAGCCAAATCTTCTTCATCTAACTCAAGAGCACCAAGCGATTCAGCCGCATCAACATCCATCACGACCAACGCCCTAAGTAATTGAGTTGGCAATATATCTAATGGCATGACGCCCTCGTACACACCAATAGGCACCATAGCGCGCGGACTGCCATGAGCTGATGTGTCCATCGCCATTTTTTTCTTACGATTAAAACTAGAAAAAAGCGCGTTTGTGAATGAAAACTTTTCACCGGCCGGGTTCAACCAACCGAATAATTGTCGCTCCCTTCCTTCTTGAAGTACTGATATCTGAACGTGGTAACGGCCTAGATAAGATGCCCAGTTATGCGTTTTTTGGCCAGAAAAAACCGAACCTGAAATAATTCGAACTTCCCCTGTTTCAATCTCTTTTCTAACTAGTTCTTCGGTATTTGCACCTAATCTGGTTTTAATCAAACGTGGTTTAATGACCTTTGGCCCAGCCAAAGACACCACCCTTTCAACATTCAAATAGCCTGTTATAAACAACTTACCTATTGCAATCACATCTTGATAACCGATGGTCCATGCAATATTTTTTGTATTCACTGGATTGATAAAATGCATATGAGTACCCGAAAGACCTGCTGGATGCGGACCAGAGAACTCATTTACTTCTACCATATCTGGTACATCCACATCCGTATCAACAGCTTTACTGACGTAAACCTTGCCGTCTGTAAGGCGCGATATGACGATCAAACCGTCTTTAAATGCTTGCGCATCTTCTGCAATCACCACCATAGGATCAGCGGCTAACGGATTCGTATCCATGACCGATACATGTATCGCAGCAGGCTTTGTTGCTGGTGCGGGTATTTTACTGAATGGACGTGTCTTAAAAGCTGTCCACAAGCCTGATTCTGTTAAATTGTTAACTACATCTGCTTCATCAAGATTCGCTAACTGATCAGCCGGGTATTTTGAAAACTCAATCTGATCATCACCATCTAACTCAATAACCACATTACGCAACGCACGTTTGGCTCCTCGGTTGATACTTTTCACTACCCCGCAACCCGGCGATGTGAAATGCACCCCTTGGTTTTTTTTGTCGGTAAACAACGTTTGTCCCAGCTTTACACGGTCACCTTCTTTAACCATCATGGTCGGCTTCATGTCTATATAATCGCGACCAAAAACAGCAACGCTGGAAACCTGATTACCCTCTGAAATAACTTGGCTTGGCGCACCTGTAATAGGCAAATCCAACCCTTTTTTGATCTTAAAGTAGTTCATTGATTAGGCTTCTTATTGATTTAAGTTTGTTTATTTAAACGGTTGGTTATTATTAATGCCCAGCAGCCATTAAATGCCATCAACACGCTATCCAATAATTCTAGAAAAAATTACTCATAAAACTTTTCGAATTTTATCCTATCGCACCGCATCATTCAATCTCGTTCACTAGTTCCTTATCCCGATTCCCTTGGAAAGTAACCTTAAACTGATCCCTATCAAGATTGTAATAAAGGTCACAATCACCATAAACCCATAGAGCAAAGGAATATCTGAGTCCCCTAAAATACTAAATCGAAACACATCAATCATATAGAGCACTGGATTAAGCAACGAGACGTTTTGCCAAAAAACCGGTAATAAATCAATAGAATAAAAAACCCCACCCAAATAAATCAAAGGCGTTAGTACAAATGTCGGCACGATTGAAATATCATCAAAACTTTTCGCATAGGCTGCATTGATAAAGCCGGCCGCTGAGAACAAAACGCCTGTCAACAAAAACACAACGACCATCATGACTGGGTGAGCAATTTTCAACTCTGTGAAAAACAACGAAACTATCGTCACCAAACCGCCAACAATAAGCCCCCTCAAGACCCCACCTAAAATATAACCCGTTAAGATAATCCACCCAGGTACTGGGGCAACCAGCATTTCTTCAATATTATGCTGAAATTTTGCACTGTAAAACGAGGACACCACATTCGAATAGGCATTACTGATAACCGCCATCAGAATTAAACCGGGAACAATAAAATCCATGTAGTCATAACCTTTCATTTGACCAATTCTTGACCCGATCAGCGTGCCGAAAATCAGAAAATAAAGTGTTGTGGTAATGATTGAAGGCAGTAACGTCTGCACCCAAATTCTTAGAAACCGCTTAACTTCTTTATAAGTAATGGTTTGCAGCGCGACTCGGTATTCTTTATTAAACATCAGCCGCCTCCTTATTGACCAACAGCTTCACAAACAATTGTTCCAACCTATTTGATTCATTACGGATGCCCGTTACCTTAATGCTTAGGCGACTCAGTTCATCAAAAAAAGCATGTATGCCAAATTCTTTTCTAACATTAACTTGCCATGTCGTCTCATCCAAACCTTCAATACGGCTACCGGCGATAACCGGTATTTCTTTAACTGGAAATTCAAGGCTTAATACAAAAACTTCTTCATCTGCCTTATCCAGCAAGCCTTTCATATCCATATTTTCAACCACTTCACCCTTATTAATGATGGCGATGTGTTTGCACAAACTTTCAGCCTCTTCCAGATAGTGTGTTGTTAAGATAATCGTCGTTCCAGCAGCATTTATTTTTTTAAAAAAGCGCCACATCGATCGCCTGATTTCAATATCAACCCCCGCAGTTGGCTCATCTAGTATTAATAATTTAGGCTCATGAACCAGCGCACGCGCAATCATTAAACGCCTTTTCATGCCACCCGATAATTCTCTAGCCGCTTCATCTCGCTTATCCCAGAGCTCAAGCTGCTTCAAGCAAACTTCCGCCCTTTCCAGCGCTTTTTTACGAGGAATACCATAATAACCCGCCTGAGATACAACGATGTCGAAAACATTCTCAAACTGATTGAAGTTAAATTCTTGCGGCACCAAACCAATGCACCTTTTCACACCTTCCGGATCAGCATCCAAGTCATGCCCATAGACCTTTACCGAACCCGATGTTTTATTCACTAACGAAGCGACAATACCAATAGTCGTTGACTTGCCCGCCCCATTTGCACCCAGCAATGCAAAAAAATCCCCTTGTTTCACGGCAAGATCGATCCCTTTCACCGCAAGGAAGCCATTATCATATCGTTTATATAATTGCGTTATTTCAAGTGCATTCATGTTTAATCTGTAAAATTTTTAAGATAGCTTGCTACGCAAACCGAACAAAACTGCTTAACCATATAGTTTAACGTATAATGCTCTTTAGCTTCTCCCCCCATAAAAGAATATTTTAATCATGTCGAATAAACCCACAACAAATGCTCTCTATTATCATCAACACCCTAAGCCTGGAAAAATTGAAGTTGCTGCAACAAAAGCCCTCAGCAATCAAACCGATCTTGCATTAGCCTATAGCCCAGGGGTTGCAGAACCTTGCTTAGAAATAGCCGAAGACCCTTCAACCGCAGCACTTTACACGGCAAGAAGCAACTTAGTCGCCGTTATTACCAATGGGACTGCCGTACTGGGCCTTGGCGATATTGGCCCACTTGCATCTAAACCGGTCATGGAAGGCAAAGGAGTTTTGTTCAAAAAGTTTGGCGGAGTTGACGTTTTTGACCTTGAAATCAATGAAAAGGATCCCGATAAATTTGTTGATATTGTTGCCAGCTTAGCGCCAACTTTCGGTGGCATTAACCTTGAAGATATTAAAGCCCCCGAATGTTTTTTCATCGAAAAAAAACTTCGTGAAAAAATCGACATTCCCGTTTTTCATGATGACCAGCACGGCACGGCAATCATCACAGCGGCGGCTATTCTCAATGGGTTAAAAGTTGCAAAAAAAGACCTCTCGGCCGTTCGACTCGTTGCATCAGGTGCGGGTGCAGCCGGTATTGCTTGCTTAGATATGTTGGTGGAAATGGGTCTTAAACGAGAAAACATTCTCGTCAGTGATAGCAAGGGCATTATTTACGAAGGTAGAACCGAAGGAATGGATGACCGCAAACTGCGTTATGCGGCTAAAACGCCTATTCGGACATTAGCAGAAGCTGTTGTCGGAGCCGATATATTTCTTGGCGTCTCACGCGCTGGCATGATGAGCAAAGACATGGTCAAGCAGATGGCAGACTCACCCATTATTTTTGCGTTGGCTAACCCTGTACCTGAAATACTCCCTGAAGAAATCAAAGAAGTAAGAGACGATGCCATTATCGCAACAGGTCGCTCTGATTACCCCAATCAAGTCAATAATGTTTTATGCTTTCCCTATATTTTCAGAGGCGCTCTTGATGTTGGCGCCACCAGCATTAATGAAGAAATGAAGCTCGCCTGCATTCGCGCACTGTCAGAACTTGCACAAAAAACAGTCAATGACGACACCAACAGTTACACAGGAAAAACACCTGTTTTTGGGGCCGAATACCTCATACCACGCCCTTTTGACCCGAACCTTATTATTGAAATCCCCTTAGCCGTTGCAAAAGCAGCAATGGACAGCGGCGTTGCCACCAAACCTATTGAAGACTTTCACCTCTACAGAGCATCACTTGAACGCTACGTTTACCGTTCCGGCATGCTCATGAAACCGATCTTCGAACAAGCCAAACTAACACCCAAGCGAGTAGTGTACGCAGAGGGAGAAAATGAAAAAGTACTCCGCGCTGTGCAAGAAGTTGTTAACTCACAATTAGCGCAGCCAATTTTAGTGGGTCGGGAAAAGGTCATTATTGAGCGCATTAAGCGCTTAGGTCTCGACCTCTCAATGCTAGAAAGTATTGATATTATAGAACCCGATAATAATCCTTATTTTCGTGAATGTGTCCAACACTATCATCAGACAAAAGGTCGAAAAGGCGTTTCTCTCACCTTGGCGCAGAATTATGTACGCACGAAAACAACCGTCCTTGCCTCATTACTTGTCAAACTTGGCAAGGCGGACTCTATGATTTGCGGCTTAGTGGGAAACTATCAACGGCATCTTGGCCATATTACAGATATTCTTGATAAAAAAGCCGGGGTTGAAAAAGTTGCCGCGCTCAATGTTTTGTCACTACAAAAGGGTGTTTTTTTCTTCTGTGACACGATGGTAAACAGTAACCCCAACGCGGACGACCTCGTTGCCATGACTTTACAGTCTGCTCACTATGTCAAACGCTTTGGCATCACGCCTAAAGCCGCGCTACTATCACATTCAAATTTTGGAAGCGCCCATGATCATGAGGCAAAAAAAATGGCCCAAGCGGTTAACACTCTCCACAAAAATCACCCCGAACTTGAAGTTGAGGGTGAAATTCAAGCCGATGCCGCTCTACTCGAAAACTTACGAAAAGAAGTCATCAGTGATTCCAAATTGGACGGCGAAGCGAATTTATTTATTTTCCCTAATCTGGACTCAGCAAATATTTCGTTTAATATGCTCCGCATTTTAAGCGATGGCGTCACCGTTGGCCCTATTTTGCTGGGTTTAGAAAAACCCGTCCACGTTTTAAAACCGTTGGCTTCTGTGCGCCGAATACTCAATATGACGGCTTTATGCTCAGCCGAACAAGCTAAGACTGATTAAATACCCTCTAAATTGGCGCATAATGTGACCCTATTCGCATTATGCGCCCAAACTTATTGTCTATAATCATGTCATGATTACTGTACAATATTAATATGAACATCGGATCGATTAGCCAAAATGCCCTACTGGGCATCAACAAAGGCTTAAACCAAGCCAATAATGCCAGTCAGAAACTGGCTAGCGCTGAGCAGTTGAGCGGCGAAAAGTCATCGCAAGACACCACCAAAGAGCTGCTGGCCTTAGAACAAGCAAAACAACAAGTTCAACTATCGGCTCGCGTGGCACAAACAGCGGGTGATGTTATTGGCAGCATTATCGATATCAAAGCGTAATCCCTCAAGCTGTCAACAAGCAAACACCTTCCCCCTTTGCAATTAACTCCTTACTTTACAGATACTCTTCTGTTCACCTCCTGTACAATGGCGCTTTTAACTTCATTTATAGGACAATACATTGGAAACTGAAAAGCAAAAACTTAGCTACACCATGGGCCAACAAATCGGTGGCGGCATTCAACAGGACAAACTTGATGTTGAAACCGAGTCACTCGTTCTAGGTCTTACTCACAGCCTAAATGGTGATCCAAGTCTTTTAAGCCCTGCTGAAATGCAAGCGGTTATCGAAACATTTCAAAAAGAAATGCAAGCCAAAGCCAATGAAGTGAAAGGCAATAACGCTGATAAAGGTACGCAGTTTTTAAAGGATAACCAAGCTGCCGAAGGTGTACAAGTCTTGGAGAGCGGTATGCAATATATTGTTTTAAATCAAGGCGAAGGCGAAAAACCAAGCGCGACCGATACAGTAGAAGTGCATTATGAAGGCTCTCTCATTAACGGCACTGTCTTCGACAGTTCTATTAAGCGTGGCGAACCAGCTACATTCCCTGTTAACGGTGTTATCAAGGGTTGGCAAGAGGCCTTACAGTTAATGGAAGTAGGCACTAAATGGAAGGTCTTCATTCCTTCTGAATTAGCCTATGGTGAACAAGGTGCCGGCGGCGCCATTGGGCCTAATGAAACATTGATTTTTGAAATGGAACTGTTAGCCATTAAGTAATTTTCTATTACATAGGCATAAAAAAACCGGTCTATGACCGGTTTTTTTATGCCTTTAAAATACGTTGCACTAATTTTCGTATCGCTTTAAGACCAACGTCGCATTTGTTCCACCAAAACCAAAACTATTCGACATCACCGTATTTAAAGAAGCGTTTTTTTGAGTCTTTTGTACAATATTCACACCACTTGCGGCTTCATCTAACTGATCAATATTTGCAGATGCCGTAATAAAATTATCGCGCATCATTAATAAACAATAAATCGCTTCTTGAACACCCGCAGCACCTAATGAATGCCCAGATAAAGACTTTGTTGAACCTATCGGTGGCGTTTCATCACCAAAGACCGCTTTCACTGCCTTCAATTCAGCAATATCACCCACCGGCGTGCTTGTTCCATGCGCATTAATATAATCAACAGGTGTGTCCACTTTCTCTAAGGCCATTTGCATACAACGGGTCGCACCTTCGCCCGAGGGGGCCACCATGTCATATCCGTCTGACGTCGCGCCATACCCAACCAACTCAGCATAAATTTTAGCGCCACGCGCCAAAGCAACATCTAAGGCTTCAACAACAACGGTACCTCCACCTCCTGCAATAACAAAACCATCACGGTCGGCATCGTAAGCTCGCGACGCAGTTTCTGGTTTATCATTCCGCTTTGTTGATAAAGCACCCATCGCATCAAACATCATCGTTAACGACCAATGTTCTTCTTCTCCACCACCGGCGAAAACACGATCCTGTTTTCCTAATTGAATCAGCTCCATCGCATTACCAATACAGTGGGAACTTGTCGCACAAGCCGAGGTAATTGAATAGTTGACACCTTTGATTTTATAAGGCGTAGCCAGCCCAGCAGATACCGTACTACTCATCGTTCTTGGCACCATATAAGGCCCTACACGGCGAATCCCTTTCGTATTTAATAAATTAATCGCTTCATCTACATTTTTTGTCGAGGCTCCACCAGACCCCATGATCAAGCCTGTCTTTGGGTTAGAAACCTGTTCCTCGGTTAACCCTGCATCATCAATCGCCTGCTGCATAGAGACATAAGCATACGCTGCTGCATCACCCATAAAACGTCTAGTTTTCCGGTCAATCAACTCATCTAAATTTATCTCGGGAACACCGGCAACATGGCTACGAAACCCTTTTTCTTTGTATGTTTCAACAAAGCCAATACCCGATTTTCCCGCTTTGAGTGAATCAGCAACGGCATTAACATCACTCCCCAGCGATGAAACAATACCCATACCTGTAATAACTACGCGTCTCATATCAAATCCTTTCCTAAAAGTTCTCAGTCGAGGTAAAAAGCCCTACACGTAAATCTTTTGCTTCATAAATCACTTTACCATCCACTTCCATGACGGCATCAGCAATCCCCATCACCAGTTTTCGCATAATAACCCTTTTCAGATCAATTCGGTATGTCACTTTTTTTGCTTTAGGTAAAACCTCCCCGGTAAATTTTAACTCGCCTACACCCAAGGCGCGACCTCTCCCTAAACCTCCTTTCCAACCTAGAAAAAAACCAACTAGTTGCCACATGGCATCTAGCCCCAAGCAGCCAGGCATAACAGGGTCACCAAGAAAATGACAATCAAAAAACCATAAATCAGGCGTGATATCTAATTCAGCTACAATTTGTCCTTTACCGTTAGCGCCACCGTCTTCAGTTATGGAGGTAATTCTATCCACCATCAACATATTCGGCATGGGTAGCTGCGCATTACCCGGGCCAAATAACTCGCCTCTACCACAACTTAACAATTCTTCTCGATTAAATGAATTCTGTCTTTTAATTTCTGTCAAAACAACGTTTCCTATAAATTTTAATGGGCTGTGCCCGACTTAATCGGTATATGATACTTGTTCTGGTGTCATTGGGCGAGTTCCTTAAACACCTAACCAATGTGAAACGGCAAGTAAAACAAGGCAATCCAGCAAGTAAAGCTTTATCGCATAAACAATATTCCATTTAAAGATTTTCTTCCCTGACGCGCCGTAACGCCCCTGTAAAGCCAGATTAATACCGGACAGTGGACTGGCAGAAACCCCTACGGCCCAAGCCATTAGAAACATAATAGCGAGCAATGTCTGATTTGGTTCAATGTTAACAATCCAATGCCCTACAACCGCTATACTGATCACGGGGTGAACACCCAAAATTGCCAGCAAAAACATACACAGTAGAATGACTGAAGCCACTTCACCGTCAAAATAGTCAAATGGAATAGCGATAGATAAACCATCGAGTGCAGCGGCTAAACCAGATCCAAAAACACCCGCAATTAAGAACAGTAATAATTCGTTTTTCATTTGCGGCAAGCTGTTCTTCCCATGCTGTATAAAGTCACGCCCTCCTTTGGCAGGCCCATTTCTCACCAGCAAAACAGCCATACTCAATAATAACGAACACACCGCAATCAATATAAGTACACTCACATTCTCGAAGATAGTATGCGCTATGCCTACAAGCACGACCAGACTTGCCGGCAACCACAAAGAGTCAAAATGCATTGGGTAACCTATAAAATTTTTGATCAACTCTTTCTTCTCAGACTTCACTTCAAACAACGTAACAAAAAAAGCAACAATAGCCATACTGATCCCCACGCCCATGACTATATGTAAAGATGCTTCAGGCGTAAAAACCAGAGCTGCTGCGAATGCAGCAAAAAAAGGTGACCAGTGTGCGGCTGACGTGAAGGCCCTGATTAACAGCTTTAATTGATTCATCGAAAGCTGCGCTTTTTTAACACAGCGATCAGCAACGAGCAGTACTGCCGACACATTGATCACAGAACCAAATAAATGGACCCATAAGTAGGTCCTTAAAAATGCCTTAAACCCCGTTGGTAAGGGTTCGATTTTCTCATTTTGCGGTAAGGCAACCAGCTGTAAAAAATGCACGCCTATTAGCATCGTGATCATCAACTGGTTATTGGAGAAGGCTTTAGCAAAGTCCTTTATTTCACCCGTTTGCCAAGCCACTAACCAGCTCAATATCGCAAGTCCAGCAATCACCAAAAGGGGTTTTTTCTGTGCTTTTCTTAAACTAAAGAACAAAATACCCCCAGCAACCCAAGTAACGGTTCCTGGAATCCAGTCCAAGTAACCTGGAACCCAGGTGCTTAATACTGTCAATACAAAACTTAGCATCAACAAGGGGCCTGAGGCCTTTTTTAAGGCGGACATTTACGCCTTAGGAGTTTCGACTGCTCTGCGCAATAAAGTAGAGATAGTTCGATTATAGGGCGCGTCTTTTCCTAACTTTTCACAACCTTTAATAACGACACCACAAATTTCTTCAATTTCTAAGGGTCGGCCTTTTTCACGATCCACCAACATAGAAGGTTTGATTGAATCAAAGGTCGAAATAAGTTCAAGCATTTCTTCTAAATCATCATTTGATAATTCAACGCCCTGTGATTTCGCAGCCAACACCGCTTCACTCATTGCGCCTCTGATCAAGGGCTGCAAATCTTCCCTGGGCGTCGCATCACCTGTTTCAATTTCTAACAAGGCACATAACGGGTTTAACCCATTGTTAATAATCAATTTCCGCCAGAGTTCTTTGTTGATATCTTTCGACATCTCCGTTGGAATTTTTGCCGCATTAAAACAACGAGCTATCGCCCCAATTTTTTCTTCCATTTCAGATGAAACAGTCTGATGATTGGGCCATTGGCCTAGAATAACCTGTGCAGGCCCTATTGATTCAACAACTCCTGGCTCAATGATATGGGCCCCTATCCGACGAGCAATCCCCCCTAATACTACATGACGGGGTAAGGCCTCACTTAATTGCTGTTCATTATCCACACCATTTTGCAATGACAACACAAGAGGAGCCTGACTTTTTGGAAACGACTGCAACCAATTTTTAAGTTGCTCTGCCAGGGCACCCGTTTGCATTCCTTTTAAACAAACAATCACCACATCGACCTGATCAGGGTTTGTCTCATTCAGCCAAGCCTCAAGGCTCAAGGCATCAACCGCTTGATGAAAGTCCAGCTCTGCATGCTTAACCTCTAAACCCTTCGTTTGCATGGCTTTTAGGTGAGCACCACGAGCTACCAGGGTGACGTCTTCCCCTGCCTGGATTAATCTGGCGGCGTAGTAACAGCCTATACCGCCAGCGCCAATGATCGCAAACTTCACGTCTTATGACCCAACATGACTATTCAGCTTCGGCGAAGAAATCTAAAACCAATTCATTAAAACGTGCGTTTTGTTCAATTTGCGTCCAGTGCCCACATTTACCAAACATATGTAATTGAGAATTTGGCAACAAATCAAACAATGTCTTTGATGTAATAGGCGGCACGATTATGTCTTCACGGCCATGAATCATCAAGGTTTCATGCTGAATGTTTTTAATATCTTCTGGCGCACTGGCTAATGCCTCAACCCAGCGTTGACGGGGCGCAGGAAACATTTTACTAAAGGACTCCTGAAACCCAGGTTGCACACTTGCTTTATAACGAAGTTCCGCTAACTCATCCGTCACCAAAGTGCGGTCATAGGCAAATAAATCCATCATTTTACGCATATTAGCCACTGAAGGTTCATAACCCCAAACCTCATCCAGCCCTTGAGTCAACTCAAAGCTCACGCCTGCCGCACCCATCAATACAAGGCGATTCACGCGCTCCGGATGTTTAATTGCAAGTGCTAGTGATAAACCACCACCAAACGAATTACCAATCAGGTGAGCCTTTTCGATGTCCAGCGCATCCATTAAATCAATCGCATGCTGAACCCAGTTTTCCATCGAATAATTGTAATCATCTAATCGTTCGGTAAAACCAAAACCAGCCATATCAGGTGCAATCACTCGATATTTTTCAGCTAATACCGGTATGACTAAACGCCAATTAGCCCAAGCAGTGACGCCAGGCCCTGACCCATGGATCATAAAGACAGGCGTCCCTTCACCTACATCATGATAATTGGTTTTAAAAGCGCCTGTTTGGATACTGTTTGCAATTTCAGGGTTCGCACTCATAACTTTCTCCTAAATACTATTTTGATAAACCGAATTGATGGGCCAGCATTTTATACGACTCTACCCGTGGCTTAAAGGCATGAGTCACATTCACAATCATTAACTCATCCACCTGGTACAACGCGGATATCTGTTCTAACCTTGACTGACATTCCTCAGGCGTGCCCGTTACCATCGTGGCTAAGGTTTCGTCATAATAAGCCTGATCAGATAACGATAACTGTTTTCTTTTAACCATGACTTCATCTGGAGAAAAAAAGGCATCCCTGGCACCGTGCCTAAAAGCCTGAACCTTCCAATACGTGTGACTACTAGCGATATATTCCGCTTCTTCTTTTGAATCCGCACAAATAGCAGCCACCGCGATGATGGCTTCCGGGTTTTCAAGGCTGCCGCCTGTTTGAAAAGCTTTCTTGTAACGCTGAATAATTTCTGGCGGCCTATCATGAGTGCCAATAAAAAGAGCCAACACAAAACCAGCCCCTAAGACACCCGCGATTTCAGCACTACCATCACTTGAGCCCAGCATCCAGACAGGGGGGGCACCCACATCACTGGGGACCACAGTAGCGCGACTATAGGGGTGTTCTGAAGGCAAATTATTACTTAAAAAGCCGATTAAATCTTGTGCCTGACTCGGGTAATACTCGGCAGGAATGGTTTGCCTCGGCGCGGATATCGCGCTCGATGAAATAGGGTTACCCCCCGGAGCGCGCCCAATTCCCAAATCGATGCGACCGGGATGAAAAGCTTCTAACATTTTAAAAGTTTCAGCAACTTTAAATGCACTATAATGCGGCAACATCACCCCGCCACTGCCCACACGGATCCGTTTAGTCGCATGCGCTACATTACTCACCATCAATTCAGGGCAAGGGCTCGCATAACCAGGCGTATCGTGATGTTCTGCAACCCAATAGCGATGATAACCCGCTTCATCACAGGCCTTAGCGAGTTCAATGGTGGTAAATAAACCACTGGACTCAGGTTGATTATCATGGACGGGGGATTGGTCTAAAACACTTAATTTTAAATGGCTCATCATTTCACTAATTTGGTTTCAAAAAATATTTTTACTGCTAGTAAAAATATTAGACTTTAGTGATTTATTATATATTTTTATTAACTCGCATAAATAAAAAAACCGTGCAAATAGCTCATTGCACGGTTTTCATTGTCTAGCGTTTTATTTTAAACCCAGTGAATACCTAACAGAGGTCATATAAGCTTTTGCCTCTTGTGTTGCATCTGGTAAATCTGTCAGTTCTTTACAATAAGCTTCAACAGCTTTATCGGCCAGGGGTAACCACTTGTCTATCCACCTTTGAATAATGGCCTCGTTAGCTTCATGATCAAGTGCAAATTCAATCAGTTTTTGTGTTTGGCGTTGATGCCGCTCTGCATCCCGCATTTGCGCATCATTCAATAAAGACAATAAAGTATCGCCATTTTCAGCCCCCGCTAGACCGAGTTGTTTCAATACCGCTGCCGAAACAGCTGGCTTTAAGATAACGTCTAGGACAATCGTTGCTTCTGCCCAATCCCAAGTCACTAACGCTTTTTCTGCCAACTCCCTAAACCCTTGCCATGCTGTTTCATTTTCCCAATATTCTCGCTCTTTTTCTCCGAAACCAACGTCCGCCCATGTTTTAGCCAGTTCGCAAGTGCGGTACGCAGTATGTGTCACCAACGTAAATGATCAGCCGATTGGTATGTAGCCAAATTAGAGAGGGTACTTGCCGGTGACATCTGATGAAGGTAAGCAGAGATCATTTGCAAAGCATGAAATAAATAACGGCCTGGCGCATAAAGACGCGCTAAATCAGCCGCCCATTCTTTCGAAATCATCTGATCATTGCCGCGCTCGCTGAATTGGTTTAACAACCCGGTGACATAAGATTCTTGACCTTCCTGAAGGATGTTGTAGGTTCTATAAACTAATTGTTCTGGATCTCTAAAGGCATCCCAGTTTTCATGTACTAACGGGCTATTGTTTCGGTACTTTAAGTACCAATCATTCATTTTTGCATCCTGCCCTATTTCAAATGGTTTGCCTTTATTATTTGTATGAAAATGCAAATTTGAAGTCACTATTTCATACTCACTCGGCCTTTTCCTTTGCTTAGAAAGGTGTGACCAGGTTTTTAAAGGTTTCAATGTTTCTATTTGCTCATTGCTCATCATTAATCCCTCTATTTAAAGTGTCTTTTCAAAGTAAAAACGGATTTTTTCCGACGTTACCTCAATTTGCCCTGCCATAGAGCCTAAATGGATTTCTATTTCATTCATTTGGAAATCACGGCCTAGTGCCTCTTCCATGGATTCCCGAGTTATTACCAACTCTTGTTCGGCTGAAATCCTAACGTATGCGCCTTTATCATCAACGCTGATGTCTTTATCTGGGTTATCCCATTCGGCGGCTTCAATCGCAGCTTGCGCAACATCACCACCGTTAAAAATAGGGCCCACTTTATTTTGTTTATAGGCGTCTTTTAATTTTGTCGTTGTCATTATCTGTCTCTTCTTACGACTCTTAAGCCGTTAGCTATCGAATTTATGAATGCGCAGTAAACGGTTTAATGCCGTCAATATTGACTAACACATCCTCCCCCTCAATTTTCAGTGGATACTCCGCTATCATGCAGTCAGTTGGGTTCAACCCCTTCCCATTAGTGCTATCAAATTGCCATAGGTGGGCTTTACACGTCAGAACCTTCCCATCAAACTCACCTTCAACTAATTCGATTTCCTGATGAGGGCAAATAGCTTGAAATGCTTTTAAATCACCCCCTTCCACCCCTAAAACCAGTACTGAAGTCCCATTTTTTGTTTCAAAGGCCTCCATATCTCCTTCCCACACATCATCTAAAGTACAAATCTTTTCAAAAGCCATCTCTGTGATACCCCTTCTTTTAACTGTCGGCGAAGATAATATCAAGCGTCTCAGTCGGTCTCCAACCTGCATCAGATACTGTCATGTCACGAGGATAATTTTCAGTGGTATTGTGTAATCTCACACGCATCACTTTTTCAGGTTGTGCCGCAACTCGGCGACCCACGGAGTGATAAGCACACTTTTCTGCCACCTGATCCATCGTATCTTCTGTATCCACAGAGATTAACTGCATCACGAAGTCACCCTCAAAGTTTGAATTAATTGGAAATGCCGCCATTTTTTTCTCCCGTATAAAGCATTTTATTTTTTGTTTTTTTCGTCTTAATCAATGGACAAATCAGTTTGTATTAAGCTGCACTCACTTGTTTTTTAAATGCTGCTGCCCATGCATAATCATGTGCATCTTTGCCCATTTCACCAGGCCCTAAATTCATATAAGCCAGTGTGCCTGGAAGATCCGCCGGTTGAACTTGTCCAGACAGAAAACGATCAATTAAATTTTGATGCTCCTTATACCGCTCTGGATCTTGTTCAAAACACCAACGATCTGCCTCGGAGCCAAAATGATATAAACGCCCTTCATGCTCTAGGGGATAATCCCGTACATTCCATCCCTCTCCAGGCGTCCCCACAATAGGTAGCTGACACATATTGCAAACATATGGCAACGTTTCGGGTAAGGTTAAGTCCTCTCTACCATTATTTAGATTCTCAGTAATCACGTCCCAGCACTTACCCCAGGTTTTATTCCATCCTGGGTATTTTTCTTCTAACCACTCTCGATCCTCAGGAGAGGCGCCTGCTGCAGGATTCCACCAAACTGTCGGGCGCCAATACCATACCCCCAAGTGCATTCCATGATGAGTAACATCCAAGTCCTTCGTTAAATCTTCCCAAAACCAGGGCGCATCTAAGCCTAAGTCAGCTAATTGACGTTCAAATTGAACAATAATCCACTCAACCATAAACTCTTTGAATGACTGACTTCTATGTTCTAACGGCGTGTAATAATCCATAATCGGGCCGGTTAACACTGAGAACAGTTTCCAAGCTCGCCATATAGAAACATCAACCAATTTTTGAGCTTCTTCTTTTTGTCCATTTTCTATTAAGATTTTTAATGATGGGCCACCTTGTTGCGCATGACGTGCTTCATCAGTTTGGACACTTGAGATTAAGCTTGCGAATGTATGGTCTCCCGCTTCAGATGCATCGGCAGCGAGACCTAAGAATTGCATATTGGTAAACCCTGTTTCAAAGCCGAACGTCAACATAATGGAAACTGCAATGGCGTCGCGGCTTAACATGATGTCATCGAAAAACGAACGAGCCGCTATGGCAGCCCAATCATTTGTATGCATCGCCTTATGCGCCCAATCCCATTGCCTGCTGCGTTTAATATTAGCGTGAGGGAAAAATAATTGAATTTGGCCATGGCGATTTTCATCCAATGTACCAAATGTCGCCATATTACGGTTACCCGGCGCTTTTGAAAAACGGGCCATTCTTGCCTCAGCCAAACTGGCTGCATATTCATTTACAGCAATTGCACCATAATGCGCGATCATCGTTGAAATCCAACCCGGATCGGCCCTGTCAACATAGGCATCACGCTCTAAAGCAGCTTTGACAGAATAGGCACCGGAGTCTTTTTCCCGCTGAATGCTGACGTATTCGGGATATGTCACCTTATAGGGCTCGTCATAAGTTTCCCAGGCTTCGATAGGAATGCCTCGGCTTCCGCTCATTTCTTCAGGAAACATCTCCTCTTCAGAAACATAACTATATGTCCAATTGGTGCTACGTGTCAGGTCATACCACTCTTCTCGGGGTATTTGATACATGAGTTCCTCCTCTTGATGTCATGCCAATCGTATATAAATATAATGGCTTTATAGTGTACCTAGTGTTCAACTCTAGGTTATCCATCGATTATTAATATTAACAACAGCATATAGCATGCCAAATTTGAGTTATTAGCGTTAATCACCCTCGTTAATAAAACACCTCTCTCTTTGGTAAAAACACCATTTACTTTTTACCATTTGGTAAATTTTTAGTGGCGCATATTTAATGTATGCCACGTCCAACGCATATTCTAAGGTTTAGAAATTTAAGACGTGACAAATTCAAATAACACGGAATGATTCCTTGAAACCGGGAAAATTTTTATTTAATTCTAAAGCTGAAAACAACTGCCTATTTTGCATAAGCATGTTATTTTTAGAGGAATAATTATTGCTATTTTCAAGCAACTTAGCCATAAGAGGCAATATGAAGAAGGGTTAATGACAACCCTTTTATTGGACAAAAACGGTAAAAACCATAGGCAACACGACACGTTACCTATGGTTTTAATTTGTATTTAACGCCCTAACGATTTTATGGTTTTTCCACCAATACCGTAGTGGGTATTAGACATTTCCATAATCATAACGCGAACGGCTTCGCGTGGCGCATCAACTGCCTCGCATAGTGCATCTGTTACTTTTTCAATAACCGCCGCTTTTTGCTCTTCAGTACGGCCTTCCAACATGTGAATTTGTGCTATTGGCATTTAATTTCTCCTTATTCTACAAAACGCATAGTAACAGTACCCAAGTTTTGATAACGCACTGAAACGTTATCACCCGCTTTAACAGCAATGGCTGGAGTAATTGCGCCCGCCATGATAAAGGTTCCAGCTGGAATCACTTCGCCACGCTCTGCTAATAGGTTAGCTAGCATAGCGACACTTGCAGCTGGATGACCTAATATAGCTGCACCTGCACCAAGCTCCACCACCTCACCATTAATTTCCATAACAACACCAAGTGTTTTAAGGTCTAGGTCTTCAACAGGTAGCATGCGGCCGCCAGTTACAAAACGTGATGATGAAGAGTTATCAGCTATCACACTTTTAAGGTCAAATTTAAAATCTTTGTAGCGAGAATCAATGATTTCGACGGCTGGTACAATAAAGTCGGTCGCTGATAAGACATCGCCAATATGACAGCCAGGGCCACTAAGCTCTTTTTTCGTCACAAACGCAACTTCTGCTTCTACCTTTGGGTGAATAAGTTCAGAAATTTTTATTTCTGCACCATCTGGGCAACTAAAATAATCTGCTAAAAATCCATAACAAGGCGTTTCAACACCCATTTGACGCATTTTAGCCATGGATGTTAAGCCCATTTTTAGGCCAACAATTTTGTTACCTCTCGCTTCTTTACGACGGCGTATTTCCCATTGCACATCAAGTGCTTCATCCCAAGTGATCTCAGGATAATCATTGGTAATTTTTGTTACTTCTGTGCAGTTTAGCTCTGCATTCTCAAGGTGTTCTGCTAATTTTTCAATCGTTGCTTTATCTAATGCCATGGTGATCCCCTAAGCTGATTTCTTTTTAATTTCTAATGCGACGTCTTCGATCATATCTTCTTGACCACCTACTGCGCCCATTCTTCCAAGTTCCATTAATATTTCTCTTGCTGGCACACCGTGGTTCTTTTCAGCACGTTTTGCGTGTAACAAGAATGATGAATAAACACCGGCATATCCAAGTGTCAATGAATCTCTATCTATGCGTGTAGGTGTTGGCATTAATGGCAAAGCAATGTCTTCTGCTACATCCATTATCTTATCGACACTAACACCTGTCTCAATACCCATTCTGTCACACACAGCAACCATCACTTCTAATGGAGTATTACCTGCACCCGCACCAAAACCTGCAACTGATCCATCAATGCGCGTTGCCCCTGCTTCAATAGCAGCTAGTGAATTTGAAATGCCCATTGCCAAATTATGATGACCATGAAAACCAATTTCCACATTATCACCAAACTCAGCTTTTAAAATTCCAATGCGGTCTGTCACGTCATCCGGCAATAAGTAGCCCGCTGAGTCTGTTGCGTAAATACAGTTCGCACCATAGTCCACCATCTTTTTCGCTTGTTCTAGCAACGCTTCCGGTGACGTCATATGAGCCATCATCAAAAAACCTACCGTATCTAGGCCATATCCACGTGCTTTCAAAATATGCTGCTCAGATACATCCGCTTCTGTACAGTGAGTCGCGACTCGAATCGTTGAAATCCCACAATCAACTGCCATAGCAAGGTCATCGACCGTTCCTAAACCTGGCAATAATAAAGCCGAAATTTTGGCATTTTTCATCTTGGGTACAACGGCTTCTAGGTATTCACGATTACTGTGCTTACCAAAACCATAGTTAACTGAAGAACCACCCAAACCATCACCATGTGTTACCTCAATCAGCGGCATACCTGCTTCATCAAGTGCTACAGCCATACGAACCATATCATCAAGTGAAAACTGGTGACTGACTGAATGCATACCATCACGCAGTGCATTGTCATGTAATTTAATTTTCTTACCTTTTAAATCCATTATCTGCCCCCTAAGCTAGTTTCTTTAGCGTTAATGTACCGTTTTCAATTTCTTCGGCAAACATTTCGGCTGTTCTTGTTGCTGACGCTGTCATAATATCTAAATTGCCAGCATACTTAGGTAGATAGTCACCCAACCCTTCAACTTCTAGGAAAATACTCACTCGATTACCATCAAAAACAGGGCCATTTTTTAATGTATAGCCAGGCACATATTTTTGAACCTCTTTGATCATCGCATGTACTGAGGCGGTAATAGCTTCTTGATCTGGCTCAGTCTGTGTCAAGCAGTGAACCGTATCACGCATAATTAAAGGGGGTTCAGCAGGGTTAAGAATAATAATCGCTTTACCTTTTTTAGCGCCGCCAATTTGCTCTACAGCTTGCGCTGTTGTACGGGTAAACTCATCTATATTCTTACGTGTTCCTGGACCAGCAGATTTAGAAGCAACGGTAGCAACAATCTCACCATATTCAACCGCTTGAACTTGACTAACCGCGGCCACCATTGGAATCGTTGCTTGGCCACCACAAGTCACCATATTAACGTTCATTTCTTGCTCGCCCACGTGTTCTTTTAAGTTAACTGGAGGCACACAAAAAGGCCCTATCGCTGCTGGTGTCAAATCAATGACCAACACGCCTTTTTCTTGTAACTTACGGTTATTTTCACCATGCACATAAGCAGATGTTGCATCAAAAGCAATTTGAATATTATCTTCTTCAATGTGTGGAATTAAACCATCAACCCCTTCGTGCGTTGTTTTTAAACCCGCTTTTTGTGCTTTTAATAAGCCATCAGATTCTGCGTCAATGCCTACCATCCAAACAGGGTTCAGGTTTGCACTGCGTTGTAGCTTTGCCATTAAGTCGGTGCCGATATTACCAGAACCAATCATTGCGCAATTTATTGCCATGTTTATACCTTACTCATTTTTTATTTTAAACGAAGCGAACCGATGCTGAACCGATACCACCCACACTCACTCTCATTGAATCACCGGCTTTTGCATCCACCATCGCACATAGTGCGCCGGATAAAATAACTTCACCTGCTTTCAATGTAACGCCCAAGGCACCCATTGTATTGGCTAACCAAGTCATTGCATTAACTGGGGAACCTAACGCTGCTGCGCCTGCACCCGTGTGCATCAATTCACCATTTTTTTCTAATGTTAACCCGCACACACTTAAGTCTATTTTACGCGGATCAACGGCCGTACCGCCTAGCACCAAATACCCACAAGAGGCATTGTCAGCGACGGTATCTTGAATTTTAATTTTCCAATCTTTGATTCTTGAATCGACAATTTCAAAACAAGGCATGACTGATTCAGTAGCCGCTAAAATATCCGCATTGGTTAGCCCTGGCCCGCATAGGTCTTTTTTAAGTACGAATGCTATTTCACCCTCGGCTTTTGGTTGAATCATTTTTTCAGATACGGGGATGTCTTGCCCTTCAGAAAAAACCATATCGGTTAGAAGGTAACCAAAGTCTGGCTGGTTCACATCCAACATATCCATCACTACTTGGCTAGTACAGCCTACCTTTTTACCAACGATTTTTTCACCTGCCTCAATGCGACGAGAAATCATTTGATTTTGGATCGCATAAGCATCTTCGATAGTCACTTCTGGAGAGCGCTCAGTGATTGGCGCAATTGTTTGGCGCGTAATTAAGGCGTCATAAAGCTCATCGCCGTATTGTATTATTTTCTTTTGATCCATTTCTTAATCCTTATAGTTTTACACAAACATTCGTTAATTCTGAATAGAATTCTAATGAATAATGGCCACCTTCGCGACCTGTACCTGATTGTTTTGCACCCCCAAATGGTGTGCGTAAATCACGTAAGAACCAGCTATTAACCCAGCATACTCCCGTGTCCATTTTAGCAGCCACTCTATGTGCGCGTGAATTATTTTCTGTCCAGACCGACGATGCTAATCCGTAAGGGGTATCATTGGCTAATTCAATTGCCTCGTCTTCAGTATCAAAGGGACAGATATGGGTACATGGGCCAAAAATTTCCTCTTGCACAACCTTGGACGTTTCGGGTAACCCCGTCCAAATCGTTGGCTCAACCCAGTATCCACCAGACAAATCTTCTGGCATATCTGGAATTCCACCGCCGGTTACCACTGTCGCGCCCTCATCAACCGCTGCTTTATAGTAGCTGAGCACTTTTTCACGGTGTGCCGCGCTAATTAATGGCCCCATATTCGTCTCCGGGTCTTCTGAACGACCTAACTTAAGCGCCTCAGCCCCTTCTTTTAAGCGCTGAACAAACTCGTCAAAAATTGAACGTTCAACATACAGCCGCTCTGTGCCCAAACAAACTTGGCCACAGTTAGCAAATGCAGAACGTAAGGTGCCTTCAATCGCTTTGTCCATGTCGCAATCTGCAAATACAATACCCGCATTTTTACCACCAAGCTCCAACGATGAATCACGTACACCCACAGAAGCTGCAGCCGCAATACGCTCACCTGTTGCAGTTGAACCTGTAAAAGTAATGGCATCTAAACCTGGGTTCGTGATTAATGCTTCACCCACTTCACGGCCTTTGCCTAAAATAACGTTATAAACACCTTTTGGCACACCCGCATCATTCATCACCTCACCCAGCAGACTCGATGTTAATTGTGTTTCTTCAGATGGCTTAACAACTACCGTATTACCGCATGCCATCGCAGGGGCAATTTTCCACGTCATTAACAATAAAGGCAAATTCCAAGGTCCAATCACACCGATCACACCTTTAGGCTTACGCACGGTGTAGTTCAGAGCGCCTGTACCATCAGGAGTTGGCATATGAAATGCCTCATCAGCCGCATTTTTAATCGTATCTGCAAAAATCTTAAAGTTAGCTGCACCACGAGGAATATCTATATGACTCGCTAAAGAGTAGGGCTTTCCTGTATCTAAACATTCAGCCTCCAAAAATTCATCAAAGCGGGCGTTAATACCATCAGCAACTTTATATAAAATATCAACACGATCCTGGATTGAATAACCTGCCCAAGGACCTTTAAGTGCTTGACGGGCAGCCTCTACCGCTTCACCAACTTGCGCTTCGCTTGTTTTATGATATTGACAGACCAACTTACCGGTCGCCGGGGAATAGATATCACCAAAATTACCCGAGCTAACGAATTCGCCGTTAATAAATCCTTGTACTTCTCTCATAATTTTCAACCTTTTACTAAAATATAATTAAACCAATACCGTGTTAATAGCATCTATACCCGCTTGAGCACAGAGGATATCTTCTTCCTCAGAGCCACCTGAAACGCCGATCGCACCAATGATTTCTTCACCCTCAATAATCGGCAAGCCACCGCCAAAGGTGACCACATTTGGCCGCCCAACAATGCCTGCTTGCAATTGAGCATTACCTTGAAGCACATCACCCCATTGCATAGTAGGAAACCCGAAACCTGCCGCTGTATATGCTTTATCTTTAGCAATACTCATTGATGGCAAAAATGAATTATTCATGCGCAAAAATGCAATTTCTGTTGCGCCACTATCAACAACCGAGACATTGATACCAATACCTATTTCTTTAGCTTTTTCAACGGCAGCTTGCGCGGCGGCGCAAGCTGCTTCTGTTGAAATATTTTTCGTTACAATACTGTTAGACATAATAATCAGGAGGTCACACCCATGAAACTATCCACTAACTGCCGTGAGTGGTAAAAAATAGCCTGGCCAATATTATCAGCCGTCCACGTCAATACAGGAGAATCAGGGTAAACATAGCTGTCATCTGCAAACACTTCATTGCGATTACCCGATGGATCAAAGAAGTAAATAGTTTGACCACGCGTTAAACCATGGCGCGTTGGGCCTGTTTCTAATGGAATATCTTCCATAGAAATAATATCACCCGCTTTTAAAACACCTTCCCAAGAACCTAACAAGAATGATGCATGATGCAATTTCCCTGACTCTTCATGACGAATAAAGGCGACATCATGCGCTTTAGTACTGCACGTTAAAAAGGCTGCTAGTCGTACATCGCCATCCATTATTTGCTCTGTTAATTGAAACTCTAACGCTTCGGTAAAGAACTTAAGATTTTCATCAAAATTATTGCCATATAACAAACAATGATCGAAACGAATCGGCTCCATTCCTTTCAACCCTCTTGGCCACGGCGCTGGATTAGTAGTGCCCACCATATTGCCCACTTGCTCTTTTTCAGCAAATAGATCAAACGTATGACCTGCTGGCCCAACAAAACGTACTCTTTCGCCGCAACCATTTAATTCACCCGCTGGCACGCGTTTAGTTTCAATACCAAAATTTTTAACGTTTGACTCAAAGCGCCATAAGTCTTGTTCCGTTGCTACTTTAAACGCCATATGATCCATGCCTGAGCGATCTGAAGGCTCTAAAACAACTGAGAATTTATCCTGCTCATCCCAACATTTAAGATAAACACGACCCTGATCATCACGGTCGGTTTCAATCAACCCTATGTTTTCACAATAATGATTTATTGCTTCTTCCATATCCAAAACTCTTAACTGAACGTGCCCTGGACGTAATATACCTGTCATAGCCATGCTAACTCTCCTGCTTATAATTTATTTTAAAAACAACCAAACGCCTATTTTCAAACTAGGCCAACATTGAACTTTACCGCATTATAGCTTTTTGTAAATGGCCGATGACACTTAATTTAAGATCTGTTTGAGGAAACACGCGACAGGCCAACACAACACCTTGGCGCTCCTCATCCTCGGTCACATGATCTCGACTCATTTTTTTAGATATGTAGTCACCACTTAATACTTTAACTTTGCAGACACCGCAGCCGCCACTTCTACAACCTACAGGGATACCTTTTTTACCGAGCTGAATCATACCTGCCAGCAGGTGTTTTGTTTCAGCACAAGGAAAAACATCACCCGTATCTTCAATGCTGATTTGAACGCTCACAGAGCCAGCCTAAATATTTTTAAACAACGGGCTCTTTTTGCTTTCTGACTCTGCATCTGCGGCATTAAAGAATTTCTCCATGAACATATCTTTTTCGAATAATCTAGCACGCATTAACATCGTAATACAAGCGTCAATCATCATGGGTGGGCCACACAGATATGCGCGATACCCCTCAAACTTTCCCCCCATATGCTCTTTAGCCACTTCATGAATATAGCCCACCGGCCCATCCCATTCCGGCTCTATGTCCGGCCCAGAAAGACCAGGAACATAGGTAAAGTTTTCGTACTGAGCCTCAAGAGACTCAAAAAGATCCCTGTAATAAAGCTCTTCGAGATTGCGCGCACCTTGATACAAAATAATCTCGCGCGAATCCCCTGATTCCAATAAATCCAGCACCATAGATTTGGGACTGGCCAAGCCAGAGCCACCACCAAAAAACACCATCGGTTTCTTATCGGATGTTCTTAAAAAGAAATGCCCATACGGAGCAGATAATTCCAGTGTGTCACCAACTTTTAGCTCATTATGAATCCAGGTTGTGCCTTCGCCACCGGGAATCAACGCAATATCAAATTCCAGAACCGTCTTTTCATTAGGTGATTGCGCCATAGAAAAAGGCCTTGGCGTGTCCAGCCCAGGTATGTGTATATTGGCATATTGACCGGATTGAAATTCTACTTCATCACCTTCAATTTCAAGAAAAACACCGACTATTCTTGGGGTTAATCTTTCAATCTTAACCACTTTCCCAGTAAAGTCTCTAACTGGAATATTCGCTGCATCAGGCTCTTCTTCAACGTCTGCCTCAATGACTAAATCAGACGCCGGTTTAGTACAGCACGTTAAGCATTTACCTTCATCACGTTCAAAATCCAATAAGGCAAATGGAGAGGCTTCATCACCCACCTCAACATCACCCTCCAGCACATCAACTTTGCAGGTGCCACAAAGGCCATGCCCACAAGCATGAGGCAAGTAAACACCTTGCCTTAAAGCAGCATCCAAGATATTTTGATCCTCTTCTACCTCTATCGTCACGCCCAATGGTTCAATGGTCACCTCGTAACTCATGTTTACAACCTTAATCCATTAATACCCTTCAAACCCGGCGTTTTAAATCGAATCAGTGATTTATGACCGATCCCATTCTCTTTTAATGAAGCCTCCATAGCGGGTGAAAACGACTCTCCATCCAACACCCATTCAGCCCTTTCCCAATCAATTTTTTGGAAATCAGGGTGATCATTAAATACTGATGCCATTACTTCTGACACTAACGTTTGAAAAGGCATTTCAGGTGGCAACGGAAAAGCTTGTGCCGCTGAAAACAACAAATGATCATCCCAACCCACATATACCAATTGGTTGCCATGAAAATTTTCCACTCTATCTCTAACGAGATCTATGTACCCATCTTTTGCAATAACTGCCATTTTTTTATCTCCTAAGCTAATTGCTTGTATCTTAGTATCCTACTAAGCCTGTTTTACTTCTTTATCTTCACCTGTCCATTCCTGCCAACGCGCATGATCTTGAGAACCTATATAGTTACCAATGTCTTCAGGCGTAAATTTATACCATTCAAGCACTTCAGGAAGTGTCGGACCGCCACAATTACCTTGGTAAATCTGATGGACGGGCAACCAGGCTTGCACGTACTTCTCTGGTTCGTGTTCAAAAATATCTTTACAGCCATCTGAACAGAAATGATATTTATCACCACCATGCTCCGTTACACGGTAACTAATTTGCATTGGATCGGTTTGAACTTCAGTAAATACCATCGGTATTTGGCAAACTTGGCAAAGTTGAGGTAAACCTTTTTGGAATTCAAACGTGCCGTCTTTTTGCTGCTGATGCCAATATTCAAAACGTGGACGGTAATACTGATCAAATGTATCTGGGTACTTTTCAGACAACCAAGCCATTTTTTCTTCAGTAGGCAGGAATGTATGAAACCCGGTAGCGTTGCCTAAAGAACAAAAAACTGACCAAATTTGATGGCTAATATGATCAGCTTCTGCCGTGGCTAATTCATGATATTTAGGCATTTTCAATCCATAACGGGACAAATCTTCAAACAGCGCGCCGCCATTTTCAACAAAGTAAACATCCCAAGCCTCTTTCCAAGACATAGGACTGTTTGTCAACATATAGTCTTGCATGGCTGCCACTAAGGCGAGTAAGCGATAAGCACGCCAAAAATGCTTGTCCATCCAACGTTGCACAATCGGCAAATTATCTTCATGTTGTTCTAACATAAATTTAATGATTTCAAGCCCCAACGTCATGTGACGAGATTCATCCGACTGCGCAGAGAAACCAAAGGTCACCGTCGCCATATCACCGTTGTAAGCCGCTCCTGACATAAAAGGTACAAACAATAAATTTGTCAGAACATATTCAAAGGCAAATGAAATGGAAGTAATAAATTCGAACGGGCCAGATGACAAAGCATCCTCAGAGAATGACTTAGGAACAGACAAATACCACACACGATCAAATTGATGGAAAGGATCATGCAAGCCATTAAAGTGCTTATTGTAATGGCTGATCGTATGAACCTGAGTTTGCTGATGGCGTAATTCGTCAATCGCTTGCATCTGGCAGGCAATACGAGCACCATCGCCACGGAAATGACGCCCTAAGTGGGCAAAACCACGATGCGCGGCGTATTCAATCGGCGTAACACCGGTAATAAATAATTTAATCGCACTTAAATAACTCGCATCGGCTAGATTCGTTTGCCCATTATTTTGCGCAAAACTATCAATAACGGCATACAGTTTTTTCTCTTTCTCTGCCTGAAATTTCCAGTAGGCATCCATTGTTAAACGGAACGGGTCTTCCCACTTATCCCAATCAGTAATTTTAATTCCTTCAAATGAGTCGTACGGAAACACATCATCCATTTTTTGATGCGTTGTTTCCCAACCCATTCCTCGTGTTAACAACCCATAACGCTTACGTAAATTTAGTTTTTTTGCTGGCATTTCTCTACTCCTCGTCTTTATTTGGCAACTTATTTAATTCCAAGCCAACTCAAATTTTTCATCATCCTCATCAACATTTCCGGCGAGTGAAATTAAATTTAGGTGTAATTCTTGAACATCCCACTCCCGGCCTAAGTTCTCTTCAACAGTCTCACGATTGACAACCAATCGGCCAGCCGCTTCCATACGAACCATACCGGGCTGATACTGAATAGTTGCTTCAGGATTATCCTGTTCAACTGATTCAATAATCGGCCTTGCATCATCGTTATCTTGCAAAATCAAAAAGACTGTATTTTTTTTATCTGACATTTTTATCTCCTTTAAACGGCAAGACCTTGCTTTGCTAAACGCGCCAGCAATGCCTGTTTTACTTCTGCAAGCTCATTGACTCCATTTTCACCAAAGGCCTTAGTGGCAATAGGCTCAATGGCGCTTGATAATCGATCGCCCCATTGAGTCACCCAAGAAGACAGCCGGTCTTGATTGTCTTTAGATTCTTTTGCCGTCACTTTAGCCAGCGCATTTGTCCAGCGCACTGTTTCTTTGTACCAGTCATCCATAAACTCAGTTAACATGGCGATTGTCGCCCCCCCTTCTGATGTCAACTTTTTCTCAAAACGATCGTACAAAAGCGGGAAAACCAAACCATCTAAGACAAAGTTTTGCGCAACCATTAACTCAAACCAATCATCAAGAACAAACATGTCCTCTATAGCGTGACGCAATGGTTGCCAATGAGGTGCTTCCATCCAGGCTTTTTTCCCCGCGTCCAGTGACGTTGTTTCGTTACCATCAAGCAATAAGCCCAATCGCGTTACATATTGCGCCATACCCAACCTGTCCATTGCATTAAACATGGCTAAGGCACTAAAATTTGCCCCGTAACATTCATCCGTTATTTGGCAATTATTCATATTTGCGGCCCATTCGACGTGGCGCAAAGGCACTAAAATTTCACGCGCTGCCTGCTTCACAGCTTCAGGCATCACTTCAAGCAAATCTCGCTTATCAACAAACGCAAAATTATGTTCTGCAACATCCTGTTGTTTGGAACGCGCAATATTGTAAGTACCATAATAAAATTGGCGCGGATCAGTGAAGCTATACCAATCTTCCATAACAATGGCTGTCCTTGACACATCGTAAAGCTCATGATCTTTATCCCACAGAGGACGATATTGAAAATTTGCGGTTGGCTGAACATCGTAAACCGCTTCTTGATAGCGGGATGAAGGCTTCTTACCGCCAAACCGCTCCTCTAAATTACCGTATGTCAATCTAACCGGCTGTATGGATTTTGCCGAAATTTCAATACTCATTTATTTATCTCCTGAACGTTTAATTTTTCTTGTTATCTGCTTCATCAAACCCTGGGGCACCAAAACGCCACTTAAGCTTATCGTACTCAACTGCCGATTCTTGCTCGGGGCTTAAGTGCTTTACGTTATTGTCATCGCAGAATTTTTTGAAATGCTGGAAAGGCAAGACCAACTCAACATGAATTGTCGGATCTTCAATAGAAAATTCAAACTCAACATATTTTTCTTGCACGACATTGACAACTCGAACGTAACGCTGCCCGTCAATACCCGATATTTTTTTGTTACTCATGGTCATAACCGGAGAGATAGCAATCTTTGTGCCATCCGCCACGAGCCTGCTGAGTAACAAAATGAGCTGATTTAATGCGTATTTTCTTGGGTGTTTTTAATCAAATGATAAAATCATTACGTCGCATTTAACCCACAAAGAGGGTAAGGTTCGCTCAAACTTAAATCTGTTTGGCTCAACTTTATCCACAAAGAGGATAAGGTTCGCTCAAACTTAAATCTGTTTGGCTCAACTTTATATTTCAGGGGTATATAGGTCGGAGAAAAAATGGGCTGGGTTTAATTTCTTATTATCAATGAGCAAATCGGCAAGCGCTTTCACCATAGCCGGAGAGCCAGCAGAATATGCCTCCCATTCAGACATGTCATCAGGTAGAACATTATTCACAACATCTGTCACCAAACCCGTATGTCCCTCCCAATCTTCTTGGTGAGATAGCGCTGGGTAAAAGTGAAAACCTCTATATTTTTCAGCCAAGGCATGCATATAAGGCGACTCCATTAACTCATCTTCTTCACGGCAACCCAAAAAATAATGAATAATACGATGCTCTAACTGTTTAGATTCATCTAAAAAGTGAATCATCGAGCGAATATAACTGGCTCCCGAGGCACCTGCTACAAAAATCAAATTGCGTTCACTGTCTTCACGTAAAAAAGCATCACCCATGGGAAGCTGCATACGAACCTCGTCACCTTCCTTCAAAGAAAACAAATAACTAGCACCCACACCGAGCTTATCTTCTTTAACTAATAACTCTATTTCGCTTCTTTGATTAGGGGATGACGCAATAGAATAGTAAGCAACTTTTCCCGCATCAGGTATTAACACAGCCAAATATTGACCCGCCTTAAACTCAACTCGATTGGGAGCCGTCAATTTTATTTTAAGTAGAATAACCCCTTTGCTCACCGGACCAGAATAGGTCACTTGGCCTGTGTGTGTTGCGTCCATTTGAATTCTCGCTTAGTAAATTTTCAGCTTTATAATCAATCAGTGGCACTTTTTTTGATAGGCGCTTATGAAGCCTCTATCAAAACTCTTTCTTTGCCGGTTGATTAATAAGAGAGGAAATTTAACACACACACCCTTTGTTATACAGCCTGTTATTTATTTTTTATCATTAGATTGATGTGTTTTAATGTTCAATTAAACACATCTCAACATACTTAACGAGATAGCAGCATTCAGTGCTTCCTTTTAGGTATAAACCGTTGTAAACGCCTCATTTAATTCACCGGTATGATAAAAAATACCACTCCCAATCTGATCTTCCGTCCACGTCGTTACTGGCCTATCCCGTTGTGCCAAATACCCTAGCCCGCCAAAGGTCTCACACCTGTTTCCAGATGGGTCGAAGAAATAAATAGTATAGCCACGCGTCACACCATGGCGCTGCGGCGTTACATCAATTTTCACTTTATTTTTACCCATAACATCGGCCGCTTTAAGCACATCATCCCAACTATCCATAAAAAATGCGATATGGTGCAAGCCATTAATGGGTCCTCCTACAAATGCGATATCGTGCGGCGTATTTGAAACAGATAACCAAGTGGCTAGCTGTTGATTACCCTCTGGCCCTACTAAAATCTGTTCTACGAGATAAAAATCGAGCACGTCCACCATAAATTTAGTGTTTTCTTCGACTTTATTCACCCCATTTTCTAAATCAAACTCTGACATGAGCAATGCATGATCCAACCAATGAACACCGGCGCCCACCAAACCATCTGGCCAGGGCTCTGGATTTACCGTCCCAACGTCCGTTCCAACATAGTCCTTCTCAGCATACAAATACATTTCATGCCCACTGGGAATATTAAATCTCAATGCGCGCCCAACAGAGTCAAGCGCACCACGTTCAATATCATCCACATGAATCCCGTAATCTGAAATACGCTTTTTAAACCGATCCAGATCTTCATCACTTTCAACCTTATAGCCTATATGATTGATGCCTGCCTTATCGGCTTCGGTTAAAATAAGCGAATATTTATCCCATTCATCCCAGCACTTTAAGTAAACATTTCCTTGTTTATCCTCATGCACTTTTTTCATACCCACTACGTTAATGTAATGATGTAAAGATGCCTCCATATCCAGCACCCTGATATTGACATGACTAATTCTTAAAACACCCATTTCTCTCTCCTGATTATTATCATGAACTCACCGTTAGGCAACATAAGACCGCTGTCGGTTTATATGAGATCGTCACATAATCTCCTTTTGACGACACTGATTCAGATCAGATAAAGTGTTTTTAGGTTATTGAAAATAAAGGGAAAGGATAAATTGAAAAAAATGGATACAGTATCCCTTATAGCGATGAATATTGACAAACGCTGTTATTAAAACCTTTTCTGTAGTTTTCCTATAACGTGCAAAGTGATATCGGTTTCTGGAAAAATGCGGCAGGCCAACGCATAACCCGCCTTTTCTTCATCTGCCGAAACATGGGCTCGACTCATTTTTTTTGACGAAAAAGCACCCTGGTTAATTTTTACTTTGCAAACACCACAGCCGCCGCCGTGACACCCCGATGGAATACCTTTTTTCCCCATCTTAGCCATGGCGGATAAAATATGTTGCCCTTCACTGCACCCAAAAACTTCATCGGTATTTTCTATTAAGACTTTAAATGTCATCTTCTTTGCAAACTATTTTTAGACATAAAAAAATCCCACGCCTTTGTTTGATAAAGGGCGCGGGATTCTTCTTTTACACAGAAATCAATCTAAACGTTATAAACGTCCAATACGGTATCCACCATGTCGTTATGCAAGGTGATTTTTCTATAGCAAATTTTTAGACCTTCTTCTGTTTTACGCAAACGATGCTCTTGAACACCGAACGCTTCTCGCGAAGTCTTCAAGCTGTAGCAATGTGTCACCCATGAAGAGTGAACAACTATTTCGCCTGCATCATTTTCAGAGACTCTAAAATTTGTATTAATGTGGCATGTTCTGGGTAACGGAGTCGTCGCAAAAGATAACTCGGTACGGATTCTAAAAATTCTATCCTCAATTCCAGAACGATCATTATAGTAAATCAGTGAGATTTCACGCGCAGGATCATTCGTCAAATTATGTTCATCAACCCATGCAGGCATCCAATAGGTAGCATCTTCCGTATACAAATCAATCCACTCGTCCCACTGCCTATGATCTAAAGCAGCAGACTCATTAATAATGACATCTATCGCTTGGTCTTTTAATGCAACATCCATCTTACTTCTCCTCCGCTTGTGCCTTAGTCATCATTTCTGCCCATTGCCTGTGTTGCGCAATCATTAAACCTTCATCTTCTAGATTAATGCCACACTCATCAGGGTTTACGCCTACTTTTTTCGCAAAATCACTAGCACCTTCAACAACATTCTTAGCACCACGTGACATATCACTCCACTTAGCCTTTTCACCCATAAAACCTAACTGGCTGTTGTTAAAAGCCGTTAAATCATCCGGTGTCGCCATACCGGTCGCGTTAAAGAAATCTTCATATTGACGAATACGACGCTCACGTGCCTCATCACTCTCTCCAACAGGCGCAATACAATAGGTCGTTACTTCTGTTTTATTCACGGCAACTGGACGGAAGTGACGAATTTGTGTGCTCATTTGATCCATGATAAAGACATTAGGATAGAGACATGTATTTCGTAAATAACTGCCCATAAAGCTCGCTCTATTCGCACCGAACTTCTCAATCAATTCTGGCATTTTACCCCCCATATGGAGCGGTCGATCTTGT
This sequence comes from Cycloclasticus sp., assembly GCA_002700385.1. Classification (GTDB taxonomy): domain Bacteria; phylum Pseudomonadota; class Gammaproteobacteria; order Methylococcales; family Cycloclasticaceae; genus Cycloclasticus. The sequence continues at coordinate 568,577 of PADC01000006.1, forward strand.
GGATTAGGCAACTCCCCGAAAAGAGTGACATGACCATTACCATAAGAGAAATAGCCCGCCGGCATTTCTGTTGTGCCACCTGCCAAATCACCCACGGCAACAGGTTTTACCTTATCAGCATCGCCTTTTAACTTGGCACGGTTAGCAATGGTCATCACATAGTTTCCGTGAATAGCTTCCAGGTGATAACCATCTACGCCATTTTCAGCTTGTAACTTCCAGTTACCATCATAGGTATAGGTTGTCGTACCGGGCAAAATCTCCAGCCCCTCTTCCGATTGATCAACCAACAAATCAATCATTTGTTTTGCATCACGTAAGTATTCTGCCAGCGTGCAGGCATTATCATCCAGCACGCCAAACACAAAGCCACGGTAGCTTTCGATGTTACCAATTTTTTTAAGACCCAAATCATCCTTACTGAAATCATCACTGTAACCGACATTTCCTTTGCTTTCACCACAATCCATTAGCGTGCCATCCGTACTAAAAGACCACATGTGGAAAGGGCATGTAAACGACCTTTTGTTACCACGAGCCGTATTAACAAGCTGTGCACCACGGTGAGTACACGCATTGATGAACCCATGGATTTCACCTTGTTTATCCCGAGTAATAATCACAGGTTGACGACCCATATAGGTCGTAAAGAAGTCACCTTTTTCTTTAATTTGACTCTCATGGCATAAGTACATCCAGTTCTTTTCAAAAATGTACTTCATTTCTAATTCAAAAAGCTCCGGATCTGTAAACACTTTTCTATCTGAGCGATAAATACCATGTTCTTTATCGTCCATCAGGTAGCTTGCAAAATCGATCTCACTCTGTTTGCCCATTTTTTATTCTCCTTATCTCACCATTTTAATTTGGTTACATCATTAATTTTTCAGCATGCTTTGCTGCATGAGTGGGCAAACTATATCAATAAAACCCTATCCAACCATGACTTACATCATTTACTTAGCAAATTCTAAAACATCAGAGTTTACTTATTTTTCATTTCAACGCCATTACCCTCGTACTGCAAGGCTATCTTCACCCATACCCATAAGCGCTACGACAACCCTTTCGAAACTCAGCACAGTATTTTCTATGTAAGCTCTTCTTAATACTCTACGGTAACAGTCAATATATCAAATTACAAATAACCAACTGGTACAGTATGTGCTTAATCCTAGCATCATATTATCCATAAAATAACTTTTGCCTCAAAAAAAACATCATCAGGCTTAACCCATTCATTATTTAGTCAACCTGTTTATAAAGAGTTAACTAAATGATGATTTAACGCTCTAAAAAATTCATGTTACTGCCTTAATACTAAACCAATAAAAGGAAAATCCTATGAGAACAGCAATCTATTACGGCCCCCCAAGATATTCGTTGTGGCGAGAAACCCGAACCCGAAATTAATGAATCTCATCAAGTTTTAGTGGAGGTTGATGCAACGTCAATTTGTGGTTCTGACTTACATGTATACCGTGGCGCTCTAGATGCCATGTTAGAACCGGGCCATTCACAAATAGGTCATGAATTAATAGCCCACGTTCGCGAAGTCGGCCGGGGCGTTGGTAAGTTTAAAGTCGGCGACCGAATTTCTATGGCTTATTCATGCTCTTGCGGTGAATGTTATATGTGCGAAGTCGGTCAAACTGCACATTGTGAAACCACCCAAAAAGCGGTGTATGGTTTCGGCGTACCCTTTGGTGACTTGAACGGCACACATACCGAAGCCCTTATTTTGCCCCACGCCGAAGGGCATGTCATAAAAGTACCTGACGCCATTGACGACGCCTCTGCGCTAACCCTGTCTTGCAACCTACCATCGGCCATTATTGCTAATAAACTAGCTGATATTCAACCCGGCGAGAACGTCGCCATTATTGGTTGCGGCCCTACAGGTTTATTAACCATGGATATTGCCTTAGGCAAATCAGCCGGACAGGTCGTTTGTATTGATCAACTCGAGTATCGCCTTGCAGTAGCCGCCAAAAAAGGTGCTACAACCATCAACTCAAGCAAAGAAAGTTGGAAAGAACAAGCTCTCTCGTTAACCGATGGTCGAGGGTTTGATAAGGTGATTGAGGTCGTTGGCTACCCTGAAACGCTTCAAATGTGTTTGGATATCATTCGCCCTGGTGGCACCATTGCGGCCATTGGTGTTTTTTGCGACCAAGAATTTAATTTAGTGTTAGCCGATGTGTTCTTGCGCGATATTAGCCTACATATGAATGGCTTTGCTAATGTGCAACCTTACATGTGGGAAGGCATTCGTTTAATGGAACGCGGTGTTATTAACCCATCTGAATATTTTTCTCACACCTATACACTCGACCATATCGATCAGGCGTTCAGCACGTTTTACGAAAAATCAGACCATGCACTTAAAATGTTTATTAAACCTTAACTAAGCACACTTAAACACACATAAAAAAGCCCCTTCAAAAGGGGCTTTTTTATAATTAACGTCTAACTTTACACTTGAGGCTCATACTTTGAATGATCAAAGTTTTTATGAGATTCAATATTTTCAGGCACTAAACCAAACGCTGTTTGCTTACTTAAGTTTTGTGCATTTAACTCATCATATTTTATGTACCATGCTTTATGCATTTTATAAAACGGTATTTCTGGCCACAAATGATGAATGAGATGATAGTTTTGGTAAACCAATAAGGGTGTCAACAACCATTCCCAACCCATACGCATGGTTGTCGCCATGTATTTATCTTCTGTTTGACTAACCGTTGCAGGGTAATGAGGCAATATAACAAATACAATCGCGATCAATAGCAAGGTAATACGAGAAGGGATAAACCACAACATAAACAACTCGTAACCAAATCCAAAATACAAAGCAGCAACAAATAGTAGCGCCAATGATGAATAATAACTAATCAACTGTACCATATGGCGTTGGATTACTTTACCCCCATGTTTTAAGAAATAGTAAATGTACCACCCATCAAAAAATGACCATCTAAACGGCACCTGCCACCAGGGAGATTCGTGCTCGAAAAGGTCGGGATCTTTTGGCCCATTAGTATAGATATGATGTTGATTGTGCACCCATCTTAAGGCCACCATAGGGGCATATGGAAATAGAAAAAACAAACCTATCGCACCGATTGTTTCATTTACAGGCTTAATACTCGAAAGGGAGTGATGTGACGCATCATGAATCACACTGAATAAGCCGTAGGTTAAAAGCCCATTAATGATAGCGCCTTGCCACATTGGAAGCACATCCGAGAGTGCATAGTACCAAACTGTACCTAAACCACCCATCACACCAATAAACAATAAAACTGTAGGCACAGCTAATGTAGGAGCTCTTCTAAGTGATTCAAAGTATTCATCACTAGCTGTTGTGTCTTGTGAACTCATAATGTCTCCAATGTAATTGTTTTATATTTATACTAGTCATTCATTAGATCAAGTCTCAAATAAAAAAATAAGTGTCATTATTTGACACCGCCATGTCATTTTGTGACAATGCTACAACCTAATCAATACGAGAAGCACTTGTGGCCCAGTCGATTATACTCCCTGTTAGCTATATACAAATAGCTATTCGGGAATTAGCTAATAAAGGCATTACTCCCGAACAAATTTTAGAGGGCACTGGCCTGAGCACTCACGCATTACAAGAAGACGACCATGTTACTCTCGATCAATTTATAACCTGTATCCTAAATACAAAAAAACTAAGCCATAACCCGGCTATTGGCCTCTTACTTGGCTCATTTTTACACCCGTCAACCCACGGACCAGTTGGCTGGGCTGCTATCAACAGCCCTACTTTATCAGACGCCATCAGTATTTTTCAGCGTTACAGTCAAATTCGTACACCCTTTATTTTGTATACCCCCCTTACCCAAGGCGAACACTATATTATTCGTCTCACGCTGACCGATAACCTTAGAGCAGCACACATAATTTTTATTGAAGCCATGCTTATGTTGTTACAACATGTTATCGAATTTATCCTGGGGCGACCGATGAGAGAGGCCAGTTTATACATGAACAGCTTCGCGCCAAGTTATGTTGACAGCTACCAACAGTATTTTCACTGCCCTATTTATTTCAATTCAGGCTACCTTGAAATTCGACTCCCCGTAGCATTAAAAAACACGCCAAACCCTAATGCAGACAAACACATGTACCAAATCGCATTAGAGCAATGCCAGGAAGCGTACCACCAGCTCCAGCGTGACATAAACCTGGGCACTGAAATTTATGATTACCTATCAGCCAACCTAAGTTACTCTCCAACACTTGAACAAACTGCCAAGCAATTTAGCCTGACACCCCGAACACTTATCCGGCGACTGAAAGATCAACAAACATCATTTCAAAAAATAAAAGATGATGTCTACGCATTTCAGGCCAGCAGTTATTTACGCAGAAGTGCCATTACAATAGACACCTTATCGGTTATTTTTGGCTACAGTGACCCAGCAAACTTTAGACGTAGTTTCAAGCGATGGTTCGGCGTGACCCCTCAACAATATCGAGATCAACAAGTAAAACACTAAAATAAAACGCCAGCCGCCAAGTCATTATTTGTCTTCTTCAATTTTGCCAAGCCTGTACGCTAATTGAGGACGAGTCACCCCTAACTTTCTAGCCGCAGCAGACAAATTACCGTTTGACCTTTTAACGGCCTCTTTAAGAATCGTTTCTTCAATTTCAAACAAATTATTTTGAGTTTCAAAAAACATATCAACAAATTGCTTATGAATACCTTTTTTTAATGGTTTCAACTGACCACGCTCACTGACTGTTGCCTCAGATTTCTCATCAATATTCATCATCGCAAACAAATGTTCTAACTCAATATAACCCCCATTTTCGCAAAGCAAAACACCCCGCTCTATGACATTTTCAAGCTCACGAATATTTCCTGGCCATTCGTACCGCTCTAGTTGGACCATGGCATGATCAGTGACCCCCTTTACCTCTTTATGATATTTAACTTTATATTGATCAATGAAACTCTCAATCAATAAAGGGATATCTCCCTGCCTTTCTTTTAAACAGGGAATGGTAATAGGGTACACATTTAAGCGATAAAATAAATCCCGCCTAAAATCACCTGATTCAACTTTATTAAATAAATTATCATGTGTAGCGGCAACAACCCGAACATCAACTGAAATAACATGAGTTCGCCCAACCCGTTCTAACTCACCCTCCTGCAACACTCGAAGCAATTTAGCCTGTGCCGAATAAGATAAATCACCTATTTCATCTAAAAACAAGGTGCCGCCATTGGCACGTTCAAAACGTCCTTTACGCGATTCGTGCGCGCCTGTATAAGCCCCTTTTTCAACCCCAAACAACTCTGCCTCTAACAAATCATCCGGTATCGCAGCACAATTAACGGCAATAAACGCTTGATCGTGTCGGTTACTTTTACGATGCAGTGACCGAGCAAACAATTCCTTTCCCACACCCGTTTCGCCCAACAATAAAACGGTAACCGGGCCTTGAACAGCCTTATTTAATAACGCATAAGCATCACGAAATGCTTTAGAACGACCGATGATATCTTGTTGTTCAAGATCAATACCCTCTATCGTCGACCGCAAGCTGTCAACCTCATCACGCAAATTGAGGATCTGATCGACAATGCTTTCTGATTTATAATATTTCGCTAACGCTTCAGGGTTTTCCCATTCAGCAATCGGCTTCCCAACCACCAGACAATGTTCAGCCCCTGAACCACTGCATGTTTGCTCGACAAATAATATAGATTGCCCTGTAAATTCTGAGGTATAGCCACTGGCATACCCTATTTCCATCCAACAAACTGGTTCATCAGAGAAACCATACGCCTTTTTATGCGCCTCACTTTCATAGGAATGCTCCCAGACAAGCTCCATATAAAATTGCTTATTTTCTATATTAATATCAATTTTATTTACTTTAACTCGCACCAAACCTTCCAACTGGTGAAGTTCAGGGCCCACAAAAAATTGCTCCATTTCAGATGCATTGGGTCGTAATTTTTTTGCCAATCGCGCATCAGCCTGGCCCGCTTGAAAACCCGTCCGCATCAAAATGCCTTTAGCCAGTTCGATACCCAGCGTTTCAATGAGCTCCTTACGCATTGAGCCGATAGCTTCCGTATGTAATAACAACATACGTTGCTCACCTAGCCAAATGTGCCCCGTCTCAAAGGAAAAACGAATGCGGTCTTTTAAATCATCGCTGGGTAACAAATCACTATTATTAAGTTGCATCGAAATGAGGGTTAATTATGGTAAGAGCGCAGTCATCATAAACGATCTATTTTATCATTTAATAAAAATTGATGATTTAAACAAACACTTATTTAAACCATTCATCTAGCTCATCTCCTTTAAGCTCTTTTATGGCGTACTCATTAAAATCTTTATACGTCTTCCAGTCCTGTATTTTTTGGGCCGCAGAACGACTTAGCTCTTCATCAGATAATTGCTTTTGGTACTTATCAAGCATCGACTCACTGTATTCATTACATTGTTTTAAAAAAGTAACGACGATGTCTTTTTTATCCGCTAACGAAAGGGTGCCTTTGGTCATATTATCCTCACTTAATATTGACGATTAATTTAATTGACGATAGTGTCATTGGATCTAAAAATAATAAAGATCACATGAAAAAAAGAATTATTATCGCCATCACCGGTGCCACCGGGTCCATTTACGGTACCCGTTTACTTGAAATTCTGCAAACCGTTGATGAAGTTGAAACACACCTGATCCTCTCTAATGCTGGCGCCCTGACAGCGCAGTATGAACTCAACATGGACAAACAAGCCATAACCAATCTGGCCGACTTTACACATAACCCAAAAGATATTGGTGCCACCCTGTCAAGCGGATCATTTATCACCCACGGCATGGTCATTGCGCCTTGTTCTATGAAAACATTGGGCTGTATCGCCAATGGCATTGCTGACAACTTAGTGTCTAGAGCGGCTGATGTTATTTTAAAAGAACGCCGCAAACTGATTGTTATGGCAAGAGAAACCCCGCTGAACCTCGTTCACTTAAGGAACATGACCACCTTATCTGAAATGGGTGCCATTATCGCCCCACCGGTTCCTGCGTTTTACACATTGCCAGAATCCATTGATGATTTAATTAACCATACGGTTGGAAGAATACTAGACACATTAGATATATCTAATGTAGATTATGTAAAACGCTGGCAGGGGATCAAAGACAGCGCCTAAAGTTTGATTTAATCAAACAACTGACAGCGTTTATAAAAATAACGTATCCGCACCGGATAGCTAAACAAAGGAGAGAACGTGTTAACCAGACGAACCTTTATTAAGTCCTCATTGGCAACTAACTTGGCGATAGCTGCACAACCTGGCTTGGCATTAGGCCTTAGCCAATATGCTCAAGAAGACCATTCATTGCTTATTTTTTCAGATGAAACATCAGCACAAGCTCAGCAGTTCGCTGGCCAGTTAAACACACCACACTCAAACATTGAAAAAGATGTCGGGCTGCATTTCGATACCTTCAACCGGTTTCATAGAGAACAACCAACCGGCTGGATCACTGGTTTAACACGCGACTCTGATTTCTTTATCCTTGAACAAATGGCTGCGACCAAAGGTTACCGAACAGTTTTTTCTGCCATTCATGAAACGAACAATAACACGGTAACTCACCAAGTCAGCAGCAGCGTGGATAAAGCCCATTTAATTGCGGATTCCCTTGCCCAATCATTGGAAAACTGGCCTTCCTGGTTAGCAAATAACATCACCTCTTTAGCACACCATGAATTAGCCACCGCTCAGGCTAACAGTCAAGCTGGCAGCTCAACAAATAATGAGTATCTGGTTTCTTGGCTCCTTATCCCTTCAACTTCAGCTTAATACATTGACATGACTAAACCACTCCCTCCAGGCATTAGCCTTGAACAATTTAATAGCGCAATTTCCGAAATGGAAAAAGTTGTTGGTAAAGCGTTCGTTTTTATAGACGATGTTAACGAACTGCGTAGCTATCGCGACCCATACAACACGACGAATGATGCTGACTTTGCGCCTTCTGCCGCCGTCGCACCGCATAATGTCGAGCAAATTCAAAAAATTCTCGCCATTGTTAATCAATATAAAATCCCGGTGTGGACAATTTCTACCGGCAAAAACTTTGCTTATGGTGGCCCAGCCCCTCGTAAACCGGGGTATATCGTTCTTGATTTAAAACTCATGAACAGAATTCTCGAGGTTAATGAAAAACACGGCTATGCCATCGTTGAACCCGGCGTGAGTTACTACGACTTATATAACTACCTTCAAGAAAAAGGCATCAAACTTTGGATTGACTGTGCTGCTCCTGCCTGGGGTGGCATTGTCGGCAATACCTCAGACCATGGTGCTGGCTACACGCCTTATGGTGATCACCTGTTAATGCAATGTGGTATGCAGGTCGTCCTGGCAGATGGCACCGTTGTTGAAACAGGCATGGATACCACATCCAATAGTAAAACAGGCGGTTTGTATAAATACGGTCAAGGTGCGGGTATTGATGGCTTATTTACTCAGTCAAACTTCGGTGTTATTACGCGCATGGGTATCTGGCTAATGCCGGAACCTCCCGGTTATACACCGTTTATGATCACGCTAGAAAATGAGCAGGATTTAGAAACTGTTACCGATCTAACGCTACCGCTTCGGCTCAATCAGGTTATTCATAATGCACCCATGACAGCAGATTTACTCTGGGAAGCCGCAATGTCTGTTAGCCGACGCGAGTATTACACCGGCACAGGTCCAATGCCGGAAAGCCATCGTAAAAAAATGGCCAAAGATCTACATCTTGGAATCTGGAACTATTATGCGGCAGTGTATGGCCCAGAGCCCATGATGAAAAACAACATGGAATTAATTCAAGATGCCTTTGGCAGTATTCCCGGTGCCAAATTTTACTTCGATGAGACGCGAAAAGGCGACCCGGGCTGGGACTATCGAGTAAAACTCATGAAAGGTGAACCTAATATGACCGAATTCAGCCTGTTAAACTGGATTGGCGGCGGTGGTCATATTAACTTCTCTCCCATTTCAGCTGCTGATGGGAAAGATGCCATGAAACAATACAAAATGATCGAGAAACGCGCCCATGAATATGGTTTCGACTACATTGGCGAATTCTTGATTGGCTGGCGAGATCAACACCATATTTTTATGCTGATGTTTAACCGCATGAGTGAAGAAGAGAAAAAGCGCGCACACGATCTCTTTGCCATTCTGGTTGATGATGCTGCGGCGATGGGGTATGGCGAATATCGCACGCATTTATCGTTTATGGATCAAATTGCCAACACCTATTCTTGGAACAATAACTCACTTTGGGACGCGCATCATGCCATTAAAGATGAGCTTGATCCTAATGGCGTTCTTTCTCCAGGAAAAATGGGTATATGGCCAAAAAATTTAAGAGGTAAGGCATGAAAAAATTACTAACGATAGCCCTAAGCCTTTTGGCACTCACCGCGTGTGATCAACAACCTGAGGCAAAAAAAGTAACTGAAAGTGATGCAAACAAACCCTTGCCTGAGGTAACGAGCGAAACACCTCCAGCAACCGATAACAAGTTAAGCCAACGCTCAGGAAAGGTCATTTTTGAACTGCATTGCGCGGGCTGTCATGACCCCGGGGATGCTTATGCTGCCACAAAACAGCTGGCTCTCGTTCGTGGTAAAGACTTGGCCGTCATTCTGCAACGTACTGACTTAGTCCCTGATTACATCAAATATGTCGTCAGAGATGGCTTATTAGAAATGCCCCCATTCCGCCCGACTGATATTAATGATGCTGAATTGGACAATTTGGCTACATATATTATCGATAGCGCTAAAGCCTACAAAGCTAAGGAATCAAAATAATGACTGAAAATAAAAAGCCTTTATCAGACAGAGCAAAAGAGGTGGGTAAACGTATTGGCTCTTTAAGAGACTTTCTTGAGTTTCTCGAAGAAAATGGCCAATGTATTACTTGGAGTGATGATGTTCTGCCCGAGCCAGATATTCGCAACATAGCTGTTGCCGCTGGTAGAGACTCCATGAATGGCCCCGCTGTGATCTTTAACAATATGGCCGGTTACCCCGGAAAAAAACTAGTCATCGGCGTCCATGGCAGCTTCACTAATTTAGCCTTGCTCTTGGGCCACCCAAAAGGCACAACCATTAAAGAGTTGTTTTACGACATTATTTCCCGCTGGGGAGATGACAAGCCCTTACTTGATTTCATTGAACCCGATGAAGCACCCGTCAATGAAAATCGTATTACAGAAAACTTTAACCTATACGACCTGTTGCCTTTATATCGTATCAATGAATATGACGGTGGTTTTTATATCGGTAAAGCAAATGTAGTTAGCCGTGACCCTACTGATCCTGATAATTTCGGCAAACAAAATGTAGGGATTTACCGCATTCAAGTGCAGGCACCTGGCGAATTCACCCTGCTATCAATCCCCGCTCATGATATGGGCCGCCATATTATGGCCGCTGAGAAAAACAATGTGCCTTTAAAAATTTCAGTCATGCTTGGCAATCACCCGGCCATGTGTATGTTCGCTGCGACACCTGTCGGTTATGAAGAATCTGAATTTGCTTATGCTTCTCAAATGATGGGAAGCCCGCTTCGTTTAACCAAATCGGGCAATGGCATGGATATCTTAGCCGATTCCGAAATCGTCATTGAAGCTGAACTGATGAATGGAGTTCGTACCTTTGAAGGCCCTTTTGGTGAATTCCCGGGCAGTTATAGTGGCGTTAGAAAAATTCCCCGTTTTAAAGTCACCGCGATTTCTCACCGAAATGACCCCATTTTTGAAAACATTTATATCGGTCGAGGTTGGACAGAGCACGATACATTAATCGGGCTAAATACCTCAGCCCCTATCTATGCACAACTAAAAAAAGACTTCCCAGAAGTAGTGGCAGTCAACGCGCTTTATCAACATGGTCTTACCGGCGTTATTTCCGTCAAAAACAGATTTGCCGGCTTCGCAAAATCTGTCGCCATGCGGGCATTGGGCACGCCGCATGGAACGATGTACCTTAAAAATCTGATCATGGTAGATGACGACGTTGACCCGTTTGATCTAAACGAGGTGATGTGGGCGCTTTCAACACGTACACGTGCGGATGATACGATTGTTATTCCTAATATGCCCTTGATTCCAATAGACCCCGCTGCGGAAATTGCAGGTAAAGGCCATCGTTTAATTATTGATGCAACGAGCTTCATGCCACCCGATAAATTGGGTTCAGATTCAAAAATCGTGACCCCACCCGCTGGTCCAGAAATTGATGAAATAGCAAAAATGATTCAAGTGCTACAGAATGGAGAAAACTCATGATTTCTTGCCCTCGCTGCCAAGCAGCACAAGATAAAATACGCAACGAACATCAAGGTCATGATGCGCAAGGTGATCTTGTTTGGACTATTTATCACTGTAACGCCTGCGAGTTTACATGGCGCGATAGTGAACCGGCTACGTCCATCGATTACGACACACGTGAAGCATTTTTTAGAGTCGACCCTGAAAAACCCTACCCTGTCATCATGCCACCGGCTCAATATAAATAGGCCAACAAAATGAATATTTTAGAAAACCTGAAAACCCTTCTAACGCCATCAAACGTCATCGCTTTTAAAGAAGCCAACAATGGTGAATATCAATTCCTTGCGGACAGGATTAACAATAACGAACGCAATGTCATTGCTGTTGTTACACCGGATAATTTAGATCAATTAAGAGAATTAATTCTTTTTTCAGCAGACAAAGCGTTTTCCCTATTTAATCTATTAAGTCCGGGGGAAATCAACACCGCACCTATTCCTGGTAATGGCGCCATCGTTGTCATTGATCTAAAAAAACTAAACGCTATTATCGAAGTGGATACAAAAGCGGCCTATGCTTTAGTCGAACCGGGTGTAAACTTTGAACAACTCAACGCGTATTTAGAAAACAACGATATTCCCTTCATTGTTGATTTCGAAAAAAATTCAAAGCAGTCCGTTTCTGGCAGCATCAGTAACCGGCATTATGGCTATACACCCTATGGCGATCAACTGATGATGCAATGTGGCATGGAAGTGATGCTGGCCAATGGTAACCTCATTAGAACGGGTATGGGCGCTATGCCGGGTAGTAACTCATGGCAATTATTTAAGTACGGTTATGGCCCTTATGTCGATGCTACATTTACCCAATCCAATAACGGCATAATTACAAAAGTAGGCATTTGGCTCATGCCCAAACCACCTGGTTACAAGCCCTTTACTGTCCAATTACCTAACGAAGCCGCATTAAATCAAGCAGTTGAAATAATGCGTAACTTTAAAATTAATATGCTGGTGCCTAACACCGTTGCTATCTCATCTGCGCAGTCTGACGCACTTCAATTTGCTGACGAAGACATCACTTCAAGCAGTGATGAAGCAATGGCAGAAAAACATCAATTAGGTCACTGGAATGTTTATGGTGCTCTTTATAATCTTCCAGCTAATGTTGACTTTTTATGGCAAGCGGTCAGCGGTGCCCTTGGCCAAATTGAAGGCGCTAAAATCCTTTCTGACGAGGCAACAGCAACCCACCCGATTTGGGCGCAACGCGAAAAGAGAATGAAGGGCCAATTCAACTCAATTAATAAACATTTAGCTGATTTTTCCTCAATAAACGTGCACTTTGCCAGCCCTATTGATGGCGATGACGCGATTAAAATGGCCAATTTACTGAAAAACACAAGCAACCCTAATCAACTCAACATGATCAGTCAGTTTGCATTGACTTGGCGTACGATGATGAATCAAGTGCAAGTGTTATACCCGACAGGCAACCCTGAAAAACTGGCTCAGGCACGTGAGTTAACGCAGCAATTAATCAACACCTTCTCTGAACAAGGCTACCCAGTTTGTTTAGTCGATGCTGATATGCAAGAAGCCGTTGATCAAGTCACATTAGGTGGTCTGCAAACACTAAAAAAACGAGTGAAAAAAGCGCTCGATCCACAACGTGTTTTCGGCTAATAACTATCTGATTAAAAAGTAGTTTTAGTTATTTAAGATCTAAACAACCGACCCCAAAACAAGCCCTCAGCTCGTTTTGAGGTCGGCAAAATTACAATAAGAATTATTTAATCTGGTCGCTAGCCATCGGCTTTTATTAAAGACTATGTAAAGTGCCAATCAAGTTGAAGGAGAAAAAAAATGACGCAACAATACGACCTCTGGATTAATGGGCAAGATACAAAACCCAGTTCCGGACAATATTTTGACGTGCTGAACCCTTTAGATGACAGCGTATTTTGTACAGCCGCTGAATCCAATGAAACCGATATCAACCTGGCGGTTGAAGCCGCACACACCTGTTTTAAAAGTTTTGGCAAAAGCCTCGCAAAAGATCGTGAAGCCATGCTTTGTAAAGCAGCGGATTTACTCGAGCGCGACCGAGAAGAGTTTTTAACACTCCTTATTGATGAAGTCGGTTCACCCATCAATAAAGCACAATTTGAAGTCAATCAGGCCATTGGGCAACTACGTGCAGCCTCGGGGGCTGCTCGCCGTGTCACAGGACAAACCATCCCCTCAGACACACCCGGCCGTTTGAGCATGAGTGTGCGTAAACCATTAGGCGTTGTTGCCGCCATTACCCCCTTTAACGTGCCGTTATTAAAAGCTGCAAAATTAGTCGCTTCGCCTTTAGCAACGGGCAACACCGTTGTTCTTCTTACTTCTGAAGAAGCACCCGCCGTCTCCTTTCGATTTGCAAAACTGATGCAGGAGGCGGGTTTTCCCGCAGGCAGTTTAAACGTTGTATCGGGCTTTGGTGTCGATGTTGGAGATTTTTTAACCGGCCATGACTTGGTAAAAGCGGTCATGTTCACCGGTTCCAGCGTGGTTGGCAAACACATCAGTGAAATTTGTGGTCGGAACATGAAGCCTTGTGTGCTTGAGTTGGGTGGGAAAAGCCCCTACATCGTCTTAGCCGATGCCGACCTTGGCCTTGCTGTTCAAAATGCCATTATGGGTATGTTTTTCTATCAAGGCCAAGCATGCATTGCTTCTAGCCGTATTATTGTGGAAGCCTCTGTTTATGATCAATTTGTTGACATGTATAGCGCAGCGGCTAAACAGTTATCAATGGGCGACCTCCGCGACATGTCAACCATCTTAGGCCCCATTATTTCGCCTCGTCAACGCAACCGAGTCCGTACTCACATTGAAGATGCGGTTGCAAAGGGTGCAACGCTTGTGACGGGTGGCGAATGGGAAGGTCACCGTTGTCAACCCACTATTTTGACCAACGTAACAGAAGACATGACCGTCTGCCGAGAAGAAACATTCGGACCCGTAACATCCATCTACTCTGTCAACAGTGTCGAAGAAGCTCTAACGCTTGCAAATGACACGCATTATGGCCTCAGTGGAGCTATTCATACCAATGACCTTAATAAAGCCTTAACGCTGGCCCATGACGTTGAAACCGGCATGATACATGTCAATGCTCCCAGTGTTTATGATGAACCCAATGTTCCCTTCGGCGGTATCAGAGACAGTGGTTTTGGCCGCGAGGGCGTTGATGTCGATATCGACGCATTAACGCAGTGGAAATGGATTACCATCCAATTACCTGGCCACGATCAGCACCACTAACCCTTGGTTTTACCCATCAGTATACACTTCACTAATTCAAAGGACACACCATGACAAAGCAACATGAACTATGGATAAATGGCGAACACACCAAGCCAGAAAGCGGACAATATTTTGATGTTTTAAACCCGTTAGATGATTCAATTTATTGCCAAGCAGCCGAATCAAATCATGCTGACATCAATAAAGCGGTTGAAGCGGCGCATGATTGTTTTCAGACTTATCGAAAAACACTGGCAAAAGATATTGAAGCCATGTTGTGTAAAGCCGCCGATTTAATGGAAAGAGATCGTGCCGACTTTGCGGATATTTTGATTGACGAAATCGGCTCGCCGGCAAATAAAGCGAACTTTGAGATTCAATATGCCATTTCACATTTGCGTGCAGCAGCGGGCGTTGCACGTCGTGTCACAGGGCAAACCATGCCGTCTGACACCCCGGGTCGCCTCAGCATGAGTGTACGCAAGCCGATAGGCGTCGTTGCTGCCATCACCCCGTTTAATGTCCCGCTCATAAAAGCAGCAAAGTTGGTCGCTTCTCCTCTCGCAACGGGTAATACGGTTGTTTTATTGCCATCAGAAGAAGCACCAACGCTTTCATTCCGATTTGCCCAACTACTCCATGAAGCCGGTTTTCCGCCAGGTTCAGTTAATGTGGTTTCTGGTTTTGGTGTTGATGTGGGTGATACATTAAACAGCCACCCATTAGTTAAAACTGTCATGTTCACCGGCTCTAGCCGTGTGGGTAAGCACATTGGTGAAATTTGCGGCAAACAAATGAAACATGCCGTATTGGAACTGGGCGGCAAAAGCCCACTGGTGATCCTAAATGATGCCGACCTTAAACTGGCTGTGAGAACAGCTGTGTTCGGCATGTTTCTATACCAAGGCCAAGCATGTATGGCATCAAGTCGTATCATTGTTGAAGAAGGTATTTATGATAAATTCATCGCGGCATACAAAGCCGCTGCAAGCCAGCTATCCATGGGCGATTTACGTGATATGTCTACTATTCTTGGCCCCATTATTTCTCCGCGCCAGCGTGATCGTGTGCGCAGGCATATCGACAACGCAGTAAAAAATGGTGCCACTATCGAAACCGGTGGTAACTGGCATGAAAACCGATGTGAGCCCACCATTCTTACGGGTATTACACAAGCAATGGATGTCTGCTACGAAGAAACCTTTGGTCCGGTCACTTCTGTCTATTCAGTCAAGGATTATGACGCTGCGCTTGCAATGGCGAATGACACGCCCTATGGCCTCAGCTCCGCCATCATTACCAACGACTTAAATAAAGCCATGGATTTTGCAGAAAATATTGATGCGGGCATGGTTCATATCAATGCGCCAACTTTATACGATGAACCTCATGTCCCCTTTGGCGGTACGGGTGACAGTGGTTTTGGCCGCGAAGGAGTGGAAGTCGATGTGGATGCACTGACCGAGTGGAAATGGATCACCATTCAATTACCGAGCACTGAACTGCCTCACTAACTTACGCTAAGCAATCGACATTTGTTAGAGTGATTCAGGAGAAAATAATGATTAAATCAGCCAGTGATTTTATAGCCGAAGCTCGACAAATTTGTCGTTGTCTTGACATAACTGATGCTAAACAACTTGCGGACACTGCGGAAAACGTCATTATTTTAGATGTCCGCGAACCTCACGAAGCTGCCGAGTCTAAACTTGAAGCGTCCATTAATATTCCGCGGGGTCTGTTAGAAATGAAAGTTCAAAATCATTGCTGCGAACCTGATTCATTGATACTCATCCATTGTGCTGCTGGTGGACGAGCCACTCTTGCCACAGCCAGATTACAAGAAATGGGCTATACCAATGTACACGCGATTACGGCGAAGTTTGAAGATATAAAAAAGGCATTTGGATAAAACGCCCCTTCTTAACGAGCTATAAAGCACCCTACTTTATAGCTCGTTTTATTTGTTCGTAATACCGTCTGGCATAATTTTGTAAGACCCGCTCCCGTTCTTGATCATCAACATTAATTGCAGATAAACCCATCCGAGCCAATTCGAGACTGGCTTCTATATTTTCAGACACCACTTCCGTTGCGCCCAAGGTTTGGAGCTCTATGCACTCTGCAGAATTATGCCCACGCACATAGATTGAAAGGGTAGGATTAGCGGCCCTTAGCGTTGAAACAATCAGTTTAGTCGCCTCCAAATCATCCAAGGTAATGATAATAACGCTCGCTTCTTTCGCCCCTATAGAATCCAATAACGATTGGTTACATACATCCCCATAAAAAACAGGCAGCCCATCCGAACGTGCTTGATCAACGATTGCTGCATCAACATCAATGCCTACAAATGATTGCCCAGCTTGATTTAATATTTCACCAATTCGGTGCCCTACTCGGCCAAAACCTGCGATGACAATGGCGCTTTTAGGTACTTTTTCAACAGGCACATCATCGTCAGATTTATTTTTAGCCAAAATCGAGTTCGCCCAATTTGATAAAACAGGCGTAATAAGCAAACTGATAAGAATAACCAACAATAATTGCTGATGAACAGCCGCGGTAATAATCTCCGACTCTGAAGCCATCGCAAAGAGCACCAAACCAAACTCACCACTTTGTGCCAAAATAATTGAAACAGCAAAACTCTTTCTTTTTTCTAAACCAAACAAACAAACTAATGGGAAGAGAATCACTACTTTTAAAATAACTAGCGAAAGCACCAGCCCCAATGTTAGCCATGGCTTTTCAAATAACAAATTAAGGTTTAAAGACATTCCCATGGACATAAAAAACAAGCCCAACAACAAGCCCCGGAATGGTTTAATTTCAGAAACAACTTGGTGCTTATAGGAAGAATCAGACATCAGCATGCCGGCCATAAAAGCCCCCATCGCCATCGACAAATTAATATGCTCTGCCACCAGAGACACGCCTAGCACTATTAAAATGGCCGAGGCTGTAAACACTTCGGGGATCTTTGTCTGTGCGATACGGTGAAGAATTGGGTGAAAAAAATAACGGCCGGTTAAAATAACCAGTATCAAAATAATTAAGGCCTCAACGAGTGCGAATCCTATGTCACCCCCTAGGTTTAGCGATGGCATTTCCATTAAGGAGACTAGAGCCAATAAAGGAACCACCGCTAAATCTTGCAACAAGAGTATAGAGAACGAAGTGCGGCCATAAGTAGACCTGAGCAAACGCTGCTCACTGAGCAATTGTAAAACAAAGGCTGTGGATGATAGCGCCAAAGCAGGCCCTATGATTAACACTGCACGGGAAGGCAGGTCAAAAACATAATACGCAATGGCTGTAAACACCATGCCTGTCAACAACACCTGAAGTGAACCCAAACCAAAAACCAGTCTTTTCATTTGCCAAAGACGCGAAGGTTTTAATTCAATTCCAATGACAAATAATAAAAAAGCGATGCCAATTTCAGCTAAATGGCGAATTTCAGTTAAATTATCAATTAAACCGAGTCCGGCAGGCCCGACCATCAACCCCGCAATTAAAAACCCTGGAACAGCCCCTAACTTGACGACTTGACAGGCCGGAACAACAATAACAGCGGCCGCTAATAAAACAATTAAATCAACAAGGTAATCTGATGTCACTGGCTATTCAAACGCCCTATGCTGATGAGTTTTTGCAATACCGAAGAATTAGATAACCACCAATACCCGATGCAAAAGACGCCAGCAGAATAGCAAGTCGGTCAGTATAGTGAAAAATACTTCCATCAGTAAATGCCAAAGAAACAATAAACAAACTCATGGTAAACCCGATCCCTGTCAAAATAGACACACCATATAACTGCACCCAATTGCTTTCATCAGGCAGGCTTGCCAGCTTCAATTTAATAGCCAGCCAACTAAACCCAAACACACCAAGCTGCTTACCCAAAAACAAACCAAGAAACACACCTAGGGGTACCGAGCCCGACATTTGCTCTAATGAAATATCTCTGACATCAACCCCGGCATTTACAAAAGCAAAGATTGGCAAAATATAAAAAGCCACCCAAAAATGTAACCCGTGTTCGACTTCTTTCAAAGGTGAAAACCAATGACCATTTTCAGCTTTACCTTTCAGCGGTATTGTAAAAGCCAACGCAACGCCCGCTAAAGTAGCATGAACGCCTGATTTAAGCACACTCACCCAAAGTATCGCCCCAACAATGAAATAAGCACTTTTTTTAGCAATGCCCAGCCTATTCATTGCAATGAGTACCGTGAGCGATATTGCGGCAACGGTAATCGAAAGGGTTGATAGGTCCGCTGTATAAAATAATGCAATAATGACAATAGCACCTAAATCGTCAATAATCGCCAAGGCCATTAAGAACACTTTTAATGAAACTGGAACCCGTTTACCAAGCAAAGATAATATCCCCAGCGCAAAGGCAATATCGGTAGCCGTTGGTATCGCCCAGCCATCGAGTGCAGTCGGGTTATCCTGATTGATGACGTAATAAAATGCAGCAGGAACAACCATCCCTCCAACAGCAGCAATGCCGGGTAAGGCAATCTGTCTTATGGATGACAAATGCCCTTCCAAAATTTCCCGCTTAACCTCCAACCCCACCAATAAAAAGAAAATCGCCATCAAGCCGTCATTGACCCAATGATGCAACGATTTATCGATATCTAAAGAACCCACCCTAATTTCAACATGAATATGTAAAAAGTACTCATAAACTGGAGACATAAAGGTATTACTTAAAATAAGCGCTAACACCGTGGCTAACACCAATAAAATTCCACCTGATGATTCCTTTTTTATAAACTCCTCTAAAAACGAGCCATTCGCTTTCATTCCTTTTACGCCCATACTCATTTGTCCCCAACTAAAAATTTACGAATTATATTAAGCTTAAATATTAAGCTGCTTATAAAGACGGTACCAAAAAATATTACACTGCATAATTAGTTTGCCTAATTTTCTGTTATTCCTCAAGCGAGTCTTTAATGTGTAACAATCTGCCTTCAAAATTAAAAACCGAATGATTCCTCTTTACTCTTAACTTAAACACCCAACAGTATAGTACAGATTTTTGCCCCCACTCATCTGGGTTAACAAAAATCAGGCACTTAAGTATATTGTACGGAACGGGTAGAAAAAGTCGTTTTCGGTATGTGTTAATTTTTGCCTTATACAATCAAGGTTAATGGCGAAAATTAAGGAAGGGGAAGCAAGATAGGCCAAGTTAACACAATAAGGCCATTGGTTTTTTAACTATAATGGAAAGTACTTTTAAGCCTTGTGCTGGCGAGTTATTTAGCATAAGAAAGCATTGAAAATACAGTCCAGTTTTGCCCTCTTTACCAGGGCAAAACTGGACAATACCGGATTAGAACTTCATTTCAGCTTGAATCCAGAACTTATCTTTATCTGACTTGCCGCTCGCTACATCACCACGACTATAAGTTGCATACTTAGCTAATACAGTTAGCTGACTGTTAATCTTTTTAACCGCAACAAAATCTAACTCATCACCATAATCAATACTGCTGTCTTCAGCATCAAACTCATGATAAATCAAAGCCAGCTTAACACCCGCTACTTTTGTGCTTAGCGTCACAAACGTGTCTTCAAGACCATCGCCAGGTGTTCCTAAGAATTGATCAGCCCAGCCATTAAACGCATGATTTGTACCTAATGGTGTTTTGAAAGAAGCACCGTTACTGCCCTCTTGCACTTCATGTGAGATTTTTGCCGTAATGCCCGCAAATGACAACCCACCTTCCAGGAAGTAATAATCGACTTCCTCGTCACTTAAGGTGGCTCTATCAATCTCTTGTTGCGCGTATTCAGCGGTATAAAGCACTTTTACACTATCCGAAACCGCCGTTGCGCCTTTGAAGCGCAGGCCAATGGTATCTCTGTCACTTGTTGCAGAAGCATCATAATCAATAAAGTAACCGTAAGCACTCAAATCACCAAAAGGTAAGCCACTATATTTAATATTAACCAAGGGGATATCCGCCTCAACATTTGTGCCTAAAATTGTCTTAATCGTATCAATATAACCCACTACAATTTTAGTATCCTGCAAGGACGTATTAGCAAGAGTTAACGCATCAAAAGTCTGCTCATTCTGGCGCCATCCAACATTACCGATAAAACGCGCATTATCTAAAATGATACGTTGTCGGCCGAATTTAATCAGCGTATCTTCAAACCCTGAATACGAGATCCAACCCCGATTCAATTCATTATTATCAGGATCAGCAATGACTGAATAGCCAGCGCCATGGCCTCTTAAATCGTTGTACTCACGATCGCCTAAAGGAATCGTCGATTCAAGTTCGGCAAACGCTTTAAACCCTGCAAAATCTGGCGTCAAATAACCCAAGCGTGCTCTTAGCGTAAAAGCATCCGCATCTTTTGCGGCAGAATCATCATCAACATCTTCATAACGAAGTCGCGTATCCAGGGTGAGCTTGCCATATTCGGGAGCGATTAACGGCGAACTGTCCGCGTAGCTTAATGGTGCAGCAACAGATAAAGCAATCGCAGAACTGATGGCTATTTTTTTGAACTTCATATTTATTCCTATCTCTGTTAATAAATTGTTATTTACTCATCTAAAAATGATATTCCGCCGCTAAAACTGACTAAATACCCTTATCATAATTTTTCGATAAGCGATAATCATGCCAATAATTCTTTCCTGATCGGTAATTGTGTGTTTTTGTATATGACTTTCAACCTGTTACAAATCGAAACCGGTTAAAACCTTAAATTTTTTTTAAGCTGCATCTTAAAATCGAAAGCCGTTATAAGCTAACTAGAAGGACTGCCGTTAGCTCTATGAGGGCCGTTCGGAAGAATCGTATCTCCGTTAAATAAAGCACTTTGACTTAAATAATACTCCGGATGTTGTCAAAATCTAACACGACACGTAAGACCTTAAAAAAAACAAGCCAAACCATTCTAAAACCGTGCTTTGCACTGAAATAAAGCATTTCGCGCTCATTAACTGGTTTTAATGCTTATCGTGGTGCGAAACCTTTATAAATAAACAAAGTTCCAATTCAACTCTATGTTTTTTATTGAGTTTTTAAATCAGGCATGTATGTTGCTGGGTCGATAATTCATTTAACAACGTTAGGAGAGTCGTAATGGCATACTTAGAGCCAAGTGAATTTGCAACCAAAATGGTTGATGCTGGGGAACAAAAGATCTTCATGTCCACTAAAGATACGCTAGTACGGGCTTTTATGGCGGGCGCAATATTGGCTTTAGCCGCTTTTTTTGCGATTACGGTAATTGTTAAAACAGGCAGCCCTTTAGTCGGTTCCCTACTTTTTCCGGTAGGTTTCATTATGCTTTATCTTATGAAGTTTGACCTGTTAACCGGTGTATTTACCTTGGTTCCGTTAACAATTCTTGATAAAAGGCCGGGTTGTACCGTCAAACAAATGCTTAGAAATTGGTGGTTAGTTTTTGTAGGAAATTTCGCTGGGGCTTTAACCGTTGCTTTCTTTGCCTCGTTTATTTTAACTTATGGCTATAACACTGATGGAGGCGCGTTAGCTGCTAAAGTAAGCACCATTGGTGAATCTAGAACCTTAGGCTATCAATCTCATGGTGCTGACGGATGGTTTACTATTTTTATCCGAGGCATGTTGTGTAACTGGATGGTATCAATGGGTGTTGTAGGTGCGATGATTTCAACATCGGCCACCAGTAAAATCATGGCCATGTGGATGCCGATCATGCTCTTCTTTTTTATGGGGTTTGAGCACTCTATTGTTAACATGTTCTTATTCCCATTTTCTATGATCATGGGCGGAGAATTTACCATTGTGGACTACTTTGTTTGGAACGAAATTCCAACGGCCTTAGGTAATTTGGTTGGCGGTTTCTTATTAGTTGGACTCCCACTATACTGGACGCATGTTAGAACAAACCCTGAGCGAAAAATTAACTAAGCTAGACTCGGTTTTTTTAGGTAATCAACCGACAAAACCCGTGCTTTTTAAGCACGGGTTTCTTTTTATATGAAAAAGCATTTACACGTTTCTATTGGCCAATTCACTCACCCAGGCGCCAAAGAAATTAATCAAGACTTCCACGGTGCGGTGACTCCGGGAGAACCTCTACTCAGTTCAAAAGGTATTACGGCTGCCATTGCAGATGGAATAAGCAGTAGCCGTGTTAGCCAAATTGCAAGTCAAACGGCTATAAACAGCTTCTTGCAAGATTATTATTCCACCTCTGAATCCTGGTCTGTCAAGAAATCTGCACAAACTGTTCTAAAGGCCATTAACTCTTGGCTTTATGCGCAAACGCAAAGCAGCGCTTACCGTTTTGAAAAAGACAAAGGTTATATTTGCACGTTTAGCGGCATTATCTTTAAATCTCATCAGGCTCACCTATTTCATACAGGTGATTCCAGAATTTTCCAACTCATCGATTCACAGCTCAATCAATTAACATCTGATCATCGTCGCGTGATTGATGAACAAACCAGCTACCTTACACGTGCCATGGGCGTTCATGATTACGCTGAACTGGATTACCGACAAGTGCCTATTAGCGTTGGCGACATTTTTATTCTAGCGACCGATGGCGTCTATGAGCACATAAAAGATCATCACATCAGCGATATTATTCGCCAAGAGAGTCATCTTCAGCTGGCAGCAAAGCGTATTGTGGAGGAAGCGTACGATGCCGGCAGTCAAGATAACCTCACTATCCAAATCATCAAAATAGAACAATTACCCGAACGAAACTTGAATGAAGTTCATCAGCAAGCGAGCTTACTACCCGCTGCGCCTCCAATACAGCCACGCATGGATTTTGAAGGGCATACCATTTTACGTGAAATTTACATCAGTAGCCGTAGTCACGTTTACCTCGCGCAGAACAACGCCACTCAAGAAAAAGTTGTTATTAAAACCCCCTCTGCTGAAATGCGAAATGATGAAGCTTACCTTGAGAACTTCCTCATGGAAGAATGGATTGCTAACCGCATCAATAACCCCCATGTCTTAAAGGCTATCGAATCCAAGCAAAAACGCCACTATCTCTACACCGCTACGGAATACATAGAAGGTAAAACACTGGCTCAATGGATGATTGATAACCCTTATCCAAATATTGATACGGTACGCGGTATCGTCGAACAAATCGCCAAGGGATTACAGGCCTTTCACCGGCAAGAAATGGTTCATCAAGATTTAAGACCCAATAACATCATGATTGATAATATGGGTACGGTAAAAATTATTGATTTTGGCGCCACAAAAATAGCTGGGGTGTCAGAAATTACTCAAAACAACGAAGGCATTATGGGCACAGCCCAATATACAGCGCCCGAATATTTCTTAGGGGAATCAGGAACAAACCGGTCAGATATTTTCTCTTTGGGTATTATTACGTATCAAATGCTGTCTGGCCAGCTGCCGTACGGCAACGCCGTATCAAAAGTCAGGAACCAAACAGCGTTGAGGCGGCTGTCATATACCCCCTTAAGAAACAGTGATAATAACATACAAGAATGGTTGGACTTGGCTATCAGCAAAGCCATACACCCAGAACCTTCAAAACGTTATCAGGAAGTATCCGAGTTTATTCACGAACTAAAACGACCCAGTCAGCAATTTTTAAATCAGAAAAAGCCACCTTTAATGCAAAGAAACCCTGTTCTTTTTTGGCAGAGCACCTCAGCCGTTTTGTTTTTCCTATTACTGTGGGTGTTAGCTAAGTAAAGCACTATGCCAGCATAAACCGACATAGTGCATTGGCTTTACGTTCAGTCATTACCACGTTTTATAAGGTAAGAATTTACCATTCATCGTCAACAAAACACGATCACCTTTAGGATCTTCTACTTTTTCAACATCCATCGTAAAATCAATGGCGCTCATAATGCCATCACCAAATTTTTCCTGGATCACTTCTTTTAGTGTATCACCGTAGACACCGACGACTTCATACAAACGATAGATCAGAGGATCTTGAGGTACTGCATTCTCCCAACTCTTTGTGGGGTATTCCATTAAGGCTTCTTTTGCCCCAGTAGGAAGGTTGAGTAGTTGGCACAGTTTAGCGGCGGGCTCTTCTGGCATACTATTCATCCCTAAACAAGCCGATGTCACAAAGACAGTACCCAGCCCCAATTCGCTGGCAATCCCCTCCCAGGATAAGCCCTTAGCCTTTTTAGTAAGAACTATTTCTTCAACAGCCTCTTCTTTTTTCATCTTAGTACCCTCTTTTAATCAACATACTTTACTCAAGAGCAATTTACATACCAGTAAGAAGGATGATTAAAAACTTTTTATAATCAGGCAAATAGAAAAAGGGGATGTAAATCGGTTCTTAAACAAACAACTCAAATTGCACAAACATGATGCGTAACAGATTTATGTGTGCATTGTTAGGTCAATAACATCAGCGTGCAACCAAACGCACCCCCACCACCTATACAAGGCCTTTAAACCTATTATCAAAAGATAATATTCGGCATTCGCCCTACCAGAGCTTGAATTTTATTTATACCGGGATCAAACATTTGATTATATTTTTTTCGCTGAAATACCATCACAACAGACTTAACAAACCTTTCAACTTGCTAGGTTTTAAGACCAGTAGTCAAAACTGATCGTGCTGATAAATAATATTAAAACTGACTCAGACCCGATGGGTTTCTTATTAATGTTATGGCACGAAATGTCTAGGTAGGTTAATACAATAAAGCGTGTCATCTAGATCATGCTTGTTGTGATCACACCACAATAATTTAGACTTAAATAATAAATAACACGTTAGTTGAACCTAGCGACGATATCCTAAGCTACTAACCTTGCGGTGGTCATCATGTCTAAAAAATATTAAGTTGGCAATACAAGGGCATTCCCGTCTGGCGTGTTATAAAATATAAAAACACCAAGGCATTATAAACACCTATAAAAGACACGAATTAGCGATATTAAAGACACTGATTCCAATTATCAGCTAAGCGCTCGAAGATTTTCTATATTGATATAAAAAGCGAAAAAAATTGGCTTATTATATGAATAACTTAATTGGTGGGTCGTGCGCGATTCGAACGCGCGACCATCGCATTAAAAGTGCGGTGCTCTACCAGCTGAGCTAACGACCCTCCAAGAGGCGAGAATGATACCCGATTGGCGCAAAAAGGCAAGTCGAATATATGCTTTAAATGTGGAATTTTGTTCCATCCGATGTTTCGCGTTGATATCGAGTAGGGTCTTCAATCGTTGCTTTTTCAAAACCTTGTTGGCGTAGGCGACACGACTCACATTTTCCGCAAGCCTCGCCTTTATTATTAGCTTGGTAGCATGAAACTGTTGCACTGTAGTCAACTTTTAATGCGTTGCCTTTTTGAATGATCTCTGCTTTGCTCAGATTAATTAGAGGAGTATGTATTTTAAAGCCACCTTCTTCCACACCGGCTTTGGTTGCTAAATTAGCAAGGTTCTCAAAGGCGCTAATAAATTCAGGACGGCAATCGGGATAGCCTGAATAGTCCACCGCATTCACCCCTATGAATATATCTTTGGATTCAAGTACTTCTGCCCATCCGAGTGCTATTGATAGAAACACGGTATTTCTGGCTGGTACGTAGGTAACAGGAATGCCCGATGCTTTCTCGGTTGGTACGTTTATCCCTTCATCTGTTAATGCTGAACCGCCAAATTCTCCCATCCCCAATTGAATAATTTTATGTTCTTTCACATCATAAATTTTGGCAAGCCGATTGGCCGCTTCTAATTCAGAATTATGGCGCTGCCCATAATCAAAACTAAGCGCATAGCATTCATACCCCTGATCGTTAGCAATTGCTAGAACAGTAGCCGAATCTAACCCGCCTGATACCAAAATCACTGCTTTTTTTGTCATCTTGAATTACTGTTATTTACCAGGCGCATCGCCCCATAAATGTTTATGTAGTTGAATCTGAAACCTTACTGGTAATTTATCCTTGATGACCCAATCAGCCAATTCTGTTGCGGGCAATTTATCTTGGACAGGGGAAAAGAGAACGTCACACTTTTTATTTAATTGATTGTCCAGCATATGCTCTGCCGACCACTGATAATCTGCGTGATCGCATATCACGTATTTGACTTGATCTTGTTTTGTTAGATACTGAAAGTTATCCATCCGGTTTTTATCCACCTCACCTGAAGCGGGCGTTTTAACATCTAAAACTTTAAAAACACGTGGATCAACAGTTGAGACATCCAGAGCCCCGCTGGTTTCTAAAAAAACATGATAACCCGCATCACACAATTGTTTCATCAAATCATGGACACGTTGTTGCGCTAACGGCTCCCCACCTGTTACGTTAATATAATGCGCACCTAATTGACCGACCTCTTGCAGAATATCATCAATACGCCAAGTTTCACCTCCATGAAATGCGTATTCGGTATCGCAATAGCCGCACCGTAAAGGGCACCCGGTTAAGCGGATAAACGTTGTTGGAAGGCCTGTGGTTTTCCCTTCACCCTGAAGTGAATAAAAAATTTCGGTAATCCGCAAAGTGTCTTTCAACATATTAACGCGACAACTGGGGTAAGGGTCTATCGGTTTTCTTGACGCATCAGGTCAAGCCTTTTTTTTGCGAGGGTGGCAACAGTTGAATTAGGGTAGGAGGTGGTCACTTTTTCTAATGTTTCGCGTGCGGCTTGCCATTGCTTATTCTCATATTGAATAAAGCCTATTTTTAACATCGCATCCTTAGCTTTTGAGTGCTCAGGGTATAGCGAAACGACTTTATTAAACTCTTCATCAGCTCGCTGAAAATCACGGTTAACGTAACTGGCTTCTCCCAACCAGTAAAAAGCATTGGGAATATAAACGCTGTTTGGGTACTGCGCAACAAACTCGGAAAAATCAGTAATCGACTGTTGATACTGGCCTGCCTTTAAGCTTGAGAATGCTTTTTCATATGCCAGTCTATCCTGCTCACCCGGCGCTTTATTCAGGGCAACGGAAGGTTGAGAACCTTCTGAAGCATCGCTACTTGTAGCGATTGAAGGTGATGTTCCTGAGACCGACAGATCTATTTTACCTGATTCTAATTGAACAAGCCGTCTGTCTGTATCCAAATACAAATCACGCTGACGTTTTTTTAAGGATTCAATAAGATAATGCTGCTCTTCGATCTGCCCCTGCAATTGTTGAACTTCACGTTGCAGTTGTTCAAGGCGGTTATACATGCCTAACAAATTGGTAGGCGCTGATTGTTGTGCTGGTGCAGAGGTAACACGCCCAGTTCCATCAACAACGGGAGGAAGGGCTGCCGAAGCAGCCCCACCAACAATCATTAAGGCAACAAAATACCTTATGGAGTTTTTACTCATCAATGCGCTGGATAAATAAGCTCAACACGACGATTTAAACGCCAAGCTGATTCATCATGTCCCATCGCCACCGGTTTTTCTTCACCTAAGGCAACCACTTCTGTTTGATTACTGGCTGCTCCTTGAAGTGATAATAAATTTTGCACTGTTTTTGCACGCTTTTCACTCAGCGCAACGTTATATTCACGGGTACCACGCTCATCCGCATGCCCCTCGAGAATCACAGAAACACTTGGATTGGCCGCTAAATATGCACCATGAGCAGCTAAAACAGCTTCATATTGTGCTTCTACAACACTGCTATCAAATGCAAAATAAATAACCTTTGTAGATAAAGGGCTAGATGGGTTATCTAAAGGATGACCTGAAAAACTGCTGCCATCACTAACGCCACTTGTACTTGCACCACCAGCCACACTACCACTGCTACTGCCTTCAGAACTCGCACTCTTATCATCGCCACCCAACATACTACAACCTGCTAAAGCTGTTGAAAGCAAAAGACCCATTACTAAATTTTGATACATTTTCATTACTTTTCCTCTATATTACTGTTTAAAAGGTGACCACGCTGGCTCTCTCACCTCACCGCCTTGCAAGCGGAGCTTTTGTCGAACTTTACCATCAGATGATACCGCAGCCAAAATGGATTTCAAGCCATCATTGGTTGAATATAAAATCATGCTGCCATTAGGTGCATAGCTGGGTGATTCATCTAATTTTCCATCCGTAAGGATATTGGTGAACCCTGTTTTTAAATCTAACGTTGCTATTCGATACTGACCGTTCACTCTGTGCACCATTGTGATATATTTTCCATCAGGTGAATAGCTAGCCCGCGCATTATACGACCCTTCAAATGTTAGCCGAGCCGCTTGGCCCCCATTGGCAGATATTTTATAAATTTGCGGTTTCCCACCGCGATCAGACGTAAAAATAATTTGACGACCATCCGGTGACCAATCCGGCTCCGTGTCGATAGCATAACTTCTTGTTAAACGCCTAAACGAGCGCGTAATCACATTATAAACATAAATATCAGCACTGCCATCTTTTGAGAGCGTTAACGCCAGCTGAGTGCCATCTGGTGACCAGGAAGGCGCGCCATTAATTCCCTTGAACGAACGTAACTTTTCACGCTGACCGGTTCTGAGTGTTTGTGTGTAAATAGAAGAACGTCGCCCTTCATACGACACATAAGAAATTTTATCGCCGTTGGGTGACCATGCAGGTGACATGAGTGGTTCAGACGAAGTGACGATTGTTTTTGCCCCAAAACCATCTGCATCGGCGACCTGAATTTTATATTCTAACTGACCATTAATACCGAGCTTGGACGTGACATACGCCATACGAGTGCTGAACGCACCTTTTTGACCCGTGAGTTTTTCATAGATCAAATCACTGATTCGGTGTGCTACGCCTCGCAGGTCTGAGCGATTAGCGGAAATACTAAACCCGGTTAGCTGCTCCCCTCTATATACATCGAATAATTGAAATTGCACTGTGACCATCCCGTTGGCCGCTGAGCTCACTCGCCCAATCGCCAAATTATCCTGCCCAAGTGATTGCCAATTACGAAAATTAACGTGCTCAGCCGAGGTTGGTTTATTCAACATATCTGTACGCGGCAAAGGCTTAAAACGACCACTTCGCGCCAAATCATCACTGACAATTTGCGCAATATCAATAGCTAAACCGCCCGCCACTTGCGTCGTTGAAAATGGCACAATAGCAATGGGCTGTGCAGATGAAACACCCTGCGTTATTTCAATTCTTAATGCTTCGCTCATCGCAGAGAAACTCAACAACGTGCACAATAGCAAGACGGTTTTCATCGTTCTTTTCATGCTCACTGGCCTCCGGGCCTAAAGACAAATTCAAGGATTCTAAAATAACTGGCCAAACGAGGATCATCCGGCAAAGGTAAAGGAGCGGCCTTTCTTGTGGCTCGCTCAACAGAGCGATCAAACACTGCATTCCCACTGGACTGAATCACTTGCGCATCAATAACATCACCCCCAGGCATGATGCGTACACGCACAACACAATTCAATCCCGCAATCTCTCCAGGCGGTTGTATCCAATTTCGTTCTACTTTTTGTTTAATCAGATCTCTATAACTAGCTACTGCCTTTTCGGCAAGTCTTTTTTGGTTTTCTTGCTCTTCTTTTTCCAACTGCTCCCTTAAGGCTTGCTCTCGTTCTGCTTGTTCCTTAGCTGCTTTGGCGTCGGCGGCAGCCTTAATTTTAGCCACTTTTTCTTTTGCTAAACGTTCCTTTTCTTTTTTTGCCTGAGCCAATTTTTTCTTTTTAGCTTCAGCTTCAGCTTCAGCCTCTTTCTTTCTTTTTAACGCCTGTTGTTGTTTCAACTTTGCTTGCTTTGCCGCTTCCTCAGCTTTTTGTTGAGCCAACTTTTTCTTTTGCTCAGCGTGTTGTTTTTTAAGATCGGCTATTTTCTTTTCTTCTGCCAACCTTTTCTCTTTAATATCTTCTAAACGTTTCTTTTCTTGTAATTTTTTTTTCTTTTCCAGTTCTTTGAGCTTTTTGGCCTCGGCCTTTACCTTGGATTCATCGATCACTGTTGCCTTAACAACATTAACGGTCGGTTTTGATTCAATTTTTTTCTCATTAAACAGCTCGGCACCAAAAACAAAGAAAATAACCAGGGCCAAATGGAAGATAACAGACAACATAACCGCTATTGGGTGCTTTTTAAATAAATCCATCATCGCTCTGTTGAATGATTAACTGGGGTCGGTTAATAAACCGATACTGGGCACACCAACTGCTTGCAAGGTCGTCATTGCTTGAACGACCTCTCCATACACCACATCTTTATCGCCTCGAATCATCACCGGCGTTTTCGGTTTATTGCGTAATACAGCGGCCACTTTAAGTTGTAATGTCTCTGTAGAAATTGGTTCATCGGTGTTTTCACCCACATCCAAATAATACTGCCCCTGTTGATCTACCGTCACCACCAAAGGCTGAATATTTTGCTCATCAACCTGTTCAGCATCGGCTTGGGGCAAATCAATCTCTACACCTTGTTGAATCAGCGGTGCAGTAATCATAAATATAATAAGCAAGACCAACATAACGTCGATATAGGGCACCACGTTTATCTCTGCCATCGGCCGCCGTTTTGAACTACGCGCCACTTTTTTTCTCGTTATGGCTGATATGTGCTTGCCGTTGTAGCACCGTTGTAAAATCGTCCATGAATGTTTCGTAGCGAGTTGCCAGGCGATCAGCATGGGTTGAAAAACGGTTATATGCCACAACGGCTGGTATGGCCGCAAATAAGCCCATTGCGGTGGCGACGAGTGCTTCTGAAATACCGGGAGCTACCAAAGCCAAGGTTGCTTGTTTCATATTTCCAAGCGCTTGAAATGAGCTCATAATACCCCAGACCGTGCCAAACAAACCTATATATGGACTGGTTGAACCCACCGTGGCCAGGAAGGGCAAGTGATTATCCAGCAGATCCATTTCTCGCGTATATTGGGCCTGCATTGCTCTGCGCGCTCCTTCAACGATATGCATTGGCTCCATGCCTTTTTGGACATGCAGGCGCCTGTATTCTTGAAAGCCCATATGAAAAATATTTTCCATACCATTTTTATCGTAATGATCTGCCCCAATTTGTCGAGACAATTCATTCAAATCAATCCCTGACCAAAACCGTTTTTCAAAGGTATCGGTTGCTTTAAGCGCTGATTGCAATTCTTTATGCTTTGCAAAAATAAATGTCCAAGAAATAACCGATGCCAATACCAGCATTAACATCACGAGTTTTACAACGGGCCCTGCCTGCGTTATCAGGTGAACAATAGATAAATCGGTTGTCATTTTAACTGTATACTCATTTGTTTTGGAATCGCTTTTACTTTCATCTTCAGCGCCTCAAGGCAGGCAACTTTTATTTTGGCTTTATTGATTATTTCACGGTTTTTATCCGCTCGCACAATGGTTTGTTGAAAAATTATTGAAGCACGTTTTATTTCATAAATCTCGGTCTTTACAATTAATTTATCATTAAATTGTGCCGGTTTTAGATAATCCATCTGAACAGCTCTCACGGCAAATACGACACCTTGCTCATCAATAAGTTCATCTTGCTCAAACCCTTTGCTACGTAAAAATTCAGTTCGCGCCCTTTCTAAATATTTTAAGTAATTTGCATAGTACACGATGCCTTGCATATCGGTGTCTTCGTAATAAATCCGTACAGGCCATTCATGAGGCTGTTGCATCATAAGATGGGCTACCGTGCTGGATGCTTATTCAGCATCAGAAAACAGGTCTTCCGAAGACGGGTGATGGCCAGGTGCCTTTAAGCCTAAGTGCTCATACGCATGTCGTGTTGCCATACGGCCACGTGGTGTTCTTACAATGTAACCTTTTTGAATAAGGTAAGGTTCCAGCACATCTTCAACTGTTCCACGTTCTTCACTTAATGCAGCCGCCAAACTATCTACACCTACCGGGCCACCATCAAAGGTTTCAATTAAGGTACTCAATAAACGACGGTCCAATTTATCAAAACCGCTTTTATCAACTTCTAACATGGATAAGGCCTTGTTCGCAATGTCGGCTGTAATAATGCCATTCCCTTTTACGTCAGCATAATCCCTTACTCTTCTTAGTAAACGGTTCGCAATTCTTGGCGTACCACGCGATCGAACAGCAATTTCTCTGGCTCCTTCGGTTTCTGATTTCAACGCCAAAATATCCATTGAACGCTGCACTATGTCTGATAAATCTACATCGTTATAAAACTCTAACCGTTGTGTAATGCCAAATCGGTCGCGTAATGGCGAGGTAAGTAATCCGGCTCGTGTGGTAGCACCTACCAAGGTAAAGCGCGGCAAATCTAATTTGATTGAGCGAGCTGCCGGGCCCTCGCCAATCATGATATCCAACTGATAATCCTCCATTGCAGGATATAAAACTTCTTCCACAACAGGGCTCAAGCGATGAATTTCATCTATAAATAAAACATCCCTGTCTTCAAGATTCGTTAATAATGCTGCTAAATCGCCGGCTTTTTCCAACACAGGACCGGAGGTTTGGTGTAATTTAACCCCCATTTCATTCGCAATAATGTGTGACAGCGTGGTTTTGCCTAGACCCGGTGGGCCAAAAATCAGCACATGATCCAAAGCCTCCGAACGCGCTCTGGCTGCCGACATAAAAATGCCCATTTGCTCACGAATCGCAGGCTGGCCAATGTAATCTTCCAAAGCTTTTGGCCGAATAGCTCGATCGATCGCCTCATCGTCCAGCACATTATCAGAACTTATCAGTCGGTCACTTTCTATCATTTAATTTACGTCTTACTTCTTTACAGCAGATTGTAAAGCAGATCGAATAATTTGTTCACTGCTGGCCTCATCATTCGCCACCGCTCGCGCCCGTTTTTCAGCATCTTGTGGCTTATAACCTAATGCCACTAAGGCACTAATCGCCTCATCAACAGCGGATGTTTTTTGTGCCCACGCACCGCCTGTTGCTTTTGTTGCTCCCTTAGTTTGCTCAGGCAATCGATCACGCATTTCAATCATTAACCTTTCAGCCGTTTTCTTGCCAATACCGGGCAAACGCACAAGTGCTGCCACATTATTATCGCTAACGCATAGGCAAAAATCTTCAACACTCACCCCTGATAAAATACCTAACGCCACCTTCGGCCCCACACCATTGACTTTAATTAAGCTTCTAAATAACGCACGTTCTTGTTCTGTTAAAAAGCCGTACAAGATATGTGCATCTTCTCGCACCACGAGGTGAGTACGGATAAACACTTTTTCGCCCGAGGCAGGTAAATTAAAGAAGCTCGACATCGGTGTCTCCACATCATAACCCACACCATTCACTTCAATCACAACATGAGGCGCCTGCTTTTCACCCACAATACCTCGCAAACAACCAATCATGCCAACAACCCCTTTGTTGACTGCGTTATCTGTTCTGTATGGAAGTGACACAAAGCCACTGCTAACGCATCACTTGCATCCATTTGTGGATCTCCTTGAAGTTTTAATAGAACCTTAACCATGTGTTGAACTTGTGTTTTATCAGCACTGCCTTTACCAACCAGCGCTTGTTTAATCTGTCGAGCAGCATACTCAAAAACGTTAATATCATGTTCAAAACCCGCACAGATAGCCGATGCTCTTGCTTGCCCCAGCTTTAGCGCGGAATCTGCATTTCGTCCCATAAAAACTTGCTCTACCGCCATTTCTTGTGGGTTGTAATGTTCTATTATTTCACGCACACCCTGATAAATCTTTTTCAATCTGTCCGGAAGGTCACCGCTCCCTGTTCGTATGCAGCCGCTATCAACATATTTAACATTCCGAGCCACGATCTCTACAACACCGTAACCGGTGACTCTTGAACCTGGATCAATGCCTAATATACGCATTTATACCTTACTCTGCATCTTTCATAGCGAGTGTTGAAAAATCAGCATTTGAATAGACATTTTGCACATCATCCAACTCGTCCAATGCATCCAATAAGCGCAATATTTTTTCTGCGTCACTCTCACTCACTGGGGATAAATTATCCGCTCTTAAAGTCACTTCAGCCTGTTCATGCGTAAATTCTAATTCAACTAATCTGTCACGGATGACCATAAATTCTTCAGGCTGCGTTAGAACCTCAAATGAACCATCAGCGTGTGCAATAATGTCATCTGCACCTGCGTCTAATGCGGCTTCCATTAACGCGTCTTTATTCACCTCCTTAGAAAAATTAATCACCCCCAATTTTTGGAACATATAATCTACCGAACCGCTGGTACCCAAATTACCACCCGCTTTACTAAAAGCATGCCGCACTTCAGCTACCGTTCTGTTTTTATTATCGGTCAGGCAATCGACGATCACTGCGGTCCCAGCAGGCCCATAGCCTTCATAGCGAATTTCATCAAAATTTTCTGAATCAGTTGCGCCACTGCCTTTTTTAACAGCCGTTTCAATGGTGTCGCGCTTCATATTGTTAGACAGCCCTTTGTCAATGGCTGCTCTTAACCGAGGATTGTTGTCTGGATCAGGCCCGCCCGCTTTTGTTGCTACAGTGATTTCACGGATCAACTTGGTGAATAGTTTCCCCCTTTTCGCATCCTGCGCACCTTTACGGAAACGTATATTCGCCCACTTACTATGACCCGCCATGCACCGACCTCTTCATATCATACTTAACATGAAGAGTGTATCACTACCGTATATTTTGATTAAGTGAAACTATGATCAATTACCTTGAAACCCGGATGCGCGTACCATGAGCTAAAGACAGCGATATTTCTTCGGGCGTGATATTAGCTGGGAAATAAACACCGCTTATTTTTGCGTTAAAGAAACTACAACCCTCTAATTCACAATCTCGTAGATCCATCCCTCTTAAATCGGCATTTTTGAAATAGGCCCCCGATAGATTAAGGCCATTTAAATTAGCGCCTTTTAAATCAAATGCCCGAAATTTTGCATTTGTTAGATCAACCTTTTTTCCTTCTTCTCGAGCCTTATTAAATTCCTCGACCCTATCACTCTGTAACAAGTCATACATTTCACTTTGCTTTTCTTCCAACATTATTCATTACCCTTATTGCTCACCTAATTTACAACAAGTGTAGTCCATCAAGCCAAAATCACCGTATTTAGCTTTCACACATAAAAAAACCCCGCATAAAGCGAGGTTTTTTTGAATCCAAAGACGTGGATGTCTACATCATACCGCCCATACCGCCCATACCACCCATGCCACCCATATCTGGCATTGGTGCAGCACCTGCTTCTTCAGGCTCGTCGGTAATCATTGCCTCTGTTGTAATCATTAAACCCGCTATAGACGCAGCATTTTGAAGTGCTGTTCTAGTGACTTTAGCTGGATCAAGAATACCCATTTCGATCATATCACCATACTCACCCGTTGCCGCGTTATACCCTTCGTTACCACTCGCTTGTTTAACCGCTTGCAGTACAACAGAAGCTTCTTCACCTGCATTGGTAACAATTTGACGAAGCGGTGCTTCCATTGCACGTAACGCAATTTTGATACCGATATCTTGGTCGTGGTTAGTGCCTTGTGCCTTACTGGCCGCTTCTAAAACACGAATCAAGGCTGTACCGCCACCAGGTACCACGCCTTCTTCAACCGCTGCGCGTGTTGAGTGTAACGCATCTTCCACACGAGCTTTCTTTTCTTTCATTTCAACTTCTGTGGTTGCACCCACTTTAATGACGGCAACACCACCGGCTAGTTTAGCCATACGTTCTTGCAGTTTTTCTTTGTCATAATCAGAGCTTGCTTCTTCAGCTTGCGAACGAATTTGCGCCACGCGTGCTTCAATATCAGCCGCTTGACCCGCACCGTCGACAACAACAGTATTGTCTTTAGTGATGGTGACACGTTTTGCTGAACCTAAATCTTCTAGCGTTGCTTTTTCAAGTGTTAGGCCCACTTCTTCAGCAATAACCGTACCGCCCGTTAAAATAGCAATATCTTCCAACATCGCTTTACGACGATCGCCAAAACCCGGTGCTTTTACAGCAGCAACTTTTACAATGCCACGCATGTTGTTCACAACCAAGGTTGCGAGTGCTTCGCCTTCAATATCTTCAGCAATGATTAATAATGGGCGACCTGCTTTTGCAACGGCTTCCAATGTAGGCAGCAAATCACGGATGTTTGAGATTTTTTTATCGTGTAACAAGATAAAAGGATCTTCCAAATCAACACTCATGCTTTCTTGATTGTTGATGAAGTAAGGTGACAAGTAACCACGATCAAATTCCATACCTTCAACGACGTCTAATTCGTTTTCTAAACCAGACCCTTCTTCGACAGTAATAACGCCTTCTTTACCCACTTTATCCATGGCTTCAGCAATGATTTTACCGACGGACTCATCAGAGTTAGCAGAAATTGTGCCTACTTGAGCAATTGCTTTGGTATCAGCACAAGGCACTGATAAGTCTTTAATTGCATTAACTGCAGCAACAACCGCCTTATCAATACCACGCTTTAAATCCATTGGGTTCATACCCGCTGCGACAGATTTCAAGCCTTCAGTAAGAATAGCTTGAGCCAACACTGTTGCAGTTGTTGTTCCATCACCGGCAACATCAGATGTTTTAGCGGCAACATCTTT
Organism: Cycloclasticus sp.; assembly: GCA_002700385.1. Taxonomy (GTDB): domain Bacteria; phylum Pseudomonadota; class Gammaproteobacteria; order Methylococcales; family Cycloclasticaceae; genus Cycloclasticus. Next base: position 605,748 of record PADC01000006.1, read on the forward strand.
TACCATTTGCGCGCCCATGTTTTGGAACTTGTCTTTTAATTCGATTTCTTTTGCAACTGACACACCATCTTTAGTGATAGTTGGGCCGCCGAAGCCTTTGTCTAACACAACATTACGGCCTTTAGGTCCTAATGTTACTTTAACTGCTTTTGCTAGTGTGTTTACACCTTCAACCATTAGGCTGCGTGCATCATCACCAAATTTAACTTGCTTTGCCATGTTTCTTTTCCTTTCTCTAAATAAACTTTAAATTATTCAACAACTGCAATGATGTCGCCTTCGCTCATCACCAATAATTCTTCACCGCCTACTTCAACTTCAGTACCGGAATATTTGCCAAACATCACGTTATCGCCAACCTTTACAGACATCGGCTGAACATCACCTTTACTATTGATAGCACCATTACCCACAGCAACAATGTTGCCTTGACTTGGTTTTTCTTTTGCCGAATCTGGAAGCACGATACCGCCTGCACTAACCGCTTCTTCTTCAACGCGTTTAATAATGACGCGATCACCTAATGGACGTAAGTTCATTTATTGAATCTCCTATTGTTTAATATTGATATAGCCATTATGGCTAGCCCCATAGATATGGGGTGATGTTCAACTAAATCAACCCCATAATATGAAAAATTTTATGGCTTTTTTAAAAGTTTGAAGACTGCAGCATAAAAATGCTTAACTACTGTCGCCTCAGCCTACCTGCTGAACCAACAAATAAGCGTCTTTTGCTTATCTTCTACGAAACTTATGCTTAATAATCATAAAACTCAGTTACCATAATTATTGGCAACAATAACCTACACAACTGACCATGAATGACGAACAACTTCTTAGATACAGCCGACAAATCATGCTGCCTTCAATTGATATTGAAGGGCAACAAGCTTTATTGGATGCACGAGTCCTTATCATCGGCATGGGCGGTCTCGGTAGCCCAGTTGGGCTTTACCTTGCTGCCGCTGGCATCGGTCACATGGTCATTAGTGACTTTGACGAAGTAGACCTATCTAATTTACAACGCCAAATCGCCCACACTACTAAGCACATTGGTCAACCAAAGGTTGAGTCAGCAAAACAGTCCTTTCACCAAATCAATCCCATGATTGAAATCACCGCCATCAATAAAAAGTTAGAAGGCGATGAGTTATTAGCACAAGTTAAACTCGCTGATATTGTTGTCGATTGCTGTGACAATTTTGAAACCCGCTTTGCCATTAACGATGCCTGTGTTGCCACTAAAACGCCTTTAGTCTCTGGCGCGGCAATTCGGTTTGAGGGGCAAGTTTCCGTCTTTGATACACGCGATGCAACCTGCCCATGCTATAACTGCCTCTACCCACGTGACGGATCGGTTGCTCAAAACTGTTCAGAAAATGGCGTCATCGCACCCATTACTGGCATCATAGGTAGTACACAAGCGCTTGAAACCATTAAAGTACTCACAGGTGCCGGCCAATCCTTACAAGGCCGCGTTTTATTGCTTGATGCGCTATCAATGCAGTGGCAGAGCATGCAGCTACCTCGCAATCCAAATTGCCCTACCTGCTCAAATTCTTAAAGCTAATCTATTGCTTATTAAAAACATTAACATAACCAATGACATTTCATTAGCCCTTTTATAGCCTAAGACGCATAAAACAACGGCACGCCTATCACATCGACTCAAATTGCTTTATTATTTAAACCGTACACATACTATATGGATAAAGCGGCTTAATACGACTAACGATTGTCCACTGAGCGACAATGGTTGTTAGACACGTAAAACAAATAAGATTGGGCCGTTAAGTTAACTAAATTTTTGAATTGAGGTTATAAAATGGATAACAAAATCGTACAAATAATTTTGGCTATATTCCTTCCCCCCATCGCTGTATTCCTTAAAAAGGGTGCCGGCAAAGACCTTATTATCAATATCCTGCTGTGTTTAGTGTTTTATATTCCTGGTGTTGCTCATGCTTTATGGCTTGTAACAAAATAGGCTAATACCCGCGTCTAACAACTAGCAAAAAAGTAAGGCGCAGCTCTATGCCCCTGTCCTAAATCATGAGCTAGCGCGATAAAAGCATCTTTACTCGCCGATTCCAGTGAGCAATCAGCGTAGTGCCCAGCTACCTCATAACGCTTGAGCAGGTGGCAAGCGTTTTAAGTGATAAAAACAAGCGCGGTAATGCTTTACAGCAAGGAAATACAAGCACTTGCATTCAGCCGCAGAAAACTTATACTTAGATTCATTCAGCGCACCATTAATTATAATAAATATTAAAAAAATATAACCGCAGGAGATCCAACATGAAGTGGGAAACACCAACATACAAAGACTTACGTTTCGGTTTTGAAGTAACGATGTACATTTATAACCGATAAATACAGACAGGCATTAAAAAGGGTCCTTATAAGAGCCCTTTATAATGCTATAAATTCAATAACCTTGAGGATGAAAGGCTTTAAAGTCATATTAACAGCCTCAGACTAGTAGGCCCAGTGTTCAGTCACAGATAGAGATTTTGGTAGGCTAATTTGCCCCCCCTTCCTAATAAACAAGCTCTCAATGCTTAACCTTCAGGGACAACTGATTTCAACATCTCGAAGGTTTTAATACTCTAACAACATTATTAAATTTAGCACTTCACCTTGTAGCTAAAACCAAAAGCCTTTACTTAATGAAACAACAACAACCGAAGCATTATCTTGGTTAGGTGCTTTAGCAAACTCAACGGCAGTTAAGAGTTTTGATGAAATAAAGTCTGGTGATTTATTTTTATTCTTATCTATTATAGTTTCAATGTCTTTTAACGTTATAGTATCTAAGCCATCTGAAGCTAAAACCAACTTATCTTTAGAAGATAAATAATTTAGTTTACTTTGAATATCGACTAAAGGAATATCATCAACCGAAACGTAGCTTCTTAGAGCACTCCGCTGCGGATCAGATAAAGCCTCTTCTGTTTCTAAACGACCAATTTCAACTAGGCCATCAAGCACAGCAGCCATAGAATGGTCTTCATTTAGTTTTATAACCTCCCCTTTTCGATATAAATAAAGGTGGGAATCACCCACACTTAACCAATGTAAATCACTATCACTAACATAAATAGCCACGAGTGTTGTGCCCATATCAGGGGGTGCAGCGTTATCATTTACCTCAGCTTTGATGGCAAGCTGGGCCTCTGATAATGACTTTGCCAAGGCATCTGATGGCGTAAGCTTGGTCGAGGTAATAAATTCATTTACAAAAGCCGTAACGACGATATGGCTGGCAAGCGCTCCTCCACTATGCCCCCCCATACCATCACACAAAACAACCAAACAACTATTCAAGCCTTTGAACTGCTCGGTACATATCTCATAGTAATCTTCTTGGTAGTCTCGACTTCCTTGAATCATATTACCCTGTATTTTTAATTCCATGCTGCTTTGCCTAACTTAACTCCCAATCAAAAGCATCATCACACAACTGTACAAATTTAAGTGTGGTGCTACCAACTGAGATAGTCATATTATTATTCAGCTCACAAGATGATAAGACAGGTTGGTCTTCTAAATAGGTTAGGTTTTGACCGCCACCATGCTGGATATAAAACTTTTTATTCTTATGGTCATAAGCTATTTGACAGTGGGCATTTCTAGAAATCTCTTCATCACCAAAATCAAGTTTTACGCCCGCTTTTTCACCACGCCCAATAGAGTTCAGCCCATACCCAAGTGGTAAACTCATCCCTCTTCCCGGTCCTTTCACTACTACAAGCCAGCCCACAACAAACTCTGGATGATAACGATTAGCGCTGTTAGTAAGTGTGCTTTCTGATGCTACTTCGTTATTCGAAGTCGTCGGTCGCACTCTTCTTGTTACAGGATTAGTATCCGAGCTTTTAATACCCTGTGAAGCATCATCTGTATCGGCCGGGAGGCTCTCCGATGCTCCACCTTTCTTAATAGTTGCAAATGCCCCTGCTTCACTCCCAACTCTCCGAGTTGGGTTATTAAAAAAACCACCTTTTGTACTATCATCATTTGACATAATTTTCTCCTATACTGTCATCAGCGTCGCGTTGCGATTGTTTTCCGATATCTACTATTCGGATACAGTCTTGTATAAATTGTAAACGCCTCATCGGTATTGATCTTAGAGGCTACCGTAAAATCCCTTTTTTCTTGCTCAGATGAAAATTTGTTAGGTTGTTCAGAAGGGGCTTGGGCTACTTTATTAGGAACAACCGAATTACCCCTTGAGTCACTGTTTAACTCTCTAACTTTTTGCTCGACCTTCGGCTTAATAGACGGAGCATTAACTAGTTGCTCATTGCTCTTTTTACTTCCAATATTGCTTGCCATATAGACCATTATTAGACCAACGCAGACTCCAATGATCGCAATAACCGCGTTCATATTAAAACTCTTTTCAATATTGGCAGGTTTAGCCTTACTTTTTACCTCTCTATGCTGGTGTTTAACTAATTCTTTTTTATCTAATTTCTTTGTTGCCTGACTCTCTTTACCCTGTGAAGATTGAGTTAAACCAACACCTTTTTTTATTACATCTAACCATTCATTAACTGTTTGCGGTCTATCTATTTCTTCTGGTGATAAGGCCCAGTCTAAAGCAGAAAGAAACCCCTTATCTTCATCTTCCAAGCGATCTACAAGCGTTGGCAATGTATCGTTTCGTATGCGTTCGGTCGCTTCAAAATGCGATAAGTTTTCACCGGTTAAACACACATAAGATACGGCTGCTAGAGCATAAATATCAGTCCACGGTCCTTGATTTCCTCGTGTTGAATATTGTTCAATGGGCGCGTAACCAGGTGTCAGTATTGTAGAAATTGACTGTGAACGAACACCAATTGCTTGCCGAGCTGCACCAAAATCAATCAAGACAGCGCTTCCATTATCTTTAACACGTATATTTCCAGGCTTTATGTCGCGATGAAGCATGCCAGCCGAATGAACAAAAACCAGCCCCTCAGCAATTGGTACAATTATTTTTTTTACTTCAGCAACTGATAGTAGACCATCTTTTTGAATCACATCAGAGACATCACGGCCATCTGCAAAATCCATGATGATATAAGCTGTATTGTTTCTCTCTATAAAACGAATAACACGAATAATACTTGCATGTTCAAAAAGAGCTAATGTTCTAGCCTCTTGAATAAACCGACTCAAGCCCCAACTATATTCATCAACATCTTCAAGAACACGTGTTTTGGGAGAAACATGCATGGCATGGTCTCGAGCAGCTAAATTAAAAGGAAAGTACTCCTTTATAGCTACATACCGATTCAATTGCTGATCAAATGCCTTATAAGTAATCCCAAAACCTCCCGAGCCGATTTCATTCTCAATAATATAATCGTCTAGTTGGTAGCCTTTAGGAAGTACTTGCGTTGGCGATACGGCTTCATTATTTTGAATGCGGTCTTGGTTATCCATTATGTGTCAGAATTTCATATGTTATTTTGGTTTTGCAAATAAGCCTATTATTTTCCAGTTCCAGCCTTTTTCACTGGCTCCCGCAAAATAAAGCTTCTTATTTACCGTTCCTTTGACAGTAATTCGTCTAATAGATGGGCAGTCGATACTGACAACCGCACGAAGTTGCCCAATTAATCGCTGCAACTCTACTCTATCCCCATCAAAAACCCTTGGGTCTTGTGATTGAATATCGAATTTTGCTTCATAAGCTGACCGGCAATCTATGTTCAGTAAATAGGCATTCATTCCTAAATGAGACATAACTGGTGTAGCAGAAAAAGCATTTAAACTCATAGTGGAGAGGATCAAAAAGAAAAAGCATGATCGCCACTTTAAGGAATAAAAATGCAATATTTTATTCAATTTAAACACCCATATTATTTAAGTTAACTAAGCTAACTTCCAAATTCCATTTCCTTGCTGGCATACTCTAATATCTTCTGTAAGCACGCCTTTTGATGTCGTCACCTCTTGACGCACAGTTTTACAAACACCGCTTGCTTGTACATTTACTTCGGACACGGAGCTAGTAGATGTTTGCGTATAGTTTACTGGTTCATTAGAAGGGTGCATTAAAGGGCTATAAACATAACCACTAGCGGTGCCATCTGGTAACTGAGAAATTAAAAACCACTTTTTATCTGGTAGCGCCTCGCCTATTACTTGTACAGATTCATTTCCCGATAATTTAGCAACGGTTTTATAGTCTGTTCCCGGACCACTACGCACATTAATTCGAGAGTTAGGGCTATAAGCTGCGCCGACTAACTTTAATGGAGGGGTTTTTTCAACTCTATCTTTTAAAACCCTAACTTTGACATTTTTATCTTGCCTTGTTTCTGGCACACTATCGACGACTCTAACTTGCCCTGTAACGCCCTGCTCACCTGAGAAAGCCACCGGTCTTCCACTTGCTGCTGATTGTTGCTGGGCTGCAAATAGCTTTTTTTGATCTTCTGAACTCAAAACCTTAGCAAATTGATCGCCAATATAGGTCCCCGCTGCTGCCCCAGCCATAACAATCGCTGCACGAACCAAAGGGTTGTCAACATTCTCTGCAAGCTTGGCGGCAAGAACACCACCACCTAAACCACCAACAACTTTGCTTATGCTCGACTTTTGTTCTTCTGTCATCCCCGCACAACCACTGAGTACAACGATTATCGACAAAATGAGATACAGCGATCTATTAAATTTCATTTATTACTCTCCATTTATTAATAAATATAAAACCCATTAACCAGCTATCACTTTAAACGAAACCGATCCCAATTTAACATTCGCACCATTATTGAGAGCGACACTTTCTTTAGCGGTTAGCTGCCGTCCGTTTACGTATGTACCATTAGTCGATTCCATATCTCGAATAAATAAATCATTTCCTTGGGCGTAAAATACACAATGTTGCCTTGATATACTGTCATCATCTATCGCATATTTCCTATTGCTAGGGTCTCGGCCAACAATAACTTCACCTTTGTATAACTCATCAACATTAATTACTATTCTATATCGTCGATTATCATCACCATAACCATCAAGAATTAAACTAGCTTTTGATTTTGATACATCGGCACTATAGTTATTCGCTTTTTGAGTAGCCTCAGCTTTTTTTGAACTAGATGAAGGTATAGACCTAGAATATGTTTCGATGACACGAGCAACCTTTTTTTTGCCTGATGGGCTTCGCATTGCATAAAGCACCAGTAAACTCATCATCACAAAGCCTATTGCAGCTATAATAAAACCTTCTTTAATTACCCCGCTCAGCTTTTCGTCAGAGCTTAGACACTCATCGTCATCAAGCGTGTAAGTTATATTCCTTCCACTCAGAATTTTTACCAACTCACGAACATCGGTTGCATAATAAAAACCGGCCGCAAAAGTTCCACCCGTTTTACGGCCTTTATTATCATATACAGTATCAAATGCACCCTGAGTATTGATACCTATCACTCTCTGACAACCATCAATTAATGGTCCACCGCTATTTCCTTTATTTATAAATGCACTATGCTGAACTAGCCTTAAAGGCGCGCCTCCTTTCCTCCAAACACCATTTTCTATAAGTCGCCCTAGCACACCAGAACTAAATGTTGATTCAGCAACAATATCAGAGGTTCTTATTGTTTTTGAGTCCGCAACGCCAGGGAACCCAACAGCACGAACAGCTTTACCTTTTTCTGGCAAATTGCTTGTTAACGTAATTGGTGATAACTGCAATGATCTCAATGCATCTTTTTTAATCAATAAAATAGCTAAGTCCAGATCAGAAGAGCTCCAAATAACCTCAGCATTGGGCCTTTTTATAATGCTTTCCAACCCAAGGGATTGTCCATCTGGCACGACAGAAAATAAAGCTCCACCCTGAACCACATGATTGTTAGTAACAACATAACCACCATTATTTATTACAAACCCAGTTCCATGCCCTGTGCCCGATACTTTGCCTTTACGAAAAGATACTGTATGCACTTTAACAATCGATGTTGTAAAAGCTTTACTCTCCGCGAATGCATATGAAGGATATGCGTAAATGGGTATTAGTAATATAACTAGACTTATTAGCTTTAATTGCCAGCGATTTAAAGCATACATCAATGGAATCAAGCGCATTAAATACCTCCTAAGATACTCAACGTACATCGCACTTCACCAAACTCTACTATATCTCCAGCGATAATAATTAAACCCTCAGGCCCAACCGGTTGCTTATTTACTTGTGTTCCACCAGTAGAGCCCAGGTCGATAATATTTAAACGGTTGTCTTTAACAAATAACCGAGCATGTTCTCGACTGACAGTGTCATCTGCAATCACTACCTGGGAAAGATCAGGATTTCTGCCAACAACTAGACCCTTTTTTCGTTGCATTAAGTCCTTTCCTAAAACAATAAAAGCCACCGGTGCACCTGAAGAATCAACCCCCTCAAACCGACAGTCGCCAAAGCTAGCTGTTGCTGCTTTCAATTCTTCTTTTGCTAGCCGTGAGCTTTTTTTCTTATTAATCAGTAGCAATAAAATGATAAAAATGGCAACGGCTATTGCGCCGACAACAGACCAAAAAAGAATTTTATTATCTTCTTTTATTTCGATATTTTCTGTGCCTAAACTTTCTGCTTTTGTGTTTATATTAGAAACAATCTCAGTGATATCACTACGACCTTTTTCCGCCTCTTTCCTGGCCTGTTTTTCTTTCTCAACTTGCTTTTCCGCCTCTTTTATTTTTTTCTTAGCCTTATTTATTTGTGCCTGTTGTTTTATTTGTGCCTGTGCTTGTTGCTCTATAGCACTTAAACAAGGCTTATCTGCAACTTTTGTTACTATGTTTGATGCCGATAATTCTGCAGTGAGTATGCTGATATCAATCACCTCAACACCTGTTGGCAGATGAGGTTTCCAAAGTTGCTTTAAAGTCATCTCTCTCTTTGGGCTCACGATTCCAAGCAACTCACCACACCGATTAACTACCGGTGCGCCATACCCTCCTCTACCAATAGAAGCAATCAAACTATAGCGCCCATCAATAGCACCAGACCCGTTTAAAAGGGCCTTAGCGAAACTTTTATTATGGAGCTCCGAAGCAACAAACTTAGGCCGCTTAGAAAAGCTAAAGAACGACCCTCTTGCCCTTTCTATTGACAAGCTCCAGTAGCCTGCAATTTCTAATGAATCATTATTTGATACAGAGTTTAAAGCAATTTTTACAGGCTCCTGCTGTAAAGTACTTGAGCGAAGTATTGCTAAATCAGTAACCTCATTTTTGGAAATAATAGCTGCGCTTTTATTTAGACTGTCATCACCTTGAAGAACAACTCGATCCGCATACGCTAATAAATGCGCGCTCGTTATCACTACGCCATCTGTTGTGACGACGACTCCGCTACCTTGATTCAATAATTGATCGCCTTTATAGGCAAGAACTTGGACTACGCTATCAGCCCATTGCTTAACCGGCTGGTCAGTAGTTTTTGTAGGATTGTTGGCAAAAGCCGATGACACAGAAAACAAGAGAGAAAATAACAAACAAAACAAGCATTTATTAAGCTGTACGCAAAAATAAAATACTTTATTAGACGTAACCATAGATAAAATCCTTTTTAACTAAACAAACTCACTGTATTAACTTTTTGTAACTCAAAAGTTTTTAAAAGCATAACTGAAAAAAAGAATACAGTTATTTATTAGAACTAACAATATGTAATACGTAGATTAACTACAAGTAACCATTTCGGTTATTTAAAAATGAATGCAACCACCCGACACAAACAAGGCAATTTAAAGCTCTTAATATCTACACTTCTTAAAATAAAAAACTCTTATCTTCGGACTGATTAATACATTGTTTACTATTTATCAGGCTTATGACTGCAAACAGATCTTTCATGTGAATCTAGAAATATTCATTGACTCGTTACCCCCATATCTCATTATTATTGCGTTTTTTTTCGGCAGTTCTTCAAAGAATTAACTCAAACTACTGACCCGAACCAATGGAAACTGCAAAGAAACTTTAAACCCTGGTCTCGTATTTTCGATGTGTAATTTTGCTCCATGCCGAATAGCTACAGCTTGCACAAACCTTAGTCCAAACCCATATCCGGCAACTTTCCCTTGTTGCGCTTGTTGTAAAATTGTATTTAAATCATCTGAATCAGCACCTCTCCCTGAGTCTGAAACAGCAACTACAGCCCTACCATTATCTATAAAGACGTCAATAGCCACTTGACTGTTAGCAGGTGCATACTTCAATGCATTATTAAGTAGATTTGTGATGGCATTGATTAACAAATTCTCCTGCCCAAGTATTTTCGCGGAATTTTCAGGCTTAACGAGCTCCAGTTGAGCATCATCGAAAGCATCTTGATATAGCTTTGCTGCTGTTAAGGCTATTTCGCATAAGTCCACCTCACGCATTACACTATCCGTACTAGACTCAATCTTCGAAAGCTCTAAAATTTCTCGTAATAGAATAAGAAGAGCTTTCGCTGAGTCAGCCATTTCAAGTTGATCTTTTTTAGTAGCCAACTCGTGAAGGTGACTAAGTTCTTTATTTATTTCGTGTGCAGCCATTTGACTTACTGCCTCAAGCCCCATCATCAGCCGCGTATTTTCATCCAACGCTCTATTTATATACCGCGCTAACTCAGCGAGCTCATCTTTTTTATTGATCTCTTTCTCCGCAATTCTTTTGTTAAACATTCCACTTTGAACCTTAGATAGCACCTTATTCATTTGCTCAACTCTGCGGCTAAATTGCCTATTAACAAAAAGAACAAGTAATGTTAGTACTCCCGCAACAATTCCTATCGTTGTCGCAATATTAGAGAATACTTCCTTACTTTTAAGCAAATACGCTTGTTCAAGCTCATAGTAAAAATACTTTTTTTTATCAGGAGAGAGAGAAACCGTATTTTTTTGCAGCTCACTTTTGACAATATTATCCGTCAACACTTTAAGACTAAAAACTGTTATCAACGTTGTTAGTAACACCAAGGTCACTAATAAAAGGTGAATTGCCCGAAACATTCGTTTAGGTTTTTTTGAAATATTAATCACTCCTGGTTATCTGCTTTTTTAAGCGTTAAGCGATACCCTAAGCGATTATTAATAATTAAGGGCGCATCCGGGAGTACTGATAAATTCCCTCGAAGTCTACTTAGCGCTGTGTTAATCACCGTTTCTTGAGGTGGCAAGCTCTTATAGCTTTCCCATACTGATCGCCATAAAACATCTCGGCTTATATATTCGCCTTTTAGTGAGACTAATACTTTTAAAATTTCGAAAGATTGAGGTCGTAAAGAGATTGCTTCTCCATGCCAAAGAGCTGTGCGATTTATCGTACGAATTTCCATACCTTCCCAAACCTCAACTGACTCTGGAACACGCTTACCCCGCACCCTTCTTGCTACAGCACGGAGACGCGCATTAAGTTCTTCAAGATCATAAGGTTTATTTATATAGTCATCGGCACCTAGATCTAGTGCTAAGATATGATCATGAGTAGCGCCTAAACGACTAGCAACTAAAATGCCTGGCGCTTTAGTTTCTAGCTCATTGAACCATCTTATTAAAGCCAAACCATCTTCCGAATCGCCAAGCATACGATCAAGAATAACCAAGTCAAAAGCAACCTTGGCAAACTGTGCTCGTGCAGCTCTAACAGTTCCTACAATGACAAACTCCCAGCCTAAACTAGTTACTTCTCGTTTCACTTGGTTTGCAAGTAGGTCATCGTCTTCTACAATCAATACTTTTAAATTTGCTATATTTTTTTCCATTGATTTTAATTCCATTACCTATTTTTAAATCAAGCTTAAAGAACAGAAAAGTTCAAAAAAAAGGAATGAGCTTTATAAAAAACATCTCTATCTATGTCTCTTAAACTAATCGTTAACTTTTGTTTATCACAAGGTAATTCAAAATTTGTTTTAAATCAGCTTACCATTACGGTTATTTAAAGCATTTTGCATTATAAAAAACTAGATACTTAGTTCTGCATCTATCAAGTTAATAGTGGAAAATTAGCACCCCGTCTGAAGAAAAAGGATATCCGAGTAGCCGATTAAATATTCATTCAAACATATGTATAAATATGCCACTTCACAGTAACGGCATCAATCTCGGCAAGCAATATCAAATTATTACCTCAATGGTTACTGGCAAAAATCTCGAATGACTATTACCTTGTCATAGTAAAATTGATAACATCAAATGGAGTTGTAATGAAAATCCAACATCGTTTCTTTCTACTTTTCATGCTAATGCTATCCGCTGCAGCCAGTGCACAAATAGATAACTTAACACCTCTCTATGAACAAGATAAATATGCTATTTATCCTTCTTCTCCATATTGGTGCTCAACTAGCAACACAAAGTATAGCGATAACATTGAACTTAATATTCTTTATGATGTGGAGAATGATAAAAGAGATACATTAATCTTTGGAGGAAACACAAATCAAGACTACATCCGCTTTTTTAACAAAGTAATATCTCCTATTATTGCAAACCATTGCCCTCACTATAGTGGTTTTAGTCCTAGTGCAAATTTACGATTTAACAATAAAGAAGATTGGAAAAAACATAATGGCAGATACTGGGATAGACTAACGTTTTCCTATGTTATTCGTAAAAAAAGTCAGGCTGGCAAAATTGCTGTCAGCTATAAAGGACAACTTACAGGGCGTTACTTAAGTGCTGAAGCTTTAGCCAAACAAAAACAAGACAAAAATTTGATCGCCACTCAGGCCGCTGAAAATCGAAGTGAAGCAAAAAAGCAAGGGCATCCTTTCAAAGCATTAGCCGGAGGTGGATATTTAGATACTATCTATACAGGTGATTTTATCGCCCAAAATGAAGTTGCTTGGTACTATCTTTCAAAAATAAAAAAAAGCAATCAAAATGATGCCGCAATGGGTGTCTTTCTCTCAATGCTTGGTTCGACATTTTCAACAACCAAAAAGGACATGACGGTTTTAGAGGAAATCAGCATGTATTATTTGGCTCGCTCAGGCGAACGACGACCTAGTGATTGCTTTGACCCGGGCGCTATCAAACGCACATTTACATATAATTACCCTGAAATAGTCTATGAAGATGGCTATAGAATTCCAGCCTCTCAACTAAAATCAGAATACACGATAAACCCTCAATTCATTCCACTTTGTGACAGATTATGCGAAAAACAAGGCGTACTTTACGCTGTGGCAAATGGTATTAATGCCGGCATGAAGAGACTAGAGATTGCGGATCTTTATCGGGGTATTGACGAAATGATCCAACATTATTCTTGTAGGAGCCCAGAAATTAAAAGATTCGAAGCCAACCTTATTAAATATAATGAAAAAGAGCTAAATCAGCCTTCAAATATTAGACGCAATACATTTAAAACAGTGCTTGAAGCGCCAGAGTCAACTTATATCCCTTATGCTCTTCAGCCTCATTCAGCCATTGCAGATAAATTTATGGCTGACAATGCTAAAAACCCAAATGTCGTCACTACACTTAGTGGTTTGCAATACATTATGCTAACGCAAGGGCATGGTAGGCAACCAAGTCCTGGCGATATCGTCAATATCTATTATAAAGGCACTTTGGAAAACGGGAGAGTTATTGCAAAAAAATACGCCACAGGCACACCTTCAACTATATCCACCAACGGCTTAATTAAAGGCATGTCTGAAGCGGTATTATTGTTAAAACCTGGTGGTAGAATTAAAGTTTTTGTACCACCTCATCTTGGTTTTGGAGACAGCGCTAATGGAGTTATTAATAAAGACTCCATTTTAATTTACGAAATAGAATTAGCCCCCTCTATAAACTCCCCTTCTCATATTTCGGAGCCGGCAAGAATAGTCCCCACCAAAACCTTAAAGAAACTCACTGGCAATACCCGAAAACGAACATCGTTTACAACACAACCACAACAAAAACCACCTTCTCAAGTTAGAAAACCGGTTTCCGCTATCATTCAATCTGCTAAAAACACTCAACCTGACAAAAAAACGCTGTATCTAGCATCAGAAGATCTCGAGATTACTAATAATTTTAAGTTCCCTGTAGACATTACCTTAAATAGCGTCTTGGTTGATTTTTTGGCTGTTAAATTAGCGTCAGATCAGCTTGATAATAACAGCTGGTGGACAATGCTATCATCACGTTGGCGTTATGAAAAATCCGAACTATCACCCATGGGTGGACATTTTTTTCATCCGACCGCTCAACAATTTTCCAATGATGATCTTGAAAATACTCTCATACATTTTAAAAATTGGATGTTAGAACAAAGTAATAAGTTACCAGAGATTATCTACATACCTGCGTCTGTAATGGTTGCTAAAGTTGGCAATACTACTCATGCAGTCCCTGCTGACGGTTGTGCGATTTTGGATGACAAAAAAAACCTTAGACCTCACCAATCCAAACTAACTAAGGCTCTATCACAATCACTTTTACCTAAGATGCAGAGCTGTCAGCAACGAATTAAGACTAACAGCGACGACTTAATGAGTTGTGTAATGGCACACCAAAGCGACCCAAGTTTTTGTGGACAACAAATAAAAAATAAACTGACAAAATGTTTAGCTGAATCACCTCAAAACCACACCGATACATGGAACAAAATAAACGTCAAATGGGTTCAAAGTAATTTTAGTATAGCCCAATGTAATGCTTATTTAAGACATGAAAAATTACGCACCTCGAAAAGGTTTCCAACAGACAACGGTTCTCTTCAATTTAAACCATCACAAATTACTGCTCGATTCAATTTTGGCCAATCATTTAGCTTACCCTCTATAAAGGATAAACCCTTCAATTTAGAAAGGCCGCTAGAACAAGCGATATTAATGTTTAAAGTTAAAATACTTTCAGGAAAATTATCTTCTGTGCTTACAAAGAAAGGGCCTACCCTTCAGGTAAAAACAAAGATTATTAGCACAAAATACACTAAAGGAACTACTTACGGGTTAAAACCTATTCGGGGGGCGTCAAGCTGATATTTCTCAATATATAAAACGAGTTAACTAAAACCCTGCCCTCCCATATCGACATACAAGATCAGGTTTCAGCACAAAACTGCAACCTAATGAAGCCTTTATTCTTTATTGTAAAGTTAGAACAATCACTCTCCGACTTTGTAGCGTTTATCTTTAGAAATGGTATTTACTCGCTACTCCTAGCAGTGTTGCTATAAAGGGTAATTTTGCCGAACAATTAATAATGACCCCCTATATCAGACGATACGATAGAATACTATCGTATGCCTAACGGTCATTCTTAGAATCTGAATGATAGCGCAGCATTTTAATTAGCTTACTCATTTAACTAGGTTTTTTCTTTATTACGAAAAAAAATTTCAATACCCGTTTAATTAACTTTTACCATAAAATCGATTAGAACTCTAACTGACTCCTCTTATTAAATTTATGCAAATTCGTGTTTTAGGCTCAGGTGCTGGCGGCGGCTTTCCACAATGGAATTGTAGCTGCCCTAATTGCAAAGCTGTACGCGCAGGAACGATTAAAACCTCTACTCGCAACCAGTCATCCATTGCCGTTTCATCGGATGGCGAGCACTGGGTTTTATTTAACGCGTCGCCTGACGTTCGCGCTCAATTAGAGAGCTTTCCTGAAATACACCCAAAAAATAAAGTACGTGGCACCGGTATTGAAGCCATTGTGATGTTTGATTCTCAAATTGATCACGCTACAGGGTTATTGATTTTACGCGAAGGCGACCCATTAACCATTTATTGTACCGAGATGGTAAAGCAAGACCTAACAACCGGTTTTCCAATTTTTAACATTTTGGAACACTTTTGTGGTGTGAATGAGCATGCTATTCCACTGGATGGTCATGCCTTTACTATCCCCAATATTAATGATTTAGAATTTATGGCGTTACCGCTAAAAAGCAAGGCACCGCCCTATTCACCTCACCGTAACGACCCGCATGAAGGAGACAATATTGGGATGGTTATTCGCCAGTGTTCAACGGGCAAAACGATGTTCTACGCACCAGGCCTGGGTGAAATCGAGCCACATGTTGAAAAAGCCATGTGCGAAGCTGATTGTGTACTGGTAGACGGTACCTTCTGGACAGACGATGAGCTTGCTTCAGTGGGCCGCCCTTTATCAGCTAGAAAAATTGGTCACTTACCACAATCCGGTAAAGGCGGCATGATTGAGTTTTTAGATACCCTCAAAAAACCTCGAAAAATCTTGATTCACATCAATAACACCAATCCCATACTCAATGAAAATTCTAAAGAACGCGATATACTGACCCAACACGGCATTGAAGTATCATTTGACAACATGAATATCGAACTCTAAGCCATGACAGAACAAACACCCTGGTCTTTAGAAGAATTTGAACAACGCATTCGCGATATGGAGCGCTTTTACCACATTCATCACCCGTATCATGTGATGATGCACGAAGGCGCTCTCAACAAAGAACAAATTCGTGGCTGGGTGGCAAATCGCTTTTATTATCAAGTTAATATCCCCTTAAAAGATGCTGCGATTATGGCCAACTGCCCCGACCGCGACACACGCGCTCAGTGGGTTCAACGCATTCTTGACCACGATGGCGCACCCGGGGAAATCGGTGGTATCGAAGCCTGGCTACAGCTCGGAGAAGCGGTAGGTTTAACCCGCAAAGAAGTCTTGTCTGAAGAACACGTATTACCCGGCGTGCGCTTTGCGGTAGACGCGTACGTTAATTTTGCACGACGCGTTACATGGCAAGAAGCGGCAAGCTCCTCGTTAACGGAGCTATTTGCGCCTAAAATTCACCAACAACGGTTAGATAACTGGCCTGAACATTATCCGTGGATTGATTTAAACGGCTTAACGTATTTTCAAAAACGTCTGTCGGAAGCACGTCGTGATGTAGAACATGGTTTACGTATCACGCTGGAGCATTATAAAACGCGCGAGCAGCAAGAAAAAATGATTCGTATTTTAAAATTTAAACTCGATATTCTTTGGACAATGGCTGACGCTATGCACATGGCATACGTGCATCACATGCCCCCTTACTGTACCGTTGATTCATGAGCCTTCAAACTCATAACACCCTCCAACTTTCCCCTGCTTATCGACTACAGTGGGAAGCAGCTCAGAATATGTTTGTCCTGCTCTACCCCGAAGGATTAATTGAGTTAAACCAGAGCTCTGCAGAAATTTTACAATTATGCGATGGCACCAACACACTGGCCCGTATCGTGGTTGCATTAGAAAAAAAATTCAACACCACCGGCTTGGAAAATGACATCAAAAACTTCTTAACCGTCGCACTCGATAATGGCTGGATCACTCAAAGCACCTAGCCCGCCACGCTGGTTATTAGCAGAGCTAACCTACGCTTGCCCTTTGCAGTGTCCGTACTGTTCTAACCCACTCAATTACGCCCATATCAACGATGAACTCTCTACTGAAGACTGGAAACGCGTCCTCAAACAGTCACGTGAAATGGGTGCCGTACAACTCGGTTTTTCCGGCGGCGAGCCACTGCTAAGAAGCGACTTAATTGAACTGGTTCAATATGCACATCAACTGGGCTATTACAGCAACCTCATCACCTCAGGATACAGCATCGATGAGGCTAAAATTATTGCACTAAAAAAAGCAGGCCTGGATCATATTCAAATCAGCCTACAAGCCAGCTCACAGGAATTAAATGACTACATTGCTGGCACAGAAAGCTTTGAACAGAAAAAAACCGTGGCCAAACTGGTAAAAAAACACGGTTACCCGATGGTGCTTTGCGTGGTACTTCACCGCGCAAACATTCATCAAATGAAAGACATTTTGGAAATGGCCATTGAACTCGAGGCAGATTTTGTCGAACTGGCCAACACACAATACTACGGCTGGGCGCATCACAACCGTGATCAACTGATGCCCACTCAGCAACAATTAAACGATGCCGAACTTATTGCTAATCAATACCAAGCCTCACAAAAAGGTAAAATGAAAATCTATTATGTGGTGCCTGATTATTATGAAGGACGCCCGAAAGCCTGTATGAACGGTTGGGGAACAACTTTCCTGACGATTGCCCCTGATGGTTTGGCACTGCCGTGTCACTCTGCCCGACAGTTACCTAATTTTGATTGCCCCAATGTAAAAGACCACTCCGTACATAACATATGGAATGAATCAAAAGCATTCAACTATTTTCGTGGTGATGGCTGGATGAAAGAACCTTGCCGCAGTTGCGAAGAGAAGGATAAAGACTTTGGCGGCTGTCATTGCCAAGCCTTTTTGTTAACCGGTGATGCAACCAATACCGACCCTGTTTGTCACTTATCCCCACAACACAACCTTGTGACTGAGGCCGTTGACCTCGCAAACCTTAACAACAAACAACCCAGTGAAAAACCACTTGTTTTTCGCAATAGCAAAAATTCCAAGCCCTTTAAATAACCCCCTTTAAGGACAGTTTATCCATTTGATCTTGAAGGCTTAAATGCATCTGTCGCAGAGACCAAAGCATCAATCATTTCTTCCCCGTGTGCTAAATGCGTTGAATTTGGCAAAGGTATAAATTTAGCGTTAGGTAATGCTTTCGCCAAAGTAAATGAAGATTCAATCGGGCACATATAATCTTTTTGTCCATGAATAATCGTACACGGTAAGTCCTGTATACGAATGGCATTCTCCAAAATTTGATTTTCACGAATAAAATAATCATTCATGGCGTAATGCGTTTCAATACGCGCTTGGGCAATCGCTGTTTCAGGCACTTCACCTTCCAGTTCTTCCGCATTAAACTCTTCCCCGAGAACCACTGCACCACCCCATGCATCCCATTCACGTGTTGTGTCTTGTTGAACGTCAGCATCATCAATATTGAGTCGGTGATAGTAGGCTTTCAGCACCTCCTTGCGCTCATTTTTTGAGATGAATTCAGTAAAACGATACCAAGCTTCAGGGTACAACCGATTCGCACCTTCTTTAAAAAACCAATCCGCGTCTTTTGAACGTGCCAAAAAAGTTCCCCGCAAAATCAGACCCAACACATTCGATGTGTATTGTTGGGCATATATCAAGGCTAATGTTGCTCCCCATGAACCACCAAACAATAACCACTTTTCAATACTCAATTTTTTACGAATGGCTTCCATATCGAGCAAAATGTGGTTCGTTGTATTATGCTTCAAACGGCCTAATGGACGGGAACGACCCGCACCTCGCTGATCCATTAAAATAATGTGGTATTTATCCGGATTAAAAAAGCAACGGTGATGATCTTTACAACTTGAACCCGGACCACCGTGTAAAAAGATAACAGGTACACCGTTTGGATTACCCACTTGTTCAACATACACCTCATGTCCATCACTCATATCAAGCCAATACGTGGCGAATGGTTTTATTTCAGGGTACACGGTTTTATGCATCAATCATCCTTCTTTTTCATGGTTCAAAGCTGATTAGGGTCAGCAAATACCGAGTTAGACTACGCTATAATAAGCCTTTTTTAAACCCTACTTTTTATGTTTGATTTTCTTATTATTGGCGGTGGTCTTATTGGTTTATTAACCGCTAAAGAACTACAAAAAACAGGTGCTAACATTGCTGTTATTGAAAAAAACAGCCCTGGCAAACAGGCGACCTGGGCAGCCGGTGGGATTTTATCTCCTATGCGTCCCTGGTATTACTCCGAACCTGTCAACGCCATTAGCTCCATCAGTCAATCTATCTATCAACAATTATCGATCGAGCTTCGTGATGAAACAGGCATAGATCCCGAGTGGTTGCCATCAGGCATGCTCGTTCTGCATGACAATGAAATGACGCAGGCTATCGAGTGGTGCGAACAACATCATTCACCCATTAAGGTATTGACTACTGAAGAACTTAAAACACAGTTTAACCATTTAACACCGCAAAAAAAATCCGCTATCTATCGCCCTGATGTGGCCACCATACGGCCCCATAAATTATTAGCGGCGCTAAACCAATTTTTAGCCAACAACGGTGTCACATTTTACAACGATCAAGAAGCCCAAAAGCTCAACATTAACAACCAAGCCATCACCTCTGTTCAATTAGAAGAGACAACGCTTAATGCTGGAGAATACATTGTTTGTAGTGGCGCATGGAGCCCTAATTTACTGCCTGAACTGGCTGAAAAACCGAACATTACCCCTGTAAAAGGTCAAATGATCTGTTTTCCACCCACCGCTATCGCCAACAAATCAATGGTCATGGATGGCAATCGCTATATCATCCCCCGCAAAGATGGGCGAATGGTGGTGGGCAGTACCCGTGAACAGACTGGCTTTGATGCCAGTACAACTCAATCAGCCTTTAAGGCACTTAAAGAGTTTGCCCAACAACTCTACCCTGCGTTATCCCATGTCGAACCGGATGCCCATTGGGCGGGATTAAGACCTGCTTCACCCGATAGCATTCCTTATATTTGCCGAGTCGAACCCTATAAAAACCTCAGCCTTAACGCCGGACATTACAGAAATGGCATTGTCACTGCGCCTGCCAGTGCGGAATTGATGGTCGATCTTTTACTGAATAAAAATACCAAAATTGACCCCAAGCCCTACGAAATAAAACGCTAATTTTTTGCCAAAATGCCTGTGCTATACTGCTATCACAAGATAAAGGCAACGCTGATGATTAAAAAAACCAACAAACGACCTGTTAAACATTTACTCAGAGAACATGGTATTACGCCGACTCAACAGCGTGTTGAAATCGCTAATTTTCTCTTCAAAAAACAGCAACACGTCTGTGCCGATCAAATCTTATCAACCATTAAACAAGGCCAACGGCCTGTTTCCAAGGCCACCGTTTATAACACACTTGGGTTATTTGCAAAAAAAGGGCTGTTACGCGAAGTGATTATTGACCCAAACAAAGTCTTTTACGACACCAACACAGAACACCATCATCACTTTTATAATACCGACACCTGCACGTTAACTGATGTTGACAAGCATGACATCAATATCAACAATCTACCAACACTTCCAACCGGAACAAAAATTCACTGTGTCGACGTGATTATTAAAATCGGTAACGAATAAACAACTTGTCGATTTTTTAATAATTCCCTATACTTTCTCGCCCTTTTAGCCGATGTAGCTCAGTTGGTAGAGCGGCTCATTCGTAATGAGTAGGTCAGCGGTTCGAATCCGCTCATTGGCTCCATCTATCTTTTTTCAAACGCATTTTAAGCCATACAATCGATATACGGTGTCTACTTATACCCGTTGTTTTACGCTAGACCCTCGCCTGGTCAAAGCGACCCTGAAGGCTAATAAAACAAGCAGGATAGCCAAGTAAATGAAGGGCTCTGAATAATCTAACTTCGTTAACCAAAAGAAATGAAGCACACCTAACAGGGCCACTGGATATATCATTTTATGCAACGTGAACCATGAGTGCCCTAAAAGGCGCATCATTCCCGATGTAGATGTTACGGCTAATGGAATGAGCATAAAGTAGGCTAACAAACCCACCATAATGTAGGGGCTTTGAGGCACATCTTTTATCATATTTTCCATACTTAATGATTGATCCAACACCAGCCAAACCAAGACATGCAAACTTGCATAAAAGAACGCGAACAGGCCCAGCATACGACGAAAACGCATGGGTATGGGTGAATGGAAAAAACGCTGCAAAAGCGTCATGCTCAATGTGATAAACAAAAATCGTAGCGCCCAGTCACCCGTCCTAAAGTGCAATGTTTGAATAGGGTCTGCGCCTAACTGATTAAACACCGTCTCCCAGATAATAAACATAAAAGGCATTAAACATGCAATAAACACAAACGTTTTCAATACGACAAGTTGCTGCTTGATTAGCCTTTTTTTTGCCAAAATGAAGACCTTGCTTTAGAAAAAACGCTTTAGATTCATCCCCTTATACAAACTCGCCACCTGTTCACCATACCCATTAAACATTTCCGTTTTTCTTTTAGGTGTGAACAAGGGCGCGCCAATCACCCTCTCACGACTTTGGCTCCACCGAGGATGAGAAACGTGTGGATTAACATTGGCATAAAACCCGTACTCATGGCGAGCCGATTCATTCCATGATGTTGTTGGTTGATGCTCTACTAATCGTATCTTTACAATGGATTTAATGCTTTTAAAACCGTACTTCCACGGCACAATTAACCTCAACGGAGCGCCATTTTGATTAGGCATTTCTTCACCGTACAGCCCGGTTGCCATTAAGGTTAAAGGGTGCATCGCTTCATCCATTCTCAACCCTTCAACATAGGGCCATTTCAATGTGCGCCGTTTTTGCCCAGGCATTTGCTCTGGATCATAAAGCGTCGTGAATTCCACATAGTTCGCTTTCGATGTAGGCTCCATTTGCTTAATCAGTTCTGCTAATGAAAAACCTATCCATGGCACAACCATCGACCACGCCTCGACGCAACGTAAACGATAAATACGTTCTTCTAGTTGTTGGCGTTTGAGTATATCTTCTAAATCATACACGCCTGGTTTACCCACTTCGCCGTCTACCGTTACACTCCATGGCCTTGTTTTTAGGCGATGCGCATGAGCTGCAGGATCCCCTTTGCCCGTGCCAAATTCATAAAAATTATTGTAGCTGGTCACCAGCTCATAAGGTGTTAACTCATTTTTAATTGGAGAGTTGCTTTTTTTATAATGTTCAATTTTATTTCCTGCCCACAATGTATTTGGGGAAAAACTGGTTGCCAGCACCAATGCTGAACCTTGAGCCAGAAATTGCCGACGTGACGCAGAAATTATCGAACGACTCTTGTCGTAGTCCTTTTTCGGTGTCACTTCATTTTCTTTAATCAGTGACGCTGATTTTATAAGCATGTCTTCTCACCGTGTTACTGAATGGGTACTTACTAGACCTGTTAACTCACAAAATACTTACAACAAAAAAAACGGGGCTTTCGCCCCGCTCGGTTTCAGACAACCTAAATTAACTATCGTTACTCTTAACCTTAATTCGTTTTGCCTGCTGTACAGGCTTTTTAGCCACAACCAGCTCTAAGACACCTTTATCATAATTCGCTGTGATGTTATCGGTGTCCGTGATATCGGGCAAAACAAAACGACGGAAAAAACTGCCACTCATGCGTTCAACACGCCTGTAACCATCTTTCTCTTCTTTAGACTCTTGTGTCCGCTCACCTTTTACGGTGAGTACACCGTCTTTCATGCTCACCTCAATATCCTCGGGTTTAACCCCGGGTATATCAGCATGGACAACAAAGCGGTCATCTTCTTCTTTAATATCTACGGCAGGCGTCCAAGTCGCAATGGAAGAAGCGCTGTCTTCATGCTCATCCAAAAAACGCTGATTCACATCATGATTAAACTGTTTCAATAGTTGCCAAGGCTCATATTTTACTAATGTCATCATCTTTCTCCTGCATTATTAATCACAATTAATAAATGAGGCTGTTGGTTATTTTTTTCAAGGTTTAGTCGGTTTTTCGTGATTTTTTATAAAAAACACAGCCGCTGAAGTTATCAAACAAAACCCACCAAAAACGATAAAATTAATATTCAAACCAAGGGCTGCAGCCACCAAAGCACCCGCCAGCAACGGCCCAACAATTGAACCGACTCGCCCAATTCCTAACGCCCAACCCACCCCGGTGGAACGTATATGTGTTGGGTACATATAACTACTTAACGCATTTAAGCTGACTTGGCCACCTACAATAAAAAAACCGGCAAAGAATGACAAAATCATCACCATGTTTATGGATGAGCCAAACTGACCGACAGCCATCATGCTGATAGCTCCTAAGATAAAGCAAATGGTTAATACTATTTTGGACCCCCAATGCGCTATTAGCCTCGCCAGTATGAAAGGGGCTACTGCACCGCCAACATTCAGGACGACAACGGTCTTTGTTGCATCGTCTAACTGATACCCTGCTTCAACGAGCAAGGTCGGTACCCAACTATATAAAAAGTAAGCCACCATTAAATTAAAAAAGAAAACCAGCCAAATCAGCAAAGTATCCGTCTGTCGACCGTCCATAAAAAGTGCTTTAACAGGAAAATGCTTTTCTACAGCATGGTGTTGGAATTTACTATCGGGTTCTACATCGAAGCGTCGTTCTATCTTTTTTGCAATGCGGCAAAGCACCGCATCATTGTCATCATCATGCTCTATAAGGAAACGAGGAGATTCTGGCAGGGCAAACATCAATACCGGGACTAACAACAGGGGCATAATACCACCCACATAAAACAAAGACTCCCACCCATAAACAGGGATGATTTCCGATGCAACCAAGCCGCCTGAAATGCCGCCAATCGGCATACCAAGAAAAATCACGGCGATGGCAATATTTCTATGCCGTGTTGATACATATTCTGTCATCAAGGCCATCGCATTTGGCAAAGCACCGCCCAAGCCCAAGCCTGTTAAAAAACGAAGTAACACAAGGTCGTTATAGTGATCAATAAACCCCGTCAGCAAGGTGCATAAACCAAAGGTAAATACACTCAATATAACGGCCGAACGGCGGCCCAATTTATCACCAACCGGTCCCATAATCAGTGCGCCCAACATCATTCCGAATAACCCTGCTGAGAAAACATAACCAAGTTCACTCTTAGGAATATTGAGCTCTTCACTTAAATTGGGTGCTGCAAAAGCAATAGCCAATACATCAAAGCCATCAAAGATAATAATAAGCGCACAAAAAAACATCACGAGTCGTTGAAAAACACCTAACGGGTTTTCTTCAATAATCGCCGCCATATCAAGCACTTTTTCATTCATAACTCGCCTCCTTTTGTTGCTGTTGCATTCTTTAATGATGCATTGACTATTTGCATGACAATATCCATTTCTTCGATATTTCTGGGCGCATAAATCAAGGCAATGGTTTCGGGAATAAGCCCACCGCCCGCCAACGGGTGCTGCTCTCCCCAATTCTTCTCTATCACTGTTTGAAAATCTTCAGCCGATAAAGCCATATGCAAACTACCATCATAAGCAGGATGAATATGAGCGAATTCTCGCCCAATCATAAAACCATCCGTGCAATTACAAGGTTTATCTTCACTTAACCAAAGCGCCTCAGCCCCTGGTACAGAAATCATACTGGGGCGACGGCTCACCTCATCGAAACAAAATAGTTTTTCTTTAAACAGTTGATGACATTCAGCGCTTGGGTTTTGCGTTAATTGCTCGTGTGGGTTGGTATTCGTTGTTTTTGGACGTTCGCCTTCTCTATTTGGTATGTTTAACATGCGAGTGTTTTATAATTCTATTTAGTAAAAATTAGACATATATTACCCTATGAGTCGTTACCGTCCACCCGCTGACAAAAAATCGCCCTATATTACTCAAGAAGGTTTCGAACATTTACAAGCTGAAGAGAAAACCTTATGGCTTAAACGACGAAAAGTCGTTACCGCTTTATCGGCGGCAGCGGCAGAAGGTGATCGTTCTGAAAATGCCGAATATATTTATCGTAAAAAAGAACTGCGTGAACTTGACTACCGGATCCGATATTTGCAAAAACGTTTACCCGATTTAACGGTGGTGTCAGAAAAACCTCACCTCAAAGATCAGGTTTTTTTCTCTGCCCTTATTACGCTTGAAGACGAAGACGGGAATGAAATAACCTATCGTATTGTTGGCCCTGATGAAATAGACCATCAGGCACATTACATCAGCATGGACTCACCTGTTGCAAAGGCTTTATTTAAAAAACAACTGGGTGATGAGGTGACTGTTAATACCCCGGCCAGCCATCAGACCTTTATCATTATCAGCATCAGCTATGAATAACGTTTTTTGCCCCTGTGGTTCAGACAAACCCTATACAAATTGCTGCGAACCTTTTATTAAGAAAACCCAAAAGCCCGATACAGCCGAGCAACTGATGCGCTCTCGTTTCAGTGCTTTTTGCCTTAAAAAATACCCGTATTTGGTTGACACCCATCACCCCAGCCTGCATGAAGCCAACGAATTAAATCACTTAGAAAAAAGCAATAATAAAACCCACTGGGTGAAATTAACCATTCACCAAACAGCGCAAGGAGACAAAAAAGACCGACATGGGCAAGTAAAATTTTCTGCTTTGTTTAACGATCATGATCAATTTTTTGTACTGCATGAAACGTCTCGTTTTATTCAAGAAAACGGTCAATGGTTTTATCTGGATGGCAACGCCAGTATAAAAAATGCTGAATACCAATTAAAAAGAAACGGCCCTTGCTGGTGTGGAAGTGGCAAAAAATTTAAACATTGCCATTTATCATAAATAATCATTTTCTCTTGATTCTTTAAATCATCAGCGCATAATCAAAAACGATGATTTCAATACCGAACGATGAGTAAACAGTCACAATCAGGCTTTCCAGCAGGGCTAAACACCGTGCTCACCTCTTATGTTTTAGATAGCATCACGATCCCCACCTTTGCACTTAATACGCAACATGAAATAACACATTGGAACAAAGCTCTCGAAAAAATCACCGGTTTTCTGGCCGGCGATATGGTTGGCAGCAAAGATCAATGGAAACCTTTCTATCCCAACCCAAGGCCAACGTTATGCGACCTTATTATCGAGGAGGCTGATAACGAAGTCATCAAGCAATTTTTTGCTCATAAATATCGCCAATCTAATATTCTTGAAAATGCCTTTTCGGCGGAAGATTTCTTTCCCACCGTTGGCAACGGTGAATGGCTCTCTTTTGCAGCAAGCCCTATATTGGATAGCAAGGGTAACACCCTTGGAGCTGTTGAAACCTTAACCATTATCAGCGAACAAAAACAAGCTGAAAAAGAGCTCATCAACAGCCAACAGAAGTATCGTGAGCTCAGTACACTCGATGATTTAACTCAGCTCTATAATGCCCGATATTTTTTCTCGACCATTGCAAGTGAAGTTGATCGTTGCAATCGTTACAGCCAGGCATTGACAGCTTGTATGCTCGATCTAGATGACTTTAAAATGGTCAATGATACATACGGACACCAATTTGGAAATATCGTGCTTAGCCAATTTGCAACCATCATCAAAACCAACATTCGCCACGTTGATATGGCCTTTCGATACGGCGGTGAAGAGTTTATCGTTCTTTTTCCATTTGTTATCGCACATCAAGCCGCCATTGTTGTGGATAAAATTCTTAAACAACTAGAACAAACTGAGTTCAAAACAACAAGTGGACAATTCGTCCATATCACCGCCAGTGCTGGTCTTGCAAGCTATCAATCTCAAGAGGGGCAAGAACGTTTTATTCACCGAACTGACAAAGCAATGTATCAGTCAAAGGCTCATGGCAAAAATCAAATCACTCTTGCCGATTAGGCGCTTTGATTCATGTATTTAATGATGATTAATAACGATGGATTCTGACGATTTTGGTTTATGGGCCATGCTGGCTTTTTGGGCAAGTGCGATGGGTGGCATTATGTTGGGCGTCAGCTGGGCTAAAAGTAGGGGGAAGAAAAGCCCCGCACCCAGGGAAGTGATTCTAAAATCGTTGAAGACTCGACTGGAAAAAGGCGAGATCACGGAAGAGGAATACCAAAAACGATTAAAAGAGCTTTAAGCCGAGCATTTCGTCATGCTTTATCCGTTAATATCCAAATTAATTTCCAACTGTTTTTTTGTATCTGCATCGGCTTTATTAACTAACCCACTGGCTGTTACACCCACTAAGCGTACGGCTTTTTCCGCTGCTTGAGTACGCAACAGCAACTCAGCCAACATGCTTTGCATGCGGCTTAATTCGCTGATCATCAACTCACTGCTCATGGCACGGGTTACTTGCTGAAAATCTGAATATTTCACTTTTAAGGTCACCGTTTTAGCCAATAGTCCTTTATCCTCCAAACGCTGAAAAACCTTTTCCGCCAAATCCTTAATATGCTCCATTAATACATGAGTATCATGAACATCCTCATTAAAGGTTGTTTCTTTACCCAGCGATTTTCGAACCCGTGTACTCCGCACCGGTCGATGATCAATGCCTCGTGAAATATGATAGTAATGCTCGCCAACCTTACCGAAATAAGCCTTTACTTCTGTTTTATTCAACGCCCGTAAATCTTCACCGTTTGTAATACCCAGCTTTTGCATTTTAGCTTCGGTCGCAGGGCCTACACCATAAAACTGGCCAATCGGTAATCTGGCTACAAAATCCGGCCCTTGCTCTGGCGTAATGACATATAAACCATCGGGCTTATCCATGTCTGAGGCGATTTTAGCGAGAAATTTATTATAAGAAACCCCTGCAGAAGCGGTCAGCTTAGTCTCCGTTTGGATATCTTGTTTTATGGCTTGCGCTATACGCGTTGCCGAGCCCTTTAACTGCTCGCTATGAGTCACGTCAATATAGGCTTCATCAAGGGATAAAGGCTCCACGTCTGAACCATATCGCCAAAAAATAGCGTGAATTTTTTCAGACACCTGACGATAAACATCGATTCTCGGTGGAACAAAAACGGCTTTAGGACAAAGCCGGTAGGCTCTAGAAGAGGGCATCGCTGAATGAATG
Organism: Cycloclasticus sp.; assembly: GCA_002700385.1. Lineage (GTDB taxonomy): Bacteria > Pseudomonadota > Gammaproteobacteria > Methylococcales > Cycloclasticaceae > Cycloclasticus. Next base: position 634,244 of record PADC01000006.1, read on the forward strand.
CCAAATTGGCGTGCCTCATAACTGCAAGCCGCGACAACACCACGACGATCAGGTTGACCACCCACTACCACCGGATGACCTCGTAGTTCTGGTCGATCCCGCTGTTCTACTGAGGCAAAAAATGCATCCATATCAATATGGATAATTTTACGCTGCCGGCTCATCATCAATAGGCCCTAAACAATATATGGGCCGTTGATTTACCCCACCCATTGCCTGGCATTTCTGAACATTCTTAACCAGGCACCGTCTTCACCCCATTCTTCTGGAGACCAACTGTTTTGTACCGTTCTAAAGCAGCGTTCTGGGTGCGGCATCATAATAGTAAAGCGCCCATCTTCCGTTGTTAAACCGGTAATACCTTGAGCAGAACCGTTCGGGTTAAATGGAAATTGTTCTGTGACGTTCCCTTGATGATCAATATATCGCAAGGCCACTCGCCCCTTTTCATTCGCATTGGCATATTCGGCTCGCCCCTCACCATGCGCCACAGCAACGGGCAATTGAGAACCTTCCATGCCCGATAATAAAATCGACGGAGATCGCTGAATTTCCACCATCGCAACCCGGGCTTCAAATTGCTCCGATTCATTACGCACGAAGTGAGGCCAAGCTTCTGCGCCCGGAATCAGCTCACGTAAATTCGACAACATTTGACAACCATTACAAACACCTAAACCAAAGGTATCTTCGCGCTTAAAGAAATCGCTGAATGTTGCTCTGGCTTGTTCATTAAATAAAATAGATTTTGCCCAACCTTCTCCAGCGCCCAAGACATCACCGTATGAAAAACCGCCACAAGCAGCCAGACCGACAAAATCTGATAAATCCTTTTGCCCGGAAATCAATTCGCTCATGTGAATATCAACGGCTTCAAAGCCTGCTTTATCAAAAGCGGCCGCCATTTCAACATGACCATTTACACCCTGTTCGCGTAAAATCGCAACTTTTGGACGCAAGTTAGCGCTCATTAACTCTTTTACTATATTCTCTCTTGGATCAAAACTGAGCGCCGCAAACAAGCCGCCATCTTCATTATTTTCTATCCGCTCAAACTCTTGTTGCGCACAATCCGGATTATCACGTAATGACTGCATTTTATAGCTGGTTTCAGACCATGCTTTTTGCAAATCGGCCCGCGTTTCTTCCAGCACCGTTTCTCCAGCATGGGTCACAATGAGACGTTGGAAACGATAAGCTGTCCCAATCACTGACACACACGCGGCCAACCCTTGAGACTCAAAGGTCTCAAGAACAGCGACTTCATCCGCTGCATTAACTTGAATAACTGCACCTAGCTCTTCGTTGAATAAGGTCTTTAACACATCGTCTTTTATATCAATTATCGCACCGCAACGACCCGCAAATGTCATTTCACACAGTGTTGCCCACAAGCCGCCATCAGAGCGGTCATGGTAAGCCATGAGTTGCCCTCGTTCATTTAGCATTTGAATCGTATCGAAGCATTTTTTGAATACATCTGGCTCATCTAAATCCGGTACTTGCTCCCCCATCATTTGTTGAGTTTGAGCTAACACAGAGCCCCCCATCCGATTTTTTCCTTGCCCAAGATCAATCAAAATCAGGCTGTTATCAACCTCTGTTTTAAGCTCTGGGGTTAATGTTTTGCGTACATCTTTAACCGGTGAAAAGGCCGTAATAATCAATGACAATGGTGAACTCACCGTTTTCGCTTCAGCTCCTTCTTTCCATGCCATTTTCATCGACATGGAGTCTTTGCCAACGGGAATGGCCAAGCCCAGCGCCGGACACAGTTCCATACCCACTGCCCGCACTGTATCAAACAAAGATGCATCTTCACCTGCTTCACCACAAGCGGCCATCCAATTAGCCGATAAACACACCTCGTTTAACCCTTTGATATTGGATGCCGCAAGGTTCGTTAAGGCTTCGCCTATTGCCATTCTGCCAGACGCAGGGCCGTCAATCAGCGCCAACGGTGTACGCTCACCCAAAGACATCGCCTCGCCTGTATAGTGATTAAAGCCACTGGTGGTGACGGCAACATCGGCGACTGGAATTTGCCAAGGCCCGACCATTTGGTCTCGTGCCACCAAACCTGTCACCGAACGGTCACCAATATGAATAAGGAATGACTTATCTGCCACTGCGGGAAAACGCAAAACGTCGTAGGCTGCCTGTTTTAAATTAAACGCTGCTTCATTAAACAGCGGCACATTGCGTTCTACATGCTCTACGGAACGCTCCATTTTTGGTGGCTTACCAAATAATAGAGACATCGGCAAATCAATGGGCTGATTGTTAAATAAGCGATCGTTTAATATTAAGTGTTCTTCCGCTGTTGCTTCACCAATGTGTGCATACAAGCAACGTTCACGGGCACACAGCTCCTTGAACTCTTCTAAACGATCCGCCTTTAGCGCTATGACATAACGTTCTTGGGATTCATTACACCAAATTTGCATGGGTGACAGGCTGCTATCTGCACATAAAATATCGCGCAACTCAAAGCGCCCCCCCAAATCACAATCATGGATAATCTCTGGTACTGCATTTGACAAACCACCAGCCCCTACATCATGAATTGATAAAATGGGTGTATCTTCGGCCATTGCATTACAGGCCTCTATCACCTCTTGGCAACGCCGTTGCATTTCAGGGTTTTCACGCTGAACTGAGGCAAAATCAAGGTCTTCTGATCCTTCACTGGATGTTTGAGACGAAGCCGCACCGCCGCCTAAACCAATCAACATTGCTGGGCCACCCAACACAATAATCGGTGAGCCCGGTTCAATTTTTTGCTTTAATGCGTGCATCGGGCGTACTGAACCCACCCCCCCAGCAAGCATGATTGGCTTGTGATAGCCTCTTGCTCTCTGGCCCTCAGTCTTTGGTACAGCCTGTTCAAAGGTACGAAAATACCCGGTGAGGTTTGGGCGACCGAATTCATTATTAAACGCCGCACCACCCAGCGGCCCTTCCAGCATAATCTCTAAGGCGGAGGCAATGCGGTCGGGTTTACCAATGGAGTGTTCCCACGGTTGCGCATAATCAGGAATATTTAAATGTGACACCGTAAAACCCGTCAACCCTGCCTTGGTACGGGAACCTTGCCCCGTGGCGCCTTCATCTCGAATTTCGCCACCCGAACCTGTTGCTGCACCCGGGTAAGGTGAAATCGCCGTTGGATGGTTATGTGTCTCAACTTTCATCAAATACGGCACATGTTCTTGCACAAATTGATAAGAGCGGCTCTTTGGATCACGGATCATTACATCTGCATCATGCCCTTCTGCGACCGCTGCATTGTCACTGTATTTAGAAATAATCCCTTCAGGACTGTGTTTTGCTGTATTTTTGATCATGCCGAACAGGCTTTCTTCTTGCTGCTCGCCATCTATTTGCCAATCAGCATTGAAAATTTTATGTCGACAATGCTCAGAGTTTGCCTGAGCAAACATCATCAATTCGATATCATTGGGGTTTCGACCGAGTTTTGTAAAATTTTCGACCAGATAATCTATTTCATCTGACGATAAGGCCAGGCCCATGGCTTGATTAGCCGCCTCTAAGGCGTGTTTCCCAGCGCCCAAAATATCAACAGATTCCAGATGTCCGGGTTCAGCATGAACAAACAGGTCATCGGGTGTTTCATTCTCAAACAACACGCGTTCTGTCATACGATCATGTAATTGTTCAGCCACTTGGATTAATTGCTGCTTACTCAGCTCACCTTCAACGTAGTAGGCAATCCCTCGCTCAAGGCGGTTAATTTGAGTCAATCCACAGTGCTGAGCAATGTCCGTGGCTTTAGTCGACCACGGTGACAGAGTGTTTGCCCGTGGCACAACCAATAGACGGTAGCCTTTATGCTGAATGCCTTCACTTTTTGGGCCGTACGTTAAAATACGCTTTAACGTCGACAGTGCCGAGTCGGTTAAAGCTTCCTCCACATCGGCGAAATGAATATATTCCGCACTGATCTCTTTAACGAGGGGAATCGTACGGGTCAATTTTTTTAATAAACGTTTTTTACGGAAAGCAGATAAGGCTGTGCTGCCAATCAGTTCAAGCATGGAGAGTCTCGTTACTTTTAATGTTTGTTGTTAAGTTGCGCCAGGCCAGTCCCTGTTCTTGATCGATAACATCTAACCAGGCTCGATCACACTGTATCGCCCTGCTCACGCTATCTAAAACGAGATCATGGCTGTTATTCTTCTCGCTGACATGTGCCAGCACCAAGTATTGCAAATTGTCCACATTCAGACGTTCTAATAACTCGATCGCTTGCCGGTTATCTAAATGCCCCCAATCACCCATCACGCGCCTTTTTAAAGACTCCGGATAAACGCCATTCAACAGCATCTCACGGTCATAATTGCATTCAAGGAGCAAGGCATCACAATCCATTAACACATCAACCATGTGCTGTGTAATTGAACCGACATCAGTCATCACGCCAAATTTTAAATCATTGGCCTTGAATATAAACTGAGTGGGCTCTCTTGCATCATGTGGAACTAAGACCGGCTCAATTAAAAAACCGCCCAAGTTAAACGTTTTGTGGCTATTAAAACACTGCAACGATTTAATCTCCTTTATCATTGCACCTGTGCCATGACTCGCCCAAACAGGAATATCGTAACGGCGCGCATAACGGGCTACGCCTCCCACATGGTCGTTGTGCTCATGCGTTACAAGAATGGCTGTAATATCGTTACCTACTAGCCCTAAACGCTCTAATCGTTTATCGGTTTCTTTTATTGAGAAACCGTTATCAACCATTAAGACCGTGTCATTAAACTGGACAAGGGTTGAGTTCCCCCGGCTACCACTGCCCAGGGAAGCAAACCTCACTGTGCTAAGGGGGTCAACAAGTCAGATAATAAGGTTTTTGAAACCTCGTTCTCTATGCGAGTTTCCTCCTCATCAAGAACACGTAGGGTCACGCCACTGTCAGTCCGTTTCAGTTCAATAAGATAAACCTCCGTATCCGCACTTTTCCAGAAAGCTAAACTGGACAACATGCTGCTTGACCCCTTATCTTTGGCAATATTCAGATACACTAAACCTGTTTGGCGATTTTTATCTTCAATATCGTAATTTTTTTCTTCCAGAGCGCTGATCGTTTTGCGCCATGTATTGCGCAAACTGTCGCGTACCATCAGGTGACTATCGACTCCTTGCTTGATCAGTTCCACAGGCGGCAAGTCTTCGCTTAAGGGCGTGGTTTTAACAACAGCCTTATTATTTGAAGAATAGGCAGTGGCTGTTTTCGTTCCACCATCATATTCATCCTGAATGGCGCCTGCTTTTAATTCTGGAGGCAACTCCAAGGGAGGTAACTCATGCGCTTTTTTATACGTTTCTCGTTGATCAACAAAAACCCCATCAACCGATGGCATCAGGCCACAGGCCGATACCGCGCCCACTAAAATCACCAGTAATGTTAATTTAAACACTTTATTCATTCTCATCATTTTTTATTTTATTCCGCTGCTAGCATTGCTTTTTTAACCACTTCTTCGTATTCAGTCGCCAACCATGTCATTGGCAAACGGATGCCTTTTTCAATTAAGCCCATTTCTTTCACAGCCCATTTCACAGGAATAGGGCTCGACTGTACAAATAAATCCCGGTGCAACGGCTGAAGTGTGGCATCAATCGCTTTAGCACCTTCCGCATCACCCGCTAATGCTTTCATGCACATTTGATGATTTTTTGCTGGTGCGACGTTACCAGTCACAGTAATAGACCCTTTGGCACCCATTAAAATCAACTCGCATGATGTTGCATCATCGCCAGAGTAAACTACAAAGTTTTCATCACTTAACTCGATCAACGCCTTCCCGACGGCCATGTCCCCCGTTGCGTCTTTAACACCAATAATGTTCGGTATATTTTTTAATTTTGCTACGGTTTCAGGCAACATATCACAGGCCGTTCGACTCGGTACATTGTATAAAATTTGCGGAATGTCTACCGCTTCAGCAATGGCCTTAAAATGCAGCACCAAACCTTCTTGTGTCGGCTTGTTGTAATATGGCGTTACTAATAAACAAGCATCTGCACCTGCCTGCGCTGCACAGCGTGTTAAATCAATTGCTTCTGTCGTGGAATTTGCCCCTGTTCCTGCTATCACTGGTAAACGGCCTGCAACAATATCGACCACTCTGCGAATAAACTGGCAGTGCTCTTTTTCATTCAATGTAGCCGATTCACCTGTTGTTCCCATTGCGACCAGCGCATCAGTTCCTTGCTGAATATGAAATTCAAGCAGTTTTCGAAGACTCACCTCATCGAGTGAACCGTCTTCATGCATGGGGGTAACGAGTGCAACAATACTGCCTTGAAACATAGCTAAATCCAATTTTCAAAAATGTAATGGCTATTTTAAACACAGCCCAAATCAAGGGCATATTATACATACATCAATGCTGCAACTAAAAACCAGTCTGCTAAAATACTGCCAAAATTAATCACTTTTTATAAGGTCATTACAAATGAATAGCGTAGAACTCAATCAAGCAGTCCCTGAATTTTCTTGTGCCACCACCGCAGATGAAGCTTTAACGCTGAGTAGCTTAAAAGGTAAAAACGTCGTTATCTATTTCTACCCTAAAGACAACACACCGGGCTGTACACAAGAAGGACAAGATTTTCGAGACTATTACGATGAATTTAAAGCCGCAAATACTGAGATTTTTGGCGTCTCACGTGACTCTGTTCGTGTACACACAGGCTTTAAAACAAAGCACAATTTTCCGTTCGAATTAATCAGCGACCCAGATGAGTCTTTATGTAAATTATTTGACGTGATCAAACTTAAAAAACTATATGGCAAAGAGCATCTGGGTATTGAACGCAGCACGTTTCTTATTAATGCTGAAGGGGTTTTAATTAAAGAATGGCGCAAAGTTAAAGTGAAAGAGCATGTGCTTGAGGTCTTAGCCGCAGCAAAGGCCCTCTAAACGCTTAAAACCTAAATAGCGGGACGACTTTATTGACACCCGCAAGATCTGTCACAAACTGCGTAGCGTGCTGCGCGGTTGATTGGCTAAGCTGATCACCCAACAGATACACATATCGATCAGCGACCACAACTTTTATCGTCTCTGCTTTATCAATAACAGCCGCCTGTAATAACTTATTAACTATCGTGGCACGCAACAGATCATCGCCACTGCGTTCAATTTCGCTGAGCGGAGCTGCAATCCTCACCTCATTATAAAAACGGTTGACTGTGCTGCATTCCTCGGCGGTTTTTAAATTAAATCGACGCCGATCATTGGCTGCCATTTTAGAGGCTTTTTCACCACACACCTGCGCATTAGAAGGTTCTACATGGTTTACATCACCTTGTGTCCACTGCAAATGCGCTTCTGATAAAACCAGCTCCAGTACCGCATCCTTCAGTTCTTGTGTCGCTGCTTGGCCTGCAATCAAAACAGAATTACGGTTTCTAGAAACCACAATGTTCGTCCCTTTCCTCAAGGACTCGCGACGTAACAAAGCAGAACTCACGTCAAACTCAAACTTAGCCTCTTTCAACTGCCCCTCTATTCCCGTTGCATGATCACCAAATAATCGATCAGAAAGCGTTGATAACTCAAAGGCATTCGCCGTCGTGATAAAAAAGAATGAAACGCAAAAAACAAAATGGAAAACTTTCATGGATATCCTGTAAAAAATTATTCGGTTGGGCTGTTTATTTCATTATAACGAGTTGGCCACGCCACTAAAACTGCTTGCACTAATGTCGCCAACGGAATGGCAAAAAAGACTCCCCAGAACCCCCACACTCCACCAAAAAATAAAATAGCAACGATGATTGCCACCGGGTGGATATTGACCACTTCGGAAAACAGCAACGGCACAAGAACATACCCATCTAAAGCTTGAATGACAAAAAACACGCTTGTTAAATAAATGAATTCATTACCCCAACCCCATTGGAAATAAGCAACCAGCAACACAGGAATAGTCACCACCGTTGCACCTACATATGGCACAAGAACTGATAATCCCACTAAAAAGCTAAGTAATACGGCATAGTTCAATCCTAAAAACTTAAACGCTATAAAACAAGCCGCCCAGACTATTAGGATTTCCCAAATTTTACCACGAACATAGTTGGCAATTTGTCCATTCACTGTTGACCAGACTTCAACGGTCAAACGCCTATCTGTTGGAAGAAAATTGGCGAACCACCGCGTGATTTCTTCCTTATCCTGAAGAAAAAAATACACCATCATAGGCACCAAGAGTAAGTAAACAATCAATGCAACTATGTTTAAGACAGAAGCCGCCGAGAATGTTAATAAATTTTGTCCAAATCTAATCGCCTCCGTGCTGACTTGATCAAAAATCATTTTCACTTGAGCTTCCGTTATAAAATTCGGGTATTTTTCTGGCAACGCCATGAATAAGTGAATACCTTGATTCAACATTGTGGGCAACTGTTGAGCTAATTGAACCGTTTGAATTGAAAGCAAGGGAATAAGCCCAAACACCATATAAGATAAAAGCGCCATAAATAGGCTGAATGAACCGATAACCGCTAATTTTCTCGTCAACCCCAAAGATTGGAATTTAACAACCATACCTTCTAATAAATAGGCAATCACAATACTTGCTAACACAGGGGAAAGCACATCCCCAACCCATAAAATCGCTAAAAAAACAACCAATAAAGTCCCCAAAAGCGCCAAAGCTTCCGGGTTGGTTAGCACTCGATTAAACCACTGTTTTATATTTTCCATAGATTACTCATTGTTTCAGATAAACCAATCAACTGCTCCTTCGCTTCTCAATTTAATCGTACCCTTTATTAACATCGTTTCAAGTTTATCAATGCGTGACAACTGAGCAAAAAAAGTTATCCATGCCTTTTAACGCTCTGATAATATAATCACAGTCCACAACTTATCACTCATCAATTTACGGAGGGTTTTCTCAAATTCGTTTGCAATACCAAACCGCCAATAATAAGAGTTGCCCCCACACCTAACGTTGCTGTAAACGATTCTTTTAACCAGAGAGTCGAAGATAATAGACCCATCAAGGGAACCATTAAAAACCCTAATGAAACCGTCATGGCTGGTAAAATTTGAGTCACTCGCATTGAAGCCCATTGCGCCAACGCTGTTGCCATTACACCGTTATATAACAAAATCAACACCAGTTCTGTACTCCAAATAACAGGCCGTGTATTAGAAAACCAGGCGTAAGGCACAATGATCAACAAGGCCAATAAAATCTGCCATGGCGTTAATTCTAATACGCTGCCTTTCCATTGGTGTTTTCTAATATGTAAAATGGATAACGCCCAAATCATTGCCGCAATGAGTAATATCGCATTTCCCTTTACTACGGATGCATCATTCCAATCGAAACTAAAGGGGTTAAATAACACCAGCAGCCCACATACACCCAGAGCCGCTCCTAACATTTTCATTCGAGACATGGGCTCTTTCAAAAAAAAGTACGCTCCGGGAGTAACCCAAAGCGGGGTTGTATAGGCCAGCAAAGCTGCCCGACCCGCATTCACCTCCGTTAAACCAACATTAATTAACGTCACAAAGAGAGCCGACTGCATGACACCAATCCCCACGACAATAGGGACATCTTGCTGATGAGGCCTTTTTAGGCGCCCTAAAAATAACAACAATATAGATATCGCTACCAAAGCAATGCCTAACCTTGCAACTGTAAACCATAGCGGATCAATCGATTTGAGGCCAATTTTCATGATGGGCCAATTTGATCCCCAAATAATCACAACCAATATTAAAAGAACCCAGGCAGAGGACAATAATTTTTTCACGGCACTTTCTCGTTGCAATAAACACGGTATAGCATGACAGATTGCGAACGGGTCGTGTTAATCGTCAATCCATTAAAACCCGTTCAGTTTAACTTTCACTGTTTAACAGCAAGCCAATCCAAAAATTACTTTCAACCCGGCATACAGCACCTTTTAACCTACCCCTGATGACCCCCAACATAATCTTGTCCAAATATACGTTACAATATGAGTGCTCTTATAGACAATCTTAAATTTAATACGACGCTCAGACTAATTTGCCAGTTCAACACAAACCTAAAACCTATCCGTTACGCGAGTTGGGGCTATCTGCCGAAAAGCTCGATAAACATGCCGTTTCAATCACTGACCGTTTGGTAAAGGCGGGGTTTGAAGCGTATCTTGTCGGAGGGTGTGTTAGAGACTTATTGTTAGGCATGCACCCAAAAGACTTTGACGTCTCAACCAATGCCGAGCCTGAAGAAATCCAAGCGCTTTTCAAAAACTGTCGCTTAATTGGGCGCCGTTTCCGCCTGGCGCACATCCATTTCGGACGACATATTATCGAGGTGGCCACCTTTCGAGGACCGCATATTAAGCACGATAAAAATGCCAGCCATGCCCATAAAGATGGTCGATTACTACGTGATAACGTCTACGGCACCTTAGAAGAAGATGCCTGGCGCCGTGATTTTACGGTTAATGCACTTTATCTGGATCCTAAGAAAAAAACGGTTATTGACTACGTTGGTGGCATAGAAGATCATCAACAACGCATACTGAGGCTTATGGGCGACCCTGTTACGCGATTTAAAGAAGACCCTGTTCGGTTGATCCGTGCCATACGATTTCAAGCAAAATTAAATTTTCAAATTGAAAGCAATACAGCGGCCCCCATTACTAAAATGGCCCCGTTGTTAAAAGACATTCCGGCTGCTCGTTTATATGACGAAGTTCTAAAGCTTTTCTTAAATACACATGCAACCCAAATTTTTGAATTACTTCGACAATACGGTTTATTTGAAGCGTTGTTTCCCCAAACTGAACTTTGCTTGAATAACGCTGATTCCGATGCACCGCTCAGGTTCATTAAACAAGCCATGACAAACACTGAAGCGCGTTTAAAAAACAATCAGCACGTAACACCCTATTTTTTATTGGCCACTTTATTGTGGGAACCTGTACGCCGGCTAACAGAACAGAACCGGTCTTCTTTTCATAGCGATACACAAGCCATTCATGCTGCTGCTAATGAAGTTATTGCCCACCAAATTAGCCGTCTTGCTATTCCACGACGCATGACAACCCCCATGCGCGAAGTTTGGGCACTGCAACCGCGTTTTCACAAACAAGTGGGTATACGTTGTTTACGTTTTATGGAACACCCACGTTTTCGAGCAGCCTACGATTTTATGCTGTTACGAGCCCAACACGGTGAAATAGATGAAAAAACAGCCGATTGGTGGACACATATTCAAACATTGGAACCGGCCGAGCAAAAATTGATGACGCGCCCAACGCAATTCAAAAACAAAAGAAAACCTCGAAAGAAAAAACCTAAACCAATAACTTCCAATAACTAAAATGCCCTCTTCTGTTTCTGCTTTTATTGGTCTTGGTAGCAATCTATCTGATCCCCCGCAACAAGTGCGCAGAGCCATAGACAAGATTCAGCATTTAGACTGCTGCTCTCTCGAACAGTGTTCCAGTTTGTACGAAACGCCGCCCATGGGGCCGCAAGATCAACCAAACTACATCAATGCCGTCGTTAAAATTAAAACCTCTCTCTCACCCTATGAACTACTGGGCACCTTACAATGTTTAGAAAACCAACAAGGTAGAACAAGAGATAAGGGCAGATGGGGTGCTAGAACACTGGATTTAGATATATTACTTTACGACACCCTTGTCTCACAGGACCCGACGCTGACTCTACCCCACCCGGGCTTGCCTTTCAGATCTTTTGTTCTATACCCCTTATTTGAAATTGATAAAAACCTCAACATCCCGACTTTTGGCGCTATACAAACACTGTTAGAGCGCCTTGAAGACGAGCCGCCCAAGGTAGTTCGCTAATTAAATTTAACCGATGAATGCTTGAAACATATAACGGTATCGTGCAAAGTTCTCATCTCACTAATACATAAAAATAATTTTGGAAAAACACATTTTAGAAACGTCTCAACCCCCCAAGTTCATCGTGGTAGAAGGCCCCATTGGCGTTGGAAAAAGCAGCTTGGCTAAAAGATTAGCCAAGAGTTTTTCCTGTGATGTCGTTAAAGAAAAAGCCGATGAAAACCCCTTTTTAGAACATTTTTATACTAAAAAAAATCAATCTGCTTTACCCGTTCAACTGCACTTTTTAACCGAACGTGCCAAACAATGGAATGAATTAAGCCAGAAAGACCTTTTTTCAACCGGAATCGTTGCGGACTTCATGCTTGAAAAAGACCGTTTATTTGCCAAACTGACCTTAACGGACGAAGAATTTAAGCTTTACGACCAAATGTATCAATCCCTGGCTATCCAAACAACAAAAGCTGATTTAGTTGTTTACTTGCAAGCCCCCGTGGAAACATTACAATCTCGGATTAGAAAGCGCGGTATTAAACACGAAAAAAATATCAGCGGGGAATATCTACAAAAATTATCAGAAGCCTACACTGATTTTTTTCACCGCTATGATGCAGGGCCTTTACTTATTGTTAATGCAAGTGACATCAACCCTGTTGATAACGATGATGATTATGAACAATTGCTCAAACACATTTGCTCTACCCGTGCAGGCCGTCATTATTTGAATCCGTTACCCCTTTTATAACGCTTATTTTTTAAGATCAGCATGAGCCAACATTCAACTTCAAAAAAAATCACCAATACTGAATTATCTGCCATGAAAACGCGTGGCGAAAAAATTGCCAGCCTGACAGCTTACGACGCCAGTTTCGCACACATTCTTGATCAAGCCGGTGTTGAAATGGTGCTCGTTGGTGATTCACTGGGCATGGTCGTACAAGGTCAATCAAGCACCGTCCCGGTCACCATCGATGAAATGGCTTACCATTCTAAAATGGTTTCACGCGGTTTAGAACGCGCCTTATTAGTCACCGACATGCCCTTTATGAGTTATCCCGATCCGCAAACGGCCATGAATAACGCAGCCATTTTAATGCAACAAGGCTACGCCAATATGGTGAAGCTTGAGGGCGGACAACCTATTCTTGAATGTGTGCAGCATATTGTCGGTCAAGGCATCCCTGTTTGCGGCCACTTGGGGCTCTTACCACAATCAGTCAATCAATTAGGCGGCTACCGAGTACAAGGAAAAGATGACGCTCAGGCAAAGGCTATAATTGAGGACGCTAAAAGCCTGCAACAAGCTGGCGCCAGTGCCATTGTGGTTGAATGCATCCCGTCTTCATTAGCAAAAAAACTGACGGCTTCTGTCGATATTCCTATTATCGGCATTGGCGCAGGAAACGATTGTGATGGGCAAGTCTTGGTTAGCTATGACATGCTCGATATTACTGCTGGCAAACGACCAAAATTCAGTAAAAACTTTATGCTTGAGGCCGGCAATATTTCTGACGCTGTTAGCGCTTATGTCCAAGCCGTTAAAAATAAAAAATTCCCTGCAGACGAACACACTTTTTAGCCATGCTGGTTGTTCGCACGATTAAACAACTTCAAGAAGAGCTAAACCAAAGGCGGCAAGCGAGTCAATCTATAGCGCTCGTCCCCACCATGGGTAATTTACACGAAGGCCATCTTCAGCTAGTTAAAACAGCTCAGCAACAAGCCGATATCGTTGTCGTTACGTTATTTGTAAACCCTACGCAATTTGGCGCCAACGAGGATTTAGACAACTACCCGCGCACCTTCCAGGATGACTGCAACCAGCTTGAATCGATCAACGCCAACATTCTTTTTGCACCCAGTATTAATGAAATCTATCCACTGGGCGGTAACAACACTTCCCACGTCCACGTTCCCGGCATCACGCATTTGTTATGTGGAGCTTCCCGACCCGGCCATTTTGATGGTGTCACCACGATTGTCTGTAAATTGTTTAATATAACCCGCGCCGACGTTGCCATTTTTGGTGAAAAAGATTATCAGCAGCTTGCCGTTATCCGACGTATGGTAAGCGACCTAAATATCCCCATTCACATTATTAGCGAACCCATTGTCAGGGCGCACGATGGCTTGGCGATGAGCTCTCGCAACGGTTATTTAACGGATAAGGAACGTATCGTAGCGCCTCAACTTTATCAGGCATTACAAGAGGTGAAACAACAACTTTTAAATGGGGAGACTGATTTTCTAGCCTTGGAAAATAACGCCAAAACACAATTAAGTTCCACAGGTTTTCGTCCGGATTACTGCTCTATTTACCACGCACTTGAACTTAAACCGGCCAAAAAAGGCGACAAAGAAATCGTTATTCTAGCAGCCGCCTTTTTAGGCCCCACCAGACTCATCGACAATATCACCTGCTCTCTTCCCTAACCGTCTTTTTACTATGAATAAAGTCCTGCTCATTTTCTTTTTATTTTTTCATTCCACGCTGAGTTTTGCTGACAACTCGACCGATACAGCCTCAACCAATGAAGAACCGATTGTCAGTCCTGAAGCATTAGGCTTGAGCTCCCCGAGAGAAACCTTCGCGACTTTTTTACATAGCATGAATGACATTAAGCGAGGGCATTCAGAGCGCATCAACAGAGCCACCAGCACCTTGGATTTATCGGCCATCAACCCTCTTATTCGTGAGGAAAAAGGCCGCGACTTGGCTTGGATGCTTCTTGAAGTCATTGATAAAACTAAAATCGTTACCTTGGAAACGATTCCTAATAGAAAAGAGGGCGCTCCTTATATCTTCGCTCAATATCAACATGGCACGATCAGCCTCAGTAAATCGGCTCATGGTCACTGGTTATTTAGCCAGACTACTTTGTCATCATTGCCTGACATCGTAGAAGAACTCTCTCCCAAAAAACGGCTCAAAGTTGATGACGATAATGCTCAATATATTCCTTGGCATATTCAGTTTCGTCAGCAATTACCCGACTCGCTAAGAGCCCGTTCTTTTTTACTCGAAAATTGGAAATGGCTAGGTATCTTTTTATCCATTGCCTTGGGGATTATTGCGGACAAATTTACCTCGTTTTCTCTACAAATTCTGGTCAAAAATTTCCGCAGAAAAACACGATTACCGGCTTTTAAAGACACACCCGAAGATATGCTCAGGCCCTTGGCAATGCTTGTTATGGCTGCTATCTGGTGGGCAGGTTTAAACTTATTGGCGTTACCTGATCAAGCGATGATTATTTTACTCGTTGCCGTGAAAATACTTGCCGGTATTGCCGGTGTTTGGGGATCGTATCGACTGGTTGACTGGGTGACACTTTACTTACAGTATCAAGCCAGCCAAACCGATAATAAAGTCGATGATGTGCTCGTCCCTTTAATAAGAAAAACACTCAAAGTGTTCGTTACGGTTATTGGCATTACCTTTGTTGCTTCCAATTTAAACCTCAATGTTTCAAGTTTATTAGCAAGTCTCGGCTTAGGCGGACTGGCCTTTGCGTTGGCTGCTAAAGATGTCGTACAAAATTTATTTGGATCAATTACCGTCATTCTCGACCAAACCTTTCATACGGGCGATTGGATTGTCGTTAATGATATTGAAGGCAGCGTGGAAGAAGTGGGTTTAAGAAGCACTAAAATTCGCACCTTCTATGATTCACTTATTACACTCCCAAACTCTATTTTTATAACAGCAAAAGTAGATAACATGGGACAACGCCGTTACCGCCGTCTTAAATGCAATGTCTCGTTAACTTACGACACACCGCCCGATAAGATTGAAGCCTTCTGCGAAGGTGTTAGAGAACTGATTAGACTGCACCCCTACATGAGAAAAGATTATTTTCACGTTTACCTCAATTCTCTGGGTGCTTCTTCTTTAGATGTGCTTGTCTACGTGTTCTGGGAAACACCCGACTGGGGAACCGAGTTACGTGAACGCCAACGTTTTTTGTTAGACATTCTACGTCTTGCAAAAAACCAACAAATTAACATTGCTTTTCCTACACAAACATTGCATTTATTAACACCAAACGACCTTACCGAAGAAGCAGCCGCTCAGCCAACCCCGCCTTCTGTAGAAGAGCTTTCAGAGCAGTTCAAACAATCAGCAAAAAATATCGTTTCGCAATCAATGAATACTGAGAACAAGCCACCACCAGTAAAGTTCTAACGAATATTTGAATGATATAGTCGGCTGATTCTTAAAGACTTATTGCACACGCACATAATTGTTGATGAAAAACAACATATCAGGCATAATTCTCGTCCGTTTAGTTAATCTAGCCAATCTTTATGCGTTCGACAATGTTACAAACAAAGCTACATCGAGCAACTGTGACTCACAGTGAACTTCATTACGAGGGTTCATGTGCAATCGATGGAAGCTTGCTTGACCTTTCTGGAATCCGCGAATATCAACAAATTGATATCTATAACGTTAATAATGGCGAGCGCTTTACTACTTATGCTATCCGGGCGGAAGAAAATTCTGGCGTAATCTCTGTAAATGGCGCAGCTGCGCGCCTTGCCGTCGCAGGTGATATTTTAATTATTTGTGCTTATTCAGAATACAACGAAGCCGAGCTGGCGACATTTAAACCACGTTTAATCTATCTTGACGAAAACAACGGCGTTAAAGAAACTAAAAACGCAATTCCCGTTCAAGCAGCGTAAAATCGTCAACAACTTAAGCTCTTATCGACTGCCCATTGCACGCATTAAAAAAGACGCGGTAAGCGTCTTTTTTACGTGCTTAACGCTCGACAGGGTAGCCCAATTTAGTCCACTGCAACATACCGCCTTTTAGGTTATTAACATTTTTAAAACCTAACCCCTTCAAAATAGCTGCTGAAGTCGTACTTCTTGCTCCTGAGCGACAGACTAAAATAATTTCTTTTTCTTTAAGGGGGGCCAACTCTTCTATCACATCCGGTATTTTCCTCATTGGAATAAGGCGACTGCCGGCGATATGACCAAACTCACCAGTAAACTCTGCCTCTTCTCTCACATCAATAATCACACTGTCATTACCGGCTTCCTCAAGTCGATTTTTAACCGCTGAAGGTTCCATCTGAAGCACTTGATTCAGCTCTGCAACCATCGGAAATTTAATCAGATCGTCATCTACCTCACTTTGATTCATTTGCAGCACTTCTTGAATTTTTTCAGGAAGCGGCAAATTCAAGTTGTCCATAATATGGATATATTCATCTCTTGTTTTACCGGCGATACGTGGGTTTGTCTGCTTTTCCTGCCCAACTGTCGACTGCGTATTCCCCCGATAATCATGACCCGGAAATAAAATCGTTTCATCTGGTAACGTAAATATTTTATTCTTAATCGAGTCATATTGAACACCAGCATCGCCGCCGGCAAAATCTGAACGACCTGTTCCTTGAATTAAAATCAGATCCCCTGTCAAAATGCGATCTTCATTAACATAAAAACTAACACTGTCTGGCGTATGACCCGGTGTATGGAGCACTTTCACCTGAATACTACCAACGCTTAGCTCATCACCATCGGTATAGCGAGCATCGACACTGGGTTGTGGTGACAATTCATGCATCAACACATCACAATGAGTTAACTTTCTCATTAATGTACACGCTGAGCGGTGATCTGCGTGTGTGTGCGTGTCCGCCACAAACTTCAACCTGAGGTGGTGATACGCAAGTACCGCCAAATATCGCTCAACCATGCTATCAATCGGATCAATAATAGCGGCCTCTCCCGCCTCAAGATCTGCTATTAAATAAGATTTACAGTGAATACTATTCAATTCTTGAAAAAACATAACACAACTCCTTTATTACTTTTTATTATTAACTTATATCATTTTAAATAATGAAAAAGCAAAAATCACTGATTTATATCAAACATCACCGTCTAACCAGCCTATTTCTGTGGCCGTTTGATGCCCAATAACACATTGACGCAACGAACTCGGCATCATTGACTCCTTTTCATTGATAGGAATTTTGCCTGCCATAATTTCAGCCTTAGTTTGGCTATAACGAGCACTGGGTACAGCAAAACCAGTCGGGTAAAGCGGCTGCCCGCTTGTTAAATCATATTTATCAGTCGCACCCACCGTATGCAACAACTCATGTGCAATCACCACATGATTCTGTTCCTGATAATCGTCTGAAGCATAGCCAT
Organism: Cycloclasticus sp.; assembly: GCA_002700385.1. Lineage (GTDB taxonomy): Bacteria > Pseudomonadota > Gammaproteobacteria > Methylococcales > Cycloclasticaceae > Cycloclasticus. Next base: position 652,284 of record PADC01000006.1, read on the forward strand.
TAACCACACCAATCAAGCCTTTTTGCAAGCCCAATGAATGCGCTAACTTTTCATGATTGTTGACTGGAAAATAGCGCACAAAAATAGTCACCGTACTTTTATCATCTCCCACAGAATTCTGGTAAGACCATAACCTCAAGCGCAAACTCCAAAGCATAATGTTTATGACATGACCATCCGTTGGTGGACTTGGGGGTTGAGACAGTACAGGCGGTTTTAACGTTAGCGTAACGGGTTGAAAATCTACTTCATGATAATCCCCCCACTGTTTATTGAAAAATGTTTCTATGCCGCCAAATTTATCCGTTGTTAACGTTTGAATATAGTGGTCTGTTGATTCATTTCCACCAGCATTGATCGGGTAGATAGAAACCTCCAGCGAATCAGCCCAATCCATACTCTCAAGTCGCTGTAATTTAGTATAAAAAGCAACGTAAACAAAAAGGCACAGCAACAACACAATCCGAAAAATTTTCATAATTTGGGATAAATTTTTATTTGCTCATTTTGCGATAGACGATAAATCCCCTATAATCATAAAACATCAAATGACGAGGCATCCCATGCTAATAGCTCTCACCTTGCTAATAGTAATGATTTTGCTCATTTATTACTATAAAAACAAAAGCTCTTCCGGCATAAAAAAACCCGGCCGTCGTCCTATAGATCAGCAACATCCGCCGCTTCATTCTATGATTGATTCTAATAAATACTGGGGAATGTATATCGAATGCACTCATCCAAAACTCTGCTGTCAAGCAGTACTACTACTTGATAAAAAACCTTTTCCTATCGATGACGTACCCACTTTACCCTTAAAAAATTGCACAAAAAAAAGATGTTTTTGCAAACATACTGGACTACTTGAAATGAGAAAACCCCAACGTCAGCGGCGCAAAGTGCATGACCGGCGTAGCGCAATACGTTTCGAAAATGTCACAGACCGACGTGCTCATACAGATCGTCGTTCTGTAAACTGGGAAATTCGATTACATTAAATTTACCAGCTTTCGCCAAAAACACACGTTCACGATTTTAAAAAAAAATGCTTTATAATGCTACAAAGCTCTCTTCACCCCTAACAGCACCATGACTTTTAAAACAGCCGATCTATGCGATGACTTTTCTGGCGACCTACAAATTGTATCGCCCGTATTTCAGTCTTTTGGTGGAAAGAAGCGTTTTAGCGGTGTCATCCAAACTGTAAAAATTTTTGAAGATAATGTCCTGGTTCGTGACTTGTTATCTCAAAAAGTAAACGGCGATGTCTTAGTCGTTGATGGTGGCGGTTCATTGCGCTGTGCTCTTCTAGGCGATCTGTTGGCTGAACTGGGCTGCACTAATGGCTGGAGTGGTGTGATTGTTTATGGATGCATTAGAGACTCGGCTGATATTAACAAAATGCCCATTGGTGTGCGTGCGATACAAACCCACCCCTTAAAAAGCATAAAAAAAGGTTGGGGAGATAAAAATATTTCCGTTACCTTTGCTGGAACAACCTTTAATCCAGGCGACCATCTCTATGCTGACGAAGACGGCATCATCCTTTCAACAAAACCACTGGTCTAATTTTTATGGGGCATCGTCTTTCTAAGATTTACACTCGTACGGGTGACTCCGGCACCACCGGCTTAGGTGATGGCAGCAGAGTAGCCAAAGACTCTTTGCGCGTTGAGGCTTACGGCACCATCGACGAACTGAACAGCCAAATTGGACTCGTCATTGCTTTTGGTCTTGATGACAACATAGCCGAACAATTACTGGACAGACAACACGAGCTTTTTGATCTCGGCAGCGAACTCTGTGTCCCCGGGTACAGCGCCATTAAAGATTCTCATGTAAAGGCACTTGAAAACATTCTCGATGAACACAATGCCAATCTACCTGCCTTAAAAGAATTTATTCTACCCGGCGGTAACCTCCCAGCAGCCACATGCCATATCGCGAGAACCGTTTGTAGACGATCAGAACGCCTTGTGGTCAGTTTGGCTAGGGAAGAAAATATTAACCCACCTGTGGTTAAATACCTCAATCGGTTATCCGATTTATTGTTTGTTTTATGCAGAGTACTGGCTCGCCAAGATGGGCAAACTGAAATTCTCTGGGATAAAAATCGTCATTCATCAAAAAAAACATCATAAATGCAAATACTTTTAGCCAACCCCCGTGGATTCTGTGCCGGTGTCGATCGCGCCATTGACATTGTTGAACGCGCCTTAGAATTATTAGGTGCGCCCATTTATGTCCGCCACGAAGTCGTTCACAACCGGTTTGTGGTAGAAAATCTAAAGAAAAGGGGGGCTGTTTTTGTTGATGAATTGAACGAAGTGCCCGATGATTCAACTGTTATCTTTAGTGCTCATGGTGTCTCAAAAGCCGTAGAAGATGAAGCCAAACGACGCCAATTAAATGTCTTCGATGCCACTTGCCCCTTAGTCACAAAGGTGCATATGGAGGTTATCAGCCATTCAAAAAAGGGGCGTTGTGTGATTCTTATTGGGCATAAAGGTCATCCCGAAGTGGAAGGAACAATGGGGCGTTACGAACAGCAACACCCTCAGAACAACATTATTTTAGTCGAGTCACCTGAAGATGTCGCTTCATTAAAATTTCCTCCAGACATAGAACTCTCTTATGTTTCACAAACGACCCTGTCGATGGATGACACTAGCGCTATTATTGATGCCTTAAGAAAAAAGTTTCCGAAAATCTCGGGGCCTAAAAAAAGTGATATTTGCTATGCCACTCAAAATCGTCAAGATGCCGTTAAAGAACTGGCTGAAAAAACAGACCTGGTTCTTGTTGTTGGCTCACCAAATAGTTCAAATTCCAACCGACTTCGTGAAATCGCTGAAAAACTGGGAAAAACTGCCTATTTGATTGATGGTGCAGACGATATTGATAAAAACTGGTTAATAAATATCAATCGTGTTGGCGTCACGGCGGGTGCATCTGCACCTGAAGAGTTGGTACAACGCGTCGTTGAACAACTTACCTCCTGGGGAGGGGTAGCTGCCGTTGAAAACCCAGGCATCCAGGAAAAAGTTACTTTTTCTTTGCCCAAAGACCTTCAACACTGAATTTATCTTGGCAAAAAAACGGGCTTCATGCCCGTTTTTTATACCGCATTGAGGATTAAATACGTTCCCAAAGTGTCGCCATACCTTGCCCACCGCCAATGCAGAGCGTTGCAACCGCATATTGACCTTGAACACGTTCTAATTCATGAAGCGCCTTAACAACAATAATATTAGCCGACGCTCCAATGGGGTGACCTAAAGAAATACCACTACCGTTCACATTAACTTTATCCATAGGAAGGTCCAACTCGCGACAAACACTGAGTGCTTGAGCAGCAAACGCTTCGTTTACTTCCCATACATCAATATCTGCAATTGATAACCCGGTTTTCGCCATTAACTTCTCAACAGCTGGTACGGGCCCAATACCCATAATAGAAGGCTCAACACCGGCATGCGTGTAAGCGACCAATTTTGCCATTGCCTTTAAACCACGTGCCTCGGCAGCCTGTTTTTCCATCAAAACAACTGCGGATGAACCATCGTTAATACCGGATGCATTACCCGCTGTGATTGAGCCCTCTTTTTTAAACGCCGGACGCATACCAGCCAGTTTCTCAATTGAAATGTCCGCACGAACGTGTTCATCCTTGTCGAACACAGTAACTCCTTTACGCGTTTTAATTTCAACAGGAACAATTTGGGAATCAAAACGACCTTCAGTTTGAGCACGAGCAGCATTTTGATGACTCGTTACCGCCAAGGCATCTTGATCTTCACGCGAAATATTATATTTATCAGCCAAATTTTCGGCCGTCATCCCCATATGGCCAGCACCAAAAGGGTCTGTTAATCCAGAAATCATCAAGTCAATCATTTGTCCTGGGCCCATTTTTTGCCCCCAACGTGCGCCAGGTAATGCATACAATGCGTTACTCATAGACTCCACGCCAGCTCCAATGGCCACTTCAAAATCACCTAGCATAATGCCTTGAGCCGCATCCACAATGGCTTGCATACCACTGCCACATAAACGATTGATAGCCACATTCGACGTTTCACAAGGTATACCGGCTTCAATTTGCGCAACACGAGTTGTATATGGAGCCCTTTCCTCTGCGGGAATCACTGTACCTGTATAAATCATGCCTATTTCTGATGGCTCCACACCTGATCTAGCAACCGCTTCTTTTAAAGTAACTGCAGACAGTGCACTAGGCGCGACTGATTTCAAACTACCACCAAAATCACCAATTGCCGTTCTAACAGCACTTAGCGCCACAACTTCTCTTACTTCATTCATACTTCTCTCCAAATTTGGGTTATGCTTTAAATAACAACCGTTCGATTATAGATGCATTGCAACAATAAATCACTAAGTAACATGAAAACTCAATACGTTACCAGCTGTTCCGTTTCAGGATTACATCAACTCGCCTACAACGATTGGGGCGACCAACGTAACCCAAACGTTCTTATTTGTGCTCACGGCTTAACGCGCAACAAACACGATTTTGATGAACTCGCAAAAAAATTATCCACTAAAAGAAGAGTCATTAGTTTTGACTTCCCAGGCCGCGGCGAAAGTGACTGGCTTAGCAATAAATCATGCTACGACTACCCACAATACATCGTCGATGCCCTCATGATTATAGCTAGAACGGGGGCTAAAAAAATTGATTGGCTGGGTACCTCGATGGGCGGGTTATTAGGTATGACCCTCGCCTCTTTAAAAAAATCGCCCATCAAACAGTTAATCCTTAATGATGTTGGTCCCTTTATCCCTCAAGCCGCACTCGCTCGTATCGCTGCCTATGTTACTGATCCGCCTCAATGTAGCACAGCCGATGAGCTCGAAAACTATATGCGTTCGACTTATGACGGGTTTGGTGAGCTAACCAACGATCAATGGAAACATCTTTTACATTATGGACAACGGACATTGGAAAACGGCAAATTAACGCTCAATTATGACCCCGATATTTCGCAAGCCTTTAGCAACACACCTTTAGAAGATATCGATTTATGGCCATTATGGCAACAAACTCAACAGCGCACCTTGGTCATACGCGGTGAACATTCTGACCTATTAACGCGATCAACGGCCGAAGAAATGATCAAAAAACGCCCTGATGTCGACCTTATAGAAATTAGCAACACAGCACATTCACCGGCTCTGATGAATAATACTGACATCAGTTACCTTGAAGAGTGGCTCGACAACCCCCCTCAATAATTGAATAAATTGTCTATTTAAGTATTGGCTAGTTTTTTTGTTGATAGCCATCTAAAGAAATCGCTTCTGGCAGGATCTTGCCCTGTTAATAAATATTCCAGGGTATATCGATTAACTAGATTCGCTTCAAAAATTGCTTGTTCAGCCGGCCGCATGCAAAATAATATGTCGTCCCCCTCCTTTAAAGCAAGATCATTCACGGGCAGTACTTTAATCACTTTCCCTCGTTGATGCACTAAAGGCACCATTTTTAGAAAATTATCCCTGTTTGAAGGTGATCGATAAATATCCCCTAACGAAACTTCCTTGCCTTCCATCAACGTTGAACACACTGCCGATGCTTTATTTTTGCACATTGTGTAGGTTTTAAGCCTTGGAAAATCACCGCCCACCTCGATGGCCAGTCTGTTCGTTACATCAGCCAACTTAACAGGGTCATTTTCATAAACCAGGCGCAAGTGGGCAAAAAAAGCTTTTAATAACGGCGCGGTCAACATAAAAAACACCATTCTCGCAATGACTAAGCTGGGTTGTAAAATGAAGTCTACGTCCGCTTTTTTAAACAAAACCTCATTCGCATGCCTATTCTGTCGAACGATTGAAAACAAGGAGGGATTCTCTCTATTAGCCTGATGCATCATGCTGAGGTTAAACGTGTCATTATCGGTTCCAGCAATTAATCCCACGCAATCCTTCAGACCCGCCTCTTTTAAGTTCTCCAAGTTTGCTCTACCCAATACAGCGTACTCAGCTATTTCTTCAATTTTTTCAGACACTGGTTCAACGACCTTAAGATCAATGCCTCTCCTTGTTAACTTTTTATAGACCACCTGCCCCATCCGACCATGACCACATAAAATCCATCGCCCATTCTTTAAAGGGCAAATATTACGATCCAAGCTTGCTCCAGGTTCGCCTGACATCCACTCATTCAATGTTTGTATCGTTGGGTTATAAATAATTAAGCTCAGGTAACTGGCAAAGACCCGAAAGGGGTCGACGACATGTATATCGCCCCCTATGGCCAGAATTTCGCTTTCATTTTCCTGCGAGGTCGAACGACAAATAATTTTTATATCGGGGCGTAAGATTCTCGCTGACACCGCCACTTTTAAATTGGCTTCCTCATCGTTTGATAAAATGAGAACCCCTATACACTTATCTCTTTCTATGCCAGCAGCTAACAAATAACGAGGCATTGTCGCATCAGCACACAAACCCAACACTTTACTTTGATAATTACGAAGATCTAACGCCTTAATTCGTTCTTTATCTTGATCTAAAACAACCGCGGAAAGACCTGCATTGGTTAACCCTCTTAACAAAAGGCTACCCGTATCCCCAAAACCACACACTAAATAATAATCCCTGCTTTTTTTTCTAACGGCTCGGGTAAACCTTTCTTCAGCAAATGCAGACTGCAAATGTGGGTTTTGTAATAGTGAAATAATCTTCCCAACCGTATACAACCAGGTAATCACGCTGATGTATAAACAACATATTGCCCACACCCTCTGTGCATTACTGAAGGGCACTGGTAATTCGCCAAACCCTGTCGTCGTTGCGGTATAAGCCAGAAAGTAATAGGCGTGAAAAAAAGACATATACGTCGTTTGACCATTTGCGTCGGGTACGCCAGGAACCAGGACCATACCAAGAATACAAATGGCATAGACACATATAAAAACGATTATTGGCGTGCGCATATGGCGCAAAACAATAAACGATACTCTGCCCAGCGATGAATTAGACATTGACTGAATGCCTATCGGCGAGACATCAATGTTTCAGACACCAGCATAACCACAGAAATGACATTGGCCACTAAGGCACCCCCTGCCAACGACACAATAGCCGACGTATTATGCTCATTGAGTCCCGTTCCAGAAATTTGTGTTACATAACCCCAAACCAAAGCCGCTGCAATCAACTGTATGTTTGCCACAATACTGGTAGACAGTAAAACGGCACCAACTTGCGAACGATCCCCAAGTTTAAGCCCCATAGCAACAAGATTTACAAAAATCGTAGCAAATAGCTCATAGATATTATGATGCCGAAAATCATGTAATTCGCCCATAAAGAAACCAAAATTCAGCGTCAGCGCTAAAACAATAAAGAAACTGAAAACAACTTTTTCGGCATTCATAGTGGCTCTCCAATTATTCTGTTATTCCATTTAGTTTAACGCTATGCATTTGCTAAGCAAACCTAGATTATTTAAATTTAAGTACCTTGATCAACGATTCTCAAGGCTTTTCCATAGAAGCTGTTTTTTTTCCCAACAAGAACAATCGCTTTTTACAATCTGCCATTAACGAAGCCCTTCTAGCATCGGAATACGAAGCCCATGAAGTTATTTCATTCAACATCCGCCCACAACCGAGGCAGACATCTTCTTCATTTAACGCACACATCCTGATACAAGGAGAGTCCATCGATCAACCTTCAAATTTATTGTTAAGCGTAAAAACCACCCCAAGACGGTGGCTTCTATCATTACATAAGTGACGTAATAAATCTCACAATCGTTAGCTTACAATAGCGCTAGTCGGCTTTTGCAAAAACAAAAGAGCCTGGCGCGGCTTCTAACTCCGGATATTTTTCTGAGCCCAGTTTCTCAGGCGCATCAATCATTTTATCCCCTTGGCTTTTTAACCAAGCATCCCAATGCGGCCACCAACTTCCCGGGACTTCCGTCGCTGTTTCTAACCAATGATCCGCTCCCTGACCCAGCTCTCCATCTTTCCAGAAATGACGTTTATTTTTATTGGCAGGATTAATAACACCAGCCACATGTCCACTAGCAGCCAAAACAAACTCCACATTGCCTTGCTTCACTAATTCCGTGCCAATGAAAGTCGTTTTCCATGGAGCTATATGATCTTCAACCGCTGATAAGAAATACACGGGGCAGTCAATTTTGCCCAGATCAATTTTCACACCGCATAACTCAACACCACCAGGTTTTGCCAAGTTGTTTTCTAAATACATGTTACGCAAGTACCACGTATACATTGCTGACGTCATGTTTGTTGAGTCGCTATTCCAATAAAGAATATCAAACGGTGGTGGTGTTTTACCTTTCAAGTAATTATTTACCACATAGCTCCAAACAAGATCATTCGCACGAAGCATTGCAAATGTAGTGGCCAGTTGCTTGCCAGGCATCACACCACCGTCTTTTAATTTATGTTCGTGTTGTTTGACTTGAGATTCATCAATAAAGACACCCAATTCACCTGGGTCAGAGAAATCTAACAAGGTGGTGAAAAATGTAGCCGTCGCAATCGGTTTCTTGCGTTTTGCTGCCAAGACGGACAGCGTTGTTGCCAACATGGTTCCACCAATGCACCAAGATACCGCATTAATTTTTTTGGCACCAGAAATGTCTTTTACGGCCTCTATAGCCGGTATCGTGCCTTCAGAAATATACTCGTCCCATGTGACATCACCCAAGCTTTCATCCGGATTACGCCAAGAAATAATATACACGTCATTACCCTGTTCTAAGCAGTAACGGACATAAGAATTATGCTCCGATAAATCGAGAATGTAATATTTGTTAATACAAGGAGGAACAATAAGAATAGGGCGTTCATTTACCTTTTCGGTCATGGGCTTAAAATGGACCAATTGTATCAATTTGTTTTCAAAGACGACTGAACCCGGTGTTGTCGCAATATTTTCGCCCAAGGTAAACGCTGATTCATCCGTCATACTGATGACGCCCTTATCCATGTCTTTCAGTAAATTTTCTAGGCCAGACATCAAGTTTTGGCCTTTAGTGTCTATCGTTTCTTTTAACACTTCAGGGTTTGTTAATGCAAAATTTGATGGGGACAACGCATCAATAAATTGGCGTGTGTAAAAATCACACTTCTGTTTTGTAGACTCATCCAGTGTAGAGTCTTCAACCAGCCCCATTAACCAGCGACTCGATAATAAATAAGACTGCTTTAAATAATTGTGAATTGGGCTTTCGTCCCATTCTTCCCCTGAAAACCGGCGATCACCTCGTTCCGGTTTCACCAGTGGCTCACTCGACGGATTAAACATATTAATCCAGAGATTAAATTGGTCTTGATAAAAGCCGGACATGGTCCTTATCCACTCTTCCGGGCTTTCCATTGCACGTGTCATGATCGTATTCCAAGAATTCCCAAACTGCGACATCATTTCTTTTGATTCAGCAGCCGAAAAGTCTTTGAACATTTTATGGCCTTTTTGAGCCATTTTCTCGAATAACTCTTGTGGTGTTTTATCGTCCATTATTGCGCCTCGATTAATTTTATAGTTTTATTGCATTGCATCATTATAGAACTGTTCAATTTTTTTTACTACAAAGAAAATAGTGACCTTTTAATCGTCATGATTCTTTTCAGAGAGCAACTCCCCCTTATCCGACCAAGATTTGAATACCCCCGTACGCTCCCCTTCATCAAAATAACCTTGCTCCCGCATTTGGCCATTAGGCCAATAAGCTGTAAATAAACCGTGATAATTATTATTGACAGTAGACGCTGCTAACGCAATGTGCCCTGTCAAATACCACGAGATATGTTCTCCGTGCATAACACCGTGAACAAAATCTGTTTCAGATATTTTGGCTCCAGATGGATGCCAAATCGTTCGCTTCCCATGGATGACTTCATCAAGGTATTCGCATTCTTCAAGAACGTTTCCATGCTCATTTTTTTTAACTTTTACTACTTTTTTCTCTTTCATGCTCCCCCCTAAACGCTAACAGGCACAAAAAAACGCGCAATAATGCGCGTTTTTAAACGTCAACAATATAACCACCTGTTATTTTTTCAGTGTTTTCAAACCATCCAAACTCGCAAAATAAGCGGCTAAATTAACCATATCCTCATCTGACAAGCCAGCAACGGAACCCGCCATCACCGGGTTATTTCGTTGACCTGATTGATAACCTCTCAACGTATGTAGCATATAGTCAGCATGTTGCCCTGCGATTGTCGGAAACATGGGGCTGGCACTGACGCCATCAACACCGTGACAAGCAGCACAGGCTGTTGCTTTCTCTTTACCCGCTTGAATATCACCGACTGCAAATGCAGAGGTCGACAACGCCATCCCCACCATTGCAAAAATCATTACTCTTAACTGTTTCATTTTTTTCCTCATGACCTTTTATGATTTACAACACTTACTTACCATCTTGCTCAAAATAAGCCGCTATATCTTGCATATCTTGATCAGATAAATCGGCCACATTGCCATGCATTGTTGAATGACTGCGTAAACCATCTTTATATGCTTTCATGGCCGTAACCAAATAAGCCGCATGCTGCCCCCCTAATTTTGGCACACGATAGGTCGGGTATGCATTGTTATAATTTTTAACGCCATGACAACCCAGGCAAGTTTCCCCTTTAATTGCCCCTGCCGCAACGTTTCCAGCCGCATTCACGTTGATAGAAAACAGCATCCCCAGTACGAATAAACTTACAAATAATTGCCTCATTACTTCTTTCCCTTGTTGTCTTGCTTATTATTTTCAAATTAAACTGATTTTACTGAAAACATTGCTATTGTGCTAGCATAAACCACTGATTCAAGCTAACGAAACCTTAAAACCTGCTAAATTTTCAACCAGTCGAATGACGACTCTTTTTTAAACCACTATGTCAACGATTATTATTTACACCGCGCCTCTTTGTCCTTATTGCACCCATGCCAAGCGCCTACTCAACAACAAAAATGTTTCTTTTGAAGAAATTTCTATTGCTGACGACCCGTCAATAAGACATGAGATGATCCAAAAAAGTCAGCGAACAACTGTTCCTCAAATTTTTAATGGAGACACTCATATTGGTGACTGCACAGAAATTTATGACTTAGAAAGCCGAGGTCAACTCGACGCTCTGCTCGCTTAAATCGTTGTGGCAACCGACGTCTTAACAAAGCAGCGTTTAGATACTTGGTTATGGGCTGCTCGTTTTTTTAAAACACGGCGACTGGCAACTGAAGCCATTTCAGGTGGTAAAGTTCACCTCAATGGTCAACGAACAAAACCCAGTAAAGACGTTCGTATTGGCGACGAATTACAAATCAGTAAGACGGGTTATAGCTGGGAAATCAATATCTTAGGTTTAAATACCAAACGACGACCTGCTAAAGAAGCCACCCTGCTCTACAACGAGAAGGAAGAAAGTTTTAATCGACGGCAGGCACTCATCGCGCTTAATAAAGACATGAATGCATCCGCACCTCAGTCGGAACGACCCAATAAAAAACAACGGCGGCAAATCCACCGATTTAAGCAATCTGATTAAGCACTATGGCTTACCTAAATACAAGAAGGCGGTATGGGCAATCCCGCATATTTGTTGGCGTATTTCAACGGCCCATCTGGAAATAATTTATACAGGTAGATAGACGCGCCTTTTTCTGCACCTAATTTTTTTTTGATCGCTCGAGCAAATAATCGTGCATTCGGTTGATGATTAAACTCATCATAATACGCTTGCATAAAATAAATAATATCCCAATGCGATGCTGTTAGCGTTAACCCATCTTCCAGCGCCATGGCTTCGGCCACCCCCTCGCTCCATTGGTTTCTATTTATTAAAAAACCGTCTTCATCTCGTGCAAGTTCAGCCAGCATTAAAAACAAGATCTCACGGGTTTATTATTTTCGACTAATTCGACAAAACCTGCATAATCAACGTATTGAATGCGCTCATAACAGCGCTGGGCATCGAGACCTCTCGCTTTCATATCCGACCGTAGCGCATAAACTGAAATATCGCTGGCTAAGGTTGATATAACGGATGAAGGGCTTGTCTTCACCGCGGCCAAAACGGCGTCTTCGATCAACAAGATCACATCATGTGACGTTAACCTCTCGACACAATCCTTTAAAACCTCACCCTTTTTATTGACGATATACAGCATTAGAAACCAAACAAATGATCTGCCGATCGTAACCGTTTTTTAATATCTGAACGTGAAACAACAGCGGCTTTTATCGCCAATTCGTTTTCAGTCAAACCATAGACCTCCATCGATTCTTTCTCAACTATAACGTCATTAATATCATAAACAGGTAATGTATCCAAAACCGGCATCATGTTTTTTAAATTGAGACATTCGGGCTGCTGATTTTTCAGCAAGGCATTCACGCCATCTCCCTCAAACAACACCACCACTTTTTGGTCAAAGGCTGCTGCCATTAAAATTATATCTAGGAATTCTTGCCCACACACATTGCCTTGAAGCCCCTTATTGATAATAAAGAATAACGTTTTCACATCAAGCACCAAAGGTAAGGTGCCGATCAGATTCAATGACTGATTCCATCAACAAGCCCAAACCGGCAATCCGGAAGCCATCTGCTACGGCGTGTATGTAACCACCTACTTTCTTTGCAACGGATTTTTCGAGTAACCCTCTACGTTGCGCTGACGACACACACACAACTAAATCAACACCTTTTTCGGATTGTAGGGCACTCCACCTTTTGACAATATCTCTTTCATCACCGGGAGGGCGAGAATCTCGGCATGCATTAAAAATTCCATCATGATAAAAAAATACACGATATACCTCATGCCCAGCTTCAAGCGCCGCTTGAATAAAATGCCAGGCGGTATCCGCTGCTTGGTGCTGGTAGGGACTCGCATTGATTTGGATAGAAATTTTCATTTAACTTGTTTTTAAACTCCATTAAACTAAAGTCGCTTATGAACGCACATCATACTATCACGCGACGTTTTTTTACCGTACTACTCGCTTCAATTCTCACACTCATTATGGCGAGCATTGCCAGTCTCTGGTCAGAAAAAAGTCTTGCCAACAATCGAATCAAATTACCTGATATCGGCAACACCGCTAATACTATCATTTCCAGTGAGGTTGAAAAAAAACTGGGCAAGGCTTTTTTAAGAAGTATTCGACTGAGAGTACCACTGAGCCATGATCAAGAAATTAACGATTATGCGCAACAATTAGGTCACAGAGTTGCAAAATTCAGTGAGCAACCCGATCGGCACTTTAACTTCTTTGTGGTCAACGATCATCGAATCAATGCCTTTGCCGGACCTGATGGCCATATTGGTCTCAACACAGGGCTCATTCTCGCTGCCGAGTCTGAAAGCGAACTCGCTTCTGTTGTTGCTCATGAAATTGGTCACGTCACCCAACAACACCTTCAACGCGCTTTTGAAACAGCCAGCCAACTGTCAACACCTACCGCTGCCGCCATGCTGGCCGCCGTTATTTTAGGCGCAGCTGTACCGGGCGTAGGGCCAGCCGCTATCATGGCCGTACAAGCGGGACAGGTACAAAAACAAATTAACTTCACCCGCAGTCATGAAGCAGAGGCCGACCGTGTTGGCGTACAAAATTTAGCCGATGCTGGCTTTGACCCAAGAAGCATGCCTCTTTTCTTTGGTCGGCTTAAAACGGCAACCACTCAATACGGTCAAAAAATTCCTGAAATATTGCTAACCCACCCTGCTCCTACCTCTCGAATCGCCGACACCGCGGCACGCGCAGAAAAATTTCCTTATAAACAGGTGGAAGATTCACAAGATTTTCGTTTAATCCGTATGAAAGTCCGTGTTAACAAGCAACAGCAAACGTCAACGGGTGAACTGATTGAAGCCTTAAAAAATGAATCTCAACAAGGCACTCAACCCATCAAAAACGCAGCCCGCTATGGCCTTGCCCTGGCTTATATGAAAGACAGGCAATTTAATAAAGCCCGCGACCTGTTATCGGTCCTCAGAAAACAAAACCCTGAGCAACTGCACTACCTAACCGCTCTAGCATTGAATGAATACCGAGATAACAAACCCCAACGGGCTTTAACATTATTTGAACAAGCAAAACAATTATTTCCAAAAAGCCGCGCTGTTAATTTATTGTATGCAAAAGTTTTATTACACAATGGCAAACCACAACAAGCTCTCACTTATTTAAACCAGGATTTGGCCTTATTCAATCCAACACCCAATGTCTATGACTTGCTTTCTATTGCCTATGGCCAAGTTAATGAGCCGGTCAGAGGATTCCAGTATCGGGCAGAATACCTCTATTCAATCGGGTTCACTAAAGACGCGATCATCCAACTTGAACAGGCTTTACGTTCTGCTAAAAATAATTTTTACTTAAGCAGTCAAATCGAAAACCGTATTCATCAGCTACAAGCCGAGCTTAATGCACCAAAACTTCTATAATAAAAACTTAACTCTATGAGCGATCCATTAAAGCCGCCAGGTATTTTTAAACGTCTGGCTGTCGTTGTTTATGATGCACTGCTGTTAATCGCCATCTTATTTCTGGCGACACTCATCTTACTCCCGTTCCAAGAAGGTCATTCCTTTCAAGCCAATTCTTGGCAATACTCCGTTTACCTGTTATTTGTCAGCTTTCTTTTTTATGCTTGGTTTTGGACTAAAAGCGGTCAAACATTAGGACTTGTCGCCTGGAAATTAAAAGTTGCAAACAAAAACGGTGAAAATATCAGTTGGAAACAAGCTGTTATTCGTTTTTCAACGGCACTTCTCTCATGGGGGCTGTGCGGACTTGGTTTTCTATGGATGTTTTTTAACAAAGACCGTCTCACTTGGCACGATATTGCGTCAAATAGCCGCCTCATCTGGAAAAAACCTGAATAATCAGCCCATTCGACGAATCGTAAAGACGGATAAGGAAAGCGCTAAAAGAAAAGGCATTGAAGCCGCAATGATCGGGTTTAACCCGTAGAGAACACCCACATTGCCAAACAAACGGTCAATCAAATTAAAGCCAATGCCGATTAACGCACCGATCAATATTCTTGTTCCCGTACTGCCTGCACGTTTCACGCTGAGCACCATCGGAATAGCAATCAACAGCATCACCAAAATAACAAAAGGTCGAATTAACTTACTGGTTATTGCAACAATGAATTGCCTGGCGTCCTGTCCATTATTTTCTAAAAACGTAATGTAACTCGCTAAACCCATGATGGATAAACGCTCAGGTTTAACGACTATTACATCGAGCAAGCCCGGGTCCAATAATGAATCCAGTTGCGCCGAATCAGAATGAGTCACCTCGACACGATCTTCTAAAATGGCCGTTTGCTGAACCCCTTTAAGCGCCCATTTATTATTAATAAAACTTGCCGTCTTCGCATGCGTAGCGTATTTGAGTTGATTATGATCTGTCATCTCATAAATACTGACATCTTTAAGTTCTGATGAGTCCAAAATCTCTCGAATATTTAAATAGGTATCACCATCTCGCGTCCAAAAACCATATTTTGTTCTTAAGGCGACTTGTTCATTTTTTGCAGTAAATTTCAACATTTGTGCGGCTTGTTCGGACGCCGGTGCGATCGTCTCACTGACAAACAACGAGATCACCATTAACATAACACCAACACGAAGGACCGAAAAAATAATCTGCCATCGACTAACACCCGCTGCTCTCATGGCCGTTAATTCATAGTTATTCGCCATACTGCCTAATGTAATCAAGGCTCCTAACAAAGCTGCTGATGGCAGAAGCTCATAAAAATTACGCGGCGCAATTAATGCCAAATATTTCAAAATTTCAATCAGGCCATATTGGCCTGTTCCCATATCATCCAGTTCATCCGCAAACGTAATGACCAAGACCAGCGACAATAAAAAAAGCACTGCAATCCCTGTACTTTTTAACATCTCCACCGCAATGTATTTATTAATGACCTTCATCTTTTTAAGGCTAATTTATTTTTAACATAAGCAAAACCGTGCAGTCTTATCACCATCACAGCAGAAAAGCCTAACAACACGACATGAACCCACCAGACACCAACCCAAGGTGGCGTCACACCTTTGACCAACCATGAATGAGACAAACTCATCAAATTCTCAAAAACAATGTAGATTAATAAGGCCGTTAATAAATTGCCGTACATGCCCGCTCGAGGCGATACCCGACTAATGGGCACTGCTAACAATGCAAATGTAATAATCGCCAAGGCTAATGACCACCTTTTCTGTAATTCGCTCTGTGCCCGAGGGGATTTCATCTTCATTAGCTCCCCAGTGGGCTTTTCCTTAACACCAAAAGACAGTTGAGCTGTTGATTTTTCTGCTACAACAACACCGTATTCCTTAAATTTTGTGATTGTATAATCGGCCTGGCCGGGGACCCCCTCATAACGGTTGCCCTCATGCAGAATAATAAAACGATCACCTGTTGTCGGGTCGACTCTTAATTCACCGCTTTTAGACGACGTGATACCCAGTTTTCCGTGTTGCCGATTTTGAATAAACACATTCAACATTTTGTTATCGTCGGTTATTTTTTCTACGTAAAAAACCAGATCACCCCGACTGTATTCATTAAAACGTCCATCGGTAATGCCGCGAATATCCAAGTTAGCCTGATCACTCGTTTTAACTCGCTCAATTGCCTGCATCAAGTCGGGTGTAGCAACCAACGCCAAGTACAGCATAATCGCAAATAAAGGCGCAACGACAATAAAAATTGAGCGGTAAATTTGCGTTAAGCCAACCCCGGCAGAAAATAAGGCCGTCATTTCTTGATCACGATACATCCTGCCCAACACCAACAACACCGACAACAACAAGGCAACCGGTATAATTTTAATTATCAGCAACATCATATTAAACATGATGAGCGACAACACCGCATCGGTTGATAGCTCGCCGGCCGTCACTTTAGATAACAAACGAACCAGTCGTTGACTTAACAAAATAACTGACAGCACCGTCATCACGCCCAACATCATCTTGCTCAGTTGAGTCATGAATAATCGATCTATAATTTTTAATTTAAACGCAGACATCCACCGTGTATTTGCCTTATAGTTAAAGCTGAGCTAAGTAGGTCATTCCCACTTAAACGAAACGCTTACCTTTTTAAGGAATAAGCATATCAGCCCATAGAAAATATGGTGTCGTATCGTAACGGAAAAACCAAGTAATAACATTAAATTCACCGAGGTATCAGCATGCAATTCGTATCAAAAACCGGGCAAATCGATAAACTATCAACCCCATGTCTTATTTTGCCTGTCTTTAGTAAAGGCCAACAGCTTGACGTCACAACACGTTTTGATCAGGCACATAACGGGCAAATCACAACCGTTTTAAAACAAGGCGATGCCTCAGGAAAAGTCGGCAACACACTGTTACTTCAGATGCCTGCTGGCAATAAAACCAAACGGGTGCTATTGGTTGGCCTTGGCGAGCAAGGCAAAACAACCGAGAGCGACTTCAATAACGCTGTTCAAGCGTCTATCAATGCGATTAAACATTTACCCATTAAAACAATCTGCTCTGCGTTATTAACCGTTGAGGTTACTGACAAAGATATTGACTGGAAAGTACGACAACTGGTGCTAACCTCCCGTGAAGCGTTGTATCAATACACAGAAACACTCACCACGGCCGCACCCGATGCGCACTCTCTGGAAAAATGCCAGTTATTAGCCCCGTCTGGTCGTGCCACTCAAGCGATTAATGAGGCCGCAAATATAGCATCAAGCATCGCCAACGGTGTGGATCGTGCAAAAGAACTGGCTAATTTGCCCGGCAATATTTGCACCCCGACCTATCTCGCTGATACGGCTAAAACCCTTGGCAAGCAACATACATCTCTTAAAGTAACTGTGTTAGATGAGGCCAAAATGGAAAAACTGGGCATGGGCTCATTATTATCCGTTTCTCGCGGTTCGCGCGAACCGGCCAAACTGATCACCATCGAGCACGCAGGCGGCCCTAAATCGCAAAAGCCCATCGTTATTGTTGGCAAAGGCCTAACGTTCGATGCAGGCGGCATTTCAATTAAACCTTCATCCGGTATGGATGAAATGAAATACGATATGTGCGGTGGCGCCAGTGTTTTTGGCGTGATGCAAATGTGCGCAGAATTAAACCTGCCAATTAACGTTATTGGTGTCGTGCCATCATCAGAAAATTTACCCGATGGTGATGCCAACAAACCGGGCGATATTGTTACCAGTATGGCCGGTTTAACCATTGAAATTTTAAATACCGATGCCGAAGGCCGATTAATTTTATGCGATGCGCTCACCTATTCGGCCAAATTCAAACCCGACGTCGTCATTGATGTTGCCACCCTCACCGGCGCCTGTGTGGTCGCACTGGGTAAACATGCTACCGGTTTAATGGCCAATAACGATGAATTAGCCAATGAATTATTGGGTGCGGGTCTTAAAGCAGGCGACAAAGCATGGCAGCTTCCTTTATGGGACGAGTACAAACCACAGCTTAAAAGTAACTTTGCTGATCTGGCCAATATTGGTGGCCCCGCAGGAGGCACCATCACGGCGGCCTGTTTCTTATCTCGCTTCACTGAGGATTACAAATGGGCGCATTTAGACATTGCCGGAACGGCATGGAAAACCGGCGCTGAAAAAGGTGCAACAGGTCGCCCGGTCCATATGCTCAGTCAATTTATACTAGACCGCTGTTAAAAGAATGACACGAATAGATTTCTACGTTCTACCGGATGATCAGATCGACAAGCAATACCTTTTTGCTTGTCGATTAGCACAAAAAGCAACCAAGCAAGGCCATCGCGTTTATATTCATACCGGCTCAGAAAGTCAATCTCAACAGTTAGACGAATTGCTGTGGTCATTCTCAGCCACCAGTTTTGTTCCTCACACCCGTGATGCCAATGAATTTTCAACTCACCCTGTGTATATTCATCACAGTGGTGACCCTTTAGACATACACGATGTATTAATTAATCTCAGTCACCAAACCCCCGAATGTTTTGGACGCTTTGAACGACTGGCTGAGTTAGTTAATCAAGACGAAAAGATAAAACTAGCGGGTCGAGAACGTTTTAAGTTTTACAAAAGCCGTGGATACCCACTGCAAACACATAAACTGTAAAAAAAATGCCTCTGCCGTAACGTCAAGCTTTCAGTCAGGGCTATAATATCGCCCTTTACAGATTACACTTAAGTTTCACGATGGATAAAACATACGCCCCTCACGACATTGAATCTCGCTGGTACAGCCAATGGGAAAAACAAGGCTACTTTGAACCCAAAGGCGGCGATAGCGCGTATTGCATTATGATTCCACCACCCAATGTAACCGGCAGTTTACATATGGGCCATGCGTTCCAAGACACCATTATGGACTCGCTAACCCGTTATCACCGTATGAAAGGCCATAATACACTATGGCAAGCCGGTAGCGATCACGCCGGTATTGCGACGCAAATGGTGGTTGAACGCCAATTGAATGCCGAAGGCAAAACACGCCACGATTTAGGCCGCGAAGAATTTGTAAAGCGCATTTGGGACTGGAAAGAATTATCCGGTAACACCATTACCAAACAGTTACGCCGCATGGGCACCTCGTTAGATTGGTCTCGCGAACGCTTTACCATGGACGAAGGCTTATCAAAAGCGGTTAATGAAGTATTTGTAAAACTGCACGAAGAAGGCTTAATTTACCGTGGCAAACGCCTGGTTAATTGGGACCCTAAACTGCACACCGCTGTATCAGATTTAGAAGTTATTTCAGAAGAAGAACAAGGCCATATGTGGCATATGCGCTATCCACTCGCCGATGGCAGTAGCGAACTTGTGGTGGCTACCACCCGCCCAGAAACCCTGCTAGGTGATGCCTGTGTCGCCGTACACCCAAGCGATGAACGTTACCAGCACTTAATTGGGCAAAGGGTGACACTGCCCTTATGTGATCGTGAAATTCCCATTATTGCTGATGAGTATGTCGACCCGGAATTTGGTACCGGTTGCGTAAAAATTACCCCAGCCCACGATTTTAACGATTACGAGGTTGGTCTGCGTCATAACATGCCGCTGATTAACGTTTTCACCGTTGATGCCAGAATCAACGATGACATGCCAGAAAAATATCAAGGCTTAGATCGAGCTAAAGCGCGCAAACAAATCGTACAGGATTTAGATGATTTAGGGCTACTGGTAAAAGTTGAAGATCACAAACTCATGATTCCTCGTGGTGATCGTTCTGGCGTTATTATCGAACCATTGCTGACCGATCAATGGTTTGTTAAAGCCAAGCCCTTAGCAGAACCGGCTATTGAAGCAGTAAAAAGTGGCAAAATTAAATTTGTACCCGAAAACTGGGACAAAACCTATTACAACTGGATGAACGACATTCAGGACTGGTGTATTTCGCGTCAAATTTGGTGGGGGCATCGAATTCCTGCCTGGTACGATGAGGCGGGCAATATATATGTCGGCCATAGTGAAGCCGACGTACGCGAGAAGAACCAACTCCCAGACTCGCTGGCATTATCACAAGATGAAGATGTACTCGACACCTGGTTCTCATCAGCGCTTTGGCCCTTTTCTACCCTTGGCTGGCCCGATAAAACACCCGAACTAGACACCTTCTACCCCACCAGCGTATTAGTGACGGGTTTCGATATCATCTTCTTCTGGGTCGCCAGAATGATTATGATGGGACTAAAGTTTATGGACGATGTGCCCTTTAAAGAAATTTACATTCATGGCCTGGTACGCGATGCTGAAGGGCAAAAAATGTCCAAATCCAAAGGCAATGTACTCGACCCAATCGACCTGATCGATGGCATTTCGCTGGATGATCTTGTTGAAAAACGCACAAAAGGACTCATGCAGCCAAAAATGGCCGCCAAAATTGAAAAAGACACGCGTAAACATTTCCCTGAAGGCATCCCATCCTACGGGACCGATGCGTTGCGCTTTACCTTTGCCTCACTCGCTTCAACAGGCCGTGATATTCGTTTTGATTTAAATCGAATTGAGGGTAACCGTAATTTCTGCAATAAATTATGGAACGCTACCCGCTATGTATTAATGAATACCGAAGGCGAAGATACCGGTTTAGGCAACGAAGACTGTACATACAGCCTACCCGATCAATGGATTGTTTCGCGCTTACAACAAACCGAAGCCAGCGTTATCAGCTCCATTGAAAAATACCGTTTTGACCTTGCTGCCCACTCCTTATACGAATTCCTCTGGAACGAATACTGCGATTGGTATTTAGAGCTGTCTAAACCTATTTTATTAGATGAAAACAGCAGCGAAGAACAAAAACGCGGTACGCGACAAACGCTTATTCGAGTCCTAGAAGCGGTATTGCGCCTATTGCACCCACTGATGCCCTTTATTACCGAAGAAATTTGGCAACAAATAGCACCGCTAGCCGGTAAAACAGGCAACACCATCATGCTACAAGCTTACCCAACACCCGACGAAAGCAAAATATCCGCCGATGCAGAAGCCGATATGGCGTGGATCATGGAATTTGTGATGGGCATTCGTAAAATTCGTGGCGAAATGAACATTCCACCCAGCAAACCGTTAACGGTGATCTTAGATAATGTTTCAGAACTGGACCAAAAACGCCTGGAAAATAGCGGCACCTTAATCAGCAAACTTGCCCGTACCAGTAGCATTGATTCTCTTGCAAACGGTGAACAAGCACCAGAATCAGCCACCGCTCTTGTAGGTGATATGAAAGTGCTTATTCCTATGGCCGGGCTCATCAATAAAGACGAAGAGCTGGCTCGTTTAGATAAAGAAATAGCAAAGCTAAACAATGAACTAAAGCGCCTGACAGGTAAATTATCAAACCCCAAATTTGTTGATAAAGCACCCAAAGAGGTTGTTGAAAAAGAGCAGGAGAAAAAACAGCACGCTGAATCTAAATTACAAAACCTAAGCCTGCAGCGGGAGAAAATAGCCTCTTTATAATTTTACCTGCCCCAGTGCAGTATTCTCTATTCGATACACCCCAAAGAAAACTCACCATCAACCTCGTCTTATACAAGCGGCCCAATCATAGGGCCGCTTATTCAAGCAGCACCAGCTTCACAAGTCCGATAACAGCCATCACAAATAAAAACGTTAAAATAAAACCCGTTACGATAAACACTTTCGGGTTTCCATGCTGAAAATCCCGTTGTCTACGTGACTCCTTCGACACGCCAAAAAAAGACAGCATCGTACTGCCAACCATTTGCCAAAAAGAAGGGGCCAAATCATCGTCTTTCTTCATCCTGATCACCTGTTTATAATTCATTGGCGTATTTTATCACTGACACCCCATGAGTTTTCTTCAAAATAGCCTCAATTTATCTGCAAGCGTCGTTTCTATACCTACTTATCTAAAACCATTAAATTCATGAGAATGAATCGGTTTTAACTTAAGGCAACCGATTACTTTCAACGAGCACCGCCAAGTAAAAAAGTGTGAGACAATAAATTCAACCAAAAAAGAACACGTGCTTTCTCATCATGACGACAAAAAAGCCCTACCTTAGCATTGTGATGCCCTGCCTCAACGAAGCTGAAAACATTGACAATTTATTACCAAAAATTAAAGAACACCAGCCTGATGCCGAAATTTTAGTGGTTGATGATGGTTCAACTGACCGTTCTTTAGAAATTTGCAAAGAGCATGGGGTTAAAGTTGTATCGCACCCCGCTTCGTTAGGGAATGGAGCGGCTATTAAAACGGGCGCACGCAACGCCATTGGAGAGATTATCGTCTTTATGGATGCAGACGGGCAACATGCCCCTGAAGACATTCAACGGCTTTTAAGCAAACTCGAGCAAGGCTACGACATGGTTGTCGGGGCCAGGCAATCTAGCAGTCACGCCTCAAAAAAACGGCTGATTGGCAACACCATTTTTAATAAGCTGGCCTCATTTATGACTGGCCAAAAAATAGAAGACCTGACTTCTGGCTTTAGAGCCGTTCGAGCAAAGCATTTTAAAAAATTCCTGTATTTATTGCCTAATGGGTTTTCCTACCCTACCACTTCGACCATGGCCTTTTTTCGTTCCGCCCTTCCTGTTGCTTACATCCCGATTCATGCTGGAAAACGCGAAGGAAAAAGCAAAATCAAACTCCTCAACGACGGCTTTCGATTTTTTGTAATTATTTTAAAAATAGGTGCTTTATTTTCCCCAATGCGACTATTTCTTCCCGTTAGCGTAACCTTCTTTATCCTCGGTGTAATCAATCACATTGATAGCTATTTGAGCGCCGGCACATTTAGTAATGGCAGCTTATTGCTGTACACCTCCTCGGTGTTTATCTTTTTAATGGGTATCTTGTCAGAACAGATTTCGTCGTTGCATTATAGAAATTCTCAGGGCTGATAAAGTTAAAATCTCAAGATGATCTACTGCATAATTGGCACGCGGGCCCAGCTAATAAAAATGGCCCCCATTATTGCTTGTATCGAAGAGAAAAAATGGCCTCTACGAATCATTCATACTGGCCAGCATGTTATTAGCATGGATGATTTACGTTCAGATTTTAATTTAAAAAGCCCTTGGGAATATTTACTAAAAAAGCCAGAAGCAAAAACAGTGTTCAGTAGCCTGAAATGGCTCACTCATATTTTATATTTAAGCTTTTTTAAAGCAAAAAAACTGATTCCCAATGCCAACATTAACAACGACATCGTTCTCGTCCATGGCGATACTTTTTCAACCGTCATTGGTGCACTCATCGGCAAATTAAGTGGTGCATCTGTTGGGCATATTGAATCTGGCTTACGCTCATTCAATATATGGAATCCCTTCCCAGAAGAGATCAATAGACTCATCACTTTTTCCTTAATAAACAAAGCATATTGCCCTGGAAGTTGGGCTGTTGATAATCTAGAAAAGCATAAGAATATTGAGCTTATCGATACCAAGCAAAACACCCTTATAGACTCACTTTATATCGCCTTGCAAAAATTAAGCAAGGAGACACTCTCTAACGACCAATATGGTGTCATTTCAATTCACCGATTCGAGAATATATACAATAAAAAAAGGCTTCGATTTATTATTGATACCGTCCTACTTGCAGCAACAAAAAAACATATCATTTTTGTTATGCACCCCGTTACACAAAAACGCCTATTAAAAACCGGGTACCTCTCGTCTATAAAATCCAATAAAAACATTACGTTGAAGAATCGCTGCGGCTATATCGAATTCACATCATTACTTGCAAATTCTAGCTTTGTCATCACTGATGGTGGCAGCAATCAAGAAGAATTAACTTACCTAAACACCCCAACACTCCTTATGCGAAAAGCAACAGAACGGCCTGAGGGGCTGGGTAAAAACATAGTCCTTTCGAACTATTCAACAAAAATCACCCATGACTTTATTTCTTCTATAAAGCCAAAGGAAAAAAACAGACCGGTGATAGCGGTTCCTGACCCCTCTCCAACAAATATTATCATGAACTCTCTCAAACATTTTAAAGGCTGATTGCAGCAACGAAGAAAAAGCTTTAGCCTAAAGTATCGGTTTAACTCTTGTCCAAAAACCCTCAATTGCTATAACTAAATCCATCGCACACTGATTCAAACAAATGTTGATACTCAACCATCATTCTTTTTAAAGTAAAGAGCCGCTCAACCTTATCTCGGTTGTAATCACCCATCTCTCGCCGCAACGCTTCATTTTCAGCTAACAAATTAATTTTAACTGCAAAATCGTTTACGTCACCTAACCCACATAAAAAGCCACCTTTTCCTTCATCAATCAGTTCAGGCAATGAAGAACAATTAGTCGCTACCACGGGTAGCCCACAAGCCATGGCCTCAGATGCGGCCAAACCAAAACCCTCACGTACCGTTGGAAATAACAATACATCAACCGATTGATATAACTGGGGCATATTACTGTACTCAACCCTACCAACATTCACTAACCTAGAATGAGCACCCAAGTCCCCTTGACCCCTTAAACCTGCCGTATAAACAATTTCAATATTAGTATTGAGTTTATTCAATATGGGCATGATCCAATGCACGCCCTTCCGTTTTGTTAAATTACCACTAAACAGCACCCTGATTCGCTTTCTATTGCCTATTTTTTTCACAGGCTTAAAGGCTGCCTCATCAATACCATTGTAAATAACATTAATCGGCTTCTTTAAAACCAACTCCTTAGCCACTAAACCAGCTGTAAACCGACTAACGGCAGTTATCGAGCTGGCCAAATTAACAGATTTCTTCGTAAACCATTTCAAATCTGTCTGGTAATGTAGGTTTTGCAAAGGGCTGCTATATGCTCGCATAAAAGCATCAAGTACATAGTTATGAAACGTTAAAACAAGCGGAACTCCTTTCTTTGCATGAAACAATGCATAATCAGGCGCTGCATGGAAAATATCAGCCTTATAGGCCTTACCCACACTCCAAAGACCAGGTGGAAATAACGTTCTATATGGATGGTAAGACGCAACCTTATATCCTGAAAGGGCTTTTTCAAGACTTTTGTGCACGACATGAGCACCGTTACCAGCAGCCATTGGACTTAATATATTCACTTATCTTTTAGGATATAAGAATCAAATAAAGCACATAGCTTACGAGTCAATTCTCGTCTCTCATAATTTTTTGAAAAACTCTCATCAGGAATATTTAAATGGTTTAATTTCCCTCTAGACCATTTTAAATACAAACTCTGAAGCCCTTTCGCTATATTCTCTGGCGTAGCATCTTCGACTATTTCATGTATTTTTACATATCGCCGAATAAGCGCCTGATTATCCCCTGGTGGCGCAATGGATAAAACCGGCTTACCAACCCTAATGTATTCAAAGGTCTTACCCGCAATCGGCTGCACTTCACTGCTTGACTCCTCTTGATACATCAATAAAACATCGTGTTGATACATCTTCTGTAGCGCTTCAAAATGCGGTATTTGTTCGTTGCAATCTACGCAATCATCTAGCCCTTTTTCTCGAATTAAGCCTGCTATGTTTTCAGGTTGATTTCCATATATCGACAACTTAATATTCAGTTCATTTCTAGTTAATGCCAACCCATCTAAAAGACTCTCAACCTTGCGTCCACCCACTCCAAACCTGCCACAATATAAAATACTCATGCCACCCTTTTTTTGTTCATGTAAGTGACTCAACCCCAAAAATGCTTTTTCATCATAACCATTTGTAATTAAGAACATTTTAGATGCGTATTCAGGGTAATGGCTTTGATAAGCTTTGAGTGTTGAAGGCGTGTTTAAAATAACCCCATCAGAATAAGAAAAAGCCCATTTTTCTATTTTAGGAAAAATAAATTTATAAACAAACTTTTTAAACCGACTACCTTCTTGATAAGGGTCTAGCGACCAAGCATCTCGAAAATCTAAAACCAACGGCTTACCAAGGCGTTTTTTAAAAAAAACACTTGTTAGAATTTGCGGAAAAGGAGGGCATGAGACATAAATCAAATGACAATCTTGAAAACTTTTTAGATAACGCCAAACATTCAAAGCCCAGCCGTATGCCGTTATCTCATAAGGTTTTTTATAAGGTGTCAACGACTTAATACGGAGAACCTGGTGAGATTCATCGAGCAGGCTTGGCCCTTCATTCGACTCACCTATTGAGACAACTAGTGCACTCCAACCAAACTCTTTTAAATACTGTATAAACTTTTCTGATCTTATACTCCCACCTATTTCTTCACAAGGTGGAAAATGCGCCGCTATAAAAAGTACCTTATGCATTTAAAACTTTTGATCAAAATTGTACATCACGCTGTTTCCAAAATTTGCAAAATCCTCTCCCCAGCTCGCCCATCCCAAATGGGATTTTCAGGTGCTTCGTGAATCTCTCCCAGTCCATCAACTTTTTCTCGAAACAAGTCCCAATCGCCTGCAATCAATGTATTCGTCCCTTCATAAAGAGTAATGGGTCTTTCGGTATTATCACGTAAAGTTAGACAAGGCACACCCAAAGCCGAGGTTTCTTCCTGCAAGCCACCGCTATCCGTTATAACGACTTTCGCTTCGCTCATCGCTGAAATTGCATCCAGATAGGATAAAGGAGGACTCAAATATATAGTTGGCACACGTTCTAAATCTTCAATTAAACCCGTTGTAGTCAACCTATTTAGTGTACGAGGGTGCATTGTAAAAAAAACTGGAAACTGAGTAGATACCCAGATTATTTCCCGAACAATTTCACCTAAAACTAAATCATTATCCACGTTAGAAGGGCGATGCAACGTCACTAAAGCAAATTTTTTTGGCTCTAAGTGATAATCTTTATACTTAGCCTTTTTTGAAGCTCCTGACAGATTTCGTTTTAAAGTATCGATCATCAGATTACCAACAAGGTAAATATCCGATTCTTTTTTACCTTCATTTAACAAATTATTCAGTCCTGAAGGTTCTGTCACAAACAAAAAATCACTCAAACTGTCTGTTAGAACTCTATTAATTTCTTCGGGCATCTCCTTATCAAAGGACCTTAGTCCCGCTTCAATATGCGCAACTCTAATGCCCATTTTGGTTGCAACCAATGAACAAGCCAAGGTCGAGTTAACATCGCCCACAACCACACAAACATCAGCAGGGTTTTTTATTAACCATTGCTCATACCCTATCATTATTTTTGCCGTTTGATAGGCATGACTACCTGACCCAACCCCAAGATTGCAATCTGGACTTGGAATGCCAAGTTCAGAAAAAAAAACACCCGACATTAACTCATCGTAGTGCTGGCCTGTATGAATAAGCCTAAGTTTTAACAAAGGAAATTGCTTCGATACCGCAAACAACGCAGCTACTTTCATAAAATTAGGGCGTGCGCCTACGATAATATCAATTTGTTTATCCATGTTTTAAAATTTCGCCACCATAATTTTTTCCATAAAATCACAATTTAATACACCAGAATCTTCTTTGCATAATGGATCATTCAATTATTGAGCTTCTTCTTTAACCAAAAAATTTGTGTCCGGAATAGTCTGAGCGCCTTCCAAAAATCCTTCATTTATCAATGTACAAACATGCTGACAAATTCTTACACCCGCTCCAGATTCAAAACCACCCAACATATAATCTGCATACTTTCTAGCCCTCTTCTGATACGAAGAATAATTACGCATAACTGAGGTGAACTCCATACCAAGTTCCAAACTAGACTTAACTGTAGGTAAAAATCCCATTAAATTTAAATGCTCAGAACAGTTATAAGGGTCAACAGCTATTGATGGTATACCAAGTATACCTGCTTCAATTGCCACATTTGACGACATATGAAGGCACAGATTTGCCCCCCTTAAAACATCACCTAATTCTACATTTTTATCTAGCACCTGGACGTTTTGGTTATTTTTGCAAATTCCTAGCCATCTTTCTCCGTTGTCATGAGGGTGCACTTTAACAACAAACGTTATGTGATGATTTGCCCTTATAAAATTCTCGATAATTAAAGCACTTTGATCTAAAGCTGTTTTTGCATCATCACGAGCAGGTGTCCATTGGCTCGCGATCATCACATAACTTTGGTTGTTAGTTTTTAGATCAAACACCTTCTCGTTTTTGCCAAAAATAAAAGGTGACCCTACAATCATTGCTCTTGTTTCACCAACTCTATTCTGATTTTTACGTTTCCCATCGATTGTAGACTGCCCAAAAACAAACCAATAATCAAAATCAGAAGAAGTATGGGCAATCCCTTGGTATCCAACACCATGCGCCAAATTAACCAACAACGCTTGATTATCATTTAATTCTTTACGAAAAACACTCGGAAACACCGTCGAGTTCATCGATATAACCGCTACTTTCGGTTGATACTTACCAACTAAATATTGCGCCTTACAAACTGGAGCAAGCAAATTAAAGGGAATTCTTTTTCTCAGCCCAAATAAAATGGCACGCACGTAAAACTTAGCCTCATAAAGTCTAACTTGCCTAACGGTCACATTCTGCTCTTCTAAAAGCTCAGCTAAATAATCAAGCCGAGCTTGTGAAGAGGCATTCCCAAAAACAAATAAGACATCGCATGCATCTCTCGCCATGCATTGTCTATAGAGCCACGATAACCCAGTAACTTTTAAACAAACGATGAAAAACCACAATCCGTAAAGTACCGTTTTACGATAAAGGGAAAAACCATGATAATGTTGCAACCTCTCAAGCCGTTGATAGGCTGACCTCATAATGTCCAGAGTTCCCCTAGAACTCCCCCACCAGAATCTCATCAATTGGTAATCTTTTCATTAGTTCTTCCACCTCTTTGTATTGGTTATCATCTATTGCCAACAAGGGCATTCTCTCATATCGGCTCATTATTCCTCTCGCCTGTAAGGCAGCCTTTATACCTAAATGCCAACCAAACTTTGAGACAACATCATCAAAAAACGGCACCTCTATTTTCTCAATTATTTCCATACACTTAGACATGTTATTTTCTTGCTTCGCTCGCCAAAAAACCACCGCCAACTTAGGTTCAAAAACTCCAATACCATTCAACCACGCTTGACATCCTAAATTTGAAAACTCTAACCACTGTCTTTTCCCGCCACCGGAAATTATGATCGCAACTCGATCTTTAATCGTTGAAATAACTTCATGTGAATAAACATCGTCTTTAGCATCTTCTTTAATAGCAATCACATTTTCGATACCCGCTAAACTGTCAAGCAACTCAACAGGCCAATTAACAGTGTGTCCACCATGCCCGCTAATAAAAGGCATTTCATGGACTAAAATACCAATATCAGTCGATTCAGCTATAGCCAGATAGTGTTTATATACTTGTTCATTAGAATAAAATTTCTCTCTAAAAACTAACGAAATCATGTCTGCACCTATTTTCTCAGCGTGTCGTGCAAAATCTATCGACACCCTCGTCGAGCAATGCAGTGGATCCGCTACAATTACAATGTTATCTTCATCAAGCGCTTTAACTGTGTCTACAACAAATTTATTGAGCTCCCTAATTTCCTGCCACGACAATTCACTAAAACGGCTGTTATAACCCATGACATAGAATATTTTTCCCCCATCATCAAATATTTTTCTTAGATAGCACTCCAAGGTTAGATAATCTATTTCATCATCTACTTCTTTAAAGGGTGTCATAACAGAAAAAACAGGTCCGTTGATTCGAGATTTTAATAGTTCAAGTTTATTCATTTTGTGTTGTCCATGACAAATTGTACATATTGCAAATCTAGTTCAGTATCAATATCAACTGAATCAAGACGCTCCATTTGATAACCCTTCACTTTACCTTTCCAAAAATTTTGATGTCCAATAAATGACTTCATCCACTGAATATAAAAACCACCATTTGGCCTATATATATTTTTTTGATCTTGAGATCTTGTATCACCCGTGATCAAAGGCGAAGGCTCAAAAACTGATTGTATTAAACCTTTCTCCTCTATCGTCACACTTAATTGAGGCGGAAACTCATAGGTGGTTAGACTCACTACGCCATCAATTGCAGGACTAAGAAGCTTAAAACCTTCTTGAATATGCTCTTGTGTTCTGAAAGGACAAGTTGGCAACAATAAAGCCACAGCATCATAGTTATCTCTATATTTTGGCATTGAAGTCAACTCACACACCAGCTCCAATGCCGTAACATGATCACCAGACATCTGTTTAGGCCTTTTTACAGGCTCAACATCCTTATATAGTGCAGAAAGCGTCAAAATTTCATCGTCATCAGAAGATAAAATAATTGTCGAGAAACATCCGCTGTTTTGAGCAGACTGAAGTGTATAATCCACTAAAGCACGTCCACCAAGTTGTCTAAGATTTTTTCTTTTTAGTCGTTTAGACCCGCCTCTAGCGGGTACAATTGCTAGCGCCTTTACCATAATTTTCGGTTTTATGTTTTATATAATGAAAGTAAGTTAATTGAACTTTAAGGAATTCGAATATAGGCTGGAATATGAGAAATGGGCAACTTCTCAATCAACAGGTTTTTGTCTCTAAGGAAATCATCTATCGCTCTTGTTTCGCCAGGCACAGTTCCATAATCATCCATCATTATAATCCCGCCTGATACCACTCTGTCAAAACAGTTTTCCAACACGGTCATCGTCGGTTCATAAACATCAACATCAATATGTAGAAGTGAAATTTTTAGCTCAAGGTGCTCCTCCACATACTTCGGCAAAGTGGTCTTAATATCCCCTTGAATTAACTCAAAATTCTCAACCCCTTTTTCTTTTAAAGAATCACTTAATTCTCTAACAGATATGCCTTCACCCGCTTCCTTTTCAAATTTATTAATAAATCCCACATCACTTTCATCTCCATAACTTGGAAACTTTCCAAAAGCATCGAAACCTATCACCTTCCTAGAGTATGGGCTTTCGAGCATATCACGAAACGTACAAAACCTAATAAATGAAGCTCCTTTAAAAACACCAAATTCAACTATATGACCAGGCAAAGCTTGAATTGATTTATATAGCTCATAGTGCGCCAATAGTTTGGGGATGCGAACAAAGTCACTGGTCAAATAAAACCCATTTTCATAATCCCATTTTTTTTTGGTTTCAAACCCTAAAAAAGATTTATCCAACATTTCCTCCTAAAAATACTGCTCAAGCTTTTCTAAAGCACACCAAAACCCCTCTCCTGAATTTTCGTGCCCTTGCCAAACTTCTGGAATAAAGCTTGCCAAGGGGGCTTTTTGGTTCAAAATTTTTGCAAGGCTAGAAAAATCAACCTCCCCCTTTTCTATCTGTAGTCCTTCGTCATCGATGCCTTTAGCATCAGCAATATGAAGATGTGCCGTATAGGGTGACACCTTTTCCAAAAATGAAGAGAAAGAGCTTTCGCCAAAATTTGATGCTAATTTAGAATGCGAAATATCTAAACATATCCTGTATTTAAATTCCTTACAAAATTTTACAATTTCTTCTGCTTCGACAAAAATATTATGATAGCGTTGCCCCCCAAAATGCCACGGAAAAGGAGGCATAGTCTGAGGCCATATTTCAACCCCTTCCGTATTTAACGTTTTTAAACTTAATATTAAGTTTTGTAGTCTGATTGCTTTTTGCTCTTTGGGCAAAAAACCCGATTCACTAAACCCTCCTACATTGGTGATAATGCCTATTTTCTTTTGGGGCCTAAAAAAGTTGCTTAGCAATCGAGTAAAATTGATAACCCTTTGCATTTCCTTTATTGAGTGCAATCTATATTTTTCATCAGGACTGCACAGATCTAACACATGATCACCCGCAAATAACTCTGGACTGTGAACAACCAAATCGAGGTCAACCTTTTTAATAAAGAAATTATTTAGCTCAACTTCTAAATCCTTATAACTAAGATGAAACTCTAACAACGAAACATTAGTTTTATTCATCAGTTCTGCATAGTCATGAAAACGAACAGGCACTCCCCAATTTCTGGAAAATTCGTAATCTCTGGCTTCGAAAACTCGTTCATTTTCTAAATCAGATGGGTAAAAAACATCTCCTTTTTTTAAATCCCTTAATGCATCTCTACCTATTAATTCACTTTTATAGCTTGGCTGTAAGCCATGACCAGGAGATTTTACCTCCAACATCTCTGCCTCTATTATTTGGCCTTTTGACAATGCTTGGTTAATAAAAAGAGATTTAGCCAACGTTGCTCTATTCATTTCTTCTCCCTGAGATACCGAACGCTCATTAATCGAACCAAGCGCACTGTCGACTTGACGAACACCCTCCACTAGTTTTTTAAATTCGTCAGGTAATAGACTTACCTTGTGATCACTGCCTTCTAATGTCGTATCTTCTGTTAAATGTTTCTCTACTATTCTAGCCCCACAGGCTACTGCAGCAATTGCCACATTTATCCCTCTTTCGTGCCCAGAATAGCCAACAATAGTTTGACTAAGCTCCTTAAGCCTTGATATATAACTTAAATGTATATCTTTAAAAGGGGGCGGGTAACATGAATTACAGTGTAATAAAGCGTACTGAGCACCTCCATCATTTAATAAAGTGACTGCCTTTTTAATCTCAAGCTCAGTTGACATCCCAGTAGATAATATAAGCGGTTTTCCCGTATCAATAAGGGTCTTGATTAAATCATGATTAGTTAAATCAGCTGATGCTATTTTGTACGCCGACATTCCATATTCTTCTAATACAGCTACTGAAGATTTATCCCAGGGAGTGCACAATGGAATAATTCCCTTGTCTTTACAATAATCAAAAGCCTTGAACATTTCATCGATACTTAATTGAAACCGGCTTAACAAATCTAAAGTATATTGTGATCCTAGGTTTTCTTTTGCATCATCTGCATTCCCTGTGTTTGAATATAACTCTCCCATATCCCTAATTTGGAATTTGGCACAATCGGCCCCTGCCCTGATCGCTGCATCTATCAATCTGCGAGCCCTTTCCAGAGAACCATTATGGTTATTTCCTATTTCAGCAATTACGAATACAGGAGCGTTATGCGAAACTTTATAACCATCAATAAAAAATTCTTGTTCTTGCCTAGAACGCCTACAAACAACGGATATCAAATGAAACTGATTATCTAAAATAGGAACAAACAAAAATTCACTCAATAAAGCACGTATACTCTCTGAAGAAGCCCCCTCTTTGACATAAGCAAAATCTTTATTGAGTAAATGCTGAACAGAAATATTTAAATTAGCTTGGTTTTTTGTACGTGACAGCCAACGAATTAAATCCCCATTTGTTAACACACCAATAACTCTATTCTGTTCATCCACACCGAACAAAACTCTTCCCTTAACTGTTGAAATTTTTTCAAGTACTGCAGTTAAAGGCGTTTCTATATGAACAATATATTTAGAAATATTTCGTTCAAAAATCATAATATCAATCTCTAATTATTCTATTAGGTTAAAAAGAAAAGTCCTTCAGAACCGCAAGCAAACTTTTTACTTTAATTTGCTTATAGCCGAATTCGCAACCAAAGCCGCTCCCCAGTGACTTAAATGTGTATGGTCAGAGTAAAACAGCTTATCACCTTCTCGAACTATACATTCAGAATCTTTACACAAAACATCATACGGATCGATGAAAAGCACTTTATCTCTATGCTTTTCCGCGAAGCTTTCTAGCATCTGATTAAAATAAAAAAGCTCTCCCTCAACGTTTGCAAACTTCTCTGGGCATTTAGCATTAGTATGATTACGCATACATTCAATATAGCTGCCTTCCGATAAGAAATTAGATGTTGGTACATTTTCGATTAATATGAGTTTCCCCTTCACAGGGAGGCTCTCAATCAAAGAAAACAAATCCTCAATAATCAATTTTGTACTTCAAAAAACTCTCCAAAACGACCAAGAACTTTACCTCCTTTTAACTGAATTAATTTATCCCAGAGTAAGTTAAATTAGCAATCGGTTTATTTGAATTCATTAAGAGAAAAGCAAGTAAAGATCGAGCTACTAATTCCCCTAGCCAAAGCAAGAATGTCCAAGCAAAAAAATAAAAACTTAAAATAAATAAAACTGAGGCGAACAAACTGTTAGAAAATTCTAGTAACTCCACTTGAGTCAACCAGCTTAAAAAAAAACAATACTCACGATTAAAACAACCATCAATGTAGGCAATATTCGGCGTGCACGGCGCTCATAGAAGTGCAAATGGGGAAACTTACCTTGCCGCATGTCATTTATAATAATATTTGTTATTAAGTATCCACTAATAACAAAAAACACATCGACACCAACATACCCACCACTAAATAAGGGATTGTCTAGGTGAAAAAAAACGACCGACAAAATGGCTAATGCTCGTAACCCATCTATTTCAGGCCTGTATTGCAGATAATTATCCACTCAATAAATCACATGTTAGATCTGCTCCGCTACGCGGCTCAAACATTTAAGGAACATAGACATATCATGAATAAGACTAAAGCATCAAGCCTTTAACTCTACTGACTAACGAACGCCTTTGGTTATTAAACTGATAACAACCAAAATGATAATTAAACATCAGCAGTTGGCTTTGAAAATTTAATGATGTTGTATTATCCCTTAATAAATGGGACAAATACCTCACCACATTCGAATTAGCATGAATAATATCTTTTCGAAATTCGGGTTTCAATACTGCTTTATTCGAAATTTCATTATTAATATCAATCACCTCAAATAAAGAACGTTCTTTCAGAAGTTTGTTATACGCTCTTAAATAAACACCTTGATTAGGGTTCTGAGTCATCATAGGCGCTAGAATACGCACATTATTACTAAACGTTTTAATAATTTCCTGCTGGACAAGCACATACCTGTCAACACAATTATGAATAAAAGCGCTGTTATTCACATCATCAGGGTATTCATTATATTCCCAGCTGTGCCACGACTTACCTAAAGCAAATCGAGTATCTGGTTCTCCAAATAAGAGCAAAAGCTCTTCCCCTCGAATGAGATTAGCAATTTTTAACAGGCTGCTCTTAACTTTCAACGCGCTCTCATAAGAAGTAAAGTTATAACTTTTACCTGGCCCTAAGAAAATTGGTGTATAACCTTCTTGGAAACCAAAGGCCCTAACATGACTGTCGCCAACGATAACCAATTATCTTCCTAAATTAGCTCGGGTTAATCTTTCTCTTGGCAATGTTCTAGAGCCCCTAGTTTTTAATATTTTCGACAAATTCAAACAACTTTGAATCCACCAATGTGCATCAAAAAGTCGAGAATTATACCCACGAATAGGAATCGGGTGAGCATGCCCTCGAATCACCTTTCTCTCATAACCAACTGAAACGACACCGCCCTTATGAAACCCATCAGGATCAAAAATTATCAAATCACCTGCATTTACAGCAATTACCGTGGGATTATGCAATTCTTCAGCAGGAATATCATTGGGTATGTTTTTAATTTCAACCCCTGATAACACATAATAATTGGCTCGAAAGTGTCCCTCACGATGTGATCCTATATCATATTCAAGCGATCCATTTCTCTTACTTACATTAACTAGATTAATATAAAACTTCAAAGACTGCTGTCTATCAAAATGCCATGGTAGAATCTGTTTTTTTGAAGGCAAATCATGCGTTAAATAAATATCGTCGTTTATTTCACAATCGACCCCAAAATAGCCTTCAGCAACTTTTCTCATGAAATCAGATGTAAACGTAGACTTTATAGCTTTTACATCCTCTGTCATATTGACTGTTTTACACTTCGCAACCTGACCATTTTCGCCATAACTGAAATTCTTATTTGTTGTGAAATTAAAATGGTCTTCTCCGGCAGATAAAACTTGATCAAACTCATACTGTAAAGCGCTCAGTGTTAACTCGCTCAAAAAATTTTTAATGACACAAATCCCATATTTATCTAATTTCTCTAATACTAGTGATATTTCAGAATCTGCTTCAAGCATCAGCAAATTTAAATTTTTCAATTTTCATTTCTCCTCTTCAAACAAAATAAAGTTTTCGAGTAAACGGGCTCCATCACATTTTTCAAGGCTCTTAATCTACCCCATGGTTGGGGAAATAATTTTTGTGACAGAAGAAAAACTCCAAAAGCCATCATAAAATGGAAGCTAAGAACATAACAGGAAAAATCTATCAGTGTGATCGTCTCAATGTTTGCTAGCAATAAAATAAAATATACTACCGAAGAAATAAATGAGATATATGAGATCACACCAACCCTCTCAATAAAAAGCAGACCTTTAGCAGCTAAATAATATGCTAGCTTCAACCAACCTGCCCAGACAAGAATTAACGTGGGCACCAAGGTGTTCAAGAAATCATCCCCAACCAAATAATCAAAAAACACTATTAAAAAAAATGAATATGCAATGGATAAAATAAACATTATGATTAATAGAAAATAGCTTCCCCCAACTACTTGCTCAAATTTGCTTTTTTGTAACTTATCGAATGACCATGGCATAAAAGCCCTATTAAATGATTCTGCTATCACCAGCATTGGCATCGCCAGTGACAAAGCCACTGCTACTTCACCCACCATTGACAACCCAACAAATGAGGACAAAACCACTTTGTCAATGACAAAAACCGACGATAAAATCAACGAATGAGGTAAAGCTGGAAAAACAAAACCCATTATATGTTTAGCATAACTATTATCCCACGACAGGTTCAGCATAGAGTCTTTAGACAATGAAACTAAAGAGAGTAATGCTGCAATTACACAAGCCAAAACCATGGAATAAACTCGTTCTTTTCCACCTCCCTCCAAATAAAAAATAAGGATCAGAACAAACATACCCTCCAATACCAACTTCAATAATTGCAATTTTGCAAATTCGTAAGGATTTCGACTTGTTTGGTATATCACCAAGCGCATATTAATGACAAACATCGCTACTGAAACAAGCAAAGCTAGAAAAAGAAAATTAAAATACAAGCCCGTAATTTTCTCTAGTACAGGGTTAAAAACAACTGTAAAAATTACCACCAATATATACAAAAAAATTGCTATGGAAAAAGAAATACCTACGTATTGCTTGAACTTATTAACCTCAACTTTATGATATATAACCCTGATAAAGCCATGTAGACCTGTACTCCCGGCTAAAGAATACATCGCAACTAAAGTCGAAAACATAGCAATCAACCCATACTCATCCACTGTCAAAATTCTAGTCAAAAAAGGTAACAAGATAAAAGGTAATGCTTTTTCAAGCACTGAAGAAAGTAAATAAATCCCACCCTCTTTTAATATTCTCATTTTTACCTCAAACCGAACATTTAATACACTTAAATAATTTAACCACTTCAAAGAGTTCAGAGAAAAAATATAATGTTCTCTATTGTAGGAATTTAACTTGCCTTCTATTTATGTGAAACACCTTTAAAAAATATATTGAAACCTTAGCACACGATAGTGCTAAGTCTTGTAACCAACACGTAAATCCCGCTTATCACTTGCTTTTGTTGCTTATCTTAACACCAAGCCAATCAACATGATAAAACAGGAAAGCCTTATTTTCTCTCAACAGCTAAAAGAGTGACGCAGGTTTCATACACTTAAATATGCATTTAAAGTAATAGTTACTGCAAAAACTCTTAATTTCTACTATATTTAAGTCACTAATAACATTTCGTTAATACAGTATAGGGATTTATTCGACTCAACATGGCAGTATCTAGCGATAAAATTTACTTGAGCGGCTTGGCGCGGCGGCTTGTTTTAGACGGATTAATAACTGAAGAAGCCGCTCGAAAACACAATGATGAGGCCCTAAAGAAAAAAAGGCCTTTCGTGACGCACCTCGTTGAACAAAATATTTTAGACAGCCAAACCGTTGCCCTCTCCGCCTCTGAAGAATTCGGTGTTCCGCTATTAGATATTAATGCTCTTAATAAAGACTTGATACCTAAAGGCATAGTGGATGAGAAAATTATTCGAAAACACCATGCACTCCCAATGTTTAAGCGCGGCAATAAATTATTTGTCGCCGTTTCTGACCCAACTAACTTACAGGCCCTCGATGAAATAAAATTTCAAACAAGAATGAGCATTGAAGCCATCCTTGTTGAAGAAGACAAGCTGGCACAAGTTATTGATACGGCCATGGATGATGACGATAACGTCATGGCTGATCTATTGGATGACGATCTCGATAATATTGATTTCGACACCTCTGATGAACTGCCGGAAGCTGATATAGATAGTGATATTGATGATGCCCCGGTTGTACGCTTTGTGAATAAAGTTTTATTAGATGCTATTAAAAAAGGGGTCTCTGATATTCATTTTGAACCCTATGAAAAGAGTTTTAGGGTGAGAACACGCCAAGACGGTATTTTGAAAGAAGTGGCTTCACCTCCGATGAACATTGCCAATAAGCTTATATCACGAATAAAAGTGATGTCTCGCATGAACATCTCCGAACGGCGTATTCCTCAAGATGGCCGCATTAAAATGGCTTTATCTAAAAAACGAGCTATCGATTTTCGTGTTAACACATGCCCTACTTTATACGGTGAAAAAATTGTACTGCGGATTTTAGATCCTACTAGCGCCCAAGTAGGTATCGAGCAACTTGGATTTGAGCCTGAACAGAAGGAAGCCTTTCTTGAGGCGATACAAAAACCGTACGGCATGATTCTTGTTACTGGCCCTACGGGCAGTGGTAAAACTGTTAGCCTTTATACTGCGCTCAATATTTTAAATGACCCAAACGTTAATATTTCAACCGCTGAAGACCCAGTTGAAATTACCGTTTCCGGCATCAATCAGGTTAACGTAAACCCTAAAACAGGTCTAACCTTTGCTGAAGCGCTACGTGCCTTCTTACGACAAGACCCCGATATTATCATGGTGGGTGAGATACGTGACTTGGAAACTGCAGAAATTGCTGTAAAAGCAGCTCAAACTGGTCACCTGGTTTTATCTACTTTGCATACAAACGATGCACCAC
Source organism: Cycloclasticus sp. (assembly GCA_002700385.1). GTDB lineage: Bacteria > Pseudomonadota > Gammaproteobacteria > Methylococcales > Cycloclasticaceae > Cycloclasticus. The sequence goes on from PADC01000006.1 coordinate 691,713, forward strand.
AGACCTTAAACCGCTTAAATCAAATGGGCGTTCCCCCATACAATATCGCCGCCTCTGTTTTATTAATTATGGCGCAACGTTTAGCAAGAAAGCTATGCGACAAGTGTAAAAAAGAAGAAAAGCTACCAACTGAACTATTAGTAAAAGAGGGTTTTAAACCTGAAGAGGCTGAAGGTTTAATAACTTATAAAGCTGTTGGCTGTGACTCCTGCTCTAGTGGCTATAAAGGACGAGTAGGCATATTTCAGGTGATGCCGGTTTCTGAGATAATGGAAGAACTGATCATTAAAGGCGGCTTGACTACAGAGCTTGAAGAGCAATCAGCTTTAGAAGGTGTCTTAACACTTAGGGAATCGGGTCTAAAAAAAGTCGCCGATGGAATTACAAGTATTGAAGAAATCAATCGAATCACTAAAGATTAAATTATTATGGCTACTAGCGCATCAAAAATTACATATATTTGGGAAGGAACCGATAGTAAAGGCAATCGCAACAAAGGAGAAATAACCGCCCGCAGCGATTCCATGGTTAAAGCAGAATTACGCCGTCAAGGTATTCGCCCTATTAAGGTTAAAAAGAAACCAAAAGACCTTTTAGGTAACCTCGGACAAAAACCTATTGTCGCTAAAGATATTGCCGTTTTCAGCCGTCAATTAGCCACTATGATGGCATCAGGCATCCCATTAGTTCAGGCTTTTGACATTATAGGAAAGGGCCACGAAAAACCGGCTATGCAAAACATGCTATCAAGTATCAAAGCTGATATAGAAGGTGGCTCCACACTCGCCGAAGGGTTAAGCAAGTTTCCACTCCAATTTGATGAGTTATTTTGTAATTTAGTAGAAGCTGGCGAACACGCTGGTATTCTTGAGGCCTTGCTGGTTAAGATTGCCGAATATAAAGAAAAAACCGAGAGCCTGAAGGCAAAAATTAAAAAAGCCCTGACTTACCCTATTTCCGTTTTAGTTGTTGCTGTCGTCGTGACGGCCATTTTATTGATTTTCGTTGTTCCTCAATTTGAAAGCTTATTCAGTGGTTTCGGTGCTGATTTACCTGCCTTTACTCAAATGGTGGTTGAGCTTTCCCGCTTTATGCAGGAGTGGTGGTGGGCTGTCTTTGGCATTATGGGTGGTATCGTCTTTGCCATCATACAAATAAAAAAACGTTCTCGTAAATTCAACCATTTACTCGATAGAGCGGTGCTTAAGTTGCCAATCATTGGCGACATTATGAACAAAGCGGCGATTGCTCGCTATGCCAGAACATTGTCTACCATGTCTGCGGCGGGTGTTCCTCTGGTTGAAGCGTTGCAATCGGTTTCTGGCGCAACAGGTAATGTTGTTTACTCTGAAGCGGTTTTACAAATGAGGGAACAAGTGGCTACAGGTGTTCAACTCCAGCAAGCCATGAAAAACACCGGTTTATTCCCTCATATGGTTGTTCAAATGGTCGCTATTGGAGAAGAAGCGGGATCTGTTGAGAGCATGCTAGCAAAAGTAGCGGACTTTTATGAAGAAGAAGTCGATAACGCTGTGGACTCCCTATCCAGTCTTATCGAACCGATGATTATGTCCATATTAGGTATATTAGTGGGTGGCTTAATTATTGCCATGTATTTACCTATCTTTATGTTAGGGTCTGTTTTCTAATATCACGAGTTAACGTTCAATCTTCTTACATGAGTATTTTTCAGGCGTTTGAACAACACCCGTATTTTTTGCATTTATCGATCGGCCTGTTAGGGTTGCTGGTTGGCAGTTTTCTCAATGTGGTTGTCTATCGACTTCCTATCATGTTACAAAGAAGCTGGCGAAAAGAATGTCTCGAATTTTTAGAGCAAGAGGAAACGAGTCCCGCATCACCTGAAGTTTTTAACTTATCCCAGCCTCGCTCACGCTGCCCTTTTTGTAACCACTCAATTACTGCACTCGAAAACATCCCTGTTCTCAGCTATCTATTGCTAAAGGGAAAGTGTAAAAATTGTAAAAAGCCCATTTCCATTAGATACCCCATCGTAGAACTCACGACGGCGCTTTTATCTGTACTCATTACCCTTCACTTTGGTGTGTCACTGCAAACAGTTGCAGCCCTTCTCTTTACTTGGACACTGATTTGCCTAACTCTGATCGATTTCGATACCCAGCTCTTACCCGACTCCATCACCCTTCCCTTGCTCTGGTTTGCATTATTGGCAAGCTTATTTCACGTTTTTGTCACCCCTGAAACGGCCTTAATCGGAGCACTTTTGGGTTATTTAAGTCTCTGGTCTGTTTTTTGGTTATTTAAATTACTCACTGGTAAAGAAGGGATGGGGTATGGCGATTTCAAACTGCTGGCCGCTATTGGTGCTTTGTTGGGATGGAAAATGCTCCCCTTGGTTATCATGCTGTCTGCTTTTGTAGGCGCTTTAGTGGGAATGACCCTCATTGTCCTTAAAGGTCGAGATAAAAATATTCCTATCCCCTTTGGCCCTTATTTATCAATTGCCGCTTATATCGCGCTTATTTGGGGAGATGATATAAACCGCACCTATCTCCAATTTGTTGGTTTATAACAAACCGTGCTGACCATAGGCTTAACCGGTGGCATTGGTTGCGGTAAAACAACGGTTACTGACTTATTCAAAAAAAGGCATGTGCCTGTTATTGATGCAGATGTTATTTCCCACGCCCTTGTTCAACCCAATCAACCAGCGCTTGTTGAATTAGAGTGCGCTTTTGGTCACTCAATTCTCTTACCTGATCATTCCTTAAACAGAGCCTATTTACGCGAACTGGTCTTTAACGACCCCAGCAAGAAAAAAAAATTAGAAGCCATTATGCACCCGCTTGTGTACAAAACAATGTATCAGGAACTTGAAAAGGTTGATGCTCCATACGGCATATTGAGCATTCCTTTATTGTTGGAAACCCATCATCATAATAAAGTTGATCGCGTATTAGTCATAGACTGCCCGGAAAAAACACAAATAGAACGTGTTAAAGCGCGAGACCAATTGAGTGACTCGATGATTAACTCCATCATGGCTTCTCAGTGTTCACGGACTGAGCGATTAAATCTTGCTGATGATATTCTAGACAATAACAGTTCATTGGAAGACTTAGAATTAAACGTACAAAAGTTGCACAACGCCTACTTAAAAATGAGCACTGGCAAAAACGAGTAATATCCTGCAAAATATAAGTTTTAAGGCCTAACTACCTAGTCGTGTCTGAACAAATAACTTACGAATTACCTCTTAGCGAACGCATCCGTACTTTTTTGAGGCTGGAGGATTTATTTGAACAGATGCAACATTTTTCTCAACATGACGGCGAATGGCAAAACAGAGCTGAATTAAGTTGCCTACTTGATATTTTTGCTATTTCAAGCCGTACCGATTTAAGAAATGAAATCGCCAAAGAAATCGAACGCCATACTAAATGTTTGGTTATTTTTGCCCAAAACCCAAAGGTTGACCGAGAAAAACTAGAGCAAAGTATTGAACAACTCAATGCGCTCAACCGACAGCTCATTTCGTCGAGTGGACGAATTGATCAGATAATAAATCAGGTTGATTTATTGACGTGCTTATCGCAGCGTAATAGTTTACCAGGCGGCACCTGTGACTTTGACTTACCGGCTTACCATTTTTGGCTCAATAAACCATTAAGCACACGCCGTGAGCAGATTCAAAGCTGGACATCGCACCTCAACCCCATTCGTCAATCCATCTCTTTGTTACTGCAGTTTATACGACTCAGCGCCGCCCCCACCCTAAAAACCGCTGAAAGCGGTTTTTATCAACAAAGTCTGGATACAAATCAACCTGTGCATTTACTACGTGTATCCTTAGATCAAGATTCGCCTTACTTTGCTGAAATAAGTGGCGGCAAACACCGATTCACTGTCCGTTTCATGCAACCTCTTGAATCAGAAAGACCTTGTCAAACACAGGCGGATATTGACTTCACCTTGAGTATTTGCCAACTCTAAAATGACAATAAGAACGGTTAATTGCCCTACTTGCCAACGACCCGTTGCATGGGATAAGAAATCCACCTTTAAACCTTTTTGCAGTGAGCGATGCAAACTGATCGACCTTGGTGAATGGGCAGACGAAAAGCATGCCATTGCCGGGGAAAAAGTTTATGTCGCTGACAATGATGAGTTTTCAATAGATTAAACCGCCTTAACTCAAGCTTTTTTTAAAAACCCCCGGATACCGGCCACACCATAAGCCCCTCTTGACTGCGCTATTTGTATGTCTTTTGGCCCAACGCCACCTAAGGCAAAAACAGGCAAAGCACTCGATTCAAGCAAGCGCTCAAAACATTCCCACCCCAGTGGGGAGATTTCAGGGTGTGACTGCGTTTTGCACACCGGAGATAAAACTGCAAAGAACGCCCCCAGTTCTTCAGCCAAACTTAACTCTTCAACATTATGGCAAGAAGCTGCGAAAGCGATTCCTTTCAATAAGGCAGGCGTTTTTTTCAAACCGCGTAGTTCTTTAGCGCTTAAATGAACTGCGTGAGCGCCCATCTCTATGGCATCTTTTATACTGGCATTAACAAATAAACGAACTTTATTTTGCTGACATACAGTCGTCGCTCGCCCGACTAAGCGTTTGTAAGCCTTTTTATCTAAGGATTTTGCACGTAATTGCACCATCGTACAGCCTTTCGCCATTAAAGCATTCAAATGGTTTAGCATCGCTTCTTCACCGCCAATACTGTCATCTACAATGGGGTAGTATTGCGGTAAATTCAGGGCATTAATAATCGCAACATTTGCCTCAGGAAATGAATATTTCTTTAAATCTGAAATGGCTACCCATTGGATAGGTTGCCCTTCCATACCACGAGCCTTTCCTTGATACTCATTGACGATACGCACCTCCAGACATACCGAGACATCGCCGTAGTCGTGCCTTATTTTAAGCAGCGGACGTGATGACAAGACAGCTATATCCAGCTCTTCTCGCAACTCCCTTTTCAGGGCTGTGATTGAATTTTCGCCACTCTCAACTTTTCCACCCGGGAATTCCCATACCCCCCCCTGATGGACATTATCAGCCCGTTTGCTAATAAGCACTTCACCGTGTTGATTTTTTATAACCCCAACCGCGACTGTTAGCATTTCAGCCCGGCAACATGCCATATTGCGTTGGATTAAGAGCGATATTCTGCATTGATTTTGACATAGTCGTATGACAAGTCGCAGGTCAGTACCGTTGCTGAATAATCGCCTTGGGCTAAACAAATTCGAACCAGTATCTCTTCTTGATTCATCGCCTGCTGCCCCTGCTCTTCAGTATAACCGGCATATCGTTGGCCGTTTTTGACGATACATGTATCAGCCAAATATATTGAAACGTTCTCAACATCTAGCCGTTCAATATCCGCCCGACCAATGGCTGCTAAAATCCGTCCCCAATTTGGGTCAGAGGCAAAAAACGCCGTTTTTACCAACGGTGAGTGAGCGACTGTATAGGCTACTTCTTTGGCATCATGCTGACTCTGTGCTTGTTCGACCTGAATCTTGATCAGTTTAGTGGCACCTTCTCCATCACGAACAATCGCCTCTGCTAGAAAGTAACAAACCTCTTGTATAGCAGAGAGAATTAATGAATACCTTGGGTCTGCCGTAGCGTCTAGAGGAGCCACATCTGCCATAGCCGTTGCCATTAACACAACGGCATCATTGGTTGATGTATCTCCATCTACGGTAATACGGTTAAAAGACAAATCAACGGCCTCTTTAAGCATCTGCTCAAGCAAGGCCTTGCTTATGGGCATATCGGTGGCTATATAAGACAACATTGTCGCCATATCCGGCTTAATCATGCCTGAACCTTTAGCAATACCAGTGACTGTTACCTCAACGCCCTCTAAATTGATTGAGCGAGAACAGCCCTTTTCGCAGGTATCCGTCGTCATAATGGCTTGAGCAGCTTTTGACCAATTTTTTTCGCTCAACGTATCGACAGCCGTCTGTAAGCCACCCACCAGTTTTTCTACCGGCAATGGCTCACCAATTACACCGGTTGAGAAAGGTAAAACTTGTGTTTCTTTAAAACCCACTGCTTTTGCCAGTTCGTTGCAACACAATTGTGCTGCCTGTATACCTGCATCACCCAATCCCGCATTGGCATTACCCGAATTTATTAACAAATATCGCGGGGTTGTGAGGGATAAATGCTTTTTCGCCAAGGTAACCGGCGCCGCGCAGAATTTATTATTGGTGAATACAGCCGCAACGCGTGTTTGCTCAGCCAGCTCAAAAAGCGTCAGGTCATCACGGTGCGTTTGAGAAATACCTGCCGAAGCTGTCCCAATTCGAACACCTGATATTGCTTTTAATTCCAGGGGGCTTGTTCCGCCAACCGGCATACTGATTCTCCTAATAACTGTCTACGCACTTCATTTAATGTCACGGCTTATTTCTTCTCGTTTAAAGCTTGCCGTGACACTGTTTGTATTTTTTGCCAGAACCACACGGGCAAGGTTCATTGCGACCTACTTTTTTATCGCCCCTTTTAAAGGGTTGGGCTTTTTCAGCTTGCTCATCGGGTACTTCATCTTCTAACGCATTGGCCTCTGCATGTCGAAATTCCATATTTTGCTGAAGGCGGCGTTGCTCATCAACTGCTTGCACATCTTCTTCAGCGCGAACTTGAACTTTCGTAACCAACATCACCACTTCGCGTTTTAAAGCATCTAGCATGCCGGTAAATAACTCAAAGGCTTCACGTTTATATTCTTGCTTAGGGTCTTTTTGAGCATAGCCGCGCAAATGAATCCCTTGCCTCAAGTGATCCATTGCAGCTAAATGATCTCGCCATAGCGTATCCAATGTCTGTAACATGACTGATTTTTCGAAATGTCTGAGTACCTCAGCACCTGCTAGCACCTCTTTTTTGGCATAGTCTTCCGTGATTGTCTTTAAAACCAGCTCGCGGATACCTTCCTCATGCAGATTATCATCGTTATCCAACAATTCCTGAATATTGAGTGAACAGTTAAACTCGTCTTCAAGCGCAGCTTGCAAGCCCGCTATATCCCACAAATCATCTAAAGACTGAGGAGGTATGTACAAATCAATTAACTGATTGATAACATCTTCACGAATTGAAACAATGGTGTCGGCTATATTCGAGGCTTCCATGATTTCATTTCGTTGATCATAGATAACTCGACGTTGGTCATTCGCTACATCATCGTACTGCAGTAATTGTTTACGAATATCGAAGTTATGCCCTTCAACTTTTCGCTGGGCATTTTCAATGGCTTTACTCACCCACGGGTGTTCGATCGATTCACCTTTTTCCAAGCCTAGCTTTTGCATTAAGCCAGAGACCCTTTCCGACGCAAAAATACGCATCAAACTATCTTCCAACGATAAGTAAAAACGGCTTGAGCCGGGGTCACCTTGGCGCCCAGATCGGCCCCTTAATTGATTATCGATACGTCGGGATTCATGCCGCTCAGTACCAATGACGCGCAACCCTCCAACCGCTAGAACAGCTTCGTGCTTTTCTTTCCAAGTGTCCAAGGGAATTTTTTCATCACGTTTTCCACCTAACACGATATCTGTTCCCCGACCGGCCATATTGGTTGCAATCGTCACCGCACCTAAGGCACCTGCATTGGCAATAATGTGAGCCTCACGTTCATGCTGCTTGGCATTTAAGACCTCATGAGGAACTTTTTTCTTATTTAAATTCGTTGAGATAAATTCAGAGACTTCTATCGACGTTGTACCGACAAGCACCGGCTGCTTACGCTGAAAACAATCCTCGATATCTTCTACAACCGCCTGATACTTTTCTTCCGCCGTTAGATAAATCAGATCACCCGCATCGTCACGAGCCATCTGACGGTGTGTTGGAATAACAATGACCTCTAAGCCGTATATTTGTTGAAACTCAAAGGCTTCTGTATCCGCTGTACCGGTCATTCCCGACAACTTTTCATACATCCTGAAATAATTCTGGAATGTAATGGACGCCATCGTTTGGTTTTCGCTTTGAATCTTTACTTTTTCTTTTGCTTCAACCGCTTGATGCAACCCTTCGCCCCAACGCCTGCCGGGCATGGTTCTTCCAGTAAATTCATCAACAATAACCACCTGGCCATTTTGAATAATGTAATCAACATCTTTGTGATAGAGGGCATTTGCACGTAACGCCGCATAGACATGATGCATCAAACCGATGTTAGACGCATCATATAAACTCTCATGATCACTCAGTAAACCACTCTGGGTTAAAAGTTCCTCAATTTTTTCGTGGCCTAACTCGGTTAAAAAGACTTGTTTTGACTTTTCATCAATCGTGTATTCACCCCCTTCAGTTGATTCGACTTCGGGTGTTAAGTCTTTTACCAGCTCATTCAGTTTTACGTATAAATCACTTTTATCATCCGTTGGACCAGAGATGATAAGCGGTGTCCTCGCTTCATCAATTAATATCGAATCCACTTCATCGATAATGGCGTAATGCAGCCCGCGCTGCACTTTATCTTCAACGCCAAAAGCCATATTGTCACGAAGGTAATCAAAGCCAAATTCATTATTGGTGCCGTAAGTAATATCAGCGGCGTATGCTTCTCGTCGCTGCTCAGGGCTCATCGTGTTAACGATCACACCCGTGGTCATTCCTAAAAATGAAAACAATTGGCCCATCCACTCAGAATCTCGTTCGGCCAGATAATCATTGACCGTCACCATGTGCACGCCTTTACCAGGCAGAGCATTCAAATACGCTGCTAGCGTGGCAACCAAGGTTTTCCCTTCCCCTGTCTTCATTTCTGCAATGCGCCCGTCATTCAGCACCATAGCGCCGATAAGCTGCACATCAAAATGTCTCATCCCCAGTGCACGAACGCCGGCCTCTCTTACCACGGCAAAAGCTTCAGCAATTAATGACTCCAGTGTTTCACCTTGTTCTATACGAGCTCGAAATTCTTCCGTTTTAGCTTTGAGCGCCTCGTCATCCAACGCTTTAATCGATGCTTCAATCTCATTAATTTTCTTAACGGTTTTTTGCTTAACCTTCAACAAACGATCGTTGCGGCTACCAAAGACTTTCTTTACGATATTTGAAATCATTACGGATTAATTGCTAGTGTGAAACGAAAGCCCAAATGATACCGCATATGGCTAATTTAGGCGTGCTTTTTAAACGTTTACAAAGGAATTTTCACAAGGCGACCAACTCGCCCTCAAAACAGCAGAGAAAAGTTTTAATTACCGAGCGGCATAGAGATATTTTCTAGGGTTTACTTTTTTGCCATGCCGCAGCACTTCAAAGTGAACATGCGGACCTGTCGAATGGCCTGTAGAACCCATTTTAGCAATCACATCACCTTGCTTGACCAAGTCACCTGTGTTGACAACCATTTCTTTGTTATGTGCATATTTAGTGACATAGCCGGCACCATGGTCTATTTCAATTAAATAACCATAACCACCTTTCTTTCCCGCCCAAGTGACTAAACCGGATGCCGCAGCTAACACAGCGGTTCCACTTTTGCCGGCAATATCCACTCCATGGTGAAATTTTTTCTTACCCGTAAAAGGGTCTGCACGGTAGCCATAATGCGAAGACAACCAGCCTTTTACTACAGGCAGCCCAGCAGGGCGAACTTCTTTAGACAATCGCCTGTTAGCTGAAAAAGTAGCCAGTAATTGCATTTGCTTTTCACGCAGGGATAACTGCTGATCGAGTTGATCAATCTCATCCATCAGTTGGTTTTGCGTAAAGCTTTCGTCAGATTCGTTGACATTGGCACCGCCAACAGCAGGAAACTCATCAAAATTAAACTCTTGGGTACTCAGTTGAGCCTTTTTGGCCAAATGCTCTCCAACCGCATTTAACCTCATCATTTGCGCTTGCATTTGACCAACACGCAATGCCATATTATCTAGCGTGTTTCTTGTCTTTTCGCGCATTCGGTCAAGTTCAGCACGCTGCTCTATTAATTCTTCAACTGCCACTGTTGTATTTCGTACCGTTTGTTTTTTTTCTGCACTTGGCAGATAAAAATACCCAGCGAGTAATAAAACAAAGGCGCTTAAAAATAAAGACGCCACTTTCTTATGACTTCCAGAAACACGGATCGTTTTCTTTTTACCTTTTGTTAACAGTATAATTTGCATATTCTTAAATTTTTCAGCCTAAAAACTATGTTTAGACAACCATTCAATAATAAACAGCCCTTGAATGGCCTTCAACATATTCAACAAAACCTTAATCAGCAACACCAGCTACTGAAGCTTATTCAAACTGCTTTAAATGATCAACTTGCTGCCCATTGTATACACATAACCGCCAATAAAAAAACACTGACGTTATTTACCGACTCCTCCATTTGGGCCTCGAAATTACTCTACCAACGTCAATTAATCTTAGACGTTCTTTCTGAGAACTTTGGTGAACCTGTTCAAACTTTAAAGGTAAAGGTGATTCCTAAACAATCCATAAGACAAAGGCGTCAACCTAAATTGCCATCAAATGGCATCATCAAGGTTTTAAAGGAATCAAATAACACTGAACAAACTGATAGTCTCAGTGCCTCAATGAATAAGCTCATTAAGACACTGCAAAAGAAAAAACTCGCTTAGACTGAAGCCGGCAAGGGTTCTATGTAAGAAATTGGAAATTCATCATCTTCTTCAAAGGTGACTTCTTCCCAGGCATCTTCTTGGACAAGCAATTCCCTTAGTAATTTATTATTAAGCTCATGCCCGGATTTGTGCCCATGAAATTCACCAATCAAGCTATGCCCCAACAAATATAAATCGCCAATGGCATCCAGAATTTTATGTTTTACAAACTCATCTTCATAGCGCAAGCCATCTTCGTTGAGCACTCTAAAATCATCAACAACAATAGCATTATCCATACTACCACCTAACGCAAGGTTACGCTGGCGCAGCATTTCAATATCTTTCATAAAACCAAACGTGCGAGCACGACTGATCTCTTTAACAAATGAGGTTGAAGAAAAATCAATAACAGCCTCTTGTGTGCGTGACTTGAAGACAGGGTGATCAAACTCAATACTAAAGCCCACCTTAAAGCCTTCAAAGGGCACAAAACTGGCCCACTTATCACCATCTTCAACTCGTACTTCTTTTTTTATGCGAATATAACGCTTCGCCACATTTTGTTCTTCAATACCTGCTGATTGCAGTAAAAAAACAAACGGGCCTGCGCTGCCATCCATAATGGGCACTTCGGCTGCGCTTAAATCGATGTATATATTATCAATGCCTAAGCCTGCTATGGCGGAAAGAAGATGCTCTACTGTAGACACTCGAACACCACCTTGAATGAGCGTTGTGGATAATTGAGTATCGCCTACATTTTCTGCTTTTGCAGGAATAACCACCTCTTCGTCAAAGTCCACCCGGCGAAAGACAATACCAACGTTAGCGCCTGCTGGGCGCAATGTTAAGTAAACCTTCTCACCACTGTGCAACCCTACGCCTGTGGCACGAATCACATTTTTCAGCGTCCGTTGTTTAATCATTTAATACTCCCAAGCAGATGCTTCATGAATTTTTATCATTATTGACGCGAGATTTTAACACATTTTACACTTTTACAAATAACACGCCCTCCGCTTACATTTTTCACTCTTATTACCCCCTTGCCATAACGTTGAAACAGGAGGGTAATCTGCTACCCATCAATCCGCTTGTCTTCTTAAAAAAGCAGGAATATCTAAATACGCCGGATCAACCGTTTCATCTGAACCGCTCACTTTTTGACCTGCCATCCTTTCTTTATTCTCACGCATAATAGTTGGGATATCATAGTCTTCAACATCTATTTTTGGCGCTTGGACTGGCTCTTTTCTTACCTGCACAATAGGTGTTGGCTCTTCAACAGCCGCCGCTTTTCGCCCTAAACCCGTAGCTACAACCGTCACCCGCATTTCATCCGATAAATCCGGGTCAATCACTGTCCCCACCACAACATTTGCATCATCTGAAGCGAAGTCTCTTACTGCTTGGCCAACTTCTTCAAATTCACCAATGGACATATCCAACCCAGCTGTAATGTTGACAAGTATCCCACGAGCTCCTTGTACGTTGATATCTTCCAATAAGGGGCTATGGATGGCTGCTTCAGCGGCTTCACGTGCTCTTGATTCTCCCCGCGCATTTCCGGTACCCATCATTGCATCGCCCATTTCAGACATCACAGTTCTTACATCAGCAAAGTCAACATTGATGAGCCCTGGACACGTAATTAACTCCGCAATCCCTTGAACTGCACCTAACAGCACATCATTCGCTGCTTTAAATGCATTCAATAAACTCATGTCTTTGCCTAACACATGCAACAGCTTTTCATTCGGAATAGTGATTAAAGAATCAACATGCAGTGCTAATTCCTCAATACCTTTTTCTGCCAACAACATCCGTTTTTTACCTTCAAACGGGAACGGCTTTGTCACCACTGCCACTGTTAAAATACCCATCTCTTTTGCGATTTCAGCCACTATTGGCGCAGCACCTGTGCCTGTACCACCACCCATACCCGCGGTAATAAACACCATGTCTGAACCGCCGATAACTTCTTGAATTCGTTCTCTGTCTTCGATAGCCGCTTGCTTTCCCACGTCAGGATTCGCGCCTGCACCTAAACCCTTTGTGCTGTTATTGCCCAACTGTAGGACCGTTTTAGCGGATGTATCTTTTAGCGCCTGAGCATCGGTATTAGCACAGATAAATTCTACGCCGTCTATCTCACTGCTCACCATATGGTTGACTGCGTTACCGCCACCGCCACCAACACCAATTACTTTGATGATCGCATTTTGTGTGTGTGCATCCATTAATTCAAACATATTATTTCCCCTGTCTTGTTTATCTAAAATTTAAGTTCTAAAAATTACCCTGAAACCAGCTCTTCATTTTTTCCCACATGGCCAAAAATCCATTTTTCATTTCACCATTGTTCGCCACGCTGTTTTGTTGGCCAAACAACAACAAACCAACGCCTGTTGCGTAAATCGGGTTACGCACAACTTCACTTAACCCGGAAACATACTGCGGGTGACCCAAGCGAACGGGCATATGGAACACTTCTTCCGCTAACTCCACTAAACCCTCTACCTTGGCGCTACCACCTGTCAGGACAATGCCGGCTGCAACAATGTCCTCATACCCTGATCGCCTTAACTCGGCCTGCACAAGCATCATCAATTCTTCGTAACGAGGCTCGATGATTTCTGCCAAATTTCCACGTGATATTTTTCGAGCAGGTCGCTCGCCTATGCTGGGCACATCAATCATTTCATCTTCTTGCACCAGTTGAGTCAGCGCACACGCATATTTCAATTTAATTTCATCTGCGTATTGGGTTGGCGTACGAAGTGCAACAGCAATATCGTTGGTGACTTGATCTCCCGCAATAGGAATCACAGCCGTGTGACGAATAAAGCCGTCACAAAAAACGGCTATATCGGTTGTGCCACCGCCGATATCAACCAAACAAACACCTAATTCTTTTTCATCGTCGGTTAAAACTGAACTACTGGATGCCAATTGCTCAAGGATAATATCGTCCACCTCTAACCCACAACGACGGACACATTTAATGATATTTTGAGCTGCACTGACTGCGCCGGTAACGATATGCACTTTGGCCTCTAACCGAATACCGGCCATACCAACAGGTTCTTTAATGCCTTCTTGCCCATCAATGATGAACTCTTGCGGCATGATGTGAAGAATTTTCTGATCGGCAGGGATAACGACCGCTCTTGCCGCATCAATAACACGTTCGATATCTGATGGAATCACCTCGCTTTCTTTGATACCCACAACGCCATTGGAATTTAGGCTACTAATGTGACTACCGGCAATACCCACATAAACAGAATTGATTTGACACCCCGCCATCAACTCAGCCTCCTCCACTGCCCGTTGGATAGAATGCACCGTTGACTCGAGGTTCACCACCACACCTTTTTTTAATCCGCGAGAACCACTTGTTCCTATGCCTATCACATCAATCGTTCCATCAGGGGTTATTTCGCCCACAATGGCCGCCACTTTAGACGTTCCAATGTCTAAACCAACAATTAAATTTTTATCACTGTTTTTCTTCATTGTTTCTAGCCCTTCGTTGGCTGATCTTTTTTCAATGCTTGCGCTGCCTTCACATCGTTGAACTGATAACCGTCTACCCATTTAACAGCCATCCCATTCGGGTAGCGTAGATCTACCTCATCGAGATGCTCGATGAATCCCTCATCTACCGACGCTAATAACGTTAATGACTTGGTTATTTTTTGAGCTGGCGACTCATCACCTACTTTAATTTTTGTGCCATTATTTAATTCCGCGGACCAACTTCCGTGCTCCGCTAAATTTAATGTTTTCACTAAAAAACCTGTTTGCGCTAGTGAGTGATTTAATTTTTTCAATTCCTCTAACATCTGTTGACTCTCCGCTTCTATTCCCACTAAATGCGGCAAGCTCAACAACGCTTTATCGAAGGTTGGCCTGAACACCTCACCCGCTTGATTTAATAAAGCAACCTCATTCCAGACGGCCATTGGCTTTTGCTCTTCTATAAACAACACAATCGTGTCGGGCCACACCCGCCTTAACTTTGCTTTATTGACCCATTCCAGGTTTTTCACTGCTTTTACAATGTCATCGGCATCCATCGCAAAGTATCCGGTATCCACCAAGGCAGATAACGAGGCAGATAATTCTTCTTGTGAGAGATGTTTCATTTCCCCACTAACACGCACGTACTTTATGGGCATCGTCGTTGGCTTGTTTAACCAGCCCAATCCTTGCCAGACGAAAACAGTTGCAACAACTAAAAATAAAACCGCAGTTACCCATGGTTTTGCTTGCTCAAAAACGTTCGTCGTCAAATTTTTCATCCGGCCGCCTGTTCGAAACTGGTTTCCAAAATAGTCCAAACCAGTTCGTTAAAATTAATCCCCGCCTGTTTAGCCGCCATGGGCACCAGACTGTGGTCGGTCATGCCGGGCACCGTGTTAATTTCCAACAACTGTGGAGCGCCTGATTTATCCAACATTAAATCTACGCGTCCCCATCCTTCAGCACCCAGTTGATTAAAAGCTTTCAGTGATAGGTCTTGCAGCGCCTTTTCCGTCTCAACATCCAAACCACATGGGCAATGATATTGCGTGGTATTCAGCTCATATTTGGCTTCATAATCATAAAAATCATTTGGCGTTTCTAATCTAATCACTGGAAGCGGCTGACCCGCCAGGATAGCAACCGTGTATTCCTCTCCTTCAACCCATTGCTCGGCCATCACATCACAGTTAAATTTCGATGCTTTTGTATAGGCTTCATGAAGCTGTTCAGGATTATTGGCTTTCGCCATACCTATACTCGACCCTTCCAAGGCGGGTTTTACCATGAGAGGAAAACCTAAGGCGGTCGCACAAAGTTCAATATCCTTTGCGTTTTTTAATACCATCCATTTCGGTGTTGGCATGCCCAAACCCATCCAACAGGCTTTCGTTCTTAACTTATCCATTCCAAGGGCAGAGCCTAGGATTCCACTACCGGTGTAAGGAATCGCTAGTAATTCCAAAGCGCCTTGTAATTGCCCATCTTCTCCGCCGCGTCCGTGCATAACATTAAACACACGATCAACAGCCATTTCTTTTAATTCAATCAGGCTGATGTTTTTGATATCCAAGGCAACCGCGTCCACGCCTTGTGCTTTTAAAGCAGTTAAAACAGCTCGACCACTCAACAAGGAAATCTCTCGCTCAGCAGCAAGGCCGCCCATAGCAACAGCCACTTTGCCAAACGCTTGAGGAGATTGGACTTTTCTCATGACGCCAACTCCTCGCCAATAATCCGAATTTCTGTTTCAAGCAACACACCGTGTTGTTCTTTGACCTGGCTTTTTACATCATCAATCAGGTTTTCGATGTCCTTAGCTGTCGCTTCTCCCGTGTTTAAAATAAAATTTGCATGTTTCTCAGAGACTTGCGCACCACCCAACCGATAGCCTTTCAAACCTGTCGCCTCAATTAAACGGGCCGCGTAATCACCCTCTGGGTTTTTAAAAACAGAGCCGCCACTCGGTATATTGGTTGGTTGTGTTTTTGAACGTTTGGCGAGTAGTTGACGAATTTTTTCTCGACCTTCCTCATGAACGCCTTTGGGAAGGTCTAAATAACACGCCACGAACCATTCATCTTCAGCAACCGAGACGCTTCGATACCCCACTGTAAATTCATTCGCTTGGCGTTCTATTAAATCCCCATGACGATTTAACATGACCACTCGCTTAACCAAATGCCATGTTTCTCCACCAAAAGCACCTGCATTCATCGCCAAGGCACCGCCCATTGTGCCAGGAATACCGGCCAAAAACTCAGCGCCTGATAAGTTTTTTTCTGCGGCAAACTTAGCCACCAAGGCACAGGGCACACCGGCTTCTACCATCAGTAGTTCATCCGGTGTTTGCTCCATTCGCTTTAAGCAACCTCGTGTATAAATAACCACTCCACGCACACCACCATCACGAACCAGCACGTTGCTACCCAACCCTAACCAAAGAACAGATTCATCACCTGAAAGTGATCGTAAATAGCGCTGCGTATCTTCAATATTCGCGGGTTTATAAAAATAATCAGCTTCACCCCCTACGCGCCATGACGTATAACGCGCTAAAGGCTCTCTTTCCTTCAACTGACCAGCTAACGGCTTGATATTATTATTCACTGCTTGCATTTTTAGCTCAGCCCCTGTGAATCAAACATCTGATTTAATTGTTTTTCCAACTTGGCTGAGGCGGCACCAATATCGCCAGCCCCCGACGTCACCACAATGTCATCCGCTAACAACACACCCTTTAACACGGTTGGCAGTTGTTCTATTTCTTTTACAAAAACAGGAATCAGTTTTCCTCGTTGGCGAATGGCCTTACTCAAAGCGGGGCCATCAGACCCAGCCATCGGTTTTTCGCCCGCTGCATATACATCCAGCAAAATCAACACATCTACTTCGTTTAGCACCTCTACAAAATCTTCAAATAAATCATGTGTTCTTGAATAACGGTGCGGTTGAAAAGCTAAAACCAATCGTTTTTCTGGCCAACCTTCGCGCACTGCTTTTATTGTTGCCATCACTTCACGTGGATGATGACCATAATCATCCACCAGTAAAGCAGAGCCATTGCCCAGTTTTATTTCACCGTTAATCTGGAAACGACGACCCACCCCTTTAAAATGCCTTAAGCCCGCTGCAATAGCTTCATCAGACACACCCAGCTCGCTTGCTACTGCTATGGAGGCAAGCGCGTTTAGCACATTATGTTTACCCGGCATATTTACGGTTAACGGGAGGACATCACTCTTGCCTAAACGCTTTAAGTTGAAGTGGGTACGAAAACCTTCCTGCTTCACATCGAGCGCTTGAAAATCTGCTGCCTGTTCAATCCCGTAGGTCAGTATCGGTTTGCCAATGGAGGGCGATAATTCACGCACATTTTCATCATCTGCACACATGACTGCGAGCCCATAAAATGGGAGTTGATGTAAAAAAGATTTAAATGCGTCCTTAACCTGTTGAAAGTCACCACCGTAAGTGCTCATATGATCTTCATCAATATTCGTCACTACCGCAATCATTGGTTGCAAGTGAAGAAATGAAGCATCACTTTCATCAGCTTCTGCCACTAAATAATGACTTTCACCTAACTTTGCATTGGTTCCAGCACTGTTTAATAGGCCACCAATCACAAACGTTGGGTCTAGCTCCCCCTCGGTCATCAGCACAGCTAATAAGCTGGTTGTTGTGGTTTTACCATGAGTACCCGCTATGGCGATTCCAAACCTGAATCGCATCAATTCGGCGAGCATTTCGGCACGTGGAATCACCGGAATACGCTGCGCTTTAGCTGCAACGACTTCGGCGTTATCTTTTTGCACCGCGGTTGATGTCACCACGACATCACTGTTGTTGACATTGCCTGCCAAATGGCCAATATAAACAGTTGCGCCCTGCTCAACCAAGCGTTTTGTTACCTTGCTTTCACGTATATCAGAGCCAGATACCTTGTACCCTAAATTGATAAGCACTTCGGCAATGCCGCTCATACCAGCGCCACCAATACCAATAAAATGAATGTGTTTTAATTTACCAAAACCCAAATGGGTAGAATGGTGCCTGTGTGTGTCGGGCATCATAATGCCACCTCCAAACAAGTATTGGCGACAAGTTCAGTCGCCTCCGGTTTTGCCAGCGAAAAGGCCTTAGCACGCATTTCTGATAAGCGTTTTTTATCCAGCAACAACGTCTTTAATGTTGTGGACAAGGCTTTTGGCGTAAATAACAGTTGCGGCATAACGATTGCCGCACCTTGATCGGCCAGATAAGCTGCGTTTTTGCTCTGATGATCATCAATCGCATGAGGTAACGGGACAAAAATAGCGGGCAAACCCATCACCATTATTTCAGATACCGTCATGGCACCAGCCCGGCAAATAACAACATCTGCCCATTGATAAGCTTGTTTCATATCGTCGATAAAGACACAAACTTCTGCCTGTACTTTTGTGTCCTTATACTTTTTATTGGCCACTTCGACGGTCGCTTTTCCTGCTTGATGAATCACCTGAAGGTTCATTTCTTGTTGAATATCTTGCAGAGCGTCAGGTACCACTTCATTAAGCACCGAGGCGCCTAAGCTTCCACCCACGACCAAAACATTTGTATTGCTTTTAGTTTCTTTTAACGAATGGCCTAACAACTCTTTTCTCACCGGGTTACCCGTAAAGACTGCCTGCGTCTTATTCTCAAAAGATCGAGGGAAGGCTTCTAATACCCGTTTAGCGATATTTTTTAGCAAACGGTTTGTTGTCCCTGGCACACGATTTTGCTCATGGATTACCAACGGCTTCCCATGTAACCAACTCATCAAACCACCCGGTCCTGAGGCAAAGCCACCGAGCCCTAAGACAACATCGGGTTGACGCTGACGAATAATGATCGACGCCTGATAACAGGCTTTCAGTAACATAAACGGCGCTAATAATAAGCTCGCCAATCCTTTGCCTCGCAAACCCGATACACTCAACCAGTCAATATCGATACCGGCCTCAGGCACCACCCTTGCTTCAATTCCTTTTTTAGTTCCCAACCAACTCACTTCATGCCCTGCTTGCCGCAAGTACTCGGCCACTGCTAAGGCTGGAAATACGTGCCCCCCTGTTCCACCGGCCATGATCATTATGCGTATTGCCATGCCGACCTCCCTTTTAGCTGGCTGACATACTCTTGCTGCGTTTGATGGTGAATACGGCACAACAAACCCACAACTGCGCACATGATAATCATGCTGCTGCCACCGTAACTCATCAGCGGCAAGGTCAATCCTTTTGTTGGCAAGGCTCCCATATTAACCGCTATATTGACAAACGATTGCAGCCCAATCCAAACACCCAACCCATAGGCCAACAGTGAATAGAACCTGAGGTTTAAACGTTCTGCTGCTTTACCAATTTGGAAGGCCCGCCATATCAATAAACCAAACAGTAAAATAACCGAAACCGAGCCAACAAACCCCAGCTCTTCACTTAAGACGGCAAAAATAAAATCGGTATGGGCTTCCGGTAAGTAAAACAGTTTCTGAATACTGCTCCCCAAACCAACACCAAACCATTCCCCACGGCCCATCGCTATTAACGATTGAATCAGCTGAAAGCCTGACCCTAAATGATCCGCCCAAGGGTCCCTAAAGGCTGTTACACGCTCCATTCGGTAAGCTGACGATGTAATAGCCACCACGCCTAAAACTACCCCCATCAGCACCAAAGTCACAAACTCTATTAAGCGAGCCCCGCCTAAAAACATCATGCACATCACACTAAAACCAATAACAAACGTAGCGCCGAAATCAGGCTCCGCCATTAACAGCCCAAACACGATACCTAACGGTAACATGGGGCGTATAACGCCTTTTATAGACTCACGCACATCATTTACATGCCGCGTTAAGAAACCGGCCATATACAAAATACAAATCAACTTCACTATTTCCGATACTTGCAGTCTTGCAACGCCTACATTAATCCAGCGATAACTCCCGTTCACTTTGACACCAATACCCGGGATAAAGACCAGCACTAATAAGGCGATAGCAATTAAAATTAAACTTGGCCCGCCTTGCTCCCAAACTTTCAAAGGCACACAGGCACCTATAAAAGCCAGGGTCAAACCAATCAAAATATGCACTGCTTGGCGGGCCGGATAATGCCAAATATTGTCGAACACCCTGTCACCAAGGTGTAATGAGGCAGAGACCACCATCACATAGCCAACAGACAATAATCCTAAAGCAGCAAACAGCAACCAACCGTCTAAATAATAACGACCACGTTTGGCAACAACAACAGCAGCATCACCCATTTTTGGCATCGCGATACTCATGCAGCCAGCTCCCTGACAGCGGCAATAAAACGATCACCTCGTTGCTGATAATTTGCAAATTGATCTAACGATGCACAAGCCGGTGATAATAGAACCGTCTCACCCATCACCGCTCGACTGGCAGCTAATTGAACGGCTTCCTCGATATTTTCCGCCATGACAACAGGCTTGTCTCCAGCCGCTTCGGCTTGAAACCTTTTAGCATCTCGCCCTATTAAAATCAGCAGTGAAACATGTGCCTCAATTCCTTTTGCCAATACGTTAAAATCCGCGCCTTTCCCATCACCACCAGCAATCAAAATAATGGGGCCACCCAAGCCAGTTAGCGCGGCTAAACAGGCACCCGGGTTTGTCGCTTTAGAATCATTAATCCAAGTCACACCTTGAATATCAGCCACCCACTGCGCTCTATGCTCCAAGCCAGGAAACACCTTTAGCACTTCTATTTGCGCAGATTTCGGCAGGTTTAATGAATCTGCCATGGCCATTGCCGCCAACGCATTTTGTATATTATGACGGCCTTTAAGCTTTAATTCAGACACCGGTAAAATAGGGCTGTCTCCTTTCGACATCACCTCATGGCCTGCTGAAGCCACCAACCCATAATCGCTGGATTGAGGCTTATCCAAACCAAATGAAATAATTTTTCGCCCGGACGGTAATTGCATTGAGCTAACAACAGCATCCTGACGATTGATAACCGCCACACCATCACCATAAAAAATCCGTTCCTTTGCTTCACAATACGCTGCCAAGGTTTGATAACGATCCATATGATCATCACTGATATTCAATAAGGTGACGACGTCCGCTTTCAACTGAGAGGTTCTTTCAAGTTGAAAACTGGACAGCTCCAATACATACAAATCAGCGGGCTTTTCCGATAGCAGATCTAATGCGGGCGTCCCAAGATTACCTCCGGCTCGCACATCCCACTTTGCTTTTTCAGCCATCTTAGCCAGCAACGTTGTCACCGTGCTTTTGCCATTTGAACCCGTTATTGCGGCGACCGGCGCATCGGCACACACAGCAAAAAGATCGATATCACCAAAAACAGGCACGCCTCGTTCCGCTGCTGTTTGAATCTCGTCCTCATCTAAGCTAACGCCTGGGCTAACAATGATATGTGTCGCGGCTTCAAAAACAGCGTGTTTAAAACCACCCGTGAATACGGCAATATCGCGATAAGATTCCTCCATGACATCTAAACCAGGAGGCGTTTCTCGACTATCAATCACAGCCACTTCAATATGATTTTTTTCTAGAAACTTAATAACCGACAAACCAGTGACACCCAATCCCACAACAAGCACACGCACGCCTTCCTGATCTAAGCCTAAACGGTCTAAACCCGGACAGTGATGATGATTTTGATTGCGCATCAGTGGTTCCATTATCTTAATTTCAACGTCGATAACCCGATCAACACCAAAATGACGGTGATAATCCAAAAACGAACGATAATTCTTGGTTCCGGCCAACCTTTTAATTCGAAGTGATGATGGATGGGTGCCATTCTAAAAACACGTTTGCCCGTCAACTTAAAGGAAGCCACCTGCAAGATAACTGACACCGTTTCCATGACGAACACGCCGCCCATGATGACCAACACTAACTCTTGACGCACCAGCACGGCTAACACACCCAAAGCCGCACCCAATGCTAATGCCCCAACATCGCCCATAAACACCATGGCCGGATAAGCGTTAAACCATAAAAAGCCCATGCCAGCGCCAACGATCGCGCCACAAAAAACAACCAATTCACCCGTCCCTTGCAAACTGGGAATAGCCAAATATTGAGCAAACTGCGCATTACCCGATAAATAAGCAAAAATACCCAATGCGCCCGCCACTAAAACTGTTGGCATAATGGCCAAACCATCTAAACCATCTGTCAAATTAACCGCGTTACTACTGCCGACGATGACAAAATAGGTCAATGGAACGAATAGCCAACCGAGTTGAACACTCACGTCTTTAAAAAAAGGAACAAACAATGTTGTTTCCAATGGTGACGTCGCCGTGTAGTACAAAAACAGCCCTGCCCCCAGGGCAATAATCGATTGCCCTATATATTTTTTACCCGCTGATAACCCTTTAGGGTCCTGCAAAGCCACTTTTTTATAATCATCAATAAAACCAATCGCCCCTGTTAACAAGGTGACCAGAAGCACAACCCAGACATATCGGTTTGTTAAATCCGCCCACAACAGCGTACTTAACCCCACCGCCACTAAAATGAGCGTACCCCCCATCGTTGGCGTTCCAGCTTTTTGAAAGTGTGTTTCTGGGCCATCATCACGGACGGCTTGGCCAATTTTATGAAAGCTCAACTTACGAATCATTGCGGGCCCCACCAAAAAGGCAACGAACAAGGCCGTCAGGGTACCCAAGATTGAACGCATCGTCAGGTACTGAAATACCCTAAACCCGCTATGGTACTCCGTTAACCAATCTGCCAACATTAACAACATGCGCTACCCTCTAATTGAGTTATTTTTTCTACGATCTTTTCCAAGCCTTGTGAGCGCGAACCTTTCACTAATACCAAAACGCCCGAGCTCAAGGTTTTTTGTAAGTGCGCCACCAGCTCTTCCTGACTTGCAAAGTGCACCGCCTGCCTGTCAGGCGAATCCGACTGTGCATTAAAAGCTTCAACGGCATGCTGCATTTGTTCACCCACTGCATAAAATTGCTGCACGTTACTTTTCACGATTTGCTCAGCCATCTGCCGATGTATTTGTGTGCTATTAACCCCTAGCTCGGCAAAATCTCCCAGTACTATCCAAAAAGGTTGTTTTATATGGGTTAAACAGGCTAACGCCGCTTCAAATGACTTAGGGTTTGCGTTATAGCAATCGTTTATCACAATGCTTCCTGCAATCCCTTGTAAGGCTTGCATGCGGCCTTTAACCGCTGTAACTCGACCTAAGCCTTCTTTTATACGAGACAGGGGTTCACCCAAACTCAATGCAGCGCTTGCAGCGGCCAGTGCATTTAAGACATTGTGTTTACCCATCAGGTTCAGCTGAATATCAATGTGCTGTTGTTGGTAATTCAGCACAAACGTGGTTTTAAATTGCCCCTTTAGCAAACTCATTTGAACTGAGTCGGCATCCGCCCAGACATCTGCCTCATCAGACCAGCCAAAAAGCATGAGTTTTCTCTGCGCCAACAACTCAAGCCATTGGTCTAACCAAGGCTCTTGCTGATTTAAAATAGCGGTACCGGTTGCGCTTAGGCCGGATATAATTTCCCCTTTTGCACTCGCCACGCCTTGAAGACTTCCAAAACCTTCTAGGTGTGCAGAACCGACATTATTTAAAATGGCCACCGTCGGCTTTGCAATATCACATAAATGCGCAATATCCCCTGCCTGACTAGCCCCCATTTCGATCACCGCCACTTCATGCGACTGCGTTAAATTCAATAAGGTCAGGGGGACTCCAATTTGATTATTGAAATTACCCTCTGTTGCCAAAACCTGCTTGGACACATTTAAAATGCTGGCCAGTAATTCTTTTACACTGGTTTTACCGTTACTGCCGGTAATTGCTACCAAAGGAATATCAACACTCTCACGTTGTTGTTTGGCTAGCTGGGTTAACGCTACCAAGGTGTCATCCACTTTTACGTAAGGAATATCAGCCACCACATCGGCACTGACAAGCGCGGCAATAGCGCCGTTTTCACTGGCCTGAGAAACAAAATGGTTGCCATCAAAGTGATCACCCTGCAAGGCAACAAAAAGATCATCTTGCTGAATACTTCTTGTGTCTGTGCTCACTGAATCAAAGCAAACATTTTCACCAACTAAATGACCGTTCACGGTTGTTGCTAACTGCTGAAGGCTCATGTCTTGCATGCATCGCCTCCTTTTTCCAACATTCGTTTCGCTTTCAGGGCGCTTTTTACCTGCGCAATATCACTGAAAGCAATTTTTTCACTGCCTATCTGCTGATATTCCTCATGCCCTTTACCCGCAATGAGAACAATATCGTCTTCCGCAGCCCGCATGATGGTGTCTTTTATTGCTTGGGCACGGTCAAGGACCACCTCTACTTCATTTGCTGCGTTAGCACCGGCTTTAATTTGCTCCGCAATATGCCGAGCCGACTCAAAACGTGGATTATCATTTGTAATCACAATCTGATCCGCCCATTCAGCGGCTATTGCCCCCATTAAAGGCCGTTTAGCTTGATCACGATTACCACCGCAACCAAAAACAAGCCTTAAGGCGCCTTGGCCGTGTTCACGCAGGCTCATCAAAGCGAGTTTTAAAGCATCCGGAGTATGCGCATAGTCAACAATCACTGTCGGTTTAACGCCAGCAACAGCAATATGTTGCATACGACCGCTTACGCCTTGAATAGCCCCAACTTTCTTAGCCGCCACACTAAATTCATCACCTATTGCGACCAATACCGCCAAGCTGGCAACAATATTATCGACATTAAACGCTCCAAATAAAGTCGAGTGAATTGACACAATTTGCTTATTGAATGACACATCAAACGATAACCCTGTCGATACCAACTGCTCATTCGAAATATAGAAACTGTTTTCAATACCTTGATTTTCCGCATCACGTGAAAAACTGTAAACAGCCACGCTCGGTGCTAATGCTTTTTCGATAGTCGCGCTGAACGGGTCATCTCTATTTAGCACAACAAACTTTAGCGACGGACATTTGAACAAGGCTAATTTAGCTTCTCCATACGCCTCTATTGTCCGATGATAATCCAGGTGATCGTGGCTTAAATTAGTAAAAACCGCCCCTTTAAAATGAACGTCTTTAACTCGCCCTTGATCCAAACCATGCGAAGACACTTCCATCGCAACTTCGTTACAACCTTCATCTCGAAGAACAGCTAATTGATTTTGAACACTGATCGCATCGGGCGTGGTATTCATTGTTCGTTTAAGCTCATTTAACTGCCCCCAACCTAAAGTGCCTATCAACCCGCATGATTTCTCATAGGTGTTGAGCGCCTGAGCAATAAAATGGCTCACTGATGTTTTACCGTTCGTCCCGGTAATGCCAATAACCGATAATTGATCAGAAGGGTGTTGATAAAAACGCGAAGCAATAGCACTGAGATGCCGACCTAAATCAGCTAATTCGAGCAAGCAAATACCCGACTGCTTTTTAACTTGTCTTGCGAGTAACTCACCGCCTGACGAAGGATCATAAATAATCGCTATCGCGCCTGCCTTAACGGCTTGGTCTGCATACATTAAGCCATGCTCTTTCGACCCCGCGACCGCGATAAAAACATCACCGTCCTGTATCGTTCGAGCATCTATTTTCAACCCTGTCACGAATACATCGGATTCCAGTTCCAGCAAACCGTCCAGTAGAGTCTGTAAAGAAACCAACGTTAAATTTCGCTTAGCAGGCATCATTGAGCTCCTCCATCAAACGCAGCAAGAACTGTCGCATTTTCAAGATTATCTGGCGCCACATTCATTAAGCGCAACGCGCCGGCCATGACTCTTGAAAATACAGGCGCTGCGACTAAGCCACCATAATAGTCACCTGCTTTCGGCTCATCAATAACCACCACCATCACGAGTTTTGGATCATCTGCAGGCGCCATACCTGCAAAAATTCCCAAGTACTTATCTTCAGCGTACCCTCCTGCAATCGCTTTCTTTACTGTGCCCGTTTTACCGGCAACTGAATAGCCATGAACCGTTGCTCGAGGCGCTGTCCCCGAACGACTCGTCACCCCTTTCATCATGTCGCGCAGGCTAACAGCAACCCATCGACTCATGACTCGAGTCTTCTCTAGCTCCTGCCCTTCCTGCACCAACGAAACAGGCTCTAAAAAACCATCATTGGCAATGGCCGTATAAGCATGTGCCAATTGAAGCACTGATGATGACAGGCCATATCCGAACGATAACGTTGCCGTTTCAATGGGGCGCCATTGTTCATACCTCGTTAATTTTCCACGTGCTTCCCCCGGAAAGCCCGACCCCACGAGCCGACCAAAACCCAACCCGTTCAACAGACCCCACAAGCGTTCAGGCGCAATACCCAAAGCAATTTTTGCAGAGGCGACGTTACTTGATTTTAGAAGCAGCGTGGCTAAATCAATCTCTCCGTAATTACGGTGATCACGCACTTGACTGCGACCAACTCTCATAAAACCCGGATTAGTATCAATAATCGTTGATTGATCAAACACACCCGACTCCATTCCAGCCGCTACAGTAAAAGGCTTCATCGTTGAGCCGGGCTCAAAAACATCTACAAACGCTCTGTTTCTGACATGGCTTGCTTTAATCTTGGACCGATCATTCGGGTTAAATGCTGGCTGATTGGCAACCGCCAAAACATGACCCGTTTCAGGGTTCAATAACACCAATGAGCCTGATGTTGCCTTTTGTTGGGCAACAGCGGCTTTCAATTCACGATAGGCTAAATACTGCAAACGGCGATCAATGGTTAAACGAACATCTTGTCCCGAAATCGGCGCACGAATATCGTCAACGTGTTTAACCATCCGACGTTTCCCATCCCGCAACACACGCTCAACACCCGGCGTTCCTTTTAAACGCTCATTCAGCGCCAGTTCCAACCCCTCCTGGCCCTCGTCATCAATATTGGTAAAGCCCACTAAATGGGCAGCCACCTCACCATCTGGATAATAACGTCGGTACTCTTTTTGTAAATACACACCGGGAATCTGCAACTGATCGATCATTGCCGCTACTTGAGGATCCATATGGCGGCGTAAATACACAAAACGACGCGACGCAACTGTTTTTAATTTTTTATCAAGTGCTTTCGTTTTCAAACCCAGCAACTTTGCAAACTGTTTTTTATGCTGCCCCAGCTCCAACTCCTGCGGGTTTACCCAAACAGAGCTCACCGGTGCACTAATAGCCAAGGCATGGCCATCCGAATCAGTAATTTTTCCACGGTATGCCGGCAATTTGATATCACGCAAATGCACGGCTTCTCCACGTTTTTGCAGATAACCGTTATTAATTACCTGCAAATCAACTGCGCGGTATATCAACCCACACATCACCATCATGAAACACGCCAAAATAAAACGACGCCGCCCAGCCAACTCCGGCACAATAATTCTTTGCGCTTTATCACCCGATTGTTTAGACGTGTAATTCATTTAACCTTTATGTAAACAACTTGTTCAGGCTTTGGTGCCTGTAAATTTAATTTTGTTCGCGCCAACTTTTCTATTCTGCTATTTGACGACCATGTATTTTGTTCCAACTGCAAGCGGCTCCATTCAACACCCAGCCTGTCTTTCTCGCGCAGCTCTTTTTGTAATTGATAAAACATTAATCTCGCATCATATTTCACATACACTACAGCCAGGGCTGAGACCATGACTAACGCTAAAAAAACCATGCTAATGCCTGTTAAACCGTGCGTTGGCACTATATTTTCTCCGCGACACGCAACACCGCACTGCGACTTCGCACATTGCCAGCCACTTCATCCGCGTTGGCTTTAAGCGCCTTGCCTACTGGCTTTAACACTGGTTTTTTAGCGTCCACCGGCAGCGGAAGATGACGCGGCACAACATCCCCTCGAGATTTTTCACGAATAAACCGCTTTACCCTTCTATCTTCCAGTGAATGAAAACTGATTACCGCTAATCGTCCACCTGGCTTTAAAATATCTATTGAATTGAGTAATGCTTGATCAAGATCATCCAGCTCTTTATTAATTTTGATTCTAATCGCCTGAAAACTTCTTGTTGCGGGGTGTTTACCCGGCTCGCGTCTTGTTACCACATTTGCAATCAAGCTGGCTAATTGCGCTGTTGTTTCAATCGGCTTTTCTTGTCGCTGAAGAACTATTTCAGCTGCAATTCTGCGCGCAAACTTCTCCTCGCCATATTCCCTTAGGACACCAATCAATTCATTTTCTTCAACGTGTGAAAGCCACTGCGCAGCCGACTCCCCTTGCGTTGTATCCATTCTCATATCTAAAGGGCCGTCTTTCATAAAGCTAAACCCTCGCTCCGCAACATCTAACTGAGGCGACGAGACACCTAAGTCAAGCAAAATACCATCGACTTTACCCCGCCACTGCCGTTCATTCGCCAATTGATCCATATCCGCAAAACTGCCGTGCGCCAATTCAAATCGTTTATCTGTCAGTAATTTTTTTGCCTGAGAAGAATTCACAGCGTCCATATCCTTATCAATCGCCAACAGCTTCCCTTGCGATGACAAAACCCGCAAAATTGCCCCACTATGTCCACCACGACCAAAGGTTCCATCAATATAAACCCCATCAATTTGTCGTATTAGCCCTTCTACTGCTTCATCCAATAAAACCGGCTTATGTAATTCACCAGCAGTCATTAAAGCGACAATGTACCCAGTTCAGGTGAAAGCTCACCTTCTTCTGCACTCTCCTCTTCAAACCACATGTCACGCTTGGCAACCCATGTTTGCTCATCCCAAATTTCGAACTTATTTCCCTGCCCAATCATGACCGTTTTTTTATCTAATTCGGCAAATTCACGCAGCGGCGGAGCAACCAATACTCGGCCCTGACCATCAAGTTCACATTCGGTCGCATGCCCAATTAACAAACGCTGCAATCGTCTGGCCTGCTTGTTCAATGTGGGCAATTTAATCAACTTACGTTCTATATCTTCCCAAACCGGTAATGGATACAATAAAAGGCTATGCTCACGATCAACCGTCATCACCATCTGCCCATCGCAAGAGGTCTTCAATTGCGCACGGTAGCGCGTGGGGATAGACAATCTTCCCTTCGCATCCAACGTCACATTATTAACCCCTCTAAACACATTCACCCCTTACCTAAAATTTCCCTTTTCTACCACTTTACCCCACTTTTTTGCACTATAAGGATGAAAATACCACTCTGTCAAGCTTCCTGCTCCATAAATAGTTGCTTTATGAACAAACACTTAGCTAACTTTTATGTCAAAACATCAAAGACTCAATATTCAATAAAATAAAGGCAATAAAAATCATTGGCTTGCAGGGTTTTATTAAAGAAAATACTGATAAATCGATTAACGGAGACCGTTGACAAAGAAATGTCCTAGAACAAGGGAATTGTCGGCAAGCACTGCCAAGTAAAATCCAACTGTTTGAATTTAAAAGACATTATCCGCCAGCCTCACACGGGTTATCAAATGATTAATTCAAACGAAACAGAAGCTAAGTTTTACACTTAATTAAGCTGCTTTATTTCATGAACAGCTCACGATAAGCCAATGCCTAATAACAGGTAATAAGCACCCCTCACTTCGGATATACTGATTTACTACCGGTCATACGAACAACCAAGGCCCCTCTAGGCTGCCCCTAATATTTAACCAAAAACAGGAAGCCATTGATGGGAATTCGTGCAATCAGCTTCTTTACTCAACTTCCAACTCACCCTAGTTTGCAACAAATGAGGCAACACTTTGCACCCATCGGACAACAAGCAGCACAAGTTCAATCTCTTTTTACCAAGGCAGGCTATGACATCCAAAGTTTGCGATTAGCAACCCAGCCCCTGGAACAATTGCTGCCTAAAGGAGCTACAAGTCAGCAACTGGCAACATTTGCACAACAATTTGAGCAAGCCGCTAGTGAGGCAGGCTTTAAACATATGGCCTTGGGCACGCTTGGAGCCAGTATAAAAACCCCGGCTGACGAGAATAAAAACGATGTAATACAACAACTAATGTGTGGATTGCCAGCCGTCATCGATGCAACCGACTGGGTATTTACCTCTGTGCAATTGGCCGATCAAATGACTGGATTTAAAGCTGACATGCTACCAATGGCAGCACAAATTGTACTTGAAAATGCACCAATGAAAGAAGATGGTTTTGGTAATTTGCGCTACTGCATGGTTGCTAATATGAAGGCATTTAGCCCTTTCTTTCCTGCTGCCTTGCACGATGGAAGCAGCTCACCTGCCTTTTCAATCGCTATTGAATCCGCCGATAAACTGGTCGATTTATTAGAAACCGCCGGCAAAGAGGCGTCACGCTGTTCAATGAGCTCAACATTCACACGCTATTTTAACACCTTAGGTGCTGAACTTGATGGCTTAGCCGCCAAAGCCGCTGAATGCACCCATTTAGAATACCGCGGCATTGACATGACACCTTCGCCCTACCCAACTATTCCACGCTCTTTAGGCCGTATAGTGGAATTACTAAATAACGACTCTTTTGGAGGACCCGGGACAATTGCAGCGATAGCTTTAATTAAACAAAGTTTAGATGCCGCCGAATTTACACGGGCTGGTTATTGCGGAGTCATGCTACTGCCACTGGAGGACGCTGTATTAGCAGAAGGTGCCAAAAATCAAGATTACGATATTTCAACCTTATTAGCTTGTTCAGCGGTTGGCGCGACTGGCTTGGATGTAATACCTGTAAGCGGCAACATAACTAGACAAAAAATAGAAGGTTTAATGCGCGATATAGCACAGTTGGCCACAACCCTAAACAAACCCTTAACTGTCCGTTTATTGCCCGTACCCGAGCAACAAGCAGGTGAATTAACACAGTTCAATTTTGATTATTTCGCCAAGACCCGTATATTCAATTTACCCAGCGATAAATAAATTCATAAAATTTAAAAACACCCACAAATCGCGTAAATTAAAAGGATCATCTAGCGACGAAGCCTAATTATTAAAATTTACCTTTAAATGCGGAACATCTTCAAAAGCCCATTGGTTAATATCAACAAGGCATTGTTAAAGGAAAAATGCTCTTCAATGCATTGGGGTTTACGCTGGGCAGATAAGGCTTAATCCGATTCTGTATTTTGGCAAACAAGAACCATTAAAAGAAAATTTAACCGGTTTTTGGTCTTTTGGAATTGATGATACACATCGCCTTATTTAGACCAATACAGAGGCACATAGTACTGTTTTGTCGTGCAGATACCATTATTCATATATCCAGCTAACATCAACAAAAATGTAACACCCGTGTAATATTATACTGCTAACCTTCAGTCGCTTAAAAATCCTTGATGAGCATTTTATATATGAACACCTATCCTAACTTATCAATTGTGGAGTATTGGCATGACGATTAACAAACTCCCCTGCCATACAAGTATCGCTGTGGCGCTAATGTTGGCTTTTTCAGCCCCGATATTTGCTTATGACACCTCGGAACCAGCTCAAATGAAAGGTTTGAAGGGGTGGACAACGAATCCGGTTTTCACAATTGGCGAAACTGTTGATGGTTATACTCCGCCGGGTGTTCCTGATGGTATGGGTGCCTTCGAACGTGAAGATACGGTTGTGATTGTCTCTAACCATGAATTGAGTGCGCGTCTGGGATACTCCTATACACTGGCGAGCGGTGCTGCATTAACGGGAGCGCGGATTTCATCTCTAACGTTTGATAAGGCGACGCGTGAACTGATGACGATGGCTCCTGCATACGACACCATTTATAACCGCGCTGGCGCTAGCGTTGATTTTGATAATGGGTTGGATTCTTCTGATTCCAATGGTCTTAATCGTCTGTGTTCTGCGGGATCGGTTGTTGCTGGTCAGGCGGGTTTTGTTGATGATGCTTTACTAACGGGCGAAGAAACTAACGGCGGTACTGGGTTTGCGCTGGATATTGAAGCCGGTGCGCTATGGGCCTTACCGGCAATGGGCAGAGCAGGCTGGGAAAGCGCTACAGCTCTTAATATTCCTGGGTTTAACGATACTCATGTTGCCATTCTGATTGGTGATGATCGTGCTGATGCGGCATTGTTACTTTACGTAGGCAAAAAGCAATCTGACGGTAATTTCATTGAACGCAATGGCCTTGCAAACGGCACGCTCTATATGTGGGTAGCCAATGATGGTTCATTGAGCCCTGCAGACTGGAATGGTACGGGTACATCACGCAGCGGAAAATTTGTGGCGGTGGAAAACTATAATGCTGCACAAGCCGGCACTGCGAATTTTGATCATTTAGGTTTTGCAACACAAGCCTATCTCGATAGCCAAAAAGGCAGCATCGGCGCGTTTAACTTTTCGCGCCCGGAAGATGTTCACACTAACCCAGCACCGGGCAAAGGCAACCAGATTGTCTTCGCATCAACGGGTCGAAATACCAGCATCAATCAGGGTGCAGACCTCTGGGGAACCACTTACGTTGTCGATGTGAAGATTAATTTAGGTCGCATCCAAGTAGATAACATTACAGCGGACATCTCCATCGTTTATGACGGAGACGATGCCGGTAAGCAGGATTTTGGTATTCGCAGCCCAGACAACCTGGTATGGGCCAAAGATGGTATGGTCTACATTCAGGAAGACCGTTCCATTAGTACTTTTGGTGCAGCTAGTGACGAGGAAACGTCTATCTGGAAACTGAACCCAAAGACCAGCGCTGTAGAGCGTATTGGGCAAATAGATCGTACCGCTGTGCCAGCCGGACAAGTTGATTCTTCCCCTAGCGATCTGGGTAACTGGGAAAGCTCAGGTATCATTGACGTTACGGATGAGTTCAATGCCGAAGGAGAGCGTGTCCTGTTTTTCAACACGCAAGCGCACAGTGTCGGTGAAGGAACCATTGAGACCGAAAACCTGGTTCAAGGTGGGCAATACCTGTTCATAAGCAAGCCAGAAGTTAAAGGCAAGGGTAATAAAAAATAGTCGTGTTGACCGAATCAACTCGCCTTTTTTTTCTTTGAATGAGCGGCGATTGAAGATTTAACAACACAATAAGACTATTAGGGGGGGGGCATAAAAGCCCCCCCCTTTTTTTATATCTGTAAATTAAACTGATTATCTGCCTGCGCAACCCAACTAAGCATAACTTATCATCACTAAGCGCGTAAAAACTACGTTACCAAAGCCTTAGAATATAGTTGTGTTATATTTATCTACGTAATCACTAATGTCTTATTAGCCAAAACATATCCATGTTTGGCTTTTAATATGACAATACATGGAAGTACTATCCACCTATATACAATCAATACGTGGACAATGGCTTCCGCTTATTAACACTGTTATAGCTAAGGAGAGATCAGTGCCTTTTAACCTCTCAGAAGAGCAATTGCTGCAAACTGAAAAAGAGTTGGGTTGCACTCTACCTAATGAATATCGCGAATCCATGAAATCGGAAAATGGTGGCGAAGCTCAAACGAAAGAAGATGATTGGGAGTTCTATCCAATTAAAGACACCTCTGACAGAAAGCGTGTTTCACGCACATGTAATCACATAATCAAAGAAACTGATTCATACAAGGGCTTCCGAAATTTCCCAGAAAATGCTCTAGCCATAGCAAGTAATGGTCTAGGAGACCAAATGGTATTTATTATAGAATCAGGACAGTATCAAAGCACGGTGTATTTATGGCTTCACGAAACTGGTGAATTACAAGAATTGGCGGCATCATTCAGTGAAATCGTAAAGCTATAACAAAAGCAAGCAGGGGAACCAGCTACGCTCCGCAATTTTTGTGGTTCGCTTCGCTTATACCACAAAAACCGCTCCACTGCGCTGGTCCCATGTTGCTGGCGTTATGTTTTCTAGGAGAAGTCATTGGTTTATCTAGGAAGTTGTCATTGTCGAGCTATAACGTTCGAGCTAGAAGCCCCTGAAAATATAGAGGCTGATCGCTGCAATTGTTCCATTTGTTCAAAGTCAGGTTTTTTACATTTAATAGTTCCACTGAGCAAGTTTAAATTACTATCTGGCGCGCAATCGGTTTCAACTTATACATTCGGTTCAGGCATAGCAAAGCATACGTTTTGTAAAATATGTGGTGTTAAACCTTTCTACACTCCACGCTCAAATCCTGACGGCATTGATATAAATGTCAATTGCCTAGATACTAAAGCAGCGTCAATCAACGTCACAGAGTTCGATGGGCAAAACTGGGAACAACATGCACACAAACTTGCAAACAAGAGCAAAGAAACATAACCAGTGCCAGCAATCGGACTTGGGCAAGCTGTCACCTTTTGTGCAAAAATACGCACAAAAGCCGCCATCTCACCCAAGCCGTTGTGGCAGGCGTTATACAAACACCACAATCAACAACGGAGAGTGATAATGAAAAATACATTTAAATTAGTGTTAGTGGCTTTGGCCTTTTCTAGCGGCATTGTGCATGCAGGTGACAAATGGGAAAAGTCAAATAAACACAGCTTCTGTCAAAAATTTCAATCTGGTTGGGAAGCAGATGGAAGAAAGCTATTCTCAAGTATCGCCGGGCATGGTACATGGGAATTTGAAGCAAATGTAACTATTCTTGAAGATGGTTCAGTTCACCCTGGAGCAGGTATTCCAAGACAAAACGTAAGTTGGCATATAGGAAAAGCGGGAGTCCATTTAAAAGATGGAATGACCTATTCTTATGGAGGCAAAGAAAAAGATTCAAAGAAACACTATGTATTTTGCCCTGATAATCCGGCTGAATATCATTGGGTGGCGGGAAGTAATGGTAGTTACCCTGCAAAAGCTGTTAACGGCTGGCACTCTTCTGAAAACCAAAAAGTTTGTCGTGCAAATTGGGGTGGTGGAAAGCACCCTGGAAAACTGATTCCAAGTTCGGGAGCATGCTTCATTGGTTATGGTGGCGGTGAAAAAGCAGTCAAATCGTACGAGGTTTTAGTTCGTAAATAATTGTATAACAATGCCATGCACCGGATGCAAAACCCTTCGCTTCGCTACGTATTTTGCACCGGTGATGGCGGCGTTAGGCAATTCATTTGATATGAGTCATATTTTATGACACCTGAAGATTTCAAAAATATTTCGCAGGGAGTTCAAGCGATTTTCATTGCTTTAGCGGCTGGTTTTGGCGGCTTGTGGGCAGTTTTCAAACTATATAGCAGTAAAGAATTAGACAAGTCTAGAGCTGAAGCTGTTAAAGCAAAAAAAGAGATTGAATTAAAGCAAGGTCTAGAAGGTGTTATTAAAGTAGAGCTGGGAGAGGCATCAGAAAACGGAAACGTGCCTGTTCTTGTTGAAGTCATCATTGAAAACAAAAGCTCAGATACACATACATTAGACTGGGATGGTTATCCCTTGAAAATCGCAAAACTGGATTATGATGATGACGAAATT
The DNA here is from genome assembly GCA_002700385.1 of Cycloclasticus sp. Taxonomy (GTDB): domain Bacteria; phylum Pseudomonadota; class Gammaproteobacteria; order Methylococcales; family Cycloclasticaceae; genus Cycloclasticus. Next base: position 727,219 of record PADC01000006.1, read on the forward strand.
AGCGTGAACTATAGGTGCACTCCGATTTCAAATCTACAATATCGAAGTATCGCACCAACTACTGCAAAAGCCTATTGGTCTGCTCACACAAGCACTACTCTATTGCCATTCTCTTCACATCAAATGAGTTTTTACTGGAAGTGTAAGGCAGAGGGGGTGTATTTGATTAGTGTAACTGCGCCACTACCAAATTCATTAGCAAAATATAAAGAAGACAGCGATCTAGACAAGACAATACACAAATCGAAGGAGAAGTACGAAAATTCCCTCGATAACTATGTTCATGAATTCCGATTTGTTACCACAAAAATTATACAAGTGCCTAACAAGGCATTCCAGCGGACGGACCGCTGAATGTGGCGTTAACTGTCAGTAGGTATTTGAAGAAATGAGTCTATCGAAGAGAATAACTAGTTTTGAAGGAATATTTTGTTCTGGCTTTTTGATTCCAGATCAAAGACATGTTACTGCTCTTTCTTTACTCTTTGATAAAGTTCATTTTTTAAATCAACTTGAATATGTCGTTGAGTTTTCAAAAAGATATCGTATTTCTCTGAATAATGAAGAAAACCTTCCCGAACTTAGTTTAGTTCCCAGCAGTCCCGGATCAGATGAAGATCCTTTGAAAGATTTAACCAAAGAGCAAAAAGAAACTGTTAATAAATACCTCTTTCTAAGCAGTGAATTCTTTTACCGAAACTCACTGCTATTCTCAGATGTGTTTAGCTGTAGCCTTTTGCCTGATGATGGGCCAATGTCTGTGAAACTAATAAAAGAAGGGAAAAATGGAGAGAAAAACACATACGAAGTTACTAGAAATGATTTAGTAGTATGTACCGACTCAATGGATGAGATGGCAAGCTTCATAGACTCTGGTTGCGTTCCTGTGTTCATGAATGGTGCTAAATTTACACCTAGAAATACCGTGGTAGCCTCAGATGCAAAGCAAATAGCAGCAAACATTGCCCTTAGCTCCGTAGCAATGGTCCTTCCATCGACTAAAGCAGCAAGAGCAGATGATATTATGGAGGCTAGAGAGAAGCTGAGTGATCACTTGCCTCACTTCTGGTCTGCAATGTTAAAACTATCTACAGAAATCAACTCAAAATTAGAGCCGGAAGCCTCGCCCATTGAGATTAAGAATCAGATAGACAACCTTGTTGCCAGCGTAGTGACACCAGCTCTAGTAGACTTGAGTCAAAAGCTTGAGATGGAACGAAAAAATAGATTTCGAAACATCTTAACATCTACAGCCAAAGGCCTGAGGGTTCTCGCTGGCCGGCCGCCTACAGATTTGGCTGGTTTAGTATCAGGTTCACTATTAGTTGGGGCTGACACGGCTATGGACTTTGCAAACCAACTTAGAAAAGTTGAGGCTTTAAAGAAAGAGTCAGGCATGAGTTATCTTATTGAACTGGATAAATTAACATCGAAAAACAGTTAACAAGGTGTTGCTAGGGACAAACTTACGCTACGCTTCAGTTTGCCCCAGAGCACGGCGTTAAGTGTACAAGGAGTAAATTCATGAAGAACGTATTTTTCATAATCGCAATATACATGTCATCTATTGCAAACGCATTAGCCAACCAAGAAACGGATGCCGCCCTATCATGGCTAAAAGTGGTGGATTCAGGTCAATACATTGAAAGTTGGCAACAAGCAGCACCTTATTTTCAGGAGCAACTTTCCAGCTCCGCATGGGAGCAAGCACTCAATCAAGTTCGTGCGCCGCTAGGCAAAGTAATTTCACGCCAAGTTAAAAATTCTAGCCAGCACTCATCTTTACCTGGTGCACCTACTGGTGAATACATCGTCATTACCACTGTCGCCAGCTTCGAGCATAAACAATCAGCAGTAGAAACAATTACGATCAGCAAAGTTGGTAACGAGTGGCGAGCGGTTGGTTATTTTATCAAGTAGCACACTTAACAAGTGGGTCAAGTTCGTTCGCTATCGCTCACTGGGACGCTCCGCTCGTTCCTCGCTCCGCGCCCCTTACCCAAAACGTTAGTGTGCTTTGAGGGGTTTTTGTCTTTTTCAAAGTATTTAAGTTCGAAGCTAAACGTGCCGCATAACGCATTCAGGTGTTTTCCGGTTGGCTCAAACCAAAACCTGCAGTATGCTTTGGTTCATTAGTAAACGATATTAAGTGCCAAGGTTAGGCTATTCGAGATACATGGAAATGAGTGCAAAAATCCAACAATCAATTACCACTCAGTCGCAGAGTTCACCTGCGTGGTTGTTGCCAATCTCAATCTTCAAAGCCTTTATTTCAATTGCCTGTAATACCGCAAAACCTCTGAAGCTTGGGCAGCGCCTAGCGCACACTAACAAGCACATCAAAAACCGCTCCACTTCGTTGCGCTGGACGTCGCTGACGCGACGCCTTTTATGTGGGCGTTATGCGCAAGCGTATCCAGTTCAGCATTCAAGGAGTAGATAAGTGATAGAAAGAATGGTACCTGCACTGTATGTCGATGATCTAAATCGATCCAACGCATTCTATTGTGATCTCCTTGACCTGAAGCCACGCTTTGAAGCTGATTGGATTGTTCAGCTTTCGGATTCCGATAACGAGTCAATTGAACTAATTCTTCAACCGAGAACTCATGATCTTGTACCAAAGCCATTTCAGAAGACCCCACAGGGTGCCAGTATTACTTTCGTCGTACCCGACTGCGATGAACTGTTCGAGAGGGCTCTATCTATGGGGCTAGAGATTATCCAAGAGCCAAAGAATGAGCATTATGGTCAACGCAGATTCCTGACAGTAGACCCGGATGGCCTGCTAATCGATATAAGCTCAAATTGTGAGCCATCACCTGAGTTTATGGAGAAATATTTTGGCACCGAAAGCACATAACAATGCTCTGCACTTGACCGCCAAAAGCGCCACTTCGCTACGCTTCATTCTGCTTTTGGCGGCAAGTGAGCTTGGTCGTTAGGGCCATTTAAAACTGATTGTAATGTCCACCAATGGCGTAAATATAAATATATTCCTTATCAAATTTATAAATAACACGGTCTTTCTGGCTTATACGGCGAGACCACAAACCAGAGAGGTTGTGTTTTAATGACTCAGGTTTTCCAGTTCCAGTGCGCGGGTCGTCACGGAGCATTTCCTTCAATAACCGACAAAGCACTTTGTGTAGCTTTTTGTCTTTTAACCTAAGTTCCTCATATGCAGCCCAAGTATTACCTTCAAATACCAGTGATCTCATCAAGCTCTCTGGCTGTAGGTTTATATCCTTTGTTTTTTGTATTAGTAGATGCTGAAGCCGCTATTTGCTTCATTAAGTCATTGTTTTGCAAGATATATAATGTTTCTTGTTCACGCTCCCAATCGTCGGCGCTTAAAACAACAAAATCATCACCGCTTCTGCGTGTTACTTTAAGTGGCAGATGCTCAGTAATTACTTGTTCCACAAAGCTTTTTAGGTTATCTCTAAACTTGTTTACGCTAATACTATCCATTATCCTCTCCAAATTGACGTACTGTGTTGCCGTACATAATAGTCGTAAAACCCTAACAAGTCAATCAACAGCGACCACAAAAAGCGTGGCGCGTTATTTCAAACGTTAGGCCTACGCGGTTATACTACCGACCACATGCCGCATCCATCATTGTTTTGTTGCCCGATGACCTTAACTTCCTGTATTCAGCAGCCCAAAAATCACACGTTTCTCGCTTAATTCTTTGAACATTTCTTTGATTTGCTGATTCAATGACTGCAATTCGCTTTTTTTCTTGATTCTGAATTTGCATTTCTTTCATTCGCTTAGCAGTTTCTATTTTCATTTTTTCAGCTGATTCCTTCATCATTTGAGCCGCAACTTTCAGTTCATAATGAGTCCATGCTTTTTCCGCTAATAACAACAGTCCATTGCCTAAAAATATGGCTATTGCTATTGTGAAGCATAAGGCCGTGTAATTAATCCTTTCTGGCATATTAAATTCCTTTTTTGATTTGATTGACCAGCCTCTCTATAGTAAATCTTTTTATATCTTTCACAACAGGCCGAATAAAGCCACTGCCCTATTCCCATTTCTTGAAAATAGGCAAAATCGTATGATTACGGTGTTCGACATCTAATCCACTTTTTACCAAAAGGCTCTAACAGTCGCGTAATTTGAAATGAAGGGGCTTGAAATGGTGGTCATGGGTGGACTTGAACCACCGACCCCAGCATTATGAATGCTGTGCTCTAACCAGCTGAGCTACATGACCATATCTTGAAGACCGCGAATTTTCGGTGTTTCGCGGCATTTTGTCAAGGCTTAAACGTTAAATCTGAAGTGCGTTACATCGCCATCTTGCATAATGTAGTCTTTGCCTTGTACGCCTAGCTTACCTGCTTCTTTTGCGCCTTGTTCTCCATTGTATTCAACAAAGTCTTCATAGGCGGTAATTTCTGCACGGATAAAACCTTTTTCAAAATCGGTATGAATAACGCCCGCGGCTTGAGGTGCTGTTGCCCCTTGTTTGATTGTCCATGCTCTAACTTCTTTAACCCCGGCTGTAAAGTAAGTTTGTAAGCCAAGTAAATGGTAACCGGCCCTAATAACTCTGTTTAAACCAGGTTCTTCCATGCCCATTTCTTCTAAGAATTCGGCACGTTCATCTTCTTCTAATTGAATGATCTCGGCCTCCATCGCTGCGCAAACAGCCACCAGTTCAGCGCCTTGTTTTTTTGCTAAGGCCGTTACCGCATCCAAATGTTCATTATTTTCAAACCCATCTTCTTGCACATTGGCGATATACAGCATGGGCTTTAAAGTCAATAATTGAAGGTCTGACAGTGACTTCAGTTCTCCTTCATCTAACCCTAGCGTTCTTAAGGTAATGTCAGAATCCAGATGTGTCAGCGCTTTTTCAATTAACGCTTTACGTTTTAGCTCGTCTTTATTTCCCGATTTAGACCCTTTTGTAGCTTTTACCAAGGCTTTATCTAACGAGGCCATATCGGCCAGCGCCAGCTCAGTTTGAATAACTTCTATATCGGCTAAAGGATCAACTTTACCGGCCACATGCACTACATCGTCGTCTTCAAAACAACGCACAACGTGAGCAATGGCATCAGACTCACGAATGTTCGCTAAGAACTGATTACCTAAGCCTTCTCCTTTGGAGGCACCCGCAACTAGCCCAGCAATGTCGACAAACTCAAATGTGGTGGGTATGACTTTTTCGGGCTTCACGATGTCCGCTAATTTCGCTAATCGAGGGTCTGGCACGGGCACGATGCCCGTATTTGGTTCGATAGTGCAAAACGGGTAGTTTTCCGCCGCGATGGTTGCTTTGGTTAATGCATTAAAAAGGGTCGATTTACCCACGTTAGGCAAGCCAACAATGCCGCAATTTAAAGCCATAGTCGTTCTCTTTGAAATGTTATCAGGGCGGTGATTATACGTGATACCGCAATCAACGAATAGACGAGAAGTGGCGTGCCTAGGGTCAATCAAGTAAAATGCCACGCTTTATACAAAACAGATCGTAAGGAATAAGATGAAAAATTACAAAATTGCTGTTATGGCGGGAGATGGCATTGGCCCAGAAATTATGCAAGAAGCGGTGAAGGTTCTTAAACTGGTTGAAGAACGCAATGATGTAAGTTTTGAATTGATGCCTGCCCTATTTGGAGCCTGCGGTTATTTTGAGAAGGGTGACGCTTTTCCTCAAGAAACCAAAGACATTTGTGACCAAGCCGATGCCATTATCAAAGGCCCTATTGGTTTAAGCCATGAAGAGTCAAAAAAGATTCCTGTCGATAAACAACCCGAACGCGGTGCTTTGCTACCTATGCGTCGCCGTTACAAAACATACGCAAATTACCGCCCTGTTTCACTGCCACAAAGTTTGGCCCACTTTTCTCCTTTAAAGCCCGAAGTTATTGGCGAGGGCATTGATTTAATTATGGTGCGTGAACTGGTCGGCGGCCTTTATTTTGGTGAAAAAGAAGTCGGTGTCAACGATAACGGCTTACGGTATGTAAAAGAAACCTTAGAGTATGATGAAAACCAAATTCGCCAAATTATGCAACATGCCTTCAAGTTAGCCAGTGGTCGAAAAAAAGTATTGCACAACATTCATAAAAGCAATGTTTTAAAATCGTCCGTACTTTGGAATGAAGTCATGGAAGAAGTTGCAAAAGACTACCCAGAAGTTGAGGTGATCAATATCCTTGTCGATGCAGCTGCAACGTTACTTTGCTTGAACCCTACTCAGTTTGATGTGATGGTGATGGAAAACATGTTCGGTGATATTCTAAGCGACCAAGGCGGCGGTATTTTAGGATCACTTGGTTTAATGCCATCTGCTTGCTTGGGCGATGAAAAAGCTTATTACGAACCATCCCATGGCTCTGCGCCTGACATTGCCGGAAAAAATATTGCTAACCCCTATTCAATGATTGGCTCCGTTGCCATGATGTTGGAATACAGTTTCGATATGGCAGATGAAGCCAAAAATGTCTGGGCAGCCATGCAAGGTGTTTTTGCTGACGGTTACTCTACTGCCGACCTATCTAAACCGGGCTCTGGTGTTAATATGATCAGTACGGTTGAATTTGGCGATAAAGTGGTAGAAAAATTAAAAGCAATGCCTACGGTTTAAAAATATTTTACCGAGCGGCTATGCCGCTCGGTTCACCCTTCCGCAACGACATACTTTAATACCTCAATAACCTGTTCGGGTGTTCTTGCCCATGCCATCGCCGCTGCATCAACTTCTTTTAGTGGATGTACAATATCCTCATCATGAAGTGTTATATAGGGCGTACCCAGTGCAGCGCAATAACCGGCATCAAAGGCGGCATTCCATTGTTTGTATTTATCACCAAAACGCACAATGGCTATATCACATTGTTCAATCATCGTTTTCGTACGCATGGCATTTACTTTTGCAGATTTGTGATCGCGCCAAAAATGGCTGACCTCTTCACCCAGCACATCACCTGCCGCATCACTCGCTGCATGATCAGTAACCGCTGACGTAAAGACTATGGGCAGCTTCAACGCCTCGCACCCTGCTTTAATTTGCCTTCTCCAATCCGTGTGTATTTCACCAGAAAGATAAACCTGTAAACTCATTTTTATACCTACGCTCAGTTAAAAATTGTCTTCATTAAATATTTAGCCTGTATTCTTTAGTTCAACTTTTGCTGAACAAATCACTCGGTATGACGAGCGATACAATAAGATAACAAGCGCAAATGCTATTAACAGATCTGGCCAGCCCGAACCAAATAGCCAAACAGCGCCAGCAGCCATAATAATCGATAAATCTGAAGCAATATCGTTACGGGAACATTCCCAGACGGAGCTCATGTTCACATCTTCATGACGGTGTCGCCAAAGAAGCAAAAGGCATAGAGCATTAGTCATCAGGCTGAAAAAACCAAACACCCCCATCGTCTCAAAAACTGGAACACTTGGCACATAGAGTTTGTAAATGATTTGCCCCGTCACCATGAATGCAGCGATAAGAATAAGGACGCCTTTAAAAAGAGCCACTTTCGCTTTTGTAGAAGCCCCACGAGAAACGGCATAGAGACTTAACGCGTAAGTCAACGCATCACCAAAGTTATCAAAACTATTCGCCAGCAGCGCAGTGGAACGACCATATATCGCTGCTGCTGCGATCATTAAAAACATAATCGCATTAATTACCAACACGATTTTAAGCGTACCGCGTTGGCGTTTTTCTTGAAGAGCATTTTCCGAGCACCCTCCATCACAGCACCCACTCATTTTTTAGCCTCTTCTTTCCTGATCTATTTGGTTCAGTATAAACGACTTTTACAAAACCTCTGTTTTATATCGCTTTAGGCTTTTTCGTGAAGTTGGATATTGATCATTCGCAACGCGGCTAAAATGGACGCAAACACTTGGTTAGAATGTACACCCCGTGTTTTACGCATTTTGAACTGGCCCTCCCAAGTGATAACACATTCGGTTAAAGCGTTGGTATGCCCACCTTTTGGAATCCTCACTTCATAATCAGCTAACTCAGGCAACACCGCATCATAGTCAACTAGAATGTTGTTCGCCGCGGCAATAAAGGCATCAAACCCACCATTACCTTTCCCGCTGGCTTCATGCTCATTCCCTTTTATATTGACGCTGATATTGGCCACAGACGACTGGTCTAAACGACTCGTAATAGTGCAATCGAGCAAACGAATGTGTTTATAGTTTTCGCTTTCTAGCACGTCGGCAATAATAAACGGTAAATCTTCTGTGGTGATGGTTTGCTTAGAATCGCCCAAGCGCACAATGCGCTCTAACACCTTTTTCTGATTTTCTTCAGAGAGTTCAATACCCAAACGCTCTAAATTTTTACTGATCGATGCCTTGCCACTCATTTTTCCCAACGCATAACTGCGAATTCTTGAAAACCGCTCAGGGCTTAATTTGCTTTCGTACAAACCGCCTTTTTTATCACCGTCGGCGTGAATACCCGCTGTTTGGGTAAATACATCATCGCCAATAATAGGCGTATTTGCAGCCACCCATTTGCCCGAAAAATTTTCCACCATATTACTCAAACGAACGATGTTACTTTCGTCTATGCCAAGCTCCATGGCCATTTTATCGCGTAGAACAACCGCTACTTCAGATATTGAGGCATTACCTGCACGCTCACCCAAACAGTTTACCGTGCAATGGATCGCACTAATGCCCGCACGCACGGCCGCCATAATATTGGCTGTACCCAAGCCATAATCATTATGAGGATGAAAATCAAATTGCAGATCGGGGTAGCGTGTACACATGTCATTCAAGGCGACATAGACCTCTTCAGGTGACATGACGCCTAAAGTATCGGGCAACATAAAGTGATCAATGCCTGCCTGCCTTATGCTGTCTATAAAAGCAAAAACATAATCGGGGCTATCGGCATAACCATTGGACCAATCTTCCAAGTAAACATTCACCTTCAAGCCTCGCTCGTGCGCATAACGAACTGTATTCAGCACCTGCTCAACGTGCTCTTCCAAGGTTTTACCTAACTGCTCCCGGCAATGCTTTTCACTGCCTTTGGTCAGTAAGTTAATCACTTGACCGTTAGCCGCTACGATCCAGTCTACGCTGCGCTGATGATCAGCAAAACCGAGCACTTCAACTCGGCCACCATAACCCTCGGCTTGCGCCCATTCATTAATGTTACGTACGGCTTCTTGTTCACCTTCTGAAACGCAAGCTGACGCCACTTCAATTCGATCAACGCGCAAAGATTCTAATAATGCTTTTGCGATACTTACTTTTTCGGCAGGCGAAAATGAAACACCCTGCGTTTGTTCTCCATCACGCAGGGTTGTATCCATAATTTGGATATATCTGGATTGCATTACTTTTTATTCGCTTGTTAAGCCCAAAGCCAAGGTAAGTGTTGTTTATGCTGTTCTTCAAACGCACTAATTTTATCTTCATGCTTTAGGGTCAATCCAATATCATCTAGACCATTCAACATGTTTTCTTTACGGAACGGATCAATTTCAAACGAAAAACCATTGCCTCCAGGAGTGCTCACCGTTTGAGCTTCAAGATCAACAACAAATTTGACCCCTTCGTTGCCGTTGATTTCGTCCATTAAAGCGTCTAATTGAGCGGGCTCAACAACAATGGCCAAAATACCATTTTTAAAACAGTTGTTATAAAAAATATCGGCGTAACTGGTTGAGATGATGGTGTTAAAGCCGTAATCAGCTATGGCCCAAGGCGCGTGTTCTCGAGAAGAACCGCACCCAAAATTATCACCCGTGACGAGAATTTTCGCCCCTTCAAATGCCGGTTTATTTAATTCAAAATCTGGGTTCTTGGTGACGCCATCTGCGTTATAACGCCAATCGTGAAACAAGTGCACGCCAAAACCTGTCCGCTCAACTTTTTTTAAAAACTGCTTTGGAATGATTTGATCAGTATCAACATTACTCCGGTTCATTAACGCCGCAATGCTTTCATGTTTTGTATATTTTTCCATGACTTTAACCTAATTTGCTGATATCAACGAAATGACCGGCTGCCGCTGCCGCCGCTGCCATGGCGGGAGAAACTAAATGTGTTCGCCCTCCTTTACCCTGCCGCCCTTCGAAGTTACGGTTTGATGTTGACGCACAACGCTGTCCTTCTTTTAGCTCATCGCCATTCATTGCTAAACACATTGAGCACCCTGGCTCACGCCATTCCCAACCTGCTTCTTTGAAAATTTTGTCGATCCCTTCCTTTTCAGCCTGAGCTTTTACGTGAAAGGAACCCGGCACCGCTATGGCTGTTACACCTTCAGCGACGGTGGTGCCTTTTGCCATTTCTGCTGCATCACGAAAATCTTCGATACGGCCATTCGTGCAGGAACCAATAAACACGTAATCGATGGCGATATCGGTCATTTTCGTCTCAGCTTTCAAGTCCATATAATTTAAGGCACTTTCGCAGGCTAAACGCTTACCTTTATCCTCAAAGCTTTCTGGAGCAGGCACTGCTGCATTAACACCCACCACTTGCTCTGGTGAGGTTCCCCAGGTCACTTGTGGTGAAATGTCCGCTGCATCCAACGTAATCACCGCATCATATTCCGCACCTTCATCGGTAACCAATGATTTCCAATAGGTTTTTGCTTGCTCCCATTGCGCCCCTTTAGGGGCAAACTCTTTGCCTTCTAAAAAGTCGAAGGTTTTTTGATCTGGCGCCACCATGCCGGCACGAGCACCCGCTTCAATGGCCATATTACAGACCGTCATTCGGCCTTCCATCGTCAACGCTTCTATGGCCTCACCAGCGTATTCTATGACATAACCGGTACCACCAGCAGTGCCCGTGACACCAATAATCGCCAAGGCAATGTCTTTTGCTGTGCAATATTTTGATAACCGACCCTCTACGCGAACCAGCATCGTTTTAGATTTCTTCTGTGGCAAGGTTTGTGTTGCCATCACGTGTTCAACCTCAGATGTACCAATACCAAACGCCAACGCACCAAAAGCGCCATGCGTTGCTGTATGACTATCTCCACATACAACCACCATGCCAGGGTGTACAAAGCCGTGTTCTGGCACAACCACGTGAATCACGCCGTTATCTGGGCTTTTCATATCGTATAAATTTAAGCCGTTAGCCTCACAGTTTTCAGCCATCGTTTCAATTTGTTTTTTAGCAATAGGGTCTGCAATGGGTAGATCACGATCTTTCGTTGGAACACAATGATCCATCGTCGCCAGGATACTGTGTGGGTTACGCACCGGCCTATTCGCCATACGTAAGCCTTCAAACGCCTGCGGGCTCGTTACTTCGTGCATCAAATGCCTATCGACATATAACAACGGGGCTTGACCAGGTTCTTGGTGAACAAAATGGCTATCCCAAATTTTTTCATACATTGTTTTTTTCATATTACTTTCCAAAGCTAGTTCTTCTAATACTTTTACCAAGTCCAGAAGAAAATGAACGACACTAATATTGCCAATTGAACCGCTCATTTTCGCTAATTTAGCGTTTTTTTGCAATTTAAGATTACATTTAAATGATCCAACACAATGAATAAAACGGCGGTTTTTATTATGTTTAGTCTTTTGATATCCAATGCTGTTACGCATTACACCCTAGTAATTTCATCGTTACATTAGTAAGATCTAATTTTAATACTTATAAAAAATGGATAAAAAAATGACCATGCTGACTGAGCAAAACACGAGTAAATATATACGAATTAATAATCTGGACATGACGCTTCACTATAACGAGGCTGGGGATGGTGAAGAAACCGTGATTATGCTTCATGGTGGGGGGCCTGGTGCTGCCGGCTGGAGTAACTTTTCTCGAAACATTGATATTTTCTCAAAAAAATACCGCACCATTCTATTGGATTGCCCAGGGTTTAATAAATCTGACGCCATCGTTACTGATTTAGCTCGTGACGTGTTAAATGCCCGTGCTATAAAGGGCCTAATGGATGAGTTAGACATCGATAAAGCGCACCTTATAGGAAACTCCATGGGTGGCGCCAGTGCGTTAAGTTTCTCTCTTGAATTTCCTGAGCGTTTGGGGAAAATGGTTTTAATGGGTGCAGGTGGTGGTGGACAAAGCATGTTTTCACCCATGCCCTTAGAAGGCATTAAATTGCTGGTTAATCTGTATCAAAATCCATCACTTGATGCCCTAAAAAAGATGATCGAAGTGTTTGTCTACGACCCCTCTCTCATGAGCGATGAACTCATTGAAGGGCGCTTTGAAAACATGATGAGAAAGCCTGAACATCTTGAAAACTTTATGAAGAGCTTTGCTGCATCAAAGGTCATTGTGAGTGACTTCACACCCGATCTTGGAAAGATTCAGGCTGAAACTTTTATTATTTGGGGTCGAGATGATCGCTTCTGTCCTTTAGATCATGGCTTAAAGTTTCTCTGGGGGCTTCCGAATGCCGACCTTCATATCTTTAGCAAATGCGGACATTGGGCGCAGTGGGAACATGCTGAAAAATTCAATGCGCTAACGCTGGAATTCCTGGCGCGATAGTAGCACCCTCGAAGTTCGCTACGAGGCACATAAAAAAAGCGCCACTGAGTTATCTGGGCTTTTTTTAGTTCTTTCAACAATAAAAAAGCCCCTTATTAAACTAAGGGGCTTTAAAAATGGAGCTGGTGAGAGGATTCGAACCACCGACCGGCTGATTACAAATCAGCTGCTCTACCGACTGAGCTACACCAGCATCAGGGCGGGTATTCTAATCTAAATGACTACCTTGGGCAATGCTTAACATGCAATTTTACGCAGACGATTTAGCTCATCGGGTCTGGTACTGTTTAAATAATTTTGAATTGGCTTTACATCACCTTCCGTTACCAATTTCACCCCATAACGATATTTTTCTCTGCTGATTACATCCGTTTTCACTTGCTTCTCTGCTAATTCTTTCACTCTCTTTTCTGTACTGTTTTGCGTGGCAAATAAACCTAAAGAAATAACCCCTTTATAGGGGCCACTGGGCACCAGCCATAAATCTTTAACGCCTTTTTCTTTCAGCTGCTCAACTTTAAGCAAAGATTGATTCCAATCACCCTCCGACGGCGATATCACCCAATACTCCTCATAGGGTTCCATAGGAACAACCAACACGTCCTTGACCAAACCCTTCAAACCATTTGACAGAACCTTTGCCTCATTTTCATCTTCAAAATCCCCCAATAAGAAGCATGCGCCAAGGGAGTCGACATCACGCTTTTCGATTTGCTCATCCGATAAGGCCTGGCTCGACACCATGTGAACCAACTCATTTTTTGAAACCGGTTTAAGCTCCTCTAATTGACTGTCTTTATACAAAGGAGCCACTTGATTTGCCGTCATTTTGTTTTCACCTGCTGTAAACCACCAAAAGAAATAAACTAAATTTAAAAAAAACAGCAAAAAGAACAGTTGCTTCATTTGTAGGACTGAGACACTAGTTTTAACCCGTCTAATACAAGGTTTTTTTCCACATGCGCATTACCTAAAAAACCCTCCGCCAGTCTTGCAGAATGACCACCGGTCAACACCAAGGTTATCTCCTGCGAATGCTTTTTTTCAATTTCAGCCATTGTCTCCCTAACAAAAATTTGCAGCATTTGCTCTATACCAAACATCACCGCTTCACTCGTATTTTGTCCCAATTGATCAGATTGGCGTGCATGATCCACATGAATTTTTTGCGTATTTTGCAACAAACTATTCTTCATTAATTCTGCACCCGGCACAATAAAGCCCCCCATATGCTCACCATTTCCCCGCAAAAAATCCAGTGTCAATGCTGTCCCACTATCTGCTATGCATAACATTCCATCGTATTTATTGAATGCCGCTATCATTGCCAGCCAACGATCAACACCCAATTGCCTTGCTTCTTGATAGGCGTTAAGAACACCGCATGATTCGCGCACACTCTCCACAAAAACAGGCTTAGGTTGATTTTTTTCTTCCGCCCAGGCTAATAATTGGCGTTGAAAATTTGCAGAACCCACACTGGCAACAAAAAGATGAGATAGCGCCTTGTTTGTCAAAAAGGCCAGGCCCGTTTCCAAGTCGATATCATTTTTAAAAAAACCCGAATCAAGCAACACATCGTCTTCAAGCAACTGCCATTTAAGCGCTGTATTACCTCTATCGATATATAGCTGAGCCATTAATGATCGCTTAGCCTCAAACTGACTTCACCCGACAGGATTCTTTTCATCTGCCCATTCGGCTTTAACAAAAGCAATTCACCGGTTTTCGAAATGCCTTTTGCAATACCCTCTTCGTACTCCCCAGCCGATATTATTCGGACTTTTTTATCTCGATAACAATCATAATAATTCCAGTGCTGGGCATAAGATTCGAGTCCACGTGCTTCATACTGATGAAGCAAGCTTAAAACATTATCCAACAACTTTGCCGCTAATACATTCCTGCTCATATCACCACCATAAGCACTGCACACATCAACCCAAGGTTGGTTTATCGTTTCGGACACATCGGGGTTCATTTGGTAATTCAAGCCGATACCAACAATCGCGGTATAGCCGCCCTGACTCTCACCTTGAATGTCGACTAGAATGCCGCCCAGTTTTTTACCTTGCCATAAAATATCGTTTGGCCATTTCAAACCATGACCCTCCACACCCAGCCTCTTTAGCGTATGACAAACGGCCACACCGCAGGCAAGACTTAGCCCTGATAAGGCCGCTATTCCCCCCTTAAAATTCCACAAAAAAGAAACATACAGGTTCTGGCCGTAAGGTGACACCCAGGTTTTCCCTAACCGCCCTCTACCCTTTGTCTGCATCTCTGCCATACAAATTGACCCACTCGGTAATGGCTTAACGGCGTGTTGTTGAGCAAGAATCTGGTTTGTTGAAGTGCACACATCGAGGATATCTAATTGTTTTAGCAAATATTGGTTATCATTAGACAGGCCTGAAACAATTTGTTGCTTATCCAGCAGCTCAATAGGTAACTTTAAGCGGGTTCCTTTACCTTTAACTGCATGAAACTCAAATCCAGCTTCTTCAAGTGATTTGAGATAATTCCAAATAGAAGCACGGCTTACCTTTAATTCTTCGGCTAATTGACGCCCGGAAAAAAATTGACCTTCTGCCATTCGCCGAATTATTGCTTTGTGTATCGCTGAGAGTTCCATTAAAAAAGCATAACAGCTTCAAAAGTTCAGCTAAAGAAAGGTGTTAAAAAAATGTTTTTCGGACTAATCGCTTTTTTCTCTTATATCATTCATCTGCTTTTTAACAACATGACGAATTAATAGATCTCTATCCTCATCACTCAAACGATTAAATTCAACCGCCACCCTGTATAAATCACCCTCCGAATGGCATGACACCACTCTTGAAAATGCTTTTATACTTGCAAGTGAAGGCCTCAAAATAAACTTTATTTCAATAAAATTGCCCGCACTCAACGGATCATCCGCATTAAATAAAATTCCAGATCCACTGATATTAACAGGCTGAGTCGTTTTCTTAAATAACTCATCCGTACTCTTCATGAGATGCTGAGCCAAAAAAGAAATTTTGGATTCTATAAAAGAAAAATAGCGCGCCACCTCGGGCGACTCCTTCTCCACATGACGTAAATGAATGCGTGATCGCTCGTTCATTTTTTCTAATTCCGTTGCCAAAGACAACGTAGCATCCGTCGTAACTTGTAACTTTTCATCAGCAATCGCCTCCTCTTCCGAGGCCAACCGATAACTTAAGGCAACTTCATCATCTATTCTAAAAAAACGTCTGCGCTCTTTCTCAGTTTTTTCACTCATTATTGCTTCACCACATCTATAATTGGTTCGTTTAAATCTTGCGGCATTTCGCCCTGAATCAAAATAATTTCTACCCGTCTATTTTGCGCCCTATTTTCAGGCGTGTCGTTATCGACCAATGGCACTGTATCTGCATGCCCTCGGATAATAAACCGTTTTTCGTCCACTGTACCATCCCTCAGAACCGCCTGCGCAACCGTAACGGCACGAGCTGCCGACAGCTCCCAGTTTGAGCGATACAACCCGGCTTTAATGGGAATGTTATCGGTATGCCCGGCTATGGTCACCGTCCCGACACTGCCATTGACTACGGCCGTTATTTTATCCATTATCGGCAAAAACTCGGGGTTAAATTCAGCACTGCCGGATGGGAAAGAACCTTTCTCATGAATTCTTATCACGACACGGGCAAGATCCGTTTCGACACTGACCATGTTTTGGTCAATCTCTTCTATCATAAAATCTGTTATTTCTTCTGCCAGTTCTTTTGCATCATTTATTTTTTGTTCTGTTGCTTCAACGTACTCCGTCACAATTTGTGCTTTGGCTTCTATTTCTTCTTGGTCCGCGGTTTCATTTTCTTTTTTTTCTTCAGACTCCGAGTCAGAGTCTTTACCCAGGAACTCACTTTCAGAATCAGTTGTTTGCTGCCTTACCTCATCAATAATCGTTGGCTCGCCCGCCGCAGGGCTAAAATGTTGCGCAACGACACTTGTGCCTTTAACGATTTCATAGGCTATAACCTCTCTTTGCACACCAAACGCATCATTGAGCGAGTCCGCCATTTTCTTAAATCGATTCGCATCCATCGTTGCCATAGAAAGCAATAATACAAAAAAGCACATGAGCAGCGACATTAAGTCGGCAAAAGTCCCCATCCAGGCTGGGAGACCTTCCTCACATTTAGGACAATTCTCTTCACTCATTTTGAACAACAGCCCATATTTTAGCCTTCAGCTTCCTCTTGCGCGCCAACAGAAGAACGTTGATTTTCTGGCAAGTAAGTTTTAAGCAATGTTTCTAACACACGAGGGTTCATACCTTCTTGGATACTTTGAATCGTTTCCAAAATAAGCGTTTTATTTAACCGCTCATTATGGCTTATGCTGCCTAATTTAGCCGCCATTGGTAATGCAAAAGCATTCGCTATAATGGCACCGTACAATGTTGTCAGCAAGGCCACTGCCATAGCAGGGCCAATGGCCGCTGGGTCAGACATATTTGCCAGCATTTGCACTAAGCCGACTAAGGTTCCGATCATTCCCATGGCAGGCGCCATATCGCCAACAGCCTTCCACATATTCTGGCCTACTTCATGACGGCCAATGGCTAAATCCATATCACGGCTCAAGAGTTTTTGCACCATTGCGGCATCGTGCCCATCAACACATAAACTTAAACCACGCTTCAAAAACTCGTTTTCAACTTCTTGATCTTCTAATGCTAATAAACCATTTTTTCTAGCAATATCTGATAACTCAACAGCCTTTTCAATGAGACTGATTGGGCTATCATTTTTATTCATAAATGCTTTAATGGCGACTTTAAAAGAACTTAAAAATTCTTTAATGGATAACTGCATTAAAGTCACCATAAAAGTACCTACCACCACAATCAATACCGAGGGAACATCTACAAACATGACAATATCACCGCCGGTTGCAATAGCGGCAATAATGATGCCTAACCCACCTATAAAACCTATTAACGTCGCTAAATCCAAAACATTTCCTTCCTTTTATATATCAGACTTCTTATTACTAACAAATAATCGGCCCACCACCCTTAAAACTTTAGCAGATAAAACTGATTTTTAAAGAGTCACTGTTTATATATTTACCACTCGCTAACTGATAACTGACCCCCTCGGTGGATAATGTGAACGGTATTGCTGACTAACCAGCTCATTTTCTTACTTTTCTCAATTATTCGACTAACTACCATAACGAATGATTGGTTCATTTATAGCAAACAAAAAAAAGCCCCAACATCCTGTCGGGGCTCAAAACAATATAATGTTTTAACTGCTTAGAATTTGGCTTTTAAATCAATTTGCCAAGTATCTACATCTAAATCACCGTTCAAGTCGCCAACATCTGTTGCAAAGTATGTTGTTCCTACACTGAAGTTTTTATCGATTTTGTACGATAGTTTAAAGCGATGTCCATCAGCGTCGGTACGACCACCAGCAAAATCAGAATCGTTAAATGCGCCATTAACCGCATTCAATTCAGTTTCTCGGTAGTCATAGCTGGCTTTCCAAGAACCGACTTTAGTGCCAAGACCCAACAACCAAGCAGTATCTTCACCATCATTGACACCATTTGCATCGTTATTAGTCGCATATTGCCCGTAAAGCTTGATAGGCAAGCCTAAATCAAATGTTGTTTCACCAAATATCTCAGATATAGAAAATTCAGTTGAATCGTTACCGCCACCTGATGTCATGCCGCCATTTTCATCTTCGTCGTATTCGTAAATACTAACCCCGAGTTTTGTTTTGCCCATTTTAGCCGCTAACTGGCCAAACTGAACTGTTCTGTCTTCGTCAAAACTAAAACCATCAATATCATTTAACACTAAGTGGCCTGCTGTACCAATCAGCTTAGCACCACCTAATTTTGTTGTGTAACGTAACGCCACACCCTCTGGGTTAACGTCTCCATCCCAAACCAAGCCACCGCTCACTTCCTGCCAGGGTTTTTTGAATTTACCACCCATCAATTCTAAGCCTTCAACTGGTGCCCAGTTGATGTAAGCTAAATCAAAATACACGGGATCATTTGAAAAATTATCGCCTAATGTTTCATTAGTCGATGTTGCCCCACCGGCAGAAGCTAATCGGACACCCGCTTTAACATTGTCTGTCACATCAGCATAAACGCCTATCCTGGCGCGGTAACGTTGACGATCTTCACCATCGCCTGAACCAACACCTGTATCCTCGGTTTGGTATTCCTGACGAACTCGTAAATCACCTTTAATCTTAATTTTCCCAGCCCATGCCATTTTCTTAAGCATTTCGTCAGATGGTTTTTTTTGCTTTTCCATCATGTTAGCCATCGATAGCTCTAGGTACTGATCTTCTGTAATTGCTCCATTTGCCTTCAAAATGTCCAGCAATTCTTTGTCCGCAGACAATGCAGCCGGTGCAAACGCTATTGAAGCGCCCAATAATGTTGCTTTAATTGCAACAGATAGCTTTGTTTGTTTCATTATTTATCCCTTGTATTTAGTTTGATACATCGTTAACACGGGGGGAATTCTAGGTTCTTAAAATGACAGTCATGTGACAACGAGATGACAATTGTTGTTTTTTGCCCCTATACAACAAAAAAACCTGCTCGATGGCAGGTTTTTTTTAAGCTTAACTGAAGTTAGGGTAGCTTTTTTCTATAAATGCTCTTTTAATTCTTTTAACTCTGTATGCCGAACATCTTTACCTTTCACTAAGTAAATAACATATTCGCAAATATTGCATGAACGATCACCAATCCGTTCAAGTGCTCTGGAGGCCCATAATAAATCAATCGCTACTGGAATTTTTCTCGGGTCTTCCATCATGTGAGTAATTTGTTGGCGAACTAAGTTTTCATAATCTTTATCTACTTTGCGATCGATATGAATCACGTTTAGTCCTTCTTCAATATCTCGACGGGCAAAAGCATCTAATGCTCTATTTAGCATCGTATTAACACGTGCAGACATCTGCTCAATGCTCTCAAATTGCTCGGGCAACGCGCCACGCTTAGAAATATCAACCGCTTGCCTTGCTATGCGCTTTGCCTCATCCCCCATTCGCTCAAGGTCCGACGTTGTTTTGATAATCGCCATAATTAAACGCAAATCGGTGGCGGTTGGTTGGCGTACGACAATAATTCGATTACACATTTCGTCAATTTCAACATCCAATGCGTTTACTTTTACATCATCATCTATAACACCTTGAGCGAGCATTTTATCTCCCGTCAACAATGCTTTTATGGCTCTGTCTATTTGTTGAACAACCAAGCCCCCCATGTTTAATACGCTGGTGGTAACCTCTTCAACTTCTTCATCAAACTTGTGTGAAATATGCTGTCCCGTCGTCATTTCTTTCTCCTTAACCAAAACGACCACTGATGTAGTCTTCTGTTTGCTTTTTCGAAGGTTTCATAAAAATGGTATCCGTTTGATCATATTCAATCATCTCTCCCAGGTACATGAACCCCGTAAAGTCAGATATACGTGCGGCTTGCTGCATATTATGCGTCACAATGCAGATACTGTACTTTTCCCTTAATACTGAAATCATTTCTTCAATCGCCAAGGTTGAAATAGGGTCCAATGCGCTTGTTGGCTCATCAAACAGAATCACTTCAGGCTTTAGCGCTATAGCTCTAGCAATACATAAACGCTGTTGCTGCCCACCACTAAGGCCACGCGCATCATGATCCAGCCGGTCTTTTGCTTCGTTCCATAGCGCAGCATCACGTAGGGATTGCTCTACAATGTCTTTGAGGTCCGCTTTATTTTTAATGCCTGAAAGACGAAGGCCATAAGCAATGTTTTCAAAAATTGTCATCGGAAAAGGTGTCGGCTTCTGAAAAATCATACCGACACGTTGACGAAGGCGAATTAATTCGGCTTCTTTCTTAATATCCAGAATATTGGTATAGCTCTTCCCGTCGGTATTCAATAAATTAATAACACCTTCGTATGTATGACCTGGATACAAATCATGAATTCGATTCATGCCACGTAACAGTGTCGATTTTCCACAGCCACTGGGGCCAATTAAGGCGGTGACTTTATTTTTTTCCACGGGTAAGGTCACATCAACCAGTGAGGCTTCATTTGCACCACTATAAGTAAATGTTAACCCTTTAACTTCCATCATGTTCTTCATGGTTTAGCTTCTCTTCTTTTTGCCACTATATCGGCCCAGCAGATTAATTATTAGCACCATCGCTGTTAATAAAAACGCACCCGTCCAGCCTAACTGAACCAAGTTGTCATCAGGCATCGTCGCCAGGTTATAAATTGATACCGTTAACGACGGAAACGTATCTGTTAAATCTGTCGACCAAAACTCACTCGAGCCACTTGTGTAGATTAAAGGAGCGGTTTCTCCAACCACTCTGGCAAACGCCAATAAAATACCCGTCAAAATTCCTGCTTTTGCATAGCGAACGACGATGTTCATCGTGACATGATATTTAGACGCGCCAATCGCAATACCTGCTTCACGCAGCTCGATAGGCACCAATTTCAGCATATCATCTGTCGTTCTCACAATAATGGGTACCATAAGAATAAATAAAGCCAACACGCCTGCCCAACCCGTCGTATGGCCTGTAGGCACGACAACAATAGCATAGACAAAAGTGCCTACAACAATAGAGGGCGCGGACATCATCACATCACTGAGATCACGAATAAACTCGGTGGTTTTTGAATTACCGCCGTATTCCTGCAAATAAATGCCCGCGAGAATACCAACCGGTATTCCAATCATTGTCGCCACGCCCGACATCATCATTTGACCCACAATCACGTTTCGCAAACCGCCATTTATAAGATCTTTTGTAAAAACATCAAGGCTTAGGCCCGATAAGCCCTTTACACAAAGAGTAAATAGGATCCAACCTAGAAAAAACAAGCCGACGAGCGCAGCAAACGTTGAAAAAATAAGGAATATACGATTCAGTATTAAGCGCATTATTTTCTTCTCAAGAAATAAAACTTCGCGATCGCGATGACCCCAAAGCTTAAAACAAATAAGATCAGCGCCAAGTAGAACAACACTGATAAACTCAATCCGCTGGACTCTGCAAAGCTATTCGCCAATACCACCGGGATAGAGTTAGTAGGATCAGTTACTTTCTCGGCAAATTGATAAACACCACCAATCACAAAGGCAACGGCCATGGTCTCCCCTAAAGCTCGGCCAAAAGACAAAATGATAGAACCGATGATGCCCGTTTTTGCATAAGGAAAGACAACGTCTTTAATCACTTCTAATTTAGTCGCACCCATTGCGTAAGCAGATTCTTTCAACATATCCGGCACAGTTGCAATCGCATCACGACTAAGCGCCGCCATAAATGGAATGACCATAATTCCTAAAACCAAACCCGCCACCAACAAAGAAACCGTATTCCCACCAAATAAACTTGCTATAAAAGGCCCAAAATAAAATAAACCCCACATACCATAAATAATACTCGGTATAGAGGCCAACAGCTCAATAGCAACCCCAACGGGTTTAGCCAGTGCACTTGGTGCAATTTCTGATAAAAAGACAGCGATACCTATTGCTAATGGGATAGAAAACAACATCGCAATCAAGGTAGAAAATACTGTGCCGACTATCGGCACCAAAGCACCATAAATCGTTTTATTTCGATTAGAATCTGACTCCATGTCATCATCAAAGATAAAGTCATCTTCATCATCCATCATGAAGTCTTCCTCATCTTTTATAAAGTCATCATCAGTTTGAATATCAGCAGACTTCTCTAGCTGTTTTAGATCACTTTGCTCTGCGATAGCAGGCGGCTCAACTTTCTCCTGAACACCCCAACGAGGTTCTATCAAAAATTTAAGCCCAAACTCTTCTATTGCCGGTTTTGCAGACAAATACAAGACTATTGTCGTCGCTGCCAGGATAACAAAAACTAAACTTGCACTAAGCTGAGCAATTTTTTTAAAGATTAATTCCATTACCTGCCTTTGTTATTAAAAAAAGCCCTTCCAGCAAAAGTGCTGGTCGGGCTTTTTTGTGGAGACTAAAAAACCTAAGGTTATTTTAAACCTTTTTCAGCCCAATACGCTTGAACTTTTTCAATAACCGCTTCAGGTAATGCAACATAACCAACCGACTCAATGGCTTTGTTCTTTTTGGTTAATGCGTACTCAAAAAACTTAATCACTTCTTTTGAGTTTTCACCTTCTTGAGGTGTTAAAGCAAACGTAGCCGTTACAACTGGATAACCTTTAGGTGGGTACGCAATATTGGCATAAAAGTCTTTTTTCGGATCCAGGTCAGCATAAACCGCTGCTGCTTCAAACGTTTCAGGTTCCGCTTTAACAAACACTTTTTCGCGATTTTCGATAATCGCCATATCTAAGCCGTTCTTTTTAGCGTCTGCATAATCAACATAGCCAATTGAAAACGCGTTGTTTTTAATTGCTGTTGCTACGCCAAAGTTACCTTTACCAGCAATACGGTTTTTAGAAGGCCATGCAATGACTTTCTTAGCACCTATCGTTTCACGCCATTCTTGATTCATTTTGCTCAAGTAGTACGTAAAAGCAAAGGTTGTGCCCGACTTGTCACTACGGTGAACAAATAAAATTTCTTTATGCGGTAATTTAAGACCTGCATTATCTTTAGCGATCAATGCATCATCCCAATATTTAATTTTACCCAACATGATGCCGGCTATCGCTTCTTCACTTAATTTTAAGCCGCTGACACCTTCAACATTGTAAGCAAAAGTTACCGCACCTATTGCTGTTGGAAACTGAATTAAACCCGCTTTATTTAATGCAGACGTTTTTAATGGCTTGTCAGAGCCACCAAAGTCAACGTGACGAGCCGTTACTTCTTTAATCCCTGATCCACTACCGGTTGGCGTGTAGTTAACTTGACCACCTGTTTCACCGTAATAGGCTTTACTCCATGTTGTGTAGGCTAAGTAAGCAAAGCTTGACCCTGTTCCTTCAACTTTAGCTGCATAAGCGGATGTACCAATCGACAAACCCAATAAGCCTAACGCTAATAATTTCTTTATGTTCATAATTTTTCCAATTTGTTGAATACCTGATAAAGCATCTGCTCTACTCTGATGCCACTATGGTGTTGTAACGTGGCATTATAATGAATTCAATATGACAATTTAATGACAGCATCAACTGCTTAAAATCGCTCCGGTGGAAAAACACACTGAAAGCAACTGCCTTCACCCTCTTGGCTATCAATTACAAGGCGCGCCTCGTGCCTATCTAATTCGTGCTTAACAATGGCCAAACCAAGGCCCGTGCCCGTTTTATTCTTGACATTATTTTCCGCAACCCGGTAAAAACGTTCAGTTAATCTGGTTAAATGCCTTGGGGCTATACCGCTCCCTTTGTCTTTTACAAACAAAGAACCCTGACCTTGATCATCTACCAACCAGCCAATTCGAATTTCTCCTTTTTCATCAGAGTAGTTGATTGCATTGCCTACCAGGTTTCTCATTATCGTTAACAGTGAGGCTTTATTCGCTTTTATATTCAGCGTTTTGGGAATATCAAAAATTAAAGCCTGTTTACGCTTGTCCGCCGCTGATTGAAATTCTGCCTTAATCTGCTCACATAATCCACGAAGATTAATGGAGGCTTGAGAATCATCCACCTTCCCTTCTTCCAGACGACTCAGCGCCAACAGCTCTTCGATCATTGTTTGCATTTTAACGACTTGCTGATCTACTTTTTTTAGCGAAGCCACCTGCACCGTCTCATCAGAAGATGAGGCCAGAAGCATTTCCACATACCCTTTCATCACCGTCAACGGTGTTCTTAATTCATGTGACGCATTTGAGACAAAATCTTTTCTCACTTGATTAGCTCGCTCAATTTTAGTGACATCCCGAATGAGCAATAACCGCTCATCATCACCGTAGGGCAACAGGCGAATTTCAATCTTTTCTGCCGACCAATTTGTTTCCGCTGAAGGGGCCTCCATGACAATCACATCATCATCTTTAAAATTTTTCAGAAAATGCGTAAAACGCGGGTGCCGCACTAAATGATTAATCAACTGCCCTGTGTCTTCTTTTTTCAAAATAAGCAGGCGAGAGGCCTGATCATTGAACCATTGAATTTCATTCTTTAATGACAAAATAACAACGCCATCAGGAAAAACTGAAATCAGTTTTTTGAAACGGTCCAGTTGATATTTAACACTTTCTTTTTCCACTAAACGCTGTTTTGTAGAATGGTGAATAAGCTCAGCAAGCTGGCCGAACAAACCTTTTTCAAAGGGTATTTCTTTTGGTTCCGAAAAGCGCGCCCATTGATACAGTGTTCTTAGCCGAGCATATTGAACAGCGATATAGGCTAACAAAAAAACTGCTAAAAATTCTGCAGGATAACCCGCAACCACGCCAAACATTACAACAAACGCCAAACAAATCAGCAGTATATTACGATCGTATTTTATATCTGTTTTCACGGAGTAGGGTCCACCAGTTTATAGCCAAAACCACGTACTGTTTGGACCAAGTCTGCACAGCCCTGCGCATCCAAAATTCGTCTTAGGCGCCGGATATGAACATCAACGGTACGATCTTCCACGTACACATTGTCCCCCCAAACATTGTCCAACAACTGATTGCGTGAAAAAACTTTATTTGGGTTAGAGGCAAAAAAATACAGTAATTTATATTCTGTTGGGCTCATCATGACATCTATATTATTCAAGGCAACACGATGGCTATTCGGCTCTATAAACAACGGGCCTATAGAAATAACCTCTGTATCAGTTTTAGCACCAGACCGTCTCAATACCGCCTTCATTCTGGCAATGAGCTCTTGAACAGAAAAGGGCTTTGTGACGTAGTCATCCGCACCGGTATCCAAGCCAGAGATTTTGTCATCTTCAGCACTTCGTGCTGTCAGCATGATGATGGGAATGCGCTTATTTTCTTCCTGATTTTTCAAGAATTTCACCCAATCGGGTCCGCTGATGCCCGGCAACATCCAATCGAGCAGAATGATATCTGGTGTAGAATCACGTAAAGATTCCTGTGCTTTCATCACATCAGTGCACCAAATGACTTCAATCTGATTTGAGCTAAGGGAGAGTTGCAGCATCTCTCCAATATCCTCGTCATCCTCTACCAGTAAAACGTTCATTTTTTCCATTGGATTTGTTCAATTATTATTTACTAGCACATTACACTGACATTATGACGGTTTAATGACAGCGCATCAGCAATGACCTGACAGCACAAGCCCCTCAATCAATCGATGTCATCGAATTGTCACATTAATATCTTTTAATTGCCCTAGACTCTGTTAGATACTCACCCCAAATTCATGCGACAACGATTGATATGACAGAATTAGAGGCCTCTTTAGAGCAATCTTTACATAATATCCTGAAGAATTCTTCAATCACCCCGGTTTTCCAACCCATTATATCGCTTGCAAATAATGCTATTCATGGTTACGAGGGGTTAATTAGAGGGCCTTCCAACAGCCCCTTACATTCACCCTTTAATTTATTTGAAACTGCCGCCAAACATGGGCGCCTGGCTGAATTAGACCTATTATGCCGCAAGGTCACCATCGAACGGTATGCCCAGTTAAAACTCAATAAAAAACTATTTCTCAATACCATCCCTGAAATATTGTTATATAAAGACTACCAGCATGGCCATACCCTTGATTACTTAAAGCGAGCCGGCATTGACAGCAAACAAATCGTGATAGAACTGACCGAGCAGCACCCCATTGACGATTACAGCTTGATGGTCAACGCAACACAACATTATCAAAACATGGGGTTTTCAATCGCCATCGATGATCTCGGTGCTGGGCACTCAGGCTTAAGAACCTGGTCCGAAATTAAACCCGACTTTGTTAAAATCGACCGACACTTTCTACAAAATATTCATGAAGACAAGCACAAGCAACAATTTGTCCAATCGATTATTGATATTGCCAAAGGAGTCGACTGCCGCGTTATTGCTGAGGGCATAGAACAGCGTGAAGAATATTTAACCAGCGAGCGCTTGGGCATGGACCTTGTACAAGGCTATTACTTTGCCCGCCCAGCTTATCAGCCAACACGATCGTTAAAACCTGGGCTGCTGTCCAAAAGGCGAGAAGAAATCAGTAGACCTTACAACAGCATTCGCAGTGCACAAACTGTTGAAAAGCTGTTAACCCCTCTTGAGCCCATTCATTTCCAGACCTTGTTTAAT
Organism: Cycloclasticus sp.; assembly: GCA_002700385.1. Classification (GTDB taxonomy): domain Bacteria; phylum Pseudomonadota; class Gammaproteobacteria; order Methylococcales; family Cycloclasticaceae; genus Cycloclasticus. The sequence continues at coordinate 753,953 of PADC01000006.1, forward strand.
GAAATATATGATCGGTTCGTTACGTCAGACAAGCTGTCCTCCCTTCCCGTTGTTGATGACCATCACCGAATAGCTGGGGTTATTTTTCGCCATGACTTTCTTAACGTTTGCGCCAGCCGATTTGGAAAAGAGCTACACAGTAAAAAAACAGCCGAGTTTTTTTTAGACAAAGACCCCATTTGTATTGATATACACCTGCCTCTTCATCTATTAAGCCACACCATCGACAAGCATCAATTCAAAATACGCAATGAGTCATTCATCATGACTGAAAACGACGTATACAGGGGCATGGGGAATTACCTTGACCTGTTAAAAGACCTGACAGAAATGAAAATAAGCTTTGCTAAACACATGAATCCACTGAGCAACTTACCAGGCAATGTCCCCATCAGCCAACAAATCAGTTCTTTCATTGATAGCGCTGAAAATTTTACTGTCTGTTACTTTGATCTTGATCATTTCAAACCATACAACGATACCTATGGCTTCAGTAAAGGGGATGAAGTTATCCGCAAAGTGAGTGAATTATTGTGTCAACACAGCTGTGAAAATAACGACTTCGTTGGGCATGTTGGCGGAGATGATTTTGTTGTTATTTACAGCAGTTCTGATTGGGAAAAACGATGTGACAACATTCTAGCCGACTTTGAAAAATCGCTGGGTCTTTTCTACTCGGAAGAGCATTTATCTGCCTCCGGAATACAGGCCCTCGATAGGCATGCTAAGCCTGCCTTTTTCCCGCTTTTATCCATATCAATTGGCGCACTTCGAGCACATGATTTTGATGGTATTCGAAACGAAGCAGACATCTCTTCAATTGCCACCGCCGCGAAGTCTATGGCCAAGAAAATAAGGGGTAACAGTTTGTATCTTATCAGGCCAGAAGAGCACTTGGATCAAGCCTTGTGATGATGTGTCGCTCATTTAATTTTACCCATCGGGTCATTTGCCCACGATAAAGCTCATTTTCGTTGTTAAAAAAAACGGTGATTATTCGTTACTCGAATAACCACCGTCGATACCTCTCTAACGCACCGCTTATTCAGCTTTTTTAAAGATCAACCGAGCATCATCTGCTTCACCGGCAAGCTCGATGTTAATGATGTCACCCGGCATGAATTTACCAGCTAACAAATCTTGTGCCAAAGCATTTTCCATACGTTGTTGAATCGCACGCTTCAAGGGTCTTGCGCCATAAACGGGGTCAAATCCAGCCTCACCTAGATTATCAAGCGCTTCATCAGACACCTTCAGCTCAATCTCACGTTCCTGCAAACGTTGGCGTAAAATATCCACCTGAATCGTCGTAATCGCCCTAATTTGTGAACGTCCCAACGGATGGAAAACCACCGATTCATCGATTCGATTAATAAATTCTGGACGAAAGTGACTGCCCACCACCTCCATGACCGATTTTTTCATTTCATCGTAGTTTGATTCACCCGCCAATTCCTGAATACGGTCAGAACCTAAATTCGATGTCATCACAATCACTGTATTTCTGAAATCCACTGTTCGGCCTTGACCATCGGTTAAGCGGCCATCATCCAACACTTGCAATAAAATATTAAACACATCTGGGTGCGCTTTTTCTACTTCATCCATCAAAATAACGCTATAAGGTCTCCGTCGAATGGCTTCCGTCAGATACCCGCCTTCTTCATAACCGACATAGCCGGGAGGCGCACCAATTAAACGTGCCACGGAGTGTTTCTCCATAAATTCAGACATATCAACGCGGACAATCGCCTCTTCGGTATCAAATAAAAATTCAGCCAACGCTTTACATAATTCAGTTTTACCAACACCCGTTGGACCCAAGAACAAAAAGGAGCCATTGGGTCGGTTAGGGTCAGACAACCCAGCTCGTGATCGACGTATCGCATCACTAACGGCTTTAACGGCTTCTTCTTGGCCGATTACGCGCGCGCCCAGGCCCTCTTCCATTTGAAGCAGTTTTTCGCGCTCGCCCTCCAACATTTTCGATACCGGTATTCCCGTCCATTTAGACACGACCTCGGCGATTTCCTCTTCCGTTACTTTATTTCTGAGCAAACTAAATTCTTGTTCGCCGCCAGCATTTTCAGCGTCTTGAATGGCTTTCTCTAAACGGGGTATTTCGCCATATTGCAGCTCAGACATGCGTGTTAAATCGCCAGCCCGCCGAGCCGTTTCCATTTCAAGCCTAACGCGTTCTAACTCTTCTTTGTGTTGAGCGCTACCCTGCATTGCCGCTTTTTCAGATTTCCATACTTCTTCTAAATCAGCGTACTCTTTTTCCAGTTTGTTAATTTCGCTTTCGAGTAACTGCAAACGTTTTAAAGACGCTTCATCGGATTCTTTTTTAAGTGCTTCGCGTTCAATTTTTAACTGAATTAAACGACGCTCTAGTCGATCCATGGATTCGGGTTTTGAATCCATTTCCATACGAATACGACTGGCCGACTCATCAATTAAATCAATCGCTTTGTCAGGAAGCTGCCGATCTGTAATATATCGATGCGACAGCACAGCCGCCGAGACAATCGCTGGATCTGTCACATCAACACTGTGGTGTACTTCATAACGCTCTTTTAATCCTCGTAAAATAGCAATGGTATCTTCAACACTGGGTTCATCGACCAATACTTTTTGGAAACGGCGTTCCAAAGCGGCATCTTTCTCTATATATTGACGGTATTCATCTAACGTCGTTGCCCCCACGCAATGCAAGTCGCCTCGCGCCAAAGCAGGTTTCAGCATGTTACCCGCATCCATCGCGCCATCACCTTTACCTGCTCCCACCATGGTATGCAATTCGTCAATAAATAAAATGACTTGCCCTTCTTGTTTGGACACGTCATTCAACACGGCTTTTAATCGCTCTTCAAATTCACCCCGAAACTTCGCACCCGCAATCAATGCCGCCATATCTAGCGACAATAACCGTTTTGATTTTAAATTCTCAGGCACCTCGCCGTTCACAATACGTTGGGCAAGCCCCTCGACAATGGCTGTTTTACCTACACCCGGTTCACCAATCAGCACAGGGTTATTTTTGGTACGGCGTTGCAACACCTGTATGGTGCGTCGAATTTCTTCATCACGGCCAATCACAGGATCAAGCTTGCCTTGCTCTGCACGTTCAGTTAAATCGATGCTGTATTTTTCTAGCGCTTGGCGATTTTCTTCCGCGTTTTGATCATTAACCGCTTCGCCACCTCGTAGATCCTCTATCGCTTTTTCGAGCACGCTTTTCGTCGCACCCGCTGCTTGCAACGCCTTTCCAGCACTTCCTTTATCTTCTAGTGCCGCCAACAGAAATAGCTCACTTGAAATGTAGGCATCTTTACGCTTCTGCGCGAGTTTATCTGTGATATTCAGCAGCCGACCTAACTCTTGAGACACTTGGACATCGCCAGCATCTCCTTCAACCGTGGCTGTCCGATCAAGGGTTTCACCCAAAGCGGAACGTAATTGATTAACATTCACCCCTGCTAATTGCAGTAAGTGGCGTATATTTGCACCGTCCTGATCAAGCATAGCAACCAACAAATGTGCTGGTTCTATAAACTGATGATCTTTACCTAACGCTAAGCTTTGCGCATCTGAAAGTGCTACTTGAAACTGGCTCGTCAGTTTGTCCATTCGCATATTTCAATCCTCATTAAATTAATTTGATGCTTAATTAATGGGGGTAAAACAGCGTTTTTTCAATCCCTAAGGGCTACCAGCAAATGTTAATGGATGAAGCCATGCAGCCATCCAATCAAAGCAATTCCGGCTACCATCAATAAAATTTGCTCTATCGCCGCCGCTGGATTGACCCGTTTGTGCAGGGTTGGAATTAAATCGGCAACGGCTATGTAAATAAAGCTAGCCGCGGCAAAGGCTAAAACATAAGGCAAAATATGTTCAAAATCGGCTAACCAAAAATAGGCTACCAAGCCGCCAACTAACGTTGCCAAACTTGAAACAACATTATAGAGAATCGCTTTTTTACGTGAAAAACCACTTTGCAATAAAATCGCAAAATCACCTATTTCCTGAGGAATTTCATGCGTTGTCACCGCCAAAGCCGTCACCACACCCAAATGAATGTCCGTCAAAAAGGCTGCCGCGATCAACACACCATCTACGAAATTATGCACGCTATCACCCACCAGAATCAGCGTGCCGGCTGATTTATGGCTATGCGTATGGACATCCACATGCCCTTCACAATCATCATGATGGCAATGTCGCCATAACACCATTTTTTCCAGCACAAAGAAGAACATCAAGCCGCCTAATATGGTGATAGACAAAGCGTGGAAGTGATCATGACCTACTTCTTCCAATGCATGCGGAACCAAGCCTACAAAAGAAACGCTCAGTAAGGCACCGGTCGCAAAACTCACGCCAAATGGCAAGGCTTTACTAATAATCCTTTTTGGCAAGAAAAGCACTAGCGAAGCACCTAAAACACTTAATGCGCCGCCAAACAGGGTAAATAAGATAATCCAAGTGAGTACTGTCATGGGTAATAAATTAGGGCTGCAGCCAAATTAACGATGCCATTCGGCCCGTTATCGGTTCACGCCGATATGAATAAAATTGATTCGGCTGATTATACGTGCAATGTTCACCCCCATAAATTTTTTTTACACCACATTGCAACAGCGTCATTCTTGCCAACGCATATAAATCCGCCAAATAATGCGAAGAGTCTACCGGCCTAAAACCCTGTTTCATGAACCAATGTTTGTTTACAAAAGCCTGTTTAACTTCTTCGCCTACCTCAAAATGCCCCGGGCCAATAGCAGGGCCTAACCAAGCCATTGAATTGTCTGCTTGACCCAATTGCATCACGGCATTCTCTATAACGCCGGTTAGCAACCCACGCCAGCCGGCATGAATGGCCGCAACGGCAGAGCCATCTTCTTTACACAATAAAACGGGTAAACAATCTGCTGTCATCACAGCACAAACAACGCCTGAGCTCCTGGCAATAGAAGCATCCGCCTGAATTGAATGATTGGCTAGATTCGGGTTTAACTCAACAACCTTTGCGCCGTGTATTTGCTCCAGCCAAACAGGGCTTGTAGCTAGCCCAAGCTCATCGCTCAAGACTGACCTATTGGCGCTCACCGCGTCATCTTCATCACCAACATGCATGGCCAGATTAAAACTTGAAAAACCTGCTTGACTTACACCTCCGTCACGACAGGTTGTTATTGCCTTTACTTGTTGCGGTGCTGGCCAACTGGGAGCAATAAAGTTCATACCCAATTTACTTAACCGGCATTTCTTGTGTTAACACCTCAACCAAATGACGCATATCAGCCGGCATATCGCATTCCCAAGATATGTTTTCACCAGTCTCCGGGTGAACAACACCCAATCGAGCAGCATGCAGGGCTTGGCGTTTGAAACCGCGCAAGGTTTCACTCAGCATTTCACTGGCCCCTGCTATTGGTTTATATCGACCGCCATAAACCTGATCACCTACAATCGGATGATTAATATGGCTCATATGAACACGAATTTGATGAGTACGCCCCGTTTCAAGCTTCACTTTCAATAAGGTATGTTTTGCAAAACGCTTCGCCACTCGGTAATGCGTCATCGCTTCTTTACCACCCATTTTTACCGCGTATTTTTTTCGATCGGTCGGGTGCCGAGCCAACGGCTCATCTATCGTTCCACCTGCTGTCATATAGCCGCGAACGACTGTCAGGTATTCACGCTCAAACTCACGGGCCTGTAATTGATCAACTAACGTTTTATGTGCTGTGAGGTTTTTTGCCACCATCAACAGGCCGCTGGTTTCTTTATCAATTCGATGCACAAGCCCAGCACGCGGCAACCCTTCCAAATCAGCATCATGGTGCAAGAGCGCGTTTTGCAACGTCCCATCCCAATTACCCGCCGCAGGGTGTACGACTAACCCGGCCGGTTTATTCACCACCAATACAGAGGCATCTTCGTAAATGATATCAAGTTTGATGGGCTCAGCTTTTATATCCAGTGACGTGTCTGCAACCGGGTTAATGGCAATGACTTCACCCCCTATCACCTTATCACGTGGCCTCTTCGATTCGCCATCAATCAGAATATGCCCGCTATTCAGCCAGTTCTTCAAACGACTACGTGAATACTCAGAGCATAATTCTGCCAAGGCCTGGTCAAGCCTCAACCCCACCATGTCCGAAGGGACGATTAATTCTATTTGTTGTTCAGTTTTCAAGCTAATAACATTGTAATAATTAATGTGCTACGGCATTATAACCGTTTAATTACTCATCACTCGTTATTTAGCCCATGTCTCTGATTCGCCATCCATCCATAAAAAAATTTTTGCTTGCTCTTTTATTCGTTTCTTTAAGTGCTTGCTCTACGATGGATCTAGTTACACCGATCGAAGCCCCTGATGAAACCGCCAATTGGTCAGCTGCTGACTTTTACAATGAAGCAAAAGCCGAATTAGATGATGAAAATTACATTAGCGCCATTGAGCTTTATGAGAGTCTTGAGTCTCGCTACCCCTTTGGCCAATATGCCCAGCAAGCGCAAATTGATTTGGCCTACGCATATTATAAGAACAACGAACCGGAATCCGCCCTGGCAACGGCCAACCGCTTTATTCGCATTCACCCTCGCCATGTAAACGTAGATTACATCTACTACCTAAAGGGGCTCATTAATTTCAATCGTGGTATAGGTTTTTTGGAACGCTACTTGCCAACCGACAAGTCACAACGTGACCCGGGGGCTGCCATTGAGTCCCTGGATGATTTTGCAACACTCCTGAGACGCTTCCCAGACAGCCAATATGCTGCTGATTCCAAGCAACGTATTGTTGCACTTAAATCAAACATTGCTTTACATAATTTAAATGTTGCTCGTTACTATATGAAACGTAAAGCTTATGTTGCCGCTCTTAACCGGGGCAAACACATTATCGAGGAATACCCGCATACAACTGCTGTACCAAGGGCATTATTATTAATGGTTGAGGCTTATCAACTCATCGGCATGAACGATTTAGCCGCCGACGCGCAACGTATTTATGACCTAAACTACCCTAACGGGTTGCCTCCATTGGATAACCCCAAATACGCGCACAAAAAAACCACCTCTGAGAAAATTTGGGAGTACTTAGAACTCGACAAATAAAACAGTCTGCTTTTAGTCGTCAGACAACAGAACTTTATTAAACCCCGACGTTATCGGGAATCTGCGTTCACGACCAAAGGCGCGTGAGGTGATTTTTATGCCCGGCGGCGCTTGTCGGCGTTTGTATTCGTTCTGTTCAACAAGTCTCAATACCCTGTCAACCACCTCTTGTTTATACCCCTGTTCTAATATCTGGTTTCGTGATTGATCTTTTTCGATATAACGTTCGAGAATATCGTCCAGCACAGGATACGGTGGCAAACTGTCTTCATCTTTTTGATCAGGCGCCAGTTCAGCTGACGGTGGCCGCTCTATAACTCGCTCTGGAATGACTGGCGACAACCCGTTGCGATATTTAGCCAAGGCATACACCATCATTTTGGGTACATCCTTAATCGGGGCAAAGCCGCCAGCCATATCACCATACAAGGTTGCATAACCTACGCTCATTTCACTTTTATTACCCGTCGTCAGCAACATTTTGCCTTTTTTATTTGAAATCGCCATCAATAAAACGCCACGGCTTCGCGCTTGAATATTTTCCTCCGTCACATCGTTCTCAAGCCCTTCAAAAACATCATGCAGCATGGAAGAAAACGCATTAACTGCTGGTTCAATGGAAATCGTTTGGTGATGAACACCCAATGTTTCCGCTTGCTTAATAGCATCTTCATTACTCATGTCAGCGGTGTATTTTGAGGGCATCAATACCACCTCTACGCGGTCGCCTCCCAAGGCATCTGCTGCAATAGCCAGCACGAGTGCAGAATCTATACCACCCGATAGCCCAAGTACCGCACCTTTAAAGCCATTTTTCGTCACATAATCGCGCACACCTAATACCAGCGCTTGATATATTGATTCCAATTCAGACAGCTCATATTTTAAAGAGTGCTCCGCTTTTGAATCATGTAAATGATCGACATCCACATAACTGATCGCCTCAACAAACGCCGGAAGCTGCTGCACAACAGCCCTTGAAGCATTCATGACAAACGATGCACCATCAAAGACCAGCTCATCTTGGCCACCCACTTGATTAATATAAATAATGGGCAAACCTGTTTCTGTAACACGCTGCCGCAAGGTTTCCTCTCGCTTCAGCCTTTTATTAACTTCAAAAGGTGAGGCATTTAAATTAATAATGAGCGAAGCGCCTGACTGTTTGAGCTGGTCACACACTGAGGCGCTCCATATGTCTTCACACACACTCAGGCCCACTGCCTCCTTGCCTAATTTAAATGTACGGGCTTTCGTGCCCGCTTGAAAATAACGTTTTTCATCAAACACACCGTAATTAGGTAACTGTTGTTTACGGTAGTTGGCCACTAATTCTCCCGCTTGTAAGACAGCCACACTGTTATATAAAACACCTTCGCCTTTTTCGGGGTAACCCATCAAAATGGTTATCAAAGGGCAGGCAGATGATATGCGTTCAAGTTGTTTTTCAACGCGTTGTATAAAATCATCCCGTAACAGCAAGTCTTCAGGGGGATAACCCGTAATGGCCAATTCAGGAAACACGATGGCTAATGCTTTCTCGCTTGTGGCTTGCTGACAAAATTCGATGATTCGATCAGCGTTTCCGTTTAGGTCACCGACAACTGGGTTAAATTGTACTAAAGCTATTTTCATAAGCGGTTCGTTGTTAATTTATTGCAAGCATAAAAAAGGGCTGTTTAGTTTACAGCCCTTTTTATACCCTTATAAATTTTAGCGCTAAATTAGCCCAAAATTTCTTTCATTTTCGCGCCCATTTCAGTTGGTGACTTCACAATGTGAACACCCGCTGCTTCTAAAGCGGCAAATTTAGCTTCGGCGGTACCTTGTCCACCAGAAACAATCGCACCAGCATGCCCCATACGCTTCCCTGGAGGTGCTGTCACTCCGGCAATGTAACCCACTACTGGTTTGGTGACGTTGTTTTTGATGTATTCAGCGGCTTCTTCCTCTGCTGTTCCTCCGATTTCACCCACCATGATAATACCTTTGGTATTTTCATCTGCTTCAAAACGTGAAATAACATCAATAAAGTTCATCCCATGAATTGGGTCACCACCAATACCCACACATGTACTTTGACCTAAACCAGCTGAGGTTGTTTGATGGACGGCTTCATACGTTAAGGTACCCGAACGTGATACCACGCCAATGCTGCCTGCTTGGTGAATAAAGCCCGGCATAATACCAATTTTACATTCGCCCGGCGTGATAACACCCGGACAGTTAGGACCGATTAAAACCACATCGTCATACTGTTCAAGCGCCGCTTTCACTTTCATCATATCAAGCACAGGAATGCCTTCTGTAATGCAAACAATCACCTTAATCCCTGCAGATGCTGCTTCTAAAACTGCATCGGCAGCGAACGGAGGCGGCACGTAAATCATTGTTGCCGTTGCACCTGTTGCATTAACAGCATCTTCAACCGTGTTAAAAACAGGGAGATCCAGGTGCTTCTCTCCACCACGACCCGGCGTGACCCCACCTACCAGGCGAGTGCCATATTCTAACGCTTGCTCAGAATGAAACGTCCCTTGCTTACCGGTAAACCCCTGGCAAATAACTTTGGTGTCTTTATCAATTAAAATACTCATTATATTTTCCTACTTAAGATGCTGCTTTAACAGCGGCTTGCGCTGCCAGCGTTAAATCGTCTGCTGCAATAATATCAAGGCCGGAATCTTTCAAAATTTGACGGCCTTGATCTGCATTAGTCCCTTCTAAGCGAACCACAACAGGTACCTGAACACCCACTTCTTTAACTGCTTGAATAATACCGTCAGCAATTAAATTACAGCGCACAATACCGCCGAAAATATTCACTAGAACAACTTTCACTTTGTCATCAGACAAAATCAGTTTAAAGGCCTCTGCAACACGTTCAGCCGTGGCACCGCCCCCCACGTCTAAAAAGTTAGCAGGGAAACCACCTTCTAATTTCACCAAGTCCATTGTCGCCATCGCCAAACCAGCGCCATTTACCATGCAGCCAATATTGCCGTTCAATGTGATGTAGTTAAGATCGTGTTGTTGAGCCGCATGCTCTTTTTCATCTTCTTGCGAAGGATCTCGCATGGCCACCATATCGGGGTGACGATAAGCGGCATTATCGTCTAAATTTACTTTTGCGTCTAAGGCAATCAAATCGCCATCGCCATTAACAATTAATGGGTTAATTTCAACTTGACTTGCATCTTTTGCATGAAAAACGGCCAATATACCTGCCATCACTTTTTGTAATTGACCAATTTGCTTGCCTTTCAAGCCCATTTTAAAAGCAATGTTACGGCACTGATAAGGTTGCAAACCAGCCACCGGATCAATGGCGGCTAATAAGATTTTTTCCGGTGTTTCTTCAGCCACTTCTTCAATGTCCATACCGCCTGCTTCAGAGGCCATGAACATAATTCGTTTTGTAGCACGATCGACAACGGCGCTAATATAAAGCTCGCGCTCAATCGGTTTTACTTCTTCGATTATTAGCATCTCAATCGGCAAGCCTTCAGCATCCGTTTGAGGTGTCACCAAACGTGAGCCTAACAACTTCTTGCTAAACGCCTCAACTTCATCCATGCCTTTACAGAGCTTTACACCCCCCGCTTTACCGCGACCACCGGCATGAACTTGCGCTTTAACAACCCAACAGTCACCACCCAGTTCCTTTGCCACATTAACCGCTTCTTTTACTGACTGCGCTGGTTTCCCTTCAGGCACTGGCACGCCATATTCCGCAAACACCTGCTTAGCTTGGTATTCATGTAAATTCATTCAAATTCCTCTATGATTAATTTTGTAAGTCACGTATCCCGATCATTCTAATAGATTTTGAAATGTAAATCAGCCAAGCATCTATAATAACGTTATGTATTCTGCACCGAAACACAGCGAATTTGTTAAAACCTGTCCATTTGGGGGCAGCTTACTTTTGCCTAACGAACAGGCCTGGCGGACACTTAAAGTCTTCCACGCTTATCAACTCGTTTTATCGGCAGCCTTCTTTATTTTGTTTGCCACTCAAACCGGTCCCTCTATTTTTGGACAAACTAACTCAGCACTTTTCCAAGCAGTTAGCCTGACGTATTTTGCCTTCACTCTTTTCAGCACTGTCTTTATCCGCAAACCCTATATTCCCTATCACCGGCAAGTACAATTTAAAATGATCGCCGACATCATTTTTCTTACCTTGCTGATGCATGCCAGTGGCGGCATCACCAGTGGCCTGGGTATTCTGCTTGCTGTTAGCGTTGCGGCAGGTGGCTTATTGGCTGGCGGTCAATGCACGCTGGTTTTTGCTGCTTGCGCAACGTTTGCGGTGCTTGGCGAACAAATATATGCCGATACAAATAATACATTTTCTAAAACAGCCTACACCTACGCTGGCGTTTTAAGTGCTTCATTTTTCACGATTGCTGCGCTCGCTTTAGTCTTGGCGAAACGGGTCGAACGTTCTGAAAAAATCGCCCAGCTACAAAGCCGTGAAATTGATAGCCTCGTGCAACTTAACGACTACATTATCAAGCACCTACAGTCCGGCATCATTGTGATTGATCAACACCACAATGTTCGCCTTACCAATGAAGCCGCTTCCCAACTATCCGGCCAGTCGATCACCATTGGCACCCCATTATCAGAGCTGTCGCCCGAATACTGGCAATTATTTACTCGCTGGTTAAGAAACCCTGTGGAAAATTCCGCCCACATTGCTGCAGGCCCCAACACTCCTAAAACCAAGCTGCAATTCAGCCGACTCGCTATACCCGATAACGAGGCCTCCATTATCTTTATTGATGATTTATCAGCTGTTGACCAGCAAGTTCAACAAGGAAAACTGGCCTCACTAGGCCGACTAACAGCCAGTATTGCGCACGAAATTCGAAACCCGCTGGGTGCCATTAGCCACGCTGAAGAATTGTTATCTGAGTCCACCGCAATTGACAAAGAAGATCGCCGTTTGCTCGATATTATTCATAATCATACCAACCGGGTTAACAGCATTATCAACAGCACCCTCCAGTTATCACGGCAAGAAGTAAGCCTTGTCGAAACCATTGAACTTCAAAAATGGCTCACTGATTTTGATAGCCGCTTTAAAGAGCAATTTGGTCTACAAACATCACCTATAAAAATACACCTTTCCGAAGAGATTAAAACGATTCAATTTGACAGCAACCACCTAAAACAAATTATCGACAATCTCTGTAGCAACGCTCTAAAATATGGCCAGCTGACCGACAAGGAATCGGTCATTTATCTACAAGCAGACCGACAACCAATGACTCAAAAAATCTTTATTTCCGTTACCGATGAGGGCAACGGTATGAGTGAAGCCACTGCGGAAAATATATTTGAACCCTTTTATACGACCTCCCCCTCTGGTACTGGCCTGGGGTTGTACATTTCAAACCAGCTGGCTGAGCTAAATCATGCTAAATTAAGCTACCAGCCTAACCCGCAGGGCGGCAGTTGTTTCACTCTGACACTTAATAGCATTTAAAAACAAAATGACCCAGGCACTAGCACTTATTGTCGATGATGAACCCGACATTCTAGAACTCCTTAACATCACCTTGTCTCGTATGGGTATTTCGAGCAAAGCCGCGCAAAATTTAACCGAAGCCAAACAGCTACTAAAAACCCATCATTTCGACATTTGCCTCACAGACCTGCAACTACCCGATGGCAACGGACTGGAACTGGTTGAACACATTCAAACACATTGCCCAAACCTGCCTACAGCCGTTATTACCGCTTTTGGCAGCATGGAGGTCGCTATAAAAGCCCTTAAACTAGGCGCCTTTGATTTTGTTTCCAAACCCGTCAACCTGAAGAGCCTCAAAAACCTTGTCAGTTCAGCCATAAAAATTAACGACACCGAGACACCTGTTGATCGACGAAGCCGCGACACCTTACTTGGCGATTCTATTGTCATGGCAAACGTACGGGCAAAAATAGCCAAACTCGCTCGCAGTCAAGCCCCTATTTATATCAGTGGTGAATCGGGCACCGGCAAAGAACTTGTTGCAAAACTCCTCCACGAAAAAGGCCCAAGGGCACAACAAGCTTTTATACCCATTAACTGCGGCGCCATCCCTCACGAACTGATGGAAAGCGAACTATTTGGCCATCAAAAAGGCAGCTTTACTGGTGCCATCGCTGATAAAAAAGGCCTGTTTCAAACAGCAAACGGTGGCACCTTGTTTTTTGACGAAATTGCCGACCTTCCCTTGCACATGCAAGTCAAATTATTACGCGCCATCCAAGAAAAATCCATCAGACCCATCGGCAGTGATCAAGAAATCCCCATCGATGTTAGAATTTTATGCGCCACGCATAAGGATTTAAACCAGCTGGTTGCCAATGGCGATTTTCGGCAAGATTTGTATTACAGAATTAACGTTATTGAACTTCCTTTACCACCACTGCGCGAACGTAAAGAAGACATTAAACAACTGGCTGTTCACCTGCTAAAAAAATTCAATAGCGGACATAACGACAAACCAACATCATTAACCGATAACGCCTTAAAAGCACTTGAACAGCATAGCTTTCCCGGCAATGTGCGTGAGCTTGAAAACATACTCGAACGAGCTTTTACTTTATGCGAAAACAACCTGATTCACGCACCAGACCTACAGCTCTCTAGCCACACGTCCGTTGAGTTGCTAACCGCGCCAGCACAGGACAAAACCTCACTAAAAGATGCCCCTTTAGAAGACTACCTCGGTTCATTAGAAAAAGAAGCTATCACCAGTGCACTAGAAAAAACACGTTGGAATAAAACAGCTGCCGCAAAAGAATTAGGTATTACCTTCCGCGCTCTACGCTATCGGTTAAAAAAGCTGGGGCTAGACGACTGACACAAAGTGACGCAGAACGTCACTTTGTGACAAAAATATACATATTATTGCCTTGACCTGCCGGAAAAAAATTCAATCGACATAAAAATAGTGATGACTATCAACAAGTTGCATGAGTTTATTATTTCATTAAAAAAAACGGCACAGTAAGTGCTATAATCACTGTGCAAGAAAATTATTAAATTTTTATATAAGGATATAAACATGAAAAACATACAGACAATGAAACAACGCGCACAAAAAGGTTTTACGCTAATTGAATTAATGATCGTGGTAGCGATTATTGGTATTTTAGCTGCGTTGGCGATTCCCGCTTACCAAGACTACACTATCAAATCACGTGTAGGTGAAGGCGCTTCTTTATCAGGCGGTTTTAAAACAGCCATAGACGTATACTGGAGTGAAAATGGCACACTGTCAAATACCGGAACAAATATTTCCAGCGCAACCCTAGGTCTAACCTCAGTCGCAGCAGAATATGTGTCCGATATTTCTATCGTTCTGTCCGGAACAAGACCAAATCTGGAAGTTGCTCTTCGCGATAGCACTAAGCTTGGTTCGGCAGCAAACACTTGTTTTACTTATATACCAACCGCCCCTCGCGGAACAAGCGGAAACTTACAATGGACTGTTAGTGAAGTATGTGCCGGCGGTACTGATCTTCCCGTGAAATACTTACCTAAAACTTAATAGCTGGGTAAAAGATAAAAAAAAGCGGCGTTAAGCCGCTTTTTTTTTATAAAATTATTGTATGGCCTTAACACCAAAAAACCTTATTCTATTTGCGCTCGTTTTCTGCGCCTTATTTGTATACTACCCCGGCCTCTACGGCCCCTTTATTTTTGATGACCTAACAAACATCACCAACAACTCATTACTTAGGCTTAATGAACTAACATTCAGCAGCCTTTACGAGGCCTCTAAAGCCGGTTTTGCCGGCCCATTAAAACGCCCGGTTGCCATTAGCACCTTTGCCTTAAACTATTATGTAGCCGGTGGTTACGATGCGTTCCATTTTAAAGTCACCAATATCGCTATACACAGCATCAATGCTGTCTTGGTTTTTTTATTGAACCTTAAATTAATAAACCTTGCGCGACAAGACACTTCGCCTCAAATTCAACTGATACTTGCAGCCAGTGTGGCATTTATCTGGGCTTTACACCCCATCAACCTGACCAGTGTGCTGTATATCGTCCAACGGATGACCTCATTAAGCACTTTGTTCTCTTTACTTTGCTTGCTCTTCTATTTATCTGCACGTGGCGCAAGCTCAGGGCAAAACGGAATAAAAAGTATCATCTATTTTATTGCCGCCAGTGTTAGTTTTATTTTAGCGATTTACAGCAAGGAAAATGCCTTACTGACCCCTCTTTATATCCTATTGATCGAAGCCCTATTCTTCAGCAAACAACCGCCTTGGTCGGTATTTAACGCTCTTTCATCTCGCATAAAAATACTCAGCACGATGATCCTTGTTGCCCTATTTTTTGCTGTTGCTTGGCACGCGTTTGATTATGCCGCTCGAGGTTTCGGCGGTCGGCCTTTTACCATGTGGGAGCGGGCGCTGACTGAGAGCCGTGTCGTTGTTTTTTATCTCAGTTTAATTCTAATTCCAAGAATCAATGGCTTTGGGCTTTTTCATGACGACTTTGCTCTATCGACTTCCTTTATTGAGCCGGTAACGACCCTGATATCGTTTATCGTTATCGCAGGGCTTATTATCACTGCCTTTGCCGTTAGAAAAAAACAACCCTTATTTGCCTTAGGTATCGGGTTATTTTTTATCGGCCACTTAATGGAATCGACCATTTTCCCGTTGGACATCGCTTACGAACATCGGAATAACTTTCCTTCTATCGGCATTATCCTTGCCTTAGTCTCACTAGCCCCAAGAACGATTAACACCAAAAAATTCATTGCCAGCATATCAGCCATTTGTCTCATCGTCGGCGGGACAACAGCACTACGAGCAAAACAATGGGGGAACTATCAATCTTTAGCTTTTTTTGAAGCCGAGCATCACCCAAATTCACCGGCTATACAAGCCCTTTTAAGCAATGCTGCTAACCAGGCTGGCGATATTGAACTGGCGACTTCCGCCATTAAAAAAGCGATGGATCTTGACCCAACAGAAACAGCTTATGCTTTGCACTATCAAAATATCTTAGCGGTCGGCGAAAAACCGATCCCCCAAGCACTTCAAGATGCAACAATTGAGCGCATTAAAGCCAACCGAATTTCGCCATCAACCCAGTTAGCCTTAGATCAAATTGCTGGCTGCTTGAAACTGGACCCGTGCAAACCCCTTCGCCAGAACTATATCGGCTGGATTAGTGCAGTGATTGAAAAACAGCCCAAAAAAGCGGTCTTTTGGTATATGCGAGGCAAAGCTCAGCTAGCCTCTGGCAACACGTTAGCGGCTTTAAATGATTATCAACATGCTTTTGATCTAAGCCCGCTGTTTCTTCACCCTCTGTTTGAAATAGCCAACATTCTTATGCTTAACAACCAATGGCAGCCCATTCCAATGCTGATCGAGCAGATAGAAACCGCAAATGAAAAGTCACGTTTTAAACGCTATGATGAAATCGAACAATTAAAAACAGTGTACCAACATCACTTAAAAAATACTCAGCACTCCAGCCGCTTAAAATAAAACAGGCATATTAGATTTTATTAAAATAGCGACAACATACTGTCTAATGACTTTTTAGCCATCAACTTGTCGTCACTCGCGACTTGAATTTGATTCACCACGTGGCCTTCAACAAGGTTTTCAAGCGCCCACGCTAAGTGCTGAGGGTCGGTTCTGAACATCGTTGAACACATTGCGACAGTTGGAGACATAAAATGCACCTCTTTCTTTTGATCCTTCACTTCTTCTTTTAGGCGATTTACCAAATTTAGCTCGGTGGCCACTAACCAACGGGTGTTAGGCTTTGCCTCTCGAACCGTTTTAAGTATCATTTCGGTTGAGCCAACATAATCAGCCTTCTCACACACTTCAAAATTGGCCTCCGGGTGAGCAATCACGATGGTGTCTGGGTGTTTCTTTTTAAAATCATCTATTTGCTTTGTTTGAAACATTTGATGAACCGAGCAGAAGCCTTTCCACAAAATCATTTTTGCACTTTTTATTTGCTCTTCCGTTAAGCCGCCGAGTGGCTGACTAAAATCCCACACCACCATTTCTTCTTGTGGGATACCCATCCGATAACCCGTGTTCCGGCCCAGGTGCTCATCGGGGAAAAACAAAATTTTCTCGCGCTTATCAAAACACCAGTTGAGTACTTTTTCTGCATTGGAAGAGGTGCACACAATGCCATCATGTCGGCCACAAAAGGCCTTTAAATCCGCAGCAGAGTTGATGTAAGTCACCGGTGTTATTTGTTCATCGGCATTCAATACGCTATTCAGTTCCTGCCAACTGCGTTCAACATTTTTAAGATTAGCCATATCGGCCATCGAGCAACCTGCCGCCAAATCGGGCAAAATGGTCACTTGTTCAGGTCGCGATAAAATATCGGCCACTTCGGCCATAAAATGCACGCCACAAAAGACAATGTAGTCCGCTTTTGACTCGGCCGCATACTTTGAAAGCTTTAACGAATCGCCACTGACATCCGCATGCTTGAACACCTCATTACGTTGGTAATGGTGCCCTAAAATAACACATCGCTCGCCTAAGGTTTTTTTAGCGGCTTGAATGCGTACATCACACTCATCGTCTGTGAGCAAAGAGTAATCCTGAATAGGTTTTAAAGCGGCTGACATCATGTTTCCTTATGTTGATTCTACGGCAGGCGGTTTTCTTAATTTAATGCCCAGTTCTTTTAACTGAGCCTCGCTCACTCTTGCCGGAGCAGAGGTTAACGGACACGCTGCTGTTTGTGTTTTAGGGAAGGCCATAACATCTCTAATCGTTGACGCACCGGACATTAACATCACCAAACGATCCAAACCGAAGGCAATACCGCCGTGAGGTGGGCAACCGTACTTAAGGGCATCTAATAAAAAGCCAAATTTTTCTTCCGACTCTTTTTCATCCATACCCAGTAAATCAAACACCGTTTGCTGCATGTCCATTTTATGAATACGTATGGAACCACCGCCTACTTCTGTGCCATTTAACACTAGATCATAGGCTCTTGATAATGCCTGACCGGTATTTTCTTTCAATTCTTCTGCGCTGCATGATGGCGCGGTGAACGGATGGTGGATTGCATTCCAACGGCTTGACTTTTCATCCCAATCAAACATCGGGAAATCAATAACCCAAACAGGTTTCCAATCTCCTTCCAATAAACCCTGATCCTGGCCTATTTTGTCGCGTAACGCGCCAAGCGACTCGTTTACCACCTTTGTTTTATCTGCGCCAAAGAAAACAATGTCCCCTGTTTGCGCCCCTGTTCGTTGCATGATATTTTCCACAACATCATCCGGCAAAAACTTCAAAATAGGTGACTGCAAGCCTTCGATGCCGGCCTCACGATCATTGATTTTAATATAGGCCAAACCTTTTGCCCCATAAATACTGACAAACTGTGTGTAACCATCAATATCTTTTCGACTGAGCGTACTACCGCCCGGTACTCTTAAGGCCGCAACGCGACCATCCTGACGATTTGCCGGGCCTGAAAAGACTTTAAACTCAACCGAGGCCATCAAATCACCAACATCATTGAGTACCAGCGGATTACGCAAGTCAGGGCGGTCTGTTCCATAAACATCCATCGCTTCTGCATAACTCATCTGTGGAAACGCTTCAGGCAGTTGAACATCAATCACCTCACTGAATAGTCGGCGAATCATGTTTTCCATTAAGCCCATGATCTCAGTTTCATCCAAAAAAGACGTTTCTATATCCAATTGGGTGAACTCTGGCTGACGATCGGCACGCAAATCTTCATCACGGAAACAACGCACCACTTGATAATAACGGTCCATTCCACCCATCATCAGCAATTGCTTGAACAACTGCGGAGATTGCGGCAGCGCGAAAAAACTGTTCTCGTGCGTTCGACTTGGCACCAAGTAGTCTCGAGCACCTTCAGGTGTTGCCTTGGTCAAAAAGGGCGTTTCAATTTCATAGAAATTTTCATCTTCTAAAAAACGGCGTAAATTCAACGTCACGTCACGACGCAAACGAATGTTTTCCAACATGTCCGGACGACGTAAATCAATATAGCGATAACGTAAACGCGTTTCTTCATTCACTTCGATATCACCATCCACCTGAATTGGCGGTGTTTTAGACTCGTTGAGCACCTCGAGCTCAAGCCCTAACATTTCCACTTTACCGGTTTTCATTTTAGGGTTCGTAGTGCCTTCTGGCCGAGGACGAACACGCCCTTTAAGTCTTAACACATATTCACTACGCACATTTTCAGCAATGGCAAACGGTTCAGCACGATCAGGGTCAAACACAACTTGCACGATCCCCTCACGATCTCGTAAATCGATAAAAATAACGCCGCCGTGGTCACGCCGCCTGTGCACCCAGCCACAGATTTCTACTTCTTCCCCTAGGTGTTTTTCGTTAATATCACCACAATAATGGCTACGCATCATTTTTACTTCCCTACTGTTATGTTTGCTTGATTAACCTTTTCGGCTATTGCACGAATTGCCTTCTTTAATGAAAGGCTTTTATTTACTATCACTCGATTTTTTGGCCGAACCTTCTGCCAAATTTTTCTTTTTGCCGCTCTTAAAGTCTGTTTCATACCACCCTTCACCTTTCAATCGAAAGCCTGAGGCAGACATTAACTTTTGTAACGTCTCCTTGCCGCAAGCAGGGCACTTCGTTAATGGCTCATCACTTATTTTGCGTAACACTTCACAACGATGCTGGCAGGCATCACATTGGTATTCATAAATAGGCATAATTTAAATTGCTCCAAGTACTAGCTTGTGGACATTTTTAACCGACCACACTAAACAGAACTGGGTATTTTCGGTGATTTACAAGGTTTATAGCAAGTAATGCATGTAAAATAATCTTACTTTTATGGAATTAAGAGAAAAAATTAAATAGATGACAACTCAACTAACCATAACAAAACCGGATGACTGGCATTTGCACCTTCGTGATGGTGACGCACTGGATACAACGGTCGCCTTTACTGCCAGACAGTTTCAGCGCGCTATTGTTATGCCTAATCTGGCTCAACCTGTCGTTAATACACAGTTAGCCGCGGCATATCGGCAACGAATCTTAAATGCACGTCCTGAAGGCAACACATTCCAGCCACTGATGACTCTCTATCTCACCAATAACACGCGTGTTGAAGATATCAGACAAGCAGGTGAAAGCGACTTTGTTTATGCGGCTAAGCTATATCCAGCAGGCGCAACCACAAATTCCTCTAACGGGGTGACGGATGTCTCTGCCTTAAGCCCGGTATTAGACGAGATGCAAAAACAAGATCTCCCCTTACTTGTCCACGCTGAGGTCACCGACCCTGATATTGATGTGTTTGATCGAGAGCAAGTTTTTATCGACAAATACCTGGTGCCCATCAAAAAGAATTTTCCTGAGCTTCGGATTGTTTTGGAACATGCAACCACCGAACAAGCCATTGATTTCGTTCTTCACAATCACTTAACTGCTGCTACGTTAACGCCACAGCATCTTCTGTTTAACCGAAATGATTTATTGGTTGGCGGTATTCACCCGCATAATTATTGCCTACCCATCTTAAAGCGCGAAACACACCGCAAGACCTTGGTTAATGCTGCCACCAGTGGTAATCCAAAATTTTTCTTGGGCACCGACAGTGCTCCTCACACAACCAATGCAAAGGAAAACCAATGCGGTTGCGCAGGGTGTTTTACTGCACATGCGGCTATTGAGCTTTATGCGGAAATTTTTGATAAAGAAAACGCCTTAGATAAACTGGAGGGATTCAGTAGCTTCTATGGCCCCGATTTTTACCGCCTGCCTAGAAATCAACAAACGCTGACACTGCACAGAGAAAGTTGGCAAGCACCCAGCCATTACCCTTTTGGCAAACAAACACTCACGCCATTTAGACAGCAAACACCCTTACAATGGACAATAAAATAAGGCTCTGCGATTGCTAACACAAATAAAAAAAGGCCCTTATAAAAAGGGCCTTTTTATTAATCCGCCTTACTCCTCGAAAAGATCCTCCTCTAAAGGAGGGTTTCCATCATGTATCAAATAGTTGCGACGTTGAAAATAAGCACTTCTTTCAAACTCATAAGGGTCTAACGAGGCCTGATCAACAACTTTTTTTGTCTGGATCAGGTCCGCACGCGTATCAACACCTTTAAGCGCAATAACACTCCACATTGCATCAGAATCATCAATCTGTTGAATAGGATCAACAAATGTATCTGCAAAAATCCCCGCCGCGTCTCGCAACGTACTGGAACCTAAAATAGGCAAAACAACATACGGCCCAGTTCCAACGCCATAAGCACCGAGGGTTTGACCAAAATCTTCATTGTTTTTTGGCATGCCCATATCGGTTGCCACATCAATAAAGCCAAGCACACCGACTGTTGTATTCACAAGAACACGACCACCATCCGACAGCGCTTGATTGAATTTCAGTTGTAATAAGTCGTTAACAAAAACAACAACATCGTCTAGGTTACTAAAAAAGTTTGTAATACCCTTATCGACCACTTCAGGTGTCACGTATTGATAACCCTTAGCCACAGGCTCTAAGACATACTGATCCGCTTTTTGATTAAACTGATAAACACCTCTATTTACATATTCGAGAGGGTCGTTTTCTTGTTGCGACGTTAGCGACGCGCAACCCGACAACAGGGCCATTGAGGTGATAGCGGTACCAACAATTCCTTTTTTTAAATAACTCGTTAACCTCATCGAAACTTTCTCCAGTCTGTTATTAATGCAACTTTATTTAGCCGCCCTGTGTTCGTTGATTTATTATAGCCGAATATTTAAAAATTGTTAGTCCAGAACCCATGCCAAACACCCTTGTTAGAACGATGAACAATCGTTTTCGTAGTTATCTGCCTGTCATTGTCGACCTTGAAACGGCTGGCTTTAATGCGAAAACCGATGCTTTGCTTGAGATGGCCGTTGTCATCCCTGCGATGAATGAGGAAGGCCAGCTTTTTATCCAATCAGCTCATCGCGAACACATCATCCCTTTTGAAGGCGCTAATCTTGACCCCGCTGCGTTAAAGTTCAACGGCATCGATCCTCACCATCCTTTTCGCTTGGCAATTGATGAAAAACAAGCGCTAAAAAACCTATTTGCTCCCGTCAGGGAAGCGGTTAAAGCACAACAATGTACTCGCGCCATTTTAGTCGGCCATAACCCTGCTTTTGATATTGGGTTTATGAATGCAGCCGTGGAGCGCACCCAATTTAAACGCAACCCGTTTCACCCCTTCAGCACCTTTGATACCGCTACATTAGGGGGTTTAGCCTATGGTCAGACTGTTTTAGCGAAGGCAGCAAAAGCGGCTGGCATGGAATGGGATAGTGAACAAGCTCACTCGGCGCTTTATGACGCTGAGCAAACCGCTACTTTATTTTGTAAGATTGTTAATCAGTGGGATAGTCTAACTAAGCCACTTTAACGTCATCCAGCACGGTTTTTAATTCACCACTTTCGAACATTTCAATCATGATGTCCGCACCACCCACTAACTCGCCATTAACATAAAGCTGCGGAAATGTTGGCCAATTTGAATATTCTTTCAACCCTTCTCTAATTTCGCTATCGTCAAAAATATTAACGTAAGCAAACTCCACTTCACACGCTTGCAAGATTTGCACTGCCTTGCTCGAAAAGCCGCATTGTGGAAAATAGGGCGTCCCCTTCATATACAACAAAACAGCATGATTTTTTAGCTGATCTTCTATTCGTTCATTTACACTCATTTTGGGTACCTTTAAGAATTACTTGAGGGCATTATACCCTGAATATTTAGATTAAGTCTTAATTCCATAACCGCCCCCGCCCGGGGTTTTAATTGTCAAGCAATCCCCCGGCCTTACATCAACGCTTACCTTAGCGCCCAACGGTTCTTTATTCAGCCAATTCTCACCACATTGACCACTGTCTCCCCCTGCTAGCCCCCAAGGTGGGTGCTGTCTTCTTTCCGTTAACAACGTCACGCTCGCGGGCTGTAAAAACTCCATCTCACGAACGATGCCATCACCACCTTTTGTTTTACCTGAACCACCTGAATGACGACGTATCTGATAACGTTTAATTCTCAGAGGATAATGCCTCTCTAATGATTCAATGGGTGTATTCAGGGTATTTGTCATATGTGTTTGTATGGCCGACAACCCATCATGTCCGGCACCGGCGCCCATGCCGCCACCAATGGTTTCATAATAATTCCAGCTCGCCCCGCCTTCTCTTGCGCCCATGGCTAAATTGTTCATGCTGCCATGACTGGCGGCTGGGATTTTTTCCGGCATCGCTTTTGCTAAAGCCCCCATCACGACATCAACAAGTCGCGTGCTGGTTTCCACATTGCCCGCTGCGACCGCGGCTGGCTTCGTTGCATTGATCAGCGAACCCGCCTCGGCTTTTATTGCTATTCGCCGATAGACACCAAAACAGGCCGGCGTATTGATTGGCATCAAGCACCTGAAGACATAGTAAACAGCCGCTGCAACAACTGACAATGGGCAATTAATATTCCCCCTGACTTGCTTTGCTGTACCCGAAAAATCAGCCAGCACTTGATTATTATTGAGCGTCAATTTGAGTTTAATCTTAAGGTTTTCAGCGCCCAGTCCATCACCATCCATCACGTCTTCAAAAGCATACAGGCCATCGGGGATGCTACTTAATAATTGCAACATCAACCGGTCACCGTAATCATTTAGATGCCAAAGCGCACTCTCATAATTCTCAGCCCCCATCTCCATCACGATAGACAGTAAACGCTCCGCACCCCGCTGGTTAGAGCTGATTTGCGCATTAAAATCACCCGTTGACTCTACGGTATACCGCAACGCTTGCTTTATTTCTTCGAATTCTACAGAGGCTTCGTTGTTCCGCATCACTTTAACGGGCGAAATAACCAGTCCTTCTTCATCTAAATGCGTGGCGAGCGGCATCGAGCCGGGAGTGTCCGAACCAATATCTGCATGATGAGCGCGATTAGCGACAAAACCAATCAAAGCGTCTTCAAAATACACGGGGCAAACCAGCGTCACATCGGGTAAATGAGTGCCTCCCAAGTATGGATCATTAAACGCCAGCATATCGCCCTGCTGCCAGTCAACCTGATCAACAATCCCCTTCATTGCATACGCCATGCTTCCTAAATGTACTGGTATGTGCGCAGCCTGAGCACACAATTGACCTTTTGCATCAAAAACGGCACATGAAAAATCCAAGCGATCTTTAATATTGGGCGAAAACGCTGCTCGTTGTAAAATCGCCCCCATTTCGTCACACACAGACTCAATTCGACTCGAAAAAATACTTAATTCTATGGTATCCATGGTTGATTAGTTGATGAATTTCATATAGAGAATTATAATGATTGATTAACAAAATAGGCAGCCAAATTGGGCTGCCTTTATTTTTCCACACC
Source organism: Cycloclasticus sp. (assembly GCA_002700385.1). Classification (GTDB taxonomy): domain Bacteria; phylum Pseudomonadota; class Gammaproteobacteria; order Methylococcales; family Cycloclasticaceae; genus Cycloclasticus. The sequence goes on from PADC01000006.1 coordinate 778,528, forward strand.
AATTTGTAACATTTATAAGGTTTATTATGCGCCACCATATTATGCCAACGTATGCATCGATGCCGGTTCGCTTTACTAAAGGCGAAGGCGCATGGCTATGGGATGAAAAAGGCAACAAATACCTTGATGCTTTATCAGGCATCGCTGTTTGTGGCTTGGGCCACGCACATCCGGAAATCGCGCATGCAATCAGCGAACAGGCCAATACCTTAATACACACATCTAACTTGTACTACATTGACAAGCAAGAAAAGCTGGCTGACAAATTGTGTGAATTAACCGGCATGAATGACGTCTTTTTTGGAAACTCTGGCGCAGAGGCAAACGAAGCTGCTATTAAAATAGCGCGTCGCTTTGCCTATAAGAAAAATATCGATCAGCCAATCATCGTTACCATGAATAAAAGTTTTCATGGCCGCACACTGGCCACCTTAACTGCAACGGGTAATTCTGCCGTTAAAGAAGGTTTTTCACCGCTACCCGAAGGTTTTAGGCATATTCCTTACAATGACATCAATACCTTAGATATTCTATCAAAGCAATTACCTCATATTGTTGCCGTCCTTGTTGAACCCATCCAGGGTGAAAGCGGTATTCATATCCCTGCTTCGGATTATTTAAATAAACTCAGCGCATTATGTGAAAAAAACGATTGGTTGTTAATGTTGGATGAAATCCAAACAGGCGTAGGACGCACCGGTCATTTTTTAGCCAGTCAACAAAACGGCATCAAAGCCGATGTCATCACCATGGCTAAAGCCCTTGGTAATGGCGTCCCCATTGGTGCCTGTTTATCTTCTAACAAAGCCAGCGGGCTTTTAACTGCTGGTTCTCATGGCTCAACATTTGGCGGCAACCCCTTGGCTTGCGCTGCCGCCCTTAAGGTTCTTGAGATTGTTGAACGCGACCAATTAGCAAAACGCGCATGGGCTTTAGGCAACCACATGGGCAAGGTTTTTAAAACAAAGTTAGAACATTGTGATCACGTTGTTGAAATACGGCAAAAAGGGCTGATGATAGGTATTGAGTTATCATCACCCTGCCCTGAACTCGTTACTAAAGCGCTAGAAAAAAAGCTTCTCATTAATGTCGCTGGTGGCAACACTGTTCGCTTGTTACCCCCTCTTACTCTAAGTGATGACGAGGCCATGACGATCACTGATCTCGTCAGCGAGCTGATTCTTGCTCACTGACCCACTATTTTTGTAAAGTACCCGCATGAAACCACGACATTTTATTACCTTAAACGACTTAAGTGCTGATGAGCTACGCGCTATCATTCAACGCGCTATCGAGTTAAAAAAAATGCGCACCGATGGCGTGATCTTTGAACCGTTAAAAAATAAAGTGCTTGCGATGGTTTTTGAAAAATCGTCAACACGCACTCGTATTTCGTTTGAAGCCGGGATGACGCAGTTTGGAGGTAGTGCCTTATTTTTATCACCTCGCGATACACAATTAGGAAGAGGAGAACCCATTGAAGATTCTGCGCGGGTGATTTCTCGCATGGTCGACGGCATTATGTTACGCACAAATGATCACAAGACCGTCACCGCCTTTGCCGCCCATTCCAAGGTACCGGTTATTAATGGTTTAACTGATCGATTCCATCCATGCCAACTTCTCGCGGATTTGCAAACATGGTTCGAGCTGCGCGGCGATATTAAAGGCCATCACGTTTGCTGGATTGGAGACGGTAATAATATGTGCCAATCATATATAAATGCAGCCAAGTTACTGGATTTTCAATTAACCATCGCCTGCCCTCCAGGTTACGAGCCAGAAGAACAACTGCTGACTTCAACCTCTACCCATGTCAAACTCTTTCACGATGCGAAGCAGGCAGCTAAAAATGCCGACTTGGTCGTGACAGATGTTTGGGCCAGCATGGGCCATGAAGAAGAACAAAAAATACGTGAAAAAGCCTTTGCTGACTTTCAAGTAAACCGTCATATAATGTCTACCGCACAACCTGATGCGCTATTCATGCATTGCTTACCGGCACACCGTGAAGAAGAAGTAAGCGCCGAGGTATTGGATGGACAACAAAGCGTCGTCTGGGACGAGGCAGAAAATCGATTACACGCTCAAAAAGCGTTATTAGAATTTTTAATGGCTTAGGATGTTAAACCCATTGGTATTTAAAGGACTTTTTGTGAAAAACTTACTCTTAATTTGTTCCCTTCTAGTCAGCTCCATCGCTCTGGCTGAAACTGCTTACGTTTCCGATGAACTCGAAATCATGGTGCGCTCTGGAAAAAGCCCCGGACACCGCATTATCGCCACCCTAAAAAGTGGCAAAAAAGTCAATATTGTCGAACGCGATCAAGCCGCTGGCTATTCAAAAATTAAACTGAGCGAAAACAGAGAAGGCTGGGTTTTGTCGAGACTGCTGCAAAAAACACCCTCGGCTAAATCGCGCTTAAGCAAATCAGAAGCTGAATTAGCCTCACTTAAAGAAAATTTTAAAGCAACCAGCGAACAGCTAACACAAATCAGTGAAGAAAAAGGCAGCCTGGACACCGAAACCAGCACATTAAAAGAACAAAATACCGCTCTTTCACGTGAACTGGCCCAACTGAAAGAAACATCTAAAAATGCTGTGCAAATTCTCCAAGAACGCAATCAACTTCAACAACGGGTTGTCACTATTGAGCGTGAACTGGAAAGTTTAAAAAGAGAAAATGATATGCTCATGAACAGTGAAGCTCTAGACTGGTTCCTTATAGGTTCAGGTGTGCTGTTTCTCGGTATTATCCTTGGTTTTATTTTGCCAAAAATCAGTTGGCGAAAAAAATCTTCCTGGCAATCTTCATTCTGATTTAACCCTTTAAAACGAGCGTAATATGTCTGACAAAAAACATGATATTAGGAAATTTTCTTCCCCGGTAGTGGATGGTATGGAGCGGGCACCAAGCCGCGCCATGTTACACGCCGTAGGGTTTAATGATGCCGACTTCAAAAAACCTCAAGTTGGCATTGCATCCACTTGGGCAATGGTGACCCCCTGCAATATGCACATCAATGATTTGGCAGATGATGCAGCGAACGGAGTCAACGACGCTGGTGGTAAAGGTGTTGTTTTTAACACGATCACCATTTCTGATGGAATCTCAATGGGTACTGAAGGCATGAAGTACTCGTTAACCTCACGTGAAGTTATCGCCGACTCCATTGAAACAGTCGTCGGCTGTCAAGGTTATGACGGCGTTGTGGCTATCGGAGGCTGTGATAAAAACATGCCGGGCTGCATGATTGCTTTAGCCCGCCTCAACCGCCCGGCTATTTTTGTTTATGGCGGCACTATTTTATCGGGCTGCCATAAACAACGTAAATTAGACGTTATTTCTGTCTTTGAGGCAGTAGGCGCTCGCGCAAACAACCTCATCAATGATGAAGAACTGCATGCCATTGAATCAAAAGCGATTCCCGGGCCGGGATCTTGTGGCGGCATGTACACCGCTAACACGATGGCTTCAGCCATTGAAGCCATGGGCATGAGTTTGCCAAATAGTTCTGCTCAAGCCGCCATTTCAGATGACAAGAAAAAAGACTGCGAAGAAGCCGGCAAAGCCGTACTTAAATTACTAGAGCTTGACATCAAACCACGCGATATCATGACCCGCAAAGCATTTGAAAATGCCATTACGGTGGTCATTGCTCTGGGTGGATCAACAAATGCCGTTCTTCACTTGTTAGCCATGGCTCATAGCGCCAATGTTGAACTTAAACTAAGCGATTTCACGACCATTGGCAAACGTGTGCCTATGGTGGCTGATTTAAAACCCAGCGGCAAATATTCAATGGGCGAGTTAATCGAAATCGGCGGCATCCAGCCTTTGATGAAAATTCTCCTGGAGGCCGACTTACTTCATGGTGATTGCCTCACTGTGACCGGTAAAACATTGGCTGAAAACTTAGCAGATGTTGAGCCCTACCCCAGCGATCAAGACATCATTCATTCATTGGATAACGCCATCAAGAAAGACAGCCATCTGGTCGTGCTTCATGGCAACCTGGCTGCTGAAGGTGCCGTGGCAAAAATCACCGGCAAGGAAGGCTTAGGTTTTACGGGTACAGCCCGTGTTTTTGATTCTGAAGAAGATTCAATGGCCAGCATTCTTAATGGCTCAATAAAAGAAGGTGATGTTCTGGTTATTCGATACGAAGGCCCCAAAGGCGGTCCGGGCATGAGAGAAATGCTGGCCCCAACATCCGCCATCATGGGCAGAGGTCTGGGCGACAAAGTGGCCTTTATCACCGACGGTCGATTCTCGGGCGGCACGCACGGCTTTGTGGTTGGCCACATCACACCCGAGGCTTACCAAGGAGGCGTTATCGCTATTGTTGAAGATGGTGACACCATTACCATTGACAGTGTGAAAAATGAATTACGCCTTCATCTTGATGATGACGTAATTCAACAACGCCTCGCCAACTGGACAAAGCCAGCACCTCGCTACACGCGCGGCGCGCTCGCTAAATATGCCGCGTTAGTGAATTCAGCCTCTGAAGGTGCTGTCACAGATAAACTGGGGTAATAGGCGATCAACGCATTCATAAAAACCCCTGCAACTGGCCAATAACACTTGGCCAAACCGCTTAACACATTGGATATGATGCGTGCCTTAATTGGCACGCCCTCGGTGAGCAGTACAAATAAAACGCACGATCAAAGTAATTTACCCGTCATTCACTTATTAGCCGACTGGCTGGAAAATTTGGGTTTTGCCGTCACAATTGTTCCCTTGCCTAATCACGCGGGAAAGGCCAACCTCATTGCGACCATTGGTCCGTGCTATAAGGGTGCAAAGGGCCTTGTTTTATCGGGGCACACCGACACGGTGCCCTACGATGATAGCAAATGGCAACAAGACCCTTTTAAATTAACTGAAAAAAATAACCATTTTTACGGTTTAGGCAGTACGGACATGAAGTCCTTCTTTGCCCTGGCTATTGACGTTGCCTCCCGATTTAAAGCAGCCGATTTTAAGCGCCCCCTCACCCTGCTCGCAACAGCGGATGAAGAAAGCGCCATGAGCGGTGCTCAGGCCTTAAGCAATGAGCAACTGCAACACGCAAAGTATGCCATCATTGGAGAACCCACCGGTATAACGCCTATACGGATGCATAAAGGCGTCATGATGGAATCCATCGTTGTTACGGGCCACGCCGGCCATTCAAGCAATCCAACTTTAGGGGCCAGCGCAACCGAAGGCATGCTCAAGGTGATGGATGAATTACTAAAATGGCGAGAAGACCTGCAACGAAAACATCAAAACCCTGCGTTTGACATTGCCTCACCCACCATGAACATTGGCTCCATTCATGGTGGCGACAACCCCAACAGAATTTGCGCCCACTGCGAAACGCAAATTGATATTCGACCGCTTCCAGGTATGGACATTGATTTATTACGTGCCGATTTGCAAAAGCGGTTAGTCAACATTTTGCCTGAAGACAGTAAACTAACACTTATTTATCGGCCTATTTTCTGCGGTGTTCCGGCGTTTGAAACCGCCGCTGACGCACAGTTTACTCAGCTGACTGAATCGCTCAGTGGAAAAAAAGCGCAAGCCGTAGCCTTCGGTACTGAAGCGCCCTATCTCAATAAACTGGGCCTCGATACCCTTGTTATTGGCCCCGGTCATATCGACCAAGCTCATCAAGCCAACGAATATATACCGGCGAATCAGATCACACCTTATTGCAATTTATTGCAAAATTTAATTAAAAACATCTGCATTAAATAACTATATTTGCAATTTATATCATAAAATTAATTATATTTTTTGCATTTATTGCATTTTAATTTTAATATTCACGCATGACCTACGATGCAAACTTCATCATCCAGCAATTTGGCGGTGTTAAAAAATTAGCCAAGGCCATTAACAAAGATCCTGCCACCATTTATCGTTGGACCTATCCAAAAAAAAGGCAAGGAACCGGTGGCCGAATACCTTCGTCTGCTCTCAATGGCATTATCAAGGCGGCGGCGGCTTTAAATATCTCGCTTGAGCAACAGCCCAGCTCTGTTTCTACAACACAGCTGTCAACACAACCTCACCAATTTATACATTGGTTCCGACAGACCGCCCCTTATATTCATGCCCATCGGGGCAAAACTTTTGTTATATACATCAGTGGTGATGCCGTTAACGATGCCTTGTTTTCAACGTTGATTGAGGATATTGCCTTACTCCACAGCTTAGGCATTCGGCTTATCCTAGTGCATGGAATTCGCCCACAATTAGAAAAAAAGCTCGCCCTTTATCATCATTCAAGTCAGGTGTTTCAGCACCTTCGTGTCACAGACAAACTAACACTCGACTTAGCTAAAGAAGCCACTGGAGTTGTTCGCGCGGATATAGAAGCTAAATTAGCCACCAGTATCTCAACTCTCGCCTCCTCTAAAACCACTATAAAAATTGCGTCTGGAAATTTTATTCTTGCCAAACCGTTAGGCGTTATTAACGGGGTAGATTACCAATTTACCGGTGATGTTCGACGCGTCAATGGTGACGCTATCTCAAACCTTCTATCTTCGGGGCAAGTCCTTCTTATTTCTCCACTAGGATATTCACCCAGTGGCGACATTTTTAACCTTCGCAGCGAAGAAATAGCCACCGCTATTGCCACTGAAATAAAAGCCGACAAACTGATTTTAATGACCGAGCAGGCTGAAGTACTGAGCACAAACAAAAAGCTTATTCGCCAACTCACCACAGAGCAAGCGCAAGCCTTACTGAAGACGTCAACGAACGATCAGGATGACGCTTATCTTCATCTCCAAGAAGCTATCCGCGCCAGTCAATTAGGTGTCAAACGCGTCCATTTAGTGGATCGAAAAATTAACGGTGGGTTACAGCTAGAACTTTTTACGCGCCAGGGATCAGGAACCATGATCTCCGTCCAACCTTTTGAAGATGCCCGCCCAGCCAACATTAATGACCTACATGGCATCATTGAGTTGATTAGGCCGTTAGAAGCACGTGGGCTGCTCAGCTATCGGTCGAATGAAACCCTCGAGATGGACATCGATAAATTTCACGTGATTGAGCAAGATGGCCTAATAACAACTTGCGCAGCCTTATATGAATACCCTAATGAGCAAATGGCTGAACTGGCCTGCGTTGCCGTCCACCCAGACTATCGAAATGGCGAGCGCGGCGAATATTTATTAAGCATGATTGAAGACAAAGCGCGCTCCAAAGGCCTAAAGCATTTATTTGTCCTCACCACGCAAAGTAGCCACTGGTTTGCTGAAAAAGGCTTCTTCCCGGCAACACTCAATGATTTACCCGTTGCAAAACGCCAGAACTACAATCAAACTCGCCGTTCTATTGTGATGATAAAGGCCTTATCATAACGAGCAGGCTGTTTATCGCAGTGTTTTTGAAATCAACGTCTATACTTATTAAAAATAAAAATTGCATGATGGATTTTTTATAAAAAATGAACGTTTTCTTACCCAACAAATGCTCACCTTCAGACATAAAGGTCTTGCAGCTGTCTGATCTGCATTTGATGTCGTCTATTGACGACCAATTAGTGGGGGTTAATACAGAAGAAAGCTTTTTATCTGTATTAAAACTAGCACACGAAGAAAGCTGGCCACCTGACCTCATCATCCTGACCGGAGACCTTAGCCAAGACAGCTCAACGCAATCGTATAAGCGACTCATAGGGCATTTAGAAAAACTAAAAACGCCTTGTTATGTTCTTCCCGGCAACCATGACACACCCAACACTTTAAAACAGTTATTTTCTAATTCGCCGGTCAGTTACCAGCCTTTCCTTCACTATAGAGAATGGATGTTTGCCTTTCTCAACACAGAAGTCCCCGGTGAAGAAGGCGGTGCTCTCTACGATGTGGAAATCAACAACCTTCGAGAAGAAATAAACGCTCACCCAGACAAAAATGTCCTGATTTGTTTGCACCACCAGTTAATACCCGTTGGAAGCAAATGGTTAGACACCATGGCCGTGTCTAACCCAGAGGCATTAATTGAAATAATAGAGACCTATCCAGCGGTACGAGGCGTCATTCATGGCCATGTACACCAATCTTTCAACAGTAACATTGAAAACACGCCCTTATTTTCTGCACCATCCACCTGTTTCCAATTCAAACCTAACAGTAAAGAATTTGCTATAGATAAGCTTCCGCCTGGTTACCGCTGGCTCCGCTTGTCAGCGCAAGGTGATATCAGCACAGATATCATCAGGCTTAAAGAAGCCCCTCTTAACCTTGATCAGGATTCCGCAGGGTACTAGCTTTTATATATATTAGGTGTCACGCCGGGGAAGAGGTAAGACCACATTTCTGTTAGGGCACTTAAGTACACATTGCGCTTAAAGTGGACAACATCAAAAGCCGGTTCCCAATAATCAGCCCACCGCCAACTATCAAATTCAGGCTTATCGGTTTTATCAAAAGAAATATCCTTTTCATCACCTAGTAACTTCAACATAAACCAAATCTGTTTTTGCCCTTTACACACAGGAAAACTATCCATGCGAACAAAATGTTTAGGTAAATCGTAATAAGCCCATTCTCTTGTTTTTCCAACAATTTCAACATGTTCAGGCTTTAAACCAATTTCTTCATACAATTCACGATACATGGCTTCTTCATGCGTTTCACCTTCAGCCATACCACCTTGAGGGAACTGCCAACCACTTTGATTAGCTCGTCGAGCCCAAAATAATTTTTTATGCTGGTTACATAAAATGATGCCCACATTATGCCGGTAACCATCGTCATCAATCATGTTTCTTTAGTGTAAACTGTATTTATATGGCTTTATTATAGCGACGTTTTAACAGAGCGCGACCCTCCAAAACAAAATGATTGGGAATCGCTTTTTTTTGTGTCAGACTGGCACTTTAACGATATCTATTCTTTTGATTTTTATATGTAACCCCTATGAGCTTAACGATTTTTGATCTGGACAACACCTTAATTAGTGACGATAGTGACCACCTTTGGGGCGAGTTTCTTGTCGAAAAAAAACTGGTCGATGGTGATCACTATGCCAAAGCAAACACCCAGTTTTATAATGATTATTGCCAAGGCAAGCTTGATATCAACGAATACCTGCAATTTGCATTAGCCTTTCTTGCGGAGCATCCAATTGATAAATTATATCAATGGCGAGATCAATTTATTGAAGAAAAAATTCATCCTCTTGTGCTGCCAGCAGCTCAAGATTTAGTTGAAAAACACCGCGACAAGGGAGACACCCTAATGGTTATTACAGCAACCAATCGGTTTGTTACCGCGCCCATTGTCGAACTTTTTGGCATTGACACCATGCTGGCCACTGAACCAGAGTTTATTAACGGTCGATACACCGGACAATATGTAGGCATGCCTTGTTATCAGGAAGGGAAAGTTTCTCGCCTCACCGATTGGCTTACACAACATCAACTAGACTTGAATAACAGCACCTTTTATAGCGATTCTCATAACGACATTCCTTTATTAAAAAAAGTCACTAACCCTATCGCTGTTGACCCTGACGGGCCATTAAAACAGTACGCAAACAAACATCACTGGCCAATTATCACTTTACGGTGAATCATGAGTGAAAAAATTCGATGCTCATGGGCAAAAAAACCTTTAGATATTGAGTATCACGACCAAGAATGGGGAGTTCCCTTAAAAGATGAACACCGGTTATTTGAATTTCTCATCTTAGAGGGCGTACAAGCCGGCCTGAGTTGGTCTACCGTGCTACAGCGACGTGAACATTACCGAAAGGCATATCACAACTTTGACCCGGCTATCGTTGCAAATTTTGATGCCAAGACAACCCATGATTTATTACAAAACCCAAACCTCATACGTAATAAACTCAAAATAAATGCCAGCGTAAAAAATGCGATGGCCTTTATTAAGGTGCAGGAAGAATTTGGTAGCTTTGCTCATTACCTTTGGGGCTTTGTGAATAATACCCCCATCATTAACCATTGGGAAAAACCAGAACACGTGCCTAGCGAAACTGATTTATCAACTAAATTAAGTCATGATTTAAAAAAGAGAGGCTTTAGCTTTGTTGGCCCTACGATCTGTTATGCGCTTATGCAAGCAACAGGGCTTGTAAACGATCACCTAACCACTTGCTTCAGACATTCAGAGTTACAATAAACCATGGACTACCTTCCTCTTTTCCACACATTAGATCAAAAAAAGTGCTTACTTATTGGCGGCGGATCTATAGCGACTCGCAAAGCACGCCTCCTCTTAGAGGCTCATGCCCATCTCACTGTGATTGCACCAACATTAACAAACGAATTATCCGATCTCGTACAGCGCGGAGAAATATCTCACCAAGCCAGACCCTTTAAATCGAATGATACTCTCGGCTTTCATCTCGTCATTAGTGCAACCGATAACGATTTGACGAATGCTCAGGTGTCTAAGGAAGCGCAATCAAACAACATTCCTGTCAACGTGGTTGATCAACCCACCTTGTGCAGTTTTATTTTTCCTGCCATTGTCGACCGTTCGCCGATTACCATTGGGATATCCAGCGGCGGTGTCGCGCCTGTTCTGGCAAGATTAGTCCGCGCAAAACTGGAAACATTATTGCCCCATGGTTTAGGTAAATTAGCCTCACTTGCTGCTGAATATCGGCAAACTGTTAAAAATCATTTCACGAATGCCAAGCAGCGCCGTCTCTTTTGGGAAACGATTTTTAATGGCCCGATTGCCGACCTGAGTTATCAAGGGCAACAGGCCGAAGCAGAAAAAGGTCTCCTTCAAGCACTTGCTCAAGCTAACGATGTCGCCCCAGCAGGAAAAGTTTATCTAGTGGGCGGTGGGCCTGGTGACCCAGAATTGCTCACCTTAAAAGCGCTACGCGTTCTGCAACAAGCTGACATTATCATCTACGATCGGCTTGTTTCAGCCGACGTGTTGAACTTGGCTCGTCGAGATGCTGAGCGTATTTACGTTGGAAAAAAACGTAGCGATCATAGCGTCCCTCAAGAGAACATCAATGCCCTGTTGCTACGTTACGCCAAAGATGGCCAGCGAGTTGTCCGGCTAAAAGGTGGTGACCCCTTTATGTTCGGCAGAGGTGGGGAAGAGATTGAAACTTTAATCGATGACAAGGTTGCTTTTGAAGTGATCCCAGGTATCACGGCTGCATCGGGTTGCGCCAGTTATTCAGGCATTCCATTAACACACCGAGACCACGCGCAATCATGCACGTTTGTCACGGGTCATTTAAAAGATAACTCTGTCAATCTGGACTGGGACCAACTCGCAAAACCCAACCAGACCCTCGTTATTTATATGGGACTGCTGGGTATTCGCCAAATCAGTGAGAAACTCATTCAGAGAAACCTGCCAAGTAACACGCCTGTTGCACTGATACAAAAAGGCACAACGCACGAACATAAAGTGATAATTTCTGATTTAATGGACATTGCTGATAAGGTGGAGCAACTGAAACCCAAACCACCCACACTGATTATTATCGGTACAGTGGTTTCGTTGCATAATAAATTAAACTGGAATCGTTAGCCTATGCCATTTTTACCGCTAAAACGCGTCAATTTGCATTACGAGCACCAAACAAACGGCGAGATACCCATTATCCTATTACATGGTAACTTTGGTAGCTGGCACTATTGGCAGCCTTTTTTACAAAACTTGCCTGAGGGATACCAAGGGTATGCACCTGACTTTAGAGGCTGTGGCGACAGTGAAGTCACTGAAGATGGCTACGATATACAGACGCTAAGTCGAGATATACTGGAATTTGCAGACCAACTTAAATTAGATACATTCCACTTGGTTGGGCACTCATTAGGTGGCGCCGTTGCCCAAGAATTAGCAGGCACAGTGCCAGAACGGGTTTTAACCTTAACATTAGTTGCTCCGGTACCCGCTGAAGGCCTTTTGTCGTTAAAAAACGTGTCTTTATCTGATTCATTTTTTTCTGCCAAAAACACCTTTAATTTGTTAGATACTCTTGGCCTAAAAAGAAAAATGTTAGCCGCCACCTTTCAAAAGTCCATGCCCGGTCTAAAAAACAACCAAGCTTTCCTCAATTTAGTTGTTGATGATGCACTCAAAATGGATATCAAGGCGTTCAATGGTTTTTTAGCGACCTTAAAGAACTGGAAAGGCACTCACCTTTTACCTTGTTTTAAGTTTCCTGTTCTCATTATGTATGGTGAATTGGATAGCATCGTGCCCTTACAACCTCTAAAAGCCATGCAACAAGAAATTCAAGATTGTAGATTCCATACATTTCGTCGTATTGGCCATAGCCCTCAGTTAGAACACCCAAACGCCTTTAACAAGCTGATCACTGCCTTTATCTTAGGTAACGAGGTTGAACCTGTCACTGACAGCACATTAAAAAAACCACTCGACCTTGTGAATCAAATCAAAACAAAATTGAAACGCCTATTTAAATAATTCAGCTATTCTTATTAAAATGAGCTGCTTTCTAAAAAAATTCTACTTCATTGGGCTTTTGCTTTTATTGCAGGCTTGTCAATACGAGAGTCTCCCAGAGCAACAATGGGTACATGATAACGCTGGCTTGCTCAATGCGAGTTTTTCCAAAGACGGCTCACTTACACTTATTTCTATCACAAATGGTGCAGCACAACTGATCGACACTGCTCGAAATAAAGTATTACATCAATGGCAACACACGGACACTAACGAAGGCATTATAGCCTCGGCCATTTCGGCTAATAATAAATTCGCTGTTACCGCTGAACGAAACTCCCTGGCATTATGGGAAATTCAAACCGGTAAGATTATCGGCTATTGGGACTTCCCAAACATCACCGATATCAGCCTTTCTGCTAATGGACAACACGCCTTAATCGGTATGGAAGCAAACAAAGCCTATTACTTTGACCTTTACCACGGAAAAATAATACACGTCTTTCAACATGAGGGGTTTATTAACACGGTTGCCCTATCTAACAATGGCCTATTCGCTATCACCGGAAGCAATGATCAATACGCAAAGCTTTGGGATGTAAAAAGCGGGAAACTGGTTCAACAATGGCGTCAAAATTTTAAAATTTTCAATGTTGCCCTCTCTGACAATGGCCGCTATGCCATGAGCAATGCTTCATTAGGTAAAACCAAGATATGGGACACTAAAACCGGCCAGAAATTAAGCCAATTACCCATGAGGTATATGACCGTCTCTGCAAGCCAATTTTCCCCAGACTCTCAAACTCTGTTAACTGGCCGTCCTAATCAACGAATTGATTTATGGGATGTAAAAACAGGTGATTTGATTAACACCTGGATGCCAAAAAAAGATGTCATCTGGGGAAATGAAACCGCGGCTATTATTGCCTTAGCTTTCTCATCTGATGGGAAACATTTCTTTAGCGAGACCTCTAGCGGAATCGCCCAAAAATGGGCCATAAAAAAATAATCCGTCATTTATTGTCAACCTTTCTTCTTGTTACTCGTTATTAGGTGTGCAATTCGCATAACAAACAGGTAAAAAGCAATGAAAAAACAACTGGTATTCCCCGCATTACTCATGAGTGTATTTGTTACCCCTTCCTTCGCAGACTTTGGAGATAAGGTTGAAAATCGCCTTGATAATAAAGGTGATCGTATTGAAAACAGATTAGATCATCGAGGTGACCGGATAAATAACCGACTTGATCACAAAGGCGATCGTATTAATGAGCGCTTTGACAATCGCGCTGATAAAGCCCTTGAAATGGGTCACAGCAAAGCCGCTGCCAAATTAGAAAATAAAGGGCAGCGCTTGAGTAACCGTCTGGATAGAAAAGGCGATAGAATTGACCATCGTCTAGACCAAAAAGGCCACCGAATTGATCGCAGGCTTGACCATAAAGGCAATGCATTCAATAACCAGTGGAATAAGAAACGCTAGACTTCAACCTCAAGTCTGGCCCGATTCAGTTATACGGGTAGACGGGTTTAATAAAAAAACGGGGCTTTCGCCCCGTCTTCTTTCAAGCTAATAAGAACTATTTTTTTTCACTCAATTCAACACGGCGGTTTTTAGCTCGCCCTTCTTTAGTGTTATTGTCAGCAATAGGTTGAGTCTCGCCATAACCTTCTATAAATAGCTTAGATGCATCACAACCATGAGACACCAAGAAAGCGCGGACAGATGCTGCTCGCCTTTCAGATAAATCCTGATTATAAGGCACCGTACCACGGGAATCCGTATGGCCGGTAATCAGCAGATTAACATCTCCATGGTGCTTATGGTGGGCCATTGCTATTGGAAGCAAAATAGCTTTTGCGGAATCCGTAAGTTCAGCTGATGCTGTGTGAAAATTAACGCCGTCAAGCACTAAAGCATCAACACAACCTAACGCATTCACTTTGGCTCCAGGCACTGAGTCAGGACATTGATCCTTATAATCGGCCACCCCATCACCATCGGTATCGGACGTACAGCCTTTGCTATCTACAACTGCACCGGCAGGCGTATTCGGGCATTCATCACGGCTATCGACCACACCATCATTGTCTGTATCAGGTTCAGGCCCTGGAACAACCTCCGTTTCTTTCCCACAAAGCAGACGTCCTATCGTCCCGCCTGCTACTGCGCCAACCCCTACTTCCGTTGCGCCTTCAACAAAAGCACCTGCTGCACCACCTAATAGGGCACCACCAATTGCACAGTTTTGCCAGCTCTCTGTTTCTACGGTTGCACAACCTATAGCCATCATTGATGCAATAATCACTCCTGTGAATTTTTTATAAAAGCCCATTAACCTCTCCCTATAATTTTAAATAAACCATTCGTTGAGAATAATTCTAACCTAAACAAAAACAAGATTAAAAATTTAAATGATTAACGGGCCTGTATTCAATTGATTTTCAGGTGCAAAAGCCTCAGTTGATATGGCTGAATTGTTATTTTTTATCACGGATAAAAAAAACGGGGCTAGAGCCCCGTTTTTTACCTACTTAGATGAACCCAGTGTTTTTATTTAACACTTAACTCAACACGTCGATTTTTTGCACGACCTTCTTTTGTTGCATTATCAGCAATAGCCTGGCTTTCACCATAACCAATCGCTGTTAATTTCGAAGCATCGCAACCATTCTCAACCAAGAAAGCTGCAACAGCCTCAGCACGTTGTTGAGAGAGTGTTTGATTATATTTTGCTGAACCTTGAGAATCTGTGTGGCCACTAATTAGTACCTCAACGTCTCCATGATATGTGTGATGAGCCGTTGCGATTGGCTTTAATATAGCCTTTGCTTCTTCTGTTAGCTCTGCAGAGTCAAAGTGGAAGTTAACCCCTTCCAGCACTAATGGTTTAGCACAACCCAATTCATTGACGACCGCTCCTGGAGCAGACTCAGGGCATTGGTCTTTATAATCTGCCACTCCATCGTTATCAGAATCTAAAGCACAGCCATTAGCATCCACGGATGCACCTGCCGGTGTCGTTGGACACTGATCGATGCTATCAGCTACACCATCTCCATCAGCGTCGCCATCAACAGGCTCGGGCGCAACGACTTCAACTTCATCTTCAGCCATCAGCGCACATACTGTTCCACCAACAATGGCACCACCGATGGCACTGACTATTAAATCAGAGCGGTCATGATCATCACCAAAGCCACCTGCAGCACCACCCATTGCAGCTCCTGCCATTGCACAGCTTTTCCAGTCATCTTTTTGGACAGATGCACAACCTGTCACGAGTATCGCCACGGATATCACAGCAGCTAAGTTTTTAAACATTTTCATCATTTAACTCCAAAATTTAATATTATGCTGGCGAGATTATAACCAATGCCTTGTTGATAAGCCAATAAAAAAGCAATTACTCCTGCTCTAAATCAACTTTAGTTTATTTTTGCCGCAACGCTGGCATCTAAACAGGGTCACCAACTTTCCTTGCTTTACATCAAACTTTTTTTGCTTTACATCAAACTTTTTTTGCTTTACATCAAACTTTTTTTGCTTATCAGTTACCCAGATATGGTGACCATTACGGCATAATGTCTGACCTTTTTGGCGCTCAGGCCGTTTTTTCTTTTTGAACTGTAATATATCCGCCATAATACATAATCGCCTGCTCATTGTTCGATGACACTCAATCAACTCATACACCCCTTTCTTAAAGAACCAGATGCTGGAGCATCCTCATCAATAACACTCCGGCTCCACTAAATGTCATCAGCTTGGTCTCTTAACGTAAATTTTTGAATTTTCCCTGTGGACGTTTTAGGCAAATCGCCAAACACTACAAATTTTGGTGCCTTATAGTGCGCCAAATTTTCCCTGCAAAACGATATGATGTCTTTTTCAGTTACCTGCTGACCTTCTTTTAAAGTCACGAAAGCACAAGGTTTTTCACCCCAGACATCGTCTTTCTTGGCGACTACCGCTGCTTCAAAAATGGCAGGATGACGGTACAATACTGACTC
Source organism: Cycloclasticus sp. (assembly GCA_002700385.1). Lineage (GTDB taxonomy): Bacteria > Pseudomonadota > Gammaproteobacteria > Methylococcales > Cycloclasticaceae > Cycloclasticus. The sequence goes on from PADC01000006.1 coordinate 794,963, forward strand.
AACTTCTAAAGTGGATATATTCTCCCCGCCAGAAATAATAATATCTTTTGATCGATCTTTAATATCTATATAACCATCTTCATGCCATACCGCCAAATCACCTGAATGAAACCAGCCACCTTTAAACGCTTCTTCCGTCGCGGAAGGGTTTTTCAAATAACCTTTCATGACATTATTGCCCCTCATGAAGACTTCACCCAGACTCACACCATCTTTCGGCATGGGCTCCATCGTTTCCGGATCGGCAACCATCAAATTTTCTAACATAGCACTTCGCACCCCTTGCCTTGCTCTAAGAACGGCCTGTTCTTCAACCGGTAAATCTTCCCACTCTTCATGCCAAGCACAAACCGTACACGGTCCATACGTTTCGGTTAGACCATAAACATGCGTCACGCTAAAGCCCATTTCTTCCATTTGCTGAATGACAGAGGCCGGAGGCGCAGCCCCTGCTGTCATCACTTTTACAGTCTGTTCAATACCTTTTTTATGCTTTTCAGGGGTATTAATCAACATGGTCAAAACCGTTGGGGCGCCACAAAAATGATCCACTTTTTCAGACTTTATCAACTTAAAAATAGTTTTCGGCAAAACGCTGCGTAAACAGACATTAGTGCCCGCTGATGCCGCAATGCTCCATGGAAAACACCACCCATTACAATGAAACATCGGCAATGTCCAAAGGTAGACAGGGTGATTCCCCATATCCCAAGTCACCACATTACTCATTGCATTTAAATACGCCCCCCGGTGGTGATACACCACTCCTTTCGGGTTACCCGTGGTACCTGACGTGTAATTCAATGTGATGGATTGCCATTCATCCTCTGGTAATCCCCATTCAAAAAGCTGACTGCCTGCTTCAAGGAACGATTCATACTCAATCTCACCAATCAAACGGCCGGCTTTAAATGTTGCGTCTTCAACATCAACCACAAAAGGAGAGACTTCTGCTTCTTTTGCCGCGGCGGCCATCACATCTGAAAATTAACCATCAATGAAGATGGCCTTGCTTTCAGAATGATCCAGTTGAAAGGCCACTGACTTAACATCCAATCATGTGTTAATGGTATGCAACACAGCGCCTAACATTGGAACCGCAAAATGCAACTCAAACATCGCAGGAATATTTGGCAGCATCGCTGAAACAGTATCCCCTTTTTTTATGCCTTTTCGAGACAAGGCGGAAGCGAGTTTAACGCAGCGGATGTATGTTTCCGCCCAAGTAAATGTCTGTTCGCCATGGACACAGGCTGGTTTATTTGGGTAAACATCTGCCGCTCTTTTTAAAAAGGTCAGCGGGGACAGTGATACATAATTAGCCGGATTTTTATCCAGCGACATATCAAAAAGATTCATGCATAAAAACCTATTTTTTATTCTTAATAAGTCAAATATAAAAACGTGATGCGCTTGTCACAAACAGTCATCACCCTGCTGAAAAGCAGCATGATGACTTTCTACGTTTAAAGTTCTGTCTAAATAATTAAATCCTCACTGGGATCCATAACACAGCTACTGCCAGACATTAAAACAGGCACCAAACCATGCACTCGTGGCAACAACTTTGTTGCAAAGAATTTGGCCGTTGCCAACTTGCCCGCATAAAATGCGCCTTCTTTGCCACTCGCTACTTTGGATGCACGCAACCAGTAATAGCCCAATGTTACTAAACCAAAAACCTGAAGATAATCAACGGCGGCGGCGGCCGAATCATTGAGGTTATTTTCCTTGGATTGGGTTAACCATTCTGTTGCCTCCTCCAAAGCGCTAAGAGCAGAGGTCAGCGGGGTTGTTATAAAGCTTAAGTCAACGTCGACCGATGCTAATTCATTTTTTACTTCTCTAAAAAAATCGGTGGGTAATTGACCGCCATGCATTGACAGTTTACGGCCAATTAAGTCCATCGCCTGAATACCATTTGTGCCTTCATAAATGCAGAAAATTTTACTGTCGCGCATATTCTGTTCCATACCATGCTCACGGATATAACCATGACCCCCATACACTTGCACGCCGAGTCCAGAAACCTCCACACCCACATCAGTAATAAATGCTTTGCAAACCGGCGTCATTAAATCAACGCGAGCCTTAGACGCCGCTCGAACCGCTTCATCCGCATGATTTTCAGATAAATCCACGTGCTTAGCCGTATCGTACGCCATCATTCTGCACCCTTCGGTTAAGGCTTTCATCGTTAGCAACATACGACGAACATCAGGATGAACGATAATTGTATCGCTATCAAATGACGATTCAGCTTTACGTGTCAGCGGACGCCCTTGCTTACGATCTTTTGCATAAGTAATCGCATTCTGTGTGGCCCGCTCTGCGACGCCTAACCCTTGTAGCCCCACCATTAAACGAGCGGCATTCATCATAACAAACATATTTTGAATGCCTTTATTGAGCTCTCCCACTAGATAGCCCGTTGCATTCGTAAAGTTTAATACGCAGGTGCATGAGCCATGAATACCCATTTTTTCTTCGATATTCGCACATTCCACTTTGTTCCGCTCACCTAAAGAGCCATCACTGTTGATGAGAAATTTGGGTACCACAAACATACTGATGCCTCGAATACCCTCAGGTGCTCCGGGTGTTCTGGCTAACACCAAATGAATGATATTATCGGTTAAGTCATGCTCGCCGGCCGTTATGAAAATCTTATTACCTTCCACAAGATAACTGCCATCATCTTGTGCTGTCGCCTTGGTACGCACTTGCCCTAAATCACTACCCGCACCGGGCTCTGTTAAACACATCGTGCCACTCCAGTCGCCTAGACTCAAATGGCTCATATAGGTTTCTTTTTGTTCCTGAGTCCCATGTGCCTTTAGAGCTTCATAGGCCCCATTACTCAACCCGGGGTAGAGAGAAAACGCGGCATTAGCACCTGATAACATATCCGTCACCGCAGTTGCTAAGGTATAAGGCAGGCCTTGCCCATCAAACTCGACATCTTTATCTAGCCCAATCCAGCCACTTTCAGCGTAGGCCGCATAGGCTTCTTTAAATCCTGCCGGTGTTGTGACTTCACCTTTATCCAGAGTCGCACCCTCCGCATCTCCAGATTCATTTAATACGCCAATTGTATTGTCTATTTGTTTTGCGGCCTCATCCAGTACGCCTTTAACAATATCGGCAGTTGCATCTTCGAACTTTTCAATTTCAGTTAACGAACCGATATTGACAATCTCATTCAGTACAAACTCCATATCACGTACTGGGGATTTATAAATTGCCATGATTACTCCATTTAGTCTTAAAAATTATGTTGAACCTACTTGTTCATTCTACTTGTTTTACAAAAGCAAAAAAAAGACCAGCGAATAATCTGGTCTTTTTCATCAAAGGGTTATTTTAGCTTTTATGAAGTTTAAACACCCATAATGAACCCCCTTGATTAAGCGTTTTGATACGCTTTGCAACATCGCCACCCCACAATGGAACAGCGCCGCCCCAACCAGAAGGAACCGCGATAAACTGCTCTCCATCCATTTCCCAAGTGACAGGAATACCAACAATGCCGGAGCCCGTTTGGAATCTCCACAGTAATTCCCCTGTTTTTGCATCCAGTGCATTTAAATACCCTTCAGGCGTTCCAAAGAAAACCAAGTCGCCGCCGGTTGAAAGAACGCCGCCCCAGAGAGGTGCGTTATTTTTATGCTCCCAAACCCATTGGCCCGTTTTAGGGTCAATGGCGCGCAAAGCGCCAATGTAGTCTTCATAAAGTGGCTTAATGGTGAACCCCGCTCCTATATAAGCCGCGCCCTTTTTATAAGTGACCGTTTCATTCCAAAGGTCCATGCCCCATTCGTTGCTGGGCACATAGAACAAATCGGTTTTTGGACTATACGCCATTGGCATCCAGTTTTTACCGCCTAAAAAGGAAGGCGCTGTAAAGATTGTTGAGCCTTTTTTTCCTTCCGATTTAGCTGGGTCACCTGGACGAGCGTTAGGCGTTTCAATTGGGCGGCCTGTTTTAAGATCAACACCCGTTGCCCAATCTTAACGAGTCACAAACGGGTTTGCAGAAATTAACTGACCGGTTTTGCGGTTAATAACATAGAAAAATCCATTACGATCCGCTTTTGCACCTGCCTTGATGACCTCATCTCCTTTTTTAAGATCAAAAGAAACGAACTCATTCACACCATCAAAATCCCAACTTTCATTCGGTGTTGATTGATAATGCCAGACTATCTTACCTGTTTCAGGGTCAATCGCCACGGTTGAAGCAGAATACAAGTTATCACCCGGGCGCAAATAAGCATTCCATGGTGCCGGATTTCCTGTTCCGAAAAATAGTAACCCGACTTCTGCATCATACGTTCCCCCAAGCCATGTGGCTGAACCACCCGTTTTCCACATATCTCCTGGCCAGGTTGCACCACGCGTTCCTGAAATCCCGTTCTCAATTTTTTCGCCGTCTTTATACTTTCCATTTTTTTGTTTAACCGCGGGGCCGTACTTATAGCCCATATGCCCTTCAATAACAGGACGGGACCATACCATCGCACCCGTTAGCGCATCACGTGCCTCAACACGGCCTACTACGCCAAACTCACCACCCGATACCCCTGTAATAACTTTCCCATTAACGATAATTGGCGCGGCTGTTAACGAATATCCTGCCTTGTAGTCATCTACCTTTTTCTTCCAAACGACTTTGCCCGTTTCTTGGTTAAGCGCAACAATTTTCGCATCCAACGTACCAAAAATTACTAAATCACCGTATAAGGCAGCCCCTCGATTAATAACATCGCAACACGGCAGAATTCCATCAGGTAAACGATGATTATATTCCCAGAGTTCCTGGCCTGTTTTTGCATCAATTGCAAAAAGGCGTGAATAAGAAGCGGTGACAAAAATTCTGCCGTTATAAACCACGGGTTGCGCTTCTTGGCCTCTTTGCTTTTCACCTCCGAATGAAAAAGACCAGGCCGGCACCAAATCTTTAACCGTTTCTACATTTATTTTAGATAACGGACTGTAGCGTTGCGCTTTTGTACCGATACCATACGACACAACATTTTCCGTGTTCATCGCATCGTTGAGAATATCCTCATCTGTCACACCAGCATGAGCAACACTCAGCGATAACACGGCAGCACCAAAACAGATGCCAATAGCTGACTTTAATCGACTAACTTCCATTTTTCACTCCTCATTTTTTATTCATTTTTATTTATTCAAACGTCTGCCTCACAATCATGCAAAGAGCAATGTAAAACTTTGATGATCGAGTTTAACATAACCTTCCGGTCAAATAACAAATATGAAAAAAACATGGAACAACTCAAATACCATCAACTAGGCCACAAAATATGCTGTATCGACACCCAATATATTCGACCCGGCTTAGCCAGCTGTTACCTTATTGAACAGAATGGCCATGCTGCTTTTATTGACACGGGGACAAACTTCACAGCGCCTTTATTATTGGAGCTTCTCAAAATCAAACAGATACCTCCTGAAAACGTTGATTTCATTATCCCCACCCATATACATTTAGATCACGCAGGCGGCGCGGGAAAACTGATGCAGCTGTTCCCCAACGCACAACTTATTATTCACCCACGCGGGGCGCGGCATATGATTGACCCAAGTCGTCTTCAAGCTGGCGCCTCCGCGGTATACGGCGAATCTGAGTTCAAAAAACAATACGGTGACTTAATACCCATTGATGAACAACGTATAACAGAAGCCGATGATGGCTTTCGTATCCATTTTCAAGGTCGCGAACTCACTTTCATTGATACGCCCGGGCACGCAAAGCACCATTTTTGCATCGTCGATAAGACAAGCAAGGGGCTATTCACTGGGGATACTTTTGGCGTTGCCTACCCCGAATTAACGGTTAACGGACAACCGTTTATTTTCCCACCAACGTCACCCATCGATTTCAATCCTGAAGACTGGCTAAAATCAATAGACACCTTAATGGCGACACACAGTGAACGCGCTTACCTCACGCATTTTGGCATGGTGGAAAATTTGAAACCTTTAGCTGACTCACTTCGTCAGCGTATACAAATATTTACAGAATTAGCCAAACAATCGCCGTCAAAAGATGCACTCGAAAGTAATATAAAAAAATATCTTATTGATGAAATTAAATCCACTGGCTGCCTACTAAGCGAAGAAAACCTGTTTAAAATTCTAGCGTTAGATATAGACCTGATCACACAAGGCCTCAGTGTTTGGCTTGAAAAAAGTACCGCAAAATAGTAGAGTAAACGGTTATCAAGCGACTCAATTTAACATTAAAATTCCAGCATTTACTATTTGCCAGGAGGGGCGATGGGGCAATACCTAGATCAATACAAACTATCTCTCGAGCAGCCAGAAAAGTTTTGGGCTACTGCTGCAGATTCTATTGACTGGACTAAAAAATGGGATCGCGTCTTAGATGACTCAAACGCACCCATCTACCGTTGGTTTACTGGCGGCAAACTCAACACCTGCTACAACGCCTTAGATCGCCATGTATTAAATGGCCGTGCAAATCAAGCAGCTCTCATCTATGACAGCCCGGTCTCAAACACAAAAAAAACATATAACTACCAGGAACTTCTAGAGAAGGTTTCAAGATTAGCAGGTGTTTTAACTGATCTGGGTGTTGAAAAAGGCGATCGCGTACTGATCTATATGCCAATGATTCCCGAAGGCGTTATGGCGATGTTAGCTTGCGCGAGAATCGGGGCTGTCCACTCAGTCGTCTTTGGTGGTTTTGCTGCAAATGAGCTGGCCACGCGCATTGATGACGCTAAACCAAAAGTCATCTTATCTGCCTCTTGCGGCCTCGAAGGCAGTCGAGTGATTGAATACAAACCTTTGCTAGACGGAGCGATAGAACTGTCCAATCATCAACCGTCTAACACCGTTATTTTGCAACGCCCGCAAGCAAAGGCATCGCTGAAAAAAGGCCGTGACATTGATTGGGCCAGCGCCATGACCGATGCACTCGTCACCGATTGCGTCACTGTCGAGGCAACCGACCCCCTTTATATCTTGTACACATCTGGTACAACCGGGCAACCCAAGGGCGTCGTTCGCGATAATGGTGGCCATGCCGTCGCCATGATGTGGACGATGAAAAACCTGTACAACATCAAACCCGGTGAGGTCTTTTGGGCTGCTTCCGACATCGGCTGGGTTGTAGGTCACTCCTATATCTGCTACGGCCCATTACTCAACGGCTCGACCACCGTCATGTACGAAGGGAAACCGGTTGGAACACCTGACCCTGGAGCATTTTGGCGCGTCATTTCTGAACACAAGGTAGCCGCCATGTTTACCGCACCTACCGCCTTGAGAGCAATAAGAAAAGAAGACCCCGATTGTGAGCATATCAAGCAGTACGATCTGTCTTCCATGCGCGCCTTGTTTTTAGCAGGCGAACGATGTGACCCTGATACCTTGTATTGGGCAAAAGATAAGATCCAGGTGCCAGTGGTTGACCATTGGTGGCAAACAGAAACCGGTTGGGCAATAGCCGCAAACTGCTTGGGCCTCGAAGAATTTCCAGTAAAAGCAGGCTCGCCGACTAAGCCTGTCCCTGGCTATGAAATCCATTTCTTAGACGACGCCGGACAAGCTGTACCTAAAGGCGAAATGGGTGCAATAGCCATAAAACTGCCTTTACCTCCTGGCACGTTTCCAACATTATGGCAAAACGAAAAACGTTTCTTTACTTCATATCTGGAAACATTCGAAGGCTATTACGAAACAGGGGATGCCGGCTACCAGGATGAAGAGGGGTACGTGTACATCATGGGTCGAACCGATGACGTCATCAACGTTGCTGGACATCGCTTATCCACTGGTGCGATGGAAGAAGTCATTGCTTCCCACCCCGATGTTGCGGAATGTGCCGTCATTGGCGTAGCAGACAAACTCAAAGGTCAATCACCTATAGGGTTTGCTGTTTTACAAGCAGGTGCAAACCGAAATGAGGACGAAGTTTCTCAAGAACTTATAGCGCTTATACGGGAAAAAATTGGCCCAGTGGCTGCCTTTAAAATAGCAACCGTAGTAAAACGCCTTCCTAAGACAAGATCTGGTAAAATATTGCGCGGCACCATGCGAAGCATGGCTGATGGTGTGGATTACAACATCCCAGCAACCATCGATGACCCCGTATCTTTAGACGAAATCGTTGAAAACCTCAAAACGCTTGGTTACCCAAAAAGCGTATAAATAACAGCTAGTTAAGGAGCTTTACTTTAAATGACTACTCAATCAGCAGGCCTACGTTTCCGCGAGGCCATGGCGAATGAAAAGCCGCTACAAATCATGGGAACAATTAATGCTTATGCGGCGTTGCTAGCCGAAAAAACAGGTTATAAAGCCATCTATCTTTCTGGTGGCGGTGTTGCCAACACATCTTTTGGTTTACCTGATTTAGGCGTCACAACACTTAATGATGTATTAACCGATGCCAGCCGTATTACATCGGCAACAGATGTTCCTCTACTGGTTGATATCGACACAGGTTGGGGCAGCGCGTTCAGTATTGCTCGAACAATTAAAGAATTTGAACGTGCTGGGGTTGCGGCCGTTCATATCGAAGACCAGGTGGCTGCAAAGCGCTGCGGGCACCGTCCAAATAAAGAACTGGTCACAAAAGAGGAAATGGTCGACCGTGTAAAAGCGGCTGCAGACGCGAAAACGGACCCCGACTTTGTCCTAATGGCACGTACCGACGCCTATAACAGCGAAGGTCAGCAAGCGGCCATTGATCGTGCTTGCGCTTATGTCGAGGCTGGCGCAGACATGATTTTTGCCGAAGCTGTTTACGAACTTGATGATTACCGTGCGTTTACTGCTGCTGTTGATGTTCCTGTTCTTGCAAACATCACTGAATTTGGAAAAACGCCTTATTTCACAACTAAAGAACTTGGTGAAGCGGGTGCCAGTATGGTGCTTTACCCGCTCTCTGCTTTCCGTGCAATGAGTAATGCCGCACTCAACGTCTACGAAACTATTCGAAAAGAAGGTACCCAAGTTAACGTGGTTGACACCATGCAAACTCGAATGGAGCTTTATGATGTATTGGGCTATCACGAATACGAACAAAAATTAGATGCACTATTCTCAAAGGGGAAAAAATAATGACTGAAAAGAAAGTAGGCGGAGCTGGCCTTCGCGGCCAATCGGCGGGAGAAACTGCCTTATGTACGGTTGGCAAATCGGGCACAGGCTTAACGTATCGCGGCTACGATATGACAGATTTGGCAGAAAATGCTTCATTTGAGGAAGTAGCTTATTTGTTAATTTACGAAAAACTACCCAATCAGGCCGAATTAGACGCATACATTAGTCGATTAAAAACATTGCGCGGCTTACCAAACGCACTCAAAACCGTACTAGAAAATATCCCTGCTGAAGCGCACCCGATGGATGTTCTTCGTACAGGCTGCTCAATGCTAGGCAACCTAGAGGAAGAAAAAGATTTCTCAGAACAAACAGACAAAATCGACCGAATGGTTGCTGTTTTTCCATCCATCATTTGCTACTGGTATAAATTCAGCCATGAAGACATTCGCATAGAAACCGAAACAGATGACGATTCCGTTGGCGGCCACTTCTTGCACATGCTACGCGGCGAGAAACCAAACGAGTTGCATAAAACGGTCATGAGTGCTTCGCTGATCTTATATGCAGAACACGAATTTAACGCATCAACCTTTACTGCTCGTGTTTGTGCGTCAACATTATCAGATATCCATTCATGTGTGACTGGTGCTATCGGTTCATTGCGCGGACCCTTGCATGGTGGCGCGAATGAAGCCGCTATGGAAATGATCGAAAACTGGACCTCTCCCGAAGAAGCCGAAGAAAAAATGATGGGCATGTTAGCCCGCAAAGAAAAAATAATGGGCTTTGGCCATGCTGTCTACACGACTTCTGACCCACGAAATGCCGTCATTAAAAAATGGTCCGAGAAGCTCAGTAAAGATGTCGGCGATACAACGCTTTACCCAGTATCTGTTCGTTGCGAAGAAGTCATGTGGAGAGAAAAGAAATTATTCTGTAATGCCGATTTCTTCCATGCCTCTGCCTATAACTTCATGGGTATTCCAACAAAATTATTCACCCCTATTTTTGTTATGTCCCGTGTTACAGGCTGGACAGCACATGTCATGGAACAACGGGCAAACAACCGCATTATTCGCCCAAATGCTGACTACATCGGCCCAGACCCACGCCCTGTTCCAGCCATGGCAGATCGTGATTAATCACTTTTAGCTACAAAACTCTATAGCCAGTCTTAATGAATGTTTAAGACTGGCTTTTTTAACGTAATTTAATGAGCACAACATGAACACCGACTATCGTAAAAAACTCCCAGGCACCAACTTAGAATACTTTGACACGCGTGAAGCAATTGAATCAATAAAGCCGGGGGCGTACGCCAAGTTACCTTACACATCACGTATCTTGGCTGAACAACTGGTTCGCCGTTGCGAACCATCTGCTCTACACGATAGCCTATCCCAAATCATCGATGTCAAAAGAGACCTAGATTTCCCTTGGTACCCTGCTCGCGTTGTTTGCCATGATATTTTAGGCCAAACCGCTCTTGTCGACTTAGCGGGGCTAAGAGATGCGATTGCGGACCAAGGAGGCGACCCTTCTCAAGTTAATCCCGTTGTACCCACTCAACTGATTGTTGACCATTCCTTAGCAGTTGAACACGGCGGTTTCGATCCGGATGCGTTTGAAAAAAACCGTGCTATTGAGGATAGACGAAATGAAGACCGATTCCATTTCATCGATTGGACAAAAACTGCTTTTAAAAATGTTGATGTGATCCCCGCTGGTAATGGCATCATGCACCAAATTAACTTGGAAAAAATGTCACCTGTGATTCAAGCACGTGACGGAATGGCTTTTCCTGACACCTGTGTCGGCACAGACAGCCATACGCCTCACATCGATGCCCTAGGTGTTATTGCTATAGGCGTTGGTGGCTTAGAAGCTGAAACCGTCATGCTGGGTCGCCCTTCCATGATGCGGCTACCGGAAATTATCGGTGTGAAACTGACTGGTAAACGTCAACCCGGTATCACCGCCACAGACATCGTGTTAGCGATAACTGAGTTTTTAAGAAATGAACGCGTCGTTTCATCCTATTTAGAATTTTTTGGTGAAGGCGCAAGAAGCCTAACAATTGGTGATCGTGCGACCATCTCAAACATGACACCTGAGTTTGGCGCATCAGCCGGCATGTTCTATATTGATGAACAAACCATTGATTATCTAAAACTTACCGGCCGTGATGCAGAGCAAGTGGCCTTAGTTGAAAATTACGCCAAAACCACAGGCTTATGGGCAGATGATTTAGAAGAAGCACAGTATGAACGTGTTTTAACATTTGATTTATCTACTGTATGCCGCAACATGGCAGGCCCATCAAATCCACATCGCCGTCTTCCAACAAGCGATTTAGCGGCTAGAGATATTGCTGGCAGTTGGGAAGAAAAAGAAGGTGAGATGCCAGATGGTGCTGTCATTATCGCAGCGATTACCAGCTGCACAAACACGAGTAACCCGCGCAATGTTGTTGCCGCCGGTTTGCTTGCCAAGAAAGCCAACGAGCTTGGGCTTATTAGAAAACCATGGGTTAAATCCTCATTTGCACCGGGGTCTAAAGTAGCCCAACTGTATTTAGAAGAATCGGGGTTGCTACCTGAACTAGAAAAACTAGGGTTTGGTATTGTTGCCTTTGCCTGCACAACATGTAACGGTATGAGCGGTGCATTAGACCCAAAAATTCAACAAGAAATCATTGACCGAGATTTATACTCTACGGCAGTTTTATCAGGCAACAGAAACTTTGACGGCCGCATTCACCCTTATGCCAAACAAGCCTTTTTAGCCTCTCCTCCTTTGGTTATTGCCTATGCAATCGCTGGTACGATACGTTTTGACATTGAACAAGATGTTTTAGGCACAGATAAAAATGGCAATAACATCACCCTGAAAGACATCTGGCCAAGTGATGAAGAGATAGACGATATTGTTAAACAATTTGTCAAACCAGAACAGTTCAACCGCATCTACACACCGATGTTCGATCTTGGCAAGGTTGAGCAAGCCAAAAGTCCCTTATATGATTGGCGCGAAAAAAGCACATACATCCGCCGGCCACCCTATTGGGAAGGCGCGCTCGCTGGCGAACGCACACTTAAAAACCTGCGTCCACTGGCTGTTTTAGGCGATAACATTACAACGGATCATTTATCACCATCAAATGCAATTTTGTTAGACAGCGCAGCAGGTGCATATCTGGCAAAAATGGGTGTACCAGAAGTTGATTTCAATTCTTACGCCACTCACCGCGGAGATCACTTAACAGCACAGCGCGCAACATTTGCCAACCCGAAGCTATTAAATGAAATGGTTAAAGAAAACGGCGAGGTTGTTCAGGGCTCACTAGCTCGAATCGAGCCCGAAGGCGATGTTACTCGTATGTGGGAAGCCATTGAGACCTACATGGAGCGAAAACAGCCCCTTATCATTATTGCAGGGGCTGATTATGGCCAAGGTTCCTCTCGCGATTGGGCCGCTAAAGGGGTCCGTTTAGCAGGTGTCGAAGTGATTGTCGCTGAAGGTTTTGAACGTATCCACCGAACTAATCTTGTCGGCATGGGTGTTTTACCAGTGCAGTTTAAAGCAGGAGAAAACCGTCACACCTATTCTATTGACGGCACTGAAACATACAGCATCACCGGCGAGATCACACCCGGTGCAGACTTAACACTAACCATTACTCGAAAAAATGGCGACACGGTTGATGTGCCTGTGCAATGTCGACTAGATACGGCTGATGAGGTACTGGTATATCAAGCAGGCGGGGTGCTACAACGCTTTGCTCAAGACTTCTTAAAATCAACAGCAAACTAAAGGCACTGCATATGTCTACTGCACCACAAATTAAAATACCTGCCACGTACATGCGTGGCGGTACGAGTAAAGGGGTTTTTTTCAACCTAACGGACCTACCAGCAGTTGCGCAAATACCCGGCGAAGCACGTGATAACATTTTATTACGTGTTATTGGCAGCCCTGATCCATATGGAAAACAAACTGATGGCATGGGCGGCGCGACATCTAGTACCAGCAAAACAGTCATTATCGCAAAAAGCAAAAAAGATAATCACGATGTAGACTACCTCTTTGGCCAAGTTGCCATTGATAAACCCTTTGTAGATTGGAGCGGTAATTGTGGCAATTTGACAGCAGCGGTAGGCTCCTTTGCCATATCGCAAGGTCTTGTCGACGCCGAAAAAATTCCAAAAAACGGTATCGCAGTGGTACGTATTTGGCAGGCAAACATACAGAAAACGATTATTGCCAATGTCCCGATCACGGATGGAGAGGTACAAGAAACCGGCGATTTTGAACTAGATGGTGTAACCTTTCCGGCAGCAGAAGTTGCCGTTGAATTTATGAACCCTTCTGCTGAGGGTGAATCCATGTTCCCCACTGGAAATTTAGTAGATGATCTAGACGTACCGGGTATTGGCAACTTTAAAGCCACGATGATCAACGCAGGTATCCCCACTATCTTCATCAATGCTGAAGACCTAAATTACGAAGGCACTGAATTACAAGACGATATAAATAATGATGACAAAGCCCTGCTAATGTTTGAAAAAATACGTGCGCATGGCGCAGTAAAAATGGGGCTAATTAAACATATTGAGGAAGCGGAAAGCAGACAACATACGCCAAAAATTGCTTTTGTTTGCCCGCCTAAGGCCTACACAACATCCAGCAATAAGACGATCACAGCAGACGATATTGATTTACATGTCCGCGCGCTATCAATGGGGAAACTACATCACGCCATGATGGGCACAGCAGCCGTTGCAATTGGAGCTGCAGCCGCCGTTCCCGGAACGCTAGTCAATTTGGCAGCTGGTGGTGGAGAACGTCAGGCAGTCACCTTTGGTCATCCATCTGGCACGCTGAAAGTCGGAGCGGAAGCGATTGATAAAGATGGTGAATGGACCGTACTAAAGGCCGTCATGAGCCGTAGTGCCAGAATACTAATGGAAGGAAATGTCCGCATTCCAAGTGATTGTTTCTAAAAACCTACCTCTAAAAAGCAGCCACCAGGCTGCTTTTTTAGTACTTACATGAAAATTGGCACATTTAGAAAACACCTCATCTAGTCTTTTAGCTACTGAAAAGGATCAATGTCTCTACTCAGGTTGGTCTAAACCATATTTTTTGAACATTTCTTCTAATTCACCGGATGACTTGATTTCATCTAGCGCTTTAACTAATAGCGCCATTAGCTCTTCACGCCCATTTTTAACCGCCATGCCGACTTGCCAGCTCGACTGATATGATCGCGGCATAATAACATGACTCAATAAATAGTCTTCGCGCTGGTCCATTAAAGCAAAAGGGGCTGACACCTAACATACCAAATGTTAGGGTTGGCGAATGTATGTAAAGCATTGTAAATTAAGTATAAATAAGCAATTAGAGCTAATGAAATACTTTGTTGCAGGTACAACTGCAAGAACAGCCGCTAGTTTGGTTGGTATTCATCGTAATACAGCAGTAAGGTTCTTCCATAAATTACGGGCGAAAATAGCTCAAGTACAGCATAATCGTAGTGAGCAATTCAGCGGTAAGATTGAGTTAGATGAAAGTTATTTCGGTGGTGTACGCAAAGGTAAACGAGGAAGAGGTGCAGCGGGAAAAGTGGCGGTATTTGGTATTTTAAAAAGAGGTGGTAAGGTCTATACGCAAATTGTTCTAGACGCTAAAGAAATACCTTAATGCCGATCATACGCCGTAAGATAGAGCCTGACAGCATTGTATATACCGATTGCTGGCGCTCATATAATGCATTAGATGTTTCTGAGTTTAAGCATTACAGAATTAACCACAGTCGGTTATTTGCTAAAAAGAAAAACCACATTAATGGTATTGAAAACTTTTGGAATCAAGCAAAAAGGCACATGAGAAAATTTAACGGTATCCCAAGAGAACACTTTCATTTATTCTTAAAAGAATGTGAATGGCGGTTTAACACAGGGACACCAAACGAGCTTTTAGTAGACCTCAAAAAACTACTAAAAGAGAATTATTAGGTGTCAGCCCCAAGCAAAATTAATCTGACTTTTAGGCGCAACCACTGCTTTTATTTCGCCATTTATCATCGCCTGAACTGCACTTGAAACAGTCTGATAGTGAATGACATTTTCTCGAAAACGTCCTCCCTGTGTACCTAACAGAAAAAAATCAGACAAGGTATCAAGTTCAACGCCAATTTTATGATCACTAAAAAGCTTATTAATGCCAACCCCTTTAGTAGAAGAAGGGCGAGCTACAATAATTTGTTCTGTAAAATAGGCATTGGCGATCAAAACCTGTTTGTTATTAGTTGCAAACGCCTCATGTACTGGAACATGTAGCATCACATCAGCAGTACCACCACCCAAATAATGGCCTTTCCAAACGGCATTTCTCAGGTCATCCTCCATATTCTCATCTGCTCCTATCATCCAAATATGTGAGTCTACACCCAATTTTTTAGCTAAAAGCTTACCGAGTTCAACATCAAGACCTTTCAAGAGACCCTCATCCAAGTATGCAAAGGGAGGGTTATTTTTATACACAGCCACTCTTAGAAAGTCCTTTTCTTTGACTTCCTGATAAGCTAGAACTTGCGGAGGAAAAAGGAGCAATAAAATAATAAAGATTAAGTTCTTCATCGATTAATCAGCAGGAATAGTTTCAATCCATGATCGGATGGCCCACATAGCCTCTTGGTTTATAAGGCCCTCAAATGGCGGCATATAGGTCACTCCATTTCGTATCGCACCACTCCTCACTCTGTACATAAACCATTCATCACCCTCTTCACCAGATTCCAGTTCGCGTAGATCTGGGGATATACCACCTGAAACAGCACCTAGACCATGGCAACGAGCACAATTAGACGTATAGCCTGCTTCACCAATTTTAATCGCTTGTTCATTACCAGAATACGGGTTAGTTTCAAGCCATTCATCCCCAAGTGATTCTAGTCCGCTCGTATCGACCGCTTGTGGTTGTGCATCTCCATGCGCATACACCTCAAAAGCAAACAAAAAAGAAAAAACAAACAAAATTGTTCTCATTTAAAACTCCTCTTAAAATTTGTAATGATTATGATGTTTATTATTAAAAATACTGACTGAACAACGAATGAACTGTCACTTTAAATTCTAACATGAATTAGATAATAATCATCATGCAAAAAAAAACCCGCCAAAGGCGGGTTTTTTATTGTAAAAGCCTGGCAGTTCCCTACTTTCACATGGCTACTGCCACACTATCATCGGCGCTAAGCGGTTTCACTTCCGAGGTCGGAATGGAATCGGGTGGTACACGCTCGCTATTGCCACCAGGCAAATCGGCATCAGAGTAAACTCTGCAAACATTTAGAAAATTGTACATTCAATTCATAGGTTATTACTAACAACCCTTTTGGGTGTTATATGGTCAAGCCTCACGGGCAATTAGTACACGTTAGCTTCACACATTACTGCGCTTCCACACCGTGCCTATCAACCTTGTAGTCTTCAAGGGCCCTTCAGGATTCTTAAAGAATCAGTGAGAATTAATCTTGGAAGAGGCTTCGCGCTTAGATGCTTTCAGCGCTTATCCCGTCCGAACGTAGCTACCCGGCAATGCCACTGGCGTGACAACCGGAACACCAGAGGTTCGTCCACTCCGGTCCTCTCGTACTAGGAGCAGCTTTCCTCAATTCTCAAACGCCCACGGCAGATAGGGACCGAACTGTCTCACGACGTTCTAAACCCAGCTCGCGTACCACTTTAAATGGCGAACAGCCATACCC
>PADC01000007.1 GCA_002700385.1 Cycloclasticus sp.
ACTGCGAAGGTCTCTCCTTTCTACAAGAAAACCATCGGTTACGGACTGCCGGACTTCGCAGAGGAACTCAACTACGGAGTCGATCTATCAACCATCTGATAATGGTATCAGGTTGGTGGGGTAAAGGTGCCCCATCAACCATTAAATCCGTATACCCCCATTTTGCAGCTTCAATCTACGATAGTCGTGGGGGCCTCCCTCGATTGATATGCGGGATTCGCTCTGCTCGGGAGGTGCCTGGCTAATTACGTTAATTATACCGTTCACTGCATTTGAGCCATGCACCACAGTGCCGGGTCCGCGCAGTACTTCGATCTGCCCCGCTTGCTCGCTATTGGTATCAAACAAAGCATTAACATTGCAAAAGCCGTGGCCGCGGAGGGGAATTCCATCTTCTGCAAAGTAAAATGTGCCGCAGCTGCCAGGGCCAGTCAGTACCGCCGAACGAATGGCGGTGAGGTGTTCCTGGCCATTGCCTCGGCTGAGCCAAACACCCGGAACGTTATTCAGTACTTCGTTAATGTGTGAGGGACCGATAAGCTCAATGTCCTCACCCCCTATGACAGAAATCGCTTCGCTGTCTTCGCCCAGCACTCGACCGATACGGCTTCCGGTAACGGACATTGTTTCCAATCTGAGGATTGGGGTGAGAGCACTATTTCCTGACTCCTCAGTAAAGGCCATAGTAGAACTTGCTAACGAAACCGCTACAATAAAGTCCCAAAGCAATACTGTATTCTTAGCGCGTTTTACCACGCCCTGTCTATTTATTATAGTCACGGGTATATCTCGAATAGGATTTAAGAGGGCCTGCTTACTAAAAGATTTTTGGCGTCTGCTAACTTACTTTCCTCGGTTATTCCGCTATTCATCAGAAAAGCTGCCATAAGCAAAAAATCAACACCAGTGAAGAACACTTATCAATACCATTACTGACTCAGTATTATTTCCAAGCCAGTAATTCGGTCGTAGCCTAAAAGCATGGCGTTCTGCTGAACCAAGCAAGACGGAGAACCGTCAAGTAGATTTAGAGCTTGCCGATTTGGTCTGCGTGGTATGGATGATAATGAGTACGCATATCGGACAACGTCACGCCCTGCCATGCTCCTCTATGCTCCTTTCACTAATTTCCCTTAGGCGGTACTTCTGAATTTTCCCAGTTACAGTCATTGGAAACTCGTCCACGAAACGGAACCATTTCGGCACTTTGAAATAGGCAATGTTGCCTTGGCAGTAGCTCCGCAGCTCGTTTTCATCCAGCGTGGCGCCAGCCTTTGGCTTGACCCATGCGACTACGACTTCGCCGTATTGCTTGTCAGAAATACCAATTACCTGAGCGTCCTCTACGCCGGGGTGGGTATAAAGGAATTCCTCGATTTCACGGGGCGAGATATTCTCGCCGCCGCGGATAATCATGTCCTTCGCCCGCCCAACAATAGAGATAAAACCCTCATCATCCATGACCGCGAGATCGCCGCTGTGCATCCAGCCATTATTGTCGATCGCTTCCGCTGTGGCCGAAGGGTTTTCCCAATAGCCTAGCATCACGGAGTACCCTCGGGTACATAGCTCCCCAACTTCACCCCGGCTGACCGTTTCACCCTCCCGGTTAATAATCTTGGTTTCCAGATGTGGCTGGGTGAGGCCCACCGTGCTAATGCGACGCTCCAACTCATCGTTTGCGCCCGTTTGGGTCGAGATAGGGCTGGTCTCCGTCATACCGTAAGCAATCTGGACTTCAGCCATGTGCATCTTTTCAATGACCTTGGTCATCACTTCGACTGGACAGTTGGCGCCGGCCATGACCCCTGTCCGCAATGTTGAGAGATTGAACTTGTCGAGCTCCGGATGTGCGAGCTCAGCGATGAACATTGTTGGGACGCCATAAAGAGCGGTGCCCCCTTCATCACTTACCGTTTGGAGCGTGACTTCCGGGTCAAACCCAGGGCCGGGATAAATCATGGCAGAACCATGGGTGATACAAGCCAGGTTGCCCAGCACCATACCGAAGCAATGGTATAACGGCACTGGAATGATCAAACGATCGATTTCTGTCAAGCTCAGACTTTGACCGACAAAATAACCATTGTTAAGAATATTTCGATGGCTGAGTGTTGCACCTTTTGGAAAGCCAGTGGTACCTGATGTGTACTGAATATTTATTGGGTCATTGGCGTCCAGGGAAGCTTCCCGTTCGTATAAGGCCTGATAGGAGACTCCCTCAGCACGTGTAGCTAAATCCGGCCACGATAGAAATCCTGCTGGTGGATTCTCGGACAGACTAATCAAACCCCGCAATTGAGGCGCGTTTTTGTCGTTTACTTCACCCACTTCACTTGTGGCAGCTGTTGATATCAGCTCAAGTATGATCTGGTGGTAGTCAGAGGTTTTGAATTTATCGGCACAAATAAGCCACTTGCAGCCCGACTGCTTAAGTGCATATCGCAGATCCTCTAGGCGATAGGCGGGATTTATCGTAACGAGAATAGCGCCGATTTTTGCCGTGGCGAATTGGGCGATGCACCACTCTGTACAATTTGGTGCCCAAATAC
Source organism: Cycloclasticus sp. (assembly GCA_002700385.1). Classification (GTDB taxonomy): domain Bacteria; phylum Pseudomonadota; class Gammaproteobacteria; order Methylococcales; family Cycloclasticaceae; genus Cycloclasticus. Next base: position 2,553 of record PADC01000007.1, read on the forward strand.
CAACCCGATCTCCGGGATTGATGCCCAGGGCCATCATTGCACGAGCATAATCGTTAACCTGCTGTCCCAGCTCCGCCCAGGTAAACCGTAGCCTCTGGTGGCGATCAACCAGTGCGAGGCAACTTCCATACCTCTGAACGGTATCTTCAAATGCCTCGCCAATTGTCTTTTCCAACAAGGGAGTCAAAGTTGACCCCTGAGTATAAGAAAGCGTCATTGATGTTCCTTGATTATAAATATTCGCGTAAAGAAAACTAATGAACTTGAAACCCACAAAAGGCAAGTTTACAAAGCCATAACTACTGACTTGGTCTCTAGATAAGCATCCAATGATTGACGCCCCATGTCTCGACCAAAGCCAGACATCTTGTAGCCACCAAACGGTATTGCGGCATCCAGCATATTGTGGCAATTCACCCACACACTGCCGGCCTTCAAACGAGGGACGAGTTTGTGGACACGCGAAAGATCGTTAGACCAGATACTCGCTGCTAGGCCGTAAGGCGTATCATTCGCACGCCGAACAACATCGTCGAGGTCGTCGTAGGGCATAGCGACCACCACCGGGCCGAAAATTTCTTCGCGAACTATTTCCAGCTTATCATTGGTACTGGCAAACACCGTTGGCTGCACAAAGTAGCCGCGCTCCGGTGTGCTGTTTGCGGTGGTAATCCGCTCCGCGCCGGATTCTTGACCGATATTGATATATCCACAAACTCGATCCATCTGCCGCTTGGAAACCAACGGACCCATTTGATGTGCGGGATCCAGCCCGTGACCCAGCTTGATGGTATCGGCCAAGTTTGCCAATTGACCAACGACACTGTCGTACTTGCTTTTATGGACGTACAAACGAGAGCCCGCCGAACACACTTGGCCGTGATTGAAAAATATCGCCTGGGCGGCTTGGGCAGCAGCTTGCTCGGGGTCATAGTCTTCAAGGATAACTACTGGTGATTTGCCGCCGAGCTCAAGCGTCACTCGCGCCATATTGTCCATGGCAGCACGACCGATCAACTGCCCGACTTTTGTTGAGCCTGTGAAGCTGATTTTGTTGATACCGGGATGACGGATCAGTGCTTCGCCAGTATTGGAACCATCACCGGTGACGATATTGACAACACCTGCGGGGAAACCCGCTTCCTGAATCAATCTACCCAAATACAGCGCAGAAAGTGAAGTTTGCTCTGCGGGCTTAAGCACCACAGTGCAACCGGCCGCGAGTGCTGGGCCAAGCTTCCAGCTTGTAATCAACAATGGAAAATTCCACGGAACAATTGCTGCAACAACGCCGACAGGCTCGCGGTAGGTAAAAGCAGAAAACTCCGCTTCGCGTGGCGCGGCGAGTGCAGAGACAGTGTGGGTGCCACCTTCAATTTTGGTTGCCCAACCCGCCATATAACGAAAAAAGCCAATCGCCAGAGTGACGTCCACCGATTCTGCAATCTGGGCAGACTTGCCGTTATCAATAGATTCAAGTTGCGCTAGCACTAAGGCGTCGCGCTCCATTAAATCCGCCAGTTTAAGTAACAGTCGCTCGCGGTCAGCCGGTCGCGCGCGCGCCCAAGAGCCACTATCGAATGCGGCTCTCGCGGTATTGACGGCAGTATTTACGTCATCCGCTGACGCGGCCGGAATGCTGCCCAGCTTCTGTTCTGTAGCTGGATTAATGATGTCAATCCGAGCGCCATCCTGAGCATCAATCCAATTCTCGCCAATCAGCATACGATGCTCGTGGCCCCCTACCCCTAGGAAGCGGAGGGTACGCTCGTCCAACAGGCCTTCAATGTCTCTAAAATTGGTCATAGCGTTCTCCATACTTATTTACTGCCACGCACGGCGTCGGCGGTACTCATAATAAAAGCCTTAATTTTCTCCACATCATCTTTACTGAGCTTGCCTGTGAAATCGGGCATCCCAAGTGAGGTGAACGGACCAGAAAGGACGAACTTATCCAAATTGCGGATGAAACTTTCGTCGACATAGCCCAAGTTTGGTATGTTGCCGCCAGGATCAACACCAGGTACACCGTGGCAGAAAACACAGTTACTCACGTAAAGCGCGGTACCTTCGCCAACCAGTTCAGGGTCGTAAGGCACGCCTTCTACCAATGTTTGCTCAGCCTTCGGAGAAGGCTGAACCGTTAAATCATTTTTCCCTTCGAGAGCAAAAATGTACACGGTGCCGGGATTGGCGCTACTATCTGTCGCACGTTGAGACTGCCCGTAAACTCCCCCCCACCCAGCGGCGATAGCAATATATTGCACGCCGTCGACCTGATAGGTGATTGGTGCCGCGATAACGCCTGTGGCCATTGGGGATTCCCACAAAACGCTGCCTCTTTTCGCATCAAATGCCATGAAACGGCCATCGGCTGTACCTTCGAAAACTAAATTGCCAGCAGTAGACAAGGCGCCCCCATTCCAGGGTGAAACATGCTCATAGCTCCACGCTTCACGCTGCTTGATCGGATCCCAGGCAACCAATCGTCCAAACGCTTTTACTTTTGGCGGCACGCTATTGATTTTGGTTGCGGTGTTCCAGCCTACACCGCTCATGGGCTGCCCGGGCTTATTGCTGCCATAGCCTTTCCAGTCATGATCCACCGCCATGTTAAAAGGTACGTTCTGCGCTGGAAAATAGGCTAAGCCGGTGTTAGGGCTAAACGACATGGAGTGCCAGTTATGCCCACCAAATGGGCCGGGCACGATGTCAAAGGCTTTGTCTGTACTGCGAACACCAGGAATTTCGATGGGGCGACCATTTTTGTCGTAACCCGTCGCCCAATTTACATCAACGAAATTATTAGCTGAAATAAACTCGCCAGTGACACGGTCAACGACGAAGAAGAAGCCATTCTTGGGTGCATGTAAAACAACTTTGCGGAGCTTACCTTTGATTTTTAAATCGGCCAGAATCAAATCCTGAGTCGAGGTGTAATCCCAGTTGTCCGCGGGCGTTTCTTGATAATGCCAAACATATTCGCCGGTATCTGGATTCAGCGCGACGATGGATCCGAGATAGAGATTGTCGCCACCAGCAGGGCTACGTTTAGAGTGCGGCCATGGTGAACCGTTTCCAGTACCTATGTACATCAGGTCCAACTCAGGGTCGAACACCATACTGTTCCACACGGTACCGCCACCACCCGTTTCCCAATACTTACCGCTTGGGTCCCAAGTTTTGGCGGCGACCTTCATAGCTTCATTTTCAAATGGTTTTGATGGATCGCCAGGAACTGTGAACCAACGCCAAGCTTGTTTACCGGTCTGTGCATCATAGGCAGTAATATATCCGCGGACACCAAATTCCGCGCCGCCATTGCCGATAATCACCTTACCTTTAATCACCCGCGGTGCGCCGGTAATGGTGTAGGCGCGCGAAGTATCAATAATAGTGTTTTGCGACCAAATTTCTTTGCCAGTTTTGGCGTCAAGCGCAATCAGGCGGCCATCAAGAGTAGTGGCGTATACTTTTCCATCAGATACCGCGACTCCCCGGTTAACCACATCACAACAGGCAATCCTCGCGGTTTCACTCGGAACTTTCGGATCGAAAGTCCACAGATTTTTACCAGTACGTGTATCAATGGCATGCACGATGCTCCACGAAGCAGACACATACATTACGCCATCGACCACAATAGGGGTGGCTTGTATACCCCGCTTGGATTTCAGGTCATACGTCCACGCAAGGCGGAGTTTACTGACATTCTTGTCATTAATTTGATCGAGCGGGCTGAAGCGTGTTTCTTGATAATCGAAGCCGTGTGCAGGCCAATCATGCCCAACTTTTCGGTTGTCATTAATTTTCTTCACACTGACATAAGTTTGCTCATCTACCTTGCCTGCCAAAGCCATCGAGGGAGTGAGAACCAGCGCGACCAGAGCCAATGCTGAGTGCCAGCTTGCAATTTTTCTAGGTAACGGATACATGAGAATTTCCTTGTTGTTTCAGCTATATATTATTTTTTTCGCGCATCCTAGGCCTTTGTCAGAAGTCTAGCGCCACGATTAGTATTTATAATATTTTCAGTACTCTCAGGTTCAGACGGTGCTGTTCTTCGAACCCATTTTCTACTTCGATATCTCTGCCGTAATTGACGATAAATTGAAGAGTGGGCGTTACAAACCAACTGGTACCCAGCGTAAACTTACTCGTTTTGATTCGGTCATCTTGATTGACTCCGCCTACTTCGGTTTCACCACCAAAGGTGTGAGATAGACCACCTCGCAAATCCCAATCCGCTGCCAACTGATATCTAAGGAAACCTTGAAGCTGAACTGATGGATCCTGTTTCATCGTGGCTTTGCTAGCGCCGAACTCATCATTCTCGCCATACAGGGTGACGTCACCGATTAGATCTAAAGTCCATTTATCGCTAAGACCGGTGATATAGCCGCCCTGCAGAACAAACTTCCAACGATTCTCTCCGAGATTGAGAGCATCATCGTGCTTATAATCTCCGGTAGGGACGTACACAAAAGGGGTAATACCAAAGTAGGTGCTACTTTCCGGCTGATTTACTAGCCAAACAGTGGCCGCAAGAATTAAGTCACCGAACCCCTTTGCGTCCCCTAATGCGCTGAGGTCATCTTTTGCCTCAAGCTCACCAAAGGGCAGAAGAAATTGCGGATCGACGATATAACCCCCAATCTCGGTAAAGTGTACACCGCGTAGAATACCGACACGCGAATCCAAACCAGCATCTATCGGCTGCTTATCCCCGCTGCTATAAAGTGCGTCACGAGTGGCGTCCTGATAGTAAGCATAGCGAGATTTGTACCCGCTGGCAAGGCGGTATAATCGCCCGCATCCACGTCTACTGCGGCCGCAAATTCTACATGTGATGTAATCGACGCCACGAGCGCGATGGAGAGAAGTTGCGAGCAATGCTTTCTATTTGTCATTGTTTATCCTTATTGGTATGGTTGGTAACAGCCATTAAAAGCACGCTCCGTGCCATACAATTGGACATATATCAAAAAGAAATAAAATATAATTAAATCAAATATTTATAGGCAACTCCCACGAATTGAATTTAACTATTTAAATCAAGCTGTATCGTATTGATACAGCCTCTTCTCAACCGATCGTCTAAGAATAAAACACTTGTCGGAGACAATGATGAACACAACCGGCTTACAGCTTGACCACCAACTTCTCGAAGCGCGGCAATTATTTGAAGAAGGTCGGGAAGTGCCACCTCACTGGGTACGGGGAGAAGTAGTTCGTTCTTGGCATCGTTCCCGGGAAAGCGGACTGACCCCTTCTGATAAACGCTTGTTCTGCTCCGTTTCACGTCAGGAATTGCGAGAATTGAGCGAGCAACGAGAAGCAATATTGCGCTACATCAACAAAGACATGGATCACTTACTCAAAGTCTTTGGAGGCACGGACTGGGTATTGGCTTTTATCGAGGTTCAGGGTCGTGTTATTCGTTCCTTTCGAGGTGAGCGGGCCGGTGACGAGCAAGCTCGCGCATTGCGTGTAGGACTTAACCTCAATGAAACGGCCACAGGGACCACCGCTCCAGGATGCGCGCTCACAGAACAGCGCCCTTATATTGTCAGAGGCGGCGAGCATTTTTTGGAAGAGGCGCGTAATTTCAGTTGCGCTGCGGTGCCCACTTTCTTCCCAGACGGCACTCTGGCAGGCGTACTCAACGCGTCTCGTCACGATGATAGGCAAAACAGGAATATAAACATTTTGGAAACCTTAGCCCTAGTGGTTCGCACCATAGAAAACCGTATGGTTGAGGACCTGAAAGGCGAAGTCCGTCTAGCTGTTCACTACACTCCTGAATTAACAAATTCGCCCGTTCGTGGCTTACTTCATTTTGACCGGCAGGGGCAACTTCTGGGTGCTAACCCCGCCGCCCGTCAATTACTGAATATCAGTAATTTGGAAAGTGAAGGGATGCCCGTAACACTCGAAAATCTATTTACGACTAACGGAATACATTTACAACGAGCCGCAAGAGAGCCTGTAGCTTTGCAATTTAAGGATGGCAGTCAATTATACGTACGCGCCGAACTACAATCTGCGCGTACGGTGATCCCACACCACCAAACAGCCTCGATTAAACATGTTGGCTCTAATGCAGAATTAATTTCCCCGTTATATCAACGTGCTCTGAAGGCGTTTTGTGGCGATGTACCTGTATTGATTAATGGTGAAACCGGTACAGGCAAAGACGTATTGGCACGCTGGCTACATCGAAACGGCCCGCTAGGTAGAGGCAACTTTGTGGGGGTGAACTGCGCATCAATTCCAGAAACCTTAATTGAATCTGAACTTTTCGGCTATGAGGACGGAGCTTTTACCGGCGCTCGTCGTGGCGGCATGGCGGGAAAAATTGAACTAGCTAGTGAAGGAACATTATTCCTCGACGAAATTGGAGATATGCCGCTGGACATGCAATCCAGATTGCTACGCGCTCTACAGGATCGGGAAGTGACGCGTCTTGGGAGTAGCCGCGCTCGAGCAGTTTCATTTTCATTAGTATGCGCCACCCATCGCTCGTTACACGAACAAATTCAGAAGGGGCTATTTCGGGAAGACTTGTATTACCGTATCAATGGCCTTCAACTCACTCTACCGCCCTTGCGCGATCGCCCTGATCTAGAGAAATTGATTGACGAGATTCTACGGGAAGCCGCCGCACCAAGTGCGCCACCTACGCTCTCCCCTGCGGCTCATGCAGCGCTTCATGCTTACAACTGGCCGGGAAATATTAGAGAACTGCAGCAGGCACTTAAGTTGGGCGTTGCGTTAGCAGAAGATGATTGCATTGAACTTAACCATCTTCCATCGGCGCTGCGTAACCAAGCGATTTTGTCGCCAGCGGCACAAACCTTAGCCGACCAAAATAAACAAGCTATCATCGTAGCTCTGCGGAAACACGATGGAAACGTGTCTGCAGCTGCTCGCAGTTTAGGAATTAGTCGGGCAACTTTTTATCGAAAAATGCGTCTATCGGGTTTGGATCGTTAGCGCTGAATATCAATGAGCGTTTTGCCGCTGTGTAAGTCCATTGCCTTCGGATTGCGAATCGGGCCGCCCAAAACACGTAGCTGGAGGGCAATCTTTATGAAATTCGAAAGCAGGTTTGGTATCGTGTACAGATTTTAGCAGCGCTTTGAGGTTTTTGCTGTAGGACATGCCTTTCAAGGCAAATCCCGCCGCTTAAGGTTAGAGAAGCTCTAAACCATAGACGCCTACTAGGATACTGCGACCAAACTGATCCGTCATGACACCAAAAACGTACTCGACTTTCGACTTGTTGCGATTCTCAGCAGCTCAAATCGCACAATTTCAACCCATTGTTCTCGCTGGAAATGACACACGAGACCTATTAAACTTGGGTATCCGGAATTTCTGGTTGATAAAATGCCAAAGATGTAAAGAAGAAAATCTTTCTCAGCGGATTATCTGATTGATCCTCTTCAGCCTACTCTACTGCCAATTTTCTGTTTCCACCTTCGCCTGAGTCTTCATAGCGATGCTGACTAGGGAGGACAGCGAGAGCTGGGCAAGCGTCAAAGCGGTTCTGGTTCATGCGCAATCCGAACACCTGCACAACATTCCTCTTGTAAGAAACCGATCAAATTCTCTAGGTGCCCATACTCGGATATACAGACAATCGTGCGGCTATGTTTCTCCTGCCGGATCAGCCCTACCTTGGCCATGCGCGCAAGGTGATGTGATAGCGTCGAAGCAGGAATACCCAGCCCCTTCTGGATATCTCCGACCGAAGCCCCATCATGGCCAGCTTTGACCAGAAAGCGGAACACGGACAGTCGGTGACTATTCCCTAGCTCAGCTAAGCTGGCTGCAACCTTTTCGTGATCCATAGCACGCCCCAATAATTCGATGTTTCTAGAATTATAGTTGACAGGTCGGATAAACGCAAGTAGGCTGCGTACATCATTTCGATAAAACTAGAAATATAGGAGTAATATTGAATGTCACCTCAACTCCAAGACGCTCTAGGCATGTTCGCCTTTCTCGCTATCGAGCTATCGGTTTTATTCATTGGCATTAGCTTGCTGGTCGGAGTTCTTCAACGTCACATCCCACCATCCAAGGTGGAAGCGTTACTGACTTCCAGTGGGAAGCGAGGCTATTTTCTTGCTGCTGGTTTAGGAGCTATAACGCCCTTCTGTAGTTGCTCGACTATCCCCATGTTGAAAGGGTTGATTCGGGCACGGGCCGGTTTTGGGCCGATGATGGTGTTTCTTTTCTCATCTCCGTTGCTGAATCCTATCGTCGTCGGCCTGCTGGTTGCCACGTTTGGATGGACACTTACTGCTATCTATGTGCTCGCCGCTTTGGTGGTCGCGGTAGGTGCCGGATGGCTGCTTCACACGCTTGGCTTCGAGCGTTATGTGCGCCGGACGGCGACACAAGAGAGCAGTGGATGTAGTTCATCAGCAAGCCCGTGCAGTGCTACATCGACCGCATCGAGTTGCGGCACCAACAGCTGCGACACCACTCCGAAGACGGCTTCTTGCGGGGCTGATAGGAAGACAACAGTCTCTACGTCTAGCGAATGCTGTGACAGTCAACCCACTGTCACGGTTAAGAAAGAAGGGAAGTACAGTGGTGTGTGGCGGGAAGCTTGGTCGGACTTTATCGATGTGTTGCCTTACCTGCTCATCGGTATTGCGATTGGCAGCGTGGTCTATGGTTTCATGCCCACTGACTTATTGGAGCAGTATGCAGGCCCAGATAATCCCTTTGCCATTCCAGTTGCCGCTGTCATCGGCGTGCCGTTGTATATTCGCGCTGAAGCCGTCATACCTCTGGCAGCGGCTCTGATGGCCCAAGGCGTGGGTGCCGGGACGGTGCTAGCGTTGATCATCGGCAGTGCCGGAGCCAGCCTGACTGAGCTCATTCTGTTGCGCTCTTTGTTCACGCTGAAGCTTTTAGCGGCGTTTTTAGCAGTCATTTTTGCTATGGCGATGATTGCCGGTTACGCCACCTACCTGTTTTTCTGATCAAGGCGGGAGATGATTAATTCGTTAAGCCTTCCTGGGTACCAGTTGGTGGATTCTGATGAGCAGAATGAAGACATACATTTTCGGCTTGAAGCACCTACACCAGTAGCCTGCGAGGGGTGCGGCGTGCAGGGTGAGTTCGTGCGGTTCGGCAAGCGTGACGTTCCCTATCGTGATCTGCCCATCCACGGCAAGCGGGTCACTCTCTGGGTGGTCCGCCGCCGATACACCTGCCGGGCCTGC